>JAIXKJ010000010.1:0-2833 GCA_026928255.1 Anaerolineales bacterium
GTTACAAATACTTCGATCCGATTGAGGATACTGAAACCGACCAAGATAGTCACGCCAGCCGCGACCAGAAGCGGAGTTACAAATACTTCGATCCGATTGAGGATACTGAAACACGAACTAAAGAACTTCTTTGCCTCGCACCCCTACAGTTACAAATACTTCGATCCGATTGAGGATACTGAAACAAAGATATTGGCGTTGAAAATGCGGCTCAGCTCTTAGTTACAAATACTTCGATCCGATTGAGGATACTGAAACGTTCCCAGCGCTGACGACGTATTTCTTCGATTGCAATGTTACAAATACTTCGATCCGATTGAGGATACTGAAACATAGTTACGTTGGCGTCGCCAAGCAGTCCGTCAAGAGTTACAAATACTTCGATCCGATTGAGGATACTGAAACCGAAGCGGCAGCGCCGTCGGCGAAGAAATTGTTTAAGTTACAAATACTTCGATCCGATTGAGGATACTGAAACGCGGTAACGGCGGAGGAACTGATAGCGACAAACAGGTTACAAATACTTCGATCCGATTGAGGATACTGAAACGTCCGCTTTGGTAATGTCCATCACAACCGGCAGCGGTTAGTTACAAATACTTCGATCCGATTGAGGATACTGAAACATTCGCGGTTCGCAAGCAAGAAATAACCGTCGTTCAGTTACAAATACTTCGATCCGATTGAGGATACTGAAACAATATTGCGTTCCAGCGCTCAGCGAAGAGTCCGGTTTGTTACAAATACTTCGATCCGATTGAGGATACTGAAACAGCTTTATGCTCATTTCACCAAACTCCGTTGTCCGGGTGTTACAAATACTTCGATCCGATTGAGGATACTGAAACATGACTTTTACAATCCAGCCATACGCAGTTAACAACTGTTACAAATACTTCGATCCGATTGAGGATACTGAAACATTGGCAGGTTGCGGCGCGTCTGGTCGAGGTAATCGGTTACAAATACTTCGATCCGATTGAGGATACTGAAACTCGAAACTGTCTGACGTGGTGCTTGACGAGTGGGGAAGTTACAAATACTTCGATCCGATTGAGGATACTGAAACTGCAATGGGCATGGGCGCACGATGCGCCGGCATTACGTTACAAATACTTCGATCCGATTGAGGATACTGAAACGTGGAGGAAGACGAATAAAAAACGCAAAACAAAAAGTTACAAATACTTCGATCCGATTGAGGATACTGAAACCTCTGACGCTGTCAGCGACAGCAACAACCCTGTAAAGTTACAAATACTTCGATCCGATTGAGGATACTGAAACCGCAACTGGTTGACGTAATGTTCTTCGGTCGTTTTGTTACAAATACTTCGATCCGATTGAGGATACTGAAACAACGTGTACGCCGTGCCTGAGCCGCTCGTTGTGTACAGTTACAAATACTTCGATCCGATTGAGGATACTGAAACTGTAGAGCATTGACTGAATCAGGAACGGGTACTCGCGGAGTTACAAATACTTCGATCCGATTGAGGATACTGAAACGATTACCTGCGCGTTATTTGAGATGGGCATTTCCAACAGTTACAAATACTTCGATCCGATTGAGGATACTGAAACCGCCTATATGCAAGTTTCGCAGGGCGCAATGAGTTATGTTACAAATACTTCGATCCGATTGAGGATACTGAAACCTCGTAAGTTGCGGAGCTGGCAGGGGTCGTGTTCAAGGTTACAAATACTTCGATCCGATTGAGGATACTGAAACCAATGTCTACAGCGGCGAAAAACGGGTGAGATTGTTACAAATACTTCGATCCGATTGAGGATACTGAAACGCGAGTTGCTGTTGCGCCGCATCTGCAATGTGATTTTGTTACAAATACTTCGATCCGATTGAGGATACTGAAACACAGCACGGCGGGGATTACAGAGCGTTGATACGCGACGTTACAAATACTTCGATCCGATTGAGGATACTGAAACACAAACTCCATGCGGCGTTTGTAGCGAGATACCAAGTTACAAATACTTCGATCCGATTGAGGATACTGAAACCAACCAACTTGATTTCGCTGTCCAGAATTCGTTTTTGTTACAAATACTTCGATCCGATTGAGGATACTGAAACCCGGCGGTCATCACTGACCCGTTGCTGGCGTTAAGGTTACAAATACTTCGATCCGATTGAGGATACTGAAACGAAAATCGCTGCTTGAGACCATGTGTTCTAGCGCGGTTACAAATACTTCGATCCGATTGAGGATACTGAAACTGCCGTATCCAGTTTCGGCGACAAAATCGGGATAACCGTTACAAATACTTCGATCCGATTGAGGATACTGAAACAATGGCAAGTTTTTGGTCTCTTCGACAATCGCCGCTTGTTACAAATACTTCGATCCGATTGAGGATACTGAAACCTTGACGGACAAAGAGCGCACGTTGGAATTTGAGGAGTTACAAATACTTCGATCCGATTGAGGATACTGAAACTTATACGCGCAATTATGTCGCCAGCGACGCATACGCGAAGTTACAAATACTTCGATCCGATTGAGGATACTGAAACTGCGGATTTTCGCGTGAACGTCGTCCGCGCCGTCGCCGTTACAAATACTTCGATCCGATTGAGGATACTGAAACATGGTGTTCAGGCGCCGGTCATCGTTGTCGTTAAGGTTAAGTTACAAATACTTCGATCCGATTGAGGATACTGAAACTCTTTACGCGCGTATCCGTCTCGTACATTGCGATGCGTTACAAATACTTCGATCCGATTGAGGATACTGAAACCAAGGACGCCAGGCGCTAATGATTGTGCAGGCTGCGTTACAAATACTTCGATCCGATTGAGGATACTGAAACT
>JAIXKJ010000010.1:2933-4666 GCA_026928255.1 Anaerolineales bacterium
GTTACAAATACTTCGATCCGATTGAGGATACTGAAACTTTTGCCATTCGGCAGGGTTGGTAAATTCTTGCTGGCTGTGTTACAAATACTTCGATCCGATTGAGGATACTGAAACGCGTATATTGATTGTCCGTAGGCACAGAATCCGCTGGTTACAAATACTTCGATCCGATTGAGGATACTGAAACAGCCAGGTGCAATTGCTCGAGGCGAAAGACGAAGCGGTTACAAATACTTCGATCCGATTGAGGATACTGAAACTTGCTTGGTAATGATTGTCGCGCAATTGACTAAGCGGTTACAAATACTTCGATCCGATTGAGGATACTGAAACCTCGTGAAACAGGCGATGCTTTCGGACGCCGAATTGCAAACGTTACAAATACTTCGATCCGATTGAGGATACTGAAACCGCAAAGTTGCGCGGCTTTTTGTTTTGCGTTTTTTATGTTACAAATACTTCGATCCGATTGAGGATACTGAAACCGCCGCTTTATAACGGTAATGGCGGGTCAGCGTGTGTTACAAATACTTCGATCCGATTGAGGATACTGAAACTTCAGGTATAATGTTTTCGCAACTCCATTTGGGTTGGTTACAAATACTTCGATCCGATTGAGGATACTGAAACAACGAGATGCGACAGCGCTCTACATAGCAAGGGGCAGTTACAAATACTTCGATCCGATTGAGGATACTGAAACTGAGGGCGGGCGCTATGTTTGGGCGCTTTGGGTTTGCGTTACAAATACTTCGATCCGATTGAGGATACTGAAACTGAAGAGCATTGTTGATGCCGCGAAAGAGGCGGACGTTACAAATACTTCGATCCGATTGAGGATACTGAAACGCGCGACATCATATTTATCTTGCTAAAAAGCTTGAAGTTACAAATACTTCGATCCGATTGAGGATACTGAAACGTCAATTTCGTTTTCACGTCGTTTGCAATGCTCATTTGTTACAAATACTTCGATCCGATTGAGGATACTGAAACAAGAAAACCGCCATAAGATTATTCACGCGCTTAGTCGTTACAAATACTTCGATCCGATTGAGGATACTGAAACCGCGATTCGGCGTCAACCCCGTGATTGTCAACGTGTGTTACAAATACTTCGATCCGATTGAGGATACTGAAACAAACACAATAGCTTCGCGGCTAATCTCGGTCGCCAAAGTTACAAATACTTCGATCCGATTGAGGATACTGAAACATCAAACAACGTATTTGATTGGCACGCCAAAATCTTGTTACAAATACTTCGATCCGATTGAGGATACTGAAACGGGCGGCGCCGCGCTGAAGCTGGACGCCGAGCTGCGCCGTTACAAATACTTCGATCCGATTGAGGATACTGAAACACGTTCAACGAACTTGGCGACGACTTTCTCGACACTGTTACAAATACTTCGATCCGATTGAGGATACTGAAACGGAAAGCAACAGGTCGGTCATCGTCGCGTCGCGCAGGTTACAAATACTTCGATCCGATTGAGGATACTGAAACAAGTGTTGATGAACGTCCCCGACCCGCGCGAGGACGGTTACAAATACTTCGATCCGATTGAGGATACTGAAACTGACCATGAACGGAATGTTATACGTTACGCTGTCTGTTACAAATACTTCGATCCGATTGAGGATACTGAAACCTGGAAACGGCAGGCGTATGCGTTGGAGGCGGCGGGCAGTTACAAATACTTCGATCCGATTGAGGATACTGAAACAAA
>JAIXKJ010000003.1:0-66722 GCA_026928255.1 Anaerolineales bacterium
TCTCGTCAACGGACGGCGCTTGGGCGATTTTTTGCGCCTCGTCCATTGAGTCCAATTCCGCGCGAGAAAACGAAGGCAGAGGAATCGGAGTCGGCGTGGGGGTAGATTTCTCCTGCGTCGAAATGACAGGCGGCGCGGTAGGGGTTGAGACCTCCGAGTTTTTAGAAAACTCGGAGGTTTGAGTCTGCGTCGGCACGGCGCAAGCGGCGAGGACGAAAATAGCAAGGACAGGAAAAATGCGTTTCATGGCAGCCTCCGCGTTGATTATAAGCGAGAGATTCCCGAAGGGATGAGTGCGACTCGCCCGCGTCAATTTGGTATAATCGCATGAAAACAAGCGGAAGGCGCCCCTGCCCGCAAAGTCAACGGGGCGCGTTTTGTTTAATCCGCGCGTGGAGGCGCAATGCTCGATATTAATCTCATTCGTGAAAATCCCGAACTCGTCCGCAAGGCGTTGCGCGATCGGCAGGACGACCCCGCGCCGGTCGATTCTATTTTGGCGTTGAGCGAAAAACGTCGCGCGGTCTTAAATCAGGCGGAAGCGCTCAAAGGGCAGAGAAATGCCGTTTCAAAAGAAATTTCTAAAATGAAGGATGCGGCGCAGCGTCAAGAAAAAATTGAGGCGATGCGCGAAGTCGGCGATCAAATTTCAGCGTTAGACCGTGAAACGGCGCAGATTGAATCCGAACTGCACGAGTTGATGTCGCGCCTGCCCAACATCCCCGACGAACGCGCGCCCTACGGAAAAGACGACAGCGAAAACGTGGTCGTCAAAACCGTCGGCGAGCCGCGCGCGTTTGACTTTACGCCCTTGCCGCATTGGGACTTGGGTCCCGCGCTCGACATCCTCGATTTTGAACGCGGCGCAAAGTTGACCGGCTCGCGCTTTTACGTTTTGCAAAAAGCCGGCGCGCGCTTGCAACGCGCCCTCATCGCTTGGATGCTCGACTTGCACGTTCGGCAGGGCTATCAAGAGGAGTACCTGCCTTTCATGGTCAAAACGGCGACGGTGTTTGGCGCCGGTCAACTGCCCAAATTTGCGGACAATTTGTACAAAGACCACGAAGAGGATTTGTACTTTGTGCCGACAGCCGAAGTTCCGCTGACCGGTTTGCACATGGACGAAATCATGGACGAGTCGGCCTTGCCGCGTTATTACACCGCGTACACGCCCTGCTTCCGCCGCGAAAAAATGAGCGCCGGGCGCGACGTGCGCGGCATCAAACGCGGACATCAATTTGACAAAGTTGAAATGTACATTTACTGCAAGCCCGAAGAGTCCGAAGCCATGCACCAAAAAATGTTGGCGGACGCGGAAGAGACCTGCGCCTTGCTCGAAATTCCGTATCGCGTCAAACAATTATGCACCGGCGATTTAGGCTTCGGCGCGCGCCTGACATACGACCTAGAACTTTGGGCGCCAGGCTGCAACGAGTGGCTGGAAGTTTCCTCCGTCTCCAACGTCGGCGACTTTCAAGCGCGGCGCGCCAACGTTAAGTACCGCCCCGCCGACGGCGGCAAAGTCCGCTTCGCGCACACGCTTAACGGCTCGGGCTTGGGGCTTCCGCGCGCGTTGATTGCCGTGCTGGAAAATTATCAACAAGCCGACGGCTCGGTCGTCGTCCCCGACGTCTTGCGCCCGTGGATGGGCGGCGCGGACGTCATCGCGCCGTAAAAAATGGATTCCTCTTTTTGGGAATTGCTCGCCAAGTCCGTCATTCAAGCGCTGACCTTCGTCGTCTTAATCGTCGGCTGGATTGGCTTGCTGGTGCCGGTCTTCCCAGGACTAACCGTCATGTGGCTCGCCGCGTTGGGTTACGCGTTGATTCAGTCCGCGCTGGGGCAGATGGCGTGGCTCGGCTGGACGCTCTTCGCCTTCATTACGCTGCTCATGCTCGTCGGCAACATCGCGGACAACATCATCATCGCCAAACACGTCCGCGATAAAAACGTGCCGTGGAGTTCCATCCTCTGGGCGTTCGCGGCGGGCGTCGTTTTCAGCGTCGCCTTCACGCCGGTTATCGGCATCGTCTCTTCGCCCGTCGCCTTATTTGCGGCGGAATGGCAGCGCTTAAAAGATCGCTTTCAAGCGCTCGACAACACTCAAGCGTGGATGACCGGCTGGGGCTGGTCTATTGCGGCGCGCATGGGCGTCGGCGCGGCGATGATTATCTTGTGGGGAATTTGGGCGTTCAACTCGGCATAAACGGGGAAAATCTCGCCATGTTATACTGAATGCAACTTCTTAAACCCGGCGGGGTTATAAGGGTAAATTCCGCCGGTAAGGTTTTTCACTTGGCAGAATCGCAATACAACGAAGACGACGTGCTGGCGCGCGCCTCGCAAGGCGACAAAGAAGCCTTTGGCGAACTTTACGAACGCTACGCCGAACGCATCTTTAACTATGTGTACTATCGCACGGGCAATCAACATGACGCGGAAGATTTAACCGCGCGCGTTTTTCAACGGGCGATGAATCACATACAAAACTACACCAATCGCGGCGTCCCGTTTTCGGCGTGGCTGTATCGCATCGCTCACAATTTGGTCGCCAACTGGCATCGAGATCACGGGCGCAAGCAGGAAGTTCCGCTGGACGATTTGCCCGCGTTGCAGGATCGCGGCGAACACCCCGAACGGAGTTTGGTTCACTCGCAAGAGCAAGACGCCTTGTTGCAAGTCATCCGCAAACTTCCGCCAGACCGACAAAATTTATTGATTTTGAAATTTGTCGAAAATATGTCGAACGTCGAGATTGGCAAAGTGATGGGCAAAAGTCAAGGAGCGGTAAAAAGTTTATATCACCGCACGCTGCTGACGCTTCGAGACGAATTGAAGAATCAATCCTTTAACCTTGAAGGAGATTAAGCGTTGTTGACGATGAACGAAAATCATTTGACTCAAGATAGCGATTTGCAATTTTTGGAAGCCCGCCTCTCGCGGACCTTGAAGCGAGTCTTGCCTCCGAGCGGCTTGACCGAACGCCTTCGCAGCCGCGTGCAAATTCCGTCGTCCGCCGAACTGCGCTCGCGGATGAGAAATTGGCGCAGGCTGTTCGTCGTCTTTGGCGGCGTGATGACCGGCCTGCTGACGTTAATTACGCTGGCGCGCGCCTTTTACTACCTCGCCCTCCGCAGAAGCGCGGCGTAGATTTTTTCAGATTTCAAGGAAATTCCCGAAGATTTACTCTTTGGGAATTTTTAGTTTAGATTTTAATTCTCAATCCTAAATGCTAATTTTCCGCTATAATTTTTTCAGAAAGGGGGCGCAAAATAAATTTGCGGAGCGTATATGACTTTTTCTCAAATTTTTGTTTTATTGGTGTTGATCGTCCCGCTGACGTTGGTCTTCTTGAACAAACTTCGAGAGGACGTGGCGGCGTTGGTCATGGCCGCGGCGTTGGGCGTCGCGCAATATTTCGGCGCGGCGGTTTTAGGACCTGCCAACACGCCCGAAGCGGCAGACAAAGCGCTGACCGGCTTCGGCACGCCCGAAGTCATCGCGTTGTTGTCTTTATTTATCATCACCGCCTGCTTGGACAAATACGGCGTAACGCGCTGGCTGGCGCGAAAAATCCTCTCCGTCGGCGGACAGTCCGAGCGCCGTTTGGTGGGGCTGTTTTCGTCCGCCGCCGCGTTGCTGTCGGTGTTTATGAACACGTTAGCGGCGGGGGCGCTGCTTTTGCCCAGCGCGTTAGACGCTTCGCGCCGCACGGGAATCAAGCCGAGCAAATTGTTGATTCCCATCGCCTACGGAACGATGCTCGGCGGCGCGGCGACGTACCTAACGACGGCGAACATCATCGTCAGCGGATTGTTGCGTTTGGCGAATCCGCCGCAAAAAGCGCTGACGATTCTCGACTTCATCCCCACCGGCGGATTCGTCGCCGTCGTCGGCTTGATTTTCTTGACTTATGTCGGCAGGCGTTTTCTTCCCGACCGCGAACCGCCGATGGTAAAAGTAGACCCCAGCAGCGAAGAGTTAACTGGCGCGTTTCACCTTGTCGAGCGTTTGTGGGAAGCCGAAGTAACGCCCGATTCCGCGTTGATAGATCAATATTTATACCAAACTAAAATCGGCGAAAGTTTGGGCGTGGCGGTTTTAGGAATTCGGCGCGGCGAGCATGTTTTTTTGGCGAACGACATCAGCAATAAAATTCAGGCGGGCGACACGCTCTTAATCATCGGGCGCGAAGAACGCGCTTTGCAATTGCGGCAAACGGGGTTGAACGTTTACCCCGCCAAGCAGCCCATTTCATCGCTTTTGCACAATACGGCGTTTGTCGAAGTCGTCGTTCCGTTGCGTTCGGCGATGGAAGGAAAAACCTTGCGCGAGTTAGACTTTCGCAGTCGGCACGGATTTATCGTCATCGCCTTGTGGCGCGAACAGCGCAGTTATCGCACCGACGTGGCGGCTCTCAAATTGCGCGCGGGCGATACGCTCTTGCTCATGGGGTCGCCCGAAGAACTGCCGAACCTGCAACGCCAGCACGATTTTGTGATTATCGAATCCGCCTCAAACGAAGACGAATTAGACGTTCCGCGAGTGATGCTGACTCTGGCGATTTCCGTCGGCGCGTTGATTGCCCTCTTCGCGGGGATGCCCGTCGAAATTGCCATGCTCAGCGCGGCGGTTTTGATTTTGCTGACGGGGCTGATGAAGCCCGACGAAATGTATCAATCTATTAAATGGCGCGCCATCTTTTTAATTGCGGGAACAATTTCCATCAGTTACGCGATGGTGCAGACGAACCTCGCCGCCCTCTTCGGCGGAGCGATTGTAAAATGGGTTTCGCCTTTCGGCGCGATGGGGCTAATCGCAGGCGCCTACTTATTGAGCGCCGCGCTGACGCAAATTATGGGCGGACAAATCTCCCCGCTCGTCGTCGCGCCCATCACCATTAGCGCCGCGATTCAACTGGGAGTTAATCCGCAGGCGGTGGCGTTGGTTACGGCGTTGGCGGGTTCGATTTCATTCCTTACGCCGCTTTCGCATCCGGTCAATATCATTATGATCGCCCCCGCTAATTACGCCTTCGACGACTTTATCAAAAGCGGATGGATGCTGACCATCGTTTGCTTCGTCGCTTTGATGATCGCCACGCTGCTTTTTTGGAAATTGTAGCAATCAATTTTTTGCGTAGGCGGCGCAAGCGCGAAATGCCGCGCTCTCTAACAAATGCGCGGAAGCATTTCGCCCGCCAGCATATCCGCGACTCGCGTGCTGCCCAAGACCGTTTTCAACAGCACCCGCGCCTTTGGTTCGGCGACCACTTCGCCGATAATGACCGAGTCCTCGCCGTACTTCGCAGACTTCATCGCCGCCAAAACTTTCTCCGCGTCCTCTTGCGGAACGATGACAACTACCTTGCCTTCGTTTGCCACATAAAGCGCGTCAAAGCCGAGCATTTCGCAAGCGGCGTTCACTTCCGCGCGGACGGGGATGGCGCTTTCGTGCAAGACGACGCCAACGTTCGATTGCGCCGCAATTTCGTTGAGCGTCGTCGCCAAACCGCCGCGTGTCGGGTCGCGCAAAACGTGAATGTTTGGGCTGGCGTCCAGCGCGGCGGCAATGAGGCGGTTCAACGGCGCGACGTCGCTTTGCAAACTAGACTGGAATCCCAACTCGCCGCGCGCGCCCAACACCGCGATTCCGTGATCGCCAATCGCGCCCGATAAAATCACCGCGTCGCCGACCTTCGCGTTCGCGCCGCTAATGTTGACGCCTTCGCGCACGACGCCCACGCCCGTCGTCGTAATGTATAGCCCGTCCGCTTTGCCTTTTTGCACGACTTTCGTGTCGCCCGCGATGATTTGCACGCCCGCTTCATCCGCCGCCGCCCGCATCGATTCCACGACGCGGCGCAGCGTTTCGATAGGCAGCCCTTCTTCGAGGATAAAGCCCGCCGTCAAATAAAGCGGAGTCGCGCCGAGCATCGCCGCGTCGTTGACCGAACCGCAGACCGCCAATTTGCCGATGTCCCCGCCCGGAAAGAAAAGCGGTTCCACCACATGCGCGTCCACGCTGACGGATAGACGCTGGCGAGCGTCGAGTTGAATCAACGCCGCGTCGTCGCCCGCGTTTAACGCCGAATTTTGAAATGCCGACATAAAAACTTTGCGAATCAGTTGATGGCTCATCCGCCCGCCCGCGCCGTGTCCCATAACGATGCGCTCTTCGTGCGCGAGCGGCGGCGCGCAGACCGCGCCCTCGATGTTGGGAATATCGTTTGTCATAATCTAATCCCTATGCCAATTCTTCAGCCCGCCCGTAGCGATAATACGCCGCGCACGCGCCTTCGGAAGAAACCATCGTCGCGCCGAGCGGACTTTCAGGCGTACATTGCTTTCCAAAAGCGGGGCAGTGATGCGGCTTTTTCAGCCCCTGCAAAATTTGACCGGCGATGCACAGCGGCGATTCTTCCGCGTGAATGGCTTCCACCGCGAAGCGCTTCTCGGCGTTGAATTCGTCAAACTCTGGACGAAGTCCCCAGCCGCTCATAGGAATCATGCCGATGCCGCGCCACTTGCGGTCGCATTCCATGAAGACCGTGTTAATTGCCTCCTGCGCGGGTTTCAAGCCTTCAAAAGTTACGGCGCGTTGATACGCGTTGGCGACCCGCGCTTGATTCGCTTCCAGCAATTGCACGGTTTGCAAAATCCCTTGAACTAAATCCAGCGGCTCGAATCCGGTAACGACCATCGGCAGTTTGAACTTTTCCGCCAACGACGGATATTCCCAATAGCCCATCACCGCGTTGACGTGTCCCGCCAGCAAAAAGCCTTGCACGCGGTTTTGCGGCGAGCTGAGAATCGCGTCAATTGCCGGCGGCACGCGCACATGCGAAACTAAAATGGAAAAATTTTTCAACCCCAAACGCCGCGCTTGCAACACGCTCATCACGTTGGGCGGCGCGGTTGTCTCAAAGCCGATGGCGAAAAAGACGACTTGTTTGTCGGGATTTTTCTGCGCCAGCGTTACCGCGTCGAGCGGAGAATACACCACGCGCACGTCGCCGCCTTGCGCCTTCACGGAAAATAAATCGCGGCTGGAACCAGGCACGCGCAACATGTCGCCGTAAGAGCAAAAAATCACGTCGGGGCGCGAAGCGATGGACAACGCTTTGTCAATCAATTCCAGCGGCGTAACGCAAACCGGACAACCCGGCCCGTGAACCAATTCAATTTCAGGCGGAAGCAATTGGTCAATGCCGTGCCGCACGATGGAATGCGTTTGACCGCCGCAAATTTCCATCAACGTCCACGGGTGCGTAACGGTCCGCCGAATTTCTTCAATGACGTTTTTCACTAACGCCGCGTCTCGATACTCGCTGACATATTTCATCGCGCCTCCTCGCCTAACTCTTCTTCCAGCGAACCCATCTGCCGCAAAAGTTCCAGCGTTTCCAGCGCGTCCTTTTCGCTCAGCAAACTAATCGCAAAGCCGACGTGAATCACGCAATACTCGCCGACTTGCGCCTCCGGCACATAACTCAAACACGCCTCGCGGAAGACGCCGCCGAAATCCACCTTCGCCATTTTCAACCCCGCGCTTTCATACACTTCGATAATTTTTCCCGGCACGCCCAAGCACATCTCAACCTCGCAATCTCGCGGCGGCAATCGCCGCCTGTCCCAGCGAAAGCCCGCCGTCGTTGGTCGGAACTTCGCGGTGAATGAAAACATCCGCGCCGTCTTTTTCCAGCAAAGAAACAGTTTGTCGCAGCAAAAATAAATTTTGCCACACGCCGCCCGAAAGGACGACTTTTTGAATCGCAGTTTCGCGCCGAATTTGCGCGACGGTTTCGCGCGTCATCTCGGCGACGCCGTTATGAAAACGCGCCGAAATTTTTGAAATCGAGACTCCCGCCAAACAGTCTTGAATTAAATTTTCAATCGCGCCGCGAACTTCAATTTGACCTTTTTCTACGCCGAAGAGATATTTCTGCGCCTCTGTCGAATCTGCCAGCGCTTCAAACTCAATCGCCGCTTGCCCTTCGTAGTTGACCGTTTGCCGCGCGCCTGCCAAAGCCGCCGCCGCGTCGAAGAGCCTGCCCATCGAAGAAGTCGGCGGCGTGTTAATGCGTTTCTCCAATTGAATTTTGAGCGTCGTCAAATCTTCGGCGCAAAACTCGCGGACGGATTCAAGCGCGTCGTCCCATTCCAAACCGAGACTCCACAACAGCGCCAGCGCCGTCCGCGCCGGTTTTTTGATCGCCGCGTCCCCGCCCGCCAGCGGAAAGTAGGTCAAATGCGCGGCGCGTTGAAAGGCGCGATAATCCGCAACGAGAAATTCTCCGCCCCAAATTGCGCCGTCTTCGCCGTAACCTGTGCCGTCGAATGAAACGCCGACGACGGGTTCGTTCAATCCGCGCTCCGCCATGCAAGCGGCGATGTGCGCGTGATGATGCTGAACGGCGAGGGCGGGAATGTTTTCGCGTTCGGCTCGTTCCAAAGCGCAGCGCGTCGCCAAGTAATTGGGGTGCATGTCGTGCGCCAACGCTTCGGGCTTAACGCGGAAGAGGCGTTCAAAATGCGCGACTCCTTGCTCGAAGGATTTCAGCGTTTCGTAATTTTCCATATCGCCGATATGGTGGCTGAGGAAAGCGTAATTTTCATGCGTAACGCAAAAGGCGTTTTTCAATTCCGCGCCTGTCGCTAAAATTTGCGGAACGCGAAACGGCAACTTCACGGGAAAAGGGGAGTACCCGCGCGAACGGCGCAGGGGATAAATAGACGAAGATTTGAACGTTGAAAGGTTTGAACGTTCAAACGTCCTGACTACGGAGTCGTCGCAGCGAATGTGAATATCGCGGTTGTGCATGAGGAAAGCGTCGGCGAGGCGGGCGAGGCGTTGACGGGCTTCGTCATTGCCGGTCGCTATCGGCTCTTCGGAGAGATTTCCGCTGGTCATCACCAACGGCGGAAGAACGGACGATAAGGGTTTCAGCGAATCTAGAAATAATAAATAATGCAACGGCGTGTAAGGCAGCATCACGCCCAGCCATGTTTGCTTGGGCGCGACTTCTTCGGCGATGTTTGATTCGGGACGTTTCCTTAACAAAACAATCGGGCGGGCGGACGAGGTCAGCAGTTCGCGTTCGGCTTCGGAGACGAAGCAATGGCGTTCTATCGTTTGCAAGTCGGGCGCCATCAGCGCGAAGGGTTTATCTGCGCGCAGTTTGCGGGCGCGGAGTTTGCTCACAGCGGCGGCGTTGGTCGCGTCGCAGGCGAGGTGAAATCCGCCTAACCCTTTGACGGCGAGGATTTCGCCGTTTCGTAAGGCGTTGCGCGTTTCTTGAAGCGCTTCGTCCGCGACGAAAGATTTTTCCGCGCCCAAACGCTCGAAGGAAATTTGCGGTCCGCAGGCTGGGCAAGCGACGGGTTGCGCGTGAAAGCGGCGGTCGCTGGGGTCTTTATATTCGCGCGCGCAATCGGGACATAATTCAAAGTTCGCCATCGTCGTCTGCGGGCGGTCGTAGGGAATATCTTGAATGATGGTGAAGCGCGGCCCGCAATTTGTGCAGTTGATAAACGGATAACGATAGCGTCGGTCGGCGGGGTTGAAGAGTTCGCGCAGGCAATCGTCGCAGACGGCGACGTCGGGCGAGATGGGCTGAAAAGCGCCGTCCACGCTTTGAGAGCGGATAATGTCAAATTGGGCGAATCCGTTTGCGGGTCCGAAGGCGGCGGAGAAGTCGTCAACGCGCGAGAGCGACGGCGCGTCGTCGCGCAATTTTTGCAGAAAAATTTGCAGCGTTTCTTCGTCGCCGTCGGCTTCGATGTCCACGCCCGCCGACGTGTTTTTGACCCAACCTGTCAGCCGCAACGTCGAGGCGAGGTTGTAAACGAAGGGGCGAAAACCGACCCCTTGCACGACGCCGCCGATGTGAATTTTTACGCCGCGTTTTGGACGAGCCATTTGATCCACGCTTCTAGCCCTTCGCCGCTGCGGCACGAAAGCGGGAAGACGGCGGCGCTGGGGTTGAGGACGCGCGCGCCTTGCAGAAAATAATCCATGCGAAAATCTACATAGGGCAGGAGGTCTATTTTGTTGACGATTAGCGCGTCCACGCCGCGATAAGACCCCGGATATTTATAGGGCTTGTCGTCGCCTTCCGGCACGGACGCGACCAACACGGTCTTGTGCGTTCCGAGTTTGAAATTTGCCGGGCAAACGAGGTTGCCGACGTTCTCGACGATGAGCAGGTCGTATTGCGTCAGGTCGAGTTGGTCGAGCGCGCCGCGCAACATGACCGCGTCGAGATGGCAATCGCCGCCCGTGTTGATTTGCACGGAAGCGCTCGCGCCCGCCGCGGCGGCGCGGTCGCTGTCGAGCGAAGTGGCGATGTCGCCGTCCACCGTCGCCACGCGCAGACGACCTTTCAGCAAAGGAAGAGTCCGCTCGATGAGCGAGGTTTTTCCCGCGCCGGGCGAGGCGATAATGTTGATAGAAAACACGCCCGCCGCTTGAATGCGCTCGAAGTTTTCTTGCGCGAGGCGGTCGTTGGCGTTGAGGATATTTTCGACGACAGAGATTCTTTGAGTCATGCGGCGATTTTACGTCGAGTCGCTTTTTTGACGTAGTCTCTTTTTCCCTCTATTAAGATGATTTTCGTCTATATTAATTTTCGACGTCTATCGCTTCGAGAAAAAATTCTTCGCCGCTGATAATCTTCGCGCCGACTCCGCCGCACTGCGGGCAAATCAACTCGCTTTGGCTGGGACGATATTTGTGGAAGCAAATCATGCATTGCAGTTCGGCAGAGACGCGGCGAAAGCGGAGAGTCGCTTTTTCGGCGATGGTGTCTTTGGCGATGGTCTCCCAATAAAATTGGACGGAATCGTCCACCATGCTGGACAGTTCGCCGACGACGATATACAAGGCGACGATTTGTTTGGCGTTCGCTTTTTCCGCGCGTTCGAGCGCGATTTTTAATAAGGCTTGGGCGGCGGGGAGTTCGTGCATGAAAAAAGTATAGCATAACCGCCTTTTGTCAGAATGAGAATTTATCGGCGTTTATTTGTGGTAAATTTTGACGGAAGAAATTTTTCGGAAAAGGAAAACAAAAATGAAAATCACAGTCATCGGCGGCGGCTCGACTTACACGCCCGAACTGGTCAACGGGTTTTTAGCGCGGACGGAGTCGCTTCCCATCTCGGAACTTTGGCTGATGGACATTGACGAAGAACGCTTGAAAGTTGTCGGCGGTTTCGCGCAACGAATGGTTGCGGCGAAGGGTGACCCCTTCCGCGTAGTTTTGTCCGCTTCGCAGCGCGAGGCGATTGCAGGTGCGGATTACGTCGTTACGCAATTGCGCGTCGGCGAGATGGCGGCGCGGCGCGGCGACGAATATCTCGGCTTGCGGCACGGCTTAATTGGGCAAGAGACGACGGGCGTGGGCGGCATGGCGAAAGCGTTGCGAACGATCCCCGTGATTTTGGACATCGCCAAAGACGTGCGCGAGACCGCGCCGAACGCGCTGTTGGCGAACTTCACCAACCCTGCGGGTTTGGTTACCGAAGCGCTGACGCGCTACGCGGCGGACGTCCGCTCGGTGGGCGTTTGCAACGTTGGCATCACGGCGAAGATGAAAATCCTCGACGAGTTGGAAAAAGCGACCGGGCAAAGAGTCGAAGCGAGCCGCGCGCATTTGAACACGCTGGGGTTGAATCACCTCACTTGGCATCGCGGCTTTACAGTGGACGGCGAAGAAATGTGGGGGCGAGTTTTCCCTGCTTATGTGGAGGAGGTGAAAGCGCAAGAAGAGTCGGAGTGGGACGTCCGCACGTTGGAAACGCTGAGGATGATTCCCAATTATTATTTGCAGTATTTCTATTACACGCAAAAAAAATTAGACGAGCAAAAGAAATGGCCGCCCTCTCGCGCCGAACAAGTGATGGAAATTGAAAAAGATTTATTGCGCGAGTACGCCGACCCGAACCTTAACGAACCGCCCGCCGACCTGATGAAGCGCGGCGGCGCGTATTACTCGACGCTGGCGACGCAACTCGTCAACGCGCATTACAACGACTTGGGCGAAACGCACGTCGTCAACGTCCGCAACGCGGGCGCGGTGAAGGAGTACCCCGCCGATTGGGTCTTGGAACTTCCCGCCAAAGTAGACCGACAAGGGATTCATCCGCTGCCCGCCGAGCCGCTTCCGCCCGCTTGTTTTGGGCTGTTGGCGCAGGTCAAGATGTACGAGCTGCTGACTGTCGAAGCGGCGGTGCACGGCGATCGAGACGCGCTCTATCAGGCGCTGTTGACTCATCCGTTGGGGCCAAGCGCCGATCAGGTGCAAGCCGTGCTGGACGACTTGCTGGAAGTCAACAAGCGGTGGTTGGGACAATTTTCGTAAGGATGAAGGATGAATAATAACGCGCGTTACTTTCTCGGCGTGGACGTCGGCTCGTCGAAGACGCACGCCTTAATCGCCGACGAACGCGGGCAATGCGTCGGCTTTGGCGAGGCGGGCTGCGGCAATTATCAAATGGTCGGCTACGACGGTTTGCGCGAGGTCTTGCTCAAATCAACGGACGGCGCGTTGAAAATGAGCGGCGTAGAAAAAGGTCAAATAGCCGGCGCGGGCTTCGGCGTGTCGGGTTGCGATTTTCCGTCCGACCGCGAACCGCATCTGCGCGAGATTGCCGCGCTGGGGTTGACTTGTCCGCTGGACGTGGTCAACGACGGAACGCTTGGTCTGCTGGCGGGGGCGACGCGCGGAATCGGCGTCAACGTAACGGCGGGGTCGTCCAACAATTGCCGCGCCAGAAACGCGCAAGGCGTGGAGGGGCGCATTGTCGGCAACGGCGCGATGTTTGGCGAGTACGGCGGCGCGAGCGAGATTTTGGCGCGCGGCTTGCAGATGGTCAACTACGCTTGGATTAAGCGCATCCCGCCCACGGCGCTGACGAAGATTTACGTCGAGGCGGTCGGCGCGAAAGACGAGTTGGATTTAATGGAAGGTTTGTCAAACGGAAATTATCACCTCTTCCATTATTTAGTTTTGCAAATCGCGCAGGCGGCGCGCGAAGGCGACGCGGCGGCGCTTGAAATTTTTTACTGGGCGGGCGCGGAACTGGGCATGTTGGCGGTTGCGGCGGCGCGTCAAATTGGCATGGAAAACGACGCGCTGGAAATCGTCCAATCGGGGAGCGTGTTTAAGGCGGGGGAATTAATAACCGCCGCCATGAAAGCGACGGTTTTGAAGCATTGTCCAAAAGCGAAGTTAATTCGGCTGGACGCGCCGCCAGCGACGGGGGCGGTTTTGCTCGGCATGGAGCAAGCCCAAACGGACGGCTACGCTGTCCGCGACGCGCTTTTGCAAAGCGCCAAAGACCTGGTCGGCGAGCAGCGAGAGAAAAATCATTATGGGTAAATCCGCTTAATTGTGCGCGGAAATGGAATCGCCTCGCGGACGTGTTCGATGCCGCACATCCACGCCACCACGCGCTCGACGCCCATGCCAAATCCGCTGTGGGCGACCGAGCCGTATTTGCGAAGTTCCAAATACCACTTGTACGCTTCTTCGGGCAAACCCTCTTTGTGAATGCGCGCCAGCAATTTTTCGGGGTCGCTCATGCGTTCCGAGCCGCCGCAGATTTCGCCATAGCCCTCGGGCGCGAGCAAATCCACGCTTTTGCAGACCTCGGGGCGACCGGGCCACGGCTCCATATAAAAGGCTTTCACGGCGGAAGGATAACCGTACACGAACACGGGCTTGTCGTAAAGTTTGGTAATCTCCGTCTCGTGCGGCGCACCAAAATCCATACCCCATTCGAATTTGAGCAGTTCTTTCCGCTCAGGGTCGGTCTCTTTTTCATACAGGTCAATCAGATGTTTTGCCGCATCATCATACGACATGCGCGGGAAAGGCGCGGAGATGTTTTCCAGTTTCACCGCATCTCGTCCAAGGAATTTCAATTCCGCCGCGCACTTCTCCAAAACAGTCTGCGCGATGAACGTAATCAAGCCCTCTTCAACGTCCATCAATTGGTCGAGGTCGCAAAAGGCAATTTCGGGTTCGAGCATCCAAAACTCGGTCAGGTGGCGGCGCGTCTTCGATTTTTCCGCGCGGAAGGTGGGACCGAAGCAATAAACCTTCCCGAATGCGAAGATATTCGCTTCATTGTAGAGTTGTCCCGTCTGCGCCAGATAAGCTTTCCCTTCATCGAAATATTCGGTTTCGAAGAGCGTCGTCGTCCCTTCGGCGGCGGCGGGAGTGAGAATCGGCGTGCTCATTTCGACGAAGCCGTTCTCGTCCAGCCATTGGCGCGTCGCCGCCATCACTACCGCGCGGACGCGCAAAATCGCCCATTGACTCTGCATCCGAATCCACAGGTGGCGGTGGTCGAGCGCGAAGTCGGGACCATGATCTTTGAGCGCCATCGGGTAATCCAAATCGGCGGCTTGCACAATTTGCAAATCCTTAATGCCGACTTCGTATCCGCCAGGGATGCCGGGCGCGCGTTGGTCTTCGCGCACAGAACCCGTGATGATGACCGACGATTCTTGCGGAAGATGAGTTATCCGGTCGAAGGTTTCAGGTTGCAGGTCGCCTTTGAATGCCACGCACTGAACAAAACCCGAACCGTCGCGCACGAGCAAAAAGGCGAGTTTGCCTTTGTGCGTGCGATTGTACACCCAGCCTTTGAGGATAATGTCTTGACCGACATAATTTGATATGTTTGATACGCTGACGTGAGAGGGCATGAGGAGTCCTTTTTGTTTTGTTGTCTCTGATTTTACTTCAATTCAAGCGACGCTTTACTTCCTTCGCTCTTCCAAACCTTTTAACATTAACTCCTTCGTCAGCGCGGGATCGGCTTTGCCTTTGGTGGCTCTCGCTGCTTGACCGACGAACCATTGCAGCAAGGTTTCTTTGCCCGCGTGATATTTTTCAATTTCAGACGGGTTATCGTCCAAAATTTTTGTAACGATTTCTTGAATCAAATTTTCGTCGGAAACTTGCGCCAGATTTTTCTCTTTGACAATTTGTTCGGGGTCGCCGCCCGCCTTGACCATTTCATTGAACACGACTTTGGCGGAATTCCCGCTGATGATTTTGTTCGTCGTCATGTCAATCAATTTGGCGAAAGATTCGGGAGAAAGAGTCAACTCGTCAATGGAGAGATTCGATTCGTTAAGGGTACGCATCAACTCGCCCGCAATCCACGAGTGGACAGCCTTCGCCGAACTTTTTGATTTCGACAACACGGCTTCAAAGTAATTGGCAAGCGAAAGTTCGGAGGTGAGAAAACGCGCTTCGGACGGAGTCAGCCCGAAATCCGAGATGAAGCGCGAAGTTTTCGCCTCGGGCAATTCGGGCAGGCGCTTCCGAATCGAGTCAATCCACGCATCCGATAATTTCAGCGGCGGCAAATCGGGTTCGGGGAAATAGCGGTAATCGTGCGCGTCTTCCTTCGAGCGCTGACTGGTCGTTACGCCGCGCGCGTCGTCCCAGCCGAGCGTTTCTTGAATCACTTCGCCGCCAGCTTCGTAAATTTTGATTTGACGCTCGATCTCATATTGCGCGGCGCGAGTCAGCGCGCGAAAACTGTTGAGGTTTTTGATTTCGGTTCGCGTCCTCAATTCCTCGCTGCCGACGGGGCGCACGGAGACGTTCGCCTCAAAGCGCAACACGCCCTTTTCCATGTCGCCCGAGTTGACGCCGAGATAACGCAAAATGGCGCGGATTTTCGTTGTGTAATCGAGCGCGGCTTCGACGGTTCGCATGTCAGGCTCGGAGACGATTTCCAAAAGCGGCACGCCCGCGCGGTTGAAATCCACGAGCGCGTAATTTTTTTCGTGACTTAACTTGGCGGTGTCTTCTTCGATATGAACGCGGCGAACCCGAACCCGAAGTTGTTCCCTCGCCCCTAACCCCTCTCCTAAAAGGAGAGGGGTTAGGGGCGAGGTTACATCCATCCAGCCCCGCTCGGCAATCGGCAATTCGTATTGCGAGATTTGATAGCCTTTGGGCAAGTCGGGATAAAAATAATTTTTTCGCGCAAAGGTGTTGTGTTTGTTGATGGAGCAATTCAACGCCAGCCCGACCAACGCCGCGAGTTCTGTCGCTTTTTTGTTGGCGACGGGCAACGCGCCAGGCAGTCCCGTGCAGACGGGGCAGATGTTGACGTTCGGCTCAGGCGCGGAGGCATAATCGGCAGAGCAACTGCAAAACATTTTGGAGTTAGTCAGCAGTTCGCCGTGAATTTCAAGTCCGATGACGGGTTCGTAGGTTAGTTTCATAGTTGATTAGTCTTTTAGTTTGATAGTCAATTATCTTGTAGAATCAAGGACGAAAAATATTTTCACGATGAAAGCGTAAATAGGCTTTATGTTTTTCGTCTACTTGCGATAATTTCAAATTGGAGGTAATTCCAAGTATTAACATTATGGTTTTGTTTATTCTGTTTGAAATCATAATTTTTCCATTATCTTCAAAACTAATAAATCCCGAATCAAAACAAGAATCTAAATTAGGAAGAAGTAATAAGCCGTTAAAAATATCTAGCCTTTCCTCATTTGACGAGAAACGCCAAGGTTTTATGTGCGAAGCCTTTAATATTTCAAATTGAGTACAGCCACTTACTGAACAGCCTTGCCAATAACTGATTAATAATGTCCTAAATTGCCCTTGCCCAATACGGCTTTGAATAACAGATTCTCGTGTAGTCTCTTGCAGGGTTTCATATGAAGGTTTTAATTTTTCTATTTCTTGAAAAATTGTAAGTTTTCTATCTTTTTTTATATCTTGAAAAACCTGAGGTAATGCTTCTGCTAATTCTGGACGTAAAATCCAAACAAAACCAGATTGGTTATCTGTGCCTAAGAATGGGACGTGCCAGTATCGGACAGTCCCATTTCTTCGGCGAGGCGGTTCTATGAAAGGATATTTCTTTAGAATACGTTTTGAAAAATCAGGAATTATTCTGTTGAGAGGGGCGTGATGTTTATAGTTAAGCGCAAAAGCAATATCTCCACCAGAAGCGCCGTATCCATCTGAGTTAAAAAGAAATGACAGGATTTGGATTACTGGATCAGAAGAAATTTCTTTATTTTGCAAAATCTCTTTCCATAATTCTGGACTTATATTTACGCTTTCATTCATAGCAATAGCCTCTGGTCAATATTAAAGCGGTGGTAACTTCTTATGCCAATCCGTAACTTGTTGATAGGCATGGCCGACTTGAAACAACGTGGCTTCGTCTAAATGTTTGCCGATGAGTTGCAAGCCGACGGGCATGTCTTTTGAAAACCCGCAGGGGAGGGCTAAGGCTGGCACGCCCGCTGGGTTTGTGGCGACGGTGTAAATATCGGAGAGATACATTTCGAGCGGGTCGTCGGTTTTTTCGCCAATCTTGAATGCGGTGGTGGGGGAGATTGGGGCGAGTAAAACGTCGCAGGAAGCAAAAGCAGACTCAAAGTCCCGACGAAGAAGCGTGCGGACTTTTTGCGCCTTCAAGTAATAGGCGTCGTAATATCCCGCAGATAAAGCGTACGCGCCGAGCATCATCCTGCGTTTGACTTCGTCGCCAAAACCTGCGCGGCGCGTTTGCAGATAAATATCTATCGCGTCTTTTGCGTTTTCTGAAACGGACAAACCGAAGCGCGTGCCGTCAAAACGCGCGAGGTTGGAACTGGCTTCGGCGAAAAGCAAAAGATAATAAACTGGCAAGCCGTATTTTGTGTGGGGAAGCGAGACTTCGTGAATCTCCATGCCGAGTTTTTCGTATTGACGAATCGCTTCTTGAATTGCGGACTCAACGCCCGCGTCCATGCCTGCGACAAAATATTCTTTGGGAATGCCGAGTTTCATGCCCTTGACGGGTTTGTTAATTGTTGAAGTGTAATTAGGGACTGGCGACTGGTACGTTGTGCTGTCTTTTTCGTCGTGACCTGCGATGTGTTCGAGAACCGTCGCGCAATCGTAAGCGTCGCGCGCGAAGGGACCGATTGAATCAAATGAAGAGACCAGAGAGATTAATCCGTAACGCGAGACTCGTCCGTAGGTGGGTTTGATTCCCGTAACGCCGCAAAAACTCGCGGGCTGACGAACCGAGCCGCCCGTGTCTTCGCCGATAGCGAAGGTCGCCAAATTGGCGGACAGCGCCGCGGCGGAGCCGCCGCTCGAACCGCCAGGCACGCGAGTCAAATCCCATGGATTTTTGGTGGCGGGGAACGCAGAATTTTCGGTGGACGACCCCATGCCGAATTCGTCCATGTTGGTTTTGCCGACGAGAACCGCGCCCGCGTCGTTTAGTTTATTTGTAACGGTGGCGTCGTATTGCGGAATGTAGCTTTCCAAAATTTTAGACGAACACGTCGTGCGGACTCCGCGCGTGGAGATGCAATCTTTCATCGCAAACGGAATGCCCGTCAGCGGCGTTACGTTTTCATTTTTTGCAATGCGTTCGTCAGCTCGCTTCGCTTGTTCCAGCGCGAGTTCGTCCGTAACCGTAACGTAAGATTGGACTTTTGCGTCCGCCTCGCGGATGCGTTGAAGAGTCGCCCGCGTCAACTCGACGGAGGAGATTTGTTTGGTAATCAGTAACTGGCGAAGTTCTTGGATGGTGAGATGGTTCATGGTAAATGGCTCATAGTAAATGAAGGCGATTGGGATTAGGCGATTAGTTGATTAGGAGGCGCTTGCCTGACACCTGATACCTGACACCTGACACCTGACACCTGATACCTAATCACCTAATTACTACTTACTGCCCCTCCAAAACCGTCAGCACTTTGACATATCCGCCTTCGGAATTTGGCGCGTTCTTCAAAAATTCTTCGCGGCTCATCGAAGGTTTGACTTCGTCTTCGCGCAGAACATTTTCGGCGTTGGCAAGGTCCGACGCGGGCGGGACGTTTTCCGTGTCCGCTTCATTGAGCAAATTGAAATAATCAATGATCGAAGAAAATTGTCCGCTGAAAGTTTGCGCTTCTTCTTCGGAGATTCCGAGCCGCACTAAATTGGCGATGTGCTTTACGGTTTGCGTGTCTATCGTTTGAGTCATGTCATCCTCGCAAAACAAAGGGCGAAGGACGGACGACCTTTGTCTTTGTCTTCCGTCCTTCGTCGTTAACTAAATTTGATATGCAGTTCTTTCAACTGCTTCGCTTCCACTTCCGACGGCGCGTCCGCCATCACATCGCGCCCGTTTTGATTTTTCGGAAAGGCGATCACTTCGCGGATGTTTGGCTCGTCCGCCAAGAGCATAATCAAACGGTCAATGCCTGGCGCCATTCCGCCATGCGGCGGCGCGCCGTATTCAAACGCTTCGAGCATGTGACCAAACTTCGCCTTAATTTCTTCGTCGCTCAGCCCAAGCATTTGGAACATCTTCATCTGAATGTCGCGGCGATGAATGCGGATCGAACCCGACGCCATCTCGTAGCCGTTGCAGACCATATCATACGCCTCCGAAAAAACTTCGCCAGGGTTGGTTTCAAACTTCGGCAAGTCTGCCATCTTCGGCATCGTAAACGGATGATGCTCCGATTCCCACATCTGCGTTTCTTCGTTGAACGCGAAAAATGGAAAGTCCACGATCCACGCGAACGCCATCAAATTTTCATCCGCAAGATTCAATTTATCGCGGAACCACAAACGCAATCCGCCCAAGACTTTATTAGCGACGGCTTTTGCGTCCGACGCGAAAAGAATCAAATCGCCTTCGCCGAATTGGATTTTAGATTTAAGCGACTCGATTTCTTCGGCGGAAATAAACTTCGCCGCGCTTCCTTTCGGACCTTCGGCAGTCAGCGTCAACGTCGGCATTCCCTTCGCCCCAAACGATTTGGCGACTTCCGTCAGCGCGTCAATCTCCTTGCGCGACATGCCCGCGGAATTCGGCGCGACGATACATTTAATCACGCCGCCGTTTTCCAACGCGGACTGAAAGACTTTGAATTCGCTCTTCGCAAAAACGTCGGAGACGTCTTGTAATTCCATGCCGAAGCGCAAATCGGGTTTGTCCGTGCCGTATTTTTCCAGCGCTTCGCGGTAGGGAATCTTCTTCCACGGCGCGGACAACAAACGCTTATTCGGCGCGACAGCGGGAATCATTTCCGTGTATAAATTTTCGACCAATTGCAACACGTCGTCGCGGTGGACGAAGGACATCTCCAAGTCGAGTTGCGTAAATTCGGGCTGACGGTCGCCGCGCAAATCTTCGTCGCGGAAGCAGCGCGCAATCTGGAAATATTTGTCCATGCCCGCGACCATCAGCAATTGCTTCAACTGCTGCGGCGATTGCGGCAGCGCGTAGAACTGTCCAGGAAACAGCCGCGAGGGGACGAGATAATCGCGCGCGCCTTCGGGCGTCGCCTTGAACATGATCGGCGTTTCAATTTCGATGAAGCCTTGCGCGTCCAAATAGTCGCGCATAAACTTGACGACTTTATGGCGCAAGATCATGTTGTGAGTCAAACGCTCGCGGCGCAAATCGAGGTAGCGATATTTGAGGCGCGTGTTTTCGTCGGGCAGGTCCGCGTCCGAGCTGATCATAAACGGCAGCGTTTTGGCGGGGTTGAGCGCGGTCACTTTTTGCGCGATGATTTCAACGTCGCCCGTTGCCATGTTCGGGTTGGCGTTTCCTTCGGGGCGTTTCTGCACCGCGCCTTCGATTTGCAAAACCCACTCAAAGCGGACGTTGGCGACCAAGTCCAGTGTTTCTTGCGGCAGATTCGGATTGATAGTAATTTGCACGACTCCCGAACGGTCGCGCAAATCGAAGAACGCCACGCCGCCGTGATCGCGCCGACGGTTGACCCAGCCCGAAACGGTAACGGTCTGTCCCGCGTGCGCGGCGCGTAATTCTCCGCAAGTGTGTGTTCGATACATAAAAGTCTCCATGATGTCTATGTCATTCTGAGCCGCGCTTTTGTTTTTGCGGCGAAGAATCTCTGTGATTATTTTAGAGACTCTTCGCTTCGCTCGCAATGACATAAAAATAATATAAAAAAATCGCCCGTCGCGTTTGCGTCGGGCGATTTGATTTAACTCGCAGTTTCGTCAACCAGCAACGCTTCGCCCAACGATGGAAAAATCGTCGTTATTATCGTTACTGTTGCGATTGGCAAATTGGATGCGGGTGTACATCGTGGCGCGGATTATAGCACAAAGTCTTTAATTTGCCAGCGATTCGACCACGCTGCGCGCGCGGACGTACGCCGTCCAACGCCGATTCACTTCGTCGCGGGCTTCGATGCGCGTATATCCATATTTGACTTGCAGAATGGTCAAAAATTTGTCCAACTTGTCTTCCGCCTTGTCCACTTTTTTGAGGTCGTGTTCGGCGATGAGACTCCACCATTCCGTAGATTGTCCGCGAATCAATTTCCATTTTTGGTCGAATTTCGTTTTCGGTTTTTGCATCGTGCGCTCCTAGAAGAGTATAAAGATTTGCGACTCGGTCGGAGTTTTCAAGATTTCGTTTCACGCATATTCCCCCGAAAAATAGGCAGAACAAAATTGTCAAACTCTTTCGTTTTCATTGTACTACGTTGTCTTGCGCGTCGAACAGAAAATAGGGAATTTTTTAAGGTAGTTTACGAGATTGAAAATTAGCCTAAATCTTCGCGCCAGCCGGCCAGCGCCGCAAAAGCCAGCGCGGGAGTCGCGTTGCCTTGCCTTCCGGAATTCCAAGTAACGGTCAACTCGCGTTTGGCGCGGGTGATGCCGACGTACAACAAACGCAGACGTTCTTTAACATAATCCAATCGCGCGCGTTGCGTCGCCGCGCCTTCTTCGTACCAGCGAAATTCGTCGTTAATTTCGAGCGCGCCCAACTGCGCCAGCGCTTCCGCTTCGAGATTTAACTTTCCGCGCGCGAACCATTTTTCTGACATAAATTGGTCGTTGTCCTCGCCCGCCGGAAAATCGTAATTGTTGACCGACGTCAAATAAACGCGGTCCCACTCCAAACCCTTCGCCTTGTGCATGGTCGCCACCACAACGCGCCCGCGATATTTTTCAGGGTCGAAGCCGCTGTCGTCTTCGGCAAAGCCGATGAAGCGCCGCTGATTTTTGGCGATGACTCCCAACTCCGCGCTCAATTCGGGCAGCCGCCAATCGGATTGTTCGTCGGCGACGGAGCGCAAAATCAGCGCCAGTTTGTTCGCCAGCGCCAAGTCGGCGGCTTCGCTGAAAACGTCTTGCGCGAGCGTCAGAGTCAACTGATCAATGGGCAGCGAGACGGCGCTCAGCCAACGGCGGACGACGACGCGAAAGGCGCTTAACTCTTCGACGATTTGCGGCGGCTCAGACTCAGCCAAAGCGGACAGCCAATCTTCGGCGGGGCGCGGCGCGATGAAATTTTCCACGCGCCCGACTTTACGCAAAAGCGCGTTTGCGCGTTCGAGCAAGGCGCTGTTCTCTAATTCCCGATTTTCTTCTTCGCTGTCTTCCGTTTCTTTTGCCTCTTTGTCTTGACCGCGCCAATCTCTGCGCCAAACTTGATAGGCTTTCGCCAACTTTCCCGCGTTGCCCGGCTCGGCTAAATAAGTCAGCAAATGGCTTAACGCGCCAGCCGTTACCCGCGTTTCGTAAGAGGAATTCATCAACTCAATCGGTTCGACGCCCAAATGGCGCAACGCGCCGACTAACTCCACGCCGCGTTTATTGCGTGGGACGAGGACGGCGACCGTCGGCTGTTCGTTGACGGGGAGTTCGGCGAACGAATCCAAATAATTTTTGACGGATTTGGCGACGGCGTCGAGTTCTTGTTCGGGCGTGTATTTTGTGGCGATGAACTTCACCGCGTTTGGGTCGTCGGGCGGGTTGACGGGCAAATAGCCCTCAGGCACGAGTTCGATGTGCGGCAGGGAAAGCGCCGTCCGCGCTGGCTCGTTGGGGAAATCTGTCATTACCCAATCCATCAAGAAGTTGGCGGCTTGCAAAATGGAGTGTTGCGAACGCCCGGATTCGGGCATTTCTTCGCTGCGGTTCTCGCGGATGAATCCGCGCAGGAGTTCGGGGTCGGCGGTGGTGAAGGTTTCAAAGATGGCTTGGTTCGGGTCGCCGACGCGCACCCAGTTGCCGTTTTCGCCGCAGAGCAAACGCAAAATGCGCTCTTGCGTCAGGCTGGAATCTTGGGCTTCGTCTTCCAAGATAAACGGGTAGCGATAGCGCAAACGCGCGAGGAAGTCGTCGTCGCTTTCGAGCAGAGTCAGCGCGAGACGAATCAAATCGTCGAAGTCCGCCGCGCCGCGATAGGCGAGAGCGCGTTGATAGTCGGCGTAGACGGCGCAGCTGAATTCCGCCAAAGGCAGCGGCGCAGGAGCGGCGTCGAGTTTGAGGCGCAGGCTTTCGGGAGTCAGCAGGCGGTTCTTCGCCGAAGAAATGAAGGCCTTGACGATGCCGTCTAGCGTTTCGGGCAGGTCTTTTCGTTTGACCCAATCTAATTTAGACGTTTCTAGCGCGGGGTCCAGGTACTCGTCTAATGAGTGACTCGCCAGCCAGGCGCGCACCGCTTCGCCGCGAATGCGCGTTGACTCGAGTTCGTCTATGATGCTGAAGCGTTCTTCTAATCCGACTTTGGACGGCTTCTCGCGGACGATTTCGTGCGCCAGCGCGTGCAGCGTGCGGACGCGGTATTTGTAAAGCGAAAGCAGCGGGTCGTCGAAGAAGCGTTTGATGCGCGCCTCGAAGTTGTCCACCGCCGAGTTGACCAGCGTAACGATGAGGATTTCTTGGTCGCTGGCGAGTCGCCCTTGTTGAATCAACTGCGCCGCCAATGCCGAGAGGACCTGCGTTTTGCCGGCGCCCGGCACGGCGGCAATGCCGAGTCGTCCGCCGTGGTAGCGCAGGATTTTTTCTTGCGAGGGGCGAGGGATGAAAGAGAGCAACATAAGCGCTTTCAATTATCGCATAATATTGAGGAAAATATAAATCGGATTATGAAGAGCGTTTGACGCGCGACGCGAATGAAAAATCCGCTTTCATAAATTTCAAATTCCCGCTACAATTAAATCAAAGGAGAAAACAATGAACACTGTCGCTCAAGTTTTTTTATATCTTGGACTCTTCGTCCGCGCGTTGGGGTTTTTGCTCTTGGGGTACGGCGCGGCGCGCTTCACGCTTGACGCTTATTACAAAGGCGTTTGGCAGACTCAAGTCGCGTTGGCGTTGGGCTTCTTTTTTCTGCTGGTCGGGCTGACGAAACATTCCAGCCCCGCTTCGATGGGTCTCTTCGCTTTCGGCGCGGGCGCGGCGTTGGTCATGCAGTTTATGGGGAAGAAGGAAGAAAAGAAGAAAGAAGAATAAAATAAAGAGGCTTGGCGCGAGTCAAGCCTCTTTATAATTTGATAAATTTGTATTCAGGTTCTTTGACGAAAAGGTCGCTTTGGATGGATTTCAATTTTGCGACGGTCGCCTTAATGGCGTGTTCGGATTGATCTATTCCAATCCATTTCCTATTGTTAATATGCGCGGACTTCAACGTCGTGCCAGAACCGCAGAAGCAATCTAAAACGACGCTTTCTGGATTTGACGAAGTGCGAATAATTAAGTCGAGCAACTCGGCTCGTTTTTCCGTCGGATATTCGGGGTAGGGCGGGTCCTTAAATTCCCAAATATCTTGAACTCGTTTTCCTTTGCGTTCGTCCGCGTAGATGATTTTTCGCGGGTTGCCGTTGGAAGACCATTCGATTAATCCGCTTTCGTCCCACGTTTCGAGCGTTTGAACGTCCGTGCGCCAATGCCTGCCCTTGGGCGGTTTCATTCCGCGAAAAAGTTGATTTGACTTTCCATTTTGCGTTTCGCCCGGCGCGTGGATGGGGACGGTAGCATATCTTCGCCCTTGTTTATCTATTTTTGGAAATAATTTTTCAAGATCTTTTTCTGTATATTTTTCGCGCGGCTCGTTCCAAATCGGGTTGGACGATCTTGTATAAAACAAAATCATATCTTTTATGTTGCCGTAACCGATTCGCTCAAAATTTTTCGGGTTGCATTTAATTCGAGCAATATCGTTTCTAAAATTTTCAACGCCGAATAGTTCGTCCATCATCACTTTGACGTAATGACCAATTTTATAATCAATATGAACGTAGATTGAACCTTGTTCGGATAACAACTCGCGCAAGAGTTCAAGCCGCGCTCGTAAAAACGCGATAAATTCTTTGCCGACCAATTTGTCGGAATAAGCGACCGCTCCGCTTTTGGAAGCGCTGACGGTGGAAGCCCTGCCGTCAGAAATCATGAAGTCGCCGCCCGTCGCAAAAGGCGGGTCTATATAAACTAAATCTATTTTGCCTTTTAGTTTTTTGTCTTGCAAAAGATAATTAAGCCCTTGAAGGTTGTCCCCTTGAATGAGTAAATTTTTCACTGACAGATTCCTTTACAGACTATACAGGAATTCTCGCAACACTAACGCGCTCATAATGTTGTAATTTTTGTTGGTTGTTATTGATTTGTGCATTTTGTTTGCGCTTTTTATGTAAAGCACGCCGTCTAATACGGCAATTTTTATAGCGTTAACCCCTTTGGCTTCGATTGTGCTGATTGCGTCTTCAAATTGCGCGTTTTGATGTCCGCCAAAATCGGTGAGGAATTTCGCTTCGCCAATTACATATTTGTCATTAAACCTAGCGACTAAATCGAGACCCTTGTCGCGCTTATACCCCAACGAATTTTTTGCAAATTCTTTACTGGCGGAATCGCTTGCGTCTAAAATAGCGTCGCGAGTATTGGATGTAAATTCAGACAGGGCAACGGGCGTAATACCGAGAGATTTTTTCCTTAACCAATTTTGGAACATAGGTCCAATTTGACGATTTGTTTCTTTAGGTTCGCTAGATTTTTCGTATATTTCGTCAAGCCCCATTTCATATAACCGACCGCAAATGCGATTAACAGTTCTTGGGTTTCTATCAATTGCTAAATGGTCTCTTTTTAAATAGGCGATATAACTATCTTTAATTGGGAAAAGATCGAGCTTTAAAAGTTCTTTGATGAGCGCATTATTGTCTCTGCGCGTGAAGGCTTGCTCCACGTTTTCCCATATTTTCGTATCAACAGTTCTGATTCCTTCTGGAATTGTCGGATAGATCTGAAAAAGATCGTCAAGATATGATCTTTGATTTGCATATTCGATACTTAATTTAGTCCAATGATTCATTGTTTATTGCTTTTTTGCTTTTTGCGCCGCCGCAATCAACGCGGACTTGAACTTCTCTCCCGCTTCGTCTTTTCCCAACGGGAGGAAGAGGCTACTTAATTCCGTCGCTTCGCTAAAATGCCCGCTGACGTTTAATCCCGTGTCGGGGATGAGTTTATACGCCGCGCTTTTTTCGTAATCTTCAATCGTTATTTCGCGCAATTGCATAGCGCGAACATACGGCGCTTTCGAGTCTTCTTGATAAACGATTATCAGCCAGTTTTCAGAGAGAATGAGCGTTTGAATTAACGGCTTTGCGCCCGCGCCGAATAATCCCTTTTTAATTTTTTCGGAGGTCGAGACGACACAAAGTTTCGCGTCGTCCAACGGGGCGCCGAGATTGTACTTTTCAATATACGCTTGAAGCGCTTCGGCGACGACGGCGGGAATTTCGCTCGATTTTATTTCTTGCGTGGAACGGCGATAGTCGCTCATTTTAGAATGCAACCGTTTTGTTCAATAGCGCGGACAACAACTTGACCGAATTTTGCAAGTCGTTGTAATCCACCATCTCTGAAGCGGAGTGAACGTAACGGCAGGGGATAGACAACGTCCCCGCGATGACGCCTGCGCGAGAAATTTGAATCGCGCGCGCGTCCGTGCCGCCGAATAAAAGCACCTCGCGTTGATAGGGAATCTTCGCCTTCTCCGCCGTTTGAATCATCCACTCTGTCAGGCGCGGGTCGGAGAGCGAGCCTAAATCGCGGAACTTCACGCAAGGACCTTTGCCCAACTCCATCGCCATCTTGACCGAGGCGGGCGTGTCGCCGGTACCGGTTACGTCCACGGCGATGCCGATTTCGGGGTCTACGCCATAAGCGGCCGGCCCCGCCCCGCGCACGCCGACTTCTTCTTGCACGGTGAAGACGAAGTACAAATCGTTCGGCGTGGACTTAATCGCTTTCAGCGTTTCAATCAAAACCGCCACGCCTGCGCGGTCGTCCATAGATTTTGCGACTAGCCGATTGCCCAACTCCATGTACGAGCGCTCGAATGCGCCAAAATCGCCAACCTTGACCGGGCAGTCGTCGTAACTAGAAGCGCCGAGGTCAATGTACATTTTGTTCAGCGGGATAGGCGCGTCCATATTTTCAAAACGGTCGTAGGCGACGATGCCGCTGGCGCCGTTCATAAAGCGCACGCGCGCGCCGAGCGTGTATTTGCTAAACGCGCCGCCGACGTTGGCAAAACGCGCGAAGCCGTGTCGGTCAATGTGGCTGACCACAACGCCGATTTCGTCCATGTGCGCGGCGAGCATGATGCGCTTCGAGTTGGGCGTTTTCGTCGTCGGCTTTTTGCGGACGATTAAATTGCCCAGCGCGTCAACGCGAACTTCGTCGGCGTAGGGTTTCACTTCCGCTTCGACAATTTTGCGAACCGCCTCTTCAAATCCCGAAGGGGCGTAGGTTTCAACCAAAGTTTTGAGCAAAGATTTCATGTGATTTTCCATTCGCGGTTAGCGCTTTAATAAATTCGGCGTCGCTTCTTGCAAGGCGACGTGCAACAAATTGAGCGTGTTCTTCCAATCTTCGACGCGCGAAATGCTGACTGGGCTGTGCGTGTAGCGATGCGGCACAGAAACCGAGACGACCGGCACGCCCGCTCGCGTCTGCTGAATCGAACCCGCGTCTGTGCCTCCGCCGCCCGGCTGTCGCAACTGATAACGGATTTGATGTTTATCGCCCGCGCCGACGAGGAATTGCACCAAGCGCGAATCGCTGATGACCGGCGAATGCGCCGTGTAGATGGCAGGCCCCATGCCCAATTTGGCGTTGTAGAGATAATTTTCTCTGCCTTCATAATCGGGGAAATCGCGGGCGGGGGTTGAGTCGACGGCGATGGCGAAATCGGGTTCAAAGGCGTAAGCCGCCACGCGCGCGCCGCGCAAGCCGATTTCCTCTTGCACGCTGAACGCCAAACACAGTTCGACGTTCGGCGGCGCGTGTTTGAGCAACTCGATGAGAATGGCGACGCCGATGCGGTTGTCAATCGCTTTGGAAAGAATGGAAGGACCGACGCGGCGGAACTTCGTCGCAAACGCGGCGCGGTCGCCGACGTTGGCTTTTGCTTCGCCCAAATCAATTCGCATCGCCTCGACGGGGACGGCGCTTCCGCGTTCGCTGGCGCTGGTCAGGTGAATCGGTTTCGCGCCGATGACGCCCGCCGCGCGCTCTTTGCCGACGACGACTTGCTTGCCGACTAAGTGGCGTCTGTCTATGCCGCCGACGGCGCGAAATTCGTAGAAACCGTCGCCGTCGTCGCGGACAATCATCAAGCCGACTTCGTCCATGTGGCAATCGAGCAGCACGCGCAGCGGTTTGCGCCCCGCGCCCTTTTTGCGGACTAAAACGCTGCCGAGCGCGTCCACGCGGACTTCGTCGGCGTAGGGTTTTACTTCGTCGAGGACGATGCGCCGAACTTCGCCTTCGTCGCCCGAAACGCCGACGGCGTTGCAAAGTTTTTCAAGCAGTTTAATTTGCGGCGAGCCGATAGCAAGCATAATTAATCCCAAGTTATTTGTTCGATGAAATCCGCTTCGAGCGAGGCGGCGAATTCCGCCAGCAAGCGCCCGGCGCGTTGGATGTCTTTCAGCGCGACGACTTCGACCGGCGTGTGCATGTAGCGCAACGGAATGCTGAAAACCATCGTCGGGATGCCCTCGGCGGTCAGTTGCAGGGCGTCCGCGTCGGTGGAGGAGTATTCGGGCATTGGGTCGTCGGCGACGGGAATTTCAACGCGCGCGGCGACTTCTTTGAAGCGGCGATATAAAAACGGATGGACGCTGGGGCTGATGCCCAATGCCACGCCTTTGCCCAGCGGAAAGGTTTGGTAGCCGTTTGCGCCCGCGCCTTTGCCGAAGGTTACGTCGAGCGCGACGGCGACGGTTGGGCGCAGTTGAAAGGCGCTAGTGTACGCTCCGCCGAACGAAGTTTCTTCTTGCACGGTCGCCGCCGCCCAAACGTCCCAACTGTGTTTTTTGGATTGCAACTCTTCGAGGCAGACGGTTAACGCGGCGACGGAAGCGCGGTTGTCGAGCGTATGCCCGCTGATGTAGCCGCCGCTTAATTCGAGCGGTTCTGTCCCGAAAGAGATTCGGTCGCCGACGTTCACTCGTTTGGCGACTTCGCCGGGCAATAAGCCCGTGTCTATGAAAAGGTATTTCATGGCGACGACGCCGTCGCCTTCGCCTTCGGGCAGCAGGTTGGCGGGCGGCATGGCGATGACGCCGTAAAGGTCTTCGCCCGTCCCCGAAGCGTGGACGGTAACCGACGCGCCGGGCAACACGCGCGGGTCAATGCCGCCGATGTTTGTGAAGTAAATAAAGCCTTCCGCAACGCGGACGACCATCATGCCGATGGCGTCCATGTGGGCGGCGATCATCAGCGAAGGGCGCGGCGAGGCGGCGAGCGTTCCGCGCTTTAAGCCGTGCAACGAGCCGAGCGGACTTTGCGAAAGGTCGTCTGTCAGCGATGACCAGCGCTCGCGGATGAGTTCAGCGGCGCGGACTTCGTCCCCTGAAACGCCGGAGACGGAGATCAAAGATTTCAAGAAGGGAAGAATATCGGTCATAGAAAATCCGTTAAGGAGTGGGCGAGGGCGTAATAGGAATCGCCGTTGGCGTAATCGGGGTTGCCGTTGGCGGCGTAGTGGGAGTTGCCGAAGGCGTAACGGGAGTCGAGGTTGGCGGCGGCGGGTTGGTCGGCGAAGGCGTAACGGGCGTGTCCGTCGGCGGCGGAAGAGTGGGCGTGTGAGTCGGCGGCGCGGGAGTCCAGGTGCTGGGCAGGAAGAAAGTCAGCGTCGCCGTCGGCGTTTCGGTGATGGTCGCCGTCGGGGTTTCGGTGGGCGTGAAGGGAAGAGTCGCCGTCGGCGTGAAGGGCGGCGTGTCGGTGGCGGTAAGCGTTACGGGCGTTTGCGTCAACGTAACGGTGGGAGTCGCCGTCGCTTTGCGCGGGTTGGGCGAAAAAGAAAGGCAGACAAAGCCGATGCAATAAAAAGGAAGGGTGGCGAGAATGACGGCGACGAGTCGCATTCGTCGGCGGGTTTGGGGCGTGTCGGAATCCAGCATAACGCTTCGATTATAATCCATGCGAAATGATTCCTATTCAACTTCGCATTGCCGGATTTTTATCGTATCGCGATCCCGTCGAGTTAAATTTTGATTCGCTGACGTTGGCTTGCATTTCGGGGCGCAACGGCGCGGGCAAGTCGTCGCTGTTGGACGCTTTCACTTGGGCGCTGTTCGGCGAGGCGCGCGGCAAAGGCGCGGAAGTGATTAACTTGCATCAAGACGTGAAAGCCGCCGAAGTGGCGCTGACGTTTCTCTACGAAGAAAATACTTATCGCGTGCAACGGACTCTGCCGCGCAACAAAAGCGCGATTTTGGAATTTCAGATTCTCGACGGCGAGTCGTGGCGTCCGCTGACGGAGAAGAGCGGGCGCGAAACGCAAGCGCGAATCGTTCAAACGCTGCGGCTGGATTACGAAACCTTCATCAACGCTTCGTTTTTTTTGCAAGGCAAAGCCGACCAATTCACGCAAAAAAAAGCGAGCGAGCGCAAAGCGGTGTTGAGTTCCATTCTCGGTTTGGAAATTTGGGACGAGTATAAAAATCGAACCGCCGAGCGCCGCCGCATGTTGGAAAACGAAGCGATGGAAATTGACGGGCGCGTCGCCGAGATTGACGCGGAACTTGCGGAAGAAGAGCCGCGCCGCCGCCGCTTGGACGAGTTAGAGTCGTCGTTGAAAAATCTTGCGTCTGCGAGAGAGGCGCAGGAGGCGGCGTTGGAGAGCGTCCGACGCAACGCGGCGCTGTTGGAGGAGCAACGCAAGCGCGTGGCGGAGCAAGAGGCGCAAGTCCGCCGCGCAAACGAGGCGCTGACGGCGCTCCATGTCAAAATGGCGGGCAAAGAATCCGAACGCGCCGAATACGCAGACTTGACGCAACGCGCCGACGAAATCGAAGCGACTTACCAAACCTGGCAGACGACGCGCAAAGCGTTAGAAGTTTTTGAAAAGAAAGCGGCCGAGTTCCGCGAGTACGACGAAAAACGTCAGCCGTTGCTGCGCGAGATTGACGTTGAAAAAGCGAAGTTGACTCAGGAAGCGCTGACGTTGAAAGAGCGCCGCGCCGCGCTGGACGAGCAAACGCAAACGGCGGCGCAATTAGAAAACGAACTGGCGCAAGCGCAATCGGCGTTGAAAGCCGCCGAAGCGAAAATCCAAACGCGGGGCGAATTGGAGAATCAACGAACGTCCGCGCGCGAGAAGCAGGCGGCGTTGGTTGAAGAAAATAAAACGCTTTCGCGGGAAATGAACGAACTGAAAAGCCGCATTGATTCGTTGATGCAAGCCGACGGCGCGGATTGCCCGCTGTGCGGTCAGCCGTTGAGCGAGAGTCATCGCGCTTCCACGCTGGCGGAGTTGGAAAAAATCGGCGGCGAAAAAGGCGACGCATATCGCGCCAACATGAAGGCGTTGAAAGACGGCGAAGCGCAAATTGCGGAGCGCGAAGCGAATTTGAAGGCGCTGGCTGGCGCGGAGAATGAGCGCGTGAGCGCGTCGAATTCCGTTTCAAAGTTGACGTTAAAAATTGAAGAGATTCAAAAGCAAAACGACGAGTGGAAAGAGAACGGCGCGAAGCGTTTGAAAGAAATCGAGAAGATTTTGCAAAGCGAAAAATTTGCCGAAGAATCTCGCAAGGCGTTGAAAGCGTTGGACAAAGAGTTGACTAAATTGGGCTACGACGTTTCGGCGCATGAAGCGGAACGTCGGCGCGAGGGCGAGTTGCGCGGCGTGGACGAAGAATCGCGCAAGTTAGAATCCGCGCGCGAGTTGAGCAAACGCATCGCGCAAGAGATTGTTGAATTGCAAGAGGAAATTCGCAAGAAGAAAGAAGAGAACGCCGAAACGGAATCCGCGTTTGCGGCGGCGCGGGAAGCGTTGACGGAGGCGGAGTCGGGCGCGCCAAATTTGCGCGAAGCGGAGAGTCGCCTTTTCAAGTTGCGCGAAGACGAGAACGAGGCGCGCGGCGAAGTCGGCGGGGCGCGTCAGCGGGTGGAGGCGTTAGGCGGGTTGCGTCAGCGTCAAAAAGAGTTGGACGCGCAACGCGAAGAAATTTTGCGCGGCGTCGCGCAACATAAAACGCTGGAACGCGCTTTCGGCAAGGACGGAGTCCCCGCGCTGTTGATCGAGCAGGCGCTTCCGCAAATTCAGCAAAAAGCCAACGACCTTCTCGAACGCTTAAGCGACGGCGCAATGACGATTCAATTTGTAACGCAAGAAGAATATAAAGACAACAAGCGTAAAGATTTGAAAGAGACGCTCGACATTCGCATCAGCGATTCGTCGGGCGCGCGCGATTACGAAATGTATTCGGGCGGAGAAGCCTTTCGCGTCAACTTCGCCGTTCGCCTCGCGCTTTCGGAAATTCTCGCGCAACGCAAAGGGGCGCGTCTGCAAACGCTGGTGATTGACGAAGGCTTCGGCTCGCAAGACGCTTTCGGAATTCAGCGTTTGGTGGAGGCGATTAATTTAGTCAAGAATGACTTCTCCAAAATTTTAATCATCACGCATCTCGACGAATTGAAAGACGCTTTTCCGAATCGCATTGAAATTGAAAAAACGGAGCGCGGCAGTTCGGCGAGAATCGTGTGATTTTTTATAAACGCAAGACGAAATAGGGACGAATGTTATCTTGCGAAGAAAATTTATTTTGATATAGTTAAATAAAAATAGGATAAAACCATGAAAAAATTTTTAAGCGTTCTTTTAATTGGCGCGTACCTTTTGAGCGCCTGCGGAAATTCCGCCATGAGCGGACATAACGACAGCGGCGAAGGCATCGAAGTTCGCGGCGTTTGGGCGCGGGCTGGCATGGCCGGCGGAAACAGCGCCGCCTACATGACTTTGGTCAACCACGAAGCGCAAGACGACGCGCTCGTCGGCGTTTCGTCCAACGTCGCCGACGCGGTGGAAATTCACCTCAGCGCAATGGACGCCAACGGCGTGATGAGCATGACCCGTCAAGACAAAGTGATCGTCCCCGCCAACGGCGAAGCGGAATTAAAATCCGGCGGCTATCATGTGATGATTATCGGGCTGAAACAAGATTTGAAAGTCGGCGATCACATTTCGCTGACGCTGACCTTTGAAAAAGGCGGCGCGTTGAATCTGACGGTCCCCGTGCAAGATTCCGCCGACGCGATGGACGGCATGGACATGCATTAACTCGGCGCGATCCACTGCTCGAAGATTTCTCGATTAGCAATGTGAATGCGGCGCTCCTGCATGGAAATCGCGCCGCTGCGCTCCAACTCCTTAAGCGAGCGCGCCACCACTTCGCGCACCGTTCCGAGCCGCGCCGCCAACTGTTCTTGAGTCCACTGCGGCGCTTTATCCTTCGGCAGTTCCGCGTTGATGAGCCGCGCCAAGCGATGCGTAACTTGATAAAACGCCATTTCGCTCGTCGCCCGCACCATGCCGCGCAAGACGTTGCCAAAATTGATTAACACTTTTTTGGCGAACGTCGGATGTTCTTCAATCAGTTGATGAAGTTTGATTTTGTCAATGATCCAAATTTGACAAATCTCCAACGCCTCGACATTAACCGGGCTGACTCCTTCGTCAAAAGCGGGGACTTCGGCGAAAGAGTCGCCTTCCTGCAAAATGCGGACGATGTACTGCCGCCCTTGATTTGAGGCGCGGAAAATTTTTGCGCTGCCTTGATAAATGATGAACAAACCTTCGCAAGGGTCGTCTTCCCAAATAATCGTGTCGCCGCGTTGATACTCGACGAGGCGCGTGTGTTTGGCAAGGTCTTTTAATACGGACGATTCTAATTCGTTGAAATAACTGTTCCCCCGCAACACGTCCATTTTTTGTTTGAGGGGCGCTTCTATAGTTTTCATTGCATTATGCGTCTAGCAAAACGCGGTCGGCGCCGCGATCAATTTCCCAAGGATAGGTGATGAAGGCGTCGGTCGTCGCGGCGTAATAATCCGGGCGGACGTTTCCAAATAAACTGCGATAAGGGTTGAAATGCAACACGCAGGTTTCGGGAAATCCGCCCGCTGCCGAAACGCGATTTTTTACCGCCGTAATCGTCCGCCCCGAACCCCAAACGTCGTCCACAATCAGCGTCGGGCGTCCGCGCAATTTGTCGTCGGCGGGGAATTGGATGAACTCGGGCCAAGCCATAAACGCCGACGATTTTTCATTTTGCATTTGCGCGGGGAAGTCCACTGCGGCGGTGAGGATGTGGGTGATGTCCATCGCCTCCGCCAGCAATCCGCCAGGGATGATTCCGCCGCGCGTAATCAGCACCATTGCGGTAAATTCGCGGCGGAATTGCGGAATGAGATGGTCAATTAATTTGTCCACTTCTTGCCAAGTAACGGCTTCGTGTCGGCGGGGTTCGGGTTTCATGTTGTTATTTTATCAAAAGAATGTTAACTGGTTTTGCGCGAAACGTCCCGAAGGACGATGCGTAACGTCAAATTTTAACTGGCAGAAAGGACGGCTGCCAACGGAGCGGGCGCCAACGCTTGATTTGCGCTTCCTCCGCGTTCGACGGCTTTTTCCGCTTCGCGCGCCCAGATGTACAAGCAGGTGTGATACGCCGTGTTCGTGTATGCGCTGATTACGCTGGCGACCATCATAAAGGCGAAGATAATTAATACCGCCAAGATAATGCTGATGACAGTCAACGCCGAACTCGCGCCTGCAAGTTGAACGCCGCCGACAACGACGACTGCCGCGACGATTCCGATTAAGAGGAAGACGAACGTAATCAACCCGGTAATTGCGCGCACGCCGATAAAACTAACGCCGACCAGCAATAAATTTTCTTTGGTGATTTTCCAGACGCGCTCCAAACCTTGTTTGAGGTTCAAATCGTCAATGACCATAGCGGGCAAAATTAAAGTTGCCGCTTCCGTCCAAAGCGTGGACAGCAATCCCGCTCCCGCGCTGACCGCGCCGCCGATGATGTTGCCGCGTCGTCGTCCGCGTTGCGAGGCATTTTTCAACAGGTTGACTAAAGTCGAAGCGGCGGCTAAAGTCAAAATGTCGAAAAAGTCGCGGCGGACAATCGCCCAAGCCGTTTCCATTTTTCCGTCGCCTTCGGTTAAGTATTGATAAATCAAATACGCCGTCATGGCGGAGAAAACATAAGTAACGACGAACTGAACGAAGATTAACACCGCGCTCATTCCGTAAACGACGACGTTGCCGAAGTCGCTGCCGCCGAGCGCGAACGCCGCAATCGCGATGGGAATCACGCCGATTACGCCGACAATTGCGCCGACGATTAACGTGTAAATTGTCGGTTTGAGCAAATCTTTATCGCTGAATGCCATCCCCCAAGCCTGCTTCAAGAACGACCAACCGCGCGAAAAACTTTGCATGATTTACTCCTTATAGTTGAACGGACAAATTGCGAAAAATTACGAATCTGCGAGGTTTTGTTTTTTACAGACAAGTATAATTATAAAACTCTAACATTAGGATTTTCTATGAAAAAAGTTTTTTTATTTTTGACGGCTTTCGTCGCGTTGACGTTAGCCGCTTGCGCTTCCAGCCCGACGCCCGCTCCTACGCCGACGCTCGACCCCGTCGCCCAAGCGGGCAGACAAGTCTTCAACGCTCGCTGCGCCACCTGCCACGCCGTCGTGCCGAACACCATCATCATCGGACCGTCGCTCTACGGAGTCGCCACCCGCGCCGAAACCCGCGTCGAAGGTCAAAGCGCGGAAGAATATATCACCATGTCCATTCTGCGCCCGGGCGATTACATTGTGGACGGCTTCGCCGATATTATGACCAACAACTTTTCGCGCGAATTAACCAGCGAAGAATTAAAAGATTTGGTCGCCTATTTGCTGACGTTAAAATAATACGGAATTGTCGTTTTGAGGGAGCGTTGGCGACCGAGAAACTTTTACAAACAGAGGAGAGAAATTATGAAAATTTGGATTAAACGCATCTTCATCGGCTTGGGCGTTTTGCTCTTGGCGGGCGCGGCTTACGCCGCTTTTGTTCCGCTGCCCGCGCCCGTCGAACTGCCCGAAGAAAAATGGGGCGCAGGGTCGAGCAGCGTCGAACCCGCGTGGAGCGGATTGCAGCGCGACTTCCCCGCCTCAAACGAACCGTCCGACAATTTGACCACGCCCGAAAAAGTGGAATTAGGTCGCCTGCTTTTCTTCGACCCGATCCTCTCTAAAAATAAAGATATGTCTTGCGCCTCCTGCCATCACCCCGATTTAGGCTTCACAGACGGCAAACCGCAAGCCGTCGGCGCGGACGGAAAAATTTTGCGCCGCAACGCCCCCACGCTCTGGAACGTCGCCTACAATTCCAGTTTCTTCTGGGACGGACGCGCCGCTTCGCTCGAAGAGCAGATGAGCACGCCGCTCACCAGCGCCGACGAAATGGGCGGCTCGCCCGACGAAATGGTCTCGCGCCTGAAAGCCATTCCTGAATACGTCGGCATGTTTGAAGAGGCTTTCGGCGCAAAAGACTCGCTGACCTATGAAAATATTGAAAAGGCGATCTCCGCGTTTGAGCGTTCGTTAATTACGAAAAACTCTCCTTTTGACCGTTACGCGGCGGGCGACATGAACGCGCTCACCCCCTCGCAGCGGCGCGGACTCGCCCTCTTCCGCTCGGCGGCGACTCGCTGCTTTGAGTGTCATTCCGCGCCGACCTTTGAGGATAATTCCTTCTCGGTCATCGGCGTTCCCGACCAGCCCGGTCAACCGCACGACGCGGGACGCAAAGAAGTGGAAGCCTCCAGCCTCGACGGCGCCTTCCGCGCCCCGACTCTTCGCAATATTGCGCTCACCGCGCCTTACATGCACAACGGCGTCTTCTCCACGCTGGAAGAGGTGATGGACTTTTACGCCAAAGGCGGCGGACGCGACGCGGGCGTGAAAGATGTGGACATCCACGTTCTCGGCTTTGACATGAACGCGCAAGACCGCGAAGATTTGGTCAACTTCCTCTACGCCCTCACCGACGAAAGCGGACTGCCGCAAATTCCCGCATCCGTGCCTTCGGGCTTGACGACGATTAAGCCAATTGATAATCCTGCGCGGGAAACTGTCAGCGAGATTAATGCCGACGAAAAAGAGATCGCGCTCCTCCCAAGTCACGCGCCGCAGACTTTGCGCGTGCAACCCGGCCAGACCATTCAAGAAGTCGTGGACGAAGCGCTGCCCGGCGACACCATCGAAGTCCCCTACGCGATTTACGAAGAGCAAGTCATCATTGACATGAGCGACATCAAGTTCTTCGGCATCCCGAACGACAAGGGCGAATGGCCGGTCATCGAGGGCAAAGGCACAGGCTCGGACGGCGTTATCGCTTCGGGCAATAATTTTGAGATGGCGTTTTTCCAAGTTAAGAATTTCAAGAGCAACGGCGTGCTGGTCGAAGGCGCGACGGGCGTCTACCTGCACGATATGTACATCGAAAATACTGGCGTGTACGGCGTCTACCCCGTGCGTTGCACCGACGTGTTGATTGAACGTATCGAAGGCACGCTGATGAACGACGCGGCGATTTACGCGGGCAAATCGAAAGACGTGGTCATCCGCGACACGCTGACTTACGGCAACGTCATCGGCATCGAATTGGAGAACACGGTCAACGGCGAAGTGTACAACAACCACGCCCACGATAACACCATCGGCATCTTCATTGACCTGTTGCCGCAGTTGCCGTCCAAAGTTTCTATGCACACCAAAGTCCACGACAACATTACCGAGAACAACAACGGCGAAAACTTTGGCAAGCCTGGCACTGCCGTTTCGCTCATTCCGCCTGGCACTGGCGTGCTGTTGCTCGCGTCCGATTATGTGGAAGTGTACAACAACACCATTCGCGGAAATAAAACTGTCGGCTTGGCGGTCTTCAATTTGACCATCGGCTTCTCCGCCGAAGAAATTGACGTAGACCCGAACCCCGATCATGATTTCGCGCACGACAACATCTACGAGAACAACGGTTACGACGCCGACCCCTTCGTTAAACAAATGCTCGGCAAGGGTTTTGATATTGTGTGGGACGGCACGGGAAAGTATAATTATTTCAACGAACCGAACGCGAAAACGTCTTTCCCCCCGCTCTTGCCGAAAGATAATTGGGCGGCGCCAGCCTACAACTTGTATTGGCGAGTCCTGCACTTTGCCATCGGCTTGATTGGATAACCTTTGAACGACGCGGCGCGATTCTAAAAATCGCGCCGCTTTTTTATAGGAGAAATTTATGTCCGAGCCAAAAAACGAAACAAAGCGTTTTTTAAGTCTGCGCTATAAATTGCTGATTCCCTTGTTGTCTTTTAGCGTTGTGATGTTTGTGATAGGCTACTTCGGCGCGCGCGCCTATTTGGACACGCTGACTCTCGATATGATGGCAAAAGATACAACCACAGTTCTTACTTATGTGAACGGCTGTCTGGATAAAGACGCGCTTCAAGAAATTTATGACGAGGCGAAGACCGCGTCTCCCGAACAATTAAAGAGTATGATGAAAGACCCAACTTATGTCGAGCAGAAAGACTGCCTCGCCTCAGTGGTAGATTTTTATCCTGGCGCTTGGATCATAACTTATTACCCCGTCAACGAAGATGCCGTCGCGGTCGGCATAGACAACGACATGTCGTCGGAAACGTATTTGCTTGGCGAATTACGCACGGCGGAAAACGACGGCGATTTTGATTTATATCAGTCAGGATTGCAAGAAGCGTACGCTTACGATGACCTCGAATATGACGAGAATCAAAATCCTTTTTATGGCTTCGTTTCGCCGATGACCAACTCAAGCGGAGAAACGATTGGCGGTATTGTAATTTATCTCGACGCGGGCGTGCCGCTTCAAAGCGCGCAGTTTCTTTATAATTATCTGCTTGCCATCTTTGGCGGCGTTTTCCTCTTCATCGTCTTTTTAGTTTGGATCATCACGCAGAGATCGCTGTCCGAACTGAACGCGCTCGGCGCGGCGGCGCGTCGCGTCGCGGACGGCGACTACGCGCCGATTTCTGTCAAGCCGCAAAAACTAAACGACGAAGTCTCTTTGTTGGGCGAGTTGTTTAACACGATGGTCGGCAAAGTGGAAAAGCGCGAAGAAAAATTGCAAAAGCAAGTGGATCAATTGAAAATTCAAATTGACGGCGAGAAGCGCAAGAAAGCCGTAGATGAAATCGTCGAAAGCGATTTCTTCAAAGACTTGCAAGAACGCGCCGCGCAAGCGCGCAAAGCGCACGATCAAAAACCGCAATCATAAAATTTGAATCGGCTCGATTTCAACGCGCCAATCTTTCAACTTCAAATCGCGCAATAAAGCGCTCGGCTGCGGTCCGTGCGCGACGATTTGCCAGCGATACTCGCCGTTCTCTTTGGCGAAAAAACTTGGGACGGGACCGATCAATTCCGTTTGACGCAACCCTTCCGCCGCAATCTTGACTTTGAGTTTTGCCGCCAACCTTTGGGCTTCTTCCTCCGCCTGAGCGCTGTCTGCGTGGCGGTATTCCAAACGCGCCAACTTCGCAAACGGCGGATAACCCAACTCGCGCCGATAAGCCAACTCGCGCTGATAAAATCCGTCCGCGTCGTGCTGCGCCGCGAATTGCAGCGCGTAATGTTGCGGAGCAAACGTCTGCATAATCACCTTGCCGCCGCGCGCCGAACGTCCCGCCCGCCCGGCGACTTGCGTCAGCGTTTGAAAAACTTTTTCGTTGGCAAACGGGTCGGGCAGATTTAACCCCACGTCCGCCAAAACGATTCCGACTAGCGTAACCAACGGCAGGTCTAGCCCTTTGGCGAGCATTTGCGTGCCGACCAACACGTCGGCTTGATGATTGGCGAAGTGCGTCAAAATAATTTCGTGCGCGTCTTTTTGGCGCGTGGTGTCCCAATCCCAGCGCAAAGTCCGCGCCTGCGGAAATTGACGTTTGACTTCCGCTTCGACGCGCTCGCTTCCCAAACCATACTCGCGGATTTGGTCGCTGCCGCAATTTGGGCAAGTCTTCGGCTTTTGGCGCGTGTATCCGCAGCGATGACATTGAAGGTTTAAGGTTGAAGGTTGCAAGTTGAAAGTTGAAGGTTGCGCGTTGGGCTTGTAATTTTCAACGTGCAAAGTCAGCGGCGTTTCGCAGTTGGGACATTTCAAGGTCTCGCCGCAATTGCGGCAAAAAACGTAAGTCGCCGTGCCGCGCCGATTCATAAATAAGATGGCTTGTTCGCCACGTTCGATAGTCTCCGCCAACGATTCGGCGAGCGCGCGCGAGAACATGCTGCGGTTGCCGCTCTTCAACTCTTCGCGCATGTCTATAATCTCGACGGGCGGCAAATCCGAATTGGTAACGCGATTGGGCAATTCCAAAATTTGTACGCGCTCATGCTCGGCGCGATAACGCTGATCCACCGTCGGCGTGGCGGAGCCAAGCACGCAGACCGCGCCGCACAAACGCGCGTATTCTTGCGCGGCTTCGACAGCGTGATAAAACGGCGGCTCGGATTGATAATACGAACTGTCGTGGCATTCGTCCGCGACGATTAATCCAACGTTTGGCAGCGGCGCAAACAACGCCGAACGCGCGCCGATGACGACGTTCAACTTTCCGTCTCTGGCGCGGCGCCATGTGTCGTAGCGCTCGCCTTCGGAAAGTTTGGAATGAATCAGCCCGACTTGACCGGGGAAGCGCGAAGCAAAACGCCGCACGGCTTGCGGCGTGAGCGCAATTTCGGGGACGAGAATCAGCGCTTGTTTTCCGCGCTTAATCGTCTCCTGCGCGGCGCGCAAATAAATTTCCGTTTTGCCCGAACCCGTAACGCCGTAAAGCAAAAAAGTTGAAAGTTGAAAGTTGAAAGTTGCAGGCTGCAAAGCGGAGGTAATTTGAGATAAAGCAAAATTCTGTTCGGGCGTGAGCGCCACTTCTTTATTCTCAAATTCTCTGCTCTCTAACTTTTCCAACGGGTCGCGGAAGATTTCGTTTTCAAACAGGCGAATCAACCCGCGCTCTTCCAGCGTTTGCAAATCGGCGAGGTTACAACCCGTTTGCGCGTACACCCAAGCAAGCAGAATCGCTTCGGGCTGTTGGATTAAAAACCTTAACGCCGCCTGACGACGTTCAAGCGTTTGCTTCGTTCCCAAAGTTTCCATCTGCGCCTCAGCCGTTTCGGGCGCAACGGCGAGTTGCGCGACGCGCAAATATTTTGGGCGCACGCGCGGCGGCGGCAAAACATTTTTAGCGGATAAGATTCCTTTTTTTACCAAAAGGTTGGCGGTCTTGCGCCAATCCACTTTGGCGAAATGACTGTCAATTTGCCGCCCGCGCAGGGGGCTGCGTTCGCGGAGCAACTTAATTAATCGCGTCGCAACGACCGAAGAACTGCCAACTGCCGACTGATTACCGTCAACTGACAACTGATTACTGTCAACTGCTAACTGATAACTCACATCCGCTTGCTGACTCAACCCGACGGGAATCATCATGCCGACGATTGCCGAAAGCGGATTCAGCGTAGAGTCTGCCAGATGGGTCGCCAGCGCAAGCATCGGCGGAGTCAGCAGCGGCGCGGGGTCGAGCAAATCAATGATGGATTTGGGATTCGCCACCGCTGGCGAATCCATTAAATCTAAAACGATTCCTTGCACGGTTTGATTCCCAAACGGGACGACGACCAAACAACCTGCTTGAATTTGCGCGGCGAGTTCGGGCGGAACGGCGTAATCGAAAACGCCGGAAATGGCGGGGATGTTGACGGCGAGGCGGGCAAACATGACGCGATTATAATGTTTTATAATCGTTCGCGGAGATTTGATGATAATGTTTCTTCCTATTTTTAGCGCGGCGATGATTTTGCTCGGCTTGGGCGCGTTGATTGCAATTTGGATCGGCGCAAACCGTCAGCGGGCGGAGGAGCGACGCGCGTTGTTGGCTTCGGCGGAAACGGTGGAAGAAGCCTTGCGCGCCAAGTCGGAAAATGATTCTTATTTACAGTCGTTTGATTTGAATTTTTCCGCAACGGCGGACGGCGGCTTGGAGATTTCAGTCAACGGCGAAAAGTTTAACGGAATCGCCAGCCTGCCCGACGAGAAATTGAAGAGAGTTTTGTTGGCGGCGGTTAAGGAGTGGAATCAAGAAAGAAACCGTTAAGGCGGTTAAAGAAAAACTCCCCGCCAATTAGCGCGGGGAGTTTTTTTATGAGTTAGGGAACGACGTATGAATCAATGGCGGCGTTGATGATATCTATGGTGGATTGCGGCGCGTCGTCGTCCCAGACGAGAGTCCACATCAGCCAAGTGCGCTTGTCGCTGCCGCGTACTTCAAAGTAAGAAACGCCGGAGTAAAAGCCGCCTTTGGAAACCCATTGGAAGCGTTCCGAGCCGTCTTTCATAATTTGATCGCTCTTAATACGGATGTCGCCCGGTTTGCCCGTTTTGCTGTAATAGGTGTTTATAATGTCCAGCGCGACGTATTGGCTCGTGCCATTATCAACCTTCACGCCTTTGTCGGCGAACATGACGAGGCTGTCAATGTAGGCGAGTCCGTCGGGGGAGTTGAACTTGTCCACATAGGCGGTCGTGTCCGTGTAAAGGGATTTGCCGAGATCGTTGTAGGTGTGTTCCCAATTTCCAGGAAGGTTGAACTGCCATAAGTTATTCTGGTCAGTGTAGGTGAGTACCGTGTCGTCGTTGGGTAACGCGGCGTCGTTCGTCGGCGAAGTTTGGACTGGGTCATTTTGCGCTGGCTCCGCAGTCGGCGGCGGCGGATTGGTCGGCAACGGCGCGTTGGTCGGGACGGGCGGCAGCGTCGGGAAGGGCGTCGGCGCTGCAGGGCTGCCGCTTCCGCAGGCGAGGCTGGCGATTAGCAAAATTGCTAAGAAGCCAAATAACGGACGATATGATTTCATTCTTTTCTCCTTTTGGTTATCGTGTCGAAGAATACGTCAAAACTCCGCGCTTTGCGAGAGTACGTTAGTCCTATGAAGACGTCAGCGCTGAAAGACGAGCGACAAACTGCCCAAATAGGATTGTCCGTGCGCGGAACATTCGGGCGCGCTCAAATCGGCTACAAAAGTTCCGCCGTTCACGATACGGATATTATAAATTGTATTTGCCCGCATTTGGAAGTCCGCATAGCCGTTGCCCATTTCGGGTTTGAAACCGCTAAAAAAACGGTCTTCGCCGTCGTTCCAAGTTGCGACGATTTCAACGCCCGCAACTTGTATTTTCTTCGCGTTCAAAAATGTGAAGCGCATCGTCGGCGGTTGTTCGTCGCAAACAGCCTCTTGGCTGACGAGGACAAACGGCGCGCCCGCTCCCGCTGTCGGCGTAAACGTCGGGCGCAGGGTAGGCGTCGCGGCGGTGGATTCGACAATCGGCGTAATCGGAGTTTGCTGGAAGGGCATGGTCGCCGCGCTGAAGGGAGTTGCCGTCGCCTCTTCTTCGATGAAAAACGGGTCGCTGTTTTCTGTCGGCGTGATCGTCGCTGAAAGGTTGGGCGCAAAAGTCGGGAAGGGAGACGGCGTGAACGGCTCGCTGACGTAGCCTTGACGCAAATCCGCCGCCAACTGCGCTAGCGGACGAGTCTTCTCAAAGTCCGCGCCCGCCGCCAACATCCGCTGCGCTTGGGCGCTTAACTCTTTAATCGAATCTGCGTCGCGGAGTAAATCTAAACGGGCGCGGGCGCGGGGCAGATCTTGGTTGGCGGCGTAAGCGGCGGCGACGACGGAGCGATATTGTTCTTTGAAATCCGCGCCGAGCAAAGAGGGCGGCGCGTCCACATACGAGACGGGGGCAAGCAGCCACGAGTAGGCGAGCCCTAACCCAAAGCCGACGATAAGAATCAACGCGAGGAAAAAGGGGAAACTTCGTTTCATGGGGCGTAGCGTTGCATGGCGGAAAATAGATTTTGCAGCAAGGCTTGTTCGTCCGAAGAGAAGCCGTTCATCTGCGCGTACACGAGCGCGGAGGCGGCAATTTCAGCCGGCGGCTGGCTTCCGAGTTGGGCAATGCGCCGCGCCGCGACGGCGGAGTCTGCGTCGGCGTTGTAGGCTTCGGCGATCATTAAGACATAGTCGGCGCGGTAATCTTCGCGCAAAAGGCTGAGCGGCGCGTCCACATATTCGATGGGGCTGACAACCCAGCCGTAAGTTAATCCGAGTCCGACGCCGAGCGCCAACGCGAAAAGAAGAGCGACTTTTTGAAACGAAGACATGGGGAAATTATAATGCCCGCCCGTAAAAATGTCCGAACAGGAGACCGACGACACCCGAAGGTTCTTCCTTACCGTTGCTATCTTTCGATCCTGGCGGGGTTCGGAGGACTTCGCCGCGTCGGACCTGTTCGGACGGCGCAAGGATACCCGATGCGGGCGAGCGTGTCAAATTAGGAAATTAAATTTTCGCGGACGAGCGACAAGAAAATGTTCGCTAATTTTGGGTCAAAAAGTTTGCCCGCGTTATCGGCGATGTATTTGACGACTTCCGCGCGCGAGACGCTTTTGCGGTAGGGGCGGTCGCTGCGGAGCGCGTCCCACACGTCCACAATGGCGAAGAGCCGCGCCGCTAACGGAATTTGCTCGCCTTTTAATCCTTTCGGGTATCCGCTGCCGTTCCAGCGTTCGTGATGGTAGTAGGGAATGTCTAACGCGGGTTGCAAATATTCGATGGGTTTGAGCAGGTCGTAAGCGTAAACGGGGTGCAGCCTCATGCGCGCCCATTCGGATTCGGTGAGCGGCGCGGGCTTTTGCAGAATCTCGTCGGGGATGGCGATTTTTCCCATGTCGTGCAACAACGCGCCGCGTTTAATGTGGACGAGGTTTTCGCCGTTGAACCCAAGCCGTTGCGCCAGTTTGACGGTGAGGCTGGTAACGCGCTGCGTGTGTCCTTCGGTTTCGCGGTCTCGCAAATCCAACGCGCGAACCCAGCCTTCGATAGTGCGCTCGTAAGCGTCTTGCAATTGATTGTGCGCTTGTTGCAAGGCTTCTTCCGCGCGTTTGCGTTCGGTGATGTCGCGCGAGGCGGCTTGAATTTCGATGATCGAGCGGTTGGCGTAATCAATGATCGAATGCGCCGACGTTTCCAGCCAGACGTAATGTCCGTCTTTGTGTTTGATGCGGTAAGTGATTGTGTAGGTTGCGTCGCCTAATTCTCGAATGGCGGAAATATTAAAATGAAAATGATCGTCGGGGTGGATTAAATCAAAAACGTCTAATCCGAGCAACTCTTGAGGCTCATAGCCGAGAACGGTCTTGCTGGCGGGCGAGACGTAAAACAGCAACCCTTGGGTCGTAACGCGCGTGATGATGTCGCTGGCGTTTTCGGCAAGCAGACGGAAATATTCTTCGCTTTCGGCGAGCGCCGCTTGAATGCGGACTCGCTCCGCGCGCGCGTTCCATTGCTCGAGCGCCTTTTGCGCGAGGTGCGGCATATCCAACATAGATTCGGATGACTTGACGACGTAATCTAACGCGCCGGATTTAAGCGCTTCGACGGCGATTTTCTCGTTGCCGTAACTGGTCATCAAGATAATCGGCGTGGCGAGCGGGTCTTGGCGGTTGGGCAGCAGTTCGAGACTTTCGCCGTCGGGAAGTCGCCAGTCTGCGATGATGAGTTTGGGCGAATTGAGGGCGAGGTAGTCGTGCGCTTCTCGAATGGAGCGCGCATGATAAATGACAAATTCGTCGGGTTGGTCTTCAAAGGCGCGCTGAATTAATTCCGCATGGGGTTCTTCGTCTTCGACTAAAAGAATTGGAATAAGCGCGTTCGACATGAGGCGCGTTTAAGCGTGGGCTTGCTTATTCCAACTGAGCCAATACACGCCGAGTTCTTTCATCAAATCGCTGAAATCTTCAAAGCCGACCGGCTTGACGAGATAACTATTTACATAGCGCTCGTAAGCGCGCTTTACGTCTTGATCCGCGTCGGAGGTGGTGAGGATGATGATGGGAATGTCGCGCAGCGTTTCTTCTTCTTTGATGACGCGCAACACTTCGAGACCGTCCACGCGGGGGAGGCGCAAATCTAAGAGGACGATTTTGGGGCGCGGACTGCTTTGCGGGTCGCTAAATGCGTTGCGACGCAGGAGGTAATCCAACGCGGATTCTCCGTCGGCGATGTGTCGTATCTGCGTGTGGATGTGGTGGCTTTCCATTGTTCGGATGACGAGTTCGGCATGATCCGCGTTGTCTTCCACAAGCAGGACAAGGATGGGGTCGTCAGTCATAGCGCTCTCCTCTATTCTTTTATTGTAAACCATAAACGGGCAATAAAGATGAAAAATCGTTCGTTAATTCGCGCGTGATATAATTCGCCGAACTGCAATTTTGAAATTTTCTTCAAGGAGAAACTCATGGAAATTACGACTCAGACGTTCAAGCATTGCGATTTAATTTCGGTCAACGGGCGGGTGGACAGCGCAACTGCGCCTCAATTTGCAAGAATCCTTGAAGCCGCTATGGACGCGGGACGTTTCAAACTCGTCCTGGATTTGAACGAATTGGAATATATGTCGAGCGCCGGCTTTCGCGCTTTGCTCGCCGCGCAGCGCAATTGCAAACGCTACAATCGCGGCGAAGTGGTTTTAGCCCGCGTTCCGCAGCGCATCCGCGAGGCGTTGGAATTGGCAGGATTCACCGAGTTGTTCAAGACCTTCGACGACCCGACCGTCGCCGTAGGAAATTTCTAAATTGTCGCGTTGCGCCGTCCCTTAAGAAAGAGGCGGCGCGTCTTTTTTTCATGCCCTCTTACGAATTCCCCGCCCGCTTTGAATCGCTGGATAAAATCCGCAATGTCGTTGCGACGATTGCGCGAAGCGGAGGGTTTTCAGAGAAGGCAATTTATTCGCTGCAACTTGCCGCCGACGAAGCCGCGACGAATATCATCGAACACGCTTACGGCGGCGCGTCGGGCGCTTTTTTGAGCGTAACTTGCGATTTGAAAAAAGACGAAATTACGATTACTATGCGCGACACGGGCAAAGCGTTCGATTTTGATTCGGTTAAGACCCCGAATGTTAAAGCCAAATTATCAAAGCGACCCATCGGCGGGTTGGGCGTTTATCTCATTCGTCAGTTGATGGATACGGTTCGCTATGAATCTTTTAATTCAGGCAACGTGCTGACGATGACCAAGCGGAAAGAATAACCCTCGATGGATTGGCTTCAACTTGCCAGTTTGGGCGAACAACTGCGAAACGACGATTCGCTCGCCGCGCAGCGCGACCGCATGATTGCGATGACGAATCGTTTTATTGCGGGCGAAGCGCAAGTTTGGCTGCAAGAAAGTTTTTTTCGCCTGCCCGACTGGAAAAGCGGAGAAACTTTTCCGCCGCAACCGACTTCGTCAGGGATGAAGAGCGCGATTAAGACGGGAAAATTAATCGTGAAGGAGACGACGCGCTCGACCTTCGCCGCGTTGCAGTTGGAAGATCAAGGGATTCCGTTAGGCGCGTTGCAAATTTCTCGTCCGCATGGCTCTTCGTTTTCGGCGGACGAATTAAATTTGTTGCAAGGGTTGGCGCAAATTATTTCAATTAACTTGTTCGCTTCGCATCGCGTGGAAGTGGAGCAATTTCGCCTGCGTCAGTTGAATTTAGTGCGCGAGGTGAGCGAACAAATCGCCGACGCGCTCGACCTCGACGACCTTGCCAAGAAAGTTACCCGCTTAATTCAAAAGACTTTTAATTATTATTACGCGGCGTTTTTCACGCTTGAAGCGAACGACGACGCGCTTCGCTTTCGCGCCAGCGCCGTCGCGCCGCGCAAAGATCGGCGCAAAGCCTCTTTCGCGTTAGAGGTGGAAATTGGGCAGGGGCTAATCGGCGAGGCGGCGCAATCGGGCGAGGAAATCGTCTGCGGCGACGTGCAAGCCGACCCGCGCTTTCGCTTTGTGGACAGTCTGCCTGAAACCCGCTCCGAAGTGGTCATTCTGCTGAAAAGCGAAGGGCGCGTTTTGGGCGCGTTGGACATTCAAAGCGACCAACTGAACGCCTTTCATCGCATTGACTTATTAATTCTGCGCGCCTTAGCGGACAACATCGCCCGCGCGTTGGAAAACGTCAAACTGTACGGCGCGTTAAGCCGCCGCGCCAATCAACTGGCGCTGGTTTCCGAAGTGAGCAAAAGCGTCGCCTCGTCGCTCGACCTTTCGCAGTTGATGCGCGAAGCGGCGAATCTCATTCACAAAAAATTCGGCTACCCTCACGTTTTGCTTTTCACCGTTCACCCGAATCGCCGCGCCATCGTCTATGAAGCGGGCAGCGGAAAGCGCAGCAAAAAACTCGAAGGCAGAATCATTCCGCTCGACGCGCCGCAAGGCATCATCCCGTGGGCGGCGCGAGAAGGAAAGACCGTCCTCGCCAACGATGTAACGCAAGACGAACGCTACGTTCCGCCGCCTTTTCCGCCGCGCAACACGCAATCCGAATTGTGCGTCCCGTTGATTTTTAACGAGCGCGTCGTCGGCTTGCTCGACATTCAATCGGACGAACTCGACGCTTTCACCGAAGACGACCGCCTGATGTTTGAAGCGGTAGCGGACACGATGGCGGCGGCGATTCGCAACGCGAATTTGTATCGCTCCGAGCAATGGCGGCGGCAAGTGGCGGATAGTCTGCGCGAGGTGGCGGGGTTGGTTTCCAGCGCCGCGGGTTTCGATCAAGTTTTGGAAATGATTCTCGTCGAGTTGGACCGCAACTTGCCTGTGGACGTTTCCGCGATTTGGCTTTTGCAAGACGACGAATTGCGCCTCTCCGCCGCGCACGGCGTAAACGGCGAAAAACTGGAAGAAGCCTGTTTGACTTTTCCCGAAGCGACGGCGATTATGGCGGAAGCGCTCGCCTCCGACGCGCCCGTCATCCGCCGCCCCGAAGACCCGATGGGACCGACCGGGCTGACGATGAACTTCGCCGCCGACTATTCGTCCATCGTCGCGCCGCTGCGCGTGGGCGAACGTCCGCTGGGAGTTTTGGCGCTGGCGCATCACACGTCGGGGCGCTATGGCGCGGAAGCGCGCGCCGTCGCGGGGACTTTTGCCAACTATGCGGCGGTGGCGTTGGAAAACACGCGCCTCTTCGACGCGACTCAAGAGCAAGCCTACGCTTCGGCGGCTTTGTTGCAAGTGGCGCAAGCCGTCGTCAGTTCGAGCGATTTGGACGAAATCCTCAGTTCGGTGGTTCGCATTATCCCAATTCTCGTCGGCGTGAAGCGCGTGATTTTATATCGCCTAGACGCGGAGAATCAAACGCTGCAAGCCTCGCAAGAATACGGCTTCTCCGAGTCGGAAGAATCCGCGTTGACTGAAAAGCCGTTGGCGGCGGACGATTTTCCGCTCCTCGCGCGCACGTTGAATCAAAATCGCCTGATGACCAAACGACTAGAGTCAGACGCGACTCCGCTGGATTGGCTTGCGCTTCAACCCGACGAAGACGACGAAATGGAAAGTCTGCGCGCCGAACGCTTGTTAATTGCCGCGCCGCTTGTCATCAAGCAAGACGTGTACGGCATCCTCTTAATCGAAGAAGGCGAAAACGCCCGCCGCTTCCGCGCGCGCCGTTTGGAAATTATCAACGGCATCGCGCAACAATCCGCGCTGGCGATTCAAAACGACCTTTTGCAACAAGAGATGGTCGAGCGCGGACGCCTCGAAACGGAAGTTCAACTGGCGCGCCAAATTCAGCAGACCTTTATCCCCAGCGTTTTGCCGAGTTATCCGCAATGGCAAATTGCGGCGCGTTGGCGCACGGCGCGACAAGTCGGCGGCGATTTTTACGACGTGATCGAATTGCCCAATCAGCGGCTGGGAATTTTCATTGCGGACGTGGCGGATAAAGGCATGCCCGCCGCGCTCTTCATGGCGTTGACGCGCACCCTCGTCCGCGCCGCAATTTTGGAAACCGCGTCGCCTGCCGAAGCCTTGAAGCGCGTCAACGATTTGCTGCTGCCCGACACGCAACAAGGCATGTTCATCACCGCCGTTTACGGCGAACTGGATTTAGAAAACGGGACGCTGACCTATGTCAACGCCGGACATAATCCGCCCTTCTTGATTACAAAAAACGGCGCGCAAAAGTTGACTCGCACTTCCATCGCGTTGGGCGCGACAGACCAGCCGAAAGTCGAACAGCGGACGCTGACCATTCAACCCGACGACGTCCTCTTGCTTTACACCGACGGCTTGACCGAAGCCTTCTCTCCGCAAGGGGAGTTGTTCGGCGAAACCGATTTGACCGACGCAATTTCTTCGCTGACCGATCAATCGGCGGAAGACGCGATTCAATACATCGAATCGCGCCTCAACGATTTCGTCGGCGACGAGCCGCTGGCGGACGATTTGACCATGCTGGCGATTCGTCGAATAAAGGTTTAGCAACGCAGATTGTCATTTCGAGGGAGCGCAGCGACCGAAGGTTTCTCCTGTCGTCGAAACGACGATGTTTTAATACCTTTTTGCCGCTTGCAGCGTTTGATAACTTTGGAAGGCTAACATCCCAAACAGAAACGCCATGTAAAGGCTGCCAAAGACGAACCATCCGCCGAGCGCCAGCGCCCCGCCGACGATGACCGAAAGCCACAGAGACGCAACCAACCCGTCGAGCGGATCGCGCTGAATGAAAATAGCGCGTGAAACCTGTCCGCCGTCCAACGGGTAAACGGGCAAAAGGTTAATCAGCCCCCAAAAAATATTAATCCACAAGAAGATGGTGAAAACGTTATTTAAGAAACTTAACTTCGCGGGCATCCACAGCATGGGAATGGAAATGAACCCCAGCAGCGGGGAAACGATAATCGAACCGCCGAGCGCGGAGCCGAAGACGAGAATCAACGCCGCGAAGGCGAAGCCCGCAAAAGGTCCAGCCAACGAGACGAAAATGTGCTGATTGGGCGTCAACCCCACGGACGTATATCCGCCGCCCCAAGCCGCTTGTTCGGGGATGGTCAACCCGCCCGAAAAGTGGAGCAAAATTTGCGAGCGGACGTGAAAGCGCCGAAAGGCGAAAGCGTGTCCCAACTCGTGAATGAGAATGGAAATGAAAACTGCGATAATCCAAATTAAAATTAACAACGGGCTGGACGAACCGCCGAGCAAAATAGCAATCACCCAAAACAAAGGATGCACGCGCACGGGAATGCCCGCAACGGAGAAGTTCAAATCAAAACGGGTGGGAGAGGAAACGTCAAACATTGTTTTTATAAACTCGCTTTATGAAATATATAACAGGTTGTCCTTTTGAACGAAGTAAAAAACCTTCAATAGACCTCTTGCATAAATACCGTAAATGACTATTCCTGCTTTCACTCTCCCTCACCCTAGCCCTCTCCCTTTGGGAGAGGGCTAGGGTGAGGGAGACTTTTGCAAGAGGTCTAATGCAAATAGCCGGGTTTCTCAGTCGTTGCGCTCCTTCAAAATGACAGAATATGACGACGAAAACCCTTCGTCCTCCGTCCTCCGTCGTTCATCCTTCGTCCTCATACTCGACAGACTTTAACAACGACCGCTCAAACGCGCCGATATTTTCTTTGCCCAAGCGCAACACCTCTTGCATTACGGCGTCCGCGTCGCGCCGCAATTTTCCAACTTGCACGCCGCGACAAACGTCTTGCCAATCTTGCGTCCACTTCAAACTGCGCCCGTACACCTTAACCGCACCGTCGTAATTTCCGCGCAGAATGTGCAAATAGGTTACCGCAATCTGCAAAATGCCGCGATACAAATCGCGCACCGCGCCGCTCTCGTCGCGCCAAGCGTCTTCCAATTCTTCGTGCGCGTCAAAATAATTCCCTTCGTTGAAGCGCCGCAAACCCGCTAACGCTTTCGGGTGCAACGCGCCGCGGCACTCTTCAACCGTTCGTTCGGGATATTTCAACGACGACATAAGGTCAGTATATCACGCGCCTTTTGCGCGGATGATAAAATTTGTGCAAGAAAAATGACGACGCTCTTCGCCGCTTTCTGCATTTTAGTTTCTACCGCTTCGTTGACCTGGGGCTACGCCCAAGCGGGATACGAAAACGCCCAACGCTGGATTCTGACCTTCGGCGCTCTTTGGCTCTTCGCGCTTTGGCGCAAGTGGAAATTCTTCTCCGCCCCCGCCGCCTTGCTGACTTTAGCGTTGGCGATGTTCGGCGTTTGGTTTAAGTTCGCCGCAGGCTGGATGTTAAGCGGCGCTTTGTTCGCCATCCTCGCCTGGGATTTGACCGAATTTCGCAGAAAACTGAATCAACTATCGGCGCGAGACGACGCGAAAGGCGTTGAACGACGACATCTCGCGCGCGTCGCTTTTCTTGCTGCGGGCGGAATCTTAATTGCCCTGTCCCTGATTTTTCTGCGTTGAATTTAACGAATTCATCCACCGCTCCGCCTCGCGCGGATGTTTGAAATGCAACGCCTTCAAACGCGGATATTGCGCTAGCAAAAGCGGCGTTTCGCGTTTTCTGCGCCAGTAGGTTCTGAACAGCCAGAAGATTAAAGAATCGTCAGACCATAATTTCAAATGTTTCCAAAACGTTTCAGTGTTTGTGCCCCATAAAACTTCCCGGGCAATCGCCCGATGAAGCGTCCGGCGAATTAAACGCCAAAAGACAACTCCAAACGGATAATCCAGCCAAATCGCCAATTCCGCCTTATTCCAAATCAAATCGCGGATGACGCTGTAATTTCCGGCGACAACCCACGCTTCAACCGCCAGCGCATGTTCAACTTTCCGCCGAAATTCAAGCGGCGGCGTGGGCGTCCAATTGGGTTGCCAATACAAAGCGTCCAGTTCGACGAAAGCGCAACCCAAGCGTTCGGATAGCATTTTCGCCAAAGTGGATTTTCCGCTGGAGGTTGTGCCGATGACGACAATACGTTGATAGGGAAATGGTTTCATAAGACGAACGATTATAATTCCCCAATTCCTAATCACCTAATCCCTAATTGCCTAATCCCAAAAGGACACCCATGTTTGACCTTCCTGACGATGAAATTCTTCCGCTCTCCAAAGAGCATGTTTTTTGGACCTGGTCGGCGCAAGCCAACGTTAATCCCATTGCCGTAAAACGCGCTCAAGGCGTTTATTTTTGGGACGTCAACGACAAACGCTATTTAGACTTCAACTCGATGACTATGTGCGTTAACGTCGGGCATGGCAACGAAAAAATAATCAAAGCGATGCAAGCGCAAGCGGCGGAATTGCCTTACGCCGCGCCGGGCATGACGACGAAAATCCGCGCGTTAGCGAGTCGCGCCGTCGCTGGAATTACGCCGAATCAAGCGTTGAGCAAAATTCTCTTCACGCTCGGCGGCGCGGACGCCAACGAAAACGCGATCAAACTCGCGCGCGGCTACACCAAACGCCACAAAATCCTGACGCGCTATCGCTCGTATCACGGCGCTTCGGCGGGGGCGATGGCGGCGACGGGCGATCCGCGCCGCGTGGCATGGGAGCCGAATTTGATGTCGGGCGTGGCGCATTTCCTCGACCCGTATCGCTATCGTTCTACCTTTCATCGCCTGAATCCGAACATCTCCGAAGAAGATTTCGCGCAGGATTATCTCAACCATTTGGAAGAAATTATTTTATACGAAGGCGCGGAGACGATTGCGGCGATTCTCATCGAATCGGTAACGGGGACGAACGGCGTGATCATTCCGCCGAACGGGTACATGCAAGGCGTGAGAAAACTTTGCGATCAATACGGCATTGTGATGATCTGCGACGAAGTGATGAGCGGCTTCGGTCGGACGGGAAAATGGTTCGCCGTCGAACATTGGGGCGTCGTCCCCGATATGATGACGATGGCGAAAGGGCTGACTTCCGCGTATGCGCCGCTGGGGGCGGTGGCGATGAAGCCGGAGATCGCGTCCGCGTTTGACGAGCGCGTTTTTGAAGGCGGGCTGACTTATACTTCGCATCCCATTTCGTTGGCGGCGGCAGTGGCGAATATTGAAGTGATGCGCGAAGAAAAAATCGTCGAACATGCCGCGCAGATGGGCGGCGTCCTTCACAAATTATTAACCGACTTAGGCGAAGCGCACCCTTCGATTGGCGAAGTCCGCAATCTCGGCTTGTTTGGAATTATCGAATTGGTGAAAAACCGCGAGACGAAAGAGCCGCTGACGGCGTGGAATAGTTCGTCGGCGGAGATGGCGGCGTTGAGAAAATATTGCTTAGATCGCGGATTGTTTATTTACACGCATTGGCACACGGCGTTAATCATCCCGCCGTTGATTATTGACGAGAATCAACTGCGGGACGGTTTTGCGATTTTAGACGAAGCGTTGAAGATAACGGATTCTGTCTGCGAAGGTTAAGGCTGCGCGGTGTTGACGGGGCGCGGCATGCGTTTGACGCCGAGATAAAGCGGCATTTGCGTGAGCGCGTAAGAGACGTAATAGGCGGTGTCCGCGCCGCCTTCGCCGATGATGGGTTCGATGCTGCGCCCGTTGCCGTTGGAGTCGACGCCGTAGAGCAAAGACGCGGAGACGCTTTCCATTTTGGAAATGAGCGCTTCCATGTCCGCGCCGTAGGGCATGGATTGCAGTTGAAGCGCCAAGTCGAGCAGGTTTTCGCTCCAGCCTTGCATGTTTTGCAAGCAGATTTTTAAGTTCTGTCCGTTTTGGACGATGTTGGAAGAAGCGTCGGGCGCTTCCATAGCGTATTCGTCGTGGCTCGCCGTTTGCGAAATGTACCCGCGATCCGTCCCGTTTTCGAGCAGACCGAAGCCGTCGTTCGGGTCGTTGATTTCGCCGTCGCCGTTCCAGTCTTTATATAATTCCGCGTTTTGGTCGCCGACGAGTTGATTGATAATTTCTTCGTTTCTTAAGCGCAGCGTTTTTTCGTCGCCCGCGACGAAAAGTTCTCGCAAGTCGGAAACGGATTCGTGTATTGTGTCTGCGGTGTCCCACAACCCTTGAATGAGCGCGATTTGGTCGGGCGTGTTGTCAACGGAATAGAGGATGTGGCGGACGTGCATCAGCGCCAGCGGCGGAAAGACCGAAGAGGCGATAATCTCCGAACTGGGTTCGTTCGGATCGGGGTCGTCGGCTGGTTCGACGGTGATCATTAATTCGTCAAATTCGCCGAACAGATTTTCGCCGCTGGGGTTGGTAAAGTTTAATTGCCCGGTTTGTCCGGTGAAAATAATCGGTCCGATGTTGAGTTTGGTTTCTCCGCCGTTTGCCAGCAGCCAGGCTTGAAGGTGTTGGTCGGCGGCGGGGCGGGGAAGTCCGCTGGTGGTGATGGAGATTTTATCAACCAGCCAGTTGAAGTCGTCGAAAACGGCTGCGCCGATGGGCTGTCCTTGAATGCCAGCAGACGGGGCGGGTCTGGTTAGGGCGAAGCCAAGCGCGACGAGCAGCGCCAGAATGACAACGCCGCCGCCGACGAGCAGCGAGCGATTCCGCGCGGGCGATTTTCGACGCGCGTTGATTTTTATCGCGTTGTTGATTTTGAGCGTTTCGTGCGAGATGCTTTTTCCGTCGAGCGATTTGATAAATTCGGCGACTAACTGATTCGCAGTGTCGAAGCGGTCTTCGGGGTCTTTGGCGAGGGCGCGGTTGACGACGGCTTGCATGCTGGCGGAGATGCGCGTAATCGGCGGCGGCGGCTCGTTAAGGTGTTTCATCAACACGCCGAAGGACGATTCCGCGTCGAAGGGGACGACGCCCGCCAGCATTTCGTAGAGGACGATGCCGAGCGAGTAAATGTCGGTTTTGGGGTCCACGCGGTCGCCGCGCGCCTGTTCGGGACTCATGTAAGACGGCGTGCCAGAAACCGCGCCCGTAACGGTTTGCACCGTCGCGTCTATTAGGCGAACGAGCCCAAAATCCGTCAGCACCGGCTCGACGTCTTCGGGCAGGGGCGCGTCGGCGCGGATAGGGGCGGACTTGGAGCGCAACAAAATGTTCGCGGGCTTAATGTCTCGATGAATGATTCCGCGTTCGTGCGCGTAATCCACCGCCGAGGCGATGGCTTGCATAAATTTGACGATGACGGGATAAGGCAGATTTTTTTCGCGCTTTTGCAGTTCTTTGATGTAGGTCGCCAGCGACATGCCCTCGACCAATTCCATGACGAGGTAGGGGCGTCCGTTTACGAGGTCGTAATCGTACACGCGAATAATGTTCGGATGTTCGAGCGAAGCGATGACGCGCGCTTCGCGGGCGAATCGTTCGCGCGAGTCGGCGTCCTCTTCCATGTGTTCGCGCATAATTTTGACGGCGACCGGGCGGTCGAGCGTTGTGTGCGTCCCGTGATAGACTTCCGCCATGCCGCCGCGAGCGATGAGTTCCCCAATGATTACGTTGCCGAATGTTTTCCCAGTCCAAGTTGACATGAAAAAATTATACCCGATAAGGCTGATACAATAACGCAAAAATAGGAGTTTTATGAACGATGTATTGGAAGCGCGTATCGGCGCGATGTTGAAAGAGCGCGGGCTGACTTTGGCGACGGCGGAATCTTGCACTGGGGGCTTGGTCGCCAGCCGCTTAACGGACGTGGCGGGATCGTCCGCGTATTTTTTGGGCGGCGTGGTCGCTTATTCGTATGAGTCTAAAGCGGCGGCGCTCGGCGTTTCGTGGGACACGCTTAATGAATGCGGCGCGGTCTCGCGCGAGACGGTGATCGAGATGGCGCGCGGCGCGCGCAAGGCGCTTCATGCGGATATCGCCGTCAGCGTGAGCGGCATTGCCGGCCCCGGCGGCGGAATGCCGGGCAAACCTGTCGGCTTGGTGTGGCTTGGGTTGGCGACTCCGCAAGGCGAGGAGGCGCGGCGTTTCGTCTGGGACGGAGATCGAATACGGAATAAATATCTTTCGAGCGAAGCCGCGTTGCAATTTGTCCTCGATTATTTGGAAGGGAAGTTGGAAGGCGAAGGCGCGGAAGCGAACGCCCGCAGCGCTTGACGAAAGTCAGCGCACATAAATTGGGTTGCTGTAAATCCACCCGCGCCGTTTGCCTAAATAATTTTTGTAAACTTCCACGCGGTAAACGCCCGCTTCGACGGCGGCGTAGGCGCAAATTTGTTGATTCTTTAAGGTTTGAATCGGCGTTCCGTCTTTGAGCAAAACGATTTCTGCGGCGAAGGGAATTTTGGCTTGCAGGGTTACGCCGTTTTTCGTGGAGATTTCGTCGCCCATGACGACGGTCTCGTCGCGCCCTTGCGCCGTGAAGCGAAAGCCGCGCGCGGACGCGGACAAATCGTACCCGATGAAGCAATGTCCCGCCGCCAGCGCTTGATAGATTAACGCGCGGTCTTGCGCGAGGTCGCCGGTTAGCGGTTCGTCGAGCAGGACGTGCGTGTTGACGGCGCGGAAGTGAAATTCGTAAGGGAAGATGACGCGATGGATGAAGCCCATGCTCATGTGCAGCGCGTGCGCGTCCGAGCCGCCGACGGCGACGACTTTGCCGCCTTGCGCGAGCAGTTCGTCCCATTTGGCGAGCGTTTGCGGAAGGGGTTGACGCGCAACCAACGCGGGAAAAAAAGCGTAAAACGCGCCGTGCAATTTCGTCGGCACGACGGTTTTCAACTCGCTAAGCGCGTTCCACAATTCGATGCCCGTGTAATTTTGCACAGACCAATCTTCCCATGAAATATCGGTTTCGTTGAAGGCTTTGGCTTCGGGGTCGTGCGGGTGGGCGAGGAAGCAAATTCCGCCGGCGGCGCGGACTTGATTAATCAAATTCTGCGGGTCGTCGGCGAAGGTTGCCAATTCGCGGTCTGCGCCGAAAACGAGCAAATGATTCTTCTGCGGCTCTCGCGCTTGGTCGTGAACTTCCTCGCCGACGAGCATGAGGATTTTTTTATTCTTATCTTTATAATAGCCTTCAAACCCATGCGCGACGATGTTGTGATCGGTAACGATGACCGCGTCCGCGTCGGTTTTGAGGGCGGCGGCGGCGATGTCTTTGTGCAGTCCGCTTCCGTCCGAATAGCGGGTGTGCATGTGCAAATTGACGACGATTTCGTGCATGAATATCCTCGCTTAAGTCGCGGTCGGTTGGTTTGACGATTTGCTTGCCAAACAGGTATAATCTACCCGTTAAATTTTAGGAGGCACTTTCAAATGATTAATATTTTGTCTATCGCGCTGATTATAACCTCGCTCGGTTTAATCCTCAGCGTCGTTATGCAGAGCAAAGGCGCGGGTCTGGGCGGCTTAACCGGCGCGGACACGGGCGGCGTCTACACGGCGCGGCGCGGCATCGAGCGCGTTCTGTTTTGGGTAACGATCGGCTTGAGCGCTCTGTTCTTCATCTTAGTTCTTACTATCCTCTTCATTGGATAATCCGCGCGCCGAAAGGGGTCGCCGCAACGCCCGCCTCTTGGGCGCGGCGACTCTTTTCTTTTACAGCGGAAGATTATGAAACGATTACGTTGGCAGATTCTGGTCGTGGCGGCGACGTTGGTCGTGTCGGCGCTGTTGCTGCTCAGCCAGCAGCCGATTAACGTGGTCATTCTGCCGCAGGCGGCGACGGGCGGCGTTTACACCGAAGCGCTGATCGGCTCGATGGGGCGGCTTAACCCTGCGCTCGATTGGAACAACCCCGCCGACCGCGATTTAGACCGTTTGCTTTTTAACGGCTTAATCAAATTTGATTCTCGCGGATTGCCCCAACCCGATCTGGCGGATTCGTGGGCGGCTTCGGAAGACGGAAAAATTTATAACTTCACCTTGCGGAAGAACGCCGTCTGGCACGACGGTCAACCCGTCGTCAGCGACGACGTGCTGTACACCATTGAAATTATCAAAAGTTCCGCCTCGCTTTTTCCGCAAGATGTTAAGGACTTGTGGTCGCAGATTCAAGTCAAACGCCTCGACGATAAAAACTTCCAATTCGTCTTGCCCGAACCGTTTTCTCCCTTTTTAGATTACGCAACCTTCGGCATTCTGCCCAAACACATTTTGGAATCCGTTCCCGTAGATCAATTCGAGTCGGCGGAATTTAATTTGAAACCGATTGGAACGGGACCGTATCAATTTGACCGGCTGATTATCAGCGGCGGACAAATTGCGGGCGTGGCGTTAACCGCCAATCCAAAATACTTCGACGGCGCGCCGTACATCGAACAAGTAGTCTTCCGCTATTATCCCGATTCAGAAACGGCGCTGACGGCGTATCAAAAAGGCGGCGTGATGGGCATTAGCCACATCATGCAAGACGCGCTGGAAAAAGCGTTGTTAGAGCCGCGCCTTTCCGTCTATACCAGCCGCCTGCCGCAAATGGGATTGGTCTTCCTCAACCTTAACAATCCCGACGTCAGTTTTTTGCAAAACGCCAAAGTGCGCCGCGCTTTAATGCTGGGGCTGAATCGCTCGGTCATCGTCTCGCATATCCTTAAAGGACAAGCCATCGTCGCCGACAGCCCGATTTTGCCCGGCTCGTGGGCGTACTTTGACGACGTTGAAAAGATAGAGTACAACCCCGAAGCCGCCGCGCAGATTTTGAACAAAGAAGGCTACATCTTCACGGCGGGAAGCGCGACGCGCTCGAAAGACGGGCAGGCGCTTTCCTTCTCGTTGGTTTACCCCGACGACGCGATTCACGCGCAAATCGCCCAAGCCGTTCAATCCGATTGGGCGCTGATAGGCGTGCAGGTTAACTTGCAAGCCGTCCCTTACAATTCGCTTTTGAGCGACTACCTCGCGCCGCGAACGTATCAAGCCGCGCTCGCGGACTTAAATACTTCGCGCTCGCCCGACCCCGACCCCTATCCGTTTTGGCATCAAGCCGAAGCGACCGGCGGACAAAACTATTCGGGTTGGGACGACCGCGCCGCCAGCGAATTTCTCGAATCTGCCCGCACCATTGCAGATTTTAGCGAGCGCGTCCGCTTGTATCGCAATTTCCAAGTCATCTTTGCCAAAGAACTTCCTTCGCTGCCGCTTTATTATCCCGTCTATTCCTTCGGCGTAGACTCGCAAGTGCAAGGCGTGCAAACCGCGCCGCTGTACGACACAAGCGACCGACTGGCGCGAATCAATCAATGGTATTTGGTAACGCGCCGCGCTTTGGAAGGTCAGCCGACCGCCGAACCGACGGCGATTCCGTAAGAACGTGTCTGAAAAGTCTATTTTACATAACCTCAAAGACATTAAGACTCAAAGGAGATTTCCATGACCGACCCAAACAACGCGCTTGAGTACGTCCGCGCCAATCAATCCAGATTTTTAGACGAACTGAAAGAACTGGTTGCTATCCCTTCCGTCTCCACGTTGAGCGAACACAAAGCGGACATGAAACGCGCTGCCGAGTGGGTCGCCGCTCAACTGCGCGGAATTGGCATGAAGAACGTCAAAATTATGCCGACGGGTTTGCACCCCGTCGTTTACGGCGAATGGTTGGGCGCGGGCAAGTCCGCGCCGACGGTGATGATCTACGGACATTACGACGTGCAGCCGGTCGATCCGCTCGACCTGTGGAAGACTAATCCGTTTGAGGCGCAAGAGCGCGGCGATTATCTCTTCGGGCGCGGCGCGTCGGACATGAAAGGTCAAGTCGTCGCCTCCATCAAAGCGGTGGAAGCGATTATGAAAAGCGACGGCAAATTGCCGGTCAACGTCAAATGGTTGGTCGAGGGCGAAGAAGAAATCGGCTCGACGAACCTTGAAGAGTTCATCAAAAAAAATAAAAAAATGCTCGCCGCCGATTTTTGTCTAAACCCCGACGCGGGCATGACGGCAGCCGACAAGCCGACCATCACCACCGGCTTGCGCGGGCTGGCGCACTTTGAATTGCGCGTTACGGGTCCCGCGCGCGATTTGCACTCCGGCGGCTTTGGCGGGACGATTCACAACCCCGCGCAGGCGCTGGCAGAATTGCTGGCAGGCATGCACGATAAAAACGGGAAAATTACTTTGCCCGGCTTTTACGAAAAAGTCCGCAAGTTGAGCAAAAAGGAACGCGAAGATTTCAAGCGCGTCGCGCCGTCGAACAAGGCGTTGCTCGAATTGACCGGCGCGCCCGCGCTCTGGGGCGAGCCGCAATTCACGCCTGTCGAACGCACTGGCGCCCGTCCGACGTTGGAAATCAACGGCATGGTTTCAGGCTTCATTGGGCAAGGCTCGAAGACCATCATCCCCGCTTGGGCGCTGGCGAAAATCTCTTGCCGCCTCGTCCCCGACCAATCGCCCGAAGAAGTAGAAAAACAACTTCGCGCTTATTTGAAACAAAACGCGCCGAAAACGATTCGCTGGGAATTGACCAGCGGCAAAGGCAGCGGCGCGGCGTTGGTCAGCGCTGACTCCGTCGGCGTGCGGGCGTTGGCGAAAGCCTTTGAAGCGACTTGGGGCAAACGTCCGCTCTTCAAACGCGAGGGCGGCTCGATTGGCGCGGTCATCATGCTGCAAAAACAAGCGGGCGTGGATTCGCTCCTCACCGGCTTCGGCTTGCCCGAAGACAACATCCACTCGCCCAACGAACGCCTGCACCTGCCAACTTGGCGCAAAGGCATCGAAGCCTTAACGCGCTTCTTCTACAACTTCTAATGGAAGATCGAATTATCGCTTACGGCGGGCAAGCCGTCATCGAAGGCGTGATGATGCGCGGACAAAAAGCCTACGCCGTCGCCATGCGCGCGCCGAACGGCGAGATCGTCGTCCACACCGAAAAATTGGCGAAGGTCTATCGTTCGGGCATTACGAAAATCCCTTTTTTGCGCGGCGTAATTTTGCTCTGGGACGCGCTCGGCTTGGGCATGAGCGCCTTGACCATTTCAGCGAACACGCAAAGCGGCGAAGATGAAAAACTGGAAGGCGCGCAACTCTACCTGACTTTGGGCTTGTCGCTCGCCTTCGGCGTCGGACTCTTCTTTTTGCTCCCTGCCGCCGTCGGCGGCGGCGTGGAGCATTGGCTGGCGCAGACCACATCCGCGCTGTGGCTTGGGAATTTAGTCGAAGGCGTCTTGCGCCTGATTCTCTTTCTCGGCTACATTTGGGGCATCGGTCAAATGCCCGACATTCGTCGCGTTTTTCAATATCACGGCGCGGAACATAAGACCATCAACGCCTTTGAAGCGGGCGCGGACTTAACCCCCGAAGTCGCGGCGAATTACCCCATCGAACATCCGCGCTGCGGCACCGCCTTCTTGCTGACGTTGGTCTTGCTTTCGATTCTCGTCTTTTCTCTGCTCGGACCGATGTCCATCGTTTGGCGTTTAATTACCCGCATTTTGTTCATCCCCATTTTGGCGGGCATCTCGCTTGAATACATCCGCTGGACGGCGAATCACTTAAGCAACCCCTTCGTCCAATGGCTGATTAAGCCGAACCTCGCCTTGCAACACCTCACCACCCGTCCGCCTGATTTGGACATGCTTGAAGTGGCGATTGCCGCTTTTCAGTCCATGCGCCAAGCCGAGGCGCAGGCTGAGTAAGAAACTCCGCTTTTTGAGATGACAGCGCTCTGTTGCGAACACTGTCGCTGCGAGCGAAGCGAAGCAGTCTTTTTGCAAATCGTAGAGATTGCTTCGCCGCTTTCAGCGGCTCGCAACGACAAAAATACGGCTTTTTGTAGTCGTTGCAACAGAGCAAGATGACAGTCATTTTCAAAATGACAGAGCGATAAACCCTAAAACTCAATCTCGCCGATTTGCTCAAAGTTGAGGTCGAACGATTCGTCCGCTTCGGTTTCTATTTCCGCGTCGAGCGCATCGCCAGCGCGGACTCCGCGATTGCAGTGCGAGCGATAGGCGCAGAAAAGGCAACGAGAGAGATTGTCCGTTTTCGGGAAGGAAGCGGCGGATTTTATTTCAACCGCTAAAGCCGAGAGCGCGTCCCAATCTCGTTTGCATTGGTCTGCGGAGTAGGGAAAGCGCACCGCGTCGTTGGGGTAATCCGCGAACCAGTAAATCATCTCGATTTGTTCGGGCGCAATCGGCTTGCCGCCGTTGAGCGAGTCGCCCGCTTTCGCCAACAGGGCGCGATAAACTCGCGTTTGCCAGCGCAGCGCCAAGGTCGAGTTTTGGGGGCGTTTGCGGTAGGTCTTCCAATCGTAGATGAAAAACTTTTCGCCGTCAGAGGCGATTAAGTCATATTTGGCGACGAGGCGAAACGGGGGAAGCGGCGCGGAAAGAATTGTCTCCGTTTTGAGCAGCGGCATTTGATGAAGCGCGGCAATTTCGGCGGAATGTTGAAAATGATCCCACCAGCGTTCGAGATTGTCCGAGTTTGCCAACTTGCTAATGCTCTCGACCGGAACGTCGAGAAAATATTGTTGCGCCAGCCGATGAAAGTACGTTCCTTCGCGCTGATGTTTTTCGTTTTCCAGCGCGGGTTCGGCTTCGACGGCGGGATAGTCCAAATGCTGCAAATAGCGCAACTCGAAAAGGTAAGGGCAATCGGCGTAATCTTGCAAGGAAGATTGGCTGAGCGAGCGGAGTTCGATGGTCATGCCTTATTTTGCCACAAAATTTTGCGTCTATGCTATACTTTTTGAATCTTACGGGGATGGATAGGAAAACCTCGCCATCTACGATTGTTTGGAGTTGTATGACAGAAGAAACGCAAGTCGCCGTCTTTATTGACTACGACAATATCGAAATCAGCGTCGAAGAGACGTTTGGAAAAGGGACCGAAGTAGATTGGAATCGGATTTTTAATTACGCTTCGCAAATTGGGCGCGTCATTTTGCGCCGCGCCTACGCGGATTGGGCGCAAGCCGCCGACAAGCAACGCGGCTTGCTCAACATGGGCGTGGAGTTAATTCACGTCAACAGCAAACGCGGAAAGAACGCCGCCGACATCCGCATTGTGTTGGACGCGCTCGAATTGTTTTACACCGGACGCGATTCGTTCACGCACGTTTTGCTCGTTTCGGGCGACGGCGATTTTACGGAATTAGTGCATCGCCTGCGCGCCAACGGCAAAACGGTGGTCGGTTTGGGCATCAGCGGCACGACGGCGGATTACCTCGTCAGCGCTTGCGATAAATTTGTTTACTACGACAAATGGCAGGGAGTCGGCAAAGCGAAGAAGGAATCTTCGTCGTCGAATGGAAACGGGAACGGGAACGGAAAGCCGTCGTCTGCGAAAACGGCGCAAGAAAAATCCGCCGCGCCGATTCCGCCCGACAAGCGCTTGGAGCGCTATCTTAACATCCTTTCGGCGCATAAAATTCGCATGTCTCCCAACGCGCGGCGTCCGCTGACGATTTATAAATTATACGAAATTGTCAAGGCGCATCCAGGCATCACGTTTAATCAAGTGAAAGAAAAGGCGCAAGCGCTCGCCAACGAATCGAAAATTGAAACGCAACTCGTGCTGGACACCGCGCATCAACTTTTTCACACGTTTTGCTTCGAGTTTGACCAAAGTTCCGAGCGGATTATGAATCGCAAAATGTCCCTTGCGGAAGACACCAAATCCGCGTCGGATTTGCTCGACAAATGCGATAAAAAATTATTGCAAATAATCGTCGGCGATCTCGGCGCTGCGGAAGTTTTAGATTCCGAACTTGCGGCGCAAGTTTTATACGGCGCGGCAAACCCCAAAATGATCGCGCACATTTCCGAATTGTTGGACGAAGAACGCGGATAAAAAATGACGAAGCGGAAAATCGTCGGCGGCGTAATCGTCGGGTTGAGTTCGCTGGTTTTGCTGGCGAGCCTGATTGGAGTCGTTGCGGCGCTGATTTATCGCGCGCCGCTGATTCGCCAAACGTCGGCGCGGCTGGACGAAGTCGAAACGCAACTGACGCAAATTCAAACGGATCTGCAAAAAGCCAAAGCCGAAGTCGATCGCGCTTTGCGTATTATTCAGTCCGCCGAAGATTCGCTGGCGGCGCTGACGCAACAAGCGGGCGGCGCGAAAGAAGCGCTGGACGAAATCAACGCCGCGCTCGACGACAACCTAATGCCCAAATTGGAAGACACCCGCGCCAAACTAACCGCCGTCCGCGAGACGCTGCAAAGTTTGCGCGAAGCGCTAAAACAGTTGAACTCGATTCCCTTCGTCAACTTCAACGTGCCGGGCGACGAAATCATCGTCAACCTGCTCGGCGGCGTGGACTCGCTCGACGCGCAAATCGGCGACGTGCAAGACATCGCCCGCCGCGCCTCGACCTTCATCGGCGACGCCTCTTATTTAATCGGCGGCGACTTCCAAACCTCCAAAGAAAACTTGCGCGACTTATCCAACGTGCTGACGGGCTACGACGAAAAAATCGGCGGCTGGCTCGACCAAACGCGCGGACTAAAAATGTCCGCGCCGCTGTGGATTAACCGCGCCGCTTTCTTGTTGACGGCGTTTCTGCTTTGGACGGCTTTCTCTCAACTGGGGCTGATTTTGCACGGGCGGACGCTCTGGCGCGGCGAAGCGCTCCGCTGGCGAGAATGAAAAAGAGACGGCGCGCAAAACGCCGTCTCTTTTTTGAGAACTAAGGGCGGTAATTTGGGTCGGCTTGTTCGCCGAGCAAACGCGCACGAACGACGAGACGTTTAAGGTAAACGCCGCTTTGTTCGTCGTAATCGTCGCAGGTGATTAACGTTAGCCAGGCTTTTTCTTCATGCTTGAAAATAGACGTGTCGTTGGCGGCGACGGCGAAAACTTTATCCACTTGATAGATGTAAAGCGTCCCGTTATTGCGGACGAAAAGAATATCGCCGACAACGCTTTTGTTAAGGTTGGCGAAGGGTCCCGCCGCGCCATAAGCCGAGACGACGTGACTGGTTAACACGCTGTTGCCCGCGAAGCCAGGGAAGGCGGTGTGTTCCAGCCAGCCCGTTTGAGCGGTCAACCAACTGACGTCCCAGCCGCCGTTTTGGAAGGGAACGCCGACGATGGGCAGTGTTAACTTAAGGCGCGGAAGTTCGAGCGTCAACGACGTGGAGGCGTACTTGACGTTTGGCGCGCCCAAGTCGGCAACTTGTCCGGGCGCGAAGCCCGTTTTCGGCAAAACGGCTTTATTCGAAACGCGCGGGCTGCCGTCGGTTACGGGGGGTGACCCGCCGCCGACCAAGATCAGGAAGTTGCGCGCAAAGTCCGTGCCGGAAGTTACGCCGTTGCCTGCAAGTTCTGTTCCGACGAGATCCGTCAGCGAGGTTGTGCCGCAAGCGACTAAGCGGTAGAAGCCGTTAATTAAGTTGCTCGGGTTGACGGAAAGCGTCGCTACAAAGGGGCCCGATCCGCCGCCGTTGGCGTAAGAAACCGACGTAATCGGAATTTGCACGTCCGGGCTTTGGACGCCGCCGTTACAAGAAACGGTTGCGAATGTCCCGTTGGCGCTGCGTAAAAGCAGATAGTTATTCGGGTTTGTCGCGTCGTCTGGGGCGCTGTTGCCTGACGGGTTATACATATCCTTGTTGAAGTGAACGATTAAGCTGTTTAAGGAAATAGAAATAATTTCGTTCTCGGTAATCTGCGCGTCGCCTGTGTCGGGTAGGCTGTCCGCTTTTAACACGATGGGCAAGGCGCTTGGAGTTGGGGTGTTGCTCGGCGTTGGGGTGTTGCTCGGCGTGAAGGTTGGCGTGAAGGTCGGGACGTCGGTCGGCGTGAAGGTTGGCGTGAAAGTCGGGACGTCAGTCGGCGTGAAGGTTGGCGTGAAAGTCGGGACGTCAGTCGGCGTGGACGT
>JAIXKJ010000003.1:66835-893338 GCA_026928255.1 Anaerolineales bacterium
CGTCAGTCGGCGTGAAGGTTGGCGTGAAAGTCGGGACGTCAGTCGGCGTGGACGTCGGCGTGAGGGTCGGGACGTCGGTCGGCGTGGAAGTTGGCGTGAAGGTCGGGACGTCAGTCGGCGTGGAAGTCGGCGTGAGGGTTGAGGTTGAGGTCAAAGTCGGCGTTGGGGTTGGCAGGTCGGGTTCAAAATCATAGACGTCTTCAACGCCGTTAATCGTAATATGAAGTCCGTCTGCGTTGCCGCGAAAACCGAGCCAATTTGAACCCGCTTTGAGTTGAATTCGTCGGTTGCCGCTAAAGGTAAAGGCTGTGCTGCCTGGATGAATTCCGATATTTGGGAATTGAGAGATTATATAAGACCAAGTGCAAGGCGATCCTTGTCCGCAAACATCGTCTACGGGAGAACTGCCGTTTGGCGTTGCCCACCACCTGCCGTTGCCGCCGTTGATTGCATCCCAAGTCTGCCAAACGTTATCGGATACGGTTAAGCCGTTCTTGTATGGTTCATAAATTAAATAACCATAAAAAGGTTTTCCAAAACCTCCTACGGTGGCGGTTAAGTCTGGATCATAGGCAATCTGAAGGGTGATTGTTGTTTGACCCGCAGGAGCCGTTCGATAGGTCGAGTAGCTTAATGCGGAGATATTGTCAAGCGGCGTGCCGCCGTACTTTTGAATGCCCATCGAGACGCCGACGGCGGCGCTATTCAATTCAATGTGAAAACTTCCTGTGCCGAGCGGCGGCGTCGCCGGACCGACTTCAAAACTGCGCGGACCGTCGCCAGCGCTCCCAGAATCTGTTCGCCACGACCAGCCGTCGAGCGAAGAAGGTCTAATTACAAAACCTGCCGCTTGCGCGGACAAGTTAGGCGTTATTAATGTGAGAATAAGAAAAAGGGACAGCAGATAAACAAAAAATTTTTTTCTGGATTTTGGTTGCATTTTTCCCGAACCTTTCTTTTGCCCTGCTTTTGCAACGAAACTTTCAAGATTGCAAGGAATTTTAATATTTTACATGCTATTGTGTAGATGTCAATAGAAAACGGCGGAGAATTCTCTGCCGTTTTGGCTAGGGCGTGTATGCAGATTAAGATTATGTCGCTTCGATCGAAATACAAACGCTAGGGGGAAACAATGATTCCGCCGAAGGGGCTTAGGCGAAGCGCGCTGCCGCTTCCGTCGTCGTGAGGCGTTAAACGCAAGGCGATTTCTCGAAATTCGGTTTTCACGTCTCGCGGCTGGTCGCTGAAATTTAGGAAGACGCTAAATGTTTCGCCGTTGTAAACGCGGCGATAACCTAACACGTCTGCAGGCAGGTCGGGAATTAATTCAAGCGAACCTTGCGTAATGGCGGGGTTCGCTTTTCTGAATTTCAGCAGCGCCTTAAAAGCGTTCAGAAGCGATTGTTCGTTTTGCAATTCGTTTTGGACGTTAATTTCGGCGTAGTTTGGATGAAGGGGCAGCCAAGTTTTTTCGGCGGAGGAAAAGCCGCCGTTTTTGGAAGCGTCCCATTGCATTGGCGAGCGGACGTCGTCGCGGTTGATGGTCATGCCCAGCCAGTCAAAGAAGAAGCGCGGGATGAAGCGAAATTTTCGGGGAAGCGGATCAAGCGCGGAGGAGAAAGGCAGCGCGAGGTTGGTCATGCCGATTTCTTCGCCGCTGTAAACGCAAGGAACGCCGCGCGCGGTCAGTTGAAACAGGGCGAGCAATTTTTCTTTGCGGACGTCGCCGCCGAGTTTGTCGGCGCTGCGGCGGCGATCGTGGTTGCTGAAAACGTAAACGGGCATGAAGGGGTCGGGGTAGGCGGCTTCCATGTCCGCGAGCAGTTGACGGAAGCAAGCGGCGTTGAATTTGAAGTTGAGCATGGCGAAGTCGAAGACCAAACCTAAGCCGTCGTTGACGGCGTCGCCTAAGTAGCGACGAATGAGTTGACGGCTTCCGCTGACTTCGCCCAATAAAATTTTCTCGCCAAATTCTTCGGTCGTTTGGCGCAGTTCTTTGGCGAATTCAAAACTTTCGGTTAAGTTGAGGTTGTATTTTGCTTCTTGAAAAAAGCCGGACGGGTCGTTTTCGGCAGGAATCAATTTGAGGGTAAAGGGGTTGTCTCGAAAATCTTTGTCTTTGTAAATGGCGTTGAAGATGTCGAGGCGAAAACCGTCCGCGCCTTTGCTCAGCCAAAAGCGGACGATGTCGAGCATGGTTTGTTTCACTTGCGGGTTGCGGTAGTTTAAGTCGGGCTGAAAATTTAGGAAGCTTGACCAGTAATATTGTTTGCGTTCGGGCGCGTAGCGCCAGCCGCTGCCGCCGGTGAGGCTGTTCCAATTGTTGGGTTTGTCGCGCCAGATGTACCAATCCGCTTTGGGGTTGTTGCGCGACGAGCGCGATTCGAGAAACCAAGCGTTCTGGTCGGAAGTGTGATTCATCACCATATCGAAGACGATTCGCATTCCGCGTTTGTGAACTTCTTCGATGAGTTGCAGCGCGTCGTCCATCGTCCCATATTCGGGGGCGATGTTTTTGTAATCGGAAATGTCGTAGCCAAAATCCGCTTGCGGCGAAGAGAAAAATGGCGAACACCAAATGGCTTCAAATCCTAAATCGTGGAGATAATCCAGTTTTTGGATGACGCCTTGCAAATCGCCGATTCCGTCGCCGTTGCTGTCCATAAACGAGCGCGGGTAAATTTGATAAATGTTGGAGGAGTGATACCAAGAGCGAGTCATAGCGCGATTGTAGCGACGGCGCGGAAAAAGCGCAAGTTGATTTTTGACGGATTATAATAAGCCGCTATGGAAAAGAAAAAAGTAGTCGTCGCCATGTCGGGCGGCGTGGATTCGTCGGTGGCGGCGGCGCTGCTCAAAGAGCAGGGTTACGACGTAACGGGCATGATGTTGCGCTTGTGGAGCGAGCCGGGCAAGGAAAATTCTAACCGTTGCTGCACGCCCGATTCGATGGCGCAGGCGCGGCGCGTGGCCGGAATTTTGGACATCCCCTTTTACGTCGTGGACGCGAAGGACGTTTTCCGCGAGACGGTCGTGCAATATTTTTTGGACGGTTACGCCAAAGGCGAAACGCCCAACCCGTGCTTGATTTGCAATCGTCAAATTCGCTGGACGTTTTTGCTCAATCAGGCGTTGGCGCTGGGCGCGGAATACATGGCGACCGGGCATTACGTCCGCATCCGCGAGGAGGGCGGCAAAAAAGTTTTGCTTCGCGCCGTAGACCCGCTCAAAGATCAAAGTTATGTGCTGTATGTTTTGAATCAAGAAAAATTGAAATACGCCATGTTCCCGATTGGCGATTACCCGAAGACGGAAATCCGCGCGATTGCCGAACGCTTCGGCTTGCCGACCGCCTCGCGCAAAGATTCGCAAGACTTGTGCTTTTTGGCGGGCGAAGATTACCGCAACTTTTTGAAGCGCAACGCGCCGCAGATTTTGAACGCGGGCGAAATTCAAACCGTAGACGGGGAAGTCATCGGCGAGCATAACGGCTTGGCGAATTACACAATCGGTCAACGCAAGGGCTTGGGCGTCGCCTCGGCGCTTCCGCTGTATGTGATTCGCAAGGACGCTTCCAGCAACACGCTCATCGTTGGGACGCAGGAGCAAATGGGCGTAACAGAAGTAATCGCGCGAGACGTTAACTGGACGAGCGGACAAGCGCCGACGCAAGCCTTTGACGCGCAGGTCAAAATCCGCTACACGGCGCGCGAGGCTTCGGCGCGGGTAACGCCGCTGGAAGGGGAGCGAGTCAAAGTCCAGTTTGAAGCGCCCGTTCGAGACGCGACGGCCGGTCAGGCGGCGGTGTTCTTCGTCGGCGAGAAAATGCTCGGAGGCGGAATCATCGAATAGATATGGATTGGCTGAACGCAATCAATTATCCCGCCCTCGCCTTCGCGTTGACTTTGGCGCTGTTGATGGGCGCTTTTTTTCACGCCCTGCGCGGCGGCGGCGGGTGGCGTTTGGCGCTTCATTTTTTGTTAAGCGCGGCGGGGTTTGGCGTCGGGCAAATCGTCGGCGCATGGACGGGCTACGCCCTTTATCCGTTCGGCGTGCTAGACCTTGGCGCGGGCGCGATCGGCAGTTTGATTGTGTTAATCGTCGGCGATTGGCTGAGTCGCGTCAACCCGCCTGATAAATCAGGTGAGGTATAATCGCCGTTTCAAAAGATGCTCGTCGTCCCGAAGATAAAGAAAAATCTTCGGGACGTTTCGCGTAAATAATTTATTTGAAAAGCGAGAAAAATATGGATTTCATAAAAAATATAATTGACGTTTTTCTGCATTTGGACGAATACTTGCAGACGATTATCACGTCCTACGGCGGCTGGACGTATGCGATTTTGTTCCTTGTCATTTTTGTCGAGACGGGCTTGGTGATTATGCCCTTCTTGCCCGGCGATTCGCTGCTCTTCGCGGCGGGGACCTTTGCCGCGCTCGGCTCGTTCAACGTTTGGGGCTTAATCGGCTTGCTGATTATTGCCGCTGTCGGCGGCGACGCGGTCAATTATTCCATTGGGCATTATCTCGGCGAGCGGGCTTACGATATCAAATGGATCAAGCGCGAGTATCTGGAAAAGACGCACGCTTTCTTTGAGAAGCACGGCGGCAAAGCCATCTTTTTGGCGCGCTTCGTCCCCATTGTGCGGACGTTTGCGCCGTTTGTGGCGGGCATCGGCAAAATGACGTATGGACATTTTGCGACCTATAACGTCGTCGGCGGCGTAACTTGGGTGGCGCTGTTCACCTTGCTCGGATATTTCTTCGGCAACATTCCCTTTGTCAAGAAAAATTTTGAATTGGTGATTATCGTTATCATTTTGGTTTCGGTTGTGCCGATGTTCGTCGAGTGGTGGAAGCACCGTCAAGCGGCGAAAGCCTAAATGCCAAATTTAGATTTCTCGCCGCTTTGCGGCTGACAAATAAAAACACCCCGATTTTTTCGGGATGTTTTTATTTCCTGCTTTTATGGCTTAAGTATCAAATGCTCGTTGGAATCTTTGATTACCGAATCGGGATTCCACCACATGGGGTAATACTTAATCGCCGTCCAGAGCGGCGCCATGTCGTCGTAATGCGGGTGATAGGCGTGTCCCGATTGTCCCGTCGTGTGGACGGTAAGCGAGTTGTTCAAGTCGCTCATGTCCGCGATCATACGCATCGAAGGCAGCCAATCCACCTCGAAAGATTTGCCCACATCCCAACCGGTGGCGTTGACCAGACTCTGTCCGCCGCTGGTTTTGAACGGTCCGCGGTTGAACAGGTCTTCGATTAAGGAAATGCCCGATTCGCCCAATGTGCTGTTGCGGAAAGTTGCGGTGTGCAGGTCGCCCCATTGCGGCCATTTGGCGGGGTCTTTTCCGTACTCTTTTTCAAATTGAGCGACGGTTTGCGAAAGCGCGGCGATGAACATATCGTTGCGCGTTTCGACAACGTCCTTTGTCGTTTTATCGTCCCAGAAGAAATTGTTCGGGTCGGCGAGCAAATGGCGGAAGGTTTCAAAATCTTTCGCGCCGCCGCTGGCTTGGTCGCGCTTCGGCACGTCGTCGTTGATGGTGTTTTGGTCGAGATGCCACCAAAATTGTTGGAAGATAGCGCAGGCTTGGGAATCCGCTTTGCAGGTATAGTCCCAATTTGTTAACGTATCGAGCGCATAAGATTCGTTTTTGTTGGTCGGCGCGTAGTTGATTTCTTTCCAGGTCGGCAAAAGGCTGGCGGCGTTGAGGTCGGTCGAATCGCCGTGCATAGATTGGATGTAGGCTTTGTCAATCTTTCCCGGCGCGGATTGAATCATGTCCACGATGCGTTGAGCGCGATAGCCGTAGTCCCAATCTTTGGTAATCAAATATGGGTAATCCCACGGGCTGACGCGGTTGTTAGCGGTAACGATGTAGCCTTCCTTCGGGTTGAGCGTGTAGGGCAACTCGTCAAACGGGATGAAGCCCGTCCATTCGTAATCGTCCGTCCAACCGGGCACGGGCAGCGTGCCGTCGCCATTTTTGCGGATGGGCACGTCGCCCGGCATTTGATAGCCGATGTTCCCGTCCACGTCGGCGTAGACTAAATTTTGAGCGGGGACGTGGAACTGACTCGCCGCCATGCGGAACTCGTTCCAATTTTGGGCTTTGTCGAAGCCCCAAATCGCCTCAAACGGCGTGGACGGAGTCAGCGCCGTCCACGCCAGCGCGACGACGTACTGCTCGGGCAGATCCACGCCGCCGACGCGATCCTTAAACGGAATGAAATCTGGATTCTTTGTGTCGTCTGTGTCTTGGGTCGGCGCGTAGGTATCCGAGACGACGGGCCCGTGCCGCGTCGAGCGGACGGTGATGGTTTCCGATTTTCCGCCGGCAATTTTGATGACTTCTTCGCGGGTTTCAAAATCCACCCATTTGCCGTTGACTTCGTATTGGTTGGGGTTGTCGGGGTTGACTTTTTCGATGTACAAATCCATCACGTCGGGACCGACGTTGGTGAAGCCCCAAGCGATGCGGTCGTTATGTCCGATGACCACGCCCGGCACGCCCGCGAAGGAAAAGCCCGCCACTTCAAACGGGCATTGATCCGTTTTTTGTATGCAGTGCAAGCCGACTTGATACCAAATGGACGGCATTTGAATGCCGAGATGCGGGTCGTTGGCGAGATAGGGCATACCTGTGTCGGTCAACGCGCCGCCGACTACCCACGAGTTCGAGCCGATGCCGTCGCCCAGCGGGCCGAGGAACGGGTCGAGCAGGGCGGCGTTTTGCGAAACGGAGTCAAAGTTGAAAGCGGAGTAGTCTAAATTTGCGGGTTGAGAATCTACCATAAAAGATTCTGTGCCGCCGATTTGATTGACGATGATCGGGTGATCTTCGGGATATTCGGGATAAAGCAGCGCGACTTGTTCGGGGGTCAACACTTTGAGCAATTCGGCGCGCGCGATTTCGTCTCCCATGTTGCCGCGCAAATCCCACGCCATCGCTTTGCCCCAGGTCAGCGAGTTAATCGGCGTCCACTCTTGAATTTTATAATCGGGGCTGAGCAAACCTAAAATGGCGTATTCCAAACTGAGCGCGGTTTTATCGTGGTCTTTCAAGTAGGCGTTAACGCCGTCCGCGTAGGCTTGCAAGATGGCTTTTGAAACGGGGTTAAGCGCTTCCCATTCCGCTTCGGCGGTTTGACGCCAGCCCAGCGTTCGCAAGAAAGCGTCGGTTTTGACTTGCGCGCCGCCGAACATTTCGGAAAGTTGCGCCGAGCCGATATGCCGCCAAGCGTCCATTTGCCAGAAGCGGTCTTGCGCGTGGACGTACCCTTGCGCGAAGAAAAGATCGTGCGCGCTTTCGGCGTAGATGTGCGGAATGCCCATCGAGTCGCGGTAGATGTTCGCTTCGCCGTCCAAACCGCTTAAGCGAATCTCGCCGCTCGTCTGCGGGAAGGAGCGTTGCGCGACGGTCTTCGGCAGGTAGACCTTGAAGTAGAACAGCGCTCCCGCAACAATAAGCAAAAGCAAAATTAATGCTCCGCCGAGAACCTTCCCCCATAACTTGCTTGTTTTTTTCATAATTCCTCCGATGTTGAGCGTCGCTGTTGCGACAACCTAATTTTATTGCTTCCCTAAAAAGCGCGGATACCAATACCATAAAAGATCTGCGGCGGGTTTGCCGTGAACGGACGTTGATTTATCTTGCAGCAACGCGGGCGGATAGTAGCCGCGACTGACGAAGCCCGCAATCCACGAGCGGGCGTTGACGGCGTTAAGCAGCGCTTCGTAAATGTCCGCTTGCTGTTGTAAGTTTAGCCCGACGGAAGGGACGTCGTCGTTGGGGCGCGATAGAGAGTCGAAGCGTAGGCACGCGCCGCCGTCGAGAACGCAGCCGTTTGCCGCGCCCGTTGCCGAGGGGTAGGAAAAGGCGAGGACGACGGGCTTGTTCAAAAGAGAGGCGAGCGGCGACACTTCGTTATCTAGCAAACGCCCCGCTTCGGCGGCGTAATCGCTTTTCGTCGCGGACGAGTCCGTCGCCAGCGGCGCAGACCAAAGCAGGTACACCCCGTCCGCTTCGCGCAGGATGTTGGTCGGCGTTTCGAGCGGCGAGGCGGCATACGGTTGCGCCCAAAGGACTTGCCCTTTGAAGCGCGATTTTGCGTCTTGAATGATGGAACGCCACTGCGCTTCCGCGTCAACGAAGTTGGACGGCGAGCCGTCGGGCAGCGTTCCGTTGGGCAGGGCGGGGGCGATTCCTTCGCCGCCGAGGATAAGGAATTGCGCTCCGCTTTGGGCGGCGAGGTCGGCGTAATTTTCAACGAAGGCGCGATAACGCGCGAAGAAGGTCTGCTGCCAATCTGAATCTTGCGGCGCGTTTTGCCAAAAGTTAGAATCAATAAAACGCGGAGTCGGGAAGAGCGCGACGTTGAGGGCTAAGGCGCGGGCTTGAGAAACCATAATCGCCGTGTCAATCCACAGCGGGTCGGCGCCAGGGCGAGTCGAGAAGCGTAAAGGCGCGGCGTTGGAAACTGTCCACGTCGGGTCGAGGACAACCAAATTCGAGCCGATGGATTTGACGTTGGCGAAGGCTTGCGGCATGAAGTACGAATCGTTGGGCTGATAGGTCGGTTGAAATTCGACGCCCGCCACGAAGCCCGCCTGGCGCGGCGCGACGGCGACGCCGACGAGAGTCGAACTTTGCGGATTTTCATACCACTTCCACGAAGAAATCGAATCGTGAATGTCTTGCGAGAAGTAACTGGTCGTCGCCGTTCTGCCGCTGACGGGCGTTACGCCTGCGGTTTGGTTGTCGTCTGCGCCGCCGCATTGCGCGTTGCGGCAATAGCGATAAGAGAACGCGCCGAGAAAATTCAACGGGCTGTATAGTTTGTAAAGCCAGCGGTTGTTTCCCGCCGACCACATCGGCAGCGGCTCCATCCAACCCGCCGCGTTGAATTGGATGTAAACAATATCGCCGGGCGGCGTGTTGGCGGGGGCGACGACTTCAAAAGTAATCGCGCCCGATTGTTTAGTCGCCATCCACGAGAGGACGGCGTCTTGAATGGAAACGTCGTGGTCGGGGACGAGGAAATCGCGCAAGATCCAGCCGCCGTCGGGTTTGTGTTCGGCGTTCCAAAAGCCGTCGCCGAGCGTATACTTATATTGGACGAACGTCCCGACGGGCAAGCCAAGCGTTACAGAATACCGCCCGTCCGCTTGCAGGTTCATCAACGGCATACGCTCCGAGACGACGCTCACGCCGCCTTTGAGGTCGGCGAAAGTGTCGCCCAATTGCAAAAGGTTGCCCGCAATGCGGACTGGCGCGCCGGGTAAGGTGTCTTCTGGCACGGCGACGGTAAAGGTTACGTTGACAATTCGCGCAGGCTTGACTTTCAAGTTGACAATCGTCGGCGCGTTTTCGGCGACGACCGCGCCTTGTTGAAAGGGCGCGTACAAACCGTCCATGCTGTATGCGACGAGTTGATGCGCCCCGACGGGCAGCCCGGTCAACTCAAAACGCCCCAGCGAATCGGTAATGAATTGGACGCCGCCAGCGGTAACGAGAATGTTGGGCAACGGGGCGCCGCTGTCCGCGTTGTGGATTTGACCGAGAATAGTCCCTGTCGGGCGCGGCGAGCGGCGGTCGCTCCACGCGGCGACGACGTCGCGCACTTCCGCCGAACTGGCGGCGCTGTACAAACGATAGCGAATCGGCGAACCGTCGGCGGCGCTTTCCGTCGCGCCCGCGCCGCCGACTCGCTCGTAGCGATATTTGAGAACGGAATTAATCGGCACGGGCAACGCGACGGAATAAGTCAGCGTGTCTCGCGCCGTCATCGGATATTTGATTTCGTTGAAGCGAATCCCAGTCGTTTCGTCCACAACGGAGAGCAAGAGCGCTTCGCCCGCTTGCAGCGCTTCGGGCAGCGTGGCGACGAAAGTCGTCTGTGTGGCGGCGTAAGGCGTGTTGGTCGCAATAGCGGGCGTCGCCGTCGGGCTGTCCGCGTTTTGGAAGGGACTCCAATCAAACAGCGAGAGCGCGCAAGCCTGCCCGACGAAAATTAACGTCAACGCGGCGCAGAGCCAACGGCGCAGGGGAGCGGTCGAACCTTTCATTTCTCTTCTCCTTAACAGAAACGGGCGGCGCGGATTTGACCTTAAGCCGATTCGGCGTTTCCGGCGGTTTCTTGCGTTTCGGCGTTTTTCGTCCGCCCGGCGTAGGCGAGATAACTTAACCCGATGCTGACAAAGTACAAGACGATCATGGGAATCATCACCAACCCCATGTTGACCGGGTCCACCGTCGGCGTGATGGCGGCGGCGAGGACGGCGATTATCACGACCGCAATTCGCCATTGATCGGACAAGAATTTTGGATTCACCAAACCGACGGAGGTCAGGACGTAGATGACGAGCGGAAATTCAAAAAAAGCGCCGATCCATAACATTAATCCCGTAACGAAAGAGAAGTATTCGCTTGCCGCCCAAAATTGCGAAATGGGCGTGAAACTTCCCAAAAACGGAATGGCGGCGGGAAGCAAGACGTAAAACGTAAACGCCATGCCCGTTAGAAAAAGAAACGCCGCCAGCGGAATGCCGAGCAATCCTAATTTTTTTTCGCGCGGATAAAGTCCAGGCGCGGCGAAGAGCCAGATTTCAAAAGCGATGTACGGAAAAGCGACGGCGACTCCAATCATCATTGCCACGCGCATAAAAACGCCGATTTCTTCGGTAACTTGAATGGCTTGCAAATTTTGCAAGCCGCCGACCGGCGTCGCTAGAAATTCCATCGCGGGTTCGGCAATCCAAAACGCGGCGATGATGAAAAGCGCCAACACGAGAGTCGAGCGCAGAAGGTGAGCGCGCAGAATTTCAATTTGGCGCCAAAGTTCTTCGCGGGTTTCGCTTTCGGTGATTAAATTGGCGAATAAGTCGGCGACGGGGCGCTCTTCGGGTTTGGCGTTTAATAGTTTAATAAAGTTGCGAATAGCGCGGAACGGCGAAGCAATCAACCGTCCGACGATTTTGAAAAACTTACGCATCGTTTTGAGTTTCGCTTTCGGGCGCGGACTCAGCCTTCGCGGCGGGCGCTTCTTTCGGCGAAGTCGCCGCGTAAGGTTGCGCTTGATAAGGCTGCGCCTGCGGGCGCGCGTCGGCGGGTTGTTTCGTCGGCTGAACGGCTTCTTTGATTTCGCCGTTGAGTTTTGCCAAATCCATGTTTGCGTCGCGGATTAAGCGCGTCGGCAAATCGCGGAATCCGCGCGAGGTTTGCTGGAAAATTTTCCAGCCGTCGGAGCGAGTCAAATCGCGCAGAAATCGTCCGATTGTTTTGCCCGCTTTTTGCATATCTTTGGGACCTAGAATTAATAAAGCGATGACGACAATAAAAATTAATTCAGGCATTCCAATGCCGAGAATTTCCATAACCTAAGATTCCGAATCTTCTTGCGGCGTTTCTTTCTTCAACGCTTGATAAATTTCCTGTTCGCGTTCGGCGAGCGCGCCCAGCGTGCCGTTGACGAAGCGGGCGGTCGAATCCGAGCCGAAGCGCTTGGCGAGTTCTACCGCTTCGTTGATGGCGACTTTCAGCGGCGTAATGCGGGCGACGGCAAATTCCCAGCAAGCGATTCGCAACAGGTTGCGATCGATCGCCGCCAGTTGTTCGGCGGGCCACTCCGGCGCGGACGAGGCAATCGCCCGATCTAGTTCTTCGCGGATGGGCAAAATGCCGAAGACGATTTGCCGCGCAAATTCTTCCAAATCTGGCGAGAGGGCGTTTTCTTCCGAAGCGGTTTCGTCCAGGCGTTCTTTCAAAGCCTCGCCCGGCAGATGGTCGGAGAAGTCGAGTTCGTATAAAACTTGCAAAGCGATCGCGCGCGCGCGCGTGCGAGATTTCATGCGGGGGCTGCGCCGCCTTCGTAATCAATATCTTCAATGTGGACGTTGACCTCTTGCACGTCCATGCCGACGGTTTCTTGAATCGAGCGGGCGACGTTGGCTTGCACGGCGCGTCCCGTCTCGCGGATGTTCACGCCGTCTTTAAGAATGAGGAATAAATCCACGAAGACGACGTTCTCGCGGATTTCGATTCGCACGCCGTCGCTGACTCCGCGCCGAAAGAGGCGGTTGACCCCGCCGCTGACCGGTGCCAATCGGCTGACGCCCGCCGACTCCAACGCGGCGAAGCCAGCCAGCGTGGTCAACACTTCCGGCGAGACGGTGGTTTTCCCTTGCGTAATTTCGCTCATCACGACTCCTTTACATCATCGCCATGCCGCCGTCCACGCCGAGAACTTGCCCAGTGATGATGGCAGCCCCGTCGGAGGCGAGGAAAGATACAGCGAAGGCGACTTCTTCGGGTTTGACTTTGCGCCCCAGCGGGACGAGTTTCAGCGCGGCTTCCAGCGTTTCGGGCGGCATCGCTTCGAGAATTTCCGTGTCCACGAAGCCGGGCGCCACGGCGTTGACGGTGATGTTGCGCCCGGCAATTTCGCGCGCCAGCGCTTTGGTGAAGGCGATTTGTCCGCCTTTGGAGGCGGAGTAATTGGTCTGTCCGGGGTTGCCCATCTGTCCGGCGATAGAGGCGATGTTGATAATCCGCCCGACGCGCTTTCGCATCATGTGTTTGACGGCGGCTTTCGAGCAGTTAAACGTGCTTTTCAAATTGGTGTTAATCACCGCGTCCCAGTCCGCTTCGGGCATCATCATAATCAACTGGTCGCGGGTAATGCCGGCGTTGTTGACCAAAATTTGCAAATCGCCAAAGGTTTCGACGGCGAACTTAATCAGCGCTTCGGCTTGTTTGAAGTCGGAAACGTCGGCTTGGAAGGCGGCCGCTTTGCCGCCCGCCGCTTGAATTTGACCGACGACCGCTTCGGCGGCTTCGGGCGATTTGTTGTAGTTGACGACGACGCTCGCGCCGCGTTGCGCGAAATCCAACGCGACGGCGCGCCCAATTCCGCGCGAACCGCCGCTGACGACGGCGACTTTATTTTCCAAAGAAAGGTTGAAGGTCATAAGTGGACTCCTGTGCGGCGATTATACTTCATGCGCTTTCGGCTTAATGCCCAAAGCCAGCGCCAGTCCGCCGCCGAGCGCGACGAGCGCCAGCGCGAGGACGGCGTCTTCCCAAAAGCGAATCGGGAAAAGGCGAATCAACGTGTCGGAATAATTGAAGAGCCAAGTGTCGCCGTCGAAGAAGAGATGATGAAAGCCGGCGAAGAAATTCCAAAAGATGTCGGGGTCAATCAACGCGCCCGCGCCGACGACCGCGCCCAAAGCCAGCGCCGCGCCGATCATCCACCATCCGCCGCGCCGCAACCCGTCCAGATAAAGCGCTTGCCAATCGTCCTTTTTTGCGGCGAGCGCCAGCGCGGTCAAAACGATTAGCGAAACGTACCAAACGTTTAACGCGCCTTTGACCACGCGCTTGACGTCGCTCATGTGGCTCAATTCGCGCTCGCTGTAAATCGGCGCGCCGCCGTCAAATTTGAGGTCGGCGAGATAGGAGATGTCCGCGTTGTTGACCAAATACTGCACGGACGGCTTCGCCCATTGCAAACGGTCTGCTTTGGAGAAGCCGTAATCGTCGAAGGGGAAATAGGGCATGTTGTATTCGACAGTGTAATAAAGCGGCGTGAGCAACAGACGCAATGCCAGCCCAAGCAAGGCGAAGGGCACAGCCAGCGAGGCGAGATAAGAGAGCGCTCTCTTCATTGTAAGAATTCCAAGCCGCCTTGAAAGACGAATTTGACGACCATGTCGTTGACGATCCATTCAATCGGGGCGCGGTCGTCGGTGAAGACGGTCGTCGTTTCGTAGCCCGTTTTAAGGTTGGCGTACACGGTGGACAGCGCCATCGTCAACAGCGGGTTAAGGCTTTGGTCTTTGGAAATGCGAATTGTGTTCGCTAAAAAATCGTCGGGGACGGTCGGGCGCATGGTGGCGTAAATCATGGTGTTGAGCGTGTTGGGGATGTCCATAATGTGAATGGACGGGAAGACTTGCGCCATCGTCGTCGCCAGCCCGTCAATCAGGCGGCGGTCGCCGGGCGTCGAGCCGACGTTGAGAGTCAGGACTCCGTCGTCGTTCAAATGCGCGGCGCAGATTTGGAAAAATTCAAGCGTGGTCATGTGCGGCGGAATGTAAGGCGGGCGATAGGCATCCACCGCGATGATGTCGTATTTTTTTTGCGAACGGTCTAAGTTTAAGCGCCCGTCGCCGACGATGACGTTTAGGTTGGGCGACCCCATGTGAAAATATTTGTAACCGACCTCGACGATTTTCGGGTCGAGTTCAAAACCGTCAATTTGCAAATCTTCGCCGTAGACGAGCGTCGCCTGTCGTGCCGCCGTCCCCGCCGCCAAGCCGACAATCGCCATAGACTTTACGTCGGCGGGCGAGCGGTCTTTATAGAAAAAGGGGCCGGCGGAAAAAAGTTCCCAAGGTCCGTTGTAGAAAAGCGCGTCGGGGTGATAAATGGAGTGAACGCCTTGCCCGTCGTTGAGGCGCAACAAAGTATAGCCGTCCGCCTCTTGGACTTGAATGTAATTGTAAGCCGATTCGGCTTCAAAGATTTGTCCGCTGTTATTTTTCAGCGCGGAGTTGGAAAAAGCAAAGGCGATGAACGCCAACAAAATCGGCATCCAAATAAAGACGAGCATATCGCGCAGGCTGGCAAAACGCGCCAAACCAATTAACGCGACTACGAGCAAGACCATGCCGAAGAGCGCAAAGGTCAGGCGCGTGCCAATGGTGGGGATGAAAATCAGCGTCGGCAGAAACGTGCCGATGAACGAGCCCATGGTCGAGACGGCGTAAATTCGCCCGGAGATTTCTCCCGACTTCGCGGCGTCGTCCACCGAAAGGCGGATGGCGTACGGCGAAATTGTTCCGAGCAAGGTAATCGGCACGATGAAGAGAATCAAAACGACGATGAACGATCCTGCCAAAACGCCGAGACTGAGCGCCTCAAACGCGCTGGCTGCCAATTTGAGAATCGGCACGGCAATGTAGGGGACGAGTCCCACCGTGAACGCGCCCCAAGCGAGGATGCGGTACATCGCGCGCGGAGTCGGGTCGGCGTCCGCCCATTTGCCGCCGACGAAATAGCCGAGCGTCAGGTAAATCAAGATCAAGCCGATGATGCTCGCCCAAACTAAATTGCTCGTGCCGAAGACGTTGCCAATTAAGCGCCCTGCGGCGAGTTCTGCCGCGAGAGTCGTCATGCCCGAAGCGAAGACCGTGAAGAGGAGATAGCGTTTCATGACGCGGGATTATAACGCTTCCTCTTGCAAAAAAATCAGGGCTTGACGGAATGTCAAACCCTGAAGGTTGTCGAACGAAAGGGTAACTTAAGCGGCGTCTTCGGCGCTTTTCTTCGTCGCCTTGCGAACCGATTCAACGACGCCTTTGCCGCGTTCTTTCACGTCGGAGGCGATTTCGTCGGCGCGTTCTTTGGCGAGTTGCGCGTATTCTTCGGCGCGGTCGCGGGCGATTTTGGCGTATTCTTCGGCGCTGGCGCGCGCTTGTTTGGCGGCTTCTTCGGCGCGAGCGTAAGCCTCTTCCGCGCTGAGTTGCGCTTTATCGCGCAGTTCGATGGATTTATCCTTAATCAAGGCGCGAGTCTCTTCGCCAGACTGCGGCGCCATTAATAAAGCGACGACGGCGCCAGTCAACCCGCCGACAATGAACCCTACGAGGAAGGCTCCAAATTCATCATGATCGTGATCGGACATAATATTTTCTCCTTTGTCAAATGACAGTTAATTCTATTTTGATTTTAGATTTAACAATTCTAACATGCGCTTTAATCCCGCCAGATAGCCGTTCAATTGGATGATCGGCTCGACGGCGTTTTCGCTCAAAAAGTCTGCTGTGCCGCGCAAGGTGTTGACGGTTTCGGTCGTCGCCTGCAAGATGGGACGAACTTCGTTTTGCAGCAAATTAATCAAACTCGCCAACTGAACGACAAGCACGACCAACGCCGCGCCGATGACCAACGTCTCAAGCGCGACGACGATAATAAACACGTCGCGGATTTTGTCGGTGGGCGTGGCGGGTTGCATCAAGAAATAAATTGCGACGCCAAGCAAAGCGACCAATAAAACAACGACGGCGACGACGATAAAAATAAGCCGCTTTTGCGCGCGTTCTTGCTCGCGCAACTCAGCCCGTTGTTCGGGCGTCAGCGGCGGGGGAGCGGGGTGTTCGGATTGTGGAAGCGCCATGAGGCTATTATAAAGGAGAAATGTTGGAAGTTTGTTAACTCGTCGCGGATTCGTGATGTTTGATGCGGAAATGGTTACGGATGTAATCGAGTTGTTGCTTATCTCTTGACTCTCTTCCTTAACAGGGGTAAACTACTTTATCCTACCGAACGGTAGGTAGGGAGCAGAGATGACCAGAGACGACATCCTCGACGCCGCCGCGCAGGTCTTTCGACATAAAGGCTTTCACGGCGCGTCTATGGCGGACATCGCCGCGGCGGTGAACGTGCAAAAAGCCAGTTTGTATCATCACGTTTCGTCCAAGCAGGAAATTCTGCTGGCGTTGTTAGACCGCGCCCTTGAAACGCTGACCGAACACATCGCCGCCATTTCCGCGCAAGAGATTTCCCCCGAACAAAAATTACGTTCCATGATTCGCGCTTATCTCGTCGGGTTGGCTGCCAACGCGGATTTAGCCTCCGTGTTGCTCTTTGAGCATCGCTCGCTGGATAAAAAGAATCATGTCCGCCATGTGCCGCTGCGTGATAACTTTGAAGACCTGTGGCGCAACGTGTTGGACGAAGGCGTGGCGAAAAAAATCTTCGCGCTGAGCGACACAAGTTTAACCGTCCGCGCCGTGATGGGGGCGTTGAATTGGACGCTGACTTGGTATCGCCCCGACGGCGAAAAATCTATTGAAGAAATTGCGGACGAATATTCCGATTTTATTTTGAAGGGGATGCTGAGATAGGACAGAGGACGAAGGACAGAGGATGAAGGACAGAAGACGAAGGATGAAGGATAGAGGATAAAAAAGGAGCGCTTATGTACTCATTTGAACCGAACGAAGAACAACAAATGCTGATAGACGCTGCGGGGAAGTTCGCTTCCGCCGAGTTGCGTCCCGCCGCGCACGACGCGGAAGAGAACCGCGAGATGCCGAAAAGACTAATTGACAAAGGCTGGGAGTTGGGCGTCTTGCAAGCGTCCACGCCGGAGGCATACGGCGGCTTTGGCGAACGCAGCGCGTTGACCAACGTCCTCGCGCTCGAAGAAATGGCATTCGGCGACCTCGCGGGCGCGTTGGCGATTTCCACGCCCGCGCTTTTCGCCGCGTCCATTTTATTGGGCGGCAGCGAGGCGCAGAAAAAAGAATACCTGCCAAAAATCGTCGAAGGCGCGTGGTCGCCTTACAGCGCCGCGCTCATCGAATACGCTTTTGACTTTGACCCGAACGCGCTCAAAACCTCCGCGCAAGCCGACGGCGACGCCTACCTTTTGAACGGCGAAAAAGCCTTTGTCCCCTTCGCCAAAGACGCGCAAGCGCTCGTCGTCTACGCCAACCTCGATGGCGCGACGCAAGGCTTTATTGCCCAAAAAGATGCGGCGGGATTATCCGTCGCGGACGAACGCGAAAAGTTGATGGGGCTGAACGCCTTGCCCATGCACCGAGTCAAATTGGAGAACGTCCGCGCCGAACGGTTGGGCGGCGCAGACGGTTGCGACTTCGGCTTGATCCTCGCTTCGATGCAGGTCGCTTCCGCCGCCGCCGCGTTGGGCGTTTCCAAGTCCGCGCTGGATCACGCGACGAATTACGCCAAAGAGCGCGAAGCCTTCGGCGTGAAAATCGCGCAGAAACAAGCCGTCGCTTTTATGCTGGCGGAAATGGCGGTCGAGTTGGAAGCGATTCGTCTGCTGGTTTGGGAAGCGGCGTGGAAGTTGGACAACGGCCAAGCGGACGCGCAAAACGCCGCCTATCTGGCTTTTGTTGGCGCGTGCGATATGGCGATGATGATTACCGATCGCGGCGTGCAAATCTACGGCGGACACGGTTACATCCGCGAGAACCCCGTCGAATTGTTGATGCGTAACGGGCGCGGCTTCCCGATGACGTTGGGCTTGGCGATTGTGTAAGGTTAAAAGTTGAAAGTTTAAGGTTTAAGGTTCAAGGTTGAAACCTGTAACCTGCAACCTGTAACCTGCAACCCGAAGGAGATCTGATGAGCATTGAATTTGAAACCCCAAAACCGATTGCCCAAATGCAAACGGTCTTGCAAAGCGTCGCGGAAAATATGATGCGCCGCACCTCGCGCGAGATGGACGAAAACGAACACGCCATCCCGTGGGATTACGTCGAGTTTATGCACAACGCCATGCGCTCGATGGGCGGGGGCGGCGGCTTGACCGTCGCCGAAGAGAAGCCCTCATCCCTTCTCCCTGAGGGAGAGGGACGCAAGGGTGAGGGGGAAAAACGCCCGCCGATTGGTTATCAAAAATTGGCTTCGCAAATTGAAATGTTGTCCTGGGGCGACGTTGGCTATTACTTGATTACGCCCGGCGGCGGGTTGGGCGCGGCGGCGGTCGCGGCGGCCGGTTCGCCCGAACAGAAGGAAAAATTCCTCGCGCGCTTCAACGAAGAAAAGCCGACCTACGCCGCGATGTGCATGACCGAACCGGGCGCAGGCTCGGACACGTCCGCGATTCGCGCGCGCGCCGTTTTGGATGAAAAGACTAACGAGTGGGTTCTCAACGGCGAGAAAATTTTCGTCACCGGCGGCGATAAATCGTTCACGCATTACGAGCAACTCGGCAAAGGCTTCATCGTCGTTTGGGCGAGCATTGACCCGTCCGCGAAACGCGCGGGGATGCGCGCCTTTGTCGTCGAGGCGGGGACGCCCGGCGTGAAAGTCGTCAAACTCGAAAAGAAGATGGGCATTCGCGCCAGCGACACGGCGGCGATTTCATTGGTGGACGCGCGCGTCCCGTTTGAAAATATCTTGGGCAGCCCGACGGTGGAGAAAACGACGACCGGCTTCAAAGGCGCGATGGCGACTTTCGACGCGACTCGTCCGCTGGTTGCGGCGTCTGGCTTGGGCGTCGGCAGAGCTGCGCTCGAATTCCTCAAAGAAAAGTTGACCGAAAACGGAGTCGAAATCCGCTACGGGTTGCCGCGCTCGAAGATGACTGCGATTGAACGCGACGTGATCGAGATGGAAATTCAGTTGCGCTCGGCGTGGCTCTTGGTGTTGAAAGCGGTTTGGATGGCGGACAACAAAAAGCCGAACGCGCTTGAATCGTCAATGAGCAAAGTCCGCGCAGGGGATGTGGTTACGAAGATTACGCAGAAAGCCGTCGAGATTATGGGGCCGCTGGGTTACAGCCGCGAGTTCCTTTTGGAGAAGTGGTTCCGCGACGCGAAGATTACCGACATCTACGAAGGCACGGGGCAAATTAACCGTCTGGTTGTGGCGCGACACATTTTGGGATATAGCGGAAGCGAGTTGCGATAATGGGTTGCGGGTTACGGGTTGAAGGTTGCAGGTTGAAGGTTACAGGTTGCAAGTTGCAGGTTACAGGTTAGAATGTTAAAAACTTTTCGACCCTTAAACCTTGAACCTTGAACCTTAAACTTTAAACTTTCAACCTTCAACTAAAAAGGAGCACTTATGAAATACAACATCCATAAAGCGGTTGTCGTCGGTTCGGGGACGATGGGCGCGGCGATTGCGGCGCATTTGGCGAACGTCGGCGTGCCGGTGACTCTGCTTGATATGGCGGCGAAAGATTCGCCCGATAAAAATAAAATCGTCAAAGAAGGTTGGGAGCGCTGCCGAAAAGCCAAACCCGCCAACTTAATGGCGGACGAGTTGCAGTCGTTGGTTACGCTCGGAAATTTGGACGACGATTTTGACGCCGTCGCGCAGGCGGATTGGGTGGTGGAAGTCATCGTCGAAAATTTGGAAATCAAAAAACAGTTGGCGGCGCGCATTGACGAAATCCGCAAGCCGAACGCGATTGTTACGACCAACACGTCGGGCATTCCGATTCACGCCATCGCCGAGGGGCGCTCGAAAGAATTCAAAAAACATTTTCTCGGTACGCACTTTTTCAACCCGCCGCGCTATTTGAAATTGCTGGAAATCATCCCCACGCCCGACACCTCCAAAGACGTACTCGAATTTATGTTGCATTTCGGCGAGTATCGTTTGGGCAAGGGCGTCGTGCTTTGCAAAGACACGCCGAACTTTATCGGCAATCGCGTGGCGTTTGGCACGGGCGCTTTCGCGTTGGACTTCATCATCGAGAACGGCTACACAGTGGACGAAGTGGACGCCCTCACCGGACCGTTGATTGGTCGCCCGAAAACGGCGACGTTTCGCCTGATAGATTTGGTCGGCGTGGACGTGTGGCATCACGTCGGCGAAAATCTCGCGCCGCTGATTCCGCACGATAAATTGGGGCAAAAATATCTTTCCGCAGAGAAGCCGAAGAAATTAATGGAAACGCTTTTGGAAAGAAAGTGGCTCGGCAATAAAACTAAAATCGGCTTTTATAAGGAAGTCCGCAACGCGGAAGGTAAACGCGAGTTTTGGTCGTTGGACTTGAACACGCTCGAACACGTCGCGCCGACGAAGCCGCGCTTCGATTCGGTCAAAGCGGCGAAAGATGTCGAGGGGTTGGGCGAACGGCTGAAAGTCCTGTTGGCGGCGGACGATAAAGCGGCGCAATTAATCCAAGCGCTGACCTATCAATCTTTCCAATATTCGTCTTCGATCATTCCCGAAGTCGCCGATTCGCCCAAGCCGATTGACGACGCGATTCGTTGGGGCTTTTCGCACGAGGCGGGCGCGTTTGAAATTTGGGACATGCTCGGCGTAAAGGAAACCGTCAAGCGCATGAAAGCCGCTGGTTTTCCCGCCGCCAAGTGGGTGGACGAAATGTTAAAGAACGGCTGCGAGACGTTCTATCAATACAAGCGAAGCAGCCCTGCGGATAAGGGCGCGAACAAAGTCGGCGTGTACGATGTGAATAAAAAGAAATACGTCAAGTTCAAATCAAGCGGCGATTTTGTTTTCTTAAAGAATTTGCGCGACACGAAAAAAGAAGTCAGCAAAAATGCGGGCGCCTCGCTCTTTGACGTTGGCGACGGCGTCGGGCTGGTTGAGTTTCACACCAAGATGAACGCGCTCGACGACGACATCTCCGCGATTGTCAGCGAAGCGATGGATCGCCTCGAAACGGATTTCGACGGACTCGTCGTCGGCAACGAAGGCGAACATTTCAGCGCGGGCGCAAATTTGTTTATGGTCGTGGTCGCCAGTCAGCAAGGCATGTGGGATCAACTCGACGGCGCAATTCGCCGTCTGCAAGAGATGAACATGCGAATGCGTTATTCGCCGAAGCCGATTGTGGTCGCGCCTGCGGGCTACACCTTAGGCGGCGGCTGCGAAATCACCATGCACGCTTCGCGGGTGGTCGCGGCGGCGGAATCGTATATCGGCTTAGTCGAACTCGGCGCGGGAGTCATCCCCGCGGGCGGCGGCACAAAAGAGATGATGCGCCGCATGATTAATCCCGCCATGCGAACCGAACACGCGGAAGTGTTGCCCTTCTTGCAAAAGTCGTTTTTGCAGATTGGGCAGGCGAAGGTCGCCACGTCCGCTGAAGAGGCGCGCGGCATGGCGATTTTGAATCCGCAAGACCGTGTGATTGCCAACCGCGCTCACCTGTTGACCGAAGCCAAACGCGAAGTAAAGCATTTGATCGATTCGGGTTATCGCGCGCCCGCGCCGGAACCCATCTTCGCCGCCGGGCGCGATTATCTCGGCGCTTTGCGCGTCGGGACGTTTATGTTCAAAGAAGGCCATTACATTTCCGAATATGATCAACACATTGCCAATAAACTCGCGTCCATCATGTGCGGCGGCGAGTTGACTCGCGGAACCTGGGTTTCGGAGCAATACATTTTGGACTTGGAACGCGAAGCCTTCCTGTCCCTGTGCGGCGAAGAAAAAACGCAAGCCCGCATGTGGAGCATTTTGCAAACCGGAAAGCCGCTACGAAACTAAATATCAGTACGCGGATTTATTGGATTACACGGACGAACGCGGATTTTCTTTATTTAATTAGGCGATGGAGTTCACGCTGTGAAAAATCTTGACTTAAATAAAAAGAGAATTTTTGAAGGCAAACACTCAGACCTTAGCGAAAAAATTATCAAAGCCTTTTACGAAACGTACAACGAACTTGGCTATGGTTTTAGCGAGAAGGTCTATCAGAAATCTCTTGGAATTGTTCTTCGTCAAATGGGAATGAAAGTTGAAGAGCAAATTCCAATTCAAGTTTATTTTCGCGGTCAAGAAATTGGCGAATACTTTGCGGATATGATAATTAACGACGTTATTATGCTTGAACTAAAAGCGACGAAGGAGATTATCGTCGAGCATGAAGCGCAGTTGCTTAATTACCTGAAATCCACAAAAATTGAAGTCGGTTATGTGATGAACTTTGGAAAATCGGCTGTATTTGTGAGGAAAGTTTTTGACAATAGCCGCAAAGGTTCGTTGAATTGGATAAAAAAATAAAAGAAAAAAATCCGTTTTTTCCGTGAAATCAGCGTAATCCGCGTACAAAGGAGAAATTTTATGAAAGAAGCCGTTATTGTTTCCGCAGTTCGCACGCCGGTCGGCAAAGCCAAACGCGGCGGGCTGACCACCGTCCGCCCCGACGAGATGATGGCGACGGTCGTCAAAGAATTATTGAAGCGAACGCCGAATCTTGAACCTAGTCAAATTGACGACGTAGTGATTGGCTGCGCTTTCCCCGAAGGCGAGCAAGGCATGAACATGGCGCGCATGATCGCCCTCCGCGCCGGGCTGCCCGAAAGCGTGCCTGGCGAAACCATCAATCGTTATTGCTCGTCGGGCGTGCAATCCATCGCGCACGTCGCCAACGCCATTCGCACGAGTCAAATTGAAATCGGCATTGCGGGCGGCGCGGAATCCATGACCATGATTCCGATGACCGGCCTGCGCTTTTCGCCCAATCCCTACTTCGCGCAGGACTTGCCGCATTACTACACTAACATGGGCTTGACCGCCGAAAACGTTTCAGCCAAGTACAACGTCAGCCGCGAGGATCAAGACGCTTTCGCTTTGCGAAGCAACCAACGCGCCGCTTCCGCCGTCCAAAGCGGACTCTTCGACCCGGAGATTATCCCCATCGAAGTGGAAGTCGTCGAGTACGCGGATAATAAAGCGCAGAAAAAATCATTTACCGTAGCGCGAGACGAAGGTCCGCGCGGCGACTCGACGTTGGAAGGACTCGCCAAACTTAAGCCCGCTTTCAAGGAGGGCGGCGTGGTTACGGCGGGCAACTCCTCGCAAATGTCCGACGGCGCGGCGGGCGTGGTGGTTATGTCTGCGGAGAAAGCCAACGAGTTGAATCTCAAGCCGTTGGCGCGCTTCGTCTCCTTTGCGGTGGGCGGCGTCCCGCCGGAATTAATGGGCATCGGACCGATTGCCGCTATTCCCAAAGCGTTGAAAGTCGCGGGCTTATCGCTCGCCGACATTGACCTCATCGAGTTGAACGAAGCCTTCGCCGCGCAATCCTTAGCCGTAATTCGAGAACTCGGCATAGACCCCGAAAAGGTCAACGTCAACGGCGGCGCAATTGCGCTCGGACATCCGCTCGGCTGCACGGGCTCAAAGTTGACGACGCAACTCATCTACGAAATGGCGCGGCGCAAGTCGAAGTATGGCATGGTAACCATGTGCATCGGCGGCGGCATGGGCGCGGCGGCCATCTTCGAGAATTTGCAGAGTTAGTTGAAGGTTGCAGGTTGCAAGTTGAAGGTTGCAGGTTGAATGCGACGAAAGCGCGTTTAGTGCAAAAATAAGAACAAAAAAAGTCCGCCAAGTTGACGGACTTTTTTATTTGAATTTATTCGGCGACGATTTTGCCGCGCTGAAACGTAACCGAAAACGGAACGCCGTCGCGGAGGACGAAACTGCCGTCGTATTTTTTGCCGCCGACCCAAGCCGTGTAATCAATCCAGCCGACGGGAATGCGAACTTTGATTCGCGTTTTGACCGGAAATTCGTTGATGGCGTGCGTTCCGTCGGAACGGGTGGTGCGGAAGGAGATGTAAACCTCCGAGCCGGATTTGTTGATTAACTCGACGTCGGTGAAGGCGGCGTTCTTCGGAAGCTCCGAGTTATAAAACAGCGGATGCGGAGTCTCTTTCGTCGCGGGGATTTTTGTCGCGGCGGTCGGTGTGGACGGAATCGCCGTCGAAGAGCCTGCGACGACCGGAATGAACAGCGTCTGCCCGACGTAGATGGTATCAATATTTGTAATTTGCGGATTCGCCGCCCGCAAGTCTGCGACGCTGATTTTATGGCGCCCGGCAATGCTGATGAACGAATCGCCGACTTGAATAATGTACGTCGAGGCCGTCGCTATCGGCGTAACGCTGCCGGGAATGGCGGTGGCGTTGCCCGCGCTGGGAGTCGGCGTCGCGTCGAGGCTGGCGCCGGGAATGGTTATCGTCTGCCCGACGGTTAACGGTTCTTTCAAATTAGGATTCGCGGCGAGAATTGCCTGCGTTGTCGTGCCGCAAAGCGCCGCCAGTTTGGCGAGCGTGTCGCCTTTTTCAATTGTGTACGCGCCGCCGCACACGCCGCCCGCGCGGACGCGAAAAGGAATCAGCGTGGCCAGCAGCGCCAGCACAACGAAGATGCCGAACCGAGCGATGGACTTTGAATTCATACAACCTCCAGTTTTTCATAGCATAAGCGAAAAAGGCTTTTTTTACAAATCGCGCGTTAGGAGTATGCTGTCCGCGAGACCTTCGTATTTGGATTCGCTCCGCTTGACGACCTTGTACCCTAATCGTTCATATAAGGCTTGCGCGCGCGGATTTTGCGCCGAGACGGCGATGCCCGTTTTGGACTTGCCGAGTTTGCGCCCTTCTTCCATCAAATGTTCAATCATCTGCGCGCCGATGCCTTTGCTTTGCAGCGCAGGCTCGACGCCGAGATGCGCGATGTAATGCAACGCGCCTTTGGGCGGTTCGATAACCTGCTCCGCTTGCAGACCGTGAACGATGACGGACAAACTGTCGAAACCGTAAAAGCCGACAATCTGCCGAAACGCCGCGAGGAAAAACGGAAAGCCGCTCGCGCCGTCGTATGCCGCGCCGACGACCACAACCTTGCCTTCGCGTTCCCCGACGACGTGATTGCGATACCCCATTTCGCCCGCGCCGTCTTTGAAGGCGTAGCGCAAAAAATCCAGCGCCGACTTTCGCTTGCGTTTGAAAACATAATCAAACGCGGCGGGACCTGAACTGTAAATCAGCGGGACAGCGGAGTCCGCGTCGGCGGGGGAGGCGGGGCGAAAGCGAATGTCCATCATCTGACTCTTATTCGACTTCGACCGCCATCGCTACCGCTTCGCCGCCGCCCAAACACAGCGACGCGATTCCGCGTTTCAAGCCGCGCCCTTTCAAAGCGTAGATTAACGTGGTTAGCACGCGCGCGCCGCTCGCCCCTAAGGGATGACCGAGCGCAATCGCCCCGCCGTTGACGTTGACCTTCTCCCAGTCCCAGCCTTGCTCGGCGAGGATGCGCCCGTCGGCGAGGACTTGCGCGGCGAAGGCTTCGTTCAGTTCGATCAAATCCACATCTTGCAGCGTCCAGCCGATTTTCTTCAACAACTTCGGCATCGCGTGACCGGGCGCGGCAAAAAGATATTTAGACTCCAACGCCGCTTGAGCGTAACCGACCACGCGCGCTAACGGCTTAAGATTTTTCTGCTCGGCGTAAGCGCGCGAAGAAATCACAACCGCCGCCGCGCCGTCGTTCATCGAAGACGAGTTGCCCGCCGTAACTTTTCCGCCTGCGCGAAAAGCAGGTTTAAGTTTCGCCAGCGATTCCAACGACGTGTCTTTGCGCGGACCTTCGTCGGCGCTGACGGTGATGACTTCGCCTTTGCGCCCCTTAATTTGCACGGGGACAATCTCCGCGTCGAAGCGTCCCGCCGCTTGCGCTTCCGCCGCTTTGAGGTGCGAGCGCAAAGCGAACTCGTCCATCTCCTCGCGGGTTGCTTCGTATTCGTCCGCGATAAATTCTGCGGATTCGCCCATCGCCCAATTTTCAAAAGGGTCCCACAAGCCGTCGTTGAGCAGCGCGTCGTTCATTTGCGCGTTGCCAAATTTCAACTCGCCCAAGCGCCCGTTGACCAAATAAGGGGCGCGACTCATGGATTCAAATCCGCCCGCAATGAACAGGTCGGCGTCCCCCGCGCGGACGGCTTGCGCCGAAAGCATCGCCGCCTTCAAACCCGAACCGCAGACTTTGTTAATCGTCGTCGCGCCGACGCTGACTGGCAGGTTGCCGTAAACCAACGCCTGGCGCGCTGGCGCTTGCCCGAGCCCTGCCGAAACGACGTTGCCCATAATCACTTCTTCTACGTCTGCCGCGTCAATGCCCGCGCGTTTGACCGCTTCTTCCACCGCAATCGCGCCCAACTTCGGCGCGGGGACGGAACTCAGCCCGCCTTGAAAGCGCCCAATCGGCGTGCGCGCGGCGGATAAAATAACCGCTTCATTTTGTTCTGACATGCTGCCTCCTAATGATGTTCCTATTATAAGCGAGAGAGTTTTTATTTTGCGCCCGCAGGTTGATGAAAGCGCAAATTCCAAACGCCGTTTGATTTTTCTTCGACGACCGTTTCTGGCGTAACGACGACGAACCACGTCCGCCCGCGTTTGAGCGGCATGAGTTCGTTTCCAAAAGTGTCGAGCAGACGAAGCGGCTTGTCCGCTTGCGTTTGCCAAAGCGCCTCGTAGATAAATCCGTCGCGCAAGAGCAAAGCCCGCCCTTCTAAATCCGCCTCCAAATGAATGTCCAAATTGGTCGGCGAAACCACATCGTGTTGCGCGAACAAAACGACGACATTTTCAAATTGCAATTGCCGCCGCGTCAGGCGGTCAACTTCGGGGTGCAAGATGCCCGCGCGATTTTCGTCGGCGTCGTCTACATAACGCCAATAACTTTGCGAAGCCGCGTCGTAAATCCACGCCGCTTGATTGAGATAAGCAAAGTAAACGTCTAAACGTAAAGCGGGGTTGCCGTCTGAGGGCGCGTCGTCCGCGAAGCGCATGGCGGAATAATCCACGTCGCCTTGCTGGCTTTCGCGCGCCAACTCTTTCAGCGTTTCAACGCTCAGCATGTAGCCGCCGCCGTCGAGGTCGTGTTGCACAAAATAACAGCGCGGCAAAAGTTCCAACACTTCGGGCGAGGCGAAGGCGTAGATGAGGCACGAGTCGCGGAAGAAAGCGGCGATGTCGGCGTAGATTAAACGCCCCGAACGAACGGGCCCCACTTTGGCGGGCGGAAGTTCGAGCGCAGAATCAGGTTCGGGTTCGAGGATTAAGCCCGCGTCCACGTTGCGGTGCGAAGCGGAAATTTGCAACGCCTCCGTCTGCCCATTGAGCGGATTCGCGTCGCTGTTCGTTTCCTCATCCCCGACGTTTTCCTGCACAAACTTTGCCTGCGGCGGCGCTTGAAAGACCAAAACGTATTCGCCCGCTTCAAGGTTGAAGGCGTAGTAGCCGTTGCTGTCGCTGGCGGTTTGCGCGAGGAAAGTTCCGTCGGCGCGGAAGAGGTAAACGCAAACGCCGCCCATGCCGCGCTCCCATGCGTCGCGTTGATTGTTGCCGTTGGCGTCGAGCCAAACGCGCCCGCTGAGGATGTTGTCGCTTTGGACGAACGGTTCGGCGCGGACGGCGCAATCGCCGACGAGCGGCGCCTGCGCTTCGGGGAAGCCGCCGTAAAAAACGGGCAGGAAGCGCGTTGCGCCTTCGGTGATGTAGATTTCAAAAACCCACGCCGCGAAAGAAAGTCCCGCCTGCGGACGCGCTACGGCGGGGAAGTGCGAAATGGAAACCAGCGCGGCGGGAAGGTCGAGCAGACGGGCGTCTTCGACGGGCAACCCCGTCAGCGGGTTTTCGTGCGCTTGCACGAGCGGCGCAGGGGTTAAGGTTGGCGTTGGCGGAATGAGAGTCGCTTGGACTGTCGGCGTGAATTGGGCGGGTTGAGTCGGCGGCGGAGTCGGCGCGGCGCAGGCGGCGAGCGAGAGAAGAAGTAGCGCGAGGGTCGTAATCCGCGTTTTAGGAAGAAGCAAGAAACGCCTTGCGGACGCGCTCATAAGTCTGCTCTAAGGTTTCGGGCAAAACGCGCGTCTCGCCGACGGCGGTCATAAAGTTGGTGTCGCCGACCCAGCGCGGGAGGATGTGAATGTGGACGTGTCCCAACACGCCCGCGCCAGCCGCTTCGCCGATGTTAACGCCGAGATTGAAAGATTGCGCCTGATAGGCTTCGCGCAAAATTGTCGTGCAGCGCGAGGCGAGTTCCATCATTTCGCCGCGCGTTTCGGCGTCGAGTTCTTCCAAGTTGGGCGCGTGCGCGAATGGAATGGCCATTAAATGTCCGTTCGTGTAGGGATAGCGGTTGAGGATGACATAGGCGAATTTTCCGCGAAAGACGATTAAATTTTCGGGACCGTCCGCTTGCGCTTGCGCGTTGCAAAAAACGCAACCCGCTTCTTTTTTATTTCCTTCAATGTATTCCTTGCGCCAAGGCGACCAGAGATGTTTCATAGCGTTGGAAATTGTAGCAGAAAATTTTGCAGAGCGGACGCGAGAATCCGCGCTTGAAATTCCGCTTGACGTTTCCGCAGGCGGAGGGTATAACAGCCGTGCAAATAGAATAGTCCTCGTTAGGCGAGGCGGCTGCGATATACACAAGCCATTGCCCTGAAACATCGAAAGACGCCAAAGGGTAGATCAGGTTTAGTCGGCATAAGGCTTTACTTAAGATGGCTGGGAAATCCCTACGATGCGCGGCGCTGAAGCTCAACTAGAGAGGCGGCCGTTTCGATTGATTTTTACGCCTCTCGCTTTAATGACGAGGGGCGTTCTTTTTTGTCGGAATGCGTTGCAAAATTTGCAAATTCAAACGCATGACGCAAGGAGGCGGCTCGCGTGAGCGCAGACAGTAATTTACGAATGCCGATTCAGACGAAAGTCGTTTTTGCCTCCTTGCCTATGCTTTTTTTCTCTTTCCCTTAAGAAGCCTTTGAAAAAGCCGTAGGTTTATTTAAGCGCAAATCGCCTTTCGTTGAAACGAGGCGATTTTTTTATCGTACTCGGCGGCGAGACGCCGCCCTTAAGAAAAAAAATCTTTTGAAGGAAACGCTATGTCCAAAGCGACAATTTTTCAAACCAACTTTCCGCCGCGCCGCGCCGCCGTCGCCGACGGAGTCGTGCTGCTTAGTTTTGCCGTTTTGCTTTACGGCGGATTAACGCTCGCGGCGAGTTTCTCGCAAACTCAAAGCGGCGCCGAGCAAATCACGCTGTCGCCGAGCGCCATTCCGCGTTACACGCTTTTTTCCGTAACGCGCATGTTGGCGGCGTACATTCTCTCTTTATTGTTCACCCTCGTTTACGGGCGGACGGCGGCGTATAACCGCCGCGCCGAGCGCGTCCTGCTTCCGCTGTTGGACGTGCTTCAATCCGTGCCGATTCTTTCGTTTTTGCCGGTGGCGTTGTTCAGCCTCAGCGCGATCCTTCCGCAACAGATGGCGACAGAATTGGCGGCGGTAACGCTCATCTTCACCTCGCAAGTGTGGAACATGACCTTCGCTTGGTATCAATCGCTGACGACGATTCCCAAAGAACTGCGCGAAGCGAGCGCAATCTTCCGCTTCAATGCGTGGATGAATTTCAAAAATCTCGAACTGCCTTTCGCCGCCATCCCGCTGATTTGGAACAGCATGATGTCTTGGGCGGGCGGCTGGTTCTTCCTCATGGCGGCGGAAATTTTCACCGTCGGGCAAGAGTCGTTTCGTCTGCCCGGTTTGGGCGCGTACTTGCAAACCGCCGCCTATCAAGGGGACGTCAAAGCGCTGGCTTGGGGCTTGGGCGCGTTGGTCGTCGTGATCGTTGTGATGGATCAATGGATTTGGCGTCCGCTGTTGACTTGGGCAGACCGCTTCAAATTAGAAATGACCGAAGGCGAAAATCCGCCGACTTCATGGTTTTACGCGCTTTCGCGCAACGCGAAAATCATGCAATGGATCGAAAATAAAATTTTCGCGCCTGCGCTGGAACGGTTGGACATGCTTTTCATCCGCCGCGACTCTTCGGGAAACGCCGCGCCTCAAGCCGACGAACGACCGGGCGCCGGTTTTTATTTGACGGTCTTTTTAGGAATTGCGGCGCTGGCGTATGGGACGTATCGGCTCGGCGCGACTCTCTTCTTGATTCCGCTAGGCGATTGGGCGGATATTCTCTACGGAGTCTTGGCTACGGCGCTGCGAGTTTTCGTCGCGCTGGCAATCGCTATGTTGTGGACGATTCCCGTCGGCTACTTAATCGGCTCGAATCAAAAAGCGGCGAACTGGCTGCAACCCATTGTGCAAGTCGCCGCGTCTTTGCCCGCGACGGCGCTCTTTCCCGTTTTGGTGGCGGCGTTGGCGAAATTCTACGGCGGATTAAACCTCTCCGCGATTTTGTTGATGTTGATGGGGACGCAATGGTATCTGCTGTTTAACGTCATCGCGGGCGCGGCGGCGATTCCGCAAGATTTGAAATATACGACCGCGCTTTTGGGAATCAAAGGCTGGCAGCGCTGGCGGACGTTGATTTTGCCTTCGCTGTTTCCGTTCATCGTAACGGGACTCATCACCGCAGGCGGCGGCGCGTGGAACGCCAGCATCGTCGCCGAGTACATTCAATTTGGCGGAAAAACGCTCAGCGTCGAGGGCATTGGCGCAGTAATCGCTTCCGCAACGGCGGCGGGAGATTATCCGCTGTTGCTCGTTTCGACCTTAGCCATGATTCTCGCCGTCGTCTTAATCAACCGTTTGCTTTGGCGTCGTCTGTATCGCAGCGCCGAAGAACGCTTCAAAATGGAGTAAACCAAATGACTATGCCTGCCACCCTTCTCGAAGTTCGCGGCGTTCATCAAATTTATGGAACGGGGGAGCGCCGCTTCACCGCCGTTCAAGACATCAACCTGACGTTAAAGGAAGGCGAGTTTGTCGCGCTCGTCGGTCCTTCGGGCTGCGGAAAAAGCACGCTCTTAAGAATCATCACCGGGTTGAACAAACCGTCTTCGGGCGTGGTCTTATACCGCGATAATGTCGTGGACGGAGTTAACCCGCACGCCACAATCGTCTTTCAAACTTTTGCTTTGTTCCCCTGGCTCACCGTCCAACAAAACGTGGAAATCGCGCTCAAAGTTCGCGGCGTGGCGCAAAAAGAACGCGCCGAAAAAGCCGTCGCATTGTTGGATAAAGTCGGCTTGGACGGATTTGAAAACGCCTACCCGCGAGAACTCTCCGGCGGAATGCGCCAAAAGGTCGGCTTTGCGCGCGCGATGGCGGTCGAGCCGGAATTGCTCTGTCTCGACGAACCCTTTTCCGCGCTGGACGTTCTCTCCGCCGAAGCGCTGCGCGGCGAATTGCTGGAATTATGGGAAGCGGGCGACATCCCGACGAAAGCCATTTTGCTGGTAACGCATAACATCGAAGAAGCCATCTCTCTGGCGGATCGCGTCGTCGTCATGGCGAAAGAGCCGGGGCGCATCATCGCCGATTTGACGGTGGATTTGCCGCACCCGCGCCAGCGCAAAGACGCCGACTTCATCCATAAGGTGGACATGGTTTATGCGGCGCTGGCTGGGCAGACTCAACCCGAAGCGTTGGAAATGGGCAGCGAGCCCGGCGGGGCGGGGCGCACGCGCACCTTGCCCGACGTGCAAGTAACCAACCTTGCGGGCTTGCTCGAAGCGCTGGCAAACAAACCCGACGACCGCGCCGACATTTATCAATTAGTGGATGAATTGAAAATTGATTCCAACCACCTGTTTCCTCTGGCGGAAGCGGCGGAGTTGCTCGGTTTCGCCTCCATCGCCAAAGGCGACATGACGCTGACCGCGCTCGGTCAAACCTTCGCCGACGCTTCTATCTTAACGCGCAAGGAAATTTTCGCCGCGCGCATCCGCCGCCTGCCGATGTTCCGCTGGCTGTTGAATTTGCTCGAACGCGCCGACGCGCATCGCCTCGGCTGGGACGTGATTCAGTCCGCGTTGGAATTTGACTTCCCGCCCGTCGAAGCCGAAAAGCAAGTGGAAGTCGCCGTCCACTGGGGACGCTACGCCGAACTGCTGACCTACGACGACGACACGGCGTTAATTTCGTTGGAAGAAGAAGCGCCTGTCCACGCTTAAAGAATGACAGCCCGTCGTTTCAGGCGAAGCGAAAAACCTTTATTCTAATTTCTCTGTTTTATAAGGAGCGGCTTATGAATCCTATGCTGGCAATGATTGACTTGGAAGCCTTAATCGAATCGCGCAATTTCAACGCCGTGCGCGAGCAGACCAGAAATTGGTCGGCGGCAGATTTGGCTGAACTGATGGAGCCGCTGTCGGTGGAGAAAGCGGCGGTGGTTTTTCGTCTGCTTCCGCGCGAACAGGCGGCGGACGTGTTCAGTTATCTTTCCGAAGATCATCAAGAGCGGCTGCTCAAAGCGTTGGGGCGCGAAGATGTGGCGAACATCCTCAACGCTATGTCGCCCGACGACCGCACCTCGCTGCTGGAAGAAATGCCGTCGAACGCCGTGCAGCATTTAATTAGTTTGCTTTCCGCCGAAGAGCGCGCGGTGGCGTTGAAGTTGCTGGGCTACGAAGAAGATTCCATCGGGCGTTTGATGACGACCGACTTCGTTCGCATTCGCCCGCATTGGACGATTACCTACGCGCTCGACCACATCCGCCGTTACGGAAAAGACAGCGAAACGATGAGCATGATCTACATCATTGACAACGACGACAAATTAATTGACGACTTGCGAATCCGTCAGTTGCTTTTGGCGAAGCCCGACGATAAAGTGGCGGACTTAATGGACTCGCGCTTCACGGCGCTGAAAGCGACCGATAACCGCGAAGTGGCGGTGGCGGCTTTTCGAGACACCGACTTAAGCGCCTTGCCCGTTACCGACAACAAAGACAACTTGATCGGCATCGTAACCATTGACGACGTCTTCGACGTGGCGGAAGAAGAAGCCACCGAAGACATTCAAAAAATCGGCGGTTCGGAAGCGCTGGACGAACCGTACATGAAAATCGCCATCTCCAAAATGGTGCAGAAACGCGCCACCTGGTTGGTGATTTTGTTCATCAGCGAAATGCTGACGGCGACGGCGATGGGAAAATTTGAAGATGAAATCGCCAAAGCCGTCGTGCTTTCTATCTTCGTCCCGTTGGTCATTTCAAGCGGCGGCAACTCCGGCTCGCAGGCTTCGACTCTCATCATCCGCGCTATGGCGCTGGACGAAATCAGCCTCGCGGATTGGTGGCGCGTGATGCGGCGCGAGTTTTTTTCGGGCTTGTCTCTCGGCTCAATTTTGGGCGTCATCGGATTTGCGCGCATTATCGCTTGGCATTATTTCTTCGGCGCGTACGGCGAACATTGGTTCTTGCTCGCGTTGACCGTCGGGCTGGCGTTGGTCGGCATTGTTTTGTGGGGCTCGCTTTCAGGCTCGATGCTGCCTTTCCTTTTGAAGCGCGTCGGACTCGACCCCGCCACTTCGTCCGCGCCGTTTGTCGCCACCCTTGTGGACGTTTCGGGGCTGATCATTTACTTCACCGTCGCGGGCTTAATTTTGCGCGGCACGCTGTTGTAAACGCATCGGTTTTCCGCCCTTTATCCTATTCCACATTCGACGATTTTCAGGTATCCTGTTTTTATGCAGACCGAACTCTTTCCGCGCGCGCTGACCGTTTCGCAATTGACTCTTCGCATTCGCAAATTATTGGAAGACAATCCCGAAATGCAAGACGCGCGAGTGAGCGGCGAAATTTCCAATTTGTCGCGCCCCGCGTCGGGACATATTTACTTCACGCTCAAAGACAAAGGCGCTTCGCTGCGCTGCGTCATGTGGCGCTCGGACGCGCAACGAACGCGCCCCGTTTTGCAAGAAGGCGCGGCGGTGGAAGCGCGCGGAAAAATCGTCGTTTACGAACCGCAGGGACAATATCAACTCGTCGCCAATTGGATTCGTCCGCAAGGCGAAGGCGCGCTCTTTCAAGAATTTCTGCGGCTTAAATCCGCGTTGGAAGCGGAAGGCTTGTTCGACGCCGAAAGCAAGCGCGAGATTCCCGAATTCCCGAAAGTAATCGGCGTCGTTACTTCGGCGACGGGCGCGGCGTTGCGCGACATGCTTAACACGATTCGTCGTCGTCAGCCGTTGACGCGCGTCATCCTCGCCGCTTCGCCCGTGCAAGGCGCGGACGCGCCGCCCGCGTTAGTCAACGCGCTTGAAGCGCTGAACCGTCAAAAGCCCGACTTAATTTTGATCGCGCGCGGCGGCGGCTCGTTGGAAGACTTATGGGCGTTCAACGACGAGCGCGTCGTTCGCGCCGTCGCCGCTTCGTCCGCGCCGACGATTAGCGGCGTGGGACATGAAACCGATTTCACGCTGACGGATTTTGTCGCTGACTTGCGCGCCGCGACTCCCACCGCCGCCGCCGAGTTGGCGACCGCCGTCTCGCGGGACGACCTGCAAGCGGAATTGACGCATCAATCCTCGCGCCTCGTTGATTTGACCGCGAGTCGAATTTCCGATTCTCGAAATTTGCTCGCGGCGCTGACGGCGCGTTTGCGCTATTATTCGCCCGCGCGGCGCGTGCAGTTGGAGAATCAGCGCTTGGACGAAATGACGCGCCGCGTCGCTTCGGCGTTGACGCATCGCATCCAATTGCAGGCTTTCCGCGTAGATGGATTGTCCAAACGCTTGGGCGCGTTGAATCCCGAAAACGTCCTCGCGCGCGGGTACGCCGTCGTTACTCGCGTTGCGGACGGAAAACTCGTCCGCAATGCAGAGCAGGCGCAAGGCGCGTTGCGCGTCCGCGTCCGCGACGGAGAATTTGAAGTCGAGCGCGTATCTTAGATTGGAGCAGAGATGGCAAAGGCGAAATCTCAAAAACTTGCGGAAGAATTGACTTACGAAGAAGCGCTCGTCGAGTTGGAAGGAATCGTCGCGGCGTTGGAAGAAGGGGAGAATCCGCTTGAAGAGGCGATTCAACTTTTTGAGCGCGGACAGGCTTTGGTCAAGCGTTGCGGCGCGTTGTTAGAGTCCGCGCAGTTGAAGGTTCAGAAATTAGTCGGCGAAACGCTTGAAGATTTTGAAGAGGAATCCGAATGAATCTTTTGGCGATTTTTCAAAACAAAGTTTTAATCGCCGTGTTGAGCGCCTGGCTGTTGGCGCAGGTTTTTAAGATTCCGACGGAATACCTCCGCTCGCGGCGGCGGATGTGGGCGATGTTTTTTGCGGCGGGCGGAATGCCTTCTTCGCACACGGCGCTAATGGTGGCGGGGACGTTGGCGGTCGGTTTGTATTACGGATTTGACAACCCGATTTTTGCGATTGCGACGGGAATTACGATGATCATCGCGCACGATGCGGCGGGGGTGCGGCGGCAGGCGGGCAAACACGCCGAGCGCATCAACGTCCTCTTTGACGAGTTGCTTCGCGGACATACATGGAGCGAAGACGATTTGAAAGAGGTCATCGGACATACGCCGCTGGAAGTGGTCGGCGGAATTATTTTTGGGACGATTGTCGCCGTAACGCAGTGGATGATTTGGAAATAGCGAGAGGATAAATAAAAAAGACGCGGCTTGCCCGCGTCTTTTTCGGTTAAGATTCTTCGTCGGATAAGCCGCCGGAATCCCCGCTGTCGCCCATTTCTAAGGGCAAGGCGATTTCGCCGCTCAGCGCTTTTTGGCGGATGTATCCTTCAATCTCCGCCATTAGATCGGGGTTGGAGCGCAAGAAATCTTTGGCGTTTTCGCGCCCTTGCCCAAGCCGCACGTCTCCATAAGAGAAGAACGCGCCGCGCTTTTGGACGACTTCAAATTTTGTGGCGAGGTCGAGTAGGTCGCCCGCTTTGGAAATGCCTTCGTTGAACATGATGTCGAACTCCGCCACGCGGAAGGGCGGCGCGACTTTGTTCTTGACGACTTTGACTCGCGTGCGGTTGCCGATGACGTCTTCGCCCATTTTGATGGATTGGATGCGGCGCACGTCGAGGCGAATGGACGAATAGAATTTGAGCGCTTGTCCGCCGGTGGTGGTTTCGGGGTTGCCAAACATCACGCCGATTTTTTGACGCAGTTGATTGGTGAAGATGACCGACGTTTTGGTCTGGTTGATGGCGCCGCTTAATTTGCGAAGCGCTTGCGACATTAAACGCGCTTGCACGCCCATCGTCGCGTCGCCCATGTCGCCTTCGATTTCGGAGCGCGGCACAAGCGCGGCGACGGAGTCGATGACCACCACGTCCACCGCGCCAGAGCGGACGAGGGTTTCGGCGGTTTCGAGCGCCTGCTCGCCCGTGTCGGGCTGCGAGACGTAGAGGTTGTCAATGTTCACGCCGAGCCGCGCCGCGTAGACGGGGTCGAGCGCGTGTTCCATATCAATGAAGACGGCGGTGCCGCCCGCTTTCTGCGATTCGGCGACGATGTGCAAACAGAGCGTGGTCTTCCCTGACGATTCGGGACCGTAGATTTCGATCACTCGCCCGCGCGGGATGCCGCCGATGCCGAGCGCGATGTCGAGCGAGAGCGAGCCGGTAGGGATGATTTCGGTAACCATGCCGTGCGCTTCGCCAAGCCGCATAATCGAGCCGTCGCCGTAGCGTTTGATCAAGTCGCCGACGGCTTTTTCGAGGACGGCGCGTTTGGCGTTGTCTATGTTGTCCGATTGGACAGGGTCGGCGGGCGCGGATCGTTTTTTAGCCATGTGTTAAATCTCCAAAATGAGGTTTTATCAAAATGCGAAAGTTAATGAAGGCGAGTATAGCACAGTTGTTCTAAACGTCAAGAGCGAGAACCAGAGATGAACGGGGATGAACGGGGATGTTTGTTCGTCGCCGCAGGTTTGGGTTTGAGGGATAACAGTAATGAAGCGTCCCGAAGGTTCAAAACCTTCGGGACGGTTTGCCCCCGCCTGATGTTGGCAATGGCGTCCCCTGACTGTTTACTTTCTTGCAATCGTTATTTACGCAAGCATATCCTTCTGGACATCTTTTAAGATTATTATCGCATTCTACTTGACGAGGTAGGCATTTGCCTGCGTTGCTAACAATATTACAGCTGCCGACTGGTAAGGCACAATATTCTCCCGAACCACAGAGACTATCATTACAACAGTCGTCACCGATATTTGCAAATACTTGAGAATGACATTGAAATATTATCAATAAGAGTAGAAGCGTCAAAAATAACAGCATATCCGTCTTTACTTTGCCGAAGAGAACCACCATAAACATATGGTAGCAGATTGTCATTTTTATTCAATGTTTATCGGTTTTTGTTTGAGAAAAAGAAAAGAATTGTTTCCATTTCAGGCGTAATTTGTGCCTGTTCTCCATCGTCTACTAATTTTTGAAGCAACTCATATTTATATGTTACTCCATTTTGTAATTTCATAAGCGGCTCGATGTACCAAAATTCGTTGCTTGAAAATGTATTTTCCACGGGAGCCGCTGCAAAAAATGAAGGAATTCTTGCAATACCTTTATTGTAGAATTTAAAGAAGCCTAAATGGTCAGCAAACGCGCCGTGTAAAACGCCAATCGTCCCATCAGGATTTTTAACCGCAAACCCCACTAATCCAAATTTACGCCCAGCATATTTTGAGCCAAATATTTTGCCGTCCAAAATCCCTACTGAAAGTAATTGGTCAGGTTCGCCGCCATCGGCAACGTTGAACATTGGTCCAATGTAATATCCGTCATAATTGGCTTCTTTCGGAAACGGTCTTGCAGTCCACCCATAATTCTTTGACTTCTCAGGGATGACGAACTTCCCGCTTTGTAGCGCCTCTTTTTCGGCGGCGATCAACTGCGCCATAAAGCCTTCAAAGTCATCGCCGACCTCGTACTCGATATATTTCCCGTCCTTGCGCTCTTCGTTTGAGATGGGCATAAAGACCATCCCCGCCTGCTCAGGCGACAGCCAAGCGTCGGCGTTGGGGTCGTAGACGGTTTGCGCGTCGCCGCTTGCGTCGCGGAAGACCTGCCAGCCTTGCGCCACGCTTTCGGGCGGGACGCTCCACTGGTAGTTGACGCGGACTTTGCTGGTCAACACCTCGTCGCCGACGACCAGCGCCTCAGGGATTTGGTCTGCGGGGATTTGCGCGACTTGGTCGAGACTCTCGTAGCGCTCGACCCACGCCCCATTTTCAAGGTCGTAGTAATCATTGACTTCATTTCCGTTTTCGTCCGCGCCTGAATATTGGACGAGCATCCCCCAGCCTGCCTCGGCGATGACGGGTTCGCTCCACTGGACTTCTGCGCCCCGCAGGTCAGCGGGCATTTCGTCAACGGGCGGGGCTTGGGCGATTTTTTGCTCCTCGTCCATTGAGTCCAACTCCGCGCGAGAAAACGACGGCAGAGGAATCTCCGTCGGCGTGGGGGAAGGGGCAGATTCCCCTCTCCTTGTGGGAGAGGGGTTAGGGGTGAGGGTGGGCGTTAAGACCTCCGAGTTTTCTAAAAACTCGGAGGTCTGCGTAGCAGGCGCGGCGCAGGCGGCGAGGACGAAGGTCAAGAGAAGGAAGATTCGTTTCATGCCCACATTATAGGACGATTCGCCCTTACAAAATTTATACCGCCCGTATCTTGCGCGGACGAGTCATATAGCCTGCAATCTCGCCCGCTAAGCGGGCGTTGTTGAGCAAGAGCGCGAGGTTGGCTTGCAGCGTTCTGTTTTGCGTCAACTCGCCGACGCGCCCCAGCAAATACGGCGTAACCGCCTGCCCGTGAATGCCTCGCTCCTGCGCTTCGGCGGAGGCTTGCGCGATGATCGGCTGCATTTCAGCGGCGGGGATGGCGTCGGCTGCGGGGATGGGGTTTGCCACCAGCACGGCGCTTCGCAGCCCCAGCCCCCAATGCGTTTGGGCAAACTGCGCGATCTCTTGCGCCGAATCCAAACGGACGCTGACTTTGAGTCCGCTTTCGCGCGAGTAAAAGGCGGGAAATTCATCGGCGCGATAACCGACGAGCGGCACGCCCATAGTTTCCAAATATTCAATCGTCGCGGGCAAATCCAAAATAGACTTCGCGCCCGCGCAGACGACAATCAGCGGAATCTCCGCCAGCGCTTTCATGTCGGTAGAAATGTCAAACGCGGACTCTTTATGCACGCCGCCGATTCCGCCGGTGGCGAAAACTTGAACGCCCGCCATGTGCGCGGCGAACATCGTCCCCGCTACCGTTGTACCGCCGTCTTGTTTTTTGGTCAGCGCCGTCGCAAAGTCGCGCAGACTCACTTTCAGCGCCGAGTCGCTTTCAGAAAGCCGAATCAGTTCCGCGTCTGAAAGCCCGACGCGAATTTTTCCGTCGAGCAAGGCGACGGTGGCGGGCGTCGCATTTTTTTCGCGGATTTGATTTTCCATGTCCCGCGCTAATTCTAAATTTTGCGGGCGCGGCAGCCCGTGCGTAACGACGGTGGATTCGAGCGCGACGACTGGCGAGCCGAAATTAAGCGCGCGCGCAACGTCGGCGGAAAGTTCAAGGTGCGAATTTTGCATGGTTAACCTCCAATGAAGTGGAAAAGGTGATGGTCAATGTCGCGCAGGGCTTTGTCAATTCTTGCGATTTCGATTTGCTTGTTGACTGGCGAACGATTTTCTTTTTGGATGAGTTCGCGCGCGGCGATTAGTTCTTTGCGAAAGGCTTTGAGGATTTCTGTCGCCGCGTTTTTTTGCGGCGCGGAATCTCGAATCTGCTGGCGGATGGCGGGGCTGAAAGAGATGGCGGGGTTGTCGTGTATGACTTTTGAGAGGCGCGTTACGTCGTTGTCTGAAAGCGAGCGGCTGTCTCTGCCGCTGTTGGCGCGTTCAAAACTGTTGACGATGACCGAGGCGACTAACTCGCGCAGTTCTTGCGTCTCTTGACGTTTGGCAAGGCGATTCATTTGGCTGCGTCGTCGCGCGTTTTCGCGGCGCATTTCCCAGCCGCTCTTCAATTCTTTGAAAATTAATTCGGAGGGAAATTTCCAAGTGCCGATGTCAATCCAATGAATGACGACGCCGAGTTGCGCGGCTTTTTCTTTGAATTCGGGGCTGTAAAATCGCGCGGTGATTTTAGAACGCGATTCAAAATTCGGCGGGTTGACGACGCCCGCGCCGCTGGCGGCGGTCTGTTCGCCCGTCATCTCGAAGCGCAGCGTTTGATTTTCGGTTTCGCCTTCGTTCACGTCGTCCACTTCTTTATAACTGACGGTGGCGAGCAATTCGCTCAACGTGTGCGACGAAATAATTTCCTCTAACTCGGCGGCGATGAGCGGAATGACGGTCGTGTCCCAAGGGAAAGAAACGCCGCTCGGTTTGGGCGCGGGATAAACGACGGCTTGATTGTAAACCAGCGCGCAAATGGCGCTTTCGTCGAGGTGATGCGGATTCGCGTCGGAGGCTTGCGCTTCGGGTTTGCGAAAAAGCCCGAAGAGAATTTCGACGTTGCGCGCTTCCAACGGGATGCCGTCTTTCGTGCGCGAGCGAACGGAGATCTTCGTCTTTTGGTCGCGCAAACTGACGATGGCAAACTGGCGTTGACCCGCTTCGTCCGACTCGCCAATTTCGCGCAGACGCGCAAAACTGCTCATCTTCCACGCCTTCTCTCGCGGATAAATAATTTCAGGCGAGCCGTCGGCGCGTTCCATCAGCGCGACGTTATCGAGATTAACTTGAATGAAGCCGGGACCGCCGACTTGAATCACCGGCGATTCTTCGTCCTTTTCTGAAATCGTTCCGTCTTCGATGACAATCTTGCCGACGCCTTTTCCAAAAGCCACTTCTTGCAAAAAACTGTCGGCGACGGTTTCGTCGTCCAACTCGTAAATGTCCGATAAATAATCGGCGGCTTTATAACGCGCGACTTTTTGCGAAACTTCAAAGAGCGGAATATAAACGACAAGGCTTAATACGAGGACGGTCAAACGTTGAACGACGGTTTGCGCGAGGAAAAAAAAAGGGACGAGCGTCAACCCGCCTAATAGCGCGCAAACGATGATGCGCGCATACTTTCGCATGGCAACGCGAAAAGCCGTTCCCGCGTCGTCCAGCGCAAAGAGGCGCGGAATGGCTTCTTCGCCGCGGCGGCGAATGTCGCCCGCGTTCACGCTTCCTCCGTTTCGCTTTGCGCGGCAAGGTCGAGTTGACCGACCAAAAGCCACTTCCACACTTCGTCTAATTTTTTCATGTCCGATTCGAGCAATTTGTTGGCGCGGCTTTCGTTCAACAGCGCTTCTTTGACGGGTTCGATGAGCGCTTGCAAAGTCGCGTAGGCGTCCGCTGGGGGTGTGATGGGGTTGTCAAATTTTTGCGAAGCGAGACGCGCAAAATACTTTACGGCTTCGCCGTGCGCGGCGGTCTCAATTAAGTTTTCGCGCTCGTCGAGCAGTTCCGCTTCGCGGTTGGCGATTTTGCCCCACTCGTTTTGCCAATTTTTGACGATCTGTTCTTCGATCGGCGCTTCCAACGCCGCGTTGTGAATGCGGATTTCCAACGCCTCTAACCCGCGTTCGGTCAACTGGCGATATTCAAGGCTGGGAAGCGCTTCGCCGGTGGGAAGTCCCGTGTCGTCGAGGGCGACGACGTCGGCGCGTTTCAACCGACGGTTAATCATCTCTTCGATAGTTTTTAATCCGCTGACGCCTTCGGCGGGGAAGAGGTCTTCGAGCCTAAATTTTCGCGCGTACTCGCGCCATAAATTCGCCACAAGCGAAGCGGGCAGATAACGCCATTCCAAGCGCGAACGGTCGTCGTCCAATTCCATCACTTCGCGGGTAACGGCGTTCAACACCGCTTGCGCGTTATACCCGTAATGCGAGACGACCCCGCTTTCCGATTCGATTTTTGTCTGCGGGCGTTGCACGCGAAATTTGATGCTGATGGTGGGGGAGATTTCAAAACCGTCGCGGGTTTGACCGGCGGTTTGCTGTCGGCGTTTTTGCGCTTCGGCGTATTTCGACGAGTCGGCGGATTCAGAGCGCAGGATGGATTGGTCGCCGACCAACGGCCCGATGAAATGCCATTGGACACGCAAGTCCACGCCTTCGTCGCGGGCGATGCGCTCGCTCCCTTTGGTGAAGTGGACTCCCGGCCCGACCGCGCCGAGAATTTGCGTTTCGGTTTGCATGACGACGGCGCTGGCGCTGTCCAAGACGATGACGCCCGCCCCTTTTTTCTTCGCCTCGTCTTCGTGCATGATGACGCGCCCGTTTTTGACGAAGAGAATCGGTCCGCGGTCGCCCGCAAAATCGCGCACGCGCTGATAAATCTGCTGTCTATTTTTGGGCGTGTGAATCGGGAGGACGAACTGCGCGAAAAAGTAGGTTAATTTGTCGGCGAGGAAACGCGCCGCAAAAATATTAATCCCTAAAATTATGGCGGCGACGACGAGCGCGACGACGGAGTATTTGAACCCAATCGCCAATAAAACGCCGTGAAAGAGGACGGTCGCTCCGACGATGGCTCCGATGGGCGTTTGTAGAAAATCGCCGATTTTGTTGAAGAGTTCTCTCATGTTTAATTAACGATTTTATATCAAAATTAGCGCGTTTTGATGAGAGAAGTATATCAGCATGATTAGAATTTTTGCGCCTTTTTAACGTCTTTATAAGCATTGTAGAACGCGAGTTAATAAAAATGAAAGGCGTTTTTAGCGGTCTATTCATCTTTTTTAGAAATAAAAGTGTAAAATAGACGTGTATTCTTAAACATTTTCGCAACGACGCGACGATTTGGTGTTAAATAAAAATATTGCTCTACGCAGGTTTGCCGAGAGCGGAACTCTCTTTCACAGGAGTAGAAATGTTATCAAACGATATAAAACCATGGTTTCGGGACGATCTCGCTAGAACGTTAATGAGCATCTATTTTGCGTCCGCCGCCAACGGCGCCGCCCAAGCCAAAACGGACGAAAATTATCAAGTCGGGTTTGCCGCCGCCTTGTCTAGCGTTGCCCTAGCGGTGGGCGTCAACCCCGAAACTTTCCTCCGCCCGGAAGACCTTCAACGGTTAAGAAGTTCCGCTCGCTAGTTTGATTTCCAAATTTAGGTTATGAATTTAGACCGGGCGGCGGAATAGTCGGCGGGGTTTTTGAGTCTCCCGAATCGCTATTATTGTCTGAATCGTCATTGTCGGAAGGGATTTTTTTCGCAATATCTTTTAGGAAATTAACGAACTCCATGGGGATTACAAATTTTGTCGAATTTCCAACGCTGATTTTTTCCAACGTGTCTAAATATTTTAAAAGAGTCGCTGACGGGCTTCGCGCCATAATCTCGCTGAGGGTTAACAAATTCCTCAGTAATTCCTGTCTTTTGCTTTCCATAATTTCGTAGGCTTCGCTTTCGAGGATGGCTTTGCGCCTATTTGCAAGCCCTTCTTTTATCAAATCTGGCGGGTCAAGTTTGTTTAATACAATTTGATTAATTTGAACGCCCCATTCGGCGACACGCCGAGTAATCCTCGTTTCTGCCATCTTTTCTATGATCTCGCGGTTTCTTTGCGCGTCGTCCAACGTGTATTCGGAAACGGAAATGCATAATAAAACTTCGGCTTCGCGCGCGATAGAATCCGGAACGTTCGCCTTTTTCGTCAGATAAAGGGTGGCGTCTATGATTTCCCAAACGACGTGCAGGGAGGCAAGAAGCGTCAGATTGTCGCGGGTGGCGCATTTCCGATCGATGATGTCAGTAACTTGTTCTCTCATGTCCACTTCTTTGACGCGGTAAAATGGATGGAAAAAGAGGACGTGTCCCGGACCTTTTTCGTGGTAAGGTTTTCCATTGCTGAAGAGGACAATGCGTTCTTCTGACATAAGGTGGCGATAAGAATATTTGACGTAAAAGAACGCCAAAGCCAGCGCCGCCAGCCAAGCGAGGATTTGAAAGAGGAGTTCGACAGGGGGCAACAGACGATAATGAATATAAAGCGTCAACGCGGCGGCTAACAGCGCCAGAAGCATTAACGGGAGAAACCAAATTAACGCTTCTCTCCGATTCTTAAAAGAAAACGGAAGCTTTTTTATAAACTCGTCAGGGTCGAACGACTCTTCTTCCATTTCGGCGGAGATGCCGTTTTTTAAGAGATGTTCGATTCCGAGAACGTCAATGACGAATTTCCCTTTGGGCAATCTCTTAACATAGTTTTTCTTAAGCAACGTATTTTTTAGCGCATCCCATACCTTATCTACGCTATATTTTGAGGATTCGGAAAGTTCGTAAACCGTTAATCTATGTCCGCCGGAAAACAGCAACAGAACGTGAAAGGCGATTGGGTCGAGTTGGTTTGAGTCAGAGTTTTGCATAGCGTCCTCGTTGATAAGTTGCGAATGATGGGACAATGCGGCTTAAGGTTTGTCAATACCGCCCAAGTGAATTATCCTTAGTATATAGGAATTAAGCGGAGTATTCAAGGCTTAATGATAAGGAATTTTTATGACGTTGATTTTGGAATTTCATTGCCATACCTATGCCTCCAAAGATTCGTTGACGCGCCCGGCGGATTTAATTCGCGCGGCGCGCAGACGAGGGCTAGACCGACTGGTCGTTACCGACCACAACTCCATTCGCGGCGCGTTAGAAGCGCAAGCGCTAGACGCGGAATTAATCATCGTCGGCGAGGAGATTATGACGACGAAGGGCGAAATCCTCGCGGCGTATGTAACGGAGGAAATTCCGGCGGGCTTGAGTCCGCGAGAGACGATTGAGCGATTAAGGGCGCAAGGCGCGTTCGTCAGCGTTTCGCACCCCTTTGACGCGCTTCGCTCGGGCGGATGGAAAGAGGCGGACTTGTTGGAGATCGTCCCTTTTGTGGATGCAATCGAAGTGTTTAACTCGCGCTGTATAGACCCGCGTTTTAACCGTCAGGCGCAAGAGTTCGCCGAAAAATATAATCTGCCCGGCACCGTCGGCTCGGACGCGCATGGGATTGTCGAGGTGGGGCGATCCGTTTTATTGTTAGATGCGTTTGACGGCGCGGAAGGGTTGCGAAAAGTCATTCGCGGCGCGAAATTCCAAACGACATTGTCGCCGTGGACGGTTCGTCTCATTTCGCGTTACGCTTCCGTTCGCAAGCGCTTTATGGCGAAGGCGTAACCGTCGAGAAGGGGGCGATGGGCGCGGCGGGCGTTTTGGTAGGCGCGGGCGTGAGAGTCATAAAACCGTGTTGATAGTTGAGTTCGTTAATGTCCCATTTGCTTTGAATGTAAGCGAAAATAAATTCCATTTCCCAGTCGGCGAGTTTGGATTTGAAAGCGGGCATGTGAATGGGCTTGTCGAGGTTGCGCCCGTTTTGGATTGTGGCAAAGATGTCGTTGCGCGAAATTTTCCAAGCGTTGCCGCTTCCGTCCAGCGGCGGCGCGAGATGCGAGCCGTCCGCTAATTCGGTTTGCCATTGCGGGTTGCCTGCCAAGTCGAGACCATGACATTGGGCGCAGTGATGTTCGTATAGCCACTGTCCGCTTTGAACGTGGGCGGGCGCGAGGGTTACGGCGCAGACGACTGGCGTGTAGGTGGGTCCCGCCAAAATTTTTGCGCTGACGGGGATGCCCTCTTTGAGCAGATGACGCAAATCTTCGCCGATATCGGCGGAGGGCGCGCCGTGCGCCCAACTCATCACATAGTAGCCGTCGCGGTCGAGCGCCATCGTAAATGCGGAATGGCTGACGCTGTACGCGCCGTTTTCGTCGGGCGGCTCGATGGAGTAGGTTACGCCGAAGGCGTCGGTCATCCAATCAATTTCTTCGCGGGTGCCGGTCGCGCCGATGAAGTTGTCTTGAAATAATTTGACGTAACGCCCCAGCGTTTCGGGCGTGTCTCGCGCGGGGTCGACGGAAATAAAAATCACTTGCACTTGCGCCGCTTCTTCGGGCGTTAAACTGGCGAGCGCCAACTTGATGTCCGCCATCGCGGTGGGGCAGACGTCGGGGCAAGAGGTGTAGCCGAAATAAAGCAAAACGACTTTGCCTTGAAAATCGTCCAAGCGGACGGGACCCTTGACGGAGCGCAACATAATCTGCGGCGCTTTAATTGGCGACGATAAAATCGAACCTTTGAATTGATAGGTTTGAGAGAAAAGGTAACTCGCCGCGAGCGCCGCAAAAAGGAGCAAAACCCCAGCGAGGATTAAGATTCCGCGTTTCATGCTTTGGTTTATACCTGCGGCGCGGATTTTTTTCTTTGCGCTGGCGCAACCTTAACAAACCGGAGATGAACGGGGATAAACGGGGATGAGCAAGGATGCAAGATAAAAGAAGCCTTCCGATTTTCTGGAAGGCTTCTTTTTACAAACTACTTCTTTTTCTTCGTCGCCGCTTTCTTGACGACTTTCTTTACGGCTTTCTTGACGACTTTCTTCGCCGCTTCTTTTTTCACGGACGTGTGAATTTGCTCGTGCATGTAAAGCGGAAGGTAGTAATGTCCGCCCGCGTTCTTTCCGCTGGAGCCGGAGCCTTTCCAGCCGCCGAAGGGTTGGAAGCCGGGCCAAGCGCCAGTGGACGCGCCTTGCGGACGGTTGGCGTAGGTTACGCCCGCTTGAATGTTGTCGAAAAACCATTGCGTCTCGCGTTGCGAGCCGTAGAAGCCGGCCGTCAAACCGTAGCCGACGCTGTTGGCGACGCTCATGGCTTGATCGAGATTTTGCACCTTGCCGATGGTGGCGATGGGCAGGAACATTTCGTGTTTCCACAAGCGATGCTCGAAGGGCAAATCGGTTACGAAGGTGTTTTCGCAGAAGTAGCCTTTGTCAAACAGACCGCCGACTTTGACGTTGCCGCCTGTGAGGAAGTTGCCGCCGCCTTGATTGATCTCTTCGGCGAAGTTCTTGAAATCGTTATACGAGTTGCGGTTGATGACCGGCCCGTTGTAGGCGGCGCGGTCGGTCGGGTCGCCGATGGCTAAACTTTCGGTCATCGATTTAAGGCGGGCGATTAATTCGTCGTACACGGGTTCTTCCACCAGCACGCGAGAGGCGGCGGAGCATTTCTGCCCTTGCAAGCCAAACGCCGAGCGGACGATGCCCGTCGCGGCGGCGTCTAAATCCGCGTTGCGCGAAACGATGGCGGGATTCTTTCCGCCGAGTTCGAGGATGATCGGGCGCACATAATCGCGTTGGGCGTAGTCGCGGTATAACTTCATGCCGACGTCGAAAGAGCCGGTGAAGGTTACGCCGTCCACATGCGGGCTGTCCACGAGGGCTTGACCGAGCGTGGAGCCCGGGCCGGTGACGAAGTTGACGACGCCGTCGGGGAGACCCGCGTCGCGGAAGCAATCCACTAACAGGCGGACGATCCACGCCGTGTCGCTGGCGGGTTTGATGACCAACGTGTTGCCCGCGACGAGCGCCGCGCCTGCAGGTCCGCCAGTCAGCGCGTGGGGGAAGTTGAAGGGCGAAATCACCAGCCAGACGCCGTAAGGACGAAGCACGGACGTGTTGCGCGAATCATAGCCGACCAGCGGGTCGCGTCCCATTTCGACGACGTAGCCTTCGTTGTCTTCCATTTGTTGGCAGGCGTAGTAGATGAGGTCGGCGGTCTCTTGCACGTCGCCCATAGATTCCATGCGATTCTTCCCGACTTCCATCGCCATCGCCGCGCCGAGGTCAAAGATGCGTTTTTCGATGAGCGCCGCCGCTTTGCGGAGCAGACGCACGCGAGTCTTCCACGGCGTGTGACTCCAAGCGGGGAAGGCGGCGCGCGCCGCGTCAATCGCCATCTGCGCGTGTTGCGCGTTTCCTTTTTGCATGACGGCGAGCGCCCATTCGGTGTTGATGGGCGAGTAGTCCGTAAACTTTTCGTCGGCGTAAACTTCTTTGCCGTTGATGAACATGCCATATTCTTTGCCCATCGTGTTTTTGAGTTGCGCGACGGCTTTGTCAAAGCCGAGATGCAACGCTTCGGGCGGATTGAACATGGTGGCGTACGTAAGTTTGAAATTTGCCATAGGAATTCTCCTTGTTAAGTTATGGAACAAAATGCGAGTTAAGTATAGCGTAGGATGAAGTCATCGTCAAAAGAAGAAATATCCGAAGTCTTAAGACTTCGGATATTTAACTCGCGCGGGGTTTTCTAGAAACTATGTTCCGTTTCGGCTGACTTCCGCTTAAGGTTGTAACCTTTCGGAGACGATCTCGGAAATTGTATAAATTTCGCCGTCCTTTTTAACTGTGAAGGAAAATACCGCGCCGTTCTTTCCTAACGAACTATCGACTCCGATTGTGAAGCGAATCGGGAATTGCGCTTCTATCGAACTGGGTGCGACGTCTTCAGATAGATAAATGCCAGACATAACCCCAGAACTGGCGCGATATAACGGACCATCCCATGAAGTGCTAGTCTTAATATCGTTGCCAAAGCCAAAAAATTCAATATTATGCCCCTCCACTTTTTTTCCGTTATATTTCCAATCTGCCAAGACGCCTAGCGAAGGAATAACGCTGTAATTTTCTGTTTCGTCTTTTGACTGTAAAGTTGGATCGCAATATAGCCAAAAAGTAAAGGCGAAATTTTCATCGCTCAATTCCGCGTTTGCCAAGCCCGTTTTTCCGTATAATGCGGATGGGGTTTGTTGAGTAGGCGCAGGCGCGTTAAACGGACATTCTGAAACTGGCGCAATTTCTGTTGCGGGAACGTCTGCAGGCTTTGGCGTTGTTGTACAGGATGAGAACAGCGTAACGATCAAGGCGATGGACAACGAGACTAATATTTTTGTTCTCATGTTTATTCTCCTTATTGATTAACACTACTATACAAACCCTTCTAACTGAATTTGAGTGTTTATAATCACCCTTAAGAAGGGTGTAATGTCATCTTCATTCTAAAAAAAACGACCAAGTAAAATGAGAGTATAGAGACCAAAAAGAAGTAAAACTCTAATAAAAAACTCCCGACTTTTTCAAATCGGGAGTTTGCTTTTACACTAAAACCCGCGCAGGGTTTTCCAAAAATTCTGCAAGGGCTTGCATAAACTGCGCGGCTTCGGCGCCGTCGCTGACGCGGTGATCTACCGAAATGGTGGCTTTCATCCGCCAGCCAATTTTGACCTGGCTGTTTTCGACGACGGGAATTTCTCGCGCCGAAGAGATCGCCAAAATCGCCGCTTCGGGCGGATTGATAATGGCGATGAAATCTTCCACGTCGTACATGCCGAGATTAGAAGTGGAAAACGTCGAGCCGTCCACGTCGTCGGGTTTGACTTTGCCATCGCGCGCGCGCGCCGCCATCGCTTTGATTTCGCCGGAAATCTGACGTAGCGGTTTTACGTCCGCGTCTTTGACGACGACGGTCATCAACCCGCCGGGCACCGTTACCGCCACGCCGACGTTGACTCGTCCAAACTGGACGATCTCCGCGCCTTTAATGGTCGCGTTCAAATTCGGGAATTGGCGCAAAGTCAGCGCCGCGGCTTTGATGATGAAATCGTTGACCGACACTTTTTCGTTGTCGGGCAAATAAGCGTTGATTTGCTTCCGCATGTCCATGAGCGCGTTCATCTTGTACTCGTGCGTAACGTAAAAATGCGGAATGGTCTGCTTCGATTCGACCAGTCTGCGCCCGATGGCTTGGCGAAGTTTTGTGGTCGGGATGACTTTATCTTCTTGCGAGACGACGAAGGACGAAGGGCTGTAAACGGGAGCGGAAGGTTTTCGGTCTTCGGTCTTTTGTCCGTCGAGCGCCGCTTCAACATCTTTCTTGACCACGCGCCCGCCGGGACCCGTGCCTTGCAAGTCGGCGAGGTTGACGGCGTTATCTTTGGCGATTTTCCGCGCCAGCGGGCTGGCTTTGACTTTGTCCGAGTCGCTTTCAGCGGCGGGGGCGCTTTGAGAAACAGGAGTCGGCTGCGTTGGAGTCTGCGGCGCGGCTTCTGTCTTTTGTTCGCCGTCGCCCGTCGGCAAATCCGCTTTTTCGCCGGGCTGACCGATGACGGCAATCGGCGCGTTGACCGGCACGACCGCGCCCTGCTCGACGACCAATTGCAAAATTGTGCCAGCCGAGTGCGTCTCCACTTCGACGGTGGCTTTGTCGGTTTCGATTTCGGCGAGCACGTCGCCTTTGGCGACGGTATCGCCGACTTGCTTGACCCAGCGCACCAGCACGCCTTCCGCCATGTCAAAGCCGAGTTTGGGCATGTTGATAATTTCAGCCATTATTTCAAAACCTCCTTCGCGGCGGCGATAATGTCGGGGACTTGCGGCAGCGCGGCTTGTTCGAGCGTGCGGTTGTAAGGCAGCGGGACTTCCTTTTGCGCGACGCGGAGGATGGGCGCGTCCACATAATCGAACGCCTCTTCGTAGATGCGGCTGACGATTTCGCTGCCGACGCCGTAGGATTTCCAACCTTCTTCGACGACGATGGCGCGGTTAGTTTTCTTGAACGATTCAAAAACGGGTTCCATGTCCAGCGGGCGCAAGGTGCGTAAATCCACAATTTCCGCTTCGACGCCTTCTTTGGCGAGTTGGTCGGCGGCTTTCATCGAAAGTTCCAACCCTTTGCAATAGGTAACGATGGTCAGGTCTTTGCCTTCGCGTTGAATTTTGGATTTGCCAATCGGAATCGTGTATTCGCCTTCGGGAACTTCGCCGCGAACTTGGTACATGGTCGCGTGTTCGATGAAGAGAATCGGGTCGTTCGAGCGAATGGCGGATTTGAGCAAGCCTTTCGCGTCGGCGGGCGTGCCAGGGCTGACGACCTTCAAGCCGGGAAAGTGGGCGAAGACCGCGTCGGGCGTTTGCGAGTGCGTCGCGCCCAGTTGACGTCCGCCGCCGCCGACGGTGCGAATGACCATCGGAATGGTGAACTGTCCGCCGAACATGTAATGCAGTTTCGCCGCTTGGTTGACGATGTAGTCCATTGCGCTAAAAGCGAAGTTGATGGTCATAATTTCCGCCACCGGGCGCTGACCGACCATCGCCGCGCCGATTGCCGCGCCGAGAATCGCGTTCTCCGCGATGGGCGTGTCCTTCACGCGCTCGGGTCCGTATTTATCGTAAAATCCTTTGGTTACGGCGTACGAGCCGCCCCACACGCCGACTTCTTCGCCGAGAATAAAAACGGCGGGGTCTAAATCCATTTCTTCCATTAAGGCTTGCGAGATCGCCTCGCGCATTGTAATTTTTGCCATGTTTCCTCTTCGTTGGTAATTGGTAAAGTAGCAATTGGCAAATTAGTAACTGGTAAATCGCCTAATCCCTAATCACCTAATTCCTAATTTCCTAATCCGCATAAATATTCGCGTACAAATCTTCCAGCGTCGGTTCGGGGGACGTTTCGGCGAATTCAATCGCTTTGGCGACTTCGTCCTCGACGGCGGCTTCGATCTCTTCCAACGCTTTGCGCGTGGCGGTTTTCTTTTCGATCAAATATTTGTTGAAGATGCCAATCGGGTCTTCTTCGCGCCACTTCTTAACTTCGTCCGATTTGCGATAGCGTTCGGGGTCGCCCATCGAATGGCCTTCGTAGCGATAAGTGTCAATTTCAAGGAAGTAGGGCTGCGCCTCTTTGCGGACGAAATCCAGCGCTTCTTTGGCGGCTTCGTACACGGTCATTACGTCCATGCCTTCGATGCGGCGGCTCTTCATCCCGTAGCCGTCCGCTTTTTGACGAATTTCCGTAACCGCCGAAGCGCGTTCGACCGCCGTCCCCATGCCGTATTGATTATTTTCGCAAACCCACAACACGCGCAAGCCCCAGGTTTTGGAGAGATTCAACGCCTCGTGGAAGTAACCGATATTCGTCGCGCCGTCGCCAAACATGCAGATGGTGATGTTGTCGTTCTTCGCGTATTGGTCGCCGACCGCCAGCCCCGCGGCGATGGGCAAATGTCCGCCGACGATGGCGTGTCCGCCCCACATATTTTTGGACGTGTCCGCCATGTGCATCGAGCCGCCCTTGCCTTTGGACATGCCCGTCGCTTTGCCGAGCAATTCCGCCATCACTTCGTCGGCGGAAATTCCGCAGTTGAGCGCCACGCCGTGATCGCGGTAGGCGGTGATGACTCGGTCGCGGTCTTCTCGCGCCGCGATCAATCCCGTCGAGACGGCTTCTTGTCCGATGTACAAATGCATGAAGCCGCCGATTTTGCCAGCCTGATACAGTTCCATGCCGCGTTCTTCGACGCGCCGAATCAGCACCATCTGACGGTACAAATCGAGCAGTTGTTCTTTTTTCATTCCTTTGAGACTCCGATAAAAGAGGTGATGCGCCGCAAGGCGTAAGTTTGTGTTGAAAACACTTAAAGAAAGAACACCAAAATCGCTCTGGCGTTCTGCCTTCCGAAAGGGAATTATATCAGAGAAGAAAAGCGCCTTTTTATTTCGGAGCGTTTATCTCCAAAAAACTTGAAATGCTGGGCGCGATTTCCGTCAATTGAGAAATATGAGCGAAACGGTCTCTCGATTTTTGGCTTCCGAAAATCAGCAAGGGGACGTTCGCCGCTGTGTGTTTTCTTGTGGACAAATCTTCCATGTTGCCGTGATCGGATGTGAGCAAAATCAAATCGTCTTCATCGCGCCAGTTTTCCAGCAGACCGCGCAACACGCCGTCAAAGGTTTCTAATTGTTGAACGGCGCTTTCCCAATTTTGTTTGTGCCCGGCGTAATCGCTCGCCCAATATTCAAAGAAAGAGAAATCATATTGTTTAGCGAGTCGCGCTAATTGGACTCCCGCCTCGTGCGACTCGAAGAGCGGCGCGTCGGGGAAGCCGAGTTGCTCGCGCCAACCCGCGCCCGTAAAATCGGCGGATAGGGCTTTGCCCGCAAAATAATCTTCGTGCGTGAAAAGCGGAACGCCCGCGTTTGTCAGCGCCAGCGGAATGGACGAATACAAATGCTTGCCTGAATTAATTCCGGCAAAGTAGCGCGGCGGGTAGGCGTTGAGCAGCGCCGTCTTTTTATCGGCGCGAACGACTTGATGAAAGAGCGTTCCGTTTTCTAAGTATTTTGCGGTTTCAGGGTTGGGCTTGGGTCCGTAGTGATAGCCGAGTTCTTGCGGAATGTTAATCCCTGTCAGCAACACCGCTTGCCCCGTCGCAGATTGGGGGAGTCCGCTTACGCCGAGATTTGCGTTAACGGAGCGCAGAGTCAGCCGATGGGAGTCTTGCGGCGCGGCAGATTGAGTTAATTTGCGTCCGCCTAAAAGCGCTTCGAGATACGGCATGTCCGCGCGGGCGAAGGGGTTAATCGCTGCGTCGTCTGCGCCTAGCCCGATTCCGTCTAAAAATAAGAAGAGGATTTTCACGAAATTTCCCGCGCTTTGTCATGGATTGGCGGAATTTCTTTGACAATTCATTTAGATTCTTTTACAATCGCCCTTGCCTGCATCACAATACTATAAAAGAACAGGAAGGTAACTTATATGAAAGAGTATACCACCGAGTTTATCCGCAACGTTGCGTTGGTTTCGCATGGCGGGGCAGGGAAAACCATGCTTGCGGAAGCGTTTTTGCATGTTACGGGGGCGACCACCCGCCTTGGGAAAGTCGAGGACGGGACGACGGTTTCGGATTACGACGAAGAAGAGCGCAAGAGAAAGATTTCGATTTATACGAGCGTCGTGCCGATTGAGTACAAAGATTACAAGATCAACTTACTGGACGCGCCGGGCTACACCGACTTTGTGGGCGAGATGATTTCCGCCTTAAGCGTAGCCGACGGCGCGATTATTTTAATTGACGCGGTGGCAGGCATCGAAGTCGGCGCGGAGTTGGCGTGGCGTTATTGCGACCAATTTAATTTGCCGCGCTTTATCGTCATCAACAAGATGGATCGCGACAACGCCGATTTTCAAAAAACTTACGACGCGGTTCAAGAATTTGTCGAAGCGCACGGAAAGCGCGTCATTAAGGCGCATTTGCCGATTGGCGAAAAGCAAGATTTCAAAGGCGTGGCGGACGTAATCGAGATGAAAGCCTACTTCGGCGAAGGCAAAGAGGAAAGCGAAATTCCCGCCGAGTTGAAAGAGGAAGTGGACAAAGCCCGCGTCGAGATGTTGGAAGACGCCGCCGAAGGCGAAGACGCGCTGATGGAAAAATATCTTGAAAGCGGCGCGTTAACCGACGAAGAGATGAAGCGCGGACTCGAAAACGGAATCACCGCCGGAGATTTTGTTCCCGTTTTCTGCGCCGCCAGCGGGCGCGAAATCGGCATGATTCCGTTGCTCGACGGAATCCTCGACTTGATTCCTTCTCCCGCGCACGCGACGAAGCGCACGGCGCAAGGCAAAGACGGCGCGGAAGAATTGCAGCCGTCCAATCAAAGCCCGTTGGCGGCGTATGTGTGGAAAACCACCGTAGATCCGTTCGTCGGCAAGATGACGTACTTCCGCGTGTTTAGCGGCTCGATTCAAGCCGACGCGCACGTTTGGAATCAAAATAAAAACGCGGACGAGCGCATGTCGGGCTTGCACTTTCAGCGCGGAAAAGAAGTCATCGCGGCGAAGACTGTCCACGCGGGAGATATTGCCGCCGTGTCCAAATTGACGACGACTTCGACGGGCGACACCTTCTGCGACAAGGGACATCCGCTGACGATTGAAAAACCGAAGTACCCCGCCGCTTTGTACCGCGTGGCGGTCGCGCCAAAAACGCAAGCGGACGCGGCGAAGATTTCCACTGTGTTGACGCGCCTCAGCGAAGAAGACCCGACGCTGACTTGGCAAAACGACAACATCACGCGCGAGACCGTTTTGCAAGGCATGGGCGACCAACACATTGACGCGGCGGTCAACCGCGCGCAGACCAAATTTCAAGTCGGCATCGAAACGCGCGAGCCGAAAATTCCCTACCGAGAAGGCATCACCAAAAAAGCGCAGGCGCAATATCGGCATAAGAAACAGTCCGGCGGCGCGGGGCAGTTCGGCGAAGTGCATCTTCGCATCGAGCCGTTTATGGAAGGCGACTTTGACTTTGTGGACGCGCTGGTCGGCATGAACCTCTCGCGTTCGTACCTGCCGCCGATCGAGAAGAGCATCCGCGCTACGATGGAACGCGGGGCGTTTGCGGGTTACCCGATGAGCAACGTGCGCGTAACGGTGTACGACGGCAAAGAACACGAAGTGGACTCGAAACCGGTCGCCTTTGAAATTGCCGGGCGCGAAGCCTTCAAACTCGCCGTCGCGGACGCGGGACCCGTTTTGTTCGAGCCGATTATGACCGTGCGCGTTACCTGTCCCGACGCGAATATGGGCGACGTGATGAGCGACCTCAACACGCGGCGCGGGCGCGTGCAAGGCACGGAGACCGATCGCGGTTCGACGATTATCGTCGCGCATGTGCCGATGGCGGAGATGCTCAAATACACGACTCAAATCCGCTCGTTGACTGGCGGGCGCGGCTTCTTCTCGATGGAGTTCGATCACTACGACACCGTGCCGACGCACATCGCAGGGACAATCATCGAAGCGCATAGAAAAGAAATGGAAGCGAAGAAGGAAGAGTAGGTTGGTAAGTTGGTAGATTGGGTAAAGCGGAGAATCGCAAGTTCGGATTCTCCGCTTTACTATACATAAGAAAGTAAATAATGCCGAATTATAAAAAAACTATTTTAGAGAAACTTTGTTACACAGAACTTGTTTATGGGCGAATTAATAAGAAACTAAAAATCAATCTTTGCAACAGTTATTATGGAAACAGATGAAAGCGATTTTATAAAAACAGGAAAAAATATTTACGTTACTAACGAAAATAGAAACATCGTGCTGACAATTAATTCCTATACGAACAGAATAATAACAGCAGACAAATTGAGCGAAAAAATAACGAATCGCTAACATGAGGTTCAAAGAAATGACAATAAACGCTTTGATTTAAGCTTTGGCTAAAAATACCGCCTTCGGCAAGCCGTAGAAACGTTGACGGCAAGTGTAGAACCGACACCCGCAAAATGACATTGACAAATGAAAATAAAAAAAATCAAACTCAAAAATTTTAGAAGTTACAAAAACGAAGTTGAAATTGAAATTGGTAACTTGACAGCCTTTGTCGGCAAAAATGACATTGGAAAATCAACTGTGTTAGAGGCATTAGACATTTTCTTCAACGATGGCAAAGGAGTAATAAAACTTGACAAGGATGACATAAACAAAAAAGCGCTTGTAGAAGGCGACAATGAAATTGTGATTTCGATTTGCTTTGAAGAATTACCAACAGCAATCGTAATTGATAGTGCAAACGAAACAAGTTTGAGTGCGGAGTATTTACTAAATTCAAACGGACAACTTGAAATTATAAAAAAATACCCAAACGCAGGAAAAGAAAAAGTATTTATCAAAGCAAATCATCCGACAAATGATCATTGTAAAGATTTATTATTAAAAAAAATCGGAGACCTGCAAAAAATTATTAAAGACAAAAATATTGCTTGTAGCGACAATACGAAAAACGCTGAAATGAGAACTGCAATTTGGAATTATTACAGCCCAAGTTTAGAGTTATCCGAAATCGAACTTGACATTTCAAAAGGCGAAGAGACAAAATCTATTTGGGAACAGTTAAAAAATTATCTCCCGCTTTACTCTTTGTTTCAATCTGACAGGAAAAACAGCGATGGAGATAACGAAGTGCAAGACCCTTTAAGAGAAGCCGTAAAACAAATTTTAAGTGACAGCACATTAAAGACAAAGTTCACTGAAATTGCAACAGAGGTTGAGAAAAAACTAAAAGAAGTTTCTGACAGAACTTTGGAAAAACTAAAAGAAATGAACCCCGAAATAGCGGACAGTCTAAATCCTGTAATTCCAACAGCAGAAAGTTTAAAATGGTCAGATGTTTTTAAAAATGTTTCTATCGCAGGAGACGAAGATATTCCTATTAACAAGCGGGGTAGTGGTGTGAAACGACTTGTTTTATTAAACTTTTTTAGAGCAGAAGCAGAAAGAAGAAAAATAGCTAATAAAATTCCAAGCATTATTTATGCCATTGAAGAACCTGAAACTTCACAACACACAGACCACCAAAGAAAACTCATTTCAGCGTTTTTAACTCTTGCAGAAACACCAAACACACAAGTAATAGTTACGACACATAGCCCTGCATTGGTAAAAGAATTGAAATTTGAACATTTGCGACTAATCAAATCATCAAGTAGCGGAAAAACTATTGAAACTGTTTCGCCACATACATTGCCGTATCCATCACTTAACGAAGTTAATTTCTTGGCGTTTGCTGAAACGACAGAAGAATATCACAACGAGTTATATGGTTTCATAGAGTTTGAGGGAAAAATCAATGATTTCAAAAATGGCAAAACTCAAATTGACTATATTAAAGTTGAAAAAGACGGCAGTAAAAAAACTATAAAAGTTATTTTGACAGAAAAAATTAGACACCAAATACATCATCCAGAAAATAAAGAAAACACAAAATACACAGACGTAGAACTTAGACAATCAATAGGCTTAATGAGAAATTACATTAAAACATTAACGACAACGACATAAAAACACCAGCCACCAACAAGTGGTTTTGCGTCAGACTGTTTGCTGTCATTGTGGAAAAACCCGACACCGAATGAAAATGGCTTTGACGCATAAAAGGTTTGACGAAAGCGGCGCGCAGCGACCCGCGCCGAACAGCGTTGCGTCTCCTGCCACGCGCACCTGCCGCTGAGCGATCATTCCCCGCGCGATTTGGGGCGGCACGTCTTTATGATCAATACCCGCGACTTCATGGACCCATGGACTTTCAACGTCAAAAACGCCATGAAATGCTGCGTCGAATTCCTAACCCCCGACGGGCGCATGATTCCGTTTTGCACCTACAACACGGTCGGCTACCGCGAGCAAGTGCGCGACATGCTGACGCAAAATCTGGAAACCCCGCCTCCGTTACGGCGCGGATAAGACAGTGCTTTGAAAAAAATAAAAAAACCTTATCCGCAAAGATAAGGTTTTTTTATTTTCTCTGTTGCAAACATCAGAGAAACCTGATAGAGTAAGAATATGAAGCGCGGCTGCGCCCGCTTTGGCATTCACAGCGAAACCAAACAGCGCGCTTGGCTGATGCTGGCGGACGCAGGCTTTAACGCGAAAGCCGTATTGAGTCCGTTGGATATTATTCCGCCAATCCGACGACGCGGTATAATGATTTCGGGCGTGGCTGTGGCTTCTTGTTTTGTTTAGGCATAAACCAAACTTACCCGGTCACGCTCCTTTTGTCAAACTTTTCTCGATTTATGCACCAAAGCCAACGTTGATTGTAAAACCGCATGAAGAATTTTGACCCCAAATATAACGCGCTTCCTAAAACGGAAATTCACTGCCACATTGAAGGCGCGATTCGCACGCAAACCATCCTAGACGCGGCGCGTCAAGGCGGCGTGGCGCTGCCGTCTTACCAAGCAGACGAATTGGATCGGCACGTCAAAATCCGCGAGCAAATGCGCGATTTGCAAACCGTGTTGGAAGCCTTTGACATTTTTCAACGCAGCATTGTTTCGCCGGCTATTTTTGAACGCATCGACTGGGAGTTGTTTGAAGATTGCGCCGCGCAAAACATCAAAATTTTTGAAGCGCGCTTTTCCCCCGATTGGGCGTTCCACAAACACAACCTCGATTGGGACGCCTGCCTCGAAGGGCTGCTTCGCGCGCAGGAACGCGCCGAAAAAGAATTTGACATGGCGATTGGCTTAATCGCCATCACCTCGCGCAGCATGGGCGCGGATTCGTGCGTCCGCACGACAGAGTGGGCGATTAAGAATCGTCAGCACATCCAAGCCGTAGACCTCGCCGACGGCGAGATGATTTACCCAATGGAAGATTTCGTCAAGCCGATTCTCAAAGCGCGCGACGCAGGATTAAAAGTTACCATCCATTCGGGCGAAGACGCGCCCGCCGATTATGTGCTGAAAACGATTCAAAATTTCAAACCGCAGCGCATCGGACACGGCATTCACAGCGCGGACGATATGAAGGTCGTGGAAAAAATTATCGAAGAAGGAATCACGCTCGAAGTGAATCCTTGGTCAAATTATTTGACCAACTCCGTCCCGACGATTGAGGCGCACCCGCTGAAAAAATTATTCGATCTCGGAGTCCGTGTTACGATTAATTCCGACGACCCCGAAGTGTTGGACACCAACCTTAACAACGAATACCGCATCGCGCGCGAAGTTCTCGGCATGAGTCTGGCGGACATCCAAACCTGCAATCGCTTCGCCTTTGAAGCCTCGTTTATTGACTCCGCTAAAACCCGCCCAATTTGGGAAAAATATTTCGCCAATTCAAATTGACCGAATCGCGTGGCATGGGGTAAAATAACGCGCTGTCCTGCCGAAAATACCGTCCCTTTGGGGATTGCGTAATTATCTTTTGAAGAATAAAGGAACGTAGAATGACCAAGCGAACTTACCAACCCAAGATCCGCCGCCGCGTGCGCGTGCATGGCTTCCGCGCGCGGATGGCAACCTCCGCCGGACGCGACGTCCTCAAACGCCGCCGCCTTAAGGGGCGCTACAAATTAACCGTCAAATCCAACGAGCATGTGAAGAAGACTCGCTGGTAATTGGCGCTTCGGAAAATTGACAAGAGGCGCGGGTGCAGAGACGCTTTCGGCTGTCTCGATCCGAAGATTTCAAGCGGGTGCGGCGAACAGGCAAGTCCTATGCCCATCCGCTTGTTGTGTTGATGGTTCAAGCGAGCGAAGGCGAAGAACGCTTGCGAATCGGCGTGGCGGCGGGGAAGACCGTCGGCGGCGCGGTTGTTCGCAATCGCGCCAAACGTCTCTTGCGCGAAGCGATGCGCGGATTAATTCCCAGCGTGATTCATAAATTGGACGAAGAGCGCGCCGCCAATCAAAACTTGATTTTGATTGCTCGTTCCGCGCTTGCGACCGCCGCCTTAGCGGACGTCCGCTCCGCGTTGACGCAACTTTTGCGCCGCGCCAAACTCCTTTCCGTTGATGAACCCAGAAATTGAAGAACAAGAAGAACAAGTCGAGCCGTTCGTCTTGCACGATTACTCGCACGAAGCGCGTTTGCGCGATTTGCCGCGCGCGCTGCGGAACTTTCCGCGCATTCTTGTTCTTTCCCTCATTCGTTTATATCAAATGGCAATCTCGCCTGGTTTGCCGCCCTCATGCCGCTTTTACCCGTCTTGCTCGCATTACGGCTATCAAGCGGTGTATAAATACGGCGCGTTAAAAGGCTCGTTGATGGCGGCTTGGCGCGTTTTGCGCTGCAACCCGTTTAACCCCGGCGGATACGACCCCGTTCCATAATTTGCATCTTTCGCGGCGGACGTCCGCCGTTTCAGGAGCGTACTCAATTTGAACATTAGAAAAGCAATTCCCATCCTTTTGCTGGCGTTTGGCTCGCTGGCATTAAGCGCTTGTTCCGGACGCGCTGGCATCGTCAACACCTGGGCGGGACTTTCCGCCGACGGCGAACGCGCCTACCTCGCTTCCGGCTCGCACGTTTACGCGGCAGACGCGCAAACGGGCAAAGAAGTTTGGCGCTACCCCGCAGAAACCGACAACAACTTAATCTTCTTCGCCAACCCCGCCATCTCGGACGACGGTCAATTGATCATCGGCAGCGAAGGCAACAACCACAAACTTGTCAGCCTCGACCCGCAGACCGGCAAAGAAAACTGGGCGAACCCGTTTACCGCCGCCAAAGGGAAGTGGGTGGCTGCGCCGCTCATTTACGACGGGACGATTTACGCGCCCAACTCCGACGGTTATCTCTACTTCCTCGACCTGAAGGGCGTCCCCGTCGCCGACCCGATTAAATTGGGCGGCTCGCTTTGGTCTACGCCCGCTACGGACGGAACGCATCTGTACGTCGCCTCGCTCGACCATAATTTGCACATTGTGGACATCGCCAGCAAAAAATCCGTCGGCGTAGTAGACCTGGGCGGCGCGGCGACGAGCAGCCCGGTCGTCGGCGAAGGCGGCGTGTACGTCGGCTCGTTCTCGGCGAACGTGGAAGAAATTCTACCGAACGGCGACCACAAAATTTTGGCGACCGCCTCCAATTGGATTTGGGGAACGCCCGCCCTAGAAAACGGCGTCCTCTATTACGCCGACATCGGCGGCTCGCTTTACGCGCTCGACCTCGCTTCGGGCAAACAACTGTGGAGCGACGTTAAGCCCGACGGCGCGGTCGTGGCGAATCCGCTCGTTGCCGACGGCGCGATTTACTTCGTTACCGAATCAGGCACGATCCTCGCCCTCGATAGCGACGCTTCGACTCGTTGGTCAAAAGAAAGCGGCGGAAAAATCTACACCACGCCCGTCCTTTCTAACGGAACGATTCTCGTCGCGCCCTATCAAGCGGACTTTGCCCTAGCCGCCTACGACGCCGACGGCAAACAAATTTGGACCTTCGCCCCCGCAAAATAAGGAGATTAACCCATGTGGGAAACGCTTATCATTCAACCAATGGTCAACCTCCTGCTCTGGATCTATGACGTTTTAGGTCATGGCCCGCAGATGTTCGGGTTGGCGATTATTTTGTTCACCATCATCATTCGCCTCATCACCTGGCCCCTCAACGCTTCGCAAGTGAAGGGCGCGCAAGCCATGCAGGAATTGCAAAACGACAAAGACTGGCAAGCCATTCAAAAGAAGTACGCCAAAGACCGCGAAAAACTCGCGCAAGAACAAATGCGCGTTTATAAAGAAAAGGGAATTAACCCCCTCGCTTCGTGCTTGCCGACCGTCATTCAATTCCCCATCATCATCGGCTTGTACCAAAGCATCATCCGCGCAATGGCGGTTACGCCGTTAGACATGCTCAATTTGGCGCGTTCGATTTACCCCTTTCAGCATGTAACCAACATCATCCCCCTGAACAGTTCCTTCCTTTGGATGGATTTGGGTCGTCCCGAAGGCATTCCGTTGCCGTTTGACATTTCGTTTTTGCCGAACGGCTTCCCGCTGTTGGCGATCATCGTCGCGCTGACCACCTACGTCCAAACCAAATTGACAATGCCCGCCACGCCGCCCAACCCCGAAGACAAAGCCTCCGCGCAAACGGCGGCAATGACCGGCGGCATGGCAGTTTACATGCCGCTTATGCTCGGCTGGTTCGCGCTTAACTTCGCTTCGGGCATTGCCGTCTATTTCATCGTCAGCAACTTGTTGGGCATCGTGCAATACGCCGCCACCGGGCGCGCGAATTGGCACAACCTTTTGCCCGGAAAAAAGAAAACCGCCGCGACCAAAAAATAAGGAGGCGCTATGAACGAGCGGACTACTTTAGAAGTGATCGCCCCGACTGTCGAAGAAGCCATTCAACAAGGACTCGACCAACTGGGGTTGACGGCGGACGCCGTCTCCGTCGAAGTGCTGGATTCTGGCTCGAAAGGGCTGTTCGGACTCGGCGGACGGCAAGTGCGCGTGCGCCTTTCCGTCGCCCCGCCCGCTGTGGAAGAAATTCCCGCCCCCAAAGCGGACCCGAAACCTGCTCCTGTCAAAAAAGCGGAAGCCAAGCCGAAAGCGGAGAAACCCGCCAAACCTCGCGCCGAGAAAAAAGCGTCGCCGCAACCCAAAGCCGAAGCGAAGCCTGAACCCAAACCTGAGCCGAAGCCGAAAATCAACGTCGAACCCGACGCCGTGCTGAATACAACCGAAGAAGTCGTCTCCAAACTGATTCACCACATGGGGTTGACCGCGCAAGTCTCCGCGCATTACGACGAATCCGATTCCGCCGACAACCGCTCCATCCAAGTGGACGTGCGCGGCGACGACCTCAGCGCCTTAATTGGGCGTCGCGCCGAAACGCTGACCGCCTTTCAACACATCGCCTCGCTCATCGTCGGCAAGCAAGCGCAACAATGGGTGCAATTAACGGTGGACGTGGAAGGCTACCGCGCCCGCCGCGAGCAGCAAGTTCGTCAACTGGCGAATCGTTTAGCCGACCAAGTTACAAAAACGGGACGCAAAACAACGATGGAGCCGATGCCTTCCAGCGAACGGCGCATCGTCCACATTGAATTGCGCGGACATCCCGCCGTAAAAACCGAAAGTACCGGCGAAGAACCGTATCGTAAAGTGATCATCTTGCCGAAAGAATAAATTTGACGAAAGACAGGGGATAAAGGACGGAGGACAAAGGACAAAGGACGGAGGACGAAGGGTGAAACCTTTGTCTTTCGTCCTTGCCTTTTAACCTGCAACCTTCAACTCGCAACCTTCAACTCGCAACCTGTAACCTGTAACCTTGAACCTTCCCTGTGCAAGGTATAATTTCCCCATGCCAGAACTGCGCCCTGTGGATTATCTTCTCGTCGGTCACGTTGCGGTGGATTTAACGCCGACGGGCGCGCAACTTGGCGGCACGGTCGCTTACGCGGCGCTGACGGCGCAGGCGTTGGGCTTGCGAGTCGGCGCGGTTACTTCGGCGGCGGCGGACGCGCCCTTAGCGCAATTGCAAGGAATCCAAATCGTCAATTTCCCAAGCCCGCGCAGCACGACTTTTGAAAACGTCCAAACCGAAAGCGGACGCCGTCAAATTTTACATTCGCAAGCGGCGCCGCTTTCTATGGAAAATATTCCGCTCATTTGGCGCGACGCGAAAATTGTTCACCTTGCGCCGATTGCTCAGGAAACGGACGCCGATTTGGCGGGGCGTTTTCCGAACTCGTGGGTGGGCGTTACGCCGCAAGGCTGGATGCGCGGCTGGGACGAAAAAGGCTCGGTTGTGAAAAAAGATTGGGAAAATAGCGACCAAATTCTCGGTCAGGCGGGCGGCGCGATTCTTTCCATTGAAGACGTAAACGGCGACTTAGAACTCGTCGAGCGGATGGCGAATCAGGCGCGCCTGCTGTGTTTGACGGAAGGCGCGCGCGGCGCGGTCTTATATTGGAACGGCGACCGCCGACGCTTTCGTCCGCCGACGGTCAAAGAAGCGGACGCGACCGGCGCGGGCGATATTTTTGCGGCGGCATTTTTTGCGCGATTGCAAGCGACGAAAGACCCGTGGGAAGCGGCGCGTTTTGCGACCTGTCTCGCGGCGCATTCGGTAACGCGAGTCGGTTTGCTAAGCGTCCCGACTGAAAAAGAAATTGCGCTCTGCGCGATGGAGGTTTTAACTTGACGAAAATTTACACGCTAGTAAATCAAAAAGGCGGAGTTGGAAAGACCACGTCCACCATTAATATGGCGGCGTATTTGGCAAAGTTGGGTCAGCGCGTGTTGGTGGTAGACCTCGACCCGCAGGCGAACGCCACCTCGTGTTTGGGCGTGGACAAGTCAAACGTCGTCAACGGAACGTATAACGCGCTGTTGGGCGACGACGATATTTTCCCTTATATTTTGTTGAACGAGCGTTTGCAACTTTCGCTCTTGCCGTCGTCTTCGGCGCTGGCGGGCGCGGAAGTGGAACTGGTGGACGAATTGGCGCGGGAATCGCGTTTGCGAAAAGCGCTGCTCGCCGTCGCGCCGCGTTACGACTATGTGCTGATTGACTGTCCGCCTTCGCTGGGTCTGCTGACGGTCAACGGGTTAATGGCGGCGCTGGACGGCGTAATCGTGCCTGTGCAATGCGAATACCTCGCGCTGGAAGGTTTGGGGCAGTTGACCGAAACCATCGGGCGCGTGCGCTCGGCGCTTTTTCCGGACCTGAAAGTGCGCGGCGTGATTCTGACAATGTTCGACAGCCGCACAAACCTTTCGGCGGACGTCGTGCGCGAAGTGAACAATCACTTTCCCAGCCTCGTCTTTGAGACGATTATCCCGCGCAACATCCGTTTGGCGGAAGCGCCCTCTTACGGATTGCCCATTTCAGAGTACGCGCCAAAATCGCCCGGCGCGGAAGCCTACGCGGCGTTGGCAAAAGAATTATTGCTGAGCGACGGCAAGTAAGGAAAGGGACGACAATGGCTCAACGAAAAGGACTTGGCAAAGGTTTAGACGCGCTCATCCCTGGCGGAAATCCGCCGCAGACGGACAACGCGGCAGCGCCCGTCGCTTTGGGCGTTCAGCAGGTGGCGGTGGATTCGATCAAGATGAATCCGCGCCAGCCGCGCGTTCACTTCAAGCAAGAAGAACTGAACGAGTTGGCGGCGTCCATCCGCGAGCATGGCGTGATTCAACCGTTGGTGGTCATGCCCGACGAAAGCGGCGGATACATCCTCATCGCGGGCGAACGGCGCTGGCACGCTTCGCAACGCGCCGGCCTGCGAATGGTGCCGGTCGTCGTGCGGCAGGCGAATAATCAAGAATTGTTGGAGTTGGCGCTGATTGAAAACGTCCAACGTTCGGACTTAAACCCGATGGAAGAGGCGGAAGCCTACCGCCAACTGTCGGATGATTTTGGCCTTTCGCATGAGATGATCGCCAAGCGCGTCGGCAAGAGCCGCGTGGCGGTAACGAACACCATGCGCCTCGTCAATTTGGCGGACGCGGTGAAACGCGCCTTGATGGACAACGCCATCAGCGAAGGACACGCCCGCGCCTTGCTGGGACTTTCCACGCAAAAAGCGCAAACGTCCGCTTTGCAGACGGTGATTAACCTTTCGTTGAGCGTGCGCCAAACGGAAGAACTGATTCGCAAGTTGACCGGTCAGCGCCCGGTAACGGTCGGCAAAGCGCCAATCAACGCCGAAGTTGCGGACGTAGAAAAGCGTTTGCAGCGCAGTCTCGGCACGAAGGTTTCATTGAAGCACGGCAAAAAAGGCGGCACGGTTACGATCTATTATTATTCGGACGAAGAACTGGACGAGTTAATTAAGAAGATGACGGAATGAAACTCCTTTACAACGCCGACGTCCGCACCCTTGATTCTTCCAATCCCAAAGCCGACGCGATTCTCATTGCGCGAAATCGCATCCTCGCCGTCGGCGCGAAAGAAAAATTGGAAGCGCTGATTTGCGGCGATGTAGAAAAAAGAAACCTGCAAGGCGCAACCGTTTTGCCAGGGCTGACCGACGCGCATTTGCATTTGCATCAATACGCGCTGGGACTCTCCAAAGTAGATTGCGAAACGAAGACCAAAGAAGAATGTCTGCGGCGGGTGGCGGAACGCGCAAACTCGTCTGCGCCCGGCGCGTGGGTGTTGGGGCACGGCTGGAATCAAAACGAATGGGGCGGAGGATTCCCAACCCAAGAAGAACTCGACGCCGTCGCGCCAAATCATCCTGTTTACCTCACTGCTAAATCGCTCCACGCGGCGTGGGCGAATACTTCCGCGTTGAAGTTGGCAAACATCGCCGACGACACGCCCGACCCAAAAGACGGCGCGATTCAACGCGACGCCGACGGCAAAGCGACCGGCATCCTGCTCGAATCTGCCATGCGCCTGCTCGACGCCGCCATCCCCGAAGCGACGCAAGCCGAAATTGAATCTGCAATTCTCAAAGCGCAGCCGACTCTTTGGAAAATGGGCTTAACTGGCGTTCACGATTTTGACCGTCGTCAATCTTTTATGGCGTTGCAATCTTTGCGAGCGCAAAATAAATTAAAATTGCGCGTGTGTAAAAACATCCCCGTTGAAAGCGTCGAGCAAGCCAACCAACTCGGCTTGCGGACGGGCTTCGGCGACGACATGCTCTGGATCGGCTCAGTCAAAGCCTTCATGGACGGCGCGCTCGGTCCGCGCACGGCGGCGATGATTCAACCCTACGAGGGCGAAGCGAACAATCGCGGCATCCTCAACATGGACGGCGAAGAACTTTTTGAACGCGCCCGCAAAGCCGCCGACGTCGGGTTGAGCATGACCGTTCACGCCATCGGCGACAAAGCCAATCACGAAGTTCTCGACGCTTACGAGCGCCTCCGCGCTTATGAAACGCAAAACGGTTTGCCGCATCTGCGCCACCGCATCGAGCATGTGCAAATTCTGCACCCCGACGACGCGCCGCGCCTCGCGCAACTGAACGTTGTCGCCTCCATGCAGCCGATTCACGCAACGTCGGATATGTTCGCCGCCGACCGCTATTGGGGCGAACGCGCGCGCCTCGCTTACGCCTGGCGGACTCAACTCGATCACGGCGCGATTCTCGCTTTCGGCTCGGACGCGCCCGTCGAATCGCCCAACCCGTTTTGGGGATTGCGCGCGGCGCTGACTCGTCAACGCGCCGACGGCTCTCCCTCCGCCGAAGGCTGGCGCGGCGAACAAAAATTGACCTTCGCCGAAGCCTTATTCGCCTATACCTTTGGCGCGGCTTACGCCGCCAACGCGGAGAATCGACTCGGCAAACTCGCGCCCAACTACTGCGCGGACTTAATCGTCTTGGATGAAAATCCGTTTGAGATAGACGCGCAAGATTTATTAACGCTCGCCCCTTCCGCCGTCATGGTAGACGGAGAATGGGTAATTTGAAAATGGACGGCTTGGCATGGAATCAAAATCGGTAAAATTAGCGCCAGAAATGCTTGTCCCGCGTTTGGGAGAACACTTGCTTCAAAAAGGAATCATCAACGAAGCAAACCTTCAACGCGCTTTGGCATATCAACAAGAATCCGCTTTGGCGGGCGAAGCGCCGCTTTTGGGGCAGGCGTTAATTCAACTTAATTTAATTGACAAAGAGACTCTCGATCAAGCCGTTACCGAGTTAATCATTCAATTGCGTTCGGCGCTGCAATCGGCGAACCGCAACTTGGAGCAGCGCGTCCGCGAGCGCACGGCAGAATTAAACGAAGCGCTGACGCGCCTTTCCGAACTGAACCAAATGAAGGCGAATTTTATTTCCAACATTTCGCACGAATTACGCACGCCGCTGACGCACGTCAAAGGCTATCTCGAATTGCTGGTTTCCGAATCGCTGGGCGAAGTTAACGCGGAACAAAAACACGCGCTGACGGTCAGTCAGCGGGCGACGGCTCGCTTAGAAGGAATGATCGAAGATTTGATCATGTTCTCGCTGGCGTCTCGCGGCGAATTAAGCATGAAATTTTCAGGCGTGGACGTTCGCCGCCTCGTCTCGCTGCTTGTCAAATCCGCCGAAGGCAAAGCGGCGGAGCGCGGCGTAACGCTGACCGCTTCGCTTAAAGACAACCTTCCGTTTGTGCGGGCAGACAGCGAAAAACTCAGTTGGGCGCTGGGTCAATTGATAGACAACGGAATCAAATTTACTGAGTCGGGCGGAAGCGTAACCGTTGCTGTGCAAGAAAAAGGCGAAAACTTAATTCAAATCAGCGTCGCCGACAGCGGCGTTGGAATTCCCAAAGAACGAATCGAAGAAATGTTCGAGCCGTTTCACCAACTGGACGGGTCGTCCACGCGGCATTATGGCGGAACGGGTTTGGGGCTTTCGCTCGTGCGTCAAATTATCGAAGCGCACGGCTCGCTGCTCGACGTAAAATCGGCGGAAGGAAAAGGCTCGACCTTCCAATTTCCCTTGCTTATCGCGCGAGAATAATTATGGACAAAGAAACGCTTTCCGAACTGCACCGAGTATTTCAACAAATTCACTCCAAGCCGAATTGGAAATCCGAATTGGATGTTTTGTTCGGCGCAATGCGCGGATGTTTTGTGTTCGACAACGCCGCCATCTATTTGGAAGATCGCCTCGCGCGCGGGTTGGACGTGATCTACGCCCGCGCCGTCGGACGCGGCAAAGGCTCCGAAGCGGACGCCGCTTGGGGCGAGAATGTGGCGAGCGAAGTCATCTCTAGCCGTCGCGTTATTTTAGAAACGTCGCGCGGCGGGAAGAAACAAGACGAGCGCGTCGAAAGGGCGTTTCTTTTGGGCATTCCTTTATACATCGGCGGACAGTTGCGCGGCGCAATGGCGTTTGTGCGTTTCGGCGGGCCAGAATATGTGGACCAACACATTCACATCGCTTCGCTTCTGACGACGTGGACGGCTTCGGTTTTAGAGCGCAAAGAATTGCTGGAAGCGCGCGCGGAGTTGGACTCCGTTCAGCGCCAAATGCGTTTGCAAGACGATTTCGTTTCGACGATTTCGCACGAACTTCGCACGCCGCTGGGGTTTATTAAAGGATACAGCACCAGCCTCTTGCGGCAAGACACGACTTGGGACGACGCCACGCAACGCGAATTTTTATCCATCATTGACGAAGAAACCGACCGCTTGGCGAAATTGATTGAAGACATGCTTGAATCGGCGCGGCTGCAAAGCAAAACGATTCAATTCAAATTTTCGCCGCTGCGCTTAGACGCGCTCGTGCGCGACGTTTCGGCGCGGGTGAAAACGCATCACCCTGATTTGAAAATTGATTTGAAAATCGAGCCGCTTCCGCAAGTGCTGGGCGACAGCGTGCGCTTGTCGCAAGTTTTAGAAAACCTTTTCAGCAACGCGATTAAATACGCGCCCGGCTCGAAGATTACCATTACCGCAAAACGCCTTGCGAAAAAAGTCCGCGTTTATTTTTCCGATCAAGGCGAAGGAATTCCCGAAGAATTTGCCCCGTTTTTATTCGAGCGTTTTTACCGCGTGCCGGGCGAACGCACCGTTACGGGCACCGGTTTAGGGCTTTATATTTGCAAGCAAATTGTTATGGCGCATCATGGTAATATTTGGGTAGAGTCAGTGTTGGATCGCGGCACGACGTTCATTATCGAACTGCCCATAGACCCGACGCTTTGATTTCGTAAACCATAGCATCTTCAAGGAGTTCTTATGGCAAAGCGCATTTTGATCGTGGACGACGAACCCCGCTACCTGCGCCTCTTGGAGGCGAACCTGCGCACGGAAGGCTACGAAGTCGTTTCCGCGCAAGACGGTCAGCAGGCGTTGGAAGTGTTCTCCGCCAACCCGATTGACCTCGTGTTGATGGACGTGATGATGCCGCGCTTAGACGGCTTCGGCGCGACGCAGCGTCTGCGCGAGTTTACCAACGTGCCGATCGTCATCCTGACGGCGCGAGGCGAAGAGCAAGATCGCGTGCGCGGACTCGATCTCGGCGCGGACGATTATCTCGTCAAGCCGTTTTCCGCCACCGAATTATTGGCGCGAGTGCGAGCCGTTTTGCGCCGCGCTGGCAGCGCCAACGAAGCGGTCGGACAAGTGCGTTTCTTTACGCACGACGATTTGAAAATTGATTTTGCGCGCGCCGAAGTTTGGCGCGGAGAAGAGCCGGTTTCTCTTTCCGCAACCGAGTACCGCCTGCTTCTGCAATTCGCTCACAACGTTGGAAAGATTCTCTCCGCCGAAGAGTTGCTCACCAGCGTTTGGGGCGCGGAATATAAAAACGATAAAGAAATTTTGTGGGTGAGCATCGCCCGTCTGCGCCAGAAATTGGAAAACGACGCGCATTCGCCGAAGCACGTCGTTACCCGCTCCGGGCTTGGATATTTGATGCCGCCCATAGAAACATAACTTGCGCGAGTCGTCGGCTTGCGCTTAGGAATAAATATGACTCAAAAAAGAATTTTGATCGTAGATTCAGACGCCGCAAGCCGCAACTTCATCGCCCGCAAACTCGAAGAGCTTAATTATGAAATTTTGCAAGCGAGCTCGGGCAAAGAAGGCTTAATCTTCGCTTGGCGCGACCGCCCCGATTTAGTGATTGCGGACCCCGTCCTCGCCGACTTGAAGGGAGAAGAATTCGCCGTCAGATTGCGAAACGACCCGCGCACGGCGCAACTGCCTATCGTCGCCTTAAGCAGCGATCATAATCCCGCTCGAATCAAATCCTGTCAAGATGCGGGAATCAACGATTACATTACCAAATCCGGTCAAGCCGTGCCGATGCTGAAAGATATTATTAATCGGCAGTTTGGCATTACGGCGGAAGGCATGCGGCAAGGCGGGTTGATGCTAGTCTTCCTCAGCGCCAAAGGCGGAACGGGCGTTTCGTCCATTTGCGCCAACGCCGCCGCCGAAATTGCGAAACTTGATTCCAAAGCGCGAATCGCCGTCGTGGACTTGGTCTTTCCCATCGGCTCGATCGCTCAAATTGTCGGCTATGAGGGCGGAGACAACGTCGTTACAATTTCCAATAAAGACCCGTTGGAAGTTAATACAAATTTCTTCAAAACGGTCTTGACGAAAATGGATCGTTGGAATTTTGACCTTTTAGCGGGTTCGCCCGACCCCGAATTAAGCGCGCAACTTAACGCCGAACGCATTTGGGACATGCTCTTGCGCCTCAAAGCCGCCTACGATTATGTGCTGGTAGACATCGGGCGCGCGCTTTCAAAAATCACGCTGCCCCTCATTCAACATGCCGACTTGCTCGCCTTGTTAGTCAGTACCGACGTCAGCACGATTTCGTTAACGAACACGCTTTTGGATTTTCTCAAAGCGAAGGGCGTTGATTCCGAGCATATCTTTGCAATCTTAAATCGCCACGCGGGCTTGGAAGGGCTGAGCAAAAAAGACGCGGAAGCGATTCTAGGGCGCGAAATTAATATTGCCTTTCCTTATCTCAACACAGATTTCGGATTTGCAAACAGCCAACACGCCCCTTTTACGATAAAATTCCCAAATAATACGGCGACCATCATTTTCAAAGATTCCGCGCGGCAGATGACGATGCTCGCAAAAAAGATACGCGAATCGTAAATTCATCGCTTGACGGAGGGAGGCTTCATCATGTCCATCGAATACGACGATAAAGGAAAATATTACACGGAGATTATTCACAAAACGCCGCTGCCCGCCGCGATTCAAACCGCGGCTCATTTGATACGCGGCACGATTTATGTGCGGCTCGAAGGACGCCTGAAAGACGAATTAGAAAATACGGAACTTTTTCTCGCCGTTACGGATGCGAACGTTCAAGACGCGAGCGGAGCAACCGTTTATGCCAGCGCGTTTTTGGCGATTAGAAAAGATCAAATTATTTGGGTCATGCCTCTCGACGACGAAAACAAAAAAGGGGACGAAGAATGAATTCCATGATTTCAAACGCAAATCAACGCTTTACGGGGCAAGACCTTGCGCGACTGAAAAAATACCTAGCGGACAATTTGCTGCGCGCCCTCGAATCGGAAGAAGTAGACCCGTCTCAACGCGATGCGTTTCTGCAACAAAATATCGTCCGCGCCTTTGAAGCGACGCAACTTAAATTCCCCGAAGATTTGAAACGCGAAATTTTCAAACAAGTCTTAAACGACTTAATGGGCTTTGGTCCGATTCAGCCGTTGTTGGACGACCCCGACATTTCCGAAATTATGGTCAACGGACCGAAGAAAATTTTCATCGAGAAAAAAGGTCAGTTGGTGAAAAGCGAAATCACCTTCGACGACGACGACCACGTCATGCGAATTATTGACCGCATCATCATGCCCTTGGGGCGGCGCGTGGATTTTGACTCGCCGACGGTGGACGCCCGTCTGCCGGACGGCTCGCGCGTTAACGCGGTGGTGCGTCCCGTCTCGATTGACGGACCGTCCATCACCATCCGAAAATTTCGCAAAGACAAATTGAAGACCGAAGACTTAATCGCCTTTGGCTCGCTGACCCAGCAAATGGCGGACTTTCTCGCCGCTTGCGTCAAAGCGCGCTTCAACATCGTCATTTCTGGCGGAACGGGTTCGGGCAAGACGACGCTCTTAAACGTCGTTTCAGGGTTTATCCCCGAAGGCGAGCGCATCGTTACCATTGAGGACGCCGCCGAATTGCAATTGCAACAAGATCATGTCATGCGTATGGAAACCAAGCCCGCCAATTCGGAAGGCATGCACGCGGTCTCCATCCGCGACTTGGTGAAAAATTCGCTGCGTATGCGCCCCGACCGCATCGTCGTCGGCGAGGTGCGCGGCGGCGAAGCGCTAGACATGCTGCAAGCCATGAACACCGGACACGATGGCTCGCTGACGACCGTCCACGCCAACAGCCCGCGAGACGCCATCTCGCGCTTGGAGACGCTGGTGTTAATGGCGGGCATGGAACTGCCGCTCAAAGTCGTCCGCACGCAAATTTCTTCCGCGATAGATTTAATCATCCAGCAGACGCGCCTCAAAGACGGCAAACGCAAAGTTACCGCCGTTACCGAAGTGGCGGGCATGGAAGGCGACATCGTCGTCCTCACCGATATTTTCAAATTTAATCAAACGGGCGTGCAAGACGGGCAAGTTCTCGGCGAGATGCAGCCGACTGGAATTCGTCCCAACTTCACGCCGCGATTAGAGGCGGCGGGATTCAAACTCGGCGCGGAAGTGTTTATGGCGGCGCGAGAGTCGCAACGCCCGAGACGTTGACGCATTCTGCTATAATATATCTCGAATAAACGAGGTGATATGACCAACGCTCAAATAACTATTCGAGAGAAAAAGCTCGGCTTGTTGATCAAAGACGCCCGCGTGGCGGAACGCCGCAGCATCAAAGAATGCGCCGACGCAATCGGCGTGAAGCCGGGCATTTTCCGCGCCTACGAAGAGGGACGACGCTCGCCTTCGTTGCCGGAATTAGAAGCCTTAGTATTTTTTCTTAAGATTCCCATTTCGCAATTTTGGGGCAACGAAACGCTTTCGGACGTTCCGAATTCGTTAACGTCGGAAGATATTGCAAAGTTAATCGCTTTGCGCCATCGCATCGTCGGCGCGCTGATTCGCCAAGAGCGCACCAACGCCAATATGTCCATCCGCCATCTTTCGTCGGAGACGGGTATTCCGCAATCGCGGATTAAGGCGTACGAATTGGGCGAACGCACCGTGTCTGTGCCTGAGTTGGAGACGATTCTCTCCGTCATGGGCAGCCGCGTCGAGACCTTCTTTGATCAAAGCGGTCCGGTGGGCGAGTGGCTTTCCGCGCAATTGGCGATGCAAAAATTTACCGACTTGCCGAAAGAACTTCAAGAATTTGTCTGTCAGCCGGTCAACCGCCCTTATATTGATTTGGCAATGAAACTCAGCAGCATGTCGCGCGACAAACTCCGCTCGGTGGCGGAAGGTTTGCTCGACATTACCCTCTAAACGCTATGACTATTAATCCGAAACAACTCGACGAACAAGGCAAGCGCGCTTTCGCGCAGAAGAATTTTTCCGAAGCCGCCGATTATTTTCGGCAAGCGGCGGAGGCGTACGCTCAAAGCGCTTCCGCGTTGGACGCCGCCGAATCGAAAAATAATTTAAGCGTCGCGCTTTTGCAAATGGATCGAGCGCAAGAAGCGTTAGACGCGGCGCTTGGCACGGATCAAACCTTCGCCGCGGCGGGCGACGTCAAACGTCAGGCGATGGCGTTCGGCAATCAAGCCGCCGCGCTTGAAGGGCTGAAGCGCGGCGACGAAGCCCTTCAACTTTACGAGCGTTCCGCCGATTTATTCGGCTCAATTAACGAAGGCGACCTGCGCGCAATGGTGATCAAATCTGCCGCCGCGCTAAAACTAAAATCGGGCAAAGTAACCGACGCCGCTTTCAAAATGATGGGTTCGGTGGAAGCGAAAAAGAATCCGTCTTTATTCGACCGCATTGTAAAATTCTTTATGAAATTTTTTGGATGATTCGTCGGGTTGTCGAGTCGGATCGCCGCGCGCTTTCCGCTTTGCTGGCGCACGAGTTGAACACGCACCGTCATTTGGATTGGCGCGCCGCGTTAGATTGGATTGGGGAAAAAAATTTTTGGGCGTTGGAAAGAGAGAACGAAATTGTCGCCGCGCTGGCTTGTCCCGAAGACCCGCCCAACGTCGCCTGGATTCGACTCTTTTCGTTTAGCCCGCAAATTTCGGGCGCGGAGGCTTGGTCGGCGTTGTGGGACGCGGCGTTCGCCGAAATGCAATCGGAAAGTCCAAACGCGCGGGTTGCGGCGATTGTTACCAAACAATGGTTTCAGTCGCTTTTATTGCAAAGCGGATTTCAACCGCAAGTCAATATCGTTCTTCTTGAATTATTAAACGACAACTACGCCCTCGTTCCTTCCAACCCGTTGATTCAAATTCGCGCGATGAAAGAAGACGATTTGAACGTCGTCGCGGAGGCAGACCGCGCCGCCTTCGGCGAACTTTGGCATAACGCGCTCGACTCGCTTCGCCGCGCTTACGGACAATCTTTTTATTCAACCGTCGCGGAAGACGAGCGCGGAATTATCGGCTATCAAATTAGCACGGGCAATTCGTTTGGGGCGCATTTGGCGCGGTTGGCTGTCCGCCCGCAGGCGCAGGGGAAAGGCGTCGGCGCGGCGTTGGTGCGCGATTTGGCGCGGCGCGCGCGAAGTTATTTAGGCGGCAGGCTGACGGTCAACACGCAAAGCGACAACGCCGCATCCTTAAGTTTGTATGCAAGAATGGGATTCGTCCGCACGGGGGAGTATTACCCCGTGTTGATTAAATCAATGATTTAAGATTGGAGCGCAGAACCATGAAACGTCAAGAAATAAGTTGGAAAGCGGACAACGGGCTAGACATTTTCGCGCAGGTTTGGCAGGCGGACGACGCCGCGCCGCGAGGGGTCGTCTGCTTGACGCACGGGTTGGGCGAACACAGCTCGCGCTACGCTCACGTCGCTGAAGCCTTTGTCAACGACGGATACGCTTTCTGCGCCTTTGACTTGCCGGGACATGGACGTTCGGGCGGCGCGAGAGGACATATTTCTTCCATCGAAGATTTTTTGCAAAACATTGACCGGTTGTTGGCGGAAGCGAAAAAGCGTTATCCCGATTTGCCGATTGTCCTTTACGGACATAGTTTGGGCGGCATTCTGGTTTTGAATTACGCGCTGAAACGCAAGCCGAACGTCAAAGGCGTAATTGCCACGAGTTCGGGGCTTCGCACGGCGTTGGAAGAACAGCCGCTAAAAATCTTCATGGCGAAACTTCTCGGCTCGCTGGCGCCGACGGTTACTCTGCCCAGCGGCTTGGAAGTCGAAGCGATTTCTCGCGACGAAGCGGTTGTGCAAGCCTATAAAAGCGACCCGCTGGTTCACGATAAAATGTCGCTCGGTTTTGGAAAAATCATGCTCGGCGTGATTCAATGGACGCTGGCAAATGTGTCGGAGTTTCCGCTGCCGCTGTTGCTGATGCACGGGAAGAGCGACCGCATCGCGTACCCGTCGGGCAGCATTGAAGTCGCCGAAGCGTTAGGTCAACGCGCGACGTTGGTTTTGTGGGAAGGCGGCTATCACGAATTGCACAACGATTTGCAAAAAGAAGAAGTTTTGAAAACCATGCTCGATTGGGCGAACGCCCGCGCGCAAGAATAAATAAGAGAGCATTAACCCCTTTCTGGACAAATTGATTTAGGCGTGAGAAAATCCGCCGATAAAAATAACGAGGAGCAAAATTCATTATGAGCAAAGAGACGAGCAAGCGCCAACAGCGCAGAGAGCAAATCCGTCGCAAGGAGAAACAAAACCGTTTAATTACGATTGGCGTAATCGCCTTAGCGGCGCTGTTTGTGGCGTTTTTGATTATTTACCCGAGCATGAAGCCGGTCGGAAGCGTCGTCGTGCCGCCGAACTTTGAGCGCTTCAACGCGGACTTCAACGCGGCGGGCAACCCCGACGCGCCGATTACCATCACCGAGTATTCCGATTTTCAATGCCCTTATTGCCGCCTTTTCTATCAAGGCACGGAAAGCGCGCTAGAGAAACAATTTGTCGAAACAGGGCAAGTTTATTTCGTTTACAAATCTATGGGAAAATTTATCGGCAGCGAGTCGAAAGCGGCGGCGGAAGCGGCGTACTGCGCGGGCGATCAAGGCAAGTTTTGGCAAATGCACGACATCCTGTTTTCCAATCAAACGGGCGAAAATGTCGGCGCGTTTAGCAAAAATCGTTTGGACGCTTTCGTTGACAAAATCGGTTTAGATCGCAATGCGTACGATAGCTGCTTCTCTTCGGGCAAGTATAGTTCTCGCGCCGATCAAGATCAGAAAGACGCGACGGCTTCGGGCGTGAGGGCGACTCCCTCTTTTGTGTTGAGTTATGAAGTAAACGGCGAAAAGAAAGAACGCCTTATCGAAGGCGCGCAAGGCATTGACGTTTTCTCGCAGGAAATTCAAGCCGCGTTAGCCGAGATGGGCAAATAATGAATTGAGTAAAAAAGACCCGCCAACACGGCGGGTCTTTTTATTTATGCGCGGGTTTCGTCCAACGCGCGGAAGCGATGAATGAAATAAACCGCCAGTCCAAGCAAGAGAATTGCGTTGGCTTGATGCAGCAAAGCGATTACGATATTGACGTAAGAAAGAATCGTCCAAACGCCGAGCGCAATTTGCAGCGCCACAACGCCGACGAGCCAAAGTAATCCGTTTTGAATGTCTTTGGGGTAGTTCTGCTTTTTGACGAGATAAAACACATAAGGCACGAGCAAAAGTCCCAGCCAGGCAAACCAGCGGTGGATGAAGACAATCGTTTGCGGCGTTTCAAAAATGTTCATAAACGAATTGAACAAGTTGGGCGGAATCCATTTGCCGAGCATGAGGGGCCAGGTGTCGGAGACGTGCCCGGCTTTGAGTCCCGCCGTCATGCCGCCGTAACTGATTTGAATCACGAGGACGATTAACGCGGCGACGGAAATCTTGCTCGGCAGCGACCACGCCGCTTTTTTCTGCGGATGAAGAAAACCGCAGCGATGACCGGTCGCCGTCCAGATGGCGAGGGCGAAGAGCGAAAGCGCGAAGAGCAGATGCGCGGTGAGGCGGAAGTGACTGACGGCTGGGCGATCTACCAATCCGCTGTACACCATCAGCCAGCCCATGACGGCTTGACCGATGAAGAGAATGCCCATCCAAAAATAGACGGCGAATTCTTTGAAGGGAATGGTTTTGCGGAATAAGAAATAGAAAACGGGCAGCGCGTAGAACAACCCCGCGAGGCGGGCGACGAGGCGATGAAACCATTCAATATAGAAAATATATTTATATTCGTCCAACGTCATTGCGCTGTTAATTTGTTTGTACTCCGGCGATTCTTTGTACTTCGCAAATTCCGCTTCCCACTGATGCTGTCCCATCGGCGGGACGGTTCCGTTGATGGGATTCCATTCGACGATAGAAAGACCGGAGCGAGTGAGGCGGGTGAATCCGCCGAAGACGACGAGAAACGCCACGACGCCGGCAAAAATATACAGCCAGATCATCACGGCGCGGTTTTGAGTTTGAGGCATTTTTTTGAACTCCAAGTTTAATTTGGGCTATTATAGCATTCGCGGACGCGGCGGCTTTGACGGGAATAAAAAAGCGGAGTTTCCTCCGCATTTTTTATAAGTCGTTTTGCATTTGCGCCAGCAGCGCACGGTAATCTTGCGCGTTGGGCGGATTCATCAACACGATTTGGTTGATGACTTCCAGCGCGCCTTGACGGTCGCCTTTTTCAATCAGCGCTTCGCCAAGTTGATCGAGAATTGGAATCGCCTCTGCCGTTCGCCCAATGCGGTGCAATAACGCCGCGAAGGCTCGCTTGATCAACGCTTGCTCTTCGTGGTCGCGGACGAGTTCTTCAAGGAATGCGACGGCGAGTTCTTGCTTGTTTTGATTTTCAAGCCGCGTAACGTAACTTTCCAATTCGCTCATGGCGCGTTCGGGCTGCCCCATACGCAGATTTAATTCGACGAGTTGTTTGTGCGTCGCGTCGTCGTCGGGCGCGAGCGTGCGGATTTGCTCATAGACGCGCAGGGCTTGCTTCCAGTCCAAACGCTGCATGTCAATGTCTGCCATGCGCTGCAAAATGTGGACGTTCCAATCGCGGCTGGCGCTCCCTTGTTGAACGAGGCGCAGGGCGTTGGTGTAAGTCTTTCGCGCCATGTCCAATTCTGCGAGGCGGTAATGAATAGAAGCAAGGTCGAGATATTCTTGAATCGCGTCGTCGGTTTGACCGCGCGCGACGAGCTGGTCAATGAGTCGGTTGCGCGCGCCGAAATCCATCGGCGAAATTTGGATGATGCGGCGCAGCAACTTTCCGGCTTGCGCCGCTTCGCCGCGCACGCTGTACGAATGCGCCACGACGCTGAATTTGGCAATCGCCTCTTCGGTGTGCCCTTCTTGCGCGAGCAAATCGCCCATGACGATGTGCAGCGGCAAGTAGGTGGGGGCGTGTTGAACGGCGGCGAAGGCTTCTTCCATTGCGGAACGCAAATTGCCGGCTCGCGCCAACTGGTTGATGCGGTTCATCGATTCCAGCGCCGAACTGGATTGCACCTGTAAAATAATGTCGGCAAGCGGAGCGACCATGCCGCTTTCTTGCTTGGGCATTCGCTCGCGAATGGTGTGCAACTGATCGCGCCAATCTGCGCGGAGGAGCAGCCCGCGAATGTTTTCGCAGGCTTTCGCCAACGCTTCTTGATCGGTCTGCTGTTGATAGGTCTCGATGAGCGGCTCGTATTGTTGACGAAGGTCGTCCGCTTGATTAGACGGCACGACGGCGGCGTCTGCGAATTTGAGCGCTTCCAAATATTCGGCGGCGGCTTCGTTGAGCGCGTTGCGCCGCAGGGCGATGTCGCCCAACAAAAGGCGCGAGGCTAAGCCGTAATCCACATGCTTGACGGAATTTTTCAAAGCGCGTTGCGCGCTTTCATAGCGCTCGCCTTTGGAGCGCAAATAACCGATGTTGAACGAAAGCGCCGAACTGCTGAACCCCGCGTTTTGCGCCTCTTCCATTTCTTCGACGGCGAGCGTTTCTTTGCCTTTGGATTGCGCGTCAATCGCTTGACCGAGATGCAGCACGACTTTCATCTGCTCGGATTGCGCGGACAGCGACCCCGTTCCGCGCATGATGGCGGAGATGCCTTTGCGGTCTTGCGCGACGGGGCTATCGTCGGAGAGGTCGAAGAGGACTTCTGCCAGTTGAGTCAGCGCTTTTTGACGGGCTTCCGCTATCGGGTCCAGCACAGAGGCGGATTTTTTCGTCGGCTCTTGCAACTGCTTGACTTGCGCCATGCGAATCGGTCCCGTCCCGCCTTTGGCGCGCAGCGGGCGCGGCAACAGCTGACCGGTTCGCAGCAGCGTTTGCGCTTGTTTGACTTCGCCGCTGTTGGGGACGAGCGAGAGGGCTTTGTTCACCATCTCTTGCGTTTTTTCGGCGTTGCCTGCGCGTTGCAAAATGCTGGCGATGGCGAGATATTCCATCGCCGCTTGTTGCGCGTGACCCAGCCGTTCGTGGACTTGTGCGAGGCGCGAATGGGCGATGGCGTGTTCGGGGTTAATGCTGGTAACGTGCGTCCAGTTTTCGAGCGCTTTTTCGGTGTCGCGTTGTTTGAGGAATAAGTCGCCCGCGCGGACGGCGGCTTCGGTGGCGGTTTTCAAATCGCCGACGCGCTCGGATAACTGCGAAATTTTTTCCGTCGGCGCCGGGTCGTCGGGCGAGACTTGGACGGCGCGCATGTAAATTTGCAACGCTTGATCCACTTCGTTCAGTTGATGCAGCGCTTGACCTAAACTGTTCAGCGCCTTTGGGTTGTCTGGAAATTCTTCGAGGGCGCGGCGATACGCGCTGGCGGCTTTGCTCCATTCCTGATCCCAAGCGGCGGAATGTCCATCGTTCATGGCTTTTTGAAAAACGTCTTCTCGTCCGGGCATAGTTTGATTCGCCTTTGATAAAGTTTTTACGCGACTCTGCAATTATAACGTCTATTGCGCGAGGACTTGCATCTCGCCCCAACTTCGTCCCGCTTTGGCTTCGGTGTCCAGCGGAATGCTCAACGGGTAGGCGCTTGCCATCGCGGATTGAACGACTTGCGCGGTTTGTTCGATTTCTTTTTGCGGAACTTCTAACACCAATTCGTCGTGGACTTGCAAGAGCATTTTCGCGCCGAGTCCCGCGTCCGCCAACGCCGACGGGATAGCGAGCATGGCGAGTTTCATAATGTCCGCCGCCGTGCCTTGAATCGGCGCGTTAATCGCCTCGCGCTCTTCGCGGTTTTTGACTTGCGCGTTAACTTTGCTCTGCAAAAGCGGAAAGTAACGGCGACGCCCCAGCAGCGTTTCGACGAATCCTTTTTCGGCGGCGACGCGGCGGATTCCGTCCAAATAAGATTTCACGCCCGGAAATTTCCTGAAATAGGCTTTGACAAAATTCTCGGATTCCGCCAGCGTTAATCCCGTCGAGTGCATTAGCCCAAAAGCGGACATGCCGTAGATGAGTCCGAAGTTGATCGCTTTGGCGTGGCGGCGCATGTCCTTTGTAACTTCCGCCAGCGGGATGTCGTAAATCGCCGCCGCCGTCGTCGCGTGAATGTCTTCGCCAGCGCGGAACGCCGCCAGCATAGATTCGTCTTGCGCCATGTGCGCGACGATGCGTAACTCGATTTGAGAGTAATCCACCGAAAGCAAAAGCGAACCTTCGGGCGCAATAAACCCATTGCGGACTTTGCGCCCGGTTTCGGTGCGAATGGGGATGTTTTGCAAGTTGGGGTTGTTGGACGAAAGCCGCCCGGTTACCGCGCCGATTTGGCTGTACGAGGTGTGCACGCGCCCCGTCTTTGAGTCGGCGACGGCGGGCAGCGCGTCCACATAAGTGGATTTGAGTTTGGACAACTCGCGGTGTTCGAGGACGAAATCCAACACCGGGTGTTGCCCGCGCATAGCGTCCAACACGTCGGCGGAGGTGGAGTAAAAACCCGTCGCGGTTTTGCGCCCTCTGTCAGGCGGTTCGAGGCGCAGGTGGTTGAACAAAATGTCCGAAAGTTGTTGCGGCGAATTGAGATTAAATTCTTTGCCGACGTGTCCGAAAATTTCGCGCTCGATGTCGCGCAGACGCGCCGCCAATTCTTTGGACATCGTTTCAAAAAACGGGACGTCAATCAACGCGCCGTTCATTTCCATTGCAGCGAGAACGGGCGTTAACGGCAGGTCAATTTTGTCTAAAATTTTTCGTCCTTGCGCGCGCTCTAATTCTTTTTCTTCGAGCGGCATAAGGCGCAAAGTTGTTTCCGCGTCGGCGGCGGCGTATTGCGCGACGGCGTCCACCGCCGCTTGCGCCATGCTAATTTGCTTTTTGCCTTTGCCAATCAGCGCTTCGATGCGCGTCATCTCTTCGCCTAATCGGTATTCGCTCAAATTTTTCAAACCGAGATGGCGCGACGCGGGGTCTACGATAAACTCCGCCAGCATGGTGTCAAAAGTCAGCGGCGAAACGGTCAACCCGTGCCGCGCTAAAATGATGTAATCAAATTTTGCGTTGTGCGCGACTTTGCCGATTTTTGGATTCGTCAACGGCGGCTTCAACGCGCGGATGACTTTTTCCAGCGCGAGATTTTTTCCGTCAATGTGTCCAATCGGAATGTAAAATCCTCGCCCCGCTTCAACCGCCAGCGAAATGCCGACCAACTCCGCGCTCATTTCTTCCGTGCTGGTCGTTTCGGTGTCGAAAGAAATCGCGTCGGCGTCGGATAATTCTTTGACCAGATTTTCCAACGCTTCGTCCGTGTTGACGATTACGACTTCGATGTTCGACGGTTTAATTTCCGCCGCAAGAGCGGGACGAGGCGCTTCTTCTGCGAACATGGAAAATTGTCCGCTTGGGTTGCGCGTCGGCGCGGACGGCGCGGCTTGGCTGATGGAATTCACCTTGGACAGAAGAGTCCGAAATTCCATTTCTTCAAAAAACGCTTTGAGTTTCGTCGCGTCAAAAGGCGCGACTTTGGCGTGTTCAAAATCAAATTGGACGTTTAACTCGGTGCGAATGAGCGCCAAATCGCGGCTCATATACGCGGATTCTTTTCCTTCTTCCAATTTTCCGCGCCAGCGTTTTTCCACTTGGTCGAGGTTGGCGTAGATGGCGTCGAGCGTGTCAAATTTTTCTAACAGCGCAATCGTCGTCTTTTCGCCGACTCCGCGCACGCCGGGAATATTGTCCGAAGCGTCGCCGACCAGCGCTTTATAGTCCACTACTTGATTCGCGCGCACGCCGAGTTTTTTGACGACGTCTTCGTCGGAGAGGTAGGTTTGGTTGTCGCCTGCGAGGTAAACCGCCGTCCGTTCGTTGACCAGTTGCAGCAAGTCGCGGTCGCCTGTAACGATCTTCACGCCGAACCCTTTTTCGGCGGCGATGCGCGCCGCGCTGCCCAGCACGTCGTCCGCTTCGTAGCCGCTCATTTCGAGGCGCGGGATGTTAAAGGCGTCCACCATCTCGCGGATGCGCTCAATCTGCGAACGCAAATCGTCGGTCATCTTTTCGCGGGTGGCTTTGTATTCGGGGTAAATTTCGTCGCGGAAGGTTTTGCCCACGTCGAAGGCGACGGCGAGATACTCGGGTCTTTCTTGTTCCAAAACGCGGATGAGTTCGCGGGCGAAGCCGTACACGCCTGCGGTGGGTTCGCCGCTTGAAGTTTGCCAGCGCGAACCGTCGCCGCCGGCGGTGAGGGCGAAATACATGCGGTAAGCGAGCGCGTGTCCGTCAATCAAATAAAGGGTAGGGGGCATGGTTGAATTCCGTTGCGCGTAAATAAAAGCGCAGAGCCATTATACTCTGCGCCGGAATTTATTTGAAAGCGTTTGCAAAAAATTATGCGGGAATCGAATGGTCGCTGATGCCTTGATTTTTTCGCGTCTGACGGATGTAATCGCGGACTAACTGTTGCGGGTGCGGCTGCGATCCGCCCATGATGAGGTAGCCCGACGCCCAGAAATCGCCCGAAGGATTCTCGCGTTTCAAACGCGGGAAGTTGGCGAAAATCTTTTCCGACGTTTGCTGGCGCATGATTCGCATTAAGTAGCCGGGCGAGGTGTTCGGTTTGACGTTGACGACCCATTGCAAATAGTCGGGGCGGACGGCGAGAAATTCCAAGCGCCAACCGTAGGCGATGCAAACGTTCGGCAGCCATTCGCCGAGTTGATCGGCGAGGTCGCCTGTGAGGTAATGCGAGGCGAAGCGCGGAATCATCAAGCAGGCGTAGGTGAGGTGATATAAGCCGGCCGAAATGGGTTCGGGAGTTAGTTTCTTCGCCGCTTCGGTGGAAGGGCTTTCGCGGGTAACGCCGCCGCCGTCGGCGCGCGGACGAGGCAGGGGCGTTTCGGGGCGCGTCTTCGGTTTGGGGCGCGAAGGCGCGGTAACTTCAACGTCGTCGAGCGAAATTTGATCGGTAGGAAAGGCTTTCGATTCTTGAGTCTGCGCCAGCGAAGGCGGGGTCGCATCGAGGCTGAACGCCGACGCGCTAGAAAGCAAGTCGGAGACGCGAGTTTGATTCGGGTCGAAAGGCTCTCGTTGCGGCGGAAGCGCGAAGTCGCGCGAAGTCAGCGGTTCGGGGTTGGGGGCGGGGACGTCGGCGAGGATGTTTGAGATGGAAGGGATGTCGGAGTTGTCGTCTTCGTCTTCGTCTTCGTCTTCGTCTTCGTCGTAGGCGGCGGGCGCGGCGGCGCGAGGCGAGGCTTTTTCCGCGCCGAAGTTTTTTATCAACTGCCCGGCTTGAGCGCGGATGGTGCTGAACGGCGTTTCCGCGTCGAAGACCAACGCCAGAGTCGAGTCGGACGAGAGGCGCGAGGCGTAGAGCATGTGTTCGGCTTTTGTGCTTTCTAAACGGACGAAGCGCAAAAGGTCCGAGCCTTTGTCGTCGTCCCAGTTGCGGACGACGGTTTGAGCCACCTCTTTGGCGGCGTTTTGCGAAAGTCCGCCTGCGTATGCCCAGAGGTCGTTTTTCTTCGTGATTAATGCCGCCTGCGCGGAAGATTCTAACGTCATGCTGGCGAGGCGTTGCGCGGATTTGTTCGGGTCGCCGAGCCAGGGCATCCATTGCGCGGTTTCGCTGAAATGAGAAACGGGAAGCGCCGCCGATTCCGCTTTTGGCGCGGGGGGCGGGGTTTGCGGCTGGCTGAGCGCGTTCATAAAATTGGAGAGTCGAAAGGGTTTATTAACCATAATCCAAGGCGATAAAGCGTGAATAGATGAAAGGTCGCTTGACTCGTCGCAGAGGATGGCAAGGTTGATGTTGGGGCGCACCATTCGCAGCGCCAAGCCGATTTCTAACGCCCAGTCTTTGCCAAGCGAAAAGTCAAGCAACGCCATCGGGATTCCGATTTCGTTCGCTTTGACGATTGCCGCAGCCTTGCTGTTGACGACCAACACTCGGTAAAAGTTGGTCTCTTCCAGCGCGCGGCGAATGGTTTCGCCGAGGCTGACAGACGGGGTAACTACCAGTAAATCAGCGGGCATGAGTCAAAGTGTATCACTAGCATTATATGCGCGCAAGCGACGGATGCGCGAGAACTTATCGTTTTTGTAACGGGTGTAGCGAATTGTAAGGTTCAGTCGAGTCCGCTTTCTAACGAGCGAAAGCCGAGCAGCGCCATCAGCGCTTCGGGCGGGAGGTCGGCGGCGGGCAATTCGACGTGATAGAGATTCTCGTTTTCGGCGCGTTCGCGCAGACTCTTCCAAAGCAGGTCGCGCTCTTCGCCTTCCACGACCAGGTCGTTGAGCGTTTTTGCGTTGAGCAAATATTCGCCGGTCGAGTAGAGGAAGGTCAGGCGTTTCCATTTGTCGGTTTTGACCGACTCGCTCAGTTTTTCCAAACCGCCCAATTGGATTTTGAAATATTCTTCGCGGGCGCGCGGGTGATCGGCTTCGTCTTTGAGCAGTTCGCCGCGCGTGGTTAACTCATGTCCGCGCACGGCGGCGACGTACTCGATTTGTCCGCCCCTTTCTTTGAAGGAAGCGGGTTGATAAAACGCGAGATAATCCACGCTGATAATTTTGGGCGCGCGCCGCAACGGGATGCGATACCAGCCCAAGAGGCGCGCAATTTCCAAATCGCGCGGGTTGGGAATTAGGCAGACGAGGACTAAATCGGTAGGGCGCAACATGAGGCGGAAGTCGGTCATTTCGAGCGAAGCGAGGAATCTTTTACGCGCCAGATTTCTCGCCTGCGGCTTGAAATGACATTAGGTCTTTTGCATAAGTCCCTCACCCTCACCCTAGCCCTCTCCCAGAGGGAGAGGGGACTCGGACTCCTTTCTCCCTCTGGGAGAAGGGTTGGGGATGAGGGCGAACGAAAGCAAAATAATCGCATATATTACTTAGGCAAGAAGTCCATTAGAACATAAACGCTTTTACAAAAGCCCGACTTCGGCGTTGAACTCGGTAATCAATTCGTCAATCTCGTCGGCTTGAGTTTGGACGCTCGTCCAGTAATCGGCTTGATGCCATTGGGCTTGAATCTCGTCGTAGGTTTTGCCTTGCTGCTCGACCCAAGTGTAATATTTCAGATTATGCACGCGGCGGCGGTCGGGGTAGCGCAGTTCGAGCATGTTGTCGGTCGACTCTCCGCGCAGGTAGCGGGCGAAGTCGGCGGCGGCGCTCATCTCGTTGTATTCGCCAAGTTCCTGATGCATTTCGTGCAGACGCGAGCGGTAAAGTTCCATCGAATCGGTGAGGACGGTGATGAGGATGTCGTCTTCGCCCAACTCGTAGTATTTGGCGGTCTTAATCGCCGAGAGCATGTTCGAGACGCCGGAGAAGCCGAGCAAGTCGAGGTTGCCGACGACCTCTTCTGGCACGCCCATTTTGACCAAATAGGCTTTGCCGTTTTCTTCGTTGAAGAGGCGCGCCAAGTTGACGACGGCGTTGTCGTCAATGGCGGTGATGACGTCGGTGTTTTTTGTGTTGTGCACCCAAGGCACATGCTTATCGCCGATGCCTTCGATGCGATGCGCGCCGAATCCGTTTTCGAGCAGGGTCGGGCATTGCAGCGCTTCGCTGGCGACGATTTTAGAATCGGGGAATAATTTTTTCATGTAGTCGCCGCTGGCGATCGTCCCCGCCGAGCCGGTGGCGGAAATCATGCCGCGATAAACGCCGCGTGTCCCCGCCGCGTGGCGGAAGATTTCTTCCAGCGCGGCGCCGGTAACGGCGTAATGCCAAAGGTAGTTGCCGAACTCTTGAAATTGGTCGAAGATCATCACATCTTGACCGGAGTTTCGCAGTTCCCAGCACTTGTCAAATATTTCTTTGACGTTGGATTCGGAGCCCGGCGTTTTGATGGTTTCGCCCGCGACTTTTTCCAGCCACTCGAAGCGCTCTTTCGACATGCCTTCGGGCAGAATGGCGATGGATTCGCAGCCGAGCAACGCCGAGTCGTACGCGCCGCCGCGACAGTAATTTCCCGTCGAGGGCCAGACCGCTTTTTGCGTAGTTGGGTCAAATTGCCCGGTGACTAAACGCGGCACGAGACAAGAAAACGCCGCGCCGACTTTGTGCGCGCCGGTCGGAAACCATTTGCCGACCAGCGCCAAAATGCGCGCTTTGACTCCCGTCAGCGAAGAGGGCAGCTCGATGTAGTTGACTCCGCCGAAAGTCCCGCCGGCGGCGGTGGGTTGATTCTTCCAAGTGATGCGGAAGAGGTTGCGCGGGTGAATGTCCCACAGCCCGACGCTTTTTAGTTCCTCTTGAATCTTCGCCGGAATTTTGGACGGGTCTTTCATTTGCGCGTAGGTGGGGATGATGATGTTGCGTTCTTTGGCGCGTTGGATGGAGCGCGCGCGTCGAGCGCTGTCAATCGTTAGGTCAATTTTGGTCATAGGAACGCCTCCTGAAATTTGTCTGACAAATTATACCTTATTGCCATTTGTCCCAGCGGATGATTTCATCGAAGGCGGCGCGTCCGCCCGCTTTGGGCGGCGCGGACAGTTTCGCTTCGTCGAGCGGGTAGCCGAAGGAAAGCGCCACGCGCAAATGCCATTCGGCGGGGAAGCCCAAGATGGCGCGCGCTTTTTCGGGCTGATAGATGGACGCCGGGCAAGAGCCGACGCCCAACTCCCAAGCGGCGAGTTGCATGTAGGCGGCGCATTGTCCCGCGTCGAAAAGATATTGAAATTTTTCGGCGGGGTCGGGCGTGAGGAGCGCCACGCCGAGCGCCGCGCCCGCGAGGTGTTTCGCCCACTCGCCGCAAGCGGACAGTTCGCGCAGGGCGGTTTTATCTTGCACGGCAATCAGCCGCCACATCTGCGTGTTCTTTGAGGATTGCGCGCGTCGTCCGGCGTTTAATATGTCGCGGACAACGTCTGCGGGCAGCGGTTTGTCTTGAAACTTTCGCACCGCGCGTTTGAGCCGAATCGCTTCTGAAACGTCCATGTTGCCTCCGATGTGGGGCGATTATACTTATAATTTCTTCGCTGTAAAAAGGATGAGGGAAAATCTTATTTTGCTCTGTTGCGAACACTGTCGCTGCGAGCGAAGCGAAGCAGTCCTTTTGCAAATGGTAGAGATTGCTTCGCCGCTTTCGGCGGCTCGCAACGACAAAAATACGTTTTTTGTAGTCATTGCAACAGGGCAAATCTTATTTCAAAAACTTTCGCGTTTTGTCTGACAATAAAGAAACTGACGAGGCGCTCGGCAAAGCGCCGTATAATTCTTTTATCATTTTGGTTGCCTGAAAAATTTATTGATCACGGAATTTAGGAGGTTGTACAACATGGCAGATTCCAACCGTCCCCTGAAAGTATTTTTATGCCACGCCTCGGCGGATAAGCCGCCCTACCAGGGCAGGATTGGGAATTGGAAATCTGCAAGGCGGTATAATAGCGGCAGCGTTTAGGAGAACCGCCATGAAATACAAAATCCGACTTGAAGAAACAGATGAAGGATTTGCCGTTTGGTGTCCTGGATTGCCAGGATGTTGGTCGCAAGGGGACACAGAGGCAGAAGCATTGGAAAACATCAAGGATGCTATCAAGACCTATCTTGAAACGGTTGAAATTCTACTTACAGATAAACAAACTCGAATGGTGGAGATACCAATCTAATCATGCCCAAATTGGCGGGAATTCAACACCAGCGAGCCGTAAAAGCCTTTGAAGGCGGAATTATCGAGGACGCGGGATTGACCATCGAAGAATTCAAGAAGTTGCTGTAAATATGCCTGTGGATAAACGTCCCCTGAAAGTATTTTTATGCCACGCGCACAGCGACAAAGACGCCGTGCGCGAGTTGTACGCGCGCTTGCGCGACGACGGCGTGGACGTTTGGCTGGATAAAGAGAACCTGTTGCCCGGTCAAAACTGGCGGGCTGAAATCCGCGCCGCCGTTGAAAAAGCGGACGCCGTTATTGTCTGTCATTCGCAGGAGTTCAATAAGGAGGGCTTTCGTCAAAGGGAAGTGAAATGGGCGTTGGACGCCGCGATGGAAAAACTCGAAGGCGAGATTTTTATCATCCCCGCTCGTTTGGAAGAGTGCGAGGTTATTAAAAGTTTAAGCGATTGGCATTGGGTGGACTTGTTCGATGAAAACGGCTATCGAATGCTCCTGCGCGCTTTGCAGGAGCGGGCAAATAATATTGGCGCGATCTTGCAAATCAAGAAAGGCTGGCTGCCGAGCGTGACTCTGCCGCGCAAAGAAAAACCGCCCGCTAAAAAGAAGCCTGAATCTGCTGATAACGGCGGCGTTGGCGTGGGCGGCGACGTTTCTGGCGCGGTGATTGTTACGGGCGACAATAATATCATCCACATGGGGCAGGCGGAAACGCCCGGTTCAAGCGTTGAAAAAGCGCGGTTGGAAGAAGAACGAAGAAAGCGTGCTGAAGAGCAGGCGGAGCGTGAGGCGACTGAAAAAGCCGCTCGCGAGAACGCTGAAAAAGAGGCTGCTGAACAAGTACGGCTACAAGCAGAGGAAGAAGAACGACGGCGAATTGAAAAGGAGAAAGTAGAGCGCGAAGCTGCTGAGAAGGCCGCTCGTGAAAAAGCGGAACGAGAAGCCGCCGATAGAATAGCTAGAGAAAAGGCGGAAAGAGAGGCTGCTGAAAAAAGCGCAAGAGAAAAAACAAAGAGTGAATCTGCCGAAAAAGCTAGGCAAGAGAAAAGGGAACGGCTTGAGACTCGAAGGGCTGCGCTAGCGAGGACTTCTTTTAAGTTTTTCACTACACTAAAGACAAACTTCACCCAAATAAAACCATTCCTGAGAATTGCTGGTCTCACCGGGACTGTCATTGTGCTTATATGGGGTAGTTCGTGGGCAATTCCAAAGTTTGTTTCACTCATACCGACTGCTAAGCCAAGTGCTACGATTACACGTACAGTTACTCCTATCCCATCTACAACGACACCTATCCCAACAACCACAAAAACTAAAGTACCTACTGTGACGCCTCGACCCTCAACCTTTTCCATCTACGATAATTTTTCGTCTGGTTCGTCCAGTAAAAAATTTGATCCTGCATTGTGGATTGACTCCGGTGGCGAAGCAACAATAAATTGGCAAAGCGGATACCTTGTTTTCTCAGGAACTAATGGTGGACATGAACTGAGGCCCCGCATGCCCCAAGAGTGGCAAATTGGTCAGATTGGTAAACTGCAGGCTGATTTGAGAATTGATGAAGTGAGCGGAGGATACGCGTTTTCGAAAATTGGAATAGATACCACACTGTCTGATGGAAAGGGAGTATGGTGGGTGCAATGTAGGGCTGGTTCGTTTGATGGAAAGAACGCTCAAGTAATTTGCGATTCTTATCGTGCAAAGGATACTATGGAACTCAAGTACCAGACTAATAGTTACTCTATTGAGTTTGGAAAGTTTTATACGGTTGCTATCGAAGTTGCCTCTGATGCCAGTTATGTTCGTTATTATGTCGACGGTGAGAAAATAGGTGGATTTCAGCCTGAAGAAAAAAATCTCTTGCTTAAGTCTAGTTTTGGTTGGAGTATCGGATTGTGGATGGATAGCGGGGTTACTGCTACAGGAGCAGTAGATAGTGTAATGATTGGTAAATAGTTTCACGCCAAACAAGCTTTTCTAAAGGAGAGAACCAACATATTCTCCGCGTGAGGCTCATTTCAGACTGTGGATCATAGGCAATAGACCATCTACTGTCCACGATCTATGGTCTTTCTATCAGTTATAATCCCCTCGCTCCACCAAACTGACAACTGGCAACTGAAAACTGACAACTGAAAACTGACAACTATGTCCTCCTCCTTCCAATCCATCATCCTCACCCTGCAAGACTTCTGGTCCTCGCGCGGCTGCCTCATCACCCAACCCTACTACACCCAAGTCGGCGCGGGGACGATGAACCCGAACACCTTCCTGCGCGTGCTGGGACCCGAAGCGTGGAATGTCGCCTACGTCGAGCCGTCCGTGCGCCCCGACGACGGACGCTACGGCGAAAATCCGAATCGCTTCCAACTGCACACCCAATTTCAAGTCATCCTCAAACCCGACACGGGCAACCCGCAAGAGATGTATCTTGATTCGCTCAAAGCGCTCGGCATTGACTCGCGCCAGCACGACATCCGCTTCGTCGAAGACAACTGGGAGCAGCCCGCCATCTCTGCCTGGGGGCTGGGCTGGGAGGTCTGGCTCGACGGGCAGGAGATCACGCAGTTCACTTATTTTCAACAGATGGGCGGCGTAGCGCTCGACCCCGTCTCGGTTGAAATCACCTACGGCTTGGAGCGCATCCTCATCGCGCTTAACAACGCCAAAGCCATCTGGGACGAACCCTACGGCGCAGACGTAACCTACGGCGAGATTCGCCGCCGCGAAGAATTTGAACATTCCAAATATTATTTTGAAACCGCCGACGTGGAACGCATCCGCGCCATGTACGACCTCTTCTCCGCCGAAGCCGAAGCCTGTCTCGCGCAGGGGCTGGTCTTGCCCGCGCACGATTACGTTTTGAAATGCTCGCACATGTTCAACGTCCTCGACACGCGCGGCGCGATCTCCGTCGCCGAACGTCAGGCTTTCTTCCGCCGCATCCGCGAACTGGCGAAGGGCGTCGCAACCGCTTACGAAGCACAGCGCAAAGAGGCGGAGTATCCGCTTCTTAAGACGAAGGACAAAAGACCGAAGACTGCGACGGCGACTCCGTCCTCCGTCCTCCGTCCTCAGTCGTTCTTGTTGGAAATCGGTGTCGAAGAACTTCCCGCCTCGGATGTGGATTCGGCTCATGCGTATCTCGCAACCCGCATCCCGACTTTGCTCGACGAACTTTATCTTGACCATAAAGACATTCGCGTCTTTACAACCCCGCGCCGAATCGTCGTCTCGATTGACTCTCTCGCCCCGAATCAGCCCGACCGCGAAGACGTGGTCAAAGGTCCGCCCGCCAATAAAGCCTTCGATAAAGACGGAAAGATATTGCCTGCGGGCGCGGGCTTCGCCAAGAAAAATAACGTCGAGCCAAAAGATTTGGAAGTCCGCGAGGACGCGCAAGCGGGCGGAAAATACGTCTTCGCCGTCGTCAAACAAAAAGGCAAGCCGACTCCCGAAGCGCTGACCGAAGCCTTGCCGAAATTAATCGAAAGCATTAAGTTTGAAAAATCCATGCGCTGGAACGAAAGCGGCGTCGCCTTCTCGCGTCCCATCCGCTGGCTGGTTGCTTTATTAGGCGATACTGTTATTCCATTTGAATATGCGGGCGTTGCGAGCGGAAATATTTCACGCGGACTGCGCCCCTACGGCTCGCCTGAAATCAAAATTTCTTCCGCCGAAAAATATTTCAACGCGATGCGCGAAGCGGGCGTGGTGTTGGATAAAGAAGAACGAAAGAAGTTAATCGTCGAGCAGATTGAACAATCCGCGATGTTGGTCGGCGGCGAAGCGCTGATTGAAAACGACCTGCTGAACGAAGTCGCCAACCTCGTCGAAATGCCGACGGCGGTGATGGGCGCGTTCAACGCAGAATTTTTATCGCTGCCGCGAGACGTGCTAATTTCGGTGATGAAGAAACACCAACGGTATTTTCCAGTTCAAGCGAGTTCCAAGTTTCAGGTTTCAAGTTCCAAGTCTGTCGAAGAACCTTCAACCTCCAACCTTCAACCTTTAACCTTTAACCTATCACCCCACTTCATCGCCATTCGCAACGGCGACGACATCGGCGTGGATACTGTCCGCGCTGGCAACGAACACGTCCTCAACGCGCGTTTCGCCGACGCGAACTTCTTCGTCCGCGAAGATTTGAAATTGACGCTGGAAGAATATCGTCCCAAACTCGCGGCGCTGACCTTCCACACCAAACTCGGCTCCATGCTCGACAAGTCCAAGCGCATCGCCAAACTGGTTAACGAGTTGATCCCCGCCCTCGGCCTCGAAGCCGACCAAGCCATCTTTGCCCGCCGCGCCGCGCATTTAATGAAGGCCGACCTCGTCACGCAGATGGTCACCGAGATGACATCGCTTCAAGGCATCATCGGTGGTGAATACGCCCTGCGCTCTGGCGAACAAGCAGATGTTGCCAAGGCCATCGGCGAGCAATATCAGGCTGTTCCTAAATCCAAAGCAGGACTTGTCATTGCCTTGGCGGATAGATTGGATTCGCTCGTCGGCCTCTTCGCGGCGGGACTCGCCCCGACGGGCGCGAAAGACCCCTTCGGTTTGCGCCGCGCCGCGATTGGCGTCGTGCAACCGCTCATCGAACACGCCGTTCAATTTAATCTGTCCGACGCGATTCAAAAATCTGCGGCGACGCAACCGATTGAAGTCAGCGCCGAAACGCAAAATCAAATTTTGGATTTCATCGCGGGGCGCTTGTCCGTTGTGTTGAAAGACATGGGCTACAAACACGATCAAGTGGAAGCGATTCTGGCGGAACAATCGGGAAACCCTGCGGCGTGCGTTTGGTCGTTGAATCAACTGTCCGAGTGGACGAAGCGCGAAGATTGGCAACTCATCCTCGCCGCGTTTGCGCGTTGCGCCCGCATCACCCGCGACCAAAAGCAAATCTTCCAAGTTGACGAAAAATTATTCGTCGAGAAAGAAGAAAAGGATTTATTCGCGCAAGTGAAAATCATCAGCAGTCAGCCGTTTTCCGTGCAGGGATTTTTGAAAGTGATCGTCAAGTTGACTCCCGCCATTAATGCGTTCTTTGATAAAGTGATGGTCATGGCGGAAGATCAAAAACTCAGAGAAAACCGTTTGGGCTTGTTGCAAAAAATTGTCTCGCGCTCAAAAGGCGTCGCGGATTTTAGCAAGTTGGATGGGTTTTAAGGATTCAGTAATCAGTAATCAGTAATTAGTGATTAGTAAACAGTGAGTAGTAGAATTGACAACTGACAACTGCTCACTGTCAACTGCCAACTGATAACTGCTCACTGACAACTGGCAACCGAAATGTCCACCATTGACGAAATCAAATCCCGAATAGATATCGTTGACCTCGTCTCCGAAGCGGGGGTGAAGTTGCGTAAGGCGGGGCGCAACTATACGGGCTTCTGTCCGTTTCACGACAACAAGCACACGCCCGCCTTTGTCGTCTGGCCCGAGTCGGGGACCTGGCGCTGTTTCGGCGCGTGCAACGAAGGCGGCGACATCTTCAAGTTCGTGATGAAGCGCGACGGATTGGACTTCAAAGAAGCGTTGCAAAAACTCGCCGACCGCGCGGGCGTGGAATTAAAAGAATACGTCCGCGAGACGCCGCAACAGCGCGAAGCCTACGACCACCTGCGCGGACTGCTGGAAGACGCGCTGATTTATTATCGCAGCCGCTTATTTGAAAACGCCGACGTGCTCGGCTATCTGCGTCAAAAACGCAACCTGACCGACGCGACGATTGAGTCGTTCGGTTTGGGGTACGCGCCGCCTGGCTACGATAATTTGCTCAACCATTTCAAAGATAAATACATGCCGCAAGACCTCGCGGACGCGGGCATGCTCTCCGAACGCGACAGCGGCGGATTTTTTGACCGCTTCCGTCATCGCATTATGATTCCCATCCGCGACGAGCAGGGGCGCATGGCGGGCTTCGGCGCGCGCATCGTCAACGCCGACGATAACCCAAAATTCCTCAACTCGCCCGAAACCGCCATCTTCACCAAAGGGCGTCTGCTCTACGGACTCGACCGCGCCAGAAAACCGATTCGCGCCGCAGACCAAGCCGTCATCGTCGAAGGCTATCTCGACGTGATCGCGCTTCATCAAGCGGGATATGAAAACGTCGTCTCGCCGATGGGAACGGCGCTGACCGAAGATCAACTGCGCCTGCTCAAACGGCTGACGCGCCGCATTGTCCTCGCCCTCGACCCGGACGCGGCGGGGCAGAAAGCCGTCTTGCGCGGGTTAGACGCCGCGCGTTCGGCGATGGATCGAGAAGCCGAATTGGCTTTTGACGCGCACGGCTTGCTTCGCAGCGAATCCCGTCTGCAAGCGGACTTGCGCGTAGCGACCATGCCCGACGAACTCGACCCCGACGAAATTGTGGCGCGTGATAAAAACGAGTGGCAGAAAATTATCGCGGACGCAAAGCCGATTGTCGCGCACGTCATGGAGACTCTTTCGGCGGGGCAAGACTTAAACGACCCGAAAATCAAAAATGAAATCGCCGCGCAAGTTCTGCCGCTGATTGACGATCTCGGCTCTCCGATGGAACGCGATACATATCGTCAGGCGTTGGCGCGCATGTTGCGGGTGGACGAGCGCTCCTTAATGGCGACTCAGTCCAAGGGTCAGGTTGTGAGGCGCAAGCCGCGCAAAAACGAGCCGACTCGCGCAGAGTCCGCACCCGTCATTGCGTTGTCGCCCGGCAGAATCATCGAAGCGCATTGCTTAAGCGTTTTGACGCAAACGCCGACTTTGCTTTATCGTTTAGACCGCGAGTTGGAGGCGTTTGGCTTGAGCCCGTTAGCCGCCGAAGATTTTGAATACACCGACCATCGTCTGTTGTTCGAGGCGTTGAAACGCGCGACTGGGCAAGACGAAAAAGAGTACGATCAATTTGTGCTTTCGCAAATTACCGACGACCTCGGCGCGTTGATGGACGAACTGCGCGCGAGCGCGAAAAAGATTAATTCGTCCGACGACAAATTTTTGGACGACCTCGCCGCGCGATTTTTAGACTTGCGCCGCGTCCGCGCGATGGACAGCGTGACTCAACTGAAATTTTTGCAAGCCGACGACCAAGAGCAAGGCGGGGAAAATGTTAAAATTTATATCGAACAAACGATGCGTTTGACGCGCCTATTGCGCGGATTGGATCAGGCTCGGTTAAAATTATCCAAGCATTGAAATTTCCTCTCGCCGCCGCGAGCGAGAGGAAGCGAACTTCGTAAGGGAGACGCGATGAAAACAAAACGCCCGCTGCCCGAAAAAAAGACGAAGAAAAAAAACGAACCCAAAACGGACGCGAAAGGCGCGAAAAAAATCGAGCCGCGCCGCGAGCCAGACTTTACTTCGGAAGAATTCGCCGAAACGGACGACTTGCTCTTCGCGTTCGACGAAGACAACCTTCCCGATTTGCGCGAACGCCCCGCGGACGAACCGAGCGAAGACCCGATTCGTTTATATCTGTACGAAATTGGTCAAGTGAAATTGCTCGACGCCGACAGCGAATTTCGGCTGGCGACTCTCATCGAAGGCGAGCGGGCTATCGCAACGTTAACCGACCTTAACAAACGCAAGCGCCTCCCGCAAGCCGCTTGCGTTTATCAAGCCGCGCTGGCGGAAGCGCAAACTTTATGGAAGCGTCTGCAAGAGGACGCGCAACGCCTTGAACAAAGTCCGCCCGACTTGGCGCTGATGTTGGCGGAAGCGCAAACTTTGCGCGTCGGCTGGGAATTTGATTCGCCGTCTTATTTGCGCGCTTATCTTGACAACGGCTTGTGGGGCAACGACCGACTTTGGGGAAACCTCGCGCGTCATGCGTACGGCGTATTTCTAAATTTTTATCTATTGCCTTTTTCTTACGCGCAATGGCTTTTGAATTACGTCGGCTCGCGCCAAAAATTTCCCGCGCAACGCGCCCTGCAAAATAACCTGCCCGACGAAGCGGAATTGAACGCCGAAATGCAAGCCATCCGCCTTCGCGCCGAAGACGCGAAACACGCCCTCGTCCGCGCAAATTTGCGCTTAGTGGTCAGCGTCGCAAAACGATATTTGGGGCGCGGCATTCCTCTGTTGGATTTAGCGCAAGAAGGCAATCTGGGATTATTGCGCGCCATCGGAAAATTTGACCCGCGACTCGGATTCAAATTCAGCACCTACGCCACCTGGTGGATTCGACAATCCATCAATCGCTCCATCGCCGAACAAGCGCGGACGATTCGCATTCCCGTCCATTTATTTGAATCCATCTCGCGCATTTTGCGCGCCCAACGCGAGTTGACTCAAACCTTGGGGCGCGAGCCGACCAACGAAGACATCGCCTTAGAAGTCGGTTATCTGCCTGCGGCGGACGTGCAAGCCGTCTTGCAGGCGCACGCCGAAAACCGTCCGCTAGACGAAACCTTGCAGAAAAAATTAAGCCTCGCCTCGCAAAAAGTGATTCGCGCTTTGCGCTCCGCCGAAGAGACCGTCTCGCTCGACGTGCCAGTCAGCGACGACGAATCCGCAAATTTGAGCGATTTCATCGAAGACGAAGACGCCCTCTCGCCGATAGACGCCGCCGCCCGCAAAATGTTGCGCGGACAAATTTCGCGCGTGCTGTCTTCTCTCGCCGAGCGCGAGCGCGAAGTGCTGGAATTGCGTTTCGGCTTAAAAGATGGCAGAGAATATACGCTGGAAGAAGTCAGCCGCTTCTTTGACATTACCCGCGAGCGCGTGCGCCAAATCGAAGCGAAGGCGCTGCGGAAGTTGCGCCATCCGTCCAACAGCCGAGAATTGAGAGATTATTTAGGGGATTGATAAATAAATTCCCTGTTTGTGTAAAAAGGCGCTAATACAAATCTTATGTGATATACTTCCGCGAACTGTGCAAGATTTCACACATCGCTAGAGGTGTTTTTTATGTTGCTGGAATATATCGCTATTGGGGTGATGATACTCACCGCCACCCTCATCGCTTTTATCGCTATCGGAATGGGCGAGCTTTTCGGACCAAAAAAGAAATCGTCGGCGAAAGATATGCCTTACGAATCGGGCATGGACACTATCGGTCCGGGGACGCGGCGCATGCCCGTCCGCTTTTACCTGCTCGCCGTCTTCTTTATCCTATTTGACGTTGAAGTCATTTTCTTTTTGCCCTGGGCGATCGCGTTTCGCAAACTGGGGCTTTTTGGCTTAATTGAAATGATCGTCTTTATCGTCATCCTTATTGTTGGCTATATCTATGCGTGGAAGAAAGGAGCTTTAGAATGGGAGTAGAACAAAAACTTGGCAATATGGGCGTAGTTACCGTAACGCTTGAAAACGCGGTGAACTGGTCGCGCACCAACGCGATGTGGCCCATGCTCTTCGGCTTGGCGTGTTGCGCCATCGAGATGATGGCGGCGCAAGCCTCCGACTTTGACATGAGCCGCTTCGGCATGGAATTGATGCGCGCCAGCCCGCGCCAGTCCGATTTGATGATCGTCGCCGGGCGCGTCTCCAAAAAAATGGGACCTGTCCTGCGCCGCTTATACGACCAAATGCCCGAACCGAAATGGGTCATCGCCATGGGCGATTGCGCTTCCTGCGGCGGCGTCTTCAACAACTACGCCATCCATCAAGGCGTGGACGAAGTCGTCCCCGTGGACGTCTATGTGGCGGGTTGTCCGCCGCGCCCCGAAGCGCTGATTCACGGCATCCTCACTTTGTATGAAAAAGTCAACGCGATGAAATTCGTCGAGAAAAATAAATAGACGCGCTTATGGACAAAAACCTTGAACCCGTTGTAAAAGATTTGCAAAGCAAATTCGGCGCGACGTGCGAAGAATTTCGCGGCGAAGCGCAGTGCCTCGTCAAAGCGGAAAACGTCGTGCCTGCGCTGACTTTTCTGCGCGACGACTGCGGCTTTGAGTTGCTTTCGTCTCAATCGGCGATTGACTATTACCCGCAAACGTCGCCGCGTTTTCACGTCGTCTATCAACTGACTTCGATCTCGAAAAATTTATCGGTTCAGTTGCGCGTCCCCGTCGCGGACGGACAAACGATTCCGACGGCGACCGGCGTTTACAAATTGTGCATGTGGCGCGAGCGCGAATTGATGGACATGTTCGGCATTAACTTTGACGGACACCCCGACCCGCGCCGCATCCTCATGCCCGAAGGCACGGAAGGGCATCCGTTGCGGCGAGATTTTCCGCTTGGTTATGAAGAGCCGCAGTTCACCTTCAACTTCGACGAAATCCAACTGCCCAAGCCGCACCCGAAGGAATAAACTATGCGCGAACAGATTGAAGAAATCCCCGTCGGACAATTTAGGCATCTCGTTTCGGAACGCGCGTTAAACGGCGAAACCATGTTGCTCAACATGGGGCCGCAGCATCCGTCTACGCACGGCGTGTTGCGCCTGCTTTTGGAACTCGACGGCGAAACGGTAATCAACTGCATTCCCGACATCGGCTACCTGCACACGGGCGTCGAGAAAAACATGGAAGCGAAGACCTACCAAAAAGCCGAAGTGATGACCGACCGCCTCGACTACATGAATCCCATTGGCAACAACCTCGCCTATGTTATGGCGGTTGAAAAATTAGTGGATTTAGACGTGCCGCCGCGCGCGCAAGCCTTGCGCGTCATCCTCACCGAATTGCAGCGCATCTCTTCGCACCTCGTCTTAATCGGCACCTGGGGGCTGGACTTGGGCGCGATGTCCATGTTCCTCTATTGCTTCCGCGAGCGCGAGTTATTGCTCAACATTTTTGAACTGGTCTCCGGTCAACGCATGATGACCACTTACTTCCGCCCGGGCGGAGTGTGGCGCGACGCGCCGGTAGAATTTGAAGCCGCCGTGCGCGACTTCATCAAAATCTTCCCGCGCCGCATTGACGAGTACGAGCGTCTGCTGACGAAAAATCCGCTCTTCGTAGATCGCATGGTGGACATCGGCTACCTGAGCAAAGAAGCGGCGCTTTCCTACGGCGTAACCGGACCGAACCTGCGCGCTTCGGGCGTGAACTGGGATTTGCGAAAAGCGCGTCCCTACATGGGCTACGAACAATACGACTTTGACGTGCCCGTCGCAACCGAAGGCGACACCTACGCCCGTTATATTGTGCGAATCGAAGAATTCCGCCAATCGCTGCGAATCATCGAACAAGCGCTGGACAAACTGCCGATGGGACCCGTTCACTCGGACAACCGCAAATTCGTCCCGCCGCCGCGCGCGGAAATCGGCGTCAGCATGGAAGCGCTGATTCATCATTTCAAATTGTGGACGGAAGGCTTCCGCGCGCCGGACGCTTCCGTGTATAGCGCCGTCGAATCGCCGCGCGGCGAACTCGGCGTATTAATGGCCGGCGACGGCAGCGGCAAACCGCGCCGCGTTCACATGCGGACGCCGTCCTTCGACAACATTTCCGCAATTTCGGAAATGGTCAAAGGACATTTGGTCGCCGACTTGGTCGCCATCCTCGCCTCGATTGACATCGTTCTGGGAGATATTGACCGATGAGTCTTGAACAAAAATACCCTGAAGAAGTAAAGAAAATTTTAGCCAAATACCCGTCGGACTTCAAACGTTCGGCGATTATGCCCTTGCTTTTCCTCGCCCAACGCGAAGAAGGTTTCGTCACCAAAGAGGCGATTAAAGACATCGCCCAACTCGCGGACGTAACCGAAACGGAAGTCGTTTCGATTATCGGTTTTTACACGCTCTATCACGATAAAAAAGAAGGCAAATACCGCATGCAAGTCTGCACCGATTTGCCTTGCGCTTTGCGCGGCGCGGATCAATTCCTCGACAAGTTGTGCGAAAATCTCGGCATCAAAGTCGGCGAGACGACCGAAGACGGAGTCGTTACCTTAGAGTCCGTGCAATGCCTCGCCTCGTGCGACCGCGCCCCCATGTTCCAAACGCAGGGACCGGACGGCATTAAATATCACGATTACATGACCGTAGATCGCACGATGGAATTGATCGAAGCGCTGAAAGGGAAGGGCTAACTATGGCGCATATCCTTTTACGCCACCGCGACATTCCCGACATTGACAAACTGAGCGTCTATAAAAAGAACGGCGGATTCGCCGCTTATAAAAACGCCGTTACAAAAATGAAGCCCAACGAAGTGGCGGACGTGGTCAAAAACTCCGGCTTGCGCGGGCGCGGCGGCGCGGGCTTCCCGACCGGCATGAAGTGGTCTTTCGCCGACAAAAATAGCTGGCCGCATTACATCATCGCCAACGGCGACGAATCCGAACCGGGCACTTTCAAAGACCGCGAAATTATGGAAAACAACCCCTTCCAATTTTTGGAAGGGCTGGCGACTGGCGCCTACGCCACCGGCTCGAACACCGCCTACATTTATCTGCGCGGCGAGTTTTGGCAAGTGGCAGAATTTTTAGACGGCAAAATTGCGGAAATGGAAGAAGCGGGTTATCTCGGAGAAAAAATCTTCGGCACGGATTTCTCGCTCAGAATTTACACGCATCTCGGCGCGGGCGCGTACATCTGCGGCGAAGAGACCGCCTTGCTCGAATCGCTCGAAGGGCGGCGCGGACAGCCGCGCGTGCGCCCGCCGTTTCCCCCGTCCGAAGGCTTGTACGGCAAACCGACCATCATCAACAACGTCGAAACCTTCACCAACGTCCCGATGATTCTCGCCAACGGCGCAGACTGGTACAAAAGCATGGGCACGGCAGACAGCGCGGGCGTGAAAATCTTCTCGCTTTCCGGGCGCGTGCGAAAGCCGGGCAACTACGAACTGCCCTTCGGCACAACCTTCCGCCAGTTAATTTACGAACACGGCATGGGCGTTCAAGACGGGCGACCGATCAAATCCATCATGCCTGCGGGCGCGTCGTCTTCCGTCATCGTCGTGGACGAAAAAGTGTTGGACACGCCGCTCGATTACGCCTCCGTTCGCACCTTCGGCTCGGAACTTGGCTCCGCCTCGATCATCGTCCTCGACGACACAGTCGAGATGAATTGGGTCATCAACAAAACCGTGCATTTCTTCAAACATGAATCGTGCGGAAAATGCACCCCCTGCCGCGAAGGCACGCACTGGATGCGCTACCTGACAGAACGCATCGAACTCGGCGACGCCACCAGCGCCGACGTGGATTTGCTGCTGAACGTCGCCAAACAAATGCAAGGCAAATGCTTGTGCGCGTTGGGCGAATTCTCGACGATGGCGGTAGTTACCAGCATCGAACGGTTTGCGGACGATTTCAAAAAAGCGGTAAAGGCTTAAGCGATTATGGGTAAAAAGATCACTCTTACAGTTGACGGAAAGCAAATCTCCGTATCGGCGGGCATGAACGTCGTGGACGCGGCGAAGGAAGCGGGCATTGAAATTCCCGTCTTCTGCCATCACCCCAAAATGGATCCCGTCGGCATGTGCCGCATGTGCCTCGTCGAAATCGGGCGTCCCGTGCGCGACCGCGCCACCGGCGAATTCGTCATGGAAGACGGAAAGCCGAAAATTCAATTCATGCCCAAATTAGAAACCGCCTGCACCAACAAGGCGGAAGACGGCATGGTCGTCGTTACGCAATCGCCGCGCGTGAAAGACGCGCAACGCGGCACGGTTGAATTTTTGCTCACCTCGCACCCGTTGGATTGCCCGGTCTGCGACAAAGGCGGCGAATGTCCGCTGCAAGATTTGACGATGAAATACGGGCCGGGAAAAAGCCGCTTCGACCTCAGCCAAAAACAACACTTTGAAAAAGCGCTCCCGCTGGGGGAGTTAATTTACCTCGACCGCGAACGCTGCATCTTCTGCGCTCGTTGCGTGCGCTTCCAAGACGAAATTGCCGGCGAAGCCGTCCTCGCCTTTGACGACCGCAACCGCCTAACGCACATTATCTCCGAATCCGAACCGGGCTTCAACTCGGTATTTTCGGGCAACACCACCGACATCTGCCCCGTCGGCGCGCTGACCACGACCGACTTCCGCTTTGGCGCTCGCCCGTGGGAAATGCAAGCCGAATCTTCGATTTGTATGCAATGCCCCGTCGGCTGCAACATCACCTTCAACACCCGCCGCGAAGCGGGCTCGGACGGCGAAATTGTCATCAAGCGCGTCATGCCGCGTCAAAACGAAGAAGTCAACGAAATTTGGCTTTGCGACAAAGGGCGTTTTTCCACGCACCATTACGCCGAAGGCAAAGAACGCTTGACCAAACCGATGCTTCGCAAAGAAGACAAACTCGTCCGCGCCTCATGGGACAACGCCCTCAAAGCGGCGGGCGAAGCCTTCAACGCCAACAAAAAAGATTTCGTCGTTTTGGCTTCGGGGCGGCTTTCAAACGAAGACCTCTTCAACCTCAAATCGCTGGCGGACACCGTCGGCGGCGAAACGATTTTATATTCCGACATGGGCGGCGGCGAGTTGACGCAACTGGTCGGCGTTGGCGCGGGAACGAATTTGAGCGAACTCGGCGCGGGCGACGCGATTTTAGTCTTCGCCTCCGACTTATACGAAGAAGCGCCGATTTGGCATTTGCGCGTCAAACAAGCGGCGGAGCGCGGCGCGACGGTCATCGTCGCCGCAGGCAGACAAACCAAACTCGACCGCTTCGCCAAACACGTCATCCGCTACGCTTACGGCGACGAATTAAAAACGATTAGCGACCTGGCGAAGGGCGGCGCTGAAATTGCCGACGAATTCGCCGCCGCGAAAAACGCTGTCGTCTTCTACGGCAGCGACGGCTTGGGCGTCAACGGCACGTCCGCAGTTGCCGCCGCCTGCGCCGATTTGTTAAAAGAGACCAATCATATCGGCGGACCGAACAACGGCTTAATCGGCGTTTGGCAGCGAGCCAACGATCAAGGCGCGTTTGAAATCGGCTTCCGCCCGACGGAAGATTTGGCGAAAGCGCTGAAAGGCAAAGCGGTTTACATCGTCGGCGCAGACCCAGTCGGCGACGACCCGAATTACGCCAAAGCCTTGAAGGGCGCGAAATTCGTCGCCGTGCAGGAGCTGCGCGAAAGCGCGACGACCGACATCGCGGACGTTGTCTTCCCCGCGCAAGCCTTCGTCGAACGAGACGGCAGCGTAACTTCCGGCGAGCGGCGCATTCAGCGCTTCTATGCAACCTTGCCCGTCAAAGGCGACGCCAAACCTGACTACGCCATTACCGCTTTGCTCGCCAAACAAATGGGCGTAATTTTGCAAAGCGCGTCCGCTTCGGTGGTGTTTGAAATTCTCGCTCATTCGATAGAAGCCTTCAACGAGTTGACCTATGACTCGCTCGCCGAAGTCAAAGAGCAATGGCCCATTGTCGGGCGCGACGACATGTACTACGGCGGCACAACCTACGCAAACAAAAAAGGCATGGGCGTGCAACTCATCCCTGCCGCGCAGGCTGGGGGAGCGGTGAAAATTCAAAAGATGAGGAAAGAGGCGGCTCTTCGTCCCAAAGCAGACGAGGTGTTGGCTGTTCCCGTCAATAAATTATACGATCTTGGCGTAACCGTCAAATCGGCGGGAATCCTCGACGAGCGCATCGGCGAATTAAAAATCAGCGTCAATTCGGCGACGGCGAAAAAACTAGACGCGGAAGCCGGACAGATCGTCAAAATCAGTTTTGAGGGCGCGCAAGGCGAAGGCGTCGTCAAAATTGACGACAGCGTGGCGGCGGGCGTGGCGTTAATTCCGCGCAGCATGGGCGTCGCCATCCACGAGCCGATTATCGCGCGCGCGCAAATTAAAACTGGCGGGAAGGCGAAATGACGATGGATTGGACAATGTGGCTCGAATGGTTTCTCAAAGGGTTGGTCATGTGCCTTATCCTTTTGGGAGGCTTCGCCTATTTGACGCTTTACGAGCGCCGCGCTTTGGCGCGCATTCAGACGCGCGTCGGTCCGAACCGCGCCGGCCCGCAAGGGATTTTGCAGCCCATCGCGGACGCGGTTAAGTTAATTTTCAAAGAAGAACTTACGCCCGCGAGCGTGTATAAAACGGTGTTTATCCTCGCGCCGGTGATTACGGTCGTGCCGTCGCTGGTCATCGCGGCGGTCATTCCGCTCGGCGGGACGTTTATGCTGGGCGGGCGCGAGATCGCCTTGTCCGTCGCAGACCTCAACGTCGGCGTGCTTTACCTGACGGCAATCGCTTCGGTGGCGGTGTACGGCATCGTCTTGGCGGGCTGGTCGAGCAACAACAAATACGCCATGCTCGGCGGAGTCCGCTCGGCGGCGCAAATGATTTCTTACGAAATTTCGCTCGGCTTGTGCTTTGTGCTGGCGGTCATTTTGAGCGCATTAGGCAACCCCGAAGGCGGCTCGATGAATTTGCGCGAAATTGTGGACGCGCAACGCGGCATGTGGTTTGCCGTGTATCAGCCGTTGGGCGCGGTGATCTTCTTCTTCGTTACGCTGGCGGAAGTTAACCGCGCGCCCTTCGATATGCCCGAAGCCGAACAAGAACTGACGGCGGGGTATCACGCCGAATATTCGGGTATGAAATTCGCCCTGTTCTTCATGGCGGAATATCAAAAGATGATTGTCGTTTCGCTCATCGGCATTACGCTCTTTTTCGGCGGCTACCGCGAACTTTGGTTTATGACCGATTGGTTCGGCGGCGCATTAAGCGTGGACAAACACTGGTTTTTAGGTCCCGTTTATTTGTTTATCAAAACTTTTATCTTCCTCTTTTTTATGATTTGGGTTCGCGCCACCTGGCCCCGTATTCGCTACGACCGCCTCATGGCGCTGGGCTGGAAGATTTTCCTTCCGCTGTGTTTAGCGTTAGTTTTCATCACGGCGGTCGGCATTTTACTAGTGGACTTCACCGGCTCTCGCGTTTGGATTTGGGGCGTGCCTGTGTTGTCAATTCTTTGCGGCGCGGCGGTAAGCGCGTTTATTTACCGCGATTTGAGGAGAAAATCTCATGGGCGTATTTGACCCCGTTATCGAACTGACCAAAGGACTCGGCGAAACGTTGCGCTCCTTTTTCTTCGAGCCGACGGTTACGGTTAACTATCCCGAAGAAAAGCAGCCCGTCCGCCCGCGCTTTCGCGGACGACACGTTTTGAAGCGCTACGACAACGGCTTAGAAAAATGCATCGGTTGCGCCTTGTGCGCCGCCGCCTGCCCGTCGGACGCGATCTTCGTCGAAGCGGCGGAAAACACCGACGAAAAGCGCTACTCGCCCGGCGAACGCTACGCCTCGACCTACGAAATCAACATGATGCGCTGCATCTACTGCGGCTTCTGCGAAGACGCCTGCCCGACCGAAGCCATCGTCTTGGGCGATAACTACGAACTTTCCTTCGTCAGCCGCGAAGACGCCATCTACACTAAAGAGCAGCTGCTCGAAGTCGTCGCGGACGAATCCATGCTCACGCCGCGCAAAACGGAAAAAGGCGTTTACACGCGCTCCGTGCCTGAGATGAAAAATCCCGCCGATTACGAGCGTTACGAGAGAAAATAAAACAATGAATTCCGAGTTGATCGTTTTCCTTGTCCTCTCCCTTGTCGCCATTGCCACCGCGCTGGGGATGTTGTTCAGCCGCAACGCGGTCTATGCCGCCTTGTTCCTCGCCTTGAATTTTGTCGCCGTCGCAATTTTCTATCTGCTGCTCGGCGCGCCCTTCGTTGCGATGGCGCAAATTACCGTTTACGCGGGCGCGATTATGGTCTTGTTCCTCTTCGTCATCATGCTTTTGGGCGTGAAAGATTTAGAGCCGACTCGCGCCCTGCCTTGGCAAAAACCGCTGGCGATTGCGCTGTCCGTCATCCTCGCGGCGGAGGCGACCTATGTGCTGTTGGCAAAGGCGCGGACGACGATGATGGTCGCCTCTCCCGACGCTTCGCTCAACACGATGGAAAGTCTGCGTAATTTGTCCGTCATGCTGTTCAGCGATTACCTTTTCCCTTTTGAAGTTACGTCCATTTTGCTGTTAGTGGCGATGATCGGCGCGATTGTTTTGTCGCATCGCAACAAAAAGGAGACGAAATAATGGTCTCGGTTAATTATTATGTCGCGCTTTCGGCGATTTTATTTTCCATTGGCGCCTTGGGCGTGCTTTCGCGCCGCAACACGCTGATTGTCTTCATGTCTATCGAATTAATGCTCAACGCCGCCAACCTCGCTTTCGTCGCCTACGCCAGAACATACGATACGTTTAGCGGACAAATCTTCGCTTTCTTCGTCATCGCCATCGCCGCGGCCGAAGTGGCAATCGGCTTGGCGTTGGTTGTGGAAATTTACAAATCAAGAAACAACGTCAACATTGACGACGTCAACTCGCTCCATGGATAATTCTTGCGGAGAATGCGATGCACTTAAGTGAAACGATGAATTCGGGATTTTATTATTTAGCGCCGTTGTTGGTTTTCGCGCCGCTGGTTGGATTGTTAATCAACGGCTTCTTCGGAAAATACCTTTCCGAAAAAGTCGTCGGCGCAATTGCCAGCCTCGCCTCGGGGACGACCTTCCTCGTCGCGGTTTTGTTGGCGCACTCGACGGCGCTCAATCACGGGCAGGTCGTTCAAGTCCCGTTCGCCGCTTGGATTCATGCGGGCGGCTTGCAACTGGATTGGACCTTCCGCGTGGACACGCTCTCGACGACCATGATGCTCGTCGTCTCCGGCGTGGGGACGCTCATCCACATTTACGCCATCGGTTACATGCACGAAGACGTGCGCTTCAAACACGACGAAGCGCGTTTCAGCCGCTTCTTCGTCTTCTTGAATCTCTTCATCTTATCCATGATGATTCTCGTCTCCGGCGATTCCTACCTAATGCTCTTCGTCGGATGGGAAGGCGTGGGCTTATGCTCTTTCCTCCTTATCGGCTTTTGGTACGAATTGGATTTGCTCAGCCTGCCCTCTTGGTCAAACTCGAACGCCGCGAAGAAAGCCTTCATCACCAGCCGCATCGGCGACGTGGGCTTCCTCATCGCCATGTTCCTTACCTTTTGGCATTTCGGCTCGCTCCAATTTGACGCCGCCTTTCAAGCCGCGCCGTCGGTGGCGCAAGTTTCGCCCGGCGCAATAACCGCCATCACGCTCTTCATGCTTTTGGGCGTGGCGGGCAAGTCGGCGCAGATTCCGCTTTACGTTTGGTTGCCTGACGCGATGGCGGGCCCGACTCCCGTCTCGGCATTAATCCACGCCGCGACGATGGTTACGGCGGGCATTTACCTCATTGCCCGTTCCGCGCCTGTTTACTCGCTCGTCCCGCAGGCGCAGTACATCGTCGCCTTAGTCGGCGCGGCGACGGCGCTCTTCGCCGCCACCATCGCCGTCGGACAATACGACATCAAAAAAGTTCTCGCTTACTCGACGATTTCGCAACTCGGATTCATGGTCGCCGCAGTAGGCAGCGGCGCTTTCGTCGCGGGGATGTTCCATCTAATCACGCACGCTTTCTTCAAAGCGCTGCTCTTCCTTTCGGCGGGTTCGGTCATCTTAGGCATCGAGCGCGGACATCACACGCACGCCCATCATGCCGAGCCGAAAGGCAAAAAGAAAAAAGAAGAACACGCGGAAGTTTTTGACCCAGGCGACATGCGTAATATGGGCGGACTTCGCAAGACCATGCCGACTACCTTTTGGGTGTACGTCGTCGGCACGTTGGCTCTGGCGGGCATTGTGCCGTTTTCTGGCTTCTGGTCAAAAGACGAAATTCTCTTGGAGACCAGCCTGCATTACCCGCTGATTTATTGGCTGTTGACCGCCGCCGCTTTCTTCACCGCCTTTTACATGGGACGTCAAATTTGGCTGGTCTTCTTCGGCGAACCTCGCAGCGACGCGGCGAAACACTCGCAAGAAAGCCCGCCAGTGATGACCATTCCGCTGATTGTTTTGGCGGCGTTGAGTCTGCTGGGCGGCGCGCTGAATCTGCCGTTTAGCGGATTCCACAACCTGACGCATTGGCTCTCGTCCACGATTAGCGGCGTCGAAAGCCTGCCGTTTAATTGGGGCGTCGCGGGCATGTCCACGCTGTTGGCGGTTTTGGCGCTGGTCGTTTCGTGGTTCTTGTACGGGCGCAATCCGCTAAAAGAAAAACAAATTGACCCGTTGAAAAAACCGCTCGGCTGGGCGTTTACGGGCATGGAAAATAAATGGTTCGTGGACGAACTCTACCGCGCCGTGGTCATCGGACCCTACGAGCGCCTCGCCGCCTTCCTCGCCGACGCGGTGGACTGGAAATTCTGGCACGACTTCGTCCACGACACATTAATCGTCGGCGGCTTCAACGGCTTGACCAAAACCCTGCTCGACCGCAACGTTGACCAACGCGGCATTGACGCCTTCTTCAACAGTTGGGGCGCGTTTGCCGAATGGCTTTCCGCCAACTTGCGAAAAGCCCAAAACGGCTTCATCCGCACCTACGCGCTCGCCACCTTGCTGGGCGTTGTCCTAATTTTAGGCTACCTGATTTTGAAATAACTCGTAGAAAACCGAGGATAGATTATGGAATTTCTTTTGCAACCTCTTACGCTCGTAACCTTTTTCCCGTTGTTGGGCGTCTTCGTCATCGCCTTTATCAACGCCGAAAAGAAAGATGCCATCCGCTGGACGGCGCTGATTACCGCGCTGGCGACGCTCTTAATCTCGTTTTGGGCCTTCGCTCAATTTGATAAAACCAACCCGAACTTGCAGTTGGAAGCCAAATACGCTTGGATTCGCGTCGCCGATTGGAACATCTACTACTACCTCGCGGTGGACGGGCTGAGCATTTTGCTCGTGCTGCTGACGACTCTCCTCTCCGCCATTTCCATCCTCTCCGCGTGGAGCGCCGTGCAAGAGCGCGTCAAAGAATTCATGATCTTCTTCCTTTTGCTGGAAGTCGGCATGACGGGCGTTTTTCTCGCGCAAGATTTATTCCTCTTCTACATCTTTTGGGAATTTACGCTCGTGCCGATGTACTTCATCATCGGCATTTGGGGCGGACCGCGCCGCATCTACTCCGCCTTGAAATTTTTCCTCTATACCATGGCGGGTTCGATCCTCATGCTTTTAGCCATCATCTACTTGGGCGTGCAAGCGCAAAACACCTTCAACGTTCCCGAACTGTTGGCACGTCTCCCGCAACTTTACGCCAGCGGACAAATTTCCCCAACCGCGCAGATGCTGCTCTTCGTCGCCTTTGCGCTTTCCTTCGCCATCAAAGTTCCGATGTGGCCCCTGCACTCCTGGCTGCCCGACGCCCACGTTGAAGCGCCGACGGCTGGCTCGGTCATCCTTGCGGGCGTTTTATTGAAAATGGGAACATACGGCTTCCTGCGCTTTAACATTCCGCTCTTCCCGAACGCGACCATCCAAGCCGCCCCGTGGATGGCGTTGCTGGCGACCATCGGCATTTTGTACGGCGCGGCGGTCTCCTACGCCCAAGCGGACATCAAAAAACTGGTCGCGTATTCTTCCGTCAGCCACTTGGGATTCGTCATGCTCGGCCTCTTCGCCCTCAACGCCGAAGGCGTCTCTGGCGCGATTTTGCAAATGGTCAATCACGGGCTCAGCACCGGCGCGTTATTCCTTCTTATCGGCATGGTTTACGAGCAGACGCACACCCGCCAATTTAGCGATTACGGCGGCTTGTGGAAAGCGATGCCAATCTTCGCCGTGATGATGCTCATCGCCGTCTTCTCTTCGATGGGCTTGCCTGGCTTAAACGGCTTCGTCGGCGAGTTTACGATTTTGCTCGGCGCGTTTGGCTCAAAAGCCATCGCCAGCCCTTGGTACGCGGGCTTTTCCACGTTGGGCGTCATTTTAGCGGCGGTCTATCTGCTTTACTTATTCCAAAAAATGTTCCTCGGACCCGACGGAAAAGTGATTACAGAACACAAGTTGAAAGACCTCAACTGGCGCGAAATCGTTACCATGATTCCGTTGGTTGTCTTCATCTTCTGGATCGGCTTATACCCCAAACCGTTCTTTGACATCCTCGCCCCTGCGGTCGAGAAATTGCTGTCCGCGTTGCCTTTGTAGTTGACCTAAGACGACGAGTTGAAATTTGCTCGTCGTCGGAATTTCGGAGCGTTCATGACGCAGCCAACCTATACTGACTTTTACACAATCATCCCTTTTCTTATTCTGATTGCCTCCGCCTGCCTTTTACTGGTCGCAGAACTTTTCATCCCAAAGGGGCGCAAGGGCGTCGTCGCGTTTTTGTCGGCGTTGGGAATCGCCGCCGCCTTAGGCTTTGCGTTGACTCAAATCGGCGCGAGCGGCGTCGGCTTTAGCGGCATGACAAAACTGGACGGCTTCTCCGCTTACGCCAACATCCTGTTGCTGATCAGCGGGTTGCTCTCCATCGCCCTCGCTTACGGATATATCAAACGCATCGGCGCGGAACGCGGCGAATATTACATCTTGCTTTTATTCAGCCTCGCGGGCATGATGCTCATGGCGCAAGCAGGCGATCTCATTGTAGTCTTCATTGCGCTCGAACTGCTTTCGATTCCTCTTTATGTGCTGTCCGCAATTTCGCGCAAAGCCAAAGCGGAAGAAGCGGGAATTAAATATTTCTTGCTCGGCGCGTTCGCCAGCGGATTTATCGTTTACGGCACGGCGCTGGTTTTTGGCGCGACGGGCACGACCAACCTTTCCGCCATTGTCGCCAAAGCGGCTGACGGCGCGAACTTGGGCTTGCTGGCAATTGGCGCGGCGCTGATTTTGGTCGGCTTGGGCTATAAATTCGCCGCCGTCCCTTTCCACATGTGGACGCCCGACGTGTACGAAGGCGCGCCGACTTCCGTTACCGCGTTTATGGCGGCGGGCGCAAAAATCGCCGGGCTGGTCGCTTTGTTCCGCGTCTTTGTAACCGCCTTTCAACCGCTCGCCGCAGACATGACCAACGTCTTCTGGGCGCTCTCCGCCGTAACGATGATCGTCGGCAACCTCATCGCCGTTACGCAGACGAACGTCAAACGCATGTTAGCCTATTCCGCTATCGCCCACGCGGGTTATATTTTGATGGCGTTCGTCCCTTACGGAAATCCGCAAGTCGCCGCGACAGCCATTGCGGCGGGACTCTTCCATTTGGCGGCTTATGTCATTGCCAACTTCGGCTCGTGGGGCGTGGTCATCGCGTTGGAAAAGGCCGAAGGCAAAGGGCTTGAAATTGCGGATTACGCCGGGTTGTCGAAAAAACATCCCGCGCTGGCGCTGGCGATGACCGTATTTATGATTTCGCTTTTTGGCTTCCCGCCGACGGTCGGCATGGTCGGCAAGTTTTACCTCTTCCGCTCGGCGCTCGAAGGCGGATTTCCGGGACTCGCCGTTATCGGCGTGATTATGTCGCTAGTCTCCGCGTTTTATTATTTGCGAATCGTCGTCAATATGTATATGAAAGACGGCGACCCCGAAGCGGAACGCGAACCGTGGCTGAATTTCACTATCGGCTTGACGGCGATTGCCACAGTTGTTTTAGGGCTAATTCCGCAATACCTTTTCTTGTTGGCGTATAACGCAACCTTGCGCTGAAAATAAAACTCCGAGAAAAAATCTCGGAGTTTTATTTTGAATTACCCTTCCAAAAACAGGCGTTCGGGGTCTTCGACCAACGCTTTGACGAGGGAAAGAAACTGCACGGACTCGCGCCCGTCCACGATGCGATGATCATAACTGAGCGCGACGTACATCATCGGGCGGACGACTACCTCGCCGTTCTCGACAATCGGGCGATCTTCCACTTTATGCAAGCCGAGAATTCCCACTTGCGGAAGGTTGAGAATCGGCGTGCTGAACATCGAGCCGAAGACGCCGCCGTTGGTTACGGTAAACGTCCCGCCGCGAATCTCCTCGACGGAGAGCGAGCCGTCTTTTGATTTGGCGGCGAATTCTTTTATCTTCGTTTCGATTTCGGCGAACGACATCGCTTCCGCGTTGCGAAGGACGGGGACGACCAACCCTTCTTCCGCGCCGACGGCGACGCCAATATCGTAATAGCGTTTGAGCAAAACGTCGTCGCCTTGAATTTCGGCGTTCAAACGCGGAAAGGCTTTCAACGCGCTGACGCTGGCTTTGACGAAGAACGAGGTCATTCCTAATTTTATGCCGTGCCGTTCGACGAAAGCGTCGTTGCGGCGGCGGCGCAGTTCCATCACCGCGCTCATATTCACTTCGTTGAACGTCGTCAGCATGGCGGTCGTTTGTTTCGCTTCGAGCAGACGTTCCGCAATGGTGCGGCGGCGGCGCGACATGCGCTGACGTTCTTCCTTGCGCACAGAAGGCGCTTCCGCGAGAGGAGTGGAAATTGCGGCTTGCGGCGCGGGCGCGGACGGCTTTACCTCGGCGGGTTTTGGCGGCTCTTGCGCGACGGCTTGCTTCTTGACGAATTGCTCCACGTCCGATTTGGTAACGCGCCCGTCAGGACCTGTGCCGCGAATTTGACTCAAGTCCACGTTTTGTTCTTGCGCCAAACGCATGGCGACTGGCGTAACTTGCGGCGCGGACGAAGGCGGCGTCGGGGCGGGCGCGGCTGGAGGAGCAGAATCAGGCTGAACGTTCGGCGCGGCGGCGGGTTGTTTCGCGTCTTCGTTGATCTCGCCCAACACGTCGCCGACTTTGACGTCTTGCCCGGCGGGGAAATTAATTTTCGCTAACACGCCCGACGATTTTGCGCCGACTTCTAAATTGACTTTGTCGGTTTCCAACTCGACCAGCGTTTCGCCCGCTTCGACGAAATCGCCTTCTTTTTTCAGCCATTGATGCACGGTCGCTTCGATGACGGATTCTCCCATTTCGGGAACGGTGATTTGAACGCTCATAATTTATCCTCTCTCGATAATAACGCTGGGGTTGTCAGCCTGTTCTTCGACGTTGAGCGCGCGATGAATCAGGGCTTGTTGGTTGATGCGGTAAAGGGTGGACGAGCCTTCGGCGGGGCTGGAACTGTCGGGGCGCCCGACGTAGTAAAGCGGCAGGCGCTCGCCGAGCAAACGCTTCAAATGTCCGCGAGCGAAATCCCAAGCGCCCATGTTAATCGGCTCTTCTTGCAGCCAAACGATTTTTTGCAAATTGGGATATTTGTCCAATAATTTTTCCAGCGACTTATTAGGGAAGGGATAAAGCTGCTCGACTTTGACGACCGCCGCCTCTTGCTGTTGCGCCCACGATTCGTCGCCGACTAAGTCGAAGTAAACGCGCCCGCTGCAAAGGATGAGATTTTTTACCGCCTTCGGCTTGCGCGTTGCGTTCGGCTCTTCCAGCAGCGATTGCCAACTTCCCGCCGCCAGTTGATCAGGCGAAGAAGCCGCCAGCGGGTGGCGCAGAAAGCCTTTGGGCGTGAAAACAATTAACGGCAACGGGTCGGTTTTGAGCAAGAGCGCTTGTCGGCGCAGAAGATGGAAGTATTGCGCGGCGGTCGTCGGCACGGCGACTCGCGCATTGCCTTCCGCCGCGAGGTTGAGATAACGTTCGATGCGCCCCGACGAGTGGTCGGGTCCCATGCCTTCGTTGCCGTGCGGAAGAAGAAGAACCAGCGAGGGTGTGAGTCCCCATTTGGCGCGACCTGAAAGCAGAAATTCGTCCGCCAGCGTTTGGATGTTGTTGGCGAAGTCGCCGTATTGCGCTTCCCATATCACCAGCCGTTCTGGCGCTTGAATGTTGTAGCCGATTTCAAAGCCGACTGGCCCCGCCTCGCTGACGGGCGTGTTGTGAATTTCAAAAGCGGCTTGCGCCTGCGGGATGGCTTGCAACGGCGCATAAGGCTGATTGGTTTCCGCGTCGTAGAAAACGGCGTGGCGCTGACTGAACGTCCCGCGTCGCGTGTCTTGTCCGCTCATGCGAATGGCGACGCCGTCTTGCAAAATGGTGGCGAACGCCAGTTCTTCGGCGGCTGCCCAGTCCACGTTGGGGGCGGCGGGGTCGTCTAAAATTTTGCGGCGTTTTTCGACGAAGCGAGTCAGTTTGGCGTTGGCGCTGAATCCGGCGGGGAATTGGCGCAGGGATTGAGTCAACTCTTGCAGGCGTTCTAACGGAACGGCGGTGGGGATTTTCTGCGCGGCGCCCGGCGGCGGGGGCGTGGGCAGCGGCTCTTGCAGCGCGTGTTCCGCGTCTAGTTTTTGGTTGATCTCTTGCAATTCGTTGAGATATTTTTGCAACATCTTTTCGGATTCGTCTTGCGCGACGACGCCTTCTTTTTCCAGCCGCGCCGCCCACAACTTGCGGAGCGGCAAATGCGCGTCAATTTCTTGATACATGACGGGCTGAGTGAAGCGCGGCTCGTCGCCTTCGTTATGTCCGTGCCGCCGATAGCCGATTAAATCAATCATAAAATCTTTTTGAAATTTTTGGCGATACGCAATCGCGGTGTGGATGGCTTCGCTGCAGGCTTCGGGTTCGTCGGCGTTGACGTGGATGATGGGGATTTCAAAGCCCTTTGCCAAATCGCTGGCGTGAAGCCCGCTGCGCGATTCGTTTTCAAAGGCGGTGAATCCCAATTGATTGTTAGAGATGATGTGCAGCGTTCCGCCGGTTGTGTAGGCGGCGAGTTGCGAAAGGTTGAGCGTTTCGGCGACGATGCCTTGCCCAATGAACGAAGCGTCGCCGTGAATGACGAGCGGCAGCGAATTGTTGAACGAAAGAATCGGCGCGCCGCCCGAATTGACGCGGCTGTTGACCGCGCGAGACATGCCTTGAATGAGCGGATCCACCAATTCGAGGTGGCTCGGGTTGGCGGACATGCTGACGATTAAATTGCCGTGCTCCGCGTTTTGATGCAGTTTCGACCCGCCCATGTGATACTTTACGTCGCCCGTCCAGCCGAGTTGATCCCAAGTCCGCGAGCGATTTTTGGGGTCTTTGAATTCGGCGAGAATTTGCTCGTAAGGTTTTTGTAAAATGTGCGCTAGGACGTTTAACCGTCCGCGATGCGCCATGCCAATCAACACGGCGCGGACGTCCGCTTGCGCGGCTTCGGCGATGACTTCGTCCAACATGGGGACGAGGATGTCCAAGCCTTCGATGGAGAAGCGCGTCTTGCCAGGGTAAATGCGGTTAACGAAAATTTCAAACGCCTCGACTTGACTCAATCGGTCGAGCAGGCGCACCTTATCCAGCGTTTGCTTTGGCGGACGAAAACGTCCGCTTTCGGCGATTTGTTGCAGCCAATTTCGCTCTTCGGGTTTGCGGATGTGGCCGTAATCGTAGCCGATTGCGCCGCAATAAATCGAACGCAAAACGGCGACGGCTTGCGAGGCGTTTGCGGCGGCGTGTTCGGCGGGCAAACCGACCAACGACGCGGGGAGTTGAAAGAGGTCGTTTTGGTCGAGTTGATGAAATTCTAATTTCAGCGTCGGGTCGCCGAGCGGCTGATTTTGCAGGGGATTAATCCGCGCCGCGAGATAACCATAGGAGCGAATCGCCTGCGCGAGATTGACCGCGCCGACGACTTTTCGCAAATCGTTCGCGCTTTGCGGCGCGGGCGCGGCGGAGGGGTGCGGCGGCGCGTCGGGAGTCTGCTGCGCGAACAAGCGCCGCGTCGCTTCGTCCACCGTCGTCGGGTCTTTTTGATAATGCTCGTAAAGTTCGAGCAAATATCCGTAATTCGGACCGGGAAATTCGTGTTCAAGATTCATGTCAAAAGTTTGCCTCTGTACGAATAATTGTCGCGTTTATTATCCTATAATTTCTAAAATTCTTCTCTTTATCGGATAAAACTTCTCCTATTGTAGCAGATAGCCGATTATTGACAGGTCGTTTCTTTGCGGTATAATACCGTCCGCCTGAAAAATGGCTCCGTAGCTCAATGGCAGAGCAGTTGACTCTTAATCAATTGGTTACAGGTTCAAGTCCTGTCGGAGTCACAATAAAAAACATCCCGTAAGGGATGTTTTTTATTGCGCTTATTGCGGCTTCGCTAAAACCAGCGTTCCATCACCCAGACGATTAACGGCGCGATAATTAAAGCGGGCAGAAAACTGCCTGTGCGAATTTTTTTGACTTCCAACAAACTGCTCAACGCCAGCCCGACGAGAATCACGCCGCCGACGGCGGTCATTTCGTTCATCATCGGCGCTGTGAGGATGGCGTCGAAAACCCCGGCAAAGAGGCTGATTCCGCCTTGTATGGCGAAAACCGTCAGCGACGAAAAAAGCACGCCGACTCCCAACGTGGAGGCAAACGCCATCGAAGCGAATCCGTCTAAAACGGATTTGATGGCGAGCAAGTTATAGTCGCCGCTTAAGCCGTCTTGAATCGAACCGAGAATGGTCATCGGTCCGACGCAGAAGAGCAGCGAGGCGGTCATAAATCCGCGCACAAAATGCGAACCCGCGCCTTGTTGCGCGTCGCGCGAAAAGCGCTTCTCCAAAAATTGACCGAGCGCTTGCAAACCTTCTTCAATCTTCCACCACTCGCCGAGCAGCGCGCCGATTAATAACGAGCCTAAGACAATAAGTTGATTCTCGCTTTTGAAAAACATTTGCAGCCCGATGGCGAGAGTCAGCAAGCCCAAGCCGTTGGTGATGGTGTCCTTAAAGCGCGAGGGAATGCGCGAGCCGAAAAGCAAACCGAAAGAGCCGCCGACAAGAATAGCGGCGACGTTAAGAATAGTTCCAGTCATAGGGGAGGTTAGGAGGTTTTAGCGAACGAGGTGTTTTTTCCCGCGTGTTGATTTTCCGCCAATTCAAGGACGAAGCACAACGACGACAAGCGATTCAAATAGCGCAACAACTGCGGGTTGGAAACGACCTTCTCGTCGTAAAGTTCCACCACGCGCCGTTCTGCGCGGCGGACGACGGCTCGCGCCAACGATAACGCCGCGCCGCCTTTTGTGTCGCCCGGCAAAATAAATTCTTTGGGAATTTCAATCGCTTCGCTGAGCGAGTCGGTTTGCTGTTCGAGCCACGCCACCCGCGCCTCGTCAATCGAGCGAAAGGTTTCGGCGTTTTTTGGCGTCGCGGCGACTTCAGCCATCAGTTTGTAAAGATCGCGCTGCACTTGAATCAAAATCGGCGCGGTTTGCGGCGCTTCGCATTGCGCGCGAGCAAGCCCAATGGCGGCGGACGTTTCATCCAACGCGCCGATGGCTTCAATCTGGATATTGTATTTTGGCACGCGACCTTCGCCGAGCAAACCCGTCGAGCCGTCGTCGCCTTTGGCGGTGTAAAATTTCATAAAGATATTATAGCGGATTAAATTATAATGACGAGATGATTACTAAATATCACATTGAAATGACCGCCGACGCGCTCGCGTCGCATTTTAGCAAACGCGCGTTAGATGCGATTGCCGAAGCCAACGTCAAGCAGGACGCGCTTCGCAACCAATTTGGACACGACGAAATCCATTACGACAACGACGCCTTCGAGGCGGGCGACCGCTACGTCGCCGCGCAGTTTGACGCGGCGGTTGCCGCTTTGCGCGAACCGAACGCTGCGGAATCTTGGGCGGCGTTTGGGCGCGCCTTGCACACCGTTCAAGATTTCTACGCGCACAGCAATTATGTAACGCTTTGGCTGAATCAATTTGACGCCGCGCCGCCCGCGCCGACGGAAATTGATCCGCTAAAGAAAGAGTTGATGCAAAGCCCAAGCTTGCGTTCCGGCAAAATTTACTTGCCGTTGGATTTTTTATACTTCATCAAGCCGATGCGCCCTTGGGTGTTGAAAAATCTTCCCAAAGATTCTCACGGCTGGATGAATTTAGACGCGCCCGAACAAGGCTTCAAATTTGATTATGCCATCGCCGCCGCGACCAAACGCACAACGCGCGAATTTAATCTGCTTTGCCAAAGGCTGACGGCGGAGATGAAACAAAAATTTGCGGACAAATAACTTTCCCGCGAAAGGTATAATCAACGAACAACTTGTCGGCGTTTCGATAAGTTATCGCTGAAAAATCTAGCAGGAAAAATTCGGCAAGAGGTTTAACAATGAACACTAAAGAGAAACTAAACGAAGCGATGAAAGCCGCCATGAAAAGCGGCGACGAACTTCGCAAACGCACCATCCGCATGACCTTAGCCGCCGTCAAACAGGCGGAAGTGGACAAGCGCGTCGAGTTGGAAGAATCGGCGCTGATTGCTTTGCTGCAAAAGGAAGTCAAAACGCGACGCGAAGCGCTGGCGGAAGCGGAAAAAGCCAACCGCGCCGACCTTGCCGCAGAAAACGTGTCCGAAATCAAAGTCTTGGAAGAATTCCTTCCGCAAGCCATGCCTGCGGACGAATTGCGCGCGCTCGTGCAAGCCGCCATCGCCGAGACCGGAGCCGCCGCGCCGAGCGATATGGGCAAAGTGATGAAAGTCGTCATTCCCAAAGTCGCCGGACGCGCCCCGAACGACGCGATTAGCGCGATGGTGAAAACGCTGCTCAACCCATAGCGCCGTGCCGACTCTTCCTCCCGTTTCTCGCCGCGCGCGAACTTTGCAATGGCTGATGATCGCCATTACGGCGCTCGTCTCGTTTTTGATTTTGATTTCGCCGCTGGGCGCAAATTCCGTCAGACAAACTTATGTCGTCGGCGAGGTAACTCAATCTACAATTCAAGCGCCGCGCGACATCGAATACGTCAGCGAGATTCGCACCGAAGAGGCGCGGAAGGCGGCGGAGAGCGCCGTCCAGTCCGTATATAGTCAGCCCGACCCGTCCATCGCTCGCGGACAAATCGAACGCCTGCGAACTTCGCTTTTGAACATCACATCCATTCGAGACAACGACGAACTCAGCGCGGACGACATGAAGAAGAGTCTGCTGGCGTTAAGTGATTTGCGCTTAAAGCCCGAAACGGTGGACTACTTAATCGGCGTGTCCGACGCGCGATGGGAAGCGGTGCAAAGCGAAGCCGTGCGCGTGTTGGAAACGACCATGCGCCGCGCCATTTATGAAGATAAAGTCGCCGCCGCGCAAACGGGCGTTTCTTCTTTTGTCAGTTTAATTTTCACCGAACAGCAAACTGAACTGGTAACCGAACTGGTGATTCCCTTCGTCGTGCCGAATAGTTTTTTCAGCCAAGAGTTGACGGACGCCGCAAAGAAGTCCGCGCGCGAGGCGGTCTTGCCGATTGTTCGGACGTACAAGGAAGGCGAAACGATTGTGCCGACAGGCGAGATTATTACGCCCGCGGATATGGAAGCCTTTCAACAGTTGGGCATGATTCGACCCGGTCAGCGCTGGGAAGACCTCGCTTCGGCGGCGGCGGCGGTGGCGCTTTGCGCCGTCTTCGTGCCGATTTATTTTTATCGCAAGCCGCGCTTAATTGTGTTGAACGAGCCGAAATATCTTTTGTTGGTCGCCATCGTCTTTTTGGTTGTGCTGGCGGGAGCGCGCATTTTTTCCGAGCGGACTCTCGCGCCTTACGCCTACCCCATTCAAGCGGCGGGGCTTTTGTTTACGGTGTTGTTCAACGTCGAAGTCGGCATCGTCTTCTCCATCCCTTTGGCGATTCTTTCCGCGTTTGCGCTGCCCAACTCGTTGGATTTAATTCCCTATTATTTGTTTTCGTCGCTGATCGGTTTGCTCGCGCTCGGTTCGGCGCGGCGCTTTTGGGGATTTCTGCAAGCGGGAATCGCCATCGCTTTTGCAGGCGCGGCCGCGTTGATGGCGTTTCGCATTCCGCTGATTACGTTGGATTGGCTGGGAATTTTTCAATACGGCGGCGCGACCGTCTTTGCAGGCTTTGCCTCCGCAAGCATTGCCTTGCTCTTGCAATACATTTTCGCCCAAGTGTTGGGGCTGACCACCGCGCTGCAACTGCTCGATATTTCCCGCCCCGATTTTCCGCTGTTGAAATTCTTTTTGCAAAGCGCGCCCGGCACCTACCAACATAGTTTGCAAGTCGCCAACCTCGCCGAGCAAGCCGCCGAAAAAATCGGCGCCGACCCGTTGCTTACTCGCGTCGGCGCGTTGTTTCACGACATCGGCAAAGCGCTTAATCCAAGTTTTTTCATCGAAAATCAAGTGCAAGATCAAATTGACACGCACACCGCCGCCGACCCCGCCGAAGTTTCCGCGACGATTATTCGCCACGTTACCGACGGCGTTTTGCTGGCGAAAAAACATCGCCTTCCGCGCCGCCTGCAAGATTTTATTTTGGAACATCACGGCACGCTGGTAACTTACTTTCAATACAATCAAGCCGTCGAAGCGGCGGACGGCGACGCCGCCAAAGTGGACATGGAAAAATTTCGTTATCCGGGTCCGCGCCCCGCTTCGCGCGAGACGGCGTTGCTCATGCTCGCCGACGCGACCGAAGCCCGCGCGCGAGCCGAACGTCCCGCCGATATGGAAGCGATTCACGGGTTAATTGCCAGCGTGATTCAAACGGCGCAGCGCAATCATCAACTCGACGACACGCTGTTGACGCTGCGCGATTTGCGGCTCATCGCCGATTCTTTCGCGGCGACGCTTCGCGGCGTTTATCATCAGCGGATTCAATATCCGAAAATTTCCGTCTCCGACCAAGACACCGCTCCGCTGGCGAAGAAAGAGACTCCATGATTCACATTGACAACCAAACCGACTTCCGCGACGCGGCGCTGTTGGAACGCGCCGCCCGCCTCGCGCTTGAAACCGTCGCCCCCGAATCCGCCGCCGCCGACCTTTCCATCCTTTTGAGCGACGACCGTCAACTTCACGAGTTGAACCTCGATTATCTCGGCGTGGACGCGCCGACCGACGTGCTTTCTTTTCCGGCGGGAGAAATTGACCCAGAGACGCAGCGCCTTTATCTTGGCGACCTTGCATTATCCGTCCCTCGCGCCGCGCAACAAGCGCAAGAGGGCGGACATAGCGTCGAAGCGGAGGCGCAATTGTTGATCGTGCACGGCGTGTTGCATTTGCTCGGTTACGATCACGATACGGACGAGAAGAAATCCGAGATGTGGGCGCGACAAGCGGAGGTTCTGCAAAAATTGGGGCTGGCGCGCATTCAAATTCGGGAATGAAAAAATTTTTTATTTCGCGCGTTCGCTCGTTTCGCTATGCGTTTCAGGGCTGGGCGTACGTTTTACGCACGCAACGCAACGCTTGGATTCACAGCGTCATCGCAACGGCGATTTTCATCGTCGGCTTATGGTTGCGGATTTCTTTGCAAGAGTGGGCGATCATCGTCCTTACGACCGCCTTTGTTTTCACCGCCGAATTTTTGAACACCGCCATCGAAGCCGTTGTGGATTTGGCGACGAAGGAAAATCATCCGCTGGCGAAAGTCGGCAAGGACGTCGGCGCGGCGGCGGTTTTAGTGGCGGCGTTAGCGGCGGCGTTAATCGGCTTGCTGATTTTAGGTCCGCCGTTGATACAAAAAATAAACGCAACTTTCAACCTTAAACCTTAAACTTGTAACCCTAAACTTTCAACCTTAAACCTGCAACCTTAAACTTTCAACCTTAAATCTGTAACCTAAAAATTGGAGTCCTCATGCCTTTATCTTTCAAATTTGGAACAGTCGGCTCGCCGATGGGAACGCCGAAGAAACCGGGCGGCTCGGTCGGCGCGATTGAGTTTAGCAAATCTATCGGATTAGAAGCGTTTGAGTTGGGCTGGGTGCAATCGGTGCGCGTCAGCGAGGCGACGTGCGCCGCCATCCGCGCCGCCAGCGTCGAACAGGGAGTTTCGTTGAGCGTCCACGCGCCGTATTTCATCAATTTGAACGCGACCGAAGAAGAATGGTCGAAGTCGCGCAAGCGTCTGATGGACGCGGCGCATTACGGATTTTTAGCGGGCGCGACGGATATTATCTTTCATCCTGGCTCTTATTTTGGCGCCGACCCAAAAGAGGTTTTGAAAATTGCGCTTCCGCGTTTGGAAGGCTGCGTCAACGAGTTGAAAGCCAACGGCGACGCGGTAACGCTGCGCCCGGAGACGATGGGCAAATCGGCAATGCTCGGTTCGTTGGACGACGCGCTGGCGATGTCGGCGGCGATGGAGGGCGTCGCGCCGTGTTTGGATTTTGCTCATCTGCACGCCAGACCGGGCGACGGCTCGATGAACACCTACGACGAATGGTCGGACTTGCTGAAAAAATATCAAAAGTCGCTGGGCAAAAAAGCCTTGAAAAAACTGCACATTCACCTTTCGGGAATCGCTTACGGCGCGAAAGGCGAGAAGCATCACCTGCCCTTCGCCGAAGCGGACTTTGACCTTAAGGCGCTCTTCAACGCCTTGCGCGATTTCGGCTGCGGCGGACGCATTTTGTGCGAAAGCCCGATTATGGAAGAAGACGCGCTGATGATGAAAAAACTGTGGGCGAAAATTAGCGGCGAAAAAGAATAGATGATATAAAAAATAAAAAGAGTCTCTGAACGTCAGAGACTCTTTTTGAATTGCAGAACAACTACTTGCTTAAGCCCGCGTTGAGTTCGTAAGAATTGGGATCGCCCGTTTTGGCAATCAGGATATCCGTTGAGGCGTCGTAGTAGCCTTTGGCGGCGTAAACCAGCGTGAATTGCGTGTTGTATGGAATGCCCGTAATTTTATATTTTCCGCTGGCGTCTGTTTGCAGGTAAGAGACGATATAGTCCTTTGTGTACTCGGCGTTTGCCCAATCGTCGTAGGTGGTGCCTGGCGTCAGCACGAAGACGTAGGCGCCGGGGATGGGCTTGTTGGTCGCGCTGTCATAAACGATGCCGTAAATGGTGATGGTGTCCGCGTTGGATGGCGGCGGTTGCGAACCGCCGCTTTCTCCGCCGCCGACAACCACAGGCGAGGATTGCCCGATTAATTTAACAGAATCGCCCGCGTACAGTTCGAGGCGGTATTTTCCGGCGGGCATGGCGTCTCCGCCGTTGGTTAAGGCGGTGACGGCTAAACCGTTTTCTTTGGCGTCCCAGGCGTAATTAAATTCTCCAATTTTTTCGTTCCCGTTGTACCAGCGCTCCATAATGGGTTCGCCGGGCGTCATGCCGCTGTAATCGAACCCAGCCACAATGCACAGCGCGGACGAGTCGTAGGCGTTGACGTTCTGTTCGAGGAAATCGCATTGTTGAGAAGCAGCGTTGGAAGTGTCCATCCAGACAAAATTTGTCGCGGATTCGTTTCCGCTGCCGGGGTTGGTCGCAACATTTGAGCCTGGCAGATAATAGGGACTGGTATATTGCTTGCCGTTCACCGCCGCGTCTATCAGCGCTTGGGCGAGTTTGATCGGGCGAATGCCGTTGAGAAATCCGCCGATAGGAACGCAACTGTCGTTTTGATCTACGCGCCCGTCGCCGTTGGTGTCTTGCACGACGCGACAGTCGGAGGTGTCGGTGTCGCGGCTGGCGGCGGCGATGGTTGGAACGCCGATAATGCGCCCGTTCGCGTCGGCGGCGAGACCGCCCGAATTTCCGCCGGAGATAGTCGCGTCAGTTTTAATCCAAGCGCGGTCGCCCAGTTGGTCTTCGGGCGAAAAACCGGAGACCGTGCCTTGCGTGAAGGTGATGGTGTTGCCGCCGATGGCGGGGAAGCCGAAGATGTGAATCGTGTCGCCGACGTGCACGCTGTCGGAATCGCCCCTTTGCACATAAGGCAGGTTAAGACTGCTCGTGTCGATGGGCGAGCCTTTCGCGTCCGCCGTGATTTGGATGATGGCCAAATCGAGGAATCCGTCCACGGCGACGACGCGCGCCATGTAAGACGGCACGGCGGGCTTGTCTTCGGAGAGGATCATCCCAACCATCAGCGCGTCGGGTTCGTAGTCGTCGTCGCCTTGCGAAGCGGGGCTGGCGACGTGCGCGTTCGTGAGAATCATCCCCGAAGGGGAGAGGATTGTCCCCGAGCCGACGTAGCCTTGAACGAGTTTCCCGTTTTTGTCAAACATGCCGAAAATTTGCACGGTGGCGGCGATGAGGTTAGAACTGGACGAAGCGGGCGCGTTAGACGGCGAATCGTTAGACGAAGGCTCGGCTGTCGCTTTGGGCGTTACGTTGGGCGCGCCGCCGCGGCAGGCGACCGCCGCCAAAACTAAAATGGACAGAAATCCCCAAACGGATTTAAGAAAAGTCGGTTTCATGTTTCCTGCCTTAGAACTGGAGCGATTCAAGGAAGCGATAGAAGCGCCCTAAATCGCGGTCGTAGTTTTGATCGTCGGCTTGGAAGGAGACGACGTAGGCGTAGCCGCCCTTCAAGTAGATGAAGTCCGCGCCGCGCACGATGTTGGGAATTGAAGCGTGAGTCGCGTCGGGGTTGGACGAGACGTAAACGTAATGAAGCAAATAAGCGTCGCGTCCGAGGCTGTCGCTCACTTCGTTTTGGTCTAACGCTTTGAAAGCGTCCAGCGTTTGAGCGCGATCCATCAAAATGAAATTGGCGACTTCGGGCGCGGTCGCGTCGTCGGCGACGGCAATTTTTTGCACGCTGTACGTTGTGGCGAATCCGCTTGAGTTGAAGTCTGAGGCGCGGAAGATTTCATTGCCGCGAACGCTGGCTTGTATCCAGCCTTTGGGGGCGGCGAGAGAAACGCCCTGCGCTTCAAACGGAATGGAGGCGTTTTCCACGCTGGATTTGTACATGCCGCCGAAAATCAACGCGACGAGCGTAACGAGGACGACGGTGATTTCCGCGAAGCGGTCTCCAAGAGAGCCTTGTTTGTTTGCCATGTTATTCTCCTTGCGCCGCTTTTAAGGCTTGGATATTGCGCCGCACTAAGGCGAGGACGGCGGAGGTCGTCGCCAGCGCCACGACGGCGGCGAAGACCAAACCCCACCAGGCGTTGTCTTTCGCGCCGCTGAGGGAGATGGTCGGTTGGGTTACGATTCCCAACAGCCAATTGAAGATGCCGTTGAAAATCGCCGCCAGCGTGATGCCAGTCGGCATCCACCAAATGGATTCGGATTCAAATTTCGCGCGTCCGAGAAAGTAGCCGGTAACGCCGGCAAAAGCCGCGTGCGCCAGCGCGACGACCGCCATGCGAATCATGCCTGCGCCCAAGTCCACGCCGCCGTTGGAGATGACGAAGTTGATGTTCAACATTGTGGCGTATCCTAACCCTGCGGCGGTGGCGTAGGTAACGCCGTCGGTCGGTTCGTCGTATTCGTCCGAGTTGTAGATGCTGTAACGGACGGCGGCATATTTCAAAAATTCTTGCGTGAAGCCGACGACGAGAATTCCGCCCAAGATGGAAGAGAGCGTGTTTGTGTAAATCCAATGCGAGACGCGGAAGAGGTTGTCCACGACGGGGATGCCGACGGCGGCGGCGAGCAATCCGCCCAGCACAAAAACGGCGAGGACGTAGCCTTTCGGTTCGGGTTCGACGCTGTCTTGAATGTAGAAAAATGCCAGCCAGATGAAAGCGGGAACGAAGGCGAGGAAAACGCCCGTCAGCGCCAGCGTCGTTGCGTTGAAGGTCGGCTTCATGGCGTTGTCTAACGCGAAGACCAAGCCGACGAAAACGCACAAGGCGACGACGAGGAGAAATCCGTCGCGCCAAATGTGTTTCCGTTCGTGAACAGGGTGCGATTCTTTCATAGAAACTCTCTCCTTAATTAGATTAAATTCTCTGTTGCAATGACTACAAAAAACTGTATTTTTGTCGTTGCGAGCCGCTGAAAGCGGCGAAGCAATCTCTACGATTTGCAAAAGGACTGCTTCGCTTCGCTCGCAGCGACAGTGTCGCAACAGGACAATGATTAAACTATAATGAAATAAAAAGAGAAGTCAATAGTACCGAAGTCCAATTGCGATTAAAGAAAAAACGCCTGCGACGAGGCGTTTTGTTTTTTTTACGAAATATAATTTCGCAGATTATGTTCCACCGCGTAGGCGGCGGCTTCGGCGCGGTTGTTGACGTTCAACTTCGAGAGGATGCTCGAAACGTAATTCCGCACTGTGCCTTCGCCCAAGAATAAAGTCTTGGCGATCTCGCGGTTGGTCTTGCCCTCCGAGACGAGAATCAGCACATGTTTTTCTTGCTGACTCAAATGCGCGAACGCGGAAGCCTCTTCTTCTTTGACAGCGCGGCGCACTTCCTGAAAGACGCGCTGCGTTACGGCGGGGTCGAGCAGCGCTTCGCCGCGTCCAATCGCTTCCAACGCTTTGACTAAATCTTCGCTGCCGATTTGTTTGAGGATGTAGCCCGAAGCCCCCGCGCGGATGGCGGAAAAAAGCATTTCGTCTTCCGCGTAAGAGGTGAGCATAATCACCTTAATATTCGGAAAGCGCTCGACAATTTGTTCGCAGGCTTCGATGCCCGACGTGCCGGGCAGACGAATATCCATCACGACGACATCGGGCTTGAGCGCTTCGGTTTTCTCTAACGCTTCGCGCGCCGACCCCGCCTCGCCGACGACGGAAAATTGTGGGTGTCGTTCCAATAACGATTTCAAACCCAAACGCACGACTTCGTGATCGTCCACTAGGATAATTCGCTGTTTTTTCATAACCGCTATTTTAGCGCCTCTCGCCGAAATTTTTGAATGCCCGCTTCAATGTGCGCCAAGCCGCGCTCGACCCACAGTTGCAAAGTCAGCCCTTTGCCCAACGCCGCATGACGACTCAAACGCGACCAGCCTTCCGTCGGCATAGCGCTCAAAAAGTCGCACAAATCGTTTGCGCTCGCCGAAAACTCGTCCAAGATTTTTTCCAGCGCTTCGTCGCGGTTGTAGGCTTGCGCGATCCACGAGTCAGCGTCAAAATTTTCAAAGAGCGGGTTGTCCTCCTCCCATGTGCGGCGCGCGCGCATGGCGTACACGTCGCGCAACATGCCGCGCAAAAAAAAGGCGACGCGGTGCGCCGTCCATTCGCCCGTCAGCGGCGCAAAAGGATTCTCGACGGCGGCGCACTCGTCGCGTAATTCCGCCGCCGCGCCGCGCAAACGCGCCAGCAATTTCTCGCGGTATTCCGTCAACTCTTTCACGCTTCCTCCAACGCCTTCAGCGCCTCGTCAAAATTTGCGGCGGAAAAAACTTGAATGGTCGGATTCAGTTCTCGCGCCAGTTGACGGGTCAACTCGTCCAATCCTGCCTTGCTGATAAAGTACGCGCCCGCCTCTTTCGACCTTTCGGCGTTTCCGGCAATTAGGTTGACGATTACGCCCGAGCCTTTTTCGCGCATGACGCGCCCCGCCGTTTGCGCCAGCAAAAACGCGCCCGTCAAGTTGACATCCAACACGCGATGCCAATCCCACTCGTCCATATTCAGCAGCGGCGAACTGGGCGCAACGGCGGCGTGGTTGACCAAAACGTCCACGCCGCCGAAATCGTCTTCCACGCTTTTGACGACCGCTTGCGCCCCGACCTTCTTCGCCACGTCCTCGACGTAGGCGCGGGCGCGTCCGCCTTTGGCGCAAATGCGCTCGACGACTTCCTCGACGTTGATCGGCGAAATATCGTTGGCGGCGACAATCGCCCCGCGCGCCGCCGCTTCTTCCGCCAGTTGCCGCCCAATTCCTTTGCCCGCGCCGCTAATCAAAATTACTTTATCTTTAAGCATGAGTCCCTTTCGATGGATTTCAAAAAATTATTTGCCTATTGTTCACGTCATAAATCTTACCCAACTGCAAGAGAATATTTACACTCTCACACCTTCGCGCCATTCGTTCCTTTCGCGTCATTCGCGTCAAAGATTTCACCTAACCGCAAGAGAACGTTTATCTTCACACCTTCGCGCCATTCGTTCCTTTCGCACCATTCGCGTCAATGTTTATCTTCACCTTCGCGCCATTCGCTTCTTTCGCGTCATTCGCGTCAAAGATTTTACCTAACCGCAAGAGAACGTTTGTATCTTTACAACTTCGCGCCATTCGTTTCTTTCGCGTCATTCGCGTCAAAGATTTTACCTTTCGCACACGGGAATCGTATCCTTATTTTCGTCAGCGTTCAAGCGCATTCCAAAATAGGGGCTAGGGTCGTAAGTGTTGCGGATGTCCAATTCGTTAGTGTAGTTCCCTTCGCCGTCATCCTTGACGACAGAAACGTGCAAATGCACGCCGACGGGGTTGGCGGGGTTGCCCGAATAATTTCCCATATAACCGAGAAAAGTTCCCGCTTCGATGTAAACCTCTTTTGTGCCCGGCGGAAATTCGGGCGAGATGAACGAGTTTCCGTTGCGGTCTGCCATATGCGTGTAGTAAACCCAAACTTGACGCGACGGGTCGAGCGGGTCCTTCGGCGCGCGGACGATGACGCTGGAAACCCAGTCCGCTTCGCGGGTGAGGTAGCCCGCGTAAGTGGCGTAATTGGGCGTAGTGCCCGCGTCCGCGCCGCTGAAGATGTCGATTCCCGCGTGATGATGGCCCGGGCGAAACGAGTCGTTCCAGAGGAAGCCAACCATGCCGTCGGCGGGGAAGGCGAAGGGCGCGTCGCCGCAGACTGAACCGCGCGCGATTTTCAGTTCGGGGCGCGAGTCGGGATTCCGCAACCAAGCGAGGACTTGCGCCGTCCGCGCCGAAGTTCGTCCGCGCAGGAAGGTTGTGGCGAGTAAAATTCCGCCGACGAGCAGAACGCCGCAAAGGGCGAAGACGACCATCCATTTTTTTTGCACGGGAGAGATTATAACCAGAGATGAACGGGGATGTTTGTTCGTCGCCGCAGGTTTTGGTTTGAGGGTTGTTCCCCCCGCCCACGTTCCCGCCCCCGCCTATATCACCGACCGTATGACATCCCCAGCAATAACTCCATACTCCATAGCCTCCGCCTGGAGGACCATTGCAACTGTAATATGCATAACCGCCCCCGCCAGCACATACTTGCCCGCTCTCTGAATTATCCCTAGCCTCCTGGCACATAGAGTCATCGTAAAAGCTAAAATCTTGATTACAGCCTCCTGCTAAAACCTGCTTTTGCAGTACAAAACTCAGCCAAAATATCAGACAGTATGACAGCAATGCAAATAATTTGTGTCTTACAGTAAACTCATTAAATTGAAGTTGGCATTGTTTCTTCATCAATTAATGATACTCATAATGGAGCGTGAAAAGCAAGTTTTTTACTTAAGGTCATTAATGAGTTTTACTCATTTGTTAGGTCATTTAATGTTGCCCTGCTAACTCTTGCAAATAATAATCCTCTACTGATTCAGTTTTACCATAAGACATTTTTTTAAATTCAACTGGATCGGTAGTGGGAGAAAATGCTAAATAAAGCTCTCCGTTTTCTCCTCTTATGGCAGTCAAAGTGCCGCCCTTCCAGCCTGTAATAAATATCGGCATAAACGGTTCACTTGCATTTCGTGGATAAGGACTAGTCCAAGTGCGTTTATCTTTAGGCGGAAAACCTATATCATAGTTATCTAACATATCCCACAAAGGTTCGCCTTCTCCTCCTATATCTATAAGTAATGGTAATAGGTCTGCACTTGCCGGATACCACTTTGATTTATCTGCCAGTAGTTTGATGGTCGCCATTGTGTCGGGCGTTTGTATTACTTCTACAACCTCGCCCCTTCGGTTGGTGTATTCATAAGTCGTAAGCTCTATTGTTACCTCTTGCCCTTCGGCATTTTTATATGTCAGCATATTTGAGTTGAACAATTCAGAAATAGCGTCTTGCGAAAGCCAGGCGTTGGCGCTTGTGTCATAAACAATCTTGATAACGCCCTTTGCGTCGCGGAAGACGATTTTGCCTTCCTCCGCTTCGCTCGGCTCGTAATCGGCGCTGACGCGACTGGTCAGTACCTCGTCGCCGACGACCAGCGCCGCAGGGATTTGGTCTGCGGGGATTTGCGCGACTTGGTCGAGACTCTCGTAGCGCTTGACCCACGCTCCGTTTTCAAGGTCGTAGTAAACGCTGACTTCATTTCCATTTTCGTCCGCGCCTGAATATTGGACGAGCGTCCCCCAGCCTGCCTCGGCGATGACGGGTTCGCTCCATTTGACTTCTGCGCCCCGCAGGTCGGCGGGCATCTCGTCAACGGACGGCGCTTGGGCGATTTTTTGCGCCTCGTCCATTGAGTCCAACTCCGCGCGAGAAAACGACGGCAAGGGAATCTCCGTCGGCGTGGGGGAAGATTTCTCCTGCGTCGAAATGACAGGCGTTGCGGCAGGGGTTGAGACCTCCGAGTTTTCTAAAAACTCGGAGGTTTGAGTCTGCGTCGGCACGGCGCAGGCGGCGAGCATAAAGGTCAAGAGAAGGAAGATTCGTTGCATGGCAGCCTCCGCATGAATTATAGGACGAAAACGCCCCGAAGGGCTAACCGTCGGCGCGGCGCATACCACTTCGTGGCACAGGCGCGGCGAGCAAAAAGGTCAAGAGAAGGAAGATTCGTTTCATGGCAGCCTCCGCATGAATTATAGGACGAAAACGTCCCGAAGAAATTGCCACATGATTTATAATCTCCCCATATTTTGCAACGGAGAAACTTTGTGCGCTTAAAATGGATTGTATTTGCTCTGCTGTCGGCGGCGTTGATCGCCGCTTGCAGCGGAAAAGAAATTCCCGAAGTCGCGCCGCCGACGCCCGTGCCTTCCGCCACGCCGCAACCGCCGCCGACTCTCGTGCCGACTCTGTCCACGCCGCTGGCGCTGTTAATTCTGCCCGCCGACATGGATCGGGAGACATCCGACCTCTATCAAAAAACGGTCTACGACCTCGCGCAAGCCTCTGGCTTTCGTTTTCAAGTCCGCAACGAGATTAAGCCCGAAGACCTCGCCGACCCGACCTTGAAAGTCGTCATCGCCTTGCCGCCCGACCCGGGCATCGCGTCTTTCGCGGCGAGCGCGCCAACCGTGCAATTCCTCGCTGTCAACATCCCCGACGTTGCGGCGGGCGGAAACGTCAGCGCCTTGGCGCCGAGTCAACAAGTCGAAATTCCCGCCTTTATCGCGGGCTATACGTTGGCAATGATGACCTACGAATACCGCGTCGGCATGTTGTACCCCGCCGACGACCCCAACGCGCAAGCCGCCGTCGTCGCCTTTAATAACGGCGCGCGATATTATTGCGGATTGTGCACAGGCATTTATGTAGACCCCGCCGGCTACCCGACGGCGCTGGGAATCCCCGCCGACGAAGACCCCGCCAAATACGGCGGCTATGCCAACATCCTCATTTCTGATAGAAAAGTGGGCGGCATGTACATTTACTCGTCGCTCGGCTCGGACGATTTTCTTTCGCTGGTCGGCGCGCAAGGCGTGTACTTAATCGGCACGACGCTGCCGCCGCACCGCCCTGGCGGTTGGCTGATGACCATCACGCCCGACACCGTCAAAGCGATTCAGAAATCTTGGACGCAACTCATCGTCGGGCAAGGCGGAATTAACGTGCAATCGCCGCTCGGCATCGAAGACGCGGACACGGGCATCCTCACCGAAGCGAAGTTGCGCCTCGTGCGCCAAGTGTTGGACGATTTGCTGACTGGGCGAATTCTGCCGTCGAATCCGTAAAAATTTCAGGTAGAATCAACGCGGAAGAAAAATCATGAAAGGGCTTTTGCCATGCTAAATTTACGCTGTTTATATTGTCAGACTCCGTTCACCGTCGGACGCGCGGAGATGCTCTCCGCATTAATTTCGATGGACGCCAAAGGGCAAAATCATTACGACGCGCATTGTCCGCGTTGCCGCCGCGCCAACTCGATTTCTCGTCAGCGCATGGAACTTTTCTATCCGAACTGGCGCGAAGCGGCGAAGCAAGAGGCGAAAGCCGCCGTCGTTGCGGAAAAACCCGCGAAATTAGAAGAGACCGAACCGATAAAAAAGGCGAAGAAACCCGCCGCCAAAGCGAAGCCCGCGACGGAGAAAAAACCGTCCGCGAAGAAACCCGCCGCTGAGAAAAAAACTGCCGTCAAGAAGACGACGACGAAAACTTCAAAAACGAGCGAGACGAAAAAGAAATAAGCGGACTGAACGTTTTTCCCGCAGGCGCATTTTTGCTTGCGGGATTTTTTATTTTCAAGGAGGAAACCTCATGCCCATCAAAGCCGTTTTTTTTGACTACGGCGGAGTCATTCAGCGCACCGAATTTCAAGCGCCGCGTCAGCGATTAGCCGAACGCTTCGGCATAGACTATGACGACTTGGACAACATCGTCTTCAACAGCCCGTCCGCGAAGAAGGCGACCGTAGGGGAAATTTCCTTTGAAGAGCATTGGAAGGAAATTGCGCGTCGTCTGAAAGCGGATGAAAAAGAAATCGCCGCGATAGAAGCGCAATTTTTCGCCGGCGATTTAGTGGATTGGACGATTTTGGATTATTTGCGTTCGCTGCGCCCGCGTTTTTACGTCGGCTTAATTAGCAACGCCTGGTCGGACATGCGCGATTATCTGACGCGCAAAGGAGTCGCTTCGGCGTTTGACTCTTTGACCATTTCAGCGGAAGTCGGGTCGGCGAAGCCGGAGGCGAAGATTTATCAACGGGCGTTGGAACAGGCTCAGGTTCAGGCGAGCGAGGCGCTCTTCGCGGACGACGTAGCGGCGAATATTATAGCCTGCGAAGAACTCGGAATGCGCGGAATCCATTTTGTCAATCCGCAAGCGGCGATGAATCAACTAAAAGAAATTTTGGAAAAATAAGCGAAGAAAAATCCAAACAAGAGTGTAAGAAAGTTTAATTGACGCTTTATCAATTTACCATGTATAATTTCAAACGCCCCGAAAAAGGGATTTGAGGAATTATGGCTCTACGCGGTAATTTAAGAGATTTTACAATCACCCAACTTTTGAACTTGGTCAACCTTGCCGGCAAAACGGGCACGTTGGTCATTGACGGCGTTTCGGAACAAGCCTTTGTCTCGTTCCGCGAGGGAAAGTTGGCGTATGCGCGCATCGGCAAAGACGACGGACGTTTGGCGTCCGTGTTGTATAAAGCCAGCAAACTAAACGCCAACCAATACAAAGCCATCATAGACCGCGCCGGGCAAATCTCCGATAAGGAGTTAGGCTTGGTGTTGATCAACGCGGGCTACGTTTCGCGCGAAGACATTATTTTGAATTTGCAAGCCTACTTCACGGATATGGTGCGCCGCCTCTTTACTTGGGTGGAAGGCATCTTCCGCTTTGAAGCGGAGATGATGCCGCCCGAAGACCGCATTAACGTGCGCCTCGATTTGGAAAACATCATCATCGAAGGCTCGCGTCAACTGCGCGAGTTGGAACAGTTGCAAGACGAAATTCCCAGCCTCGACATGGCGTTGAAATTCACCGACCGCCCGCGAGACAACGTCAACTTGAGCGTGGACGAATGGAAAGTGGTCAAATTTGTAGATCCGAAAAACACCATGCGCCAAATTGCGAAGACCAACAAATTGTCGGACGTGGAAGTGCGGCGCATTGTGTACGGCTTGCTGCAAGCGGGCTTGGTCGAATTAGTCCGCCCGGCCGACATGAAACCGCAAACCGTCAAACCGCTCGCCCCCGAAGAAGTAGAAGAGAAGAAAAATCTCGTCAATAAACTGATCGGTCGCATTCGTTCGTTATAATTTTTCAGACCGAGAGGATAGAGGACTTAATATTATGCAGCAAACAGTCAAAATGGTAATTACCGGTCCGTTCAGCGCTGGCAAAACGCAATTCATTCAATCCGTCAGCGAAATTGACGTAGTCGCCACAGAACGCAAAATCTCGTCCGCCGAAGAGCGCTCCGTCAAATCGGCGACGACCGTAGCGATGGACTTCGGGCGCATCACCGTAGATCAAGATTTGACCTTATTCTTATTCGGCACGCCCGGTCAAAAGCGCTTCGACTTTATGTGGGAAATTCTCTCCGAAGGCATGTTGGGCTTCATCGTCATGGTGGACAGCACCCGCCCCGAAACCTTCCGCGAAGCGCGTTCGATTCTCGAAACCTTCCGCGCCTACGCGCCGACTCCTTTCGTCGTCGCCGCCAACAAACAAGATAAAGAAGACGCCTGGGATTTAGAAGACATGGGACACGCCCTGCGCCTCGACAAAAGCACAAAACTTCTGCCTTGCGTGGCGGTAGATCGAAACTCCGTAAAAACAGTTTTGCTTGAATTGCTGTACAGCATTATGAGCGAGATGGAAGAAAAATAAAAAAAACTGACAGCGACGCGCCGTGTCTTCAATAACAACCGATCAAGGGATAGTCCACTACGAGGTTTTTGGGCGGGGAAAACCCGTCATCCTTTTGCACGGCTATCAAGGGTCGTGGGGGTTGTGGCAAGAGACGATGGCCTATTTAGGCTCGTATTACCGCACCTACGCGCTGGACTTTTGGGGCTTTGGCGAATCGGGCACGAAGCGCTCCACCTACGCCGTAAAAGACTTCGTCAGTTTAGTTTATCAATTTATGGAACAGTTGGGCATCGTCCGCGCCCCGCTGGTGGGACACAGCATGGGCGGCACCGTCAGCCTGATGACCGCCATCGAACACCCCGACAGAATCCAAAAAGTCGTCGTCATCGGCTCGCCGATAGCGGGTTCGTCGCTTTACTTCTTCCCGCGCGTTTTCGGCTACAAAACCTTCGGCTGGCTGACCTATCACAACCTGTGGATTTATAAAGGCTTTTACCGCATCCTTTCGCCGTTTTATTCAAAAGATCAACATTGGGCGGAGATGATGGATCGCGACGTTTCGCGCACCTCGCTCGAAGCCTTCTTTTCCAGCATCGGCTCGCTGCGTCAAACCGATTTGCGCCCCGACTTGCATAAAATTCATGCGCCCGTTTTGGGCATGTACGGCGACAAAGATATTGTCGTCAATCACAACCAATGGCGTCCGCTGTTGAACGGCGCGCCGAAAGCGCAAATCGAGCGCTTTCACACGGCGGGGCATTTCATCATGCTCGACGAGCCTGTCATGTTCAATCAAAAATTGAAGAGTTTTCTCGACCAAAAATAAACGTCGCAAGTTGCAATTATTTCGTTGTTTAAGAGGCGCGTCGAAAGGCGCGCTTTGATTTATAATTCGCCTATGCTTAAGATTATCCTCCACGCGCCGACCCCGATTATGCCGTTCTGCGAGCCGGCGCGCGAGCTTCGCATTCAAAACACGCCGCTTTGGCTGCATCAGCGCGATATGCTCGCGCCGTATGCAACGCGCGAAATGGAGTTGAAAAAAGACGACCGCTTGCAACCCGTCCGCGAGCCGACCATCGTTTATCGCGACAACTTATATTTTGACGAACCCTTCATCGAATACTTTATGAAAGAAGCGATTCGCAAAAATCGTCCGGTGCGGGCGGCGTTTCGCGCCGACGACCCCGCCTTCCGCGAACACGCTTTCCCGCTGTCCAATTCGTACACGCCCGCTGGAAGTTTGTACCTTGCCGATCTTTGGTATTACCCCAACGGTCCGGTGGCGGGCGTCGAGCCGCTGGTGGTGGACATGCAAGCCAAAGAAATTGGCTACTATCACGTCCCGACCTACATGGCAGACCAAAGCGGCGACCTCGTCTTCCAAGTTCCGCTGCGCTCGATGATCGCCATTGACTCGTGGGTGCATATCTTCATCGCGGATATGGTCTTCGGGCAATTTGGGCGCGGCGCGCGCTACGAAAAACGCGCCAACGAAGAACTGGCTTTCAAACTGAAAATTCTCGGCAAAGCCGTTTTTGAAGGGCGACAAGTGCTGGAATGTTCCGAAGTGGTTATCGTCGGCGAGAACTGCGTTATTGACCCCAGCGCCATCATTAAGGGACCGACCATTATCGGCAATAACGTAACCGTCAACGCGGGCGCGGTGATTGACAACAGTTACATCGGCAACAACGTCAACATTGGGCAGGGGGCGCAGGTGATGTTGTCCGTCGTCGGCGACGGCGCTTTTTTGCCCTTCCGCGCCGCGCTGTTTATGACGACCATGATGGAAAACAGCATGTTGGCGCAAAACACTTGCTTGCAGATGTGCGTCATCGGGCGCAACACGTTTCTCGGCGCCGGTTCGACGTGGACGGATTACAACCTGATTCCCGCGCCCATCCGCGCCCGAGACGGCAACGGCGAATTGAAAATTTCTAATCGCCCGGTCTTGGGCGGCGCGGTGGGGCATAACTGTCGCATCGGCGCGGGGATGATTATTTACCCCGCGCGGACGATTGAGTCGGACGTCGTGCTTGCCGCGTCGGACAAACGCCGCGTCATTGACCGCGACGTTACCTTCGACCAAAGCGACCATCATAAATTGAAATCTTCGGAGATGCACCAAACGCCTTACCATCGAACGAAAAAAGCCGTCGTCGAGTCATGGTAAATGGACAGTTTCGCTTTCATCATCCACCCGATAGACCCCAAGCGCGACGTCAGCCGAAAATTTCCGCTGTTGGGAAAAATCCTCAGCGAAAAGCAAATTGATTTTTTTTCGACGTTTTTTCCGCCCGTTTATATTTCGGAAATCGAGGGCATCGTCTCCGAAGCGACGGGAAAAGAAATTAAAGGCTGGTTCCTTGCATGTCCGTACACTCCAAGACGCATGATGCAGTTGCCTGAGCGCGTAGTCTATCGTAAAATTATAGAGACGGGTCGCGCCGCAGAAAAACTAGGCGCGGACATTCTTGGTTTGGGCGCGTTCACCTCTGTCGTGGGGGACGCGGGCATAACCATCGCCGAAGCGCTAGACATCCCCGTTACGACGGGCGACTCGTACACGGTGATGATGGCGGTGCAAGCCGTCCGCGAGGCGGCGCGAACTATGGACATTAAAATGGACGAAGCGACGATTGCCGTCGTCGGCGCGACGGGCGCGATTGGGCGAGTCTGCGCCGAGTTGTTGGTCGAAGAAGCGGCGCGAGTCATTCTCATCGCTCGGGACGAGAAAAAACTCGACGAATTGCAGAATCGGCTCAAAGTCGGGGCGCGAAGCGAAGTTGCGACGAGCGTCAAGATGGACGTTTTGAAAGAAGCGCAATTAATTCTGACCGTTACCAGCGCCATCCACGACGTGATTCAGCCCGAAGTGTTGCAAGCGGGCAGCGTCGTCTGCGACGTGGCGCGCCCCCGCGACGTTTCTGCAATGGTCGCCGCGGCGAGAGATGATATATTAGTGATTGACGGCGGCATGGTGGACGTGCCAGGGCGCGCGGATTTTCACTTCAATTTCGGCTTTCCCGAAGGCAAAGCCTACGCCTGCATGGCGGAGACGATTGCCCTTGCGCTGGAAGGTCGCTTTGAAGATTACACCGTCGGCAGAAACATCGCGTTGAGCCGCGCGCGCGAAATTGCGGCGATTGCCGAAAAACACGGCTTTCGCATGAGCGGCTTCCGCTCGTTTGAGCGCGAAGTAACGGAAGAACAAATCGAAACTGTACGCCGCAATGCGCGTCGCAAGCGCGCATAAAGCGGTAAAATAAGAAGCGGAACAAAAAATGCCGTTCTTTGGAAAGAAAAACGGCAGGAGGCTTAAATGGGACTTGCTCGCCTTTTGGTAGTGGAAGACGACCTCGACATCGCCAAGATGTTGAAAATTTATTTTACGGCATTGCAATACGAAGTGGACGTTGCAAATCGCGGACGCGACGCGCTGGAAAAGACGCGCCAGGTTCTTCCGCATTTAATTATTTTAGACATCATGCTGCCCGACATTGACGGGTACGAAGTCTGCCGCACGCTGCGAACCAACACGCGCACCAGCCACATTCCCGTCATTTTCTTAACGCAAAAAGACGAGCGCAGCGACAAACTGCAAGGGCTGGAACTCGGCGCGGACGATTACATCACCAAGCCGTTTGACATCGAAGAGTTAAAACTGCGCGTGCAAGGCGCAATCCGCCGCGCGGAACGGGAGAGCCTCACCGATCCGCGTTCGGGTTTGCCAGCCGGCCGTTTAATCGAAGATCAATTGCGCTCCATCATCCGCAAAGATTCGTGGGCGTTGTTGGATTTACGCATCAACAACTTTGAAGCCTTCAAAGACGTTTACGGGTTTGTCGCGGGCGACGACGTGATGCGCTACGCCGCCATGTTAATCGGCGAAGTTGTGGACGAAATTGGCACGTCCAACGATTTTATCGGTCATGCGGGCGGAGATAACTTCATCATTATCACTACCGTCGAAGCCGCGCCCGCCATTCGACAGAAAATTAAGGAACGCTTCGCGGAAGGCGTCTTGTCTCACTACAATTTTATGGACCGCCAACAAGGATTCATTATGGCGCCGAAGGCGGAAGGCGTGGTTGAAAAAGCCGGCTTTATGACTTTTTCGGCGGGCATGGTTTCGCCTGATTCTTACTCCTTCGCCGACATTCGAGAAATTACCGAAATGGCGGCGGAAGCGCGAAGGCAGGACGCAATTGCCGCAGGCAACTAAATAACAACGAGTCGTTATGTCTTTGAGTCTAGGCGTTGGGATATTAATCGCGGGAATTGTGGCGGTCGCATCGGCGTTGTTATTATTGCGCCTCGTGACTCCCGCTCACTCTGCCGCGCAGAAAAATCCTCGCGCCGACGATTCGCTTCCGCCGATAAAAGCCAACCCAAACGAAGCGGTGATCATCGTCCAACCGGGCGGGCGATTGGAGTACATTAACGAAGCGGCGCGTCCAGTTTTCAATTTGCGAAAAGACGAAGCCGTAGACTTGGAACGCCTGACTCGGCGCGTGCGCCCGACCGACGACTTTTTAGAATTATGCGTTACGCCCGGCTCAAAACGCCTTTACATTAACGGAAAACCCGTTCTTATCTCTTCTTATGAAATCCCCGGAACGCCGCCGCGAATTTTGATTTCCGCGCGCGAAGCGGAAGCAAACGCGATGAGCGGCGCGGGCGGCTTGGAAGAGTCGGACGAAATATTGCGCGTGTCGGGAGAGTTTAGTCAAACGATTAGCGCGGGCGTCAACCTCGACGAAACGGCGCGCGCGATCCTTAACCACATCGGACGTTTAGTCCCCTCGGATTTGCTCGAATTAAAACTGTGGAACGAAGAGCGTCGGGCGCTCGTCCCGTTTCGTTTTCAAAACGCGGAAAACGCGCGCTCGAACACAACGCCGCTTTCTCACTTCGGCGGCTTAACCCATCAACTGACAAAACAAGGCGAGGCGCTTTTATTAAACGATCTCGCTAAAATTCAAGACGCTTTGCCAGATAACGAGTTGAATCCCATTCATTCGTATTTGGGCGTTTTGCTGAAAGCGGGCGGAGAATTAATCGGCGCGCTGGAAGCGGGTCAAATCAGCGACGGCGTTTTCAGTCAGCACGACCTTAACATCCTGCGCCTCATTTCGGGGCAGGCGGCGATTGCGATTCGCAACGCGAAATTATACGAAGAAGAACAACGCCGCCGCTCCGAGTTAAGCGGATTGGCGAAACTCAATCAAACGCTCGCCGTTGTGGACGAAAGAAAAGACACCATCGAACAGTTGGTCGAAAATGTCGCTCCGCTGTTTCAATTGGAAATCTTCGGCTTCCTTATTTACGACGAACAAACGCGCGCGTTAGAAGCCAAAAATCCGTTTCGCGGTTTGCCCGCGCACTTCATCGAAATTTATCGCTCCGTCCTCGCCGAAGACAGCCCCGCCGAAGCGCTCTTCCACAGCCAAGCGCCGATTGTTACCACCGACGCGATCCGCGACGAAAACTGGCGGACGCTTGGCTTATCCGACATTGCGACTGCGGCGAGTTTTCGAGACACCGCGTTAATTCCGCTGCTTTCTTCGGGACGGATGCTCGGCTACCTGCAAGCGGGACATCACGTTCAAGGCTCGACTCCGTTCAGCGCGGAAGAGTTGCGCTTGTTGAGCATCGTCGCCAATCAAGCCGCTTCGATTTTAGAAAATAATTTGCTGGTGCGCCAATCCCGCGCCCGCGCCCAACGCGCCGAAGCCTTGCGGCGCATTGCAAGTTTGGCGGCTTCCGCCGCCACGCTGGACGAAATCCTAAAATATTCCGTGCGCGAGTTGTCGCAACTGTTTGAAGCCGACGGCGGCGCGGTCTTTTTGCTGGACGAAGTTCAAGGCTCGCTGAATTTGAACATGCAATCCGCTTACGGCGTGTCGGAAGAATTAGGCAAGAATTTCATTCAGATTCACATCAACGACCCCGCTTATCGGCAGACTGTTTCTGGAAGTCAGCGCCCGTTCTTCACCAAACGGTTGAGCGCCGAAACGCGCATTCTGCCCGCCTATCGTCCGCTGGCGACGACTCTCGCTATGGAATCGGCAATCGTCGTCCCGCTTTCCGTTCGCGGGCGCAGCCTCGGCGAATTAATGCTGGGAAGCCATAAACCGGAACAGTTCACTTTGTCGGATTTGCAAGCCGCGCTGACAGCCGCCGGTCAACTCGCGGCGGCGATTGAAACGGCGGGGCTTTTATCCCAAACCGACGACAGCCTGCGCTTGAAAGCGGATCAACTTTCCGAGATTACGCGCATCGGACACGAACTGCTTTCCTCCTTCGACGTCAAATACTTGCTGGACGTTTTGAAAAACGAAGCCAAACATTTGACCGCCGCCGACTGCGCTTCAATCTCCGCCTTTGATTTATCAGCGGAAGCGGACTCGCCTGTCATTCAACTTTCTGTCGGATGCTCCCGCCCCGAAACGCTGACTCCTTATGAAAAGGACGTTCTCGAAAGCGGCGAAGAGCGCGTCGTCGGAAATTACAAAGAAGAAGCGCTTCGTCCGCCGCATGAAAACGCCGTTTCCGCCGCCATCCTGCCGATTATTTTTCAATCGTCCAACGTCGGCTTGCTGACCGTCCACTCAAACCGTCCCGATTTTTTCACGGCGGAAAAAATAGACGTATTAAAAATGCTGACTCTGCAAGCGGGAGTCGCAATCCGCAACGCCAGCCGTTATCAAGAAGAAAAAGAACGCGCGAACTCTCTGCTTCGACGTTCAAACGCGCTTCGCCATTTAACGGACGTCAGCGCTCGCTATAACGGCGAACAACCGCTGGACGACGAATTGCGCGCCGTCGCAAAAGCCATCCGCGACGCGACGCCCTTCCAAGCCGTCTTGGTCAGCGTCCTCGAAGCGGACGGCTCGGCGTTTCGCCGAGTCGCGTCGGCGGGAATTTCCGAAGAAAAGTGGAACGAACTGACGGCGCGCAAGCAGCCTTTCTCCAACTTCCAAAAAATGATGCGCCCCGAATTTAAGGTCAGCCGATCTTATTTCATCCCCAAAGAACAATCGCCGATTGTTCCTTTCGACGTGCATATTCTTACCGACATTTCCGCGCCGACCGACAAAGCGGACGCATGGCAGCCCGAAGACCTGCTTCTCACTCCGCTTGAAAACGCGGACGGCAAAACCATCGGCTTGCTCAGCGTAGATCATCCGTCTGACGGCTTGCGCCCAAGCGCGGCGTTGATTGAACTCATTGAAGCCTTTGCGGCGCAAGCGGCGTTTTTCATCAACGCTTCTTCGCATTACGAAGAATTAAACGCGCGCGTTTATTCGTTGTCTTCCGCGTTCAACCGCCAATTGCAATTGATTAATACCGCGAAAGACGACTTGCCGATTCTGCTTCGCAAAGACCTCGAACAGACGATTCTCTTGCACAACTTAGAACGCCGCACGCAGCGCGTCCGCGCTGGATTGGCGATTACCGAATCCGTCAGCCGCCAAGTGGACGCGAACTCGGCGCTTTCGGTGTTGGGGCGCGAAACGCTGACTCAACTGGGCATGACCGTCGCGCTGATTGCCGAAAACACCTTCGACGGTCCGCGCTTGATTCACATTTTGGGCAGTTTGCCGCGCGCGACAAACGTCGAAACCTTGTTCGGTCAACGCAACCCTTTGCGCTCCTCCTTGCAAAGCGGCGAACCGATTTTAATTCCCAACCTCGACGAAAACGACGAATGGCGCGACAGTTCCCTGCTTTCCGCTTTGCGCGCCAAAAGTTTAATCTGTCTCCCGATCATCGTTGAAGACAAACCGATTGCCGCCATGCTCGCAGTCAGCAACGAGCCGCTGCCGTCCTTCACCGACGAAGACCGCCACGTTTACTTCCAAATTTATCAGCAAGCGTCGGTCATTCTGCAAAACATCTCGTTGCTCAATCAAACCCGCCGCCGTTTAGACGAAGTCAACCTGTTGCTTGAATTTAGCCGCGACTTATCCGGCATGGACGCGGACGCGGTTGTCAACTCTCTGCTTGCCAGCGCGCGCCGCGTTATTCCGCACGCGCACGCGGGCTTCGTCCTGCTTTGGGACGAACGCCTAGAACGCCTCATGCCGCGAGTCATTTCGGGCTACGCCGACAACGAAAGCATGGAAAAAATCACTTACAAACTCGGCGAAGCCTTGCCCGGCACAACCTTCCTCAACCGCAAGCCGCGCCGCGTGGATGAAATCAACTTCCCGCGAGACTACAACCTCGAACTGCCTGAAAATTTGATTTACTACCGCCAAGCGACCGGCGGACGTTTGCCCGTTTCCAGCCTTGTCGTGCCAATCGCCTCGGCGACGACCGGCTTAGGCGTTCTGGTGTTGGACAACTTCAACACGACGGGAGCGTTTAGCGAAAGCGACCAATCGCTCATCATCTCGCTGACTCAGCAAGTGGCGCTCTCGTTGGAAAACATGCGCCTCGTCGAGCGGACGCAAGAACGCGCCGGGCAACTGCAAGCGCTGAACAACGCCTCGACAACGATGACCAGCCTAAACGCTCGCCAGTTGACCGAATCTCTGCTGAACTTATTGAGTTCGATTTTGCCCTACGACACCGCGACGTTATGGATGCGCGACCACGACCGCTTAACCGTCGTCTCCACGCGCGGATTTTCCGACTCGGAAGATCGGCACGGCATAACCATTTCCGTCAGCGACAGCGCCTTATTCAAAGAGTTGGCGCAAACGGGACAGCCGCTTTTCGTCAAAGACGTGCGCGAAGATCCGCGCTTTATGCCGGTGGACGCGCCGCGCCTTTCATGGCTGGGCATTCCTCTAATTTACAAAAACGAATTAATGGGCGCGCTTGCGGTAGAGAAATGGCAGGCGAATTTTTACAGCGACGAGCAAATGCAAGCCGCGCTGACTTTCGCCAGCCAAGCGGCGGTTTCGTTCGACAACTCGCGCCTCTTGGAAGACAGCATCAGCCGCGCCGACGAATTGAATCAACGCACGCAGCGCCTCGCCGCGCTTAATCGCCTCGCCTCCACCTTCACCCGCTCGTTAGACGTGGAGCAAATCTTCGCGGCAACCGCCGAAGAATTGTCGCAAGGCTTAAACGCCGAGCGCGTTTCAATCGTCGTCTTCGAGCGCGGACAAAGCCTCTGGAAATACGCCGCGCCGCGAGTCCGCGCAAAGTTGCCGCGCCTCCTGCCCGACGCGCCCATCTTCGAGCGTCTGCGCGAATCGCGCGGAATTTTCAACACCGACGACGCGCTCCGCGAACCGGACGTCGCGCCTTTGGCGGAGATGCTGGGCGAACGCGCCAAAGCCTTGCTGATTTTGCCGCTGACCAGCGGCGGCATGGTCGGTGCCTTAGCCTTCGTGCAATTGGAAGGCGAGAAGCGTTTTAGCGCCAACGGACTCGAAACGGCGCGGACGATTACCAATCAAGCGAGCATTGCGCTGGAAAACGCGCGGCTGTATCAATCTTCCGTCGCAATGGCGAATCGCTTCTCTACGCTCAACGAGACGAGTTCTTCCATCAGTTCCAGCCTCGACTCGGAAGAAATCTACGCCGCCGTCCACGAAGCGGCGAAGCGTCTCATGCCGGTCGACTCGTTTATTATCACCTTGCTAGAGCTAGCCACAATCGAAGTGAACCCCGTCTATCTGTTTGACCGCGACAAGCGCGTTTACCAAGAGCGCATCCCCTTTGGGCGCGGATTAAGCGGCAAAGTGATCAGTTCTGGAAAACCGTATATCACGGCGGACGCTTTGAAAGATACGGATGTGCAATATGTCCGCACTGAGTCTGACGATAAAGAAGACACGCGCTCGATTATTGCCGTGCCGATGATGGTCGGCGGCAAAGCGCTGGGCATGCTTTCCGCGCAAAGTTATCAGGCGGACGTTTACTCCGAAGACGACGTGCAGTCGCTTAGCCTGTTGGCGAATCAAGCCATTGTCGCCATTCAAAACGGACAATTATTTAACGAAACGCAACAACTGACCGAAGAACTGGAATCTCGCGTGTTGGAGCGCACCGCTCAATTACAGCGCGAAAAACAAAACACCGACGCGCTGCTGCAAATGTTAATGGAAGCCGCCTCCACGCTCGACCTTGAACGCGCGCTGGGACGCACGCTTTCCTTGTTGAACGACGTCTCTGGCGCGGAGCAAGGCACAATTTTGATGTTAAGCCCGCAAGACAACCTCTTGCATTATCGCGCAGGCTACGGGTACAAAACCGACAACAACGAACCGTCCGCGCCGAATAAAGGCTTAACCTTAAAAAGCGGCGAAGGGTTGGCGGGATGGGTTTTCCAAAACCGCGAAGCCGTGCTGATAGACGACCTGCACGAAGACCCGCGCTGGGTGCGAAACCCAGGCTCGGGCGCGGGACATCGCAGCGCAATCGTCGTCCCGATGCGAGTCCACGAAGAGACCATCGGCGTGTTGATGGTTTTCCATCGTCAAAAAGCGTTTTTCGACGCGGAGAAACTTACTCTCGTCAGCGCCATCGCCAGTCAAATTTCGGTGGCGGTCAATAACGCGCGCCTTTACGAACTCATCCGCGATCAGGCGGAACGGCTGGGCGTGATGTTCCGCAAAGAGCAAGTGGACGCGAGTCGCTCGCAATCCATCCTCGAAGCGGTGGCGGACGGCGTGCTGGTTACCGACGCAAATAACAATATCTCCTTCGTCAACTTGTCCTTCACTCGCGTCTTGGACGTGGCGGCGGAAAAACTGCTTGGCAAATCGCTCGAAAACTTTTCGGGCTTGTTCGGCGAATCGTCCGTCGAGTGGATTCAAGCCATCGAACGCTGGTCGAGGAATCCGTCGGCGTATCAAGCGGGCGAATCTTACGCCGAACAATTGGAATTGGAAAACGGAAAGATTGTCCTCGTCCACTTGGCGCCGGTCATTCACAAACAAGATTTTCTCGGCACGGTTTCCATCTTCCGCGACATCACCCGCGAAGTGGAAGTGGATCGCCTCAAATCGGAATTTGTAACCACCGTCAGCCACGAACTGCGGACGCCGATGACCTCCATCAAAGGCTATGTGGACATCCTCACAATGGGCGCGGCGGGCGAACTCAACGAAAAGCAAGGTCAATTCCTTCAAACCGTGAGCAGCAACATCGAACGGCTGAACATCCTCTTAGGCGATCTGCTCGACATCTCGAACATCGAATCGGGCGAAGTAAAATTGTCTCAAGAAAAAGTGGACTTGCGCGAAGTCGCCGAAGAAGTCGTCGCCGACGTTTCGCGCCGCGCCGAAGACGAAGCCAAACCGATGACCTTCTCCTTAGACGCGCCGAAGTCGCTTCCGCCGATTATCGGAGACGGCGAGCGCGTGCGTCAAATTTTGGGCAACTTGGTCAACAATGCCTTCAACTACACCCCCGAAAACGGCGCGATAAAAATAAGCCTGCGCGCGGAAAAGAACGAAGTGCAAGTGGACGTGCAAGACAACGGAGTCGGCGTAAAAGCGCAAGACCAAGAACGACTCTTTGAACGATTTTATCGCGGCGAAGACCCGCTGGTTTTAGCGGCGCCCGGCACCGGGTTGGGATTGTCCATCGTGCGTCAATTGGTCGAAATGCACAACGGACGCATCTGGATGAAAAGCTCGGGCGTTTCAGGCGAAGGCAGCGTGTTCTCCTTTGCCTTGCCCGTTTATGAAAATGGAGCGTAAGCAATTCTGATGGCTAGAATTTTAATTGCGGAAGACGAACCGGATATCCGAGACTTAGTGGCGTTCACCTTGCGGTTTGCAGGCCACGAAGTAACTCCCACATCCAACGGCGAAGAAGCCTACTACAAAGCGCAGGAGATTATCCCCGATTTAATTATGATGGACGTGCGTATGCCGAAGATGACCGGTTACGACGCTTGCCGCGCCATGAAACAAATGCCGTCCCTAAAAGACATCCCCGTCGTGTTCCTCTCCGCCAAAGGACAGGATTCCGAAATTCAAACCGGGCTGGAAGCGGGCGCGGAAGAATACCTGCTCAAACCCTTCGCGCCCGACCAATTGGTCGAGCGAGTGAAAAGCATTCTTGCGAAATTTGGAAAATAAATGAGCGCGATCATTGTCGAAGGTTCGATGGCGCATTATGAAGCGCTGGGACGCGGACGCCCCGTCATCTTTTTGCATGACTGGGTCGGCTCATGGCGTTACTGGATTAACGCCATGCAAGCCGCTTCCACCTCCTTCCGCGCCTACGGCTTAGACTTGCTCGGCTTTGGCGACACCGCCCGCGCCGCCGAACATTACTCCATCGAAGAGCAAGCCGTATTTCTCGAACGCTTCCTCAACGAAATGGGCATCGGCAAAATTGCGTTAGTGGGGCACGGGCTGGGCGCGCTCGTCGGGCTCGAATACATGAAAACGCATTACGAAAGCGTAGACCGCATGATGGCGATTAGCGCGCCTCTGCGCTACGATTGGCTCGTCCCGCGCATGCAAACCGCGCCGCTTCCTGAATTGATAGAATGGCTGATTGACGACGAAGAAGACGACATAGCCAGCGCCCTGTCTGACGCCTCCAAAGCGGACCCGCAAGCGGTCGTTGATTCTCTGAGCGCCCTCCATGCCGACGAAGAAGGCGTTTTCCCGCACATCCGAAAATACGGCGTGCCTTGCCTGTTCGTTTACGGCGCGGACGACCCTGTCTTCGTCGAGTTGCCGACTCAAGATCAAGGCGAAAAGAAAGCCGCGTCGCCGACTCAAGAGCAAGATGAAAATAAAAGTCTGCTGCGCTTGCCGATGCACATGCACCAAATTAACTTGGACGACGTCGGTCATTACCCGATGCTTGAAAACGTCTCGCAATTCAACCGCCTGCTGGTGGATTTCCTCGCGTTGGATTCCGGAGTCAGCCCGATTGAATTGCAAATGAAAGAAGAATGGAAACGCCGAGTCCGCTAAAAAATCCGCGAGAAAATTTCGCGGATTTTTTACTTGACACCCGCGCTTGAACGTCCTATACTCGCGCCACAACTGAACGGGGAGTCCGCCCGACGGACTGAGAGGAGCGTGAACGCGCTCGACCCGCAACACCTGATCTGGTTCATGCCAGCGGAGGGATTCCTTAATACGTTTCAAGCATCCTCCGCAGCGAGGATGTTTTTTTATGCGAGTTGTAATTTTTGCCAACGGCGATTTGCCGAATCTTGAAAAAGCGCGCGCCTTGATTCATCCCGACGATTTCATCCTCTGCGCGGACGGCGGAGTCCGCCATGCGCTTGCGTTGGGATTAACGCCCAAATTAATCGTCGGCGATATGGATTCGCTTCCCTCGACGTTCAGCCTTCAACCCGAATCCTTTTTGCGTTATCCGACCGACAAAAACGAAACCGACCTCGAACTCGCCGTTCGCCACGCGCTGACTCTCGCCCCCAAGCAAATTCTCATCCTCGCCGCGCTTGGCGGGCGGACAGACCAAACGCTCGCCAACATTGCGCTGCTCTCTCATCCGCAACTGGCGGCGTTCGACGTTCGACTCGCCGACGGCGTGGAAGAAATTTTCTTTTGCAGAGACCAAGCCCAAATTGAAGGAAGAGGCGGCGACGTCGTTTCGCTGATTCCTTGGCAGGGAAAAGTCGCGGGCGTCTTCACCGAAAATCTGCGTTGGCGTCTCGATGATGAAATTTTATACCCCGACCAGACGCGCGGCGTGAGCAACGAAATGACCGCCGACGTTGCGAAGGTATTCATCCAAAGCGGCTTGCTGTTGATCGTTCGCGCCAGCTGCGTATTATAAAAATAGGATAATATGAAAAAAATATTTTTGCTTTTGATTTCGCTTTTGATTTCGCTTCTTTCCGCTTGCGCGCCCAAAACGCCGACGACGCTGACCGTGATAACGCACGATTCGTTTTCCGTCTCTGAAGAGGTCGTCAAAATTTTTGAAGACGCGAATCAGGCGAAGGTTGTTTTTTTGCAAGGCGGCGACGCGGGCGCGGCGTTGAATAAAGCCGTCCTCTCGAAAGACGCGCCGTTGGCGGACGTGATGTTCGGCGCGGACAACACCTTCCTTTCGCGCGCGCTCGACGCGGGCATTTTTGAGCCGTACGATTCGCCCGCGTTGAAGGACGTCCCCGCCGAATTTCAACTCGACGGCGAACATCGCGCCCTGCCGATTGATTACGGCGACGTGTGCATTAATTACGACGTGAAATATTTTGCCGAAAATCGCCTCGCCGTTCCCGCTTCGTTTGAAGATTTGCTCAAGCCGGAATATAACGGCTTGCTCGTTGTGGAAAATCCCGCTGTCTCTTCGCCGGGCTTGGCGTTTATGTTGGCGACCCGCGCTTATTTCGGCGACGGCTATCTCGATTACTGGAAGAGCCTCAAAGCCAACGACGCGGTTGTCGTGGACGGTTGGGAGACGGCGTACTATACGAATTTCTCCGCCTCTTCGGGGCATGGCGCGCAGCCGATGGTCGTCTCTTACGCTTCCAGCCCGGCGGCGGAAGTCTTCTTCGCCGAAGAGCCGCCGAGCGAAGCGCCGACGGCTTCCATCGTCGCGCCGAATATGTGTTTCCGTCAAATTGAATTTGCCGGAATCTTAAAGAACGGAAAGAACCGCGCCCTCGCCGAAAAATTTATTGACTTTATGTTAAGCCGGACTTTTCAAGAAGACCTGCCGTTGAATATGTTTGTTTACCCGGTGAATCAAACCGCTAAATTGCCGGACGTGTTTACGCAGCACGCGCAATCCGCGACTCAACCCGCCGCGCTTTCTTACGAAGAAATCGCCGCCAACCGCGACGCATGGATCGAAGCCTGGACGCAGGCGATGAAGTAAATGCGTTTTTCTTTCTCTAACATAAAAGCCCGTTTTTTTTCCTCCGCGAAAGGGCGGGCTTTGCTTTGGATTCCGCCGCTCCTTTTTTTGACAATATTTTTCTTTTTTCCGCTTTTCAAAATCTTCAACCTCGCTTTTGACCTTCGCTCAGTTTTCGAGCGCGACAACCTGCAAATCATTTATCGCGTCTCGCTTTTTACTTTTTATCAAGCGACGCTTTCCACGCTGTTGACTTTTGCGCTCGGTCTGCCTTCCGCCGTTTTATTTTCCAAATTTAGTTTCAAAGGGAAATCCCTTCTCCGCGCCTTGACCGCCGTCCCTTTCATGCTCCCGGCGGTGGTGGTCGCCGCCGCCTTTAATTCTCTTTTTAGTTACAAGTTTTCAAGTTCCATATTTCAAGTTTTCAACCTTCAGCCTGCAACCTTCAACTTTTTGCTGATTTTGCTCGCTCACACTTTTTACAACACGACCATCGTCGTTCGCATCGTCGGCAACGCGCTTGCCCAACTCGACCCGCGCATGGAAGCCTCCGCCCGCGTTCTCGGCGCGGACGGCTTCCGCGTTGGACGCGAAATCATTTTTCCCTTGCTTCGTCCCGCGCTGATTTCTTCCGCGTTGCTGGTCTTTATGTTTGACTTTACCAGTTTCGGCGTTATCCTTCTGCTTGGCGGATTAAACTTCGCCACGCTCGAAGTGGAAATTTACGTCCGCGCTTTGCAACTGCCGAACCTAAACCTCGCCGCGCTTTTGTCGGCGATTCAATTAATCTTCACGCTGATTTTTTCGATGCTGTATTCGCGTCTGATTAATAAAATGCAGACTCAATCTACGCCGCGTTTTGCGCCGACTCGTCCGCCGAAGACCGTCAAAGAAAAAATCTTCGTCGGCGCAATGTGCGGAGCGCTCTTCGTCTTTTTCCTTCTGCCTTTGATCTCCCTGCCCGTCCGCTCGCTGACTCGTCTCGAAGCCGACCGCGGTCAGCGCGGCGCGGTGCAATACGGCTTAACAGCCGACTACTACCGCGAACTTTTCGTCAATCGGCGCGGATCGCTTTTCTACGTCCCGCCTGTGCAAGCCGCCGTCAACTCGCTTGGGTTCGCCGCGCTGACCGTCCTCTTCTCGCTCGCGCTCGGTCATCCCGCCGCCTACGCCCTCGCCAAACCGACTCGCTTTGAAAAAATCCTCGACCCGTTGCTGACTCTCCCGCTTGGCGCGTCGGCGGTGATGATGGGGCTGGGCTTTCTGCTCTCCTTTGGGCGGCTCATCGCCTCGCCGATTTTCATTCCAATCGCGCACACGCTCGTCGCGTTGCCCTTCGTCATCCGCGCTTTGCAGCCCGCGCTCGCCTCCGTCCCGGAACGCTTGCGTCAAGCCGCCGCGACTCTTGGCGCTTCGCCCTTCCGCGTTTGGCAAACGGTAGATTTTCCCATCCTCTCCCGCGCCGCAGCGAGCGCCGCCGCTTTCGCCTTCACCGTTTCGCTTGGCGAGTTCGGCGCCACGTTGCTCATCACTCGCCCCGAATACCCGACTATCCCTGTTGCCATTGCGCGCTTCCTCTCTCAACCGGGCGGACTCAACTACGGACAAGCGACGGCAATGGCGACTCTCCTTTTGATATTAACAACGCTGAGCATTTTGATCATCGAAAAAATGCGCTTCAATAACGTCGGAGAATGGTAATGCTTGAACTTCGCAGCCTCTCAAAATCTTACGCGGGCAAACCGCTTTTGCGCGATGTTTCTTTTTCCGTCAACGCGGGTGAAACGGTTTGTCTGCTTGGCGCTTCGGGCAGCGGCAAAAGCACGCTCTTGCGGATGATTGCTGGATTGGATTTTCCCGAACGCGGGCGGATTCTGTTTAATAAACTTGACCTCGCCGAAATTCCGCCGCACCTCCGCGACTTCGGCTTGGTCTTTCAAGACTACGGGCTTTTTCCTCACCTGAACGTTTTTGACAACGTCGCTTTCGGTTTGAAAATGCGGAATCTTCCCGTTGAAGAAATTAAGCCGCGCGTTGCCGCCTTGCTTAAGCAAATGAACCTGCGCGGTTTTGACTCGCGTCGCGTAACCGACCTCTCCGGCGGAGAGCAACAGCGCGTCGCGCTCGCTCGCGCCTTAGCGCCCAATCCGCGCTTGCTGATGTTTGACGAACCGCTCGGCGCGTTAGACCGCTCGCTGAAAGAAGATTTGCTAAATCAAATACGCGGCATTTTGCGTCGAGCGAAAATCCCCGCAATTTATGTAACGCACGATCAAAAAGAAGCCTTTGCCGTAGCCGACCGCATTCTCATTTTGCACGACGGCGTCATCGTCCGCGACGCGGCGCCGCAGGAGATTTGGCGCAATCCGCGTTCCGCGTTTGCGGCGAAATTGCTGGGAATTGGCAACGTAATCGAAGGCGAAATCGTCGCGGAGAATCGAGTCAAAACCGAGTTTGGAATTTTCTCGTTAGGTTGCCCGAAAAAAATTGGAGAGAAGATTCAACTGCTGATTACGGAATGCGCTGAGGGCGAAGACGCAGAGGAGATTCAACTTACAGTGGAAGACGTTGTCTTTAAGCGGGATCAATTTCAAATTCAGGGAAGCGGCGGGTTGACTTTCCTAATGAACGAAGCTCCGCAAGTTGGTAAAGTCGTTGCCGTAAAAATCAAAGTACAATGCTTGTCATGAAAATCTTAAAACAAAACTTGCAAGGCGAAACGACTTGGCAATACGACGGCGAAGCGCTTGAGCGCGGAAAAAATTTTATTATCATCGAGGCTTTTTTTAACCGCGACGATCTGCCCTTTCAAGATATTGTGATGAAGCGCGACGACCGTTTTGTGGAGACTTATTACGCGGATAAATGGTACAACATTTTTGAAATTTACGACCGCGACGACGGACGGCTCAAAGGCTGGTATTGCAACTTAACCAAACCCGCCGTGATAGACGACGACTCGATTGCCTATGTGGATTTGGCGCTGGATTTATGGGTAAACGCCGACGGCGCGCAAAAGGTGTTGGACGAAGACGAGTTTGAAGCGTTGAATTTGGACGAAGAGACGAAGAAAAACGTCTGGGCGGGATTGCGCGAGTTGCAAATTTATTTTGAATCAAAAAATCCTCCGCGATAACGGAGGATTTTTTGGAGAGCGGTTTGGATTAATATCCGTTGAAATATTGGAAAACCGAGTCGCCGTAGTTCCACCCTAAAGCGCCGAAGATACAGCAACAACATAAGAGAACGACGACGACGGCAACGATGATAATAACAGTGTTGTTTTTCTTCTTGGGTTCTGGTTGCATGGGGGAACTTGAATACGGGTCGGGGGTGATAGGCGTTTCGTCCATTTTTTCTTCTCCTTTGGAATAAAAGAATATAGATATTGTAAACGATTAAGCGGGTTGTGTCTTCTCTTTGCGCGTCGTCAGCCACCAGATGACGAAGGCGAAGACGACAATTAGCAAAATGCCGATAATGATCGGCAACAAGACCGAAAGAAGCGAAGTTGTGATGACCAGCGCGTCTTCAATCATCGAGGCGGGCGTTGTGCCTGCTCCGCCGGTGGCGGCGGTAACAGCGGGGCGAACCGCCGCAGCCTTGACGGTATGCACGCTCCCCGCCACGAGCAGCCCGCAAGCGAGCGCCAGCACAGGGTGAACGTTGGTGATGACGTTGGCGCTGGCGGCGAAGGCAATCGCCCCCGCCACAGGGCGGATGAAGGTTTGAACGACGTCGTTGGCGTGGTTGACGGCGGGAACTTTATCCGCGACCATTTCGACGATGACCAAAACGCCTAAGAGCAGCAAGATCCAGGTGTTGGCGAGCAAATCAAAAGGCGCGGAGAGGTTGAGCGTCTTTGGAAAATAATGCGCGACGACGCCGACGACGAGCAACGGAATGTAGGCGTTCATGCCTGCGCTGGCGGAAAGACCAAAAGCGCTGAAAATTCCAAGTAAAAGATCCATTTTTTCCCTTTCTATAAATTATGTTTATTATACGTTCTTTGCGCGTTTTTGTTGCCGAGCGTCCGTTGCAAAATTATCCCATTCCGGGAAAGCCGCCCCAGGTGCCGGTCAGTTGCAAGCGGAAGAGGTCAATGCCGAGGATGAGGATTAAGGCTAAGGTCAAGCCTGCGGCGAAGGTCAGCCAAAGTTGGCGCGGATTTTCAAAGGCGTTGTCTTGGCGCATAATCATCGTCCACATTAAGCCGAAAACTGTAACGAGCAAGGCGAGCGTCCCTAAGGCGCTGAGGTAGGCGATGGGGTAGAGGACGACGGGGCTGTCGGTGAGGATGAGCAAGTTGACGAGCAGAACGCTGGAAACGATGACGCCGAGATTTTTCCATTCGAGCGCGGGGCGGTTGTCTTGTTCGCGCCACAGCGTTTGATTGACGACGGGGAAGAGCATGGCGGCGAGCGCAATTCCCATGCCGCTGCCGGTGAAGAGGCGCAAGATGCGGTTCGGCTCGTAGAGAACAGGCAGCGAGGCGAGGAAGCCCGCGTTGCCGCCCGCCGCTTTTAAGGAATACACAGTCGCGTTGAGTCCGTCTATGCCGAAGGCGACGAAGAAAGCAAACAACACGGCGATGATTCCGCGAGACGGGAATTGATTGCGGCGTTTGCTGAAAAGCGCTTGGTAAAGCAGAGTCAGCCCGGCGGCGTAAAATTCGCCGGTGCAACGCACGCACAGCGGCAGTTGACGCTCGCCGATGTGAAAGGAATGCGAGTCAAGGCGATGGCAAACCGCGTAACCGATGGCGTCCAATTTTCCGAGAGCGCCTTCGGGGGCGATGATAAACCACGCGGCGACGGCGACGATTGCGGCGAGCGGCACGAGCCGACTGGCGACGGCTTCAAATTTTGAAGAGAGCGAATGGGTGTCCATTTGAAAATTATACCCATTTTGGATTTTGCGTTATCATTCGCGCAGGAGATGTTTCTATGAAACGAATTGGAATTTTGACCGGCGGCGGCGACGCGCCGGGGCTGAACGCGGTCATCCGCGCGGCGGTGAAAACGGCGATTAACGAATATCAATGCGAAGTGGTCGGCATCCGCGACGGCTACGACGGTTTTTTGGATTTAGAAAACGGGTCGCTTCCGCTGGATATGGCGGCGGTCAGCGGAATTTTGGCGCGCGGCGGAACGATTCTCGGCGCGGCGAATCGCGGCAACCCCTATGCGCGGAAAGTTATCCGTGACGGAAAAGAAATCACCATTGACGTTTCGGATGAAATTGTTAAAGGCATTGAACGGCGAAAGTTGGACGCGCTCTTGGTCTTGGGCGGCGACGGCACGCTGCACATTGCGCACGAACTCGCGCTCAAGGGCGTGCCGATTATCGGCGTGCCGAAAACGATTGACAACGATATCGGCGGCACGGAAATTACCTTCGGCTTTGACACGGCGCTCAATATCGCCACCGAAGCGCTCGATCGTCTGCACACGACCGCCGAGTCGCATCACCGCGTCATTGCCATCGAGTTGATGGGGCGCGACGCGGGATTCATCGCGCTTAATGCGGGCATCTCCGGCGGCGCGGACGTGATTCTGATTCCCGAAATTCCGTTTAAGTTTGAAAGCGTCTTAAAGAAAATTCAATCGCGCAACGATCAAGGTCGCAAGTTTAGTTTGATTGCGGTTTCAGAAGGGGCGAAAGCGTTGGGCGGCGAACAGGTCTATTCGCGGCAGGGCGACGAGGTGTACGTTCCGCGCTTGGGCGGGGTCGGACAAACTGTCGCCGAATACATCGAGCGCAGCGGATTTGAATCACGGGTTACGGTGTTGGGGCATGTACAACGCGGCGGAACGCCGACTGCCTTTGACCGTTGGCTGGCGACGCGCTACGGCGCGGCGGCTGTCCGTTTGGCGGCGCGGCAGGGGTTTGACCGCATGGTTGCTTTGCAATGCGGCGAGATTGTTGACCTTCCGCTCGACGAAGCGCTGGCGATTCCGAAGCGCGTCAACTTGCAAGGCGACGCGATGATTACAGCGCGCAACATCGGCATTTCGTTTGGCGACGAATAACCTGTAACCTTCAACCTGTAACTTTCAACTTTCAACCTGCAACCTATAACCCGCAACCTACCTCTCAAACACAAATTGCCCGTTCTTATAAAACAATTCGCCGTCCACAAGGATTTCAGAATCGACGCGCATGTCGCAGATCATGTCCCAGTGGATGGCGCTTTTATTTTTCGAGCCTGTTTCGGGGTAGCCGTTGCCCAGCGCCATGTGAAACGAGCCGCCGATTTTTTCGTCAAAGAGAATGTTGCCAGTGAACTTTTGAATGTCAAAATTTGTGCCGATGGCGAATTCGCCCAAGTAGCGCGAGCGTTCGTCGCTGTCTAACACGCGCAACAAGTAATCCAGATTTTTGTCGGCGTCGGCTTTGACGACTTTTCCGTTGGAGAAAGTCAACTCCGCGCCTTCGACGCTTGTGCCGCCGTAGTTGGCGGGATAGGTGAATTTCACCCACCCGTTGACCGAGTCCTCGACGGGGCCGGTGTAAATTTCGCCGTCGGGCATGTTGTGCGTGCCGTAGGAATTCATGAACGCGCGCCCTTTGACCGAAAGGGCTAAATCTACGTTAGGTCCGCGCAGGACGACTTGGTCTTTGCCCTTCATAAAGTCCGCCGCAGATTGCTGCTTGGTTTTGACGCTGTTCCAGAAGGCGATGGGGTCGTCCTCGTTGACGTGCGCCGCGCCGAAGACGAAGTCTTCGTAATCGCGCAGACTCATGCCCGCGTCTTGGGCGTAGGCTTCGGTGGGGAAGAGCGTAGTACACCATTTGAATTCGCCGGTCGCGCCGCGCTGAAATTGCGATTCGGTAATCGTCCCCATGACGCGGGTGTAACGCGCTAGTTTGCTCAAATCCGCGTTAGAGGCGCTTTTGGTGTTGGTCGCCGAATGAATGCGGATGCGCCCTTCAAATTGTTCGTAGGCTAATTTATAAAAAGTGGGGACGAAATCCAACTGCGCGTCGTTGGCGTAAGTGAGATAAAGATCGTCCTGACAAAAAGGAGTCGCGCCGGGCAGTCCCATCATCAAATGCGGCTGACCGCCTTTTTCTAAAATTTGGACGTACAGTTCGCGCAAAAGCGGTTCGGCGGCGGTCGTCCCTTCGAGTAAAATGCGGTCGCCAGGCTGCACGCGAGCGGAATGCTCGACTAAAATTTTTGCATACTTTGAAACGCGGATGTCTGCCAAGTGAAACTCCTTCGGTGGAATGGAAAAATTATACACCCGCTTAAGGCGGAGAAATCAATCATCGCGCGAGAAATTGTCAATTCTTCTGCATCGAAATAAATGTGTCCCGTTGTAGTACAATGTAGTTACAAAGGAGAAAGCCATGACTCAATACACCGTCGGCGTTCGAGACTTAAAAGCGCGTTTAAGTTTTTATCTTGAAAAGGCGCAAAAGGGGCACGTCGTCGTCGTTACTTTGCGCGGCAAACCGATTGCGCGGCTGACGCCCGTCCGCGAGGAATTGTCCGCTCGCGCTCAGGCGCTGCGGGCGGCGGGAATCATCCAATGGAGCGGGAAGCGGCCGACTATAAAAAAGCCCAAATTAGTCAATAAGGATAAAAAGCAGTTGTCCGATATGATTGTGGAGATGCGTCAATGATTTTATACATGGATTCGAGCGCTCTTGTTAAACTTTATATTATCGAGGAGGGAACGGACGATGTAATTGCGTGGATGCAAAACGCAGATTTAATCGGCACGGCAATTATCACTCGCGTAGAAGTTGTAGCGGCGCTGACTCGCGCTATTCGAGGAAACCGTCTAGAGGCGCATGAAGTTGAAGAGTCGCTAAACGAGTTCCGCGATAATTGGGCGCATTACCAGCATATCAATCTTGATAATCAGTTAATCGCTCGCGCGGACGCTTTAGCCGCTCAGTATGCTTTGCGCGGCTACGACGCGATTCACCTCGCCTGCGCCTTAACGTGGGGCGAGTTGCTCGGCGCGCCCGTTTCGCTTGCCACCTTCGACCGCGAACTGCGCGAAGCGGCGCGAAAATCAAGTCTGGACGTTTTTCCGCAAGAAGACGAAAACCGATGAAACAACTTTTGCAAAATTTGAAAGACGGCAAAACCGTCGTCGCCGACGTCCCCGTGCCGACGCCGCGCGCAGGGCAAGCGCTGGTCAAAGTGGCGGCCAGTTTGGTCTCCGCTGGGACGGAGCGCATGGTGGTTGAGTTCGCCGAAAAAAATTATTTAAGCAAAGCGCGTTCGCGCCCCGACCTCGTCAAGCAAACGCTCGACAAATCCAAACGCGAGGGCGTCGCGTCCACCGTGCAAGCCGTCTTCAACCGCCTCGACCAGCCGATGGGCTTGGGCTATTCCAGCGCGGGCGTCATCGTTGCGCTCGGCGAAAATATGGCTGGCTTTTCCGTCGGTCAGCGCGTGGCTTGCGCTGGCAGCGGCTATGCCATGCACGCCGAATACAACGTCGTTCCCAAAAATTTGCTCACGCCGCTCCCCGAAAACGTGGACTTTGAATCCGCCGCGTTTACCACGCTCGGCGCAATCGCCCTGCACGGGCTGCGCTTGGCAAATCCGCAACTGGGCGAAAACGTGGTCGTCATCGGGCTGGGGTTAGTGGGCTTGCTGACGATTCAATTGGCGACTGCGGCGGGGTGCAACGTGCTCGGCGTGGACTTGGACGCGCAGCGAGTCGAGCTCGCCGCCTCTTTCGGAATTCAAGCGGTAACGCGTCCCCAAGCCGAATCGGCCGCCGATGCGTTTAGCGCCCAACGCGGCGCGGACAGCGTCATCATCTGCGCCGACACTGCGTCCAACGACCCGATTGAGTTGGCGGGCGCAATCGCCAGAGACCGCGCCGTCGTCGTGGCGACCGGCGCAGTAGGGTTGAACATTCCGCGCAAGGTGTTTTACGAAAAAGAAATTTCTTTCGTCAACTCGCGCTCGTACGGCGCGGGGCGCTACGATTCAAATTACGAAGAAAACGGAAACGATTACCCAATCGGCTATGTGCGCTGGACGGAAGGGCGCAACTTCCAAGCGATTGCGGACTTGCTCGCCAGCCGAAAATTGCGAGTGGAAAATTTAATCAGTCATCGCTTCCCAATTGAAGAAGGCGCGCAAGCCTACGAAGTGATTACGGGGAAAAAGCAAGAGCCGTTTTTGGGCGTGTTGCTGAAATACGAAGAAACAAAAATAGAGAGCGACAAGAAAATTACGTTTCCTTCTGTTAACCTTCGTCCTTCGTCGCTGGTTAAATTGGGCGTTCTCGGCGCGGGGCTTTTTGCAACGTCCGCGCTGTTGCCAATTTTGAAGAAGAGCAAAGATTTTGAATTAATCGGCATCGCCTCGTCGGGCGGACTGCGCGCGCAACACGCGGGGAAGAAATTCGGCTTTCGCTATGCAACTTCTTCGGACGACGAAATTATCAACGACCCAAACGTCAACGCTGTCGCCATTCTCACGCGCCACGACAGCCACGCGGACTTGGCGCTGAAAGCCTTGCAAGCGGGAAAGCACGTCTTTGTCGAGAAGCCCTTGGCGCTGGACAGTGTGCAGTTGACGGCAATCGTTGAAGCGCTGACCGCTATAAACAATCAATGGCTAACGGTCGGCTTCAACCGCCGTTTTTCTCCGCACGCTCAAACCTTGAAATTGCAACTAGCAAATTTGCGCGAGCCGAAATATTTGCATTACCGCGTCAACGCGGGATTCATCCCCGCCGAGCATTGGACGCAAGACCCAACCGTCGGCGGCGGGCGCATCGTCGGCGAAGCCTGCCATTTCATTGACTTGCTGACTTTTTTAGTCGGCGCTTTGCCGGTTAAGGTTAACGCTCAGGCGCTGCCCAATGGCGGAAAATACAGCGAGGACAACGTCTCCATGACTTTTACTTTTGCGGACGGTTCGCTCGGCGTGGTGGATTACCTCGCCAACGGCGACAAGTCCGCGCCGAAGGAACGGCTGGAAGTTTTCTGCGAGGGGATGATCGCCGTGTTGGACGATTACGTCTCGTTGAGCGTCGTCAAGGGCGGCAAGCGGCGAGTCTGGCGCGCGGCGCAGGACAAAGGTTGGAGGGCGGAAATGTCCGCGTTTGCCGAATCGCTTCGAGCGGGGAAAGAGCCGCCGATTCCTTACGAGCAAATCGTCGCCGTTACAAAATCTACGTTTGCGGCGGTCGAGTCGCTGCGCGGCGGAAAATCCGTTGAAATTTGAAATGCGAATTGCAGAAGCGGACGACGCCGACGCGACGCTGAAACGTCAAATGGCGCAACTGCTTGCGGACGCCTTCCGCGAACATTGGGCGAACGCTTGGCGGACGGTCGAAGAGGCGCAAGCGGACGTGGAGAAAATGCTCGCGCCTGACCGAATTTGTTTGCTTGCATTGGATGAAGAACGCCTGCTTGGAATGGTTGGCGGATTGCCCGATTACGGCGGGCGCGTTTGGGAGTTGCACCCGATGGCGGTGCGTCCCGAAGCGCAAGGGCGCGGAATTGGGCGGGCGTTGATTGCGGAGTTTGAGGCGCGGGTTCGCGCGCACGGCGGGCTGACGATAACGCTCGGCTCTGACGACGAAGATAATATGACCTCGCTTTCGCAATGCGACTTGTACGAAAACCTTTGGGATAAAATAAAAACGATTCAAAATTACAAACGCCATCCGTTTGAGTTTTATCAAAAAATGGGCTACGTCATCACGGGCGTTGTGCCGAATGCAAATGGCATAGGCAAGCCGGATATTTTGATGGCGAAAGACGTTTCGTAAACTGCGGATAAAAATTAATTAAAAGCGTAAGTTGAGCGAAATTTTTATTTTTAAGATCTATACATCAAATTTTCAAGAGGTTCTATGCAAACGATTTATTTGGACGGAAAAAGTTTAACCTTCGATCAAGTGCGAGCGGTAGCCTATGGTTTGCCCAACGCGCCGCGCGTGGAGATTAGCGAGTCCGCCAAGCAAGCGGTAACCCGCGCTGCCGACGCGGTGCAGACGTTGCTCGCGCGCGGGACGATTGCTTACGGCATTACCACAGGATTTGGCGCGTTCAAAGACCGCATCATCCCGCCCGAACAAGTGGAGTTGTTGCAGCGCAACATTTTGGTCAGCCATGCTGTTGGCGTGGGGGATGCGTTCGACGTTCCGACCACGCGCGCGATTATGCTCATCCGCGCCAACACGCTTTCACGCGGACATTCCGGCATTCGCTTGGAGACGCTGCAAAGGCTGGCGGACATGCTCAACGCGGGCGTTCACCCGCTCGTCCCTGAAAAGGGGTCGCTGGGCGCGAGCGGCGATCTCGCGCCGTTGGCGCACATGGCGCTTCCGCTCATCGGCGAGGGGCGGGCGGAATATCAAGGCGAAGTTCTTTCGGGCGCGGAGGCTTTTCGACGCGCGAGGTTAAGTCCCGTGAAGTTGGCGGCGAAGGAAGGCTTGGCGCTGACCAACGGCACAACGGTGATGACCGCGCTCGGCGTTTTGCAAACGTTGCGCGCCGAACGTTACAGCCAAACGGCGGACGTGGTCGGCTGTTTGAGTCTCGAAGCCTTGAACGGCACCGACTTGGCTTTCGACGAGCGGATTCACAACCTGCGCCCTTTTCCGCGCCAAATCGAATGCGCGCGTTATTTGCGAAGTTTGTTAAGCGGCAGCGAATTCGTCCGCGAGCGCGCTTCGCTCAACGTGCAAGACGCCTACACCCTGCGCTGCATTCCGCAAGTTCACGGCGCGGCGCGAGACGCCATCGCTTATTCGCGTTGGGCGTTTGAAATCGAGTTGAACGCCGTTACCGACAATCCGCTAATTTTTATTGACGACGACGAAAACATTGACGTGCTTTCCGGCGGAAATTTTCACGGCGAGCCGCTGGCGATCGCGATGGATTACCTCGCCTTCGCCGTCGCCGAGTTGGGCAACATCTCCGAGCGGCGCATCATGCGCCTGACGGACGAGAGTTCCAACATCCACGTTTTGCCGGCTTTCCTCACAGAGCAAGGCGGACTCAATTCCGGCTTTATGATTTTGCAATACACGGCGGCGGCGCTGGCGACCGAGAATAAAATCTTCGCCCACCCCGCCAGCGTGGACACGATTCCGTCGTCCGCCAACGTCGAAGACCACGTCAGCATGGGGGCGACCGCCGCGCTAAAATTGCGCGAAACGCTGAACAACGTCGAGCGGATTTTAGCCATCGAGTGGATGTCCGCCGCGCAAGGCGTGGACTTTCGCAAACGCGCAATCGGCGCGGAAAAGAAATTGGGCGTCGGCACCAGCCGCGCCTACGCCGCCATCCGCGAGCGCATCCCGTTCATCGAGGCGGATACGGTCATGTACGAATACATGGAAGCCGCGCGTCAACTGGTGGCGGACGGAAAAGCGCTTGAGTAAAAATTTTCAAAAATAAAGTACACTTTGCTAAATGAAAGCGACTCTCTAGCGTTTGCAAAAACTTCGCGGATAGCGACAGAGTCGTAAAATCTCTTGGAGGCGTTATGAACCTTAAAGGAATTTATGCTCCCATCGTTACCCCTTTCAACGCGGACGAAAGCATTAACTATTCCGCGCTTGAACGGCTGATTGAATACTTAATCGCCAGCAAAATTTCCGGGCTTGTGCCGGGCGGCACGACGGGCGAAGTCTACGCGCTGAGCGAAGAAGAGCGTTTGGACATTTTCCGTTTCGTTAAGGAAAAAACGCAAGGGCGCGTTACGCTAATCGCCGGCACAAACAGCGGCGCAACCCGCGACGTCGTCCGCTATTCGCAACTCGCCGAAGAAATGGGCTACGATCTGCTCATGGTCGCCGTGCCGCCTTACTCGCGCCCCAATCAACGCGAGTTGTTGGCGCATTACGAAACCGTCGCCCAAGCGGTCAGCATTCCTATCGTCCTGTACAATTTCCCTTGGCGCGCGGGGACCGAAGTCGGCTACGAGGTGATGGACGGGCTGACCAAATACGAACACGTCGTCGGCATCAAAGAAGCCAGCGGCGACATGTCCCGCGTTTACGAATTTCGCCTGCGTTACGGCGAGCGCTATCAAATGATCTGCGGCTCGGACGACCAAGCGCTCGACTACTTCCTTTGGGGCAGTCAAGCGTGGATTGGCGGCGGCGCTTCGTGCGCCCCGCTCGAACATTACAACATCTTAGAGTCCGCGCTGGCTGGCGATTTCGTCGCCGCCCGCAAACGCATGGACGTGCTGCTCCCTTTGCTTCGCAGCCTCGAAAGCGGCGGCTACACCCAAAAGGTCAAATACGGTTGTGAAATGCGCGGCATTCCCGTCGGCGCGCCGCGTCGTCCGCTCTTGCCGCTGACCCGCGAAGAGCAAGCGGACTTTGAAAACATCTTTCAAAAATTGCTGATTAAGTAAGCGCCAATTCTTATGATTCGGATTCCCTATTTAGATTCGCACACCGGCGGCGAGCCGACGCGCTTAATTCTCGCGCCGCCTTTCGACGTTGGAACGCTTCCCGTTTCCGAACAGTTAACTGCGCTGAAAGCGAATCATGACGACCTGCGCCGCGCCGTCCTGCTCGAACCGCGCGGCTCGGACGTGCTGGTCGGCGCGTACCTCGTCCCGCCCGCCGACGCCACTTGTCAATTCGGCGTCATCTTTTTCAATAACGCGGGTTACCTCAATATGTGCGGACACGGCACAATCGGCTTGATCGCCTCGTTGGCGTATTTGGGGAAAATCAAGCCGGGCGTCGTGCGCGTGGAGACTCCCGTCGGCGTGGTGGAAGCGACGTTGCACCCGTCGGCTTCGGGCTTGTACCCCAACAAAGTGTCCGTGCGAAACGTCCCCGCTTATCGTCATCTGCGGCGCGTGGCGTTGGACGTGGACGGCAAAACGATTCACGGCGATGTGGCTTGGGGCGGCAATTGGTTCTTCCTCGTCCACGATCACGGTTTGGAGGTGAGCATGTCCAACCTCGAAGCGCTGACCGATTTCAGTTGGCGAGTCCGCCAAAGGTTGGCTGAAGCGGGCGTCGGCGGGGCAGGCGGCGCGGAGATTGACCACGTCGAACTGTTTGCTGAATCCGCAGAAGCGGACAGCCGCAGTTTTGTCTTGTGTCCTGGCAAAGCCTACGACCGTTCGCCTTGCGGCACGGGGACGAGCGCCAAGTTAGCCTGTTTGTACGAGGACGGAAAATTGCAAGCGGGGCAAATTTGGAAACAGCAAAGCGTGATTGGCAGCGTCTTTGAGGGCAGCGTAGAAATTGCCGACGGAAAAATCGTGCCGACGATTACGGGCGAGGCGTGGGTGATGGCGGAAGGGACGCTGTTGATTGACGAGCGCGACCCGTTTGGAAAGGGAATCGTTTAAGCCCAATCTTCGCGCAGGAGAATCATAACGTACTTCAAATCTTGCGCTTCGATTTGCGTCGCAGAGAGCAGATAAGCGCGCGCCGAATCTTTGTCTTTTTTGAGTTTGAAGGGCGTGTCTTTTAGCGAGCCGTTTTTGTATAGGGCGCGTAAAAAGTCGGCGCGTTGGTCGGTTTCCCAAAATTGAATTTCGCCCAGCGAGCGCCCGATGACGTCTTTGCGTTCGTAGCCGAGCGCGAGCAAAAAGGCGCGGTTGACGTCCACGATTTTGTCATCGTTGGCGCGAAAGATTGCCATGACGGGAAGTTCGTTTGAGTTGGATTCAATGTACGGTTGATTGAGGCGATGTTCGGCGGCGCGGCGCTCGGTAACGTCGTCTAACATGGTAATGCGCCCGATAACTTCGGACGTGTTGTTAAGGCGGATGTTAAATATCCGCACGTTGAAGACGACGGGCGCGCGCCCTTGCGGCGCGACGGCGATTTCGCGGCGAATCGTTTCGGAGTTTTCAAAAAGGGATTTTAGCGCGCTCCATTCGGAAAAGGCTTGCGTCGCTTGTTTGCCGACTAAAGAGAGCGGACTCAAATTGAAGAAATATTCAAAAGCGCGGTTGGCGTAAACGATCATCCCTTTGGGGTTGGTTACGATGATCGCGTCGTCCAAACTTTCGAGGATGAATTCTCCCGCTATCGGCATAATGTCCAACATGCCCGCGCTGAAAAAACCAAAACTAAAGATGACGCTGGAAATGACGAAACTGACCGGCGTTAAGTCGAGTTGCGGAACGGGGCTGATTCCCAAAACGTAAATGATGTTTCCCAGCCAAGTAACGCCGCCGCCAGCGAGGATGATATAGGCTTGTTTCTTAAATTCGGGCGGGCTGTTAATCACCCGATAAACGAGATGAATAAAAGCGATTAATAGCAGGATGTAGGAATAAGCGATTAACAACCAGAACGCTAGTCCGTGCCCTAGCGCGAGCATGACGTAACCGTCCGTTGAGTCTTGGCTGAACTCTGTCCAAACGAAGTGATGATATTCGTTCGTCCACGCCAGCAAAGTGAAGGTGGAAGAAATCAAAAAAAGGGCAAAGGTTTTTAACGAGGATAATTTTCTTTCGTTTTGCGTAAATTGATAAGCGAATAAAAAGAAGAAAAGCGGCACAAACGGGACGCCGACGTATTCGACCTTCGCCCAGAAGACTCCCCAGACCAAGTTCGCGCTGGACAGTTCGAGCGAGTACGCCGCGCCCCAAACGACGACGGAGAGAATCAACCCCAGCAGCGCCGTCGCGCCGTAAGAGCGGTTTCTGCGCGTGGCGACAAATACCGCGCAGGCGGCGGCGATTAAACTAGAAATTGCGATTAGCGGAAAAAAAGGATTATTTTGCCATTGCATGAAAACGCTCCGCGCGAATTCTCAATCTTGAGAGAACCGCGTTTTTTTGTTATGCTTCATAATAATCAATTATACGATAGGAATACGGAATGACGCAAAAAACGGACGTTCTCATTATCGGCGGCGGACCGATTGGATTGGGCTGCGCTTATTATCTGCAAAAATCCGGTCGGCAAGTCGCTTTGCTCGACGAATACGAAATCGGCAAAGGCAGCGGCGCGGGCAACGCCGGGCATGTGTTGGCGAGTCATATCATTCCGCTTGCCGAACCGAGCGCGTTGACCTCCGCTTTCAAGTGGATGTTTAATTCAGCGACCAGCCCCTTCGGCATGAAGGTCAGCCTCGACCCGAACTATTTAATTTGGCTGGCGCGTTTTGCGCTGGCTTGCAATCAAAATAATGTTAACCGCGCTGTCGAGCCGTTGTATCAACTGGGACAACTCAGCGCCAAAGAATTTTCGCGGATGATTGCCGAAGAGGCTTTCGATTGCGCTTATCAAAAAGCGGGCTTTTTGAATTTATATAAAAGTCAAAAAGCCTTCGACGGCGGACGCCATGAAGCCGACTTTTTGCAAACGCATGGAATTGCGACTCGCGTGTACAGCGCGGACGAAATTCAAGAGGTCGAGCCTGCCGCCCGCGAAGACGTGCTCGGCGGCGTGTGCTTCCCCGAAGACGCGCACCTCGACCCCGCGCTTTTCCTCTCCGCGTTGAAAGGGCGCGTCCGCCAAATGGGCGCGGAATTATTGGACGGCGTGAAAGTCGTCGGCTTTGAAGTTGCGGACGAGAAAATCGTTAAGGTGAAAACGTCTGCGGGCGATTTTGAGGCTGAGCAAATCGTCCTCGCCGCCGGCGCGCGCACGGCGACTTTTGCCCGCGAATTGAAAATCAACATCCCCCTTCAACCCGCTCGCGGTTACAGCCTGACCGCCGCCGCCATCGAAAACATGCCGCGCCATGCGCTCATCCTCGGCGACCGTCGCGTGGCGCTAACGCCGCTCGGCGATTGGCTTCGCGTTACCGGTCGGCTCGAAATTGGGCAATACGATAGAACGCCCAATCCGCTTTGGATTGAACGCCTCGAAAATTTCGCCCGCGAATATTTGCGCTTCGACGGAAAATTAAATGTCAAAGAAACTTGGGCCGGTCTGCGCCCTGTCGCCCCCGACGGGCTGCCGATTGTCGGCAAATCTCCCAAACAGAAAAACCTGACGTTGGCGACGGGACACGGCATGATCGGTCTTTCGCTGGCGACGGGAACAGGCGTCGTCGTTAGTCAACTGCTCAATGGGCAAAAAACCGCTTTCGATTTGAGTCCGCTACGCGCGGAGCGTTTCCAATGAACGCCGAACTTTTATTCGACGCCAAAGCCGAGTTGGGCGAAGGTCCCGCGTGGGACGAAAAAACGCAAACGCTCTACTGGCTCGACATCCTCCAAAAAAGAATTTACGCCAATGAAAATTTGCTCGCCGAGTTGGACGATTACGTCGCGTGTCTCGCGCCGACGAAAAGCGGCAACCTCTTGATTGGGAAACGCGCCGCCCTCGCCGACTTTGCGCCTGATTCTGCCCAAGAGACTTTTCGCGCCGCCGTCAGCGACTCTGCCAAGACGCGCCTCAACGACGGTAAATGCGACCCCGCCGGGCGCTTTCTCTTCGGCACTATGGATTTAGAAGAGACCGAACCCATCGGCGCGTTTTATTCGTATGACGGCAAAGCGCTAAAAAAATTATTCGACGGCGTAACCATCTCCAACGGGCTGACTTGGAGTCCCGATTACAAAACCTTCTATTACATTGACACGCCCGCTTGCGAAGTCCGCGCTTATGATTACGATTTGGCGACGGGCGAAATTGCCAACCGCCGCCGCGCCTTCGCCGTTCCGCGCGCGCTCGGCTGGGCGGACGGCATGACCAGCGACCGCGAAGGCAACTTGTGGATCGCCATGTGGGGCGGGGCGCAGCTTACGCGCTGGAATCCTAACAGCGGACAGTTGTTGCAAAAAATCCCTTTGCCCGTTTTGCAGCCGTCCTGCCCGGCTTTTGGCGGGAAGAACTGCAACGAACTTTTTATCACGTCTGCGCGCAAGGGCATGAGCCAAGCGCAGTTGAATCAATATCCGCTTTCGGGCGGATTATTTAAGCTTGAGACGGATGTAGAAGGCTTGTCCGCTTTTGAGTTTGAGGGGTGAGAGGTTAGGCGTAAAATGACGGCAATTAAATAATCGCGTAACTTTTTAATAGCGTTTGAACTGATTTTGGGTCGTTGAACATTAAAACGTCAATAATCGAAAGCGAAGGCACAAAGGGATTTGAAAATTGTTTGTATTGGACGGAAGCGCTTTCGATAAAGCCTAATTCAATTCCATGATTCCTGAAAAATTCTTTGTCATATAGAGCCTTTCCGCCCGCCGCGTTGACGTAAGAATGATACCCTTGTTGTTTGGCGATGGCAATTAATCGCTCCGCTTTGCCGATTCCCTTCGTTTCAGGCGAACAGACCGACGACTTGACATAATTAAACGGCAAATTTAGATATTGGTAGACGTTAACAACGGAGCGAATGGCTAAATCGGAAACGCTGTCGTAATCTTGGGCGAACGCGTCGCAGACGAGCGATTCGACTTGCGAAAAATAAGGCGCTTTGCCGTAGGCTTGCCGCATCGTCTGTTGAAATTTTTTCTTCCACGAATCATTAATGGCTAAAGCAGTTTCGTTGACGAGGCAGTTCTGGCTTGCTTTTGAAATAGGAACGGTGAAAAGAAAATCTTTTCCATTAAGCAAAATGCGGTTTCTATTAATCCAACCGTTAGTAATGTAATTTACGTCGTCGTAAAAAACGAATAAATGGCTGGCGTCTATCAGATGAAAATATCCAATGTATGGGAATAGGTAGGGCTGCATTACGGCGATAAATTTCTTCAAATGCATTGAAATAATTTCCCCTGAGCGAGCGGCGATTTTAAACCCTAAGCGTTCGTATAGACGCATGGCAGGGTTATTTCGATGAACGTCAAGGCGTATGTTTTTATTGGAAGATTGAATAAGCCGTGTAAGCAAGTTTTCCGCATAGCCCTTTCTTTGATGCTCGGGATGCGTCCAAACCATGCTGACGAATATTTCAGATTGGTCGTCATAATAGAGAATATAGGAAGCAAGTTTTCCGTCGTCCGCATTTCTATATTCAAGGCTTTTTCCAAACGTTGTAATTTTAGAAGAGTATTGCTCAAGGTCTGCGATAGTAAAAAAGCCCCCGTTTATGGGCGTTAGAGAAGAGATGATTTCGGCGCGTTTAATCATAAAGGATATTTTACCGCGTGATTTTTTCTGACTTATAATTCGGCGTTTATCTTTCAATCGAACAAGGAATTTGAATGAGTAAATCTCGTAAAGCGATCTTAAATCTGTCGTGGCAAGCGGTTGCCTACGGCGTCGGCACGCTGGGTTCGCAGTTAGTCAGCTATTTGACGTTGCCAATATTGACTCACGCTTTAACAAAAGAGGAATATGGGGCAATTCCGCTTCTTTTGTCCGCGTTTAGTTTCCTCAACATACTGACGAACGCCGGGCTGCCCGCCGCAACCTATCACTATTACAACGAAGACGAAGATCCGCGCCGCAGAAAATTTTTATTGGGCGGCTCGCAATTTCTCTTTTTTAGTTTCGCCGCGTTGCCCGCCGTTTTTATGTTCCTTTTTCCTCAATACTTTTCCACGTTGCTGCTTCAGTCGAACGCTTATGCCCTCGCCGTGCGCTATGCTTCGATCGCGTTGGTTACGGACAGTTTGATATTTTTTGGAAATATTATCTTGCGTATTCAAATGCGGGCTTTAGTTTCCAGTTTGCATATGATTATGTCGCTCATCTTGAAAATGGGGTTGGCGATTCTCTTTGTAACTAAATATAACCTGGGCGTAAACGGATATTGGCTAGGTTACTTGCTTAGCTCGATTGTTGCCTTATTGGTCATGCTTTGGTTGACGCGCGACCATATCTCGCTTCAATTTCGTAAAGGCGATTTAATTAATTTAGTCGTATTTGGCTCAGCCCTTATTCTTTCAGAAATTTCGATGAATATTTTACGGATTGCCGACCGCTATGTGGTTAGCTTCTTGACCGGATTAGACCAAGTGGCAGTGTACGATATCGGCTATAAAGTCGGCGCTTTGCTTACGATGGCAATTGGACCTTTTAAGTTTGCATGGAATCCTTTCGCCTTTGCGGCGATTCGGAAAGAGGGCGCGCCGAAGATCTTCCGCGATATTTTCGCCTATGTAACGGCGGGGAGCGTCTTCGGCGCGCTTGGGCTGACGGCTTTTCGCAAGGAAATTGTCTTTATGCTGGCGCCGCATTCGTATGAAGCGGCGATTCCCATCGTCGGTTGGGTGGCGTTTTCTCACATATTTGTCGCCGTGCAACCGATTACGTCGTTTAGTTTGGTCTCTCAGAAAAAAGGCGCGATATTATCGTGGATTGCGGCGTCCGCTGGCGTTTTGAACGTCGCCTTATGCTATCTCTTGATTCCGCGCATTGGCATTATTGGCGCCGCAGTCGCAACCTTGGTCGGCTACGCCTTTTTGAGCGTCGTCTCTTATGTGGCGGGAAAACGCTGGTTAGACATGAAAATTAATTGGCGGCAGTTGAGCAAGGTCGCCTTTGCCGCCTTGCCGTCGCTTTTTGGAATTTCTGTGATTGAAAAGATAGCGCTTGCGACTGTATTTTCTCTTTCCCTGAAACTCGCTTTATTATTAACCTTTCCGTTGCTGTTGCTTGCCTTGCGATTTATCACAATTAATCAAATGCAGGAAATAGCGCATCTGGCGTTTTCTATGCTGGCGCGGCGCGGAAAGAAGGGCGCGCCGAACGAGGACGCGGTATAATTTTCCAGTGTTAGATGGAGACGACAAATAACCGCTATGGAACGAATTAACGTTACGAAAAGCATATTGCCCGACCGCGAAAAATTTGACCGCTATGTGGATCGCATCTTCGCTTCGGGCTGGCTGACCAATCGCGGCGCGCTGGTTCAAGAGTTGGAAGAACGTTTGGCGGCGTATTTGGGCGTAAAGAATTTGCTGTTGGTCGGCAACGGCACGCTCGCCTTGCAAGTTGCCTATAAAATCTTAAATCTAAGCGGAGAGGTAATTACCACGCCTTTTACCTTTATTGCCACTGCGAGTACGATCGCCTGGAGCGGGTTAGATGTGGTCTTCGCCGATATTGATCCGCAAACTTTTAACATTGATCCGCATAAAATCGAAGCCGCCGTTACGCCGCGCACGAGCGCCATTGTCCCCGTGCATGTTTTTGGCAATCCCTGCGCGGTAGAACGCATTCAAGAGATTGCGGAAAAACATCATTTAAAGGTAATTTATGACGCGGCGCACGCTTTCGGCGTAAATTACAAGGGGCGCAGCATTCTGGAACAGGGCGACGCGAGCACGATTAGTTTTCACGCGACGAAAGTCTTCCACACCATCGAAGGCGGCGCAATCGTCTTCAAAAATTCATCTTTGTGCGAACAAGCGCGCCAGGCGATTAACTTTGGCATTACGGGACCGGAAACCATTGAACGACTGGGCATTAATACGCGCATGAACGAATTTCAAGCGGCGATGGGGCTGTCCTTATTGGACGAACTGGACGAGGCGCGGAAGAAGCGCAAGGCGTTGTTCGACCTATATAACGCGCTCTTGGGCGAGCGTTTTCAGCGCCCGCGTTGGAGTGAGGACGCGACGAAGAATTATCACTACTACCCGATTTTGATGGACGACGAAGAACAACTGAAACGCGCGGAACGCGCCTTACACGACAGAAACATTTACCCGCGCCGTTATTTTTACCCTTCGTTGGACGAATTAGATTTCTTAAGCGCGCGCTCTGACGCAATGGAAGAATCGCGCGACGTTTCGCATCGTGTTCTGTGTTTGCCGTTTTACCACGCCTTAGCCGAAGCGAAATGCAAAGAGATTTGCGACATTCTTTTATCTGAAGCGGGCGTGAAACCCCTAATATGCATAAAATAGATTTTTCGTAAAAACGCTATAGAGGGTGATTTTTACAAGGGACTAAATAAAATAGTTTTGAAAAAGATAAACATGAGAAAAAAACTGCCGATTCGGAAATACAAGGAACGTATTTTATATTATATTAATCGTCGAACTCGTTCAAATCGAGACGAAACGAAGATTTTTTGCATCGGAGGAAATAAGACCGGCACGACTTCAATCGGCTCTTTTTTTCGCACGAACGGATATAAGGTAGGCAATCAACATGCGGCGGAAATGCTAATTGATGATTGGGCGAAACGAGATTTTTCTAAGTTAATTGAATATTGCCGTTCCGCCGAAGTATTCCAAGATATTCCGTTCAGCCTTCCCGACACATACCGCGCGTTAGACGAAGCCTTCCCAAACAGCAAATTTATTTTAACAATACGTTCGTCTGCTGAGGAATGGTATAACTCTGTCGTTACCTTCCACTCTAAAATTACGCGCTCGGCCACGAAGCCGCCCAAAGAAGACGACCTAAAGCGTTTCGTCTATCGGGGCAAATATGCCGCTTGGCTTTTGCGCGTTCAAGAATTGGTTTACGGATACCCAAACGTCCCCTTATACGATCCGCAGTCCTATATGGCTCAATATGAAGAGCATAACTCGCAAATTCAAAAGTATTTTGAGGGTAGGGAAGACGATTTGTTGGTCTTAAACCTGAAAGAAAAAGACGCGCACGAACGCTTGTGCAATTTTGTCGGGCTTAATCCCGCTAAGGCGATACCTATTCCTCATTTGAACCGTTCTGCGACGCGCTAATTTTAAGATGTTTGGTAAAAGAGGAACGATGACATTAAGAAGAACGCTTCGCGATATTTACAAAAGCGAATTAAGATTTCAAGCGACGCTAAAAGGCGCGTTGGGCGTCGGCTCGCTCCCGGACTTTATCATTATTGGCGCGCAAAAAGCGGGGACGTCTTCATTGCATCAATATTTAATTGAACACCCTCAAATTCTTGGGGCAAATATGAAAGAAGTTCATTTTTTTTCAACCCATTATCAACGGGGGATGAATTGGTATCGCGGTTGTTTTCCTTCAAAGAGATACCGAGAAAGGCGCAGCCGCGAACTTGGAAAACCAGTTATCGCCGGCGAAGCTTCGCCCGTTTACCTCTTTCACCCGCTGGCGGCGCAACGCATCGCGGACGCGCTTCCTAACGTGAAATTAATCGTCCTTTTGAGGAATCCAATTAACCGCTTAATATCGAACTATCATCACATGCGCCGCATTGGCAAAGAAACCTTGCCCTTAGCGGACGCCGTCGCGCAGGAAGAGACGCGCCGCATGGGCGACCTTTACTTCGCGTATAAAGCGCGCGGAAGATATATCGAACAATTAGAACGCTATGCCCAATACTTTAAGAAAGAACAAATGTTAATCTTAAACAGCGAACGCTTTTTTGCGGACACGCAAACGGAATACGATAAGGTTGTCTCCTTTTTAGGCGCGGAGAGCCGTCCGTTGCGGAATGTAGAAATACGCAATCAAGGGACGTATAAAAAAGAAAAACTAGATGACGAGTTTTATCGAATGTTAAAACAATATTTTGAGCCGTACAACGAAAGGCTGTACGAATTTTTAGGCGAAAGGTACGATTGGTAAAAGAATAATGACGTTAGCGCCAGTGTGTATCCCAACCTATACTCGAATTAACCATCTGCGGCGGACGATTGAGGCGTTAAAAGAAAATCGTTTAGCGGACGAGACCGAAGTCCACATCTTTTCTGACGGCGCGCGCGCGGGAGACGAGGAGAAAGTCGCCGCCGTGCGAAGTTATTTGAAAACGATTAGCGGATTTAAAAAAATTGAAATTGTTGAAAATCAAACGAATCAATATCCAAACGGGGTGATGCAAGCCATTCGCGGGTTGCTTTCCCAGCATGAAAAAATAATCTTCATGGAAGAAGATATTGTAACCGCGCCCGTTTTTCTTGAGTACATGAATTTTGCGCTGGAAGAATATGAAAGTAATCCGCGCATTTTTTCAATTGCAGGGTATTGTCCGCCAATTCCTATTCCTAAAGATTACCCTAATGACGTATTTTTTTTCCCGCGCTTTAATCCGTGGGGATTTGGAATGTGGAAAGATCGATTCGATAAACTCGAAATGAAGATACCGAAGCGGGTTATAAACGAGATTTTTCTAAACCCTCGAAGATTATATGATTTCAGCAGAGGGGGATTGGATATGTTGCCATTAACGCTGAATAATTATTTTGGATATGCAAATGGTCTAGATTCTAAAACGTTCTCCCAGCAATTTATGATGAATATGCTTACCGTTTACCCCGTCAAGCACCTTGTTGATAATATAGGATTAGACGGGTCGGGAGTACATACAAAGAAAAAGCCTCAGTATCGCGTTAGGTTGTCGAATGAACCGTTTAAAAAATATTCCCTTCCGCAAACAATGGAAATGAATCCTGAAATTATGAGCGCTTTTTATAAGTTTCGATCTGGAAATTACTTGAATAAAATTAAAATCTTACTATGGAGCGTATGGATTCTCGCAAAACGCGCTTTCTCAAAATCGATAGACAACTAATTAGATTTGATAATGTTCGGACATTTGCGACGGAATAAACTTCTTGTCAATAAAAATATAAAGAGCGCGTTATAAGTAGCCTAATTTACTAGACAACTCTTCGCAATGGGTAAGGAAGATGCGTTTGTGTTCTTGCGACCAGCCTGCCCAGGCGGGGAAAGCGGCGGAACTTTGATGGCTTCTGCGTTCTAGCCAACCGTCTATCGGCTTAATCATAGCGGCGTCAATGGCGGGTTGATTGGAAACGAAAGAGACCAATTCATTCAGCGTTTGATAGCGTTCTTTTGCCAAGAAAATTTCTTCAAATCGAAAGACGCGCGCGTTGGCGTTTCCTTCCAGCGTTTTTAGCGCGAACTCGTTTAAGCGCGTCCACGCCCAACACAGCCGTTCAAAGCGCGTCATCTCTTCCCATTGTTCGGCGTAAGGGTCGCCGTCAATTTGATTGGCAGAGGGCCAATTGTGCGAAATGAATTTCCTTATTCCGTGTTTTCCGTAAAATTCTCCCCAATTCATGTGCGAACGCACCCAGTCGCGCCCGTCGCGGAGGATAAATACTGCGCGATGACTTTGAAAAACGTCGGACGTAACATCTAATAAGCCGTAGTAGCCGATATTCGCTTCGACGTAGATCGAGCCGCGTTGACTGCGGATGAACGCTGCGCGTTGGTCGAGCAGTTCCTTCGCGGCGTGCTCGAGGGAGATGCGGTTGCGAAAGCGGTCGTCGGAAAGGTTGACCAGCGTCCACTTGCCCAGCGCTTTGAGGATTCCCATTCGCCAGAGTCCCGCTTGGCGGACTTGCTGAAAATAATGACGCCATTTATTATCTACGCCGGTGTTTTGAAAAATATCCGGCTCGTGTAATGACGTTGAATCAGGGAGAATATCGGCGAAAAAATTGCCAAAAAACTCAGTGCCCGTTCTGCCTAACGAAGTGATAAGAATAGAAGGTTTTTGAATCATCGTTTTGCCTGCCTGCGAGAAATGCCGCGATATTTTTTTACTCTTGCGCGTTCTCTTTCAGACGCGCTACGAGTAAATATACGTTTGATAGAAATCGTTCAGTTCAAAAATGTCCGTCCATTTGTCAATCATCGTTTTTTCTTCCGCGCTGATTTCCGCTTTCCATTTGAAAGGCTCTTGCGCGCTGACTCGCTTTGGCGCAAAATCTTTTCCGCTTTGATTTAATGAAGCAATTTTGGTTTCAACGCCTTCCCAACTCAGATTTTGATTCTCAAAAATGCGCCGATAGCCTTGAAGCGGCTCGATGCAGAGACGGTCGTGCGAGACATACTCCCATTGCGGGTGGACGCTCATTTGCTTTTCAAGCATTTTATACATCAAGGCAATTTGATAAGCGATAGGCTCGTTTTGCTCCTCTATGCGAGAACGAGCGGAGTTGAAAATGAATTCGGGATGATCTCTTTGAATACGTTCTTGAAACGCGATGTTGCGAAAACCGTCTGGCATTTTTAGGCGTTTATAACTGGCGTATAAACTATATGGATTTCTGAGAACGAGCAACAGATTGACGGAGAAATTCTTTGCGATCCAATCTAAACTAAAAATAGAATGGACAGATTTAATAATCAAGCGTCGCTTTTGAGGAAAAATATTTTTAATACCTGCGATTTTATGGAGGAAAAATTCTAAGCCCGCTTGCTTTTCAAAAGGGTTGCGTTGCGCTTTTCCGACGCGATGCATCGTTTCGTCCAGATAGATATATCCGCATTTGTTTCCAATATGAGATTCAACTCTCTCAGATTTTCGTCTTAAATAGAGACTTGTGGCGTTGTTCAACCTCCATTTTCCTACGCCGCCATGTAAGATAGTTTGCCATAATTGACGATAAGAGGCGTCCTCGTCGTTTGCGCCGAGGCAAGGAAACCGATGAAGTTCTTTCTTGTAGAGCCACGCCAGCGGACTTAATTTCTCATTATCAGGCTCAAATAAATAGTCGGTGTTTGACGCGGAGGAAAGCGTTTCGCCAACCCAAGTTGTGCCCGAACGAGGGAGTCCGACGATTAAAATGGAGGAGAGCGTTTTGTTCACCCAAGCAACCCTTCGATGGTTTTAACCATGCGACGCCAATCGTCTTTGGCGCGCGATTGAGGCGGCGCCGGGCGCGGGGTTTTTGCAACTTTGTTTATAGCGGCTGCCAGCGCGTCTTCATTTTTTGCTGGAACGACCTGCGCGTTTATAAGCAAATCTTCGCTTTCGTTGACGATTGCGTCGGTTAGAATAATCGGCAATCCGTACCCGTTCGCCCGCTCTACGACGCCGCTTTGCGTGCCGCCTACATAAGGCGCGACGAGCGCGTCGGCGGCGGAAAAGACAAGGTGCGCCTGTTCGTCAGGGATATACTGGTTAATTAATAGAATTCGACCGGATAATCCTAGTCGCTTAATTTGTTCTTTATAGACAGAGACATCTTCCCAAAATTCGCCGGCGATAATTAATTGAATCGTACCGTCTGTTTTTGCGAGCGCTTTAAGCAAATAATCTAACCCTTTATATGGGCGAACGACGCCAAAGAATAGAAAAACCGGCGCGTCAAGCGGTAAATTTAACTGCGCGCGCGCCTCGGCTTTAGACAACGTTTGTTCGGAAAACCTTCCGTAAACGGGATGTTCGCAGAAATGAACTTCAGCGTTTGGAAGTAATTCGAGCAATCGTTCTTGTTGGCTGACTGCTTGCACAATAAAAGAGGAGGCAGGCTTTAAGGCAAAACGTGCGAGGGAGCGATCCCAAATTTGATTTTCATGCGGAAGCACGTTATGAATCAGATAGGCGGTCTTTATGGGACTTCTTAATAGACGCAATAACGCTCCAAACGCCATTCCCCAAAAGGTAACCCACCATTGAATAATTATTAAATCAGGCGTATCGGAGAGGATGCTTCGCGCCGTATGCTGCCATGTCCACGGGTAAAGCGGGTCGAGTAAATATTCCGCGTTAATATGAATGGGATTTTTGCTTGGGTCTTTGTCGGTTTTTCCTGGATACAGAAAAGAAGGATATTGTCGCTTAAAGGAGATAATACGGACGTCATGTTCCGCTTGACGCAACGCCAGCGCCAAGGAGGTTGTGTAATGCGCGATTCCGCCGCGGTACGGGTAAACGGGTCCTATGAGCGTAATTTTCATAGCGAATTCTGACGCAAATAGTCTTCGCGCCGAATAAGAAGCGCGTCGTCAATTCCGTTGATGCGATCTTGATTGCTAGAAAATTTTTTGTCTCGCAAATGAACAAGCGCTTCTTCCAACATTTGGCGATTGGCGCGCATGGCGTCGCCTAATAAGCCTAAGAAAATTAGCAACATGCCGAAGATAAATAAAGTTCCGCCAATCGAAACGGACTGAATGTAACGCGACCCGCCGACGCCCATAGAGTAAAAGTAGAGGAAGCGCCCAAGCAAAAAGACGCCCGCGGCCATAAATGGCGAGCCTAGCGTAACAAATGATTTAAGCGGTTGATAAATCACATACGAACGAATAATCGTTCCCGCTTGCTGCCAAATGAAATTAAAAATTCCCTTGTGCAAACGCGAAGGACGTAGATTAGGGTTGGTTTGGATGACGACATGCGCGATAGACATGCGTTGTTTGCCCGCTTGAATTAAAGTTTCTAGCGTGTAGGAAAAAGTATTGTGGACTTGAATTCTTAAGGCGCAATAACGCGAGTAAGCGCGAAATCCGCTAGGCGCGTCTGGCGCGTCGGTGTTGGAGATTTTCCGAATCACCCAACTGCCAATCACTTGAAATAAACGCTTGACGGGGGAGAAGTGAATGTTTCTTCCTGCTTGACGATCGGCGATAACTAAGTCGGCTTGGTTGGTAAAAATAGGCGCGACTAGTTCTGGAATGTAACGACCGGGATATTGATGATCCGCATCGGTGTTGATGATAATGTCCGCACCGAGGGCGAGGGCGGCGGTAATTCCGGTCATAAAAGCGCGCGCTAGTCCGCGGTTGCGGCGATGCCGAACAACGTAATCCGCCCCGTTTTCAAACGCGACTTGAACGGTTTTATCGGAAGATCCGTCGTCGATAACTAGCGTCTTAATCTCTGAAATGCCGGAGATGACGCGAGGAATATCTTGTAAAGTTTCGCCTAATGTGTCGGCTTCGTTATAACAGGGGATTTGGATGAAGAGGATTGTCATAGAAAACTACCGCGTCCAAGCGCTAAATACGTCATAATAATGAAAAACGAAGGCGCCCAGTCCTCCGCTAAAATATAAAATAATGGATAAGACAAGAGTGGCGCGTTTAATGAAAACAGCGCGTATTTGTAAAAATGAATTGATCATGATTGCGAGAAAAGCGCCAAAAATGGGGAAAAGATAACGCCCTTGAACGGCGAAATGTCTAAAATCATACCTTAACTCGTTTTTATAGTTCATCCCAAATACGTAGATAACGTATGCTGCAACAGCCAACATTAGAACATTCATGACCGCGTCTTGTTTCCTCCAATAACGCGCTAGACAGAGAAGCGTCCAGAGAATGAGCAAGGCGTGGAATGAGGTTGTAAATTTAGGGACGAAAGTCTGATACGAGATAATGCCCCAAATCCCGTTGACGGCGTTAAATAGCCAATAGTTGAGCGCATATTCTACTGGTCCAATAATAGAATTTCGGTTTTGCCATAAATCTTCGTAGCTAATCTCTTGGCGATATTGCGCTCGATTTGAAAAATTTGTGCAGACGCTTCGGTCTGGCTTAATTTGACTGCAAGAGGGCAAAGGCTTTTTGTAGCGAATTAAATTGCCGACATAAAGTTCGGAAAAGAGTCCCGCGAATAGACACAGGAGTATAAGAGGCGCAATGTGGCGACGCGTAAAGGCAAGATGTAGAAAAAGTTTTTCTTTAATAGAAATAAAGAGCCAAATAGAAAATAAAATAAATGCCAATAAAAGAATTTGATTCTTCGCCAACGAACCAGCGCAAAGCCAAACCCCGAGTAAGGCGCTGTGTTTAATGTAGTCGGACTTTTTTATAATTTTAATCAGATGATAAAAGGAAGCGGCGGCGCTTAAAGACATAAAATTATCATAACTTACCCCGCTGCTGACGAAAACAAACATTAAAGTATTTGCTCCAAAAAAAGCCGCTAATACGCCGCCCCATGCGTTATTTGTAACCTGTTTTGCTAATTTATAGAAATAAAAAATAGTCGCAGCGGATAAAATGACGGATACAAAACGCCATATTTGAGAATTAGGAATACGCGTTGCATTTGCAGGGAGCAAGGCGTTGTAGATCTTTATGACCGAGCCGTTAATCCAATAGTAAAGATAAATGTTGTCCTTAGTGAAGTACGAACTAGCGGGATCGTCTTTTGGAATTCCCCAGGTTTCGATGAATCGAGTTGAGAAATAATTATGCGTGTCTTGGTCAGGCTGTCCGGAAATTTTCGTCATAAATATGCCGAAAACAAAAAAGTAAATCAGAATCAGGATCAGCGCAATTTTAGGAGAAAGCGCGCCAGGCTTTTGAACAAGAATCGATTGGGAAAGCGCAAAGAGGAATAAAGCCAAGTAAGTTGAGCCGAGAATTAAAGAAAACCATTTTAATGCGACAAAGATCGAATTAACGAGTTTAGAGGATATGATCGGTATTCCCTGATCCGCTCCAGAATTAGCAAATGTCGTATCTTCTCCTAAAGCGTCTTTTTGGTAATTAAAAATATTCTTATTCGAGTTTTGATTAACCTCAATGACCAAACTATCGCCGGTTTTTGAAGCGTCTATATTGTTGACGACCTCTAGTCCTTGCCAAAGGCTGGTGGAACGCAATCCGCCGCCAATACAGGAATTTGCTTGAATTGAAATAGGGTAAGCGGGTTTTCCAAATAAATCTGCTGAATAAATATGTTCGCCGCCCGCCTCCGCAATGCGGACTATTTCAAGCGGCTGTTGAGGATGATCAGAGTAGTAACAAATCTTGATTTGATGCGTGGCTGGCGTCGCCCAGTAATATGTAGAAGCGGAGTAAATCGCAATGACAACAAACAGTGCAAGCGCGATAATAAAGAATAAATCTTTCCATGCCTTATTTTTGATAATAGGAAAAGCGACTAAATATAGCGGTTTATAAAGAATGCCGACGGTTATGCTGAAAACCATCCATAAAATTATGAAACTGTAGAGAACGCCTAATTTGGGCTGTTCATAGACAAGAGGGAAATTAAATAAAATTAATGCTGTAAGGCTTGCTCCAACGATTAAAGATAAAAAGAAATTAGAAGTTTTATGGGAGGGAAATGTCATTTGAGAGTTATTTCTTATGTTGCGTAATGAAGCGAATATCGCTGAATTTTACCGTTAAGTTTGGATTAAATGCGGGGTCAAATGCGATATCGTCTTTCCAGATACGGCGGAAATTCCTTTTATCCTTTATTTTTTTTATGTTTGAAAACAGAGCGAAGGGCGATTCTATTTGAATGGACGCGTATGGAATGACAACGTTGCGTTTGCCCATTTTTAATAAGCGCATACATAAATCTGCGACGGCATAAGAAAAAGTAGAAAAAATATTTGCAAATTCGCCCGCCGCCAGAAAATGTTCTCGTTTAATGAGGAAGTATTTTTCAGAAACGACTGAAAAATTTCGAGCTAGGTGAGACCATCCATAATAGCGAACCCTATCCGCTTTTAGTCCTGAAAATAGATTGACCAACGTTCCGTCTTCTTGGGTGATCATGCCGCTGCCGTGCAAGCGTTGATTTTTCCTTAACAAAATAGGGCTGATCGCCCCCGCATCAGGCTGGGAGGCGCGCCCTATTAACACGTCCAACCAATTTTCCGAAAAAGAGTCGGCGTCCGCGCTTAAGAAACAAAGATACTCCTCGTTCAGAGATTGAAGCGCTTGATTAAGCGCGCCTATATTATGCGCGGAATTAGGCTGTTCGATAATATTGATTCCTGAAACGGCTTGCAACTGCGGCGGAACTTCCCCCTGACGCGAACGATTCCAGATTAAGTAAATGGATGCTGGATATTCTGAAACGCTTTCTAAAAGCGCTTGAATTTGAGAGGGCGTGTATGATTTTAATAAAATAAAAGCAATAGTCGGGCGGGGGCGAGGAGGCGCATAAATGACTTGATAAGAAGATGCTTGCGGGAAAAACCGAACCGATGCAGTGACTCCCTTTTGTAAAAGATAAAGATTGATGGCGCTTAATCCCGTCGTAAAAGCGTAGGGTTTCGCTTCTGAACCGGAGGCGACGCTTTGTTCCGAGATGCGCCAATGATAAAGGACGCGCGGAATATGAATAATTTTTTCTGAGCCCGCAGTTGCTAATGTGCGGAGCGCCAAGTCGTAATCTTGCGAACCTTCCATGCCGACTCTAAATCCGCCTATTTTTCGCATTGTTTCGGTTTTGTAGACGCCGAGATGCGAGATCATGTTCTGGCTTAAAAAGAGATCGTAATTAAAATCAGGTTTGAAATAAGGATCTTTTCGATTTCCATTCGGATCTAACTTATCTTCATCCGAATAGATAATTTCCGCTTCAGGGTGAAGGTTGATTGCCTCCGCGACGAACTGCAAGGCGCGCGGATGAAGAAGATCGTCGTGGTCGAGCAAAGCGGAATATTCGCCGCTCGCTAGTTCTAACGCGGAATTGCTTGCGGCAGAAATATGCCCGTTTTCTGGGCGAAATGTATAACGGATGCGAGAGTCTTCCTTCGCGTGTTTTATGATTAATTCGCGGACTGCCGGATCTGAAGAAGCGTCATCCGCGATGCAAAGTTCCCAATGAGGGTAAGTTTGTTGCCGGACCGATTTAATCGCCTCGTCTAAAAACTTAATTGGCGGGTTATAAACAGGAAGGATTACAGATATTAATGGATTTTTTGATAAATGGATTTGTCGAGATAAAGTTGAAGCGGAGTCAAAAACCTTAAGCCAAATACGGTAATCCCGTTCTGTGTGAGCGAGAATGGTATGGATAAATTGACGAATGGATTGCCGATCGAAGCGCGACCATAATGCATTGAAAATGCGTAAGAGTGTTATCGGCGCGCGCGATAAATTTTCAATATAGGCCAGTTTATGAGGGTTAAGGATAGCGAAATTATCGCTTTTCTTGTTAATGTCTGAAGAAACAGATTGGCACACTTCTTCATAAAGCGAAGCATTAATGTTTCCATCTAACCGTTTGTCTACAATTTCAGAGAAATAGCGATAGTCTGAAGGGGCGGATTGTTTGTTATGGTGACGAAGTTTTTTATTAATGGACGCAATGGCGTTGTCAATGTTGTCTGATGGCAGAGAAAGGACGCGACAAACTTCTTGAATCGATTGACGGGGAGCGCTTAATAAATCTTCGTACTGAAGAACGGCGGAAGGGCGGCTCTTGATAAATTCAGAAGCCATTAAATAAGAGTGAGCCACAAGCCTAAAATTCACATTCGGCGGTTGCTGGTTAATAGAATGATTTGATTTGAAGATATCTTGCGCTGAGCGGCGAACAAGAACATATTGAACGTTAAATCCAATTTTATTGAGAACAGATTCCCATAAAGGTAGCGTGAAGCAAAAGCGTGGATCTTTTAATCCGATTATCGGAGAGTTTTGGAATTCTTGTTCGATGAATTGTAAAACAGGACTGTAAAAAAGATTGGATACTGATTCTGAAAAGACTTCTCTTTTTGGCAGCCAATCGAAATCGGACCATTCTTTGTCAAAGTACCCAAAAATTGCGTCGTTGATTCTATTTAATGATTCTAGTTCAAAAAAAATTGGATTATGACGATTAAGTTGCGGATCGATGAATCTATCGGGATTGCCAAAGTTAACTCCTAAACGACTAATAACTTGCGCGGCTGCCGACGTCCCGCTTCGAGGAGCCCCGACAACTAAAATTGCCCTTCGCTTTTCTTGCATAAAATACGCCTTCGATTTTGTGTTATAGATTTTGTTCTTTATAGATTTGAATTACCCGCGCCGCATCGCCTGAAGCGCGGACTTCTCCATGATCCAACCAAATGGCGCGCGTGCAAAGCGCCTGCATCGTATTGACGTTATGAGAAACCAGAATAGTGGTTACGTTGCCGCTGCGAAGTTCGTCCAACTTGATTTGACATTTTTGCTGAAACGCTTCGTCCCCAACCGAGAGGACTTCGTCCAAGATTAATATCTCGGGTTTCCACGCAGTTGCGACCGCAAAGCCGAGACGAGCGACCATGCCAGTGGAATACGTTCGAATTGGCGCTTCGATAAAACCTTCAATTTCCGAAAATTTTATAATGCTTTCTAATCGCGCTTCAATTTCATGGTAAGAATGTCCCAGCAAAGCGCCGTTTAAGAATATATTTTCTCGGCCGGTTAATTCTGGATGAAACCCCGCGCCTAATTCGAGCAAAGGTGAAACTCTTCCTCGAATTTGAACTCTTCCTTTTGTGGGGGCGAGAACGCGCGAAATAACTTTTAATAAGGTGCTTTTCCCTGCCCCGTTTCTTCCAAGAATTCCAAAAGTATCTCCTTCTTTTATTTCTAAACTAATGTCGTTTAACGCTAAAAAAGTTTTATGCTTTATTTTTTTTTGCAATAGACGAATTGCGTATTCCTTAAACGTTCCAATGCGCTCCTCGGGAGCGCGATATTGGACGGATATATTATGAAGATTGATTGCAGTTTGCATAGAGGGATTAATCGTTTATATATAATAAGTAAATTCGTCGGCTTTTTTAGAAAAGAAAAGCCAGCCGACCGCTAACGTAGCGAAGGATACAAACGAACCGACGAGCAATATCCTCAAACTGGGCAATTCGCCGCTATAGATGACCGCATGAAATATTTTTATTAAGTAGTACATAGGGTTAAAACTTGTCAACCAAAAGCGGAGCGGTTCGGGCAAAATATCTTCGGGGTAAATAATAGGCGTTAAGTACATCCAACCGAGCAGGACGACCTGGTACATCTCCGCAACGTCTGGAAAATAAACCGCCGCCGTTGAAAGAATTAATGCGATGCCTAGCGCAAATGCCGTTAGAAGTAAAATGCCGACGGGAAGGAATAAAATATTCCAAGTAATTGGAACGCCCGTCGCTAATAAAATGAAGAACAGGGGAATTAAGCCTAGAATTAAGTTAACTAAACCCGTTCCGATAGCCGAAACTGGGAAAGAAGTGCGCGGCAGATAAATGCGGTGAAATAATGTCGCGCCCCAGACAATCTGAATAACGGCGGCTGTTGTGGTTTGAGAGAAAAAAGTCCATGCAAGCAAGCCGCTTAAAATATAAACGGGGTAGCCGCGAACGGCATGAAAGAGATTGGAAAAGACAATAGAAAGAATAATCATCATGCCAAGCGGTTGAAGCATTGTCCACGCCACGCCTAGCGCGGAACGTTTGTAGCGCGAGATAATGTCTCTGCGAATTAATTGAAACACCAAATCTTTATATTGGATAATTCCGCGCAATTCCTCTAATGCCGGATGAATGCGTTTCGCGTTATCGTACTCAAATAAATCTGTATTTTTGCTCATAAGGTATGAAGTTTTTCAAATGGACGCAGAATTGTACCAAATCTTTTTACGCCCCCAGCGCCTGACGCAGCGCATCTTGCCAGGCGGGCAATTGCAAATTGAAGGTTTCTTCAAAGCGCGAGCAATCCAACGCCGAGTGCAGCGGACGTTGCGCGGGGGTCGGGAATTCTGCCGTGAGCGCGGGTTCGAGGCGTTCGATAATCTGCTCGTCGGCGCGCGGGTCGAGGCGCAAAATTTCGCGCGCAAAGTCAAAACGCGAGACGCCGCCCAGTCCGCCTAAATGATAGAGTCCCGCCCGCTCGCGCAGGTAGCCGCCGTCCCGTTGGAGGAGCGGCGCGACGATTTCCGCCAGCGCACGCGCCCACGTCGGGCTTCCAATTTGGTCGGCGACGACGCGCAGCGTCTTCTGTGTGCGCGCCCACGCCAACACTTTGGGGACGAACCCGTTGCCGCGCAGACTGTACACCCAACTGGTTCGCAGGACGAGCGCCGCGCCGCCGACTTGAGCGACGGCTTGTTCGCCGTCCAACTTGCTTTGACCGTAGGCGTTGAGCGGGTTGGTCGCGTCCGTCTCGGCGTAGGCGGAATTTTTTTTGCCGTCGAAAACGTAATCGGTGGAGTAGTGAACGAAGGCCGCGTTTAGTTCGCGCGCTTCTTCAGCCATGACGCGCGGCGCGTTGGCGTTGATTTTTTGGGCGAGGTCAACTTCCGTTTCGGCGCGGTCAACGTCGGTGTAGGCGGCGGCGTTGACGATAAACTGCGGGGCGACGCGCCGAATGGCTTGGCGCAGTTGGGCGAGGTCGGTCAAATCCAGTTCGGACGAATCGAAAGCGAACAGCTCGCCCAGCGGCGCGAGCGTTTGGTTTAATTCCCAACCGAGTTGTCCGCGTTTGCCAAAAAGTAAAATTTTGCTCATGCGTCTGCCAAGCGCGAGAGGTAGTCGCTGTACGCGGTCGCGCCTAATTTTTGGACGAGCGCTTTCAGTTGAGCGCGGTCAATGAAGCCTTTGCGGTAGGCGATCTCTTCGGGCGAAGAAATCATCAAGCCTTGACGTTCTTCCACCGCTTGGACGAAATTCGCCGCCTGCAAAAGCGACTCGTGCGTGCCAGCGTCCAGCCAGGCGGCGCCGCGCCCCAATTGCAAAACTTGCAACTCGCCGCGTTCTAAGTAAACGCGATTGAGGTCGGTGATTTCAATTTCGCCGCGCGGAGAAGGTTTGAGGGCTTTGGCAAATTCGGTAACGCGCTCGTCGTAGAAGTACAAGCCGGGCACGGCGAAGTTGGAGCGCGGCGCTTGCGGCTTCTCTTCGAGGCTGACGGCTTTGCCCGTTTCGTCAAACTCCACAACGCCGTAGCGTTGCGGGTCGCGGACGGGGTAGGCGAAGACCGTCGCGCCTTTATCTAATTCCGCCGCTTCTTGAAGTTGCTTGGGCAAGCCGTGTCCGAAGAAGATGTTGTCGCCGAGAATCAAACAAGCCTTTTCGCCGTTGACGAATTTCTCGCCGACGATGAAGGCGTCCGCCAAGCCGCGCGGTTCGGATTGTTCCGCGTAAGAGAAGGACATGCCCCATCGCTCGCCGTCGCCGAAGAGACGTTGAAAGCCGGGCAAATCTTCGGGCGTGCTGATGACTAAAATTTCGCGCATTCCGCCGAGCATGAGCATCGAGAGCGGGTAGTAAATCATCGGCTTGTCGTACACCGGCAGCATTTGTTTGCTGACGGCTAAAGTCAACGGGTGCAGGCGCGTGCCGCGTCCGCCGGCGAGGATGATGCCTTTCATTGTTTCTCCTCTCGTGATTTGTAGTTCGCGTCCAGCCAGCCTTTGTACTCTTGGCGCTGACGAATCGCGTCCACCCATTCGGGGTTTGAGAGATACCATTGCACGGTGTCGCGCAAGCCTTGCTCCAACGTGTGGCGCGGACTCCAGCCCAATTGCGCGTTAATTTTGCGCGTGTCCATGTCGTAGCGGCGGTCGTGGCCTGGCCGGTCGGCGACGAATTGAATCAAATTGCGGTGCGGCTTGTGCGGCGAGTCGCGGCGCAGGTCGTCGAGGATGGCGCAGATGGTTTCGACGATGGTCAAGTTGGCGGGTTGATTTTCGCCGCCGATGTTGTACGTCTCGCCGTTTTTGCCTTTGGTCAAAACCAAATGAATCGCCTCGCAGTGATCTTCCACATGCAGCCAATCGCGGATTTGTTGCCCGTCGCCGTACACGGGCAACGGCTTGCCTTCGAGCGCGTTGAGGATGATGAGCGGAATTAACTTTTCGGGGAATTGATACGCGCCGTAATTGTTCGAGCAATTGGTGATGGTGTAAGGCAGCCCAAAGGTGTGCCCGTACGAGCGGACGAGATGGTCGCTGCCGGCTTTCGAGGCGGCGTAGGGCGAGTTGGGCGCGTAGGGCGTGTCTTCCGTCCACGCGGGTTCGTCGAGCGCCAGCGAGCCGAAGACTTCGTCAGTGGAGACGTGATGAAAGCGCACGCTCTGCAACGGCAGCGCTTTTTCGTTCAGCCAATAATTCCGCGCGGCTTCGAGCAGCGTAAACGTGCCGACTAGATTAGTTTCGATAAATTGACGCGGTCCCAAAATGGAACGATCCACGTGCGTTTCCGCCGCAAAGTGGACGATGGTATCAATTTGGAAGTCGCGCAATATTGCGCCCATTTGTTCGCCGTCGCAAATGTTGCTTTGCACGAAGTGATAGCGCGGGTCGTCGGCAACGTCGGCGAGGCTGTCTAGGTTTCCAGCGTAGGTCAGCGCGTCCGCGTTGACGAGGCGAATGTCTGTTTCGACGCGCAGCAAATGATGAATGAAGTTCGAGCCGATGAATCCCGCGCCGCCGGTGACTAAAATATTTTTCATAGTTTTTCCTTAATCAAAAAGTTCCGCGTCTGCCAACTTTTTTCCCGCTTCGTCTTTCGGCGAGAGGACGGGGGAGGCGTCGGCGGGAATGCGCCAGTCCACGCCGATTTGCGGGTCGTTCCACAAAATGCTGCGTTCCCATTCGGGCGCGTAGTAATCGGTAACTTTGTACAAGACTTCGGCGCGTTCGCTTGTAACGTAAAAGCCGTGCGCGAAGCCGGCGGGAATCCAAAGTTGATGGCGATTCTCCGCCGAGAGCGTCGCGCCGACCCATTGACCAAAGGTGGGCGAACTGCGGCGGATGTCCACCGCCACGTCGAAGATTTCGCCGCTGACGACGCGCACTAATTTCCCCTGCGCCTGACGGATTTGGTAATGCAATCCGCGCAGCACGCCTTTTTGCGAGAGCGATTGATTTTCTTGCACAAAACTTTGAGCGATTCCCAAAGCGGCAAAACGCTCCTCGCGGAAGACTTCCATAAAATATCCGCGCGGGTCTTCAAACACTTTGGGCTTAATGAGAATAATGTCGGGAATTTCAGTGGGGGTAAATTCCATAAATTGCAAAACTCCGTTTAATGGTTTCCGCGATTATATCGTAAGGACGCTTAAGCGGGAGTCGTCTAGTAAAATTGAGAAAAATAATTGGAGAAGATAAAATGACTACTGAACGCAAAGACGTAATTAAACTGGGCGAAAACTTCGCCACGCTGCTCGGCGACGACGTGCAAGTCGGGCAGACGGCGCCGCAATTTACCAGCGCTGCGGCGAATTGGTCGGCGGTTAACCCGTTGGAAGAGTCGAAGGGCAAGGTGATTGTCTTCTCCGCCGTGCCTTCGTTGGACACGGAAGTCTGCGACCGCGAAACGCGACGCTTCAACGTCGAAGCCGCCAACCTCGGCGAAGACATCGTCATCTACACGATTAGTACCGATTTCCCAATGGCGCAAAAGCGTTGGTGCGGCGCGGCCGGCGTGGACAAGGTCAAAGTGGTTTCAGACGTTTTGGACGCGGAGTTTGGTCTCAAGTACGGGTTGTTGATTAAGGAACGCCGCTTCTTGCGCCGCGCCGTGTTCATCGTCGGGCGCGACGGCGTGTTGACTTACGTCAACTATTTGCCGGCTTTGGGCGTAGAACCAAATTACGACGAGGTCATCGCCGAGGCGAAGAAAGCCCTCGCTTAGAAAAAAGCGGTCGAGCAGAATCCGCTCGAATTAAGAAAGAAGCGAAGCCGCCCTGCGGGGCGGCTTTTCATCCTAAAAAAGAGGCGCATGAACGAAGCGAGAAAAGAATTCATCAAAGGCATTCGAGCGGAAATTCCGATTTTGATTGGCGTCTTTCCGTTTGGGCTGATTTACGGCGCGTTGGCGGTGAACGCCGGGCTGAAGACGATAGAAGCGCAGGCGATGTCGGTGTTGGTCTTTGCGGGGTCGGCGCAATTTATCACGGCGCAGTTGGTCGGGATGGGGACGCCCGCGCTGGTGATGGTGTTGACGATTGCGGTGGTCAACTTGCGGCACATGCTGTACAGCGCGTCGCTGGCGCCGTATTTGAAAGACGTGTCGTTGAAGTGGAAGGTTTTGCTTTCGTACTTGCTGACCGACGAAGCCTACGCGCCGAGCATTTTGCATTACGAAGAAGGCGGCGCGTTAGACTTTAAGCATTGGTTTTTGTTGGGCGCGGGAATCGGCTTGTGGACGGATTGGCAAATTAGCACGGCGATTGGCGTGTTTCTCGGCGCGGCGCTCCCTGCCAATTTGTCTTTGGATTTTGCTCTGCCGCTAACTTTTATTGCGATGATTGTGCCGACGATGAAAAAATTCCCGACGATTGCGGCGGCGTCGAGCGCGGGAGTCGTCGCCTTGTTCGCGCACCCTTTGCCGTATAAGTTGGGATTGATCGTCGCGGCGTTGGTCGGCATTGCGGTTGGCATGGCGCTCGAAGGGCGCAAGTCGGCGGAGGCGACGCGATGAACGACATTTGGCTGACCATGCTGCTCGGCGGATTAATCACCTTTGGGATGCGCTTCTCGCTGATTTATTTATTCGGCAAATTTGAAATTCCCGAAGCGTTGCGTCGCGCTTTGCATTACATTCCGCCCGCCGTGTTTTCGGCGATTATCTTCCCCGAACTTTTTTTGAGCGACGGCGCGTTGAACCTTTCGCTGGCTAACGCCAAATTGTTGGCGGGCTTGCTGGCGATTGTCGTCGCTTGGTTTTCGCGCAACACATTGCTGACGATTCTGCTGGGGATGGCGGCTTTGTTTTTGTTGCAGAGTCTTTGAAAGCGCGTTGACAATTTATGCGCCTCATAGTAATATTGCGTCCGCTTTGCTCGCGCCGAGGTAGCTCAGTGGCAGAGCAGGGGACTCATAAGCCCTTGGTCGGGAGTTCAAATCTCCCCCTCGGCACAATGCCCGTCATATTGACGGGCTTTTTTATTGAAATCAGCGTTAGACCTTTTGTATAAATGTCTATTCCTGCTTTCGCTCTCTCACACCACTTCGTGATATTTTCCCAGCATCTCAAGGGAAATTGAGTCCCCTCTCCCTTTGGGAGAGGGCTAGGGTGAGGGCAATTTTTGTAAGAGGTTTATTGTCCTTTCTAGCCGCGCAGCGACGATATAAATTTTCGTCGCTGCGTTTCTTTGAAATGACAGAGCGTCAAAACCCAAAAAGAAAAAATAAATCGTTCGGCTTTGGCATTGCCGTGTTTACAAATCCGCGCATTTTTACGCGGCGGAAGCAAAATGTCCGCATCGGGCGAATGCGCGTGTGATGAAAAATCGGAGATTTAGAAAGTCTCCCAGTTTTCGTTTAGAATTCCCTCTGTGTTTCAACCTCTCCTCTTCATCTTCCTCGCTCTTCTCTCCTATCTCGGTGTGTGGATTGCCCGCCGCTACGCGGAGAAACGTCAAATCCTCGATCACCCCAACGAGCGCAGTTTACATTCCGCGCCGACGCCGCGCGGTGGAGGAATCGCTATCGTCGTTGTCGTTATTCTCACGTCGGGAGTTGCGGCGTTTTTCGTCGCCGACCTTGCGCGGAGTCTGACCTATCTCGTCTGCGGACTCACCATCGCCTATCTCGGCTGGCGCGACGACCGCCAATCGTTGAGCCCAAAGATTCGCTTCGCCGTGCAAGGCGTCGTCGCGCTCGCGTCCGCGCTGACGATGGGTTATTTCAAATCGGTAACCATCCCGCTCTTTGGGCAGTTGCATCTTGGCGCGGTTGGCTTCGTCATCACCATTTTGTGGATCGTCGGCTTGACCAATGCCTACAACTTTATGGACGGCGCGGACGGCATGGCGGGCGGCGTGGCGCTGGCCGCCGCGCTGGGGTGGATGTCCCTCGCCGCGCGCGCCAATCAACCTTTCGTCTTTTGGGTTGCGCTGGCTGTCGCCGCCGGCAGTTTGGGTTTTCTCTTTCACAATTGGTCGCCCGCCAAAATTTTTATGGGCGACGTCGGCAGCACCTTTCTCGGTTACACCTTCGCCGTTTTGCCGCTGCTCTCCGCCAGCGAAGGCGGCGACGCGCTCATGCTCGGCACGCTCCTCATGTGGACTTTCATCATGGACGCGGGGCTGACCTTCATCCGTCGCGCCGTGAAGCGTGAAAACGTTTTTGCCGCGCACCGTTCGCACCTTTATCAACGTTTGGTCGCCGTCGGTTTTCGTCATGCAACCGTCAGCGCGCTTTACATTTTGCTCACCCTGCTCGCCGCCGCGCTGGCTTACGCTTGGTCGTGGGGGCGTCCCTTTGCGCCGCCGCTCATCATTCTTGGGCTGCCGCTCCTTTGGATTTTTCTTTCCTATTACGCGCAGAACGCGAAGCGACTCTAATTGACCGATTGCCATGCTTAAGCGGATAAAAAACCTCGCCTCTCTCTTAACCGAACAGGGTCTGCGCTGGTCGGCATTTCGCTTCGCCTACGCCTTTCGCCTCCGCAGCGGACTGATGCGTTGGCAAACGCCGCAATACGCATGGGATGAACGTCCGCTGGCGAGTTGGCTGAAAGCGCAAATTCCGTCCGCGCCGCAAGCGTACGCCGCTTGGCGCAAAGTTCACGCGCCGAAATTTTTCTTCAACTCAGACATTAATTCCCAACTGCCCGCAGAGCGGACTCAACCGGCTATCGAAGAAGCGGACAAACTGCTTAATGGCGAAGTCAAATTTTTTGCCAATCAATTTCGTCAAATTGGTTTCCCGCCAAACTGGAATTTTAATGGCACGCCGAGCGCTGACGACGCGGGCAAACACTGGTCGCAAATTTCAGATGACTCTGAGAGCGACGTCAAATTTACTTGGGAGCCGAATCGCTTCGCCTTCGTTTACGCCCTCGTCCGCGCTTACGCCGCGACGAAAGACGAAAAATATCCGCGCGCCTTTTGGCAGTTGATTGAAGATTGGGCGCAAAAGAATCCGCCCAACACGGGCGCGAACTGGATGGACGGACAAGAAATCGCCTTGCGCCTCATGGCGTGGACGTTTGGTTATTACGCCTTTTTCGATTTTGCGTCGGCGGAGCAGATCTCAAAATTTACGGTTTATGTCGCCGCGCAAGCCGAACGGATTGAAAAAAATATCGGCTACGCAATTTCAACGCGCAGCAACCACACCGTCAGCGAAGCGTTTGGCTTGTGGCTGGTCGGCTTGCTTTTCCCCGAATTGCAAAACGCGGAAAAATATTTTTCTCGCGGCAAAAAACTTTTAGAGGATGAAGCGCAAAAGCAAATTTTCCCCGATGGCGGCTACGCTATGTATTCGCTCAATTATCATCGTTTTATTTTGCACCTTTACCTTTACGCTATTCAACTAGGAAAGATTAACCAATCGCCATTTACCAATTACTTAATTACTTCTATTTTCAATTCCATAAATTACCTTTCCCGTCTTATCAATCCCGTCACTGGACAAATGCCCGTTTACGGCTCGAACGACGGCGCATTAGTCCTGCCGTTGAACAACTGCGACTTTACGGATTATCGTCCGCTCTTGCAGTTGGGGGCATGGATTACGCAAAATAATCTGCTCTTTGAATCGGGCGCGTGGGACGAAGACTTATATTGGATTTGCGACCTCGCCCCTAACCCCTCGCCTTCTAGGAGAGGAGAACGACTCTCTTTTCCCGCTGGGGGAAGGGCTGGGGATGAGGAAAATAATCAAGTCCAAGAAAGCGGCGCGAACCACAGCGGAGTGTACATCCTGCGCGGAGAAAATTCGCGCGCTTTCGTCCGCTGTACGCGCTTCGTCTCGCGCCCTTCGCACGCCGACCAACTTCACCTCGATTTGTGGATCGGCGACGAGAACATCGCCGTTGACGCGGGGACGTATCTTTATTCGGGCGCGGGGACCTGGCGCAACGGGCTGGCGCGGGCGTTCGTCCACAACACGGTAACCGTAGACGGGCGCGACCAGATGATGGCGCTGAGCCGCTTCACGTGGACGCGTTGGGCGCAGGGAAAAGCGCTGACGCAAACCGAAAATTTTTGGCAAGGCGAACACGACGGCTACAAACCGATTCGTCATCGGCGTTCGGTGATGGCGCTGGATGGAGACCGGTGGCTCATCGCGGACGACCTCGCCGCAAAAACGGCGCATCGTTATACCTTGCATTGGCTGCTGGGCGACGGCAAATGCGGCGTTGAAGAAGGCGCGCCCCAAAAAGGCGCTTCGGTTGATTTTCTTCTGCTCAATTATGTAACCAACTCCAAAACGCGGATTTGCGCGGGCGTAATGCAAGGCGACGCGCAAACGGCGCTTCGCCGCGCCGACGCGAATTCAACCTACGGTTGGCGCTCGCGCTATTACGCGCACAAAGAACCCGCCTTTTCGCTGACGCTCGAAGTCAATCAACCCGTCGTCCGCTTTTGGACGTTCTTCGGCAAAGAAGGCGACCTTGCGGCGTTGCGCGATTCGTCGTTGTTCGTTAACGACGCGCAAACGAATCTGCCGCCATAAGAATCTGATTTTATGGTAAACTCTCGCCGCGAAATTAGGCGCTTTACAATTTGATTTGCGCCTTTCCGCTCTTGGCAAGCCAACGGCTTGAACAAGAGCAAACCCATGGAAAGGAGGTTTTCCCACATGCGTAATTATGAACTGATGTTCATCGTCCAGCCTGATTTGGACGAGACTGCTTTTACCGGCATCCTCGACAAAATCAAAGGTTGGGTTGCGGAATCTGGAGGCAGCGTTGACAAGACTGAGGTCTTGGGTCGCCGCCGCATGGCATACGCCATCAAGAAATACCGCGACGGTCAATACGTTTTATTTAACGTAACCATGAACCCCGCCGCTACGTCCGGGCTTGAACGCAACTTGCGTTATCAAGAATCTGTGATGCGGCACATGCTGACGGCGGTCGGATAATCCGCGCGTCTGTTTGGCTAGGAGCGACTTATGAGCCGAGGACTGAATAAAGTACAAATCATTGGACATCTAGGCAAAGACCCTGAAATGCGCTACACGCCCAGCGGCAAACCGGTCACCACGTTTACGGTGGCGGTCAGCCGCTCGTGGAACAGCGCCGACGGCGAACGTCATAACGAAACTGAGTGGTTTAACATTGTGGCGTGGGGAACGCTGGCGGAGATCTGCAAGCAGTACCTCAACAAAGGGCAGCAAGTGTACGTCGAAGGACGTTTGCAAACCCGCCGTTGGGACGACAAAGAAGGCGCGAAACACACCAGCGTCGAAATTGTCGCCAATGAAATGATGATGCTCGGCGACCGACGCGAAGCCAACGCCTCGTCGGACGCGGCGCCCGCCGAAGCAAGCGGCGCGGCGGACGAAGAATTTCCGTTTTAAGTTTTCCTTTCAAGCGGCTTTTCGGCGGCTTGAAACTACCCCAATTGGAGCGCGACCATGAGCGACGAACGACCTGAAAGACCCGAACGCAGTTCGGGCGGCGAAGGCGGCGAGCGCGGCGAACGCAAATATTTTGCCAAGCCGAAATTCTGCCAATTCTGCGCCGACAAAACCATCACGATTGATTATAAAAAAATTGACCTTCTTCGCAAGTATGTAACCGAAGAAGGCAACTTGCGCCCGCGCCGTCAAACGGGCGCCTGCGCCAAACACCAACGCCTTGTGGCGGCGGCTGTCAAACGCGCGCGGCATGTGGCGTTGCTGCCCTTTGCCAATCGCGGCGTGGACTAACCCTTGAACGAACGCATCGGGGCATGGGCGTCAAGTCCATGCCCCGAATTTGAATCTCAGCAAAACTTTTAAGAAGAGAATATCCTATGACTCATGAATCGGGCAAACCGCCTGTCGTTCACAAAAAACACGTCGCCCGCCTTGAACGCGAAAGAAGACAAACGCGCTTAATTCTGTACGCCTTTTTCGGCATACTCGCCGCGGTTGTTTTGCTTTTAATTTACGGCTGGCTCGACGTGAATTACTTTCAACTAAATCGCGCGGTGGCGACCGTCAACGGCGAAAAAATTTCCCTTAAAGATTTTGAAGCGCGCACCCGCCTTTACCGTCAAAACCTAATCAACGACTACAACCAATACGCCCAATACCAGCAATACTTCGGCATGGACATGAGCGCCCAACTCGACGGCATTCAATCGCAGTTGAACAACGCGCAATTGGTCGGGCAATCCGTTTTAGATTCGATGGTTGACGAAAAAATCATCGCGTTAGAAGCGCAAAAACGCGGCATCGCCGTCAGCGACGCCGAAATCAACGAACGCATGGAATCGGGCTTCGGCTTCTTCCCGAACGGCTCGCCCACGCCCTCGCTCACGCCGACTCCGTTCGTGATGCCGACCGAACCTGCGGAGATTCTAGAATTCGTTACCGCCACGCCGCTCGTCTCGGCGACGCCTGAGTTTACAACGACAGCCGAACCTCAGCCGACGGCGGACAGCGCCGCCACCGCCACGCCCGTTCCGACCAACACCGTCGCGCCGACCATTACGCCGACGGCGACTGTCGGTCCCACCGCCACCGTTACGCCGACCGCCACGCCGTTCACCCGTCAAGCCTACGAAGATATTCTCGGCAAAACGAATGACAACCTCGCCAAATACGGCTTTGACAAAACCTACATCCGCGAATACTTTCGCAACCAAATTTTGCGCGAAAAGTTGACCGACGTCATCGCCGCGGACGTAAAGCCGACGGAAGAGCAAGTCCGCGCGCGCCACATCCTCGTCGCCGACGAACAAACCGCCAAAGACGTAATCGCCCTCTTGCAAGCGGGCGCGAACTTCGCCGACCTTGCCCGCGAATACTCCAAAGACGGCTCCGCATCCATCGGCGGCGATTTAGGCTGGTTCGGTAAAGGACAAATGGTTGCCGAATTTGAAGCCGCCGCTTTCGCGCTTGAAAAGCCCGGCGATTACACCCAAACGCCGGTCGCTTCGCAATTTGGCTATCACATCATCCAATTGATCGGCAAGCAAGACCGCCCGCTCAGCGAAAGCAGTTTTCAATCCGCGAGAAACGTCGCCCTGCAAGATTGGCTGACGAAAGCGCGAGACGAATATACCGTCAAAATTTCCGACTTCTGGAAACAGCGCGTGCCGACGACGCCGAACTTCGTAACCTCCGCGACGGAAGCCGCCTCCGCGCAACAAACCGCGCAAGCCGAATCCGTGTCCACATTGGAAGCGGCGGGAACGGTAACGCCCGTGCCGTAACAAAGCAAGAAAATAAAAAAAACGCCTCAGAATTCTGGGGCATTTTTTATTTAAGGCGAAAAACTTTTTACGAAATGTGCAAAATGGACTTGACGATTTTATTGCCTTTGCGGTGCGTCCGTCGCCAACTGCTGTTGTCGTTGAGCGAAATCCAGCGGCGCTCTTCGGTGCGATAGAACCAATCTTTATCTTGCTGATAATGAACCAGCACGTCGGTGGATTCCCAAATGTTGAGAATCTCGTTGCCGTGCGCGTGAATGTCGTCAAAGTCGGTGGTGGCGCGTTGACCCATCTCGCTGTACAGCTCGTTTAATTCCAGCAACTTAAAGTTGATTTCTGCCGATAAGCGGTTTACGTTCAAGCCGACGCGCTGCGCTTCTTCGTACAAAATCGGGTAGCCGTGCGAAGGATATTTTGAATTAAGCGTGGAAGCGATTCGGTCGGAGATTTTCTCTTCTTTGATGTGATACGCCAGCAGTTCTTTGCAGAGCATAATCGAAAGCGACTCGGCGCGATCTACCGCGCCAATCACCAGCGGATGCACATATTGAAACAATTGCTGATACGGATTTTCGTTCGTGTCGGCGCGCTGCGCCTGCCAAAGTTTGACGACGCGATTTAATTCGTCCAAACTGACGCTGACGCGGTCGTTGTCGCGGTCAATGGGCGAGAGCGCGTGCGTCAGCGAAGTATCTACGGACGTGAGGTACGCCATCGGTCCCATGCGGATTTCGTTCGCGCCGAGCGCGACCATCGTCGCCGCCGACGCGCATTCGAGCGGAATTAGCGCGACGATTTCGTTGCAATATTGACGGAGCAGATTCACAATCCGCAGCGAGGCTTGACCGTTACCGCCGCTGGATTTGATGAAAAGATAAATTTTTTCTTGCTTGCCGATTTGTTCGAGCAGCTCGTATAAGGCTAACACGTCGTCGTGGCAGACTGCGCCGCGCGGGTTGTTAAAGTAGGCGACGAACGTGCCGCCTAATTTATGGGTTAAGTCTGCGATGAGCGCTTGAGTTTTTTCAAACAAAATGGGAGGCTGTTTGGCTTTGAACTCTTTTTTCTTTGCGGGCTTTCCGTTGGATTCCATACGCGCATCTCCTCAAAATTTAATTCGTTAATGCTAACACAATTTATTTTTTAGAACGCGACCAAACCCAGCCTGCCGCGAGTCCCAGCGCTTGACCGACGAGCGCCGCGTAAACGACTCCGCGCAGTTTTTCTTCTAACAGCCAATTTGACAAATCGAAAGCGCCGAAGGCTAAGACGTTATACGCCAGCAACCCGCCGAACAACATGCCCAACGCCATGCGAATTGCGGAGCGGCGTTTTGTAAAACGAGACGCGATTGCAAAGAACGCGCCCGAAGCGAACAAAATGATCAGCATGGCAATCGTCCACGCCGAGACGAGAGGGCGCCCGTCGGACGCAATGAAGGCGTCGGGGGTTTGAGTCGCTTCGGGCGTCGGGGTTGGCGGCGCGGGCTGCGTCATTTCGGGCGAGATGACGGTAATCGCCACTTTGCCCGTTTGCGAGACGTCCAATTTCAGCGCGTCAGAAATGAGCGCGGGTTCGCTGGCGACGCGAATTTCGAGCAAGCCTGGTTTGTCTAACCCGAAGGCGGCGCGGGCGATTCCGTCCGTCGTCGCGGATTCGACTTGCTGTAAAATTCCGCCGCCTTCGCCAGTCAGCAGCATGGAAAATCGCGCCACGGTCCCGTCGGGAACTTGGTTGCCGTTGCGGTCTTTGATGACGCTGGTGCGGAGCGAAATGGTGTCGCCGATGCTGAATAAGGGAGCGACGGTCGGTTCGGGGGTAGCGCCCGCTTCGGGCGTGGCGGCGGCGGGCGGCAGATCGAGCGAGAGCGAAATGATTTGATTCGGGTTGGGCGAGGTAACGTCTATTAAGTCGTAGCCGATGGCGGGGATGGAAACGGGCGAGGCGCCCGTCGGCGTTAGTTCTTGAAAGAGCAGACGCGCCGCCACGTCAATGAAGGGCGCTTGTTTGCCGTATAAGGCGTAATAGGCGGTGAAACGCGAAAGGGCGGTGGCGTCGAAGTAGTAGGGCGCGTCGAAGGAAAATAGAATCAGCGTTTTGTTGAGCAGCGCGGACGGGCGCTCGCGGAAGAGGCGGCTGAGCAGCGCGGGCTGTCCGCGCGTTGCGTCGGCGACAGAGACGACGACCCAGTCGGCGGTTTTGAGGCTGTCGGCGAGCGGGCTTTCGTCGGAAGAGTCCAGCCAACTTTTGAGGTCGTCGAAAGAATAAGAACGCAGACGCGAGCCTTCGATTTGATTTCCGCTTTGCGGACCGTACAAACGCAAGACGGCGTTTTGAAATGTGTCGCTTGCTAAAATAGGGCGAGGCGCGCAATTCGCGCATTGCGTTGCGCTGACGGCGTCGGTGATGAAAACGATGCGGCTGTTAGGGCGCGGCGGCGAAGGCAGAATAGAGGCAAGGTCTTGTTGGCTGGGGCTGACGAGCGTGGCGGCGCTGCGAGCGACTTGAAAGGCGATGTCGGCGTTGGCGGAAGGACTCGGCGCGGAGGATGAAGCAAGCACGTTGCCGATGGAGAAATTTTTATAAATTTTGAATTTCGCCGCGAGAATCCGCGCTACGGAATCGTCCACGCGCTGAGCGAAGGCGGGATCTTCGCGGTATTTTTGCGCGAAGAAATCAATCGTGCGCGTGATGGAAGTGTAACTGTCGGGCGCGTCGTCGCCTTTGATGTTGCCTAAATAAAGCAAGTCGTTTCCAGCGAGGAAGGAATCGCGGGCGGCGATTCGCGCTTGAAAGGGGTTTCCGCTGGCGGCGTAAAATTCGCGCACGGCGGGCGAGCCGAGATCGTCGCTGATTAATAACCCGCTTTCCTCGTACCACGAGGCGAATTCTGGCAGGGCGAGAATTTGCCCCAACGCTTGCGAATCAAAACTGACTGGGCGCGTGGCGGCGCGGATGTTTCCTTGAAAGCCTTGATAGCGAATGTGCGAAACGAGCAAGCCGTCCGCCGTTTCGTCCGCTTCGTCGGCGTTGCCGGTTACGGCGAAGAACGGCGCGAACTCGACCTGTTTCAACTGTTCGAGCGATTTGCGAACGGTGGCGACTTCCTCTTGCGGAAGGCGGTCTGCGCCGCCCGCGCCGGGAAAATGTTTGGCGATTGCCAACAGTTTATGATTTGAGCCGTTGTGCAATCCGCGAATGTAGGCTTGCGCCAACTTGCCGACCCAATACGGGTCGCCGCCGAAGACTCGCGTTCCTAAGTCGCCGCCTGTCGCGGACGGGAATTCCAAAACGTCGAGCGACGGTCCCATCAACAAATTGAAACCCAACGCGGAGATTTCCGCGCCTAAAACTTCGCCAACTTTTTCGGAAAGGCTGGCGTTCCACGTTGCGCCGAGCGCCATTTGGCTGGGCAGGGGAGTCAGCCCGTCGAGGATTTGGTCGGCGGGCGCGCCGTCGCCTTCTTGCGAAATGCCGACGAAGAGCGGCGCGTAGGTGTTGCGAATGGAGTTTTGCGTCGGCGTGACGGAACTGCTCCATTCGATTTGCTGCAATTCGCCGATGAGGCGCTTTGCGCGGTCGAGCGTGTCCGCTTCGCTGAAATTGTTGTTTTGCGCTGTGAGAATCACGCCGCCAACGTGCCGATTGGCAATCAAGTCGTAAATTTGCGAATCGGCGGCGGCGCTGTCGCCGTTGAATGAGACGAGAAATAATTGTCCGACTCGTTCTTCGGGAGTCATCGAATCGATAATCACGCGCACGGCGCTGGGCGGCGCGGGCGTTTGCGCGGCGGCAGAACTTGGCGCAAGCGACAGAAGAAGAACGCTCAAAAAAAGAACGCGGATGAAACGCATTTTATTCTTATAACACAATTTGAGAGACGACTATCCGCGCCCCAACGCTTGAGCCGCCGTTTGCGGGTCGTCGGTGAAGATTCCGTCCGCGCCCCAATCGCGCAGACGTTGAACGTCTGCGGGCGAATTCGCCGTCCAAACGTGGACGCGGCGGCGGAGACGATGCGCGCGTTCGACGCTTTCGCGGCGAACGTCTGAGATGTGCGGGTGAAGCGCTTGATAATCGCCGAACATAAAACCGAAGGAACGCGCCCACGCGCCTTTTACAGCAGGCAGGGCGAGCAACCCGCGCGGGATTTGAGGGAGAAGTCGCCGCGCTATGTTTAAGTTGGAAGGAAAAAAAGAAGAGAAGATAATTTGTTCGGCGTTGTTGTGTCGTTGAATTAACGAGCAGACTTTGGCGGTTAACCCGTCCCACGGCGAATTGTAGTTGGTCAATTCGACGTTGATTAATTTATCTTTGCCGACGGTTTCAAAGACTTCTTCTAACAGCGGAATCTTTACGCCGCTGAATTTTTTGTCAAACCACGCGCCCGCGTCCAACGCGCGGATTTGTTCCAGCGTCAGTCGTCTCACGCTGCCCGCGCCGTTTGTCGTGCGGTTGACTGTCGCGTCATGGAGGACGACGATTTGACCGTCGGCGCTGAGTTTTGCGTCAAGCTCGACTCCGTCCGCGCCTTTGCGGAGGGCTTGCTCAAACGCGGGGAGCGTGTTTTCCGGCGCGTGAGCGGAGTCGCCGCGATGGGCGAGGAGGATCGGGCGTGGAAAAGTTTCAAGCATGGCTGACAGGTTCGAGGTCCAAAAAGGGGCGAGATTAAATATCTACAAAATAGGCTTGCGCGGCGCGGTCAATCATTTCGCGCGTCATCGCGGGCGGAACGGCAAGGTAGGAAGAGATGTCGAGAATTTGGTCGCATAAATCGCGCGGATGCGAGGCGCGCAATTTGCGATTGCGTTTGATGTACCATTCTTGCAGAAGGTACGCCAACCCTTGATCGTTGTATTCGATGCGTTTGTCTTGCGCGACGCGCTTGAAAATTTCTCGATATTCTTCAAAGGAGGGGTCGCCGATTTCGATTTTGTGGCGCAGACGGCGCAGGAAGGCTTCGTCCACGAGGTCTTTGGGCGGCAGGTTGGTGGAGAAAACAATCAGCACGTCGAAGGGGACTTCGACTTTGCGCCCGGTGTGCAGACGCAGAAAATCTATGCGGTTTTCAAGCGGGACGATCCAGCGGTTGAGCAGGTCGCGCGGGCGGACTTGCTGACGACCGAAATCGTCAATGAGCAAAATGCCGCCGTTGGCTTTGACTTGAAACGGCGCTTCGTAAAATTTGGCGGTGTCGTCGAAGACGAGGTCGAGCCCTTCGAGAGTCAGTTCGCCGCCGACGACGATAAAGGGGCGGCGGATTTTTACCCAGCGCGGGTCGCGGCGGGCGCTGGCGCGCAGGGCGCCCGTCGGCGTGGGCGACGCGGCGGTTTTTTCTTCCGGCGCGAGCGTGTGGCTGACGGCGTCGTAGAGTTTGATGACTTGTCCGTCCAAATAAAGCGCGTAGGGGATGTACATATTTTGGCTTAAGACTAAATTGCCAAAGGCGCGGGCGATGCTGGTCTTGCCATTGCCCGGAGGTCCGTACATAAAGATGGACGTGCCAGAGTTGAGCGCCGGCCCTAAGCGTTGAAAGGTGTTTTCGGAGATAATTAATTGCGAGAGGATTTGGCGCATGGTGCGCGTGGTTACGGTAACGCGCCCCGTCTTTTGGCGGCGGATGGCTTCGTTGTACATTTCAAAGGGGACGGGCGCGGGTCCCGCGTATTGACTGCGTTCCAGCGCTTCGCGCGCGCGGACGCTGCCCGCGCCGGTGATTCCGTAAGTGTAAGAGCCTTCGCCCAGCCCGCCCGCCGACGATTTGACTTCGACTAATTTTTCTTGTTTCAACGCCGTCAGCAGTTGATCGGTTACGCCCGCGAAAGGAAGCGCGATTTCTTCCGAGATTTTGCTTCCGTTTAAGTAACCGCGAAAATAAAGGACTTTCAAAATTAAGTCTTGAAGCCAAAGCATGGAAAGCCCGGTGTCTTCGAGGCTGTTGATCTGCGGCGGAACGAATCCGCCGGGCGCGGCGGCGGGCATTTGTCCAGTTTGTTTGAACATCGTTGATTCTCCAAGTCCCAAAATCGAAAAGATAACGAACGAATTATACTGCTTTTCATTTATAATCCAGCCGCTATGAATCTATCTGTGATTATCCCCGTTTATAACGAAGTTGAAAGCCTCGAAACGATTATCGAGCGCGTGCGAAACACAAAACTGGCTTCCGAAATTATTTTAGTGGACGACGGCTCGACCGACGGCACGCGCGAGATTTTGACGCGCATGAAAGGGCAAGCAGATTTGCGAATCATCTTGCATGAGAAAAATCAAGGCAAAGGCGCCGCGGTGCGGACGGGCATGTTCGCCGCGCAAGGCGACGTGCTGCTCATCCAAGACGCGGACTTGGAGTACGACCCGCGCGAGTACCCCGAACTGCTCAAGCCCATTCAAGAGGGGATAGCGGATGTGGTCTACGGTTCGCGCTTTCTCGGCAAGGCGCGGCGAGTAACGATGTTCTGGCACATGGTGGCCAACAAACTGCTGACCTTGATGACCAACGTCCTCTACAACACTATTTTGACCGACATGGAAACGGGCTACAAAGTGTTCCGCAAAGAGGTCATCGCGGATATGACGATTCATTCCAACAGTTTTAACTTTGAGCCGGAATTTACCGCCAAAATTTTGAAGCGAAAATATCGCATCTTTGAAACGCCGATTACGTTTAACCCGCGCGATTATTCGCAAGGGAAAAAAATAAAATTGCACGACGCCTTTGAAGCGGTTTGGACGCTGTTGAAATATCGGTTTGTGGATTAAACGTGAACGCCGTCGAGTTGGAAATTCAACGCGAGTTGGATGCGGCGCTTAACGCGCGCGCCAATCAAAACGAAGGACGGGCGCGAGTCTGCGCGCGCCGCGCCGCTGGCGTCGCCATTCGAGAGTATCTCTCGCGCAAGGAAATTCCGTTGCCGAGCCGCTCCGCGCACACGCTGCTGATTTTCATCCAAAGCGCCGCGCCGCTTCCGCCAGAGTTGAAAACCTGCGCCGCGCATTTGACAATCCGCGTTACCGAAGAGTTCAAACTTCCCATTGACGCGGATTTAGTCGCCGAAGCGCGCGCGTTATGCGATTGGTTGATGAAAAATTAGAACGTCAATAAAAAACGCCGAGATTTCCTCGACGTTTTTTATCTCTTAGAGATTCTCAATCACGCGCTTTAACTTGACTTCAACCTCTTCCGCAATTGGAGTCAACGCCGCGTTCTCCACATTGGACATGCTCGCCAGCGGGTTGACCGCCGAGACCTCCGTCTTGCCTTCGCCCGCGTCCTGCACGATGACGTTGCACGGCAACAGCGCTCCGATGTGCGCTTCGGCGCTCAACGCGCGGTGCGCGAAAGGCGGATTGCACGCGCCCAAAATCCGGTAGGGACGAAAGTCCACGTCCAGTTTTTTCTTCAACGTGGCGGTTACGTCAATTTCAGTCAGGATGCCGAAGCCTTCTTTTTTCAACTCTTCCGTTACGCGCTCAATCGCCGTGTCGAAAGATAAGTCAACAACCTTTGTGAAATAATACTCGCTCATATTTTCTCCTTTACTTTGAAACTTCCCTCACCCTACTCCTCTCCCGAAGGGAGAGGGAACTGGGGGATGATGGCAAAAAAATCTAGTTAATCTCCCAAAGAGAGAGGGAACTTAACTCCCTTCTCCCTATGGGAGAAGGGTTGGGGATGAGGGCAAGAAGCCAAGCCAATTCCCGCTATCTTCAAACCTACAACCTTAAACCTGTAACCTTCAACCTTAAAACCTACTTCTCAATCCCCGCCACCTTCAAACCGTCCTGCAAAATTGCCTGGACTTTATCCGCGTGGCGCGTTTCGCAGTACACGCGCAGAATCGGCTCCGTGCCAGAGAAGCGGATTAACATCCAGCCGCCGTCTTCCAAGTTGAATTGGAATCCGTCCACCGTGACTAAACTCGTAACTTTCAGTCCGCCCAGCGTTTGCGGGTTATTGTCCATGATGATTTTCTTGCGCGTCTCGTGGTCGCCTGTGAAGGGGCTGTCCACGCGGTCGTAAAAATATTCGCCGCCGACTTTTTCAAATAAATCTTTGAGCAACTCGGTCGGTTTTTTGCCGGTCTTGACCATGAAGTCGAGCATGTACAAGCCCGCCAAAATTCCGTCGCGTTCGGGCACGTTGCCGCGAAAGGCGTAGCCGCCGCTTTCTTCGCCGCCGATGAGCGCGTTGGTTTCGGTCATCTTCGGCGCGACGTATTTGAACCCCACGCCCGTCTCGTGGACTGGCACGCCGTAAATCTCGCCCAGTTTGTTTAACATGCGCGTCGTCGAAAGCGTCTTGACGATGTCGCCGCGCAGCCCGCGCACTTCGAGCAGGTAATACGCCAACAGCCCGTACACGCGCAACTGGTTGATGAACTCGCCGTTCTCGTCGCCCACGCCGCTGCGGTCGGCGTCGCCGTCGGTGATGAGCAGCACGTCGGCGCGGTTGTCCACCGTCGCCTGCAAGCCGACGTCGATGTTGGGGCGAATCGGTTCGGGGCGTTTCATCTCCGGAAAAGACGGGTTGCGGACGTTGTGAATTTCAATCACCTTCGTTTTTCCGCCCGCCAGCAGGCGCGTGAACCAGCCCGCGCCGTTGCCCCACATCGCGTCCACCATCACCGTCAAGCCCGCGTCTTTGATGGGTTGCAAATCAATCAGCCCGTCGCGGGTCAGGTGTTCGATGTAACCGATCGAGGCGTCGAACTTGACGATTTCTCCCGCCGCTTCAGCCTCTTTGAAATTTTTGCGCCGCACATCTTTGACCTCGTCCGGAATCCCCGCTTCAATCTGATTCAACCCTTCGGGGTCGATCGCGCCGCCCGTCTCGTTGCGGACTTTGAATCCGTTGTCCGTTGGCGGGTTGTGACTCGCCGTAATGTTGACCGCGCCCGCCGCTTTCTTGTCTAACACGGCGTAAGCGATGACCGGCGTCGGCGTCGCGCCGTCTGTCAGCCAGACTTTGAAGCCGTTGCCCGCCAACACCTCCGCGACGGCGGCGGCGAAATCTTCCGAGCCGAAGCGCTTATCGTGCCCGACCACAATCCACGCGCCCTTTTTGCCAACCGATAACATGTACGAAGCGAAACCCTGCGTCGCCCGGCGGACGTTGTCGAAGGTGTAATCTTCTGCGATCACTCCGCGCCAACCGTCCGTGCCAAATTTGATTTTGAATGCCATGATGATTCTCCTGTAAAGATGACTGTTATTTATTGTAAAGAGAAAAATATCTATCAATCTCTGGACGTAATTCTATTCCAACATGTTCGAAAATTTCTAACAGTTGCAAATAAGTTCCTTGTCCGCCTAGAAAATCCCAAAATTCGCTTGCGACTTTTAATTCTGCTTCAAGATCAAGCATTCCAGCCATTGTCCAGCGAGAATAAGGTTTTGGTTCATAAGGATTATAGGGAATAGCAATTAAAGTGTTTATTTTTGCATTAGGATTTTCAGCAAGAACACAAGCAACCCATTCTAAAAGCGTTCGTTTAAACTCCTTAAATCCGCCCTTATTTGGCTTTGCTGTTTTGATGTCAAAGAAATATAGTTGATGATCGTAACCTTCCAACCAAACATCAACCTTGGTTAGCTTTACGGTTTTCATTTTTCCACTTCGTGCAACTTTTCTTATTTCTTCGATCTCGGCGTTTTTATTGGGCTTTGAATTGGCTGTTGTCAAATCATCTATAATATTTTGAATAACTCGTTGAGCGGATTCGCTGATTTGTGTTCCAGCTACAGTTTGAGTTTTTGATTCTTTGAAAGTTGTTGAGGCTAGAGTTAATGCGACAGGTTCAAAAATGCTCGTTCCAAAATTAGTATTTAATGAATGGATGAATGAAAACAACGCCATCCGGTCTTTCCCTAGAAGCCTTGTATGGAAAGGCATAGAGGCAGGCTCAGGGTTATAGTTTTGAAATTTATTTCGTAATCTCTGTTTTAATACAGTTTCAACTTGCGCTATTTGCTGATTTGTTAACGCCATTTATTCTCTCTTTAAGTGAAAAATAATTTCCGAATAAGCGCCTTTATCTTTTTCAGTGCGATTTAAGACGGGACGCTTAAATTGATTGACTATTTTCATTCCCGCATTTTCTGCAATGGTTGAATACATATTGTATTTGTCGTTTGCTACAAGAAAAATATCATAATCGTCTGTTAAATATTTCTTTGCGTTATTCAAAACGTCTGAAATGCCTTGAATGTAACTTTGTTTTGCCTCTTTGCCTTGCCCTTTAAAAAGCGGGCCGATTTCCAACTCGTCTTTGCGCTCGAAACCGAATAAATCATAAGCGTAAGCGTGCTGTTCATGGTAATCAATTAAGCCAACGTAAGGCGGCGAAGAGAAAATCCCTTTAATCTTTTGTTTTTCCGCAAGTTGAGCGAACGCAGAATTTTTCTTTCCTAGTTCGGAAAAAATATTAATTGTTCTGCTGTCGCCCGTTAAACAGACTTGGAACGTGCCCGTCCTTAATTTGTCAAATTGCGCGAGGCGTTTTACTGTGTCTTTTGAATAGGTTTCCCACCATTTTAGAATTGAAAAAAGCGGCTTGCACATTTTTCCGTGTTTTGAACAATAATAAGTTGTGGTAATTGGTTCGACAAGCGTGGCTAAGTCCGCGTGCGTAGTCGCTCTGCAACTGCGAATAGTACGACTTAAAATTAAACTTAGGATTTTTTTCGTGTCAATATTTTTTATTTTTTTTATTTCAGCGAATATGAACTCGACCTCTTCTCGGATGTGTTGCGAGTACCACTTATCAAGAAAAGTGTCGGTTTTGTCTTGACGTAATTTTATACCGTATTGTTCTACTAATTTTTCGTAAATAGGCAGAAACTCTTTTTCTTTTTCCGCGCCGTATTTCTTTTCGTTAATTTTCCCTTGTCTTAAATTATATTTGTAAGTTGTGGCGGGAAAATAGCGATTGTTGAACTTGTAAAGTTCTTGTAATAATTTTTCCTCAAATTCCAAGACGCGCGAATCTTGCAAAAATATTTTTAATGATTTTGTGACGCGGTTAATTTCGTTTTGGACGTCTGTCAAATCGTACTTTGCAACTTTACAATTTCCGATTAAAGCGTTGAAGGCTGAAACGTCAATGCCGACGGCGTGTATTCCTAGCTCGCAACTTTGAACCATTGTCGTTCCGCTCCCCGAAAATGGGTCAAGGACAATATCGCCTTTTTTGAAATACGTTTCTGTCTTGAAAGAATCAGTATGGCTGTCTAAAAAATATTCGACAAGTTGCGGAATAAATTTCCCTTTATACGGGTGCAGCCTGTGGATGTGTTTTGTCGTTTCGGCTTCTTTATATTGGTCAAAAGATAAAGCCCAATTTAGGTCGGCTCCAAGTTGATCTTTCCACAAGACTTCGCGTTGTCCGTTGTAGGATTCGTAATAATCTATTAAATCTTTTAAGATGACTCGCGTAGAACCGTTATCGCCAGATTTCTTAATCCGTCCATATTGGATGAGATAAGAAATATTAGAGGTTGTAACCGTTTTTTGTGTGTACTGTGTCGCCCATTCGCTGGCTTCTTTTATAGTTAACAGTTTATCTGATGCAGTCATTTTAATATTTTTATATCCTTTTCATCCGCGTTCATCTGCGCCGAATGCTCACGGCGTCGCCGTAGCGGACGGGGTTTCGGTCGGCGCGGGAGTCGCTGTCGGCGTGGGGGCGGGGGCTTCGCCGGTCATCAAAATTTGCCAGGCGATTTCCAAATCGCCGGAAGCGACGACGGGGAAATCGGGCAGGTTGCCCAGCGCCAGGTCGAGCCGCGTCAACGCCTGAGTCAGCGCCGCGTCGGGCTTCTGCGCGTCGAGCGCTGCCAGCGCGTCGCGCGCGCTTTGCAAATCCTCTTTCGCCAAGCCGAAGTTGCTCTGCGCCAAATATAGACGCGCGCGCCCCAGCGTATCTAACGCGCGGGCAAAGGCGACTTCGTCGCGTAATTCGGCCAGCGCGGCGTTGTTGGCGCTTTGCATCTGCGCGTCGAGCGTCGCCTGCGCGGCTTCCAATTTTGCCTGCGCCGTCGTTTGTGATTTAAGCGTCTCGTCTAGCGTTGCGGCGCGGACGTTCAACTCGGCGACCTGCGTCCGCAAGCCTTCAACCTGCGCCGCGTTCGCGTCGTTCGCCGCCGCCTGCGTCGCAAGCAACTCGGAGAGCGTCTCGATGCGCGCCGCGTTGCGCTCGACGGGCGCGATGAAATTTTCTCGCAAATAGGGGACGCCGTAATACAGGGCGAGCGCGATCGTGCCAATCAGCGCCGCCAGTTGAATCAGTTTTAACAGCGCCAGCCCAAAAGCGCGGAGCGCCAGCCCCAGACGATGCAGAAAAGAATCTTGACTCGCCGACGGTTTTTCCTCCTCGACGGCGGGCGGCGCTTCTTTCTTGACCGCTTTTTTGACCGCAACGATGGCGGCGTCCTGCGGCGCGGACTCGCGCCAGCGCTCGAGCGTTTCGGCGCTCGCCCCCTCGACTTTGAGCGCGTCATCCTCTGTTTCAAAGGGGCGCGCCGCGACGATTTTTTCCGCCAACTCGCGGCTGACGGTTAATTTTTGCGTCAGCGTTTCCGCATCCGCGCTGTTGAGAAAATCCAAAAGACGGCTCATAGCATCTCCTATGCGGTCATTGTACAACAAAAGCGCCGCGTCCGCTTTATTCTCGCGCCGCGCAAGGGTTATAATCTGCGCCATGATTTACCTTGATTATGCGGCGACCACGCCCGTAGACGAGCGCGTCCTCGCCAAAATGCTTCCCTACTTCCGCGAGACCTTCGGCAACCCGTCCTCCGTGCACCGCTTTGGGCAGAAAGCCGAAGCGGCGCTGGACGCGGCGCGCGAGACCGTCGCGGCGGCGCTGAACTGTCGCCCCGACGAAATCATCTTCACTTCGGGCGGCTCCGAAGCGGACAACCTCGCCTTGCGCGGCGCGATGTTGGCGCGCAAACACGCCACGCGCTGGCTGTTGACCGCGAAGACCGAACACCCCGCCGTAAGCAAAACGGCGCGTCAACTGGCGGACGAATACGGCTTCCTGCTCGAATGGCTGGACGTGAACGAGCACGGCGAGGTTACGCCCGCCGCGCTGACGCGAGCCGTTTGCAGCGACACGACGCTGGCGTCCGCGATGTACGCCAACAACGAAATCGGCACGCTCAACCCGATTGCCGACCTCGCCCAAATTGCGCGCGCCAACGGAATTTTATTTCACACCGACGCGGTGCAGGCGGCGGCGTATTTAGATGTAGACGTGCAAAAACTCGGCGTGGATTTGATGTCGCTCGGCGGACATAAATTCTACGGGCCGAAGGGCGTGGGCGCGCTGTACGTCCGCCAGGGGACGCAACTCGCGCCGCAACTGACGGGCGGCAGTCAAGAGTCCGCGCTGCGGGCGGGGACGCACAACCTGCCGTACATCGTCGGCTTTGCGGAGGCGTTGCGCCTGGCGGTCGAAGAGCGTCAGGCGCGGACGGCGCACGTCCAACCCTTGCGCGATCAAATCATCGGCGCGGTCCTCGAAGCGATTCCCGATTCGCGGTTGACCGGTCACCCTGAAAGGCGGTTGCCCAATCACGCTTCGTTCGTCTTCAAAGGCGCGGACGGCAATCTGCTTTTGCAATTGCTCGACGCGGCGGGCTTCGCCTGTTCGTCGGGGTCGGCGTGCAAAACGGGCAACCCCGAACCGAGCGAGGTCGTCTCCGCGCTGGGTTACTCGCGCGAGTGGGCGCTCGGCTCGCTGCGCGTAACGCTCGGCAAAGACACCAACGCCGAACAGGTTGAAGCGTTTCTAAAGTCCCTGCCCAATTTGGTGGACAAGGCTAGAGCCTTGTACCGGAGATGAACGGGGATGGACGGAGATAGACAAGAGATAAACGGAGATGAACAGAGATGAACCGGAGATAAACAGAGATAGATAGAGATGGATAAAGCGCAGTTGGATGAAATTACTGAGCGCGTGATTGGGTGCGCTTATAAAGTCAGTAACGCTTTGGGGAGCGGTTTTGTTGAAAAGGTCTATGAAAACGCTTTGATTCATGAATTAAGAAAAGACGGCTTGAAATTTGATCGGCAACATTTTGTTAAGGTTCATTATGACGGCGTGGTTGTCGGAGAATTTTATTTAGATATACTTGTGGAAGATTTAATCGTCGTCGAACTAAAAGCGGTGTCCGCAATAACCAACGAACATTTAGCGCAGGGTTTAAATTATCTGCGAGCAACTGAACTTCCCGCCTGTTTGGTTATTAATTTTGGACAGCCTAAAATTCAAATCCGCCGCCTACACCCTTCCCCCGCATGGAAATCTTAACAAACTTAAAAACACCCCTATTCATCTCCGTTTATCCCCGTTCATCTCCGGTTATCTCTGGTAAATAAAATTTGAAAACCAAAATCATCACCCTCGAATCTCACGACGACTTAATCTCCGTCCGCGATAAATTATCGTGGGCGAAGACGCCGCGCATCCTGCTCGTCTGGCCCAAATACGAAAAAGTCGTCTTGCGGATTTTGGATTTGAAAATCCTGCAACGCCATGCGGATTCGCTCGGCGCACAATTGGGCTTGGTTACCCGCCGCCTAAACGTCCGCCGCGACGCCGAAGCGTTGGGCATTCCCGTCTTCAAAACGCTGACCGCCGCCCAAAAAGGATTCTGGGGCGAAGCCGCGCCGCGCGAACGGCGCGTCCCGCCGCCGCCCAAAGCGGACTTGCGCCAAATGCGCGACGAAGCGCGAGTCAAAGAAGCGGCTTGGCGGACGTCGCTGCTGGGGCGGCTGATCGCTTTCTCCGTCGGAGTTGCGGCGGTTTTGATTCTGGCAAGTTTGTTCGTCCCTCGCGCTGTTATCACGATTCAACCCGAAACGCGAGACGTCGCGTTGGAAATTCCGGTCAACGCCAGCCCGTCGTTTTCGTCCGTTTCGCTCAGCGGAGAAATTCCCGCGCAAACGCTTTCCGTTGAATTAAGCGGAGAAAAAACTTTGCAAGCGTCGAGCTTGGTAACGACGCCGAAAACCAAAGCGCAAGGCGCGGCGCAATTCACAAACTTAAGCGCGGATGAAATTTTGATTCCCGCTGGGACGGTCGTCGCCACAGACGCGCTGATTCGCTTTGCGACGCTGTACGCCGCGCGCCTGCCCGCGGGCGCGAACAAAACGGTCGAAGTGAAAATTGCGGCGTTGGACGCCGGCCCGCAAGCGAACGTCGAAGCGGGCGCGATTCGCGTTATCGAAGGCGCGTTGGGGCTTTCCGCTACCGCGACGAACGTTGAAGCGACCAGCGGCGGCGCGAACGTCGAGGCGCGCGGCGCGTCGGAAGAAGAACGCGCCGCGTTGCGCGATTCGGTGTTGGCGGACTTGAAAGAAAAAGCGAAAGCCGAAGCGCGGAAACAAATCGGCGCGAACGACTGGCTGATTGACGACGCGCTTGCAATTGAAAATATCCAAAGCGAAAAATTTTCTCCGCCCGACGGCGAAGCCAGCCCGACGTTGACCTACGCGGCGGACGTTGAATTTTCGGCGCGTTATGTCGCCGAAACGGATCTCAAAACGCTGGCGCTTTCCTCGCTGACGGCGTCCGTCCCGCCCGACTTTTCCGCGTCGGGCGAAATGACGCTCGCGCCGAAGTCCGCGCCGTTCACCGATTCGACCGGCGTTACGCGCTTCGCGTTAGTCGCAAAACAACCCGTCCGCCGCAACGCGGACGCGGCGCAAATCCTCAACCTCGCGCGCGGACGCGATCCGCAAACGGCGGCGGCGCTGATTCAAAAAGCGCTTTCCCTGCAATCCGCGCCGCAGATTTCCCTCGCGCCTTCGTGGTGGAAATGGCTGCCGCTGATTCCCTTCAACATTTCCGTTGTCGTCCATTGACCCTCTTATGAGAATCCTTGCTGTTGACCACGGCGAAAAACGCATCGGACTCGCCCTCAGCGATTTGACCGCTACTATCGCCAGCCCGTTGAAAGTTATCAAGCACGTTTCGCGTATTGTTGACGCGGCGCAAGTCGCCGAGATTGCCGCGCAAAACGCCGTCGTGAAAATCATCGTCGGGCAATCGTTTGACGAAGACGGATTTCCGAACATGTCCGGCCGCCGCGCCGCGCGTTTCGCCGACGAACTTCGCAATCAAACCGCTCTGCCGATTATCATGTGGGACGAATCGCACAGCACGCAAATCGCCCGCGCCGCCCGAATTGAACTCGGCGTGTCGCGCAAAAAACGCGCCGGTCATCAAGACGAATTCGCCGCCGTCGTCATCTTGCAATCCTATCTTGAATCCCTGCGAGATTAATTCGCCAATTCCCCGCAACCTGCAACCTGACACCTGAAACCTGACACCTGAAACCTGACACCCGAAACCTGACACCTGACACCTGACACCTGATACCTCCCCATGTCCCGCCTTCGCCTTCTCTTCGTCTTAATCCTCATCTTTGCCTGCGCCCTCGCTTTCACTTTTATTTATTACGTTCCCGCCCGCGCCGAGTTGCTTTACGGCGCGCCCGCCGATAATCTTTCCGTTTCTAGTCGCATCGAATATTCCTTGCGCCTGTTGCTTCACGGAGACGCGCTCAAAACGCCGCTCGACGTCAACGGCGCGGAGCAAACCTTTCGCGTCGAGTCGGGCGAATCGGTGTCGTCGGTTGCCAATCGCCTGCAAGCGGCGGGCGTTATTTCCAGCGCGCGCGTCTTTTTTGATTACGCCGTTTACACGGGCATTGATCGCTCCATCCAAGCGGGCGACTTCAAACTCAGCCCCGCGCAATCTATCATGGATGTCGCCAAAGCGCTGCAAAAATTCAACCCAGGCGACGCGGTCTTGACCATTTTGCCCGGCTGGCGCGTGGAAGAAATTGCCGCCGCTCTTCCGACTTCGGGCTTGACCATTGACCCCCAAGCCTTTCTCTCCGCCGCGCAGACTCCGCCGCCCGTTCTCGCCTTCGCGGGCGCAGTCGGCATGGAAGGCTTTTTCTTCCCCGATTCTTATACCCTGCCGCGTTCTTCCTCGTTAGAGAATCTGCTCGACGAAATCGCGCGGAACTTCGTCTCCAAACTGACTCCCGACCTTCAAAACGGATTTTCGGCGCAAGGGCTGAACGTTTATCAAGGCGTGATTCTCGCGTCCATCGTTCAGCGCGAGGCGGTGAAAATTGACGAAGCGCCGTTGATTGCGTCGGTTTATCTTAACCGTTTTGCAATCGGCATGAAGTTGGACGCCGACCCGACCGTGCAGTACGCGCTGGGTTTTCAAGGAGATAAAAATTCTTGGTGGAAGAGTCCGCTCTCTTGGGCGGATTTGGAAATTGTCTCGCCGTATAACACCTACTTAAACAGCGGACTTCCGCCGACGCCGATTTCTAATCCAAGTTTGGCGGCGTTGAAGGCTGTCGCGCTTCCGCAAAATTCGCCGTATTATTACTTCCGCGCCGCTTGCAACGGAAGCGGCTATCACGTCTTCGCCGAGACGTATGAAGAGCAATTGTCTAACGGATGCCCGTAAAATAAAACCGCCCTAATGTAGGGCGGTTTTGACGAGCAAAGAGAGGCGAAACTGTAAAGCCGACAGCAACAGATTTCTCAGTCGCTACTGCTCCCTCGAAATGACAGAGATTTTATTTATGCGCCAGCGCCGTCTTGCGAATGGATTCTTCCAACCTTTCCCAGCGGACAAAGAGCGCCGCGCCGAAGACGACCAGCGATCCGCCCAACAGAGTCAAAGAGGCGTTGAAAGCGTCGGCGTAGTTGACGCCGTCCCAAGTGTGAGTCGAAGCCATCGCGTATTGAATGGTCAGCGTCATTATGCCGACTAAAATTGCGGAAATGGCGGCGGCGGGTTTGTTCGATTTCAGGTCGCCTTTGCGGAAGTCCACGCCTTGCCAAATGCCGGGAATGCGGAAGAGCAGGAAGACGACGAGCGTAATGACGCTGGCGTAAACGACCGCGTCCACGGGCATGGACGAACCGCGCAGGGCGCGAGAAGCGACGATGTGAATTACGCCGACGACTACGCCGGAGATTAGCGCAATGAGCGTGTCGCGGTAGGCGGTCTCCGCGCCTTTGACGAGCAGAATGCCAGCGCGAATTCCCATAATGCCGATGGCGACGCCAGTCAGCACGAAGAGGATGTAAAGCCATTGAAACGGCGCCAGCGGAGCCATCGATTCAAAATTGGTCGGAAGGAACGCGGCGCAAGCCGTGCCGATTCCGCCGAGTATGGTCAGCCCGCCGGTGAGGAACATCAGCACAATGCCGATGAAGCGTAGAAACTTTGCGAAGAAACCAGTCTTGGACATAACGTCTCCTTTTTAGTGTCAGGTCATATTTCGGATGCGACCCGTTGATTTTTATTTTCCGTCAAACCATGTTGCATTTTCAATTGTCGAACTCTTAAGCCGATTCCGCTCAAACGCCCAAACATGATGCCGAGAATGCTAGCCATGACGAAGTCCGACGCGGGGACGAGGGCGGGAATCTGCCCGAAGATTATTTTGGCGACGACCAAAATCCAAATGAGAACGAGATAGACGCTGTCGAGCGAGAGCGTTACCGCTTCAAGATTTTCGTCCGCTTGCATGGGGACGAGGCGGCTGAGCCAAAAGCCGACGGGGACGAGCGCGGCGAAAGTCAGCGCGACGCTCGCCCAGTTGAAATGTCCGTTTGCAATGTCGCGGATAAAATACGCGCAAAACAAAGCGGAGAAAATCGTCAGCAACAAAGCGCGCAGCCAAATCTTGAAGCGGCTTTTCTTCATCTCGCCGCGAAAGGATTGCAATCTTGAAGTCAATCGCGCCTGATTCATTCGTCGCCTTCCTTTACCTTACGCAGCGAAAACCGACGCCCGGGCTAAAATAAGTCGGCGTGGCGTTGTTGCGAACCCAAAGGCGCAAGTCCATGTCGTACACGTCCTTCGAGCCGCCGCGCATGAAGCGATAATGCATTCCTTCGTACACGTCGCCCGTCCACTGCCAGACGTTGCCCGCCATGTCGTACAAACCGTAAGGCGAAGCGGAGTCGAGCGTTTGGTAGCCGTCGTAATTCATCCCGTTGTAAAAGCCGACGGGACTGGTGCGCGAGCCGAACGAGGACATATCTTCAAACGGATCGCGGCTGGAATAGAAGTTGGCGTTCTCGCGCAGGACGTCGTCGCCCCAAGGGAAGGGACGCTGATCCGTTCCGCGCGCGGCTTTTTCCCATTCCATTTCGCTGGGAAGGCGATAGCCGTAATAATCGCAGTAGCCCCAAGCGCCAAACCAAGTTACCGAAGTCATCGGGTGATTTTCGTAGCCTGCTTGAACGGAGAAAGCCGAACCGTCAAATTTGATTCGCTGCGAAGGGTCGTCGAGCGGGATGAAAAGCCAATCGCCCGCGTCAATTTTTTCTTCGTGCTTGACTCCGCGAAAGACGTCGCCTGGGTAAAAGCCGACGATGCGTTTGCCGTCCAAGCGGACGTAGCCGTCGGCGAGCGCCGCGTCGAGAAAGTCCGCGTATTGTTGCGCGGTTACGTCGGTGATCATAATTTCGTAAGCGGCGGTCGTTTCTACTTTGGCGTGTTGACCGAAGTAAAATTCGCCGGCGGGGACGTTTGCCCAAGCGTTCGCGTCCACGCCCGTTTCGTAGGCGGGCATCGGAGCGTTTAAGTCTGCGGGGGCGCACGAAGCCAGCAACGCCGCCGACAGGATAAAGGTCAGAATGAGGCGTTTCATTTCGCCACCTCCCGCGCGAGTTCGTGAGAGACTTCTTCCGTCCAGCGTCCTTTCTTTTTGAAGAGGTCGGTCAAACGCCAGACCATGACGACGGCGACTAAAACCAACAACATCGCCAACCCAAAATCCATCGCGTACATCAAGCCGTTGACCAGCGGTTGTTGTTCGGCTTCGCTGACGAAGAGCCGCTTCATCTCGAAGATGGTTACGCCCGCCAGCGCGATGTCGGAGAGGATGATGATGCTCCACCCGTACAGTTGACGGACTTTGCCTTTCAGCCCGATCATGTCGCCATAGTACATGAGGATGATGGTGGCGATGATGGCGGAGAGCGCGTGCCAGTGGCCTGTCAATTCGATGCGCTCTTCGCGCGCGGGCCAAACGCGGAAGATTTGTTCCAGCCGAATCGCCATGAAAATGCCGATGCCGCTGGTGGTGAAGTTCATAAACAGCATTTGCCAAGTCGGACCGAATTTGAGCGGGTCGCTGACCATCGCGCCGAGTTTTTGCAGGAAGGTCGGTTTGGCGATATGCGCCGTGCCTTCTTTGGCGAACTTGTTCCAACTCCAAATTAGCAGGAAGAGCGCCGCCAACATGGAAGGAGTCGCGCCGACGTAGATGACCATGTGCGCGACGGGTTGCAGCGGCGTAACCACGCCCCAAACGCCAAGATTGAGGACGATGCAGCCGAGGATCATCAACGGCATGGCGACTTTGTGCCACGCGCCTTTGAAGTTCAGCCAACGCCCGATGATGAGCGTAATCATTACCGCAATCAGCGCCAGCATAATGTGCAAATGCCCGATGATGGAATATTGCATCACGGTTTTTTCGGGGTAGCGGATGACGTTTTCGGCGAGGAAGTTTTCAAAACCGTTGCCGTAGTACGAGCCGGGGATTGCGCCGAAGAGCGCCGAGATGACCGTCGTAACGGCGGTGGTGAAGAACGCCGCGCGTTCGAGGTCAAATCCGCTTTTGGTGCGGGCGTAGTCTTTGTCTTCGATATAGTATTCTTTGTTCCAGGGCCAGAGCGCGACGCAGAGCAAAACGCCCGCAAAGAAGATTAGCGAAAGCCCGGTGATGTACAGTCCGTGCAGCGCCCAGTTATGACCGAAGTAGGCGAAGCCCAAGCCGAAGATCAACGCCAGCATATAGCCGACGGTAATCAGCAAGTTGATGGTCGTCTTGAAGTAGGACTTCATCCGCAACAGACCGGTGACCATGTAGGTTTCGATGGCGATAATGCCCATGGCAATCGAATGGTAAAGGATGACGATGCGCCCTTCGCGTTCGACTTGCACGATGTCCATGCCCAGCGTTTTGATGACGATTTCGCGCACGCCCATCTCCGCCATAGGTCCGGATAACATGCCCCAGACGGCGGTAACGACGGAAATCAGCGCGATGGCGACGAGAATCAACCCTTTGGTAGAGTTGAAGAGATAGTTGAAGCGCGTCTTGACGAATTGCATAGTTCCTCCAAAAATTCAGCCTCGCTTCGCAAAACCGAGCGCGAACGCCCCCGCCATTAAGAAGAGCAGGGGAGTGAGAATAAAATTCACGACTTCGGGGCTGAATAAAAGCAATTGCTTGCCTGAATTGATAAAAGCCAGCGCCATGCCGCCCAGACCAATCAACAGCCCGCCGACGCTGACCTGCCAAAACCCTTTCGGCGCGCCTTTGGCGTAGAGCGGTCCAAGCAGGATGACGAGCCCGGCGACGCCGTGAAAGAGCGGGACGGCAATCTTCTTCAATGAGTCCATGCCGCCGATGCTGGTAATTGCGATGGCGAGAAATCCAAGAGCGGCGAACCATTTGAAGTAGGTTTTCCATTTCGGGAAATATTCTTCCGCCAAGCCCATCGAGATGCCGAGCGGAATTAGGCTGGCGACGGTCAACACATAGGGCGAGGCGAGGATGCCCATTCCGAAAATAATGAGCAAGAGTCCGGAAATCAAAAGCACTGCAAATCCCATCAAATAGTAGAGATTGTGCAGCGCTTTGTGCAATTGATAGCGGCGGTAGAAATACCAGCATAAGTACGCGGCAATCAACCCCGTAAGCAGTAAGAAGATTACATCTTTCATGGCATTCTCCTTTGTTTGTGAATTATCTCACTAATGAAAAGAAACGCCTGTTACAAACATCATATTTTCAAGGGGATGTAAGCGCTGTTTTTTGAATTGCGAAACGCGAATTATGCGAAAGAAACGAACGGCGCGAAAATATCGAAAACGTTTGCGTTTATCTATTTTGTTCTATCAAAGAAGAAACTCCCAATTTGGGAGTTTCTTCTTGCTGGGGATCAAGGATTCGAACCTCAAATTTCGCGTCCAGAGCGCGACGTGATGCCATTTCACCAATCCCCAATTTTCCAGCGAGCGATATTCTATCATAAAATAGGGGGACTAAATATGAAGGGAAAACTGATGAGAAAAACTTTGCCCGTTTTGCTGATTGCTTACGCCGCGTTGACTGTGATTTTGCAATACGCCATCAACACGGGGACGCGCTTCTTGCTTTTTGCCGCGCCGCTCGCTCCGCTGGTTGGGCTGACGATTGCCTTAATCCACGCTAAAGAGCGCATGACTTGGAAACGCGCCTTATGGCTTTTGTTCGCCACCTTTACCGTCAGCCTTGCTTTTGAAAGTTTCGGCGTGTTGACCGGTTGGATTTACGGTCCCTATCATTACGAGACGAAACTCGGTCCGCTTCTTTTTGGATTGGTCCCGCCGATTATCCCCGTCGCTTGGTTTATGATGATGTACCCGTCCTTCGTCGTTGCGGATTGGGTCGTCCCCGAAAGGGCGCGCGTCCGCGCTTTGTGGGTGGCGGCGGCAGGCGCGATGATGATGACCGCTTGGGACGTGGTCATGGATCCGCTCATGGCGGCGGGCGGACATTGGACTTGGGAAGTCAACGGCGCGTACTTCGGCGTTCCGCTGCAAAATTTCTTCGGCTGGTGGCTGACGACCTTCGTCAGTTTTCTGGTATTCCTTTGGCTAGGCAAACCCGTTTTGCCGCAACACAGCGACGGAAAATTTGACCAATGGGTCATCGTCCTATTCGCCATCACCGCGTTAGACAGCATCGTCGGCGCTTTGTTGCACGGGCTGGGCGGCGCGGCGTTGGCGGGAATTTTCGCCGTTACGCCGTGGCTGTTCTTCGGTTGGACGAGGATGAGCGAAAGAGAATAGACGATTGGTTTTACAAATTTTCAAACCATTTTGGGTCTATTGTAATTTTTCCATATTAACTACTTCAAAAGATCTGCGGCGGCGGTTGCCATCAGCGCCGCGCCGTTAATCAGCGCGCGCTCGTCGAAGTCAAACTTCGGGTGATGGTGATCGTAATTCAGGTTTTTCTCGTCGTTCGCCGAGCCGACGTAGAAGTAACAGCCGTCGGCTTTTTCTTGCATCCAACCCATGTCCTCCGCGCCCATCGTTAAGTATGGATGGCTGGCAATCTCCGTCTGCGGAAAGAGAGCCTGCGCGGATGCAAAGACGCTGGCGGCGACTTCGGCGTTGTTGACGACTGGCGCGGTAACTTGTTGAATTTTGACTTCCGCCGCGCAGTCAAACGCTTGCGCCGTCTCGCGGACGATTTGCTCGAAGCGGCGGCAGACCGTCTCGCGCACGTCCGCGTCAAAAGTGCGGATTGTGCCGCCGAGTTCCGCCGTCTGCGGGATGATGTTGAACGCCGTTCCAGAATGAAGCGTGGTAACGCTGAGGACGGCAGGTTTCAACGGCGGGACGTTGCGCGCCACAACGCTCTGCAACGCGACCACAATTTGCGCGGCGCAAACAATCGGGTCAATCGTCGTGTTTGGCGAAGCGCCATGCCCGCCTTTGCCCGTCAGTTTGACGCTGAACAAATCTGCGCCCGCCATGACCGGACCTTCGGCGACGTGAATCCAGCCGAGCGGTCGGTTATTCCACAGATGAAGCGAAAGGGTTTTCTCCACCTTTGGGTTTTCCAGCGCTCCGTCGCGCATCATCATCAACGCGCCGCCGACCTCTTCGCCGTTTGTGCCTTCTTCCGAAGGCTGAAAACAAAACTTGACGTTGCCCGCCAAATTATCTTTATAAGCGTTTAACATTTTCGCCACCGTCAACCCGATGGCGGTATGCCCGTCGTGTCCGCAGGCGTGCATCACGCCCGCGTTGACCGAGCGATACTCCGCGCCTGTCTCTTCTTCGATGGGCAGCGCGTCCATGTCAAAGCGCAAGAGGATGGTCGGGCCAGGCTTCGCGCCTTCCAGATACCCGACCACGCCCGTTTTCCCGACGCCTTTGGTTACCTCCAACCCAAGCGCTTCCAACTCGTTGGCGACGATGCCGCTCGTGCGAATTTCGTTGAATCCCAATTCGGGGTGTTTGTGAAAATCGCGGCGCATGGCTTGAGTGTAGGGAAAGAGTTCTTCGGCTTGTTCGAGAAACGCGGACATGAGGACTCCTTTTGGGCAATCGGTTGTTGTCGGCGATCAACCGCCAACAAATCACTGATATTTCACAACGCGAAACTTCTCTTCATAACGCGGATTTTCTTCCGTGCTGCCTTCGGCGCGGCTGGCTTTGAAGCGTTCGATTAATTTATCTACATCTTGCACTTGCGTTTTATGTTTGAGAACCGCTTGCAAGCGCACATCCCAAGTGTCGGTGATGTCTAAAATGGTGTTGGGTTGCATGGTCAGCGAGCACCAAATTTCTTTGGGCATGTGCGGCTCGAAGCCTTCGTCGAGCAGTTCGGGGAAGTAGGCAATGTTGCCGGCTGCGGGGAAGACCGCGTCCAACACGACTTGTCCGCAGGCGCGATGATCAGGGTGGTTGATGCCGTAGGTCGCAAATAAAGTTTGCGGGTCGCAGGTAACGAGGACGTCCGGCTTGTGGCGGCGAATCTCGCGCACGACGCTTCGGCGTAGATTAAGGTCGGGGACGAGGTAACCGTCTTCGAGGTCCAGAAAAAGCGGCGGCGCCGCCCCGATGACTTTGGCGGCTTCCGCTTGTTCGCTGTGGCGAATCGCGCATAACTTTTCGGGAGTCATGTCGGGCATAGTGGTCGGGTTGTACCCTCTGTTGCCGCAGGTGAGCAAAAGGTATTGAACGGCGTGCCCTTCGCGCGCCCATTTGGCGAGCGTGGCGCCGCAGAAAAATTCGGGGTCGTCGGGGTGGGCGAGAACGACTAAAATTTTTTGCGGGGTTTCCCAAGTTTTAGTTTGGCTTGTCATTTTTCTTGTGCGAGGCTTTGCCGCAGGTGCAGCCGCCGTTTTCGTGGCGGTCGCACGGGGCTTGAGATTTTCGACGCAACGCTTCGAGTTCGTCCCACGGTTGCAACTCTTCGCGCATAAAAGTGAGGTGCTGCGGGCGTTCGCCTTCGATTTCGATGCGGACGACGACCTTATCGCTGAGCGGTATCACGTCCACGACTTTGCCTTCGCCTTTGGGCGTGATGACGCGCTTGTTGCGTTTGGGCAATTGCTTGCGCGCCTCGACGTATTGTTCGTATTCATAAACGAGGCAACAGCGCAAGCGCCCGCACATGCCGGTAATTTCGTCGGGCGTGAGCGTGATGCCTTGCTCTTTCGCCATTTTGATTGAGACGGGGGAGAAGTCGGTGAGGAATTTGGAACAGCAACGGGTTTCGATTCCGCAAGCGCCCATGCCGCCGAGAATCTTCGCCACGTCTCGCGGACCGATTTGGCGCATCTCGATGTAGGCGGCGGAGTGCATGTCCGCCATATCTTTTTTCAGCGACTTAAGGTCAACTTTTTCTTCTTTTTCGGTGCTGTAAAGGAAGGCGAGGCGCGAGCCGTCGTAGTTGTATTCGGCAGAGACGACTTTGATTTTGCTCAGCAGCCCCAATTCGGAAGCGCGGGCGCGGCAGTTGATCATGGCTTCGGTTTGTTTGTTGCGCCAAGTCTGTTGGAGGAGCAGGTCGCGCGGGGTGGCGCGGCGCTCGACGGATTTCCAACCGCCTTCGGGCTTGGGCGGCGCTTCTTCTAAAATTTGAACAATCTCGCCGAGATGTTTTCCGCGCGAGGTTTCGACGATGACATGCTCGCCCTTCTGTAAGTCGGGCAGAGCGGATGAGTCAAAATGATAAATCTTGCCGATGGGAGTGAATCGCACACCGATAATGTTTTTTATGTCTGTCGTTTGCATAAGAATAATTATACCTGACTTGAAAGGTCGGATTATTGGCAGGCGGTCGTTTCGACGCGAAGGCTCGCCGCCGACTCGCCGCTGGCGTTGTAGGCGGAGACGGCGTAGAGGTACGAACCAGACGCGGGCGCAATGTCGTTGTAGGAGGTCGAGCCTGCCGAAATTTGGGCAATTTGCGCGCCGTCGCGCGAGATGCGGTAGCCTTCTTCGTTGGTCGCTTTGTCGCTCCAATATAAAGTGATGCTGGTATAGCCGTTGCTGCAATCGTATTCGTAACGCAAATTGCCCGGCGCGGCGATGGATGTGTTCGCGGGCGCGGACTGCCCGACGACGGTAGAGACGTTCATCGAAAGAATAGCGCTTCCCGCTTCGTTGATAAACTCAAAAGAGGATTCGTAGGTCCCGTTTTTTGCGGGCGCGGACATTTGCAGGTTAATCGTCAGCGTTTCGCCAGGGTTGACGAGATAGCCCGTCGGCATGACGGGGATGCTGTCTTGCGCGGTCAGCCTTTCGCCAGAGGCGAAATTAAAACGATAGGCGTCGTTCCAAACGCAATCGCCTTCGTTGAGGATGTGCCAAGTCATCAAGAAGCCTTTGCTCGGCGCGAGAGGCGTCTCTGACGCTTGCTTGTCGTAGGGTCTGTTGTCTCGCAGCCACGAACTGAGAACGGCGTTGTCTTTGCAAACCGTCGGCGAGGGACTGGCTTCGGGCGCAAGAGTCGCCGTCGGCTGAGGAAGCGGCGGCGCGGAAGTCGCCGTCTCGGCGCTTTGCGCTGGATCCACGAGAATCGCTTGGACGGTTTGCGCGGCGGCGGTGGACAGCGCCGACGAATCTTGCGGCGGTTTCGCGCCGATATTGCACGCGGAAAGCGCGAGGCTTAATCCAAAAAAGAGAAGGTATTTTTTCATAGCGAAAACCTTTCTATATCCATAACTTTTTTGCGTAATTTTTGTCTCGCAATTTGCCGACGAGGTCGCCAAGAAAGGGCAGGCTGAATTGCCACGAGACGACGAACGGAGTCATAATTTTATAGTAATCCCAATACGCCGCCAGCGGACCGTTTTTGCCCCACGCCCAATCCTTCCAATACCAGCGCCAGAGGACGTAATAAGCGAGGATGCTAAATTCGGAAGTTAGGCTGAAAATAAAAGTTCGCCAAAAAGTTTTGTTTGTGAGACGAAGCGCGGCAAAAGGGACGAGCCAAAGCGGATACCAAATGCGGAAGGCGTTGCTGAGAAAAATTAGCGCGAGGTAGGCGAGGAAGCCCGCTTCTAAAAACTCGATTTTTCGGCGCAGAAGGCGGACGGCAATCCAAAGGTAAACGAGCAGAAAAACGTAGCGCGTGTTGGGCAAAATTTGCCCGCCGAGTGCGGGGGAAAATTCGCGCGCGATTAAATGCAGCGCATAAGCGGGAGAAAAACTTCGGCGGGAGAAAGAAGCGAGGATGCCTGAAAAAACGTCGGGAAAGGGACCCATGAGGCGATATAGGCTGAAAAATACGACGAGGAAAATAGCCGCGATTCCAACCCCGCGCAGGAGACGTTCTTTCCAATTCGGCGCATCCATGAGGACGGCTAAGCCGAACAGCGGAAAAAGGACAATCGCCGATAACTTCGTCAGCGCGGCGACGGTTAGCGCCAGCGTCGCCCACGCCCAACGTCCGCGCTGCCAGAGGACGAGGCTTAACGTCATTAAGGCGATCATGGTCATGTCGTTGTGTCCGTTGCCCAGCGCTTCCAACAACACCAGCGGATTAAACGCGAAGAACGCCAGCGCGACGATTCCGTTTGCCGAAGTCTCTGCTTGCGCGGGGCTGTGCCAGCCGAGCAGATAAGCCGTCCCCGCAAACGCCAGCAGGCTGATAATTTTCATGGCGACGATTCCGCCGCCGATGTCGTCAACGCCCATGCGAATTGGAATTGCGGCGAGCGCTTCCCACGCGGGACCGTAGGGCGAGGTCTTCGTCGCGTATTCGCCCGCGAGATGGGAATAGGGGTCGTCGGGGAATTGACTCGGCGGAACGGTCAGCGGGTTGCCGCCGCGCAAAACCCAATTGCGCGCGTTCACGACGTAAACGGCAACGTCTAGCGCGGTGATGGGGTAAAGCCAAAGGAGGATGAATCCGCACAGGAGCGCGGCGCGAAATATCGGCTTGCGTAAGTCGGCGACGCGCTCAGGCGCTTCTTTGGAAACGCGCAGGGCAATCCGCATGATTTGCCAAAAGGCGAAAAACAAAATCAGCAAGCCGACGATGTAAACCCAAACGAGGAGGTAATTTTTTCCGCGCAGGATTAATTCCAAATCGAGCATTGCGCCTTCGCGGTAGATGTGCGGAAAAAGCGGAAAGACGACGACGAAAAGCAAATAAACAAACGCCGACGCCGCGCCCCAAAAGAAGATTTTCTTTCGCGCCGAGAGAATTTTTTCTTCCTGATTGTGTGTCATTGCGTTTGATTATACCGATAAAATAAAACAGCCTTCGAGCGGACTCAAAGGCTGTTTGCGTTGCGTTTGGTTTATTCGAGGATGCTAATCGGCAGGTCGTTGTTCACGCCGATGGCGGCGACGGAAACTTTCTGCGCGATGCGCTGCGTGATTTCGGTCAGCGCTTGGGCGACGGGGGAGTCGGGATGCGAGTCCACGATGGGTTTGCCGCGGTCGCCGCCAATGCGGACGTTTTGATCCATCGGCACTTGACCGAGAAAGTCCACGTTGGTTAATTTTGCCAAATGTTCGCCGCCGCCCGAACCGAAGATGTCCATTATCGTGCCGTCGGGCAATTCCAAGTAAGACATATTTTCGACGACGCCAAGAACGGGGACTTCCAATTTCTTGAACATGTTCAGTCCGCGCCCGGCGTCTTCGAGCGAAACCAACTGCGGAAGCGTAACCACGACCGCGCCGCTCAGCGGCAGCGATTGCGCCAGCGAAAGCGCCGCGTCGCCAGTTCCTGGCGGAAGATCTACGATGAGGTAATCGAGTTCGCCCCATTCCACGTCGCCGAGGAATTGACGAATGGCGGAATTGAGCATCGGTCCGCGCCAGATGAGCGGCTGACCGGGCTTAACCAGCAAACCCATCGAGACCATTTTCACGCCGTAGGCTTCGGCGGGGATGATGCGCGGGCCGTCGGGCTTGGGCAGTTGTTCCACGCCGAGCATGGTGGGCGTGTTCGGTCCGTAGATGTCCGCGTCGAGCAAGCCGACGCGCGCGCCGGCTTTTGCCAGCGCAACCGCCACGTTGACCGAAACGGTGGATTTGCCGACGCCGCCTTTTCCAGAGCCGATGGCGATGGCGTTGCGAATCGGCGCTTTGATTAAGCCGCGCGTCCGCCCGTCGTTTGGCACGTCGGAATCCCATTTGATTTCAATGCTCTCGACGCCCGCGACGGAGGCGAGCGCTTTGCGGCTGTCCGCTTCCATTTTGCCTTTCAACGGGCAGGCGGGCGTAGTGAGCATTATCGTAAAAACAACCTTGCCGCCGTCAATCTCCAAATTGCGGATCATGTTCAGGGTAACGAGGTCTTGTTTGAGGTCCGGCTCTTGAACCGTTCCCAACGCTTGCATTATCGCTTCTTTTGAAATAGTCATTTTTTTCTACCTAATAAAGTTTTTGAGATTTAATTCGTCGCGGCGGAAGGGCGCGGGGCGGCGGCTTTTGCCGCTTTGGCGGCTTCCTTCGCTTTGCGTTCTTCTTCTTCGCGGTTGTAATTCGTCGGGCGGATTTCCGCATAATAGGACGTGGGCTTCAACAGCATTTCGAGGTCGTACACGTTGCGATGATACGAAGCCAATTCAAAATCGTGATCCATTTTGATCGCGTCGAAGGGGCAGTATTCGGCGCATAAGCCGCAGTTCATGCACAAGTCCATGTCAATGTAAAATTCTTTCGGCTCTGGAATCGGCTTGCCCGTTTCGGGGTCGCTGGTTCGCATAATCCAAATGCATTGCGGCGGGCAGACTTTGGCGCAAATTCCGCACGAAGTGCAGCGGATGTTGCGTTCGCCTTCGGGGCCCTCGTCGTATAACAAAAACGGTTCGTAGCGAAATTCTTCGGGCGCAATCAACTGCTCTTCGGGATATTGCACGGTGAAAATGCCGCGCGCGTCTTTTGAGGAGCGATGTTCCACGCCTTCTTTGGTGTAGTAGCGTTTTTTGCCTTGCATCCACCACGAGATGTCGTCGAGGTAGGTGTCCGTAAAGCGTTTGAGGGTTACGCCTAACCCTTTGATAATTCCTTTTCCGTACATACGCTCTCCTTTTAGCGATCCACTTCGCCCATGACGATGTCAAACATCGCCAGCAACGCCACGAAGTCGGCGATTTTTTCGCCTTTGCACATCGTTTCCAGCGCGGTCAAGTTGACGAACGAAGGGGCGCGCACATGATACCGATAAGGGTTGGGCTTGCCGTTAGAGACGACGTAGAAGCCGAGTTCGCCCTTCGGCGATTCGACGCGCCCGTACGCCTCTCCCGCCGGGACTCGAACCTGATACTGCGGTTTCTGCGAGTTGATCGGTCCCTCGGGAATTTGTTTCAACGCTTGTTCCAAAATCCGCAGCGATTGGCGAATTTCGTCAAAGCGGATTAAGTAGTTGTCGTACATGTCGCCGTTATAGCGCACCGCCACGTCGAAATCGAAGCGGTCGTAAATTGAATACGGGTCGGCGCGGCGAATGTCGTACGGCACGCCTGCCGCCCGCAGACAGGGACCCGTTACCGAATTGCGAATTGCTTCGTCCGCGTTTAATACATGCACGTTCTTCAAACGCGCAACTAAGACTTCGTTCTCGTTGAGGAAGCGTTCCATCTCGTCCGTTTTTGCGGGCAAGCGGTCGAAGACCAAATCTTTGATTTTCCGCATCGCGTCGTCGGGGATGTCGCGCACGACGCCGCCAAAGCGGAAGTAGTTGCACATCATCCGCGCGCCGGCGACGGCTTCAAAAATATCGAGGACTAACTCGCGCTCTTCAAAGGCGTAAAGCGAAGGCGTGTACATTGCGCCCAAGTCGTTGATTAACATGCCGATAAAGATGAAGTGATTTTGAATGCGGCTTAACTCCGCCATAATAACGCGGATGTATTCGGCGCGTTCGGCGACGGGGATTTTCATCAACTTTTCGACAGTGATGGCGTAGCCGAAGTTGTTAATCATCGAGTTGAAATAATCGAGGCGGTCGGTGTAGGGCATAATCTGCAAGAAGGTGTTGCGCTCGCCGATTTTTTCATGGTTGCGATGCAAATAGCCCAAAACGGGTTTGAGGCTCGTGATCGTCTCGCCGTTAAGTTCTACCGCCACGCGCAAAACGCCGTGCGTGGACGGGTGATGCGGACCCATGTTAATCACCATGCGTTCGCCGAGTTCTTGAGTTTCGCCGTCTATCTTTTTAGAACTGTCGCGCTCTAACGAAAAGTAAAGTTGATCTTCCGTTTCGGGTTGATATTTTTCAAGGCTGAAGCCTTCGGGCAGTTTGACGTTGTCGCGGAAGGGATTTTTGAATTCGGCGTAAACGTGGCTGCCTTCGGGCCAGCGGCTTTTGAAAGGCTTTGTGTCTTCTTCGTAAAAGGCTTCTTGCCAATCTTTGCGAAGCGGATGTCCTTCAAAGCCTTCCCACATCAAAATGCGCCGCAAGTCGGGATGACCGACGAATTTGATTCCCAACAAGTCCCAGGCTTCGCGCTCTTGAAAGTCTGCGCCAGCCCAAACGCCGACTAACGACGGAACTTCGACGGGGTCGGTTCGTTCTGCTTGCGTTTTGAACACGACGCCTGGCCCGCCTGTGGTGCGGTGGACGTGATAAACGACTTCCATTTTGTTTTCGGCGAGGTAGTCCGCGCCTGTAAGGCTGGAAAGCAAATCAAAGCCGAATTCGTCGCGCAGGGCGGTTGCTACTTCGACGAGATTTTCTTTTTTGACGACGAAGCCCGAATAAGCCGGGCGGCTGTCGGCGGAGACAAACTCCGGGAAACGAGCGACCAAGTCAACGGTCGAGACGGGGGCGGGGGCGGTCATTAGGCGGTCTCCTGCTTCGGCGCGGCGGCGGCTTTGAATTCGTCGGCGCGGCGCGCGTCAATTAAATCGGGTCCGAGAATCGGCATCGGCACATAGTTGGCGTCCGCTTTGCCTTTTTCGTACCAACGAACTTTCTTGATGGATTGTTTGTCAATTTTTTCTTGCAGTTTGATCATTCCCGCCATCAGCGCTTGCGGGGTGGGCGGACAGCCCGGAATGTAAACGTCCACCGGCAGAAATTTGTCAATGCCCGCGACGACGTTATAGCCTTCCTTGAAAGGTCCGCCGCTGGAAGCGCAAGCGCCCATCGCCACGACGTATTTCGGCTCCGGCATTTGGTTGTACAAGCGGATGATGGCCGGCAGCATTTTTTTCGTAACTGTGCCTGAGACGATCATCATGTCCGCTTGGCGCGGGGTGGGGCGCATAACCTCCATGCCGAAACGCGCCATGTCGTAACGCGCCGTTTGCGCGGCAATCATCTCAATCGCGCAACACGCCAACCCGAACATCAGGGGCCAAACCGACCAACGCCGTCCCCAGTTGTAGAGGCGGTCAATCGTCGTGATAGACACGGCGTTTTGAATGTCCTCCGGAATGTTGTAGTTGGGCAGGTTTAATCCTTCGTATTTATTTTCCATAGATTAACTCCTCGTACCAATCTTGATAAATCGCGTTTAGGATGTCGTCGTTGACCAGTTCGAGATCGTCTTCAAATTCTGGCAACGCAATCGTCCATTGATAAATTTGCTGAATGCTCACTTCCTCGATGTTCGCGTCGGAATATTTTCTTTTAAGTTCCAGCGCGATGGCGTACGTGGAATCCCAGTTCAAAGTCATTCAGTGTAATCTTTCACAAACGGAGATTATAGCGCTAGGTTTGGAATCGTCAATCCATTTATGAAAGTATATACTTGCATAAATGATATAATTTGAAAATTCGCCGCTTTTTAGACTTGGAATTTGTCAGCGTTTCGGGATTTTCCCTTCGCTGAACGTCTGCGCGTAGGCAATTCATATCGTAGCAGACTTTTCGTGGAAATAGCAATGGAGAAAAAACATGGCAACCTCTCGCCAAAAAATTTTGATTTACCTTAAGAAAAACGTCTCTGCCACAACGCAAGAGATTGCGCGCGCGTTGCGCCTTTCCGCGCCAAACGTTCGACATCATTTGTCAGCGCTTATGGCGGAGGGGCAAGTTGAAATATTGAAAGTCCGCTTTGGCGAGGGGAAGGGACGTCCGCGAAAAATTTATTCGTTGGCGCAGTCGGCGTGGGGAGATAATTTGTCGGCGTTGGCGAGCGCCCTTTTGGACGAATCCGCTTCAATGGGCAGGGTCGAGGCGATTGCGAAACGCTTGTTGAATCCGAGTCAATTTGTCGGCTTGTCTATGAACGAACGCTTGACGTTATTAATCAAAAAACTAAACGAGATGAATTATTATGCGCGTTGGGAGGCGGGCGCTGCGGGACCGCGCATTCTTTTTGGGCGCTGCCCTTATGCGCGGATTGTGGACGAACACCCCGAATTGTGCGCGATGGACGAGGCTCTGCTTAATTTGGCGTTGGGGAGTAGAATTAGCGTCCTTCGCCGTGTCGAACATAAACAAGGCGGCTGTCCTTTCCTTTTTGAAATTAAACAGCCTGAACGTCAGAGAAGCGTTTTGTAGAACGAAGGGTTATTACATAGTATAGAGGAAAATTATGACTGAACATTCTAAACATTTATCGTTTTACGAACGCCCGAACGTCGTCAGCGCGATTTTGCCGATTGGCGAAGGAATCCCGATGGGCATCGAGAAAGCCTACAACGCAGATTTAGGAATCGGCGGCGCGTACGGCTCGTGGGGAAAAAGTTACAGCAACGCTCAGTTGACGCCGTTTGTCGGCGAACGAATGGGCGCGGCGTTAAACGAAAGCGAAATTTTGAATTTATCCGAATTGGGTTTTAACTCCCGTCAGCACATTCCCTTGTTGGATTCTAAAGAACATCTCGCGCTTGAATTGGAAGTCGGCTCGCGCTTGCTGAAAGAAGCGATGAAGGCGATGAATTGGGACGCATCTGAAATTGGCGGCGTATTAATCGGCATGAGCGGACCCGTGAACGACGATTACGTCCGCGAGATTTCGCGCAGGGCGGGCATTCCCGAATCGGCGTTAAAGGTCAGCGTGCATAAAGCCTGCGACGGCTCGATGGGCGCGTTGCATTTGGCGTTGAATCCCAGCCTTTCGCCGAAGGGAGAAGTTAACGTGGCGGAAGAGTTGCGCGGAAAGAAAATCCTCGTCGGCGGCATCGAAGGCTTGAGCCGCTTTACGGCGAGCGCCAGAGACACAAACGCTTTGCAACTTTTTGGCAACGGCATGGGCGTCATCGGTTTAATCCCCGATAAAAACATGAAATTGCTGACTGGCAAAACTTTTGAAAATTACGACAAAGACGGTTTGCTCGCCGTGCGAATGTATTATCCGCATTTGAATTCAAACCCTTATCAAGGCTCGCTGGTGGACGTGATGCAAGAGAGCGCGGATCACATCCGCATTTCGGGGCTGATGAACGAACCGAAAAACGGCGCTTCCATCGAAATGGCGGGGCTGATGGGCATGGTCAAGTTGTTCGTCCGCACGGGCGTGCAAGTTGTGGAAGAAGTGTACCGCGAGTATTGCACGTTGATGGACCGACTCGGCGAATCGAGAAAATCGGTTACGTTGGGAATCGTGCATCACGCCAATTACAAAATTAACGCGCTGAAAGCGAAGCACCTTTCAAAATTGGGAATCGAATTCCCGATACCTTGGGTGGTGGACGATTTCGGCAACGTCAGCGCCGCCTCGAACGTCATTGCCTTTTTGCGAAAACTGCCTGAAATAAAATTAGGCGATCACATCCTCTTAGACGGTTTCGGCGCGGGAACTTACTACGACGTAATGGTGGTTTCCGTCGGCGAGTAAATTCTTGATTGCAAATAAAAATAGCCCTCATTTTGAGGGCTATTTTTTCTTTACTCGACGGTTACGCTTTTCGCCAAATTGCGCGGCTGATCCACGTCCAACCCGCGAATAGCGGCGATGTGATACGCCAGCAATTGCAACGGCAAAACGCTGATGATGGGCGAGAGCATCCACGGCGCATTCGGTATCCACAACGTATAGTCCGCCATGCTTTGCACTAAGGCGTCGCCCTCGGTGGCGATGACAATCGTCTTTCCGCCGCGCGCCTTCGCCTGCTGAATTTGCGAAATCATTTTTTCGCGCCACGGGTCGTTAGGCGCGATGCACAAAACGGGCATTTCTTCGTCCACGAGAGCGATGGGACCGTGCTTCATTTCTCCCGCAGGGTAACCCTCCGCGTGGATGTATGAAATCTCTTTCAACTTCAACGCGCCTTCGTAAGCGACGGGCATGTTAATTCCGCGCCCTAGATAAAGACAATTTTTGATGTCTTTGAGCGCGTGCGCCAGTTTCTCGATTTCGGGTTCGGAGTCCATCACCTTGCTCGCCAAATCGGGGACGAGGCGCAAGTCCGCGACCAGTTGGCGGCGCGTCGCGTCGTCTATCGTCCCGCGCAAATCGGCGAGGAGGATGGCGAGCATGTATTGATCCGCCAACGGCGCGGTAAACGCCTTCGTGGACGCCACGCCGATTTCAGGTCCCGTTTGCATCGAGATGTATCCGTCCGCGACGCGCATGGCTTGCGAACCGATGGCGTTGACAATGCTCCAAATCACCCCGCCTTTTTTGCGCCCCTCTTCCATTGCCGCCAATGTGTCGGCGGTTTCGCCTGATTGCGAAATCGCTAGAACGACGGTGTTCTCGTCCACGATGGGATCGCTGTAACGGAACTCCGAAGCGATGACGACTTCCGTCGGAATGCGCGCGATTTTCTCGATGAGATATTTGCCGACCATGCCCGCATAAGCCGCCGTGCCGCAGGCGGTGATGTAAATGCGTTGAATCCGCTTGGCAAGTTCGGGCGTGAGATTTAATTCAGGCAGGCGAACGCGCCCTTCTTTGAAGTCTGCGCGTCCGGCAAGCGTGTCCGTCAACGCGCGGACTTGCTCGTGAATTTCCTTTTGCATAAAATGGCGGTATTCGCCCTTCTCGGCGGACACCGCGTCAAACGCGACGGCGTGAATCTTCGGCTCGACCGCTTCGCCGTCCAACGTCTCGATACGGACTTCGTCTTTGGCGACAATCGCCATCTGTCTTGATTCAAGAAATATCACGCGCCGCGTGTGTTCCAAAATTGCAGGAATATCGGACGCAATGAAATTTTCCCCGTCGCCCAACCCGACGACCACGCCGCCCGCGTTGCCAATTCGCGCCGCGATGAGTTTGTCCGGTTCGTCCGCGCAGAGCAGCAAAATCACGTTTGCGCCTTCGATGCGTTTGAACGCGCGTCGCGCCGCCTCCTCAAAAGAAGCGCCGTCTGCCATTTCGCGTTCCGCCAACTGCACAATGGTTTCGCTGTCGGTTTCCGAATCGAAGCGCACATTTTCCGCCGCCAACTCGTCTTTGAGTTCCAAAAAATTTTCGACGATGCCGTTATGCGCCGCCGCAATTTTCCCCTCATTGCCGATGTGCGGGTGAGCGTTCCGCGCCGAAGGCGCGCCGTGCGTCGCCCAGCGCGTATGTCCGATGCCGGGCGCGCCGTTTAGCGGCTCTTTGGCGATTAAGTCCGCGAGTTGCTGCAACTTTCCCGCGTCTCGTCTCAAGTAAATTTTGCGGCCGTCAATCACAGCCGCGCCCGCAGAATCATATCCGCGATATTCGAGGCGTTTTAAGCCGTTGAGAATAATCGGCGTCGCGTTTTGCGACCCGATATATCCGACAATTCCACACATAGGAATCCTCCAAATAATTTGTGATGCAAGAACTGGAACTAAACGCCGCAAACGAACCCGACGCCTGTTTCACAGCCCAATGTTTTTGCCACGCCTAAGCCTTTTGTGAATTTTGCAGCCTAGATTCTTTTGGAGGGAAAGATGTCGGGTTATGGCGAACCCGGAAGGCTTCCGCTGATCTCTCGATTTTCAGGCGCTTGCGCGTCCTTAACTCCATTTCGCAATGGAGAACCTTCGTCCTCGTCAACCCCGCGCTTTTACGCGGAGTCCATGCGCTGACTTTCCCTTGTCGTCTGACTCCTTTCTGTAATGAGCTTGCGGATTATACCGCATCAAAAACGCCAACCGTTTGGCTGGCGTTTTTGATGTTAGCCGTTCTACTGTCTTGGCTTGGGAGTCTGCGAAGGCGTCGGTGATGATGTCCTCGTCGCTGTCGGTATCTTCGGCGTCGGCGACAAGGTTGGCAATGGCGTATCTGTTCTTGTCGGCGTCGGTCTCGTCGCTGTTGCCGTTGGCGTAAATGTCCTTGTGCCTGTGGATGTTCTTGTGGGCGTGATGGTAGGCGTGAAGGTCTTTGAAGGCGTAAACGTAATAGTAGGCGTATTCGTTATTGTGTATGTGGGCGTAAAGGTAGGCGTTCTCGAAGGCGTATAGGTAACTGTGGACGTAAACGTCATCGAAGGCGTAAAGGTTTTTGAAGGCGTGAAGGTCAATGAAGGCGTAAACGTCAGTGAAGCCGTAGTTGTAGCGGTACGAGTGTTCGTTGCGGTTCGGGTAAATGTAGGCGTGCGGGTAAATGTGGGCGTAAAAGTCTTTGAAGGCGTAAATGTGTTGGTCGGAGTGTTGGTTGCGGTGGGGGTGTCTGTAACAACAAATCCGCCCGTGTCGTCGCCGTCAACTGCAGGCGTGGGGTAAACGAGAAGTTGGGCGGTGTCGAATGTTTCGTTTCTGCCAACTCGGTAGGAAGCAAGGTGAATCATATCGGGCTTGACTCCGAAAGTTGGCAACACCATAAACGTGAAATTATAGTCGGCGGCAACAATCACTTTTTCACCGGGAACGCCTGCGCTTTCAGCGCCAGACGGAAGGCATTTTGCATAAGCGGTCGAACTGGAATTTCCCATTTGAGGAATTCTAAAATAATCGCTGATGCTTTGATCTTCGGGTCCGGAACAGACCGTGATATTAAGATATTCGTTAGCGGACTGCGCTAAAGATTCGTTGTAATTAAAACCGACAAGCATGCGTCGCGTTTCGTTTTCAATTGAAAGCCGCCGCGCTACCGCCTCGTTAGAATCAAGGCTGGCGTCAAAAGCGCCTGCTGTGGCATAACGCAAACCAAAGCGCGTGGAGTTTTCCAACACCTGCCAAGCGTAAAATAATCTGCCAAATTCTAAAAGCCCGACAAGAGTAACCGTCAGAATGGGAATAATGAGCGCAAACTCGACCATCGCTTGCGCGCGGCGTTCCTTTTCTTTCAACTTTTTAATAAGCGAATGTATAAATTTCATTTCGTTCTCCGTGTCTTACTGAGAAATCTTAGTCGAAATATTTCGAGCAATTAAATCAAATGAATAGCTTAAAATCTCGCTGTTTTTTGCGAGCGTAAAAATTCCATGCGTAATATTAGAGTTCAGGGCGTCCCCGGCTTCTAATGCGATGTACTCCAAGAGCGCCGCGGCGGGCGGTTCTTCGCTAAGGTTGTCTACTGGATCATCTATGTCCACTGATGTATCCCATTTTTTTGCGGGTTCTGCGATTTGTTTTCCAAGTCCAATTGTATAAATAATGACGCCTTTGCTGGATGACGCTGCTAATACGTCTGCCGAGTCGCGAGCGTAGTCGTCGGGGTCGTAAAGACGTATCTTTTTTGTGATTCCTGAGACTGGATTTTTCCAATTTACGAGCGGATCGCTAAGACTGTGTCGAGTGCTTGGCTTTGAATCGTTGCACCAATAAACGCCGCCGTAGTAAGGTTTATAGTCAAAGAAAGTTGTTTCTGGACAATAACCATTGGGAAGGTTGACTGAACCGCTATTAACTGGATCTGTTGCATTTGCGCGTCCGCCGAAAAGACCGACGACAATCCACAACGCTTGCAACCGCATTTTGGAAGAATCGCCGCTGCCTTGTAAAGCGTATTGGGCTAACTTTAATGCGCCGCCAATGTTGTTGGACGTGCAAGAAGACGGATTTTGATTTGGGTTTTTGTCGAAATTTTCGTAAGCAGGACAGACGACAGAGGTAAATTTTCCTAAATTATTGTATGCTCGACATTGTCCTTCTAAAGTGTCGTTTGAGTACGGGTTCGCGCAAACTCGAGGATTGAATACGTTAATGTTCGTAATCGCGGTATTGATTTGCGAACCGTCAAAGGATAACGGCCGCACTTCCACCGGATTCCTGTCGCCGTTTACAGATTGACTTGTTGTTGTAATAATGGCGACGCGGTCATAATTAGGATAAATTAATTTCTTAACAAAGTTTGCCGCCGTAGTCTTTACAGTCTTCATCGGCTGACAAGGATGGTCGTTTGACGCGGCGGTATTGCAACGATTAGGATCGTTGAGCGGGCTGTATGGGTCGGGCGTTCCTGTTGCCGAAGTCTCGTTCGCCATAAAGCCGGATGTGTCCAAAATTAACACAAGATCCATTGTAGAGGCTTCGCCGACAGCGGTTGCGGTTAAGGTTATGTCTCTAATGCCGATAACGCGCAGAAATCCTAATTGCGAAGAGACCGAAGCCACGATTTCTACGAGTTTGCGGTTGTTTTCGGGGCGAGTTGTGGGGTTGGGATTGCATAAAGCAGGACGATCGCTCGTGTCCTCGCAGGTGCGCATGATTAAGGTGCTTGCTTGAATGTCATTTAATTGCAAGAAATTAATCGCCGCTTCGCGCATCGCCGTTCGGTTTAATTGTACGGGAGTAATATCTGGGTCGGGACGATATTCTTGCGCAGCGGCGATGGCAGCGGCGTCCACCGCTCTTTTCAATTTGCCATATTGAATCAGCGTTAAGCCAGTGTCGGTAACTAACCCGACCATAGCGACCAGCCCGATAAACGCAAAAATAATCAAGATAATAGCTTGACCGCGTTCTGACTTTTGAGATTTTTGTGAAAAAATATTCTTCATAATAGCTCTTTTATATTATGGAGACGGAGTCGGCGTTTTGGGAAACGGCTTTGCGTAAACCGTCGGCATGGCGACTGAGGCGTATAACATCATTGGATTTGTCGGCGACATAAACGGGCGGGTAAAGGGTGTATTTAGGACGCCCGTATACCCATAAAAAACTTCTATGGTTAATAAGCCTGCGCTAATAGGAGTGGCGCCGTCTTTTTTTAATAAGGTCTCTACGGCAGAGTCTGTGTATTGAGAGGCGGGTGTGGTGTCGCTGTATAACCTATAATAAGTTCCTGCAGGGCGGCGATCAACGCTGATTGTGCCAGTGTCGTCTACAATCGCTTCAATTAATGAAACGAGAACGTTATCCCGACTCGAATTAAAAGGGATTTGACGCGCCGCTGGTTCGTCCGGCGGAGCGAGATCCTCTACGACATATTGGGCGACATTTGCGAAGAAGTTTGTGTCAATATCGCCGCCCGCGAGAAACGGGCTGATTGTGCTATACCGTCTGCCCGCGTTGCGGATGGCGTCTTGCAAAGAGAGATAAGTATTTAACATGAAGCCAAATTCAACCATGCCTAAAAGCAGAAGCATTAAGATAGGAATCGTAACGGCAAACTCTACCAGACTTTGCGCTTTCGCTTTTTGACGCTTTTTAGCGTGCGTCTTGGTTGGCGGGAAGCCGAACTTCCCTAAAAATGACTTCATAGTTTTTGAAAGAATCCTAATTTCGTTCAATTTTATCAAAATACGGGGGCTGCGGAGAAGGCTAGTTAGTTTCGCTCTTACCACATTATAAGCGAATTTCAAATAGATTTTAATGGCGCAAGCGCCCTGCAACGCTTTCAGTTCTGTAAGAAATTTGGCAAGGCAACCTCGCTATTTTATCAGAACAACCTCTGGCATAGTAAGCGTTTCCCAGTTTTGTTCGGGTTTGTAGTTGATGCGGATGTTGTTGTCGCCGTTTACGTCAATTGTATAGGCGACGATTTTGCTGTAATAAGTGGCGGTGGTGTTCGTGTGAGGTCCGTAAAGGCGAAGCGACGCTCTTGGCGCGAGAATAGTCCCGACTAAGATCGAATCGCTGGTTGCATTAAGCGTGATGGCGCGCGTGTTTTCAATCGGCATGTAAAACAGCAAGCCTTTGTACGCTCCGCTTTTTGGCGCGCTCAAATCGAGATGCGCGTGGCTGCCTAAGAAAATATTTCCGTTTTTGACGACGAAGAGGACGCCTGTCCCTTCCAGCTGACCGTCGTCGAGGTAGAAGTCGCCGTTGAGACAATAGACGCCAGATTCTAACATCGTGATTTCCGGCGGCGGAAAAATGTCTTCGTCCCAGTAGCCCGATTGCATCACGCCTGTTTTGTAGTCGGCGACGGCTTCTTTCTCGCAGCCGATTTTTGGAAATTGATAAGGCGGCGGGTAGGGGATAGGCGGAATGTTCGTCTCGACGGGGTAGGGCGTGATGAGGCGCGGCTTTTGGATGTCTGCGCCGCCGACGACAGAGATGCGGTCGTTTCCAGCCACGCGGACGCTTCCGTTGCCGTAGGAGGTAAAGGCGCAAGTCGGGTTGGCGGAGTTGACGAATAATCCGCCGCCGCTAAGGTTGACGGTTGATTCGCTGTACACGCGAAATCCAAACGCTTGGCGTTCGCGGTCGCATTCGGATTTTGTCGCCAAACTGACCATTGCGTAGCCTGGAAACATTTCGCCCATTTCTGACGGTTTGGATTGGGCGATGGCTTGCGCCGCGCTGGTAACGGTTGGGATGCCGATGACGATTCCGAAGTAGGTTCTCAAATGCGAGGTGATTTTGACTTCGATGTATTGCGAGTCGTTTTTGTACGGTCCGTCGAGCGGGGGCGTGTTCATTTCAACGATGTTGTTTACGCCGTCGTTGTTGTAGCCGTTGGTCGCGGCGACGGCTAAAGCGGCGGCGCGCCAGTTCCCGCCTTTGATGCGAGTCAGGGCGGCGGTCAGCGCGGCGGAGGAGGCGGCGTTTTCGGCGCGGCGGCGGTCAATGTAGGCGTTCGTTCCGTCTATGGCGAGCGCGGACGCGCCAATTAAACCGATGATGGCGAAGACAATCAAGATGATGGCTTGACCGCGTTCGCCGCGGCGGGGAGGAGAGGAAGTTATTGACATGGCGGCTGTAAAATAATGCTCGACGAAACGCTGGAAATCTCGACGCGATTCGAGCCGAGAAAGCGACCGATGAACGGAAAGAGAATCGGGTATTTGAATGTAACTTTTACTTGAATAGAATTTGCCGCGCCGTTCGTAACGCCCTGACACGCCGCGCCGATGGCGGAAACGTCCACGCGAACGTTTTCTTTGCTTAGCAGGTCAACGGGCGAGGAGAAGACTTCGCCTGGTTTGCGCGGTTGAATGTTGCGGGCGCGGTTTTCGATTTCCGCTTTGTTGCGCGGGTTGAACGAGCCGTATAACGCGCCTTCTTGCGCCGACTCGCGGAGGACAGAATATGAAAAAAGCGCCATGCCGATGTCGAACGCGCCGAGCAAAATTAAAAGAATAACGGGCAGGCTGATTGCCACTTCGATTAAACTTTGCCCTTTTTGATTCGGAGAAGATTTGGCGACGCGCATATTAATTTCTTGAATCAATCGGGTAACTGATGCAGCCCGGCGTGCCGAGCCCGATGAGGATGCGCTCTGTGCCGTCTTGCAGTTTATAGTTTTGATCGAAGGTAAATTTGATTATCGATTCGCCGATGGGGATGAACGGATAATAAGCGGGGATGACCGTCGAAGGCGAGAGGAGCGCGCCCGTCCACTCTTGGTTTGCCAATTCGACTTTTCGCAACGTCAGCGGGTTGGGAGCGCCGCCGGTCGCGTTGTTCCATTCGACATAGACGGAAGCGGCGGAGAGGACGTGTCCTGTGTTGTTGCTAAGTTCCATGTACATTACGTTGTCTTTGAATTTCAATTTGCCGTGCGAAACCGCGTACATGCCCGAACAAGCGATGGGCGTCGCCGTCAGCGTGGGGGTGAGCGAAGCGGTCAGCGTGATGGTCGGCGTAAAGGTCAGCGTGGGCGGGGCGGTGTTGGTCGGCGTGCGCGGAAAGGCGGTGCGGATTGCGGCGAAGGTGGCGTTGGTCGGCGCGACAGTCGGCGGCTCGACGGTGAACGTGGCGATCTCCGTCTGCGTGGGGATGCGCGAAGGCGTGGCGCTTTCGGCGGCGAAACCCGTCGGCATGGCAGAGCCGAAAATGGGGACGGAAATCAAAAATGTGTGCGCGTTGGCGGAGACGACTTCCAGCGGTTGCAAATTGCCGAGCGTGAGAATCGGCTCGTACGAAGCGCTGACTTGCACGATGATTCGGTCGCCGTTGCGGATGACGTTGTCGCCGACGGGGCAAGTGTCCGCGTCGGGGTCGGGGTCAACGTCTGGAATAGGAATCTGCTCTCCGCCAGGCGTGATGCCGCGATCGTAAGTGATGGTTACGGAATCAAATTCGGTCAAAATCGCGGACTGATTCGCCGCGTCGCGGATGCCGTCGCAGTCTTGATAATAAATCGCGTTCGTCAACGATTCGCCGCTGCCCGCGCCGTAACGCGCCGCTTGACGCGAAGCGTTCGCCACTGAAGCGAAGACGAAAATCAAGCGCGAGACTTCGACGATTCCGTAAAGGAGCAGAACCAGCAAAGGCAGCACAAGCGCGAATTCGACCATCGCTTGCGCGCGCGTTTTCTTTTGCGGACGGGGCGTATTTTTGCGAATCATTAGGCTAGGAAAAAACTTAAGAATTGCGGAAAGAAAACGATCAATCCTGCGCCGAGAATGAAGTATGGACCATACGGCAGGAAGACCATCAGCGCGTTGGAATGATAGCGACGAGTGATAAATAACCCCGCCAAAAATAACACGCTGACGATTCCGCCGAGCAACACGCTGACGAGAATCATAAACCAGACGAGGGGCCAGCCGACGAGCAAGCCCAATATCGTAACGAGGATGACGTCGCCTTGACCGAGCGCTTCTTCGTCGTCCGCTTCAAAGCCTTGCGCGCGCAATTTTTTCGCGCGGATTTTTGAGAACAAAACGCCGAAGTAATAAAAGGCAAGCATGATGACCAACCCGCCGACTGCGCCTAAAAGAGTCGGGGCGATGCCGTGAGCGAAGATTCCCAGCGCCAGCGCCAGCGCCGCGCCGACGATGCTCGTCGGGTGGAGGATGAGGCGATGTTCCAAATCCACGACGACGACCGCGCCGAAGTAAAGCAAGAGCGCCGCGCCCATCCAATAGTTTAGTTTGAGCGGCGGATTGAGAAAAATGTAAACGTTCAACGCGACCATGACGAGTTGCGTGATCCACGCTCGCGGCGGGCGGGCGTGCCTTTGCGAACAAGGCTTGAAGAGCAGATAATCCGCGAGGGAAAATTCCGCGCCGCATTGCAAGCAAACGGGTTTGCTCAAACGTCGCGTGTAGGGCAAAACGTCCGCGAGATAATTGACCGCCCAACCTGAAAGCCAGCCGACCAAAAGAGGGAAGATTAACGTTAACGTCATCTTGTCATTATAATTCTAAAACCCGACGTTCATCAACGCGCGGCGGATGTAAATCGGCTGTAATGTTTTTGGCAGATTTTCTAAACCTTAATTACAATTCTGCAAGATTGGAGAAACTACGATGGATGAATTTATTATCGAGGGCGGCGTCCCTTTGCGCGGGGAGGTAACCCCGTCGGGCAATAAAAATTCGGCGTTGCCGTTGCTCGCGGCGTGTCTGCTGACCGACGAGCCGGTCATTTTGCGAAATGTGCCATTAATCCGCGATGTGCTTGAAATGCGAAAGTTGATTGAAAGTCTCGGCGCGGAAGTGGAAGAACTAGACTCGCATGTTTGGCGTGTAGCCACAAAGGAAGTTTTCGCCTCTCGCCTCGACCCAGACCTTTGTCGCCGAATCCGAGCCTCGATTCTGCTGGCGGGGCCGGTCCTCGCCCGCGCTGGCGAATTGCGCCTTCCGCCGCCCGGCGGCGACGTCATCGGGCGGAGGCGGCTGGACACGCACATCCTCGCGCTGGAAGCCTTAGGCGCGGACGTCCGCTATGACCGCGTCTTTGACTTTTCCGCCAAAGAACTGCGCGGCGCGGATATTCTCTTGGACGAAGCCAGCGTTACCGCGACGGAAAATGCGATTATGGCGGCGGTTTTGGCAAAAGGAAACAGCCGCATTCGCAACGCGGCTTCTGAACCGCACGTTCAAGAGTTGTGCAACTTCCTAAACGCTTTGGGCGCGAAAATTGAAGGGATTGGCTCGAACGAACTTCGTGTAGTCGGCGTTTCAAAACTGTACGGCGGAGAATTTACCGTCGGTCCCGACCTATTGGAAGTGGTCAGTTACGTCGGCGCGGCGGCGGTTACCAAAGGTTCGGTACTCATCCACAACGCGGGCGTCGAACACCTTGAAATGGTCGAGCAAGTCCTTCGGCGTTTGGGCGTCCGCTGGGAGACGCGGGGAAGCGCAATTTTCGTCCCCGCCGAGCAAAGCCTAACCGTCGCCTCCGATTTAGGCGGCGCGATTCCCGAAATCAAAACCAACGTTTGGCCCGCCTTCCCAACCGATTTGACGAGCATCGCCATCACCATCGCCACGCAGACGACGGGTTCGGTCATGTTTCACGATTGGATGTTTTCGGGCAGAATGTACTTCACCGATAAACTGGTCGGCATGGGCGCGCGGATTATCCTCTGCGACCCGTATCGCTGCGTCGTGCAAGGGGCGACTCAGTTGGTCGGCGAAAAATTGGAAAGCCCCGACATCCGCGCAGGGATGGCAATGCTCCTCGCCGCCCTCGCCGCGAAGGGAACGTCCACAATTGGGAACATCGTTCAAATCGAGCGCGGTTATGAAAGGGTGGAAGAAAAACTCCGCGCTTTGGGCGCGAACATTACGCGCAAATCGGAGTGAATAAAAGCAAAAAGAGCCGTGAATTTCGCGGCTCTTTTTGTTGATTGTTTTTTTATCGGATAGAATCTGCTCTGATGTAATACACAAACACATGCGTATCTTGCGTGTTTGTGAAATAGCCTTCCACGCCTTTGACCGGTTTTCCGTCTTTCGTCAACCAAGCGTAGGCGTAGTAGTTGCCGGCGGGCAAAGCGATTGCGCCGGAACTTCCGCCAGGTTGGATGATCATTCCGTTTCCGTAGTAACTTCCGCATTGGGCGAATTCGTTCGGCGCGTACATAAAGAACGCCAATTGCGCGACGTAACCGCTTTGATTGTCAAAGCGCACGTTGGTCAGCGGGCCGGCTTCTTTGATGTTTAACAATCCGCCGCATTTGTCGTTTCCGCTCGAACTGGTGGCGGTGGGAAGAATCGCAACAGACGTTGGCTCAAGCGTCGGCAAGGGGAGCGGCGTGAGAGTCGGCGGCAGGGTTGGCAGAGGCGTTTCCGTCGGCGGGATGGGCGTGTTGGTCGGAATCGCCGCTTGCGTTTCCGCAACCATCGTGAAGGCGACGCCGATGGCTGTGCCTTGAATATCCTCGACCGACATCGTCGGAACGGCGGGCGTTTTGCTTCCGCAAGCGGTCGCAAAAATCGCGAGTAAAACGAGAACGGGAATTATTTTTTTCATAAATTTACGCTTGCGCGACTTCCAAAAATTGATTGACCGCGTCGCGCAACATGCGTTCGGGCAGCGCGCCGACTTGACGATGAACGACCTTTCCGTTCGCCACAAACAGCAGCGTCGGAATGCCCTGAATGCCGAATTTCTGCATCCATTGTTGATGGTCGTCGGTGTTGATTTTTGCGACGACGAGTTTGCCGTCAAACTCTTGCGCCAATTTGTCTAAAATCGGCGCGATCATTTTGCACGGTCCGCACCACGGCGCCCAAAAATCCACGATAACCGGCGCGCTGGATTGCATGACCGCCTGCTCAAACGTGTCGTCGCTGATGTGAATAGGTTCTCCTGTCATAATATTGCTCCTTTTGAAAATGCGAATTTCGCCAAAAAAGTATAACATAATTCCCTGATATAATTTTCGCCTTATGAGCATTTTCTCACGCTGGCAAGAGGGGCTTTCGCGCACGAGCAAAGCCGCCTTTGGGCAAATCGCGTCTCTTTTAGGAACTTCGGAAATTACCGACGAAACCTGGGACGACCTCGAAACGCTTTTGATTCAAGCGGATTTAGGAATCGAAAGCGCGTCTTCCATTTTGGACGAATTGAAACGCTGCACTCGCGCCGAAGGCTGGATTCGCTCCGAAGCGCTTTTTTCTGCGCTGAAAGCGGAATTGCGCGCGCGCCTCATTCGCCCGCCGACTCTCGACTTCTCGCACAAGCCGACGGTGATTCTCGTCGTCGGCGTTAACGGTTCGGGGAAGACGACGACCATCGCCAAACTGTCCGCGCGTTTTGCGGGCGAAGGCAAAAAAATTCTGCTCGGCGCGGCGGACACCTTCCGCGCCGCGGCGGTGGATCAACTTCAAGTTTGGGGAGACAGGCTGAACGTCGAAGTTGTGGCGGGCGCTCCCGAAAGCGACCCTGGCGCGGTCGCCTTCAACGCCGTTCAAGCCGCCGTCGCCCGCAACGCGGACGTGGTCATGGTGGACACGGCGGGGCGTTTGCACACGCGCTTCAATTTGATGGAGGAGTTGAAGAAAGTTTATCGCGTGGTCGGCAAAGCGCTGACGGGCGCGCCGCATCACGTTTGGCTGGTGTTGGACGCGACCACCGGACAAAACGCTTTGCAACAAGCGCGTTCTTTTAAGGAAGCCGTGAACGTTGACGGCGTGATTTTGACCAAGTTGGATTCGTCCGCTCGCGGCGGAATGGCGTTTGCGATTCAACGCGAGTTGGGCTTGCCGATTTTGTTTGCGGGGTTGGGCGAAAAGCCGCAAGACTTGACGCCTTTTGACCCCGACGCTTTTGTGGACGGAATTTTGATTGACCGCAAGGAGACCTAATGCAAGATTTAATAAAACGATTACGCGCCGCCGACGAAACGCTGCAAAAATTATTGGAGCGTCTTTGACGTCGCCAAAAAACAAAGTCAACTTTCGCAGTTAGAAATTGAAATTGAGCGTCCTAATTTTTGGGACGATTCCACCGCCGCGCAGCGGACGATGAAAACCGTCTCCGTTTTGCGCGATGACGTGCAAGGCTGGAATAAACTTCAAAAGCAAATTCACGATTTGACCGACCTCGCGCAAATGGACGACGAATCGCTGGAAGCGGAATTGGAAAACGAGGTTTCAAAACTGGAAGGCGAATTGGAGAAGCGCTCGTTTGACGCCATGTTTTCGGGACCCTACGACCGCGACGACGCGATTCTCGCCATCCACGCAGGCGCGGGCGGAACAGATTCGCAAGATTGGGCGGAGATGCTGCAACGCATGTATTTGCGTTGGATGGAAGAACGCGGGTTCAGCGCCGATATTTTAGATTCGACTCCCGGCGAAGAGGCGGGCATTAAGAGCGCGACCATTTCCGTCAGCGGCGAATACGCTTTTGGCTATCTGCGTTCCGAAAAAGGCGTGCATCGGCTGGTGCGGCTTTCGCCTTTTGATTCCGCGCACCGCCGCCACACCTCTTTTGCGTTGATTGAAGTCTTGCCGCAAGTGAGCATGGGCGACGCGGATATAGAAATTAACGCGGGCGATATAAAGATGGACGTCTTCCGCTCTTCTGGCGCGGGCGGACAAAACGTGCAGAAGAACGCCACCGCCGTCCGCCTGACGCACATCCCCACGGGCATTGTGGTTACTTGTCAAAACGAACGTTCGCAGACTCAAAACCGCGAATTCGCCATGCGGATTTTGCGCGCGCGTTTGCTTGAATTAAAGAACGCCGAAAAAGAGGAAGAGCGCGCCGTCTTGCGCGGGGAATACACAAAAGCGGAATGGGGCAGTCAAATCCGCTCGTATGTGCTGCACCCGTATCAAATGGTCAAAGACCACCGCACCGATTTTCAAATCGGCAACGTCCAAGCCGTGTTGGACGGCGACCTCGACCCGCTGATGGAAGATTACTTAAAGAACGGGCAAGAGAAATAAAAAGAGCGGACTTTTGTCCGCTCTTTTTATTATTATCCGCCGGTAGGCAGACGTTTTTCCAACGTGCTGTTGTAAAGGTCTTCTTGCTCTTGCGAAGAACCCTTGATAGACTTCGTGCGGACGGTCTTCTTGCCGCTGGCTTTTTCCAACGCCTGCTGCCAAGCGATTTGCATCGCGGTAAATTGCGGCTCTCTGGAAACTTCCTCGTCCATGTCGTAATAGTCTTCTTGTTTCTTGCCCTTGCCTTTGCGTTTTCCGCCGCTTTTCTTCGGCTCGGCAATCGGTTCGGGTTCGATTTCCATCACGTCTTGCATGGCTTTGATGCTCAAGCGGATTTGGCGTTTGCGGCGGTCTGCTTCGAGAATCTTCGCCTCGACTTCCTCGCCGACTTTGACCACGTCGCCCGCGTTTTTGACGTAGCCGTGAGTCAACTCGCTGACGTGAATCAAGCCTGGACGTTCCGCGCCAAAATCCACGAACGCGCCGTAAGATTCAATGCGGACGACTTTGCCTTTGACGACGGTGTCGGGCTTAAGTTCTTTCCATTCGTAAGCGAGAGGCTCGATCATCGTCAGTTCAACGCGATCTTTGCGAACGCGCTTAACCCAAACGACGACCTCTTGCCCTTCCTTAAGAACGTCTTCCACTTTGTTGACGGGCGTCTCGCTGATTTGCGAAATGTGCAAAACGCCGGGCACGCTCTGCCCGATGTCCACTAACGCTCCCGCCATGGCGGCTTTCAAAATTTTTCCGTTCAGTTTGGTTTTTGGTTCTAACATTTCAATGGGGGTAGTTTCTGGGGTGGTCATAATTATGCTCCTGCTAGTTAAAATAATGCCAACGCGCGATTATACACCTCGAAAAAAGATGAGTCAATGAGAAAAAAGTTAGGGTTTTTTCAGACAAGCCCTTATAATAGCCGCATGACAAATCAACTCGTTGAATGCATCCCTAATTTTTCCGAAGCGCGGCGAACGGAAGTAATTGACCAAATCGTCGCCGCCGTGCAATCCGTCGCGGAAGTCAAATTGCTCGACCGCTCTTCCGACTTAGACCACAACCGCACCGTGCTGACTTTCGCGGGGTCGCCCGCTGGCGTGGAAGAAGCCGCTTTTCGCGCCATCCAAACCGCCGCCCAATTAATTGACCTCGATCAACACACGGGCGAACATCCGCGCATTGGGGCGACGGACGTCGTGCCTTTCGTCCCGCTCAGCGGCGTCGGCATGGACGAATGCGTCGCCATTGCCAAACGTCTCGGTCAGCGGGTGGGCGGCGAACTTCAAATTCCCGTTTACTTATATGAAGCCGCCGCAACGCGCCCCGAACGAAGCAACCTTGAAAACGTCCGCAAGGGGCAATACGAAGGTTTGAAAACCGCCATCGAAACCGACGAAAACCGCAAGCCCGATTTTGGTCCGAGCAAGTTGCCCAAAGCGGGCGCAACCGTCATCGGCGCGCGCGCGCCGCTGATTGCCTTCAACGTCTATCTCACAACCGACGACGTGAGCATTGCTAAAAAGGTTGCCAAAGCCGTGCGTCAATCATCGGGCGGCTTGCGTTACGTCAAAGGCTTAGGCTTGCTGGTGGACGGGCGCGCGCAAGTCTCGATGAACCTGACCAACTTCCGCGAAACGCCGATTGCCCGCGTGGTGGAGTTCATCCGCCGCGAAGCCGAACGCTACGGCGTGGGCGTGCATCACAGCGAGTTGGTCGGCTTAATTCCGCAAGAAGCGCTGGTGGACGCCGCCGTTTGGTACGCGCAGATGGATCAATTTGACAAAGACCAGATTCTCGAATCGCGCTTGTACGCCGCCCCCGCCGCAGACTCCGCTCCGAGCGCTCCCTCTTTCATCGAAGAATTAGCCGCGCCGACGCCGACGCCCGGCGGCGGTTCCGCTGGCGCTTACGTCGGCGCGATGGGCGCGGCGCTTGCGGCGATGGTCGCGGGCGTAACGATTGGAAAAAAGAAATACGCCGACGTGGAAGCCGAAATGCAAGCCGTGCGCGTTGTGGCGGAGAATTTACGCAAAGAATTAACCCAAGCGGTGGACGACGACGCCGCCGCCTTTGAAGCGCTGATGGGGACTTTCAAACTGCCGAAGGCGACGGACGAAGAAAAATCTGTCCGCGCGGCGGCGATTACGCAAGCGACGCTGAACGCCGCCCATATTCCGCTGCATGTGGCGGAAGACGCTGTTAAGGTAATGGAGTTGGCGTTGAAATGCGCCGAAGTCGGTTTGCTCAGCGCCGCCTCGGACGCCATGTCCGCGTTTGCGATGGCGCGCGCTTCGCTGACGGCGGCGGGTTATAACGTGCGAATCAACCTCAACTCGTTGGACGATTCGTCGTTGGGCGCGAGTATGTTGAGCGAGTTGGCAGAATTAGAATCGGCGGCGAATCAACTCGACGAGCAGATTCAAGCCGCAATGAAAGAAAGAGGCGGGTTCTAAATCTGCGCCTTGTCGTTTTCTTTCATCTCGCATATAATCCAAATTTCAACGGCGAAGATGGGAACGAGTAAATCGTTTGCGACGAACAGCGAGTCCGAGATTGGTGAAAGCGGATGCGTTGACGGCGGTTGAAAATCCTCCCGTAGCCGCGACCTGAAATTGGCGCAAGCCAAAATTAAGCGAGCCGACGTTGTTCCTCGTTAACGGAACAGGGCGATTTTCGTCGCCAATGAGCGCCCGTCTGCGGACGGGAATCAGAGTGGTACCGCGCGAGCAATGCTCTCGTCTCTGTACAGAGGCGAGAGTTTTTATTTAACTTGCAACCTATAACTTGAAATTTAAGCGATGGAGACGCTATGTTTAAACCAGTCAACTCAAAATTGAACGTAACCGAAATGGAAGACGCCGTCCTCAAAATGTGGAAGAAGCGCGAGATTTTCAAGAAGACGCTCGACCAGCGCGAGGGCGCGCCCGAATACGTTTTCTATGAAGGACCGCCGACGGCGAACGGGCGGCCGGGCGTGCATCACGTTTTGGCGCGCGCGTTCAAAGATATGTTCCCGCGTTATAAAATCATGCGCGGATACCGCGTCTCGCGGCGCGGCGGTTGGGACACGCACGGTTTGCCCGTCGAAATCGAAGTCGAGAAGAAGTTAGGTTTTAATAATAAACAACAAATTGAAGAATACGGCGTCGCAAAATTTAACGAGATGTGCAAGGATTCCGTTTTCACCTACATCAAAGATTGGGAAAAACTGACCGACCGCATCGCCTTTTGGGTGGACTTGGAAACCGCCTACGTTACTTACACTAACGATTACATCGAATCGGTTTGGTGGATTTTGAAAAACTTTTGGGAGAAGGACTTGCTCTTCAAAGGGTATAAGATTGTGCCCTACTGCCCGCGTTGCGGCACGCCGCTTTCTTCCCATGAAGTTTCTCTCGGCTACGAAGACACGAGCGACCCTTCGGTCTTTGTGCGCTTTCCGCTGGCGGACAGCCCCGACACCTACTTCCTCGTTTGGACTACCACGCCGTGGACGCTGCCTTCCAACGTCGCCATTGCCGCGCACCCCGACGTGGATTATGTAACCGTCGAGCGCAAAAACGAGGGCGTAACCGAAAAGTTGATTCTGGCGAAGAGTCTGGTGGAGAAAGTCTTTCGCGGCGAAGAAGTCAAAATTATGGATTCCTTCAAAGGCAAAAAGTTGAAGGGCGCGAAGTACAGCCCGCTTTATACGTTTCTTCCGTTGGAAAAATCCGCGCATTATGTTGTGCTAGGCGACTTCGTAACTGTCGAAGACGGCACGGGACTTGTGCATCAATCTCCCGCTTATGGCGCGGACGACATGGAAATGGCAAAGCAAAATGATTTGCCCGTCTTGCTCACCGTGCAACCCGACGGGACGTTCATCCCCGAAATTACGCCGTGGCGCGGAGTTTTCGTCAAGGACGCCGACCCGCTCATCATCCAGGAATTGCAGGCGCGCGGGCTGATGTTCCGCGCCGAACAGTACACGCACAGTTATCCGTTTTGTTGGCGCTGTCATACGCCGCTTTTGTATTACGCGCGCGAATCTTGGTTTGTCCGCACCAGCGAAAAGCGCGAGGAATTAACGCGCTTAAACAAAACTATCAATTGGGTGCCGGAACACATCAAAGACGGGCGCTTCGGCAGGTGGCTTGAAAATAACGTGGACTGGGCGCTGAGCCGCGAGCGTTATTGGGGCACGCCGCTTCCCGTTTGGGAGTGCGCCAACGACAGTTGCAAACACCGCGAGTGTGTCGGTTCGGTGGCGGAACTTTCGGAAAAGGCTGGGCGCGATTTAAGCGAGTTGGATTTGCACCGCCCCTATGTGGACGAAATTTCGTGGAAATGCGAAAAATGCGGCGACGAAATGAATCGCGTCAAAGATTTGATTGACGTCTGGTTTGATTCGGGTTCGATGCCGTACGCGCAATGGCATTACCCGTTTGAGAATCAGGAACAGTTCAAAGCGCAGTATCCCGCCGATTACATCTGCGAGGCGGTGGATCAAACGCGCGGCTGGTTCTATTCGTTGCACGCCATCTCGACGCTGCTCAACGACCAAGTTTCGTTTAAGAACGTCATCTGTTTGGGGTTGATTCTCGACGGCGAAGGGCGCAAGATGTCGAAGTCGGCTGGCAATATCGTCAACCCGTGGGACGTGTTAGACGCGCACGGCGCGGACGCTTTCCGCTGGTATCTTTACACCGCCACGCCGCCCGGACAGGAACGGCGCTTCTCGTCCGATTTAGTGGGCGAGGTGATTCGCAGTTTTACGCTCACGCTGTGGAATGTCTACTCGTTCTTTGTTACTTACGCGAATCTCGACAACCCGCAAGCGCTGACCGTTACCGCGCCCGCCAACGATTTAGACCGCTGGCTGCTCTCTGAGTTGAACGTTCTCGTCCGCGACGTAACCAAAGCCTACGATGAATACGACGTAACCAACGCCACGCGCCCGATTGAAAAATTCGTCGAGACGCTTTCGACTTGGTATGTGCGCCGCTCGCGCCGCCGCTTCTGGAAGAACGATTCGGGTTCGGATAAACAGTCGGCGTACTCCACGCTTTACACGGCGCTGGTTACTGTCGCCAAATTGCTCGCGCCTGCCATGCCCTTCCTCGCCGAAGAGTTGTACCAAAACCTGGTCCGCTCGGCGGACGAGACCGCGCCCGAATCGATTCATCTCGCCGCCTGGCCGCAAGTCATGGACGAGTTCATTGACGAGTCGCTCAACCGCGAGATGGCGGCGGTGATGAAGTTGGTCTCGCTCGGACATGCGGCGCGACAAAAAGCCAATCGCAAAGTCCGCCAGCCGTTAGCGGAAGCCGCCTTCTCGGTCGGCAACCCCGCCGAACGCGCCGCTTTGCTCAAAAACGCGGACATCGTGCAAGACGAATTAAACGTCAAACGGGTGCGCCTGCTCGACGCGGCGGGAGAAGCGGTTTCGCACACGGTCAAGCCGTTGCCCAAACAATTGGGACAAAAATACGGCAACCAATTCCCCGCCATCCAAAAGGCGATTTTTGCGCTGGACGCGGAAGCGGCGGCGGCGACGCTCCTTTCGGGCAAACCGCTTGAAGTCCAAGTTGGCGGCGAAACCTTCCAAATCCTTTCGGACGAAGCGGAAGTCAAGACGCATGCCAAAGAAGGTTTTGCCGTCGCCGAAGACGGCGCTTATGTGGCGGCGTTGGTTACCGCGTTGACTCCCGAATTGATCGCCGAAGGGCTGGCGCGCGAGTTTGTGCGCCGCGTGCAGGATTTGCGAAAGTCCGCCGATTTGGACGTTGCCGACCGCATTGAGTTGTTCGTCGAAGCCAGCGCCAATTTGAAAGCCGCGCTTGAAGCCCACGCCGATTACGTCCAAGCCGAAACGCTGACGACGCGCCTGTCCTTTGAAGCGCCGCCAGCGGACGCTTCGGTTGTCGAAGACGCATTTGAAGGCGAGAAGGTCAAAGTTGGGTTGAGAAAGACGAATAAATAATTAACAAAAGGAATTTCTATGACCGCCGAATCTCGTCCTAATTTAACGCGCGTTATCCTCGCTTGGGCTGTCCACGCTTTCACCGCCAGCGGAGCGGTTTGGGCGCTGCTGACTATTTTTGCCATCGTTGAAGGCGATTATAAAATGATGATCGTTTGGATGATCGCCTCCATGTTAGTAGACGGATTCGACGGTATGTTGGCGCGTTGGGCGAACGTCCAAAAATATACCGACGGCATAGACGGCGCGCTGCTCGACAATATCCTCGATTACCTCAACTACGTTTTTGTCCCCGCCATCTTCTTCATCAAAGCCGACCTGCTCCCGCACTCGGTCGCCTTGCTGACCGGCGTTTTCATCCTGTTCGCCTCCGCCTACCAATTCACGCAAAAAGACGCGAAGACCGAAGACCATCACTTCAAAGGTTTTCCGTCCTATTGGAACATCATCGCGCTTTACTTGCTCCTGCTCGATCTGCCGCAATGGATTAATTTCGCCGTGCTGATATTTCTCTGCGTCATGATCTTCGTCCCGCTAAAATATATTTACCCCAGCCGCAACCGCCGCCTGCGGACGCTGACCCTCGGGCTGACCTACCTCTACGGCGCGGTCGGCATTTGGGGGCTGATCCTCTACCCGAACACGCCCGCCTGGATTGTTTGGGCGTCCTTCGTTTACGTTGGCTATTACGCCGTCTTAAGTTTTATCCCCAAAAAGGCGCTGACCTATGAAAATTGAAATCGCCGCCCTCGCAGACGACGAATTGCGCGAAGCCTTTCAACGGCTGATTCCGCAACTGACTCAAAACAACCCGCCGCCTTCGCTCGACGAGTTGACAGCGCTCATTAAAGAGCCTTCGTCCACGCTGTTGCTCGCCCGCGAAGATGGCGGACAAATCGTCGGCGCGCTGAGCCTCACCGTGTACCGCGTCCCGACTGGGTTGCGCTCCGTCATCGAAGACGTCATCGTTGACCTCTCCGCTCGCGGACAAGGCGTCGGCGACGCGCTGATGACTCGCGCCATAGACATCGCCCGCGAAAAAGGCGCCAGCGCCATTACGCTCACCTCTAATCCCTCGCGTATGGCGGCGAACGCCCTCTATCGAAAACTCGGATTTCAAAAACGCGAGACCAACGCTTATCAATTGAAACTTAATTAATATCGGCTTTTTTATTCCGCCTTTACGAAATACTTCCCGGTCGCCTTGCTTAAATCGCCGTACTCGCCGCGATATTTGGGCGGCATCAACTCCGCAATGCGGTACATCATCTCGTCGGCGATTTCTTGTCGCGTTTCGGCGTTGACTTTCCCTTCGACCTTAATCAAGAACGGCTCGCCCACGCGGATGTGAAAGTCCGTTCGTTTGAGGCGTTTTAAGTTACGCAAAAAAACTTCCCCGCCCCAATGCACAATCGGCACGACTGGCGCGTTAGAGCGCAACGCAAGGATGGCGGCGCCGGGCAGCCCGCGTCGTAAAATCCCCGTTTTGTTGCGCGTGCCTTCGGGCGCAATTGCGAAAAGATATTTCTCTTTCAACATTCGCAGCGCGGACTTAAGCGCCGCCATGTCCGCTTCGCCGCGATGAATTGGGACGACTTCCCAAGCGCCAAACACCCAGCGCAAAAACGGAATTTCAAACGCTTCGGCTTTGCCCCAAGCGGTGATTTTTCGCGGTTGCAATAACGTGGCGAGGATGGGAACTTCCACCTGCCCGGTGTGATTGAGGATGAGAATAACGCCTCGGTCCGCCGGGATTTTAGCGACCTCTTCCGCGCCGTCAATTCGCAGAGTCAGCCAAAGATAAAAACGCAGGATGTTGGTGATAATCCAAAGGGAAATTTTTCTCATAACTTAAGCGCAGACGATTTCCAACGCGCTCGGCAAAATTTCGAGAGTCAGCGCTTTGCCGTCGAGACAAATCAACTCGCCGTCGGCGTGCGCGGGGAAGGTTAAATCCAACGATTGAATGGAGACTTTTTTAGCGCGTTTCATTTGAACTTCCGGCAGCGAGGCTTGCGTCCCGCTGATGAAGCGCGGAATCATCAACAAGATGCGCCCCTTAGAAGCCGTCTCCGCGATGCACAGATCGAACAAACCGTCGTCGGGTTGGGAGTGCGGCGCCATTTGAAATCCGCCGCCCATGCGCCGCCCGTTCATCACCGAAATCATCAGCGTGCGCCGCAAAATTGTTTCGTCGTCGAGCGTAATTTCCACCTTTGGCGGATTGTAATAAAGGAAGACGGTTTTGATCGCGCCGATTAAATACGCCAGCAGCCCGCGCGTCCAACGCACCTTATCCGATTCGTTGCCCACCGCCGCGTCAAAGCCGACGCCGATGCCGTTGCCGAAATAGCGCCCGCCCGGATAGTCGCCGCCTTTGACGAATCCCAAATCAATGACGCGGCGTTTATTTTCGAGCAACGCCAATAACCCGTCGCGCAAATTCGTCGGAATGCCGACTCCGCTGGCAAAGTCGTTGCCCGTGCCGATGCTCAACGTCGAAAACGCCGCGCCGTTATAGCCCGCGTTTTTTGCGCGCATGATTCCGTTAATGGCTTCGTTCGCCGTCCCGTCGCCGCTGGCGCAGACGACGACGTCGTATCCGTTTTTCGCGGCGGCTTCGGCGAGGTCGGCGGCGTGCCAAGTTCGCTCTGTGCGCGTCAGCGTAAAATCTAGATTGTGTTCTTTCAAAAACGACTCAATGTGCGGAATGGATTTTTCTCCAAGTCCGCGCCCCGAAACGGGGTTGACGATGACGAAATATTTCATAGCATCTCCCAAGTAAAATAAAAAAGCGGCGCGAGTTTATCACGAAGACGGCTTGTATTTCAAGTAGTCGTTGGGCGTGTCGAGGTCTTGCAAAACGCTCGGCGCGTCGAGTTCGACGTATTCAACTTCATTTGCATGAGCGTTCAAAAAATCGCGCAGCGTTCCGTTTTGCATGGCAAGAATTTCCGCCCATAAACTTTTGTCAACCAGCCATGGATGTCCGCGCCGCAGGCGATAACTGGGCGCGACCAATTTGGCTTGATTTTTTTGATACGCTTCGCAGACGCTTCGCGCGCTGCTTTCTTCCATTTGGGGCTGGTCGCCGAGACAAATCAGCGCCGCCCTCGCCGACGGTTTAAGCGCGCGCAACCCAATTTGCGCGGATTGTAACATGCCGCCTTCGTCGTTGAGGACGACGCGGACGTCGCAATTTTCGAGGCGCGGCGCAATCTCCGAGTTGGTTGCCGCGATAACGTCTTCAATGCCCGCTTTTCTCAGCGTTTGAACGATATGATTTAATACCGTCGTTTCGCCCCAACGCATTAACATTTTTGGGCGACCCATACGGCGCGATTTTCCCGCCGCAAGCACAATTGCGGAAATCACGTCTGCGCCCCTTTTAGTTTTTCATAATCTTCGGGTTTGTCCACGTCGAAGAGCAGCGAGTCGTCGTGCCAAGCGAGGTAAGAGACTTTGTGCTTGTCAAAAATTGCGCGTCCGCCCGCGTCGCCGCTGAGTTGTAATAAATCGGGAAAGGCGACGCGGTCCATCAAGACGGGGTTGGCGCGGCGTTCTTCTAACACAAGCGGCGCGAGAATGGATTGTCTTTCGGCGTTGTGCGATTCGGTCAGCGCTTGGACGACGGAGGCTGGAATCTGCGGTTGGTCGGCGAGCAAAAAAATTGCCGCGCCGATGTTGCTTGGCAAAACGTTGATGCCCGCTTTGACGGAGGAACTTTGTCCTTGCTCAAAATCGGGATTGTAAACGACGGTTACGGGCAAATCTCGCAAATGAGATTCAACCTCCGCATGGCGAAAACCGACGACGACCACGACGGGATTTAAGTTTGCTTGAAGCGCCGTTTCCGCAACGCGGCGGACGAAGGGTTTGCCTTTCCAATCGAGCAGTTGTTTCAAATCTCCGTAACGGCTGGCTTTCCCCGCCGCTAAAATAACGCCCGCCGTTTTTTCAAAAAGGCGAAAGCGATTTTCACGCAGCGAGCCGACGAGCGCCGCGTCGTAAACGTCGAGCAGACTTCGCGCCATGCCCCCGCCGACGGATTGCAACTCCGCCGATTCGGCTTGGTTGAGCAGCGCGATTCGCTTTGCGTTTTGCGGAATATTTTTCAACCCGCCCTGCGGGTGCGCGATGACGCGAGTCAGCGCTTGCGACTTAACGGGTTCGCCGAGCGTCAACTCGCCGAGCGCGGAAAAATTTTCGGCGCGGTAAACGTGTTCTTCGTTAAGCGGCTTGCCCAACGCGGAGAGTCCGCTGACGTGGATGACCCAATCCGCGAAGGCGGGGATGGGCGGTTCGTGGTCGGCGGGCGCTTTGAGCGGCGTTTGACGCGAGCCGTCCGCTTCGACGAGCAGCGGAATGGATTCGCGTTTGGCGCGCTCGCGCAGTTGACGTAAAACTTTTTCAGGCGTCGGCTGTGCGCGTTGATTTTCTATGCGGCCGGTAAACAAAATAACTCCGTCGGGCGGAAGTTGAATCTCGTCGAGGTTGTCGGCGACGAAATGCGAGTCCGCTAGCGGAATTTGCCATTCGCCGAGATGAGTCGTCGCCGCGATGAAAACTGTCGGGTTGTTTCGTTGCGCGAGAATTTGTCGCGCAAGTTGAAAGAGCGCCGTCGTCTTTCCGCCGCTGCCGACAAAGCAGACGACGGGGTTTTCTTTTGTTTGATCTAAACGCAAGGCGCGAAGAAGTTCCATGATTATTCGTAAGGCCCGAAGATGTCTTTGGGCAAGCCGGGCGGGCGAATCCAGGAGAGCCAGCCGCCTTTTTTGGCGGAGTTAAACGGCGCGGGTTTTTCAAACATGACGAGCGATAAACTGAACACGAGACCGACCGCGCCGAGCCATTGCGCGAGAGTCAGGCTTTCGCCAAGCAGCCAATGGCTGCCGACGATGGCGACTAATAATTCCGCCAAGCCGAGCAGCGCGGTTTGCATCCCGCCGATTTTTTTCACGCCGAGAAATAAGGCGACGCGGGAAAAAATGGTAACGAAGGTTAAGCCGAAGATGGGATTCCACGAGACGTCGGTCGGCGGCGCGACGCCGTCAAAAATGAAGTAGGCGGGGATGACCACGGCGCTCATGGAAAGCAACGTGTAAAGCGTTACGGTCGGCGCGGGGACTTCGTATAACACGCGCTGGTTGACGGGCAGGTGCATGGCGTAGAGCGCCGAAGAAAGGAGCATCATGGCGACGCCGATTAAATCCATGCGGCGGCTGCCGAGGTTGGTCAGCAGAAAGACGGCGACCGCCGCCAATCCGATGCGGACGAGAGTCAGGCGGCTGGGCGGTTGCGAATCGAGCATCAGCCAAAGGGCGACGAAGAACGGGTAAAACGAGTAAAGCAGTTGACCGAGACTCGCGTCGAGGCGATCTAAGGCGAGATAGTAAAAGAGCGAGCCGAAGCCGTTGATTGCGCCCGCCAAAATGCAACCGACAAGACCGACGGAAAAAATGTAAAGATAGCGGCGATAAAACAACGCGATGACCAGCGCGAGAATGCCCGCGGCGAATCCTGTTCGCAGGGCGACGACGGCGAAGGGCGAAAATCCGTAGGTGATGGCAAGTTTCCCGAAGACGGGCGCCATGCCGAGAAAAAAAGCGGAACTAAACGCCGCGAGAATTCCGCCGTTATTTTTTTTATTCACAAGTTTTCCTGAATGGGTTACTTCAAAAGAGATTTCACCTCATCCAGAAATTCGTCGTTGAGAAAGTCGCCTTTTTGCATCAATGCCTGGATGCGTCCGCCGAGTCGATTTTTTTCGTCGGGCGTAAGTTCTTTTGCGGTGGCGACGATGACGGGAATCGTCGCCGTTTCGGGGTTCGAGCGCAGCGCTTCGATGACCGAGAAGCCGTCCATCTCCGGCATCATCAAATCGGTGATGACTAAATCGGGCAGTTCTTGTTGAATTAAATCTAATCCAGCGCGTCCGTTTTCGGCTTCGAGAATGGTGAAATTCCCTTGCGCTTGTAAAATGCGGCGGATGAGTCGACGCGCTTCGCGGGTGTCTTCGACGATGGCGATCTTGGGGAAGCGTTCGGGCGCGACTTGAGTCAGCGCCGAGAGCAGACCTTCCTCCTGCGGCGCTTCTGTCGGCGCGGGGAATTTTACGTCGCGCGACCAGTTGTCGCCGAGCACGCCCGCTTCGGCGGGCATGGTGTGTCCCGTGCAGTTGACGACGACCGTGTCGCTGGGTTTGATGACGCCAGCGCGAATCAGTTTGAATAATCCCGCAAAGGCGGCGCCTGCCGCCGGTTCGGCGGAGATGCCTTCCATTTTGGCGAGGACGTGCATAGCGCGAAACGCTTCTTCGTCGGTTACGCTTTCAAACGCGCCGCCGGTTGAATCGACATGGCTTTTGAGAAATTCGTAGGCGCGGCCTGGGTCGCCGGTGGCGAGCGTTTCAATGTGCGTTTTGGGCGAAGTCACCGGCTCGGCTTTGGCGAGTCCTTTTTTCCAACTGTGGACCATCGGGGCGCAGCCTTCGGCTTGGATGGGGGCGAAGGCGGGAATTTTTTCCGTCCAGCCCATTTGTTGCATTTCGCGGAATCCTTTATACACGCCGAGCGGACCCATTCCGCCGCTGATGGCTTGCACGTACCAATCGGGCGTTTGCAGCGGCGCGTCCGCGCCTTCTTCGTTGAGCGCCCGAGTCAGTTGGTCGGCGATTTCAAAGGCGATGGTTTTCATGGCTTCGATGGAAGTGATGGTGCGCGCGCCCATGTCTAAATAAAGTTGGCGTTGACGGGCGAACTCTGCGGCGACTTGTTTGCATTGATCGTACGAGCCGGTGATTTTTATGACTTGACTGCCATAGAGGGCGATTTCGCGCATCTTGACCGACGGGACGAGGCTGGTAACGAACGCCCAAAGTTTCATGCCTGCGCGAGAAGCGTACGCCGAATAGGCGATGGCGACGTTGCCGGTCGAGGCGGCAACCATTTCGGTGATTCCCGCTTCTTTGAGCGCGGCAATCGTTACCGCCGCCTGCCGATCTTTGAACGAGGATGTGGGACCTTGCCGCTCGTCTTTGATGAAGATGTTGGGACAGCCCAACATCATGCCGAGGTTGGCGGCGCGGATTAACGGCGTGTACCCTTCGCCGAGCGATAAACTGATGTTTGGGTTGCGAACGGGCAGAAGTTCTCTGAAACGCCAAAGGTTTTTTTGACGAGTCTTTAATTTCTCCGGCAAGGTCTTGCCGATTAATTCGTAATCATACTCCGCCTCGCGCCATTGACTGCCGCATTTTGGGCAAGTTGTGGACGTGGGGTAGTAGGGCGCGTTATGTCCGCAATCGAGACATTTGATAATGAACGACACTTAAGTCTCCTAAAAAATTACTTCTTCGATGATAACCGATCCAACGAACGTTGAAGCGTCGTCAGCAATTCGTTTTCGTTGAACGAGCCTTTGGTCAACACGCGCTGACCAAACTCTTTGAGTTTGTCTTTTTGTTCTTGCGTTACGTCCATGCCGCTGACGACGATGACCGGAATATCGCGGAAGCGCGGTTCGGCTTGCATCTGTTCGAGAATTTGGAAGCCGTCCATTTCGGGCATGAACAGGTCGAGGATGATGGCGTGCGGCGGCGGGTCGGTCGAGATGCGCGTCCAGCCGTTGAGTCCGCCTTCCGCCAAAGTCGGTTTGTAGCGCCCGTCGTCTTCGAGCATTTTGCCGATTAAGCGCAAATCGTTGGGGCTGTCGTCAATGACCAACACTTCGCGGATCGAGCCGTCCGCGTTGAGGCGATCTAACGAATTAACTAAGTCTTCTTCCAAAATGGGTTTGACGAGATAATCCGACGCGCCGAGATGGAATCCTTTTTCCACGTCTTCGATAATGCTGCAAATGATGACGGGGATGTTGCGCGTCGCCGAGTCGGATTTGAGCGCGTCGAGCGCCGTCCAGCCGTCAATGCCGGGCATCATAATATCGAGCGTGATGGCTAACGGATTCACTTCTTTGGCGACCTGCACGGCGCGAGAAGGATCGGTCAACGCGCGGACTTGATAACCCTGCGGCTGCAAGTAGCGTTCGTACAACCCGATGACTTGCGGGTCGTCGTCAATGGCGAGGATGATATTGCTACCCGGCTCCTCGACGACTTCTTCGGGATTGTAAAACGGCAGAGTGAAATTAAACGTGCTGCCTTTGCCTTCTTCGCTCTCGACCCAAATTTCGCCGCCGTGCAAGTTGATTAATTGCTTACTGATGGAAAGCCCCAAACCCGTTCCGCCGCTTTTGCGCGTCGGCGAAGCGTCCACTTGCGAAAAGGCTTGAAACAGTTTTTCTTGGTCTTCTTGCGAAATGCCCGCGCCCGTGTCGGTAACGCTGACCTTGACCATCTTCTTCTTGCCTTCTTCTTTATACGAAGAAACGTTAATAGTAATCGCGCCTTCGTCGGTGAATTTGGCGGCGTTGGAAAGCAAGTTAATCATCACCTGACGGACGCGAATCGCGTCGGCGCGCACGGGCGGCAGATTCGGCTCGACGACTTCGACCAACTCGACGGGCGCGTCCTTCACTAAACCGCTCATCGTAGAGACGACGCTGTGCGTCAAATCTTCGATGTTAACTTCGTCGAAGGTCAGTTCCATCTTGCCCGCTTCAATTTTCGCCGAATCTAAAATGTCGTTAATTAAGCCGAGCAAATGCTGACCAGAATTATAAATCGCAGTCAAGTCTTGTTGCATTAAGTCCGTAACGGGTCCGTCAATGCCTTTCAAAATCACGCGCGAAAAACCGATAATCGAGTTGAGCGGCGTCCGCAGTTCGTGGCTCATGTTCGCCAAAAACTGACTCTTGACGCGGTCTGCCTCGCGCATTTCAATCACCGCTTGTTGCGAAAGTTCAAAGGAGCGCGCGTTGTCAATCGCCACCGCCACTTGGTCGGCGAGCGTTTGCAACACCGAAACTTCGTCTTCGTTGAAGGTGTGCAAATTTTCAGATTGAATGTCAATCACGCCGATGACGCGCGAGCCGACTTTCAGCGGAATCGCAAGCTCGGATTTAGTTTTAGGCAACAGCGGATGCGGCGCGTAAAGCGCGTCTTCAAAGACGTTATTTGCGACTGCCAACGCGCCGCTCGCCGCCACCGACCCGACAATAGATTTGTCGTTCAGCGGCACGGCATACTCCGAAGCCTTCATCTCCGCGCCCGCTTCGCCCGTCCCTTCTTTGAAGACGGCGTTGAAGCCGGTCTCTTCGACGATGAAAATTGCCGCGTGATAGACGTTGAAACGCTCGGCAATGAGGTTGACGGTGCGGGCAAAGATGGTGTTTAAGTCGAGAATCGAAGTAACTAATTTTCCGATTTCGGCGGAAACCGCGAGATATTGGTTGCGGCGTTGAATGGCTTCCTCCGACTTTTTGCGGTCGGTAATATCGCGCGCCACCCAGAAGACGCTTTGTTCGTCCAATTTGGTTAACGTCGCCAAAAACCAAACGGGTTGTCCGCCTGTTTCCAACTCGTATTCAAATTGCGTTTTTTCGTCGCGCAGCGCTTCTTGCACTTTTTCGTAAAATTCATCGGCGATTTCTTTTGGAAGAAACTCATGGAAGGTTTTGCCGAGCATTTCTTCGGGCGGACGGTAAAGCAGCGAAGGGTTAGTCGGCGCGACTTGCAGATAACGCCCTTCGCGGTTGATGACCAACACGATGTCTTCCATTGCGGAGAAGAGCGCGCGGAAGTTGCCGTCTGATTGTTCGACTTGCGCGAACAGCCGATTTTTTTGGATGGCGGCGGAAACCTGCGAGGTGATGGTTTCAAGAATGCGGACTTCGTCTTGCGCGAGAACGCGATCCGTTTCCGCGAGGGAGACGAGAATTGCGCCGAATACCTCTTGCTCGGAAACGAGGGGCAAGACGAGCAATCCTTTTACGCCTTTTGCCTCCAACGCTCTTTTCATGGTTCCCGTCAACGGGTTGTTGGCGACGTCTTTAATTTGAATCGGGCGGCGCGTTTGAAGCGCTTGCTCGATGCCGGGAATTCCTTGAATGGGAATTTTTATGCCGATGTCGGTGGAAGGTTGTTGAAACGCGCCGATTGCGCCCGCTTGCAAAGTTAAATGCGTTTTCTCTTCGTTGATGAGCGCGACGTCCACAGATTGCGCGTTGAGCAAACGGACGAGGTTGTCGGCGATGCCTTGTAAAGTCTCTTGCAAGTCGAGCGAACTGGCGGCGGAAGAAACGACGCGGTTGACGACTTCTAATTCTTGAGCGCGTTGTTGCGTCTCTTGGAAGAGGCGCGCGTTTTCTAACGCCAGCGAAAGTTGGTCGGTAACTTGACGGACGAGCAGTTGTTCGTCCGCTGAAAATAAACGTCCCGTTCGATCTTCGTCCACGAGACGGAGCGTCGCCCATTCTTCTTCGCCGAGTTGAATCGTCGTGGCGTAGGATGATTTCGCGTCCGCGTGAGAGGCGGCGGCAAGGCTGGGCGGCAGTTCAAGGAATCCTGTGTTGCGCCGCGTGGTCTTTATCGGCGTGGCGGCAGATTGGGGCGGCGGCGCAGGCTTCGGGTTGGCAAGGGGCGGCGGCGTTTCTTGCGCGGGGGCGCTGGAAATATCCGCGCTTTTTTTGCTCGGTTCTTCCGCGTTTATGTCTTTGAAGAGATCGTCAAGACGTTTGGGTGTTTTCGGTTTCTTTGGCATATTCCATTAATTCCTGAGCGAGAAGACGATATTGCGTAGAACCGCGCGCGGCGGCGTTGTATTGGGTGATGGGCTGACCGGCGATGGGACTTTCTCGAAGTTTGGTGTCCAACTCGATGACGGTGTTGAAAACGCCGCCGCCAAAGGTGGCGCGCAACTGTTCGTGGATGTTGCGATGCGTGCGGTTGCGCCGATCTAACATGGTTACGAGGATGCGATAGGACAGGCTGGGGTTGTCTGATTCTCGCGTGCGGCGGATGAGACCCATCATGTTGCGTAAAGCGTAAGCGGAAAAATATTCCGCCTGCGTGGGGATGAGCAACAGGTTGGCAGCCGCCAGCGCGTTGCGCGTTACCGCGCCCAATGCGGGCGGACAGTCTAGCACGATGTAGTCGTAAGGCTGCGCGGCGGCGCGGATGGCGCGTTGCAAAATGGTCGTGTAATGCGTGCGGACGGGCAAATATTGTTCGGCGGTTTCGATGCGCGAATTAGACGGAATGAGGTCGAGGTTCGGGAATTCCGTTTTGCGGCAGACTTTGAGAAGCGGCTCGTTGTCGAGGATGAGGCTGCTCGACGTCAATTCGGATTCGCCGGGCTCCAAGCCAAGCGATAAGGTGAGGTTGGCTTGCGCGTCTAGGTCAATTAGCAAAACGCGGTTGCCGAGTTCCGCAAGCGCGGCGCCCAAAGAGAGGGCGGTGGTCGTTTTGGCGACGCCGCCTTTTTCGTTGGACACGGCTATAGTTTTGGTCATCGTTTCCTCGTTTCCTTATTGCGGCTCGCCGTTAGACGACGGGTTTTTCTGCGACGTGATTTCAACGCGCGAAACTTTGAGCGCCTCGCGCAGTTCTTTGACGGCGGTGGCGATCATCTCTTGCGGGTCGTTTGTTCCGCGAATTTTGGTGGTAATGTCCGAGACGAGACGTTCGCGCTCGGCGCGGCGGCGGGTTTCGTCGAAGAGGCGCGCGTTTTCCGCAATGACCGCGACGCGGTCTGCCACAGCGCGGACTAAATCCATTTGATTGGATCGAATGGTTTCAGTCGTCGGCACGGCGATGGAAAGCTCGCCGACTTCCAACCCGTGAATGACGATGGGAACTTGAACTTGTTTTCGGTCTGACGGCGTTTCGGCTTCTTCGTCTTCCGCTGTGGAAATGGGCGAAGCGCCTTGCGCGGTGTAACGGTAGCCGGCAATTTGACTTTCCTGCGAAAGCCGACTCCAATTCTCGCTGAAGAATTGGCGCGAAGCGGATTCCGCTTCGGCGAGCGAGCGGTCCATTTGGTCGTATAATTTGGCGTTTTGAATGGCGATGCCGACCAAATCCGCGAGAATAGAAAGCGCTTCGAGGTCTTTGTCCGAGAAGGCGTTGGATTCTTTGCTTTGCGCGTCTAACGCGCCCAAGATGACGTCCCCTTCGACGAGCGGCAAGGCGACTTCCGAACGAGTTTCGGGAAGGTCGGGGTTGTTGAAGTAAACCGAATCGTAACCGACGTCGAGGGCGATGCGCGCTCGTTTGGTTTCGGTCGCGTAGCCGACAATGCCTTGCGAGCCGATGCGAAGTTGATGTCCGCGCTCCAACATGCGTCGTCCGCCTTCGCTGTTCGCGGCGACTAAAACCGCGTACTTTTGCGCCGCGTCGTTTAAGAAGATGCCGACGTGATAAAAGTTAAATTGCTCGCTGATAACCTGCGTAATCTGCGGAAGCAGTTCGCGCAAGTTTTGTCTCACGCCGATGGATTGGGCGACTTTGGCAATCGCTTCGTATTGTTTTCTGCGCCGTTCGCCTTCTTGGTTGACTCTTTGCAAATCGGCGGTGCGTTCGGACACTCTCTTTTCAAGCGACGTTACCAAATCTTTGATGGCGTTTGCCATTGTGTTAAAAGTCGCCGCGAGAGTTTGCAATTCGTCGCGGGACTTAACCACGACGTAAGTGTCAAAATTCCCTTTGGCGATTTCGCCCGCCGCTTCGTTAAGCGGATTGAGCGGCGAGGTGAAGTAACTGCTGATGAAGAAAGACGCGGCGGCGGCGATGATGAAAATCGCCGCAATCAACAACATGCTGACGTTGACGGTCGAGCGCGTCTCGGCGGAGATTTGCTCCACGATCGCCTCTCTGCCCGAAAATAATTCACTCGACGGAACGACATAAACCAACTTGTAATTGACTTCGGGAATATCGTCAAATACGATGTGCCTCCTTGCCCCGCGAATGATGATAGTAAACATCCCTTGCGGGTCGGCTTGAACTTTTTCCAACATTTGAGAAAGTTCCGAAGAGACGGAAGACAACTCGGACGGGTTGACGATGGCGCTGACTTTGGCGGAGTCGTCGGTGATGCGAAAATCGGTATAACCGTTTTGGGGAAGAGAAAGTAATTGCCCTTGCGAATCGACGAGGAAGGCGTATCCCGTTTCGCCAATTTTTGCGCCGGATATTAATTCGGTAACGCGCTTTAACTGAATGTCCATTCCGATAACGCCTTGAAAGCGGCTGAGCCTGTCAATGATGGGGGCGCTGATGGTGATGACGATTCCGTGATTGGCGGCGTCTTCGTACGGCGCAGACCAAACGATATTATTCTGCGGGTTGTTGTTCGGGCGCGCCGCAATGTACCAATCGCGCTTGGTTGGGTCGAAGCCTTCGGGGGCGATATTGGAAAAATCAATATTCGGGTAGTAGATGAGTTCTTTGCTTTCGCCGCCGAAATAAAGCGCCACAATGTCCGGATTCCCCTTAAGCATGGCGGGGAAAGTCATTTCCGAATATTTGAGAAGGTTTAATTTTTTAGATAAAGCGTCGGTTAAGGGGATGTTGGCGGGAAGATAAACAGACGACGCTTCCGCGTTGGAGTTATCCAGCGCGCCGCTTGGCAGACGATGCAACCTTGAGGCGGCGTCCCAGTAGGTTGTGTCCGCTAATTGATCGTTGATGAGAATATTCCGCATGGTCGAAGATGCGACGACGGCGGCGTTTTGCATGCTGACGAAAAAGCTTTCAAGGAAGGCGGCTTGTTCGCTGTTGGCGCTGACTAGCTCCTCTTCGGCGCGCGAGCGGGCGTTGGCGTCCACGCTGTCAATTAATTGCTGACCGGCGCTTTGAATGCGCGAGGAAATATACGCGCCGACGATGACGATCACGATAAAGGTAATCGCCATGTTGCCGACGGTAATTTTTCCGCGCAAGTTAAGTCTGCCGTCGCGGAGATTAGCGAACCAATCCTGAATTGAAAATCTTTGCTTCATGGTTGATCTTCCCTCCGCTGCGCCGTTTGATTTTCGGCTTTCAATTTGACGGTAACTTCGGAGCCGGGAATGTTGCGTCCAATTTCTTCAACGGCGGCGAGCAATACGTTCTCTAAGTTGATGGACGAACCGATTCTTCCCGTTACTTCGCTGATGGTCTGCTCTTTGACGACCTGTCGCTGCGACTCTTCAATGAGGCGCGCGTTTTCCAACGCAAGCGAAAGCCGTTCCGCCACCGCTTCGGCGAGATTAATTTCGCTGCCCGTCCACAAACGGTCTTGACTGGGGGCGATGATTTTCATCGCGCCGATGGTTTGTTCGCGCAATTTGATGGGGACGATCAGCGTCGGGTCGCCGGTTTTTCCGTCGGCGTGAAATTCTGAAATCTGTCCGCGCTCCATTGTTTGCGTCAAATCGTTTGAATTAATCGGCTGAGAAAGCGCCGCGCCGCCTCTCATCGTTTGTTGATAACCGATGATTGGCTCGTCTTGTATGAATTGCGCCCAATTTTCTTGCGTCGTTCGTTGATAGGCCATTTTTGATTCGTCCAACGCGCGGCGGGCTTGTTGGAGCAAACGCGCGTTTTCAATGGCGACCGCCGCTTGGTCGGCTAAGATGCTGAGGATGTTGGCGTTCTCTTCGCTAAACGCGCCCGGCTTTTCGCTTTGCACGTCCAAAACGCCGACGACGTTCTCGTGAATTTTCAACGGCAAGGCGATCTCGGAGCGCGTGTTTGGCAAATTAGGATTATCAAAAAATACCGCGTCATGTCCGACGTCCAGCGCGATGCGCGGAGAGCCGCTGTATGCGGCAAAACCGACCAAGCCAACTTCGCCGATTTTTAGACGATGTCCGCGTTTGAGCATGGCTTGTCCGCCGCTGCTGTTTGCCGCTTGCAAAACGGCGTATTGACGCGAAGAATCGACAAGGAAGATGCCGACGTGATAGAAGTCAAAGCGTTCGCTGACGAGATGGGCGATAAGCGGCAAGAGCGTTTCCAAGCGCCGCTCGGAAGCGATAGTTTTTGAAATTTCGCTGATGGAGAGCAATTCTCCCGCGCGAATTTCGGTTTGACGACGCGCGATTTCCAAATCTATGGTGCGTTCGGTGATGCGTTTTTCGAGGTTGTCGTAGGTGTCGCGCAGCTGCCGCGTCATGCGGTTGACGGTGTGCGCCAACGCGCCGACTTCGTCGCTGCTGGCGGCGGATGCGGTTACGTCTAAATTTCCGCTAGAAATTTCTTCGGCGACTTTGGTCAATTGTTCCAGCGGGCTGGTAATCGTCCGCGTGAAGAAGAAGATGATAAAGCCGAAGACGAGAGACAAGACAAGGCTGTACGCCAATAACGAAGTTTGCAATTGGCGCGATTGCCGCGTAATTTCGGAGCGCGGGTAAACCAACGCCAGCGACCAGCCCGTATCCATGCCGATTGGCGCGTAGGAGACGAAGATCGGCGCGCCGCCTTTGTCTAACGCTTCGGTCAACCCCGATTCGCCAGCGGTCATTTTCTCGATGACTGTCGTCCACTTGGCTTGCGGATTAAGATTCGCCGCCGTGTAGATTGTGTCCGTCATCGGCTGCAAATCGGCTTTGGTTTGGCTGACGCCGATTAACGTCCCGTTGGGGTTGATTAACATAGCGTAACTCGCTTCGCCCATTTTGAAATCGGCGATTGGCTGTTGAATTTCTTTAAGGTTAATTTCGATGGCGACGACGCCTTTGAAATTCTTTTCCTTGTCAAAAAACGGAACGCCCCAAGTCGTAATCCAAGCGTTGCCGTAGTCGGGTTCGCGGTACGGCGAGAGCAAAACGGGCGCGGAGGTTTTCTTCGGCAGAGTAAACCAATCTTTTTCGGCATAGTTTGGCGTTTGTATTTGCCCTAATGTGTTGCGCCCTGTGCCGCCCAGTTGAGCAAATTGAACGAGGTTGTTTGAGTCGTAATAATAATAGGGCGCCCAATAATCATATTTAGAATCAAATTTCTTAATATCGTAAGCGATGATTGCGCCGTGAAACGCTTTGTTGCGTTGAAGGACGTTTCGTAAAATCGTTTGAAGATTATTCTCCGTGTACGTTCCGTTTTCAATGGCGACGGCTAAATTGCTGGCGATGTTTCTCGCTTCCGCCAACGTGTCTTGAATTTGGAGGGCGGTTTCGTCGGTTTTTACTCGCAAGTCTTTTTCGGTCTTCGCCGCGATGTCGCCTTGACTGATGCGAATGCTGATGAAGGTATAAGCGATAAACGCAAACAAAAGCAAGCCGATGACGACGACGGTTAACTTGACGCCAAGACTGGTTTGCTGAACGTAGTCGGCGTCGTGGGTCGCGGGCGAGGGGGGAGTTTGATTCATTTCTAAATCTCTTTTTACGGTCGCCATTATTGAAGGTCCATGTTTAGCGCGGTCGGTTCGATTTGAACCAGCACGTCCGAGCCGCCTAAGGCGCGGCTTAATTCTTGCGCCGCCGTTTGGAGGATATTTTCAAAGCGCGTCGAAGCGCTGATTTTCCCGACGATGTCCGCCGTGAGGCGTTCGATGTCGGCGCGGCGCTGAGTGGACTGAAGCAGCGTCGTCGTTTCGATGGCGAGCGAAAGACGCTCGGCGACGGCTTCGGCAATTTCCGCGTCGTCTTGCGTCAAGGCTTCCGCGCCTTGTCGGCTTTTTAGCCGCATCGCGCCGACGACGTTTCCGCGCAAACGAATCGGAATGGTTAAGACGTTCTCGTCTTCCGCCTTCGCGTCAAGCGGATTTTGCAGCGGCGTAACCCCGCTCTCCGAATAGGAATAGCCCAGCCCAAGTTGCGCGGGACGCAGGGTGCGCCACGCTTCTTGCGCGAGACCGCCAATCGCGCTTTGCGCTTCCGCCAGCGAATGTTTTGCCTCTTCGATGGCGACGGCGTTACTGATGGCGACGGCGACTTGGTCGGCGAGCGTCGTCAATGTGGCGATGTCGTCGGTTTGGAAAGCGTTCGCTTCGACGCTTTGAACGTCGAGCGCGCCGATTACTTGATCGAGATAACGCAGCGGAAGCGCAATTTCGGAGCGCGTGTCGGGAAGGTCGGGGTTGTCGAAATAGACGATGTCCGTGCCGACTTCGGAGGCGATGCGCGAGCGCCCCGTCGCCGTAACGTAGCCGACGATGCCCGTTTGCCCGATGGCAAGCGAGTGTTTGCGGGCGAGCATTCTTTGTCCGCCTTCGCTGTTGGCGGCGCGGAGGACGGCTAGCCCTTGTTCGCGGTCGAGGAGGAAAATGCCGACGTGGTACACGTCAAATTCTTCGCTGATAACTTCGGTTACAAACGGAAGAAGTTGGTCTAATTCTTGAACGGACGAAACCGCGTTCATCACCCGCGCAATGGCGCTGAATTGTTGCGCTCTTCGTTCGTTGGCGCGGTTGGCTTCTTCCAGCGCGGAGGTTCGTTCTTGGATGCGTTGTTCCAGCGTGGCGCGCAAAGCGACCAATTCAATGTTTTCTTCTCGTTCAAGCGCCTCGCTGCGGCGCGCGCGCGCTACATGCTCATTAAGACGGACGACCAAAAAATGCGCGAGCGCGCCAGTCGCGCCGATTAACATCGCAACAATGACGATGTTAGTTTCTCTTGCGGGCGGCGCGATGCGTTGCGTTTGCACGTCTATGATGGCGACAATAATTGAAGCGATCACCGCGAGAGGCGCGGCTAAAACAATCGAACGCGGACCTAGCAAAATGGCGGAGGTAACCAAGACGACCGGCATTGCCAAGAAAGTCGTGTCTCGAATGCCGTTTGCGTTTGCAGAAACGACGGCGATGCCAATGATGAGAAGAAGGGGGACGATTACTTTCGCCAGCAAAATATTCCCTTTTCTTAAGAAAAAGAAAGCGGCGACTTCGACGATTAATGTGATAGAAAAGACGGCAAGGGAAAAGATATTGGACGATTGTTTATTATCGAGAAAGAGACCGCCTAATATCGGCAGCGCTACGACGTTGACGACGATAGCCATGATTAAAACGTTGCGAACTAATCGAACAAACGACGGGTCGTTGTCGTCTTCGCCGCGAAAGAAGTTGATGAATTTCTCTACCATACTTGTCTCCTGGCGTTACTGCCGTTCGGGTTGTCCGCCCGTCGTAAATTCGATGTCCACGTCGGCGCCGGGCATGGTTTCGCCTAATTCTCGCACGACGGTTTGAACGATGTTGTCAATATTAATCATGCTGCCGATTTTGTTGGAGATTTGACCGATGGCGCGTTCTTTTGAAGCGCGTTTTTGAGCGTCCGCTAAAAGGCGCGCGGTTTCAATCGCCAACGCCGTTCTTTCGGCAATCGCTTGCGCCATCGCAATTTCGTTTTCGTTCCACGTTCGTTCGGGATCTTGCGCGCTTAACTTAATCGAGCCGATTTGCGCGCCGCGCAACAGAATCGGCGCCGACAGTTGATTCTCCGCCGATGCGTTCTCTTGTTCCGCGAGTTCGCGCGTTTGCACGCCGTCAAAATGGAAGCCGAGCGTTTTTTGTCCGACGCGAATTTTTCTCCATTCTTGCGAGCTTAATTGCGCGGCGGCGCGTTCGGCGCTTTCCAGCGCGTCTTTGTTTTCTTGGAAGAGGCGCGCGTTTTGAATGGCGACGCTGACTTGGTCGGCGAGGGCGAGAAGCGTGTTGACGTCTTCTTCCGCGAAGGCGTTCGGCGCTTTGCTTTGCGCGTCCAACACGCCGATGATGTCCGTTCCGCTGCGGAGGGGGAGCGCGATTTCGGAGCGGGTTTCGGGAAGGTCGGGGTTGTTGAAATATGTCGCGTCTTGACCGACGTCGGCGGCGATGCGCGGCGCGCCAGATTTCGCAACGTGTCCGACGATGCTGGCGTCGTTGATTTTTAGTTGATGTCCGCGTTTGAGCATGGCTTTTCCGCCTTCGCTGTTGGCGGCGGCGAGCAGCGCGTTTTCTTGATGAATGTCCGTTAAGAAAACGCCGACGTGGTAATAGCCCAATTGCTCGGAAATTGTATCTACCGTTTGCGGCAAAAGGCGTTCCAGCGAATGCGCCGAACTGACGACGCGCGAGATGCGCGCGATGGCTTCGAGGCGGGCGGCGCGCCGAAGGTTGACTTGATTCAGCGCTTCTAATTCAACGGTGCGTTCGGCAATGCGGTCTTCCAAACCTTGCAGCGTTTCGGTTAAGCGGTCTGTCATTTGGTTGAAGGATTGCGCGAGGAAACCGCTTTCGTCTTCCGTTTCTATGGCGGCGCGAGAAGATAAATTGCCCGCCGCAATCTGCCCGACGGTTTCTGTCAGGCGTTTCAATGGGCGGACAATGACCCGCCCGACGACGAGGCTGGCAAGCAGCGCGGCAATAGACAGCCCGATGAGAAGGAAGACGCTGTTGCGTATTGTTTGAGAGATTTGGTTGTTGACGTTCTCGCGCAAGGCGACAATATCGCCGCTTAATTCGGCGCTGGGCGCGAGGATGACGAGTTTGTAACCGCTGACTTTTAAATCGGCTACGGAAACATAAAGTTCGGAATCGCCGACGGTTAATTTGGAAACGCTGAATTGAGTCGTTAGGACACGTTGAACGACGTCTATCAGTTCGCGTTTTGGCGTGTTGAAAATAGTTTGTTTGGGCGATTCGTTAAAAGGCACGCTTTCGGGAGTTAAGCCGAAGTATTGATACCCGTCGGCGTTCATAGAAAGGATTAGCCCGTTTCGGTCAACGAGGAAGGCGAACCCGGTCTTGCTGATGTGAATTTTCGAGATGGTTTCGGCGACTTTGGAAAGTTGAATATCCGCGCCGATGACGCCTTGAAAATCCATGCCAGCGTAAACGGGAATGGATAGGGTAACAATTAACCCTCTGCCAGCCGGGTCTTCATACGGTTTGGTAATACGCGGAAATTTTCCGGTGTTGTTTTTCGGGTCGGCGATGGTAAAGAAGCGTTCTTTAGCGGCGTCGAAATCCGGCGGAACGGTGTTTGCCAAGTTGATATTTGGATAATAAACGGAATAACCGGCTAAGGCGATATAGTAAACGGAGACGATTTCAGGGTGCGAACGAAGAAAGGCGGGCCCGATGAAATCCATGTGAACGGCGGCGTTGATGTCGGCGATCGTTTCGTCTGAAAGCGGGTACAGGTTGGGAAGGAAAACGGAAGCGACGTCTGACGGGGAATTTCCGTATTGACCGCCGGATAGTCGAGTTAATTTTTCCGCAGCGTTCCAATATTCCCCGCCGCTTAATTGTTCTTTTTGTTGCAATAAATTGGATTGATACGTTGCGACAACGCCTAAATCGTTCATCGTCTCCGCAAAGAAATCGTCAATTTTATTCGCTTCAATGAGCGTGGTATTTCTTAAGTCGGCTTCCGTTTTGGCGAAAGCGTTTTCTTCGTAGCGTTCCGTCAAAAATCCGCTAAGAAAGCCGATGCGGTTGATGTTGAAGGCGAAGAGAGACGCGACGGCGACGCCGCCTGTCAGCATAATTCCTAACGTAACTTTGGTTTGAAGTCTGAATCCGCCAAAGTTTTTGAAGAAACTATAAATAATCGGGATGGCGATAAAGCCGACGACATAAGGCGCGTATGGAAAGACAAGCGAGGGCGGAATTCGGTTTGCGCCGAAAGAGTTGTCGGTAACGAGCAAAAGAATAGAGACGACTGTTATTCCCGTCAGAACGGAGACGGCGTAGCGCGAAGACATTGCCAAGCCGACGACCAACAAGGAGAATAAAATAACGGCGATGACCGAAAACGCGCCGAGTCCGCTGACGATAAAAGAGAGGATGAAGATGTTAATTAACAGCGCCGCCAAAAGAAGCGCGACGGATAAATCTCGTTTGCCGCGGCGGGTTAATTGAAATGCGTAAAGCCCGAAGATAAAGGTCGCCAAGGTGGAGGCGAAAGGGACGTACAACGCGGAGAGTCCGTTTGCGTAGGCGCTGTAGCCGAAGAACGCCGAAGCCGCGAGCGTCGCCGCGAGCATAAATCCCTGAATCGTCAAGGCGTTGCGCGTGTAACTTTTTTCGATGGAAGAGAAAGAGGAAGGTAGCATGGCTGTCGTTTTAGGCGAGTTTATTCGCCGCCTCCAATCTCTACCGTAATTTGCGCGTCGCGAATTTGCGCGCCCAACTCGCGGGCGGCAATTTGCAAAATATCCGCCACTTGAGTTCCCGTTCCAATTTTGGACGAGATTTCGCTGATGGCGTGTTCGCGTTCGGCGAGCAGGCGGCTTTCTTCAAGCAGCCGCGCGTTTTCGATGAATAAAGCGGCGCGTTCGGAGACGGCAGTCATAATGTCCACTTCGTCGGCGTTCCACGAACGCCCCTCCGCCGATTTGACGTTTAGCACGCCGACGGGCTGTCCGCGCAGGTTGATGGGGATGGTCAGCGTGGACGAGCCGTCGGCTTCCGTCCGACGATAGGCGCCGCCAGAGCGAACCGCCTCAAAGACGCCGGGCAGATCCAGCGGTTCGGAAAGCAAGTCGCTTCTCATGTTGCGCCGTCGAATCCCGTAAATATTTTGCGAGCGAATAAACTGCGCCCAGCCTTCTTGCAAATTGCGGTTGTACACGGTTTGCGTTTCGCGCAAGGTTTTTTGCTGTTCTTCAAACAGCCGCGCGTTTTCAATGGCGATGGTTACTTGGTCGGCAAGCGTGAGCAGACGGTGCAAATCTTCCTGTTTGAAGGCGTTGGCTTCGACGCTTTGCGCGTCCAACACGCCGATAATTTCGCGCCCTTTGCGGAGCAACGGCAGAGCCAACTCGGAGCGCGTGTCGGGCAAGTCGGGGTTGTTGAAGTAGATTGCGTCGGAGCCGGTGTCCAGCGCGAGGCGCGGAAATCCCGTCCCCGCCACATAACCGACGACGCCTGTTTGCCCGACTTTGAGTTTGTGATTGCGGGCGAGCATTTTTTGTCCGCCTTCGCTGTTGGCGGCGATTAAGACGGCGTATTCGGAATTTGCGTCCAGCAAAAAGATGCCGACGTGATAATAGCCGAATTGTTGGCTGATGGTTTCCGCAATTTGCGGGAGAAGTTCGTCCAGCGTTTGCGCTTGACTGGTGGCTTTGGCGACGACGGCGATGGATTCAAATTGTTTTGCGCGGCGTTCGTTGTCTTCGTTTGTGGCGCGCAATTCGGCGGTGCGCGCTTCGACGATGTTCTCTAACTCTTCGGCGTCGCGTTGAATTTTGTCGTTTTTCGTTTCGAGGTCGGCGCGCGCGTTTCGCAGTTCTTCAAATAAATTTTCCAACCTGCGGAAGAGCGTCCCTAGAAATATCGCCGTCAGCAAGATGTATAAAACCAGCGAGGAAAAATACGCCATCGAGCCTTGCGTAATGAGCGGTTCGGGCAGAGAGTCTTGAAAGAGGAAGACGAAAAGTCCGATGAGGATGTTAATTCCGGAGACGATGTACAGTCCGCGTGTGGAGAGCAAAACGCCGGCAATCGCCGTCGAGAGGATCAAACTAAAATAAGCGGCGCCGTACATGCCGTTTGTGGCGACGATAGAGGCGGTGATGGCGGCGATAAAGATCGTCATCAAAATAATAGCGGACGTTCGCACTTGTCCGTGTAACATCAACATACGCGCGACTAAACTAACGGCGGCGACCGCGCCCGCAATTAACGCGGGAAGGTAAATATGCCAGAAAATTGGAACGATAATCGCGTAAATGCCGCCGACGACGACAAACGTCCAGACCAGGCTGTTTACGAAGAGGGCGGTTAGGGTTTTGTTGCCGTCTTCAAATACGGGCGGAGCGAAAAATTGGCGAATTTTTTGCAACATAATTTTTCCTCGTTACGACTCGGACGACCGATCTATAAATTGGATGGTGATTTCCGAGTCGCTCAGGATTTTTTCAAGTTCTTCGGCGGCGGTTTCAAGGATGTTTTCGATGCTGGATGACGCGCCGATGCGATTTGCGGCGGCGAAGATGGCGCTTTCCTTGACGGCGCGGCGGTTGCTGTCTTCTAACAGGCGGGCGTTTTCAAGCGTCAGCGCGGCGCGGTTTGCGGACGCTTGCGCGACGGCGATTTGTTCTTTCGTCCAGCCGTTCGAGCGCCCTTTTTGTTCCAGCCCGACGACGCCGACGACTTGCCCGAAAATAAGCAAGGGGACGTAGAGCGCGCTTTCTTCTTGAGAGGCGTTGTGAACGACGGGTTCTCCTTTTTCAAGTTGCGCGGCAAGTTCGGGCGGCAGATTTTGCGGGATGGCGCGAATTTGCATTCCGTCGTATTCGTAGGCGGGCGCGGAGAGGTTTCCCGCCGTGTCGCGCCAAGCCTCTTGCGTTTGAATCTGCTTTTCTTTTGACGCTTCTTCAAGCGTCGTTTCGAGGCGTTTCAGCAATTGCGTATTTTCAAGCGACGCGGAGATTTGGTCGGCGAGCGCTTGCAGACTTTGGATGTCGTTTTCCGCGAAGGCGTCGGGCTTTATGTCGCGCACGTCTAAAATGCCGACGGTGAGGTTATGACTTCGTAACGGCAGCGCAATGGCGGATTGCGTGTCGGGCAGGTAATGATCGTGAGCGCGGATAATTTGAATGTCGAAGTCGGAGGCGATGTGCGGCTGCCCGCTGACGACGACGGATTCCATCGAACTGGCTTGGCTCAGTTTGAGTTTGTAGTTGTCGGCAATCATTTTGTCGGCGGAAGCGCCGCTGGCTCCGTGAATCGTCGCGTATTCGGCGCGCGAGTCGACGAGGAAGACGCCGACGTGATAGTAGTTGAAACGCTCGCGGATGAGGCTGGCGGAAATTGTTAACAGCGCGTTTTGGTCGCGGATGGATGAAATTTCGCGGCTGATGTCGGCGACGGTTCGCAGTTCGCTCGTCAGGCGCGTGAGTTCTTTGGTGCGCCGCATGATGTTGTCTTCTAGCGCGCTGAACGTTCCGCGCAAATGAGCCGCCGTTCGATTGAGGGCGTCGCCTAAATCTCCCAATTCGTCGTTGGCGCGAATTTTAATTTCGTCAAACTGACCTTGATGTCCGCTGAGGATGGTTTCGCTGGATATGAGGTTGGCAAATTCCGTCAGTTTGATTAATGGCGTAGAAATGGAGTTTGATAGAAGGAAGAGCAACGCGCCAAGCACGAGCAAGCCGACGGCGGTGTAGCCGAACAGCGTGTCGCTTAATTCGTTCATCGTGCTAAAAACTTCGGCTTTGGGAAAGGCAAGCGCGAGCGACCAGTCGCTGTTTAACTCGACGGGCGCGTAGGCGACAAACATATCTTCATCGCGCAGGTCTGCCGCTTCGGTAAATCCGCTTTTGCCTGCTTTCATGTCGGCGAGCAAGTTATACCAACTTGCAGTTTTTTCGGAGTAGGTCGGCGAAAGCGAAGAACCCATCAGCGCTTGATAGTTTCCGCCGTGCGAGCCGAGCCCGAGCAATTTGCCGTTTGAGTCAATCATAAAAGCGTAGCCGTTTTCGCCGACTTGAATTGCGTTGACGACGCTTTGAGTCCGCGTGAAGGCAATGTCCACGGCGACGACGCCTTTGAGGATATGCGTTGTCTGCGAAAAGAAGGGAACGCTCCAAGTAATCGTCCAGTTGTTGATTGCCTCAGTGTTGAGATAAGGTTTGTTCAAAAACGGGCTGAGCGTCGCGCGCGGCATGGCGTACCAATCTTTCGTCAAGTAACTGACGTCCATTTTTCCCAAATCTTCGTAAGCGATTACGCCCGCGTTGGCGCGATAGTAATACGGCGCGAATAATTCTCGCTTCAGGTCAAACTGCTTCGGTTCGTAAGCGATTTTTACGCCGGAAATTTGCGGATTTTGTCTAAGCGCTTCTCGCGCGATTGAGAGCGCGTAGTCTTCGCTGGGGTAGCCGATTTCGGAAAAAGAGGCGAGTTGCGCGGCGACGGTTTGCGCGATAAGCAAATCCGATTGAACGACTTTGACTTCCGTCAAAACTTGTTTTTCAAGCCGATTCTGAATCTCTTTCGTCAGCGTTTGTTGAGAAAGACGAATGCTGATAATCGCATAGGCGGCGGAGGAGAGAAGCGCCAAGCCGATGACGGCGAGCGGCAATTTCCAGCGGATGCTGATTCCTCGTCGAGTTCTTGAAGCGGCGTTGGAGACGGGGGAGGTTTCGCTCATTCCGCATCCTTTCCGTTTGACTGGGGAAGCCCGCCAATTTGAATGAACGAGCGAGACGCGCCCAACGCCGCGCCGAGTTCTTGGATGGTAGTTTGCATGATGCGCTCAAAGTTTGTGGACGCGCCGATGTGTTCGGAAAGGCGCGAGATGGTTTCTTCTTGTTCGGCGCGGAGCGTCGCGTCTTCGAGCAGGCGGGCGTTTTCCAGCGCGAGCGCCGCTCGTTCCGAGACGGCTTGGGCGAGGAGGATTTCGTTTTCGTCCCAAATGCGATTGGATTCGGAAGATTCAATTTGGATGACGCCAATCGTCTCGTCGCGCAATTTGACGGGAATCGCCAGCAGCGGCTGTCCGCCTTGCGAGGCGCGGTTGACGGACACGGTTTCGCCGGCGACGACCGCTTTTTGCACTCGCGGGTGAAGTTCGAGCGCGGGGGTGAAGACGACGCTCCCGTCCGTCGAGTAAGTGTAGCCGAGTCTCTTTTCCGCGACAGAAAGTTGAGCGGCTCTTCTCGCCGACGGGGTGATTGATAAATCGTCCGCGTTGACGAGTTGCAGCAACGCCGCTAATTGACCGGCGATGGCGGCGAGGATGTTTGCGTCCTCTTCGGCGAAGGCGGCGGGTTGATCGCTTTGCGCGTCCAGCACGCCCAAAACGACGTTCGCAATTTTGATTGGGATGGAAATTTCGGAGCGCGTTTTTGGCAGATACGGGTTGTTGAAGAAGACCGCGTCCACGCCTGTGTCGAGGGCGATGCGCGGACGTCCGCTTTGGGCGACGAAGCCGACCACGCCCGCGCCGCCGATTTTGAGTTGGTGATGGCGCGTCAGCATTTCTTGTCCGCCTTCGCTGTTGGCGGCGCGCAGGACAGCGTACTCGCGGACGCGGTCCACGAGGAAGATGCCGACGTGGTAATACCCTAATTTTTCGGCGATGACGCGCGCGGCGCGCGCGAGCAAGTCGGAAGCGTCGGCGTAGCGAATTTTAGTTAATTCTTGAGTAATCTCCGCCGCCGCCCGCAGGCGCGCAGTTTCATCGTCTAATTTTTGGTTGAGCGCGTCCACATCCAACGCGCGTTTTTTGACTTGCAATTCAAGCGTCGAAGCGGTTTCTTTATATTGGTCTTTGGCGCGCGTTTCTTCTTTTTGTGTTTTTAGCGCGAGTCCTAATAGCGAACGATGCCGATAGAAGATGACGCCGATGGCGGCGAACGCCGCGCCTAAATAAAACGCCCCAAGAAAAATATGCTGGTAGGTTGTTTTGAACGGGTTGGAGATGACGCCGTTTATTTCAGCAACGCCGACGGCGATGAATAAAATGACTTCCAACGCGCCGAAGAAGAAAATGGGCGAGGCTTGGTTTTTGCGAACGTCAATGTTGACGAGGAGGAAAATGCCGATGGCGTTAATCCACATTAAATCGTGCGAGCCTTTTCCGTCGAAAATTACGCCAGAGCCGAGAACTGTCATCAAGACGGCCGGGAAGAGTAGAAGGCGGTCGGAATTTCCGCGAGTCCATTGAATCAGCACGAACAGACCAATGAGGAAAGAGGCGGCGGAGAAAAATTTTGAAATGGTCGCGTTGAAGGACATTGCCGCGAAAAATAAAACGAGCAAACCTAAAATATGAATCGCGGTGATTTCGGCGCGCGCGCCCGGTTCGTCGTTCGGGCGGTCTTTGAACAGGTAATCGCGCGTTATATTCCAGTAGTTGATAAAGTCGGCTTTCATGGTGTTATTCGTTTCCCCTTTCAAGCAGTTGGAAGGCGACGGAAACGTTCGCAAACGATTGCCCTAACTCTTGCACCGTTTCGCGGATGATCGCCTCGCGGCTGGGCGAAGCGGTGATGCGCGCCGAAATGTCCGAGAGAATTGACTCGCGGTAGGCGCGTCGTTGCGATTCGTTATAGAGACGCGCGCTTTCCAACGCGCCGCTTAATTGGTCGGCGAGGGAAATTGCCAGATTAATTTCTTCTTGCGACCAAGCGTCGGCGATTTCGGATTTCTTCAAACGAATCGCGCCGATGACCTGTCCGCGAATTTTGACCGGCACGCCGATTGTCAAGTTGTCGCCGCCGTGAATAATGTCTCCCATTTGGATGGCTTTGGAGACGCTGTCTTCCAGCGTTTCGCTTTGAATGCGGATGGTGGTCGGCGGCGTGGCGAGGAAGCCCACTCGCGCCTGCGTGCGGAGGATGTAGTTCCACGCTTCGCGGCTGAGTTGACCGTATGTGGCGCGGGTCGCTTCCAGCGCTTTGTTGGTTTCGTTGAACAAGTTGGCGTTTTGGATGGCGATGGCTAATTGTTCGGCGAGCGTTTGCAGCGTCTCGATGTCGTCTTGGACGAAGGCGTTCGGTTCTACGCTTTGCACGTCGAGCACGCCGAGAATCTGTCCGCTGGAAACGATGGGCAGCGCCATTTCGGAGCGCGTGTCGGGCAGGTCGGGGTTGTTGAAGAAGACCGCGTCGTCGCCTACGTCGAGGGCGATGCGCGCTTCCAGATTTTCGGAAACGTAGCCGACGATGCCCGTCTCGCCGATTTTGAGTTGATGTCCGCGTTCTAACATGCGTTGTCCGCCTTCGCTGTTGGCGGCGGCGAGAACCGCGTATTGTTTGCGTTCGTCCAAAAGAAAAATGCCGACGTGATAATAGCCAAATTTATCGTGAATGAGAAAGCACGCGCTTTGCAAAAGTTCGGAGAGGTTGCGATAAGAGGTGATAGATTTTCCGACTTCGGCGACGGCTTGCAACTGAGTGGTGAGGCGGTCGAGGTTGCGCGTCCGCTCTTCGACTCGCTGTTCCAGCGCGGAGCGTTCTTCCGAAAGTTCCGTAAGCAATTCTTTGGCGCGTTGTTCCGAACGCCGATATTCGCTTTGAGACAAACCGATGCCGACGATAATGAGCGCCGATAAAATTAACAAACTGGCGTAATTGCCGATCCAAAATACCGCGTCGCCCGCTTGGACGGTCGGGTCGATAAGGGTTATTCTTTGAGTCAATATCAGCCAGCCGAAAAAGGCATAAGCGACGCTTCCCGCGCCGAAGATGACGGCGCCCGCTTTCCACGAAAAAAGGAGGCAGGCTAAACTGATTGCTCCGAGCAAGAAGAGCCGTCCGCTTCCGATGGAGCCGCTTTCGGGGAAGCCCGAAACAGAAACGATGAAAACGAGACCGACGAGAACGCTTGCGCGAATTTCATCGTTGACTTTTAGAAAAGAGACGGCAAGCAAGGCAAGATAGACGACGGAATAAATAATCTTAAAAACAAGAGCGCTGGAAATGATATTGGGGACGATGGCGATTAAGCCAAAAACGGACGCGACTAGCAACGTAGTGCGGAGGAAGGACGAACGCCATTGATTGTACGAATAATTCAATTGATTTGCTTGATTCATGTTCATCCCTTGTCGTCCGTTTGCGAAGAAGACGGCGCCGAGCCGATGATGACTTCCGCTTCTTTAAGGTCGAATACTTTGCGAAGTTCCGTTGCGGCGGCTTGAATGACGGTGTCAATGTCCAGCGTTTCGCGGACGTGGCTGGAAAAGGTGGCGATCATCTGGTTGCGGAGCGCGCTCTTTTGGGCTTCGTCCACGAGGCGGCTGTTTTCGAGCGCCAACGCCGTTTGCGCGGATATTTTTTCCACAAGGTCGCGCTGACGTTCCGTCCAACCTTCGGCGTCGCCTTTTCGCTTTTTCAATTTGATTGTTCCGATTGTTTGTTCGTGCAAAACGACGGGGACGTAGAGCGCGTCGGGGTCCGCGCCTTTTTCGCGGGAGAAAATGGGGCGCACGCCTGCGGGCGTGTATTGATAAGCGCTTTTATTGCGGCTGGTAAATTTGCTCCAAATTTGCTGCGTTTGAGCGGACGCGCTTGTTTCCAACTGCGCGCCGATGCGATTGATTTCTTCGTTAAGAAGAATGTTGTTGTAGGTCGTCGCTGTTAAATCTGCCAGAGTTTCAAGAACTTCTACATCCTCTTGCTTGAACGCGCTCAGTCGGCTGGATTGAATGTCGAGCGCGCCGATTTGATTTCCGCGCGCCGTAAGAGGAATAATCATCCGCGAACGGGCGCGAGGGAAGTTCGGATCGCGCGCAAAGTTGACGCCTTCCGTGCCGGAAACCAAGATGCTGACGTTTTTTTCAATCGCCACATTAAGCGGATTTTTGCGATCCGCGCTCAGACGGAAAATTTGTCCAAGCATGGATGCGTCCCCTTTTTCGGAAACGGTTTGAAGATAGACGTTTCTTTTTTGATGATCTAAAATAAAAACGCCGACGTGAGAATAGTTGAATTCTTGGGCGACGCCGCGCACGATGTTTTCCAGCAAGTCTTCATACCCTTGAGATTGGGCGATGACTTGAGCGATAGCCGTCGAAGCGCGAAATTGATTGATGTGCGCTTCAATTTCTTCCGTGCGTTTTTGAACTCGCTCTTCCAGCCTTTTCTTTTCGATTTCCACCGCCAAGAAAGAATCCGATATTTGTCGAAACGCCTTTGCTAAGGCATTTTTCAACATTGTGGACGCAATTAAAACTATCGCGCCGAGAATTACAAAATCGGCGACGTAAACGACCCAACCCATCACCCCGACATCGTTCCCGGTGGGCGAGTGAATTACAATTTTTTCCCCTAAACTTAACCCCGCGATAACGGCGTGAAAAATCGCTATGACGCCGAGCGTAATAAAATCTGCGCGATTATCCAGCAAGAGAGACGCCAGCACAACCGCCGCCATCAAAAAGAGAGAGCCGTTCGCCCAAACTCCGCGGGTTAAAATTAAATCCACGCCGACGGCTAATATGACGGCAAGCAAAATGTAGACTCGCGGCGCATACGGCATGGACGCAAAAGCGGCGGCAAGCAATAATAAATACAACACGACATAGAGAATGCGGTCTGTTGCGGCGGCGATGGGGAAAGCGGCGGCGAGGATGACGACGCCAAGCAACGAAGCGACTTTCAAAATAACGCGGATAAAACGCTCGCGCCATTCTTGCGGATTGAGCGCGACGGCGGGATTAGGAGTTGTCATGCGCGCCTCCTTCCATCGAAATTTCGATTTCCACTTCGGCGGCTTCGAGGCTGCGTCCCAACTCGCGGATGGTCGTCTGCAAGATTCCGTCCAGCGAAGAGGACGCCCAAATTTTTGAAATAATCTCGTTGGCTAACTTTTCTTGAACGGCGGCGAATTGACTGCTTTCGACCAAGCGCGCGTTTTCGAGCGCAAGCGTCGCCTGCGCGGCGATCGCCTCGACGATATTCTTCTGCTCGTCGGTCCATTCGGAGACGCCGGAAGCGATTACCTGCCCGACTTCTTGATCGCGCAACGTGAGCGACATTTTTAGCGGATTGTTCTCCGCGAGTTCCGCGTCGCCGAGGGCGTAGCGAATGATGCGCTCCGACGCAAGCGTATCCCACGCCGATTCAAGATACTGCCGTTGCGTGGCTTTCATTTCCATAATGCTTTGTTGCGCTTCTTGAAAAAGTTCCGCGTTTTCAAGCGCGGCGGCGATGGCGTTCGCCATGTTTTGATAAGCGTCGAGGTCTTGCGGCATAAAAGCGCGAACTTTAGAAGAGTGCAACTCCAACGCGCCGTAAACCTTGCCTGCGGTCAGCGGGACGACAAGCAGCGAGCGCGTGTAAGGGAAGAGCGAATTTTCTTGTTGAATTTTTGTTTCGTCTTGCAGAATTTCGCCCGACTTGGAGCGAATTACTTGGGCGACGTATCCTTTGTCGTAAATGTTGACGCGGTACTTTCCTTCTTTCATCATCGCGCCCGTCTCGCTGACGGCTTCTTTTAATTCCGCCCATTGTTCGGTCGCGTCTAAAAGATAAAGTCCGATGTGGATGAAATCAAAGCTTTTTTGAATCTGTGAGACGGCGAGCGAAATAATTTCGTTCGCGTCGAGCGTCGTGGCGACGAGGCTTCCGACTTCGTTGATGCGCCGCAGTTGCGCGGTGCGCTCTTGAACGTTGGCTTCGAGGTTGTTCCGCTCTTCGCGCAGATCGTTAATGGCTAAGGCGATTTGCTTTTGCGCTCCCGCAAATTCTTTTTCAAGCTGTTGAAAACCCAAGATGATAATTAACCCGAAGAGGAAGGTCATGGTAATGCTGGTGAACCAACTGCCAAATTCCGAATGAATCGCGTTGGGCGCAAGCGGAATAATATCGGTTGTCAGCGCAACGACGCCCGCGCCGACATTGGTGATGAAATATAAAATCAACGCCTGAATGCCGGCTTTAGGCGAAACAAACATCGTGGCAAAGGCGATTAATCCTAAAAAGAAAAATGCCGCGTCGCCCTCGGCGCCAAGGTTGATAAGTTCGCCGAGCGCTAATAAATAAGCGCAAAGCAGAAAAACGGCGATGCGAATAGCGTAAGAAAAGTTGAAAACTGTAACGACAGCGATGGCAATAAGAGTAAAAGTAAAAAGCCCGTTGATTAACGGATTCTGCGACGTCCTCAAAAAGAAGATTAGCGCCAACGCCCCTAAAACCAACGCTCCGACTAGAAGCGGAACGATGAATTTCTCGCGCCAAACCTTGTAAACTCTCTCCGCGTCTTTTTGAGCGTTCCCTAAACTGAAGGAAGACCGCATCATTGCCTCTCTTCTTCGCCGACTTCGTCGTCGGTTTTCGGCGCGACTTGAATTTTAGTGTAGCGCGCGCCGGTCACTCTGGCGATTTCGCCCGCAGTGATTTGGAGAATAGATTGAATATCCGTCGAACGTCGAATGCGCCCGGTGATTTCGTTAATTAAACGCTCGCGCTCCGACTGTGCGCGAATCTGTTCCAGCAAGCGGGCGTTGGCGATGACCGCCGCCAAACTGCCGCCCAGCGTGCCGAGCATTTCCTCGTCGTTTTCAGAGTAAGCGTCCACTTGTTCGCTTTCGGCGTTGATGACGCCTAAAATCTCGTTTCGATAAATCAGCGGAATCGCCAACTCGGAGCGCGTGCTTACGCCCGTGTCTATGAAGCGCGAATCCTTTTGCGTGTCGCGGATTCGCAGAGAGCGCTTATGTTCCGCAACCCAGCCCGTTATGCCCTGCCCGATGGCAACCTTCATGTTGACGGCGTCGCCTAAATAACCCGCCGAAGCCTTAACTTCCAACATGCGCTTTTCAGAGTCTGCCAGCAAAATCATAATGCGATCGCCGCCTAAGGTAACTTGAAGCCCGTTGATGGCGCTTTCCAACGCTTCGTCTAAGGTTGTGCCGGAAGCCGCCGACGAAGTAATATGATGAAGCAGACGATGTTGAGCGAGGTGCTCTTGAGTTTCGGCGAACAACTCCGAGTTTTCAACGGCGACGGCTAATTGGTCGGCGAGGATTTTCAAACTGCCGATATGCTCGTCGGAAAAAGCGTAGGGTTGCGCGCTTTGAACGTCCAGCACGCCGACGATGCGTTCGCTGGCTTTCAGCGGAAACGCCGCCTCCGCTTTTGTGTCAGGCAACAGCGGGTTGACGTGATGCGTCATGTCTTTCGTCGTGTCGCTGACGACCAGCTCTTCGCCTTTCCCCGCCACATAACCGACGATGGATTTCGAGCCGATTCCGATTTTATGATTTTCGCGCTTCATTTGCGCGCCCGCTTCGCCAGTCGCCTCGCGGACGACGGCAAACTCGCCCGACGGGTCGAGAAGAAAAACCGAAGCGTGATAAAAATTAAACCGCTCGCGGATTAACGTAACCGCTTTGCTTAACAGTTCGTCCAAGTTCAAAAAGCCGCTGATGTCGCGCGCAATTTCGGCGGCGATTTCCACTTGAAGCGCCCGCTGTCTGCTCTCTTCCACTAAGCGGATGCTGTGAACCACGCCCGCAACTTGATTCGCCAGCGCGGTGAAGAAACGCAAATCGTCTTCGTTGAAGGTCCCCTCGTTTTCAACGTCTTGAATGATTAATGCGCCAATCGCTTTGCCCTGCACGAGAAGCGGCGCGCCGATTAAGGACTTCGGCAATTTGCCGACAACTTTCGCCCCAAGCGCGACGACCCTTTGCTCGGTGTCTTCGACAATTAGCAGCGGCTGACGAGAGCGCAACAACGTGGACGTCAACCCTTCCCCAAGCGGAAAACTGGGAATGGATTGCACTTCTCCTTCTTCGTAACTGAACGGCACGTTGATTGTGTTTGTCGCTTTGTCGTAAATGGCAATCGTCAAACTGTAATTGCCAATGATGTGTTGAATGCGCGCCAGCAATGCTTGATAAAACTCTTGAACGTCGGACATTGAAGCGGTTAACTCGTTCATCGAGGCGAGCGCTTCGACTTCGTCCAAAAGACGGCGCATGTTCGAGGTCGAGTAAGCGTGTTCGAGCGAGGCGGAAATTAATTCCGCGAGTTTTTCGTAAAGCGGCAGCGCTTCTTTCGCGTTGACGATTAGTGCGCCTTTGGACGATTCGTCGCCGCGAACGGGAATCAACGTCGCTTCCGCCAAGCCGAGCATGGATAAAAGACTTTTGAGCGTTTCGGGCAATTCGGCGTAAGGCGCGGCGATGGCGCGGTCGGCGATGAAAGTTTGCAGCATTTGAATCATCGTCGGCTCGGCTTGCGCGATGTCTGCGGAAACGTCTTTTGAAATTTTGTCCGAAGCGCCGACGATTTTTATGCCGTCTTTTTTGATTTGCAAAAGAAGCGCGGGGTACGGAGAATCTTTTAAGATTCGTCCGCTGGCGCTGAAAACGTCCGCTTCGGTTTTCGCCGATTCAATTAACGTGTTGGAGCGATACAACCGCTCTAACTCGCGGACAATTTCGTCTTCGTTTCCGCCGAGCAGGGGCGCTTTCTTTTCCGACGGCGCTTCCAAATTGCGCCGTTCTTCTTCGATGCGATTCGCAAGGTAATTGAACGATTGCACGATCCACTCGACTTCGTCGTCGGCGGATTGCGACGGCTCGACGCGCAAGGCGCGGTCGCCGTTCGCGTATTGGCGAATGGTTTCAGCCAGCGTTTGCAAAGGTTCGACGGTGCGCCGTTTTCTAAAATAGAAAAAAACGCCCGCTGTCAGTCCAGCCCCCAACGCGAACATAAGAACGAGAAGAAGAAGGTTAAGCGCGCTCATTGAAGGTGATCTACATGTACTCCCAAACGGATTCGCCGCTTAAAATGCGGCGGATTTGGTCGGGGAAGCGGTCGGGGTCGAGCGGCTTTCCGAGAAAACCGTTGAAACCGGAATCTTTCGCTTTCTTCATCTGCTCTTGACTCGCTTCCGCCGTTACGGCGATGATCGGCACGTCTTTGAAGCGGTCCGAAGCGCGGATTTTTTTCAGCGCGCCGTAGCCGTCTTCATAAGGCAGGCGAATGTCCATCAGAATCAAATCCAAACGCGGAAGCGTGTCGGCGTATTCGACCACTTCATAGCCGGAAGTTTTCCACTCGCAGTGAATGCCCAAATAGCCTAACATGCGGGCAATTAACACAAAGTTAGAGACGTTATCTTCGACGACCAACACCGCCGCGTCTTTGGGGATTGTCGGTTTGTGAATAGGTTGCGTGTCGGACACTGCTGGGGTTCGGTCTGAATCAGACATTGCTTCTCCTTGAAATATAGCGTTCGACTTGCTGCGAGAGCAAGTCAATATCTATCGGTTTTTGGATGTAGCCGTCGCATCCCGCTTCGAGCGATTTTTCTTTGTCGCCGCGCATGACGTTGGCGGTAATCGCCACAATGGGGATGTGCTTGTATTTTTCGATTTGCTTAATTTTTGCCGTCAACGTGTAGCCGTCCATGTCGGGCATGTTAATGTCCATCAAAATAAGGTCTATGTTTTCGCTTTCTAACTTCAAAAACGCTTGACTGGCTTGCGGCGCTTCGAGAACGGTATAGCCTTCGGCGCTTAACACCCTTCGCACAAGGCTGCGATTGTCGGGATTGTCCTCGATATATAAAATGACTCGTCCATTGTCAGACATAATTGGCATCTCTCCGCTTGAAATTTTACTTTAATATGAAAGACGGCAGCCATGACAACTACCTTACAACTAAAAATATGAGAAACGGGAATAGTATAGCATAATGCCCCATTAATCCTTGAATTTTTGTTTTTACCACGCGCAATTTTGCGCCGTATTAATCTCGGCGCGACGCCCGATGACCTTATACATAGTTACGTTGGTAAACGGTTCGCCTAAAATTCCGTCGTGGATCGCCCACGAGCGTTTGAGAATGCCGTCCGCCGCGTCGGGTTGACGGAAGGCGTTTTCGCCGTTCAGGCGGGCGCGAAGCGCGCCGTCGGGTTGAAAGCCCGCGTGGATGTTTTCCATCAGCCGCCGCCCAACTTGATAGGAAAATCCGTAACGCTCGAAGATGACCGCGTTGTGATAATACAGCGGCTCGACGAAGTACACGTCGTGATTGAGCGCGACGACGAAATTTTCAAACGCTTCGACGGCTTGACCTAACATCCGCAGTCCGCGCCGCACCTGACCTGGCGCCAGCCCCGCCGCGCGCGCTTTTTCTTCCGCCGCGAGGTTTCTCTGGAAAATGCCGAATTTTGTCGGCGAGCCGTTTGGCATTTTGTCCACGTCAAAGCGCGGAGAGTCGGGGTCGTTTAAGATGTAGAGCAAAACGTGAATTTGTCCGTTCATCGTGTCGGTCAAATGCGCGTAAAGAATCGGGTCGGGAAAATTGCGTTGATGATAAAGGCGCATTTCCACGTCGGTCGAACCGTTTGCAAAGCGGAATTGCAAAAGGTCGCGTCCCGCGTCCGAATCGAGCGGCGGAAGGTTAAATTTTTCCAATAAAGATTGCGGAATGTAGCGCGAATATAATTTCCGCTTTTCGAATTCGGGCAACAGATTAATCCCGCCGATGGTTGAAGGAGGCATGATTCCTCTCGCTTAGCGAACGCGCATGGCGCGTTCTTTATCTCGCGCTTCGTCGCGTTTGGCGATGGAGGCGCGTTTGTCGTAGGCTTTTTTGCCTTTGGCTAGGGCAATTTCCACTTTGGCGCGCCCGTTTTTGAGAATGACCTTCGTCGGGACGACGGTCATTCCCTTTATGCGGACGTTGTTCCACAATTCCCGAATTTCTTTTTTATGGAGGAGCAAGCGGCGTTTTCGTTTCGGCTCGTGGTTGAAATATTTTCCCGCCTGCTCGTACGGCGCGACGTGCGCTTCAAGCAGCCAGGCTTCGCGCCCGTCGGCGATGTCCACATAGGCTTCTTGAATGCTAATTTGCCCGGCGCGGATGGATTTTATCTCCGAGCCGTGCAAAGAGATGCCCGCTTCAAACCGTTCGAGCAGAACGTATTCAAAGTTGGCTTTGCGGTTGTTGGCGACGATTTTGATATTTTCAGACACGAGTCAATTTTAACATGAATGGACGGCGGCATCATCCGTGTTTGAGCATGAACCACCCGGCGACGATGCGGGCAAAACCGAAAACGATCAGCGCCGAAATTAAGCCGATCACGTCCGCGACGGCGGGACCGATCAGCGAGCCGGTCAAGATGGCGAAGTTAAGCATGATGGTGTACCACGCCAAATGCGAAGGGCGGTCGTGCGGCGGAATTTTTTCCAGCATGTAGTTGGCGTATGCGCCGTTGAACAACGCGAATAAAAATCCGCCGACGAAAGAGAGCATGTAATAATGCCAGACGTTTTGGGCGAAAGCCATCATCAGCGGATAAGACGCCATGCCCAACGCGCCCCAGGCGGTTACGTTTTTGTTGCCAATTTTTTGCACGATGCGGCTTAAATAAACCGACGCCAGCAACACCGAAAAATAATAAAGCGCCGTTCCGTTGCCCAGTTCCGCGTCGTTGAGGTTTAGCACGCGCACGTTGAAAAGCGGGTAAAGCGGGCTGCATAAATATTGCGCGAAGTGAAAGAGGAAAAGCCCCCATAAGACATTTTTGAAGGACGTTTTCCAAACGTCCAAACGCAGAGAGGCGAACATGGCGCGGACGGGCGAAAGTTTGGGAGAAGAATCCGCTATCGGCGGGGAAGGCGGCGCGAGCGCGTCCTCTTGAATCGGTTTGATGTGGTAAAGGTCAAAACTGCTTAACGCCGCGCCGATCGCGCCGATGACGAAGATGATTTGATAGCCTTCGGGAAATTTTATGGTTTCTAAAATGTAGCCCGCGCCGAGCGACGAAAGCATGTAAGTAACGGCGAAGGTGATGTTGCGCGTCCCGGCCACGCGCGCGCGATAACGGTCTGGCACGGCTTCGGCGAAGAGGGCGTTAAAGCCGACGCCCAACGGCGTGAGCGGAATAGCCATCAAAAAGGTGGTGATGATTAACGCCCAAATTTGACCTTGTTCGTTGAAGAGCCAAGGCAGCGGAATCCACAAGACGTAGCCGATGCGAAAAAGCACCGACGACCAAAAGACGGCGCGCCCGGTGTGGCGTTTGCCGATCCAATGCCCGGCGGGGATGGCGAGAAATAAGTTGACGACGGCGGAAACCGCCGTTAACGCGCCGACTTGCAACGCGCTCGCGCCCAAGCGCGTTGCGTAGATGTTGACGAAGTTGACCGACGTGCCGCTTAAGATGCCGAACCAAGCGATGTCGAAGTAGAGATGCAGAAAGTTGGCTCTGTATCTTTCGGGGATGTCGGATTGCTTAAATAAATTAAAACGCATAGTCTGAAATTATACTCACGGCTTGCGTTTTCTGAGTTTTGGAAAATCTGTTTTGCGTAAAGGCGAAGGGTTAAGAGAAAATTTTGGCGTTTTGTCCGCCGTCGGCGTGATGATAAAATAAATCTCAAAAAATAAAAGGCGGCTTTATGAAGGAAAATATTTTCATCGCCCAGCCCGCCGACGGCGAAGCGATTAATTCAATTACGGCGCGAGCGGGCGTTTTCAGCGAAGAGGAAGTTTCCTGCGTGGCGGAGATTTGGGACGAGTATCTCGTTCACGGCGCGGAAGGCTGCGGTTATCACTTCCTCGTTTTTCGAGAAGGCGGGCGCGCGCTTGGCTTCGCCAGTTACGGCTTCCGCGATTTGACTGACGGCGTGTACGACCTCTTTTGGATTGCGACCGATTCGGAAACGCGGCGCGGCGGCGTGGGACGAAAACTGCTCTCCGCAACCGAAGCGGAAATCCGCAAATTGGGCGGGCGCATCGTCATCGCCGAAACGTCCGGAACCGCGCCCTACGACGGGACGCGAAAATTTTACGAAAGCATGGGCTATCGCGCGGATGCGGTTATTAAAGATTTTTATCGCGCAAACGACGACCTTTTTATTTACGTCAAAAGGCTTTAATAGACCTCATGCGACATAAATGCCGCTGTGCAAATTTTTGCGGAAGGTCTAATAAAATTCTTAATCTGAAATGATAATGTTTACGTTAAAAGATTTTCGTCTTTTAATCGTTGCGAAATAAAGCAACCTTAAAACAAAGGATAAAAAAATGGACATTGGCGCTCCTGAATTAATCATCGTGTTAGTCGTCGTATTGCTGCTCTTCGGACCTGGACGAATTTCCAGCGTGGCGCGAGAAGTCGGCGAGGGGATTCGCAAATTCCGCGAAGGGATGCAATCTTCCGAACCTGAGGCGCAAGAAAAGTAAAATCTGCGTTATGAAAAAACGCTGGATCGTTTTCGCCCTGACCGCCCTCTTTTTGTGGGCGGTCGCTTCGCGTTTTACGGAATTAAAGCAACTGAATCAAACGCTGCAACAAGGGCAGTGGGATTGGATTCTTTTTGCGCTAATTTCTCAAATTTTTTATTTCGTCGTCTTCGCCGAATCGTATCGCGCCGCGCTAAAAACGGCGGGCGTCGAAACACGTTTGAGAGATTTGCTGCCGATTACGCTCGGCGCGTTGTTTGTGAATCTCGTCGTCCCCGCGGGCATTGCGGGCGGAACGGCGCTCTTCGCGCAGGAGTTGTCGCAAAAAGGGAAGCCTGCGGCGCGAGTCGCCAACGGCGTTTTGCTTCAACTCATCGCGGACTTTATCGCCTTTACCTTTGTCCTCGCGCCCGGGCTAATTTACCTTTTCTACGAACACGACCTCAAAGTTTACGAAATTGCCGCCGCAATTTTTCTGCTCGTGCTGACGGTCAGCCTCAGCGCGATTTTGGCGTTCGGCATTTGGAAGCCGCATTGGATTCAACGCCTCTTCGCTTGGACGCAAAACGCGGCGGAAAAAATATTTTCGCGTTTCAAACGCCGCGCTCCGCTGGCGGACGATTGGGCGCAGAAAAACGCCGCAGAGTTCGCGCAGGCTTCGCAAGCGGTCGCCAGTCATCCGTTAAGGCTGGCGCGGACGATTGCGACGGCGCTGCTCGCGCACCTCTTCGACATCTTCACGCTCTATCTGCTTTTTCGCGCTTTCAATCAGCCCGTTGGTTTTGGGACGCTGATTGCGGGATACGCGATTGGAATTTTATTTTGGATTGTTTCCATTACGCCGCAAGGCGTGGGCGTAGTGGAAGGCATGATGACGCTGACTTTCGCTTCGCTCGGCGTGAGCGGCGCGGCGGCGGCGACGATTGTCCTCGCCTTTCGCGGGTTGACGTTTTGGATTCCGATGGCGCTCGGCTTCTTCGCCGTCCAACGAACGCGAATTTTCGCGCCGCCTCGCCGCGCCTTAACCGAAGTTTGGGGCGTGCGCTTTGCCGCCCTCTTCGTCGCGGCGATGGGCGCGGTCAACGTGCTTTCGGCGGTTACCCCTTCGCTGACGGAACGTTTTCGCTTCGTTGAATCTTATCTGCCGTTAGACGTTTTGCGCGGCGGACATTTAACCGCCGCCCTGTCCGGATTTGCGCTGTTGATTTTAGCGAACAACTTGGCGCGTCGCAAGCGCGTCGCTTGGGCGCTGACCTTAATCGCGCTGACGTTTTCCATCGTCAGTCATTTAATCAAAGGTTTGGATTACGAAGAAGCGACTCTCGCGGGCGTTTTGATGGTTGTCTTAATCGTCATGCGCGACCATTTTCACGCCCGTTCGGACGCGCCGTCGCTGCGTCAAGGATTGCGCGTTTTGGTCGGCGCGGCGCTGTTCACGTTGATGTACGGCGCGTTGGGCTTTTGGCTGTTGGACAAACATTACAGCGTCAATTTCAGTTTCGCCGACGCGCTGCGCCAAACGGCGGCGATGTTCGCCCAATTTTACGACCCAGGCTTAGAGCCTGTTACGCGCTTTGCGCGTTTCTTCGCCAACTCGATTTACATCATCGGCGCGGCGACCTTCGCCTATGCGGGGTGGATGATTCTGCGCCCGGTCTTTTTTCGTCAACCCGCCACAGCCGACGAGCGGAATCGCGCGCGCGAGATTGTCGTCCAGTACGGAAAGACTTCGCTCGCCCGCCTAACGTTGATGGACGACAAGCGCTACTTTTTCACGTCGGGCGGGTCGGTCGTCGCGTATGCGCTTTCGGGGCGTTCCGCCATCGCCTTAGGCGACCCAATCGGACCCGCCGAAGATTTATCCGCGGCGGTGCGCGAATTTTGCGACCTTTGCCGCCGCAACGATTGGATGCCGATTTTTTATCAGATTTTGCCCGAAACGATTTCGACTTACGCGGCGAATCAATTTGACGTGTTGAGCATCGGACAAGAAGGAATCGTTGACCTAAAAACTTTTTCGTTGGAAGGAAAAGACGGCAAACCTTTGCGTTCGCCGATCAATAAATTGAAGAAAGCGAATTTTGAATTTTCCGTTTACGAGCCGCCAATTTCAGACGACTTGCTGAATCAACTGCGCGAAATCAGCGACGAATGGCTGACCTTCATGCACGGCTCGGAAAAACGCTTTTCGCTGGGCTGGTTTGACGACGACTATATTCGCAATTCGCCGATAGCCGTCGTCCGCGCCCCCGACGGCGGAATCAGCGCCTTTGCCAACTTCATCCCCGAATATCAAAACAACGGAATTACCATAGACTTAATGCGCCGCCGTCAAGAAATTGAAAACGGCGTGATGGAATTTCTGTTCGTCTCTATGTTTCAGTGGGCGCAATCCAAAGGTTACGATACGTTTGACCTTGGACTGAGCGCGCTTTCGGGCGTGGGCGAAAAAAAAGACGACCCCGCCTTAGAGCGGACGATGCGTTTCATCTACGAGAACGTCAATCAATTTTATAACTTCAAAGGGCTGCATTCGTTCAAAGAGAAATTTCACCCGCAGTGGACGCCGCGCTATATCGCCTACCCTGGCGCGGTCAATTTAGCGCCCGCTTGGGTCGCCGTCATACAAGTCAGTTCGGGCGAATCCGCGTTGCCGCGTTGGCTGAGGAAGCGCGTAAAATTAAGCGGATGAATAAAGCGCTGTTTTATCTCTTTGCCGCGCTGACAATCTTTGCGGCGAGCGCCGTCCCGAAAGAAAATGTCGAAGCGCAACCGCAAAGCGGAATTACGTCGGCGGCGCAGTTGATTGCGGCGGTGAACAATCTGCGCGCCGCCAACGGGCTTGCGCCATTAAGCGAACATCCCGCGTTGATGCAATCCGCCCAAATGCAAGCGGACTACATGGCGGCGGGCGTCGTCAGCGGGCATGAGCGCCCAAACGGGACATACACGCAACAATTGCTGGCGCTCGGTTTCCCGCTGGCGGGCGACCTTTCGCTCGGCGGCATGCGCTCTGAAAACATCCTTAACACGTCGGGCGAATTGTCGTGGGACGGCGTGCCTAGCGCTTGGCAAGACGCGCAACACATGAACACGATGCTTTCGGGGAATTACACGCACATCGGCGCGGGCGTTTCGCAGTCGGGCGGACGTTACTATTATGTGGTGGACACCGCCGCCGCGACGGGTTCCGGTCAACCGCAAGAAAGCGCCGTCGAGATGTTGACCCGCGTCCCCAACAGCGCGGACGCGGGCGTCAGTCAATTTATGGTTCCGGTTACGCTCAGCACGCCGCGCCCCGACGGGCGAGTTTTTCATAAAGTGGAATACGGGCAATCGCTTTGGAGCATCGCCGTCGCTTACGGCACGACGATAAAAAAGATTCAAGAACTGAACAACCTTGGCGAAGAATCAACCGTATATCAAGGACAGGAATTGCTGGTCTTGTTGGAAGCGCCGCCGAGCGCCGCGCCGACTCTTTCCGCGCCGACGGCGATTCCGCCGACGATGACTTTTGTCCTCACGACGACTCGCCTGCCGACTTTCGCCCCCAAAACGGCGACCGTCGCGCCGACAGAAACGCCCGCCTCGACGGCTTCGTCTAAACCGATTTCATCGCGCCTGCTGACGGTCGTCCTCATTGCCGCCGCGTTGATTGGCGCGGGCATGGCGGTTTGGCTCATCCGCGACCCGCAGAGTTGAGACGAAGGATAAATTCATAAAAGTATAATCATCCGCGTTCGGCTTGTCTTAAGGCGCAAGAAAGGTTTTTTTATTTATGGAAATTTCTTTAGCGTTAGGCGGCGGGGGCGCGAAAGGCAACGCCCATATCGGCGTGTTGCGTCGCCTTGAAAAAGAAGGGTACAAGATTGCTTCCGTCGCGGGGACAAGTTTCGGCGGGTTAGTGGCGATTTTATACGCCGTCGGTTATTCGCCGAAAGAGATTCAAGCCGTCTTTGAATCGGTAGATCAAAAAAAGTTGTATCATCGTTCGCAGCACGACGGACCGTCTTTGCTCGGTTTGGAAGGCGTTCGTCAATTGTTGGAGCGCCTCGTCTGCGATAAGACTTTTGAAAACACGCGCATTCCCTGCGCCGTTACCGCAGTGGACGTAAAAACGGGAAGCGAAGTTTTGCTCGATAAAGGAAGCCTGCAAAGCGCGGCGTTGGCGACGATTGCTTTGCCCGGAATTTTCCCCGTGCAAAAAATCGGCGAGTGGGATCTCGTGGACGGCGGCGTTTTGAATCCCGTCCCCGTTTCTGCGGCGCGCATGTTGACGCCCGACTTGCCCGTCGTCGCCGTCGTCCTCAACGACCCGATAGACGCGCCCGTTCGCGGCTATGACATTCCCATCCCCGAAATCGTTCCGCGCACCATCGCTCAACGATTGGCGAAAATTTCTATCGCCCAATCTTTTGATACCTTTTTGCGTTCGGTGGACATTTCCAGCCGCTACGTTTCTTATCTGCGCCTGCAAGCGGACAAGCCCGACGTGATCGTCCGCCCGGCGGTGAGCGAAATCGGCTTGCTGGACGAAGTCGTCATTGCAGACATCGCCGCATTAGGCGAACAAGCCTTAGAGCGCGTTTTGCCTCAATTAAAAAGAAAGATGACCTGGCAAGCGCGGTTGAGCAAGCGTTTGTTCAAAACGGGTTAACGATGTCGCGCGACTTGCGAAAATATGCGCGAGACACCAACGTCCGAATCGCCGTCGGCGCGGTGTTGCTATTACTTTTGGTCGGCTTGGGGTTGGTTGATTTCATTTACGGCGCGGGCGCGGCGCTGACGGGCTTTCTCTGCCTGCTCGGCGCGTTGTTGCCGATTGGCTTAATTGTCTTAATTTTATTTGGAATGGATTGGTTCGTAAAACATGCAAACTCAGACGACGAACGAAGCGATTGAATTTAACGGCTGGACTTTGCGCGCCCGCCCGACGGATGCGAAAAACCCGCGCCTGCTGTTGATGATTCACGGCTTGACGGGCGACGAAAATTCGATGTGGGTTTTCACGCGCCGCTTCCCCGCCGATTACTGGATTATCGCCCCGCGCGCTCCCTTCCCCGCCAAACCGCAGGGATTTTCATGGCGCGAGAATCCGCTCAGCGTGGAAGAAGCGCTGAACGAGCAAAGCAATCGCCCCAATTTAGACGCATTGCGCGAATCGGTCGAGGCGTTGATTCGACTTACGGACGAGTACGCCGCTTCGGTTAAGGTCGAGGCGCAGACTTTTGACGCGATTGGTTTTAGTCAAGGCGCGGCGATGGTCAGCGTTTTGTCCATGTTGTATCCGCAGCGCGTGCGGAAGGCGGGCATATTGGCTGGCTTCGCGCCGCGCGGACTTGAACCCTGCGCCGACGCGCAACCGCTGAAAGGCAAGCGTTTGTTCGTGGCGCACGGCTCGCAAGACGAAATGATTCCCATCGAGCGCGCGCGCGATTCGATGCGGCTGTTCGAGCGGGCGGGCGCGTCGCTGGTTTATTGCGAAGACGCGGTCGGGCATAAATTGAGCGCGAATTGCTTGAACTCGTTGGAGCGCTACCTCGCGGATTAATGCGTTCTCATTGCGACGTTGACGCTGTTTTTGTTTGCAGGTATGCTTGCGTCATGTCGAGTGAAAATGCTTTCGCAAAACGACATGAGAAAATAAACAATTAACTTTGATAAGGTGAACTATGAGAAAGTATCTTTCGCGGCGCGACTTTTTGAAACTGGCTGGCTTAGGCGCGGGGGCGCTGGCGTTTACGCGCCTTACGCCCGCCATGCTCGACGCTCGCTGGGATTTATTCAGCCAGCCGAAACGCTTGCCGCAATTTCCCAACAGCGAAATCATCGGGCGCGTCTGCGAGTCGGATGTGGATCTTCGCAGCCGTCCGACGAACAACCCCAACGCGAACAACTCGCTCGGCAAACTCAACGCCGACACCCTCGTCGAATGGAATCGAGAAGTGGTCGGCGACGTAGTTGGCGGCTTGCCCAATCAACGCTACGTCGAAACGCCGCAAGGCTATGTGTACGCTTCTATCGTCCAACCGACGAAGAATTTGCCCAACGTCTCCGTCAGCGAACTTCCTGGCGGACAAGGCTTCTGGGCGGAAGTTACCGTCCCCTATGTGGACTTGGCGCACGAAGGGACAATCGCCTCGCCTTGGTTGCAAGACTTAATGAAATACAACTTCCCGCCGCGCTTGTATTACGGGCAAGTCGTCTGGATTGACCAAGTCCGCACCAGCAACGGCTACCCCGAATATCGCTGGAACGAAGACGCGCACGGGCGCGGCTACGGCTACGGCGGCGGCTACGGCGAATTTTACTGGGCGGACGGCGCGGCGCTAAAAGTCCTGACCGACGACGACGTGTCCACCATCAGCCCCGAAGTCGCCCCCGACGACAAAACCCTCAACATTGACTTGGACTATCAAACGCTTTCCTGCCTCGAATACGGGCGCGAAGTTTTCTTCTGCCGCATTTCTTCGGGCAAAAAATTTGACCCCGTTACCGGCTTGGTCACGGACTCCTTCGCCACGCCCGCAGGGACGCTGCTCACATACTGGAAAATCATCTCCAAAAATATGACGGCGGGCAGCGAAAGCGCCGGCTACTCGACTCCTGCCGTGCCGTGGTGCACCTTCATCGCTTCGGGCGGAGTCGCCATTCACGGCGCGTTTTGGCATAACGCCTTCGGCGAACGGCGCTCGCACGGCTGCGTCAACGTAACGCCCGAAGACGCGAAATGGATCTTCCGCTGGACGATGCCTTACGTCTCTTTGCAGGCGGGCGAAGAACGTCGCGAGTTGCCCGATCACGGCACCATCGCCACGTCCACTGAAACAAAATTCTAGGAACTGCTGTGGAAATTTTTGAAATCTCTGTATGGCTGGCTTTCTTGGCTGGGCTGGCTTCTTTTCTTTCGCCTTGCGTGTTTTCCCTCGTCCCCGCTTACGTCGGCTATTTGAGCGGCATTGCGGCGGGCAACAATGAGTCGGACAAAAAAGCGAGCCGCTGGCTAACCTTCTCGCACGGCGTCGCTTTCGTTTTAGGCTTCAGCGTCGTCTTCGTTTTGCTCGGCGTCGCCGCTTCTTTTGCGGGCGGTCTGCTTTATGAAGCGCGTTACTGGCTGGGAAAAATTGGCGGCGTGGTCGTCATCGTCTTTGGCTTGCACATGATCGGGCTGATTCACATCCCCTTCCTCGCCTACGACACCCGCGCGCAAAAAGCGCCAGACCCAAAGTTAGGTTATTTCTCGTCCGCGTTGATGGGCGTTTTCTTTTCGGCGGGATGGTCGCCTTGCGTCGGTCCCGTCTTGGGCGCGATTTTGACTCTCGCCTTAAACGGCGGTTCCATCTCGCAAGGCGCGACGCTTCTCTCCTTCTATTCGGCGGGACTCGCCATCCCGTTCCTTCTCGCCGCTTTGGGCATCGGCTGGGTAACGACCATCCTGCGAAAATACAGCAAGACCATGCGTTACGTCGAAATTGCGATGGGCGTAATTTTGGTCGTCATCGGCGTTATGCTTTTCGCGGGAACTTTCCAACTCATCGCCCAACGCGGACAGTTCTTCTTCTTTGATTTTGGTTTATAAAAGAGCGTCTGAAAAATCTATTTGAATCGCCGCAAAAGCGGAAAAATCCAAAGAAAAACTTTGCGCCTGTGTTAAAAACGAGGACTATGCCTATGCTTAACGTTACGCTCTTTGCCAAAAAAGACTGCCAACTTTGCGACGAACTAAAAGCCGATTTAGAATCCATGCAAGAAAAATTCCCGCATCGCATCGCGGAAATTGACATCGAAAGCGACGCCGCGATTTACGAAAAATACAAAGACGCGATTCCCGTCATCGAAGTCGGACCTTACGTCGTCAAAGCGCCAATCTCCAAAGCGAAACTGCAAATGACCTTAGGCGCGGCGCAAGACCGCAAAACCCAACTTGAAACGCTCGACGACCCAGTCTATAACTATAAATTGAAAAAAAGCCAAAAACTCACTCGCGGAGACCGCGTCTCGTTTTGGATTGCAAAACGTTACTTGCTTTTAGTCAACTTGTTCGTCTTTCTTTACGTCGGCTTGCCCTTCCTCGCCCCCGCGTTGATGAAAGCGGGCGCGACCTTGCCCGCCAAAATTATCTATCGCATGTACAGCCCGCTTTGCCACCAATTCGGTTTTCGCTCGTTCTTCTTGTTTGGTCCGCAAGCCTTTTACCCGACCGCAGGCGCGCACATCGCGGGCTACGAAACCTTTGAACAAGCGACGGGCATTCTCAACCTCGACGACCCGTACAGCCAAACTCGCTTTGACGCGCGCCGCTTTATCGGCAACGAAGAAGTCGGCTACAAAATCGCCATCTGCGAAAGAGACGTGGCGATTTATCTGTCAATTCTTGCGTTCGGTCTGCTCTACGCCGCAACCGGTCGCCGCCTCAAACCGCTGCATTGGATGTTATGGCTGGCGCTCGCTATCGCGCCTATGGCGCTGGACGGCTTCTCTCAACTCTTCAGCCAATTCAATTGGGACTGGCTGCGAATCTACTTGCCCTATCGAGAGAGTCCGCCCGTGTTTCGCGTCGTTACGGGCATCCTCTTCGGCTTCTTCACCGCCTGGTTCGCTTACCCAAACATGGAAGAATCCATGAAAGAAACCCGCCAATACTACATCAAAAAATTAGCGGTCATCGAGGCGTCCGAAGAATGACCTTTCGTCAAGCGAACGAATTGCGCTTTTATCAATTTGATATTTTTCCGCAAGGCGTCCTCCACGCGCTGTTCACGCGGCGCGGCGGAATCAGCCCCGAACCGTGGGCTTCGCTCAACCTGAGCGTTTCCGTCGGCGACGAAAGCGCGCGCGTGGCGAAAAATCGGCGCTTGGCGTTTGACGCGCTGGGGCGCGCGCCCGCCTCTCTCCGCGACGTGTGGCTGGTTCACGGCGACGACGTGATCTTCGCCGACGAAGCGCTTCCGCCGAACGCGCCTTCCCCCAAAGCGGATATCCTCTTCACCGACAACCCCGAAGTTACGCTCTTCATGCGCTTCGCAGATTGCGTCCCCTTGCTTTTTCACGACCCGAAAAAGCGCGTCGTCGGCATTGCCCACGCGGGCTGGATGGGGACGGTCAAAGGCGTGGCGCAACGCTCCGTGCAAGCCATGCGCGAACGCTACGGCTCAAACCCGCGCGATGTGATTGCGGGGATTGGTCCCTCCATCGGCGCGGATCATTACGAAGTCGGCGGAGAAGTTTCCGCGCAGTTTCGCCAAAAATACGGCGACGATTCGAGCCAAATCCTCTCCGTCCGCGACGGGAAAATTTACCTCGACTTGTGGACGGCGAATGCTTTGCAATTGCGAAAAAGCGGCGTGGAGCAAATTCAAATTTCGGGCTTGTGCACCGCCTGTCATTTGGACGATTGGTTTTCGCATCGCGCGGAAAAAGGAAAGACCGGGCGTTTCGGCGCGGCGCTGGCGCTGACATAAAAAAGGCGGCAGGTGGGTTAAAATAGCCGTATGAACGAACTGACTCATTTAATTCGAGAGCGATATTTATCGGCGTTGGACAAAATCGCCGTCGCCGCGAAAAAGTCCGGGCGGGGGGCGGAGGCGGTAAAACTCGTCGTAGTGACCAAACTGCATTCCGTCGAAACCGTTCGGGCGGCAATCGAGGCGGGCGTTTCTATTCTGGGAGAAAACTACGCCGAAGAAGGTGTTACGAAAATTCAATTATTGGAAAATTGTTCCAGTGTAGAATGGCACATGATTGGTCATGTGCAAAGCCGAAAAGCGCCGCTGGTCGCCAACTATTTTGATTGGATGCACTCGCTGGACAGTTTGAAATTGGCAAAGCGTTTAGACCGCTTCTGCGCGGAAGCGAAAAAGACCTTGCCCGTTTTGCTGGAATTTAACGTCGGCGGCGAAGAAAGCAAAGGCGGCTGGGAAGCGGCGGATGAGACGCGCTGGGAAAATCTGCTGGCGGATGTTTCCGAAATTGCAGCGCTGCCGAATTTGAGCGTTCGCGGCTTAATGTGTATGCCGCCGCTCGGCGCGGACGCAGAATTTGCTCGCCCTTACTTTCAGCGCTTGCGAAATTTGCGCGACTACTTGACCAAGCAATTGCCGCAGACGGATTTTTCAGAATTGTCTATGGGAACAAGCGCCGATTACGAAGCGGCGGCGGAAGAAGGCTCGACGTTTGTGCGAATTGGCACGGCGATTGTCGGACAAAGACATTATGCGACGGAGACGAAATGAGTTCTGACTTTTTGATTTTGCTGATTCGCGTGATTGTGCAAACGTTGATTTGGATTGTCATTGCCGACGCGCTGCTTTCGTTTTTTTTGCCGCCCAATCATCCCGCGCGCGAAGCGTTGGGGCGAATCGTAGATCCGTTTTTGTCGCCAATTCGCAATATTTTGCCGAGCGCCGGCGGGTTAGACTTTAGTCCGTTAATATTAATTTTGGCGTTGGAATTTATTTTACGAATATTAACCGCATTTCTTCGTTCGTAGTCAGACTCAAGGAGGCAGATATGACTAGAGAGTATGTTTTGCACGACGGCAAGCGAGGTTCGGCTTTAGCGCTGCGGATTACGCCGCGCGCGAGTCAAAATCAAATTGTCGGCATTTTAGACGACGGCACGGTGAAAGTTCACTTGACCGCCGACCCGTCCGACAAGGACATGAACGGCGAAGTGGTGGCGTTCCTCGCGGAAGTGTTGGGCGTGCCGAAAAACTGTTTGGAAGTCGTCGCTGGCGAAAACGGGCGCGACAAACTGCTTTCCGTGTTGGATATGGACGTGGAAACCGCCCATCAGCGCATCGTCGCTCGCATGGAATAAACTTTTATTTTTTCAAGACGCAAAGCGTTAAGCGGAACGAACGATGATTTCCGCTTAACGCTTTGTTTTTATAACGCGGGAAAATTAGGGCGCGACGGGCGCGCCGTATAACCTTTTATAAACCAAAAAGATTTCGTAAATATTGCGGATGTAATTTCGCGTTTCTTCAAAGCGAACGCTTTCCAAAAAGAGGTCGGGGTCGCCGCGAGAGAGGTCTTGCCAAGCGGCGGCGTTGCCCGGCCCGCCGTTGTAGGCGGCGAGCGTTGCGTAGAGGTCGCCGTTTAGCAAAGTCCGATTCCGCGCGAGGTAATGCGTCCCAAGCAACACGCTGACGTAAGGGCGATATAAATCTTCTTCCGAATAATTGGGCGGCTTGCCAAGTTCGGCGGCGATCTGCGCGCCGGTGGGGGCGATGATTTGCATCAAGCCGTGCGCGCCCGCGCTCGAGCGGACAAAGCCTTCAAACAAACTTTCTTGACGAATAACGCTGAAAACGAACAGCGGGTCAAAGCCTTCGGTTTGCGCGGCGGGGACGACTAAATCGGAGTAATACAAACCGTAGCGAATGTGGCTGAAATAAATCGGCGCCATCATAGACGCGGTGTGTTCGCTCAGCCCGGCCATCGTCAACACCTGACGCGCCGCGAAAATTGCCGAACGATACATGCCCAAATCCAAAAGATAATTGGCAAGGCGGTAACTGTTGACCGCGTCGTTTTGCGCTTCGAGTTCGCTTCGCAAATCTTCAAATTCAAGACGCGCTTTGTCGGGCATGCCTAAATCCAAATATTCTCTGCCGCGAATTAAGCGCGAATCGGCGGCGAGGGAGTTGAGCGAATTTAGATCCGCGTCGCTGTTAAGGTTGAAGGTTAAGCGCATCCAAGCGTTCGCGTCGGCGCGTTCTTTGGCGTAATTGATTTGATAATGGGCGACGGAATCTGAAATAAAAGGAGCGCGGTCTGCCAACAAGTCGCGCGCGCGTTCGCTGTAATATCCGCCCGCGTCGAGGTTTTGACCTTCGCGCCAAGCGTCCGCCGCGCCGTTTGAATTTCCCAGCGCTTGATGCGTTTTGCCGACCCACAACAAAGCGCGGGTTTTATCTTCGACGGAAATTGAAAGCGCCAAACTGCGCTTGAAAATATCCAGCGCGGCGGCGTAATTTTCGCGCCGATACTCTACTACGCCCGAAAGCAGCGCCGCGTAAGACGATTGCTGCGAGCCGGGATATTCCAATAAAACTCGCGCCCAAGTTGCAATCGCCTTGTCGTATTGACCGTCGCGCTCGTAAATTCGCGCCGCGCTCATCAAATAATCGGCGGCGTCGTCTGCGGCGGGCGCAAGGTTGACGAAGTCCAAAAGCGTTTGCGCGGCTTGCGAGTAATTCCCTTTTTGCGTCCATTCGATGTAGGCTTTCTCGCCCCAAGCGTCGCTCCATTTGGAGTGCGCCGAAAAATTAGAAATAAAAATTTCGTAATCTTTCAACGCTTCGTCGTATTGGCTCAACGCGCTTTTGCACAAGGCGCGATAATAATACGCCGTGCCGTCGTTCTCTATCGGCGGGTTTTGCAAATAGCGGTCGAAGGCGGCAATGCAAACCGCGTATTGCCCGGCGAAGTAATCCGTCAATCCGCGATCCAAATCGCCGACCGTTCCGCCCGCGTCTAAAAGCGCGACTAAACTGAGATAAGAATAATACGAAAGCGGATAATGCTCGACGGCGTAGCGAAAGCGTTCGTTCGCCTCGCCGCTTTGACCTTGCGCCTGATTCGTCAACCCAGCCTCGTACAACGCCTGCGCCTTGACGTAATCGCTCGACGTTCGCGCGATGATTCCGTCGTACAAGGCGACGGCGTCTTCGTAGTTTTTGAGTTGCGCCAACGTCGAAGCGACTTTCAAATCGAGCGTTGTGTCGTCGCCCAACGACGGGGCGCTGATGGCGGCTTTGTACGCCGTTAACGCGAGGTCGTATTGTTTGACGTTGAAGAGCGCGTCGCCGCGCAATTCTTGAACGTAAGCGTCCAAGACGTTGGGACGCGCGTTAAGATAGGCTTGCCAAGCGTCGGCGGCGGCGAAATAATTTTCTAATTTGTAATAAATAAACCCTTGCAGAAAGTAGGCTTGCGCGCTTTGCGTCGTCTGCGGGTATTCGTCCATGAGGGTTTTCAACGCCGAAAGCGTTTCGTTGTAACGCCCTTGCGCGTAATAGATTTTGGCTTGCCCCCATTGCGCCGAAGCGCGGACGGAAAGGTCTGGCGAATCTTTCAGCGCAATTTGATATTGCAATAACGCCGAATCGTAATCGCCGTTGAACAAGGCTTTATCCCCTTCGCTGATTCGCGTGGCGGGCATCGGCGTTAACGTGGCGGCGGGCGTGAAGGTCGCTTCGGGCGCGGGCGCGGGACTCGGCGTTGCCGTCCAGCCGGGCGGAATGGCGGGCAAATGTTCGAGCGCGGAGCAAGCCGCGAGCAAAAGAGCAAGCCAACATCCGAGAAAGAGGCGCAATTTTTTCATCCCGTTTTTATAACGGGAAAAAGGGGGCGCGTCAAGCGCGGGTAAATTGAAAGCGCGAAAAGATTGTCGCCGAACGGCGCTTGCAATATAATCGCTTCCGCATTTTATTTTAATTCTTAAGGAGAAAAATGAACGTATCTCGCAAAATCTTTCCAGCAGTTCGGTTGATTTTGACTAGCGCTTTATGCGCCGTACTGACAGCCTGCGCGGCGGGAAGCAAGCCCGCTCTTGTCGAAGAGGCGGTCGCGTCGGACGGGTTTCTTTGTCCGCAGCCTGCGCCGCGCGTGGACTTTGAAAGCGAAGAAATTAACATTTACACCTGGGCGGAATATGTGCCAGAAGATATTTTTGAATGCTTCGGTCTCGTCTATGGCGTAAAGATGAACGTGGATTATTTTTCGTCGAACGAAGAGTTGTACTCAAAGGTTTCGTTGGGCGCGAGCGTTAATCCGTATGACGTGATTCACCCCAGCGATTATATGATCGGCGTGTTGATGCGCGAAGGGCTGTTGCAAAAATTGGATAAAACGCGGCTGCCCAATTTGGCAAATCTCGACGCGGACTTAATCAAAGCCTACGGCGCTTCGTTGGATTACCTCGCGCCGTATCAAATGGGGACGCAGGCAATCATCTATAATGCGGAGACGGTCAACCCCGCGCCGACCGCTTGGGCGGACTTGTGGAATCCCGCGTATAAGGGGCGCATCGTTGCGGTGGAAGACAGCCGCGTGATTATCGGCGCGGCGCTGCTGACTCTCGGCTACGACGTGAACGATACCGACCCTTCGCATTTGGCGCAGGCGAAACAAAAATTGCTGGAACTCATGCCGAACATCCGCGTGTTTGACGCGGACAGCCCGAAGACGGCGCTCATCGCGGGCGACGTGGACTTGGGCATCGTCTGGAACGGCGAAGCGTTTTTGACGCAAAGCGAAGATCCGCGCTTTGAATATGTTTTCCCCAAAGAAGGCTCGATCACATTTTACGACGGCATGGGCATTTCGCCGAACGCCCCGCACGCGGACGCGGCGTATGCGTGGCTGAATTATCTGTTGCAAGGCGGCGTCAACTGGCTGACGCTGACGGATTACCCGTACACGAATCCCAACCGTGCGGCGTTGGATTACGCGAAGGAAAATCACCCCGACGTGTACGAAGCCTATATCTCTTCGCCAATCACCAACACGCCCGCCAGCGAATTTGAACGCGGACACGAAGTGAAAGACGTCGGCGAAGCGCTGTTGTTGTACGACCAGATTTGGACGGAGATTAAGAAGTAGCGGAAAACTTTACATCCGCATTGCCTCGTGATAAACTCTGCCCGCTTGATATTTTATGGCGCGCTCATTCGAGCGCGCCATTTACTGCGAAGGAAACGCTATGGATATTTTATTGACCGGTTCGGTCGCTTATGATTACTTGATGACCTTCCCCGGACGTTTTAAGGAAGCCATCCTTGCCGAACAATTAGAGAAAATCAGCCTTTCGTTTTTGGTGAACGGCATGTCGAAACAGCGCGGCGGCATCGCGCCCAACATCGCTTACACGATGGCGCTGTTGGGAGAAAAGCCGCGAGTCATGGCGACCGTCGGCGAAGACTTTGAAGAATACCGCGCTTGGCTTAACGCCAAAGGCGTGGACACGACGCTGATGAAAGTCGTCCCCGACGTGTTCACCGCCTCTTTCTTTGCGACGACGGACGAAGGCTCGGCGCAGATTGCGTCGTTTTATCCGGGCGCGATGGGCTTCTCTGCGTCTCAATCGCTCAAAGAGTTGAATCAAAAACCGGATTTAGTTACCGTCTCTCCCAGCGCGCCGGAGGCGATGATGAAATTTCCCGCCGAATGCCGCGAATTGGGAATTCCGTATTTGTACGACCCAAGTCAGCAGGTGTTGCGGCTCGAAGGCGAAGAAATTGCGCGCGATATGGAAGGCGCGGATTTCCTGTTTTGCAACGATTACGAGTTTGAATTAATCTCGAAAAAAACAGGCTGGGACTTGAACCAAATTCTCAGTCATGTAAAAGTCGTCGTCATCACGCGCGGCAAAGACGGCGCGGATTTATATTCCGACGGCGAAGTCGTTCGCATTGCGACCGTCCCCGAAGAAAAAATCGTCGATCCGACCGGCGTCGGCGACGCCTTTCGCGGCGGATTTTTAGCGGGCTACGCGCGCGGCTTCGACTGGAAATTGTGCGGCGAGATTGGCTCGCTTTCGGCGGTTTATTGTCTCGAACAACGCGGCACGCAAAATCATTTTTACACCCGCGAAGAATTTATCCAGCGCTTTCGTCAAAATTTTGACGACGGCGGAAAATTGGATCTGTTGTTGAAATAGAAATTGGTCAATTAGCAAAAGGAGAATTAAATGAATAATTACGACATTAAAGATATTCAATTGGCGGAAGGCGGACGCCGCCGCATTGATTGGGCGGAGCGCGAAATGCCCGTCCTGCGTTCCATCCGCGAGCGCTTCAAAAAAGAAAAACCGCTGAAAGGTTTGCGCCTTTCTTGCTGTTTGCACGTTACCACCGAAACCGCAAACTTGATGATCACCCTGCAAGAGGGCGGCGCGGACATTGTGCTGACCGCATCGAACCCGCTTTCGACGCAAGACGACGTGGCGGCGGCGTTAGTCAGCAATTACGAAATTCCGGTTTTCGCCATCAAAGGCGAAGACAAGACGACGTACTTCAAACACATCCGCGCCGCGTTGGAACACAAACCGCACATGACGCAAGACGACGGCGCTGATTTGGTCTCCTCGCTCTTCTTCATCGAAATGGGACGCTTTGAAAAATTAGAGCCTTCCCTCGCGGAATGGGCGAAGGCGCTCGGCGAAGACGAACGCAAACAAATGTTAAAGAACGTCATCGGCGGCACGGAAGAGACGACCACGGGCGTCATCCGCTTGAAGGCGATGGAAGCCGATAAAGTGTTGAAATTCCCGGTCATCGCCGTCAACGACGCGCTGACCAAACACATGTTTGACAATCGCTACGGCACCGGGCAATCCACCATTGACGGCATCGTCCGCGCGACGAACGTCTTGCTCGCGGGGAAAATCTTCGTCGTGGCTGGCTACGGCTGGTGCGGACGCGGGCTGGCTTCGCGCGCGCGCGGCATGGGCGCGCACGTCGTCGTTACCGAAACCGACCCGATGAAGGCGCTCGAAGCGGTGATGGACGGCTTCCAAGTCATGCCGATGCTCGACGCGGCGAAAGTCGGCGACATCTTCTGCACGGTTACGGGCGACATTAACGTCTTAGATAAACATCATTTTGAGGCGATGAAAGACGGCGCGTTGGTCGCCAACTCGGGCCACTTCAACGTCGAAATCAACATCCCCGCGTTGGCGGAAATGAGCGCCGAGCCGAATCTTGTGCGCCCCTTCGTCGAACAATATGTAACCAAAGACGGGCGCAAGATTAACATCCTCGGACAAGGTCGCTTAATCAACCTCGCCTCCGCCGAAGGACATCCCGCTTCGGTGATGGATATGTCCTTCGCCAATCAGGCGCTGTCCGCCGAATATATGGCGAAGAACGCGGACAAACTGGAAAAGAAAGTTTATTCCGTCCCCGCCAAAATTGACAACGAAATCGCCCGCCTTAAATTGCAGGCGATGGGCGTTTCGATTGACGTCCTCACCGACGAGCAATTGCATTACCTCAGCTCGTGGGAAGAAGGAACTTAAGCGAGTCAAGAACTCGGAGTTTTCAAAAAACCCCGAGTTCTTTTTTTATGCCTGAAAAACTCCGCGCTTGATTAACGTTTCTAAATAAACCGCTTGCTTTTTGCCAACTAACTTCGCAAGGCGCGGCGCTTCAAAAATTAAATGCTTAATTTTTTTCAGCGGATAAATCAAACATTCCGTTTCAGGTTTCAAATCTTCGTAAACGACCAAGCAAACCCACGCCTCGGGTTGATTCAAAATTGGATCGCGGCGTTGCGGCGCGTCTTGAAAAGTCCACGAGAGTCCGTAGCGCTGAGCGGCGGAACGTCGCTGCGTTTTGACGGCGACATCCAGCCCGTTGATTTTTAAGTCTGCCGCCCAAGATTTCCGCCGCGCCTCGTAGACGCCGTAATCAGGACCTTCGACCAAGCAGTCTCTACTCTGAAAGAGAATCCGCGCCGCCTCTTCGCCAATTTTTGAAACGAAGTGGTCGTCGCGGATTTTTTCCTGAATTTGTTGATTGCTGTCTTGATAATTGACCGTGCGCGTTACCGCGTCGGCGAAGGTCAGCGCCCGCTCTTTGGCATCCTGCGGAATCGAAATAATTTGAGGCGTGTGAAAAGTCGTCATTGCGAAAGAATTATAAAAGCGAAGAGAGATTTACGTTGCGTAAATCTCTCTTGAACGACTTGCTAAAGTCCTGGCGGAAGCGTGAAAATCGGAATAAAGATGAGAGTCGGCGTGGCGGTAGGCGGAAGCGTGAAAATCGGAAACAAAAAGAACGTCGGTGTAGGTGATATGTAGACAGGCGGCACAAGGAATGGGGTTGACGTGGGCGACGCGGAAAATGCGGCGGTTGCGGTGAAAGGCGCGGGCGTAGAGGTCAGCGTCGGCAAGGGAGTGGGCGGAATAGAATATTCTTGCAAGTTGGACGTATCGCCAACGACCGTCGCGTACTGTCCCCAAAGCCAGCAGACGCCTTGTCCGCTTGGACGTTTGATGACCCAATAATTGGGAACGCCCGAATTTTTGCCGACGACTTCCGCCGTTTGACCGATGGAAAAAAGCTCGACAAAATCGTACACGACGTTGGGACCCGTTCGGCAATTTGTGTTTTGGTTGACGGACACTTGCGGCGCGGAGGGGTTGGCAGGCGGCATGGGGGTTGCGCTTTCTGCGACGGGCGTAAAGGTCGGCGCTTCTTGACCTTGCGGGCTGGCGACAGTCTGCGCGCCGACGATTGCAGTGAGCGTTAATTCAAAATTGGGCGTTTCTGTTTTTTCCGCTCCGCCTGGCAGATTGCAGGCAAAAAGCGTTATGGAAAGAAGCAAAAACATTAATACAATTTTCTGTTGGCGCATAGTTTATCTCCTGAAAATAGTATGCTTAAGTTTGCCGAAAAAGGGAATGTGCCTTTTGTACTATATTCGCGTAGCCAGCAATCCCGCAGGCGATAGATTATTTTATTTTCCGCTTCATTTCTAAAATTTGCACTTCGCTTATTTCAGGAACATTTTTGATTTCGGTAATGTTCAGCGCTTTGCGTTGCGCTTCGCGCCATTGCTCCAACCGCGCTTTGACTTGCGCTTCGTAACCTTCGTCGGAGGGGGAGTAAAAATACGTTCCGAGCAAACGCTTCGGCAGATATTGTTGCGGCGTAAAATGCCCTTCAAATTCATGCGGGTAACGGTAATCTTTTCCTTGCCCGGTGGCGGCGGAATCGCGGTTAGTGTCCATCAAATGGCGCGGCACGGAAATTTGACCTTCGTCTTCGATTTTTTTCATCGCCTTGAAATACGCGCCCGCCGTGTTGGATTTGGGCGCAGTGGCGAGGTAGAGCGTCGCCTCGACGATGGGATAAATCCCTTCGGGCAAGCCGATGAATTCAAAGGCTTGCACGGCGGAAGAGACGACGACCAAACCGAGCGGGTCGGCTAAGCCGACATCTTCGCCGGCGAGGATGATTAAACGCCGCAAGATGAATTTTGGGTCTTCGCCCGCGTAGAGCATTTTTGCCAGCCAGTACAGCGCCGCGTCGGGGTCGCTGCCGCGCACCGATTTGATAAAAGCGGAAATGGTGTCGTAATGCGCGTCGCCGTCTTTGTCGTAAAGCACCGCCCGCCGTTGAATGGATTCTTGCGCCACGTCCAACGTGAGACGGATGATTCCGTCGGCGTTGGGCGGCGTGGACTCAACCGCCAGTTCCAGCGCGTTGAGCGCGTTGCGCGCGTCGCCCGAAGCGACTTCGATTAAGTGGGCGCGCGCGTCGTCGTCGAGTTGGATGCGCCGCGCGCCGTAGCCGCGCTCTTTGTCGGCGAGGGCGCGGTCGAGCAGAATTCCCGTTTCGGTTTGATTCAAGTTGCGAAGTTGAAAAACGCGCGAACGCGAAATCAGCGCTTGAACGACTTCAAAATACGGGTTTTCAGTCGTCGCGCCGATGAGCGTAAACGCGCCGCTTTCAACGTGCGGCAACAGCGCGTCTTGCTGGGCTTTGTTCCAACGGTGGACTTCGTCCACGAAGAGGATGGTTTTTTCGTTGTGCAGTCGGCGACGTTCTTGCGCTTCGTCTATAATTTTGCGTAAATCTGCTTTGCCTGCGAGAATGGCGGAGATGGAAACGAAGCGGCTTTTGGTCGAGTTGGCGATGACTTGCGCGAGGGTGGTTTTGCCCGTGCCCGGCGGACCCCAAAGGATGATGGACGAGAAGAGGCGGTCGGCTTCGATGGCGCGGCGCAGAAGTTTTCCTTCGCCGACGATATGCTCTTGTCCAATGTATTCGCTTAACGAGCGCGGACGCATGCGCGCGGCAAGCGGTGCTTCGTTTTTCATGCGCTCTTGCAGGGCGTGATCAAACAGATCGGACATGAGCGCGATTATAGCATTTAGCGCGCGGCGAGGGCGAGGCTGTCGAGCAGGGGCGGCAGTTCGGAAAGTTTGCGAATGCTGTGCGGCGGTTGAACGCGGCGGATGTCTTCGTCTTTGAATTGGGCGCGGCGCGTCAGCCAGACGGCGTTCATGCCTGCGCGTTTAGCGCCGAAGATGTCCGCGTCGAGGCTGTCGCCGATCATCAGCGCTTCGGCAGGAGTCGCGCTCCAATGCGCGAGCGAAATTTCAAAGGCGCGGGGATGCGGCTTGCGATAAAAACTCGCCGCCGAAGTTAACGCAAAATCAAAGTAATCGCGGACGCCGAATTTTGTCAGCAGTTGTTGCACGTCTTTGTCGTCGCCCGCGTTGGAGAAAATGCCCATTTTATAATTTTGCAATTTAAGAGATTCGAGCGTCGTTAGCGCGTCTGTTTCTAATTGCCAGTTGTCTTGCGTTACGGCGTAGAGCGCGTCGAGCGCTTCGCGGATAGTCGTTTCCGCCGCGTCGGGGTAGCCCAATTCTTTGAGCAGCTCGCGCAAAACGAAATGATAAGTTGTCTCTTGAAAATCTTTGTCGCGCTGTTGATAGTATTGGAGCAGACGCGCGCGAAACACGTCGGCGGAAAGCGAGACGCCTTGCGCGAGCAAAGTTTGAGTCAGCGCTTCGTCGGCTTGACGATGCACGGGCGCCCAGTCCGCTTTGGAATGCATGAGCGTTCCGCCCAAATCAAAGAGCAAATATCGAATTGCCATATTCCTTATAACGCTATTTCACAGAGAAGGTTCCGCTTTGGACGAGAATATTGTCCGCGTATAACTCGACGGTATATTCGCCAGGGCTGAGGATGAAAACGTCGGTGTAGTTAAACCCGAAGGTTTGATACCATGTCGTTCCGCCGCTGATGTCGTCGCGGGAGACGACGCGCAGCGAACGGTCTTCGTAGCCGTTGTAATACACTTTCCAAACGATTTGTTTCGGCGCGACTCCGGAATAAGCAAACCTTACGCTGAAAGCGTTTTCGCCGTAAGGCAAAGTGTTGTTTGACAACGGCGCAAAGTTTGAGACGAAACCTTGCGCGTCCTTTTCGGCGGCGGAGCCGAAGGTAAACGGCGAGACGGTTATAAATTCCTGAGTCGAAGGAAGCAGACTGGTGTATTCCAGCGCGACAGAGGCTTCTTTGACGCGCTTAATTTGCGCGGCGGCTAATCCGCGCATGGCGGCGCGGTCGCCAATGAGCAGAATTTCTTCGGGCGCTTGATTCTGCGCTTTGGGCGCGCCGTCTATTTGGTCTATCAGATTTTGCAAATCTAACGCGCCCGCGTCCAGATAATACCAAATGTTGGCGGGCGGCTGCGTTCCGTTCAGCCGCGCATCGTTGACTTGACGCTGCGCTTCGGCGAGGACGAAATCGTAGGTTTTTTGCGCGTTGTCAAAATCGCCGCGGGCGAGATAGACCAACCCTAAATTCATCTGCATCCCTAAGATATAAGGTTTTTCTTTTAAGGTTCGCAAATTGGTTTTCACCGCGTCTTCATACTGCCCTGAAAGATAATAAAGCCAGCCTAAATTCCAATCCGCGCTGACGGTGTCGCGCAACCCTTCCATCTTGCTGTCGCGCGCCTTTTCGATGTCGGCGATGGCGTTCGGTAAATCGTCGAGATTAAAGTAGGAAAGTCCGCGTTGATAATAGGCTTTGGCGTAATATTTGTTTTTCTGAATCGCTTCAGAGTATTTTTCAATTGCTTCTTTATCTAACCCTTGATAAGCCAGCCCCGCGCCTTCGGAGTACAACCGAATCGCCTCTTGATTGACCGTTGGGCGAATCAGCCAAATTAACGACGACCACCCCGCCCAAAGAAAACAAAAGCCGACGATGCCCGAACCGATAAAAATAAACAGCCAGCGGACTTTGCCTTTGAGCGCCATCGAAAGACCGTAAAGCGAAAGAGAAACGGTGAGCAGCGTAATTTGCACGACCAGCGAATCGGCGATGTTGTCGGTGAAGTTTCCAAGATCAGATTCGGCAAAATAAATTTCGGAAAGGCGGGTCGATTCGACGAAATACGTTTCGGCTTGATATTTGGACGTGTTTGGAGACGGATTGTTTTCTCCGAAGTACGGCTCTTGCAGCAAAGGGCTGAGCGATTTTATTTTTTCTTGAATCGCTTGATAGCGTTGCGCGGCGTTTGCGTCCCCGTTTTGTTGCGCGGCGACGATCTGCCAATCCAGTTCCTTCCAAATTTGGAACGCGCCTTGAAAGTCATAACTGTATTGAATATTCCCGACGACTTCGGTCTTGGTCGCGTCAATCGCGTATTGCTGAGCGCGCCTTCGCGCTTGGTCGGAAACGTTGGAAGCGTAGTTTTGAAAATACGCGGTAATTGCCACCCAAATTGCCACCGTCGCAATTAGGATCGTAACCATATTTTCAAAGCGTTGCTCGGAATGAGATTCTGCGCTCATCGTAAAAACTTCTCCGCTAAAATGGCGACGACGCCCGCCAGCCCGATGAAAATTCCCAACAGAGCCCAAAGATATTTGACGTTCTTTTCCGCCGCTTGCGCGAGCGTGAAAAACCAGAACGAAACGGCAAAGATAATCATCACGCCGCTAAATCGGGTTGCGGAACTTCGCTGCTTGTCCGATTCTTCAAAATAAGGCGCGGAATCTAATTCTTCGTTTTGCGCGGCTTGAGCGTACGCTTCTTGCAATTCGCGTTGCAAATTGTATTGACCTTCAGGCGAAACGTAACGAGGGTCGAAAAAGTTAGCGCTGATTCCGCTTGCCAGCGACCACGCTTCGCGTTGCAAAGCCGCGTTGCGCGCGTTCGTCGCGCTGTCCGCGTTGGAGTTGGGGTCGTAGTACGAGTTGCCTAATTCGTTGTAGCGCGTGTAACTGGCAAAGGCGCGGTAATGTTCATAAGCGCTGACTTGATTAATAATCTCCGTCTTCTGTCTGCGAAAGGCGGCGTCCAACCCGTCGAAGTCGTTATCGCCCGCGTTGGAAACTGCCGCCGCGGCAAAGCAAGCCGCCGCCGCGCCCATCACGGTTACAAAGGCGATGAGAACCGCAATCCACGATTTGAAACTGCTCGATTTCATATCCGCGCTCCTTGCTTAAACATTATGCCGCGCTTGAAAGGTAAATGCCGGTCGGGTCTAACTCTTCGCGCAAAATTTGCAATTCTTTTTTCGTAACGGGCTCGGTCGTCCTTAATGCGGATGCGACTTTGAGATTCCAACCTGTGTTGACTTTCGCCTCTTCCGCCGTTCGACCTGGGTGCAGCGCCGCGAGCGTCATCTCGCCTGATTCGTTCGGCTCCAAAATGCCGATGTCGGTTACTACCGCCAGCATTCCGCCGCCGCGCAGCCCTCGCTCCTGACGCGCTTTTCCTCCGCTGATGAATCCCGCCGACGTCATAAATTCTACCTTTTCGGGAAAGCGCCGCTTTTGATGCGGAGTCATAATGTAACAACGCTTCGCCCACGCCGCGATTTCTTGCGAACCGCCCGAACCCGGCAAGCGAACTTTAGGATGCGCGTAATCGCCGATTGTCGTCGCGTTGATGTTGCCGTATTGGTCAATTTGCGCGCCGCCCATAAAGCCGACGTCCACGTTGCCGCGCTGTAAATAGTTGGCGAAAATATCATACATGCCGACGACGGACAACGCGCCGCTGACGAGAGTCGGGTCGCCGATGGAAAGCGGCAAACGCGCAGGCTCCGCGCCGATGACTCCCGCTTCGTAGATCATCACTACATTGGGAGCGTGAGTCCGCTTGGCGAGGTTGCAGGCGAGGTTGGGTTGCCCCACGCCGACGAAAACGGTGTCGCCGTCGCGCAAGAGACGCGCCGCGTTAATAATCATCAACTCGGCGGAAGAATATTTGAAAGCGGGCATAACAATTTTCTCCTGACAAAGCGCTGTTCTAATCAAAAGATAAAAAACTTTTAACGCAAATGACGCGCATGGACAAACTCTTTTATTGATTCGGCAATTTCTTCGGGATGTTCAATTGGCAGAATGTGAGTCGCGTTCTTTAAGGTTTGAATTTGAATTTGCCGATTTCTTTTTTGAATCAACTTGACGGCGGGCGGAAGGAAAGTGTCGGTTTCGTCGCCGCGCAGGATGAGAGTCGGCGTTTTGAAGTCGGCTAATCCGCGCCAGAGGTCGTAATCGCGCAAACCCGTTTTGTAGATGTGCGCTTCCCATTCGGGCGAATAGGCTAGTTCGTAACCGCCGCCCGCTTTGGGCTGGGCGATGCCGTTGATGTACGCCCGCAAACTTTCGTCGTCTACGTAACGAAAAACGGGCTTTGAACGATAACTGCGAAAGACGACGTCTAAATTGTCAAACTCGCGGCGGCGGCGTTTCGCGCCTTGAATCAACGGGTGAACTTGGTCGCCGATTCCAATCGCTCGCGCAAAATTCCAAAGAGTCATAAACGACGGGACGAAGAGGACGGGGTCGAGCAAAATCAGCGCGCGGAATTTTTGCGGTTCGCGCATGGCGGCGCGGAGCGTAACCGTCGCCCCGATGGAATGACCGACTCCGATGACAGGATTCGGTTCGAGGTCCGATAAGAGGCGAAGCAAATCTTGCGAGTAAGTCGTCCAATCGGGAAAATCTTCTTTGCGTTGATTCTTCCAAAGCGGACGCAGTTTCATTCCGAAGACGCGATAATTTTTTTGCAAGCGCTCCAACAGCGGACGATAACATTCGGGCGGGTAGCCGTTGGCGTGCAGAAAATGAAGCGGCGCGCCGTTTCCTCCGTAATCAAAAAATGGGATGTCGGTCATCGCGTTAATAATTCCCGTAATTGATTTTTTCGCTGTATCGCGCTTTGACTTTTAAGCGTTTGCGCGTTTTTGCGCCGATTTTTTCCCAATACTCGGCGCGGTCTTTCACGCCGAAAATCCACTCGTCGAGATATTTTTGCGTGAGTTCTTTTGAAGCGCTGACGTCGTCCCAGGCGAGGTAAAACTCGTTGTCGCGGTCGTAATAGCCTTGCGAGTAGGACGGATGGCTGGCAAAGGGAACATGGCAAACGGCGTTGACAATTAGACTCGGAATCATGGTGCGGTTCGGGTCGGCGCGGATGACGGATTCGTCCACGATTTCTTCGGCGGTGAGGATGACTTTTTTGGCGGCGAAGGCGGCTTCTTTTTGTTCGCCGATGATTCCCCAAAGGTGGGCGTTGCCGTTTTTGTCGGCGCGTTGAACGTGGACGATTGCCACGTCGGGCGCGAGCGCGGGGACGACGATTACGTCTTTTCCGCCGTAGGGGTCGGCGATGCGTTTGATGTTCGGGTTGACGCGCTCTAAATCTTCTCCGCCTGTTTGTTTCATCGGCAGGAAGGGCAAGCCCGCGGCGGCGGCTTGTAAGCGAGTGATCATGCCGAAGTGCGAATATTCTTCCCATTCCAGTTCGCCGCGTTCAAGCGCTCCGCGCAGAATACGCAACGAGCCGACGCCCGGATTTCCCATATAAGAGAAAATAACTTTTTTCGCGCAACCCGCCGCGACCATTTGATCGTAGATCAAATCGGGCGTGGCGCGGGCGAGGACGAGGTTTTTCTTTTGCTGACGGATAATTTCGTGCCCGGCGGCGAAGGGAATCAAATGCGTGAATCCCGCCGCGTAGAGGACGTCGCCGTCGTTGACAAATTCCGCGATTGCTTTTTTGAGAGTCGTTAATTTTGACATGAAATTAAATTATCCTTTTTTCTCGCCGCCGTCGCCGCCGCTTTTCTTGCCCCAGCGCGAGCTGCCCCAATATTTTTTGAGCCCTTCAAAACGTCCCGAAGGCGGGCGTTTGGGCGTTTTGTTCCGTCGAAACAAATAGCCGACGAAAACCAAAATCAACGCGATGAAGAAATAGTCAAAATCTACGTTGTCGGTTAAATCGGAGATGACGAAGAAGAGAAAAAACGCCATTCCGACTGTGATGAAAAACGCGCCGACGCGCACGCTCATAGGGTCTTCGTTATTCATGCCTGTATTTTACCGCAAGGAAAAACGCGGAGAATCCCCCTTTGGTACGAGCGCCCGTTTTATTTTGACGGGACAATTTTATCGGCGAGGTCTTTCAGCGTCCCCGCGCCGCAAGCGAACATCGCCACTTCGATTTGGCGTTTGACGAGTTTCAGCGCTTCGACCGCTTTCTCTGTGGAGACGGCGGCGGCTTTGAGAAGTCCGCCCGCCATGCCGCCGAGGCTTGCTCCCAGCGCGACACATTTTGCCACGTCCAAGCCGTCTTTCAATCCGCCGCTGGCGAAGACTGGCAAATGCGGCGCGGCGCGGCGGACGTTAAGAATCGCGTCCGCAGTGGGGACGCCCCAGCCGACGAAAGTCGCCGCCAGTTGACGGGAGAACTCGTCGGGCGCGCGGTGCATTTCCACTTGCGACCAACTCGTGCCGCCCGCGCCTGCCACGTCTATCGCCGCGACTCCGCAATCGGCGAGAACGCGCGCCGTGCGCTCCGAGAATCCCCAGCCGACTTCTTTGGCGACGACGGGGACTTCCGACTTTTTGCAAATTTCTTCAATCTTTTTAGCGATGCCGACCCAGTTGACGTCGCCGCCGTGTTGCACCGCCTCTTGCAACGGATTGAGATGTAGATACAAAGCGTCGGCTTGAATCATTTCGACGGCGCGGCGGCATTCGTCCGCGCCGTAGCCGTAGTTGAGTTGCACCGCGCCCAAGTTGGCGAAGAGTAAAATATCTGGCGCGGCGCGACGGACTTGAAACGTGGCGGCTTGTTCGGGCTGTTCCAACGCGGCGCGTTGGCTGCCGACACCCATAGCAACTCCGCACTCTTGCGCGGCTTCGGCGAGGCGCAGGTTGATGGTTTGCGCTTGCTCCGCGCCGCCAGTCATGGAACTTATCAGCGCGGGAAAAGCCAACGGTTTGCCGAACAGGTTCAAGGTTGTGTCGAGGCGGTTAAGGTCAAGTTCGGGCAAGGCTTCGTGGACGAAGCGGTAGTTTTCCAGCCCGGTCGTCAGCGCGGAACGCACATCCTGTTCTAAATTAATTTTAATGTGATCGAGTTTTCGCTGGTCAATCGGCGCAACTTTTTTCATGGGCGGGTGTTCCTGTGTTTGATATGCTGGCTTGACATCGCAAGCCATGCGGGTAAAATTTATAAAATTTCCAATTGGAGGATGTTATGTCAGAAAACACGTACGAAGAGTTGAAAGTGATTATTAAAGATTTGCTTGGCGCGGACGACGAGAAGATTACGATGGAAGCCAATTTCCGCGACGACCTCGAAGCCGATTCGCTCGACCTCGTCGAATTGATTATGGCCTTTGAAGACAAGTTCGGCGCCGAAATCTCCGACGAAGACGCGCAGAAAATTACCACCGTCGGCGAGGCGGTCAAGTATATTGACGCGAATCGCAAATAATTTTTGAGATTATAACGTAGAGCCGCCCGAAGGGCGGCTCTTTGGATTTAAGAGGGGCGGTTTCCCGCCGCGCTGATTCCATACTCCGCGATGACCTTCGGAATGATTTCAAACGCCCCGTCAATAATGGGACTCAACACCCGTTCGGTTACGTCCGAGCCGACGTTGTCGGCGACTTTTTTGCCGACGGCTTTTAACACGTCTTTCAAAATTCCCTTGAAAGATTTATCTGGAAATCCCGCTTTGACCAATTGCGCCTTCACCGCAGACTTTGTGTGTTTGTCCAACATTTCGTCAATCAGCGCAATGACGGCGGCGTCCGAGAGGCGCACTAGACTCGGCGAAAACGACCCGTCGCTGGCGTAGCCCAACGCTTGCACCTTTGCCCGCAGATGATCAATCACCAGCGGATTTTCAATCTCCAACAAAAATAATTCAGATTCTTTTTGAATGATTGGGCGTTTCAAAAATTCTAAAATCCGCCGGTCTAATTCTTGCGTAGTGAGTTTTCGCAATTCCTGTTCGTACAAAAGCGAACGCGCTTTTGAGCGCGTTACGCGCAAATTAGTTACTAACGAATATAACTTTGGACTTTCCTCAATGTAGCCGATTTTTACCAGCGCGTTATAAATCAACAAGTCAACTTCTCGCTTGGGCAACGCGCCGAAAGCCGGCGAAAGATACGCCTCCAAAATCAAGTTCAATGCGGCGCGAACGTCTTTCTCAGAAGCGGATTTCAGGTGTGATTGAATGTCCATTGGGTCTCCTCGCGTTGGCATAAATTTTCCCTATTGTAAACGATAGCCTATGGTACACTTGTTCTAATATGCAATCTATCGTAACGCTCGACCTTGAAACCACCGGTTTAGATGAAAACCGCGACGCAATTATTGAAATCGCCGCCATTCGCTTCAACGGCAAGCGCAAAGAAGGCGAGTTCAACACGCTTATTAATCCAGGTCGCTCCATCCCGGATTTTATCGTAGGCTTGACGGGCATTGACAACTCGATGGTGCGCCAAGCGCCGCGTCTGCAAGATGTCGCGCAACAACTGACGGACTTCGTCGGCGACGCGCCCATCCTCGCGCATAACGTCAAATTTGACATCGGCTTTTTACGCAAACGCGGCTTGTTTGAAAATCAACAAACCATAGACACGCTCGAACTCGCCTCCGCGCTGTTGCCGACCGCCTCGCGTTACAATCTCGGCGCGTTGGGCAAACTGCTCGGCATTCCGCTGCCCGCCACGCACCGCGCCTTCGACGACGCGCTCGTCGCCTACGCCTGCTACACAAAACTTTTTGAAATCGCCCAAGCCTTGCCTTTTGAAACCCTGCAAGAAATTGCGGACTTCAACAACTTCGTCGCATGGGATTCGGGATGGGTTTTTGAGCAAGCCTTGCAAAGCAAGATGACCGACGGCGAGCCGTCCAAAACGCAGACTCAACGCCGCGCCGCCGCGCCGAAAATTAATTCCGCTCCCAAACAGGATTCTTCGCCGATTACCCGCGCCGAAGAGCCGCTTCCGCTCGACCCCGAAGAAGCCGCCTCCATTTTGGAATACGGCGGCGCGTTCTCGCAATATTTTGAATCCTACGAATATCGCGGCGAGCAAGTGGAAATGCTCAAAGCGGTGGCGAACGCGCTTTCGACGAGTCAGCATTTGTTAATTGAAGCGGGCACCGGCGTCGGAAAATCGTTCGCTTATCTTGTGCCAGCCGCGCTCTTCGCTTATCGAAATCACACGCGCGTCGTCGTTTCGACGAACACGATTAATTTGCAAGATCAACTAATTAAGAAAGACATTCCCGATTTGCGCGCCGCGCTAAATTTAGACGTCCGCGCTGCGGTGCTGAAGGGGCGTTCTAATTATCTTTGTCTGCGCCGCTTCCAAAACATGCGGACGCACGGTCCCGCCAATGTCGCCGAAGCGCGCGTCTTGGCGAAACTGCTCGTCTGGCGTTTGACCAACCCCAGCGGCGATCGCAACGATTTAAATCTGCAAGGGCCTGTCGAGCGCGAAGTGTGGAGTCGCCTTTCGTCCGAAGACGAAGGCTGCACGGTTGAAAACTGCTTGAAGCGCACGGGCGAACTTTGTCCGTTTCATCTGGCGAAGCAGGCGGCGCAAAACGCGCACATCCTCATCGTCAATCACGCTTTGCTTTTATCTGACGTTTCCAGCGGCAACCGCATTTTGCCGGATTACGATTATCTCATCGTGGACGAGGCGCATCACATTGAAAGCGCCGTAACCAACGCGCTCGCTTTTCGCATGACGCAAGGCGACTTGGAGCGCCTCCTTAAAGAGTTGGGCGGCTCTTCGGCAGGAATGCTCGGCGCAATTTTGACCGAAACGCACAACCTCTTGCGCCCGTCCGATTTTGGCTTGTTGCAGCAAAGCGCCAAACGCGCCACCGATCAAGCCTTCCGCGCCGAACAGTTAGCCAGAGAATTTTTTACCTTCTTGAACGAGTTTATTCAGGCGCAGCGCGAGGGGCAGCCGCAAAGCAATTATTCTTGGCAAATGCGCGTTACGCCCGCCGCGCGGACGCTGCACGGCTGGGACGACCTCGAAACGCTTTGGGCGCAAGTTGGCGAGACGATTACGAACATGCTCAAAACGCTGAGCGAAATCTACAAGACATTGAGCGTTTTATACAGCGACGGCTACGACGAAGTAGAAGACTCCATGAGCGGGTTGAGTTCGCTGACTCGCCGATTAACTGAAATGGAAGCCGCTGCTTCGGGTTTGATGCACAAACCGACCGCCGACCAAATCTACTGGATTGAATTTAACCCGCGCGGCGAACGCCTTTCGCTAAACGCCGCGCCCTTGCGCGTCGGTCCGCTTGTGCAAAAACACCTTTGGTATGAAAAAGCCAGCGTCATCCTCACCTCTGCCACGCTGACGACTCACGGCGAATTTACCTACGTCCGCAACACGCTCGACGCCGCCGAAGTGGACGCCCTCGCGCTTGGCTCGCCTTTTGATTACGAGTCTAGCGCGTTGTTGTATGTCGCCAACGACATGCCCGAACCGAACAACTTCAATTATCAGCAAGCGTTAGACCGCGCCATTATCGCTACCGCCAAAGCCATCGGCGGGCGGATGTTGGTCTTGTTCACTTCTTACGCCGCGTTGAAGAAAACGTCTCAAGCCGTCAGCGCCGCGCTTGCGCGGGAAGATATTTTTGTTTTCGAGCAGGGCGAAGGCGTATCTCCAACCGCGTTGCTTGAATCGTTCAAGACGACCGACCGCGCCGTGTTGCTGGGAACGCGCTCTTTTTGGGAAGGCGTGGACGTGCAAGGCGACGCGCTTTCGGCGGTGATAATCACAAAGCTGCCTTTTGAAGTTCCGTCCGACCCGATTATTGCGGCGCGTTCCGAACTGTACGAAGATTCGTTCAACGAATATTATTTGCCCGAAGCGATTCTCAAATTTCGACAAGGTTTCGGGCGGCTGATTCGCAGCGCGTCGGATCGCGGCGTGGTCGCCATCCTCGACCGCCGCGTGCTGACCAAACAATACGGCAGAATGTTTTTAGAATCTCTGCCGCCATGCACGACGCGCCAATCCCCGATTGCTAATTTGCCGAAGATGACCAGTCAATGGCTGGGACTATAAATTTCAGGGAGTCGAACCGTAATGCCCAACGCTTATTTTATTTTATTTGAATTAATTGTTTATGCCCAATTGGCGCTCTGCTTGAATCACGCTCGCAAACATGGAACGGCGAACTTGCTTAAATTGGCGTTTGGAATTTTATTCGGCGTTTCACTGGAACTGGCGACGATTCGCCAACTCCATGCTTATCAATACGGGCAATTTCTACTCATGGTTTGGGACGTGCCTTTATGTATTGGCGTGGCATGGAGTTGCATCATCTATACGGCGATGGAGTTTTCTGATGCGAGCAATTTGCCTTATTTCTTTCGCCCTGTTTTGGACGGCTTGCTCGCGTTGAATATTGACCTTGCGCTTGACGCGGTCGCCATCCGCTTCGGCTTTTGGGATTGGGGACAAGGCTTGCAATCACAGTATTTCGGCGTGCCGTATCCAAATTTTTGGGCATGGTTCTGGGTAGTCTTTTTCTTTTCTTTAGGATACCGAATTTTGGAACGCAACGGCAAATGGACGGGGAAGTGGCTTTCCGCGCCGCTGGCATATGCGGTTGGTCTTGTCGGCGTGCTTGGCACGAACTTTGTCATTGCTTTTCTTGTCCCTCCGGCGCTTCGTCTTTACGTTGTCGGCGCGGCGATTTTATTAGCTCTGGCGCTGACTATAATTCGTCGTCCTCAGTTTTATCTTCGCCCGGTAGATTCCAGCGCGTTTTGGATTCCATTTTCAACGCACGCTTATATTTTAATTGCAGGGTTAATCTCTGGCGTAATTCTTCAGCCCCCTTTCCTTCTTTTTGTTGGAATCCTTATGTCGATCAGTTCTCTTGCTTTGCACGGAAAAACAGCGCGGAGCATTTTTCTTCCGACGCGATAAATTTGAAATAAAAAGCGGTCGTCATAAACGACCGCTTTTTATTTCGCCGAATATGATTTTATAACTTCGGCAAAACGATAGATTGCTGTTTTTGATATTTTCCTTTTTTATCCGCGTAAGAGACTTCGCACTCTTCGTCGGCTTCAAAGAAAAGCACCTGCGCCAACCCTTCGTTGGCGTAAATTTTTGCGGGGAGCGGCGTCGTGTTGGAAATTTCCAGCGTAACGTAGCCTTCCCATTCGGGTTCAAACGGCGTTACGTTGACGATGATTCCGCAGCGGGCGTAAGTGGATTTTCCAATGCACAAGGTCAACACTTTGCGCGGCACGCGGAAGTATTCCACCGTTCGCGCGAGGGCGAAAGAATTAGGCGGCACGATGCAAACGTCGCCGACGAAATCCACCATTGATTTTTCGTCGAAATTTTTTGGGTCCACCGTCGCCGAGAAAACGTTGGTGAAAATCTTAAATTCGTTCGCCACGCGGATGTCGTAGCCGTAAGACGAAACGCCGTAAGAGATGACGCCTTGCCGAACTTGTTCGTCCACGAACGGTTCGATCATGCCGTGCTCTAACGCCATTTTGCGAATCCAGTGATCGGGTTTTAAGCCCATATTTCTGCTCCTGAAATAAGATGCGCCCATTGTATCAAAAACGCCGCTTGAAGCGGCGCTTTGCGGATTATAAAAATAAGTTTGTGAAAAAATCGGGGACGAAGTAGCCGCCAACGCCGAATCCCCAGCGGAGGACGCAACAGCCGACGAAGATGAAAATGCCCAATCCTAAAATAAGGTAATCGCGCGGCGCGTACTTCAAATCTTTTAGCCATGTGCGCCGATTTGTGCCAAAGGCTCGCAAGTCCATCGCGTCAATCACTTCTTCGCCCGTAACGGTGGATTGCATAACGACGGGAATGATCAGCGGCGCAAGGCGGCGAATGCGCGAGAAGATTCCGCCTTCCATGCTTTCTAATTCGTAGCCGCGCGCGCGTTGCGCGTCCATCGTGATGGAGAAATCGCGGGCGAAGGTTGGAAGGAAGCGGAACGCTAAATCCATTGTAAAGGAGACTTTATCCGACGCGCCCATTTGTCGAAACGCCGTGCCGTAGATGTTGGGATCTATGGTGTACGGAATGGGGATGGCGAGCAGGGTCATCGTCAACATGCGAAACATTTGGTTGAAGGAAAACCAAATTTTAGAAACGGTTACCGGAATATCCCAGCCGAGCTGGGTGAACGGGATTTTCAGCGGAACGGTGAAAATGACGGGAGAAACGATGTTGGTCACCGAAGAGGGACCGCCGCGCGCGGAAAGCAGAGCATTCAAGCCGACGATGAAAACGACGAGAATGAGAATATAGGTCCAAACCCGCTTAACGTCTTTCCATGCGATTCGCGCCATCAGATAAAGGGTCAGCGAGACGAGAAAGAGCGGAAGGACGATGCGGTAATCCCAAATTTCGGGGATGGACACGCCGAAGATCACGCAGAATAAAAAGATCAATCGGGTGCGCGGATCTAAACGTTGGATGAACGTGTTGCGCGGACGATACTTCCAGGCGACCAACATAAGGCTTAGCGACCTCGTCTTGAAGCGACGGCGGCGAAGGCGATCATCAAAACGGGCAAGAGGATGCCGACGACGACGACGTTGCCAATTGTGGCGGGCACAAAGTAGCCGATTAACGCGGTTTTGATGTCAATGCCGCCGACGACCTTTTCCATCAACGAAGCGAATAACATGCCGGCGATGATGCCGACCAAGCCGTAAATTGCGGCTTTGATAATTTGGTCTTTAGCGCGGAAGTCTGAAATTTGAGTCATAACCAGCCCGGCAACCAAGCCCATTATGCCGCTGCCCAAACTCCAATGCCAGTAGAAGCCCCAGCCGCTGAGCGCGTCGCCCAAGGTGTTGCCGATGAATCCTGCCAGCAACCCGACCCAAGGTCCGTAGGCGACGCCGAAGAAAATCAAAACCGCCACCGCCGGGCGGAAGGTGATATTTCCTGCGGCGGGCAGAGGGAAGATGTTCGTTACCCAAGAAAGGACGCCGTAAAGCGCCGCGCCAATCGCGCCGTACACAACTTGCCGAGTTCCAAATTCCCACGTGCTTTTGTCGTTCATACTTCTCTCCTTTGAAAGTGAAATGATTTGAACGCTGACCCTACTGCATTAACCCCGCGAACGCTGAAGCGTTACAGGGAGTTTTACGATGCGTACGCCGCGAGTGCTTCGGCGGGCAAAAACTTTCCCGTTTTGGGCAATAAATCGAGATTTAATTTCAACAGCGAAGTCGGACGAATGCGGTATTTCAACAAAAGTTCCGTGTCTTTCAACACGTCCTGCGGCTTGCCGTCGGCGATGATGCGTTTGTCGCCGAAGACTAAGGCGCGGTTGGCGTAGGTAACGGCGAGGTCTACGTCGTGCGTGATGAAGAGCGTCGCCGCGAAATTGGCGGACAGAATGGATTGCGCCCCGTCCGAAGGCTGGCATAAAGCGTTCATAAAATGCGTGTAATTGGCGAAATCTTGCCCAGCGGTCGGCTCGTCCATAACGAGGATTTTTGAACGCATTGCCAAAACGGCGGCGATGGTCGTCCGCTTTTGCTGACCGAACGAAAGCGCCAAAGGCGGGTACTCGACGAATTCTTCAAGGTTAACCGACGAAAGGCTTTCGTTTACAAATTTTGAAATTTCTGCCGAATCATATTTCAAATTCTTCGGGCCAAACTCCAACTCTTCGCGCACCGTCGGCGCGTAAAGCATGTGCGTCGGGCTTTGAAAAACGTAGCCCAGCGCGCGCGCAATTTGCGCCACGCTCATTTTTCGCGTGTCTTTTCCCTCGACCAGCACGCGCCCGCTCGTCGGCTTCAACAAACCGATGGCGTGTTTTACCAGCGTAGATTTTCCCGCGCCGTTAGGTCCTAGCACGGCGATTAAATCGCCCGCGTAAATTTTTAAGTTAACGTCTTTTAAGACGAATGGAAGTTCTTCGTCGTAACGAAAATCTACGTCTTCAAAGACGACGAGCGGTTCGCCTCTTTCTTCGACGGCGAGCGGAGTCGGCGTTTCTGCGGCTTGATTCAACTCTTTGACTCGCTGCACGACCCAAGTCGCGGGCAACTTGACTTGAGTGTAGTCAATCTCTTTGGGCAGGTTGTCAATCGCGCCGAGATATTGAATTTTTCCGCCTTCCATGTAAAGCAATCGGTCGGGCTTGATGGCGATTGCGTCTTCCACGCGATGTTCGATTAAGACGATTGTTTTGCCTTCGTCCGCCAAACTGCGAAAGACTTCCAACGCTTCATGCGCGGAGGCGGGGTCGAGCGAGGCGAGCGGTTCGTCCAAAAGCAAAATGGACGGGTTCATCGTCAGCACGCCCGCCAGCGCCACTTTTTGTTTTTCGCCGCCCGAAAGGTTGAAGGTTTCTCTGTCGCGCAGGTATTCGATGTTGAGACGTTTCAGCGCTTGATCTACGCGCTCGACGATTTCTCCGCGAGGCAAGCCTAAATTTTCCGGCCCAAACGCCACTTCGTTGAAGACATTGCTGGCGACGATTTGGCGCTCCGGGTCTTGCAGCAAACTGCCGACGGTTTGCGCCACTTCCGCAATTTGCAAATCGGCGACGTCTTTTCCGTGCAACAAAACTTTGCCGCGACGCTCGCCGCGATAACTGCGCGGAATTAATCCATTAATACAACGCGCCAACGTGGACTTTCCGCAACCGCTGGCGCCGGCAATCAATAGCAACTCGCCCTGCTTTAATTCCAATGAAATATTTTCAATGGCGTTTTCGGGGCGAGTGCGATATTTAAATGTAAGGTTTTCAATGACAAGCGGATGGGTTGACATTGGCGACGATTGTACTAGGAAATTGAACTTTCGCAAAGTCGCTTAATATTGAATCGTTTCCGTCAGCGCTTCGTAACTGGCAGAGATGACTTTCGGCGCTTGAAAAGAATCCGCGATGACGGCGGGGTCTTTCATGCCGTGCCCGGTGCAGACGACAACGACGCGTTTGCCGCGCGCGTCCAACGTCCCCGCTGCGGATTCAGCCAGCAAGCCCGCCGCGCCCGCCGCCGACGCAGGCTCCGCCCAAACGCCTTCCGCCGCGAGCAGACGTTGCGCTTCTAAAATCTTTTCATCCGAAACGGCGATGATTCTTCCGTCGGATTCTCGCGCCGCGTCCAGCGCTTGTTCGCCGCGAGCGGGCTTTCCGATGCAGATGGCGGTCGCCAGAGTCTCCGGCTTCTCGACGGGATGTCCCAAGACCAGCGGCGCCGCGCCTTGCGCCTGAACGCCTAAAATTTGCGGCAGCCCTTTTTGATATTGTTTGAATCCCGCCCAATACGATGTGATGTTCCCAGCGTTGCCGACGGGCAGGCAAAGCCAATCGGGCGCGGCGCCGAGTTCGTCGCAAATTTCAAAGGCGGAAGTTTTCTGCCCTTCGATGCGATACGGGTTAATAGAGTTGACCAGCGCAATCGGCGTCTTTTGCGTGATTTCGACGACCAGCGAAAGCGCGTCGTCGAATGAGCCTTGAATTTGAATAACTTCCGCGCCGTAGGCGATTGCGCCCGCCAACTTCCCTGCGGCGACTTTTCCTTCGGGGATGAGGACGATGGCGCGCAACCCGGCGCGGGCGGCGTAGGCGGCGGCGGATGCGGCGGTGTTGCCCGTCGAAGCGCAGATGACGGTCTGTGCGTCGCGCCCGACCGCTTCGCTGACGGCGGCGGTCATGCCGCGATCTTTGAACGAACCGGTCGGGTTGAGTCCTTCAAACTTGACGAATAACTCGCAGCCGAGCTCGCGCCCCAAACGCGGCATGGGAATGAGCGGCGTAGCGCCTTCGAGCAATGAAATAATTTGCGTGTGCGCGGGCAGGTCGAGCAAGCGCCCGTAGCGGCGGATTAAGCCTTGATAGGTCATGTCAACTCCAACGTCAGGAATGGGGCGATTATAATGTGCCGATGTTAAAAATTCGAGTCCCCGCTACTTCCGCAAATTTAGGTCCAGGCTTTGACAGTCTCGGTTTGGCGCTAGATCTGTGGAATGAAATTTCGTTTGAAAAATCCGAGTCGTTGATTTATCGCGCCAGCGGCGAAGGCGCGGAAAAATTGAACAAGGGCAATCGCAACTTGCTGACGAAAGCGTATGCGCGGCTGCACGACGTTTGCGGAAAGCCGATGCGCGGCGTGAATATTTCCGCGAAGAATGACGTGCCGATGAGCAGCGGATTGGGGTCGAGCGCGGCGGCAATTGTGGCGGGGTTGTTCGCCGCTAACGAGACGTTGGACAAGCCGTTGGATAAAGAGGCTTTGTTGCGCCTCGCTGTCGAAATGGAAGGACATCCCGACAACGTGTCGGCGGCGCTGTTGGGCGGGCTGACGGTTTCGATAACGCGGCAAGACGATATTATTGCGCGGCGATATGACGTTCCGCCGTTGACGGTTGCGGTCGTTACGCCGAAAGTAGAATGGCTGACGAAAACGGCGCGGGCGGCGCTGCCTAAATCGTTTTCTCGCGCCGACGCGGTTCACAATATCGGGCGGGCGGTTTTGGTTGCAGACGCGCTGCGCGAAGGCGATCTCGACCTTTTGCAAATGGCGATGGAAGATCGCATTCATCAGACGTATCGCCTGCGGCACATTTCGGGCGGAACGGCGGCGTATAAACGCGCAAGGCAATTTGGCGCGGCGGCGCTTTCGGGCGCGGGACCTTCGATTATTCTTTTCACTCAGCCGAAATTAGCCGAGCAAGCCAAAGCGGACGTTCAATCCGCGTTTGAAGAGCGAGGAATTAAGACGCAGGGCGTTATTGTCAGCCCGTCTAATCGTGGCGCGTATCGCGCGTAATAAAAAACGGACTCGTAAGAGTCCGTTTTTTATTGTTATTTTTCTTCCGCAGGCTGAGGAGCGTTTAAGCGGGCGGGTTCGGTTTCCTTTGGGCGCAAGCGCAAGTTGAGCAACTCGACGGCGACGGAAAAACCCATCGCAAAATAAATATTATTTTTTGGAATGGGGTAGCCGAACCCTTCGACGACGAGAGTAAAGCCTACCATCAATAAGAAACTAAGCGCCAGAATTTTGATTGTGGGATGTTCTTCGACAAAATTGCCGATTGGACCCGCGACAAAAATCATAATGATTGCGGCGAAGACGACCGCCATGACCATAATTTCAACGTGCTCTACCATGCCGATGGCAGTGATGACCGAGTCAATTGAAAAGACGATGTCGAGCAGCCCGATTTGAACGACCACGCTGGCGACGCTGTTGGCTGCGCGAGTCAGCGCGCGTTTTTCGTGATGTTCTAATTTCTCGTAGATTTCATGCGTGCTTTTCCAAATTAAAAATAACCCGCCTAAAATTAAAATGAAATCGCGCCCTGAAATGGGCAGCGAACCTCCGCCAAACCAAGGCAAGACGAAGATTGGCTTTTTGAGTCCGATAATCCACGAGAGGGAAAATAGAAATAAAATGCGGGTAACGACCGCCAATAGAATTCCCAGCGTGCGCCCGCGCCCTTGATCTTTGCGCGGGAGTTTTCCCGAAAGAATGGTGATGAAAATAATATTGTCCACGCCGAGCACGAGTTCGAGCGCGACCAATGTAAAGAGCGCGATCCAAGTTTGAGGCGAGTAAATCCAATTGAGCGTCATAATGCAGCCTAGTTTTGACTGAAAAAATCGGAAGCGTTGCGCCTCCGATTTTTTGCTTACTTGATTTTGAACATCTGAACTAACTTCATCGCAAGGTTTAAATCTCCGGCAAGTTTAAGTTTCCCTTGCATGAAGGCTTGCATTCCGTCAATTTCGCCGGTGAAGATTTTGACGTAATCGGCGGAATCGGCGCTGAGAGTCATCTTCGGCGAAGGGTGCGTTCCTTTGGCGACTTCGCATTTTCCGTCTTTGATGGCGGCGTACCAGTCGCCCGCTTCCGCGCCGCTAAATTTGAACTGGATGACTGCGTCTAAGCCTGGGGCTTTTTCGGGCAAGAAGGCGCCGGGCATTTTCGACATCAGGGTTTCAACTGTAAGGGACATTTTTTCTCCTTGAATTAATTCGTTATTTTGCCGCGTTGTTTGAACGCGGAGCGAATAGGTTTAAGTCTATCGCAATAAAGACGCAAAGCCACATACAAAAACGATAGGCGGCGATGGAAAAAATGGTATGGCGATGCAGCGCCCAGTTGTCGCCTAAAATTGTGGGGATGATGGCGATTGTCGAAACGAGGAAAACGTAAGCGCTGATCCACAACCAGGGGCGGACGGTTTGCGAAGTCCCTTGAAGGGCGGCGAAGGTTAGGCTGATCAAAAAAATCAAGACGACGAAAAACGGCGTAATGGTTTCAGGGTGAAGCCCTTCGCCGATTGAAGTCGCCAGTTGACGAAAGACTTTTTTCTCCGGCATGACGAAATAAGGCTGAACGCCTTGATGGAAAGCGTCGGGGAAATCGCGCGAGAGTTTTTCCGCCGCACAGCCCGGATGGGCGAGGATGAAGCGCGTGGCGGCGGTTACGCCGCGTTCTTCAAACCAAGCGTAGAATTGCGGCGTTTCGGGAATCGGCATGTCGAATTTTTCTTGCATGTACTGGACGCGGCTAGGGTGCGGAAAAATATCGCCGATGTAAATGTTGATGGTCGAGATTAATGAGCGCCCGCTTTGTTGAAAAGTAACGATGCCGACGACGAACAAAATTGCGCCGAAAAGAATCGCGCCGAGCGCTTTTTTATTGCGGCGAAAAGTCGGCGCGAATAAAGTCAGCGCGGAAAGCCCGATTAAGACTAAGGCGGCGTAATTATTTGTGTCGCGCAGATTCGCCCAAAAGAAATAGACGACGCCCCAGAGAACCGTCCACGCCGCGATCTTCGCGTTTGGGTTTTTGTAAAGCGTAAACACAATGTGAATCAAAATTGCCAATTGCAACGCGAACAAGGAAAAAGTCAGCGACTCGGACATGAGAATGCTGTCCCAGTCCGCGATTTGGGGCGAGTAGGCGAAAGCAGGGATGATTAACGCAGACAGTATTTTCGCGGCGGAAGTTTCCATGCGCGAGGCGACGGCGTATGTCAAGGCGCTCCAACCGAGAATGGACGCGAAAGTTTGCAACAAAACGATTCCGTCAAAGCCCGCTTGAAACTTGCGCGGAGAGGTGCCTAGCGAGCCGTTGACGAGAATTTGATAGCCGTCTTTTGGCGTAAATATTTTGTAGATTAAGTTCGTCGTCAGCAGGCGGCGGCCGGTCATCATCTCTGCGGAAAAGAGCGGAACTTGCGAGCCTTCGACAAAAGTGATTGTGTCGTTGCCGGCGATGGAAAGCCGCAAATTTCCATATTCGGTTAAGCGAAATGCCGCCCACGCGAGCAAAATGGCGAATATGAGAAAACTTCCCGCGCGCGGAGAAAGGCGAAACGACGTTATTTTTTCGAGCATTTTATTTTTCAGAGAACGCCGCTGAAATTTGCTGAATTTGCGCGTTGGACAATTTCCGCGTTTTGGATTCGTTTCGCAAAAATTCTTTTAAGTCTTTTAATCGCATGGCGGGCAAAGGCGAATCATTGGCTTCCACTTCGACTTGTTCGTTGATGAAAACGAGAGCCGTTTTGATTTCGGGAATCGCTTCTTCGTCCATTTTTTTGGCGAGGAATTTGCGAAGCGCCGCCGTTTCAGTTTCCGCTTCGAGGTTGGGGCGTCCGATTCCTTCTTGACCAAAAATTCGCATATAACTTTGCATAAATCCGCCGCCTTTGATCTTCCAGCGATTTTTTTCAAAGGACGCCGTCCCCGCTTGTTGGTAAGGAAGAAGAATCCAAAGCCCCGCAGGTCCGACTAGCACATGCGCGGCGGGCGCGATGTAATGATAGAGGACGGATTCGCTGTGCATGCCCTTCAACGCGGAATCGAGCCGTTCGTCGCGGCGCGGCGAGCGCCCCCAACGGTTGCCCATATACATTCCGATTTGAGTCAACGCGAAGCCGACGACCAAACAAACGAGCGAATAGGTAAACCATTCGGGGCGTGAAAACGAGATATACATGCCGGTCGCCAAAACGGCGAGCGACGCCAAACTGAGCCAATTTCCAATTTTGCCGTTTCTTTCAATCAGCGCTTCATTTTTTACGATTTTCATTTTACTTTTTTACACTCTCTTCGATTGCATTTTTCATGGCTTCCAACACGTTCACTTCGACGGCTTCTTTCGCCACGCGGATGGAGTTTTGAATCGCCAGCGCGTCCGAACGCCCGTGCGCGATGAAGACCAACCCGTTGACGCCGAGCATCGTCGCCGCGCCTTGTTCGCTGGGGTTGATCATTTTCTTCACCGCCGAAAGCGCGGGCTTAACCAACATGCCGCCGATCTTCGTTTGCAGGTTTCCATTTTTGATGGTCGAGCGAATCGTGTCCACAATTAATTTGGCGACGGCTTCCGACGTTTTGAGCATGACGTTGCCCGTGAAGCCGTCCACAACCGCAACGTCCACCGCGCCGCCGATGACTTCTTTTCCCTCGACGTTGCCGACATAATTCAAACTCGACGCCTTGAAAAGCGGCGTGGTATTTTGAATCAACTCGTTGCCTTTGCCCTCTTCTTCGCCGTTTGAAATTAACCCGACTTTGGGATTTTTCACGCCGCGAACTTTTTCTGCGTAAACGCTGCCCAAAATTCCGAATTGAAGCAAATTTTCCGGCTTGCAGTTGGGGTTTGCGCCAATGTCCAAGACGACGCACGAGCCTTTCGCCGTCGGGAAGATAGGGGCGAGAGCCGGGCGGTCTACGCCGCGGATGCGCCCCAAGCGGAAGATGGCGGTCGCCATGCCCGCGCCCGTGTTTCCTGCCGTAACGAAAGCGTCCGCTTCGCCGCTTTTGACGAGGTCAATGCCGACAGCCATCGAGTTTTTCGCGTCTTTGGCGCGCGCTTTCAGCAACAGCGCTTCGCCTTTGTCTTCCATCGTCAGCATGTCTGGCGCGTGGACGATGCGGATGTTTAATCCCTGCGCGTTTTGCTTTTCAAGCGTCGGGCGGATTAGCGCTTCGTCGCCGACTAAGATAATTTCCACGCCGTAGGCGCGGGCGGCGGCGACCGCGCCTTCTACGTCGGGGGCGGGGTGTTCGTCGCTGCCCATCGCGTCAATTACAATGCGAACCATAAAAGTCTCCTAAACAATTTACTTGACAAGAAAAGTAAGGCGATTATAATACGCCCTGCTCTCGCGCTGGTGCTGGAATTGGCAGACAGGCACGTTTGAGGGGCGTGTGGCGCAAGCCGTGGAGGTTCAAGTCCTCTCCAGCGCACAAGCAGAACTCCCGTTTTCGGGAGTTCTTTTTTATTGAAATTATGCGCCTTCGGAGCGATAGCGGTCTATCAGCGCTTGAGTGCGCGGGTCTTTGGGGTGCGAGAACAACTCTTCGGGCGCGGCGTCTTCGATTAATTTGCCTTCGGACATGACGACGACGCGGTCTGCCACTTCGCGGGCGAAGCCCATTTCGTGCGTTACGACGATCATCGTCATGCCTTCGTAGGCGACTTTTTTCATCACGCTTAACACTTCGCCGATTAATTCAGGGTCGAGCGCGGAGGTCGGCTCGTCGAAGAGCATGACGCGCGGCTGCATGGTTAAGGCGCGGGCGATGGCGACGCGCTGTTTTTGTCCGCCGGAGAGCCGCAGCGGATATTCGTCCGCTTTGAAGAGCATGCCGACGTTTTCCAGGTTTTGGCGGGCGAGTTCGATGGCTTGGCTGCGCTCCATGCCTTTGACGGTTACCGGACCTTCGATGACGTTTTCTAAAACGGTCATGTGCGGAAAAAGGTTAAATTCCTGAAAGACCATGCCCGTCGTCAGGCGCACGTTGTGGACGAGTTGGCGGCGTTCTTTGCTTTTATCTTCCGCGTCCACTTGAATGCCGCCGACTTCGATGATTCCCCGCGAAGGCTCTTCGAGAAAGTTGATGCAGCGAAGCAGCGTGCTTTTTCCCGAACCGCTGCGCCCGATGAGGCAAACGACTTGACGTTCTGGCACGTCGAGGCTGACGCTTTTGAGGACGTGCAAACGCCCGAAGTATTTGTCGAGGTTGGTAATTTTGACGATAGGAGGCATTAGCGGTCTCCTTTGGCGAGATGCGTTTCTATCTTCCCTTGAATGTAAGTGAGAATCAAAGTCATCATCCAGTAAAAGATTGCGGCGATGATTAACGCTTCAAGGTTGTTGAATTGGGCGCGTCCTACTTTGACGGCGCGCCACATCAACTCGTGGACGAAACCCGTCGCCGAAACGAGCGCCGAATCTTTGGTCATCGAAATGAAGTCGTTGCCCATCGGCGGGATGGCGAAGCGCAACGCTTGCGGAAGGACGACGCGCCGCATTGTTTGACCGGGAGTCATGCCCAACGCCATAGCCGCTTCTCGCTGACCTTTGCCGACGGAACTCAGCCCGGCGCGAAAGGTTTCGGACATGTACGCGCCGTAGTTGAGTCCGAGCGCCAGCACGCCGGAGACGAGACCTGAAAGGACGATTCCTAGTTGCGGCAAGGCGAGGAAGAAAAAGAAGATTTGCAGATAAAGCGGCGTTCCGCGAATGAGGGAGACGTAAAACGTGCTGACGGCGTAAAACGGCGGAAAAGCGGAAAGCCGTCCAAGCGCGGCGAACAAGGCTAGGGTCATCGCAAATAGAATAGAAAGCGAGGAGATTAATAGCGTTTGTCCCAGCCCTTGCGCGATGAACCAAAGGTTTTTGACGATGAAACTTGTGTTGAGCGAAATTGTTTTGAAAGTGAAATCGCCCAGTTCAAATTTTTGTCCGCTGAAAAGGAAGATGAGGATGAGGAATAATACCGCCCAAGAAACGCCGACGTTTGCGCGGAAGATTCTGTCCCTGCGAAGTTGCGCTTGATAAAGCTGTTCTGCGTGCGAGGTTGATTCATGCTTTTCGGTTAAAGCCATCTTTTTCCTCCGTGCGCCGAAATTGAAATTAAGTTTCTTTCAAAACCCCGATTAGAGACGGGCGTAGAAAATACAAAGGGAAACGACGCGCGCGCCGTTTCCCTTTGACGTTCAAAAAATTATTGATTCGGGGCGACGGTTAAGTCCGCGCCGAACCACTTGTCGGAAAGTTTCGTCAAGCGGCCGTCTTTGTGCATGGCGGTAAAGAGTTCGTTGACCTTCTCGCGCAGAGAGGTTGTATCCAACGAAGAGGATTTGTCAAAAGCGGCGGCGAGATCTTCCGAGAAGGCGACGCCGTCCAACTTGACGACGGGCATGCCCGCGGCGATGTTCGCGTCAATCACGGTTTCGGACGTCATGTACGCGGAGAAATCCTTGCGGCCGGCGGCGATGGCTTGCGCGCATTCTTGGTCGGTCGGAAGCGGGATGATGGTCAAGCCTTCGGGCGCGTGCGCGTAAATGGACGAATCGGGCAAGCCCAACGCTTCCATGTCGTTATTGAGCCAGGCTTCGTATGTGGTGGAAACCGGAGCGCAAATCGGCTGCCCAGCGAGGTCTGCCAAAGAGGAGTAGCCCGAATCGGCGGAAACTGCAATGACGGCGGGCGTGTAATAATACGGGACGCTGAAATCGAGAACTTTTTGGCGCGAGGTGGTGATGGTCATCGAGCCGACGCTTAAGTCCCATTTGTTCGCCCAATTGCCGGCGGTAATCATGTCCCAATCGGGAGTGGCGAAACAAGTTTCCACGCCTAAGGCTTCGCCGACGGCTTTAGCGACGTCCACGTCGAAACCTTGCATTTCATCGGCGGTGAGCGCGTCGCTGGGGCATTTGGTGTTGGCAGCGCGTTTGCCTTCGGTGTTCAAAAAGGATTGCGGTTCGTAGTTCGGATCGGTGGAAACCAAAACATATCCGCGTTTTTGAATCGCGCCGAGCAAGTCGGACGCAGGCGCGGCGCTGCTTCCGCAGGCGGCGAGCGCAAGCGACGCGACAGCGAGCAGGCTGGCAAGGGTCAAAAGTTTTTTCATTTTTCTCCTCCAAGAGAAATAAAAATAGGGACGACGCAAGCGCCGCCGCGAAACGCTTTTCATTCCGCGCGGTTAAGCATAGACTATTTTTTTCAATTGTGCAAGGATTTCGCGCTTTGGATTTAGAAAACGATTTCCGCTTTTTGATTGAATCCGCGCCAAGCGATTGATTGAAGAAACGCTTCTTTCGTCGGGACGGCTTTCACGCGCTTCAACCATGCGGCTTCGGCGACGCGGGCTTCTTCGTAACAAGCCGCGCTGAACGCCTCTCTCTCTTTAACGGACGCGCTTTGAACTTTCAACGCGCCTTCGACGAAGCGCTGTTCCAGCGCGTCGCGTTCGGCGGCGAAGGTCGCCAACCGTTCAGGGTAGTTTTTCAAAACCTCTCGGTGCAAACGCTCGTGCAGCCAAAACAAAGATTCGGAATCCGCTGTTGCGGTTGGGATGGGTTCGTTCGTCAAGAAGGAAGCCGCGTCCGCCCAGAAAGGCTTGAACACGCTCAAACACGGCGCGGACGTTCCTGTGGCGAAGAAGATCGGGTTGGATGCGGTCAAATGAACCGCAACCGACGCCGCGCTTTGACTAATGCGAATCGGGCCGAAACTGGCGTGCATGCAAACGTCTTGTTCGGCGATTCCATTTTTCGGGTCGAACGGCTCGGCTTTATGACTTCGCAAAATGGCAATCATCGCCTCGACGTCGAGTTCGCCTTTGCGTTTGTTCAGCGCGCAGTAGGTCGTCTCGCGGCGGATTAATCCCTTGCCGAACGTGGTAAAAAGAAAATCGTTGAATTTTCTGAAATCAAATTGACTTTTTGATTTTGCAATTTTTTTCTCAATCGCAAAGTCGGTCAAGTTGTCGGACGCGAGATCGTATTGCCCGCCGATGGTTAAGCAATTGGAAATGGAATAAACGTCTTGAATTTGTTTCGCCGCCCATTGCTTGCCGACGGTTTCCATCACCCAAGCGTCGTCGGCGTTGGCGATGAGGAAACTGTTGTGATAATACATCGAGTTGCCGTGCGAGGCGTGATTTCCGCCTTGACCAAATTCTTCCAGCAACTCGGCGACGACTTGAATCGCTTCTCGCGGCGCGGCGGAGCGTTCTAGCGCCAAACGCAGAATGTCCATGCCCAGCAGCGCGGGTTTTCTGTTCGCCGGAATTTTGGAATAAATCGCCTCGTTGCCGATGACTAATCCGCTTTCGTTGATTCCCATTTCCGCGCCCCACATCCAAAACGGCTTAGACAGTAAGACGGCGCGAGTCCGCGCAATTTGCGGAACCTCGATATAAGTGCATCGGACGCGGCTTCCCGTCGGGTGATTGGCGGCGGGGACATAGACCAACGATTGCCCCTCGTTGGGCGGGCGATCCGAATTTTTGCCAAAAACGGCGACGCCGTTTTGCGCGGCGCGTTTGGTCGCTGTAAATGTATCGCACATGCAAGCCTCCCACATTCCTAAAAAACTTCTACGGCAGGCTGTAATTGTATGACAAATCAAAAAGCCTTCTCGCAATGAGAAGGCTTTTGTAATGGAATTGTATGTTCAAGAAGACGTTAGAATTCGTCCTCTTCGTCGAGCCAATCTTCGTCGCCGTCCGCGTCTTCCTCGTCCCATTCGGCGGCTTCGTCTTCCTCGTCCCATTCGGCGTCTTCCGCCGCGCCGTCGGCGGGGGAGTAGGTCAAGCATCCTTCGTCGGGATCGAGTTCAATGGCGGCGGCGCCGCAAAACCCGTCGTCCAGAAAAACGCAATCCACATAGTGACATTTAATGCGCGGCATGAAACATCCTCCTAATTTTGGTTTTGAAATAATCGTACAAGGGAAAGAATAAAAATTAACGTCATCGCAACTTGCGAAGTAACGCAAAACGGACAAAGCGCTTTTAACAGCGCAATTTCCACATAAACGAGCCAAAGGGTGAAAAGGAAACCGACCAACGCCATGCCGAAGAGCGCCAGGTCGCCGTTCTTTTTGAGGAAGTCAATTTTCTTTTCAAAGAAAGAGACGAGCAAAATTGCGGCATAACCGATCACGCCGAAGATCGCCACCGGAATTCCGTTGACTTCGGAAAAGCGGCTGGCGTTCACCGTCGAGCAATCGCCCGAACCCAAACACATGCCGTCGTTGCCGGTGAATTTGTAAATCGTCATATAAATCGAAACCCCTAGCCCGATGATTGCAAGCGCCATCGTTGCGCGATAAATCCATAATTTCATGCGACCTCACAATAAAATAGCGTCTGCTTCCGAGCCGGCAGGCAGGCATTTTACACCAGCGGGAATGATTAGTAAAGCGTCGGCTTGAACGAGCGAAAGCAAATTTCCCGACCCTTGATGGCCGGTCAACGCCGCGTAGTAGATTCCGTTTTCGACGCGCAATTTCGCCCGCAGATAACTCTCGCGCCCGTCCGATAAAATTTCTTCTTCGCATCGCGCGCGGACCTGAATCCGGATTCCGTCCATTTTGCCGTTCAGCCGCTCCAAAGCGGGACGGACGAAAACCTCGAAGCCGACGAACGCCGAAACCGGGTTGCCCGGCAAGCCGACGAACGGAATGCCGCGATATTCGCCGAAGGCTAACGGTTTTCCCGGCCGCATGTTGACGCGCCAAAAATCCATGGCGCCGTTTTCGTCAACGACTTCTTTGATGAAGTCAAACGCGCCGACGCTCACGCCAGCCGACGAGAGAATTAAGTCCGCATTTTGGGCGGCGGCTCGATTAAGCGTTTGGGCGACGGATTCTCGCGTGTCTTTCGCCACGCCCAAACGGACGACTTCCGCGCCGTGTTTGGCGAGCGCCGCCGCGAGGACGTATGAATTCGCGTCGCGGATTTTGCCCGCCGTAAGCGCTTCATCCGCGCCGAGCAATTCGTCGCCCGAAGACATCAGCGCGACTCGCGCTTTTTGATAAACCGAAATTTGCGCGCGTCCGAGCATGGCGAGCAAGCCGACGTCCTGTGCGCGCAACTCGCGCCCCTTGGCGAGGACTTGTTCTCCGTTGCGAATGTCCGTGCCGCGCGAACGGACGTTTTCGCCGACGCGCATATTTTTGGAAAAGGTTACGGTTTTTGGCGCTTGCGTCCCCGCGCTGCGGACGTTGAAGTCGGTGTCTTCGACCATGATCACGCAATCCGCGCCGAGCGGCAATTGCGCGCCAGTCATAATTCGCGCGGACTGTCCGCGTTGCAGAGTCTGCGTCGGCGCGACGCCCGCTGGGATGTCGGCGACCACGCTCAACGTTGTAGAGGCGGCGGAGGAATCTTCGGCACGCAGGGCAAAACCGTCCACCGAAGAATTGTCAAAAGGCGGATAGTCGCCGTCCGCGAAAATATCTTCTGCGAGAATGCGGCTGGCGGCTTGGTCGAGATGAATCGTTTCAGGCGTTTTGGTTTGAAAGCGAGAGAGGATGCGCTGACGCGCTTCGCTGACGGAAAGCATAGCGCGGGATTATACCGCGAATGAATTTAGCCGGGCTTATAGCGGTAGGCTTCGGTAACGTTGGTCAAGTTCCTAATTTGCGTGAGAATTTCGCTCAATTGCCCGACCGTTTTGACTTCGATGGTTAGGCGCAAATCTGCGATGTTGCGGTTGATGTTGACGGAGACGTTGTTAATGTTAATGTTTTTTTCGGAGAGCAAATTGGTAACGTCTCTCATTAATCCAGGTCGGTCGTAGGCTTCAATTTTTATCGGCGTCGGGAAGGTTTGTTCGACGTTTCCCCAATCCACTTGGATGAGGCGCTCGCGGTCTTGCAGTTTTAGGATGTTGGGACAGTCAATGCGGTGAATGGTTACGCCGCGCCCGCGAGTTACATAGCCGACGATGAAATCGCCTAAGATGGGGGAGCAGCATTTGGCGAACGTTTTCATCGCGCCTTTCAACCCGACAACTTCGACAGACTCGGAAGTTTTTTCGGGCGAAGGCGCGGGCGCGTTGGCTTTGAGCGTGTCTTCGAGTTCGGCGTCTTCGTTGGACAATTGCGCGACGATTTGCGAAATGTTGATTTCGCCGATGGCAAGGTGAACGAACATTTTGTCGGACGTTTTGTAGCCGAGACTTTTGGCGAGTTTGTCGAAGTCGCGCGTCTTTACGCCGAGCCTTTGCATTTCGCGTTCCAGCGCGGCGCGTCCCTCTGTTATGTTTTTGCTGTCGTCTTGTTTCTTGAAGTAAAGGCTGATCTTCGATCTGGCTCGCGCCGACTTAACGTAATGCAGGCTGGGGTTCAACCAATCGCGGCTGGGTCCGCCGCGTTTGGCGTCGATGATTTCAACTTGATCGCCGCTTTGCAGTTGATAGGTCAGCGACACGAGAGTCCCGTTTATTTTTGCGCCGCGACAATGATGCCCGACGTCGGTGTGGACGGCGTAGGCGAAGTCAATCGGCGTGGAGCCGGCTGGCAAGTTGATCATGTCTCCGCGCGGCGTGATGACGCTGACTCGTTTATTGAAGAGAATATCGTTTTGCATTAATTCGAGATATTCTTTAGAATCGGGCGCGTCTTGACCGAGTTCGATCATCTTGCGAAAATCGCGCAGACGCTCTTCAAACTTCGGGTCGAATTTTCCGCCTTCTTTATAGCGCCAGTGCGCGGCGATGCCGTATTCCGCGCCTTCGTTCATAGAGCGCGTGCGGATTTGAACTTCCAACGGGTCGCCGTCGCTGTAAATGACGGCGGTGTGCAACGATTGATAATGATTGTTTTTGGGCGAGCCGATGTAATCGTCGAACTCTTCGGGAATCGGACGCCAAACGGAATGAATCGCGCCCAGCGCAATATAACAAGCGCTATGATCTTCTTTCTCTTTTTCTTTTTTGTCTTTTTCGTTGTCGCTGTCCGGCAAAATCACGCGCACGGCGCGGACGTCGTAAATGCCTTTGAAGGGCTTTTCTTTCTTCTGCATCTTTTTATAAATGGAATAAATGTGTTTCGGCCGCCCGCTGACTTCCGCTTGAATGCCGTATTTCCCCAGCAGTTGCGTAATCTCTTGCTTAATCTTTTCCACCGAACGCTCGCGTTCGTTTCGGCGTTTCGCCAGCAATTCGGCAATTTCTTTATATTTTTCCGGCTGAAGGTAGCGAAAACTTAAATCTTCCAACTCCCATTTAATTTGCCAAATGCCAAGTCGATTCGCAATCGGCGCAAAAATGTCGAAAGTTTCTTGCGCGATGCGGCGGCGCTTGCTGTCGGGCATGTAACTGAGCGTCCGCATATTGTGCAAACGGTCTGCCAATTTGATGAGAATGACGCGGATGTCTTCGTGCGACGCGAGAAAAATTTTCCGCAAAGTTTCCGCCGCCATCTTTTCTTTGCGCCCGAAGACGGCGGTCGGCGTGAAGGTCTCGTCGTCTTCGATTTCGCCGCCGCGAGAGACGCGCGGCATTTGCGTCATTTTGGTAACGCCGTCCACGAAGGAACAAATCTTGTCTCCAAACTCGTCGCGGATGTCCGTTAGGGTGAGCGAAGTGTCTTCGACGGTGTCGTGCAACAGCCCGGCGGCGATGACTTCGTAAGGCATTTTCAAATCCGCGAGGACGCTCGCCACCGCGATGCAGTGATTGATATACGGCTCGCCAGAATTGCGCGTTTGTCCGCGATGCGCTTTCTCGGCGACCTCGTACGCTTTTTTGATGACCTCTCGGTCGGCGGAGTTATAGCGCGTGGGAAGGTTCGCCATTAACTGATCAATTGGATTTTCGAGAGTCGGATTCATACGTTTAAACCTGTTGCGAGCGATTTGGGGAATTGTAAATTGACGAATAGGATTCAGCCATCTTACCATAAGGAACAACCGAAAAATATTGTTTTTGCGTAATAATCGAAAAAATTGTCTATATTTCTTTCGGCTCTTTGCAGACGTATAATCGAAGCATGACTTTGACGAATAACGTTACAAGATTTTTAGATTCGCGGAAAATAAAATACGTCGCATATGAATTGCCCGTTGAAAAAATCGGCGCGACGGAAGCGGCGCAAATTTTGGACGTTCCGCAAGAGCGCGTTTTCAAAACGATTGTGATTCGGCGCGAAAAGGGGAAGCCCGTTTTGGCGTTAATTCCCGCGCCGCGTTCGGCGGACTTAAAAGCGCTGGCGAATTTCTTAGGCGAAAAGAAAATGCATTTGCCGACGGAACGCGAAGCGGAGCAAATGACCGGCTTGCAAGCGGGCGGAATTTCTCCGCTGGCGCTCGTCAACAAAGGGTTTCAAGTCGTCGTTGATTCGTCTGCGGAAAGTTTTGAGACGATTTACATTTCGGGCGGTCAGCGCGGGTTGAACGTTCAACTCGACCCGCGCGATTTGGCGAAGTTGGTTAACGCGCGTTTTGGGGCGATCAGCCGCGAAGCGTGAATCAGTTTGAAACAAAATCGCCGACGCGCATATTGTTCAGCCAAAGCGTGTACCGTCCGCGAGAGTACGTTCCCAAAAGGATGGTCGCGTCAAATTGTTGAAAGACGTTGTCGCATTGGACGGCGGGATTAATCAAACTGTACGTTTGAACAAAAATGTTGAAATTCGCGTCGGGCGGGCTGACCTCCACGCGCAATTCGTTGCACACGCTGGGCATGTAGCCCACGACGCTTAGCGCGACACGCGGCGGCGACTCGTCGTAAAGTTCCGCCAAGTCGGCGGAGGTGATTGTCGTCGCGGCGACCTCGCGGTTCACGTCTTCCAATTGCGGCGTGTGCGGGTTGTCTTCGGGCGAGATGCGATAAGGCGGCGCGGCGGTCGGCGAAGTTTGCGACGGCGCGGGCGCGAGCGAGCAAGCCCCAATCCAAAACGCGGCGAAAGTCAACGCAAGAAAGCGCATTTTATTCGAGAGAAGAGTCTTTGAAAAAATTTTGGGCGACGATGTACAACCCGCTGCCTTCTACGGCGACGGTTGAATCGGGCAGGACGATTTTTCCCGCGCAGGTAATTTTTCTTCCGGTAATTTCGACGATGCGCGTTTCCACATGCAAAGGCTGATGCAAAGGCAGCGGCTTGCGATAACTGATTTGCAGGTTTGCCGCCAACACTTTGTAATTTGCCGCCCAAGCGACTAAGCCGAGCGCTTCGTCTAATATCGCCGCCGACGCGCCGCCGTGCGCGTGTCCGGGCGGCCCTTGATGCGTTTCGTTCAGCGTGAAGTCGGAGGTCAGCGTGCCGTCGTCGTCCACGTACATGGTGATGCCAATACCGCGCGGATTTTCAGGTCCGCATACGAAACATGAGCCGTGATAAGGGAGTTGTCGTTTCATGCGCGTATTGTAATTCCATTTGCGGCGCTTCGTCTTTTCGCGTTAAAATTGCAGACGATGTTGTGCAGGGCAGGTTTGCCTTGCCGAGTATAAGCAACTGCAAAAAGCAAATTATTTACGGAGGTATAGGATGAAAGCGTTGCTCGAAAAATTAAACATTCAACCCGTTAACGCGGGAGCCAGCACAGGCGCGGACGGTTGGATTATGGACGCAGGCGGCAAGGAACTGACTTCGTACAACCCGACGACGGGCGAAGCCATTGCCAAAGTCGTGCAAGCCTCGCCGCAGACGTATGAGAAAGTCGCGTCGTCGGCGCAAGAGGCGTTTCTTAAGTGGCGACAAGTCCCCGCGCCGAAACGCGGCGAAGTCGTCCGCGATTTGGGAAATGCCCTGCGCGAAGTCAAAGAACCGCTGGGCGATTTGGTCTCGTTGGAGATGGGAAAAATCCGCGCTGAAGGGCATGGCGAAGTGCAAGAGATGATTGACATCTGCGATTTTGCCGTCGGGCAGAGCCGCATGTTGTACGGGCTAAGCATGCACAGCGAGCGTCCGTCGCACCGCATGTACGAGCAGTGGCATCCGTTGGGCGTGGTCGGTTTGGTTACGGCGTTTAATTTTCCGGTGGCCGTTTGGTCGTGGAACTCGGCGTTGGCGGCGGTCTGCGGCGACACGGTCATTTGGAAGCCGTCGTCCTATGTGCCGCTGACCGCCATCGCGCTAACGCACATTGCCAATCGCGTCATGGCGGATCACGGCTTAAGCGGAGTCTTCAATCTTATCGTCGGTTCGGGGCGCGACGTGGGCGAAATGCTTTTGAACGACAAGCGCATTCCGTTGGTTTCGTTCACCGGCTCGACGAAGATTGGCGAACACGTTTCGGAAACGGTGGCGCGCCGCTTCGGTCGGACGATTTTGGAACTCGGCGGAAACAACGCCATCATCGTCTCAAAGAAAGCCGATTTGGACATGGCGACTCGCGCCATCCTTTTCGGCGCGGTTGGCACGGCTGGCCAACGCTGCACGTCCACGCGGCGGATTATTATGGAGAAGCCGATTGCCAACGATTTGACGACGCGCCTAGCGAACGCTTACAAACAAGTCCGCATTGGCGACCCGCTCGACGAACAGACGCTGATGGGCCCGCTAGTGGACAATTCGGCGGTGGAAGAGATGATGGAAGCGGTCAACCAAGCGTTGGCGGAAGGCGGCGAAATCGTGGCGGGCGGAAAAATGCTTTCGGAAAAAGGTCCGAACTTCGTCGAGCCGACTATCATCAAAATGCCCGCGCAGACGGGGATCGTCAAGAAAGAAACCTTCGCGCCGATTCTTTATCTCTTGGAATACGACGACGTGGAGGAAGCCATCCGCATTCACAACGACGTGCCGCAGGGTTTGTCCAGCGCCATCTTCACCGATTCGGTGCGCGAGGCAGAGACCTTCCTTTCGGCGGGCGGCTCGGATTGCGGCATCGCCAACGTTAACATTGGCACGTCGGGCGCGGAGATTGGCGGCGCGTTCGGCGGCGAAAAAGAAACCGGCGGCGGGCGCGAATCAGGCTCGGACGCTTGGAAGGTTTACATGCGCCGTCAGACGAATACGATTAACTGGTCGAAGGAATTGCCGCTGGCGCAAGGCATTAAGTTTGGGGAAGAATAGGCGGAAGATTTTACAGGGACGCGCTTAGCGCGTCCCTGTTTGTTGATATGACGGATACATCGGCTAACGCCCTTTGCAAAGCCTGCGGGCTGTGCTGTTCGGGACATCTCTTCGCGTGGACTTTGTTGAAGGCGAAGGAACTCGACGGCATGGAGCGACTCGGCGCGAAGGTGATTCGCAACGACCCGCGTCAACGCGGATTTCTGCAGCCTTGTCCGCTGTGGAACGGCGTTTGTACCATTTACGCCGCGCCTGAATATCCGAGCAGTTGCGGACGATATAAATGTAATATTTTGCGCCGCTTTTTAGACGAAGACCTTTCTTTCGACGACGCGCTGAAAATGATTCAAGAAACGCTGAATTTAATCCGCGAAATTGAGCCGCTTTTGCCGAACTCGAAAATTGCCAGTTTCCGCGAGCGGCTGATTACGCACAAGGAAGTGTTGGAGTCGAAGAAAGAAAATTTAGACGGGGAATTTATGCGAAAGACGGCGGAGTTGTTAGTCCGCTATGAAGATTGGTTTGGTGTGGATGATTTTGTGGATTATGACTGATCGAAGACGAACGGGGATGAACGAAAGATGAGAAAGAGTCTAAAATATTTTCGCGTCAAGGTCTGCGGAGGCGAAGTATTTGCGATACGCCGCCGTTTCGTTTAACACGCCGCGCAAGGCGGTAAATAATTCCGCTTGCAGATAAACATTTTTCTCTTGCGTTTCTTTGGAAAGCGTAATCTCTTGCTCTTCGACGTTTACGGAAATTTGACCGCCCGCCGCCAGCCATTGCAAGCCGAGTTGAATCGCTTCTTCGCGCGTCGCCATGACGGCGGCGAGTTCGTCCGTTGTGGTTTTGCCGTCTTTTTTGTTGAGCGCGAATTTGCACAAGCCCGCCAACTTGGCGAGGAATTCGTCCGCTTTTTCTTCCGCAGGCGGGACGGCGAAAACGGAAATAATTTTCGGCTGGACGACGCTCAGCGCTTTTCGCAATTCCGCTGGCGAGGGCGGCGTAGTGTAGATGGCGAATTCGTCGGCTTGCGTTAATTCGTAACGCGGCTTGCCTTTGGTTTTGTCCGCGCCTTCAGCCCAAACGAGAACAGCGGACGAAGGACGAAAGGCGGAGGTTGCAGGTTGCAGGCGCAGGTCGCGGGTTTCTATTTTCGGTTTGGTTACGACAATCGGCGCTTCTTCGACGACGCGAAAGTCTTTGAATTGCAGCGAGACTTGACGCTCGCCGCGAAAAGTTGTGGCGCGGAGCGAATAGGCGAGGTCAAATTTTGCGTCTTGAGGCGGCAGGTCTTCGTCGGCGCTGTTCCACCAGAGGAAACTTTCCGTCGCGCCGTTTTCGTCTTCGACCAGCAAGCGCCGATGTTCTTTCGTTTTGCCAATCGTCTGCGCGGACTTGAGAATCAAGTTGCGCGTGGCGAAGGTCAACGGCGGGTTGCCCGCGCCGAACGGGGCGAGCGCTTCCAAACTGTCAGCGAGGGAAAGGTTCAATTCGGAGAGACCCAGCCAAAAGTCGAGTTGCAGCGCCGCTTCTTCCAACGAAATTTCCCCAAGTTGCGTTTCAATCGCTTTGCCTAACCCTTTGCGAAAGGCGGGAAGGTTGTCCTTTGCCAGCGACATGCCCGCCGCCATCGGATGACCGCCGAAGCCGAGCAGCAGATTTTTTTGCGCGGCAATCGCCGCGGTGATGTGCAAGCCTTCGACCGAACGCGCCGAGCCGCGCAAAACGCCGTCGTCGGATTCGTTGAGCAGGATGGCGGGCTTGCCGTAGCGCTCGACGAGTTTGTTGGCGACGATGCCGACCACGCCGCCCGCCCAGTTGGGATGCGCCAAAACGAGGACGGGTTCGTCTAAAAGTTTTTTGTTTTCTTGCAATTGCGCTTCGGCGGATTGATAAACCTGCGATGTGAGCAGGCGGCGTTGCGTGTTCAAGCCTTCGATTTGAGTCGCCAACACGCGGGCGCGCGCGGCGTTGTTTGTAATCAACAACTCGACGGCGGGGTTGGCGTCGCCCAATCTGCCAAGCGCGTTGAGGCGCGGGGCAAAGGTGAAGCCGATGGTCTCTTCGGTGGCGGTCTCTAAATTGGTTTGCGAAAGTTCGGCGATGGCTTTCAAGCCGATGCGATTTGTTTTTTGCAATTGCTCGATGCCGCGTTTGGCGAGCGCGCGCGTTTCGCCTTTAAGCAGCGCCACGTCGGCGATGAGACCGAGAGCGACGAGGTCGAGCAAATCCTCTAATTCTGAATTTTGAATTCTGAATTCTGAATTGAAAAGCGCTTCCGCCAGTTTATACGCCACGCCCACGCCCGCGAGATGTTTGAGCGGATGATCGTCGGGCAGAAGTTTTGGGTTGAGAATCGCTTTGGCGTTAGGCAGCGTTTCGCCCAAATCGTGGTGGTCGGTGATGACCACGTCCACGCCGCGCGAGTTGGCGTAATCAACCGCTTGGTGTGCGGTGATACCTGTGTCGCAGGTCAGCAGCAATTTTGCGCCGTTGTCAATGATCGGCTTGAGCGTCTCAACGTGCACGCCGTGACTTTCCTTGCCGCGAATGGGAACGTAATAAACCACGTCCGCGCCGAGCGCCTGCAAGGTTTGGACGAGCAGCGCAGTGGAGGTTTGCCCGTCCACGTCGAAGTCGCCCCAAACGCAAATGCGCTCTTTGTTGCGGATGGCGCGTTCAACGTAATGAACGGCTTTTTCCACGTCGGGAAATTGCGCGGGCGGATTGGCTTCGGGATGAAGAAACGCCCGCGCTTCGTCGGGACGGCTGATTCCGCGCCGAAGGAGAGTCTGCGCGACGAGGGGCGGCAGGTCGAGGTCTGCGAAAGAAGCGGGGATTTCTACGGGATGCGGGTCAAGCCAGCGGGGCATGGGGGGAGGGTTTCAGGTGTCAGGTTTCAGGTGTCAGGTTTCAGGTTTCAGGTTGAAGGTTGAAGGTTGAAGGTTGAAGGTTGGGCAGTCCGTTTTTGTCCGTGAGTCCGTGAAAGAGTCCGTTGACCAGTCCGTTGATGACTATTCGCCGACGACGATCTGATATTCCTTCGTAATCGTCTGTCCGCTGACATTTGTGCCGAAACACCAAGCGGAGATTGAAATATCGAACGCGCCCGCTTCTTCTGGAACGCCGCTGATAATCGCCATATCTTCGTTGCTTATGAAGTCGAATTCCAACCCTGCGGGAAGCGCGCCGGATGCGATAGACATATCGCCGACGGGCGTTTCGTTTTGCGAGATGCGAATCTCCACGCTGTACGGTTCGCCTTTTTGCGCTTCGGGCAAATCTTTTGGATTAATGTCCAAAGGTCCATAAGTTGGGAATGTGTAATCTTCGGGACGAGCGCCAGTAATCGTAACGCAAGCGAACGACGAGATTAACGTCAGCAAGATTAACGACAGAAGAAATTTTTTATTTGACATAACTGATTTTACCAGCGCTCGTTTGTTTATTAGAACTCGGAAGTCTGCCAGACCTCCGAGTTCTTTGGCGAATTACAGCGGCTCAAACCGCGCGGTGAAGTGGCGCAGCAGTTCAGGCGCGTAGGCGAACTTGTAGCCCTTCACCCCAGCGGCGCGGACTTGAACGGCGGCAAAGGTCTTGACGATGTAGTCAAGGTGGCTTTGCGTGTACACGCGGCGCGGAATGGCGAGCCGCAAGAGTTCGAGCGCGGGGTAACGCATTTCGCCCGTTTCGGGGTCGGGGTGCGCGAACATGACCGAGCCGATTTCCACGCCGCGCACGCCGCCCTCGCGGTACAACTCCACGCACAGGGCTTGCGCGGGGAATTCCTGCGGCGGGATGTGCGGCAACATCGCGCCCGCGTTGACGTACACGCCGTGTCCGCCTGCGGGTTGAATGGTCTGCACGCCGATTTCGTTCAGTTTGGCGGTCAGGTAGGCGGTCTGCCCGAGTCGGTAGGCGAGGTACTCCTCGTCCAAGCCTTCGTACAAGCCAACCGATATGGCTTCCAAATCGCGCCCCGCCAGCCCGCCGTAAGTCGGGAAGCCCTCGCGCAGAATCAACTCGTTCTTCAAATTTTGGAAGAGCGCGTCGTCGTTGAGGCACAACAGCCCGCCGATGTTGACGATGGCGTCCTTCTTGGCGGACATGGTCATGCCGTCGGCGAGGCTGAACATTTCGCGCGCGATCTCTTTGACGCTTTTGTCGGCGTAGCCCGCTTCGCGCTGTTTGATGAAGAAGGCGTTTTCGGCATAACGCGCCGCGTCAATGAAGAAGGGCACGCCCGCTTCGCGGTAGGCGGCGGAGACCGCTTTCAGGTTCTCCATCGAAACGGGCTGACCGCCGCCCGCGTTGTTGGTTACGGTCATCATGCCGAAGGGAATCTGCCCGCGGCGTTCGGCGAGGAAGGCTTTCAGTTTGGCGACGTCCATGTTGCCCTTGAAGGGGTGCGGGTTGGACGGGTCGCTGGCTTCGTCAATGACCAGGTTGGTCGGGCGCCCGCCGCGCGCGCGGATGTTGGCGTCGGTGGTGTCGAAGTGCATGTTGCTGGGGACGTATTGCCCAGGCTTGACCAAACAGGCGGCGAGGATGTTTTCGGCGGCGCGTCCCTGATGCGTGGGCATGAAATGCTTGAAGCCGAAGATGTCTTCAACGGCGGCTTTGAGGCGCAGGAAGGAGCGCGCGCCCGCGTAGGATTCGTCGCCGCGCATGATGGCAGCCCACTGCTCGGCGCTCATCGCGCCCGTGCCGCTGTCGGTCAGCAGGTCGATGAACACGTCCTCGGCGTTCATCAGGAAGAGGTTGTAGCCGGCTTCTTTGAGCGCGGCTTCCCTCGCCTCGCGCGGAATCAGGCGGATGCGCTCGACGGATTTAATGCGAAACATTTCAGGTAAGTATTGAACGGTCATTGTTTGCTCCTAGTATGAGACTTCGGAAGTCTCACAGACTTCCGAAGTCTTTGGGATTAATCTTGGGTAGCGAGCCTGGCGTATGCCCCTGTGCTTTGCCATTCGGTCTCCAATGACTCTACAATTGTACTCGGAAACCTTCAACCTTCAACCCGCAACCTGACACCTTCAACCCACAACCTTCAACCTTCAACTCGCAACCTTCACCCTTCAACCTCCAACCCGCACCCCGCAACAAAAAAAAGACCCCCGATTTCTCAGGAGTCTCTTCCAATTTATCTTCGGTCTCTGCGGTCGCGCCGATCTCCGCCTCCGCCGCCGCCGCCGCGACGGTCGCCGCCGCGCCCGCCGTTGCCGTTGCGATTTCCGCCGCCGCCGCGTCCGCCTTTATCTTTCTCGCGGGCTTCTTCCAGCGTCCAGCCTTCCAGCACGGCTTGGCGCGAAAGGCGGATTTTCCCGTTCGCGTCCACGTCGGTAACCATCACCGTCAATTCGTCGCCGATTTTGCAAATGTCTTCCACTTTTTCCACGCGCTCGCTGTCTAGTTGCGAAATATGCACGAGTCCGTCCACGCCGGGCATGATGTTCACAAACGCGCCGAAGGCTTCCACGCGCACAACCTTGCCCGTGTAGATGTTGCCTAACTCGGCGGATTCGCCCAGCCCTTCGATGCGCTCTTGCGCGATCTTCGCGCCTACGCCGTCGGTCGAGGCGATGTAAACGGTGCCGTCTTCTTCCACGTCAATTTTTACGCCAGTCTCTTCTTGCAAAGCGCGGATGTTCTTTCCGCCCGGACCAATCAACGCGCCGATTTTGTCCACCGGAATCTTGACGGTGATGATGCGCGGCGCGTGCGGTTTGAGTTCCTTGCGCGGCTCGGCGAGGACGGCGAGCATTTTTTCCATAATAGACATGCGCGCGGAATGGGCTTGCTCCAACGCTTCTTTCATCATCTGCGCGCTCAGCCCGCTGATTTTGATGTCCATTTGCAGCGCGGTAATTCCCGCCGCCGTGCCAGCCACTTTGAAATCCATATCGCCGAGATGATCTTCCGTGCCTTGAATGTCGGTCAAGATTTTATAGCGTCCGCTGTCGTCGGTGATCAGCCCCATCGCCACGCCGGAGACGGGCGACTTGATCGGCACGCCCGCGTCCATCAACGCCAGCGTCGAGCCGCAGACCGAACCCATCGAGGTCGAGCCGTTTGACGATAACGCTTCGGAGACGACGCGAATCGTGTAGGGGAACGTCTCTTCGTTGGGGATGACTGGTTCTAACGCTCGCTCCGCCAACGCGCCATGCCCGACCTCGCGGCGGCTTTGTCCGCGCAGAGGTTTGACTTCGCCCGTCGAGAAGGGCGGGAAGTTGTAATGATGCAGGTAGCGTTTGGTTTTAATCGGGGATAAATTATCCAACTCTTGCGCTTCGCCCAAAGTTGCCAGCGTGGCGAAAGATAAAATTTGCGTCTCGCCGCGAGTGAATAATCCCGTGCCATGCGCGCGCGGAGAAACGTTCACGTCGCACCAAATCGGGCGGATGTCCGTCGGCGTCCGTCCGTCGGGACGTTTGCCCATGCTCAAAATGCGTTCGCGCACGACGGCTTGTTCCGCCATGTTGAAGGCTTCTTTGAAATCGGCGGCGGACATATAGTCGGCGGGGTTGCCGCCTTCGGGGACGGCAACAAATTCCTCTTTGGCGGATTCTTTGATAGCGTCCATGCCGCCGTAGAATTCGACTTTGGAAAGCGGCTTGTCGAGCAGTTCGTTCATCGCGCCGCCGACGCGCTCGAAAACTTTTTTGCGAATGTCTTCGGACGGCAGGTAAAGTTTGATTTCGCGTTTCGGCTTGCCAATTTCCGCCGCCATTTGCAATTGCAAATCAACCAGCGGCTGAATGGACTTATGTCCCAATTCCAGCGCGGCGACCATCACATCTTCGGGGATTTCGTTCGCGCCGCATTCGACCATCAAGATCGCGTCTTTCGTGCCGGCGATTCGCAAATCCAAATCGGAAGCGTCCATCTCGGCGAACGTCGGGTTGATGACAAACTCGCCGTTGACGCGCCCGACGCGCACCGCGCCGACCGGCCCGCCCCAGGGGATGTCCGAAATCATAATCGCGGCGGAGGCGGCGTTAATCGCCAAAATGTCCAGCGGGTTGATTCCGTCCGCCGAAAAAGAATACATGATGACTTGCACTTCGTTTCGCATTCCGTCTTGGAAGAGCGGGCGCAGCGGGCGGTCGGTCAGACGCGCCGTGAGAATCGATTCGGTCGAAGCGCGCCCTTCGCGGCGGAAGAACGAGCCGGGGATTTTTCCGCCCGCGTACAGCCGTTCTTCGTAATCCACGCTGAGCGGGAAAAAGTCAATGCCGTCGCGCACGCCGCCCATCGTGGCGGATGCGAAAACGATGGCGTCGTCAATGCCGATTGTCAACGCGCCGCCCGCTTGACCAGCGAGCCGACCCGTTTCAATGGTTACGGTCTTATTGCCGACGACGGCTGAATAGCGTTTGCCTTCGGGGTTCATATTAAGTTGTCTCCTAACTTGGGCGTTCGTCGCCCTTAACGCTCCCGCCTCGAGTCAGGAACTGAAGAGCAAGAACGATGTCCATCGTTCGCGCTATTCAATGCCTGACGGCGGGCAAATACAAAGCAGGGACGCGATTCCGCGTCCCTGCGAATAACTTACTTGCGGCGCAAATTCAAACGTTCGGTTACGTTCAAATAGGCTTGGTAATTATTCTGGCGCAGATAAGCCAGCAAGCGGCGGCGCTGACCGACCAACTTGAGCAGACCGCGTCGGCAGGATTGATCCTGCTTGTTGGCGCGCAGGTGTTCGGTCAACTGCAAGATGCGCGTGGTCAAAATCGAGATTTGAACTTCGGGCGAACCCGTGTCCTTCTCGTGGCGGTGAAAATCTTCAATCGCCTTTGTCTTGACTTCTTTTGCAAGCGACATGACGTATGCTTCCTTTCTATAAAATTAATGCAGGTCTCCGAGCCGAAAGCCAAAACCGTCGGCAGGACCAGTCACGGGCGAAGATTATACCAGAAAAGAGAGTCGGCGCGGCGGATTTCATAGTATCATAAAGCCATGAAGCGAAAAATGAAGAAGTTTTTCCTCGCCTTAACCGCCTTCCTCGTCGTCGGCTGTTCGCTTGCCGAAGCCGAACCGCCGCCCGCCGCGCCTCAGCCGACTTTCACGCCCTTTATCACGCTCACGCCGATTAATACCCCCGCAGATACGGCGACCGCGACCCTTCAACCGACTTCGACCATCGTAAAAATCTCAACTTGGGATCCCTTTCAGCCGACTAGCACGCCGCCCCTCGTTTCCTTTGGCGACGATAACCCTATCCCCACGGCGACGTCCAGCAAACCGGGCGCGGGCTTCGCTTCCGTTTCTTACTCGCCCAATAACAACGTCTTCTGGGGCGGGTGCAAACCCAACTCGGTGCGTATCGTCGCCGAAGTGGACGACCCCGAAGACGTCGCCAGCGTCGTCTATTTTTTGCGCGTCAAAAATTTTGACAAAGACGATTACACGCCCTGGGACAACGGCAACGTCATGTACAATCGCGGCGGCGGAAAATTCGTCGTAACCATTTTAGGGACGGACATTTACGGCTACAATCACTACAAACATTCGTGGGTTTACTTTCAACTGGTAGCGACTAACTTTGAAGGCGAAGAAGTCGGGCGCACGCGCATTTACGAAAAAGCCTTCGACATGCGCCCCTGTCCCTGCCTCACGCCGCTCACGGGTTGCCCAATCAACACCCCCAAACGATAACCATGAGAAAAAAAATTTTCCCCCTTCTGACTCTTCTCCTTTTTTCCTTCGCCTGCGGAATAGGGGATTTGATGCCGCCGCAAGAGACGCCGACCCCCGAAGCGACTCAAACGGAAACGGCGACGCCGCCTCCTACGTTTACGCCTGTTCCTCCGTCCCCGACCTTTACCGCCACCCCAACCTTAATCGGCTTCACCGCGACTCCCATGCGAATCGTGGAAGAAACCTTCACGCCGACCATCGCCCCGCCGACTCAAGAGACTCTGGAAGCGCCAAGCACCTTCGCGCCGTCGGTCGAAATGAAAGGCGTGAGCATGGTCAACCTTACGCTGACGGAATTTTACAAAGGCAAAAAATGCGAGCCGAACGTCGTGCGAATTGCCGCGCAAATAACCGACAAATCCGCCAGCCATATTCTGCTCTTCGTCCGCTTCAAAAATCTAAAAACGGACGGCGTCAGCAAGTGGACGAATAAAGAAATGCTCCCCTTCGGCGCGGGAACTTACGTCTTCGACCTTTCTTCCGACGACATGCTGGAAGACCAATATTTCACAACCGCTTGGGTTGAATATCAAATCATCCTCACGAACGCCAGAGGAAAGAAAATCGGCGGCACGGGCATTTTCAAAGAACGTTTGATGATGCTGCCTTGCGTCCCCACGCCGACGCCGACTTCCGAAACGATTAAGCCGTGACGGATTTTCCCGCTGATTTTTTACGCCACCTGAAATCGGCAGAGCGCGTCGTCGTGTTGACTGGCGCGGGCGTTTCGCAAGAAAGCGGACTCCGCACTTTCCGCGACGACCCAATCGGGTTGTGGGCGCAATACAAACCCGAAGAGTTGGCTACGCCCGAAGCCTTTGCCGCCAACCCAAAACTCGTTTGGGATTGGTACGCTTGGCGGCGCGAAGCCGCTCAAAACGCCCGCCCCAACGCGGGGCATTACGCTTTGGTTGAATTGGAAAAGCGCGTCCCGCAATTTACGCTCGTTACCCAAAACGTGGACGGCTTTCATCGAGCGGCGGGCAGTCAAAACGTCTTGGAATTACACGGGAATATTCGACGAGTCCGCTGTTCGGTTTGCGGCGCTTTCGCAGACGCATGGACTGACGACGGCGCAAACGTCCCGACCTGTTTGCAATGCGGCGGACTTTTGCGCCCCGATGTAATCTGGTTTGGCGAGTCGCTGCCGCAAGCGGAGTTGCAATCCGCTGTCGAGGCGGCGCGAATTTGTCATGTCTTCTTTTCTATCGGCACGTCGGTAGTCGTCCAACCTGCCGCGTCGTTGGCGCGCGCCGCGCAAAAAGAAGGCGCCGTCTTGGTTGAAATCAACGCAGAGACGACGCCTTTGACTCAAACGGCAGATTTCGCCTTTCGCGGAAAGTCTGGCGAAATCTTGCCGCGATTAATTGAAGCGCTTACGCTTCCCAGCCGCTAAATTTCTCGCTGAGTTTCTTAATGCGTTCGCGCAAGAGCGTCGCGCCGATGCCGAACAAAAGCAAAAGAACTCCCGTGCAACCGATAAGAATAATCGAGCCGAGTCCTTTTAATGCGCTGTACGTTACCGTAATCACGCCCAGCACGACGAAGCCGATGGGGAAGAAGGTAAGACTGCGCGAGCGGATGACAATGCCGTAGATTAGGACAACCAGCGATTGAACGAAAAGCAGGAAGAAATAATTAACGTCGTTTTTATTAATCATTTCAATGTAGGTTGTTCCCAGCAAAATAAATTGCGAGAGCATGCCCATAATGTAAGCGCCTTTTTTGCTTCCCGCGCGCGTCAGCAGATAATGTTGAATCAGCCCGAACAGCGCCGCGCCGACGGAGAAGAATTGCGGCTCGGTTACATGCATACTGCGAAGGATAATCAGGTACGCCGACAGATATAAAAGATTCGCGGGGAAGGACAGCCGAACGTCGCGCTTGAAGTAGGCCTCAAACGCCCAGAAGGAAGCCGCAATGGCGACGGGAATTGCCGCGCCCCAGCCGCCAAAGAAAAATGCGCTGGCGGAGACGATTACGCCGAATGCGAGTCCGCTGTGCAACAAGGGCTTGTCCCAACCCTCGAAGCGGTTGAAGGCGCGCAGTCCCGCGCCGATGACGTAATAGCCCATGGCGGTAAAGATGACGGGGTAAATCCATTGATTGACGCCAAAAGCGCGGAAAAAAAACGCCGCAAAAAGCGAGGCGCTTAAGGTGAAAGCGTAAAGTAATTTGGGCTGGCGATAAACGAAACAGAACGCCGCCGCGAGAAGCGCGTACACCGCAAAGCCAATGACGGGAATCCAGTGGTCGGTGGCGGTGAAGAGGAAAACATAATTAAATGCCGCGAGCGCCGCGCCGAGAATCCTCACGGGGAGTTTTAACGGGCGCGGATGGGCGAACGCAAGATGTGCGAACAAATCGTCCAAAAGCCAAATGGAGGAATAAGCTAGCAAGTGGTAAGGAAATTCGTCCACTTTGAATCCGCGCAAGATGAGGAAAGCGCCGAGCGTGAAGAGGAGCGGCGCCCCGACCTCGAACAGTCCGTTGCGACTGAGGTGCATTTCCGCGATGAAGAGTAAGCCAATGATAAGCGCGTACCATCCGCCGCCGATGTCTTTGAACGTGAATAGCGCGGCGACAGACATAAGCGAGCCGATGATCAGTCCGCTGTAACGCAGCGCCTGACTCCAATTTTCCCTTTTGCGTAAGATCGCGCCGAGCGCATAATAACCGACGGATAAGACGGTGATGACGGGCAGCCAAGTCGTCAGGTAGATTCTGCGTTCTGCCAGCCAGCCGTCCACGCCGAGCGCGCGGAGCGTGAAGAACGCCGCAAGCGGGAGGGTTAAGGTCGAGGCGTAGAGCAAAAGCGGTTGACGATAGACCAGGCACACGGTCAAGAAAAGAAGCGCGTACACCCCAAAGCCGATGGCGGGAATCCAGTGGTCGGCGGCGGCGAAGAGGAAGGTGAAATTAATTGCCGCGAGCGCCGCGCCGAGAATTCTCACGGGGAGTTTTAGCGGGCGCGGATGGGCGAACGCGAGACGCGCGAGCAAATCGTCCAAAAGCCAAATGGAGGAGTAGGTCAACAAATGGTAAGGAATTTCGTCAATTTTGAATCCGCGCAGGATGAGGAAAGCGCCGAGCGTGAAGAGGAGCGGCGCTCCGACCTCGAACAGTCCGTTGCGGCTGAGGTGCATTTCCGCGATGAAGAGCAAACCGATGATGAGCGCGTACCATCCGCCGCCGATGTCTTTGAACGTGAATAGCGAGGCGACAGACATGAGCGAGCCGACAATCAGCCCGCTGTAACGCAGCGCCTGACTCCAATTTTCCTCTTTGCGTAAGAGCGCGCCGAGCGCATAATAGCCGACGGATAAGGCGGTGATGACGGGCAGCCAAGTCGTCAGGTAGATTCTGCGTTCCGCCAACCAGCCGTCCACGCCGAGCGCGCGGAGCGTGAAGAACGCCGCAAGCGGGAGGGTTAAGGTCGAGGCGTAGAGCAAAAGCGGTTGACGATAGACCAGGCACATGGTCAAGAAAAGAAGCGCGTATACGCTAAATTGAGCGGACGGAATCCAAGCGTTCGATTCGCGTATCAAGAAAACGTAGTTAAGCGCCGCAAATACTCCGCCGACAGCGCGGATGACAAAACGTAACGGTCTTTCGTTCTTGAAGGCGAAGTGCGAAAGGAGGTCTTCCAGCAGCCAAATAAGCGAGAAGGTCAGCAGATAGTGCGCGGCGGGTTTGACGTGGAAGTCGTTCAAGATTAAATAGGCGGCGATGGAGAGGATAATCGGCGCGCCAATTTCAAAGATGCCGTTGCGCCGCAAACGCATTTCAATGAAGAAGAGCAAACCGAAAACGATTAACGCGCCGTACCAAATTCCGAGAGCGAGGTAAATGTACGCGGTTTGAAACGCTTCGGGGATGTTCGCTATGGCGAGCCAGCCGCCGCTTGAATTTGCCGAAACCAAAGCGACGAGCGAAACGAACGAGCCGAGAATCATGCCGCTGTTGCGAAGCGTTTCGCCCCATTGTTTTTTGTTGCGAATGAGGACGCCTGCGAAATAATAAAAGACGGCAAGGCTGACCAAAGCCGGACGCCAAAGGTTGAAGTCGAGCGCGTCGAAGAAGTAGAAGACGGTTGCCGCGAAGTAAAGGGCGGACAAATAGCCAAGATAAGGCTTTCGGTAAGCGAGCGCGTAAACGGCGACGAAGAGCGCGAGGACAAAATAAAGCGCGGCGACGTGTCCGCTGTCGGCGGGGAGGAGGAGGTAGAAACTGGATGCCGCTAAAAGGGCTGCGCCAAATAAACGCGGCGCGAGACGCCAACGTAAATTCGCCGACCAATCTTTTTTCAAGAAGAGGTCGGGCAGAAGGAACAAAACGGCGCTTGCAACCAACGGATAACCGAAGAAAATACGCAACTCTTTAATCGTCTCTAACTGGAAGAAAGCGAAGTAGGCGACGATGAAATGAATCAGCGCCCAAGCCCAAAGCGCCCAGCGGTTGCGGACGAAATGCAAAGTCGTCATGAGGAGGAAGGTCGCAAACGACAGGATCATTCCGAGCCAAATTTGATGCGCGAATCCGAGTACGACGCTTAATAACAAATTGGGCAACGCGGACAATAAAACGGGCAGGCTGTATTTTTTTACTTTGTCAAAACGCGCTAACGCTTCGCTGACGACGGAGAAGAACGCGCCCCAAACGAACAATAAAATGGACGCTCCCATTTCTTCCATGTTGAAAGCGGATTTGATAAACCAAGGCATCGGAAGCAAAGCGCCAGCCGCCGCGATAGCGAAGAGGACGGAGGGCTGCGTCCAATCGGAGGCGAGGTAGAAGAGCGTTCCCAAAATCCATGTCGTCAACGAGAAGAGATAGAACAAGTTGTTTTCGGGATGGTTGAAAAAAGAAATGAAAGAGAAAAGCAAACTGAAAAACTGGACGACTTGTACGGCGTAGAAAAGCGACGCCGCAAATTTGAAATCTTTCCACTTTCGCAAGAGCCAAGTCCCCGCCAAGCCGACGAAGGCGACGAGGCTGAATAAAAGGAAATAGACTTCGGTAATGTCAATTAAATTTCCAAGCCGAAACGCGGAAAGAGTCAACGCGCCGAACGCGGTAATTGAAAAGAAGCGCGATTCATAAAACCAAACGCCGCCGCTCCACACCAACGCCATAAAGAGAAAACCCGCAACCCAATAGGCGTTGGTGAAATCGCTTGAGAGGTTGAGCGAAGGGCGAATCGTTTTTTCGAGGACGTTGGCGGTGATGACCATCAAAAAAGAGAAGACGATGAACAGCGCAAAACTGGGCTGCGGCAAACGCTTTTTGATTCCGACTGCCGCGCCGCCGAAGATTAACGTCCCAAGCAGAAGGATGGGAACGCGGAAGGCTTCGACGAGGACTCCGAGAATAGCGGCGGCGGCGATGACGAAGAACGCGCCAAGATAAAGGTAGATTTTGATTGCGCCTTCGCTGGTCAGCGTTTGGAGCAAGGTGGGGCGCGGTTGCGGCGGCGCGGGCGGGACGACGGGCTTCGGTTCTGGTTGCGGTTGCGGAGTTACGGCGACGGGTTGCGGCGTTGCGGGAATGGGCGAAACAGGTCGAGGTTCTGCGGCGGCGGGGGCGCTAGGTTGAGGCGCGAGCGTCGGCGGCGGAGTTGCAACTGTCGGCGCAGGTCGCGGCGCGGGAGGAGTCTGCGGCGCAGACGGGGAGACGATGTCAAAATCATAGCGGCGGCGGATGACAGTCGCATGTAACGAATCGAGCAAGCCCGCTTCTACCCATTTGTTAATCTCTTGAAGAAGCGTGGAGCGGAATCCGCGCCCGAGCGCCTCTGAAAGATGATGTTTTTGGACCGCGCGATTCGCCGCAGTATTAAGCGCGTCTAAAGATTTTTGACGAATCTCTTCGTTGGCGCTTTTGAGGGCAAGTTGTTCGAGGCGGTTGCGAACGGCTTCGCTGCTGTAACTAATTTTCGAAAGCGAATTGAGCGCGGATAAGACATTTGCATCGTCGTCGCTCCGCAGATTTTTATAGATTGAATTTAACGCCTCTCTGTAAGAACTGGAACTGGAATAAGAGAGAGGGCTTTTTTCAATTTGAGAGGGAGGAGCCGCCGTTCGCCCTTCCGGCGAAGACAAATTTGTGTAGAAGCGATCAGCCTCTTCAGTTTCTTCTAATAAGGCGCGATTTTGCGCGTTTGATATGTTTTTGATTTCGGAGTTGTTGTAAAACCAAATCGCAATCAAAATGAGCATGGCGAGAAAGGCCAAGGCGCCGCGGCCGCCCAAATATGCGTCTAGCCCCATGCCGACGAGCGCGACGGCGGTGCGAATTCCCGCTTGTATTAAGGCGCGCATTCCATGCTTGCGGACGTACTCGCTGTTTTTGTCGTTGACGTATTGAAGCAGAATCAAATGCCACAACGCGGAAACGGGAACGGCAATCGCGACGCTCAGGACGGAGCTGAAACCGCCAAGTATGAGTAACGTGGTAACTGTTAGTAACGGAGATATTTGAAGCCATTTGTATGCGCTTTTTGCGCGTTGAAATTCTAACGCTGTAATCATAGGAGCAAGCCGTCCTTTTTGAAATTGGCGATTTGATTTATGTATTATGACATAAAAAAATAGAAAACAGTCAATAAAAAGTATCATTGCGGGAAGAGAAAATTCCCGCAATGATAGAAAGTGTTTATGGGTTAAGCGTGTAACTATCGAAAACCTGGCTGAAAAGGTCTTTATACATGTCTGCTGATTCTTTGTCGTAAATAGATACAAGTATAATTAGCGTGCTTTTAACGCGGACGTCATAGAGCGCTTCTCCCGTTTGTCCGTTGGGCGTTTCCCATTGGAATGTGTAAACGTCAGGGTTTGAAGTGTCTTGCGTTTCGCTGGCTGTTACTTGTTGTTTGGTAAAGCTTTCGATCAACGCTAATGTAAAATCTTTCCCAAGCCTAGGCCCAACGCCAGTCATATTCAGCGTGTTGGTCATTGACGAAAAGCGAATGAAGGCTTGTGAATCGGACGTGATAAACGAAGCGATTTCAATTGGAGTTTTGTTGTCGCCTCTGACAGTGTAGTTGTCAAACGACAGCCCGAAAGGAATTGAAATTGTCGCCGGCACGTTTTCTAACGTGTAATCTTGCGGAAGCGGTGTAGCCGTCGGGGCGGGCGTGAAAGTAGCCGTAGGGACGAGCGTCGCCGTCGGCGGGGGCGTGTTCGTTGGCGCGTGGGTTGGCGGAACATCCGTTGGCGCGGGCGTTTCGGTCGGTTGAGAAGCTGCGGACGAGCAGGCTAAACTGACGACGACGAGCGCGGAGAAGAATAAAGCGAAAATGTTTTTTTGGGGTTTCATGGCAAATTCCTTTTATAAAATGTCCTTATTGTTTGGCGGGCGGGCGCAAGAGTTAATCTATGATGACTTGGATTAACGGAGACGTGTCAAACCCGAAGTTGACGACGGAAGGGTTATGATCTGCAATTACCCAAATCAAACGGAAGTACGCCGCTTGCGGAAATGAAATGACTTCGTCGGCGTTGCCTTTAGTAATCTCCTTGAAAATAATTGACCAAGGATTCATTTGATCGCCGACTTTTACGGATTTATAGCCCGCCCACTCTGGACGCCAACTGTCGCCGTTCGCTTCGGTAACATAAATATCTTCCCACTTTACCGACCCTGCGCTTGATTTTTTATTGACGACGTACACGCCTATTTCGAGGAATAAATAGCCGGGTTTTGCTTGCCAAACGGTGTATTCGTCTAGATAGACGCTTCCCAATTTACGCACCTTAACAACGTTAACGTCGTAGTCGGCGTTGGATACGGTCTCTCCAACAGACGCGGGCGTAGCGGTGGGCGGAACGGGGGTGGATGTAGGACGAGGCGTGGACGTCGGTTTGGGCGTGGACGTAGAAGTCGCCGTTGGCGGGGGCGTCTCTGTCGGCGCATTTGTCGGCGCATTTGTCGGCGTCTCTGTCGGCGCGGGGGCGACGGCGGAACACGCGAGGCTGAGCGCGACAAGCAATGCGAACAAAATAGCAAATGGATGTTTTTTCATAATTTTCTCCTGTTCTGATAAAAGTAAGCGCGTTTGCTTGCCCCTATTTTGGCTTAAACTAAAATAAAACACTGTTAAAAACTGTTAAATCCAGAGCAATAGTACTGTAGAGGCAGCCAGACAGCACCCCAGCGCGGCGAAAAGAAAAACCCAAATTGCAAAAATAGTAAAAGAGCGATCTTCTTCGGCGGCAGACGCCTCTTCGTCAAAGTCAAATGGGTTTTCCGACATAGCCTTATTATTGCGCCGCTTTCCCCAAAAAACTGTTAAAGTCTGTTAACTTCAAAAATTCGCCGCGACTTGAACGGCGCGGATGACTCACGGTATAATCTTTTCATCATGGCAGAAAGCGTTTTACTCAACGATAGATATCAATTAGAAGAAGCGCTCGGCTCGGGCGGGATGGCGAACGTCTATCGCGCGCGCGATGTAGTGTTGGATCGCCTCGTGGCGGTCAAAGTCTTGCGGAAAGAATATTCCGACGACGAAAACTTTCAGAAACAGTTTTGGCTTGAAGCGCGTTCGGCGGCGAATCTTTCGCACCCCAACATCGTTACCGTGCACGATTTCGGCGTCGCCAACGGCTTGCTTTACATCGTCATGGAATACATTGACGGCAAAGACCTCAAGCGCCTCATCCGCGAGCGCGGGCGTTTTCCTTACGAGCAAGGCATCCCGCTGATGATTCAAGCCTGCGCGGGAGTCGGCTACGCCCATCGCGCCGGGCTGGTTCACTGCGACATCAAACCGCACAATATGCTCGTCTCAAAAGATATGCGTCTCAAAGTAACGGATTTTGGAATCGCGCGCGCGTTGGCGACGATTAAGCCGGGCGAACGCAGCGACGTGGTTTGGGGTTCGCCGCTTTACTTCGCGCCCGAACAAGCCGTCGGCGAAGCGCCGACTCCCGCGTCGGATGTGTACTCGTTGGGGATCACGCTTTACGAGTTGCTGGCGGGCGCGCCGCCGTTCACCGCCTCTTCTGCGGACGAATTGGCGCGCTTGCACATTTCGGCGCGCCCGTTGCCGTTGAGCGAATACGTCCCGGATATTCCGCCCGCGTTGGAAGAAATCGTGATGAAGGTGCTTTCCAAAGAGCCTGCGGCGCGTTATCGCACGGCAGACCAATTAGGGCGCGTCTTGCAAAAATTTGGCACGGCTCCGCCGCCCGCGCCGAAGCAAACGCCCGCCTCCGCGCCGACGGTAATTACGGTCAACCCAGAGATTGCCGAACGGCTAACGCATTCGGGCGCGCCCGCGCCGCAATACGTTCAACCCGAAGTCGCGCCGCAACCCTATCAAATTCCCTATTCGCCGCCAATTACGCGGACGGGACCCGCGCCCGCCTACCGCGAAGAGGAGGAGTACGTTCCGCAGATTGATTGGATTACCATCGGCTTGGGTTTGCTGGCGTTGCTGGCTTGGGGCGGATTGCTTCCTTTTGGCTTGGCAATTTACTTCTCTTATTTTCCGCCAAAATGACCGATTACTTGCTCGCCCCGTCCATCATCGCCGCCGACTTTGCCCATATTGCCGACGAAGTCGCCATGCTCGAATCCGCAGGCGCGGATTGGATTCATGTGGACGTGATGGACGGGCATTTCGTTCCCGACATTACGATTGGACCGTTATTCGTCAAATCGTTGCGGAAGGTTGCCAAACTTCCGCTCGACGCGCATTTGATGATTTCCGAACCGCAAAAATACATTCCCGCTTTCGCCGCCGCAGGCGCGGACAGCATCACCGTCCACGCCGAAGCCTGCGCGGATTTGCCGAGCGTCGTCGCGCAGATAAAATCGTGCGGCTGTTTGGCGGGCGTAACGCTCAACCCCGCCACGCCGACATCCGCGATTGACGCGGCGCTTCCGCTGGCGGATTTGGTTTTAGTGATGAGCGTCGTGCCCGGCTTTTCAGGTCAAAAATTTATGCCTGAGACGATTCGCAAAGTAGAGGAAATCCGCGCAAAGTTAAACGCCTTGCGCTCGAAGGCGCGTCTCGAAGTGGACGGCGGCATCAACGCCGAAACCTTGCCGCTGATGAAAAACGTCGGCGCGGACGTCTTCGTCGCCGGCAGCGCCGTGTTCGCGCACCCGCAAGGCGGCGCGGCGGGAGTCAAAACGCTGAAAGCGCTGTTGTCCAGTTAAAACAAAAATCGCGGTTCGCCGCGATTTTTTATTGTCGGAAAAATATTACGCTTTTGATTTGCCAAGCGTTTTAATGCATTTCGCGCAGAGCGTCTTCTTGACGAGTCGTCCGTTTTCCAAAACCGAAACTTTTTGTAAATTCGGTTTGAACGCGCGGTTGGTGGCGCGTAAAGAGAAGGAACGATTATGTCCGAAGGTCGTCGCTTTGCCGCAGTGATTGCACTTTGCCATGTTTGAAATCCTTTCTTTCAATTTCCTTGAAAATAATTGCAAACGTCCTTTTCAAAGGCAGGGCATTTTACCATAGAAAAACGCCGCATTCAAGATAGGTTAGAATAGGGAAAACGAACTTTGAATCATAAGACGAGCGAGGAAACGATGGGCGAAGAAATTACATCCTTAGGCGGAATTCACGTCTCGCCGAACGCGGTGGCGACGATTGCCTACCACGCCGCCGTGCAATCATACGGCGTGGTCGGGCTGGCGCCGAAAAATTTGGCGGACGGCATCGTCTCGACGATGACCCGCGAGCCTTCGCGCGGAATTTCGGTGCGCTACCTAGACGACGAAATTCACATTGACGTAAACGTCATTGTCGAATACGGCACGCGCATTACGTCGGTGGCGGACAGCGTGGCGAACGCCGTGCGCTTTCAGGTGGAAAAAGCGCTGGGCTTGCGCGTGAGCGCCGTCAACGTGCATGTGGCGGGTTTGCGAATCAGCGACAGGGACTAGGAGACAAGCATGGCGATTAATACTGCGCGAGTCAAAAAACTGCGTCAACGCCCGATTGACGGTTTGGCGTTCAAACGCCTCGCCGAAGCGGGGACGATTTGGTTGAAGACGAATGAGAAAATCGTCAATTCGTTAAACGTCTTTCCCGTCCCCGACGGCGACACGGGAACGAATATGAACTTGACGTTGCAATCGGCTTGGAATGAAATCAAAGATATGGGGACGCGCCACTTTGGAGAGATGGCGGCGGCGTTTTCCAAAGGCGCGTTGATGGGCGCGCGCGGAAATTCGGGCGTGATCACCAGTCAAATTTTGCGCGGATTTTCTCGCGGCGTGCATGACCATGAAACGCTCGACGCGGAGACTTTTATCGCGGCGTTGAACGATGCGCGAGAGACGGCTTATCGCGGCGTGGTTAAGCCCGTCGAGGGGACGATTCTCACCGTCATTAAGGACACGGCGCTGGCGGCAGAATCCGCTCGCGGGTCGGTGAATGATGCGTTTGAATTGCTCGAAGTCGCCGTTCGCGCCGCCGACGAAGCGGTTGCGCGAACGCCGGAATTTCTTCCCATCTTAAAACAGGCGGGCGTGGTAGATTCGGGCGGCAAGGGGTTGTTCTTCTTTTTAGAAGGCATGTTGCGCCACGTTTACGGCGAAGCGCTTGACGCGCCGACGATGCAGGTCGCGTCGCTTTCGGCGGTGGGGTTGGAGGACGCGCTGGAAATTGTCGAAGAAGGGCAAGATTACGAAGTGATCGTGGATTTTACGCCGAACGGCGAATTGAACTTGCGTAAATTTTACGAGACGTTGGACGAGATGGGAACGTCCATTCAGGTGGGCGAGGGCGAAGGGATGTACCGAATGCACATTCACGTCCCGACGGAGAAACGCTACGAGCCGATTGATTACATTATGGGGCTTGGCACGGTAACGAAGGTCGCCATTGAAAATTTGATGGCGCAGATGGACGACATCCAAAAAAGCAAAGCGCCGCAGATTCAATTCGGCGCGGTGGAGGCGGGGACTATTGCGGTGATTGTGGTTTCGCCTGGCGTCGGCATTAGCCGCATCTTCGCCAGTTTAGGCGCGTCGGCGGTCGTTTCCGGCGGACAGACGATGAATCCGTCCACGCAAGATATTTTGAATTCTTTTGAAAATTTGCCGACGGATAAAGTCATCATTTTGCCGAACAATAAAAATATCGTTATGGCGGCGAATCAAGCCAAAGAGGTAACGGTTAAGAACGTGCAGGTCGTGCCGACGCGCACCGTTCCGCAGGGGTTGGCGGCAATGCTGTCGTTCGACCCAAGCGGCGACGTGGAAGCGGTCGCCGAGCGAATGAACAAAGCGTTGAGTCATGTCAAAACGGGCGAGATTACCGTCGCCATTCGTTCGGTGGAGATTGACGGCGTAACCGTCGCGGACGGACAAGTCATCGCTATGTTGGACGGGAAGTTAGTCGCTTCGTCTGATTCAATCGAGCGCGGCGTGTTTGACCTGTTGGAGAAAGCGGCGGCGGACGAGCATGAAATCATAACGCTGTTCTACGGCGAGGAACTTCCGCACATTGAAGCCAACCGCATCGCGGACGCCGTGCGCGAAAAATACGCCAACCTCGAAGTCGAAGTGCAAGAAGGCGGTCAGCCGCATTATCAATTTATTATTTCGATCGAGTAGCAAATTGTAGAATGATCACCAAAGACGAATTGAATCGCCTTAAGCAAGAGAATCTTTCCGAACTGTATAAATTGCTGAACGGCAGTCAGGAAAATCGAGAAGTTTTATTTGTTTTGGAAAATTTAGGCTCTTTGCCGAACGGTTTTGACGGAGATGTGTTTGTTCCGTTTACTCGCCATCCGAACGACGACATCCGCTTTTGGGCGGTGAAAAATATTGGCAAAGTTGCCGACGAAGGCGATTTGAAATTGCTGAACGACGCGGCGCAACACGATTCGGATTCGATGGTGCGACGCGAAGCGATTTCGTCTATTGGCAGAATGCGTTCGCCTAAGGCGAAAAAAATTCTGTCTTCTTTTTTAAGCGACGCCGACCCAAAAGTTGTCTTGCAGGCGATTCGCGGGTTGCTTGTGTTTAAGGGCGACGCGGAAATTCAGAACAAACTTTTACAGTTAAAAGATCATCCCAACGAAACGATTCAAAGCGTGATTCGGCGCGAATTTTCAAAAAACGAAAAATCTTCGTCCGCCGAACCGCATCCTGTCAGCCCTGAATTTTTGCGCGATGTCGTCGTGCAAGGCGATGTGAGGGAAGTTTTGAAATATGTTCCCGATGAATCTTTGCATTTGACGTTTACGTCCCCGCCGTATTACAACGCGCGAGATTATTCTATTTATGTCAGTTACAACGCTTATCTGGATTTCTTAGAAGAGGTCTTTAATGAAGTGCATCGCGTTACAAAGGAAGGACGATTTTTAATTGTCAACACCTCGCCAGTGATTGTCCCCAGAGTCAGCCGCGCTCATGCAAGCAAGCGCTATCCGATTCCTTTTGATTTGCACGCTCGTTTGGTCAATATCGGCTGGGAATTTGTGGACGATATTATTTGGCTGAAACCTGAGTCAAGCGTAAAAAATCGCAACGCGGGATTTTTGCAGCATCGCAAACCGTTGGCGTACAAACCAAACGCCGTTACCGAATATTTAATGGTCTATCGAAAGCAGACGGATCAATTGCTGGATTGGAACATGCGGCAGTATGATTGGGATACCGTTGAAGAGAGCAAAATTAAAGGAGATTACGAAACCAGCAACGTCTGGAAAATTGACCCGACGTTTGACCGCGTTCACAGCGCGGTTTTTCCGCTGGAACTTTGCAATCGCGTCGTCAAATTTTACTCGTACAAAGGCGATTTAATTTTCGACCCATTTGGCGGAAGCGGAACGCTGGGAAAAGCGGCGCGGAATTTGAATCGTCATTTCTTCTTGACGGAACAAGAACCGAAATACGTTGAAAGAATGAAAGCGGATTTGGGGAAGACGAATTTGTTCCAAGGCGAGTCCGCTCGCTTTTTGACGTTGGAAGAGTTTGCCGTCGAAAGAGCGAAAGAAAAACCATGACAACCTTAACGGACGACATTATTAAGAAGATTATTCGCCGCTTGATAAACGGACAAGATTATCGCGTGGAAGTTGTCTCGTTAATCAACGCCGAATTTTTACAATTTGCCGTTGACTTCTTTCGCCAAGCGGTAAATGCAAAATTAAAAAATAAAGCGGTAACGACGGATTGGTATAAAAAAGAATTTTTGAATCCCAATATGTCATCGGACGAATTGATTATTCATTCGGGGTTAAACAAAAAAACAATTTCCAATATGTATAATTCCGCTCGCAGAGAAATCGTTCTTGAAGCGACGGCGGAACATTATGACCGCTTGTACGAATCGATTCAGAGTTTGGTCGAACAAGGAAGCGACATTGATTTGACGCTGACCATAAAACTGCGCGGCGTAAGCGTGGACTTAAATATCAGCGAAAGCCTTATCGTCATTAATACGCTCGCCGTGAAACGCGCCGAACTTCGCGGCGGCGCGTGGAGTTCCGCGGGGAAACAAGTCGAGAAAGTTTTGATGCGAACGCTGTGCGGTTTGTATAACGTCCCTGAAAAAAATTATGAATTAACAGGGTTGTCGAAAGAGCAGAGAGAAATAGACTTTTATCTGATTGATGAAAATAAAAAGCGCTATCTGTGCGAGGTGAAATTGATGGGCAAAGGAAACCCCGAAGGCGCAGATGTGACCATTGCGAGAGACAGCGATGTTTTTGTCGCTGATAAATTATCAGATTTAAATAAAAAGCAATTGACACAACGCGGCGTAAAATGGGTTGAATTACGAAGCGTTAACGGCTATGCAAAATTTGAAACAATATTGCAGGAATTTTCAATTCCTTACGCGCCGTTTGCGGGGAGTTTAAATCAAAACCTTGAAAAGGCTTTAACCAAATTTTTTTAATATTATGAAACTCGGTATCGTTACGGACTCCACCGCGGACTTGCCCGCTTATCTTGTCGAGCAATACCAAATCCAAATTGTGCCTTCCATTTTAATTTTGGAAGGAAAAGAATATGCGGATGGGATTGGGATTAGCCGCGAAGATTTCTACAACCGTTTGCCCGCGCTGCGAGGCAACGCGACGACCGCCGCGCCTTCGATTGGCGACTTTCTCGCGGCGTATCGTCGGCTTTTTGATTCAGGTTGCGAAGAAATTTTGTCCGTCCACATTCCGGAAAAACTGTCGGCGATGATTAATAACGCTCGCCAAGCCGCGCTGGAATTTCCCAATCAAATTACAGTTGTGGACAGCGGCTCGCTTTCGATGGGCATCGGCTTTCAAGTCCTCGCCGCCGCCGAAGCCGCAGACTTAGGCTTGAAAGCCGCGCTCAAAGCGTTGGACGAAACGCGCCGCAGGACAAAAGTCTTTGCGGCGCTGGACACGATGGAATATCTGCGGCGCAGCGGGCGCGTTTCGGGCGCGGTCGCCAAACTCGGCGGCGCGTTGTCCATCAAACCTGTCATCGAGTTGCGCGACGGCGACGTCAAACCGATGGCGGTCAACCGCACGACTCGTCAAGCCGACGATTTTATGTTGACGAAACTTTTAGAAATGGGCGAGATGGAACGCCTCGCTATTTTGCACACGAACGCGGAAGATCGCGCGCGGCATTTGATGAACGGCGTGATGGAGCGCGCGCGGATGTCCGTGCCGCGAGACGTGTCGCTGACTAATGTTACCGCCGTCATCGGGACGCACCTCGGACCGAACGCGCTCGGCTTCGCGGCGGTAAAAAAACGCTAAACGGCGGTTTCGTTGTCGGCGGAAATAACGTCCGAATCGTTTGCGACTTCTAAATCTTTTCCCTTCTTCCAAAATAAAACGAGCAAAATGCCGACGACCAAAACGATGGTAACCGCCAAGCCGCCTTCGGGACCGAACTCGCCGCCAGTTAGCCAGTCCGCGCCGTGCGCCGAAAGCCGAATCAGCGAACCGCCTGCGGCGTTTTGTCCGCTGACGAGAAAGCCGAAGAAATTTCCCTGCACCCAATTCCAAACCGAATGAAAGGCGCTAATGCCCCAAAGCGAACCTTCGCGCATGGCGTACAAGCCGGCGAACGCGCCGAACAAAGCGATGTTGAATAACGCCAAAGCGCTGACGCCCGAGTTCATTCCGTGCAGCGCGGAAAAGATTAGCGAAGAAATTAGAAGTCCCAGCCAAGGTTTATAACGCGCGCCGATGACCGGCAGAACCCAGCCGCGCATGATGATTTCTTCGCCGCCGCCTTGCACGACCCAGCCGATGAGGACGGCTAAAACTCCGGGCAAAGCGAGCAGACCTTGCTTAGCGGGAGCGCCTTGCTCAAACGAAAGCGCGCCAAGCGCGGCGAGAATGCCGACCGCGCCGCCGAAAGTCAACGCGCCGAGCAAAAAACCGCGCCCATATTGCATGAGCGCGTTTTTCCATTCGTAACCCATCGTCCAAAAGGGGCGTTTTTCGTACCATTTCAGCCACGCCCAAAGAATAACGTAAAGCAAGAGATAGGAAAAAATTAACTGCAAACCCATCCAAAGGCCGGCGAGCGTGTTGGACATATTCGCGGCATAGGTGTTTTGGAGAACGGCGTCGGGACCGTAAATCAAAGCCAACGCGGCGATGACCGGAATTATGCCGAATTGACCGACGATGATGAAAATGAGCGAAAGCGGAATGACCGCCGCGATGTGCGTCAACCGCAGTCCGCGCCGAGCGAGGTCAAAAAGTTTGCTGTTGTCGAACCAATTCATAAAACGCTCCTATAAAACGAATCTAATATTTCTTATCTTATAACGCGAAAAGGTGAAAAAGGTTGTGCCATGATAAAATCGGGCATTATGCAACCGTCTTTGGAAAAATTACGCAAATTCTTTCGACTCGAACACGAAAACAAATACGAGAACACCGCCATCATCGGCGGACTGGCGAAGATGTTGGATTATTGGGAAGGCGAAGCCCGCGCCGACGGCGTGGCGGAAGACGTCATTCAAGCGGTCATTTCGCGCTTGCAATCCTACGAAAAACTTTCCTCCAGCGGGCGCGCCGATTCGCTTAAAGGCTTGTGGAAGCGCATCGGCGAGACGTACCCCGAAGCGGGGCAAAAACCCAAACCGCAGAATCCGCCTCATGGTCATCAGCCGCGAAGCGCGGAGAAGGCGAATCCTAAAGCGCCTGCCGCCGAATCTGTTTCGGCGCAAAATCAAGAAGCGCCGAAGCGACATCCGCAAAAGCCGCAACGGTTTGAATCGGCGACGAGCGCCAAACATAGTCAAACGCCGGCCGCGTTGAACGCGCAACTGACGGTGTTAAACGGCGTGGGCGCGAAGAGCGCCGAATCGCTGGCGCGGCTGGGAATGCAAACGCTGGGCGATATGCTTTACAACTTCCCGCGCCGTTATGAAGATTACTCGCTGTTGAAGCCAATTAAAGATTTAATGTACAACGACGTGGTAACGGCGTTGGGTTCGATTCAAAGCGCGCATAATCGCCCGATTCGCGGAGGCAAGCAAAGCATCATCGAGGTCGTCATCAGCGACGGAACGGGCGCGTTGCGCGTTTCGTTTTTCAATCAACCCTGGCTGGCGAATCGCTTCAAAGCGGGCGAGATGATTTCGGTTTCAGGCAAGGTGGATCAATATCTTGGGCGCATCGTGATGAACAGCCCCGATTGGGAATACGTCGAGATGGACAACCTCAACGCCAATCGCATCGTGCCGATTTATCCGTTGACCGAACGCATCACGCAACGCTGGCTGCGAAATCAAATGCGGCAAGCGGTTTCGTATTGGGCGCCCGCCGTCGTGGACGCGTTGCCGAAAGCCGTCAAAGACGACGCGCAATTGATAGATTTGGGCGACGCGCTTTTGCAAGTTCACTTTCCTGATTCGCAAGAGCGGCTTAAGCAAGCGCGCGCGCGCCTCGCCTTTGACGAGATTTTTTATTTGCAAATGGGCGTGTTGCGCCAAAAACGCGATTGGCAAAGCGTGGAAGGCAAGCGCTTCGCCGTCGCGGACGAGTGGCTGAACGCGCGTTTGGCGGCGCTGCCCTTTACGTTAACTTCCGCGCAACAAGACTCGCTGACAGACATCCGCCGCGATTTAGATTCGGGCAAACCGATGAACCGCTTAATTCAAGGCGACGTCGGTTCGGGCAAGACGGTGGTTTCGGCGTTGGGCGCGAGCATCGTCGTTTCGAGCGGGGCGCAAGCCGCCGTCATGGCGCCGACTTCTATTTTGGCGGAACAACATTATCGCAACTTCGTCGGCTTGCTGACCGGCGAGCGCGGGTTTTTGCAAGAATCCGAAATTCGCCTGTTAATCGGCAACACGCCTGAATCGGAGAAAGAGGCGATTCGCAACGGCTTGGCGGACGGTTCGATAAAAATCGTCATCGGCACGCACGCGGTCATCGAGCCGAACGTGCAATTTAACGATTTGCAATTCATCGTCATTGACGAGCAACAGCGCTTCGGCGTGGAACAACGCGCCGAGTTGCGAAGCAAAGGCGCGAACGCGCATTTGTTGGTGATGACGGCGACGCCCATTCCGCGCTCGTTGGCGTTGACTCTCTTTGGCGACCTCGATATTTCGGTGATGAGCGAAGCGCCGATTGGGCGACAGCCAATTGCCACGCATGTGCTTCGCCCGCAGGAACGCGAACGCGCTTACACGATGATTCGCTCGCAGGTGAAGAACGGCAGTCAGGCGTTCATCGTTTACCCGCTGATTGACGAAAGCGAGAAGATTAACGTCCGCGCTGCCGTGAGCGATTACGAGACGCTCTCGACGCAGGTTTTCCCAGACCTCAAATTAGGGCTGCTTCACGGGCGCATGAAGCCCGCCGAAAAAGACGAGATCATGTATAAGTTCCGCGACAAAGAATTTGACATTCTGGTTTCGACGACGGTTATCGAAGTCGGCGTGGACGTGCCAAACTCGACGCTGATGTTGATTGAAGGCGCAGACCGTTTTGGTTTGGCGCAACTTCATCAATTGCGCGGACGAGTCGGGCGCGGTTCGAAGGCTTCGACTTGTTTGCTGATTCCGACGCAGGAGTCGGCGGCGGAGAACGACCGTCTGCTGGCGATGGCGTCCACCAATAACGGCTTTGAGTTGGCAGACCTCGACCTCAAACTGCGCGGGCCGGGCGAGTTTCTCGGCACGCGGCAAGCGGGCTTCGCCTCATCCTTAAAGATGGCGAGCATCACCGACGTTGAATTAATTGAAAAAGCCCGCGAGCAAGCCCAATCCCTTTTTGAGCGCGACCCCGAATTGAGCGATCCCGAACACGCTTTGTTGGCGGAATCTTTTAATCGGTTCTGGGACGGAACGAAAAGCGACTTAAGTTAACTAGCCAACCAGCAAACTAAATCACTAGGAAATCAAATTATGGTCAGAGCCTTGTTTCCCGGCACGTTTGATCCCATCCACTACGGGCATGTGGACATTGCCAGCCGCGCCTCTAAATTGTTCGACGAAGTGGTTGTGGCGGTGTACGATAAACCGTTGAAGAATTTGATGTTTTCTCCCGAAGAACGCATTGCGTTAGTCAGCGAGGCGTTTAAGGATAATCCAAAGATTAAGGTAACGGGATACAGCGGTTTGACGATTGAATTCGCGCAACGAATTGACGCGCAAGTCATCGTGCGCGGGCTGCGCGTTTTCTCGGACTTTGAGTTTGAATTTCGCATGGCGTTGGCAAATCAACGTTTGGCGGGCGCCGCCGTCGAGACGGTGGCGCTGATTACCGCCGAGCAACATACATTTTTGTCGTCGTCCACCGTGCGAGAGATTGCCACACTGAATGGAAACGTGTCCAGCATGGTGCCGCCGCACGTCGAGCGGGCGTTGAAGGAAAAAGTTTCGCAAATGGACGAACAATCTCCGCCGAATGCGTTGCGCGATTAATGTGCTAGAATTGAAAAAAAGACTTTCTCAGCGAGAAACTTATGGACATTCTGCAACTTATTGACCGTTTAGAAGAACTCTTCAACGACGCGAAAGCCGTGCCTTTCACGCACAACGTCGTCGTGGACGAAGATAAAATGCTGGAATTAATTGACCAGATGCGAATCACCGTCCCCGAAGAAGTGAAGAAAGCGCAACAACTCATCGCGCAACGCGACCGCGTGATGGCGCAAGCGCAAGAGGAAGCCAATCGCACGATTCAACTTGCGCGCGATAAAGCGGAAGAAATGGTCTTGAAGGATAAAGTCGCGCAAGAGGCGCAACGCCGCGCCGACCAAATCCTCGCTCAAGCGCGGGCGGACGCCGACAACGTCCGCGCCGACGCGGATAATTATGTGCTGGACACGTTGATGCAGTTGCAAGATCAAATCGCTAAAGTCGGCAACCAAGTTGGAAACGGAATTCGCGTGGTGCAAGAAGAACAGATGCGAAACGCGATGTCGGCGAATGAAGAAGAAAAATAACGCGGCAAACGTTCTACGTCGTTATGACAGTTTGAAGCGCTGAAAAGTCCCCGTCTAAATGGCGGGGATTTTTTCATCTAAAAAAGCGGCGCGGACTTTACAGCCGCACGGCGAGGACGAAGAGAATCATCGAAGCGAGCATGTACATCGAAGCGTATTTGAATAAGCCGAGATTGACTTGTTCGGCGGGTTTGAAAATCATGCCGACTGCCAGCATAAAAAGGCGGATGGAAAGCGCGCCGAGCAAAAGCAGAAATCCCCAACCCATGCCGAGACCGACGGCGGAGACAATCATCGCCGCGGCGGCGAGCGTGGACGAAACGGCAATCACAAGGCGCGTCGTCGCCAATCCATAAGCAGAAGGGAAGGTCGGCACGCCCGCGTCGGCGTAATCTTTTTGAAATTTCATGCTGAAAGTCAGCGTGTGAGTCGGAATCCACAAGAGAATGCCGAACGCCAACGCGACGCCAATCCAATCTATGCTCTGCAAGGCGAGGGCGCGCCCGGCGAGGATGGGCATAGCGCCCGAAATGCCGCCCCAGACGATGCTCCAACAAGTGCGGCGTTTGAGCCACATGCTGTAAACGACCACGTCGAAGAACCAGCCCGCAAAGACGACCATTCCGTACAAGCCGTTTATCGCCAACGCCCAGCCGACGCCGACGACGGAAGTCAACGCGCCGACGAACAGAACTTCCTTTTGCGAAACCCAACCCTGAGACGTGGCGCGTTTTTGCGTGCGTCCCATTTTCGAGTCAATGTCTCTGTCCCACCACATGTTGAGGATGGTGCTTCCCGCAATGGAGAGAAACAAACTTAACGCAAGTTGAAAAATAAGAAGCGCGTCTGACGTCGCGGAATAAACGCTTAAATAACCCGCCAGCCCGGTCGCCAATAAAAGACCGGATTGCGCGGGTTTGGTCAGCGACCAAAACATTGAAATTTTTGAAACAGGCTTTCCCTGCATAAATGCTCCTCTACAAATAAAACGCCGACAAAGTATAACGGCTAATCTCTATCCAAAAGGTCAGACGCGCTTTCGCGCCGCAATATTTCGACGGCGTTTCCGTCGTCCAGCCATATAGCGGCGGGTCGCCTTGCGCCGTTGTAGTTAGACGCCATGCTCAATTGATACGCGCCCGAAACGGGAACGGCAATTAAATCTCCGCGTTGGATGTTGGGCATGGGCAAATCTTCAATGAGGATGTCGCCCGATTCGCAATACGGTCCCGCGAAAGAAACGCGCTCGTCTCTTTCTTGATTTGGGCTGGATACCGTCAAACAAGAATACTTCGCCCCGTAAAGCGCAAAGCGCGGATTGTCCGCCATGCCGCCGTCAATCAACGCCCAGACCTTTTCTCCGCGCCGCTTTACCGCGCCGACGCGATACAGCGCGACTCCCGAGCGCGCGACCAAACTGCGTCCAGGCTCAAGGCGCAAACGCGGCAACGGCAGATTCCGCCGCGCGCAACCTGCGACGACGGCGGCGGCGATTCCGCGAACGTAATCTTCAATGCGCGGATGCGGCGCTTCGTCTTCGTGATAAGCCGCGCCCCAGCCGCCGCCTGGGCAAAAATGCCACTCTTCGCGGAAGTTGATTTTTTGCGCGAGGTCGAGCGCAGAATCAATAGCGGGGAGCAGCGGCTTTGCGTCGCGGAAGTTTGAACCTTGATGAAAGTGAATCCCTTTCAACGGCAAATTGTTCTCTCGGCAAAAGGTGGCGGCGGCGAGAATTTCGTCGTCGGTCATGCCGAACTTGCTTTCGTGATGCCCTGTTTGCGTGTAGGCATGATGCGTGGAAACAGAAACGCCTGGCAAAAATCGCAGCCAAAGGTCGGGAATATTTTCTGCAATCAACTCGCGGATGCGGCGCAATTCGTCGAGGTTGTCCACGACGACGACGGAGGCGAACTGAAACGCGGATTGCAAATCTTCGTCCGATTTGTTGACGCCGTGAACGAGGATGTTTTCCTTTTTCGCGCCAGCGACGGCGGCAATGGCAATTTCTCCCGCGCCAGTGCAATCGAGCGCGAAATCATGCGTCAACGCCCAGCGGACAATGGCTTTGCATAAGAAGGCTTTTCCCGCGTAGGTAACGGACGACGCGGCGGGATAAAATTTATCCAGCGCGGAGCGATATTCCTTCGCCGCAGAATCCAGCGTCAGACGGTCGTAAAGATACAGCGGAGTCCCGAAGCGTTCGGCGAGTTGCGTCAAATCGCAATTTGCGACGAACAATCGGTCGTTTTGAATTTTCGTCGAAAGCGGAAAAAGGTCGAGGCGCTTCGTCATTGGTCAAAAAAAAGGATGCGCCAAACTTCCCAATTTTGCATGGGCGTCGGCAAGGGGACGGGCGTTTCGACGATGACCGGCTCGCTGCCCGGAATTTCTATCGGCACGACGGGGTTGTCGCCCTCTTGCAGATAATGCCCGTCGGTGCGCGCCCACTGCTCGACGGCTTCGGTCGAGGCGGCGTAAGCGACTTTCGTCAGCAAGGCGATTTGCGTTTGAATGGCTTCCGTCGCTTGCGCGCGAACTTCGTCGCGTTGTTTGTTCAGGCGATTTAATTCTTCGAGGCGCGAGTTGGTTTCGATAATAAAAAGAATCAAAATAAAAACGCCGACAAAGGCGGCGACGCGCTTAAATTGAATGGGAAAGAATTTCATGCCGCTATATTAACCTTAATCGCTTTGGATGGCAAACCCGCGAAGTGTGGTAAAATCCCGCCCCGCAGGGCGTTGTACCCTTCGCCCAAAAAATCATTTGCCGAAAGGGCTTAAACATGAAAGTATTGCTGATTAAAGACGTTTACAAATTAGGACGCGCCGGGGACATCAAAAAAGTTGCCGACGGTTACGGACGCAACTTCCTCCTTCCGCAAGGGCTGGCGGTTCTCGCCAGCGAAGGCGCGGTGAAGCAAGTGGCGAAAATCAAAGCGCAGGCGGAAGTTCGCCGCAACGCGCAAAACAGCGAATTGGCGGGAATCGCCGATTTGATTAAGGGCGTTACGCTGACCTTCCCCGCCAAAGCGGGCGAGACGGGCAAACTCTACGGCTCGATCACGACGGGCGACATCGCCGCCGCGCTGACCGAAAAGATTCGTTTTGAAGTCAAACGCCAGCAGGTGGACACGCAGCCCATCCGCGCCTTAGGCGAATACGCCGCTCACGTGCGCCTGACGATTGACCTCGTTCCCGAAGTGAAGATTATCGTCCACCGCGAAGGCGAAAGCGCCGCCTCTGCGACAGAGACCGAAGCGCCCGCCGCCGAAGAAGCGCAAGCCGAATAACAAACCCAATCGCCGACGAAAGTCGGCGATATTTATAATACAATCATTCCATGCAAGAAACCGTCGGTCAACGCTTAAAGCGCGAGCGCGAGTCGCGTTATCTTTCGCTTGAAAAAGCGGCGGAAGAAACGCGCATTCGGCGCGTCTATTTGCAGGCGCTCGAAGCGGACGATTATTCCGCGATGCCTTCCGCCGCGCAAGGGCGCGGATTTTTACGCAACTACGCCGCCTTTTTAGACATTGACGTGGACGAACTCATCGCCGAGATTCAACGCAACCCGATTGACGTCGCCGAAGTCAGCGGACCGTTGCCGCAAGTCAATTTAGCCGAGACGGAAATTCCGCCGTTGACCGGCGCAGACGAGAAAGAAGAATCCGCGCCGCCGCTCTGGACGCGATTCTTGAGTCGTCGTCCCCAAAGGGATTCAAACTCTGAATCAACGCTCGATGGAGAGGATGCGCTTTTCGTCGAAGAAGAGGCGAAGCAAAGTTGGGGAGAAAAAATCCGCTCGTTATTTAAGGAAAAATTCCAAAAGAAAGAATCGGATTCGGCGTTTGTCCTTTCCGTTGAAGATGAAATTGAAACGCCCGATCCAGCGGACGAAACCAAAGCGTCCGAAACGCCCGCCGACGCGATCATGGCGGAAATTGGCGCGGCGTTGCGCGAACGGCGCGAGTTGATTAGTTTGACCGTCGAAGAGGTGGAGCGGCACACGCATTTGCGCGCCGTGTTTGTTAAGGCGTTGGAAGAAGGCGCGTTTGACAAACTGCCTTCGACGGTGCAAACGCGCGGCATGCTTTCAAATTACTCGTCGTTTTTGGATTTGGACAGCGACGCGCTTTTGTTGCGCTACGCCGACGCTTTGCAGGCGCGGCGGCGCGAAAAATACAGCGAAACGCCGCGAGAAAAAATTCAGACGCAAGTCGTTCCGTCTATGCCCGCGTTGCGGACGTTCATTGCCGGCGATTTGTTTTTCGGCGCGGTAATTATCGCGGCGATTGTCGGCTTGGCGTTGTGGGGATTTGGCAGTTTGGTCAACGCCGCGAAAAGAGAAACGCCGACTTCGATGCCGGTAATTTCCGTAATCAACACGCCAAATTTGGCGGAAGCGACTCCTTCTTTCGTTGCGACATTAAGCGGCGAAGAAAGCGCGACTCCCGTTGTCGAAGCGACGATTGAATCTGACGCGAATGTGGCGGTGAACGTTTACGCCGTCGAGCGCGTTTTTGTGCGAATTTCAGCGGACGGCAAACTTGAATTTGAAGGGCGTTTCGCGCCGAACGAAAGCCGCTTTTTTGAGGCGGACGAGCAAGTGGCGATTTTGACGGGCAACGGTTCGGCGTTGCGAATTACTTATAACGGAACGGATTTGGGTTTGATGGGCGGGCTGGGCGAAGTGGTTAACCGAATTTATTTGGTTGACGGAGTCGCCACGCCGACGGCGACCGTCTCGCCGACGCCGACTCTCACGCCGCAAACCACGCCGACCTTTACGCCGACTTTCACGCCTGCGGCGACGGGAACGCCGACCCCGTAAATTTACGAGGCTCTGGCGAAAGCCGTCGCGCCTAAAATCAACGCGGAAAGAATAAAATTAATTCGCAAGAGAAGCGTCTCTTGTTTTTGCAAGCGGAGCAGTTCGGCGGCGTCCGCTTTGTCTTTTTTTAGCAAAGTCCGCTGAATGGAGGGGATGACTTCCCACGTTTGCACGGCGCTGACGACGACCATCAAAATTGAAAATCCATGTTTGATTAAAATCGAAAGCGACCATTGCGAACTGACGGAAAAAAATCCGTCGTAATGCGGGTTGAGGCTTAATTGAAAAAGCCCGCTGACCAATAAAATTCCCATGCAAAACCAAGCCAGCGGCTCTAAGCGTTTTTGCAAGGCGGTAATCAGGCTGAGTTGATCGGTCGGATTCAAAGTCCGCGTTGCGGCGGGGAGGAAAAGCAAATTGATTGCCGCGAGGCTGCCTATCCAGACGACGGTCGCCAGCATGTGCGTCCAGTAGATAAAAGCCACAAGCGGCGCGGACGGCGCTTCCATGATTAGGGGTTCGGGACGGCGGTCGGTTCGAGCGTCGGCGGCTCTGGCGTGGGCGTGGACGGGTCGAGGGTTGCCGCAACGGTCGGCGGAATCGCCGTCGCTTCGGCGGTGGGCGGGTAGCAGGTATTGTAGGCTTGGCTGGCGTTGTTGGCGGCTTGCCCTTCCAACGTCCCGTAGGCGGCGGCTTTTTGATATTGTTCGTAAGCGGCGCAGGCGTTGCCCGCCGTCAGCAAATTATCCGCGACGTGGACGGCGGCGACGAAGTAGCGATTGGCGGCGGTCATCGTGCCGTCCCATAAAGAGGGCCAGCCCGCCGCGACAGACTCAAAATAACTGGCGGCTTGCTCCCAATTTAATTCCCAGAAACTCGCGCCGACCATGTACGAACGCGCTCCGTCGCGCAGACCTTTGGCGGAATTATCCAGCGGACCGAAGCGTTCGGCGAGGGTGATGTAGTAGATGCCGCCTTCGAGATTGCCCTCTTTGGTGATGAGGTCGTAGCCGCGATTGCGAAGCGCGAAGTAATACATCGCGTCGGTTTGCGCGGCGTGGTAGGACGAATCCAATTTGCGAACCATATCTAACGCGGATAACGCGCCGACCCAATCTTGAGCGCGGATGGATTCTTGCGCGCGGGCGAGGGCGTTTTCGACGCCGCTAAAATCTGGCGTGGGCGAGGGCGTAACGGGGATGTCCGTCGGCGCGGGCGTGGGCATAGCGTTCGCCGCAAAAACTTCGGCTAATTTTTCTTTCGCGCCCGGAAAGTTAGGGTCGTGTTGTAAAACATATTCCAAACGCTGTTGCGCGTTTTCGTAGCGACCAAATTGAATGTCCACTAAGGCGAGCGAATATTGCTCGGAAAGTTTGGGAATAATCGCGGCTTTTTCGGCGTTTTTTCTCGCGCCGATGGCGGAGTTATATCCGCCAAATCCGCTGAGGCTGATGAGAAATAAAAACCCTAAAGCGCTGATGAGAATAGAGCGCCAGCGCGTCGGCTTCTTCGCTTTTTTGACGGGCTGCGTGTCGGGTTCTTGATAAGGCGCGTTCGGTTTTGTGCCGCCGAGTTCGGCAGGCGTTGAAGGTTGAGTAGATTCAAGTTCGTCAGACATGAGCGCGATTATACATTCTTTTGAATAATTCTTTTGGCGCGGAAAACTGAAAATAAAAATTGACATTCGCCTTTACATCTGCTAAACTATAATTTGTCAGACAACTAATAAACTAATGCCGAACGAACTAGATACCTAATTATGCCTACTCTCTTAATTAAAAACGCCTATATTGCCGCAATGGACGACCAGCGCTCGGAAATTTCCGACGGCGCGATTTTTGTCCGCGACGGGTTCATCGAACAAATTGGGAAAACGGACGAGTTGCCTTCCGTCGCCGACGAAGTCCTCGACCTCAAAGGACACGTCGTTTTGCCGGGCTTGGTCAACACACATCACCATTTTTACCAAACCCTCACCCGCGCCGTCCCCGCCGCGCAAGACGCCAACCTGTTCAACTGGCTCAAAACGCTCTACCCAATTTGGGCGCGCATTCAACCCGACGACATTTTTATTTCGACTCAGACCGCGCTGGCGGAACTCGCCCTTTCGGGCTGCACCACCGCGTCGGACCATCTCTACCTTTTCCCCAACGGCTCAAAATTGGACGATGAAATCGCCGCCGCGCTGGAAATCGGCGTGCGCCTGCACGCTTCGCGCGGCTCGATGAGTCTCGGCGAAAAAGACGGCGGACTTCCGCCCGACAGCGTCATCGATTCGGAGGCGCACATCCTCAACGATTCGCAGCGCGTCATCGAAAAATATCACGACGCAAAACCCGGCGCGATGACTCAAATTGTGCTGGCGCCGTGTTCGCCTTTCACCGTCTCTTCGGATTTGATGAAGGAGTCGGCGAAGATGGCGCGGCAGTACGGCGTGCACCTGCACACGCATCTCGCCGAAACCGAAGACGAAGAGCAGTTTTGCTTGCAGATGTTTGGTCGCCGCCCGGTGGATTACATGCAAGACACCGATTGGGTTGGCGGCGACGTCTGGTACGCCCATGCGGTTTGGGTCAACGAAGAAGAGATCAAAGTTTTTGCTAAACACAATTGCGGCGTGGCGCATTGCCCGTCGTCGAACATGCGGCTGGCTTCGGGCATCGCGCCCATTCAGGGCTACCGCGCCGCAGGCGTTAACGTCGGCTTGGGCGTGGACGGCTCGGCTTCCAACGACGGCTCGCACTTGCTGGCGGAAGTCCGCAACGCGATGTTGCTCGCGCGCGTCAAAGAGGGGATGACGGGTTTTTCCCTCACCTCTAACTCCTCTCCCACTGGGAGAGGGGAAGGGGTGAGGGAATTAATGTCCGCCCGCGAGGCGCTTTATCTCGGCACACGCGGCGGCGCGGCGGTGTTGGGACGCAACGACATCGGCTCGCTGGAAGTCGGCAAATGCGCCGATTTCTTCGCCGTCAATTTGAACCGACTCGGCTTCGCCGGAATGCACGACCCCGTTTCGGCGCTGGTCTTCGGGCAGCCCGTCAACGCGGACTATACCGTCGTCGGCGGAAAATTTATTGTTAAGGAAGGTCAACTGGTTACGGTTGACGAACGAAAAGTCATCGAGAAACATAATCGAGCGGCGAAAAGATTGTTGGAAAACTAACGAACATTCAACGGAGACTCCATGACATCTTCCACGAAACTCACCCGCGCATTAATTGACGTTGCGATGGGACGCGCTCCCGCCGACCTGGTCATCAAAGGCGGAAAGTGGGTCAGCGTGCAATCGGGAGAAATCATCCCGAACACGGACGTCGCCATTGTGCAGGGACGAATCGCTTTTGTCGGCGCGGACGCCAGCCACGCGATTGGCGAGTCTACGCAAATTATCGAGGCGCGCGGACGTTACCTGACGCCAGGCTTGCTCGACGCGCACATGCACGTCGAATCGGGCATGGTTACCGTAACCGAATTTGTGCGCGCGGTTGCCGTGCGCGGCACGACCGGCATGTTCATTGACCCGCACGAAATCGCCAACGTCTTCGGTTTGCGCGGCGTCAAGTTGATGGCCGACGAAGCGCAAAAACAACCGATTCACGTTTGGGTGCAAATGCCCTCTTGCGTCCCGTCCGCGCCTGGGTTGGAAACGCCGGGCGCGTCCATCGGTCCCGCCGAAGTTGCCGAAGCGATGACTTGGAAAGGCATCATCGGTTTGGGCGAGATGATGAATTTTCCCGGCGTGTTCATGGGCGACAAAAAAATGCTCGACGAAATGTCCGCGACTCGTGCGGCGGGCAAAGTCATCGGCGGACATTACGCCTCGCCCGATTTGGGGCTGCCCTTTCACGGCTACGTCGCTGGTGGCGCGGAGGACGACCACGAAGGCACGCGCTTGGAAGACGCCGTCGCTCGCGTCCGTCAGGGCATGAAAGCCATGCTGCGCTACGGCTCGGCTTGGTTCGACGTGGCGGCGCAAGTCAAAGCCATTACCGAAAAGAAATTGGATTCGCGGCGCTTTCTGCTTTGCACCGACGACTCGCACGCCGCCACCCTGACCGAAGAAGGGCACATGGACCGCGTCTTTCGCCACGCTGTGAGCGAAGGGCTCGACCCGCTGACCGCGCTGCAAATGATGACCATCAACACCGCCGAGCATTTCGGTTTGACCAAAGAAATGGGTATGATCGCGCCCGGCCGTTGGGCGGACATTGTGCTGGTCGAAGACTTAATGAATTTCAAAGCGGACCTGGTCGTCGCCAAAGGGCAAGTCATCGCCGAAGGCGGCGAGTGGCGAGTCGAGTTGCCGACGGTCAACTACCCGAAGTGGGCGACGAACTCCGTTCGCCTGAAGCGAAAACTCAAAGCGCAGGATTTTCGTCTGCAAACGCGAGCCGCCGACGGGTCTGAAGTCGAGGCGAACGTCATCGGCGTCATCGAAAATCAAGCGCCGACTCGCCATCTGAAAATGAAAGTCAAAGCGCAGAACGGCGAAGTTAAGGCGGACATCAAACGAGACTTGGCGAAGATTGCCGTCGTCGAGCGCCACAAAGCGACGGGCGAAGTTACCGTCGGCTTGATTAGCGGATTTGAATTTACGCGCCCGTGCGCTGTCGCCTCGACGGTGGCGCATGACAGCCATCACATGATTGTCGTCGGCACGGACGATGAAAACATGGCGCTCGCCGCGAACGAGTTGGCGGCTTGCGGCGGCGGACAAGTTGTCGTCTTAAACGGCGAGGTAATCGGCAAAGTGGAATTTCCAATCGGCGGGCTGATGTCTAACGAACGCGCCGAAGTTGTGGCGAAAAAAGCCGCGACGGTGTTGGACGGTTTCAAACAATGCGGCAGCGAATTGAACAACCCGAATATGCAGTTGAGTTTGACGGCGTTGGTCGTCATTCCCGAATTGCGAATTTCGGACAAGGGGTTAGTGGACGTAACTAAATTTGAATTTATCCCGGTCTTGGAGGACTAAACGGATGGCAAATTTTCCTTTTCAACGATTGCAAACCGACCTCGCGGCGCTGATTGAAAAAACGCCGGCTGGACAGCGTTTGCTTTCCGAGCCGAAGTTGGCGCAAAAGTTGGGCGTCTCTCGCGCCACCTTGCGCGAAGCGATGCGAACCTTTGAAGCGCAAGGTTTGATACGCCGCCGTCAAGGCTCGGGGACGTTTGTCGTCGGCGCGGTGCAGGCGTTAGACAGCGGCTTGGAAGTTTTGGAAAGTTTGGAAACTCTCGCGCAGCGCATCGGGCTGGAGGTGTCGGTCAGCAATTTGAGCGTAGATTCAATCGTCGCCGACGAATCCGCCGCCGCCGCGTTGGACATTCCGCTCGGCGCGGCGTTGACTCGCGTGCGTCGCGTCATCCACGCCGAAAATCGCCCTGTCGCTTATTTGGAGGACACGCTTCCCGCATCCGCGTTGGGCGCGAATGATTTGCCGAAAGATTTTCACGGATCGGTGCTGGACTTTTTGTTGAGTCGCGGCGATTTGTTAACTTCGTCTCGCACGAACGTCAGCGCTATTGCCGCCAGTTCGGACGTCGCCAAGCCGTTGCAAATTCAGCGCGGCGACGTGTTGTTGCATTTCAGCGCGCAACTTTTTAATCCCGAAGGAAAAATTGTAGATCACTCGTTAAGTTATTTTATTCCAGGTTACTTCCGTTTTCACATTGTGCGTCGCGTCGGAAACGGCGGATAAAAAATCAATAGGAGAAAATTATGTCGGATACGGCAAGCAAAATTCAAAAACAAGTGGAAGAAAAGCGCGAAGACATCATCGAGTTCTTGCGCGAAATTGTCGCCATCCCTTCGATGGAATCGCAAATTGGCAAAGTCGGCGAGCGCGTGCAGGCGGAGATGAAAAAACTCGGCTTTGACGAAGTGCGCTTCGACAAGATGGGCAACACGATTGGGCGCATCGGCAACGGCGAAAAGGTGATGGTTTATGACTCGCACATTGACACCGTCGGCATCGGCGACCCCGCTTCGTGGAGTTGGGATCCGTTTGAGGGCAAAATCGAAGACGGCATTTTTTACGCGCGCGGAACGTGCGACGAGAAAGCCTCCACGCCCGGCATGATCTATGGTCTCGCCATCGCGCGCGACTTGGGTCTGCTCGACGGCTGGACGGTTTACTACTTCGGCAACATGGAAGAGTGGTGCGACGGCATCGCGCCCAACACGTTTGTTGAAGTAGACCCGAAGGTCAAGCCCGATTTTGTCGTCATCGGCGAGCCGACCAAAATGCTGACTTATCGCGGACATAAAGGACGCCTCGAAATGAAAGTAACCGCGAAGGGCAAGTCCGCGCACGCCGCGTCGAATCATCTCGGCGACAACGCGATTTATAAATTGCTTCCGGTCATCGCGGGCATCCGCGATTTAGAGCCGCAACTCGGCGACCATGAATTTTTGGGACATGGCAAAATCACCGTCAGCGATATGCACGTCAAAACGCCCTCGATTAACGCTGTGCCGGACGAAGCCGTCATCTTCATTGACCGCCGCATGACCTTTGGCGAAACCAAAGAAGGCGTCAAAAAACAAATTGAAGATTTGATTCCCGCCGAGTTCAAAGACACGGTCAAACTCGAAGAGCTGTTCTACGACGAACCGTCTTACACGGGCTTCGTTTTTCCAGTGGATAAGTATTTCCCCGCTTGGGCGTACGACGAAGACCATCCGCTAGTGGAAGCGGGACAAAAAGCCCGCCAATTAGTTGGTCTGCCCGACGCGCCCAGCGGCAAGTGGAACTTCTCCACCAACGGTATTTATTGGGCGGGCAAAGCCGGCATTCCTTCCATCGGCTTCGGACCTGGCGACGAAGAGACGGCGCACACCGTCAACGATTCCGTCTCGCTCGACGATATGGTCAAAGCGACGGAGTTTTATGCTATTTTGCCTAGCCTGTTAGTTGGCTAGTTGGCTGGTTGACTAGTTGACTAGTTGCTGGCGGAGGCGTTATGGCGACGGTGAAAAACTTTGAAGAGTTGAATTCGTGGCAGAAGGCGCGCGAATTGGCTCGTTGCGTTTATGAATTGACTCGCAAAGAAAAATTTTCAAAAGATTTTGGCTTGCGAGATCAAATTCAACGCGCGTCAAGTTCTGTCATGCACAACATCGCCGAAGGGTTCGAATCGGGCTATAACGCCGAATTTATTCGATTTCTAAAAATGGCTCGTCGTTCGGCGGGCGAAGTCCAATCCGAGTTATACCTTGCTCTGGACGCGGGTTACATTACCGACGAGGAGATGTGGAAAGCTTACAACTTGTGCGTTGAAACAAAAAAACTGCTCAACGGCTTCATTGCCTACCTAAACAAAAATAAACGAACTAATTAACTAGCAAACCAGCAAACCAGTTAACTAGTTAACTAATCCACTAGGAGACTACCCTATGCAAACCAACTTTCGCGGACGCGATTTTATCGGCGATTTAGACTTCACCAAAGAAGAAGTCGAAACCGTTTTAGACGTAGCCTGGGACTTGAAGCGCAAACGCGCTTTGGGCGAACCGCACGCTTACCTGCGCGATAAAGCCCTCGCCATGCTCTTCTTCTTCACCTCCACCCGCACGCGCGGATCTTTTGAAGCGGGCATGGCGCAACTCGGCGGACACGCCGCTTTCATCGACAGCCAAACCACCCAAATCTCGCACGGCGACACCGCCAAAGAGATCGGCGAAATTTTCGGCAGATATTTTGACGGCATCGCCATCCGTCAGTGTGATTGGAATTTCGGCAACTCCTACATCAACGACGTCGCCAAAGCCAGCCGCGTCCCGATTCTCAACATGCAATGCGACGTCTATCATCCCTTCCAATGTCTCGCCGATTTAATGACCATCATGGAAAAAAAGGGACGCAATCTGAAGAAAAAGAAAGTCGTTGTCTCGTGGGCGTACGCCGCCTCCTACTCCAAACCGATTTCTGTTCCTCAATCTTTGATTCTACAGATGACGCGCTTCGGCTGCGACGTGGTTTTGGCGCACCCGCCGGAGTTCAAACTGATGCCCGAAATTATGCAACAAGCGCAAGATAACGCAAAAAAATACGGCGTCGGCTTTGACGTAACCGACAACATGGACGAAGCCTTCAAAGATGCCGACGTGGTTTACCCGAAAAGTTGGGGTCCGATGCTGACCACCACCGACGCGGGCGAAGGCAAAGCGCTGATTGACAAATATAAATCGTGGATCACCGACGAACGCCGCATGGGGCTGACCAAAGACGACTCGATTTACATGCACTGTCTGCCCGCCGATCGCGGACTCGAAGTTACCGACGGCGTGATTGACGGCGCGCATTCGGTCGTCTACGACGAAGCCGAAAATCGCCTGCACGCGCAAAAAGCCGTCATGGCGCTGACGATGAACTAGATTAGTCTGCTAGTCCGCTGGCTGGCTAGTTGTCTAGTTCGTTAACTCAAAGAACGAATAAGCGAGTAAACTAGCCCGCTAGCAACTAGAAAACTAGCAAACTAGGAGAATCAATGACCAAATTAGCCGTTGTCGCAGTGGGCGGAAACGCCCTCATCAAAGACGACAAAAACGTAACCGTCGAAAGCCAAATGCAGGCGTTGCGCGAAACGTCCGTTCATCTCGTGGACATGGTCGAAGCGGGTTGGAATCTCGCCATCGGACATGGAAACGGTCCGCAGGTCGGCTTCGTCTTGCGCCGTTCTGAAATCGCCGCGAAGGAAGGCATGCACGAAGTCCCGCTCGACGTTTGCGGCGCGGACACGCAAGGCGCGATTGGCTACGAATTTCAACAGGCGTTGTACAACGAATTTCGTATGCGAAAAGTCAACCGCAAAGTCGCTTCTGTCGTAACGCAAATGCTGGTGGACAAAGACGACCCCGCCTTCAAAAATCCCACCAAACCGATTGGCGGCTTCATGGACGAAGCCGAAGCCAAACGCCGCGCGGCGGAATTGGGCTGGTCGGTCGTCGAAGACGCCGGGCGCGGCTGGCGGCGCGTGGTCGCTTCGCCGCTGCCGAAAGAGATCGTCGAGTTTGACGCGGTAAAAACGCTGGTGGACGCTGGTCAAGTTGTCATCACCGTCGGCGGCGGCGGCATCCCCGTCGTCGATCGCGGCGACGGCGAGTTGCAGGGCGCGGCGGCGGTCATTGACAAAGACTTCGCCTCGTCGCTCTTGGCGCAATCGCTCGGCGCGGACTTATTTCTCATCGCCACCGCCGTCGAAAAAGTCGCCATTAACTTTGGCAAGCCCGACCAAAAATGGCTCGACAAATTGACTCTCGCCGAAGCCAAAGCCTACCTCGAAGAAGGCAAGCACTTCGCCAAAGGTTCGATGGCGCCGAAAATTCAAGCGATTGTTCGCTACCTTGAAAACGGCGGCAAGCAAGCCCTAATCACCAACCCCGAAAGCGTTGGGCGCGCGCTCAAAGGCGAAACGGGAACTTGGATTGTGCCGTAAATTAATTTTCTTGGGCGACGATTTTCTACAAGTCGTCGCCCAATTTATATCCCGAAGGACGAACCCAATTACCTGACTGCCCAATCCCTAATTTCATGAAACGCCCGCTCATCGTCCTGCTCTTCGTCGCTACCCTCGCCTACGGTTTGCTCGTCCCGCAACTCGGCTTCTACTGGGACGACCTGCCCATGTCGTGGATTCGCTATCAGTTGGGCGCAGAGGCGATGACGCGCTACTTCTCCACCAACCGCCCGATCTGGGCGTTGCTCTATCAAATCACCACGCGCCTCCTGCCGCACAAACCGCTCTACTGGCAACTCTTCGCCCTCTTTTGGCGCTGGCTCGGCGCGGCGACTCTCTGGGCGCTCGCCAAACGTCTCTTCCCGCAACGCGCCCAATTCGCGCTGACTCTCAGCCTGCTCTTTTTGCTTTACCCCGCCTTCAACCAACAGTGGACGAGTTACCTTTACAGCCATTTCTTCATCGTCCTTTTCTTTTTCCTTTTTTCAATCTACTGGACTTTGCGCGGCAAGACCCTGCCCGCGCTAATTTTTTCCGCGCTCAATTTGTGGATGATGGAATATTTCTTCGTCTTAGAATTGATTCGCCCCTTTATCATTTGGGCGGCGCTTCCGGCGGATACGCCCCTCAAGCCCGCGCTGCGGACGACCTTCAAGCGTTGGATTCCCTATTTAGCCTTATTCGCCCTTGCAGTTTTTTCTCGCGTCTTCATCTTCAACAATCAAATTTACCAATTCAGCCTCAAAGCCGAGTTGACCCAAGCCCCGCTGGCGACGCTTTTTCTGCTGGCGAAAAACGTGCTGTCCAGTTTGTGGACGACCACCCTCGCCGCTTGGGGTTTGGTTTTCCAATTCCCCACCCTCGCCGCAGACGGTCCGCGCACGATTGCGATTTACCTCGCCGTGATGCTCCTCGTCGGCGCGGCGGTTTGGTTTTTCCGCTCGCCGTCAGCGGAGGACGAAAAGCGCCCGCTCGTCAAACGCGCGTTGATTATAGGCGCGGCGGCGTTGCTCCTGGGTGGCCCGCCCTTTTGGTTGACCAACGTCCCTGTTTCGTTGGGCTTTCCTGCGAACCGCGCCACGCTCTCCTTTATGCTCGGCGCAAGTTTTCTGCTGGCTGGCCTCCTCGAATTATTGCCGACCAAATTCAAATACGCGCTGACCGTTCTGCTCGTCGCTTTGGCGGCGGGACGACAATTCCTCTGGGCGAACGATTTTCGCCGCGATTGGGCGAATCAAAAAAATATGTTTTGGCAGATGGTGTGGCGCGCGTCCGCGTTGGAAAAAGACACGACCATTTTGATTAACGAGCAGTTGAAATACTACGCCGACAATTCGCTCAGCCCGGTCGTCAACTGGATTTACGCGCCCGACAACCACAGCGACGTTTGGAATTACATTTTGTTCTACCCGACCAACCGCGAAACCCTGCGCCTGACTCCCAACGCGCCGATTGATTACGACTTCCTCGCCGGCGAATTTCACGGCAACACCTCGCGGACGGTCGTCTTTTATTACGCGCCGCCGCGCTGTCTGCGTTTGCTCGACCCCGAAATTGACTCAATCAACCGCCTCATCCCCGCAGAGACGCTCCTGCGCGAAGCCGCCACCTTATCTTCTTCCGCGCCGATTTTAGACGAACCCGCAGCGCGTATGCCGGATATTTATCAACCCGAACCCGCGCGCGGCTGGTGTTATTACTTCCAAAAAGCCGACCTCGCGCGGCAAGAGCGCAATTGGCAAACCGTCGTTCAACTCGGCGAAACGGCGTTCGCGTTGAACGATTACCCCAACGACCCCGTCGAGCGTTTTGTTTTTATCGAAGGTTACGCCCATCAAGCGGATTGGGAAAAAGCGGTAAAATTATCCGAAGAAACGCATCGAATCTCGAAAGAGTATTTGTCTCCGTTGCTGTGCCGTTTGTGGAATCGCATCGAACGCGAGACGAAATCTTCGGCGGAAAAAACGTCCGCGTTGGAAATAGTTCGAAGCGAATTTGAGTGTTCTCCGTGAAAACGTGCCGCGTTTTCAAGCGAAGCGAGTTATTGGGTAAAATTGTATAAAATGGGAAAGGAGGCTCTCGAATAGATTTTTTCTTTGCAAGCGTCGAATAAAAACTATTTCACAAGGAGAAGAAGTATGCGTAAGTTATTTCCCCGCCTCGCCGCTTTGGCGCTGGCTCTAATGCTCGTCCTGTCCGCGTGCGGTCAAGCCCCTGCCGCAACTGAAGCCCCCGCCGCTGCTCCTGCCGCCACCGAAGCCGCTCCTAGCGAACCGTTTGTCTTTGGCGTGATTTTGATTGGCGCGCGCAACGATAAGGGATACAGCCAAGCCCACTACGAAGCGGGTTTGTATGTCGAACAGAAAATCCCCGGCGCGAAGATGCTCTACCTCGAAAACGTGTTCTCCGGCTCGCCTTCCTACCCCGGACAAACGACTTCCCAATTGGCGTCTCAATTGGTTGATCAAGGCGCGAAGTTAATCGTCTTCAACTCGGACGATATGAAAGACGAAGCGTTGAAGTTCGCCAAAGAGAATCCGAACATCTACGTCATCGGCGCTTCCGACGATTGGACTTGGAAAGACGGCAAGACCTACACCCCGTCGCCCAACCAAATTGACATCATGGGACGCATGGAATACGGAAAGATGATGGCCGGCTGCGCCGCCGCGTTGACTTCCAAGACGGGCAAAATCGGTTATCTTGGTCCCCTAATCAACGACGAAACCCGCCGCCTCGCCGCTTCCGCTTATTTGGGCGCGAAGCATTGCTGGACGGAGATGCTCGGCAAAGACGCCTCCGAGTTGCAATTCAAAGTTACTTGGATCGGTTTCTGGTTCAACATCCCCGGCGTTACCGCCGACCCGACTCAAGTCGCCGACGATTTCTATAACAGCGGCTATGACGTGGTCATCTCCGGCATTGACACGACCGAAAACATCGTCGAAGCCAAGAAGATGCACGACGCGGGCAAAGAAGTGTGGGCGTTGCCTTACGACTTCAAAGACAACTGTAACGTCGCGCCGGACGTCTGCTTGGGCGTTCCGTACTTCAACTGGGGTCCCGCTTATTTGGCGACGATGAAAACCGCCATTGACGGCACTTGGCAAGAAGGCTTCCAGTGGAACGGACCCGATTGGGCGGACATCAACAACCCCGACACCAGCGCCGTGGGCTTCGTCAAAGGCGACGCTTTGAGCGCCGAGAATTCCGCGAAAATTGACGAATTTATCGCCAAGTTGGCGGGCGGATTAGACCTGTGGACTGGTCCGATTAACCTGCAAGACGGCACGAATTACATCGCCGACGGCAAAGCCGCCACCGACGCGGAAGTTTGGTATTTGCCGCAATTGCTCGAAGGAATGGAAGGACAGAGCGTTCCGAGCAATTAGCGTTTGTTTGACAAAGGGGAAAGGCGCAACGCCTTTCCCCAACTTCTTTTGTGAGTTTGAAAGCAGGCTGGAGGATCGCTGATGAAAGTAGAACTTCGCAACATCCACAAGCGCTTTGGAAAAGTTCACGCGAGCAATGATATTGCGCTTACGATTCCTGCTGGGACGATTCAAGGAATTTTGGGGGAAAACGGAGCGGGCAAAAGCACGTTGATGAAAATACTTTCCGGCTTCATTCAAGCCGACAGCGGCGAAATTTTGCTGGACGACCGCCAAGTTTCGATTAAGTCTCCCGCCGACGCCATCCAATTGGGAATCGGCATGTTGCACCAAGACCCGCTGGATTTTCCGCCGATGCGTTTGGTAGATAATTTTCTGCTGGGACATGCGGGCGGACTTTTCCCAAATCATAAAGAAGTGGCGTGGGACATTCAAAAACTAAACGCGCAATTTGGCTTTGCGCTCGACCCCGAAGCCTACGTTGATTCGTTGACGGTGGGCGAACGTCAGCAGTTAGAAATTTTGCGCCTGCTGTGGCTTGGCGCGCGAGTCCTAATTTTAGACGAGCCGACGACGGGCATCAGCGCCAGTCAAAAAACAAAGTTGTTTGAAACCTTAAGAAAACTCGCCGAGCAAGGAAAGACAATTATTTTCGTCTCTCACAAATTGGAAGATGTGGACGTGTTGTGCCATAAAGTGGCGGTCTTAACGGCTGGAAAATTAATGGGCGAAATGAATCCGCCTTTTGACCAAAAGAAATTAGTGGAGTTGATGTTCGGCAAAGAAATTTCTCTTGGCGAGCGCTATTCCGCCGCCGCCGAAGGCGCGACGCTGACCTTGCGCGATTTGGCGGTGGAAGACGCTCGGCTTCAACTTTCCAACGTCAACCTCGAATTGCGCGCTGGCGAAGTTGTCGGGCTGGCGGGCATGGAAGGCAGCGGACAAGGTCTCTTCATCCGCGCTTGTTGCGGACTTCTGCGCCCCGTTCACGGCAAAGTAACGCTCAATCATCTCGACTTAACGGGCAAGTCTTATCATGTCTATAAACAAAACGGCGCAACCTTCCTTCCCGCTTCGCGCATGGAAGAAGGGTTGGTGCCGGGCTTAACGCTGACCGAGCATTTCATCCTTGCGGAAGAAACGCAAGGCGTTTTTATAAATCAAGAACGCGGTTTGGTTTTGGCGGAAGAACGCATTCGCTCCTTCAACATTCGCGGAACGCCGACCAGCGTCGTCGAATCGCTTTCGGGCGGAAATCAGCAACGCGCCTTGCTCGCCCTGTTGCGGACTCCGCTTTCTCTCATCCTTTTAGAACATCCGACTCGCGGCTTAGACATTGAATCCGCGATTTATATTTGGGGCAAGTTGAAAGAGCGTTGCAAACAAGGCTCGTCTATTGTTTTCGCCTCTTCGGATTTGGAAGAACTTTTGCAATACAGCGACCGCGTCATTGTCTTTTACAGCGGAAAATCAACGCCGCCGCTGGACGCTCGTTCGTTGACGGCGGGGAAATTGGGAGAATTAATCGGCGGGGCGGGCTGGGATGAATGGGAGACGGAACAGTCGGCATGAAGAAAAATATTTGGATCAATCTTGGCTTTCAAGCGGGGGCGTTTCTTCTGGCGTTATTAATTACGACGCTAATTTTGATTTTTGCAGGCGCGCCTCCGCTCAAAGCGTATGGAAGCATCTTAAGCGGCGCGTTCGGCTCGCAGAAAAATTTAATCGCAGTGTTGATTTCTTGGTCGCCGCTTTTGCTGACGACGGCGGGCGTCCTCATCACCTTCGCCGCCGGGCTTTGGAACATCGGCATTGAAGGTCAAATGACGCTGGGCGCAATCTTTGCGACGTGGGGCTTGCGCCTCTTTCAAGACACGAACGTTTCGCCTGCGCTGATTATCGCAATCGGACTTTTATTCGGAATGGCTGGCGGCGCGTTGTGGGCGGCGCTGGCGGGAGCGTTGAAAACGTTCGGCGGCGTGAACGAAATCTTCGGCGGACTGGGACTCAACTTCGTCGCCACCGCGCTGACGATTTACCTCGTCTTCGGTCCCTGGAAACGGCCGGGCGTCGGCTCGATGTCTGGCACGAAGCCCTTTGACGAAAAACTGTGGCTTTCGACTTTGCCCGGCACCGCGCTCAGCCCGTGGGGAATCGGACTCTCCATCCTAGCGGTTATCGTCGTCTTTATCTTGTTGCGCGGAACGTACTTCGGCTTGAAGTTAAAAGCCGTCGGCAAGAATATGCGTTCGGCGTTTATGCTCGGCGTCCCGACTTGGCAATACAGCATGTTTGCCTTTTTATTGTGCGGCGCGTTTGCAGGCTTGGCGGGCGCAATTCAAGTAGAGGCGGTTTACCATCGGCTGTTGCCCAACATCTCAAACGGGTACGGATTTCTCGGGTTGTTAGTGGCGATGTTAATCAACTATCAAGCAATTTGGGTTATTCCAATCGCCTTCTTTTTTGCCGCGTTAAACGTCGGCAGCATTCAACTGCAAATTGTGCATAAAATGGATTCTTCTTTCGCGGGCGTGCTGCAAGATTTGCTCGTGCTTTTAATTTTGCTTGGGCAAGGCGCGCGCGAACGCCTTTTGAAGAAAGCGTAGGCAGCGATGGATAATGTCATATTGATCGGTTTGGCGGGCGTTTTAGCGGCAGCCGCCCCCGTGCTTTTCGCCGTCGTCGGCGAGACGATTACCGAACGGGCGGGCGTCATCAACCTTTCGCTGAACGGAACGATTCTGCTTTCGGCAATGAGCGGCTTTGCGGCGGCGTATAAAACTCAGAGTTTGCTCGTCGGCTTTTTGGTCGGAATGTTGGTCGGCGCAATTGTGGCGTTTGTCGTCGCTTTTGGCAGCATCGCGTTGCGTCAATCGCAAGTGGCGATTGGTTTTGTGCTGGCGCTGACCGCGCGCGACTTAGCCTATTTTCTCGGCGTCCCGTATATGAACGTGCCCGGCCCCACGCTGCCCGGCTTGCCGCTTCCTCTCCTCAAAGATATTCCCGTTTTAGGGACTTTATTCTTCCGTCAAAACGCAATCACTTACCTTAGTTTCCTCTTGATTCTCGCCGCGTGGATTTGGCTCTTCCGCACGCGACCGGGCTTGATGTTGCAAGGCGTTGGCGAACGCCCCGCCGCCGCCTTTGTGCGCGGCGCGAACGTCAACCGACTGCGCTACCTATACACTATTATCGGCGGCGCAATTGCCGGGCTGGCGGGGCCCGCCTACACGTTGAGCATCAAACCAGGTTGGATGGGCACGCAGACAGGCTTAGACGGCGTCGGCTGGATTGCCCTCGCCATCACCATCTTCGGCGGGTGGAATCCGTGGCGCGGCGCGCTGGGCGCGTACCTCTTCGCGCTCTTGCAATGGCTGGGGTTAGTGCTTCAACCGAACTTGCCGAACATCCCTTCGCAAGTGTTGCAAGTCGCGCCTTTTCCGCTGATGATTTTGACTCTGCTCTTAGTCAACGTCGGCGACGCGGAATGGGTTCAGCGCTGGCTGGCGTCCATGCCCGACAAGACGCGCCGACTCGCCGTTAAAGCGTTGCGCGCCATGCGCGCTTCGCCTCCCGCCGCGCTGGGGACGACCTTCGAGCGCGATTAATCAACGCGCAAGGACTCCCGTCTGGGAGTCCTTTTTTGATTCTTTATATCGGTTAGAATTATGCGCGAGAGGAAAACCATGCCCACATTCAACGGTTATCGTTGTTCAATCTGCGGAAGCGAATACCTGTCCGGTCAGGCGCTGTATCTCTGTCCGCGCGACGGCGGAAATTTAGACGTCGTCCTCGACATTGAAGCAATCAAGAAAAAATACGAACCGCAGGATATTCTTTCCCGAACCGAAACCTCGCTTTGGAGATACCTTCCGCTTTTGCCGATTTCTCAACCGGAAGGCGATTCTACGCCGTTGCACGCCGTCGGCTGGACGCCGGTCTTTACTCTGCGAAAACTGGCGGACGAATTGCGCCTCAGTCATCTTTGGCTAAAAGACGAATCGCGCAACCCGACGGCTTCCTTCAAAGATCGCGCCAGCGCCATCGTCGTAACTCGCGCGCGCGAAATGAAATCAAATGTTGTAGTCGCCGCTTCGACGGGGAACGCGGGCGCGGCGTTGGCGGGGATGGCGGCGGCGGCGAATCAAAAGGCGGTCATCTTTGCGCCGAAAAACGCGCCGCAAGCCAAAGTCGCTCAATTGCTCGTTTTCGGAGCGCAAGTGATTCTCGTAGACGGAAACTACGACGACGCATTCGATTTGGCGGTTCAAGCGTCAAAAGAATTTGGCTGGTATTGCCGCAACACAGGCTATAACCCTTTCACGCTGGAAGGAAAAAAAACCGCCGCGTTTGAAATTTGGGAATGGTGGTTGGAAGCGCATCGAGACTGGCACGACGAAGAAAGCGCTTTGGACGACCACGCGCCGCTGACGATTTTCGTCTCCGTCGGCGACGGCAACATCATTTCGGGAATTCACAAAGGATTCAAAGATTTGCTCGCGCTCGGTTGGATTTCACGGATGCCGCGCATTATCGGCGTGCAAGCGCAAGGGTCGGCGGCGGTGGCGAACGCCTTTTACGCAGAGACGGAAATCATCGAACCCGTTTCAGCGCAAACCGTCGCAGACAGCATCTCCGTTGATTTGCCGCGAGACGGAGTCCGCGCTGTGCGGGCGGCGAAGCAAACAAACGGGACCTATATCGTCGTCAGCGACGAAGAAATTATCGAAGCGATTGCGCGGCTGGGCGGCGCGGGCGTGTTCGCCGAGCCTGCGGGCGCCGCGGCGTACGCGGGTTTGGTCAAAGCGGCGCGAGAAGGAATCGTGCAAAGCGGCGACCCGATTTTAGTCCTCAACACCGGCAGCGGGCTAAAAGACGTGCGCGCGGCAATGCAAGCCGTTTCGCCCGCGCCGATTATCGAACCGAGTTTAGCGGCGTTGAAAAAGATTTTATGAAACACGTTTCGCCTCCGCAGTGGAGTCTTCCGTTTCGCTATGCGTTGGGGATTATTATCTTCGTCCTCGTTTTTGCGTTTTTAATGTATGCCCGCAACGCGGTAACGATGTTAATTATCGCGGGCTTTATCGCTTATTTGATTAGTCCCGCCGTCTCCTTCGTCAAAGAAAAAACGGGCTGGTCGCGCAAAGCGGCAGTCAACACGGTTTACTTCACGACCTTAATTTTGCTAATTGGCGCGCCCGCCACGTTAACGCCTATTTTCTTCAACGAAATAAAATTAGTCGCGCACGACGTTCTGGAACTGTCGCGGGATTTTGGCGAATTTCTCTCTAAGCCGATTCATATTGGCGGCATGGCGTTTCACTTTGAGCAAACGGGAGAAAATTTAGCGCACATTCAGGACGGCATCCTTACGCCCTTGCCCGAAAAAATGTTGCGCGTGCTGGAAGCCACGTCGGTGAACGCGATTTGGGCGTTGATCGTTTTAGCCTCGGTGCATTTGTTCATGTCCGAATGGCCCCAAATTAGCGAGTGGCTGATTCGCCTTGCGCCGAACGCGCATCAAGACGACATGCGCGAGTTATATAGTCGTTTGCGGAATATTTGGATGGCGTACCTGCGCGGACAACTGCTGTTGATGTTGGTCGTCGGCGCAGCCTTCACAATCGCGTGGATGGTCATCGGCATTCCGGGCGCTTTGGTCTTGGGCGGGCTGGCAGGCTTATTCACCCTCGTGCCGGACGTCGGTCCGCTTTTGGCGGCGGCGATTGCGATTGGCGTCGCCTTGTTGGAAGGCTCGACGTGGATTCGCCTTTCGCCCAACCCGTTGACGAACAAAGCGATTGTCGCGGGCATCACGTTGATTGTTTATCTCATTTTGATTAACCTTAAAAATTTTTTCATCCGCCCGATTATTATGGGACGCAGCCTGCGGATGAACGAATCTCTAATCTTTATCGCCATTTTGATGGCGACGATTTTGTGGGGCATTCTCGGCGCGTTGTTGGTTGTGCCGATGATGGCGTCTGTGGCGGTGGTGATGGAATATCTGCGCCGCCGCATTTTGGGATTGCCATCTTTTGCCGAGAACGAGAAAAACCCGTTTGAGGCGAATCCCGCAGAGATAAAACGACGTTCGATTAAACTTCCCGTAAAGGATAAGAAAAAGAAATCGCGATGAAAATTACCTATTCGATTATCGCCCCGATTTACAACGAAATAGAAAGTCTGCCCGAACTGTATCGCCGCGTCAAAGAAGTGATGGACGCCAGCGGCGCAAACTGGGAATTGATTCTAGTGGACGACGGCTCGACCGACGGCTCAACGGAAAAAATCCGCGAGTTGGCGCAAGCCGATAAAACGATTCGCCCGGTGATTTTTGCGCGCAACTTCGGACATCAAGTCGCCGTTACCGCAGGCTGGGACTACGCGCGCGGCGACGCCGTCGTCATCATTGACGCGGACTTGCAAGACCCGCCCGAAGTGATCCTCGACTTAATCCAAAAATGGAAAGAAGGCTACGAGGTCGTCTATGCCGTGCGCGGCGAGCGCGAAGGCGAATCGTGGTTCAAACTGTGGACGGCGTCGCTTTTCTACCGTTTGATTTACCGCATCACCGACGTGAAAATTCCGGTGGACACGGGCGACTTCCGTTTGATGGATCGCAAAGTGGTGAACGTGTTGAAGCAAATGAAAGAACGCCATCGCTTTCCGCGCGGCATGTCGGCCTGGGTGGGGTTCAAACAAGTCGGCGTAACCTATAAACGCGCCGCCCGTTTCGCGGGGACGACGAAATACCCGTTCAAGAAAATGTTTCGTTTGGCGCTGAACGCCATCACTGGTTTTTCATACTTCCCCTTGCAAGTGGCTACCTACGTCGGATTCATTTCCGCAGGAATTGCGATCTTGGCAATTCCGCTCGTCGCCATCTTGCGGATGACCGGCGGCGGCTCTTTCTCCGGACAAGCCACAACCTTAATTGCCGTCCTCTTTCTCGGCGGCGTGCAGTTGATTTCGCTCGGCGTTCTCGGCGAATACATCGGGCGGCTTTATGACGAAGCCAAAGGCAGACCGCTGTACATCGTCCGCGAAGCGCCGGAAGATTAACGCCGCAAAATATTTTAAGCGTCCCCGAATTTAGATTTTCTTGCGTCTTTGCGCTCCGCGCATTTTATGAGTAGATAAAAATAACATGGTGGATTTTTCTTTTCTGAAAGACCGTTCTTTTTTTGCCGAACTGCTGACCATCGCTTTGCCGATTTCTTTTCAACAACTCATCAACGCCTCGCTCAACATGATTGACGTGGTGATGGTCGGGCATTTAGGCGAAACCTCTATCGCCGCGTTGGGATTGTCGAATCAAGTTTTTTTCGTTTACATTCTTTTGCTCTTCGGCTTAACCAGCGGCGCTGCAATTTTCACCGCCCAATTTTGGGGTAAAGGCGAAACGCAGCCGATTCGCAAAGTGTTGGGCATCAGCCTCGCCGTTTCGGTCGCCATCGCCTGCTTTTTCACGTTTATCGCCACAGTGATTCCGCAAACCGTTTTGAGCCTGTACACCCGCGACGCGGAAGTAATTAACATCGGCGTTTCATATTTGCACATTATCGGCTTTTCGTATATTCCCGTCGCAATTTCCACCGCGTACATTGCGATTCTTCGCAGCGTCAAATTGATTAAGATAACCGTCATCGCCACCGTTGCGGCGCTGATTTTCAAAACGATAGTAGGATACACCTTAATCACCGGCGCGTTTGGAGCGCCCGAACTTGGCGTGCGCGGCGCGGCAATCGGCACCGCCAGCGGCTGGACTTTGGAACTGATTCTGCTGTTGACCTTTGTGTACGCCCGTAAGACTCCGCTCGCCGCCAACCCGCTGACGTTTTTCACCTTCGACTTTGCTTTCTTCAAATATGTGCTGAAAACTGGCTTGCCCGCGCTTGCCAACGAGATGTTTTGGGCGATGGGCATCACAACCTACAACGCCATCTACGCTCACATCGGCACGGATTCAATCGCGGCGGTGAACGTCAACGCGACGATTGAAGAATTAGCCTTCGTCGTCTTTATGGGCTTGGGGCACGCTTGCGCGGTCATCGTCGGCAATCGCATTGGCGCGGGCAAAGCGGAAGAAGCCTACGAAACGGTTAAGCGCGTCATCGTCCTCTCTGTGCTTTCGGCGGTTGTGGTCGGCGTGTTAGTCGTCTCTTTGCGCGACGCGGTAGTCGGCTTGTACGAACTTTCGCCGCAGGGGGAGTACAACGTGCGGATGCTTATGCTGATGATGGCGAGCGTCCTCTGGCTGCGAATGTTCAACTTCGCCACCTTTATCGGCGCGATGCGAGCAGGCGGCGACACGCGCTTTGCCTTGTTGATGGAAATCTGCTCCATTTGGCTGATTGGCGTCCCTGTCGCCTTGTTGGGAGCGTTTGTCTTCCGCCTGCCCGTCTATTACGTTTACCTGATGGTCGGCTTGGAAGAAGTCGCTAAGGCGCTGGTCAGCGGCTGGCGCGTGCGTTCTAAAAGATGGATTCACGATTTAGTGAATGTGTAAGATTTTTCAAAGGATAATCAATGCCAAACATAAAAGCCTTAAATCACGTCGCCGTCGTCGTCGCGGACATGAATCAAGCGCTCGCTTTCTGGCGCGACGCGCTCGGCATGGAATTGAGCGAACTGCGAAACGTCCCCGCCGAACAATCGCAAATCGCCTTTTTGCCGCTGGCAGGCGCCGAAGTGGAATTGGTCATGCCGACGACCGACGATTCGGGAATCGCAAAATACCTCGCCAAACGCGGGCAAGGAATGCACCATCTCTGTCTGGAAGTGGACGACATCGCGGCGATGTTGGCGCAGTTGAAAGCCAAAGGCGTGCGGCTTATCAACGAAGAGCCGCGCCTCGCCGACGACGGAAAACGCTACGCTTTCATTCATCCCGAATCAACGGGCGGCGTGTTGGTGGAGTTGTATCAAATCTAAATGTTAAATATTGAATCAATTTTAGCGGACGAATGCGGGCTGCAAAAAAGTCAGCCCGTCGTCGTCGGCGTGTCTGGCGGACCCGACAGCCTGTGTCTCATGGAACTCATGCGGCGCGCAGGCTATCGTTTAATCGTCGGTTGTTTTAATCATCAACTCCGCGCCGAAGCGGCGGAGGAAATTGAAATGGTGGAAAAAACCGCCGCGCAGTGGAATCTCATTTGCGTCGCGGGCAGCGGCGACGCGCGCGCCTATGCCGACGAAAGAAAATTGTCTGTTGAAGAAGCGGCGCGTTTGTTAAGATACCGTTTTCTCTTCGACCTCGCTCGACGTTATAAAGCGCAAGCGGTGGCGGTCGGGCACACCGCCGACGATCAAGTGGAAACGATTCTCATGCACTTTTTGCGCGGCAGCGGGCTGGCGGGTTTGAAAGGCATGTCGTATCGTTCCATCGTCAAATCTTTTGATTCGCGCATTCCGATAACGCGCCCCTTGCTCGACGCGCGCCGCGAAGAGACGATTTTATTTTGCTCGGTGAACGGGTTAAATCCTCGTTATGATTCAAGCAACGATTCATTAAATTTTCAACGCAACCGAATTCGGCATTTGTTAATTCCCTCGTTGGAAACCTACAACGTGAAATTCCGCGACGCGGTTTTGCGAATGTCGCAGGCGCTGAAAGGCGATTACGCTTTTATGACCGAACAGTTAGAAGAAGCGTGGAAGCGAACGTTAATTTCCGCCAGCGACGAAGTCGTAACTTTTGACTCTTCGCTGTTAGCCGCCGCGCCGCTTGGACTTCAACGAAACTTAATGCGCCACGCCATGCAGACTCTTCACCCTGAGATAGACGCCGACTATCAGACGTTGAAACGCGCTTCTGAATTTATCAACGCCGAAGATGATTCTGTCAAACAAATGGATTTGAAAAGCGGCTTGCGCTTGTTCCGCGACGCGAATCAAATTCACGTTTGCGCGTTGAACGCGCAACTGCCTATTGACCGCTGGCCCCAAATGGAAAGCGAATCTGCGATATTGAAATTAGACGACGAAATCGCGTTGAGCGGCGGCTGGAAGATGGTCTGCGAACGCTGGAATTATCCGCGTTTGGCGTTGAAACAAGCCGAAGAGAACGAAGACCCGTTTCAAGTTTGGCTGGACGCGGAAGATTTGTCCGGCGATTTTGAAGTGCGGATTCGTCGCGCAGGCGACGTTTTTTCTCCGCTCGGCATGGAGGGACATTCGCAGAAAATTTCCGATTTTTTCATCAACGAGAAATTGCCGCGTCGCGCTAGAGACCGCTGGCCCTTGCTTTGCGCTGGCGACGAAATTATTTGGGCGCCGGGTTTTCGTCCGGCGCATTCGCGGCGCTTGAAAGAAACGACGCGCCGCGTCGTCTATTTTGCGGTTCAGCGTCCGCTCGACGCCATGCCGAAGGAAGAAAATTTGCGCCCGTAATTCGCGCTATTTTATTTCGCCGTTTAATTGTTTGAGTTTGATAAACAACTCGCGCCATTGAATTTTTGAGACGCCCAACTTTTGACGAATTTCATCGGCGTCAACCCCGCTTTGATAGTCGCGCAGCGCCGAAGTCCAACGGCACATGTCAAAGGAAAGATGTTTGCTCAACCCGGCGGCAGCGCCAATATCTTCTAATAAATATTCCAAGCGGCGCGGCGACCAAGGGAAGGCGCGATCTAGCGGATTGTATTGCGCGAGGTATTCGTTATAAGCGACGACCCAATCTTCGGTTAACGCAATCTTGCGTTCCTTGTAGCGGTTGGCGGGGCTGGCGTAGCGGACGAAAAGAAACGGACCGTCCTTGCTTTCCAATTCAATGTGATTAATATCAATGCCGAGACATTCGCTTTTCTTAATCGCCGTTTCAAGCAGAAGCGCGACTAAGGCGTAAGGTCTGGCGTCCGGCTTTTGCGCTCGGCGTTGACGGTCTGCCGCAAGCAAAACGGCTTCGTATTCTTCGTCCGCGAGGACTTGCGGCAACGGGCTGATGACCGAGCGTTGCGCCACCGCTTCCGCAGGGTCGGCGGCTAAAACCCCGTATTGACGCAGCCAGCGAAAAAAAGATTTGACCGAAGTGATGCGCCGCGACAACGTCTTGGGGCTGCAGGCTACGCCGCGTCCCTTTTCGATCCATTCAAGGAAGCGGTTCAAATCGTCGGTTGTGATCGCGCCGATGGTTTTGTCCGGCGCTAAAAATTGAGTCAGTAAATTAATATCCGAAAGAAAGGCTTTGACGGTGTGGTGCGAACGCCCTTGATCGGCGAGGAACATCTTCCAGCCGTTGATGGCGGCGGGGAGGTGAGAGTTGGCGCGCAGGTGCGCGGATGCGGTTTCTTGTGTCATAAAATTTCCCTTGCGTGTAGTATTGCGTATAGTTTAGCGACTTTGGGAAAGGTTGTCAACCGCCGATTTTGAAATTACGGCGGAGGCAGATAACTCCACGGGTTGACTTTTGTTCCCGCTAAAATTTCAAAGTGCAAATGCGAGCCGCTGGAATTTCCCGTCGAGCCGATTGCGCCGATGAGTTCGCCCTGCCCGACGCTTTGTCCGCAACTGACGTTATACGCGCTGAGGTGCGCGTACAAACTTTGGAAGCCGTTGCCGTGATCAATCATCACCATATTTCCGTAGCCGTGTTCGTTCCAGCCGACGTAAACCACCACGCCCGCGTCGGCGGCGTAAACCGCTTCGCCCGTGTTGCCGGCAAAATCCAACCCGTTATGGTTGGTTTCCGGAGAAAAATCAAAGCCCGAAAGATAATGTTTGTTGGACGGATAAATAAACGCGCCGTAACCGACCGCGCCGCCGTTGACCGCGTCGCAGGCGCCCGAACCCAAAACTCGAGCCGAAGCCGGGTTTTCGCGGGTTACGCCGAGCGGCGCGCTCCAACTGATGAAGTCGCGCTTTCCGCCGGGAATGATGAGCCACGTCCCGACTTTGATATTCGCGTTTTCAAAATCGCCGACGGAGTTAACGTCAATGTCGTTGGCGGGATAATTGATAATGTCCGCCGCGCTGACTCCGTAATACTTTGCCCACTCGCCAAAGGGGATGCCGCCCAGCCATTCCCAGTACACGCCGTCCACTGGCAAAATTTTGAGTTCTTGACCAGGCTTGAGCGAATGCGGGTTGTCGGTTAAGACGCTGTAATTGCCCCATAAAATCGTCTGCGGCTGCAAGCCAAATTTGGACGCGATGCCAAAAATTGTGTCGCCGTCTTGCACAAGGTAGGTTGTGATTTGATTGCGCGGGCGATTTGGAATAATCGTGTGCAGTTGCGCGGCGCGGTTGACTCCGTCGGCGGCGGGGATGTCCGACGCAAGCGGCGGCTCTATCGGCGCGGATTCTGTCGGCGCGGCGTCGGCAGATTTCTGCGTCGTCGGCTGATTCGTCGTCGGCAGAAAAAACGTCCGCGAGGTGAGGACGACAAAGGCGATGGCGGCGACCGAAAGCAGATTCGCGCCGAACTTAATCAGCGGTTCGCCCAAACCTAAGTTGACGAGTCCGCTCATAAATTTTGCGAAAACCGATTGTTTTTTTACGCCCGCGCCGACGGGCTTGGGAGGCGTTTGTTCCGTCGGGCGAGGGGAGTCTTCTTGAAATTCGTTCATGCGGCTATCATAACACGGCGAAAAATTCGCGCAAGTCGTCCTTAATCGCCCTTAATACGCCGCCAATTCCGCCTCTTCGCTTTTATGGGGAAGCGCGATGTGCGCCGCCGCAAACCCAATCAGACAAGCGCCGCCGCCAAGCAGAAGGACGGACGGCACGCCCCAAGTCTGCGCGACCCAGCCGACGAGCAAACTGCCGAAAGGAGCGACGCCTTGCAAGCCCCAGAAATAAACGCTGAAAACTCGTCCGCGCAAATCGTTGGGGACGCGAACTTGAATCGTCGTGTTCATGCTGATTAGTTGAACAATCGTTCCCCAGCCGATGAGGATAAACAAAAAGAAGGCGGCGCTTTGATTGACGGTTAACCCCAACGCGATAATGGAAATCACAAAAGCGATTTGCCCCCAAAGCAAGGTAGACTTGCGGTCTCCGAGCGCATAGTACGCCATCATAAACGCCGCGATTAACGCGCCGACTCCTTGCGCCATGTACAAGTTGCTTGTGCGGACGGCGATTGCCGTTTCCGAAGCGAGAATCGGCTGCAAGATGTCGCGGGCGATGGCGGGGATTTGTTGCGTCAGCGGAATGCCGAAAAACCCTAAAAGCGAGGACATCAAAATTGCGGCGAATACGAGCGCGCTGGAACGAATGTACTTCAAACCTTCTTTGAATTCGGCGACGACGTTGTGCGACACTTGCGCGATTTGTTCTTCTTTGAAGCGCGTCCGCGCCATGATTAACCCGCCGATGACGAAGATGTAACTGAGTCCGTTGGCGAGGAAGACTGCGCCTTCGCCGCCGCTTGCCGCGATGAGCCACGCCGCAATCAGCGGACCCAAGACGCGCCCCAAATTAAAAGCAGTCGTCTGCAAGGCGATGGCGCTCGGCAGCGATTCCTTGCCGACTAATTCAATCAACATGGCTTGACGCGCCGTTACTTCCACAGAGACTGCCGAACCGTAAATGAAGGCTAAGACGAGAATGTGCCAAATCGCCAGTTGATTGGTAAACCAGAGATAGGTCAGCCCGAAGGCTTCGGTGGACATGACGGCTTGCATGACGATGACGACTTTGCGTTTGTCCATCCGCTCGACGAACACGCCCGCAGGCAAGGCAAAAAGCAAAGTTGGCAGAGTCGTCGAAAAGCCGATTAACCCTAAATCCAGCGGACGACCCGAAAGGCGATAGGCGAGGTAGGGCAGCGCGGTGGCTTGCATCCATGTGCCTAAAACGGAGACGAACTGCCCCGAAACGAAGAGCAAATAATCGCGCGAGGCGAGGGCGGGAAAGTGAACGTTAATCCAGCGTTTGAGAGAGAGCATTTGACCAGTTTTTCTATTTTGTTTTTTCGACGACGGGCAGGGTGAAGTAAAATGCCGTCCCTTTGCTTGCTTCGGATTCGATCCAAATTTTTCCGTGATGCACCTCGACGATGCGCTTGACCAACGTCAACCCGATGCCCGTGCCTTCGCCTTGCGCGTCGAGCTTGTTGAACAAGCCGAAGATGCGTTCTTGATGTTGCAGCTCGATGCCGACTCCGTTATCGCGCACGAAGAAAATCGTTTGATTTTGAGGGTCTTTGAACGTGCCGATTTCAATCTGCGGGTTGGGTTGCGTTCCCATAAATTTAATCGCGTTCTCGACTAAATTCTGCACGACTTCCAACAGGCGAATGCGGTCGCCAAAGACGACGACTTTTTCGTCTATAAATTCCACATAAACGCGCTTCTCGGAAATTGCGCCTTCCAGCAACCCTAGCGCGTCGCGGACGATGACGCTGAATTCCACTTCCGTCGCCTCGTTGACGAGTCTGCCGATGCGCGAAAGTTCGAGCAAGTCGTTGAGCAGCGTCTGCATTTTCTGCGCCGCCGAGCGGATGCGATTCATGTCGCGTTCAAAATTTTTCAAATCTCCGCCGCGCGCGCCTTGTTCCAAATAGCCGAGAAAGCCGGTGATCGTTACCAGCGGCGACTTTAAGTCATGCGAAACGGTGTACGTGAAGCGTTCTAACTCGGCGTTTTTATTTTCTAACTCGCGCACCGCTTCTTGACTTTTTTCTAATTCTTTTTGCAGCGCTTCGTTCAAGCGCGCGTTTTCAATCCCCAACCCGACGTAGCCTGCGAACAAACGCAACGCTTCCACTTGCTCTGGAAGGATCGGGCGTTGAGAAATAGCTTGGTCGGCGGAAATTGTGGCAAGCGGTTTGTTGCCCGCCCAAACCGCCACGGCGACGTGATTTTTTACGCCGCGCATGTCGCTGTCGGACGAGAGATTAACTTCGTTTTCATAATCTTCGGTGAAGAGGACGCTGTCGGGCGCTTCTAGCAAAGTTTTGAATCGCGTCCGCCCCGCCTGAGAGACGACGCTCCCCCTTGTGCAGACTTGATTTCCTTGTTTATCCGTCCCCAGCGTTCCCCGCATGGTTTCTGTTTCGTAATCATAAAGGAAGATGCCGACTCGATCGAAGTCCAGCGTTTCGCGGACGCCGCGCCAAACTTTTTCTATAATCGTGTCTAAGTCGGTCGTCTCTGTAACTTGTTTGCCGAGTTCGATGACTTTTTCCAGCAAGGTGCGGCGGCGCAATTCGGCTTCTTCTTTGGCTTTGCGTTCGGTAATGTCGCGCGCAATTCCAACTGTGCCGATAATTTTTCCTTCTTCGTCGCGAATGGGCGTTTTGACTGTTTCTACCCAATGGTTTACGCCGTGCTTGTCTTTATGCGACACTTCTTCGACAGTTTTTCTCTTTCCGCTTTGGAGGACGTCTTGATCGTCTCGTTCGTATAATTTTGCGCGCCCGGGGTCCCAAATGTCGAAGTCAGTTTTGCCAAGAACTTCTTCCGCTGTCGCTTTATTGAAATTCATAAACACTTCGTTGACGGCTATATAGCGACCTTCCGTGTCCTTCATCCAAGCGATATCTGGAATATTGTTTAAGAGAGCTTCTTGTTTTTGCAAAGCATCTCTTAACAGTCGTTCCGCTTCTTTTTGTTGCGTGATGTCTTGCCCCGCGCCGAGAATGCCGACCAGACGATTTTCTTTTTCATCCCAAATGGGTTGCGCTCGAATGCGAACCCAACGGATTTCTCCGCTTTTGTTAAATGCGCGAATTTCAGACCCCAGAATCGCTTGATTGTTCAACAGCGTTTGCATGTCTTGCTTATCTTTCTCCGTGTCGTCTGGGTGAAGATGCGCGTTCCAACCGCCCGCCTGAAAATATTCTTCGGGCGTATAGCCCGTAATTTTTTCAAACGCGCCTGCCAGCCAAAAGGCGTGAGATTTTTCATGTTCGTCCACGCGGCTTTCAAAAATATAGTCCGAGCCGACGTTGGCGATTATGCGATATTTTTCTTCGCTCTGCTTGGCGCGATAAAACGATTTTTCGATAATCGTCGCGGAAACGTATTGCAGAATCGTACTGACTGAAAAAATTGCGACGCTTAAATACCAAGTCTTAAACGAAGCGTAATAAAGCGGAGATTCTCTTCCCGCCATCAGCGTCATAAAATGTCCTGCCAGCAAAGAAGAGAGGCAGAGCCAAATGACAAGCCGCTTATGTAATAAAAGCCCCGCAATAATGATGACTAAGGGATAGCCCAATAAATAGGATTCGCCTCGCGTGCCGCCCGCCGTCGCCGCCGAAACGGTGAGAAAAACCCACATCGAAGAAATTAGAATGGAGGAAGCGGGACGAGTGAATCCGCGCCTCGATAAATACAGCAAAAAGAATGCGACGATTTCGATAATGACAATTTGCGTCGACCCGCGCTGCGGCAAATCCCAAACGGGCGTAATGTAAATCAGCGCCAAATAAGGAAGAGGAGCGGCAATCAACGCCCAAATGATGATGTTTAATAAATAGGCTTTTTGCGTTTTTACTTCGTCTTCAAAAACGGGCGGTTTTAAGAAATCAAAAAGTCGTTTCATGTTGCTTTCGCTTTCCTAAACGCCGCGCTTCGCCGTCGCGTTTCGTAATTTCTGCGCGGTCTAAATATTCTAGCAAGGCTTGCGCGTACTTTCGAGAAGTCTGCAAAACGTCGCGCGCTTCCGCCAGCGTAATTTTTCCTCGCGTTTGAATTTCGTTTTTTATTTGCGCGACCATATCGTCATAATCCGCCGCCCGAAAAATAATGTCTGCGGAAATCAAAATCAATTCGCCGCTTTCAATTAAAGCGTTGACGATTTCTTCGCCCGCCTCCGCTGTGCATTCTTTGACGCTCGGAGTTAAACGCGGATTTTCCGCAAACGCGCGCCGCAAAGCCTGGACTTTGATTTGATCTCGTCCGGCAAACTTAATCTCATGCCCAGATTCGGAAACCGTTCCGCGCTCGTCGCGCGCGCCCTCGCTTGCGGATAAATATTTCAACGCGGCGTTAAACGCTTTGGACGACAACCCGACTTTGCTTTTCAACTCTTCGCGCGGAATGCCGCGCCGCAAAGGAAATTGCGCGTGATAAATTTTGATTTGTTCGCGCATTTTCTTACTTAACGCCGCCCAACGCGCGGACGTAATCATCAGCGTCGAATTGTCCAGCGCAATTAATTGTCCGCTTTGCAAAAGTTCGTCCAACGCCGTTTGCGCTGCGTTTATTTCTAACCTTGATTTTGCGATTATTTCGCTCGCGGACGCAATCTGCAAAGCGGATGCCGCCTCCAACAAAACGTCGGCGGGCGAACCTTGCGTTAACGCTTCCAGCGTTTTGATAACGCTTTCGTCAAAACGCTTGTGTCGCCCTTGCGGTTGCGACTCGACCACTGCGCCGCCGCCGATTGTTTCGCCGGGCGAAGGTCGGCGCAGAATGTAGCGGTCGCCGCGCAAGGCGACGACCGGATCGCGCAGTTCAAGTTGCAGCCAGCCTGCTTCGCCCGCGACGATTTCGTCCGCGCCCAAAACGCGGACAGTTGCAATCGTCTCGCTAGCGTTGACGAAAAACTTAATTTCATCATTGTGTTTGAGCGGCTTGCTCATGTCGTTCAGCGCGCTGAAGCGAACGTCGAGTCGGCGCGTCGTCTGATATTGATTTGGGCGAACGAGCGTGTCGCCGCGCCGAATGTCTTTTGCGTCCGCGCCGGAGATGTTGACGGCAGTCCGCGAGCCGGGCGCGGCGCTTTCTTCTTTTTGCTTGTGCGTTTGCAAACCGCGAATGCGTCCGCGAATGGCGCGGGGCAAAATTTCCACCTCGTCGCCGACGGAGAACGAGCCGTCGCGCAGCGTGCCAGTTACGACAGCGCCGAATCCGCTCATGGCGAAGGCGCGGTCAATGGGCAGGCGCGGACGATGCAAGTCGGGGCGGGCGGGTTTATCTTCCAATAAAATTTCCAACGCGCGAATTAATTCGGGGACGCCGTTTCCGCTTTTGGCGGCGACGCGCAAAATCGGCGCTTCGGCGAGGACGGTTTTGGCGACGGTGCGGCGCACGTCCGCTTCGACGAGATTCAGCCAATCGGAGTCTGCGGCGAGGTCGGTTTTGGTTAATACAATGAGCCCGGCGGAAATTTGCAGCAAATCTAAAATGGCGAGGTGTTCTTTGGTTTGCGGCATCACGCCTTCGTCGGCGGCGACGACCAGCAGAACCGCGTCTATGCCGCCGACGCCCGCCAGCATGTTTTCGATAAAGTCGCGGTGACCGGGCACGTCCACCACGCCGACTTCTTCGCCGTTGGGCAAGGTCAGCCAGCCGAAGCCAAGTTCGATGGTCATCTCGCGCGTTTTTTCTTCTTTGAGACGGTCGGGGTGTTTGCCCGTCAACGCCTCAATCAGCGTAGATTTTCCGTGATCTACATGCCCCGCCGTGCCGATGACTCTCATGCCGATTTATTTCTTCGCCTTTTTGCCATGCCCCATGATGCGTTGGTACGAAGTCATCCACTCGTGGACGACGTTCATCAATTCTTGCAGTTGCTTTTCGGCGGCGTCCGTCGTTTGATGAATTTGGTCTTGCAGAATTTCCGTCGCTTCGTTCAGCGCGACGATTCGGTCGTCGTATTTTTGCGTCTCTTTGCGAATGTCGCGGAAGGATTCTTCGGAAGAAAGGCTGTGTCCCGTCCAGCGTTTTTGGTCGTCGGCTTTGAAACTAATCCACTCTTGACGCAGACGTTCTTCGGCGAGGCGCTGCATTTCGGTAACTTCGTTGATGCGCCGTTCGAGTTTGGCGCTTAATTCGACGTAGGTGTCTTGCGCGCGTTTAACGCCGCGAAGCGCTTCGTCGAGCTGTTGCGTTTTTTGGTCGAGCGCTTGCGCCTCTTTTTCAAAGGCGGAAACTTGATCTTGCCAATTTTTCCAGACGCGCTCGCGGTCGGTTTGCGCGATGCGTTGTTGGTCAATGAAAACGACTTGCGCCTGTTTGCGCTCGATCTCGGAAGCGAAAATTTCGGCGATGCGCCCTTCCATGTTGCGGATGGCGTCGGAGTGAACGGTTGCCTTTTCGCGGTTTTCGTCAATGCGTTTGCGAAGAGAAACAAATTCGCCTTGCAAATCGGCGATGCGTTTTAGGTCGTTTTTGCGCGCTTCGTCGTTGGCGGAAATGAGATGACGCAAATCTTCGTTGGAGCGGCGGGTTTCGTCAATGGACAGTTTCAAATCCGCGACGTTCACGCCGAGCCGTTGAATTTCGTCGCCGCGTTCTTTGATCGCTTTTTTTAGGTCGGTTAAATCAAAGGCGGATTTCATCTGCGCGACGGTTTTGTTCAATTCCAAAATTTCGCTTTGGGTTTGTTTCGCCGCTTCTTTATTTTCTCGAATCCGCGCCTTTTCGTTGTCTTCAATCATCTTAATCAATTCGGCGCGTTGTTTGGTCAAAATGGATTCAAATTGATCTACCCGTCTTGTGGCGGGCGTGAGGTTTGTTACCTGCGTGTTGAGCGCCTTTACTTGTTTCGACGTCGCGTTTGCCGTCGTTTCAAGCGAGGCGATTTTTTCTTTTAGCGGAGCGAGCGCGTCTTTGCCTTCGCGCTGTTGCTTTTCTAAGAAGTCGAGCCTTTTGATGATTTGTTCAAATTCCATGAGGACTCCATTCCGCTAAATTATACCCTTTTGAAAATGGGTTATTGAGCGAGGCGTTCAAATAATTGCGGCAAATTGGCGAGGAAAGGCGCGAGCATTTGCGGAAACATCCCCAAGATGAAAATGCCGAGAACGCCCAAGCCGAGCATAAGCGATTGAATCCACGATTCGTTGATTTGCCATTTCGCGTCGTCGTCCGCCGCGACGAGCGCCGACAAAGCGCGGGCGGCGGCGACGATTAACCCCGCCATGCCGAAAAAGACCCAGAAAGCCGCCGTCAACGATTGAGCGGATAATTCGCGCCACAGCGCCAAGCGCGAAGGAAACCCCGCCAACAGCGGAAACCCCGCCAGCGAAAGGTGCGCGACGATTAACGCGCCGACCGCAATCGGATATTTGCGAATTAAACCTTTTACGTCGTCGAAAGAAAGACGATACGCCGCGCCTTTGACGACGGACAGCGCCAGCGCGTAAACGCTCAGTTCTAACGAGCGCGGAAGGACGATAAGAAAAACGAGGTTTGCGCTTTCGGAAGAATGCAACCCCAGCGCGACGAGAATCAACCCGACTTCCGCGACGACGGCGTAGCCGAAAATTCGCCCAAGATGGCGTTGCGCCGCAGCGAAGAGTCCGCCGCTGGCGGTCATCAACACGCCGGAAAAAAGAATCGCGGCGGCGATTTGCGGCGTGTTCAACAGCCAAATGTAGCGTTCAAAAAATCCAAGCGCGAAGATGGCGGTGAAAGTCGGCAACGCCCAAAGCAGAAAGCCGGCCGCGTAAGGCGCGGTCTCTTCCATAATTTGCGGAATCCAAGAATAGAGGGGAAAGACGGAAAAGAGGAAAGCGAATCCCATCAGCGCCAGCAGACCGGACTGAATCGCCGCGTTGACGTCTGCGGGGCTGGCTTCCGCGCCCGCGAGCAGCCAACCCGAAAAAAGGATAAAGGGCATGGCGAGCGTTTGATAAACGAGAAAACGAATGACGCCGCGACTCGGTTTTTGATACAGCGGCGCGAGCAGCGGAATGGTCAGCATGGCGGCGATTTCCAGCAGGAGCGCGGCGTATAAAAACGGCTCGACCGCGATGGACGCCGTCAGCAAGGCGCAGATGATTAATCCCAACGCGACGAAACGATGCGCCGATCTGGAAACTTTTGCGCCGAAGAACCACAGCGCCGCCGAGCCGTAAATCATGGTTAACAGCGGCGCGTCGGCGGCGGGCAGGCTGAAACTGCGCCCGAAAACTTCGACGGACGGCGCAATCTTGATTGAGATGCCGCCCAGCAAAAGCGCCGCGTCTATGGGAATGACGAAGGCGATTAATGCAAGCGCCGTCGCCGCCGCGCCGCCGAGATAAGCGACGTATTCTTCGCGGAAGAAAAATAGAATTAACACGCCCGCAATGAACGGAACGGCAATCCACAAGATAGGGGCGCTCATGCGAATTCTTCTCCTTCTTCCGCAAAAGGCACTGACCCTGCCAACAATAAGTACGCGCCCGATAAGCCTAACCCCAAGTTGATCAGCGCCAGCAGCCCGGCAACGAGGATGGCGCTTTCAACGGCGGCGTATAAAATTTCAAATCCGCTGATTAACGTCAGCAAACCGAGCGCGACGCGCAAGGGGTCGTCCGTCAGGCCAAGGTGCGCCACGCCCGCGCCGACGAGAATTAATCCGCCAGCGATGACGGGCAGCCCCAAACCGGGAATCGCCGCTTCGATGCGCGGAGTCGCGCCTAAGGCGACTAAGGCGGCGACGGCGGTTAAGACGAAGCGAAAAGCGGCTCCGCGCAAAAAAAACGAATCGCGCGAATCATCGTCGAGTTCGCCGAGGTTGTAGCGAGTCATGCCGAGAATGGCGACGACCATCCAGCCGCTGATTAATTTTACCGAACCCATCGCAAAAGGCAGGTGGCGAGTAATCAGCCAAAAGGCGGCGAAGTATTGAAGCGCCAACGCGCCCAAACTGATTCGCCAATCGCGGCTGACGAGCAAGGTTGAAGCGGCGAGAAACGCCAATCCAACCGCCGCCCAAGAGAGAATGTCGAAAAGCATGTTAAATGTCTCGCGCAAGGATGGAGATAAAGAGAATTAAAAAGAGAAGCGCCCACATCACGCCGCTTTCTCCTTCGAGCAATTCGGCGACGAAACGCAGACTCTGCGTTAGCCCGCCGTAAAGCGAGCCGAGCCATTGATATAAGTTGTTGATTTTTTCGCCTTCGCCGCCCGACCACTGCGCCCGCATGGGCGCGAAGAGGCGGAAGCGTTTGCTCGCGCCGAATAAAAGGAGCGCCAAAATCGAGGCGGGGAGCGCTAAAAGCAGATTGCCAAATTTGAACGCGCCGTCCCAGCCGACGAATCCCAGCAGGAGTTGAGCGGCGAGCAAAACGACAATGCCGGCGGAATAAACCGCTTTCGCCCAACTCGGTTGTCCGTCTAAGGTTTCGAGTCCGCCGCGCAAGGCATGACGCAAATAGCCGGCGATTAATAACGCTTGCGCTACGAGCGCAAAAATGGCAAAGAGATTAAACGCGCCGTTCCAAACGGAAGCCGTCAGCGAAAGCGGAAGCGAAGAGAGAGTCCAGCCGCCGACGAGCAAAGCGTATTTCAGGCGCGGGTCTTGCGCGGAAGAAAGAAAGAGCGCGCCGCCGACTAAGACCAAAGCGCAACTCCATGCGATTGCGCCGACGGGGTTGCCGTTTAGCGCCGCCATCACGGAAAGCGCCGCCATGCCGATGACCCAATAAGGTCGTCCGTTTAATTCGTCCGAAGCGCGCAGCCACATCCAGCCGCCGTACAGCGCCGCGACGGAGGCGAGGAGAATCCATAACGGCGAAAAGGTCGTCGCGGAAATTTGGACGCGCCCTAAAACGCTCAACGTGGCGGCGGCGACGACGAGGCGCAACATTGTGCCAAATCCGCGCCGCAAAGCGGAATCGGCGGCGAAGGGCAAATGGAGCGGCATCACGCCCAAACGGAGTCCTGCGGCGAGGATGAGGTAAATTTTCGCGTTGGGCGAGATCGAGTCAAATAGGACGTTTCCGCCGCCCGCCAAACTTTCGATATATGCCCACAAAACGAGCGCAATGCCGAACGCGCGAATTAAGAAGGAAAGAGAAATTTGTTCGCTGTCTTTTTTTCTGCGCGCCGAACGCAATTGGACGATTAACTCTGCAAGGTCGAGCGCCGCCCACGCCAGCAACAAAGCGAGCGGATTGTCTGCGGCGGTCGCCAAAATGCCTAAGCCGCCGAGCAAAAGCGCGCCCGCCCATGAAAGCGAATTAATTAACAGCGGGCGGCGGGCGGCGGCGAAGACGACGGCGAGAGTCAGCGCGGCGACGCTAAACGAAAGCGCCCAAGAAATTTTGTCCGCGCTAAAAAGGATAGGCGCGGGGAAGAGCGCTTTCGGCTGCCAAGATAGCGAAAGTTGAAAAGGCATTTGCGCGAGCCAAAGCGCGACGCCTAAAAAAGCCGCCGTTGCGCCGCTTGCGGCAATCAGCCAGGCGTAACGCGCTTTGGGCTGGACGACTCGCAAAACGAACAGCATCATTGCCGTTAGAAAAAAAATCAAACAGACGCTCAAAATTAACATAAACGCGCGTAATTGTAACAGTATTGAACGCTTCGGTTTGGTACAATCTTTGCCATGATTTTTGGCAGCCGCCGCTTTGCGTTTTGGATTTTGACGCTTTCTCTCGCCGTTTCTTGTTCCGCGCCGCCTGTCGCCGCGCAACCAGACTTTACGCCGACTCCGATTCAAATCGAATATCCGTCCACGCCGACGCCTTTTTCGCCGCAAGCGGACGATTCGCCAAACCCCTATTTGACGATGAATTCGCCGCAAGAGGCGTTGCCGACTTTTACGCCGTACCCGACGAAGTACGTCGCGCCGCAAGATTTTTCCGCGCCGATAGAATCGCCGCCCGACGAGCAATCCGCTGCGACGCTTTATAACCCGCTGACCGGGCTGCCGATTGACGATCCGTCTTTCTTGCAAGTTCGTCCGCTGGCGATTAAGGTCGGCAACTCGCCGGATTACGTCCGCCCGCAATCGGGCTTAACCCTCGCGGATGTAGTCTATGAATATTACATCGAATGGGGCGACACGCGCTTTATCGCCGTGTTTTACAGCAACCTTTACGACATCGAGCGGATCGGTCCCGTCCGTTCGGGGCGCTACTTTGACGAACACATCGTGCGGATGTATCGCTCTTTCCTCATGTTCAAAGGCGCGGACAAACGCGAGTTCGATTATTTTATGGGCTTGGACGTCGCCGAGCGTTTTATTTCCGTCGGCATTGGGAAATGCCCGCCGTATTATTACGGACCGTACAAACGCGACGCTTACAATAATATTTTTTTCAACGCGACATTATGGGAAGACTGCGTCGCCAAAAAGGAATTGGACAACAGCCCGCAAACTCTCGTCAGCGGATTTTTCGCGGAGGAGATTCCGCAAACGCCGTTGAAGGCAAAACGCATTTACGATTTTTACACCAACTACAGTTACAACTATTGGCAATACGACGAAGAGACGCATTCATACTTCCGCTATCAAGAAGCGAAAGATTTAGGCGGAAGCCGCGACGCGGAAGTTTACGCGCAACTTTTTGACGATTATACAAAACAACCTGTTACGGCGGATAACGTCGTCGTCATTTTTGTGCCGTATATTTTCACCAATCAAAATCAAGCGGAAGACGAAGTTTTCAATCCCTCGCTGATTGATTACGGCAACGCTTATGTCTTCCGCGACGGAGTCGTCATTCCCGCTTATTGGAAGCGCGTCGCCATAGATCAGCCGCTGTTGCTGACTCAACTCGACGGTTCGCCGATTTACTTGCGACCCGGTCAAACTTTTTATCAGGTGATGGGCATTACGTCCGCGCAAAAGCAAAACGGCGAAGATTGGCGCTTTGAATTTCATACGCCGTAACTTACATGCTAAAATGAACCAACTTTGGAGTTCTCATGGCATTTGACCCTGTTTTCTTAAGCAACTTTACGCTCGTGCTGACGGCGTTCGCCGCCGCCTTCTTAATCGCGCTGTGGATTAGTCTCGTGATTTGGACTTACCGCGACGCCCGCTCGCGCACGCGAGATCCGCTAGTGCGGACTCTCTCCGCGTTGTTGACGGCGGTGTTAAATCTGCCGGGCGTGTTGGTCTATCTCATCCTGCGCCCGCAACGCACGCTGGAAGAGGAATATCAACGCACGCTGGAAGAGGAAGCGCTCTTGCAAGCGTTGGAAGATTTGCCGCTTTGCCCAGGCTGCGAACGGCGCGTCAAAGAAGATTGGCAAGTCTGCCCGAACTGCCACACGAAATTAAAAAAGAACTGCCACAACTGTTCCAAACTGATGGAATTGCCGTGGAACATCTGCCCCTATTGCGGAACGCCCGCGCCCGGCGCGCGCATCGAAGCGACCAGCATTGACGAAGCGTTGAAGAACATCCGCGTCGCCGACGAAGCGCCAAGCGTTCGACTCGAATCCGAACCGAGCGAGGAATCTTAAAACTCCTCGCGCAAGCGTTTGGCGTCTTTGAACAAAAAAAGATTTTCTTAAATGAAATTGAATCCGGTTGACTTTTACGAGGCGCGACGCGCTTCGTATTTTTGCGTGAAAAAATGAAAAAACAAATTTTGACTTTCGTCCTTTTAATCTTGCTCGTCGCCTGCTCCGCGCCGACGGCGACCCCGACTCTGACTCCCGTTTTGCCGACGCCAACTTCCGCGCCGACTCAACCCGTTAACGCGACAGCGACGGCGACTCAGATTCCGCCGAAAGCGCAATCGCTCTGGATCTACGCCCTCGCCGCGCCTTTCCCAACCGTGCCAGACGACGTTTCGTCCGCCGATTTGCTCGCCGCGTGGAACGGCGAATCGTTAAGCGAAAATGGTCAGCCGTTGCTCATGGCAGAATCCACTTTGAGGGCGTTTCGCGCCCTGTGGGGCGAACCCGCTTCGGGCGCAGTCCGGAGCGTTGACAAAGAGGAAATTCTAGACGAGGCGTGGACTCCGCCCTTTAAGTGGGCGATTATCCCTTTTGAAGAAATTCAACCCAAATGGAAAATCCTCAGCGTGGACGGTCAATCGCCGATTCACAAAGACTTTGACGAAAATGTATATCCGCTAAAAGCGTTGATAAGCGGGGAAAATTTGCCCGCCACGAATCGCGATCCGTCCAAACTGGCGACGGTGGTTTTGACCGGCGTAACCGCTCTCGTCCGCGCAACGGCGTTCACGATGGAAACCAAAGGCGTAACCCGACCGGGCGAACTGGTTTACGATTGGCTGCACGGCGCGGACGTGTTGCACGTCAGCAACGAAGTGGCGTTTGACTCGACTTGCCCTTTCCCGAAGCCGGGCTACACAAATTACATTTTATGCAGCGACCCGAAATATTTAGAATTGCTGAAATATGTCGGAACGGACATTGTGGAATTAACGGGCGATCACTTTGCGGATCGCGGCTCGCAAGCCATGCTCGACACGCTGCAAATGTATAAAGACAACAACATCCTTTATTACGGCGGCGGCGCAAACGAAGAAGAAGGGCGCAAACCCGTTTACTTAAACGTCAACGGAAATAAAATTGCCTTTATGGGTTGCAACGGCAAAGTCGCTTATACGATGGTCAAAGCGACCGACATCAAACCGGGCGCGGCGGATTGCGGCGATTATAAATTTTTCACGCAACAAGTCAAAGACGTCGCCGCGCAAGGCTACATGGTGATTTTTACCTTTCAGCATGAAGAATGCTATCATTCGGGACCTTGCTATATGCACGCGCAAGGCTTTCACGCCGTCGCCGACGCGGGCGCAACCGTCGTCAGCGGCAGTCAGGCGCACTTCCCGCATCTGATGGAATTTCGCGGCGACTCGTTCATCCACTTCGGTTTGGGAAATTTATTCTTCGACCAAATGACCTACGAACTCCCCGACGGAAAAATCATTGACGGCACGCGCCGCGAATTTATTGATCGCCACATTTTCTACGACGGAAAATATCTCGGCGTAGAATTGCTGACCGCCATGCTCGAAGATTTCTCGCGTCCGCGCCCGATGAATCAGCGCGAGCGGACTCAATTCCTTTCGGAATATTTTGCGTACAGCGGCTGGACGACCTTGCAGCCAACGCCGCTTCCGCCGCCGACGCCGACTCTCACGCCCATCGCTCTGCCTTCGCCCTAACATCGGGTAGAATAGAAGCCGATTTCACGAAAAAGAGGAATAGATGAACAAACAAATTATTCACACCGATAAAGCCCCCAAAGCCATTGGACCATACTCGCAAGCCGTGCGCGTCGGCGATTTTATTTACACGGCAGGTCAAGTCGCGCTCGACCCGTCCACAATGGAACTCGTCGCTGGCGGCGTAGAAGAGCAGACTCGCCAAGTCCTCGCCAACCTGACTCAAGTCCTCGCGGCGGCTGGCGCCGACCTGAGCAAAGTCGTCAAGACGACGGTTTTCTTGCAAGACATGGGCGACTTCGCTAAGATGAACGCTATCTACGCCGAAGCCTTTACCGAAAATCCGCCCGCTCGCTCGACGGTGGCGGTGGCAGGGTTGCCGAAAGGCGCGTTGGTTGAAATCGAGTGCGTGGCGCTGGCGTAATTGATTCAAGGCGACGAAGTTTCGTTTTCCATGAGCGACTCACCTTTCGTTTCTGTCGTCGTCCCTTGTTACAACGAAGAAGCCACCATCGGCAAATTATTGGAAGCGCTGCGCCGCCAAACCTACCCGTTGACGCGCATGGAAGTCATCATCGCCGACGGCATGTCCGCAGACGGGACGCTGACGGCGATTGAACGCTTTCAACGCGAACAAAACGAACTTGCGATTCGCGTCGTGAAAAATCAGGCGCGTTCGATTCCGTCTGGCGTGAATCAAGCCGTCCGCGAAGCGCGCGGCGAAATCATCGTCCGCCTCGACGCGCATTCTATGCCGATTCCCGAATATGTGGCGCGTTGTGTGGAAGCGCATCAAAAGGGCAAGGGCGACAACGTCGGCGGCGCGTGGGACATTCAGCCCGGCGCGGACACTTGGGTTGCGAAATCCATCGCGCATGCCGCTGCGCATCCGCTGGGCGTGGGCGACGCGCTCTACCGTCTCGACGCCCAAGCGGGCGCGGTGGACACCGTGCCGTTTGGCTCGTTCCGCCGCGAGTTGTTCGAGCGCGTCGGCGCGTTTGACGAATCGCTGCTGGCGAACGAAGATTACGAGTTCAACGCGCGCCTGCGTCAGGCGGGCGGAACGGTTTGGCTCGACCCGTCCATCCGCTCGGTGTATTTTTCGCGCGAGACCTTTGGAAAATTGGCGCGTCAATATTGGCGTTACGGTTTTTGGAAATTCAAAATGCTCAAACGCTACCCGCAAACTTTGCGCTGGCGGCAAGCGCTTCCGCCGACTTTTGTCTTAACCTTATTAACTTTAATTCTGTTATCTCTTTTTCTGCCGCTGGCCCGCTTTGCCTTATTTTTACAATGTTTTATTTATCTTCTCGTTCTCGAACTTGCCGCATTAATGCTTGCGCTAAAAACAAAAAAAATTTTCTTGCTTTGGGGGCTGCCCTCCGCGATTGCGACCATGCACCTTGCGTGGGGCGCGGGCTTTTTATGGAGCGGCGCGACAGGCGCTTTCAAACATGACTGAAATTTATCATCCGTCGTTGCGCCTGCGTCCCAGCGAACAGCGCGTCGTTTTGCTCGTCGGCGATTTAATTGCGTCCGCCGCGGCGACGGCGGGAGCGATTTTCTTTTGGTATCAATATTTGCTTTACCGCTTAATCGAAAGCGGGGTTGCGCCAAGCCTCGCGGAAAAAATCGTCCGCGTTAAAACGCCGTTGTGGTTTTACGTCCTGCCGCTGATTTGGCTGGTGTTGATGATTGATTCCTATGAATTGCACACCGCCTCGAACTGGAAAAAAACGCTTCGCGCCATCGCCGTCGCGCCGATTGTGGGATTAGTCAGTTATTCGTTGCTCTTCATCTTGAACAGCGAACCGAACTCGTTGCCACGCATCGCCGTCGGCGCGTTTTTGATTCTCGCCTCGATTTTGACTTTGGGCTGGCGCGCCGTCTACATTCGACTCTACACTTCGTCGGGGTTGATGCGCCGCGTGCTGGTCATCGGCGCGGGCAAAGCCGGGCGGACGTTGGTCGAAGCCTATCGCGGGTTAAATCCGCCGCCCTTTGTTTTAGTCGGCTTCATTGACGACGACCTGTCCAAAAAAAATAAATCCTACAACGGATTCTCCGTGTTGGGTTGCAGCGAACATCTTTTGGATTTAATCGAAGAACATCGCATCTCGGACGCGGTGGTGGCGATTAACGGCGAAATTAAAGGCGAAACTTTCCAAACCATTTTGGACGTCCAAGAGCGCGGCGTGGAAGTTACGCGCATGCCGATTATGTACGAAGAGTTGACTCAGCGCGTGCCAATCGAACACCTGGAAACGGATTGGGTGATTCGCTCGTTCGTTGACCAAGTCCGCGTGCATGGGTTGTACGAATTGCTCAAACGCTTGATGGACATTTTGGGAAGCATTGTCGGGCTGATTATTTTCCTTTTAGTTTTTCCGTTTATTGCGGTTGCCGTCGTTTGGGAAACCGGTCGCCCTATTTTTTATTCGCAGCCGCGTTTGGGCAAAGGCGGAAAAATTTTCCCGATTTTGAAATTTCGCACGATGATGCAAGACGCAGAAGCGGAAGGCGTGAAAGCGGCGGAAGAGAACGACCCGCGCATTACCAAAGTCGGCAACTTTTTGCGGAAGACGCGCCTCGACGAATTGCCGCAATTTTGGACGGTCTTGAGCGGCGAGATGAGTTTAGTCGGTCCGCGCGCCGAACGCCCTGAATTGGTGGCGAGTTATCAAAAGCAGATTCCATTTTATCGCGCGCGTTTGCTGGTCAAACCGGGTCTGACGGGCTGGGCGCAAATCAATTACGGTTACGTCGCCACAGTGAAAGAAACGGTGGTCAAGTTGGAGTACGATTTGTATTACATCAAACATCGCACCTTAAATTTAGATTTCAGCATTGTGCTTCGCACCATCGGCACGGTTTTGCGTAGGTCGGGACGATGAAGGCGCTGATAACTGGCGGCGCGGGCTTTATCGGCTCGCACATTTCGCGCGCGCTTTTAGAGCGCGGACATCGCGTCCGCGTTTTTGATAATTTTTCATCGGGCAAAAAAGAAAACCTCAAAGGCTTAGACGTTGAAATTTTTGAAGGCGATCTGCGCGACGCGGACGCTGTCGCCAAAGCCGTGCGCGGCGCGGAAGTGATTTTCCACGAGGCGGCGTTTGTTTCAGTCGCCGAGTCAATGGGGAAGCCGCAAGAATGTTTTGACATTAACGCCAACGGGACGTCCGTCTTGTTTGAAGCCGCGCGCAAAGCGGACGTCAGGCGCGTGGTCTTTGCGAGCAGCGCGGCGGTTTACGGCGATTCAGACGATTACCCGCTGACGGAAGATTCGCCTTTGCGCCCGCTCTCGCCGTACGCCGCGTCCAAACGGACGAACGAAATTTACGGTCAACTGTACACGACGGCGTTTAATTTGGAAGCGGTCGCTTTGCGCTACTTCAACGTTTACGGTCCGCGCCAACGGCCTGATTCGATGTACGCCGCCGCCGTGCCGATTTTCATCCGCCGCATGTTGGACGGCAAACCCGTTACCGTCTTTGGCGACGGCGGTCAAACGCGCGATTTAGTAAATGTAAAAGATGTAGCGCAAGCGAATTTATTAGCGGCGGAACATCCAAACGCGCCAGGTCAAATTTTTAATGTGTGCACTGGCGTCGAGACAAAGTTATTGGACTTATTAGATATTCTTTACAAAATTTTTCCCAACGCGCCGAAGCCCGTCCACGCCGAAGCGCGCGCAGGCGATATTTATCGTTCGATTGGAACGCCGAAAAAAATCGCGGACGCGCTCGGCTACAAACCGCAAATCACTTTATCGCAAGGCTTGCGCGAAGCGGTAGAAGAGATGCGTAACTTTCAACCTTAAACCTGCAACCTTAAACTTGTAACCTTCAACCTGCAACCTTAAGCCGCCCAAATGTCCTCTCGTTCTCACGTTCGCAACCGCTTCGTCCTCGTCGGCGACTTTGCCCTAACCGTCGTTTCGGTCTTGGGCAGTTTTGCGTTGCGATTGGACGCCGGTCAACTGCCGTATTATTTTCCCGCCGCGCTGGCGATGTGTCTCGTCGCGCTGATTGTTAAGATTCCAACCTATTATTTCTTCGGCTTGTATCGGCGCTTGTGGGCGTACGCTTCGACCAACGAACTGCGTCTGATCACTTTCGCCGTTACCAGCGCTTCGGTGCTGACCTCGGGGCTGATGCTGATTCTCATCGGCTTTGACTTGGTCAAACCCGGCATGCCGCGCTCCGCGCTCGGCATTGATTGGCTCATCTCGCTCATCCTCGTCGGCGGCTCGCGTTTCGTCTTACGGATTCTTGCGGAGCAGTCGTCGGCGCAGACGGACGCCAAAACGAAGCGCGTTCTGATTCTCGGCGCGGGCGACGCGGGCGCGTTGGTCGTGCGCGAGTTGCAAAAAAATTCCAAACTCAACCTTAATCCTGTCGGCTTTCTCGATGACGACGCGAGCAAAATCAACCACAACATTTACGGCGTAACCGTGCTTGGCGGAATTGATCAGTTAGAGAAAACGCTCGACGCTCAACAAGCGGACGAAGTGATTATCGCCATCCCCGCCGCGCCCGGACGAATCATCCGCCTCGTCAACGACGTTTGTCGTCGGCGCGGAATCGCTTCGCGCATTATCCCCGGCTTTTACGAGTTGATTGACGGCAAAGTCAGCGTCAACCGTTTGCGCGAAGTGGACATCGCCGACTTGTTGCGCCGCGAACCCGCGCAACTCGACGACCGACTCATCGGCGCGACTCTTGGCGGAAAACGCATTCTCGTTACTGGCGCGGGCGGCTCGATTGGCGGCGAACTGTGTCGTCAACTGGCGCGTTGGAATCCCGCCGAATTGATTTTGCTCGGACATGGCGAAAACAGCATCTTTGAAATTTTACAAGAACTCAAAGACGATCACCCCGCGTTGAATTTGCGAGCCGTCATCGCCGACGTCCGCGACGCGGAACGACTCGACAAAATTTTTGAAGAACATCGTCCGCAAATTATCTTTCACGCGGCGGCGCACAAACACGTCCCGCTGATGGAAGCCAACGCGGAAGAAGCCGTAACCAACAACGTGGTCGGCACGAAGAACGTCGTCGAGGCGGCGACGAAATATCGCGCCGAACGTCTGGTGTTGATCTCGACCGACAAAGCCGTGCGTCCGCTGAGCGTGATGGGCGCGACCAAACGCCTCGCGGAAATGATCGTCCTCGACGCGGCGCAGCGCGGACGCCTCGCCTATTCTGTCGTGCGCTTCGGCAACGTCTTGGGCAGTCGCGGCAGCGTGGCGCTCACCTTCAAAAAACAAATCGCGCGCGGCGGTCCGCTGACCGTAACGCACCCCGACATGGAACGCTATTTTATGATCATCCCCGAAGCGGTGCAATTGGTTTTGCAAGCCGCTTGCATGGGCGTCGGCGGCGAGGTCTTCATGCTTAACATGGGCGAGCAAGTTCGCATCCTCGACCTCGCGCAAGACCTCATCCGCCTTTCGGGGCTGGAGCCTTACCGCGACATTGACATCCAAATTAGCGGCATTCGACCTGGCGAAAAACTGCGCGAAGATTTGCTCGAAGACGGCGTGGACTTTGAGCGCACGCAACACCCGGAGATTTTCCGCATGTCGAAAGAAGAACAAGTGGACGGCGCGGCGCTGGCGACCACCGTCGAACGTCTGGCCGATTTGGCGCGCCATTCGCGGACCTCGGACTTGATTCAAACCATCAACCGTTTTCTCCCTTCGGGTTCGGTGCGCGCATGAGCGAAGCGACTCTCGCGCAGTGGAATCAATTCTTAACAAATCGTCCTGACGCGCACCTTTTGCAAACGGGCGAGTGGGGCGAATTAAAAAAAGATTTTGGCTGGCGGCCTGTGCGCGTGATCGTCGAAAATTTCGGCGCGCAAATTTTATTCCGCAAGTTGCCTTTGGGGTTGACGATTGCTTATATCCCTAAACTTATTAACGATGAACGGAGGACGGAAGACAGTAAGAACTTTTGGAATGAAGTTGATTCAATTTGTAAAAAAAATAAAGCCGTCTTCCTCAAACTCGAACCTGACGCATGGCAGGATAACCTGCAACCTTCAACTTGTGACCTTCAACCTGACACCTTCAACCTGACACTTTCAACCCGCAACATCCAACCCCCGCGCACTATCGTCCTCGACCTGCAAGCCGACGAAGAAACTCTGCTGGCGCGGATGAAACCGAAATGCCGTTATAACGTCCGCTTGGCGCAGAAGAAAGGCGTAACCGTTCGCGTTTGGGACGACCTCTCCGCCTTCCATGAGATGATGACAATCACCGGCGGGCGCGACGGCTTCGGCGTGCATTCCGAAAAATATTATCAACGCGCTTATGAACTCTTTCACGCAAAGGGAACTTGCGAATTATTGCTGGCGGAATACGAAAATAAACCGTTGGCGGCGTTGATGGTTTTTGCCAACGGCAAACGCGCTTGGTACGTTTACGGCGCGTCTAATAATGAAGAGCGCAACCGCATGCCGACCTACCTCTTGCAGTGGGAAGCAATGCGTTGGGCAAAAGCGCGCGGATGCGAAGACTACGATTTATGGGGAGTCCCCGACGAGGATGAGGCGACGTTGGAAGCGCAATTTGAATCGCGGCACGACGGCTTGTGGGGCGTTTACCGTTTCAAGCGCGGCTTCGGCGGAGAGGTCAAACGCGCGGCGCAAGCGTTGGACAAAGTTTACAATCCGCTTTTGTATTGGGCGTATCTGAAATTTATGGGGAGCAAAGAATCGTGAACGCTTGGAATCAAATTATTTCCGCTTTGCCTAATCCGCATTTTTTGCAAACCTACGAGTGGGCGCAAGTCAAAGCGCAATATGGTTGGGAGCCGATTTATTTAGTTTGGACCGAAAAGCAATTTTTAGTTGTCAATAATCAATCTGATAATTCTTCGCTGACTGACAACTGCATTGCCGCTTGCCTTGTCCTCAAAAGAACGATTTTACGAAACGCTTTTGCCGCGAGATTATCCGTTTTGTATGCGCCAAAGGGACCGTTACTGGATTGGGAGAATGAATCGCTGCGAAATCGAGTCTTGAATGACTTGCAAACTTTTGCAAAGAGGCAAGGCGCGATCTTCTTAAAAATTGACCCTGACATCGTTTTAGGTCGAGGCACAGACTTGGGGAACAGCGACCTAACGATCCCGTCAGAGATGAGGCGTAGGGGCTGGGTTGAGTCGCGGGAACAAATCCAATTTAAGAATACAGTCGTGGTTGATTTATCCGAATCAGAAGAATCAATTTTGATGAGGATGAAGCAAAAAACAAGGTACAACGTTCGGCTGGCTGAAAAGAAAAATATTAAATTACGCGCAGTCAATTTAGAACAATTAGATTTAGAATTAAGAAACTTATATAAAATGTATGCCGAGACATCGGTGCGCGACGGCTTTGTGATTCGTGATGAAAATTATTACATGACCGTTTGGAAGATATTCGCGCAATCTCCAATCGCTAATTCCCAATCTCCAATTGCTGTTCCAATAATTGCCGAATACAATAACGAACCCATCGCGGCGCTATTTTTATTTATGTTTGCGAGGCGGGCTTATTATGTGTACGGCATGTCGCGCAACGCGCATCGTGAAAAAATGCCGACTTATCTTTTGCAATGGGAAGCGATGAAAATTGCAAAGTCGCATGGCTGTTTGACCTATGATTTATGGGGCGCGCCGAACGTCTTTGACGAAAGCGATTCGCTGAGGGGCGTCTACCGTTTTAAGGAAGGCTTGGGCGGCGAGGTCGCGCGGACGTTGGGTGCGTACGATTTTGCGCCGAATAAAATAACCTATGCGCTTTACTCGGACATAATGCCGCGCCTGTTAAATTTCATGCGCTTGCGCGGAAAAGAAAAAACGAAGCAGGCTTTAGGGAGCGCCTGAAAATCCAAACGCATTTGAAAAGAGTTTTTATGAATCCTCTTCGCTTGAATTTTGCTCATTTGCCGACTCCGATTGAGGAGTTGAAAAATTTGTCCGCCGCGTTTAATGCGCCGCGCATCTTTGTCAAACGCGACGACCAGACGGGGTTGGCGCTCGGCGGAAATAAAACGCGCAAGTTGGAATTCTTGATTGCCGAAGCGCGAGAACAAGGCGCGGACACGCTCATTTCAGGCGGCGCGATACAGTCGAATCATTGCCGTCAAACGGCGGCGGCTGCGGCGCGGTACGGCTTCGATTGCAAACTGGTGTTGACCGGCGCCAAGCCCGATCAGGGTAGCGCGAATTATTTGCTCGATCAACTTTTCGGCGCGGAAATTGTTACGGTCGAAGATCGCGCCTTCCGCGACTCAACGTTGCAAGAGACCTTTGACGCGGCGTTCGCCGCCGGCAAAAAACCGTATCTCGTCCCTTACGGCGGCTCCAGCCCGACGGGCGCGTTGGGTTATGTCTTCGCTATAAAAGAATTGATGGTGCAAGGTCTGCGACCCGATTGGATCGTCTTTGCGACCTCTTCGGGGGGAACGCAGGCGGGGATGATTTTAGGTCAGCGTTTGTATGGGTATTCGGGCAAAGTGTTGGGAATCAGCATTGACGAAACGGAAGACGATTTGAAGGATCAGGTTTCGGTGTTGGCTTCACGGGCGAGCGAGAAGTTAGGCGAGCGGATTGAGTTTGTCCGCGCAGACGTGCTGGCGAACGACAATTACTGTCGCGCAGGCTACGGCGTTTTCGGCGCGGGCGAGCGCGAAGCGATTCGATTATTTGCCAAGCATGAAGGTTTGTTGCTCGACCCTGTTTATACGGGTAGGGCGGCGGCGGGGATGATTGATTTAATCCGCCAGGGGTTCTTTAAAAAGGACGAGACGATTCTGTTTTGGCATACGGGCGGTCAGCCTGCGCTCTTTGCGGATAAATATTCGCAGAAGTTAGTCGGTTAAAAAGACCTTTATCTTGCAGGCATAATATTGCTCGTTTTGAAATACGGCAACTTTATAAAATCTCCACTTCCATTCCAATTTCGATTTTGCCTTCGCCGAGCGGAATGGCGTTCATGCCGAAGACCGCGCCGAGTTCGTGTTTGCGGTAAAGGCTGAGCGTCTTCAACGGTTCGGCGCGTTGTTCCAGCGTCTCTTTGTCGATCGTAGTTACCACGCAGCGAGCGCAAGGTTTGACCAGCGCAATCTCCGTGCCGTTGATGCGGATGCGCTTCCAGTTATCTTCGGCGAAGGCGGACGCGCCGCGCACGACCAGGCTGGGACGAAAGCGGTTCATCGGCAACGGCGCGTTTAAGCGCGAGTTTAAGTCCGCCAGCGATTCTTCGGAAAGTATCAACAGCGGATAACCGTCCGCGAAGTTGGTGTGGTCGTCCGCGCTGAGGGCGTAACGCGAATCTAATTTGCGCTGAAAGCCGTCGGCGATGTGAACGAGGCGCGCCGCTTCGCCGAGCCAGTTTGAAATCCACGCCGCCGCGTCGTCGCCTTGATCCACCGCGTGAACGCCTTTGCTCGCCCAAATGTCCACCCGCGTAATTTTGCCGCTGGTTTGAATGGGAATTTGAATCGTATCCGCATTTGGCGCGGACAAAATCAGCGCCTCGTCCTTTAACGTCGGCGTAATCAACGCCAGACGCGGATGCTTGCGCTGAGTCATAAATTCGCCGGCGGGCGAAACGAACATCAGGCGGCGGTCGCGCTCAAAGCCTGCGCGTTGCAAGTTGACGGCGGGCAGGTCAAACCCGCGACAGCCTTTGACGGGGTAATACGTTAAATTGGAAACGGTAATCATGCAATCTCTTCGTAAATGATTTTTGAAATTTGCGCCATGCATTGATGCGCTTCGTAATCTTTATTTTCGGGAAAACCGTGCGTGAATAACGCGAGAACGTAAGGCTTGCGTTGCGGCGGGAAAATGACGCCGATGTCGTGAAAGAAATTTTCCGACCAGCCCGTTTTATGCGCGACCTTAACTTCGTTCGGCAAAAGCGCGGGAATGCTTTCGTTAAACTCTTGCGCGGACAAAATGCGAATCATCTCGGCGCAAGCGGACGGCGAAACGACGTTTCCTTCGGCGATTAATTCCAACATTCGCAAAGAACTTCTCGCGCTGGCGGCGTTGTTCAAATTAAGCGCGAGCGCTTTTTTATCTTCCAACCCGCGAATGACGGACATATTTTCAACGCCGCATTCTTTGACGATGGCGTTTACTCTCGCGGTAGAGACTTTGTCCATGAGCAGGTTGCTGGCGAGGTTGGACGAACGGACGATCATTAAGCGCGTTAACTCGCGGACGGTTTCGCTTTCGCCGACGCGCCGATAAAGCGCAGACTCGGAATCGTCGGCTTCGTCTAATGCAAAAGAACTTCCGTCGGCGATGCTGACGAAGGAATTGTAAATCGTCAAGCGCTCGTCGAAAGAAAGCAAGCCCGCGTCCGCTTGACGAAAGACTTCCATCATCACTGGAATTTTCATCGTGCTGGCAGGGTGCATTAATACGTCCGCGTTGGAGTAGAACTCCGCGCCGCTTTCAAAATCGCGCAAAGCCACCCCGACAGTTTGATTCGTAAACTGAGAAAGAAAATTTTCGAGCCGCTCAAACATGCGGAAATTCTATCACGCGGATTTATATCCCTAAAATTTTGCCGACCGTCGAAAGCAAAATTCCGCCCGCGATGACGCTGCCCAATTGCCCCGCCGTGTTTGCGCCCATCGCGTGCATGAGAATAAAGTTGTGCGCGTCTTCGTCGTTGGCGGTTTTCGCGGCGAGACGTCCCGCCATGGGAAAAGCGGAAATGCCCGCCGCGCCGATGAGCGGATTAATTCTTCCGCCGCTGAGGAACGACATCAACTTGCCGAAGAGCAATCCCGCAACCGTATCCAGCGCGAAGGCGAACAAACCGAGCAGCATAATTTTCCCCGTGTCCAAATTGAGAAAAGCGGATGCGCTCATCGTCGAGCCGACGGCAAGACCGAGAAAGAGAGTCGAAATGTTGATGATCTCGTTTTGCGCGGCGGCGCTGAGACGATCCACAACGCCGGCGGTTTTGAGCAAGTTGCCGAGCATGAGCATCGAAATCAGCGGAGTCGCTTCGGGGACGAGCAAGCCGACGACGAGAGTCAGCGCGACGGGGAAAAAAATCAGCGCGGTTTTTGAAATCGGTTTCGGCGCGTATTCCATTTTGATTAAGCGCTCTTTTTTCGTCGTCAGCAATTTCATCAACGGCGGCTGGATGATGGGAATCAAACTCATGTACGAATAAGCAGCCACCGCAATCGGCGCGAGCAATTCGGGCGCGAGTTTCGTCGCCACAAAAATCGAAGTCGGTCCGTCAATTGCGCCGATGACGCCAATAGACGCCGCTTGATTTAACGGAAAACCCAGCGCGATGGCGAGCGTCAGCGTTCCGAAGATTCCAAATTGACCCGCCGCGCCGAGCAAGACCATTTGCGGCTGAGCCAACAGCGGCGAGAAATCAATCATCGCGCCCACGCCGACGAAAATTAACAAAGGAAATAATTCGGTTTTGATTCCCGCTTCGTATAAAATTTTCATCATGCCTTCGGAGGCGCTCATGCCCGCCAGCGGAATGTTCGCCAGCAAACAGCCAAAGCCGATAGGCAAAAGCAAAACGGGTTCGATCTCTTTGAAGACCGCGAGATAAATCAAAATCAACGCGGCGAGAATCATCGCGCCGTTGCCGAGCGTAAAATTTGAAAAGCCTTTCAGCAGTTCGGGCAAAAGGGACGCGAAATCCATAACGCTCCTATTCTTCAAATTCCGCGAGCGCCTGCTTGTGCGTTACGCTTTGTCCCGCGTTTGCAAAAATTTTTTTTATAACGCCGTCGCGCGCGACGCGAATGCTGTTCTTCATTTTCATCGCTTCGATGACGAACGCCGTTTGTCCCGCTTGCACGGCGTCGCCTTCTTGAATTAAAACTTCGACGACCGTTCCCGGCAACGGAGCGGTTAACGAACGAGCGTTGTCGAGCGAAGGATTTTGCGCGAAAGTTTTTATCGGATTTTCTTTCGCCGCTTGCTTAATTTGAGCGGGTTCGTCGTTCTCAGTCAGAATCTCAAACCGTTGCCCGTTCACCGTTGCGACGATGGGACGCGCGCGAAGATTCTCGATATGCACTTCGTAAACTTGCCCGTTGACGGTTAATCGTTGTTTCATTGCGCGTGCCTTCTAAAATTGCTCTTTTCGGACATTTGCCTTGTGCGCGTCCCCAACTGCCACGCGGAGACGATGGCTGTCGGCGGCGCGTCGAGCGGATGCGCCGAAGACGATTCTTCTTCCGCAAGCGCCAGCGAAACGGCGAGCAAAGCGACTTGCAGTTTTGAGTCGGCTTGGGCGGTTGAATCCGCTTCGGCGGAGTCTGCGGCGGATTCTTTTTCGCGGGTCAGCGTCGTTAACAGAATCATCATCAGCCACAAAAGCAAAATCGCGCCGAAGACGAGTCCCATGCCGAGCGCGGCGATTTGCAGGGAGAGAAGAAGGGCGTTCATTTAGACTGGAATGTTCCCGTGTTTGCGCGGAGGCGCGGGCGCGTATTTGTCGCGCAGCGCCGAAAGCGAGGCGATGATTTTTGGGCGCGATTCGCGCGGCTCGATGATGTCGTCCACATAGCCGGTGGACGCGGCATAATAAGGGTTGTTGAATTTCTCGCGGTATTCGTCGGCGAGGCGTTTGCGTTCGGCGGCGGGGTTTTCGGCTTCTTCGATTTGTTTTTTGTAAAGGATGTTCGCCGCGCCTTCCGCGCCGATGACCGCAATCTCGGCGGAGGGCCAGGCGTAGGTTACGTCGGTGCCAAGATATTTGCTGGACATGACGACGTACGCGCCGCCGTAGGCTTTGCGCGTGATGACGCAAATCTTCGGCACGGTGGCTTCGGAGTAAGCGTATAAAAGTTTTGCGCCGTGTCGGATGATGCCGCCGTGTTCTTGCGCGACGCCCGGCAAAAAGCCCGGCGAATCGACAAAGGTCGCCAGCGGAATGTTGAAGCAATCGCACATGCGGACGAAACGAGTCATCTTGTCCGCCGCGTCAATGTCAATTACGCCCGCCATAATGGACGGCTCTTGCGCGACGACGCCGACGCTGTGTCCGCCGATGCGCGCCAAGCCGACGATGGCGTTTCGCGCCCAATCGGGTTGAATTTCAAGAAAGGTGTCTTTATCAATAATTTTTTCAATCACTTGGCGCATGACGTAGGGTTCGTTCGCGTCGAGCGGAATCATGCGATTTAGGTCTTCGTCCATGCGCGAGGGGCTGTCGCTTGGCTGAACGTAAGGCGGATTTTCCACGTTGTTTGACGGCAAGTAAGAAAGAAAAAGCCGCGCCGTTTCCAACGCTTCTTTTTCGCTTCCCACGCTTAAATGCGCCACGCCGCTGACGGAGTTATGCACCGCCGCGCCGCCCAAAGATTCCGCGTCTATCGTTTCGCCCGTTACCGCTTTGATGACTTCGGGACCGGTCAAAAACATGAACGAACGCTTTTCGACCATGACGACCAAATCGGTCAACGCGGGGGAATACGCCGCGCCGCCCGCGCACGGTCCGAGCATGAGGCTGACTTGCGGCACCACGCCCGAATACTGCGCGTTGCGCCGAAAGATTTCCGCGTAACCGCCCATCGAGCGCACGCCTTCTTGAATCCGCGCTCCTCCCGAATCAATCAGCGAGATGAACGGAACGCCGTTGCGAACCGCCAAATCCATCACGCGGCAAATTTTATGCGATTGCATTTCGCTCAGCGTGCCGCCGTAAATTGTGAAATCTTGCGAGTAAAGATAAACCGTCCGCCCGTTGATTTGTCCGTACCCGGTGATGACTCCGTCGCCGTAAAATTTCTCTTTGAGCAGCCCCAACTCGTCGCCTTGATGCGTGATGAACGGCTCGATTTCGTTAAACGTCTCTGGGTCGAGCAGCGCCTCGACGCGCTCGCGGGCGGTCATCTTGCCTTTGGCGCGCTGCTTGGCGTTGCGTTCCGCGCCGCCGCTTTCCTTCGCCTTTGCGCGAATTTTTCGCAGTTCCAAAATTCGGGGGTCTTCGGGTTGTGTCATCGCATTGTCCTTTGTCGTCGTGTCAAGTATAAGCGCCGCGCAAGGCGCAAGCCAGTGATGGAGGTCATGCTCGGCATAGGATAACCCGCTATTTTATTAAGCGGACTTTTGTCCGCGAAAGAAGGATGAACGATACGCCGCTTTCCCCGCCGACAGCGCTACAATGACGACGATTAATTCCACGCTGAAAAGGAGTCAGACATGAAAGGCAACGCTAAATTAATTGACACGCTTAACGCGCTTTTATCGGACGAGTTAACCGCAATCAGCCAGTTGGTCGTTCACGCGGAGATGTGCTCGAATTGGGGCTACGAAAAATTGCACAATCGCATTAAGAAACAGGCGATTGAAGAAATGACACACGCCGATTGGTTAATCGAGCGCATTTTGTTTTTGGAAGGCGCGCCAGTCGTCAAGTTGAACGAAGTCAAAATTGGCAAGTCTATTTTGGAAATTTTCACCAACGACGAAGACGCGGAGTTGGAAGCGATTCGCGCTTATAACGCGGGAGTTCAACAAGCCAGCGAAGCGGGCGACGAGTCCACGGGCGATTTGCTGACGACCATCCTCAAAATGGAAGAAGGTCATCACGATTGGGCAAAGAAACAGCGGACGATGATTCAGCAAATGGGATTAGAGAATTATCTCGCCGCGCAAGCGGGAGAGTAAGCGCCGCTTTTTAGACATCCGAAGCCTTCCAGATTTCGGATGTCTTTTATTTTTTATCCCTTGCGGACGACGTCTTCGCCGTATTTTTCGTGGAGTTTGTCTAACGCTTTTTGCAAATTGCGCGAACGCTCGCTGCCTGCATCCCACAAGCCGAGTTGACGAATCGGTTTGCCGAGTCCGCTCGCGCCGACTCCCAAAAGGCGCACGGCTTGATTCGGCTTGCGGACGGAGTTCATCAACTTGACGGCGGCGCGAAAAATTTCGTCTTCGCTGTCGGTTGAAGTTGGCAGCGTAATCTGGCGCGTAATCGTAACGAAGTTCGTCCAGCGAATTTTGACTTTGACGGTTTTCGCCGCGAGGTCGCTCTGCCGCAGTTGACGCGCAACTTCTCGCGCTTGCTCGCGCAAAGTTTTTTCCAATTCCTTTTGATCGGCAACGTCCGCCGTAAACGTAATTTCTTGACTGATAGATTTCGTCTCCGATTCGACTTGAACGGGGCGGCGGTCTATGCCGTTGGCGTGTTCCCAAAGGTCGCGCCCGTTTTCGCCGAAGAGACGAATCAAATCTTGTTGATTCCATTGGGCGATGTCGCCAATCGTGTGAATGCCGAGCTCGGCTAAGCGGGCGTTGGTTTTGGGCCCGACGCCCCAAAGCATGTCTGCGGGCAGCGGCGCGAGGAAGGCGGCTTCTTCGCCCGACGGAACGACGACGAACCCAAACGGCGGCTCGTTCTTTTTCTTGCTCGACTTTTTGCCAATCTCGGTGGCGATTTTTGCCGTCAACTTGTTGGACGCGATGCCGACGCTCGAAGGGAGATTCAACTCGGAGCGGATGCTGCGCTGTAAATCCAGAGCGAGGCGCGGCGCTTCGGCGGCGACGTCTGACAAATCGAGGAAGGCTTCGTCAATGGAAATCTGCTCCATCAGCGGAGTTAAGGCGCGCAGTTTTTCCATCGCCTGCGCGGAATGTTGACGATAAACGCCGTGCCGCACGGGGACGATGATCAACTCGCGGCAAAGGCGGACGGCGCGCGCCATCGGCATGGCGCTGTGAATGCCGAACGCGCGCGCGGCGTACGAACAGGATGCGACCACGCCGCGTTCGTCGGGTTTGCCGCCGACGGCGAAAGGCTTTCTGCGAAGTTGCGGGCTGTAAATTTCTTCCACCGAACAGAAGAAAGCGTCGAGGTCGAGGTGCAAAATCACGCGCGGCATGGGCTGATTATAGCGCGAGAAGAATAGGACAAAATAACTATGCTTTCGTTATTGAAGAATTGTTAAAGAAAAGTTATACTAGACTAGCGTATAGTCAAAACGGAACTTTTTGCGTAAAAATTGCGTCCATCAAATTGACGGAGGAAGAAATGAGAAATGGAATGAAATTTGTTTCGGCGGTTCTTTTGCTGACGATGTTGTTCGTCGCCGTTCCCGCTGAAACGCCCGCCGCAAGCGCCGCGACTTGCTATTGGGCTCAATACGTCGCGGATGTTACCGTCCCCGACGGGACGAACTTTTCGCCCAACACCGCCTTCAAGAAAACCTGGCGGATGAAAAACATCGGCACATGCGCTTGGAAGAGCGACGACGTTTCGTTGGTCTTTGAAAGCGGCGAAAAAATGGGCGCGCCCGCTTCGCTCGCCTTGCCGACGACGGTTAACCCCGGTCAAACGGTGGACGTTTCCGTAGATATGACGGCGCCCGCTTCGGCAGGTCATTACTTCGGCTATTGGCGCTTTAAGAGCAAAAGCGGCGGCGCATTTGGCATCGGCGCGAACGCTCAAAAGACTTTTTGGGTAGAAATCAACGTCGCGTCTTCCGCCAGCGCAGGGTACGACTTCCTCGCCAACGCTTCATCCGCAATGTGGAAGAGCGGCGCGGGCGCGTTGACTTTTCCCGGAACCGACGGCGATTCCAAAGGCTTTGGCTTAAGCCTGCCGACTCCGAAGTTGGAAAGCGGCGTTACCTCCGCGCAGGCGGGCTTGCTTTTCGCGCCGAACAACGTCGCCAACGGATTCGTGCAAGCGGAATATCCCGCTTTTCGCGTGTTGCCCGGCGACCGCTTCCAAGCGACCATCGGTTGCGAATACGGCGCGACGGAATGTTACGTCGCGTATAGTCTGAATTACCAAATCGGTTCGGGACCCGTCAAGACTTTTTGGACTTTCCGCGAAAAATACGAAGGCTGGACGTATAACGCGAATCTCGATTTGAGCGCCTTTGCCAATCAAGACGTCAAATTTATCTTGGTCGTTTCCGCTTACGGCTCGCCGACCGGCGACCGCGCCTTGTGGGTGAATCCGATTATCTCCCGCGCTGGCGGCGGTTCGCCTCCGCCGACGTCCGCGCCGACAACGCCTTCGGCGATTCCGCCGACGACGACTGGAACGGTCAAACCGAACGCCTGCGACCGCGCTCAATTCGTCGCCGACGTTACCGTGCCGGACGGCGCTCCGTTTGCGTTGAATACGTCCTTCAATAAAACCTGGCGCTTGAAAAACGTCGGAACTTGCACATGGACGAATTACAGCATCATCTTCGTCTCCGGCGAAAAAATGGGCGGACCCGATTCCGCGCTCATTCCCGCGTCCGTCGCGCCCGGTCAAACGGTGGACGTTACGCTTAACTTAACTTCGCCGAACGCCGCCGGAACTTATCGCGGATATTGGATGTTGAAAAATAACACAGGCGTCCCCTTCGGCATCGGCGCGGACGGTGCGAAATCTTTCTGGGTTGAAATAAAAACGTCTGGAACAAGCGGCGGCGCAAACACGCCCGCCCCGACCGCGCCCGCTGGCACGTCCGTTCCGCCCGCCACGCCCGCCGCTGGCACAGTCTATGATTTCGCCGCGAACGTCTGCACCGCGCATTGGTACAGCGGCGCGGGCGAACTTCCCTGCCCGGGCACGGACGGCGACAACAAAGGCTTTGTGCTAATCTCTAATCCGTCGCGGCTTGAAAACGGCACGAACGACCCGCGCACGGGCTTGCTCACCTTCCCGCAAAATCAAAACAACGGATACATTCAAGGAATTTATCCGTCCTACCTCGTCAAAGACGGCGACAAATTCCGCGCCACAATCGGTTGCGAACACGGCGCAACTTCTTGCTACGTCGTCTTCCGCTTCGACTACTCCATTTCAGGCACGAGTTCCATTCAAACCTTTTGGGCGTTCGTCGAAAAATACGAAGGCGGCGTGTATAACGTGGACATTGACTTATCCCCGCTGGCAGGGAAGAACATCCGCCCAATTTTGACGATTCTCTCGACCGGTTCGCCGACGGGCGACCGCGCCCTCTGGACGGGACCGATCATCTACAACGCTTCGGGCGCTGGCGTCCCGCCGACAGCGACAACCGCGCCGACGGTTGTGGCAACCGCCGAAGCGTCCGCCACGCCGACGGTAATCGCCTCCGAAACGCCGACAGCCGTTGCAACAGAAACCCCGACCGCCGTTCCAAGCGAAACGCCGTCCCCGACAAGCACGCCGTAAGGCAGTATAAAAAAAGAGTTCCCAATTTATGGGAACTCTTTTTTATTTTAAGTTAGGGCTTTCTTCGTTTTTCGGAAGTGATGCGCTGAACTAATTGGTCAAACTGAAGCATATGAATCGGTTTAGAGAGAATGAGCAGATTCGGGCTGTCCACTTCGGCGTCGGAAAGTTCGGCGGCTTGCGCGGGGTTGGCGGAAATAATCAGCACCCAAGTTTTTTCCGTGGGCGGTTGTTTCCGCAGGCGACGAAAGATTTCGATGCCGGAAAGTTTTGGCAAATTCAGGTCGAGGATGATGATGTCGGGCGACGCGCTTTTGAGATGTTCCATAGCGACGGCGCCGTCTTGAAAAGTCTCCACGCGAAAATCCGTGCTGCCGAGCATGTCGGCGTAAATAGCGCAAAGGTCGGGGTCGTCTTCAACGACGACGGCGTAAAGCAAGTCATTCATGTTCTGTCTCCAATTTAATAATGAGCGGCAAAGTAACCGTAAAGGTTGTCCCTCTTTCAAGTTCGCTTTCTACGATGATGTCTCCTCCCATCAGGCGAGCGAATTGTTTTGTAATGGAGAGACCCAAGCCGTAGCCTTTACGATGCGGCGATTTATGCGCGTTTGCCAACTGACGAAACGGCTCGAAGACTGATTCTAGCGCTTCCGGCGAAATTCCCGTTCCCGTGTCGGAAACTTGCAAGAACCATTGCGAGTTAGACTGCGTCGCGGCGATGCGAACGGAGACGCCGCCGATTTCGGTAAATTTTATCGCGTTGCCGACTAGGTTAATCAAGATTTGCTTAAGCCGTTGGCTGTCGCCCCAAATGGAAACGGGCAAATTGTCGTCAATGATGTAGTCGAATTTCAAACCTTTTGATTCGACCAAAACGCTGACTTGTCCGCAGACCGAGCCGAACAGTTCTCGCGGCTCGAAAGAGCGTTCTTCTAGTTGCAATTTTCCGCTGTCGAGTTGCGCTTGGTCTAGCAACTCCGAGACGAGGTCGTTCAAATGTTGCGCGCTGTCCTTAATCCGCGCAAGGGCGCCGACTTGCTTTTCAGCCAAATCGCCGTAAGATTTTCGCATGAGCAAATCGGTATAACCGAGAATCACGCTGAGCGGCGTCCGTAGTTCGTGACTGACGTTGGCGAGCAATTGCGTTTTGAAGTTATTGGCTTGCATGGCTTCGTCGCGGGCGACGGCGAGCGCCGCTTCGTTCTCTTTGATGCTGGTTACGTCGCGCAAAGTAACGATATGTCCCGCGTCTGTTGCGGTTTTATTTCGCAAGGCGTTGATAAAGAGATGCAGCCAACGAACGGGTTGATTGTCGCTTTCAAACGCGATCTCTCTTTGATAGCCGTCCGTGTGCAGCATTGCGTTGTCAACGGGTATCCACTTGTGAAAGACGGATTGAAAAGGCTTGCCGAGAATTTTGTCAACTTCTAGTTGAAACATGTTTAGCGCGGCGGAATTAACGTCTATGACGAGCAAGTTGGCGTCCAACACGATGACCGACTCGGGCATGCTCTCAAAGACGATTCGATGCGCGATGGGAGTAATGTCAAGCAGACGATAGCGCAAGAAGCCCCAGCCGAGAATCAAAATCGAAATGGAAAAAGTGATGGAAGTAATATCCATATTGGTCTGAAACAGCCCGGCGATGGACATTCCGTTTACGATCCAAGGCAGAAAGATGGCGATGATGTTGACGATGATTTGCGAACGATGAATATTTCTATTTTCCCAATATTCTCTAAGAAGGAAATAGGCGCCAATTAGGAGGATTATATAAAGGTATGCGGCGTGAAGCCAAAACCACCAGCCCAGCGGATTTTTAAGGAGGACTAGCCCTAAATCTGCGTCGGTTTGCAGACTCAGTTCGGCGAAGAACCAGCCGTGCGCTTCGTTTGTGAAGATGACAATGAGCGTAAGGATAGGAAAGACGGACGCAAGAAAGATGTTGCGGCGCGTAAGCCATTCTTGATGACCTGAATAAGCAAGGGCGAACGCCGTCCAAGAGAGCGGCACGCCGAGTATGCCGATGAAACTGAATTTAATCCCCCATATTTTTACGGCAAGGGTTGTGCTGCCAATATCAAAAAGGTAACTGAACGCCCAAAACGAGGCAAAGAAGCACATTGCAATGAACGGAATCGCCGCCGGGCGCTTGCGGAATCGCAAGGCGTATAGCCCCAGCGAAAAAGTTAATAGCGCGGACAAAACCCAAGGGATGAGATATGGCGTAAGTTGCATTTGGAAGATTATACAGCCTAAATTTTGAAATAAGAACAATGGGGGATAGGGGAATTGTGTCAGTAGGATAACAAAAAATCCCCGCCTAGGCGGGGATTTTTTGTCGCAATAATTTACGGGTTGGGCGTGCCTTGCACGGCGACGCCGACCCAAGTGAAGACGCGCTTTTCGCTAGCGGCGCCAGCGGCGACCCAAATGGGATTGCCTTGCTCGTCCACGCCAGATTGGAAGACCGGCACGACCTGCCAACGCATGACGTGCGCCACGTTGTCCTTCGGGCGGAAACTCGTCGGGACGATATATTTGGTGTCGGTAACGTAATCGGTTACGCGGCGAGTTTGATTCGAGGTGATGTCTTCGATCGTAATTTGATAGGCTTCCGCGTCGCGCAACACGCCGACGGACGCCCATTGCAAAGTAACCGCGTCGTTTGCCAGGGTGAAGGCGGCGCCGTCCGCAGGCAAGAGCAAGTTCGGGGCGGGGTAAGGCGGCGGAAGCGTCGCAGTGGGAGTCGGCTTGCCGGGGTCTGGCGCGCGTTCGCAAAGCGGAATCATCAAGATTTGCCCGATGAGGACGTTGTCCGTCGTCAATTTGTTGAACTGTTTGATTGAGTCCATCGAGACGGCGTAGTTGGCGGCGATGCTGGAAAGCGTGTCGTTTTCTTGCACGGTGATTTGCACGGATTCGCAGGCTTGCTGCGTGGCGACTTCGGCGAGCGGCGTGCTGGTGGCGGCGGGCGGCGGCGTGGGCGTGGGGTAGGGAATCATCAGCGTTTGCCCGGCGTAAATGGGGCAAGACGAGGCGAGGTTGTTGAGGATGATGATCGAGTTAACCGAGACGTTGAAGTTGTAGGCGATTTGCGAGCAAGAGCCGTCGGTCTCTTTGACGGTGTATTCAAAGGGCGGCTGCAAAGTGGGCGTGGGCGTTTCCGTCGGCGGGGCGGTGTTGGTCGGCGTGAGAGTCGGCGTAGGCGTTTCCGTCGGCGTGGAGGTGTTTTCCACAGGCGCGAATTTTTGCGGGTCTTTGGGCGTGAGAAAAAACGTCAGCCCGGCGGCGATGATGATAATCGCCAATAACGCGCCGACGGCGGCGGGCAGGCTCAGCGTTAGGCTGGGCATGCTCGCGGCTTGGACGGGCTTTTCCTTTTTTTGTTTTTGCGGCGCTTTCGGCGCGGACGTTTTTGGCGCGGGTTGTTGTTCGCCAAATTCCGTGCCGCAGACCAAACAGCGGACGGCGTTCTCGCTTAAGCGCGTTCCGCAGGTAGGGCAGATTTTAGTCTTGCTGTGGGACGGTTCAGGTGTCATACGGGCGAAAATTATACCATTGACGCTTTTTAGGCGGGCGCTTCGCTTTTTAGTTTTGACGTAACCAACACTTTGTCCACGCGGCGTCCGTCCATGTCCATCACTTCAAAGCGCAGGTTGTTCCACTCAAAATGGTCGGCGGTTTGCGGCAGTTTGCCGAGCGAGGTCATCACAAATCCGCTTAAGGTTTCGTATTCGGATTCGTGCGGCAGTTCGTCGAGAGCAAAAATTTTTTTGAATTCGTCCATTTCGAGCATTCCGTCTAACAGCCACGAGCCGTCTTGACGTTGGGTGGCTTGCGGCTCGTCGCCTTCCATCACGCCGACGATTTCTTCGAGAATGTCGTTGATGGTCAGCAGACCTTGCACGCCGCCAAACTCGTCCACGACGAGGAGCATTTCGGCGTTATTCTTTTTTAGCGCCTCTAAAGCGCGGGAAGCGAGAGTCGTTTCGGGGATGAAATGCGCGGACTTGGATAATTCTTTTAAGTCAATTTGTTTTTGCGAAAGAATGGCGACTAAAAGGTCGCGCGATTTAACTACGCCGATAATTGTGTCCAGCGAATCTTGGCGGACGGGAAAACGCGAGTAAGGGCTGCCTTCCATTTTGTCGAGGATTTCCGCCGTGCTGTCGGTTACGTCCAACCAGACGATTTCCGTGCGCGGAGTCATCACCGAGTAAACGCGGGTGTCGCCCAAACTGAAAACGCCTTCTACCATGTCGTGTTCGGCTTCTTCAAAAATTCCCGCTTCCGTGCCTTGATCCATCAGCAGTTGAAGTTCTTCTTCGGTGATGGGCGGATTGTCGGACGGGTCGACGTGCAACAGGCGCAGGACGAAATTCGTCGCCGAGCCGATTAATTTTATCAGCGGAGAAAAGAGGCGCGAGAGAAAGAGCATGGGCGCGGCGACGATTTGCGCGATGCGTTCGGGCTTGTTAATCCCGAGTCGTTTTGGAACTAACTCTCCCAGCCAAATGGTGAGAATAGTGATGACGACGACTACCAACGCCAACGAGATAGATTCGCTGTACGCGCCAATGTAAGGGACGCTTTGCAAGAGGACGGCGAGTTTCGTCGCAATCGTCGCGCCGCCGACCGCGCCCGAAAAAATACTGATTAACGTAACGCCGATTTGCGCCGTCGAAAGAAAGACGTTTGGGTCTTCGAGTAATTTTACGGCTAAGGCGGAGGCTTTATTTCCGTCGTCCGCCTTTTGTTGCAAACGCGCCTTGCGCGAAGCGACGAGCGCCGCTTCCGCCATGGCAAAAACGCCGTTAAGCAATATCAATAATAAAATGCCGACAATTTCGCTGCTGATTTTCATTGTTTCCTGTTAAATGCAAAGACGCGCCTTTTGCGCGTGAAAATTTTGCGGCGCGAATTTTCGCGCCAAGTTTATTTAAATACGATGGGGAAGAACTAGAGTCTGGTTCTGATGGAATATCGGGCATGAGGTTTCGTGCAAAATTACGCGCCCCTATTGTACCTGAAACTTATTTCTTTTTCGCAAGTCGTTCTTCCATTTTTTTGACGCGCCGTTTTAATTGCGCTTGTCCGCGCAGGACGAGGGCGGGAATGATAATCAACGCCAACGCGACGAGGCAGACGAATCCCAATTCCAAAACGCTGACGCGAAACATGCTACTTGACTTTAATTCCCGCGCCGCTTTGAACTTCGCCGACGACCCACAAAGGCTGATTCAATTCTTGCGCCCGCGCTTTCGCCGCCGACAGTTTTTCCCGCGCCACGCCGAAGAGCAACCCGCCGCTGGTTTGCGGGTCGAATAAAGTCATCCGCGCCGCTTCGTCAAGTTGCGGCGAAAACTGAAGCGACGCTTGAAAATGCGCTTGATTGTCAAACGCGCCGCCGGGAAAAATTCCGCTTTCGGCGTAAGCGCGCGCGCCGCTTAAGAACGGAATTTTTGAGAAGTCAAAATGAAGCGAAACGTGCGAGGCGCGCGCCATCTCTGCGGCGTGACCGAGAAAGCCGAAGCCGGTCACGTCCGTGCCGCCGCCAGCGTCAAATTCGGACGCCAACGCGCCGGCATTTTTGTTCAAGCGCGACATCCATTCAATCGCCTCGCGGACGTGTTCCGCCGACGCCTTTTCTTGCTTCAACGCGGTGGCGATGATTCCCGCGCCGAGCGGTTTTGTGAGGACCAGAACTTCGCCGGCTTTCAACCCGCCCTTGCGGATGATGCGCTGCGGGTGAACGAAGCCGACGACGACCAAGCCGTACTTTGGTTCGTTGTCTTTAACCGTATGTCCGCCCGCGACGACGACTCCCGCCTCGCGCGCTTTTTCCGCGCCGCCGCGCAAAATCTCGCTGGATATGTCGAGGGGCAAATGGTCGGGAAGCGCGGCGACGTTCAAGGCGAGGAAGGGTTTGCCGCCCATCGCGTACACGTCCGAGAGGCTGTTCGCCGCCGCAATTGCGCCGTACTCGTAGGGCGTGTCCACGACGGGGGTGAAAAAATCCGTCGTCAGAATTAATGCTTGCTCGTCGCTTAAACGCCAAACCGCCGCGTCGTCGGGCGATTCGATTCCGACGATTAAGTCGGGATAATTTTTCGAGTCGAATAAATTTTGAACGGGACGCAAAACTTGCGTCAGCGCTTCGGCGCTTAATTTAGACGCTCAGCCCGCGCAGGTGGAAAGAGTCGTCAAGCGGATTTCGCGCCCGTTTTGCGGAATAGGCATGGGGCTAATACCAAATTCTGAATGAAGTGGAGGTTTTGCCCGCGAGCTGATTGTAGGCGCAAACCACGTCCGCGTTGACTAAACTTCCGTAAGGCTGATTTTGAAATGCGAGAGAAACCACGCCGATTCCGTTCGAGTCGCTTTTTACGGATGTGGAATTTTGCGCGACGTTTGACCAATGCACCGTTATTGTGCAGGTCGCGCCTGAAATAGGCTGGCTGTTTTGATCTTGCACGACGATGTAAAAAGTTTGCGTGTCCGTCGGCTGGGCGACAGTTTTCAGCGCAAAGGCGCGGACTCGCAACTCCGAAGCGTTTTGCAAACGCGGCGCGTTGTTTGACGGTTTGGCGGGCGCGAGTCGCGCTGGGTCTTCGTTCAATTTGTCAAAGTAGGCGCGCCCCAAATCGGAGATGACGACGCGGTAATTTCCCGCGCTGGCAGATTGCCATTCCAAGCGCGCGCGCTCAAAGTATTGGACGATTTTCCCCTCGCGGTATTCAAACCCTGAAATGGGGTAGCCGAATTGAGTCGTTCCGCCGTTGGCGTCGAAAAATTCGAGAAAAGCGAAACAGACGGAGAATCCCGTTTCGGAGTAGGCGCGGCAGGCGAACGGATTGCCGATGTTGATTTGCCCGCTGGAAACGTACATCTCGCGCCCCAGCGCCGTCAGTTGCACGCGCTTGCCTTCGGGCAAGTCGGCGCGGTATTCAAAACGCGCGCGTTGAAAATATTGCGCGTCTTTTCCGTCGCGGGCGATGAAGCGCTCGGTGATCGGGTATCCGTAAAGCGAAGTTGCGTTGGGGTTGGCGTTGTAAAAGGCGAAGAATTCCCCTTCGACGTTATGTCCCGTTTCGCTAAAATATTTGGACGTCGGCGTTTGAGCGCGAACGGGAATCCAAGAGACGAGCGCCAAGGATATAAAAATAACAAGGGTGAAAACTTTTTTCATAATTCCGCCTTGTTAATTATACCCAAGAACGACTTATAAAAGATTGTAAATATATTGCCTACGAAATCGTAAGTTTTTGACTCAGCAGCGCTTGAACAATTTTCTCCGCCGCATGACCGTCGCCGTAAGGGTTGACGGCGTTCGCCATGCTTCGGTAGGCGGATTCGTCGTCGAGCAAACGCGCCGCCTCGTTGACGATTCGCGCCGCATCCGTCCCGACCAATTTCAGCGTCCCCGCGGCGACTCCTTCGGGACGTTCGGTTACCTCGCGCAGAACCAAAGTCGGGACGCCGAAGGCAGGCGCTTCTTCTTGAATGCCGCCCGAATCGGTGAGGATGATTCGCGCGCGCTTCATTAGATGAATCAGCGGAAGATAATCTTGCGGCGGCAAAAGCGTGATGTGTTTCGCGCCGCGTAACAGACGGTTGACCGGCTCTTGCACGTTGGGGTTGAGGTGAACGGGGTAGACGATTTCCGCGTCGCCGCGCTTGGCCAGTTGCAAGAGCGCTTGACAAATATTTTCCAGCGGCTCGCCAAAATTTTCGCGCCGATGCGCGGTTACCAAAATTAGATTTTTGCCGCGCAATTTGGCGTTTGCCAATTCTGTAATTTCGGGCGGTTCGGGTTGCGTCGCCGCGAATCGCAGCGCGTCAATGACCGAGTTTCCGGTAACGTGAATCGTCCGCTCGTCCGTGCCTTCGCGCAGCAGGTTGTCTCTCGCCCAATCCGTCGGCGCGAAATGCAAATCGGCGATGACGCCTGCAATGCGGCGGTTGACTTCTTCGGGGAAGGGCTGCCATTTGTCGCGCGTCCGCAAGCCGGCTTCGACGTGCCCAAAGCGGACGCGGCGATAAAAGCAAAGCAACGCGGCGATGGCGACGGTGGTTGTGTCGCCTTGCGCCAAAACCCAATCGGGTTGAAAGTCGTCCAGCACCGGGTCGAGGCGCGTGAAGATGTCCGCGCTGAGTTGCGCCAGCGTTTGATTTTCGCGCATGAGGTTTAAGTCGTAATCAGGCGCGATGTTGAAAAGATGCAGAACTTGATCGAGCATTTGACGGTGTTGCGCGGTTACGCAAACCCGCGCTTCGATTTGGCTTTCGCCCGCGAGGCGTTTGACAATCGGCGCCATTTTGACGGCTTCGGGGCGCGTGCCGAAAACGGAGAGGACTTTCATTGCTCTTTGCCCGAACCCAATTTGACGAAGCGAAAGCCGGCGCGTTTCCACGCGGCGGAGTCCCAACCTTGCACCGCGTCAATCGCAATCCGCGCCGACGTTTGTTTGGCGACCTCTTCGGGGTTTAGCGCGGCGAATTGCGAATGCTTGACGAGCAGCAAGAGCGCGTCCGCGTTTTGGACGGCGGCTTCGAGAGTCGGCGTGAGGGCGAGGTTGGCAAATTGCGCTTCAGGTTTGAACGGCTCATAAGCGCGGACTTGCGCCCCGCGTTCTTGCAAAATCTGCGCCGCCGCCACAGCGGGACTTTCGCGCAAGTCGTCCACGTCGGGCTTGTACGCCAAACCGAGCGCGGCGATGCGCTTGCCTTTCAGCGAACCAAGCGCGCGCTCGACCACGTCCGCGAGAAAGCGCGGCTGCGAATCGTTGACCTGACGCGACTGATAAATCAGCGGCGTCAACTGCGGCGCGGACTCGACCAAAAACCACGGGTCCACGCTGATGCAATGTCCGCCCACGCCCGGGCCTGGGTTGAGGATTTTCACGCGCGGGTGCAAATTGGCGATGGCAATCGCTTCCCAAACGTCCACGCCGAATTGGTCGGCGAGGCGCGAGAACTCGTTGGCGATGGCGATGTTGGCGTCGCGGTAAGTGTTCTCCATCAACTTAACCATTTCGGCAGTAGTGGCGTCGGTTTGGGTGATTTCGCCCGTAACGAACGCGGAGTATAAGTCCGCGCCCGCTTGCGCGGAGGCGGGCGTAACGCCGCCGATGACGCGCGAATTTTCGACCAACTCGCGCAAAATTTGGCCGGGCAGCACGCGCTCCGGCGAATAGCACAAGTGAAAATCTACGCCCGCTTTGAGGTTGGATTTTTCTAAAATCGGCGCGACGACATCTAAAGTTGTGCGCGGCGGCGAAGTGGATTCGAGAATGACGAGGTTGCCTTTTCGCAAATGCGGCGCAATCGATTCGGCGGCAGATTTCACGGCTTGCATGTCCGCTAGTTTGTAAGAAATGCCGTTGTAATTTCCGCTTTCGCCGTGCTTGAAAGGAGTCGGCACGGAGATGATGAAAGCGTCGGCGGGGGAAGGCTGCAATGAGGCGTTGAATTTTCCGTCGGCGGCGACGGCGGCGAAGGCTTGCGCCAGCCCCGGCTCGTGGATGTGAATCTCGCCGCGCTTCAACGTTTCAATAACTTTTGGATTCACGTCCGCGCCTAACACGTCCGCGCCTTTGGAGGCAAACATAGTCGCCGTCGGCAGTCCGATATATCCCAACCCGACGACGCAGATTTTTTGATAGTTCACAAGGTCTCCTATTTTTAGGCTATTATACAGCGGCTGAATAAAACGCTCTTGCATCTTTTTGCGAGGAGAAACGTAAACCTTTTGTACCTTGTTGTATAATGAAAGGAGGCGCAACTATGAATTTTCTTTTAGACCCAAACGTCGCATATCTTTTTTTGCTCGGCGCGGTAACGCTGACCTTTTTTGCCATCGTTACGCCGGGCACCGGCTTGTTGGAAGTCGGCGCGGTTTTCTGCTTCTTGCTGACGGGCTACGCCGTTTATAATTTGCCGATGAATGGGCTGGCGGCGGTGTTGATTGCCTTAAGCGTCGCGCCGTTTTTGTACGCGGTGCAAAAACCGAGAAGGGAATGGGCGCTGGCGACGTCTATCTTTTTGTTGGTCTTCGGCTCGATCTTTTTATTCGCCGCAGACGGCTGGAAGCCCGCCGTCAATCCGCTGTTGGCGGCAGCCGCTTCAATTACGGTTTCCGTTTCGTTGTGGATGATCATTCGCAAGTTGATTCAAGCTTCCGCCAAACGCCCGACTCACGACTTGGAAACTATCGTCGGGCAAACAGGGGAGGCGCGCACTTCCATTCACCGCGAAGGAAGCGCGTATATTAATGGCGAGTTGTGGTCTGCCCGCAGCGAGAGCAAAATTCACGCGGGAAGTCAAATTCGGGTTGTCGCCCGCGACGGATTTATCCTCGTGGTTGAATCCGTGAAATAATAATAAATAAGGAGAAATAATGGACCCTGCTGGTTTTTTCCTCTGTCTTGGCGGAATTGCGCTTTTCGTCATCGTCATTGCGATGTTCAATTTGATTCGCATCGTGCCTGAGTATCAACGCTTGGTGGTCTTTCGTTTGGGGCGCGTGTTGGGCAGACCCAAAGGACCGGGTTTGGTGATTTTGATTCCCGGCGTGGATCGCACCGTCAAAGTGGACTTGCGCGAACAAGTGCGCGAAGTTCCGCATCAAACTTCGATTACCAAAGACAACGCGCCGATTTCGATTGACTTCTTGTGGTATTACAAAATTCTCGACCCCGCGCAATCGGTGTTGCAAGTCGGCAACTTTGAAACGGCGGCGGCGGGCATCGCGGCGACGACTCTGCGCGCCGTCATCGGCGGCATTCCGCTCGACGACGTGCTGTCCGAACGCGAACACATCAACAACATGCTTCGCACGCGCCTCGACGAAGTAACCGAACGCTGGGGCGTGAAAGTAACCAACGTCGAGATCCGCGAGATTATTCCGCCGCGCGACGTGCAAGACGCGATGAACCGTCAAATGTCCGCCGAACGCATTCGCCGCGCCGTCGTAACCGAATCGACCGGCACCCGCGAATCCGCCGTCAACGTGGCGGAAGGCGAGAAGCAGTCCGCCATTCTGCGCGCGGAAGGTCAGAAGCAATCCGCCATTTTGCAGGCGGAAGGTGAACGGCAGGCGCAGTTGCTCCGCGCCGAAGGCTTCGCCCAAGCGCTAGACTCGATCTTCAATTCGGCGAAAAATATTGACCAAAAGACGATGACCTTGCAATACTTCGAGACGCTGAAAAGCATCGGCGCGAGCGAATCCACGAAGTACATCTTCCCGATGGAATTTACCAGCATGTTGGATAACTTCCTCGGCAAAGATTCAAAGAAATAAAGTTATCGAATACAATAAGGTCTTCCGCAAGGGAGACCTTATTTTTTATGAAAATCGTTTCCGCCAACTTCCTCGACCTTAACGCGCTTCGCAAATTAGAAAAAGAAAGTTTTGGGCGCGACGCCTGGCCCTTAATTGATTTAATCGCCGTGCTGACTTTCGCTAACGTCGTCCGCCTTAAAGCGACGGAGGACGAACGCATGATCGGGTTCGTCGCGGGCGATCCGCATCCGCGAGAAGGCTGGGGCTGGATCGCCACCATCGCTGTTGATTCAAATTATCGGCGGAGGGGAATCGGCGCGGCGCTTCTGTCCGCTTGCGAAGCGCGGCTGGGAGTCCCCAGAGCGCGGCTGACGGCGCGCATCTCCAACGAAGGCGCGATCCGTTTGTACAAACGCGAAGGCTACGAAATGGCGGACGTGTGGAAGGGCTATTACTCCGACGGCGAGGACGCGATGTTGATGGAAAAAATTTTATGAGCGGAAAGCGCATTCAAGAATTTGAAGCCCTGCGCGGGTTGGCGATTCTTTTGTTGTTGGCGCTTCACGCTGGAATTTTCACGCCCGACCTTTTCGGCGAAGCGTTTAGAAATTTAGGGCAATTTGTCGCCTCGTTTCTTTTGGGCGCGTTCTTTTTTTTAGCGGGCTATTTCGCCGAAGCGTCCATCGCAAAAGATAACAACGCTTGGAAATTTGTCAAATCAAAAATCATTCGCATTTTTCCGCCGTATTGGTTCGGGCTTTTTCTCTTTGTCGTCGTGATGGAGTACACCTTGCGCCTGCGAGATTTGGCGGTTTACATTCTCAACGTGCAAGCGATTTTTTCGCCGACCTTCGTCAAGCCGTTGCTGACGTTGTGGTACATCAGCATGTTGATTGTTTTTTACCTTTTATACGGCGGCGTGTTGTTGACGACGCGCTCGACGCGCTGGCTGATTGCTGTTTCGTTTTTTATCTTTTTCGCGGCGCTGGCGCTCAACTTAAGTCAAGGCTTTTTTGACCCGCGCTTTTTTCAATACTTCTTCATCTTTTTGGCGGGCGTTTTGTTTTGTCGTTTTGCTTTGGCGCGAGAAAAAATATTTCAAGTTAACGTCTTCGTCAAAATTTTTCTCGCCGTCGCGAGCGTTTTCCTTTTTGAATGGACGCTTGATTCAAACTATGCGCCGACAAATTTTGTATTCATTTTCTCCGCCCTCTTTTTTATGGCGAGTTGGATTCTTTTAACATTAAGCGCTTTTCAAACGCGGATGGGAAGTTGGCGCTTATGGGCTTGGCTTTCGACCGCCTCTTTCTTCGCCTATCTGATTCACCGCCCCTTGTGGCGAATCCTGGACGACGCCTTCGGCTTGCTTCCGGGTTTTCGGACGATGTATATTCATCTGACCTTGGGCGCGGTCGCGGCGTTGATTCTCGGCTATCTCTTCCAGCGCGGATATGATTATCTGCTCGGCGCGTTGCGCCTGAAATGAGGATGTAAGGCATGATATTTTTGTTAGGCGTATAATTTACGGATATGTCCGATACTTTGCCGCCGCCCGTTTGGGTCAACACAACTGAAAGATTACACAGGATGACGGAAGACCTCGCCGCGCAGACTCGCGTGGCGGTGGACACCGAATCCAACAGTTTGCACGCTTACCGCGAACAAGTTTGCCTGATTCAATTCTCGTCCCCGAATGCGGACTATATCGTAGATCCGCTGGCGTTGCATGATTTAAGCGCGCTCGCTCCGCTTTTCGCGGATTCTAAAATCGAGAAAATTTTTCACGCCGCCGAGTACGATTTGATTTGTCTGCGCCGCGATTTTGATTTCATATTCGCCAACTTGTTTGACACGATGCACGCCGCCAGAGCGTTGGGCTATCCCGCCGTCGGTTTGGATAAATTGCTCGGCGATAAATTCGGTGTCAAAATGGACAAACGCTACCAAAAAGCGGATTGGGCGGCGCGTCCGCTGACGAAAGAACAAATTTATTACGCGCGTTTAGACACGCATTATCTGTTTGATTTGCGCGACGTGTTGGAAAAAGAATTGAAAGAAAGAGAGCGTCTGCTTTTTGCGCGAGAAGATTTTGAACGCGCTTGCCGCGTCGAAGAAGGGAAGACCTCGCGCGCGAACGGCACGGCGTGGGACCGTTTTGCAGGACGCAAAGATTTATCGCTGCGCGAGTTAACCGTCGTGGCGCAGTTGTGCAAATGGCGAGACTACGAAGCCGAGCGCTTAGACCGTCCGCCGTATAAGGTGGTGATGGACGACGTTTTTATTCACTTGGCGAAAAATCCGCCCGAACAAAAAGTTGACCTTTCCGCCGCGGGACTTTCGGAAAAACAAATTCGCTTATGGGGCGACAAAATCCTTAATGCGATTCGGCAAGGGAGTCAGAGTCCGCTCGTAGCGCGGAAACAGCCCGAACGAAAGGACGATGCGGTTTTGCGTCGTTTGGAAAAATTGAAAGCCTGGCGGAAAAACGTCGGCATGAGCATGCGCGTCGAATCGGACATTATTTTGCCGAAGCCGTATTTGGCGGCGCTTTCGGAGAAGCCGCCCAAAAATATGGACGAATTGCGAACGTTGATGAAAGACGCGCCCGCGAGATGCGAGCAATTTGGAAGCCAAATTTTGAAAGCGTTAGGAGTCGAACATGCGAATTAATTTTCACGGTGCGGCGCATACGGTAACGGGCAGTCAGCATTTGTTGGAAATCAACGGAAAAAAACTGTTGTTGGATTGCGGCTTGTATCAAGGTCGGCGCAACGAAAGTTACGAGAGAAACTTGAATTTCAAATATCCGCCCAACAGCGCGGACGCGGTGATTCTTTCGCACGCGCACATTGACCATTCGGGCAATTTGCCGAATTTGGTGAAGCAAGGGTACGACAACGCGATTTACGCCACCCGCGCCACCGCAGATTTGGCGACGGCGATGCTGGCGGATTCGGGACACATTCAAGAATCCGACGCGGAGTTCATCAACAAAAAACGCGCCAAAAGCGGAGAGCCGCCCATCGAGCCGTTGTACACGCAAGCGGACGCGAAAATTGCGACTCAATATTTAGTCGGCAAAGATTACGAAGAATCGTTTGAGCCGATTCCGGGCGTGATCGCGCAATTTCACGAAGCGGGACATATTCTCGGTTCGGCGAGCGTTTCGCTGGATATTGAAGAAGGCGGCAGAAAATTTCGCTTGTGGTTTTCGGGCGACATCGGCAGATATAAACTGCCGCTTTTGCGCGACCCGATTCTTCCGACTCGCGCCGATTACATGATTATGGAATGCACTTATGGAAACAAACGTCATCACGACCCGAGTCAAGCGTTTAACGAATTTCAAGACGTGGTCAAGCGGACGATAGAGCGCGGCGGAAAATTAATTGTCCCTGCCTTTGCGGTGGGACGCACTCAAGAGTTGGTTTACAACTTGAACGAGATGATGTATCGCAACAGCGTGCCGCGCGTGCCAGTCTATGTGGACAGCCCGCTGGCGGTGAACGCGACGGATATTTTCAAACGTCATCTGGAATGTTTCGACGCGGAGACGGCGAAGTTTGTGGCGGAGTCGCGCCATCCCGCGCTGGATTTCAAAGGGCTGACTTACATCCGCTCGGTGGACGAATCTAAAGCGTTGAACGAACGCAAAGACCCGATGATTATCATTTCCGCTTCGGGCATGGCGGAGACGGGGCGCGTTGTGCATCACATTCGCAACAACATCGAAAATCCGCGCAACACGATTTGCATCGTCTCTTGGCAAGCGCCGTACACGTTGGGGCGCAGGCTGGCAGACCGCGAGAAAGAAGTCCGCATGTTTGGCGAAACGTATAAAGTTAAATGCGAAGTGGAAACCATTGGCGGTTTGTCCGGCCACGCGGGGCAAGATTTGCTCGTCCAATATGCGAGCGGAGTCAAAGACAGCGTGAAGAAAATTTTCCTCGTTCACGGCGAAGAAAAACAAGCCGAAGCGCTGACGGGACTCCTTAAAGAAAAAGGGATGCGAAATATCTATTATCCCGACTTGCATAGTTTTGACGATATATAGAGAAAATCAGGTATAATCTCATCCGCTTTGAGACTAGGAGAGGTGCCAGAGTGGTTGAATGGGACAGTCTCGAAAACTGTTGTAGGCTCCGGTCTACCGAGGGTTCGAATCCCTCCCTCTCCGCAGAAAGCCCGACTCAAGTCGGGCTTATTTTTTGGAAGGAATTTTAGAATGACCGCCGACCTTTCTATTTCAACCGACCTTGCCCGCCAAACGCTGACTCAATTTATTCAATCTAAAATCGCCGAAGCGGGGCTGTCTCGCGCCGTGCTTGGGCTTTCAGGCGGATTGGACTCCGCGCTTGCCTGCGCGTTAGCCGTCGAAGCGCTCGGCGCGGAAAACGTCTTGGCGGTGCGGATGCCGTATCGAACGTCCAGCAAAGATTCGCTAGATCACGCGCAATTACTGATTGACCAACTTGGCGTAAAAAATAAAACGATTGAAATTACCGAAATGGTCGAGCCGTTGTTCAAACTGGATTCGCAGATTTCAAACTTGCGTAAGGGCAATATCATGGCGCGGCAGCGGATGATTATCCTTTACGATCAAAGCGAGGCCTTCAAAGGCTTGGTCGTCGGCACGGGCAACAAAACCGAAATTCTTTTGGGATACAGCACGCTCTTTGGCGACGCCGCTTGCGCGTTCAATCCCATCGGCGATTTATACAAGACGCAAGTCCGCCAATTGGCGCGCGCGATGAACATCCCCGCGCCGATTTTGGAAAAAGCGCCGTCGGCGGATTTATGGGCGGATCAAACTGACGAAAAAGAATTGGGCTTTACTTACGAACAAGCGGACGCATTACTGACGCTGTTGGTAGATCGTCAAACGTCTCGCCAGTCGGCGCTTGACGCTGGTTTTGACGCGAACGTTGTGGACGCCGTCATCGCCCGTTTTCGTCGTTCGCAATTTAAGCGCAACGCCCCGCCGATTGCGGCGCTTAACGGCGGCGTTCGCTTGCCAAGCGAATGGACAATGCAATCTTAAATCTGCAACATTAAACTTGCAACCTTAAACTTGTAACCTTAAACCTTCAACCCGCAACCTGCAACAAACCCATGCACATTCCTCCTTCGTTACGACACAAAAAATTTTTCTACCTTTGGCTCGGTCAACTCATTTCCACCACGGGCTCGCAAATGCAAGTTTGGGCGGTGTTGTGGCACGTCAGCGAATTGAACAAAAACCCCATCGCGCTCGGCGGCATCGGTCTGGCGCGAATTATCCCCGTGATTATCTTTTCGTTGATTGGCGGCGCGTTGGCGGATTCGATGGATCGGCGCAAGGTGATGTATGTAACGCAAACGGTTTCGGCGCTGCTTACCTTGACCTTGGGGTTGTTGACGCGCTTTGGGCATATTACCATTTGGCATATTTACGTCATTATTGCTTTGCAGGCAATCGCCAGCGCTTTTGACGGACCTTCGCGTCAGGCGCTGATTCCAAACCTGCTCCCGAAAAAAGATTTGCCCAACGCTTTCAGCATGACCTTCGCTTCCTTTCAAGCGGGTTCGATGCTCGGTCCCGCGTTAAGCGGATTTGTCATTGCGGGGTTCGGTCAAGCCGCCGTGTATTATTTCGACGCGCTTTCATTTGTCGCGGTGTTGGTTGCGGTATTTATGATCGGCGAAGTTCCGCAAGCGTTTGTTGAAACGACGACAAAGGTCAGCGTTGCGGCGATCCGCGAGGGGATTCAATTTATCGTCTCGCACCCGATTATTCTGTCCACGATGATTTTGGATTTTGTCGCCACTTTTTTCGCCTCCGCGAATACGCTCATGCCAATCATCGCCAAAGACGTGCTGGGAGTCGGAGTCGTGCAATACGGCTATCTCTCCGCCGCGGCGGCGGTGGGAGCGGTGCTGGTCGCTGTCGTCATTTCGCAAATCCACACTTTGCGCCGTCAGGGGCAACTTTTCTTGGGCGCGATTATCGTCTTCGGTTTGGCGACGATTGTCTTCGGCTTGACGCATTCGTTTATTATTGCGTGGCTGGCGATTGCGACGACGGGCGCGGCGGACGGAGTCAGCACGATCATCCGCAACACGGTGCGGCAGTTGCAAACGCCCGATCATGTGCGCGGACGCATGACCAGCATTAATCAAATTTTCTTTCAAGGCGGGCCGCAATTGGGCGAAGTCGAATCGGGCGCGGTGGCGCAGGCGTTCGGCGCGCCGTTCGCCGTTGTGCTGGGCGGAATCGGCTGCGTGGTCGGCACGTTGTGGGTGATGTGGAAATGGCCCCAAGTCGCCAAATATAACGGCGACGAGCCGACGCTGGCGGGCGTTGATTAAGCGGCGGGCTTGAGGCGTTGAACGACTTCGGCGTAAGATTCCTTGCTGGACAACGCCAACAAGGTGTCGCCGTCTTGCAAAATCGTTCCGCCGCTGGGCTGCATAAATTCGTTGTCTCTGGCGATGAGGATGACGAGAAAATCTTTCGGCAGTTCCAATTCAAAAATCGCTTTGCCAATCATTTCAGAATTGGATGGAATAGGCAATTCTTTTAATTCGCTTTTGAGCCCGTCCATAGGGACGTATTCGATAGGGTAGGCGCGTTTGACGATAATAGGCGCGTCCAGTTTGAGCCATTTTGCGACTTGCGAAAGCGACGTGCCTTGTAAAAGCACCGAAGCCAGCACGACGAAGAAAATAATGTTGAACGTCAAATCGGCGTGCGGAGTTTTTGCCAGCAAAGGAAAGGTCGCCAAAACGATGGGCGCCGCACCGCGCAAGCCGACCCAAGAGATGAAAGTTTTTTCGCGCCAGTTTAACGCGCTGGGAATCAAACTGATGAAAACGCTGATGGGTCGAGCGACGAACATTAAACAAGCGGCAATCAACAAACCGACTCCGACAACGGGCACAACTTGCGAAGGGAAGGCGAGCAGTCCCAAGGTCAAGAACATGGCGATTTGCATAATCCACGCCAGACCGTTGTAAAAATTCAAAATGCTTTTGCGATGAACGAAATCGTGTTGACGCAAGACGATGCCCGCCAGATAGACCGCAAGGAATCCGCTGCCGCCGACAGCGTCGGTTAAGCCGAAGGCGAGAAAAACGAGCGAAAGAACGAGGACTGGATAAAGCCCTTCGTAGCCTAACTTCAACCGATTGACTAAGAAATACATGACGCGCCCGGCGAGGTAACCCGCGACGGCGCCGATGATCATTTGCTGGAAAAACAACAGGACGAGATTGAGCAATGAAGATTCGGGATTTGCAATCAGTTGAATTAAGCCGACGGTGAGGAAGATTGCCATCGGATCGTTGCTGCCCGATTCCAATTCCAGCAACGGTTTGAGTCTTCCTTTGAGGCTGACGCCTTTGGCGCGTAAAACTGAAAAAACCGCCGCGGCGTCGGTGGAAGAAACAATTGAGCCGAGCAGCAAGCCTTCGAGAAAATTGAGTCCGAGCAGTTTGCTGGCGAACAGCCCGACGATGACCGCCGTAATGAAAACGCCCAAAGTCGCCAACAGCGAACTTTCTTTAAGGATGGGGCGAACTTCGCTCCATTCCGTGTCGAGTCCGCCCGTGAAGAGAATCAAGACCAAGGCGATGATGCCGATAAATTTTGCCAGCGCGACGTTGTCGAAATAGATGCCGCCGATTCCTTCCGAACCGGCAGCCATGCCCAGCGCTAAAAAAAGCAGAAGCGTCGGCACGCCGAAGCGGTCGGAAATTTTGCTGACTAAAACGCTGACGAGCAATAGAACGGCGGCAATAATAAGCGTAGTTTCATTCATGGGCGAACTCCTTAAAACAATAAATTTTTGGCAAATTTTATTTTACATGGAAAATATATTTTTCCTTAAAATTCTAATGTCGCTCAAATGGTAGAATCACCGTGTTAATCTTTTGGAGGATTCCATGACCGAAGCCGTAATTGTGGACGCGATCCGCACGCCGATTGGGGCGCTGGGCGGCGTTCTCGCGTCCGCCCGCGCCGACGATTTGGCGGCGCATGTGATTAAGTCTATCGTCGAGCGCAATCAACTAGACGCGGCGCTCGTTGAAGAAGTATTCTTCGGCTGCGCCAATCAAGCGGGCGAAGACAATCGCAACGTGGCGCGGATGGCGGCGCTGCTCGCGGGCTTGCCCGTCGAAACGGCAGGCGTAACCGTCAACCGTTTGTGCGCTTCAGGTTTGACCGCGATCAACATGGCGGCGCGAGCCGTCAAAGCGGACGAAGGCGAAATCTACATCGCGGGCGGAGTCGAATCTATGAGCCGCGCCCCGTATTCCGTCCCGAAGGCGGAGGCGGCGTTTTCGTTTGGCAACCTCACCGCGTGGGACACGGCGCTCGGCTGGCGCTATCCCAATCCAAAAATGAAAGCCGCGCACGGAATCGACTCGATGGGCGAGACCGCTGAAAACATCGCGGCGGAGCGTCCGCGCATTACGCGGGAAATGCAAGATGCGTTTGCGCTTCGCAGCCATCAACGCGCGATTGCCGCGATTGATGCAGGGCGCTTCAAACAAGAAATTGTTCCAGTTTTTATTCCGCAAAAAAAAGGCGACCCGAAAATCGCGGACACAGACGAACGTCCGCGCCGCGACACGACGTTGGAAAGCCTCGCCAAACTGCGCGCCGCCTTCCGCGAAGGCGGAACTGTTACGGCGGGAAATTCGTCTGGATTAAACGACGGCGCTTCGGCGCTGTTGGTGATGAGCGAAGCGAAAGCGAAGGCGCTTAACCTCAAGCCGATTGCCCGCATCGTAACTTCTGCGGCGGCGGGAGTCGCGCCGCGCGTGATGGGTTTGGGACCTGTGCCCGCCGTGCAAAAAGCGCTGACTCGCGCAGGCTTGAAAATCGGCGACGTCGGCTTGATGGAACTGAACGAAGCCTTTGCGATTCAGTCGTTGGCGGTCATTGACGATTTGGGCGTTGACCCCGAACTCGTCAACGTCAACGGCGGCGCAATCGCCATCGGACATCCGCTCGGCTGTTCGGGCGCGCGGCTGATGACGACGCTCGTGCATGAAATGAAAAATCGCGGCAACGTGAAATATGGCGTTGCGACGTTGTGCGTCGGCGTCGGTCAAGGCGAAGCGACCGTCGTCGAATATTTAGGTTGAAGGTTGGAGGAGAACGATGAAACGATTGATAGCGATTCTGATAATTCTTTCGGCTGCGGTTAGCGCCTGCAATTTTGGACGAAGAGCGCCGTCGCTGTTGGTTGCGGATGCGACGGAAATAAAATCCACGCCGACGATAGCGGCGGCAACGATGGAAGAAATCCAAGACCAGCCGACCGCCGAATCCGCGCCGCAGACTTTGCTCCCAAGCGAAGGCATAGACGCGCCGATTGTCGAATCGCCGAACATCGTAAAAATTCGCATGTTGAACGAACAAGACGGGTGGAGCGTCAGCGGCGCTAAAGTCTTTCGCACCAACGACGGCGGCGTAACGTGGTACGGCGCAACTCCGCTCGACGCGCCCGCCGACGCTTACTCCGTCTTAACCGATTTTCTCGACGCGAAAGCGGCTTGGGCGTTATACCCCAGCGCGGACGGCTCGCCAGACAACGGGACGCTTTATCGCACAAGCGACGGCGGCGCGACATGGAATTCCTTTTCCGCGCCGTTTAGCGAAGGCGACTTGGAATTTCTCGACGCGAAGAACGGCTGGATGATGGCGAATCTCGGCGTGGGCGCGGGCTCGATGGGAGTCGCCATTTTCCAAACTCGAGACGGCGGCGAAACGTGGACGCGAACTTACGCCAACGACCCCAACGTCGAAGGCGCGAGCGATTCTCTGCCGCTGGGCGGACTCAAAAATTTCATCCGCCCTGTGAATATGGATACGGCTTGGGTCGGCGGCGTGATTTACATGACCGGGCGCGTCTATCTTTATCGCACCGACGACGGCGGCGCGAACTGGGCGGAACAGCCGATCATCCTTTCGCAAGAAGCGGCAGGCGGCGAAGTCGGCGCGTTAGATTTAACGTTCTTCGCGCCGAGTACGGGCATGCTCGTCTTGCGCTCTTCGGGCGACGTTTTGCTGACTGAAGTATATATTTCGCAAAACGGCGGCGCGACGTGGGCTCAAACCGACGCGACCCTAAAAGGCTACGGTTCGCTTCAAATATTATCGGCGGATGATATGATATTTTTCGCCGACGGAAAATTCAACATCACGCAAGACGCAGGCAAGACGTGGAATGCAGTTCAACCCGATCAAAACTTTGCCGACACGCTGGTTGCTATGGATTTCGTCTCGCCGCAAATGGGATGGGCGGTCGCGTCTAGCGACGACGGCGCAAATATCCTTTATCGCACGGAAGACGGAGGCTCGACATGGTTCGCTATCGCTCGATAATTTTAGGATTCGCTTTGATATTCATCCTCGCTTGCGGAACGCTTGCGCCCGCGCCGACCGACTCGCCGACGGCGCTTCCGCCGACCGTCGAGCCGACATCCGCGCCGCCGCAACTTTCGCTAGACCAAATCAAAAACGCGCAATATAAACTAAGCGGACGCGACGACCACGCCATCGTCCAATTAACCGACGGCGTTTATCAAAACGGCGAAGTGGGCGCGGCTGATTTTGCGCGCGTCTTCTTAACAGAAAATGTCGTCTTGGGCGACTTAAACGGCGACGGCGCGAACGAAGCGGCGGCGGTTGTTTTTGAAAACTTCGGCGGTTCGGGCAGTTTCGGCTACGTCGTCGTTTACGGACTTTCAAACGGTCAGCCGATTTTTATAACTTCAGAATTAATTGACGACCGTCCGCAAATTAACAGCATGGCTATTGAAAACGGCGAAATCTTTTTAGACGCGACGACGCACGGCGCGAATGACCCGATGTGTTGCCCGACCTTGCAAACGACGCGCCGCTACGCGCTTGTGAATCATCAATTGCGAATTGTCCATTACGCGACCAACACGCCCGACGGAAAAAAGCGCGAAATTGAAATTACGTCTCCGAGCGAGGGCGCAGAAGCGAACGCGAGCGTTCAAGTAGACGGCAACGTCAGCGTTGCGCCGTTTGAAAATAATTTGTCCTATTTTATTTACGGCGCGGACAATCAACAATACGCCTCCGGACCAATTATGGTTCAAGCGCCGGATTTTGGCGCGCCCGGAACGTTTAGCCAAAACATTTCTTTGGAAGGAATTCCGTCAGGGACGACGGTCTATTTGGAAGTGCAAGACATCAGCGCCGCCGACGGTTCTTGGCTGGCGATGTCCGCCGTGAAATTGCAAATTAAATAGAGGAGAAAAAAATGAATAACTTGGTTCGAGATTGGATGTCCAGCCCGGTGGTGGTTGTGGATCACGATTCGAGCGTCTCCTACGCGCTGACGTTGATGCGCCGCCGTAACATCCACAGCGTGGTGGTGGATGTGAGCGATAAAAATCCCGCCTACGGAATCGTTACGACGACGGACATCCGCGACAAGATTGTCGCCGAAGGGCGCAACCCCGCCGAGACGACCGTCGGCGAAATTATGTCGGGACCGATTATTACCGGCCGCGCCGAGTGGACGCTGGCGGAATGTTCGCGCATGATGCAAGAGAAAAAAATCCGCCATTTGCCGATTGCCGACGAAAGCGGCGCGTTGGTCGGGTTGATTTCCGCGACGGATATTTTTATGGCGGTCGAAGAACAAGGCTGGATCGAAGGCTGAGTTGCAAGCGGATGAATCCAAAAAAGTATTACGTCGTTTGGAGAGGACGTAAAACGGGCGTGTTTGCAACGTGGACGGAGTGCGAAGCGCAGGTCAAAGGGTTTGCGGGGGCGCAATATAAATCTTTTGCCAGCCTCGCCGAAGCGGACGCGGCGTATTTGACGAAGTACGAACAGCACGTCGGCAAAGCGTCAACGAGCGGACTGTGGCGCGCGGCGAGCGTCCCGCCAATTTTGCCGTCCCTCTGCGTGGACGCGGCTTGCGACGGCGCGCCCGGCAAATTGGAATATCGCGCCGTCAACACCGAAACGGGCGAGCAACTTTTCCGCGCGGGACCCTACGCCGAAGGGACGAATAACGTCGGCGAGTTTTTGGCAATCGTCCACGCGCTGACTTGGCAGGAAAAGCATAATTTGCAAATTCCAATTTACTCCGATTCGCAAAACGCGATTCTGTGGACGAACGTTGGGCGTTGCCGCACGAAGTTGCAACGCACCCCGAAGAACGCGGTTTTATTTGCCCTGATTCGCAGCGCAGAAAATTGGCTGGCGGAAAATCAATTGCCCGAAGGAAAAGTCCGCAAATGGGAGACGAAAATTTGGGGCGAGAACCCCGCTGACTTCGGGAGAAAATAAGGTTTCGTCATTTTGAGCGCGGCGAAACCTAATGAAGGATAAAGAAAAATGAAAACAGCCTTGCTGATCGTTGACATTCAAAAAGATTATTTCCCCGATGGAAAATTTCCCTTAGTCGAGCCGCTTGCCGCCGCGCAAAACGCCCGTCAGTTATTGCAATGCTTCCGCGAGCATGGCGAGAAGCACGTTCACATTCAACACATTTCCGCCGAACCCGACGCGACCTTTTTCATTCGCGGCGACGAAGGTTCGGACATTCACGACGCGGTCGCGCATTTTGAAGGCGAGCCGATTGTTTACAAACATTATCCCAACGCTTTCCGCGAGACAAATTTATTAGAGATGTTAAAAGGATGGGAGATCGAGCGCGTGATTGTAACGGGCATGATGACGCACATGTGCGTGGACGCCACCGCCCGCGCCGCCGCCGACTTTGGCTTTGACCTTTGGGTCGCCGCCGACGCTTGCGCCGCCCGCGACTTAGAGTTTGACGGAACGACCATCCCCGCAGATTACGTCCACAAGGCGTTTTTGGCGGCGTTAGAATCTTACGGTCAAGTGATGACGACGGAAAAGGTCATTGCGCGTTTGGCGGCGGAAAAAGCCGCAGGCTAACGCCTCAGCCGCCGACGGAGGCTTTGCAAAGCGAAAGTCAGCTCGGGGACGCGCAAAACGTACAGCGCGAGGAAGTAGGTCAGCCCGCCGAGCAACACGCCGAGCGGCACGGAGACCCACAAACGCAACGCGTCGGCGAGGCGCAGCCAAAGGGCGAGGATAAGCCCCATCGTCAGGGTTGCGGCGGCGAAAGCGCTGGCGCCGCGCAAAATAAATTTCCCTTCGATTCCGCGCAAGCGCTTTCGCATCATCCAAAAAAGCGCGGCGGCTTCGAGCGCTGTGGCGAACGAATTTGCCAGCGCCAGCCCGCCGTGCGGCATCCAGCCGAGCGATAAAAACCAACGCGAAAAAATTACGCTGAAAACGACGTTCAACAGCATGGCGACCGTGCCGATGATGACCGGCGTTTTTGTGTCGTGTTGGGCGTAAAAGGCGCGAGTCAAAACTTCCATAATCGAATGGCCGAGCAGACCGGCCGCGTACCACAGCAGCGCCCACGCGACGATTTCCACCGAGCGTTGGGTGAACTCGCCGCGTTGATAGAGCAAGGCGACCAGCGGCTGACGCAACAAAATCAAGCCGACGCTGGCGGGAAGCGCGAGCAGAAGAATCCCGCGCAGGGACGAAGCCAGCGCCGAACGCATCTCTTCCGTTTTGCCGAGCGCGTGCTGCGCGGAGAACGTCGGCATGGCGGCGATGGCCACCGATTGCGCGATGGCGGCTTGTGCCATGAGCATTAACGAAAAACCGTAAGAGAGTCCGCTGACGCTGCCCGGCGGCATTTGCGAAGCCAGCCAAGTGTTGACCCAAAAATTAAGTTGCACGACTGCCACGCCCAACAGGCGCGGACCCATCAACAAGAAGACGTTGCGCGTTAACGGATTTTTCAAATCGAACGAAGCGTGAAAAACAAAAGGGCGCGGAGCGATTTTGAAGAGCGTCGGCAATTGCGTTAAAAGGTAGAGCGCCGCGCCGACGACCACGCCCCAAGCCAAACCGTAAATTCCCATAAAGGGCGCGAGCGCCACCACGCCGAAAATGATTCCGATTTGGTACAAGGCGGGCGTCAACGCAGGGACGAGAAAAATTTGATGCGCGTTCAAAATGCCGACGATTAATCCGCCCAAGCCGAACAGCGCCGCCGAAATGAGTTGAATCCGCAAGAGAGAAATCGTCAGCGAGAAAAGGCGCGGGTCGGCGGCGAGGCCGGGCGCGAGTCCGTAGCGGACGACTTGCGGCGCGAAAATTCCAATCAACAGCGCCAACAAAATCAAGGTCAGCGATACGGCTTTGGCAATCGATTCCGCCAAACGCCAAGCGCGTTCCGTTTCGCCTTTGGCGAGCAAACCGGTAAAAATGGGAATGAACGCCGAGCCGAGCGCGCCGCCCGCCACCAGCAAAAAGAGCGTTTCCGAAACGCGGTTGGCGGCGAAGAAAGCGTCCAACTCGGGCGAAGCGCCGAACGCGCGCGCCACTAAAATTCCGCGCGCCAAGCCCGCGAGTTGTCCCAACACAATGGCAAGCGCCACCGTCCCTGCGGCGCGGGCAATTTGTCGGCTGGCGTTTTGCGTCTCTGTCATAGCGGCGCGATTATAATCTTCTTATGCAGAAAAAATGGACGCGCCTTTTTTTGATTTTGATTTTTTCCTTAGCCTGCGGAATTTCGCCGCTCGCGCCGCAAACCCCGCCGACGGCGAATCCTGCGGATTCAACCTCCCTTGCGCTGACGACGATTCCGCTGGCGGTCGGTTACGGCGTAAAAAACTCATGGATCGAAATCTACTTCACCGACCCTTCCAATCCTTTGTCCTCGACAAAAAGCGGCGGCATTGACGCGCCGCTCGTCGCCGCGATTGATTCCGCCAAACTCAGCGTGGATATGGCGGTTTACAGCCTCAGTCTAAACAGCATTCGCTATGCGTTGATTCGCGCGCATAAGCGCGGCGTAAAAGTTCGCTTAGTGATGGAAAGCGACAACATGCAGCGTTCCGACCCGCAGAAAATCAAAGAGGCGGGCATTCCAATTATCGGCGACCGACGTGACGGGCTGATGCACGATAAATTCACCGTCATAGACGGCGCGGAAGTCTGGGCAGGCGGAATGAACTACACCGATTCTGGAACGTACGAAGACAACAACGTTTTGATTCGCATTCGCTCGAAAAAAATCGCCGACAACTACGAAAAAGAATTTGAAGAAATGTTTACGGACGATAAATTCGGCGAGGACGTTCTCGCCGAAACGCCCTACCCGGTGGCGACAGTCAACGGCGTGGAAATTGAAACGTACTTTTCGCCCGACGACGGCGTGCAAGATAAATTGCTGAATTTAATTAATGGCGCGCAATCCAGCATTTATTTTTTGGCGTTCTCGTTCACGGCGGATAAATTAGGCGAAGCCATTTTGCATCGCGCCGACGCGGGCGTAAAAGTGGCGGGCGTGATGGACGAAGACCAAATCAAATCCAACGTCGGCACGGAGTTTGACGCATTTAATCAGCGCGGCTTGTCCGTCCGCATAGACGGCAACCCCGGACAAATGCACCATAAAATCATGATCATTGACCGAGAAATTGTCGTCGTCGGCTCGTATAACTTCACGCGCAGCGCCGAAGAAAAGAACGACGAAAATCTGCTCGTGATTCACAGCCCCGAAATCGCCGAAGAATTTCTCAAAGAGTTTAAGCGCGTGTACGACCGGGCGAAATAAATTTTATGTTGCAAAAGGCAAAACCTTATTTCGTCGGCTTTATTCTTTTATTGACAATCGCCCTTCCTGATTTAATGGTCGGCAACGCCGCCTTGCGCCGCGCCGAAGAAGCGCGAACGCTGGGTCGCCATCAACGCGCCGCCGACGAATACCTCCGCGCCTCGCGGCTGCTTTTTTGGCGAAGCGATTTATACGAACTCGTCGCCGTCTCGTCGGCGCGCGCGGGCGATTACAAAACCGCCGTCGCTTATTTTGAACGCGCAAAAAATTTATCCGAAACGGATTGGATTTGGTTTTGCTTTTCCGCGATGGGCGCGAATGATAAAGAGTATGCAATCAAAACTTGCGAAGACGGAACGCGAGAAAAACCGTCCGCGCAAATTTACGGTCTCTTGGCGGAAATTTATCGCGGCGAAGAAAATTGGCTGGCGGAAAAAGCCGCGCTTGAGGAATTGACTCGTCTCGAAGCGAACGACGCTTTCTCCGCGTATCGGCTCGGTTTGCTGTTGACGCTATATCAGCCCGAAGCGGCGTTGCCTGAACTCGTCCGCGCCGCGACTCTCGACCCCGAAGCGGATTCAGCGGTTCAGACTCTGCGCTCCGCCTTAGCCGTCGCCGATCAACAACGCGAACCTGCGGAGAAGAAAATTATCGTCGGGCGGGCGCTGGCGTTGACTCAAGAGTGGAAGTTGGCGAAAGTCGCCTTTCGACAAGCCGTCGAATTGGACTCAAAAAATGCGGAGGCGCAGGCTTGGCTTGGGGAGGCGAATCAGCAAACAGGTCAAGACGGGCGGGCGGAGTTAGACCGCGCGTTGACGTTGAATCCGAAGTCTTCAAATATCCGCGCCTTGCGCGCTTTGTATTGGAGTCGTCAAGGAAAATATCAACAAGCGCTGGCGGAATCTTTGCTTGCCGTCGAGTATGAGCCGAATAATCCGAATTGGCGGGCGGCGTTGGGCGAGGCATACGTCCGCGCTGGCGATTTGGTCGCGGCGTTGACGGCGTATCAAAAGGCGACGGAACTCGCGCCGCAAGACGCGCTCTATTGGCGCTTGCTTGCCGTCTTTTGCGCGGACAATAATGCGCGGACGGAAGAAATCGGTTTGCCCGCCGCGTTGAAGGCTTACGAACTTTCGCCGAACGATCCTGCTGTGTTGGACGCGCTCGGCTATGTTTATTTTGTGGTCGGACGTTATGCCAATGCGGAAAGCATGTTGACGCAAGCCGTCGAGATGGACGCGCGTTTTTATTCCGCGCGGCTGCATTTGGCGCTGACGCATCTCGCGCAGGGAAATCGCGCCGCCGCGTATGACGCGCTGGTTTCCATACGAAACGCGCAAGACGCGGGCGTTTACGCGCAAGTCGCCGCCGACGTATTGCAGAAATATTTTCAATGATAAAATCACGCCCATGAAACGACTCGCGTCTTTGATTTTTATTTCCGCGCTTTTTTTGTCCGCTTGCCAAATGAAATTTCCAGAAAGCCAACTTCCGCCGACCGAAGCGCCGCCTTCGGGTTCGGTTCTTTTTCAAGACGATTTTTCTCGCGCCGACAGCGGCTGGGATCGCTTGCTCGTTACCGAAGGCGTGATGGATTATTATTCAAGCGGCTATCGCATCTTGGTTAACGCCGCGCAGACGAACTTCTGGGCGACTCCGCGCCGCAACTTCGCCGACCTTCGCGTCGAAGCGGACACGGGCAAAATGGCGGGTCCCGATGAAAATCGCATTGGGTTGCTTTGTCGTTACAGCAACGACAATTATTATTTCTTTATTATGACCAGCGACGGCTTTTACGGAATCGGCATTTATCAAAACGGGCAAGCGATTTTGCTCGGTCAGTCGGAAATGGAAGAATCTCCCAACATCAATCGCGGACTCGCGGTCAACCATTTGCGCGCCGATTGCGTCGGCGACGAGTTGACGTTTTACGTCAACGGCTTTCAAGTGGCGCAGACGCATGATTCGACTCTGACGGCGGGCGACGCGGGAGTGATTGCAGGCACGTTCGGTCAAGCGGGCGCGGATATTCTCTTCGATAATTTCGTCGTCTTGCAACCGTAAAATATAATTTAACTCTTATGAAAATTTCTGTTTATTCGTGATTAGAGAAGGCGCTTTAGAAATGAAAATTTTTCTTGAAACCATCGGATGTCGTTTGAACCAAGCGGAAATCGAATTGATGTCGCGCCAGTTCCGCGCCGCAGGGCATGAAGTCGTCGCCTCTGCCGCCGAAGCGGACATGGCGGTTGTTAACACTTGCGCGGTTACCACGCAAGCCGCCGCCGACTCGCGCGGAAAGATTCGCAACATCGCGCGCGCGGGCGCGGAAGAAATCGTCGCCACCGGCTGTTGGACGTCCATTCAGCCCAAAGAGGCGGCGGCGCTGCCCAACGTCTTGCGCGTCGTCGGCAACGACAAAAAAGATTCGCTCGTCGCGGACGTGCTGGGTTTGCCGCAAGAAACCTTCGACCTCGAACCGTTAGAGCGCGTTCCGATTCCCGGTTTGCATCGCCGCACCCGCGCCTTCATCAAAGCGCAAGACGGCTGCAATAATCATTGCACCTTTTGCGTTACCACCATCGCGCGCGGAGAAAGCCGCTCGCGCCCGCTGGCGGAAATCATCGCCGACGTTAACTCGGCGTTGGCGGGCGACTCGAAAGAGATCGTGCTAACGGGCGTGCATCTCGGCTCGTGGGGACAAGATTTTAGCGAAGCGCGTCATCTGCGAAATTTGATTGAAGCCTTGTTGCGCGAAACCGACGTTCGACGCCTGCGCCTCTCCTCGCTCGAACCTTGGGATTTAGACGAAGATTTTTTCTCGCTCTGGCATGATCCGCGCCTGATGCCGCATTTGCATTTGCCTTTGCAATCGGGCTGTGATTCCACCTTGAAGCGCATGGCGCGCAAAATTTCGACGGCTTCCTTCCGCGAGTTGGTTCATGCGGCGCGGAGCGTCCTCCCCGAAGTCGCCATCACAACGGACATTATCGCGGGATTTCCCGGCGAAAGCGACGACGAATTTTCCGAAACGTTAGACTTTGTGCGCGAGATGAAATTCAGCGGCGGACACGTCTTCTCGTATTCGCCGCGCCCCGCCACAGGGGCGGCGCGGATGAAGGGACAGATTAAGCCCGAGGTCCGCAAGCGGCGCAACCGCATTTTGCAAGAAGCCGTCGCTGAATCCGCAAAAAATTACCGCGAAAATTTTATCGGGCAAACGCTTCCCGTTTTGTGGGAAGCGATGACCGAATACGAAGCGGGCGGCTGGCGCATGGAAGGCTGGACGGGAAATTATCTGCGCGTTTCGGCGCTCGCGCCCGCGCCGCGCTGGAACGAAGTGGACGACGTCCTTTTGCAAAATATAGACGGAGAAAAAATGCGCGGCTCGCTCGTCGCGGCGAAAATTTTGACGTAGAATTTCAAGCAGACGGCGGATGTTCGTCACTGTTTGGGCGGGGGAGAAAGCCGTATAATTTTTATATCTCTTAAACGAAGGAGCGTTCGATGACGGCTCAAATAATTGACGGCAAGGTAATCGCGCAACAATTGCGCGAAGAGACGGCGGCGAAAGTGGCGGCGCGAGTCGCGGCGGGAAAATCGCAGCCGACGTTGGCGACGGTTTTGGTCGGCGACAGACCTGATTCGGCGGCGTACGTTGCTTCCAAAGGGAAAGCCTGCCGCGAGTTAGGCATGGGTTCGGTCAGCGAACATTTAGCGGCGGACGCGACTCAAGAAGAAGTCGAAGCGTTGGTTCGTAAACTAAACGCCGACCCGAACGTTCACGGCATTTTGGTTCAACTGCCGATGCCCGCGCAAATTGACGAAGAGCGCGTGCTCTCGTTGATCAGCGTCGAAAAAGACGTGGACGGGTTTTCTCCGCTCAATATCGGGCGGCTGGCGCAGAAGGGGCGCGAGCCGCTCTTTGTGCCTTGCACGCCCAACGGCTGCATTTATCTGCTTGAAAAATCGGGCGTAAAAATCGAAGGCGCGAACGCGGTTGTCTTGGGGCGCTCGAACATCGTCGGCATGCCCGCGGCGTTGTTGTTAATTGGAAGAAACGCGACGGTAACGATTGTTCACTCGCGCACGAAAAATATCGCAGACGTAATTCGTCAAGCGGATATTGTCATCGCCGCGATTGGGAAGACGGAGTTTGTGCGCGGAGATTGGATCAAGCCCGGCGCCGCCGTCATTGACGTGGGCATTAACGCCGTCCCCGATGCGACGAAGAAAAGCGGACAGCGTTTGGTCGGCGACGTTAATTTTGAAGAGGCGAAAGAGGTTGCGGGTTTTATTACGCCCGTGCCCGGCGGCGTCGGTCCGATGACGATTGCCATGCTAATGGCGAACACGCTCCGCGCGGCGGAGATTCAGGAAGGGTAGTTTATTCGCATAGCCAAGAGAGCAAAATAATTTGCTCTCTTGCTCGCGGATTTTTGCTGTTGCATTATGGCGAGAATCTGCGGGCTTATGAGTATTGTCCGCGCTGGGGGACTCTTTGTGTTTTTGCGGTCGGCGCTGGTTTATAATGGGAGGAATAAGATATTATAAGTCTGCTTGTTATGTAACGTCCTTTTTGGGGGTAATCGGCGCGTCTGTAAAAAAAGTAGTTGTGCCGCTTCCTCCCAACATTACAAATCTAAAATTGGAGTTCCACTAATGACGAAAGAAGATGATGTAAAAGCCGAAGCTGAAAATAAGGAAGTTGAGAATACCCTCCAAAACAAACTTGCGGAAAACATGATGAACGTATTTGAGTTAGTGGTTTCTGACCGTAGTAGTCATTTTGCCAAACACCCTGACGAAATCCCTGACAAAAAATCTGTTCCATCTATCATCAATTCGTACTCCCTAACCAATGCCGCTATTTCGGGCGGCGCAGGACTTGTACCAGGCCCTTGGGGTATGGTTGCCGTTATCCCCGAAATCGCCGCTGTCATCCGCAATCAGTTGGCGATGATTTACGATGTAGGTATGGCGTATGGAAAAAGTAAAGTTTTGACCAAAGAGCTATTGGCAGGCGTTCTTATAACTGCATTGGGGGCAAGCGCAGGCTCATTGCTGATTATGCAGGGTAGCAAAGTTTTAGTAAAGCGTGTTGCCTTACGGGCATTTCAGAAAATTATCGCGATGTTAGCGGGAAAGGTTCTACAACAAGCCCTAAAATTGGCTATCGGCAAATGGCTTCCCGTTGTCGGTGCGGCAGCGCTGGCAGTTTGGTCAAACTACTTGACGCGACAAGTTGGCAAAAAAGCCATTGAGATTTTTGAAAAAGAGATTGTGCTTTCGGAAGAGGTTATTGAAGAAATGCCGCTGGAAACTGAATCTGTATCTGCCCGAACCGTTGTCATTAGCCGTGCGTCTCCTCCAAACATTAGCCCTGACCTGTTAAAGGTGCAAACGCTTATAAATCTAATGAAAATTGATGGCACAATCAAAGTAGAAGAGCAAGAATACGTGCAAACCATCATAGGAAATGCTGATTTAACAGAAAGCGAAAAGACAGACCTTATGCAGGCAATAGATAAAAGCGGAAAATTTGTCGTGGATTACTCGGTGTTTGCTATTTCGCCTGATGACGCGATTGGTTTATTAGTGGATATGGTGATGCTTGCAAAACGCGATGGCGCTTTCCACATTACCGAAAAAATGTTTGTAAAGCAGGTTGGTAAATTGCTGGGCTTTTCGGATGATGATATTGATGAAACAATGGCAACTACTGGTTAATCCAGTGGCCGCCCGCCGATGAACAGCAATGTCAAGGACTGAAAGAAAACTTGATGGAGAAGGCTTCCGCCTACGGAAAAGAAGACAGTTTCTTTTTTCCGCAGACGGAAGACATCCCATAAAAATCACACGGGACGAGCCGCAAACCGTTGGGCTGTACTTGGCGCAATTGGCGATTGACGTTCAATTAAAACATGGTTATACTGCAAGAAACAGAAAGGTATAACCAATGGCAACTACAGTTAAAACGGCTATCTCAATTCAAAAATCTTTATTCGAGCAGGCTGAAAATCTGGCGCAGGAATTAAACGTTTCCAGAAGTGAGTTATTTGGACTTGCTATTGAAACATTTGTCAAAACTCATCAGAATCAAATGTTACTGCAGGAAATCAATAAAGCATATTCTGATGAACCAGATATCAGCGAAAAAATTCGTCTCTCCAAAATGCGCAAACAACATCGAAAAGTTGTGAGGGACAAATGGTAATCAATCAAGGCGATATTTACTGGATAGAGTTGGATGAGCCAACAGGGTCAGAGCCAGGTTACAGCCACCCTCACGTTGTCGTCCAAAATAATGTTTTCAATGCCAGCAGAATTAACACTGTGATTGTGTGTGCTTTAACTTCAAATATTAGAAGAGCAGAAGCCCCAGGAAATATACTTCTTGAAAAAGGCGAAGCGAATTTATCAAGGCAAAGCGTAGTTTTAGTTTCCCAAATTTTTACGGTAGATAAGACGCAGTTGGGAGAATTTATTGGCACACTGTCGGAACGTCGAATAAAGCAGATAATTGAAGGCATTTACTTGATGACAGAAATTCGCAATCTTGATTGAGTGGTTTTAGATAGGTAAGGAGTCTTGCACAACAAAAACAGCCCAACAAAGCGTGCAGCGGATGCTGAGGACTCGGCGCACATCCCAAGCAGTTTTCTACGCCTTAGCCTTTTCCGGTTGGGCGGCTTCGCCGTCCCCGCCCCAGCGCGGATATCCCATAAAAATCACACAGGACGAACCGCAAACTGTTAAGTGGCTTTCAAATCCTTCAAATTTAATTGATAGGTAACGCGCCCGTTGAACTCGTTTGGCTCGTAGGCGAAGAGCGCGTCCACGTGCGCGGGCATGGACGTGTGCCAAGCGCCGAGCCCAAAGCCGATGGCATTGTGCGAAAAACCTTTGGCATCCTCGACGACCAATTTGAGGTGTTTGCCGTCCGCACCGACGGTGCGCGAACTTTTGACCTTCATCCGCCGCGCCACGAAAGAGGCTTCGCGGTTGCCGTACCCGGTCGGTTCGAGATACTTCAAACCCTTTTCGTAAACCTCGGGGCGCATTTCCGATAAATCCACTTCCATGTCCGCCGTAACAACCGGTTTTAATTCTTGTCCCGCTAATTGATTTTCGGCGATGGATTTCAGGCGCGAGATTAACACTTCGAGGTTTTCGTTGCGGACGGTGAAGCCGGCCGCGGCGGCGTGTCCGCCGTGCCGCACGAGCAAATCCGCGCATTGGTCGAGCGCGTCGGTGATGTGAAATTCAGGGATCGAGCGGCACGAGGCGCGAGTCTCTTCTTCGCCTTTGAAGGCGACGACGGCGGGGCGATAATATTTTTCCGTCAGGCGCGAGGCGGCGAGACCGACCACGCCCGGGTTGAAGCCTTCGTCGGCGGCGAAAAGCAGGCAGGCGTCCGCGCCGTCGTCTAACGCAATCTCTTCGGCGCGGACTTGCATCTCGCGCGTCAGGCGTTGGCGTTCGCGGTTTTGCAAGTCTAGCTGTTGGGCGAGTTGGCCGGCTTTGAAAGCGTCGGCGGTGGTCAGCAATTCAAAAGAAGCCAGCGCTTCTTTGAGTCGCCCCGCCGCGTTCAAGCGCGGACCGAGCGCAAAACCGATATGCCCCGCGTCGAGTTTCGCCATCGGAATTTCGGCGACGGCGGCCAGCGAGAACAATCCCTGCCGCGTGGTTTGGCGCATTTGACGCAAGCCTTTCTTGACCAGCGTTCGATTTTCGCCGACCAGCGGCGCTAAATCGGCGACGGTGCCAAGCGCGACCAAATCGAGCAGCGAGTTGAGAACTTGCGCGGCGGACGAAAATTCGCCGTCGTTTTCTTTGGCGAGGTAAAGCGCTTCCGCGATTTTGTAGGCGACGCCGACTCCCGCTAAATCTTTATCGGGGTATAAATCGCCGCGCCGCTTCGGATCAATAACCGCCAACGCCGACGGCAGGTTTTCGTCGTCGGGGTGGTGGTGGTCGCTGATAATTAAATCCAAGCCCAAAGCGCGGGCGTGCGCCGCTTCGTCCGTCGAGCGGATGCCGCAATCTACGGTGATGATCAGCGAAACGCCGCGATTCTTTAATTCGTCCAGCGCCGCGTTGTTGAGGCCGTAGCCTTCGTCGAAGCGGTTGGGGATGTAACTTTGCGCGTCCGCGCCGAGTTTGTTCAGCGCCTCGATTAGCAATGCGGCGGCGGTTACGCCGTCCACGTCGTAATCGCCATAGACGGCGATGGATTCTTTGCGCTTAAGCGCCGCGCGAATGCGCTCGACGGCGACGCGCATATCGGTCATTTGAAAAGGGTCGGTGTTGAAAGTCGGTTCGCCGCGCAAGTAAGCGCGAGCGGATGCGTCGTCGGCGAAGCCGCGATTGAAAAGAATCTGGCGCAGGATGGGAGGAAAAGCCGCTAACGCCGAATCCGCTTCGGGCGTTACGGGCGGCGCGATGTTCCAAATTTTGTCTGTGGTCATTTTGAAAGTATAAACGATTATCCAGTCGGAGAAATGCGAACGGGTATAATTAAGCAAATAAGGAGTTTGCCATGAGAGCGTTAACGCCCGAAGAAAAAATTTCTACCGTGTTTGTTTATACGCCGACGCTGCTTGTGCGCGGGGATTTGATTCTGCGCGAGAACATCCGCGCCAGCATTTGGCTGCGGACGCAAGGCGTGCCGAATTTTATCCATTTGTATAACGCACAGATTATGCAGTTGGCTGGCTCTCCGCCAAAAAATTATGCGATGGCTGAAACTTTTATTCCGACGGCGGAGGTGATCGCTTTTCACATTGCGCCGCCCGCGCAGGATACGCTGGATTACGACGCGACGGAGACCAACCGTAAGATGGAGCCAGTTTTTGTTTTGGCGGGTTCGTTCGAGATGAGAGCCAAAATGCGGATTTCCACATCCGCCGATTTCGCTTCCAGTTTGGACGTGATGAACTCGACTTGGCTGTCTTTGTACGAAGCGGAAGTTTCTAACCCGTATATTCCGCCGTTGAAGATGACCGTGCCGATGTTGTTGGCGCGTCCGGGCAAGTTGACCGTTAATTTAACGTAAAGCGTTGAAATCTCTTCATGTTTGAATTTAATATTACGTCTGAAAACAACCGTTCGCGGACGGGCGTCTTTGCCACGCCGCACGGCGATTTGACGACGCCGGTCTTCGCGCCAGTCGGCACGCAAGCCGCCGTCAAAACGCTGACGCCCGAACACCTTAAAGGAATCAACGCCTCGCTAGTGTTGAGCAACACCTATCATTTGTACCTGCGGCCGGGCGACGAGTTAGTGCGCGACATGGGCGGATTGCATAAATTCATGCAATGGGAAAATCCGATGTTGACCGACTCGGGCGGCTTCCAAGTTTTTTCCCTTTCGCAAACGCGCAAGGTGGACGAAGACGGCGTTACCTTCAAAAGTCATATTGACGGTTCGACGCATCGCTTCACACCGGAGAAATCAATCGCCATTCAAGAGAATCTCGGCGCGGACATCATCATGGCGTTTGACGAATGTTCCGACCCGAACGACCGCGCCTACATCAAAAGCGCGATGGAGCGCACGCATCGCTGGGCGGAACGCTCGCTGAAAGCGAAGACGCGCGCCGACCAAGCGCTGTTCGGCATCGTGCAAGGCGGCGTGGACGCGGCGCTGCGGACGCAATCGGCGACCTTCATCGCCGCGCTGGACACGCCAGGCATCGCCATCGGCGGTTTGTCCGTCGGCGAAACAAAACAAGAAATGCACGACACGCTCGACGTGGTCATGCCGTTGTTGCCGAAGGAGAAGCCGCGTTACTTAATGGGCGTCGGTACGCCGGAAGATTTAATCAACGGCGTGTTGCGCGGCGTGGACATTTTCGACTGCGTGCTGCCGACTCGTTTGGCGCGGCATCATTCGGCCTTTGCGCCCGAAGGACGGCTGAACTTAATGAACGCGACCTTTGCGCGAGACGAACGCCCGATTGACGAGGCGTGCGATTGTTACGCCTGCCAAACGTTTACCCGCGCTTATGTCCGCCATTTGATTGTGGCGAAGGAAATGTTGGCGGGGACGTTAATTTCAATTCACAACTTGCGCGCGCTGATTCGGCTGATGGAGCAAATCCGCGTTTACATCGCCGAGGGAACTTTTGAGGCGCGGGCCGAGGAGTTGCTGGCGCAGTGGGCGAATAACGCGAAGAGGAAAAATACATGAGCATCTTCCATTCCTTGTTGCTCGGCGTCGTTCAAGGCTTGACCGAATTCATCCCCGTTTCGTCCACCGCGCATTTGCTGATTGCCAGCAGTCTGCTGGGGTTGCCGGCTGACGAGCGCGTTTTCGCTTTTAACGTCATCGTGCAACTTGGCACGCTGGCGGCGCTGATTCTTTTTTTCTGGCGCGATTATTGGCAAATTGCGACGGCGATGATTAACGGAATCAAAACGCAAAAATATGTTGACGACTTTCAAGCGCGGCTGGGCTGGCTGATTGTCGTCGCCACGCTGCCTGCGGCGTTGGCGGGCGTAGCGCTGAAGGGTTGGGTTGAAAGCATGGCTGGCGCTCCGCTGTTGTGGGCAGGGATTCGTCTGCTGTTTACAGCGGCGTTGTTAACGGCGGTGGAATATTTTGACAAAAAGAATCGCCCGCTCGAATCCGCCACATGGCTGGACGCGCTGGTCGTCGGCGCGTTTCAAATTTTAGCCATCTTTCCCGGCGCCTCGCGCTCCGGTTCGACGATGGCGGGCGCGATGGTTCGCGGACTCGACCGCCCGTCGGCGGCGCGTTTCGCCTTCCTCATGTCCGCGCCGATTTTGTTGGCGGCGGGTTTATATGAAACGGTCAAAGTGTTTCAACTGCCCGACGCGGCCAGTTTCCTGCCGCTCCTTTTGACGGGGTTTTTGTCCGCCGCTGTGGTCGGTTGGTTCGCCATTCGCTGGCTGTTGAATTATTTGCGGAAACATCCGCTGTACGTTTTTTCGGTCTATTGCGCGATTGTCGGGACGGCGGCGCTGATTTTATGGCGCGTGGGGTAAGCGGACTTGTAAACGGACTTTGTCGCGGACTCACGGACTGAAACGGACGGGTAAACGGACTCTGTCGCGGACACACGGAATAAAACGGAGGAGCAGACCTCTTGCAGTTGCAAGCCGCTTGCAAAGCCAAGTTAACCGTAAACGGGTAAAATAAGACGGTTAACTTTATGGCGAATATTATTGAATTAAGAAACGTAAGCAAAACGTATTCCACCGCCGCGGGAGATTTTCCCGCGTTGCGAAACGTCAGCCTCGACGTGCAGGCGGGCGAATTTTTAGGCGTCGTTGGCAAATCGGGCGCGGGAAAATCCACGTTATTGAATATGATCAACGGCGTGGACGCGCTGTCCAGCGGCGAAGTTGTCGTCAGTTCAGGCGGCGCGGAGGTTTTCGTCCACGCGCTGAGCGAAGACGAAAAAGCCCTCTGGCGCGGACGAACGATGGGCGTCGTCTATCAGTCCTTTCAACTTTTGCCGATGCTCACGCTTGCGGAAAATATCACGCTGGCGATGGATTTAGTCGGCGATTTCAAGCCGCGAGAATCGCGCGCGCGCGCGATGGAATTGTTGCGCCTCGTCGAGATTGAAGAACACGCCGACAAACTGCCGACCTTCATCTCCGGCGGGCAGCAACAGCGCGTGGCGATTGCCCGCGCCCTCGCCAACGACCCCGACATTCTCGTCGCCGACGAGCCGACAGGCAGTTTAGACTCCGTTACAGCCGATCACATCTTCGACGTGTTTTCGCGCCTCGCTTCCGAACGCGGCAAAACGATTGTTATGGTAACGCACGATATGGGTTTGAAGAATCGCTTCTCGCGCTGTTTGACGTTGATTGACGGCGAACTCGAAGACGAAACGAAAGCGGGCGGCGCATGACGGACGAAAAACAAGCGATGATTGAAATGCGCGGCGTGGTGAAAAAGTTTTCCAACGCGGCGGGCGAATTCACCGTGCTTAAAGGCGTGGACTTAACGATTAATCGCGGCGAGTTCGTTTCCATCGTCGGCAAATCGGGCAGCGGAAAATCCACGCTATTGAACATGATCACGGGCATTGATCATCCCAGCGGCGGACAGGTAATCGTCGGGCAGAAAAATATTTACGACGGCGTGAGCGAAAGTCAGCGTTCGAAGTGGCGCGGCGAAAATTTAGGAATCGTCTTTCAATTTTTTCAACTGCTGCCAATGCTGACCTTGCTCGAAAACGTCATGCTGCCGATGGATTACGTCAACAAATACGACTTTGACGAACGTCCGCTGCGGGCGATGGAGTTGTTGGAGTTGGTCGGCTTGGAAGAGTTCGCCAACAAATTGCCCGTTTTAGTTTCGACGGGTCAACAGCAGTTGGCGGCGATTGCGCGCGCAATGGCTTGCGACCCGCCGTTGCTCATCGCCGACGAGCCGACTGGCAACCTCGACACGCGCTCCTCCGACACGATTATTAAATTATTTCAACATTTCGTCGCGCTCGGCAAAACGATTGTCATGGTTACGCACGACCCGTCGCTGACCTCGCGCACCGACCGCAACGTCATCATCTCCGACGGCGAAGTGATTGACGAAACCATTTCGCGCGCGCTTCCGCAATTGCGCCATCGCCACATGCTCGAATTTACCAAGTTGGCGCAACGCCGCGTTTATCAACCGCGCGAGACGATACTCTCCCGCGATCAAGTCGTGGATCATTTCTTTATGATTCGTTCGGGCGAAGTCGAAGTTGTTTTGCAAAAGCCGCGCAAAGAAGAAGTCGTCCTTTCGCGTTTGGGCGCGGACGAATTCTTCGGCGAGACGGAACTCTTGCGCGGCGGAAAATCCATCGCCAACGTTCGCGCCGCAGGCAGCCCCGTCGAAGCGCTGACCATCCCTCGCGCCGACTTCGTGCGCGTGATGAACGAATCGCCGATTACGATGGAAGCCGTCGGCAAAATTGTGCAACAGCGTTTGGAAGCGCGCCGCGTCGCCGACCCGCGCCGCAGTTGGTGGAAGCGATAGCATGACCGCCGACCCGCGCCGATTGCCGCAAGCCTTATACATCGCCGATAGCGACGAATCGCGTTCGCTCGTGCGGCGTTTGCTCGCCGAGCGCTTCGTCGTTTTGGAAGCGAGCAATCCGCTGGACGGGTTGGGCTTGGCGGAAGAAACTCAGCCGAATTTGATTCTGCTCGACAACGCTATTTCGCAAATGAGCAGCAGCGAAGCCGCCACGCGCTTAAAGAAAATTGTAAACGACGCTCCGATTGTCGTCGTCTCCGGCGACGCTTCGGACGAAGCGCGGGCGCGGGCGTTGGCGGCGGGCGCGTCGGGATTCATCCCCAAACCGATTGACGATGACTTTGAAAATTTGGTCGTCGAATATCTTAATGGGCGAGTTGACTTTTTAGAAAACGCCGAAAAATATTTGCGCGAATATCAATTGGAATTGGCGGAACGCATCGAAGACCAAATCCGTCAATTGACCAACACCGTCGAGCGCAATAAATATTTGCTTTCGCAAAATCAAAAAATGTTTTCGATGTTGGAGCGTCGTCATCAACTGTTGGAGACGGCGGCGCGAGTCGGAAAAATGGTTACTTCCATTTTAGATTTAGACGAACTGTTGCGACACACGGTTAACATCGTCTGCGGCGAATTTCGTTTTTATTACTCCGGAATTTTTCTTATTTCAGACGACCGTCAATGGGCGAACCTGCGGGCGGGCTTCGGCGTGGCGGGTTATAAAATGCTGCACGCAAATTACAAATTGCCGATTGACGATAAATCGATGATTGGACGTTCGGTTTTGAATCAACAAGCGCAGATTGCGCTCGACGCGGCGGACGAAGAATCGCGCTTCAAGAATCCTTATTTGCCGCACACGCGCTCCGAGATGGCGCTTCCGCTAATTGTTAACTCGGTGTCCGTCGGCGCGATGACCGTGCAAAGCGGAGAACTGAACGCTTTCAGCGAAGAAGACGTTACCTCGCTGCAAACGATGGCAGATCAAGTGGCGATTGCGATTAACAACGCGCGATTAATGAAAGACCTTGAAAGCGCCAACGAAGAACTTTTGCGGACGAAAACCTACGAAGCCATCGCCACCGCAACGGGCGAAGCGATTCACTGGGTTGGCAACAAAGCCGCGCCGATACCGGGCAGCGTGCGCCGCGTCCGCGAAGACTTGGGCTATCTGCTGGCGCTGACTTCGCAAGCGGACGAATCGGCGTTGAAAAATGATTCGTTGAAGGCGGCGCTGCAAACGGTTAAGGAAGAGGCGCAGGCGCAAGGCTTGGATTTGGACAAAATCCGCGACGAGATGGCGGCGATGAAACCGAATCGCTTGCAGGCGTTGGTCAGCGTCGAATCGCTTTTTGAAGATTTGGACATTGCCGAAAATAGCGCGAACACAATTCTTGAAATCAAAGAAGGTTTGATTGGACCTGCGCGTCAACGAAATGTTGAAGAAGTTTCGCTGCGCGAGATGATTAGCGAAACCGTCGCCGCGATGGGGCTGCCCGACGGCGCGGTGGAAATGAATTGGGCGGACGACATGCAGCCCGTCTATGTGGACGCGCGGCAGGTGGAGCAAGTTTTCAACAACCTCGTCAAAAATGCGTGGGAAGCGCTGACGCTTTCCAACACGCCCGAACCGAAAATTTATGTGGACGGACGGCGCGACAAAGAATTTACGCTGGTCTCCGTGCGCGATAACGGGCCGGGCATTCCGAAAGAAATTCAAGAAAAAATTTGGGTGTCGTTCTTTACCACCAAAGGCGGAAAAGGCGGCACGGGTTTGGGGCTTTCGGCGGTGATGCAAATTGTCAACCAACACGGCGGAAAGATTTGGCTGGAAAGCGAAGCGGGAAAAGGCGCGACGTTTTACGTCCTTTTGCCTGCGGAAAAATAATTATATTAGACCTGACGGGTCTCATTGGAGAAATTTATGACAACTATTCTGCTTGTGGACGACGAAAAATTAATTCAACGCAGTTTGGAGAAAACGCTCTTGCGCGCCGGCTACGACGTGTTGACTGCGTCCGATTGCAAAAGCGGCGGCGAAATTTTTTCGCAAAACGCGGACGCGGTGGACATCGCCGTTTTGGATTTGAACATGCCTGGCTTTGACGGCGTGCCGAAGAACGACGCGGGGCTTGATCTCTTAAATGAAATCAAAAAGACCAAAGCGAGTTTGCCCGTCATCATCTTGACCGCTTACGACGAAGTGGGCAAAGCCAGAGACGCGGTATCCAGCGGCGCGAGCGCTTTTTTCGTCAAGGGGCGCGAGCAAGGCTTAGTGGAATTAATCCAAAAGACGTTGAAATTAGACAACTAGCAAACAAGCAACTAGATAACTAAATAAAGAGGATTCTATGACTAATCACATTGAACGGCAGGCGAAATTATTGAAGGCTTCGGCGCGGGCGGCGAAGAACATCACGACCATTCTCGACCCCTACGAATTGTTCCAACGCACGGTGGACATCATCTGCGACGAATTCGGCTTTTACTACGCGGGCGTTTTTCTCGTGGACGAAGCCCGTCAATACGCCGTCCTCAAAGCGGGGCGCGGCGATGCGGGCAAAGCCATGTTGCGCGAAGAACATAAATTAGCCATCGGCGGCAACTCGATGATCGGCGCGAGCATCGCCAACAAAAAGGGACGCATTGCGCTGGACGTGGGCGAAGAAGCCGTCTTCTTCGAGAACCCGCATTTGCCGAAGACGCGCTCCGAGATGGCGCTTCCGCTCATCATTGGCGACGAGGCGATTGGCGCGTTAACCGTGCAATCCGTCGAGGAGGCGGCGTTTCACGAAGAAGACATTGACGCGCTGCAAACGATGGCGGATCAATTAGCGGTGGCGATTCAAAATTCCAAATTGCACCGTCAAGAAGAGCGCCGCTCGCGCTTGTTAAAAGCGGCGAATCGCGTCGGCAAAGAAACCGCGTCCATTCTCGACCTCGACCAACTCCTGCCGCAAACGGTCAACATTATTTGCGAAGCCTACGGCTTGTATTACGCCGGCGTTTTTCTGCTCGACGAAAAAGGCGAGTATGTCGTCCTTCGCGCAGGTTACGGCAAAGCGGGCAAAGCAATGCTGGAAGAAGGACACAAATTGCGCGTCGGCACAGACTCGATGATCGGCGCTTGCGTGGCGATGGGCGAGGCGCGCATCGCGCTCGACGTCGGCGAAGAGCGCGTCCATTTCAAAAATCCGCATTTGCCGCACACGCGCTCCGAGATGGCGCTTCCGCTCGTCTATGGCGGAAAAACGCTCGGCGCGGTTACCATCCAATCGTCCGAAGAACGCGCGTTTGGCGAAGACGACATCACCACGCTTTTGACGATGGCGGAACATTTGGCGGTGGCGATTAACAACGCCCGCCTGATTGACGAATTAAAAGAAGCGCATAACGAAATTCTTCGCAACAAAGTCTTTGAAGCGCTGACCGCCGCCTCGACCGAAGCCATTCACTGGATCGGCAACAAGACGCTTCCCATCTCGCTGACGGTTTCTCGTCTGCGCGAAGAACTCGCCGCCGACGGCAAAGTGGACGCGGACTCGCTCAAAGAAGATTTGGATATGATCGCCGAAAGCGCCGCGCAAATTATTCAAGTAAAAGAACAACTCATCGGCGCGGTGCGCGAGATGAAACCGCGCCTCGTCCTGCTGGCAGACGCTTTTCAGGCGGCGGCGTTGCAGCGTGGCGTTTCGTCTGAAACGCTGAAACTGTCCATTGCGCCCGAAGCCGCTTACGTTTACGCCGACCCGACGCAACTGGTTCGCGCCTTTGGCAACCTGTTGCAAAACGCGGTCGAGGCGGGCGCAAAAACCGTCCGCGTGGATTCGCGCTTGGGCGAAGAGCGCGGCGTCCTTGAAATTCGCATCGAAGACGACGGCGCGGGCATGAGTCGAGAAGCGCAGAGCAAGGCTTGGTCGCCTTTCTTCTCGCAACGCGGGGCGGCGCATCACGGGTTGGGATTGCCCGCCGCGTTGCACGTCATCTCGCAATCGCAAGGACATATGGCGCTCGTCAGCGAAGAAGGCAAAGGGACGACGGCGGCTTTGTTTATGCCGCAGGGGCGCGCCGTTCGCGCCGAGTTGAAGGCGGAAGGCGTCAAAAGCATTTTGCTAATTGACGACAACGACGATTGGTCGAATCTGCTGTCAGAATTGCTGAAAGGCTCGACCGTCAAATTGACGCGCTCGACTGATTTGAAGAAACTTCCTGCGGCGGACTTAATCCTCGTGGATGAAAATGTCGCCGACGTTTCTTTGGACGACGTTTTTGCGGCGCTCGCCAAAGCGAAATTAACCGCAAAGACAATCGTTCTCGCTTCCGCGATTAACCCTGAAAATGTAACGCGCTATTTGCGCGAAGGCGTGAAGGACGCGACGGTTAAGCCGTATTCGACGAACGAATTGAACGAGTTGCTGAAATAAATGAAACCTCGTTGGAGAAAGATACTTCACGATCTATGGGACAGCAAACTGCGGACGCTGCTGGTGGTGTTTTCCATTGCGGTGGGCGTGTTTTCCATCGGCGTGATTACCGGAACATACGAAATTATTTCGCACGATATGGGCGCGTCCTACGCGGCGAATAACCCGGCGAATATTGAAATCCGCGCAAGCAATTTTGACGAAGACATCCTCAACGCGGCGCGGCGGACGAAGGGAGTCAAAGACGCGGAAGGACGGCGTTCGGTCAACTTCCGCGCGCGCTCCGAAAACAGCGCGCAATGGGTCAGCATTAATTTGCTGGCGTTGGACGATTTCAAGGACAATAAAGTAAATCTGCTTTCGCCGATTGAAGGGCGAAGCGACGCCAATAAAGACGAAGTCGTATTAGATAAAAAAGTGTTGGACAAGCTTAAGATTTCGGTCGGCGATTATTTAATTCTTGAATTGCCCGACGAAACCCAAAAGAAGTTGAAAGTCGTCGGCATTGTGCAAGACGCCAGCACCAGCGCGGGAGATTTCCTCGCGCCGCCGTTGGCGTTTACCGCAATGGACACGATGGAGACGTTGCGTCAGCCGAAGTTGTACAACCGCGTTTACGCGACGGTGAAAGAAGGTCCCAACGACCCGACGCAAATCCGTTTAGTCGGCGGCGCGTTGAGCGACAAACTAGAAAAAAACGACCTGAGCATTTTCCGCACGCGCTACTCCGAACGCGACAAACATCCGCTGGAAGACACGCTTAACGCCGTGTTGGGCATTCTTTTGGCGCTCGGCATTTTGATCGTCTTTTTGTCCAGTTCGTTGATTGCCAACACCTTGAGCGCTTTGTTAAATCAACACTTGCGGCATATCGGCGTGATGAAATTAATCGGCGGACGCAATCGTCAAGTCTTCGTCATGTATCTCGTGCTGATTATGTGCTTCGCCGCGCTGGCTTTGCTCATTGCCGTTCCGCTCGGCGGACAAGGCGCCTACGCGCTGGCGCTCTTCATCGGCGACAAACTCAACTTTCGGATTCTCGGTTATCGCATTGTGCCGCTGGCGTTCATCGTGCAAATCGCCGTCGGTTTGCTCGTTCCGCTGGTGGCGGGATTGCTGCCCGTCTTAAACGGCTCGCGGATTACCGTTCTGCGCGCCTTAAGCAACGACATTGCGGGCGACGAGAACGCGCCGCGCAAAGGCGGACAGACGCGCGTCAGCCGTTTGGATTGGCTGATGTTGCGTTTGACGCGCTTTCTCTCCGCGCGCGGGATTCACGTTCCGCGCCCGTTTATCATCTCGCTGAGAAACACCTTCCGCAAGAGAAGCCGCCTCATGCTGACGCTCTTTACCCTCTCGATGGGCGGCGCGATCTTCATCTCGGTTTTCAACGTCCGCGCCAGTTTGCGCGATTACGTCGAACAAATTGGAAGTTATTTCCGCGCCGACGTAACGCTGGATTTTGACCGCGCCTATCGCATTGACAAAGTCCGCCAGTTCGCCTCGCGGATTGACGGCGTGGAACACGTCGAAGGCTGGCAATTTCTCGGCTTTGAATTGCTCTACCCCGACGGTTCGGTGGCGGAAAACGTAACCGTGCTGGCGCCGCCCGCCAACAGCGAATTGGTCAAACCGATTCTCGCGGCGGGACGCTGGATTCGCCCCGACGACGTGCGGAAGTTGGCGATTAGCGAAATCATCCTGACCTATTACCCCAACCTCAAGCCCGGCGATTCATTGCTCTTCAAAGTGAACGGGCGCAAAGAACTGTGGGAAGTGGTCGGTATTTTCAAATTTATTGGGCGCGAAGGCGTGCTGGCTTACACGCCGCTGGAATACGCGGAACAGATGGCGAACTTGAAAGACCGCTCCTATTCGTTCCGCGTGGTTACAACGCGGCACGACCGCCAATTTCAAAGCCAGATGGCGGAAAAGTTAGACGACCAATTCCGCGCCGCAGGCTTCAAGGTGCGCCAAGCCGAATCGGGTTTGACCTCGCTGGATACCGTTTCCGAAAGTTTGGACATCCTCGTAACTTTTCTGTTGATTATGGCGGTCTTAACCGCCATCGTCGGCGCGATGGGCTTGACCGGCACAATGGGCATGAACGTCCTCGAACGCACGCGCGAGATCGGCATCATGCGCGCCATCGGCGCGGACGACCGCGCGGTCATGCGGACGGTCATCGGCGAAGGGTTGGTCATCGGGTTGATTTCGTTCGCGCTCGCCATCGTCGCCTCTATTCCGCTGAGTTATCTGCTGTCGTACATCGTCAGCGTCGCTATTTTTGAAACGCCCATCGCGGTGGTCTTCACCTATTTGGGCTACGTCATCTGGCTCGGATTGATTTTGATTCTTTCCGCGCTCGGCTCGATTTTGCCCGCCCGCAACGCGGCGCGACTCACCATCCGCGAAGTGCTGGCGTATGAATAAATTACCTACTGAAAAGAGATTTTGCATGAAGAAAAAGATTTTGATATTCGCAACTTTGATTGCCCTGTCGCTGTCCGCTTGCGGCGGCGCGGGGACGCCGACGGCGACTCCCGAAGCGTCGGCGGATTCGACTCAATCGAGCGAGGTGATCGCCGAAGCGCGACTCGAACCTCTCCGCGCCACGAATTTAACTTTCCAAGCGCGCGGCGTGGTTGAAGAAGTCCTCGTCAAAATTGGAGACTCCGTCAACAAGGGCGACGCGCTGGCGCGTCTCTCTAATCGCGGCGCGGCGGAAGCGCAACTCGTCGCCGCGCAAAACGCTTACGATTCCCTTCTGCGAAACGAAAGCGGCGGACGCGCTCAACTTTGGGAAGCCTACATGAACGCCCAAATTGCCCGCGCCGACGCGGAGAAAAAATGGGAAAGCGTGGACGAGGATCAAATCAAAGACAGCATCGAGGACATCAACGCCGACATTGAAGATTTGAAAGAAGACCTCAAAGACGCGCAAGAGACTTTTGATAAATACAAAGACCTCGACGAAAATAACGCCAAGCGCAAGGACGCCAAGAAGGGACTTGACGACGCGCAAGACAAACTGAACGCGAGAGTCCGCGATTTAGAGACGGAGACGCGCAAACGCGACGAAATCAAAGCCGCGTATAACGCCGCCCTTGCCGCCGAAGCGGAAGCCAAACATCAATATGAAATCAGTTTGGACGGACCGAACGCCGACCAATTGGCGCTGGCAAAAGCCAACCTCGAAGCCGCGCAAGACGCGCTGACCGCCTTCGTCATCACCGCGCCGTTTAGCGGCAAAATTGCGGACGTGAACGTGAAGGCGGGCGAGCAGGTTGACCCGACGACGCGCGTCGTCAGCGTAGTGGACGACAGCCAATGGTTTATCAAAACGACGGACGTTTCTGAATTGGAGGTTGTGCGGTTAAAAGTCGGGCAGACGGTTATCATTCGTCCTGACGCGCTGCCGACTCTTGAATTAAGCGGCGTGGTAACGGAAATCAGCGACGCTTATTTCTTGCAAAGCGGCGACATTCTCTACACCGTCCGCGCGCGGGTGGACGGCGCAGACCCAAGATTGAAATGGGGCATGACGGTCGAAGCCGTTTTCAAAGCGGACGAATAAAATAAACTAGCGAGAAAAACGTCCCGAAGGTTTTGACAATCCTCGGGACGTTTAGATTCTATGGAACGTTAACGCTCAGGGTTTGATGACGATCATCAAGAAGAGGATGCTGGCAATCAACGTCCCAGCGAAGATGACGGCGGGAGCGGGGTTGTTCTCGTCCACCGATTCGCGGCGTATTTCATCAAGCGAAGCGAAGCCGAGCAGGCGCATCGTCGCCGCCACTAAGCCGAAGACGACCAGCCCGATAATCGGTCCCCAAAAGGCGATCATGCTTAGAATCTTTGGCAGAACGGCGATGAAATTTTTCCACGAATCAGGCGCGGCGACGAAAGAAACAACCTGCCCGACGACGAGGGCGATTAATAAATTAATGAACAAGCGGTTGGCGTTTTTCATGAAAGACCTCTATTAGAATTTAATTTGCTTTTCTTCGATTTGATAGCCGTACATGATGCGGTCTAACCCGTTGCCGCCGCTTTGATAATCTTCCAAGATCATTGCGCGGGCGTCGCTGTTGAAGTGGATGAAGCGCCCGATGGCGCCCGGCTGGGCTTTTATGCCTTCGCCCTCGACGAACTCGATGCGAAATCGTCCGATGTCGCTGATTGCCCAGTAGGCGTCTTTATATGAAAAGCGGACGGTTTTCGTTTGATTAGACGCGGCGAATTGACGGGCGTAGGGCGCGAAGTCGCGGTTGATGTCTTGGTCGGAGAGGGCGTATTCGCCGTCGAGAAAGAAGAAGCGGCTTTGCCAGTTGACCGCCGAAGCGCCGCCTGCGAATCCCAAACGCGCGAAGTAACTGCCCGTCAACGTCCACGGCACGTCGGGGCGCATTTGCTTTTGCCAAAGTTCGCCGTAAAAAGTTCGGTTGACGACGGTTAAGCGCAAGTCGCCTTTTTGCGGGTGTTTGACCAAAACGGTTTGTCCGATTTCAACGTCGTCCCATTTTTCTGGTCCGGGCAAACCGACGGCGGCGGCTAAAACCGAACCGCAATAGATGCATTTGACGGCGAGCGGGGAAACCGTCGCGCCGCAGTGCGGACATTTGTAATCGCCCTTTTCCAGCGCTTCGTTAATGCGGTCTGCAATCGTTCGTTCGTCGGTAATCGCGGCGGACGAAGACGGCTGAATTCCGCCGCCTTTTTGAGACGCGATGAAATTTTGCGTCGGCGCGACGGGCGATTTATCCGAAACGTAGGCGGCGAGCGCGCCAAATCCAAAGTAGATGGATATTGCTATAAAGATAAGGAAGGCGAGCGTCGGGTTGGACGAGAGGAAGAGGAATCCGAATAACCCCGAACCGAGGATGTTTATATCGAGTTTGCTTAAGCCGGAAGATTTAGCGTTTTGCATTAATGTCCTTTACCAACTGCCGCTGTCGCCGCCGTCCCAGCCGCCGCTGTCCCAACTGCCGCTGTCGCCGCCGCCGCTGCCCCAATCCCAACTGCCGCTGTCGCCCCAATCCCAACTGCCGCTGTCGCCGCTACTGCCGCCCCAATCCCAACTGTCGCTGTCGCCGCTGTTCCAGCCGCTATCCGACCCGCTTGTGTTGGAGGAAGAACCGCCCCCGCCGTTTGCATAGTTATCGGCGCGGATGGCTTGACCGCAAGCGCCTATGGCGAGGAATAGGGAAACGATTGCGATAAATAGCCGAGTTACGGCTCGCGGGTTGCGTCTTTTCATCAAAAACAGTATACGAAAATTTACGGCGTCTGTCAATTGGACGATGAAAGGAACGAAGACGGCGAACGGGTATAATCGCCGCATGGCAAAATCTTCTTCGCAAATCAATCCGCAATCCAAACCTGACGATAAAGTGGATCACGCCCTGCGCCCGCAAAAGTTGAACGATCTCATCGGGCAGAATCAGGTTAAGGAAAATCTGTCCATTTTGATTGACGCGGCGAAGCATCGCGGCGAGGCGTTGGATCACGTTTTGTTTTACGGTCCGCCCGGTTTAGGGAAGACGACGTTGGCGCATGTGCTGGGAAACGAAATGGGCGTCAACGTGAAGGTAACGGCGGGTCCCGCCATCGAACGCGCCGGGGATTTGGCGGCGATTCTGACGAATCTCCGCGCGGGCGATATTTTATTTATTGACGAAGTTCACCGCCTCGGCCGCGCCGTCGAAGAGGTGTTGTATCCCGCGATGGAAGATTTCGCGTTGGACATCGTCATCGGCAAGGGACCTTCGGCGCGGTCTATTCGTCTGAAACTGCCGAAGTTTACGGTCGTGGGCGCGACGACGCGCTTGGCGTTGGTTACCGCTCCGTTGCGCGCGCGCTTCGGCGCGGTCTATCGTTTGGATTATTACGATTTGGCGGCGATGAAGAAAATCGTCAGCCGCGCGGCGGGGATGTTGAAAGTTCAGGCGGACGAATCGGGCGTCGGCGAGGTGGCGCGGCGCGCGCGCGGGACGCCGCGCATTGCTTTGCGTCTGCTGCGGCGCGTGCGCGATTTCGCTCAAGTCCGCGCGGACGGCGTGATTACGCAAAACGTCGCCAAAGAGGCGTTGGATTTGTTGCAGGTTGACCCGCTCGGCTTGGACGACGTGGATCGGCGCGTGTTGAAAACCATCATCGAAAAATACAACGGCGGGCCGGTCGGCTTGAACACTATCGCCGCTTCGATTAGCGAAGAGCAGGACACCATCATGGATGTGGTCGAGCCGTATCTTTTGCAGTTGGGATTTTTAGACCGCACGCCGCAAGGGCGCGTGGCGACCAAATCCGCTTATGAGCATTTGGGGTTGGATTACGCGGACGAAGGTCAGCAGAGGTTGTTGTAGGGGGCGGGTGTCGGGTGTCGGGTGTCAGGTGTCAGGTTGCAGGGTGAAGGTTGCAAGTTACAGGTTGAAGGTGATGTGTGAATAAGATAAAAGTAAAAATATCTGATTTGGGAAAAATCGTTACAGGAAAAACCCCTTCTTCAAAATCGCCAGAAGATTTTGGAAATGAAATATTATTTGCAACACCGCCTGATTTTGTAAACCAGAAATATATCCAATCAACGGAAAGAAAATTATCTCAATTTGGCGCAAGGAAGTTAAATTCAAGGCTATTGCCGCCAAATAGCGTAATGATTACTTGTATTGGCGATATTGGCAGAATTTCTTTGAATAAAAGTGAGGCAATAACAAACCAGCAGATAAATTCAATTATTGTTGATGAAGAGAAGTTTGACCCACATTACTTATATTATGCCTTGAATCACCACAAACCAGTTTTTGTTAAGAACGCGGGAAAAACTGTTGTTCCAATTTTGAATAAAGCGGGATTTGAAGAAATTGAGATAACGATTATTCAAGAAAAAAATGACCAGAAAAAAATTGCGGACGTGCTGTCCGCGTTGGATGCGAAAATCGAACTGAACGCGCGCGTCAACGCGGAGTTAGAGTCTCTGGCGAAGACGATTTACGATTATTGGTTTGTGCAATTTGCCCCGCACAAATCCGCTGGCGGGGGGCTGGTCTGGAATGAGGAGTTGAAGCGGGAGATTCCGCTTGGGTGGGAGGTTGTGGAATTAAGCGACATTGCCAATATCACAATGGGACAATCTCCCCCAGGAGAATCATATAACGAAGACGGCGAAGGAATGATTTTCTTTCAAGGGGCTACTGATTTTGGAAATCGTTTTCCTTCTGTGCGACAATTTACAATGCAACCAACTCGTTTTGCAAAAACGGGCGATATTCTTTTAAGTGTTCGCGCCCCTGTTGGAACAATCAATATTGCCAAAGAAGATTGTTGCATTGGACGCGGGCTTGCGGCATTGAATAGTAAAGATGGCGTAACTACATATTTATTTGAAGTAATGAAAAATTTGAAACAAGTTTTTGATAGACGAAATGTGAATGGAACAACTTTTGGCTCAATCACAAAAGATGATCTATTTTCTCTTAGAGTGTTAAAGCCTGGAAAAAGTATTTTAGAGAAATATCACAAGATTATTTCCCCAACATTTGAGCAACAAAATAAACTTGATTTTGAATCCCAAGCGCTGACGGAACTCCGCGATTGGCTTTTGCCGTTGTTGATGAACGGGCAAGTGAAGGTCTGAACTATGATTTATGTGATTGAATGAGAACTATGATTAGAGCGGCGCAATCATAGCCCGTCGAGTAATCATTTCAATCATAGTTTCAGACGAGGAATAAACCCATTCGACCGCTTCGCGGTCGTGCTATTGCGCCGAAATTGCAACGGCTAGAAAGATTAGACCCCTTCGGGGTCGGATGTTTGTAACATGAACGCTCGAATTTATATGGCTGACCGTGAAACGGTCAAATGCTTGTAACGGCTATAAACCTATGACCGCGCCGCGGTCGCGCCATTGCGCCGAAATTGTCAACGGCTACAAACATTAGACCCCTTTGGGGTCGGATGTTGATAACACGAACGCCCGAATTTATATAACTGACCGTGAAACGGTCAAATGTTTGTAACGGCTGTTTTCCGTCAAAAGCGCTGCCTGAATTTCGCCGTCTTCTGAATTGACGCCCAGTGCAATTTTCTCCACGCGCGTCGCTTGGAAACGCCGTGTTACGGCATAATGCTTTTTGGCGTGAGTGTGGCTTTGTTTGTTTCAGCATAAACCCAAAGTTACATGCTCGCGCCGTTTTTGTCAAACCCTTTATGCGCCAAAGCCACATCAAGAGGATGAACTCGGAATACAAAAAGCCGACTTCCGATGAACTTTCTCATTGGAAGTCGGCTTTTGCCGTACTTTGTCAAAGTGTTACGCGCTGCGGTCCCGACGGGATTCGAACCCGCGATCTCGGCCTTGACAGGGCCGCATGTTAGGCCGCTACACCACGGGACCAATTTGTTAAGCGGGCGGTAGTTTATCATGAAGGCGTATTTGTGTCAATATAAAACTGGACATTTTTCACGGTTTATTTTTGTCTATGAATTGGCTTCTGACGCTATTTGTGTCGAAGATTTTTTGTCCTTGCTTGCTTGATATTTATCGCTCTACGTTTCCAGCAACCCCAACACGGCGGGCAAGAGTTGTTTCTTTCTCGAAACCACGCCGGGCGCGTCGCGCGAACCGTCGGGCAGGGGCGGGTAAGGCAGGTCGTTGAGAATCGGCGGCGGGTCGCTGGTAACGACGAGGCGGCTTGTGCCGCGCACGATGTCGGTAACGAGCAGCATGGCGAAGTCGAGTCCTTTTTTGTCGCGCAGGTCGTCGAGCGCTTTGGCGAGCGGGCGCAAATGTTCGGCGAGCTGCATAATGTCGGTTACTTCGGCTTGGGCAACGGCGAATTTGAATCCGCCGCCTTCAAAGGCTTTCATGTCGGCGTTGACCACTTCTTCGGGTTCGCGGTTGGAAAGTCCTGCGCCCGCGCTGAGCAAGGCTTTGCCGTAACTTTCAACGGTCTCGCCCGCAAGCGGACTTCCGCCGACGAACGCCCAACGCGCCAGACGTTCTGCGGCGACGCGGTCGCGCTCCGTCGTGGTGGGCGAGGTTAGGGTTAACGTATCGGATAAAAGTCCGGAGAGAAGCGCGCCTGCAATCGGCGGCGGCGCGGAGAGGCCGGCTTCCGCTGTTTGTTCGCAAATCAAGGTCGAGGTCGAGCCGACGATGTCCACTGTGAAACGAATTGGTTGATGCGTGTACGGGTTGCCGAGCCGATGATGGTCGAGGATTTCGATGAGTTCGGCTTCGTCGAGCGCGGCGATGGATTGACGCGGTTCGTTATGGTCAACGAGGATGACTTTGAGGCGCGGCGGGTTGAGCAGGCTGCGTTGACGCGCAATGCCGAGATAACGCCCGTTTTCGTCCACAACCCAGTAGTCGTCGGTTTCGTCGCGCAGAATGCGGTTGAGCGAATCGCGGATGTGCGCGTTGGCTTGAAACTTCGGCACAGACGTGTCCGCCGCGTGGCGACATTCGGCGGACATCATCTCGCGCACGGTGGTTTCGCCTGGTCGCGGTCCGAGCGTTTGGCTGAAATATTTGAACAGGCTCATGCCGTTGATGATGCCGTAGGGCGTTCCGTCCGCGTTGACGACGGGGGCGATGCCGCCCGTGCGGCTGGCGAGCGCCCACGCATGGCCGAGTTGCGCGTCGGGGGGCAGGCTGTCGAGGCGCTGCATGACCGAGCCAAAGCGCGGCGAAGCGTCGGCGAGGAGGTGCGGCGCGTCTAAGCCGAGCGCTTTCAGCGCCCAAGAAGTTTGCGCGTTCAACGCGCCCGCGCGCGCCGCGATTGCGTTCACGCCGTCGCGCTCTTTCAAGAGCCAGGCGTAGCCCATCGCGGCGGCGATGGTGTCGGTGTCGGGGTTGATGTGTCCGACGACGTAAATCGTGTCAGACATGCCTTACCTGTTTTTCAACGCCCGCCAGACTTTTTCGGGCGTAACGGGGTTCGCGTCAATGTCAATGCCGAGCGCGTCGAAGACCGCGTTGCCGACGGCGGGCGCGACGCCGTTCATCGGAATTTCGGCGACGGCTTTCACGCCGAACGGATGACTCGGCTCGAACGTCTCGACGAAGATGGTTTCCAGTTCGGGCATTTCGTCGGCGCGGAAGACGTGATAGCGGTCTAAATCTTTTTCGTAAACGTTGCCGTTTTCGTCGAAGCGCATTTCCTCGCAGACGGCGTAACCGAGCGCTTGCGTCATGCCGCCTTCGATTTGACCCGAAGCGGTGAGCGGGTTGACGATTACGCCTGAATCAACCGCCATGACCAAACGGTCAACGGTAACTTGACCGGTCTCCGTATCCACCGTAACTTCGGCAAATTGCGCGGCGAAGGGCGGCGGCGACGACGGCGAAACATAACTGCCGACTCCCATAATCTGTTCCTGATTGCTGCGATGCAAACTTTCCAACGCGATTTCGCTCAGCGGAATAGATTGTCCGTCGGGCGCGATGACCATGCGGTTGACAAGTTGCAAATCGGAAGGGTCAACGTCCAACCCTTGCGCTTTGAACATTTCCACCGCGCGCGCTTTGATGCGCTCGGCGACGACGTTGGCGGCTTTGACCGCCGCCGCGCCGGAAATATACGTCGTGGACGAAGCGTACGCGCCTTTGTCGAACGGCGTGAAATCGGTGTCGGACGAATAGGTGATCATGTCTTCGATTGGAACGCCCAACACTTCCGCCGCCATCTGCGCGATGACCGTGTCCGAACCTGTCCCCAAATCCGTCGCGCCGACGAGCAGGTTGAACGAACCGTCGTCGTTCATTTTGATCGAAGCGCCGCCCATGTCGAGATAGGGAATCGCCGTGCCTTGCATGACCAACGCGACGCCGATGCCTTTGCGCTTTGAAGTTTCAGGTTTTTCAGTGTCAGGTGTCAGGTTTTTACCTGATGCCTGATGCCTGATGCCTGACACATTTTTTCGCCACTCTTCGTTGCCGAATTTTTGATCCCAGCTAATCGCCGCTTTTCCTTGCGCGACGCATTGCTCCAACCCGACAGTGTGGACAATCTCCGGGCGCGGCTCGCGTCCTTCGTTCCACGCCGTCGAGAAGGGATGATATTCGCCCGCGTGAATGGTATTCCTCAAACGAAATTCAATCGGGTCGAAGCCCATCGCGCGCGCGATTTTTTCCATGTGGCGGTCGAGGGGCCAGTAACCCTGCGGGACGCCGTATCCGCGAAAGGCGCCGGCGGGCGGCGTGTTGGTGTAAACCACGTCCGCGTAGAATTGGATGTTCGGCGCTTTGCGATATTCGCCGTCGCCGACGTATAATGCCATCGCTTTATGTCCGGTGTTGCCGGTAACCGTCAGCGCGTGGCAGCCGTACGCGCCCGTGTCGGACAAAGCGTACATGGCGTTGGCGGTGATCGTGCCGTCTTTCTTCACGCCGGTTTTCAAACGCACGCGCATGGGATGGCGAGAACGCGCCGCGATGAATTCCTCCTCGCGGGTGTACTCGTAGATGACCGGGCGCTTGGTGGCGATGGTCAAATGCGCGGCGACGTCTTCCATCAGCACTTCTTGCTTGCCGCCAAATCCGCCGCCGATGCGCGGCTTGATGACGCGGATTCTTTTTACGGGCAAATCCAAAACGGGCGCTAACATGCGCCGCGCATGAAACGGCACTTGCGTGGACGTGCGAATGACGAGGCGGTCGTCTTCGTCCCAATAGGTAACGCAGACGTGCGGCTCGATGGAAACTTGTTGCACTTTGGGGACTTCGTATTCGGCTTCAAAAATTTCGTCGGCTTCGGCGAAACCTTTGTTCACGTCGCCAATGTCAATGCGGATTTCGGCGGCGAGATTTTTGTCGGGGTTTGAGTCGGCGAAGTTGACGAACTCCGGCTCGTCGTGAATCTTGATCGCGCCCGCTTGCATGGATTGGCGCGTGTCCAAAATCGCCGGCAGAATCTCGTATTCGACTTCGATTAGCGTCAGCGCCTTCTCCGCAATTTCGGGCGTTTCCGCCGCGACGAAGGCCACGCGGTCGCCGACGAAGCGCACTTTTTTATCGAGCGAAAACGTGTCCAGCGGTCCGGGGATTGGGTCGGATTGTCCCGCCGTCGAATACACGACTCGAGGAATGTCGTGCCAGGTTAACACCGCCGCCACGCCTTCGAGCGCGCGGGCTTTACTCGCGTCAATGTGTTTGATGAGCGCGTGCGCGTGCGGCGAATGCAAGACTTTCGCGTACAACATGCCGCGTATGTCCACGTCGGCGGTGAACGCGGATTTTCCCTGAACGAGTTTGACGGCGTCCACTTTCTTTTCGGGCTTGCCGACGGTTTGCCATTTGCCCGATTCAGGCGCGACGACGACTTTCGGTTTGGTCAACACGTTGAGCGTTAAATCGCCGCCTTGATTCGGCATGTCGGGTTGCGTTTCGCCCCAACTGCCCAAGTCCCAGCGCACGGCTTCGCCGCCAAACTCTTCCTCTCCGCGCAAAACGGCGGCGGCTTTTAGCACGGCTTGCACCGGCTTTTGATAACCCGTACAGCGGCACAAAACTCCCGCCAACGCCTCGCGGACTTCTTCTTCGCTGGGATTGGGATTTTTATCTAAGAGACTCTTCGCCGCCAACACCTGCGCGGACGTGCAATATCCGCATTGAATCGCGCCGTTCTCGACGAACGCCATTTGCAACGGATGCAAACCCTCGGTCTTGCGCCAGCCTTGTTCGGGATGTTCGCCCAACGCTTCGATAGTGGCGACGGCATGACCTTCCGCTTGCGCCGCCAGCATCGAACCGGCGTTGACAATTTTTCCGTCGAGCAACACGCCGTCCGCGCCGCTCAAGCCTTGCTCGTCGCCGAACTTCGCGCCGTGAAAGCCAAGTCCGCGCAGGGCAGTCAGCAACGTCGTCGAAGCGGGCGCGTTAATCGCGTGTTCCGTTCCGTTAATTTTGAGGGTAATATCCATAAGAGACTCCTGTAAAAAACTTAAGTCAAGCGAGATTTTAATTCTTCCCATATTTTGCTTTTCGCAGTTTAAGGTCTTTCAACCAAATGTCCGCCGCGTGCTGATATGTGGCTTGCCAGTTAATACGCGACGCGCTTATTTTCTTTTGACGAAACGCGAGCGCTTGTAAATTTTCATCGGGGCTAGGCGCGAGGTTTACGCCTAGTTTCTCCGAAAATAAATCGGGCAATTCGCTTGTCGAGAGATATTTTCTTTCAAGCCAAACTGCCGCGCTGTAAAAGAATTTCAAAATTAGTTGACGTTCCGCAATCAGATTTTCCGCGATTGGTTCGACGTAAATCGCATATTGCGGATGACGCAAAAACAGCGGAATTAAACTTAACTGCAAGCGCGTTTCGGGACTTTCCGCGAGACGTTTGATTAATTCGTCAGGCGAAAGCAGGGGCGGATGACGCGAATCTTCTCCAAGCATGAAATGCACATCCCGCGCCCAAAGTTCTGAAACCAATAGATCGTTGTCGAACATTTTGAGTTACGCCGCTTTCGTGATTTTCAATTGCGCTTCCGAATTTTCCAGCGCCGACTGCGAACCGACGACGACCAGCGCTTCGGAACTTGCGACCTTTTCCAGCGCTTCGCCAAAGGCGACGAAATCTTCGCCGTTTGCGGATAAAACTTCGTCGCGGTATTTCTGGCGGTCTTCGTCCGTGCGCCCGACAAGGTAGCGCATCATCGAGGTGTGCCCTTTTGCGTCGGGCAGTTGATGCGAGTCTAAGTCGCCGATGGCGGCGATGACGGCTTTCTTCAATTCGTTTTCGTTAAGGCGCGAGTCGCTTAACCCTTTGAGGAAAGCGGCGGCGCTGTCGTAACTGGCGATTGTTTTGTCAATGTTTGGGTCGCGGTAAGAGAGGAAGGAAAAGACGCCGGTCGCGTCGTCGAATTGCGCGAACGCGCCGTACGCGCCGCCTTGCACGCGGATTTTTTCCCAAAGGTGGATCATGCCCAAATAGCCGACGACGACCATCGAAGAGCCGTCCAACTCGTAGCCCGCGTCGTACAAGTTCGCGCCCTTCGCCACATAGTTGACTTGCGCGGGAATCGCCAGCCCTTCTTTTTGCAAAGACGGCTGAAAGTCGAACGGCGCGAGGTCGGCGTTTTTGACGGGCAAAGCAAAAATAAAATTTTCCAAATACGGGCGAAAGATTTTCCAGTTTTCCGCGTCGAGCGTAACGTTGCACAAAAGCGTTTTGCTGTTAATCAGCGCGTCGCGCATCGTTTCCAACTTCTTCAAAACGCCTTGCCAGTTTTTGTCAATTTCGGCGACGAGTTCGCGCAAGGCGAAGAGATAACTTACGCCGCCCATTTGCTCGTTGATGTAACTCGCGCCGCCAAATTGCGCCCGCAAACGCATGTTGGCAAAGCGATGTCCCGCTGGCGCTAAACCCGCTTCCGCGTCCGATTTTTCTTCCATCGCAATTTGTTTGACGCGCTCTTTGTTGTCGAGCTTTGCGGTCAATAAAACGTCGCGCAGGATGCTTAACATTTCGTTGGCTTGATGCGCCGTAGATTTTCCGCGAACGACGAAATAAGCGCGGCTCTCCCGCGATTTGAACGTTGTCGTCGCAAACGCCGAAGCGTGAATTCCGCCCGTGCTTTTTCCGATGCGCTGCGAAAGTTTGACGTAATCTTCGCTTTCAGTTCCCGTTTCAAATAACGCGCGCGCGAAGATTTCCGTCAGCGGAAGCAGCTCGCGCGGCAGGGCGCGCATGTCGAAGGCGAGGTCGAGGTAAACGATTCCGTTCGTGAATAAATCGTGATAGAGGATTTTTGAATCTTGCGCTTGAATCTCTTCGATGGGAATCGTGCGGATTTTTTTGTCGAGGTCGTCTAAATCGAGGACGGGAAGTTTTGCCAACTCTTCGGGCGAGTCGGGAGTCTCTTGGCGCAGTTGCAACGCGGCGGCGGTTTCGATGTGCTTGCGGATTTCGTCCGCGCTCATGTTCTGCTTGGCAGATTCCAGCCTGAGCGTTTCCTGCGCTTCAAGGCGCTGACTCATCTCCGCGTCCGGTTTGAGGCGCAAGACGACGCGGTGCATATTGTCTAGCAAAAGCGTTTGAATCATCTTTTCAAAATAGCGCGAATCGTTTTTGAGGCGATTCTTTATGTCTGCGAGCGGCGCTTCAAAAGCCAGCGGCTCGAAGGGGTCGCCGTCATAAAGCCAAACGGACAGGGCGCGGAGCATGACGGCGATGCCGCGTGGGAAGCCGCCTGTGTTGTTTTCGCGCAGGGCGAATTCGAGCGTGTTGAGCGAGGCGGCGATTGCGTCGGGGTCAATGCCTTCGAGGGCGAGTTGTTGCAGCGTGTTGAGGATTAGGTTTTCGATTTTTTTCGCGTGGCGCGCGCGCGTCCCTTTTAAGCCGACGGAGAAAATCGGTTCGCGCAAATCGCTTTCCAAGCCGATGCCCGCGACATCTTCGCCTAAGCCGCTGTCTATGAGCGCTTTACGCAGCGGCGAAGCGGGCGTGCCCATCAGCGCGTGGGCGAGGATGGCGAGGCTTAAATCTTGCGCGGAATTTTCAGGCGCGGGCAATTTCCAGTTGACGGTGAGGTAATGTTTGGCGTCGAGGTCTTCGCCTTCGCTGGCGGCGTAAGCAAACTCCAAGCGTTTGGCGCGTTTGAAAGGTTTGGCAAGCGGCACGCTCGATTTAACTTTTTTGCGCTTAAACGGTTTGAGGTAATTTTCCATCAATTTGAGGCGTTTTTCGGGGTCGTCGTTGCCGTAGAAAAAGATGAACGAGTTGGACGGGTGATAATAGGTTTCCCAAAAAGCGCGGAAGTTTTCGTAAGTGAGGCTGGGGATTTGCGCGGGGTCGCCGCCCGAATCCGCGCCGTAGATGTGTTTTGGGAAAAGCGACTCGATGATGACTTTGCCCAAATAAGAATCGGGCGAGGAGTACGCGCCCTTCATTTCGTTGAAGACTACGCCTTTATACGTCAGCGGCGCGGACGGGTCTTCGATTTCGTAATGCCAGCCTTCTTGCATCAAGGTCTGCTCGCTGAGCAGCGGGTGAAAAATCGCGTCCGCATACACGTCAATCAGATTGTAAAAATCTTTTTCGTTTTGACTGGCGACGGGATAGCAGGTTTTATCGGGGTAGGTGAAGGCGTTGACGAAGGTCGCCAGCGAACCTTTGAGCAATTCGACGAACGGCTCTTTGACCGGATATTTTTGCGAGCCGTTCAAAACCGAATGTTCGAGGATGTGCGCCACGCCGCTTGAATCTTTGGGCGTGGTGCGAAAGGTTACGCCGAAGACTTTATTTTCGTCGTCGTTGACGATTGAAAGCAAACGCGCGCCGGTGCGTCGGTGTTCGTAGAGTCGCGCCAACGAGTTGATTTCGGCGATGCGTTGTTCTTTGACGAGGATGAAAGATTTGCTCATAAAGTTCCTTTTATTGAAAGTTCAAAATTGCAGGTTCGCTAATAAAGGTCTTCTTCGTCTTCTAAAACGGGCGGCGGGGACGAAATGGCGTAATCCCAAATTCCGCTTTCTTTCATGGCGGCGGCGACGTCGTAGGGTGTCGGCTGATATTTGTACGTTTGCTTTTCGACGAATTCCAAAATCAACTTGTGCGGCGGACGCTCGACCTTGAAACTTTTTTGCACGTGATTCAAAAAGTATTTTGCGCTTTCGTTGGAGATGCCGAAAATCCGCGCGACCTCTTCAAAGGCTTTGATTTTCGGCGCGGTCATGTCAAACTTTCGAGCGCGCGCTTCGCCAACGTCGCGGCGACGTCCATGCGGTATTCGGCGGACGCCCATTCGTCGGCGGCTTCGTGATAGGCGTTTCGCGCCGCTTCTTGGATGCCGTGCGCTTCCGTGCCGTCTAGCGCCAAGAGCGGAGTTTTGCCGTAACCGCAAAGGAAGAAGCGCGCGCGTCCCGAATTCCAGCGAGCGACTGCCGCGCCGACGAGCGGTTTGTCGGCGGGCGTTTTGGAGACGTACTCAAAGGCGGATTTGGCGTTGCGCGGAACGGCGATAGATGTAATTAATCCGCGCGGACGGACGAGCAGATATTCGCTCAGGCTGACGGTAACGGGCGGCTGGTCTTTGTTAAACGGCTGATATTCTATTTTTGAGTCTAACGCCAGAAGCATGGTTGTAAAGGGCGAGCGCCCGTCGCTGGCGACGAGAGTCCCCGCCACGGTGGCGGCGTTGCGGACGTTGAGCGGCGCTTCGAGTTTGATGGTCGTTTTCAACGCGGCGGACGCATGTTCGGATTCATAAAGCGCCTGCAACGCGCAAGTCGCGCCAATTTGCAAATCGTTGCCGACGGCGCGCAGCGAACCCAAATTCAGGCGTTGTAAATCCACGACGGAGACAGAATCCGCCGTCGGGTGAGAGAGAAGCGTGCCGCCGCCAAGCGGAACGGTTTCGGGTTGAGTCAAAAGCGCGAGCGCTTCGTCGAGAGTTTGGGGTCGGTGGTAAGTCGTAATCATAGAAAGCCTCCATCGGCTTGATTATAAAGCGTTTACGGCGAAGGGAGCGTTACTTTGAAACGCGCCGCCAGCAGACGCATGGCGAAAATGACAGACGCGCCGACAACCGCCGCGACGGACATGCTGGACAGATGGTAGAAATAGAGAACGATAAATAGCGTTGTGCCGACGAACGAACAGGTGGCGTAAAGTTCGGCGCTTTGACCGAAGACTTGCGGAATTTGGTTGCTCAACACGTCGCGCAACACGCCGCCAAAGATGCCGGTAACGACTCCCATGTGGACGGCGATAATCGGCGACAGGTTGAATTGAAAGGCGTAGGTCGCGCCGAGTATGCTGAACAGCCCCAGCCCAACCGCGTCGGCGACGATGAGCAGTTTGCGCGAGACGCGGTCAAAGCGGTAAAAGGCGACGAGGGCGAGGACGAAGGCGGCGACGGTCAGCGCGGGGTCTGCCATCCAAAAGACGGGCGTGCGCCCCAAGAGCAAATCGCGGACGGTGCCGCCGCCAAAGGCGGTAACGTAGGCGATGGTGATCGCGCCGACCAAATCCATTTGGCGCTTCCGCGCTTCGAGCGCGCCCGAAATAGACGACGCGGCGACGGCGACGTAGGTGAGGAAGATGAGAAGTTCGTCCAAAGTCGGCGGCGTTAATCGGGATACACTTTCCAGCCAAATTCGTCGAGGCGCGTCATGTCCAGCCGTTCGGCGGGGACGTTGATGTGAACGCCCGTCGCTTCGGCGAGCAGTTCGCCTGTTTCCGCGTCATAGATGCCGCCCCAGGCTTTGGCGACGCGCCCCTTATCCTCGATAATTTTTCCGACGAGTTTGAGCGGTTTGCCTATCGGCGTGTTTTTGCGGTATTTGATTTCAAGTTTTCCGGTGAACATAAAGCGCGGATTTTTCTCGTCCGTGCCCATGTAGGCTCTGCCGGAAATTTCGTCAAGGATGGCGGCGACGATTCCGCCGTGCAGCACGCCGGGGAATCCTTCAAAATGTTCGGGCGCGGTGTATTCGGCTTCGATCACGCCCGCTTCGACTTCGTAAAAATGCAAGTGCAAGCCGACGGGATTTTCCACGCCGCAGATGAAACAATTTTTGGAACTGGCTTGTTTTAATTTGCTCATGCTTGCGCGAAGGTGTCAATCAACAATTTGAAATTTCCGCCGACGGGGTACAAAATCGGGCAGGTGCAGCCGCGTTTTTTGTACTCTTCCACTTTGGCTTTCGCTTCGGCGGGAGTCCCCGATGCGGTAATCTTGTGGACGAGTTCGTCTGGCACAAGGTCTTTGGCTTGCATCACTTGTTCTTTCGTGGCGGGCCAGCCGAGAATGGATTGAATTTTTTGAATCACGTCGTCCGAGACGTTGGAGGCTTTGGCGATGTGCGGCTGTTGAGCGATGTATTGGCAGAGCAGCATTTTTGTGTAATCAATGGCTTTATCGTGATCTTCGTCCACCGAGCAGACGATTAACTGCGGACGGTCAAAGTTTTCCATTTTACGCCCGGATTTTTTCAAACCGTTGTGCAGCAATTCCATCGCTTTGTCGTTGTATTCGGGGGCGACGCAATAATTCAGAACCGCGCCGTCCGCGACTTCGCCTGCGAGTTCCATCATTTTGTCGCCCGTCGCGCCGATCATAATCGGCACGTTGCGCGGTTCGCGCCGCCCGTAAACTACGTCCAACTCGATGCCGTTCACATGGATGAAGTCGCCGTCGAAAGTAACGCGCTCCATGTTAAGAAGTTTTTTCATCACGAGGACGGTTTCTTTCATGGCGGTTAGCGGTTTCTTGCGCTCGATGCCGACGTTCGCCGCCAGCGGATCCCACCAAGCGCCCAAGCCGCAGATGACGCGATTCGGCGCGAGGTCGTCGAGCGTTAGAAAGGTGGCGGCGAGGAGTCCGATGTTGCGCGTCCAGTTATTAATCACGCCCGAACCGACTTTGATTTTTTCGGTTACGGCGGCGTAGCCAGCCATCGGCACAATCGCATCGCGGACGAGGCGGCTTTCCGCCTGCCACACGGCTTCAAAGCCTTTCGCTTCGGCGTATTTGGCGTAATCGAGTCCGTCGCGCAGGTCGTGCGAGTCTTGCAGATAAAGAGCCATGCGTTCAGTCATGCGGATTCTCCTTGGGTGAAGTTGCGGATAATTGTCAGACAAATATTGCCATAAAATGCAAAAAATTCATAGGGTGGGCGTCCGCGAGATTTTAGACTCTTACGCTTTATGAGACTCTAATTCCGCTTCCATTTGGCGCACTAATTCCAAATCTTCGGGGTTGTCGAGGTCGAGTCCGAGCGAGGGGAGTTCGACGACTTCCACGCGCGCGCCGGATTGAATTGCGCGTTCGCAATGTCGCTCAAAAGAGTTTTCGCCGAAGTCATATTCAATCTGCCCGGCGGGGACGATGAGCATGGCGTTTGTCCCTTTTTTATGGCGGTCGGGCGCGATGACGACGACGGGCGGCTTCGCGGCGCTGTCAATCAAAGTCCGCACGTCTGCCGCCGAAACGAAGGGAAGGTCAATGGGCAGAATCAACACGCCGCGACTGGCGCGCGTTTTTGCAATGATGGACGCTTGCGCTAAGGCGTTGTTCAAATGCGGCTGACCGTCCTCTTGAATTGTGTTTGCGCCGCAACTGCGGGCGATGGACAGCGCTTGCGGGTCGCGGCTGACGACCATCACCTTGTCCACTTCGTCCATCTCGACCAGCGTCCTGACGGTGTGTTCCAGCATTTTTTGATTGAGCGCGGCGCGCTCGTCTTCGGTCAGCGTTCCCGCAAGGCGCGACTTTCCGCGCCGCAACGGTTTAACAGGCACGATTGCCCAAAGCGACATATCATAAACTCCGTATAAATTGCAGCGTTTCTTCCGCTAAGCGCGCGCGGTCGGCAGGGTGATTCATGCGCGTATTTGCAACCAACGTCGCGCAGCCGAGATTTTGGATTTTATTTTCCAGCGCCGCGTCTTCGACGTCCAAAATGAATCCGCGCAGGATGGCGCGATAATGTTCGGCGACGGCGTAAGCGGACGGCTCGATGCCGAGTTCGGCAAACATTTTCGCCGCCGGCCCCTTGATCGTCTTTCCGCCAATGATGGGCGAAACGGCGAAGACCGGCTTTTCAATTTCTTTGACGACTTGCAGAATAGGGTCAATGCTCACCCACGGGTTAGACGGACAAAAGATAACCGCGTCGGCAGAACGCAACGCCTCTTTCACGCCGACGGCGGGTTGCGCGGATGCGACTCCTTCAAACCTGAAGCCTTTCACGCGCGGCTGACATTGACGATGCACAAAATATTCTTGAAACGCCAATTCGCCTTCGTCGCTGTCCACGACGGTTCGCACGGCGGAATCGGTCATCGGCAAAACAGTCGGCTTGATGCCCCACGCCGCGCAAAAATCTTTAGTGATTTGCGAAAGCGCTTCGCCCGCTTTCAGCCGCCGCGTCCGTTCGAGGTGAGTTCCAATGTCGGCGTCGCCCAAACGAAACCAAGCGGGTCCGCCTAATTTCTCCACGTTAGAAATGACGTTCCACGTTTCGTCGGCGCGTCCCCAGCCTGTTTCGGAGTTCGCCAACTCCGCCAGCGTGTAACAGACCGTGTCGAGGTCGGGACAAATGGACAAGCCTAGATGTTCAAAGTCGTCGCCCGTGTTAACGACGACGGTTAAATCTTCGGCAGGGAGGATTTGGGCGAGTCCGTGCGCGAGTTTTGCGCCGCCGACTCCGCCCGCTAAGGCTGTGATTTTCAAATAGAGCCGCCTTCTTCGTCAATAAAAATGGAAATTTCTTCGAGCGGTTTTCGTTCTCGCGCTTGCGGAATCTCCGACGGCTTGCCGATGAGGAACATGGCTTGCGGCTCCCAAGTCGGCGGCAGGTTGAGAATTTCGCTCACGGCGTTTTGCGCGAACATCGGGCTGCCGAGCCAAACGCCGCCCAAGCCTTTGGCGTGCGCGGCGAGCAACAATTGCATGCCCGCGTTGGCGACGGATTGCGCGGCGAGCAGACGTTCGGCGCGTTGACGGCGTTCGTCGGGATAGCGCCGCATTTCGGACATGTCGGCGCAGGCGACGACGACGACGGGCGCGCCGCCGATTCGTTCGCGCGAGCGGCGCGTCAATTTCTCTATCGTCGCAGGCGGCGTTTCGTCGGCTGCGAGCGATTTGCGAAATTCTTCCGTCATCTTCTCCGCGAAATTTGCGATGGACGTTTTCTTCGTCAGCGCCGCGAAGCGCCAAGGTTGGCGATGATGCGCGGAGGGGGCGAAGGTTGCGGCGAAGAGAAGTTCCCGAATTGTGGAATCAGGAATCGGGTCCGCTTTGAAGCGGCGGATGGAACGTCGCGTTTTGAGGAACGCGAGGAGATTATCCGTTTCCTGCAAAGGAGGTCGGCTGAATTTTGAAGATGAGTCGCTTTTGTCCTTCGCCGAATTGCCACGGCGCGCCGTTGTAGCGCATGGAGAGCATGTTGATGTGGTCGTCCGCGCCTTCGTTCGTAACGGAAACGACTTTGCCTTGCATGCCGACGTAGCGATAAGGGTTTTTGGGGTCTTGAATAACGAGCGCGACTTTGTCGTTGGCTTGCATGTTGCGGGCTTTGACGCGCCCTTCGGCGGTGTTGACGAGGATGTAATCGCCTTCGACGTCGAACCAGACCGGGCTGAGTTGCGGCGTTCCTTTGTCGTTGACGGTGGCGAGGCAGAGGAAGGATTTGGTTTCGGGGGCGAATAGGTCTGCAAATTTTTCGGGGAATGTCATTATGGTCTCCTAACTTAATTTTTGCTTGCGCGTTCGTTATACCAAACGCGCGTAAGATTTCTATTAGAGCATGTCTGAAAACTAAACGCGAATTGCGCGACAAAAATTATCGAAACATGTCCAATTCTTTGGCGCGGATTAGGTCTTGCAGCGAGCCGTCGGTTAGCGGGTAGGGAAATCCGCGCACATGGGCGACGGGCGTGCCTTCGGCGGCTTGCCCGATGACGAGGGAAGCGGCGGCGGCGAGTTCGTCCGCCGCGCCGATGACGGTGGCTTTTAGCGTGTAGCCAAAAAGGTCGGTTTGCCCGCGTTCGTCTATCAAGGCGGGGACCCCGCTCAGCCCGATGCACACGCCGACTGTTCCGTTGCGCCAGGCGCGCCCGTGCGAATCAATAATCATCACGCCGACGGTTTTTTCCAGCTTGCGCCAAATCTCTTCGCGCAAACGCCGCGCCGAAGCGTCGGGGTTTTCTGGGAGGAGGAGGACGTATTCCGCGTTTTCTTTGCCTTCGCCCGCGACGTTGGAATGGTCAATGCCCGCGTTGGCGCAGACGAAGCCGAGTTTGTGTTCGACGACGATCACGCCCTTGCGGATTCGCAACACTTCGGAACTTTCGCGCAAAATCAATTCGAGCAGACGCGGGTCTTTATCCACAAGCGGCGCGAGGTCGAAGGCGGCGGCGGACGGGTAAACGTCGGCGAGGTTGACCATGCGCCCTTCGGCTTTGCTGACAATTTTTTGCGCCAAGACGAGGACGTCGTTATCTTGCAATTCGAGGTTAGATTCCGCCAACGATTTGAGCAAAATTTCCGCGAGGTCGTCGCCTTCGCGGATGAGCGGAATATTTTTGAGGACGTTCAAAACGAGGGACATCTTATTTTGAAACGCCGGTAATTTTGATTCCCGCGTGAGTCGAGCCGTATTTTTTGTTGATGCCAATCAGCACGCTGGTTAAGCCTTCGAGGACGACAGAGTTGGCGAGCGCGCCCGCGTCCCAGCCGCGCAAGCCTGCGGCTTCTACTAAACGCAAGACGTTCTCTCGCGCTTCTTTGCTTGTGCCTGTTACCAGCACGTCGCATTCGACGTCTTCGCCGCCGAGCAGATGTTCATGCGAGATGTTTTGAAACGCGGCGCAGACTTGAACGCCTTCGCCGAGAATTTCTCGCGCCTCTTGCGCCGCCGAGCCTGCGGCGGGCATTTGCACGGTCGCCACTTTGGGCGGGACGAGCGGGACGGTTACGTCCACGAGGATTTTTCCTTGCAAGGATTCTTTCAACGATTCGAGCGTGTCGCGGTGAGCGGAGTACGGAATGGTCAACACGGCGATGTCGGCTTTTTGCGCGGCTTGGGCGTTGCTCGCCCCCGTAATCGAGGAATCCGCGCCGAGCATTTCCGCGACTTCTTTTGCGGCGGCGACGGCTTTTTCTTCCGCCCGCGAGCCGATGATTACGCGGTAGCCGGCTCGCGCCCAACGATACGCCAACCCTTTGCCTTCTTTGCCCGTTCCGCCTAAAACGGCGATGGTCGCTAAGATTGAATCGTCTGTCATCAAATCTCCTAAAAATTTATTTTTTGAGTCTTGCTTAAGCCTTGACGTTTTCTTCGTATTTGCTCCAAATGCGCGGAGCGATCTCCCGCGCGCGCGCCGTGATTTCGGCTTCGTCGAGAGTCAGCAATTGGCGGTCTTTCATCAAAAATTTTCCGGCGACCATCGTGCTGGTTACCATGCTTTGCTGAAAACCGAAGAGGATGTGCCAAGCGACGTTGCCTTCCGTCAGCGGCGTAAACGGTTGATAATCTACGAAGATTAAGTCCGCCGCGGCGCCGACCGCGAGTTGACCGAGCGACGTTTCGGGGAAATAGGCTTGCGCGAGCGCGGCGTTGTTATACGCCGCCATCTGTTGCACGTCATAGCCGTTCATGCGGCGCGGGTCGCGGTGTTCGACTTTGTGAAGCAAATACGCCGCCTTCCAGTCGTCCCACATTGAATTTGTAAACCCGTCATTGCCGAGACAGACTTTGATTCCCATCCGCAACATGGATTCGACGGGAGCGACGCCCACGCCGTTGTTCATGTTCGAGCGCGGCTGATGTGAAAGCCATGCGCCGCTTTCTTTGAGGATTTCCATTTCGCGCGCGTCAAAGTGGACGCCGTGCGCGACGATGGTTTTTGGATTCAAGATTCCGTGATTGTGCAAACGGTCAACGACGCGCATGTTGGATTTTTGCAAACTGTCGTATTCGTCCGAATCGTGTTCGGCGGCGTGGACGTGGAATCCCGTCCCTTCGGGGAGGGCGGCGGCGCAGGCTTGCAAGGTTGCGCCCGAAAGAGTCAGGCTGGCGTGAAGCCCGAAGGCGGCTGCCAAGCGCGGATGAGGATTCGCGGCGAGGCGGCGCATAAAGCGGACGTTTTCTTCAATTCCCGCGTTGGCTTTTCCCGCGCCGCCGCGATCGGTTACTTCGTAACATAACGCGCCGCGCAATCCGCTTTTGTCAATCGCGTCGGCGATGATGTCGAGCGAGCCGTCAATGGCGTTGGGCGAGGCGTGATGGTCGAAGAGGGTCGTCGTGCCGTGCTTGACGGCGTCAACGAGGCAGAGCAAGGCGGAGTAGCGCACGCCTTCCGCGTCGAGGGCGCGGTCGAGGGGCCACCATAATTTTTCGAGAATTTCGGGGAAGTCTTTCGGCGCGGCGCCAGGGATGCCCAAGCCGCGAGAGAAGGCGCTGTAAAAATGCGTGTGCGCGCAGATGCCTCCGGGCATGACGTATTGCCCGTCGGCGTCCGTTGTTTTGGCTTTGGGATGTTTCTTCGTCAGCGCTTTGGTCGTCCCGATTTCTTTGATGCGCCCGCCTTCGATCAAAATGGCGGCGTTGGCGAGGACGCGGTTAGGCGTTTCCCAAGTGATTAAGTTTGCGTTTGTAATGAGCATGTTAATTTAATCCGTATTCGCTGGGGTGGGGCAGTTTGACTCCCGCCGCGCCGAGTTCCCACAAAAGGTTGAATGTCGCTTCGCGCAGTTCGGGGTCGTCTTTGTACATGGCTTCGTAGAGTTGTTTTAGCACGGTGTCTTGCGGCGTGTATTTTAGGAAGGGAAGCGCGGCAAGGCGGACTTCGGGGTTGTCGTCTTTTAAGGCGAGCAAGAGCAAGTCGGTGGCGGGGACGCCGGGCGAAACGCCGATTCCTTTTTTCGCGGCGAATTCAATCAGCCAGGGCGTTTCGTGCGGCGCTTTGAGTTTCGTCGGCGCGAGGTTGCCGCCGTTTTCTTTGGCGTCTAACACTTCGGTGGCGGCGTTGCGGACGACCCATTGTTCGTCTTCAATTTGGACTTTCTTCAACAAGTCAGTCGCCCAATCTTCGCGGACGCGCCCCAAACCGTACAGCACGGCGCGGCGCAGAAGAATGTCGTTGATGGTAACGCCGTCGCGCAACATGGCGTAGCCTTCGGTCGGGTCGTTGGCGAGCGCTTCGCTGGCGGCGCGGCGCACGTCTTCTTCGCCGTTGAGCAAAGCGCGGGCGACGATTTCAAGCGCGTCGTTTGTGCCAAGCGCAGACAGCGCCATGCAGGCGGCGCGTTTTACGGAAAGGCTGGGCGCGTCTATCGCGTTTTCTAAAACGGACAAAGATTTGACGTCGCGCGTCGCGCCGATTCCTAAAATGGCGAGGCGCGCCAACTCAAACGAATTAGACGCGGCAAATTGACGGAACAGAGCCGCCGCACTGGCGTCGCCGCTGTATGCAAACGCCGCCATCGCCTGTCCGCGCAGGTTGAGCGGGACGCCTTCGGTTTGTAAAATCGCGGCGAGCGTGCCGAACATTTTTCCGCGCCACGCCGCTTTTTTGGGCGCGTCTCTCAGCCAACGCGCCGCCGCAAATAAGGGGCGGTGCATGGGCAGGCGCGAAAATTCGAGCATGGCTTGAACGAGTCGGTCGGCTTCTCCGCGCGCGGCGATGAAGCGCATGGCGAGGTATTTTCCAGACCAATCGGGTTGGTCGAGCAGCGCTTCTTCCGCGCCGTGATCGGACAGCGCCAAGGCGGCGAGGTAGCCCGCGAGGACAGGGTGCGCGAAGCGCATCCGTTCGCGGGATTCGACGAGCAACCCGCTGTCTCGCATTTTTTCGACGAGGCTGAGGCTAGGCGCGGCGGCTTTTTCGGACTTTTTGCCTTTCTTCGGCGCGGGCGCTTCTTCCGCCCCCAAGCCGATTTCATCCTGCGGAAGCGTTTCTGTCGGCTCGAACGACTTCACCCACTCTTTCGCTTTATAGGGGTCAAAAATTGGCGCGGAACTGGACACGACTTGCATGGCGAGCGTTTCCAGCGCGGCAATCGGCGTGTTCGGCGGCGAAAGGCGGCGGATGTGCGTGGCGATGGATTCTAAAACGGAGGGACCTAAACTGTCGCCCGCATAAGCGTTCCAAATTTTCAGCGTCAATTCCAGCGGCGACATATTCAGCGACGACGAAGCCAGCCACGAGTCGAGCAGCAGCGAGTCAACTTGTTCGATTTCTTGCGACCAGGCTTCCAACGCGACGGTGCGCGACCAGAGGTCGCTCCACTGAGCGAGGAATTTTTGCGCGCCGATTTCGGTCCACGAGCATAAAGCCAGCGGCGCAAAACCGAGCGGAATTAATCCGTCTAAATATTCGGGCGCGCCCGAAACGACGACGCGCGTTTTGGGGTAGGCTTTGAGCAAGGCTTTGAAAAATTCGGCGACCAGCGTTTGTTCGTTTGGCGGAATTTCGTCGTAGCCGTCGAGGATGAACAAGACGTCTCCGCTTTTGAAAGCGGATTGAACGAAGGCGGGAATTTTTCCGCGATCAAACAGCGGCGCGTGTTCGGCGGCGGCTTCGTTGACGACGGTCAGCGGGTTTTTGGAATCTTGCGCGGGGAGTTTCAAATCGGCGACGTGAAAATAGAACGGCGTGTGATGTTGAAACGCGCCTAATTTTTCGTTGCGGTTGGCGGCGAGGCTGGCAAGGTGCGCCAACGCGACGGACTTTCCGCTGCCGGGCTGACCGATGACAACGACGTTCGCGTCGCCCAGCAGCGCTTGCGGAAGGGTGAGCGTCTGCGGTTGATAGACGGCGGCGATTTCGGGCCAGGCGGGCAAGTAGGGCAGCGTTTGGGTAACGACGTCTTCAAAGCGGTTTGCGCCGCCCGGTTCGACGGACGCAGGCGGGGCGAGCAACAGCGGCTCTTGCAGAATTTCATCCAGCGCGAAAAGCGGCGCGGCGAGGTGAGTCCCTTGCGCGCGACGCAAAATTAAGCGACGATGATTTTCTTCCACCGTGCTGGCTTTGCGAATTTTCGTCTGCTCTTGTTGTTCCGTCAAATTTCGACGAAATTCTTCGAGCATTGGGCGGGCGCGCCCCAGTAAAAACCAAATGACGCTGGCGGAAAGAAATCCGATGAAAAAAGAGGCGGGGTCAATGAAGCGTAAAAAAGGCATGGCGTTTAATTGGCGAAGAGGATGCGTCCGCAAGAGGGACAATAGGTTAGTTTTTGCGCGCGCGCGTTTTGTTGCAGCGCGGCGTTGATGGCGCTTCCGCAGGCGGCGCAGGCGTCGTCTTCCACTTGCGCGACGGCGACTCCGCGCTTTTGTTTGCGGAGTTCGTCGTAGGCGAAGAGCGTGTCCGCCGAGACGGGGGCGAGCGCCGCTTTGCGTTCTTGCGCGAAGCGTTCGCTTTGTTCGAGCAAGCCGTTTCGTTCGACGCTTAAATCTTGATGTTCGTTTTCGAGCCGCGCGCGGACGGAGTTTAATTCGCTTTGCGCGCTTTGCGCTTGCGCCTCGCGCTCTTCCGCATCCGCCAGCGCTTCGAGTTCGCGCTCTTCCAACTCGCCTTGACGTTTTTTCAGCGAGACGATTTCTTTTTCTAAATCTTGCAACTCTTTGGGATTTTTGATTGCGCCGCCGTATAAACTCGCGTTGGATTGTTCGATTTTGACGCGAAGCGCTTCGACTTCCGCCGCGAGATTTTTCAACGTCAGCGCGGATTCTCGATTCTGCGCCTCCGCCTGTTTGAAGCGTTCTTGCGCGGATTTCAACTCTTTGTTGTCTTCGAGCGTTTTTTGAATCGCGCTCAACCGCGTTTTGACGCGATCCAGTTGGCTGTCAATTTGTTGCAGGCGAAAGAGTCCCAGAGATGCGCTCATAGGTGAATTATACTCGCCGCTTTCTAAAAATGACCTTTTGAAACGGTTAAGCGACGAAACCGTTATTGCGCCGAAATGTTGAAGTAATTATACGTCGCCTGCGTTAAGTGGATGAACAGCGGGTTGGTAATGTCCCAGATGTTTTGCACGGGGTGATACGAATAAATGGATAGGACGAAATTTCCGCCTGCGGAGTAAACGATGCCCGCGTCGCTGATGTCGTGCATGACGCCGTCGCGCGAAAGCACGAAGCCGTGTTTGTGCGGGACGAGAGCGCCGTCGGGGACGCCGCCTTGAATCAGCGCGCCGAATTTGTCCAACGCGAGAAAGTCAATGACCATTTTGCACATCTGCGGGGAGGCTTGTTCGGGGAAAGCGGCGATAATCGCGCCGCCGCCGCTTTGAGCGCATTGATATAAATCCGCGAGCAACGCGCCCATTTCGGACGGCGTGGTTTGCGAGTACGGGTCGGGGTCGGCGAAGGCGTCCGCGCGCGAGTTGCCCGGCGTAACTTTGCCGAACATCAGGTTGGGAGCGCCGAGATAAAACATGCCGCTGATGAAGGTGCTGGTCAACCCAAGCGTTTCCATATCTTTGCTGACGATGATCGGGCCGTTGTTTGGGTCAATGCGCGAGAGAATCGAATCGGTGGCGGAGTTGTCCGAGATGCGGAAGACGCGCGTGATGGCGTCGTTGGTAGCGGGGTCTAAATCCGTGCCATGATGAAGCAAGTACGACGTCAAAATGGGAAGTTTGATCGTGCTGGAAGCGGTGAAGGCGACGTCGGGTTCTGCGGCGATTTCTTCTTTCATGTTCATCAGAAAATGAATCTCGCGCCCCGTTTGCAAGTCCATCATGTAGTAGCCGATGAGTCCGTCAAAGTCGGAAGTGGAGATGATTTGTTTAAGCAAAATTTCAAGATTTTCAAAGGTCGGGCGGGCGGCGGCGGACTGGGTGAAGGTCAACGCTACGGCGCGGTGAGTCGGCGAACGCAACGCGCTGCCGATGATTTGAACGGCGCGGTCCACGTCGAGCGTTTGACCGGGCGAACCGGGGATGAAGGTTGTGCCGCTGGGAATCGGCTGCGCGGGCGAAGGCGGCGTGTCGTAGCGCGGAGAAATTTCGTTTTGCAAAAACTCGCGCAGATGTTCCTCCGAAATCGAGGCGCTGAGCGGAATGTTCGCTTCGGCGGGCGGACGATTCCAAAGGTAGTCCCAGAACCCGCCCCAGAACGAGCCGCCCGTGCGGGTTAAGTCGGCGGCGGCGAGCATGGTTTCGACGTCAATCGAAAAGCCGACGGCGCCAGGATCGATGTGAAAAGTCGAGCCGCCGTAGTTGATTTCGACGGGCGAGTTGTAAACTTGCAAGAGTCGTTGCGAGGCTTCGGACGGGGACAAGCCGCCGACAGGCACGCCGCCGACCGTCATGCCGATTGGGTAGCCCGTCCGCTGGCGACTGTATGAGGCGAGCGAGACGACGGTCAGCGTGAACGCGCCGAGTAAAAATGCGATAGAAGCGCCCCGCAGGACGATGTTCGTGTTGCGATTTCTCACGGTTGAAATTTGCCTTTTGCGTAATAGAAACGAACGACGCGAAAATAAAATGCGATAAAAAAGTATAACACTGAAACATTTTCGCTTATGCTAGAATACAAGCGATTTCAAAACTTTCCGCATCAAAGGACGGATTATGTTTCGCTCGTTTTTCATCTATCTTTCAAAAGCCGCTTGGGCGCAGAAATTAATCACTCATTGGAGTTTTTCTTGGAAAATCGCTTCGCGCTTTGTCGCGGGCATCACGTTGACGGACGCGCTCGTCGTCGTGCGCGAACTGAACGCAAAGGGAATTAACATTACATTGGATCGCTTGGGCGAACACACCAGCGCGCCCGAAGAAGCGCAACAAGCGGCGGACAGCATCTTTGAAACGCTGGACGCCATCGGCGCGGACGCGAACTTGCGCGGCAACGTCTCCATCAAGCTGACGCAAATCGGCATGGGATTGGACGAAAGCATTTGCGCCGAAATCTACGAGCGCGTCCTCGCCCGCGCCCAATCCGCCAACACCTTTATCCGCGTGGATATGGAAGACACACCCTACACCGACAAAACGATTAATTTGCATTACGCCATGCGCGAAAAAGGATACGTCAATCAAGGCGTCGTTCTGCAAGCCTACCTCTTCCGCACCGAAGCGGACTTGCGGCGTTTGCTGCAAGACGGCGTTTGCGTTCGCAACGTCAAAGGCGCGTATAACGAACCGCCTGAAAAAGCCTTCCCCAAAAAAGCGGACGTGGACGCCAACTACGACTTGCTGACGAAAATTATGCTCGACGCCTCGCTCGAACAGAAATCCGCCTTAAGCGCGGACGGGCGCATTCCGCCGCTTGCCGCCATCGGCTCGCACGACGAGAAGCGCATCGCTTTCGCCAAAAGTTACGCCGAACGAATCGGCTTGCCCAAAGACGGCGTGGAATTTCAAATGCTCTACGGCATTCGCCGCGACTTGCAAGATTCGCTGGTCGAAGAAGGCTATCGCGTGCGCGTGTACGTCCCCTTTGGCGAGCAATGGTATCCCTACTTTATGCGCCGCCTCGCCGAACGTCCCGCGAATTTGTGGTTCTTTATGACGAATTTCTTTAAGGGATAAAAATAAAGAAAACTTGCTTCCTAGCATAAAGTGGAAAGCAAATGTAAGTTGTTCCTTGTTTACGATTTTTCATTAACCGTTTACCATTCTCTATTATTCAACGAGGAGACGCGCCCATGAAAGTCGCAATTTTGGCAGGCGGATTAGGCACGCGATTATCCGAAGAGACGACGCTGAAGCCCAAGCCGATGGTCGAAGTCGGCGGACAGCCGATGCTCTGGCACATTATGAAAATTTACGCCGCGCACGGATTCAACGAATTCGTCGTCGCGCTCGGGTATAAAGGGGAGATTATCAAAGACTATTTTCTCAACTACCATTTGCGCTCGCGCAGTTTTACCGTGCAACTGAAAACCGGCGGCGTAACCGCGCACAACATGAACGGCGAAGATTGGACGGTTCACCTGCTCGACACCGGCGCGGAGACCAACACCGGCGGGCGCGTTAAGCGCGTCTCCGAGTTTATCGGCGACGAGCGCTTCATGCTCACCTACGGCGACGGCGTCAGCAACGTGGACATCCCCGCGTTGATAGACTTTCACAAGGCGCAAGGCAAACTGGTTACGCTGACCGCCGTCCGCCCGCCGGCGCGTTTTGGGCAAATGGTCGTCGAAGACAATCTGGTAACGCAGTTCAAAGAAAAGCCGCAGCTGGGCGAAGGCTGGATCAACGGCGGATTTTTCGTCGTCGAGCCAGAGGCGCGGAAATACATCGCCGACGATTCGACGGCGTGGGAATTCGAGTCGCTCGAAAAAATCGCGGCGGATTCGCAATTGGCGGCTTATCAACACGACGACTTTTGGCAGTGCATGGACACCCTGCGCGACGTGCATAACCTAGAACGGCTTTGGCAGGAAGGAAACGCCCCGTGGAAACAGTGGACATAAAGCGCGACTTTTGGCTCGACCGCCCGACCTTCGTTACCGGCGCGACGGGCTTGGTCGGCTCGTGGTTGACGAAGCGCCTCGTCGCCGCCGGCGCGGACGTGGTTTGCCTCGTCCGCGATTGGATTCCGCAAAGCGAACTCGTCCGCGACGGGTTGATTGAAAAGGTCAAAGTGGTGCGCGGCGACGTGCGCGATAAAGAGGCGCTGGAACGCGCGTTGGGCGAATACGAAATTGACACGGTCATTCACCTTGCGGCGCAGACGATTGTTACCATCGCCAACCGCAACCCGATTTCGACTTTTGAAACCAATATCGGCGGGACGTGGAACATCCTCGAAGCGGCGCGACGCAGCCCGAAGGTTAAGCAAATCGTCATGGCTTCGTCCGACAAGGCGTATGGCGACCAAGAGGTTTTGCCCTACGACGAGTCCACGCCCTTGCAGGGACAGCATCCCTACGACGTGAGCAAATCGGCGGCGGACTTAATCGCTCACACCTACGCAAAAAGTTACGGCTTGCCCGTCGCTATCACCCGCTGCGGAAATTTCTACGGCGGCGGCGACTTGAATTGGAATCGCATCATTCCCGGCACGATACGCTCCATCCTGCGCGGACAGCGCCCGGTCATCCGCTCGGACGGGCAATACGTCCGCGATTATTTTTATGTCGAAGACGGCGCGGCGGCGTATATGTTGCTGGCGGAAAAACTGGCGAAAAATCGCAACTTGATTGGCGAGGCGTTTAATTTCTCCAACGAAATTCAAGTGAACGTGCAAGAAATCGTCGAGAAGATTTTGCGCTTAATGAACTCCGATTTGCAGCCGCAGATTTTGAACGAAACCTCGAACGAGATTCGCCATCAATACTTAAGCGCGGAAAAAGCCCGCCGCCTGCTGAATTGGAGTCCGCTATTTGATTTGGATCGAGCCTTGTCGTTGACGATTGATTGGTATAAGAAATTTTTTGAATAACCGGAGATGAACGCAGGTGAGAAGGATGTAGAAGTTGCCCTCACCCTCACCCTAGCCCTCTCCCGTTGGAGAGGGGACTCAGTCTCTCTTCCTCGTTTATCCTTTTTATCTGCGGTGAACTTTTATTGAAGGAACTTCAACCATGAGCGAACGTTCGGACGAATTGCGAAAACAAATTTTAGAATTAACCGCCGAATACTTTGCGGAAGAATTTCCGCCAAAGAACTTTGTCGCGGGCGAGAGCGCCGTCCCCGTTTCGGGGCGCGTCTTCGACGCGGCGGACATGCAATCGTTGATGGATTCCAGCCTCGACTTTTGGCTGACCGAAGGGCGCTTCGCCGCGCAGTTTGAAAAAGAATTCGCGCGCTTCTTCAACATCCGCCACGCCATTTTGACCAACAGCGGGTCGTCCGCCAATTTGCTGGCGCTGACCTGCCTGACCTCGTCGTGGCTCAAAGAACGTCAACTGCTGCCGGGCGACGAAGTCATCACCGTTGCGGCGGGTTTCCCGACGACGGTCAACCCGATTGTGCAGAACGGGCTGATCCCCGTCTTCCTCGATGTGGACATCCCAACCTACAATGTGGACGTAACTCATCTCGAAGAAGCCCGCTCCGAGCGCACCCGCGCCGTGATGCTGGCGCACACGTTGGGCAACCCGTTTGACCTGAAAACTATCACCGAGTTTTGCGACAAACACAACCTCTGGCTCATCGAAGATTGTTGCGACGCCATCGGCGCGAAATACAACAACCGCATGGTCGGGACTTTGGGCGACGTGGCGACGGTCAGTTTTTATCCCGCGCATCACATCACGATGGGCGAAGGCGGCGCAGTAATGACTCGTCATCCGAAGTTGAAGCGCATCATCGAATCTTTCCGCGATTGGGGGCGCGATTGCTGGTGCAAGCCGGGCAAGGACAACACCTGCGGCAAGCGCTACGATTGGCAACTGGGCGACCTGCCGCATGGCTACGACCACAAGTACACCTACTCGCACATCGGCTATAACTTGAAAGCGACCGACATGCAAGCGGCGGTGGGCGTTTCGCAGTTGAAAAAATTGGACGGCTTCATCGCTCAACGCCGCGCCAACTTCGATTATTTGATGGAACTGCTGACGCCGCTGGAAGAATTTTTCGTCCTGCCGCAAGCCACGCCCAACTCCGAACCGAGTTGGTTTGGCTTCCCGTTGCTCGTCCGCCCGAACGCGCCCTTCTCGCGCAACGACCTCGTCCGCAAATTGGACTCGCTCAAAATCGGCACGCGCTTGCTCTTCGGCGGCAACCTGACTCGTCAACCCGCTTATATCGGCAGAAATTATCGCGTCGTCGGCGACTTGAAAAATTCGGACGAAGTGATGAACCGCGTCTTTTGGATCGGCGTCTACCCAGGGCTGACTCGTCCCATGCTCGAATATGTCGCCGAGACGCTGACGCGCTTGTGCAAGGAAGGTTTGTGAAATTGACCAAACCCTCACACCACTTCGTGGCGCTTTCCCCAACCCTTCTCCCAGAGGGAGAAGGGAGACTAAGAGTCCCCTCTCCTTGCGGGAGAGGGATAGGTTTGTGAAATTGACTCAAACCCTCACACCACTTCGTGGCGCTTTCCCCAGCCCTTCCCCCGTTGGGGAAGGGAGTCCCCTCTCCAACGGGAGAGGGTTAGGGTGAGGGAAAAATAAGGACGCCCATGCCTCTGCCTATATCCGACCTTGCGTTTGTCCTCGAACACACCCGCGACCTGTGGGACGATCTGCGCGGCGCAAACCTTTTCGTCAGCGGCGGGACGGGCTTCTTCGGCGTTTGGCTGACGGAGAGTTTTCTCTACGCCAACCGTCAACTGAATTTGAAGGCGCGCGCAACCATCCTCACCCGCAGGGCGGACTCGTTTCAGGCGGCGCATCCGCACCTGAAAGCGGACTCCGCTCTCGCGTTGTGTCGCGGCGACGCGCGGACTTTCGACTTCCCGCGCGGCGAATTTTCGCACGTCATTCACGCCGCCACGCAAGAGACGCCGCATCCGCTCGAACGCTTTAATGCCAACCTCGAAGCGACGCGCCGCATGTTGGACTTCGCCGTCCAAGCGCGGACGCGCCGCTTTTTGTTCGCCAGTTCCGGCGCGGTCTATGGCAGACAGCCGCCTGAGTTGACGCATGTCCCCGAAACTTATCTCGGCGCGCCGCAAACCGACGACCCCGCTTCGGCGTACGGACAGAGCAAACGCGCGTCGGAATTTTTGTGCGCGGCGACCGCCCGCGAGCGCGGACTGGACGCGCTGATTGCGCGCTGCTTCGCCTTCGTCGGTCCGCGCCTGCCGTTGGACGCGAACTTCGCCGTCGGCAATTTCGTCCGCGACGCGCTGAATGGGAAGACGATTTTGGTCAAAGGCGACGGGACGCCGCGCCGCTCGTACCTCTATGCCGCCGACCTCGCCGTCTGGTTGTGGACGATTCTCTTCAAGGGCGAATCCTGCCGCCCGTACAACGTCGGCAGCGACGAGGATTATTCCATCGCCGAAATTGCTCAGGCGGTGGCGGCTCAATTTCCGCAAAAAATTAACGCGGAGATTCTCGGCAAGCCCGATTTGCAAAAGCCGCCCGAACGCTATGTGCCGGACGTTTCGCGGGCGAAGGACGAACTGAATTTGATTGCGCGCGTCCGCATGGACGAAGGGATTCGGCGGATGATAAAGTTTTATCAGGAGGAAGCGAAATGAAGGCGAAACGAATTTGTCCAATCTGCGAATCAAAAGAAGTTGATTTCCTTCACGCGCAAAAGTTTGAATTGCCCGAAGATCACCCCTTGACGGCGGGTTACGACGTGGTTTCTTGTTCCGCTTGCGGGTTTGTTTATGCCGACACCGAAGCGACTCAGGCGGATTACGACCGATTCTACGCTCGCTACTCCAAATACGAAGACGCAAAAACTGGCACAGGCGGAATAGAAAATCCGTTTGATTGGAAGCGTCAACAGGAAACGGCGCGTTACATTGCGGAGACGTTGAACGACAGAACCTTAAGCGTTTTGGACGTAGGCTGTGCCAACGGCGGAATGTTAAAAGCGCTGAAGGAGTTAGGCTTTGAAAATCTGTGCGGAATTGACCCTTCGCCCGTTTGCGTGGAAAACACGCGGCGCGTCGGCGCGGACGCGCATCAAGGTTCGTTGTTTCAGCCGTTCAAAGAAAACGCTTACGATTGCGTTATTCTTTCGCACACGCTTGAGCATGTGCAAGACGTTCGCGGGGCGATGAATTGGATTGCCAAACGCCTTAAACCAAACGGCGTTGTTTACGTTGAAACGCCCGACGCAAAACGTTATCTTGATTTTCTTTACGCGCCTTTGCAAGATTTCAACACCGAACACATTAATCATTTTTCCTTAACTAGTTTGCGAAATTTAATAGAAAGAGGGGACTTTATTTTTATAGAAGGCGCGTCAAAAGATTTGCCGCTAAACGATAAAATGGACTATCCCGCTGTTTATGGGTTTTGGAAACTTGCCAAAAACACCAAAACATACTTTAGCAAAGACGATGTATTGCGCCAAAAAATTAACGAATATATCGCGCGCTCAAAAGAAATGATTCAACGCATTGACCGTCAAATTGAGGACTTAATCTCGTCGAATACGCCGCTCATTGTTTGGTGTGCGGGGCAGTTGACCTTGAAACTTTTAGCAGAAACCTCGCTGGGGCGGGCGGATATCGTCGCCTTTGTGGACAACAACCCAATCAATCACCAAAAGAACTTGCACGGAAAACCGATTCTTCCGCCTGCTAAAATCAGTCAATTGGACGAACCGATATTAATCGCCACCTTATTGCATCATCAATCCATCGCCAAACAAATCCGCGATATGGGCTTGACAAACGAAATCATCCTCTTACAAGGAAGCCTGACATGAGCGCTTGGTTAAACGCGATATTTCAAAAAGAAAATCCGCCGCTGGAAAATTGGCTGAGCGGAGAATACCCAATTTACATATACGGCGCGGGGACGTTCGCAAGAGACGCCTATCGCGCTTTGATTCAAAAGGGCGCTCACGTTTCCGCGTTTTTAGATCACAGGCAAGAAGCGCAAAAACAGGTTGACGGGCTTCCCGTGCTTTCTCCGCAATCCGCAAAAGATGCCGTTGTCGTTATCGGAATTCACAACCGCGACGCCGACGTTTTGGACATTGTTCGTAACCTAAAAGCAATTGGCGCGAAGAAAATAATTTCTGCGGTAGAAATTTACCAGCAAATCGGCAATCTGCTCGGCGAACGTTACTGGCTGGCGAAGCAAAGTTTTTATAAACCTTGCCAAAAATTTATCGAGAACGCTTATGCGCTTTTGAAAGACGACGAAAGCCGCCAACTTTACCGAGCGATTCTTGAATTTCGTTGGACGGGCGATTGCGCCATATTGCCCGAACCTGATTTTGAAAATCAATACGCATCGCCGAGCGTCCCTGCCTGGCATTCGCCTTTGCGCCTCGTGGATTGCGGCGCGTACGAGGGCGACACCTTGGCGTTCTTTTTGTCTGCGGGAATGCAGATTGAAGCGCTGGTCGCGCTAGAACCCGACAGCCAAAATTTTGCAAAACTCTCTCAATTCGTCGCTTCGCGCCGCTCGCAAATTAGCGAGGCGACTTTGTTCCCTTGCGGCGCGTTTCATTCCACAACGACGCTTTCGTTCAAAACGGGCTTTGGCGAAGCCAGCGCCTTATCCGAAGCGGGCGGGCAGACGATACAATGCGTCGCCTTAGACGAGGTCATCCCAAACTTCGCTCCGAACTTAATTAAGATGGACGTCGAGGGAAGCGAATGCGACGCGCTGTTCGGCGCGCGTAAAATCATCAATCAACATCTCCCTAATTTGGCGCTTGCCGTTTATCATCGCCCCGATCATTTATGGCGAATCCCTTTAATCGTCGAAGAGATTGCGCCGCAAAAATACGACTTTTATTTGCGCTCCCACGCCAGAAGTTCGTTTGAAACGGCGCTTTATGGAATAAGGAAATCAGAATGACTCAAGAGAATCAGCGCGTCCGCGTTTCAGAATACATCGCCGAGCGCCTCGCCCAATGGGGCGTCCGCCGCGTCTTCATGCTCACCGGCGGCGGCTCGATGTTCCTCAACTACGCCATCGGCAAACACCCGCAAATCAAAACCGTCTTCAACCATCACGAGCAAGCCGCCGCCATGGCGGCGGAAGGCTACGCCCGCATTGCCAACGCGCCGGGCGTGCTTAACGTAACCACTGGCCCGGGCGGCATCAACGCCCTCAACGGCGTCTTCGGCGCGTGGACGGATTCGATTCCCACGCTCGTCCTTTCGGGGCAAGTCAAACGCGAAACCTACATCCGCAGTTATGATTTGCCCAATCTCCGTCAACTCGGCGACCAAGAAGCCGACATCCTCTCGATGGTCAAAGGCATTACCAAATACGCCGCAACCATAACCGACCCGCAAAGCGTCCGCTATCACCTTGAAAAAGCCTGGTTCCTCGCCCAAAGCGGCAGACCTGGTCCTTGCTGGCTGGACATCCCCATAGACGTGCAATCCGCCTTTGTGGACGCGAATCAACTGGAAGGCTTCGCCGCCCCTCTCGCGCCTCAAACCGATTCGGCGCTTCTGAAAGAATCCGTCGCCCGAACCTTATCTCACTTAAAGAGCGCCGAGCGCCCGGTCATCCTGGCGGGCGGCGGCGTCCGCATCAGCGGACAAGTCGAGCGCTTCCTCGACGTCGTTCATCGTTTGGGCGTCCCCGTCGTAACTGGCTGGACTCACGACACGATTGATTCCGAAGACCCGCTCTTCTGCGGCAGACCAGGCACAATCGGGACGCGCGGCGGCAACTTCGCCGTCCAAAACGCCGACTTGCTCCTTATCCTCGGCAGCCGACTCAACATCCGTCAAACGGGTTACGCTTGGCAATCCTTCGCCCGCGCCGCCCACAAAATCTGGGTGGACGTGGACGAAGCCGAGTTGCGCCGCCCGACCGTCCAACCCGATTTCCCCATCCGCGCCGACTTGCGCGACTTCCTCGCCGAAATGCAAAATCAACTGACGGGCTGGGACTCGTCCTACCGCGCCGATTGGCTGGCGTGGTGCAAAGAGCGCAACCGAAAATATCCCGCCGTTTTGCCCAAGCATCGCGTCTTCAACGGGCGCATCAACCCTTACCATTTTATGGAAGTTTTATTTGACAACCTGCCCGCCGACGCCATTGTAACCACTGGCAACGCCAGCGCTTGCATTATCTCTTTTCAAGTCGGCAAGATAAAAATGGGTCAGCGCCTTTTCTCCAATTCAGGCTCCGCCTCGATGGGTTACGACTTGCCTTCCGCCATTGGCGCGGCGCTTGCGGGCGAAGGCCGTCCCGTCGTCTGTCTCGCGGGCGACGGCAGTTTGCAATTAAATATTCAAGAGTTGCAAACCGTCGTTCATTACCAATTGCCGATTAAAATATTCGTCTTGAACAACAACGGTTATCTTTCCATTCGCACGTCGCAAAAAGGTTTTTTTGGCGGCGTGGTCGGCGAAAGCCCCGAGTCGGACGTCTCCTTTCCCGACTTCATAAAACTCGCTCAAGCCTACGGTCTGCCCGCCAAACGGTTGGACATGGCAGATTTTGAAGGCGGTTTGCGCGAAGTCCTCGCCATGCCAGGACCCGTCCTTTGCGAAGTCATGCTCGACCCCGCGCAGGGATTTGAGCCGCGCCAAAGTTCGCGCCCTCTGCCCGACGGGCGCATCGTCTCCGCGCCGCTGGAAGATATGTTCCCCTTTTTGGAGCGCGACGAGTTGGCGTCGAATATGCTCATTCCGCTTTGGGAGGAGTAAGACAAATGCCGTCATTGGAAGCTTAAAACGACTCAAAAATTTTTTTGGAGGCTGCTATGATCAATCGCGATATTTTTGAAGACCTTTTCGTTTTGGAATTAGCCAATAACCATTGGGGCGACCTGCAACGCGGCTTGCGGATTATCCACGAGTTCAGTTCGGTCGTGCGCTACAACAACGTCCGCGCCGCGATCAAACTGCAATTCCGCGACGTGGACAATTTCATCCACAAAAAATTTGTCCAGCGCGAAGATATTCGCTATATCAAAAAAACGCTCGACACGCGCCTCACCCGCGACGAGTTGGCGCAAATGATGGAAGCCGTGCGTCGCGCGGGGTGCGTGCGTTTGGTTACGCCCTTCGACGAAAAATCGGTGGACTTGTGCGTGGAACTCGGCGCGGAAATTATCAAAGTCGCCAGCTCGGACATCACCGATTGGCCGCTTTTGGAAAAAATCGCCAAAACGCGCAAACCCGTTTTAGTTTCTACGGGCGGCTCGTCGTTGAAGGACATGGACGACATGGTAACTTTTTTTCAAAACCGCAACATCTCGTTGGCGATTAATCACTGTGTTTCCATTTATCCCGCCGAAGATTCGGAACTGCAATTGAATCAAATTGACTTTCTCAAAAATCGCTACCCGAATCACGTCATCGGCTTGTCCACGCACGAGTATCACGATTGGCGTTCGTCCATGTTAATTGCCTACGCCAAAGGCGCGCGCACCTTTGAGCGCCACATTGACATCCAAACCGACGACAAGCCCTTCTCGCCCTATTGTTCCACGCCCGAACAAGTCGCCGAGTGGTTTCAAGCCTTTCACAAAGCCCGCGAAATGTGCGGCGCGCCTGGAACGGAAAAAGCGCTGTCGCAACAAAAAGAAGTGGATTACCTAACTTCGTTGGTGCGCGGCGTTTACGCCAAACGCGACTTGCCCGAAGGGCATGTGCTGACCGACGACGATTTCTATTTAGCCATTCCGCTGCAAAAGGGGCAACTCTCTTGCCGCGAGTTGCTCAACGACCAAGTCCTCGCCAAAAAAATCAAAGCGGACGCGCCGCTGATGGTCGACTCGGTGGAGAGCCTCTATAACCGCGACGAAAAATTGCGGGCGCGGTTGCGCGCGCGCGGTCTGTGAGGCGGCGCATGGCGGCGAAAAAAATCAGCGTGGTTACGCCCTGTTACAACGAAGCCGAAAACGTGGACGAACTCTACGAGCGAATCCGCGCCGCGCTGGGCGAGCGCGAGTACGAACACATCTTCATTGACAACGCCTCGACCGACGACACGCAGGCGAAAATCCGCTCCCTTGCCGAAAAAGATTCGCGAGTCAAAGCGGTTTTCAACACGCGCAACTTTGGGCATATCCGCTCGCCCTATTACGCGCTTTTGCAGGCGAGCGGCGACGCGGTCATCACGCTCGCTTCCGATTTGCAAGATCCGCCCGAACGCATTCCCGAATTTATCGCCCAATGGGAGAACGGCTATAAAGTGGTTATCGGCGTAAAGACCAAAAGTCAAGAGTCGGGGATATTCTATCTTCTGCGGACTTTATACTATCGCGGTTTGCGCTCGCTCTCCGACGTGGAGTTAATCGAACACTTCACCGGCTTCGGCTTGTACGACCGTCAAGTGGTGGATCTCTTGCGAAAGTTTGACGACCCTTATCCTTACTTTCGCGGCTTAATCGCCGATCTCGGCTTTCCCATCGCCCGCGTCGAATTTGAGCAGCCGCGCCGCAAACGCGGAATCAGCAAAAATAATTTTTACACGCTTTACGACATGGCTATGCTGGGCATGACGGGCTATACCAAAGTCCCTTTGCGCCTCGCCGCCATGTTCGGCTTTTTCTCCGCCGCCGTCAGTTTTTTGATTGGTTTGATTTACCTGCTTTATAAATTAATCTTTTGGTTTAACTTTACGCTTGGCTCCGCGCCAATCGTCATCGGTTTGTTCTTTTTGGGTTCGGTGCAACTTTTCTTTTTGGGCATTGTCGGCGAATACATCGGCGCGATTTACACGCAAGTCATGCGTCGTCCGCTGGTGATAGAAAAAGAGCGGATTAACTTTTGACGCGCCTCTTCTCCGCCTTTGGCGAATCGAAAGCGCAAGCGCCGAAGCGTTGGCTCGTCGCCTTCTCTTTTTTGCTGGCGGCGCTTTTCCTTTGGCTCGCGCTTCGCAATTTGGATTGGGGCGTTTTCTTCGCAACCTTAAGGAACGTCCGCTACGGATATTTGCCGTTGATTTTCTTGTGGAGCAGCGCAACCTTTTTCGTCCGCGCCTGGCGTTTGCGCGTCCTGCTCGGCGCCGAGTTGCCTTTGCTCAACGTCTTCTGGGCGAACATGGCGGGTTACTTGGGCAACAACCTGTTGCCCGCCCGCGCTGGCGAGTTGGTCCGCGCCGCGTATTTGGGCAAGCGCAACCCGATTTCCGCTTCGTACGCGCTGGCGGCGGGCTTGGTCGAACGGCTGATGGACATGCTGGCGCTCGTCATCTTAGGCGCGGCGGCGCTTGCGCTTAACGGCGTCCTCTCGCCGACTTTTCAAAACGCGCTGAAAAGCGTCTCTGTTTTGGGCGGCGTCGGCTTGCTGATTCTTTTCACCCTTCCGCGCTTTGAAGCGCCGCTGACGAATTGGCTGGTCAAAATTCCGGTCAACGATTCGCTCAAAGAAAAAGCGCTTGGCTTCTTCCGCCAATTCAACAGCGGACTTCGCGCCTTGAATCACGCGCCGCGAGTCGCTCAATTTATTTTGCTCACCGCCCTCATCTGGTTCTTGGACGCATCCGCCAACGTCTTCATGGCGTACATCCTTCATTTGCATTGGACGCTTTCGCAGTCGTTTGTCCTGCTCGCCGCGTTGGGTTTGTCCAGCGCCATTCCATCCACGCCGGGCTATGTCGGCGTGTATCAATTTGCGGCGGTAACCGCCCTTGCGCCCTTCGGCGTCTCGCAAGCGGACGCGCTCGCTTTTATCGTCATTAGCCAAATTTTTGGCTATCTCATCGTCGGCGCTTGGGGCGCGCTCGCGCTGTGGAGGTTTAACAAAGACGCATGAATTTCATGGCGCAAGATATCTTCGGCGCGACTCTCGCCTTCGTCCTCTTTCCGCTCGTTCTCGTCTTTCCTGGTTACGTCTGCGGCTGGGCGTTTGACTTGTTCGACTTCCGCGCCCGCCGCCTGACGACTCGCTTTGCGCTCGCGCTTTTGCTCTCCGTCGCTGTCTGCCCGATTTTGTATTACCTCGCCGCTAGTCTGCTTTCGATGAACGCGGCGCTGATTTTGACTTTTCTCTTTGCGGCGGCGTTTGCCATTTTGATTCTGCGCGAGAAGCCGACTCTCCATCTCCGCGCCGCGCCGCGCCCCTTGATTGGATTAGCGCTGGGCTGGATTCTCCTCGCCTTTCTCTCGCTGATTGATTTGCAGTTGGGCGCGAAGGAACTTTATTTCAGCGTCGCTTCTTACGATCACACCACCCGCGTCTCGATTATTGACGCGATGACGCGCACAGGCGTTCCGCCCATTAACCCGAGTTATTATCCGCATCACCCCGTCAAGTTGACCTTCCTCTATTTCTTTTGGTACATCCTCGGCGCCGTCGTGGACAAAATCGGCGGCGCATGGGTCAATGCGCGAGTCGCCTTATTCGCCAGCGTCGTCTGGTGCGGACTGGCGCTGATGGCGCTGATCGCTTTTTATCTGCGTTTGCGCGGCGGCGAAGCGAAAAATCAACTGTGGAAAAAAGCCGTCGCGGGCGTTTCTCTGCTCGCCGTTACCGGTTTAGACTTTCTCCCCGCGCTCGCATACATGCGAACAGGCGAGGGCGTGGTCGGCGATGTGGAGCATTGGAACGAGCAAATTACGGCGTGGGTTGGCGCTTTGCTTTGGGTGCCGCATCACGTCGCGGCGCTGATTGCGGCGACGGTTGGCGTTATGCTCGTTCACTTTGCGCGGACGAAGCCGCTCAAAACGCGCTTAATCGCGTTGACGTTTTCGGGCGTCGCCTTTGCTTCTTCGTTGGGACTCTCCGTTTTTGTAACGCTGGTCTTCGTCCTCTTTTGGGCGGCGTGGATGGCGGCGTTGTATTTCCAAAAAGAAAATCGTCCGCTGATTTTGCCGATGGCGTTCGCAGGTTTGGTTGCGTTAATTTTGGCGGGCTCGTTCATGCTCGGTCTGCTTTCGGGCAACGGCGCGGGCGCGTTTCCCGTCGCGTTCACCGTCCGCGCTTTTAGCCTCGTGGACGTCGCCTTCAAACAACCTTCGATTTTGCAATACGTTCTGCGCTTGGTCTTTTTGCCCGTCAATTATCTTTTTGAGCTTGGCTTCTTTGCGCTGGCAGGAATCTTTTGGCTGAAACTTAACAAAAGCGAGATTCGCAAAAATCCGTTTTATCTCGCCGAAGCGCTTTTGCTTTGCGCTTCGTTCTTCGTCGGCACGTTTGCGCGTTCGACGCTAATCGAAAATAACGATCTCGGCTGGCGCGCTTGGCTGCCCGGACAATTCGTTTTGTTGATTTGGGGCGCGGACGTGATTGATCGTTTTTTTATGTCGTCGAAAAAACTGTCCGCATTTTCTCCCGCCTCAAAATACAACCTGATTGTTTTGCTCGCGCTCGGCATTTTCTCTACGCTGACGGATTTGACTCTCTTGCGCTTTGCCTATAACTTCGCCTACGGCGCGGAAGCCGGACGGACGATTTATTCGGCGCGAGAAGCCTATGCCGCAATTAATCAAACCTTGCCGCTCGACGCTATCGTCCAATACAACCCGACGGATTCAATCAACCGCCCCAGCGGATTATACGGAATGCGCCAATCCGTAATTTCAGACCGCACCTCCTACGGCGTGCCGTTGGACGAATATAACGCCAAAGTTGCCGAAGTAGCCAGACTTTTCAACTTAACAAACATTCAAAATTGGGACGAACCCGATGCGCTTTGCGAAGCGAACGACATTAACGCGATTGTTCTCGTTAAAAGCGACCCGCTTTGGAGTTCTCTCGACGCGCTAAAAACACAACGAACGCCGATTTACTTAAATGATTATTACGCCGTCTTCGCTTGCGGAAAATAAGGGCGCGAATATTCTTCTAAAAGTTTTTAGCCGCCAAATCTCTTCTGCCACTCAAACAACTTGTTCAGCGCTTCGATGGGCGAGAGAGAATTAATGTCCATCGCCTTCAACTCGTCCAAAAGCGGGTTGGTCTCTGGGAAAAGCGCCGCCTGTTGCGCCGCGTTCGGGTCTGCCTTCACGCCGCGCCCGCTCGAACGCTCCAACTCCGCCATGATTTCTGCGGCGCGTTGAATGACCGGCGCGGGCAAGCCCGCCAACTGCGCGACGTGGATTCCGTAAGATTTATCCGCGCCGCCGCGAATCACCTTTCGCAGAAAAACCACTTGCCCGTCCGCCTCGCTGACGGCGACGTTGTAATTTCGCGCGCCGGGCAGCAAGTCCGCCAGTTGCGTCAACTCGTGGTAATGCGTGGCGAATAAAGTCTTCGCCCGCAAGCGCGGATGGTTGTGAATGTATTCGATGATTCCCCAAGCGATAGACAAACCGTCGTAAGTGGACGTGCCGCGCCCAATCTCGTCGAGGATGAGCAAACTGCGCGGCGTGGCGTGATGCAAAATGTTCGCTGCCTCGACCATCTCGACCATAAACGTAGATTGCCCGGCGTGAATTTCGTCCTGCGCCCCGATGCGCGTGAAGATGCGGTCCACCAGCCCGACCTTCGCCGAAGCGGCGGGCACGAACGAACCCATCTGCGCCATCAACACAATCAGCGCCGTCTGCCGCAGATAACTGGATTTGCCCGACATATTCGGTCCCGTAATCACGCGCACAATTTCGCCTGACTCGAAAGTCGTGTCGTTGGGTACGTAACGCTCGGACAGCGACAACTGCTCGACGACCGGATGCCGCCCTTCGCGGATGTCCAACTCGCCGCTTTCGTTGACCTGCGGCTTGACGTAGCCATTGAGCGCCGCGACTTCGCCCAGCGCCGAGAGCGCGTCCAACTCGGCGAGGGCTTTTGCCGCGTCCAAAACCCGCCGCGCCGACTTGGTCAACTCCGCGCAGAGTTCTTTGAACAACCGCGTCTCGATCTCTTTGACGCGCTCTTCCGCGTTGAGCACCAGCGTTTCGTACTCTTTCATTTCGGGCGTGATGAAGCGCTCGGCGTTGACCAACGTCTGCTTGCGGATGTATTCTGGCGGGGCTTTCTCCGCCGCGCCGCGCGAGATTTCGATGTAATAGCCGAAGACTTTGTTGTAGCCAACTTTGAGAGTCTTAATGCCCGTCTTCTCGCGCTCGACCGATTCGAGGCTGGCGATCCATTCGCGCGCGTGTTTCGAGGCGTCCATCACGCCGTCCAATTCGGCGGAATAGCCGACGCGGATAACCCCCGTGTTTTGCAGAGTCGCGGGCGGGTCGTCGTCCAGCGCGTTTTTTAGCAACGCTAATTCTTCTTCGCACGCCGACCACTTTCCGCTGTTTCCTAATTCCCAATTCCCAAGCGCCTTTTTTATTTTGGGCAATTCCCCCAGCGTGTTTCGCATGGCGACCAAATCGCGCGGCTGCGCCTGCCCGGCGACGACGCGGTTGATTAAGCGCTCCAAGTCCGCGACGGGTTTCAAGGCGCTTCGCAACTCGGCGCGCACCATGCCGTTTTGCGCGAAATATTCCACGCCGTTTTGACGTTGGACGATGCGCTCGACGTTCAGCAGCGGCTGACTGACCCATTGACGAATTAAGCGTTTGCCCATCGGCGTAACGCTCAAATCGAGGACGCCGAGCAGCGAGCCTTTGCGCGTCCCGTCGCCGCGCAGGGTTTCGTCCAATTCGAGGTTGCGCCGCGTGGCTGCGTCTAAGGTCATAAATTCGTTAAGGTTGTAGGAGCGCAACGAGTTGAGCAGACGCAGCGCGTCCGGTTGCGTTTCTTTAAGGTATTGAAGGATCGCCCCTGCGGCGCGGACGGCGAGGCTGTTGGGTCTGAGTCCGAAGCCGTCGAGGGTAGAGACGTTGAACTGAGTCTGAAGCGCGTCGGCGCTTTTGCCCAATTCAAATTTCCAGGCGGGCAAAGGAAAAGTGTTTGCGGAAATTCCGTCTGGCAAAGTCTGGTTGTCGGGGTGCAACGCCTCGGCGGGGCGCAGACGGGTCAACTCGGCGCGCAGCGCTTCAAGCGGAAATTCGGCGACGGCGAACTCGCCGGTCGTTACGTCGACGTAAGCCAGCGCGACTGTCGTCCCATGCGCGGCGGCGGAAGAATCCATGATGACCGCTGCGAGATAATTGTTGGCGTCGCCCGGCAGCAGACCGGGTTCGGTAACTGTCCCCGCCGTAACCACGCGCACCACTTTGCGCTCGACGATTCCGCGCGCGGGAACTTCGCCGACCTGTTCGCAGATGGCGACGCGATAACCTTTTTCGATTAAGCGCGCGATGTAGTTTTCTACGGCGTGATAGGGGATGCCCGCCAACGGGACGCGCGCGCCGCCGCCAGCCGGGCGCGAGGTGAGGACAATTTCCAATTCGCGCGCGGCGATTTCGGCGTCTTCGTCGAAGGTCTCGTAGAAGTCGCCCATGCGAAAAAATAGGATGGCGTCGGGGTGTTGTTTTTTGGCTTCGAGATATTGCTTGCGGGCGGGCGTTATGTCTTCGTTGGGCATGGCGTGATTTTACTATATTAGACTTCTTGCATAAATGCCGTAGATGACCATTCTTGCTTTCACCCTCCCTCATCCCTAACCCTTCTCCCAAAGGGAGAAGGGAGATTGAGTCGTATCCTTCGCGTCATCCATTTTTTGCGCCGTTCGTTTCTTTCGCACAATTCGCGTTACGTCGTTACTTTATTGCGTACACGTCCACGTCCGCGGTGGAATAAACTTGCTCGTATTTTTTGTCAGCGCGGAAGGCTTGAACGATTTGCGGATTTGCGTCTTGTTTGGCGACGACGACGTAGCGGTAATCCAGCCCCGTGCGCCGCGCCCACTCTTCGACGCAGACGCTGGTTTTGCATTGTTGCAATTTGGCGAGGTCGGAATAGCGCCGATAAAAATCTTTGCCGAGCGACCACTCGTAACCTTGAATTGTCGAGCGGCTGGTTCGTTCGGTCAGCGCTGGAAACCACTCGATGAACGGGTCAATTTCGGGCGAGACCTTGCCGGTGATTAAAAGAAACGCGCCCGCTTGCGGAAGGTTGTCCTTAATCCAAACCATAGCCTGGCGCTCTTCGGGTTTGAGCGTCGTGTTGATTAAGCGAAAGTCAAACAAGCCGCACTCGACGAAAAGCAAAGCGAGATATAAAAATAAAGCGCCGTTGAAGAGTTTATTTTTTATGAGCGCGTCTAACGACGTTGAGCCTTCTCTCTTTTGCAGACGGCGAATCAGCGCGGGGAGCGCTTCGGCGACAGCCAACGCCATCAGCATGGAAAACGGATAAACGACGACGCTCGGCGAACTGCGCGGGTCAACGAGATAAGGCAGAATAATCCAAGCCAGCAAAAAATATTTTCTTTTATAAATTCCGTAAATTAACCCGACGACGCGCAAGACGGGCAAAATTGGCAGAAAGCCTTCGTAGGAAAAAATTGCGCTGGCGTAAGCGTCGAGCAACGACGTCCCGTGATAACTGGTTTGCATTGCCGTCGTAAACGGGGACAAGCCGTGATAAGCGACGACTGTCGTCCACCACGGGGCGGAGAGCGCCGCCGCGCCGACGGCGACGAGGGTGGCGTGAAGGAAGGTCCGCGCCGAGCGCCCGAAAAAAATCCACAGCAAAAGGCAGACGGCGACCGTTTGAACCGACGCTTCGGGGTGGCTGAGGATGGTCAGCCCGCCGAAGAGACTCGCCCAGACGATGAATTTTTTCTCGCCGCTTTGAAAGAGACGGCAAACGAAGAGGGCGGTCAGCAAAAGGAAGAGTGCGCCGAAACTGCGCGTCAACCCGCCGCCCATAACGTGCCAACTGTACGCGCCGGGCGTCAGCGCGTATAAGGCGGAGGTCAACGCGCCCAGCGCTTTGGATTGGAGAATTTCGGCGGCGAGGAAATAAAGCGCCAGAATGGTTAGGGAATGCGTCAGCGGGGGGACGAAGCGCAAGAGGTCTAAATCTGAAATGGGAAGCAGGTCGGCGAGGACGCGCGTCAAATAAAATCCAAAGGGCGGGTAAGCGTAGGGAATTTGAATTTGATTGTAGGATGTGAATTTTGGCAAAACGTAGGCGCTGACTTTTAAGTCGCGCGCCATGCTCAAAAACATGCCGCCGTCGTTGGGCGGAAATCCGCTTTGCAGGGCGGGGAAGAGGCGGACGAGAATTCCGCCAAGCAGCGCAACGCCTAAAATGAGCGCCGTCCATTCGTTTGGAGTCAGTTCTTTTTTTTGCGTCGCCAAGCGCGAATCCTTTTTCGAGAAGTATAATCGGAATCACACACTGTTATTTAAGGAGCGATATGTATAAATTAGTTTTAGTCCGCCACGGGCAAAGCGCGTGGAATTTGGAAAATCGTTTTACGGGTTGGACGGATGTGGATTTGACCGAACTCGGCAAAGCCGAAGCCGCCGAAGCGGGGGCGTTGCTAAAAAATGGCGGCTACGATTTTGACCTCGCCTACGCCTCCGTTTTGAAACGCGCTATAAAAACTTTGAACGTCATTCAAGACGCGATGAACTTGGATTGGATTCCCGTCGTCCGCGCGTGGCAGTTGAACGAGCGCCATTACGGCGCGTTGCAAGGGTTGAACAAAGCCGAGACGGCGGAAAAATTTGGCGAAGAACAGGTCAAAATTTGGCGCCGCTCTTACGACGTCCCGCCGCCGCCGCTGGATTGGGACGACGAGCGTCATCCGCGTTTTGAGCGCCGTTACGCCGCGCTGACTCCCGACCAGTTGCCCGCCACCGAGTCGCTTAAGATTACGTTGGAGCGCGTCTTGCCATTTTGGAAATCTACGCTCGCGCCGCAAATCCAAAGCGGAAAGCGTCTGCTGGTCGTCGCGCACGGAAATTCAATTCGCGCTTTGGTCAAATACCTCGACGACATTTCCGAAAGCGAAATTGTCGAGTTGAACATCCCCACGGGTTTGCCGTTGGTCTACGAGTTGGACGAGAATCTAAAACCGCTTCGCAGCTACTACCTCGGCGACGCGGAAGAAGCGGCGAAGAAAGCGGCGGCGGTCGCCAATCAAGGCAAGGCGAAATCTTGAGAGCAAGTCTCTCCCTCGATTTTATACATGACTTAAAAAAACGCTTCAGCGGCGACCTGCGGCTGAATGCGGCTTCCAAAATTTTATATTCCACCGACGCCTCGTCCTATCAAATCGAGCCGTTGGGAGTCGCTGTCCCAAAAACGCAAGACGACTTGCAAGCCGCCGTCGAGTTGGCGGCGCAATATCGCATCCCGATTCTCCCCAGAGGGTCGGGGTCTTCGTTGGCCGGGCAGGCGGTCGGCGCGGCGCTGATTTTGGATTGCTCGCGTCATCTCGTTTCGATTGTTGACATTAACCGCGAAGAGCATTTTGCCGTCGTCGAGCCTGGCGTAATTTTGACCGCGCTTAACCGCGCCGCCGCTCAATATGGATTAACGTTCGGTCCCGACCCCGCGTCGGCGGAACGCGCTACCTTAGGCGGCGTAATCGGCAACAACGCTACCGGCGCGCATTCGATCCTTTACGGCATGAGCGCTGACCATTTGCTCGGCGCGGACGTTTTGCTCGGCGACGGAAGCGCGGTTAACCTTAACGAATCGACCTTCGATTCGCCGACTTCAAATCCGCGTTTAGCGGAAATTATCTTAACTGCAAAAAAAATTCGCGCCGAATACGCCGACGCGATTAAACAAAACTACCCAACGTCGTGGCGCAACTCGGCGGGTTATCGTCTTAACTATCTTTTGCCGTGGAGCCCGTCCGCGCCGCCGCGCTGGCCAGCGGACGATTACGGGCTGCCCTCCACAGTCTACCGCGCGGACTCGGTTGTGAATCTGGCGCGTCTGCTGGCTGGCAGCGAAGGGACGCTGGCCGTCTTTCGCAAGTTGAAAGTCAACCTCGTGCCAAAACCCAAGCGGACGATTTTGGGCGTCCTCGCCTATGAAAGCATTGACCAGGCCTGCGACGACGTGCCGCGTTTGCTGAAATTAAATCCCAGCGCGGTGGAATTGATTCCGCGTTTGATTTTGCAAAACGCGCGCGGCGTCCCCGCTTACGCGCGTCAAATGGAATGGGCGTCAGGCGACCCCGCGGCGATTTTAGCCGTCGAATTTAGCGGCGAAGATTTGGCGTCGTTGCGCGAACAAGTCAAAGGTTGTCGCGGCGGCGCGGCGTTGACCGTCGCCGAATCGCCCGAGTCGCAAAATCAAATTTGGACGATTCGCAAAATGGGCTTGGGTATTTTAGACTCGCGTCCGACGGCGGCGCGACCGACCGCCTTCATCGAGGACTGCGCGATCCCCGTCGAAAAATTGGGCGCGTTCGCGCGCGAGATTGAACGAATTTTTGACGAGCATCAAACCTTCGGCGGAATTTACGCGCACGCTTCGGCGGGCTGTTTGCACATTCGCCCCGTGTTAGATTTGCGGACGGGCGCGGGCGTCAAAGCGTTGCGCGACATCGCCGAGCGCGTCCTCGCGCTGACCTTGTCGCTGGGCGGCTCGATGAGCAGCGAGCACGGCGACGGAATCGCGCGCGGCGAATTTATCGAGCGGACGTACGGGCGCGCGGCGACGCAAGCCATGCGCTTGTTGAAACGCGCCGCCGACCCCGACGGAATTTTGAATCCGCAAAAATTATTTGACGCGCCGCCGATGGATTCACATCTGCGTTACGGCGAAACCTATCGAGCGCAAACCTGGATTCCCGTTTTGCAATTCGGGCACGAGCGCGGGCTGGCAGGCGCAATCGAAGCCTGCAACGGGCAAGGCGTTTGCCGCAAATTTGACGGCGTGATGTGCCCGTCCTTTCAAGCGACGCGCGAGGAAGGCCTCAGCACGCGCGGACGCTCGAACCTGCTGCGGGCGCTAATCGCCGACGGCGGCGCGGCGGGCGAAAGCCTGACGCAAGAAACCTTCCGCGCGCTCGACCTGTGCCTAGCCTGCAAAGGCTGCACGTCGGAATGCCCCAGCGGCGTGGACATGCCCAAATTGAAGTACGAATTTATGAATCACTATTACCAGAGTCATCGCCGCCCGTTGCGCGATTATCTATTTGGATATTTTCACTTCGCGGCGAAAATGTTAAGTCCGCTTGCGCCGCTGGTTAATTGGATGATGAACGCGCGTTGGTCGCATCGCCTCATCGCCAAAATGCTGGGGCTTGCGGAGCGTCGTCCGTTTCCAAAATTTGTTAAGAATAAAAATAAAAATTACGCGAAGAAAGAAAAAGCCGTCATTCTGCTTTCAGACGTTTTTTCGCATTACATCGAACCTGAAGTTGAACGCGCCGCAATTGACATTTTGAACGCGCTCGGCTACGAAGTGAAAATTCTGCGGACGATTGGCGCGGGCGCTTCGCTGCTCTCGAAGGGATTTTTACGCGCCGCGCAACGTCACGCGAAAAAAGTCTTGGCGGAAATTCGGCGCTTGGACGGGGGAGCGGGCTTGAGCGTGGTCGGTTGCGAGCCGCCCGAAATTTACTGCATTAAGCATGAATATGAATCCCTGCTTCCAAATCAACGCGATGAAATAAAATCTTTGAAAAAACGCGCGTGGTTGTTGGACGAATTTATTTTGCGTGTAGCCAATAAATCACTCGCCAACTTATCATCTGTCAATTTACCAATTACCAAAATATTACTTCAACCTCACTGCCACCACCGCGCCGAAGGGCTCGCAGACGACGGCGTTCCTGCGGGAGTTCCCGCCACTGTCGAGATGTTGAAGCGTTTCGGTTATGATGTCGAGGTAATGAATTCGGGCTGTTGCGGCATGGCGGGGACGTTTGGCTTTGAAGCCAATCATTACGACCTATCCATGCAAATAGGGGGGGTGGCGACTTTGCCGCAAGCGCGAAAACTGGACGGGCGCGTGCTGGCGTCCAGCGGCGCGGCGTGCCGCATGCAGATTCAACACGGCGCGGGAGTCGCGGCGAAGCATCCGCTGATTTTGGTCAGAGAGCGATTAGAATTATTCAAGCAAAGCGAGGTTTTATGACACAATGGCATTCTGCGAATTTGGGCGACGGGATGACGGCAGTCGACCCCGAAGAGGAAATTCAAGCCGTCTTTGCGCGGACGTTTTCCGCACAAGGCGAACCAGACGAGATGGCAATTTTTACGCGCCACGAATCGGGACGTTTGCATTGCGAAGTCATCGCTTATTTTTCGCCCGCCGCCGAAGGCGTGGCAAAACTCTTCGACGCCGAACCCTGCGAGAAACCTTTGCGAAGCGGACTCGGCTTGCTGGCGGGCAATGAAAGCGCGTGGGCAAAACTCTTCGGCGCGGAGTAACGGATGAACTCGCATTTAATCTACGAGACAATCTAGAGCATAAGCCGCCACGCCGAAAGCAACGGAGACGTTGAGCGAACGTTTGCGCCCGCGCATGGGGATGGCGAAAACGGAATCGCACAGCGCGAGGATTTCCTCGTCCACGCCGCTGACTTCGTTGCCGAGAATCAACGCAATTTTTTCGTCTTTCGCAAACCGCGCTGTTTGGATATTTCGCGCGTTTTCTCCTTCTTCCAATGCGACGATTTTCCAACCTTCTTTTTTCAACGCGCCGACCAACTCGACCGCGTTTTTATGATACGACCACGCGAGATAATCTTCCGCGCCCAACGCCGTTTTCTTCGCCGCGCCGCTTTCGGGCGTGGGCGTGATGCCGCAAAGGTGAACGCGCTCAAAACCGAAAGCGTCCGCGCTGCGGAAGATCGCGCCGACGTTCTGCGCCGAGCGGATGTTGTCCAGCACAACCGCCCAATCCGCGCCGCGTTTTTTTGTCGGCGTTAACGTCCGTTCTTCGTCGCGGATAATTTTCTCCGCGACCGCGTCGCTTATCCCTAAACAAATCGGGCAGCGCGTTTGTCCGCCTTTTTGCGTCGGGTAGCGCAACCCGCACGAACGGCAGACGCGCGTCTCAAAATAAAGTTCATTCATGCGGCGATTATATCCGTCTGGACGATGTCTGCCTGGACGATGTCCATCTGCTATAATTTTTTACATGACGAAATTATTGAAGCGGTTTTTTTCCGCGCTTATTTTTTTGACGTTCAGCCTCGCCTCGTCCATCCAAGCGGACGCGCGCCCAACCCTCGACGCGCAAGAATTATTGACCAACCTTAACGCGCTTCGCGCCGCGAACAATTTAACGTCCTACTCGCTCGACGCGACGCTGACCAAAGTTGCCCAAGCGCACGCGGACTACATCGCCGAAACGGGCATTTTGACTCATTACGACAGAAACGGCATTCGCCCTTATCAACGCGCAATGGCGGCGGGGTACACGGCTGCCAGCGCCGCTTCGTTGACCGAAGCCTTGTTCGCGGGATTCAACGTCTCGACGGACGACATCCTCGCCGCGTGGCAAGCGGACGATTCCGCCGCGCCCGCTTTGCTCTCGCCCGACTACGAAGACGTTGGCATTGGCATTTCTGCCGCTGACGGAAAAACCTACTACGTCCTCATCGCCGCCTCGCAGACGAACGCCGCCGTCAGCGCCACGCCGACCTTCGTCGAATCCGTCCCGACGGTTGGCACAGGCACGAGCGTCCCCAACACGCCGCTTGCCAGCGGAGAAATCTATCATCTCGTGCGTAAAGACGAAGGCTTGTGGAGCGTCGCCATTTTATACGGCACGACAATTGAAGAACTAAAACTGCTCAACAATTTGTATTCGGACGACATCTACGAAGGACAGCGTCTGCTCGTCCGCGCCGCTTACACGCCCACGCCGACTCAAACGCCGCTTCCCGCAACCGCTACCGTCAGTTTGCTGTCCACATCCACGGCGACGATTCCGCCTACGCTGACGCAAACGCCGACTGCGACTCCCGCCCCGGTCGCGCCGACCAATTTGCAAAGCGGCGGCGTCGCGGTCGGCGGGATCGTCCTCGCCGCCTTGCTTATGGCGGGCTTGGGCGCTTTCTTAAGCGGTCGCAAAAAACAAGACGCGGAATCTGCCAAAGAATGAAGCGAATTTTGATTGTCGCCTTTCTCCTGTCCGCTTGTGCCGCGCCGACTCCTCTTCCGCTCGAAGCGACGGCGACTCTCGTCCCTTCGGCATCCCCCGCGCCGACGAACACATCCGCGCCGCCGCCGCCGTCGGCGACTTCCACATTGACGGCGAAGCAATCCCTCGCGCCCTACACCATTGACGGCTTGCGCGCTCGCAAATACGACGAAGGCGCGATCTTCGTCGGCGCCGCAGTTTTAGAAACGGAAATTTTCACGCGCTATCCCATCCTTTATTCAAGCGACGGGCTGACGATTAGCGGCGTTTTGCAAATTCCCAAAAAGGGCGAAGCGCCGTTTCCCGTCATCGTGATGAATCACGGATTTTTTTCGCGCTACGTCTATCGCTCGGGCGACGGCACAGACCGCGCCGCAAACTTTCTCAACCAACAAGGCTACTTGACCGTCTCTTCCGACTATCGCAGTTGGGGCGCGTCGGAAACCGCCGAGAGTTTGTTTTATTCAGGTCAAGTCATTGACGTAATTCACCTAATCAACGCGCTTCCTTCCATTCCGCAGGCGGATGCAAAGCGCGTTGGCATGTGGGGGCACAGCATGGGCGGCGGCATCGCCGTCAAAGCGCTGACCATTTTAGGCGATCGCGTCAAAGCCGCCGTTTTGTATTCGCCGGTCAGCGCCGACTTTGCAGATTTAATTGGGCGTTGGGGTCCGGGTTGCATGGGCGACGTGTACGTCAGCGAGGCGGCGGCGGGGTGCAACTCGTCGGACATTCTGCCGCTAAATTTGCCGCCCGAACTCGTCGCCGCTTATTTCAACGCGACGACTGATTCAGCGATTCTGAAAGCGGTCTCTCCGCTCTATTATTTTGACTTAATCCAAACGCCGATTCAAATTGCCTACGGGACGAACGACGGAAAAACTCCGTCGGGGACGCCGCCCGAATGGTCGCGCAAAATGTACGACGCATTGACCGAAGCGGGCGCAAACGCGGAAATTTTCGCCTATCAAGGCGAAGGTCATTCGTTCGTCGGCGACCCGTGGTACGTCTTCATGGGGCGGACGCAGCGTTTTTTCGATAAGTATGTGAAATAAAGAATCGCGTTTTCTTTTATAATCGTTCCGTCGTTTCTTTGACGGCAAAGGAGTTTGAATGAAAATTGTTCGCAACGCGATTCTCGGATTGACGCTTTGCTCTATGGCGTTAATCTCTTGCGCGACGCCAACCCCCGAAATTATCGAAGTCGTCGTAACGGCGACTTCCGCGCCGACGGTTGAAGCGCCGACGTCCGCGCCGCAAGCGCCGATGGAGCCGATCGCGCTTGAAGGTCCGAAGAGCGGCGAAGTCATCAAATGGCTGGACGGCGGCTCGTTGATTTACGTCCCCGCCGGCCCGTTCACAATGGGCTACGGCGGCGACGCGCCCGTTCATAGCGTTTCGCTCGACGCCTATTGGATTCAGCAAACGGAAACGACCAACGGCATGTACAGCCAATGCGTGCAAGCGGGCGTTTGTTCGCCGCCGACGGCTGTGTTGGGCGCGCCGTCTTACAACGACGCGGGCTTTGCCAGCAATCCTGTCGTCGGCGTAAATTGGAATCAAGCGCAAACCTATTGCTCGTGGATTCAAGGTTCGTTGCCGACCGAAGCGCAATGGGAAAAAGCCGCGCGCGGGACGAACGCGAACACCTACCCGTGGGGCGAAGCCAAACCGTCTTGCGACTTGCTGAATTTTGCAAACTGCTACGGGCGCACGACTAACGCCGTCGCTTATGACGCGGGAAAAAGTTCTTACGGCGTTTTCGATTTAGCGGGCAACGTCTTCGAGTGGGTTTACGATTGGTACGACGCGAATTATTACGCGAACGGCTCTGCCAGCAACCCAAGCGGACCGCAATCGGGGACGTATCGCGGCGTGCGCGGCAGTTCCTTTGAGTCGGAAGCGGCGCAAACCTCGTCGGCGATTCGGCGCTTTGACGAGCCGGGCGACGCCAGCCGCGACGTCGGCTTTCGTTGCGTGGTCGCAAACCCTCAACCGTTTGCGCCTTACTGTCAACTGACGGCGCAGGTTTCTGTCGCGCAAACGCAGACTTCTACTTGCCAATTGCCAGACACGGCGACAGTCAACCAATACTGCCAAAACGGGGACGGTTACGCCGTGTTGCAAATCCCCTTCGGCGCAACCTGGGACGAACGCGGAACGCGCATCCAATGCGAGGAACAAGTCAGCGGCGGCTTGCGGACGTTGGTCTGCAAGGGTCCGCGCGGCATTGAATCCACCAACGAGGTTTCGGTCTGCAACCCCGCTTGCGGCAATCCGTCAGGCATCGTCGGCGCGATTCCCGTTTGCGACGCGGGATATACGCTCAACCCAAGCGCGGGGACTTGCGCTTACGCTCCGATTGTCGCGCAGTCGGCGGGCGCCTGCCCGCTGAATTACGTCGCCGTTCAGCGCGGCGATCAACAAATTTGCGCCGTCGGCTTAAACGCGAATAATTCCTGTCCCGTCGGTTTGTACTTCGACGAGTTGGCGGGCATGTGCGTTCCGCCCAACGGCGAAGCGAACGCGCCCTTCGGCGTGGACAATTCCGCGCTCGCCGCGCAAACTTACGCAGGCTGCGCTCAGGGCTATATTTACGACGAAAGTTCGCAATGCTGTCAAGCGGCGTCGGGTTCAAAGCCGTTGTCTTGCTCGCCCGGATTCGTCTTCGACAGTTCGGCGGCGGCTTGCATTCCCGTTCAAGAAGAAGCGCTAGACGGAACGGGCTGCGTCAACGCCAGAGTAACGACGTTGCAATGCTCCGTTATTGAAGACACCGTTTGCGCCCCCGTTACCGACGAGATGCTCTGCGTTGCCCGCAAATGCAGTTGGCTGGAAAAAGAAAGCCAATGCGTGCCGAAGACCCCGCAACCGTAATTTCATCTTGACGCGCTTATTCGCTAATGGTATCCTTGCGCCCGATGTTTTTTCGCCTGACGACTTCTTCCACTATCAAGTTTACCCGCGTCAATTGTCGGCGCTTGGGGTATTGGCGGTTGTCGGGAGAACGAATCCGAATCGACTGAGTTCATCCAATGCCCCGCAACGTCGGGGCATTTTTCTTAAGGAGAATGATCTGCAATGTCCGTTTCTAACGCCGCGCCCGTCCTCGCCGTTGACGAGAAAAGCTTAATCCCTGTTAGCGATCGCCTCAAACGCATGGCGGAGATTCCGCCCTCGCGCATGTTTCTCATCAATAAATCGTTGAAAACATTTAAGGAAAGAAATCCAAACGAAAAAACGTTCGACGCTTCGCAAGGCGACGGCGGCGCTTCGCTGCCCGGCGTTCCGCGCCCCATTTTGGAACGCGCCCTCGAATTGCAAATCGAACACGGCAGCGCCTACGACATGCCCTTCGGCACGGAAGCCTATCGCAAATCTGTCGTCGAGCAATATTGGAAGTTGGATTCTTCGTCGGGTTGGGGGACGGCGAACGTCCTCGCCTCCACTGGCGGGCGCGACGCTTTGGTCAAAGCCTATCAAGCGATGCTGGCGCTCGGCTACGGCAGAGAAGGCGATTTGATTCTGCTCTCTCGCGTGCCGTGGATTTCTTATAACTGGGGACCTTACGGCGTCGGCGCGAACGTGCTTTGGGCGCCAGGCGACCCCGCGCAAGGCTGGGCGCACTCGGAAGACGCCATCCGCGAGAGCGTGAAATTCGCCGAAGCGCAAGGACGCAAAATTGCCGGCATGCTCATCGCCAACCCCGACAACCCGACAGGTTTAACCGTTTCGGTTGAAAAGCAAGTTTCGCTTGCCAAAGCCGCGCTTGAAGCGGGCGTCGCGTTTGTGCTTTTCGATTGGATGTATCACTACGTTACCGACGAAGCGCCGATGAATTTGAACTCCTTCCTAAAACATTTCAGCGCCGAAGAGCGCAAGCGGATTCTCTTCCTCGACGGAATTACAAAATCATTGGGCGGATCGAACATCCGCAATTGCCATCTCGTCGCCGACGAAGCCGTGATTAAATTCATCACCGCCCGCGCCTCGCACGGAGTCATCCCGTCGTTCTTCTCTCAAGCCGTCGCTATGGCGGCTTACGAAATGGGATTCGACAAAGCGGCGCAAGCCATCATCCAGCCGACAAACGCCAGCCGCGCCGCGTTGAAAAATCTGCTCGTCGAAAGCGGATGGCAACATATTATCGGCAAGGGATATTACGCCTTTATTCACGTCGGCGAATTTATCCGCGCCAAAGGCTGGGCGGACACCGAGCCGCTGGGACAGTACCTCGCCGAAAATCACGGCGTCGCCGTCGTACCTGGCGCGTTCTTTTCCCCCTTTGGCGGCGAGTGGATTCGCTTCTCGTACGCCACGCCCGTCGAAAAAACAGTCGGCGCGTTTCAACGCTTAACGCAAGGCTTGAACGAATTAAAAAAATAGCGCGAAGGAAAATTTTATGTCTCAACAATTTGCCGAAAAATATCTGCTCGCGCTCGAAGAATCAATTAAAGAAAAACCGCAAAGCGGACTCGCCGGTTTTGAACAAGAATGGAATCTGCTCGACAGCGATTTGCGCCCTTTGCTCACCGTCGGCATGGGACCCAGTCAACAATCCTTTGTAGATTATTTGCGCGCCGAATGCATTCCCGTTTGGCAGAAACAATACAGTCAACTCGAAGTTTTTCACTGGATGGTGGAATGGGCGACGCGCCCGTACTATTCGCCGCGCGGCGCAATTTACGAAGCGCGTTTGATGGAAGCCTCGCTGATGAACGCGCTCAACCGCGCAGGCGCCGAGTTTGGCAAACGCTTGTATTACTGGCACGGCAATTTGTTGTTCCTCACCGACATTGGACATCAATCCATTCCCGGAAATTGGTCGCTTGCCAAACGCCGCTACCTCGAAAAATGCGTGGACTTATACGGCGACACGCTTGCCACCACGGGCATTCACACCAACATCTCGCTGCCCGACCCGCTCTTCGCCTGGGACTTCATGCACCTTTCCGCGTCGGAGCGCGGCGACCGCCACCTCGACGATTTCAAATCGGAATTTTACATCGCCGCCACGCGCCTGTTGCGCGCCTTCGCTTCGCTCTTCATCGCCACCAGCGCTTCCACGCCGATGCAGGCTCAAGTCCGCGACGGACGCGCCGCCGTGATTCTCACCGAGTTCGATTCGATTCGCAACCTCACTTTTCCCAATCCGCGCGAAATGGACTTGCCCGACTTATATCGCTCGTACAACGATTATTTGCAAATTTCCTACGACTTAGTTCGGCGCGGAGTCCGCTTTGGCAACAACAACTGGACTCCCGTCCGCGCGCGCAGTTTTTCCGAACCGGTCGAGCGCATCATCTCGACGACCAGCGATCAGTTGAAATCGCTATACGCGCGCGGACTTTTCGCGGCGGGGCAGTCCGCGCCGCCGGAGGAAATGGCGCGGCAAATCGAACGTCAGAACCTGATGGCGCGAATCAATCTGCCGATGGGGCGCGTGGAAATTCGCGTGGATGAAGGCGGACACAGCCTCGACCTCGACGTCGCCAATTTGACCTTCCGCTACTTGCTGATGTTGAAGGTTTACGCCGACCCGAAATTTGCTCGCGGCTTCCGCTACGACAGCGAAGACATCGTCCGCGCGCGCTCTAACGAAGATCTGGCGGCGAAACACGGCTTGCGCGCCGAAATCGAAAACCCGCTGACGGGCAAACCAATTTCTGTCCGCGAGTTTTTGCGCTGGACGCTGGACGAAATTAAGCCGTTAGCGCAAGCCTTAACGATGTGGGACGACTTGCAGCCGCTCGTGGAAATGTCGGCTGGCGGGCGCAACACCGCAGAAAAAATTCGCGCGCGTTTGCAAATGGAAATCGGCGACGACAACGAAGTTCCGATTTCTTTACTTAAAGAATTTTTGTACGAACACGAAGCGCAAGTCAAAGCCGACGCGGAAAAAATCTGCGGCGACCGAACTTTGCTTAGCGGCGACGCCGAAAAAATTTCCGAATATGTGCAGCGCGCAAGAGAAGACGCGCGTCAACTGCCAAACGCGCCCGTGCCGTATCGCGTCCGCGCTCACGCCGAGACGGAAATTTCTTATCCCAATAAAACTGCCGAAATCATAGACCTCGCGCAACAGTTGATTCGCATTCCGTCCGTAACCGCCTGCCCAAACGAACGCTTGGACGAAGTCTATCGCGCCGCGTCGTTGATAGACGACTATCTGCGCGACGCGGGTTTGAACGTCCAATATTTTGGCGGAAAATATCCCGCCGTTTATGCCGCCTTCCCCAACGCCGCGCAGGCGAATCCGATTTTGCTCGCCGGTCATTTTGACGTGGTTGAACCGGAGCCGGACGATTCGCAATTCAACCCGCGCGTCGAAGGCGATTACCTCTACGGGCGCGGCGCGGCGGACATGAAAACCGTCGTAGCGACTTACATGGTTTGGATGAAGGATCAAGTCAAAGCGGGCGCGCCTTATCCGAACGTCGCGCTGGCGCTCATCGGCAACGAAGAAAACGGCGAAGCCGAAGCCTGGGGGACGACGCACATTCTGAACGAAATGAATATAACGCCGTCGTTATTTATCGCGGGGGAACGCACAGGCGAAAAAGGCGACGAACTCTTTGGCGAAATCTGCGTCGAAAATCGCGGCGTGATGCGCTTTGAAGTAACCGCGCGCGGCGCGAAGGGACATAGCGGCGTGGCGGGCAGCGGCGACTTAAGCGACAGACTCATTTCCGCCCGCGCAGCGTTGAACGAAATCTTTGCCAAACGTTTGAGGCTGAAATCCGCCGATGGCTGGCAATCGCAAGCGAAATTTCCGTTCATTCGCGTCGGCGAAGAAGGCGTGTATAACGTAACCGCCAGCGAAGGCGTATTGGGCGTGGAGATTCGTTCTATTCCGCGAGATCGACTCGCAGACTTAAGAGCCGATGTAGAAGAATATTGCGCGAGTCAAAATTTGGAAGTCGGAGTCAGCGTGATGGAAGACGGCGTCGCCTGCGACCCAAACAACGCGGCGTTGCAAGCGCTGATTCAAGCCGTCCAAGCGGCGGGCGAAGCCAACCCGCGCATCGGCAAAAAATTGCCGGGCACTAGCGCGCGTTTTGCGCCCGGCGGACAAGCCGTCGTTTGGGGACAATCGGGCGTCGGTCCGCACGCGAAAAACGAAGCGCATTTCATTCCGAGCGTCGAACCGTATTATCGCGCATTAAACGAATTAGGCAAATTGTGGAAGTAAGGTTATTTTTCTTTCGCTAAAAAATCAAACGGCGGACGTTGATTGAGTCGAACCAATTGCGCCGCCGTTTCGCCAACGTAAAGCGCCGTCAGCGAACCCGTGTCGCAGCCGAGTCGTTGAAAGCGGTCGAGCGGCATTCCGAGAAAATGCGCGACAGCCAACTTAATCGGGTCGGCGTGAAAAACGGCGGCGACGATCTCTTGCGGCTTTTTATGTTTTTGAATCATCCGTTCCAATGCGCCGACGATTCGCGTTTGACATTCGGGAAACGACTCGCCGTTCGGAAAACGAAAACGCGACGGCGCTTCTTGCACAATTTTCCATTCTTTTTTCAGCGCCAGCCGCCGCCAAGATTTTCCCTGCCAATCGCCGATGTCGGTGTCCATCAAATTGGGTTCTTCGATGACGGATAAATTCCGCGCTTGCGCGATAGGCGCGGCGGTTTCCAACGCCCGTTCCAGCGGACTAACGTACAGCGCTTTGAGCGGAACGTTTCGTAACGCCTCGCCCAACGCCGACGCTTGATTCTGCCCCTTTGAGTTGAGATGCACGTCGGGCAGTCGTCCCACCAATTTTCCCGTTTTGACAAATTCGTTTTCGCCGTGGCGAATCAGCAACAATAAAGTCATTTGAAAATCTCCGTAAGCGTTCGCCACTCTTCGATGGATAGCGTCTCTGCGCGGCGCATGGGGTTGACGTTCGCTTGATTCAATAAATCTTCGGCGGCTTGCGTCTGAATGTGCAAACCCGACGAAAGCGAATTTCTTAAGGTCTTTCGCTTTTGGCTAAACCCCGCTTTGATTAATTTGAAGAAAGCGCCTAAGCGTTCGTTGGGGATTAACGGCTGCGGATAAATGTCAATTCGCAAAACAGCCGAATCCACGTTGGGGATGGGAAAAAACGCGCCCGCTGGAATCTTCGCCCGCAGGCTCGGCGCGCCATACACTTGGACGCTCAGCGCCAGCAGACTTAAATCGCCAGGCTTGGCGCAAATCCGTTCGGCGACTTCTTTTTGGATGGTCAACACAATGCGGCGCGGTTTCGGCTGACTTTCCAGCAAATGACGAATAATGGCGGACGTAATGTTGTAAGGAATATTTGCCGCGACAATATAATTTTCTCGATCCGCGAGCGCGGCGACGGGCAACTCTAAGATGTCGCCTTGCACAATGCGGACGTTGGAGTGCGGCGCGAAAATCGCTTTCAGCGGCGGAAGCAAACGCGAATCTAATTCTACTGCCGTTACCTGTCGAGCGGAAGCGGCGAGGTAGCGCGTTAAACTTCCGAGACCTGGACCAATTTCTAAAACGCAATCGTCGGTTTGAATTTCGGCGGCGGCGACGATTTTCTCCAACGCGCCGCGTTCTTGCAGAAAATTTTGTCCCAAACTTTTATCGGCGCGCAAACCGTAGCGCTTCAAAACGGCGGCGGCGTTCAGCGGAGGAATCGAATCGTAATTCATTCGCAAGTGAAGACGCTGTTTTCGTCCGCGTCGGCTTCGGCGGGGGAATCGGTTAGTTTGGCGGAAGGAAGAGGCCAAAGTCCGGCTTGGAAGCGGGCGACGTAGTCGCTCAAAATGTTGAAGTCTGCGTCCACAATGGAAACGCGCTTGTCGAAAACGGGATCGTAAACCCGCGTGGAAGTAAACAGTTCTTCAGGAAAACTTGAAAAGACGATATTTTCTTTCGGCATTTGCGAAGCGAGGCAAGCCAATTGACCGAGTTGTTCGGGCGTAAAGTCGGTGCGGATGTTGTCTTGAAAGGTTTGAATCATCGCGGGGACTTTGGCAATGATGGCGGGGTTGGTTAATTTTTTTCGCACGCCGCAAAGCACAAGATTTTGATTGTCGGCGCGTTTGAAAATTCCGCTGGTTCGATTGCGCGCTAATTTCAACGCTTGCGCCCCGTTCAGTTTGTGAACGCCGACAGCAAGGTCGGACATCCGCGCGGTTTCTTTGTCGGGGATATTGACTTCGATGCCGCCCATCGCGTCAATGACATGCTCGAAGGTTCGCATGTTGACGGCGATGTAATGATCTACGTTTGCGCCAAAATTTAGATTTAAGGTCAGCGCGGTTAAACCCGGACCGCCGCTGGGGTCGTCCCAATATTTGAATCCGGGCTGACCATATAAGTAGGCTTGATTTAACTTCTCGTGATCTTGCCCGTTTAGGTGTTCGCTGATGTGCGGAATTTCCACCCACAGGTCGCGCGGGAATTCAAGCACGCTCACTTTGGGCGTAACGAAATCCACGCGCACAAGGCGGATGGCGTCGCCTAAGCCGTAAAGATAGTTGTCGCCGCGCACGTCCGCGCCGATGACGAGGACGTTCATCAACGGCGGACCTCCGCAGAGCGGCGCGGGCTGTGTTGCTGTGGGAAGAATCGTCGGCGCGAGCATTGGCGTTGACGCGGAGGAAAGGTCGGCGGGAGTCAGAGTCCAAAGCGGCGGGACGGTCTGCGTCGGAATTAACGGCAGCGCGGGACCGAGCGGAGTCCGCGCCATAGGCGAAAGGGTTTGGTAAGCATAAATGCCTAACGCCGCAACCAACGAAACGGCGACGAGCGAAAGGACGGCGATAACAGCGCGTTGAGATTTTGTCATGTTATTTTAGAAAGTACGGAATTTCCGCAGGCGCGGGTTCGAGGAAGTAAACGGCAACCCAGCCCGAAAGACCGCCGATGTTGTTGTCATCATACCCCAAATCTATCCACTGATAGCGCGGAACGCCAAACGCGGATTCTATAATCGGTCCGCCGCCTGTATCGCCGATGGTCGCCGCGCCGTAGCCCGCGATGTAAACGCGCATCCCTTGCAAGTAAGGGTAATAGTCATAATCCACCGCGACGACGCCAAAGCCCGCGCGCGCTCCGCTTGCCGTGCCGTAAGAGCATTTTCCCGCGCCCGTGTTGCAAGGCGAATACCACGAAGCGTACATCTGCGCCGCATGCCAATACGGATAAGGCGAATTGTCGTCGGCGGGCGAAAGCGCAACTTTGACTCCCTTTGCAATTTCTTGCGTTATCGCTTCTTTGACAATCGTCTCGCCCTCGATGACGCGGCGAACCTCCGCGCCGTTTTCATAGCGGACGCGAGTCCGCGTCGCCAGAATTCCGTCTTCGCCCGCTTGCAAAGTCTTTTCTTCGCCAAGCGCTAAATCGGACGATTCGCTGACGGTTGTCGAGAAAGGAATCGGCTGCGTTTTTGTCTCGATTATTTCTTTGACGCGGATAATTTGAATCTGTCCGTCGGCGGGAAGCGCTTCGTCCTCCGACGGGCGGCTGAAATCCAACCCGACGAGCGGAATCCCCGCCTCAGCCAACGCTTCGCCCACCGTCCGCGCTGTTGAATGAACGACGAGAGTCGCGCCGTCAACGGAGACCGTCAAGGCTTGAGTTGGAAGAAGCGTCGTCAGCGTCGGCAACGCCGTAGGCGCAAACGGCGCTTCCGCTTGACAGCCGACAAGGGCGAACGCCGACAGCAGAATTACAAATTTCATACGCATTATTATAAACGCTTGTAATCGGATAAAATTCGCGCATGGAAATTTTGACCAGCGTCGCCAACCCGTTTATTAAACGTCTGCGCTCTTTGAAGCAGAAAAAAGGGCGCGCGGAATTAGGCGCGTTCCTCGCGGAAGGCGCGGCGCACGTCGGCGCGGCGCTCGAAGCGGACTGGGAAATTGCGTCCGTCGTGTACGCGCCCGATCTGCTGACTAGCCCGTTTGCGAAGGAACTTTTAATCCGCGCCGAAAAGCGAGGGATTCGCGTTCAACCCGTTTCGCGTTCTGTGATGGAATCGCTGGCGGAGAAAGAACATCCGCAAGGAATTTTGGCGGAAGTGAAACAAAGGCGCGTTCAACTTGCGGATATAAAATCCGCGCAGAAAATCGTCGTGTTGGTTTCGCCGCAAGACCCAGGCAACGTAGGGACGATTCTGCGAACGATGGACGCCGTCGGCGCGGACGCGCTCTTTTTGCTCGACGGCGGCGTGGAGTTATTTCATCCCTCCGTTGTTCGCGCCAGCATGGGCGCGTTGTTTTGGAAGCCGACGGCGCAAACGTCCTTTGAGGAATTTATTCAATGGGCGCGGGAACGCCGCGTTCAATGCGTCGGGACGTCCGCCAAAGCGCAAGCGGATTATCGCGCTTTTGTCCCGCAAGCGGCGCGAGCGCTGATTTTAGGCACGGAGCAAAAAGGATTATCCGCCGAGCAACTTTCCGTCTGCGACGCGACGGTTTCGCTTCCCATGCGCGGGCGCGTCAGTTCGTTAAATCTATCCGTTGCGGCGGGCGTGTTGCTCTATCAATTTATGGAGAATTGAACGATGAGTAAAGTGGTTTCTATTTCGCAAATGCGCGCGTTAGAAAAAGAAGCCGACGCCAAAGGGCTTTCTTACGCTCGGATGATGGCGAACGCCGGCGGCGCCTTGGCGGATTTCGCCATGACCTTCGGCGAGAAAAATCAATTAAAGTCCGCAATGGCTGTCGTCGGTTCGGGCAACAACGGCGGCGACGCGCTCGTCGCGCTGACGATTTTGGCGGAGGAAGGCTGGGCGACCCGCGCGTATCTCGTCGGGCGGCGCGTTACAGGGGACGCGCTGGTCAAAGAGTACCTCAAAGCGGGCGGCGAAGTTTCGCAGTTCGCCAATGATTCCGATTTTGAAACGCTGGAAGATTTTCTCGAAAACTCCGACATCCTTTTCGACGGTTTGCTCGGCACGGGCATTAAACTTCCGCTGAGAAAAGACGCGGCTCTGGTCTTATCCGAAACGCGCCGCATCTTTGACGAAATCCCTTACCCGCCTTTTCTCGTCGCCGTGGATTGCCCTTCGGGCGCGGATTGCGACACAGGCGAATGCGCCGCCGAAACCCTCGCCGCCGACCTGACGATTTCGATGGCGGCTGTCAAACGCGGCTTGTTGAAATTTCCCGCTTTCGAGCGCGTCGGCATATTGGAAGTCGCCGACATCGGCTTGCCTGAGGATTTGAAAGCCTGGAAAACTTCGACGTTGGACATGGCGGACGAAGAAACGATTCTCAAAAATTTGCCGTCTCGTCCGCTCGCCGCGCACAAAGGGACGTTTGGTTGCGCCTTCGTGATAGCGGGTTCTGCGCCTTATACGGGCGCGGCGTTGCTGGCGGGAAAGTCTGCTTACCGCGTTGGCGCGGGTTTGGTTACGTTAGCGATTCCGCAACCGTTGCACGCCGCGCTCGCCGGTCATCTGCCCGAAGCCACTTGGCTGACTCTTCCGCACGAAAACGGATTCATCGCCGCCGAAGCCAGCGCGGACGTGATGAAGAATCTCAACCGCGCCACAGCGGTTTTGTTTGGACCAGGCTTGGGCGAAGAGTCAACGACGAGCGCTTTCATAGAAAATTTGTTGGGCGCGCTCGACCTTCCGCTGGTCGTTGACGCGGACGGCTTGCGCCATCTAACGCGCGTTGAAGATTGGAAATCAAAAATCAAAGGGACGGCGATTCTCACGCCGCACCCTGGCGAAATGTCCGCGCTGACGGGGTTGACCGTCGGGACGATTCAATCCAACCGCGAAGAAGTCGCGCTGAAATATGCCAAAGCCTGGAATCAAGTCGTCGTTTTGAAAGGCGCGTTGACAGTCATTGCCGAGCCGAGCGGACGAGCGACCATCATCCCTGTGGCGACTCCCGCGTTGGCGCGGGCAGGCACAGGCGACGTGTTGGCGGGGCTGATCGTCGGGCTTCGCGCTCAAGGCGTCGAGGCGTATGAGTCCGCCGTGGCAGGCGCGATGATTCACGCGCAAGCGGGCTTGCTGGCAGAGGCGCGAATCGGCGCGACAGAATCGGTACTTGCCAACGACGTTTTAGAATCCGTCCCCGAACTTTTACGAAGGCTAAAAAACCGAACGATGGGCGGCGTTTGAAAATTTGACCATGAAAAATAAAGAGACAGCCGTTTGAAATGCGGCTGTCTCTTTATTTGCTGCCGATTCGCCTAACTATTCATAAACGAATCGAGATTATCCTTGCTGATGCGGAACGCCGTGCCGATTTTCTTGGCTTTCAAACTGCCGTCCTCAATCGCCGCGAGGATGTCGCTTTCGGCAACTTTCATAAATTGAGCGGCTTCGGCGGGAGTCATAATGTCGGGCATGACTGGCGCGCTGGAAACGGCGGGAGTCGCGGCGGCGGCTGGTTGTTGCGGCTGTTGGAATCCGCCTTGCAGGGCTTGTCCCATCAAATTGCCGATGCCCATTCCCGCGCCGATGCCAGCGGTGAGTCCCGCGCCGCCGCCCGGATTGTTGGCGGCTTCGCGCATGGCGTCGGCGGCTTGCAGTTGCGCGTACATGGTCGGGTCGAGCAGCCCCGCGTCGCGCAATTCCTGCGCGGATTTGGTGCTGGGCTTTAGGCTGCCGATGTAGAACGTCTTGAGCGTCAAGCCGATGGCTTCAAAATCCGCTTGCCCTTTAGCGCGGACGGCGGCGCCGAGTTCTTCGTTCATGCCGCTGATTTTCGCCGCCAGGCTTTGAGTCGTTTGGCTGAACTCGCCTAAGACGTCCGTCAATTTGGAGACCAAAATCATTTTGAGTCGTTCTTCGATGTCGCCCGTGCGGTATGTCCCCTGTGCGCCGACGATTTGCGTTACAAATTGTTGCGGGTCTTTCATCTGAAACGAGAACGCGCCAAAGCCTTGAATGAAAAGATAGCCCAACCCTTTGCCCGGCGTCTCGACCAGAATCGGTTGCGCGGTTCCCCATTTGCGATCCGCAAATTCTTTCATCGAGACGAAATACACTTCGGCGGGGAAGGGCGTGCGGTCGTTGAACGCCTTGCCGATGAAATCAATCAACTTCGGGATGTTGGCGGTGGCGATGGTGTGCCGCCCCGCGCCAAAGGTGTCCAGCGCGTTGCCGTCGCGGAAGAAAACCGCCGCCTGACTTTCGCGCACAATCACCTGCGAGCCGATGCGAAAATCGCCGATGCCTTCTTCCGGAAAGCGGTGGACGATTTCGTTGCTCATTTCATTTGCGTATTCAATGACGTCAAAAATCCTAGCCATAGTTTGATCTCCTTTTGATAATTATACCGAACTGCGCTTCTATCTACGCAGACGACGGCGATTCGTTCCGCATTTCCAACTTCATCGGTTTGCCTGTGCCTTTATCGCGGATCATCAAAATTTCCGCCATAATGCTCAAGGCGATTTCTTGCGGCGTTTCGGCTTGCAATTCCAAGCCAATCGGCGAATGGACTTTGGCGATTACTTTTTCGTCCACGCCTTTTTTCTTCAACTCTTTGACGGTCGCCAGCCAGCGGCGTTTTGAGCCGATAACGCCGATATAGGCGGCGGGGCTTTCCAGCAGCGACGGCAAACCAAGCGCGTCAATCGCCGAGCCGCGACTGGTCAACGCGATGAAAGCGCGTTTGGTGATGTTGAACGACTCCGCCAACTTCTCCATCGGGACAGGGTGATACTCGTCGGCGCCGGGCGTTTCTTCGGGCGAGCAAAATTCGGCGCGGTCGTCGCTGACGACGACGTAAAATCCCAGCCACTTCGCCAAGTGGACGAGCGCCTTGCCGACGTGTCCCGCGCCAACGACGATTAGAGTCGGCGCGGGCAGAATCGGCTCGACGAACACTTCCACTTGACCGCCGCAAATGCCCGGGTCGCCGCGAGAAGGGCTGGACATGTTGTAATGCAAATAACGCGCTTCGCCGTCGCTCATCGCAATCCAAGCTTCGTCGAGGACTCGATGTTCCAAGTCCCCGCCGCCGACCGAACCGACGAATTTCCCGTCGGGATAAACCAGCATCTTGCTGCCGACGTGGCGCGGCGTAGAGCCTTTGCTTTGCGTAACCGTGCAGAGCGCGGCAGTCTGATTATTTTTTTCAACCTCCGCCAACGCTTGATAAATCGAAGTCATTTATTTTATTTTGCCTAACGCCCGCAACACGCGCTCTGGCGTGAAGGGGAATTCGTTCATCCAAACGCCGGTCGCGTCGTGAATGGCGGCGGCGATGGCGGGCGCGACGGGCAAATACGGAAGTTCGCCCATGCCGCGCGCGCCCCAAGGTCCGTTCGGGTCGGGGTGTTCGACGATGACGGCGTCCACCTTTTCGGGGATGTCCAAAACGGTGGGCAATAGGTATGTGCTAAATTGATCGGTTCTCACGCGCCCGTCTTGGGTTTTGAATTCTTCCATGACGGCGTAACCGTGCGCCTGAACGATTGCGCCTTGCATTTGACCTAACACCAAATCGGGGTTGATCGCCGTGCCGACGTCGTCCGCGCAGACGACGCGCTTAACGCGCACATGCCCCGTTTCGGAATCCACTTCCACGTCCACCGCTTGCGCCACATACGCATATTGAAAGTTCGGCATCGAATAGCCAGTTTCTCTGTGCATGTGAGTCGTCGGCGGCGCGAAATAAGAAAATTCGGCGACGGCGGGGCGTTCTTCCGCCTGCCATTTTTTCAGCGCCAATTCCGCCGCGCCTTTGACGGAGTTGCCAGCCATAAATGTCAGCCGCGAGGCGGACGCGGAGCCAGGGTTGCCCTGCGTCGCGGAGTCAGAAGTCCGCAATTCGACGATGCGCGGCGAAACGCCCAGCGCCTCCGCCGCCATTTGCGCGATGACGGTGTGGAAGCCTTGTCCCACTTCCGCGCCCGCGTGATGCAAGACGACGCGCTCGATTTCGCCCTTGCCGTAAATTTCAATTTTTGCCCAACAATTTTCTTGATAGCCGAACGAAAAGCCGACGTTTTTGAATCCCGCCGCAAACCCTCGACCTTTGAGAATCGCGCTTTTCTTTGGCTTTTTCTTCGCCGACGATTTTCCGCGCTTCTTCCAGCCGTATCGGTCTCGCGCCGCTTCAATGCACTCGACGATGCTGACGGGGTCGGGAGTCGGCGTGCCGACGCCTAAGGTGTCGCCGTCGCGCAGGGCGTTTTTTAGGCGAAACTCAACGGGGTCTATGCCTAATTTTTCGGCGAGTTTGTTCATTTGACTTTCCGCCATGAACAGCGCTTGCGGAGCGCCAAACCCGCGAAAGGCGGCGCCGGGCACGTTGTTGGTGTAAACGCCGTACACGTCGGTTTTTACGTTTTCGACGGCGTACGGTCCCGACGAGGTGATGGTCGAATTGCCCAACACTTTATTGGTGGTGTACATATACGCGCCGCCGTCGCCGATGATTTCATTTTGCACGGCGACGAGTTTTCCGTTTTTGGTCGCGCCCCATTTAGCGCGGAGCAACACGGCGTGGCGCTTGCCATGTCCGATAATGGATTCGCGCCGAGACCAAATAATTTTGACCGGGCGGCGCAACTTCAACGCGGCGAGCGCCAACACAATCTGCACGGAAATGTCCTCGCGTCCGCCAAAAGCGCCGCCGATGGCGGGATAAATCACGCGCACTTGCTCTTCGGGCAAATTCAGCGCGCGGGCGATGGCTTCGCGGTCGGCGTGCGTCCACTGGCCGGCGCATTCCACCGTAACGCGCCCTTCGTCGTCAATGTACGCCAAACCCGCTTCGGGTTGCAAGTAAGCGTGTTCTTGAACAGGCGTGTGATATTCGCATTCGACGATCGCGTCGGCTTGAGCGAAGGCGGCGTCCACGTCCCCTTTGCGGATTTTATAGCGCACGCAGACATTCGTGTTGCCGCGTTCTGGGTGGAGGAGATAGGCGTCGGGGCGCATGGCGGCGACGGGGTCGGTCAGCGGCGGCAAATCTTCGTAATCCACTTCGACGAGTTTTATCGCGGCGGCGGCTTGCGCTTCGCTTTCCGCGACGACGACGGCAACTTGATCGCCCACAAAGCGGACGAATTCCGCGCCAGGCACGGAAGAGCCCGGCCCGCACAAGACGGGCTGGTCGGGAATTTGCAAACCGTACTCGTTGACTGGCACGTCGGCGGCGGTGTACGCGGCGGCGACGCCCGGCGCGGCGAGCGCCTTTTCCACGCGGATTGCCAACACTTGCGCGTGCGGGCGTTCCGCCATTAGGGTTTTCATGTGGAGCGTGTCGGGCTGCAAGCGGTCGCCGGAATACTCGGCTTTGCCGATTACTTTTCCGAGCGCGTCCACGCGAGGAATAGAAGTTCCAACAGATTTTATTGTCATTGTTTATCGCTTGTATTGTTTGACTTTGACTTTCGGCGGCGGCGCGTCTAGGGGACCGTATCTCGCCGGACCGACGACGCGGTAGATGTACGAATAGATAAGCGAGATGACGCTGCCGAGAACGACCATCAAAATAATCGAGAAAAGCGCGTAAGCGTAAAAATGTTTGATGGCGATAATCGGCTTGAGGATAATCATCATTCCGCTGGATTTATAAAAGATGTCGGGGAATTGCGGCGTGCCGAGCAAGTCGCGCGGAACGTAGTATTTATTCGCCAGAAGAAAGTTGACCAACTCGTATCCAATGGCGACGGACATCACGGGGATAATGATCATCATCAAACAGCCCAATCCGCGCCAAATGAAATGCGGCCCCGACTTTTTCTTCAACGGTTCTCGTCTATCGTACTTGCTCATTGCGCCTCCTTACGAAGAATGACTCGCGTCCTCAATTGCTTGCACAATTTTGTAGTACCCAGTACAGCGGCATAAATTGCCAGTGATTGCCTGCTCGATTTCGTTGCGCGTCGGGTTTTGCTTTTCTTCCAGCAGTTTCGCGCCAGACATGATAAAGCCTGGAATGCAGTAGCCGCATTGCACGGCGTTATGTTCGATAAATTTCTCTTGCACAGGGTGCAGATAGTCGCCGTGCGCCAGCCCTTCGATGGTAACGATTTCCGCGCCATGCGCGCGCGGCGCGGGGACGAGGCACGCCATGACCGCTTGCCCGTCGAGGTAGACGGTGCAGGCGCCGCATTCGCCTTCGGCGCAGCCTTCTTTTGTTCCAGTCAACGCGCCCTCTTCGCGCAAAAGGCGCAAGAGCGTTTTGTCGTGTCCGCTGACGAAAGTCCGCTTTTCGCCGTTGACGGTCGTCTCGATAACGCCTTCGGGGAAAACGCCGAATCCGCCGCGCGCGGTTTCTTGGCTGATTAACAAGACGGGTTCTTTGGGCATGTCTGCGCGTTCTTTTTTGTCGCGCAGGGCGGTCAACCCGCGAGAGACGATGACTCGCGCCATTTCGCGGCGATAGGTTGCCGAGCCGCGCACGTCGTCAATCGGTTTGGCGGATTTCATCGCCAGTTCGGCGGCGGCGGCGATGTTTTTATCGGTCAGTTTTTTGCCGACTAGAAACTTCTCCGCTTGCGGGGCGTGGGTGATGACGGGCGTTACTGCTCCCAGCGTAATCGAAGCCGACTGGACGGTATCCGCTTTGACGTCCAGAATGAGGGCGGCGTTAACCAGCGATATGGCTTGAGCGCGGCGCAGCGCCAATTTGACAAACGTCCCGCGTTGGGTTTTCGTCATGGCAGGGAAGGAAACTTCCGCGACCATTTCGTCGCTTTCCATGACGTTTTTTCGCACGCCGAGATAGAACTTTTTTAGCGGGATGATTCTTTCGCCGCGAGTCGAGACGAGGGTTACTTTTGCGCCGAGCGCCATCAGCGGGGCGATGGTATCGTTGGCGGGCGAACTGGTTACGAGGTTGCCGACGATTGTTCCGCGATTGCGAATTTGCGGCGCGCCCACTTCCCAAGCGGCGCGGGCGAGCGGGTAGGCGCGTTCGCGGATGAGTTTGGACGAGGCGCAATCGTTGTGCGTAACTAACGCGCCAAGATGGATGACGCCGTCTTCGTCGAGGGTGATTTGGTCGAGGTTGGGGATGCGCGTTACGTCTATCAGCGTGTCCACGCCTTTGCGGACGCCGCGCTCTAATTCGAGGACGAGGTCGGTGCCGCCAGCGACGACGCGCGCGCGTTCGCGCTTTTCAGCGAGGATGGTCGTCGCTTCTTCAATGCTGTTTGCGTTAATATAGTGATTCCACATAAGGTTAAGAAGGATAGAGGCTGGACTTCCCCAGCCTCTATGGTAATGGTTATTGGTCTCCTGTTACGATCTCCGAGCGGCGCTCGAAGAGTTCAACCGCGTTGCGGGCGATGGACGTAATGTGGCGGATGGCGGCCGGCAAGGCGCTTTCGTCGCCCATGCTGGCTTCGACGTTGTCGAGCGCGTTGCTCACGTCGTTCGCCAGGTCGAGGAAGGCGGCGTCGAATTTGTATAATCTTTCGAGTTCGTCTTCGTTGATTTTGACCGCGTCGAACATGCCGGAATAGCCGCGCGCGGCGGTCTTGATTTTGTCAATGAAAGTCCGCAACGCCAACGATGCTTTTTCCATGTCGTCCACATACATCAACTGGCCGGCGCTGACCATCTCGGCTTGCAGGTTCGAGGCGCGAGTCCAGCGTTCTTCAAAACGGCGCGCTACCGTGTCGCGGAGCAATTTATCCGCGTCGCGGCGATTCTGCCGTTCCACATAGCCCTTGAAACCGGGAATTGCCGACGCCAGTTTCTTGAACGGGTCAACCTGACTGCTAACTTTTTCAAAAAAATCACTCATGTGAGCCTCCTGCCAAAATATACGCGCCGAAAGATTTTTTGTTTCTCGCGCATGTCGGACAAATCGTTCAGGGCAATTATATCGTTTAATTCCAGTTATAATCAAGTTATCATTTTCTAGGAGAATTGGAATGTCCGATCATATCAAGTCGTTGCTCGACCTTGTGGAAAACAGCATCGCGTTGGAGGGAACTTCCGTGCGCGTTTTAGACGAAGCCAAGTTTCGCGCGAACGTCGGGAAGTTAGCAGAACGCTCCGCTTTGGCGGCGGATGAATCGGCGGGCTGGGCGCGCTTTTTTGTCCGCGCGGCGGCGCTGGAACTGGGGGCGTATCCCGCTTCGATTCACGAATTGTACATGGCTCGCGGACGGGGCGACGCGCCGATGACTTTTTCCACGCCCGCGTTTAACTTGCGGGCTTTGTCGCATCACGCCGCGCGCGCCATGTTCCGCGCCGCGAAAAAGATTAACGCGGGCGCGTTCATCTTCGAGTTGGCGCGTTCGGAGATGAGTTACACCGCGCAACGCCCGTCCGAATATGCGACGAACATCCTCGCCGCCGCCGTCGCCGAAGGCTACGCAGGGCCGATTTTTATTCAGGGCGATCACTTTCAGATTTCCGTCAAAAAATATCAAGCGGATTCAGCCGCCGAAGTGCAAGCCGTGCGCGACTTGTGCGTCGAAGCGATTGCGGCGGGATTCTTCAACATTGACGTGGACACCTCCACGCTGGTGGACATCAGCCTGCCGACGGTGGCGGAGCAACAAGCGCTCAACAGCCGACTCTCGGCGGAACTTTCGACGTTCATCCGCGAGCATGAGCCGCAAGGCGTAACCATTTCCATCGGCGGCGAAATTGGCGAAGTCGGAACGGAAAATTCGACCGAACCCGAACTCCGCACTTACATGGACGGTTACAACGCCAACCTGAAACAACTCGCGCCGAAAGCGACGGGCTTGAGCAAAATCAGCGTGCTGACCGGCACCTCGCACGGCGGCACGGTTTTGCCTGACGGCTCGATTGCCGAAGTGAGCATCGCCTTTGACGTGTTGCGCGACCTGAGCCGCGTGGCGCGAAAAGATTACGGCATGGGCGGAACGGTTCAACATGGCGCGTCCACCGTGCCTGAGGAAAACTTCAACAAGTTCGTTCAAAACGAAGCGCTCGAAGTTCACCTCGCCACAAACTTTATGACGATGTTCTTCGACAACATCCCCGCCGACTTCAAGAAAGAGATGTACGCTTGGCTGGACGTCCACGCCGCCGCCGACCGCAAGCCGAACATGACCGACGAGCAGTTTTATTACAAGCTGCGAAAGAACGCCGTCGGACCGTTCAAGGCGCAATCGTACGCGCTGCCCGAAGCGGACAAAGAAAAACTCAGCGCGGCGTGGGAAGCGCAGTTCGATAAACTCTTCCATTTGCTGGGCATGAAAGACACGCGCAAATACGTGGATCAATTTGTGAAGCCCGTGAAGGTCGCGCCCGCGCTTGAAGATTACGTCAAGCAAGAGACGGCGGCGGAAGACGTGAGCGACCTCTCCGATTAGTTCCATCATGCCCGTTTCCGATCAAGGCGCAACCCGCGAGCGCTATCTGCTCGTTCCCCGCACGGCAATTTTTGTCCGTCGCGGGGACGAGTATTTATTAATTCAAGGCGCGCCGACCAAACGTTTATGGGCGAGAAAATATAACGGATTAGGCGGACACGTCGAGCGCGGAGAAGACGCTCTTTCCGCCGCGCGGCGCGAGTTGGACGAGGAAGCGGGCGTCCGCGCGGAGTTGTGGCTGGCGGGGACAGTCATCGTAGATGCGGGCGAAGTTGGCGTGTTGCTGTTTGTCTTTATCGGGGAAAACGTTCAAGGCGAAATTATAGGCTCGAAGGAAGGGATTCCGCAATGGGTGAAGAAAGAGGCGTTAAGCGCGTTGCCCGTTGTGGAAGATTTGCCCGTCTTAATCGAGCGCATTCACGCGCTGAAACGCGGCGACGCGCCGTTCTCGGCGAGATCCTACTATGACGAAAACGGCGCGTTGAAAGTGATTTTTGAAAACTGATTTTACTTCGGCAGCGTAATCGTAAACTCGCTGCCTTTGCCTAACTCGCTGCTGACTTCCAGTTGACCGTGATGTTGCTGGACGACTTGCCGCGCGATGGAAAGCCCGATGCCCAAACCGTCGAAGATGTCGTCGCCGTTTTTTTCGAGGTGATAGAAGCGGTCGAAGATGCGCCGTTGCATGTGCGGGGCAATGCCGATGCCGCTGTCTTCCACGCGGATGCGAACCGCTTCGTCCGTTTCGTCGAGGCGCACGTTCACTACGCCGCCCGCCGAAGTAAACTTAATGGCGTTGTCCACCAAACCGACGACGGCGCGTTCAAGCAGCGTTTCGTCGCCTTGCGCTGGAATGTCTTTCGAGCGCTCGTAAAAGTTAAGCGCGACTTCTCGCGCGGCGGCTTTGGCTTGATATTTTTCCACAACGCGCTCGACGACGCGGCTAAGGTTAATTGTTTGAAAGTCGCGCAAGACTAATTCTTGTTCTTGCAGGAAGAGCAAATCGTTAGCGAGGTTGACGATTCGATCCACGTTGCGGGCGGCGGTTTCGATGGCGGCTGGCAACTGTTCGCCGTTGAACATGCCTTTTTGCAAATTGTGCAAATATCCGCTGGCGATGGCGAGGGGAGTTCGCAGTTCGTGCGCTAAGGTCGTCAAAAATTCGTTTCGCGCCATGTCTTGTTCGGCGAGTTTTTGATAGGCGTCGGCGAGTTCGCGCGCGCGCAAGCGCAAGTCTTCGACGGCAAGTTGGTCGTTCGTCCTTAAGCGGCTGCTGATTTCGGAAACCATCGCCATCGCCACGCTGGGGCTTTGTTTTAGAACGCGGTTGAAGCCTTCTTTATTCAACTCCAACACGACGGCGGAGGTGAGGGAGCGCACCGACGCGGCGCGGGGCGCGTTGTGAATTAGCGCCATCTCGCCGAAGAAATCGCCGGCGGTTAGGTTTTTGAGCAGGCGTTTCTCGTTGTAATTGACGTTTTTGGTTACTTCAAAATCGCCTTCTAAAATCATGTAGAAGGTTTCTTCAACCGAATCTTCTCGGCAGAGAACCGCGTCTGCGGGGTAATGGCGGATGCGGCAGTTGGCGATAATCTCTTGAATTTCTTCGGGTTTGATGCCCGGAAAAGCGCGAGGGATGACTCTGGCGGGCGTGCGAATTGTGGTCATAATAATATAATTCCTTCTTTCGTAAAAAACTTATTTTGATTTTAGCACGAAGAAGGAATTTGTCTCTCACCCATTTGGGCTATTAAAAATATAGACGACTCCGCGGAGTCGTCTATGAAAAAATTGCGCTTTGCGTTTAAGTGTACATGCCCCAATCCAGCGCGGACGGGTCTTCCATCATCGAGAAGTCCCACATTTCCATGCCCATCTCGACGGTAACGGGCATGTTCAACCCTTCGGTGGCTTTGGCTTTGGTCATCTCGATCATCGCGGGGCCGTAAGGGCAGAAGGGCGTGGTCAAAATCATGTTGACTCGCGCCATGCCGTTTTCGATTTCGACGTTGCGAATTAAACCAAGTTGGATGATGTCCAAGCCGATTTCGGGGTCAATCACTTCCGCTAAACTGGCGCGGGCTTGTTCGACCATTTCGGGATGGGTGGTGTGGATCGTCCACTGAATTTCGGGCATAAGTTCCTCTTTTATTTAGGTTTAGATTTTGTTTTTTCGGCTTGCACGACGTAGGTGCAGCGCGTGTCGCCGTTTAGAATGCATTGCACGCGATTCGCCGGCAACGCCAACATTTTAGAAATCAACGTTTGATCCATCGTGCAGATTTCGGGATGCGCGACGCCGACTTGATAATACGGGCAAGTAATTTCGTGAATTTTATATTCGCCGTCTTGCTTTTCCCATTCGACGGTGAAACCTTCTTCCGCCAACATATCTTGAACGAAGTCGAGGCGGTCTTCGAGGCTCAGCCCTTTGATGTCGCTCGCGTATTCGCTGGCTAAATCTTCCGCCATTTGCCCAAAGAGTTTGTTCACCATCGGCTGCGGGATGTTTTCTTTCATCTGCGCCAACAAGCGAGTCGTCAAACGCAAATAGCGCGTGGGGAAACGCTCCATGCCTTCTTCGGTCAACCTGTAAATCAAACGCGGACGCCCGACCCCGTGCCGCACTTCTTGCGCCTCGACCAAGCCTTCCATTTGCAGGTTCGTCAAGTGATGGCGCACGGAAATTTGATTAATGCCTACCGCTTCCGCTAAATCGGCGATGGTGGATTTCGGCTTCTTCAACAACGTTTGTAAAATTTTATCTCGCGTAGATCTCATAAATGCGAGTATAACGTCCTCTTGCCCTCTTGTCAATATACTAGATAAATATCATAAAAATTATGGATGATAAAATTTCATCTTGAAAATTAGAGAGCACGGAAAATCTAAACGCTCCGATCAGTTTATTTTTGAGCGTTATTTCTCGCTCGAACAACTTCCGCCATAATGGACAGCGCAATCTCTTCGGGCGTTCCCGCGTTGATGTTAATGCCAATGGGACCATGCAAGCGATTCATTTGCTCTTCCGTCAGCCCTTCGTCCAACAGGCGCTGACGGCGTTTGGCTTGCGTGGATTTGCTGCCCAACGCGCCGACGTAAAACGCCTTGCTCGGCAGGGCGAGCATTAAGGCGGGGTCGTCTAATTTTGGGTCGTGAGTCAGCATGGCGACGGCGGCGCTGCGCGCGAGCGGGATTTCCTGAAACGCCTCTTGGGGCCATTTCTGGATGAGGCGATCCACATGCGGGAATCTTTCTCGGTTGCCAAACGCCGTGCGCGGATCCACGACGACGGTGCGATAGCCCATCGTTTTTGCCAACTCCATCAACGCGATGGCGATATGCACCCCGCCGACGGCGATCAGCGTCGGCGGGGGCAAAATGGCTTCGGCGAAGACTTCCACGCCTTCCGCCAACTGTGCGCGGCGCGTTCCGCCGCTGGCGATGACTTCGTCCGCCAATGCCAGCGCGGCGGAATCCAAATCGCCGAAGTCGCCGAAGAGCGTTTGACCGTCGTCCAGAATCAGCATTTCTTTTCCGAGCAGGGAATCGGGAGCGCGCACAACGGTTAAATTGGCGGCGGCTTTTTCTTCGGCGATTACATTTCGCAGGGCGCGGAAATGCGCGTCGTCGAGCGGTTTGACGAAAATGTCAATCGTCCCACCGCAGGCGAGACCGACTTCCAAAGCGGTATCGTCCGCCACGCCGTAGTGAATCAGTTTGGGATGATTTTTCTTCAATACCTGCGCGCCTTCTTCAAAGACCGCGCCTTCCACGCAGCCGCCGCTGACCGAGCCGCTGATGCCGCCTTCGGGCGTGATCGCCATCTTCGCGCCCGCCCGTCGCGGCGACGACCCCCACGTCTCGATGACGGTTGCCAACGCTATGGATTTTTTCTCGCGTTCCCATTGTTCAAGGTCGGGAAGAATGTCGCGCATGAATGCCTCCGATAAATTTTATTCGCCTTCGCCCGCGCCGTCTGAATTAACTTCTCGCGGCATCCCGCGTTCGGGCGCGTTTTCCAAAAGTCCGCCGTGTCCAAGTTCGATGATGTCTTTGCGCGTCAAACGCTCGCCCGTTAAGAGGCGCGGCAACACCCAATCCACAATGTTGATTTTTCGACTGCGGGCGCAACCCGGCGCGCCGACGATAGGCGCTTCGCCGATGTACGCCAGCATGAGCAGATTGCCCGGATCCACAGGCGCGCCGACGGCTTCCACTTTTCCGCCCGCCCGCTCGATGGCGCGGGGGATGATGTCGCGTTCGTCCATAATCGCCGTTTCGCCTGCCAGCAAAATCATTTTCATCCCGGCGCGAATTTGCTCTTGCAAAATTTCCGCCAGAATCGTCTCGTCCGATTCGTCGTCCAACGCCGCGAAATCTGTGCGCGAAATCGTCGAGCCTAACTTTTCGATTCGCTCTTGCAAAGGGATGAATTCTCGCGTTAATTTTTGACGAACCGACGGCGACCCCGAAAGAATCATCCCGACATTTTGAGGAAGAAACGCATCCACCCAGACGACGGGATTTTCGCTCCCCGCGAGGGCTTCCACTTCGCCGACGACGGATTCCGCCAGCGCGTAGGGGATAATTTTTATCGTCGCCGCCATTTGCTTGGCGCGGACGGGCGTGTGATTCGCCAGCGTCGCCAGCGTGATTCCATGTTTCTCGTTGACTTGACGCAAACGCTCGACGTCCGCCCTGAATAAGCCGGCTTCGCTCGCCAGCAAATTTGCTCGTCCAAAATTTGCGGCGGGCATGGTCAGCCCCGCCCCGCAGACTGCCGTCGCCACGCGCCGAGCGGCGGCATTTTCGTCTATATCGTTTTCTTCCAATTGGGCAATGTAAACCGATTTCCGCCCCAACGCTTTCAGCGCTTCTAAATTTTCCGCAGTCAGCAAGCGACCTTTTCGCAACAAGCGCCGACCGTCGTCGCCTGCGATGTTGTGTCCCAGTATTTTCCCTTCGGCTTCCGCGAGCGGAACGGGTTCAAATTTCACAATGCTTCCTCTCTTTGACGCGCTACTAATAAAGACTCGTGATGGAGGGGATTATAATACAACGGTGTCGGGGTTCGGATTGCGGGTTTCAGGTTGAAGGTTTCAGGTTTCAGGTTTCGGGTTGAAGGTTGAAGGGCGTATGAGTAAATTGGTAAATGGTAAATGGAGAAATATGAAACTTGGCGATGTTGCTGAAATTAAAAATGGCTCTACTCCGTCAACAAAGCGTGAAGAATATTATGACGGCGATATTATTTGGATAACGCCGAAAGATCTTTCTAGGCAAAATGCTCGGTATATTTACAAAGGCGAAAGAAACATATCCGAAGAAGGCTATAAAAGTTGCTCTACAACAATAGTTCCCAAAGGAACTGTATTATTGTCAAGTCGCGCTCCAATCGGATTGCTGTCCATAGCGGGCGTAAATCTTTGCACAAATCAAGGCTTCAAAAATATTGTCCCTCATAAAGGGAAAATTAATAGCGAATTTTTATTTTATTACTTGAAAACGAAAATTGCCGACATAGAAAAACTTGGTTCGGGAACTACATTTAAGGAGGTTTCTAAATCTAGCCTTGAAAGATTTTCTATATTAATTCCTGAGAAAATATCTGACCAGCAAAAAATTGCGGACGTGTTGTCCGCGTTGGATGCGAAAATCGAACTGAACGCGCGCGTCAACGCCGAGTTAGAGTCTCTGGCGAAGACGATTTACGATTATTGGTTTGTGCAATTCAAATACCCGACCCCCTCTGTCCTACGGACATCTCCCCCAAATGCGACAGAAGTACCGTCGAATTTGGGGGAGGTGCCTGCGATGGCAGGCGGAGGGGGTTTGGTCTGGAATGAGGAATTGAAGCGCGAGATTCCGCTTGGGTGGGAGGTGGGGGAATTGGGTAATTTCGCTCAACCAATTAGAGGCGTAACATACAAGAAAGATGACATCAAAAAATCATCTGATAAAAACGCTATCCCTATCTTGCGAGCGACAAATATTACCAATGGCGTTATTGACTTAAACGACATGGTTTATGTTCCAAAAGAAGCAGTTTCAGAAGAACAATTCCTAAATAAATTCGATGTGCTTATTACTATGTCAAGTGGAAGCAAAGCCCACGTTGGAAAAAATGCTTTTTATTATTTTGACCAAAAAGTATCGTTTGGCGCGTTTTGCTCTAAATTATCCGTCAATAAAAATATGCGATTTTATGTAAATACCCAAATGCAATCTGACAGTTTCAAAAAATATATTGCGAATGTCGGTTTGGGAACTAATATCAATAATCTTACAAACAAGCACATCACCGAATATAAATTGTTGATACCGCCAAAAGAATTATTGCTTCAATATGAAAATATCGTTGAAGGTTTCTATAACAGGATTGGCAACAATATGAAAGAATCCCAAGCGCTGACGGAACTCCGCGATTGGCTTTTGCCGTTGCTGATGAACGGGCAAGTGAAGGTCTAGCCCCCTCTGGCTTCGCCATCTCCCCCGAATTCGACGATAGCGCTGTCGAATTTGGGGGAGAGCATGACATATAGAGTTTTTATAAATGCCAAAATTTTGATTTCAAACGCAACCGTCCCCTCCCCAATTTCGATATTTCTTGCTCTTGTCGCAATTGGGGAGGGTTAGGGAGGGGCAAAAGGAGCAAGTTCATGTCGCGCAAAAAAAGCGCTAAACAACGTCCCGAAGGTTTTCTCCCCTCAACCTTCGGGACGTTCTATACCCACTAATCTTCCAGCGTGCTCAAATCGCCTTCGGGCAAGCCTTGCGCGCGCGCCTTCAACACGCGGCGCATAATCTTTCCGCTGCGCGTCTTGGGCAGTTTATCGAGAAACTTCACTTCTTCGGGGCGCGCAATCGGGCTGATGACCTTCGCCACATGCTGACGCAATTCCTCGCTCAACGCATCGGACGGGGCGAAGCCAGCGCGAAGCAGACAAAAGACGTGGATGCCCGTCCCTTTGACCTCGTGCGGCAGACCAATCGCCGCCGCCTCCGCTACCGCGGGATGACTCACCAGCGCCGACTCAATTTCCGCCGTGCCAAGCCGATGCCCGGAGACGTTGATCACGTCGTCCACGCGCCCGATGACCCAGTAATAGCCGTCCGCGTCGCGGCGGGCAGAATCTCCCGCGAGATAAACGCCGGGGAATTTCGACCAATATTGCTTGACGTAACGATCCGCGTCGCCGTAAATGGTGCGGAGCATCGCGGGCCAGGGGCGTTTGAGGACGAGGAATCCTTCGTCGCCGTCTTTGACCGATTTGCCGTCTTCGCCCAAAATGTCCGCTTGCAAACCGAAGAACGGTTTCGTTCCGCTGCCCGGTTTAAGCGGCACGGTCGGCGTGGGCGTAATCATAAACATGCCCGTTTCGGTCTGCCACCAAGTGTCCATGATCGGGCATTGCTCTTTGCCGATGACGCGGTGATACCACTTCCACGCTTCGGGGTTGATCGGTTCGCCGACGCTGCCGAGCAGACGCAGGGAGGAAAGGTCGTGCTTATTGGGCCAGGCTTCGCCGAAGCGCATCAAGCCGCGAATGGCGGTCGGCGCGGTGTAGAGAATCGTGATTCCGTAACGTTCAACGCATTGCCACCAACGGTTGGGGTAGGGGTAGGCAGGTCCGCCCTCGAACATGAAGGACGTCGCGCCGACGAGCATGGGGCCGTAGACAATGTACGAATGCCCCGTTACCCAGCCTGGGTCTGCCGCGCACCAGTAGCGGTCTTCGTCGGTAACGTCGAAGACGTATTTGAGCGTGGAATAAATGCCGACCATGTAGCCGCCGTGAACGTGCAAAATCGCTTTCGGTTTGCCGGTCGAGCCGCTCGTATAAAGGATGTAAAGCGGGTCTTCCGCGTCCATTTCTTCGGTGGCGCATTTTCCGTTGGCGATGGGCAGTTTTTCCAAATCGTGATACCAATGGTCGCGCAGCGGATCCATCGGAATATCCTGCCCGGTGCGGCGCACGACCAACACGTTTTCCACCGACGGACATCGTTTCAGCGCGTCGTCCACCGTGCGTTTGAGTTCGACGATTTTTCCGTTGAGGAAGTTGCCGTCTTGCGTGATGACCAATTTGGATTGGCTGTCTTCGATGCGCCCTTGCAGCGCGTCGGCGGAGAAGCCGCCAAAGACGACCGAATGCACCGCGCCGATTTTCGCGCAGGCGAGCATGGCAAACGCAATTTCAGGAATGCGCCCCATATAAATCGTTACGCGGTCGCCCTTGCGGACGCCCATAGATTTGATGATGTTGGCGAATTTGGTTACTTCGCGGTTCATTGCAAAATACGAAAACGTGCGATGGTCTTTGCCGTCTTCGCTTTCCCAAATCAGCGCCAGTTTATTTTTGCGATGCGTTTTCAGATGACGGTCAATGCAATTGTGGACGATGTTCGTTCGCGCGCCGACGTACCATTTGTAAAACGGCGCGTTGGAATCGTCCAAGACTTTGTCCCACTTTTGATACCATTCCAGTTCTGAGGCTTCGTCTGCCCAGAAGCCTTCAAAATCTTTGTCGGCTTTCTTCGCCAGCGCGTCCCAATCTTTGACTCGCGCCTGCTCCACAACTTGCTCGGATGGATAATAGACTTCGCCTTCTAATTCCTTCTTTGCCATGCTGCCTCCAAGAACGTTTAGTTTTTAATGGGGGTTATTATAGTACCGTTTTTAAGCGTTAGTCCATTTACAGGTTTTTTTATCTCGTCTATACTTTGGACTATGAATCCTGTCGTTGCCTCGAAAGCAAGCAAAGAAAAATTAAGCGGCTCCGTTTACACGCCGCCCTTTCTCGCGGAAATGATTCTCGATTTGACGGAATATAAATCTGCGATTCTTGAAAAACACGTTATGGACAATAGTTGCGGAGACGGCGCGTTCTTGACCGCTATCGTCCGCCGCTATTGCCGCGCTTTCCTTAAGAAATCTGACGACAAGAATTTATTGAAGAAGCATCTTGCGACGTACATTCACGGCATAGACAACGACTCATCCGCCGTTGAAGCCTGCGTCCGAAATTTGGATTCCGTCGCCGCCTCTTTTGGCGCGGACGGCGTCGCTTGGGACGTGTTCTGCGCCGACACGTTAACCGTTCGTCAATACGACGGGGCGATGGATTTCGTCGTCGGCAATCCGCCTTATATCCGCATTCACAACCTTAACGATTCCTATGAAGCAGTTAAAGATTTTTCCTTTGCCGCCAACGGAATGACCGACCTTTATATCGTTTTTTTTGAAATTGGTTTTAGAATGCTTAATCCAAAAGGCAAGATGGGATTAATTACGCCGAGTTCTTTTCTACGAAGCAAGGCAGGGACAAACTTGCGCCGCTTTATTCAAGAACGCCGAACGCTGTCTAAAGTTTTAGACTTGGGACATTTCCAGCCTTTCAAGGCGATGACTTACACGATGATCACGGTTTTTGACGCCGCAGAATCATTAGAATCTGTAGAATACTTCGCGTTGAACGCCGACAACGCGAAGCCTGCGTTTGTCGAGAAATTAGCGTATGACGATATTTTAATTGGCGAGAAGTTATATTTTTCCGCGTCGAAGAATTTGAAAATTTTACGTCAAATCGAAGAACATTTTTCCCGCAGAGGCAAGCGCGAAGTGGTCGTCAAAAACGGATTTGCCACTTTGGCGGACGATGTGTTTATCGGCGATTTCGATTTCTCGGATGGCGCGATAGACGTCGTCAAAGCGTCTACTGGAAAATGGCGAAAGTGCGTTTTTCCGTATCATCCAGACGGAACACCGATGACGTGGAAAGAATTTTCGCGCTTCAAAAAAGCGGCGGAATATTTAGAGTCAAAAAAATCTCTTTTGTTAAAACGAGACGTTGAAAAAAATTCAGATTGGTTTTTATTCGGGAGAACACAGGCATTAAGAGACGTTTCCGTTTGCAAATTATCTGTCAACACGATGATCAAAAACGAGAAAAGCTTAAAAATATTCAAGGTTGAAAAAGGGCAGGGAATTTACAGCGGGCTTTATATTCTTTCAAAATATTCCGAAAAGAAGATTAGGGAGGTTTTAATTTCGGCGGAATTTATCGAGTATTTAAGGCTGCTCAAAAATTACAAAAGCGGCGGATATTACACGTTTTCGTCATTAGAGATTGAGAAATATTTATGTTATAAACTAGAGGAAACTTCCTATGGACAACTTGGATTTTTTGAAAATAGCGGCTAAATCTTTTGTAAAATATTTAATGACTGGCGCGAGAAGTAATGAAAAGTTAAAAATATTACATGGCGCGTTGGCTGATGACCTCTATAAAAGGCTGGGAAAACCTTACTCTATTTCTGCTTTAGGTTATGGCAAAGAAAAAGAAGAAATAATATCAGGAAGATATATGAGTAAAACGGTAGACATTACTGTTAGCGCAAACGACGAACAAGTTGCGGGATTTGGCGTTAAATTTGTAATGAGCAATTATGCTCAAAATTCAAATAATTATTTTGAATCTATGTTGGGCGAAACCGCCAATTTGCGCGCCGCTAATAAGCCGTATTTCCAAATATTTATTATTCCTCAAAAACTGCCTTATTTTGATAAATTCGGGAAAATTGTAAAATGGGAAATCATTACGAATCATAATCTCGCTAAGTACGCCGCTTTATCAAAGGATAACACGGACATCTTTTTTCATACGCCCGTGAAAACTTTTCTATGTATTTTGGAATTCCCAAAATGCGATGAAAGAAAAATCATAAACAAAAAGACGTTTGAAAAATTTTATTTGAATTTAGGCGAAGAAATGCCAATTCAATATTATGCGCCCAATCTGCAATTTGGCAATGCAATTATTCTCAATGATTACAATCAATTTGCAAATAAAGCAACGCACTATATAAAGAGTTTATAACTTACCCCGCCCAATCTAAAATGCGATACCATGCGCCCGCCAGCGGAAGAAACCACGGCGTCCCGTTGTACAGCGGCACGGGCGCAAAATCATAACGCGCAAACGGATTTTCTTTCACGCCGCCCTTCAACATCGCCGCGCCGACCGACGCGCCCAAATACGTCGCCAGCGCCACGCCGTGCCCCGCATAACCGAGCGCGAAAAAAATCCCGTCCTCTTCGCCGACGTGCGGCATTTGGTCGAGCGCAAAATCAATTGCGCCGCTCCAAACATATTCGACCTTTGCGTCTTTCAACTGCGGATAAACCTCGACCATCTCGCGCCGCAAAGTCTCTCCGTTTTGCGCCAGCGTCTTTTCGCTTTCAGGAAAAAACGTTGGGCGTCCGCCAAAAATCAAGCGGTTATCCCACAGCCGAAAATAATTGAGAAAATTTTTATAATCAAAAATCATGCGGTTGCGCGGGCTTAATTCTCGCGCGAGTTCGACCGATAATTTTTCAGTCGCGATCACATACGACCCGACGGGAAAAATCCGCCGCCGCAGGCTGTTCGTAATTCCGCCCGTGTAGCCCGACGTGGCGATAAGAACCGATTGCGCTTCCGCATTCCCTCTTTCGGTGCGGATGACGAATCGCCCCTCTCTTCGCTCGATCTGGTTGACCCGCGCTCGCGCGCAAAGTTTTGCTCCCGCCCGCGCCGCCGCGCCCGCAAGCCCCGCCACATAGCGAGCGGGATTCAGCCCGCCGCTGATTTCATCCAACAACGCGCCGTGATAAATGTCCGAGCCGATTTCGCCGCGCAAATCCTTTGCGGGAATCATCGTCGTCGGATGATTAAATTTCTTCGCTAAAAATTCCGCTTCTTTTTGCAAGGAGACGTAATGCTTCGGTTTGTTCGCCGTGAAGAGATGACCGTATCGCGCAAAGCCGCAGTCAATGTTTTCTTCCGCGACGATTTGCTCGACGAGGTTAACCGCGTCCAACGACGCTTGAAAAAGTTCTTTCGCCAATTCAAGCCCGTGCCGCTTGACGACCGTCTGCATGGATTCTTTTAATCCCGTCAACGTCATGCCGCCGTTGCGCGAACTCGCGCCCCAGCCAATCGTCTCCGCTTCCAGCACGACAACGTTCGCGTTGTCCTTTGCCAACGTCCGCGCCGCGCTCAACCCCGTGTACCCGCCGCCAATGATAATGACGTCCGCTTTGGGCGGAATGGGCGCGAGGTTTTCCGCGCTCGGCATCTCGACGGTCGTTTGCCAGTAGATTTTATTTTTCATCCTTCATCTATTCCAATATCTCTTCCCAGTTCAATTCATTAAACGCCTCTTGCAAACGATGACCGTCGTTGACGACGATATAGCGCAAATGCGGAAATAATTTTTCGGCGTATTCGCGCGCTTCGTCGAGCGGGACGACGTCGTCGGCTGTGCCGTGAATGACTGTGGCAGGGACTTCAATGGGCGGGAGATCGTCCAAATATTTGCCGAACGGGGCTTTGAGCAAGGCGGGCGCAAGCAACACCAACTTGCGAACTTGCTCCGCTTTTTGCGCGGCGTAAACCGTTGCAATTAATCCGCCGTAGGATGAGCCGATGAGCGTCCAATTTTTCTTGCGTCCCAAAATTTTTTTCAATTGCGCCATATATTCGTCAAAGTCGTCCGAGAAGTCGGGCGTGATCATGCCCGGAAATTTTTCGGCAAACTGGCGGGCTTTGCCGCTCTGACTGCTGCTCTGCGAGCCATGCAAATAGATGAGGCGCGTGTTGTCCAATTTTTTTCTCCTTATTTGGCGGGCGGGTGAAGGCGGCGCGTCAGCTTTGACGGCGGCGCTTTCGTCAATAAAATCGTCGGCGGAATCTTCAGGTTTGGGGCGCGGAGTCAACTGCGGGCGGAGAAAGTCGCGCAGTTCGTTTCGCAGCGGCGGCGGAAAGTCGGGGGCGATGCGTCGCATGGTAACTGCGGTTAACGGGTTTTCCGTCGTCGAGAGAATTTGCTTCATCATGAAGATGGTCTCGTTGGGCGAAGCGCGGTAGAGCGCGACAATTAAATCAGCGAGGTCGCCTTGCAGCGCGGACGGCGCTTCTTCGATGATTGGTTCGGCGAGGTCGAAGATGGCGGGCAGGTTTTCAAAGTCGGAATCGGCGACGAGCGGCAGGAGCGCTTGAATGCCGTTAGACCACAAGCGCGGACGTTCGGGGTGCAGGTATTCGCGCGCGAGCGAGAGAAAGCGTTCGGGCGTTTCTTTTCTCATGCGCGACAGGCTGGTCGTCAACAGCGCGGCGCGGACTTCGGGGTCGCGGATTTGTTGCGTCCACGCGCTGACTCGCGGAAGCAGGCGTTCTTCTTGCGGCGGGATGCGCCCCAAAAGGTAGGACGCCAGCAAGCGCGTTTCGAGCGCGCCTTCGTCCCAAAGTTTGTCCGCCAGTTCGAGCGCAAAGTGCGGATGCTCTTCGGCTTTGAGGCGCAACTCGTTTTGGATTTGCGTCAGCACAGCCGGCGGCGTGCGGTAGGTTTTAAGGTTCGAGCCAGGCGCGACGTTCTCCACCGTCCGCAAGGTGTAGTTGACGTAAAACTCCAACACTTCGCGCAGGTGTTTTATGAACTCCTCGGGCAAAAAGAAAAAGTCGGCAAGGCGAGCGGCTTGAGCGCGGAGTCGGGCGAGGTCTATGGCGGGCATGGGGGAGCGATCGGCGATTAGGCAACTGTTACCTAATCGCCCATTTCCTATTTCCTAATTGCCTAATTTCCTATTCTCAATACGCCTTTGCAAAATAAACTTTCCGTTTGCTGGCTTTGCCGCAGACGACGCATTTGCCTTCTTCGTTCGGCTGGTCAAAGGGGATGTTGCGCGTGGTGGCTTTGGTTTCCTCTTTGACTTTTTTCTCGCATTCGGTCGACTCGCACCAATAGGCGAACGCCCAACCATCTTGGACGACTTCCTTTAATTGGTCGTACGTCTGCACGTTGTGGATGTTTGCGTCGCGGTATTCGACGGCGCGTTGCAGGAGCGCGGCTTGCACTTCGTCGAGCAAAGCGCCGACCGTCTGCGCGATGTTTTCTTGCGAGACGAAGACCTTGCCTTCTCTGCCTGGCTTGTCGCGGCGGGCGAGGGCGACCGTGCCTTTCTCCACGTCTTTGGGTCCAATCTCCACGCGGACAGGCACGCCGCGCATTTCCCAATCGTTGAATTTGAACCCGCTGCTGACGTTGTCGCGGTCGTCAAATTTGACGCGCACGTTGGCGGCTTTGAGTTCCGCAAAGAGGCGGTCGGCAACGTCCATGACCTTAGCCTTTTCGTCGTCATTTTTGAAAATTGGCACGACGACGGCTTGAACGGGCGCGAGGCGCGGCGGCAGCACAAGCCCTTTGTCGTCGCCGTGCACCATAATCATCGCGCCGATGATGCGCGAAGAAATCGCCCACGAAGTGGTTTGCGCGAACGTCAACTGGTTGTCTTTGTTCAAAAATTGAATGTCGAAGGCTTTGGAAAAATTCTCGCCGAAGTAATGCGACGTGCCAGATTGCAAGGCGCGTTTGTCCCACATCATCGCTTCGATGGACGTGGTAATTTGCGCGCCGGCGAAGCGTTCGGTTTCGCTCTTCGTGCCTTTCAAAACGGGGATGGCGGCTTGCTCGTAACAAAACTGTTCATAGATGTCGAGGATGCGGTACATCTCTTCTTTGGCTTCGGCTTCGTCCGCGTGGGCGGTGTGCCCTTCGTGCCAGTAAAATTCCGCCGTGCGGAGGAAAAGTTTCGTCCGCAATTCCCAGCGCATGACCGAACCCCATTGCACAATTAGCAGCGGCAGATCGCGCCACGACTTGACCCATTTGGAATACATGTGTCCGATGATGGTTTCGGAGGTGGGGCGCACCGCCAGTTTTTCTTCCAACTCCGCGCCGCCGCCGTGCGTAACGACCGCCAACTCCGGCGCAAAACCTTCGACGTGTTCCTTTTCTTTTTCAAAGAAAGACATCGGAATCAGGGTCGGGAACGCCGCGTTGACGTGTCCCGTTTTCTTGAACTCCGCGTCCAGCCAATCGCAGATGTTTTCCCACAGCGCCCAACCGTAGGGTTTGACGACCATGCAGCCGCGCACGGGGGCGTAATCCGCCAAGTCCGCGCGCACAACCAGTTGGTTGTACCATTCGGAAAAATCTTCGCTTCGAGCAGGTAATTTATCTTCCGCCATTGTGAACTCCAGATTCTAAAATAAAAACGGCTCGCCAGTCTGGGAGCCGTTTCAGCGCGATTCAGCGAACCTAACCAGACCGTAGGGAAAAAACGATTTTAGGGGACGGGTTCGGATTCGTCAACATGCGCCGATTATAATTGAATTTATGAAAAAAGACGAAGCGTTGCGCCTCCTTCATGACCCGAACCTGATTCGCCCTCAAAGCCTGATTTTACTCTCAAACATCGCCGACCTAGCCGCGTCCCTAAAAGTGCCTTGCTACATCGTCGGCGGCTTTGTGCGTGATTTGATTCTCAAGCGTCCCGTTCACGACGCGGACTACGACATCGTCGTCGAAGGCGACGCTTTGACGTTAGGGCACGCGCTCGTCAAAACCTACGGCGGACATTTGACCGAACACCCCAAATTTCGCACCGCGATTTGGCATCTTCCTTCAACTTTCAACTTTCAACCTTCAACCATAGATTTAATCACCGCTCGCAAAGAATCTTACGAAACGCCCGGCGCCTTGCCGACGGTCGAGCCGTCCGTCATTGCGGACGATTTGCGCCGCCGCGATTTTCCGGTCAACGCCATGGCGCTGCGCTTGGACGGCGAACATCTCGGCGAACTGCTCGACCCGCTCGGCGGACAAGCCGATTTGGAGAAAAAAACGCTTCGCGTGTTACACCCGCGCTCGTTTATAGACGACCCGACGCGCATCTTTCGCGCCGTCCGTTATGCGGCGCGTTACGGGTTTAACATCGAAGCGCAGACTCTCGACCTCGTCAATGAAGAGGCGTTGAAAATTTTGCACTCGCTCAGCGGCGAACGACTGCGTCACGAATTAGATTTAATTCTCGACGAAGAGTCCGCGCCGCAAGCCTTAACGCATCTCGCGGATTTGGGCGTCTTGACCGCTATTCACCCCAAACTGCCGGCCTTCGATTCCTCCTGCGCGGATTGGCTCGACGACGCGAACGAACGTTTGGGCGTTCAAGCCGACCGCCGCACGATGGGTTATATGTTTTGGTTTATGGAACTGTCCGAAGCGGACGTCATCTTGCTTGCCAACCGTTTGAACTTCACCAACGAGTTGACGTTAGACGTTTGGTCGGCGGCGCAGTTGTTCAACGGCTTGCCGCATTTGACGAACATGAAACCCAGCGAGTGGACGTACACGTTGGAAAAGTTGTCGCCAATTTCAATTTACGCCGTTTACCTGACGACGCAGGAAAACGCGCTCTTGCGTTACCTCTCTTTTTGGCGGCACGTCAAACCGCACGTTAGCGGCGCGGACTTAAAGTCTCGCGGCTTGCCGCCCGGCCCGCGCTACGGGGAAATTTTGTCGCGCCTGCGTTCGGCGTGGCTGGACGGCGAAGCGTCGAGCAAAGAGGACGAGGCGGCGTTGTTGGAGCGTCTGCTGAAAGAGTAATTGATTTTTTAGTTAAGGCGTTAAATAATTAAATGACGCGAGAAGTTATAAACATCCGCGTCATCCTTTATATCCGCGCTTTTCGCGCTTTCGCTTTTTATCAAAAAACTACGACTTAATCTTTTCCAAATTGCGTTGCGTATGGTTCAATAATTCGATTACCGTTTCGCGGATGTGCGGGCTGAGGTAATGGCGTTCGAGCGTGGAGAGCGGCAGGAAGCGCGCGCCAGCCACGACGTTAATGCAGTTTGCCGAACCGCAAAGACAAATGAAAGGCGCGTCCATCTCCCATTCGGTGGACGGGTAAAAGAAGAATAACTGCTCGCCTTTTTCAATGTCTTTGCAAGCGACCATCTCCATGTTTTCCGTGTCCAAAATGACGTTGGGGTCGCAGGAGTGGTTGAGCGCGGCGAGTTTGCCGACGTGCGTGTGTTTGTCGCGTCCGATTTGCACCGTGTAACGGTTGGGCTTGTCGCGCAAGTCCTCGCTGGGGATGGGGCAAATGACTTCGCCTTTCTTATAACTTTGCTTTGTAGTTAACGTCCTAAATTTATTTTCCGTTTTAATTGTTAACTTTTCCATCAGAGTCGTTGTCATGTTATTTTCCTTTGCGTTGATTGAATAAAAAACTATGTTTCAGTATAGTCATTATGAAATCAATTGCAAGAGAATGGCGCGATTAATTTGGAAATTTTAAGATTGTAAAAGAGTCATGAATTGCGAGTCGCCGTTACACAGCGTCCCGAAGGTTTGAAAACCTTCGGGACGCTTTTGCGTCGCCCTTAGACCTCGCCGATGCGGGCTTCCATCTCTTCTCGGAATTGCTGGGTGTACAGGCGGTAATAATGTCCGCGCAGGCGCAGCAGTTGGGCGTGCGTCCCTTGCTCGGCGATGCGCCCGTCTTTGATGACCAGAATGCGGTCGGCGCGGCGGATGGTGCTCAGGCGGTGGGCGACGACGAAGGAGGTGCGTCCCTGCATTAGCGTTTCCATGCCGCGTTGAATCAGCGCTTCGGTCAACGTGTCCACCGAAGAGGTCGCCTCGTCCATGATGAACCACTGCGGTTTGGCGAGCGCCGCGCGCGCCAGCGAAATCAACTGCTTCTGCCCGACCGAGAGCAAATTGCCGCCCTCGCCGACGTTCTGCTCGTAACCGCCTTCCAGCCGCAAAATAAACTCGTGCGCGCCGACAATTTGCGCGGCTTCTTCCACCTGCGCGTCGCTGGCGTCCAAGCGCCCGTAGCGGATGTTCTCGCGCACCGTGCCGCTGAACAGGTGCGGCGTTTGCAACACCACGCCGATCTTGTTGTGAATCGACTCCAGAGTGTAGTCCATATAGTCCGCGCCGTTGACGCGGATGACGCCACCCTTCGGCTCGTAGAAGCGGCAGAGCAGGTTGACGATGGTGGACTTCCCGCCGCCGGTCGGACCGACGAGCGCGATCATCTCGCCAGGCTGAACTTTCAGCGAGAAGTCGGTCAACACCGGCTTGCGCTCTTCGTAGTAAAAGTTGACGCGGTCGAATTCGATTTCGCCTAAGAGCGTCCGCGCTTCGACGGCGTTCGGACGGTTGACCACGTCCGCTTCGGTGTCCGCCAATTTGAAGATGCGTTCCGCCGAAGCGATAGATTGCTGCATCTCGGCGTAGACGCGCGCCAAGTCTTGCACGGGCCACATCATAAAAGTCAAGTAGGCGACGAAGGCTTGAATGCCGCCGATGGTGAACGCGCCTTTGTTGATTTCCGCGCCGCCGTACCAGACGATGGCGCCGAGCGCGAAGGCGGCGATTAACTGCACGGTGGGCAGAAAGAGCGCCGAGAGCCACGCCGCGCGGTACGAAGCGCGGTACATGGTCGAGGTCAGGTTTTGGAATTCGCTCAGGTTGGCGTCCTCGCGTCCCAGCGCCTTGACCACGCGCACGCCCTGAAAGTTCTCGTTGTAGGCGCCGGTGATCTTCGAGTTGGCGCGGCGGCTGACGCGGAACTCCGCCAGAATGTACTTCTGAAATTTCGAGGCGATGAAAACCATAATCGGGATGATGACCGAGACGATGAGCGCCAACTTCCAGTTGATGATTGCCATGAAGGTCAGCGAGGTGATGATGTTCATTAACGCCCAGACGCTGTCCACGATGCCCCAGGTGACCAAATCGGAGATGCGTTCGGTGTCCGAGGTTACGCGGGCGATGAGCCGCCCGACGGCGGTCTGCGCGTAATAGGAGAGCGAGAGGTCTTGCAAGTGGTTGAAGAGCCGCTTGCGTAAGTCGTATTGCACGCGCTCGCCCAACACGCCCGCGAGGTAGATGAAGGTGAAGACGAACGCCGCCTGCGCGACGAGCAGCCCGCCGTACATCCAGGCGATGTTAAGGACGTAGGCTTTGTCGTGCAGGTCAATGCCAAAATCTACGATTTGTTTGTTGAGGTAGGTGAAGTAGGCGTCCAAAAGCGAGACCGCGCCGATGGCGATGAGAAACCCGACCACCCAGCGCCAATGCGGTTTGATCAAGCCCAAGATGCGCCAGAGAATCGGCGCCGTCAGGTGCGAGGTAAATTCTTCTTCTTCAAGTTCGATGAGTTCGAGATCGTCGGACATAAATGCTCCAAATAATTATGAAATCAGAATTATGAATTATGAAAATCATAACTTCTTGATTCTTCGTTTTACTTTGATGACAATGGTTGCCAATACGGCAATAATTTCATCTGTTTCCTTGCGTAAATCTTCAAGGCGGTTCGCGGGAACGATGTCCGCTTTGACCAAGAGTTCGAGCCAGTAAGCGGTTTCGTCGGCTTCTTGCAAACAGCCTTCCAATTTATTGATAAAGTCGGCGTCGGACTTTGCGCGTTGGCTCTCGCGGAATTGCGCTCCGACGGAAGTTCCTGAACGCAAAACCTGTTTGCCGAGTATCTGCGCTTCGACGCTTTTTGGAAGGCTCTTGTACAACTTCACAATTCGCAAAGCAAAATTCGTCGTTCGTTCGCGCAGGTCAGTTTTCCTGTCGTTCATCGGCAACCTCCTTCATCTTCCGCTTTCTTTCGGAATTCATAATTCTGAATTCCGAATCTCCTTCTCCAACTCCTCGTCAATGCGCGTTTGGATGTCGTAGACTTTGCGGTACATGCCGTCGGCTTGGGCGAGCAAGTCCGCGTGGACGCCGTGTTGCACAACCTGACCTTTATCCAGAACGAGAATCTGGTCGGCGTTCATCACCGATTGAATGCGGTGAGCGATGATGAAGGTCGTGCGGTTCTCCATCAAATCTTGCAGCGCCTGACGGATGGCGGCTTCGGTCTGCGTGTCCACAGCGGAGGTGGAATCGTCCAAAATCAAAATGCGCGGATTTTTGAGAATCGTGCGCGCAATCGTGATGCGTTGTTTCTGTCCGCCGGAGAGCGTAACGCCCTTCTCGCCGACGATGGTGTTGTAGCCGTCGGGAAAGGTTAGAATCACGTCGTGCACGGCGGCGGCTTGGGCGGCGGATTCAATCTCCGCTTGGGTTACGCTGCGCCCGACGCCGTACAAAATATTCTCGCGGATGGAGCGGCTGAACAAAAACGGCTCCTGTTGCACAATGCCGATTTGCTCGCGCAAATACTTGCGCGGGTAATCGCGCAGTTCCGCGCCGTCGAGCAGAATGCGCCCGCCGCTGTAATCGTGAAAGCGCGGCAACAAGTTGACCAGCGAAGTCTTGCCCGAACCCGTCGAGCCGAGCAGCGCAATTGATTCGCCTGGTCGAATGTGAAAGGAGACGTTTTGAATCACGTCGCGCGAACCGTCCGAGTACATGAACGAAACGTCCTGAAATTCAATCTCGCCGCGCGTCGCGCCCGTCGGCTGAACTTTTCCGCTTTCGAGATCTTCGCGCGCTTCCTTGACCACGTCCATCAGGCGTTGATAAGAGACCATGCCGGTCGAAGTCTGCACGATGACGCGCCCCAAATTGCGGATGGGGAAGATGAGCCACACCAGCAAGCCGACGTACGCCACATAATCGCCGATGGTAATTTCGCCGTTGATTGCCATCAACGCGCCGTAAACGTAACCGAAGAGCATTTGTCCGCCCAGCACAATGTCCGAGAGCGGCCAGAACAGCGATTGCATCAGGAGCAAAAAACGCCCTTTGAGATATTTTTTCCAATTGTCTTTTTCAAATTTCTCAATCTCGTAATGCTGACGCGCAAAGGCTTTGACCACGCGCACGCCGGTCAAATTCTCTTGCAAAGTCGTCGAGAGAATCGCCTCTTGTGCTTGATATTCCTCGTAGGCTTTGGTGACTCTTTTGAAGAAAGTCATCGAGACCCACAAAATTAGCGGAATAGAAACCACCGAGAGCAAACCGAGTTTGACGTTAATGTAGAGAATCGCGCCCCAGTTGATGAGGAAGAGCAAAATGATTCTGCCGATGCCAATGGCTTGCTCCGAGAAGAAGCGGCGCAACGAGTTGACGTCCGAAGTAACGCGCTCGATCAAATCGCCGGTCGGCGTTTGGCTGTGATAAGAAAAACTCAAACGCTGGATGTGGTCAAAGAGAAAATCGCGCAGACGGCGGGCGATGCCTTCGGCGGTGTACGCGGCTAAACGTCCCGCCGTGAAAGAGCCGCCGCCCTCAAACAGCGCCAGCGCGATAAACCCTAAACCAATCCAAAGAAAAGTTTGCGTGGCGCTCGCGCCGATTTGCTTTCCTTGAATCAGCACGTCGTCGGTGAAGAAGCGCAAAAGCAAATAGACGGAGGTCTTCGCCAGCGCCGCAACGGCGAGAGCCAGCGTCGCGCCGACGTAAGGCAGACGAAAATCTTTCATCATGCGCCAAAGTCCGAGCAGGCGGTTTTTGGTCAGCGCCTCGCGGAAGTCAAAGTAGGGGATGGGTTGGTTCATAGTTCTCCGAAAAGGTTGTCGAGCGTTTGACAGGGTTTGAGTCTTAACCGCAGGTGAACACGGATAAAATAGGTTTTGTCGCAACAAAATAAAAAGGCTGCGGCGCACGCGCCACAGCCTTAAAAAGACAAGGTGAAACCGAAGAAACTTACACTCGGTTAAGAGGCGCGTGATGAGAGGGCAAATTGACAGGGTTGAGAATAAATAAAACGTTCATCGTGCGCGCTCCTTTCTTTGGATTTAATTGCGAAGCGATTTTACACTAAGAAATAAAGAAATGTCAAGCGGAATTTAATTTGCGAAGATTATAATTGCGCCGATGACCATTCAAGCCTATCAACTCACATCCAGCGGACGCATTCCGCTGGGCATGTCCGCCGCTTCGCTTGACGATATGACTCGTCAACTTGCAGACGGTTTTTACACCACTTTCAGCACGCTCGCGCAGGGGACGCGAGTTCTCGGATTGAAAGCGCATTTGCGGCGGTTGTATCAGCCTGCGGAAGAAATCGGTCTGCGCCCGCCGCTTTCAGAGAATGAACTGCGCGGGCAAATCGCGGCGCTGACTCGCGTCAACTTGCCTGACGAATCGCGAGTCCGCGTGATTTTGACGAAAGACAAAGGCGCGTTGTATATCGGCGTGCAGGCGTTTAAGCCGTTGCCAAAAGAAATTTATGAAGAGGGCGTGAAAGTCGTCAGCGCGGAAATGACGCGGCATGACCCGCGCATCAAAGACAGCGGGTTTATCTCCGTCAGCGCCGAACAGCGCAAATTGTTGAGCAAAGATATTTTTGAAGTGTTGCTGACGAAGAACGGGAAAGTTTACGAGGGGATGACGTCTAATTTTTATGTCGTTCGCGGCGAGAAAATCATCACCGCGCGGCGCGGAATTTTATTAGGCGTAACGCGCAAGATTGCGCTGAAACTGGCGCGAGGGCAGGGGCTGTCCGTTGCGTATCGTCCGCCGATATTAAGCGAAAATTTCGACGAAGCCTTTCTCACGTCCAGTTCGCGCGGCGTTGTGCCAATCGTCTCCATTGACGGGAAGGCGGTAGGGCGGGGGGCAGTCGGGGCGTGGACGAAGCGCCTTTCTTTAGCGTATCAGGCTTACGTCGAGGAGAGGGGCGAAAAAATCGTTGACGGTTGACGGCGGGCAGTTGTCAGTTAACCGTCCCAAAGATTTGCGGCGCGTCTAATTCTTGTTGAAGATTTCGTCGTAGGCTTGGTCGGCTTCTTCGCCAATGTGCGTGTAGCGGTTCGTGGTGGTGATGCTGCTGTGGCGCGCCAATTCCTGCGAAAGTTTGATGTCGCGCTTGGCGAGGTAGGTCATGGTTACGAAATAATGGCGGAAATCGTGCACGCGGACGAGGTTGCGCTCGACGCCGGCTTCTTCAATTCTGCCGAGAATGCCGCGTTGCGGGTCGCCTTTGATGGCTGTCCACATGCCGCTGGCGCTGATCGGGCGAATGTGTTTGCTGGCGCGAATGTCGTGGCGCAGAAAAACGGGTTGCGACTTAAGCGGAATGCGCGTGTTGGGTTCGATGGCGGCGCAGGCGCGGTGATATTCGCGCAGGGCTTCGATGGTGCGTTGCGAAAAGCGGACGACGGCTTGTTTGCCGCCTTTGCCGATGATGACGGCGCGCGCTTCGAGCCAGTCTATGTCGCCGCGTTTGAGGGCGCAGGCTTCGGAGATGCGCAAGCCCGTGTCCGCCAGAGTGAGCACGAAGGCGCGGTCGCGCAAGTTGACCAGACTTCCTTCGAGGCGGCTGCAATGCTCGACGACTTTTTCCACCGCTTCGCGCTCAAAGTTGACCATGCGTTTGCCTTGCTTGCGCGTGAAGCGCAACAGGCGTTGAATTTCCGCCAAATCGTTGGAACGGTGAAAGGTGTACAAGCCGACGACTGCCGAGCGCCAAATTTGCTTAGTGGACGGCGAGTAGTCTTTGACAGCCGTCAAAAATTTTTGGAAGGTTGCCGCATCGAGCGCCGCGTCTTCGCCGACAATGGAGACGAAACGCTCTAAGGCGTAGCGGTAGGTCTTCACCGTGTTTTTCGATAGATCCAGCGCGGAGATAAATTGGTCAATTTGCTCTTGCATGAGGGATTTTTCCTCTCTGTTCATTATGGTATATAATGCCAATTATATTCAATGGTGAAGGGATTGTCAAGGGCGGCGCTCCCCTGCTTGGAATTAAGGGATTAGGTAATTGGGAATTAGGTAATTAGAGATTTGGTAACTAGGAATTAGGGATTTGGTAACTAGGAATTAGGAGTTAGGAAAAAATCTCATCTTTCATAATTCATCTCCCCTGCCCCGTTTAGCGACGCCCTTTGTTTTGTGGACATAAAGAAACGAATCGCCAGCGTCAACGAGAGGACAAGCGCCCACTGCATGAGAAAAATGCTGCGCGGAAAATTCTCAAACCAACCTGTCGTCAGCCCCCAATAAGACGCGCCCATAACAAGCAGAGAACTTAAGGAAAAAGCGCCGACGACGGGCAGCGCCCATTGAACGAAACGCTGAGGCTCGACGCGGCGATAAAGACCGAAGAGAAGCCCCAACGTCGGGCTGACGAAGAAGGCGACCCAAAACGCCAGGCGTTCGATTTCGCGGTAAGCGCGGTATTCGGGTCCGCGCCCGAAGCGCAGTTGAAAGATGTAGAAGGCGGTTAAGCCGACAGCCGCTAAATCAAATAAAAAGAGCGGGACGTTTAAGTTTTCCAAAAATTGTTTGAAGCGCTTGCGGACGGGCAAATCAAACCAGAAGTGAATCCCGAAGCCAAATAAGATCAGGGCTGGCAGAAAGCCAATTTCAAACGCCCGCGATTGATAAATTTGCGGGGCGTATCGTTTGGCTAACCATAACATCGGCACATGCAAGACGTATAAGGCGTAGGAAATTTCGCCCAAGTTGACCAAGAGCGGCTGTTGAAATAGGCGCGAGAGTTTGGACGTGTCAAGCGCTAGCGCAAGGATGAAGAGCGCTTGAAACGGCGCCAGCAAACCCGCCATCGGCTCGAAGGAAAGCGCGAGGCGCGGAAAGACGTTGGCGCTGAGGACGGTGTAAAGCGCGATGATGAAGAAACTTCCCAGCATAAGGGAAAGAGTCAGGCGCGAAGGAAAATCTTTGGTCCGCCCTTCGCGGCGATACCAAACGCCCGCCACAGCGCCCAAGATGAAGGAGTTCAAATGGACGAGCGGAAAGTAAACAATCAGCGCGGGTTGAGCGTGAATATATCCGCCCCAAAGCAAAAAGTGGACAAGTTGGCTGAACGCCCACAGCCCCAACGCGCCCCAAATTAGCGCGCGCGTCGAGCGGCGCAGCGCCCAAAGCGTGAAAAATGGGAAGACGGCGTAGAAGAAAAATTCGACCGTCAGCGACCAAGATGGGTAGTTGAACGATTGCGCGTAAGCGGGAAACCAAGATTGCACAACGAAGAGGTTGGCGAGAATCTTTTGCGGCTTGATGTTGAAAAGGTCGTTGACGTAATACAGGCAAATCAACGCGAAGGCGAGGATGTAAAGCGGATAAATGCGCGTTACCCGCGCGCGCCAGTACGCGCCGACGTTCAAGCCGGGCTTGAAGTAAACCAAGCCCATGACGAAGCCCGAAAGCACATACAAGTAAGCGACCGCCGTCGGCGCGGAACGCAACAACGCGGAGAGCGGAGCGGACTTAACGAAGGAAAGGTAATAGCCGCCTGCGCCGTGAAAAAGCAAGACGAGCAAAACCATGGCAAAGCGCGTGAAGGTCAGTTGGTCGGTGCGTTTCATAGGCGCGGCTATTTTACTGTGAATCGCGAGTTGTAAATAAGGTTTAATGTTTAAGGTTTAAGGGTCGGCGGGCTAAAGCCCTGCCTCAGTTCGCGCAAGTCCGTTAAAACGGACTGAGCCGATAAATGCTTCAAACCTTCGGGACGGCGAAGAGACCGTCCACGAATAAACTCGCGAATACACGAATTGCGCCGTTTGCTATTCGCGCACGTGTGCCCGTCAGGGTATTCGTGAAAAATTCGTGGACGGTTTTACAGCCCTCAGGGCTTCCATGCCCTGTGCGAGGGATTTATCCCGAACGAGAGTTCGGAGTTTTTCAAAAACTCCGAACTCTGAGGGTAAAGCAAGGTTTTACAGATTTCGCCTTGCCTTTTCAATTCTTGGTTTCAGAATACTCTCGATTAAATCTGTCACACCAATTACCGTCCAAAGTTGAATCGCTTCTTCATATTGAATAATTGCATCCTTATATCTCTCTTCATCGCACAAGCAATCTCCTAAACGATATAACGCTCGCGCCTGACTATACTGATCGCCAATCAGAACATATATTTGGAAAGCATTTTCAAAATATCTTTTTGCTTCGGAAAAATTTTTATTTTCTCTTTCCGTGCTGCCTAACGATAAATAAACGTTGGCTTCGCCCAATTTCGCCCCGACTTGACGGAAGAGTTTCAAGGCTTCGTCGTAACTTGCCAGCGCGGCGTCTCGGTCGTCGCGGAACTGCTGCACATCGCCGATGGCTTGTAGCACGTTGGCTTTTAGGCGCGCGTCTTCAACTCCCAAGCGCAGGGATTCTTCCAGCCAACTCAGCCACAGGTCGTTTTGGCGAAAGTAGTTATGCAGCCAGTTGCGCGGCGCCGTCGCCAGCCGCGCCAGCAAAGCGCCCTGCCCCGTCGTGCGCGCCCACTCCGCGCCGCGCGCGAGGTTGTCAAACTCCAAGCCGACTTCGGGGGCGTTGCTAATATTATCTAATTCATGTTCGTCAAACAGCGCAAGCAGCCACTCCCCCAACCCGTTGAAGGCGGCGCGTTCTTCGTCGGCGTTGGCGCGCAGTTTTTCGGCGGCGTACTCGTCCAGCAGGTCGTGCAGGCGGTAGCGCGGCGCGTCGCCCTTCAGCGCCAGAATTAGCGAGAGGTTTTGAAAGCGCCGCAGTAAGTCGCGCGTCGCGTCTTCGTCCATGTTCCAGAGCGAAGCGGCGGCGGCGGGCGAAAATCCGCTGGCGGCGAAGACCGCCAGCGCGCGGAAGCGCTGTTGGTCGGCGGCGTCCAAATCGTCGTAACTCAAATCGAAGATGAAGGTCATGTCCCAGCGTTGGTCGCCGTGCATTTTCAAATGCGCCAGCGGTTTCTTTTGCAACTTCTCCACATAAGCGCGGATCGGGTCCTTGAAATCCGCGTCCTGACGAATGCGTTTGGCGGCAATCTCCAACGCCAGCGGATTGAAGGCGCAGCGTTCGGCTAACTGCTCGGCGGCTTGGCGTTCGGCGTTGACCGCCTTCGCGCCCAACACGGCTTTCAGCAGGGCGCGCGCCTGTTTAGGATTCAACTTGTCGAGCGCGAAGGTCTTCTGCGCCGCGCCAATCTCGCGCACGCGGCTGGTGATCAGCGCGGCGCTGGGCGGCGGCGGCAACAGCTCGCGCAAGTCGTTGACGGCGGCTTCGCGCAAATCGTCGAAGACGACCAAATAGCGGCGTTCGGTCAACGCGCCACGCAACAGGCTTTTCTGCGCCTCGTAATCCGCATTGGGCGGAATCTGCACGCCGCAGTCGCGCAACATCCCGCCGACGACTTCGGTCAACGGGCGCGCGCCCAAGAAGACCCACAAGACCGCGAAGCCTTCCTTCTTCAAATCCTCGGCGGCGTGTTTGGCGAACTCGGTCTTGCCCAGCCCGCCCGGCGCGTGCAAACCGACGACCGCGCCCGTCCCGCCCTTGCGTAAAAAGTCGCGCGCCTCGCGCTCCACCTCGCCGCGCGGGATGTAGGTCTCGCCTGCGAAGGGTTCAATGTAACCAATCGAGTCGCGCTTTTCGGGCGCGGGGTGATGATGATGCGTCTCGACGCGAATCGTCGCGTTGCTAACGCCCCCGCCGATAGCCACGCTGCCATCTTCCGCCGAAACCTGATTCTCGCCTTTATCTTTTTCTTCGTCCGTCATATTCGCCTCCGTTTCGTTGTCCGTTTTCGTCCGTGAGTCCGTAAAAGAGTCCGCTGATGAGTCCGCTTTCATCCGCGAGTCCGTGAAAGAGTCCGCTTACCCGTCCGTTTTCGTCCGTGAATCCGCGAAAGAGTCCGCTTACCCGTCCGCTTGCCACGCTCGCACCTGATTGCGCCCTAAATTTTTAGAAGCGTACATCGCTTGGTCGGCGCGGTCGAGCATTTCTTCCAAAGATTTGCAATTTTGGTTGCAGTCCGCAACTCCCACGCTGACGGTTATGGCGGGAATATCGCTCTGCGGCAATTTCGCCTTTGCAATCGCCTCGCGCAAACGAGAAGCGATTTCGAGCGCGTCGTCCAATTTTGTGGCGGGCAAAGCGACGGCGAACTCCTCGCCGCCCAGCCGCCCGAAAACGTCGTCCGCCCGCAGCGCGGCTTTGCACGTCTCGGTTACGAGCAGGAGAACCGCGTCGCCCGTTTGATGTCCGAAGCGGTCGTTGAACATTTTGAAATCGTCAATATCGAGCATAATCATTGAAAGCGGAATATTATGCGAGCGCGTCCGCTCAAAATGACGCTCCGCCAGCGCGTAAAAACGGCGGCGGTTGAGGATTCCGGTCAGCGGGTCGGCGTCGGCGATTTGTTGAATTGAATCAAACAGCCGCGCGTTTTCGATGGCGATGACCGCGTGCGAAGCCAACGCTTCCAGCAGGTACAAGTCTTCGTCGCTGTAAGCGTTTTCTTTGTACGATTGCGCCGAGACCATGCCGTAGGCTTCGCCGTTGAGAATCATCGGCGCCGCCAAAATGGAGTAGGTCGGCTCTTCTTGATGTGTGCTGTGCCATTCAAATTGGATTCCGCTGCGGCGCATGTCGGCGCGGCTGTTCATCAAAAACGATTTTTGAGTCTTGACCACCGCCCCGCTCAAGCCGTGATCGGCGACGTAGCGATTCAAAAACAGCCGCGTGGACGGGTACTCAATCGCGTAAATGGGAATGATTTCATTGCGGCGTTTGTCGTAGCCGTCAATGACGAAATCGTCGCACGGCATAACCTTAATCACCGCTTCGTACAAAGCGCGGCAAATGCTTTCCGTTTCAAGGTTGGCGTTAATTTCGGTGATCGCCGCGTGCAGCGCCTTCAAGCGTTCGACGAATCCGCTCAGCGCTTCTTGCGCCCAAACGCGCTCCAACGCGCCCGCGCAATGGCTGGCGAGGTCGTTCATCAAAATCAACTGCTCGCGGTTGTAGAAGTTTTTATGATAACTCTGCACCGACATTACGCCGATGGTGCGCGAGCCGCTGACGACCGGCACGAACATCTGCGAGAGCGTGCGCTTGTCGCCGCCGCCAATGGACGGCGCATTTTCCGGAATTTGCCTCTCGTCGTCGAAAGAAGAGACGAAGCCGCCTTCGGCGATGGCTTTCAGCATATTGGCGCTGGGCGCGTCGAAAGAAAATTCTTTCAACTCGGAGCGTTCCCCCTTGATGGTGTCCGCCAGATAAAGCGAACGCAACAGTTTATTCGGCTGCTCGGGGTCGTAGAGGATGAGGTATGCCGCGTCCCAACCGACGAGCGCGTTTGCCGCGTCAAGGATGATTCGCGCCGCCTCGCGCGCGTCGGCAGTCGCCGCCAGTTCGCGCCCCAAGTCGGCGAACACCGCGTCGTCTCTGCCAATGTCGGCTTTCTTTTTCCTCTTCGTCATTTTTCATCTTCTTTGGCGCAGCGCCTCGTAGATCGTCAGCGCCGCCGCAATTGAAACGTTAAGCGAGTTAACCTTTCCAAACATAGGAATTTTAACTTGCAAATCGGCGTTCTCTATCCACAAATTCGTTAACCCTTTGTCTTCCGTGCCGACGACAAGCGCCAACGCGCCGCGCAGATTAACGTCGGTGTAGAGCGTTTGGGCGGACGGCGTCGCCGCCAGAACGCGCGCCTTTCTGGATTTGAGCCAGTTCAGCGCTTCGAACGAATCCGCCTCGACGACAGGCAGCGCGAAGACCGCGCCGCGACTGGCGCGGATGACGTTGGGATTCCACACGTCCACGCGCGGGTCGCAGACGAGGACCGCGTCCGCGCCAGCCGCGTCCGCCGTGCGGAGGATGGCGCCGAGGTTGCCGGGCTTCTCCACCGATTCGGCGACTAAAATCAGCGGTTCGGGCGGAAGAGTCAACTCGCCGAGAGTCGTCGTCGGCATAGGGAAAATGCCGATCCAGCCGTCGGGGTTTTCGCGGTAGGAAATCTTCTCGAAGACGGCGCGGCTGACGGTCAAATTTTCGGCGGCGGAAAAATTCAGGGGACGACGAATCAGTTCGGGCGCGGAAAGCAGCGTCTGCGCCTGCAAGCCGCTGGCGGCGGCGAGCGTCAGTTCGTCGCGCCCTTCGACTAAAATTAATCGGTCTTCTTTTCTGCGCTTTTTGTCTTCGCGCAGTTTTACCCAATGTTTAACTCTTGAATTTTGCAGGCTGACGATGTCCATTATTTTTTTCGGTTAATAGCAAGCACGCGGCTTGATGCGTTTCAGAAAGGTTGACGTTCGGCGGGTCGCTGATTTTGCATTCGTCAAAGGCGACCGGGCAGCGCGGATGAAAGCGACAGCCCGAAGGCAGGTTGATGGGGTTCGGCGTTTCTCCTTGTAAAATTGTGCGCTGTCGCCGCAAACGCGGGTTGGGCGCGGGCACAACGGAAAGCAACGCTTTCGCGTAAGGGTGTTCTGCGCGTTGCAAAATTTCTTCCATCGTTCCAATTTCGACGATGCGCCCCAAATACATGACTGCGACGCGGTCGGCGAAGAAACCGACCGAGCCGAGATCGTGGGTGATGAAGATGACGGCAATCTGGCGCGAGGCGCGCAAATCTGCCAGCAGGTTGACGACTTCGGCGCGGATGGAGACGTCGAGCATGGAAACGGGTTCGTCGGCGACGATGATCTGCGGCTCCAACACTAAGGCGGAAGCGATGACCACGCGCTGACGCTGTCCGCCGGAGAGTTCGTGCGGGCGGCGCGAGACGTAATTTTCGGCGGGTTTCAAGCCCGCGTCTTCCAACGCTTTTTTCACGCGCTCTTCTCGCTCTTCGTGCGAAGGCGCGATTCCGTGAACTTCCAGCGGCTCGGCGACGATTTCTCCAATGGTTTGAGTCGGGTTTAACGACTCGTAAGGGTCTTGAAAGATCATTTGAATTTTTCGCCGCAACCCCTTGCGCTGACGGTCGTTCAGATGCGCGATGTCGTTTCCTTCAAAAATGATTTCGCCTTCGGTCGCGTCTTCCAAGCCCATCAGCGCCAGCCCCAACGTGGATTTTCCGCAGCCGCTCTCCCCTACCAGCGCGACGACTTCGCCGCGATGCAGCGTTAAATCCACGCCGTCCACCGCGCGGACGCATTTCGTCTCGCGCGAAAAAATCGAAGACCGTTCGGAGTAAAAATATTTTTTCAAGCCGCGCACAACGAGAATTTCTTCAGATTCGTTTCTCATTTCGCCTTCTCAATCAAATGACAGCCGACGACATGCCCGCCGTCTAAAACGTGCAAGGCGGGTTCTTCTTGAAAACAGCGTTCAAACGAAAGCGGACAGCGCGGCGCGAAGCGGCAGCCTTTTGGCAAATCGTCCAAGCGCGGCGGGTAGCCCGGTATCGAAGAAAGTTTGCGCTGAGGTTGGGTCAAATCGGGGAAGGCTTTCAACAATTCTTGCGTGTACGGATGGCGCGGCGCGTTATAGATCGTGTCCACGGCGGCGTATTCGGCGGTTACGCCGCCGTACATCACCAACACCTTGTCGCACAATTCCGCGACCACGCCTAAATCGTGCGTTACAAAAACAACCGCCAACCCCAACTTCTTGCGGAGTTGATTGAGCAGTTCGAGAATTTGCGCTTGAATCATCACGTCTAACGCGGTGGTCGGCTCGTCGGCGATGACCACGCTTGGGTTGCAAGCCAACGCCATCGCAATCATGGCGCGCTGGCGCATTCCGCCCGAATATTGGTGCGGGTATCGTTCGCGGTGCGCCGAAGCGATTCCGACTAATTCTAAAAGTTCGGAAACGCGCCCGTTGATTTTGTCTTTCGGGTAACCAGGCTCGTGGCGCAAAATCGCCTCGCGGATTTGGTCGCCCACCGTCCGCACGGGGTTGAGGGCGTTCATCGCGCCTTGAAAGACGATTGAAATTTCGCCCCAGCGAATTTGATTCAACTCCGCTTCGTTCATCGCGGTTAGGTCTTTTCCGTTGTACAGCACGCGCCCGTTCACAATCTGCCCGGCGGCGGGCAGCAGTTTCAACAGCGAAAGCATTAAGGTCGTTTTGCCGCATCCGCTTTCGCCGACCAGCCCGATCAGTTCGCCCTCTTTCAACGCGAAACTGATATTTTCCACAGCGCGAGCCGGCGGTTTTCCTTCGTTGACGTAATGAATGGAAAGGTTTTGAACTTCCAACAACGCGCCTTCTTGAAGTCGCTTCGCTCCCGCCTCTTTTTGGACGGCGGGTTTGCTCGGCATTAAATGGTGCGTGTCCAAGCGCGGATTGAGGACTTGCTCCAAGCCTTGACCGAACAGCGTCAGCGCCAACACCACCCAGACGATTCCGAAGCCGGGCGTTACCAACGCCCACCACGCCCCCGCCGACATTGCCCCGCGCCCGAAGGCGAAGTTCAGCGCCTGCCCCCACGAAGGCGCGGTCGGGTCGCCTAAGCCGATGAAGGACAAAGCGCTTTCGTTAAGGATGGCGACGGAAATCGCCAAGACCGCCTGCACGACGAGAATCGGCAAAACGAGCGGCAAAATGTGGCGAATCAAAATGTGGATTTTTCCCGCGCCGATGGCGCGCGCGCGCAAAACGAACTTGCGCGATTTCACCGCCAGCGTTTGCGAGCGGACGATGCGCGCCGTCGTCGTCCAGCCGAGAATGCCGATGACGAGGATGATATTCCACAGCGACGGTTTGGTCAGCGCGACGATGACGACGGTCAGCGGCAAATCGGGGATGACGAGCATGATGTCGGTGAAGCGCATCAGCCCGTTTTCCCAGCGTCCGCCGAAGAAGCCGGCCACCAAGCCGACCGTCCCGCCGATGAAAATGGAAATAAACGCGGCGAAGAATCCAACCATCAACGAGACGCGCGCGCCGTAGAGGAAGTTGGTCAGCACGTCTTGTCCGGCGTCGTCCGTGCCTAAAAGGTGCGCGGCGCTGGGCGGTTGATAAATGTCCGAAATTTGAATCGCGGCGTTTGTCCCGTGTTTGTAAGGCGAGAGCAACGGCGCGAACGTCGCGGCGAGCACGGCGACGATTAACATCGAGAGTCCAATCAGCCCGGTGCGGCTGCGGCTGAAGGAACGCCAAAAGGTTCGCAACGCGGAATCGGGTCGGGCGGGCGGCGCAGAAGTTTGATAAACGGTTTCCATTGCCTACTCCATCTGTACGCGCGGATCGAGGTAAGCGTAGGTTAAGTCCGCGAGATAGTTCGCTAAAATTACGGTAACGGCGATTAATGGCGATGACCGTTACCAGCGGAAGCATGGCGTTCTTCAAAGCGTGATCGCGCAAAATTTGAAAGGCGTTTAAGCCTTTGGCTTTGGCGGTCAAAATATAATCTTCGGAAAGCACGTCCAATAAACTGGAACGCATAATCAAGGTGTATTCGCCCATGTAAACGAAGGTGTAGGTGATGGTCGGCAACAGCATGTGTTTGGCGATGTCGCCCCATTGCTCCCAAACGGAATACATGCTCATGCCGGGCGTCGCCTTGCCTGCCAGCGGCAAGCCGACGCCGCTGCCCCAAAACAGCAAAAGGATGCCCAGCCAAAAAGTGGGCAAACTCCACGCGAAGAGGCTGACTCCGACGGCGGCGTAATCGGTGGTTGTGCGCGCCTTCCACGCGGCGATTAATCCGAGCGCCACGCCGATGACGATAGCGAGGATTTGTCCCGCGCCGATGAGCAGGACGGTGTTCCACAAGCGCTCTTTGAGGATTTCTTCCACAGGGCGGTTGCTGTGATAACTGTATCCCAGTTCGCCGCGCAATAAGTTTTTGACGTAGATAAAAAATTGCGTCTCCATCGGGTTGATCCAACAACTGCCCGTCTTAAGCGGATTGAGCGACTCGAAGCAGTTGATGACCGGCTTGTCCAACCCAAAGCGGACGCGCAAGGCTTCTACCGCGTCTTTGTTTAGGCGCGGGTCGCGGATGCCAGCGCGAGCGGCGTCGCCCGGCAAAACGCGAAATAAAAAGAAATTTAAGACGATGACAAAAAGGACGGTGAAAACCGCCCAAGCCGTCTTTCGGAGTAGCGCTCGCGTACGATTCAATGCCGTCTCCCAAACGCCGCCTCTTTATCGTCAAAGAAGCGGCGTTTTTTATTGTGAATTTTTTACTTGACCGGTTCGATAACCGTCAACGAACTTGCGTCGGAGAGCTCTACTTTCGGTTCGTCTGCCAGCCAGCCCGTGAAGCGGTCGGTGCGATAGGCTTGCACGTTTTGATCGTAAAACGGGATAATGTAAACCGCGTCGTCGAGGGCGATTTTTTGCATGTCCCAAACGATTTGTTTGCGCGTTTCAAGGTCTAACGAAACTTGTTGTTGCATATATAGCGCGTCGTATTCGGGGTTGGAATAGCCCGTTTCGTTCGAGCCGCTCGAAATTCCTTCAGAAGTGTAAACGTACAGCAAGGCGCTTGGGTCGGGGTCGGCAACCCAGCCCCAGATGATGATGTCGTAATCAAACGCGGGGCAGCATTGCGCGGTGAGCGCGTCGGGGTCAACCGCCTGCGGTTGAATGCTGACGCCGATTTCGCTCCACATTTTGGAGAGCAATTCGGACATGCGCGGACCCACGAGGCTGTCGCTCGCCCAATTCATGCGGAAGGTCAGCGGGCGCGAGCCGTCGGGCATGTCGCGGATTCCGTCGCCGTTGGCGTCTTTGTAGCCGCCTTCGTCCAGCAGACGATTCGCTTCGGCGACGTCAAAGGCGTAATCTTTCAGCGTGTCGTTGAACCACAGCCCCGAACCGTCGGGGATTAAGGTAAAGCCCGGCGTTCCCAGCCCAAGCAAGATAACGTCAATTAATTTTTGTTTATCCGTCGCGTGAGATAAGGCGCGGCGCACGTTGAGGTCGCGCAAAGCGGGGTGTCCCGTGCAAAGTCCGCCTTCTTCGGTTGGACAATTTTCAGGGTCAATCTGGTTGATGATGATGTCGGTCAGGCTCGGGGCGGACGGCGCGCCGACGACGAGTTGAATATTTTTCTCCTTCTTCATCGCCTCGACCGCCGTGTTCGGCATTTCGGTAATCATGTCCACTTGACCGGTTTTTATCGCCTGCACGAGCGCGTCTTGATTTTCAAAAGTTTGGAAGATGATCCCGTCCACTTTGGGCGGCGCGTTGAAATATTCTTTGTTGGCGGCTAAACGGATGAATTGATTTTGAACGTATTCCGCCATCTTGAAGGGACCCGAACCGACCATTTCAGCGTTGGCGTATTCAAGTTTGTTTACGTTTTCCCAAATGTGTTTCGGGAGGACGTAAAGAAAAACCAATTGGCTTTCAATGTTCGGAATCGCTTCGGTCAACGTGAGGACGACCTCGTTATTGGGCGTCGCTTCGATGGTGTCGAAATAGGTCGTGTAATATCCGTTAAGGTAAGGATATTCGGGCGTGTCTTTGTAAAGGTTAAACGACCACGCCGCATCTTCTGCGGTCAGCGGTTGACCGTCGTGCCATTTTACGCCGTCGCGGATTTTATAAGTCCACACCATGCCGTCGTCCGAAACGGAGACGCTTTCCGCGAGGCTGAGCGTGAACGAGCCGTCTAAGTTGAGGTCGTACAGCGCGTCGTAAACTAAGTCAAAAATAGTGTAGGCTTTGGCGAGCATCGCCACGCCGGGATTTAACGAATCGGGTCCGCCTGACCAGCCAATGCGGACTACTGCCGTTTGGCTTTTTGCTCCGCCGCCGCACGCCGAAAGAATTAAGGCGATTAAGATAAGAACGTACAAACCTTTCTGTTTCATACTCTCCTCCAAGATATTTAATTTAATCGCCGCGAGCGGCGCGGCGACGTTATTCCTTAACAGTAAAGAAATAGGCGACAGAACAGAATTGATGTTTTCCCACTTGCAAGGTGAAGTAGGTGTTGTAATCGCCTGGCGCTTTTGGCGCGGTAAAAGCCGTTTCCACCCAAATTTCGGCGCCCGGACCGATGTCTCTGGCGAGGTCTTGAATCTTCGTGCCGTCGTGGCGGTAGCCGCCCGTGTAAACGAAGTCAATGCTGTTATGTCCCCAAACCGCATATCCGCTGTTGTATAAATTCCAGCGCACGGAAAATTTTCGATTAGGTTTGAAAACCGTATGACGCGGCGGTTGCAAGCCGTACCACACGCAAGACCATTGCAGTCCCGAAGGTTTGCGCGGGTCTGCTTTGGGGTCGGGCGTGGAAAATTTATTGCTGTTTCCTCCGCCGCCCGACGGGGGAAAGTAGATTACGCCCATCGTCGGCGAGGGCGTGTCGCTGGGCAAGGGCGTTTTGGTTGAAAGCAGAAAGATAAAGGTCGGCGTGAAGGTCGGCGTAACGGACGGCGTGAAAGTCGCCGTCGGCGTTTGCGTGGCTGTCGGCAGGGCGGAAAAGGTCTGCGTCATGGCGACGCCGGCGGTTCCCGCAATAATCGTCTGGACGGAATTCGGGTCAAACGTCGGCAGCGGCGCAACGGACGGCGCGCCGGGCATCGCGCAAGCCAGCAGCGCCAAAATCAACGTTGCGACGGGAAATAATCTACGCATATATTTGCGTAGTATATCGTAAAAAACGAGGACTCGCCTTTGAATGCGTAAAAACTTAAGCCAGCGGAAGGCGCGCGCCCGCGCCGCTTAAGTCGTCGTGCAGGCGAATCGCTGCCGACATGCCGTAACTTCTCCCTAACAATTCGACGAATCGGCAAACGCTAAAATCGCGGCTGATGCGCTCGTAGGTTTGCAGCCAGTTTTGAAATTGCGCGTCGTCCCCCGCCTCTCGCGGATATTTCACGCGATAGCCTTTGAGTTTCATCCGATACGGTTTGGGCGTCAGCCGCGCGCGAAAACAGCCTTGCCTGGCGCAGATGGCGGCATAGAGCGGGTCGGTGTTGAAGTCTTTCATCAGCGCTTTGGTAAACGAATCGCGGGCGTCAAAGTCGCGCCCGGTAACGATGACGCGCGCGCCTTGAAAAGTTTCGTACACGCGAAAGCCAAAGTCGGCGTATTCGGACTTCGCCGCTTTCTCGCGGATCATGGCGAAGATTTTTTCTTTCTCGCTTTCAGGTGCTTTCTTTTTGAACAAATTAAACAGCCCAGCCAGCCCCGCTGATTTAGGCTGGTCAATGTCGAGGATGAGCAGGTTTTCGGCGTTAAGCACTTGCGCCCCGTAGCGGTTGCGCGTGATTGCGTTTTTATCGTCCAAACGGCGCACCAACTCTTCGCGGATTTCCACTTCGTAATCTTCAAAGAGATTTTCTTCGCCGTTGATTTTGCGCTGAATTAATTCCGCTTTTTGGCGCGCTTTTGAAGTTGCGTCGTCGAGCGAGACGTTCGAGCCGCCGTAAACGCGGATTTCTTTCATCTCGCCCGCAATGGAAATTCTGACTTTTTCCGTTACCCAATGTTGGAAAATTCTCATCGTCTCTCCTCGTTTTTTACCATACGAATTACGCGAAATCTTTTTCTGCGTTGTCGAAAGTATAACGTCTGCTGATAAAAAAGACACCCCCTAAACAGGGGATGTCTTTTTTATAATTTTGACTAAGTCAAACTCTCGTAATTTTCCGGCAGCCAGCAACAGAGGATTAATTCTCTCGCGGCTTTGACTTCGTCCATGCGCCCGAAGCGCGTCGTGTGCGGCGCGGACTTTAGCAACTCAGGGTCGCTCTGCGCCTCTTCCGCGATTTTGAGCATCGCCTCGACGAAACGGTCGAGCGTGTCTTTGTTCTCCGTTTCGGTCGGTTCGATCATCAGCGCTTCGGGGACGATGAGCGGGAAATAGTTGGTCGGCGGGTGAAACTTGTAATCTATCAAACGCTTAGAGATGTCCAAGGCGCGGACGTCGCTGCCTTCAAAGCGCCCTTCCGCGACGAACTCGTGCATACAGATGCGGTCGAACGGAATGCGGTACGTTCCGCGCAATTTGGCTTGCAAATAATTGGCGTTCAAAACCGCATGCTGGGCGATGTCCTTCAAGCCATCGGGCCCGTGCATGGCGATATAAGTGTAAGCGCGTACCAGTCCGCCGCCGAAATGTCCGTGAAAGGCTTTCATGCGCCCAATGCTGTGTTTAGGCGTAACGAAGCCGTAGAGCGGAGCAAGGTCTTCTTCCTCGTCGCCTTCTTCGATAATGCCGACCAACGGATTGGGCAGGAAGTCCAGCAGGCGTTCGCTGACGCCGACAGGGCCGGAGCCCGGCCCGCCGCCGCCGTGCGGCACGGCGAAGGTCTTGTGCAAGTTGAAGTGCATGACGTCAAAGCCGAGATCGCCAGGACGGACGATGCCCAAAAGCGCGTTGAGGTTCGCGCCGTCGCCGTACATTAACCCGCCACAATCTTTGACGAGGCGAATCACTTCTTCGACGTGTTCGTCAAAGAGGCCGAGCGTGTTCGGGTTGGTGAGCATCATGCCGACGACCGTGTCGTCGCAGGCGGCTTTCAGCGCCTCTAAGTTGACGTTGCCGCGCTCGTCGGAAGGGATGGTTACGACTTGCATGCCCAACATGCCGACCGAAGCGGGGTTCGTGCCGTGCGCCGCGTCGGGGATGAGCATTTTGACGCGCTTTGTGTCGCCGCGCATTTTATGATACGCGGCCATCATCAGCACGCCGCTAAATTCGCCTTGCGCCCCCGCCGCGGGCTGCAAGGTTACGCCGGCAAATCCGCTGATTTCTTTCAGCCATTCTTGCAGTTCAAACATCAGCGCTAAATTGCCTTGCACGGTTTCAATCGGTTGCAAGGGGTGCGTGAAAAGAAAGCCCGGCAAACGACAAGTATCTTCGTTAATCTTCGGGTTGTATTTCATCGTGCAAGAACCCAACGGGTAGAAACCTTCGTCCACGCTGTAGTTGAATTGGCTGAGGCGCGTGAAGTGGCGGACGACGTCCACTTCGGCAAGTTCGGGCAGGGGAAGTTCGGAGCGAAGCAAATGTTCGGGGAGAGAATCCGCTGCGGGGACGTCGGCGGCGGGCATGGTTGTGCCAGTCCGCCCGGGCGAGGAGAGTTCAAAAACGGTAGGCTCGACGATGATTGCGTCGAGCGCGGTTGAAATGTCCGCCATTAGTTCATCTCCTTTAAGGTTTCGACCAGCGCGTCAATTTCTTCTCTGCTGTTCATTTCGGTAACCGCCACGAGCAGGTCGTTTTTTAGCGCGGGGTAATCTTTGCCGAGCGCGTACCCGCCGAGTATGCCGTGGTCAAGCAGGTATTGGTTAACCTCTTCGGCAGGTTTGGGACAAGTCAGCGCGAACTCGTGGAAGAAGGGCGCGTCGAAGCGCAGGCTGAATCCGTCGAGTTTGCTTAACTCGCTCGCGGCGTAATGCGCTTTTTGATAGCACAAATCGGCGACTTTTTGCAAGCCGCTTTTGCCAAGCGTAGAAACGTAAACCGCCGCCGCCAGCGCCAGCAGACCTTGATTGGTGCAAATGTTGGAGGTGGCGCGTTCGCGTTTGATGTGCTGTTCGCGCGCGGTCAACGTCAGGACGTAGGAGCGTTGTCCGCGAGAGTCAACCGTCTCGCCGACGAGGCGTCCCGCCATTTTGTGGATGTAGGCTTTCTTCGTCGTGAAAAATCCGAGATAGGGACCGCCAAACCAAAGCGGAATGCCGAAAGGTTGCGCCTCGCCGACGACGATGTCCGCGCCCATGTCGGCGGGAGTCTTGAGCGTGATTAACGCCGTCGGGTTGGCGACGATGCAAAACAACGCGCCTTTGGCGCGCGCGGCTTCGGCTAATTTTTGGTAATCGTAAATGCGTCCGAAGAAATCGGGGTATTGGACGACGACCAACATCGTGTCTTCGTCAATCAGTTCGGCGAAGGATTCGGGAGTCGCTTCGAGGTCGGTTTGCGCGTCTGCGCCGACGAGTTCGATGCCGGCCGCTTGCGCGTACGTCCCAATCACTTCGCGGTATTGCGGGTTGAGGAAGGGCGACAAAACGACCTTCTTGCGCTTGCCGCGAAATTGGGCGTAGGCTAAATTCATCGCTTCGGCGGCGGCGGTCGCGCCGTCATAATGCGAGGCGTTGGAGACGTCCATGCCGGTTAAGGCGCTCATCAACGATTGATATTCAAAGATGGCTTGCAGCGTGCCTTGCGAAATCTCCGGCTGATAGGGCGTGTACGCGGTGTAGAACTCGCCGCGCCGCAAGATGTGATCCACGACAGCGGGCGTGTAATGGTGATACGCGCCCGCGCCGAGAAAGGAAATCAGGTGTTCGCGCGCGTTCTCGTTTGTGGACGCTAAATCCGCGAGATGGGCGGCGGCTTCCATCTCGCTCAAAGCGGGCGGAAGGTTCAATTTCGGAAAACGATGCGCGGCGGGAATCGCCTCAAAGAGAGCGTCGAGCGATTTCACGCCGACGGTTTCGAGCATCGCCTCCCGTTCTGCGGGGCTGATGGGAATATAAGTCATGGGGATGCCAAATTCAGGTAATTAGAGATTAGTAAATTAGGCAATAAGGGGATTAGGAACTAGGAGTTAACTTATTGCCTAATCCCTAATTGCCTAGTTCCTAACTTACTAATGCCCCCGCCCCTCGCAATACTGCTCATACGCGGAGGCGTCCAGCAGTTCGTCGCCAGCCGCGCCGCCTTCGAGTTTGATCATCCACGCCGCGCCGTACGGGTCGGAGTTGATGGTTTCGGGCGCGTCGGCAAGCGCGGCGTTGACGGCGCTGACTTTGCCGGAAGCCGGCGCGTAAATCTCCGTCGAAGCCTTGACCGATTCCACCGAAGCAATCGGCTTGCCGACGGCGATCTCGTCGCCTTCTTCGACGAGGATTTCGACGAAGACCACGTCCGAAAGTTGGTTCTGCGCGTAATCGGAAATTCCAATCGCGCCGCTTTCCGCGTCAAACCATTCGTCGGTTTTCGCAAATTTCAAATGGGCGGATGTGTTCATTTTTTCGTCTCCTATTTTCTGTTTTTCTGTTTGAATTGGGGCGAATCAAAAAGGACGCGCAACAAAAAATATGCGCGTCCTCTGTAACTGAACCTGAGAGAGTTACCCCGTCGGTATTCTCTTGCGAGAATTTTCCAGAGAAATTTTCAGAAGCGGGTCCTTTTGCCTGAGAGATTCATCTGGGTTCGCCTGTTCCAGATTTGCACCTTCGGCGTCTTCTTGCGAAGAACTCTTCCCTGCTTCCGCTCAATTGTACGCGGATTCTACGGGTTCGCGGGGACGAAGTCAAGGGCGGAATGTAATCAAGAACGGCGCTTCGGCGCGGGTTTTGGGCGCGACGTTTTCGAGACGCCGCCGCCTTTTGGCGCAAACTTTTTGACCGGCTTTTTTTGCGACATCTTCGGCGCGTTGCCGCCTTTCAGCGTTTGAATTTCTTCCTCGCTCAAATAACGCCACTGACTCGGTTTGAGTTCGCCCAATTTCAGCGAGCCGATTCTCACCCGAATAATTCGCACGACGGGCAAGCCGAGCAATTTTCCCACCTCGCGGATTTGACGCTTCTTCCCTTCGCCCATCACGACTCGAATCCACGCGCCTTTGCCAGACGTGGAAACAAAATTGACGATTGCCGGCTGTGTCTTGTCGCCGTCTTCCAGCACGACGCCGCGCCGCCAAGTTTCCAATTGTTCGACGTCCGGCTTGCGCGCCAACAACACGCGATATTCCTTCTCGTGCGCGTATCGCGGATGAGTCAACTTGTTGGTTAAGTCGCCGTCGTTGGTCATCAAAATCAAACCTTCGGAATCGTAATCCAAACGCCCGACGGGATAAAGATGCCCGCTGACCGGAATCAAATCGCGGACGATTCGGCGGTCGTCCTGACCTTCGGCGGCGGAAAGCACATTGCGCGGCTTATACAACGCAATGTAGGTCAGCGTTTCGCGTTTGGCGAGCGGCTTGCCGTCCAACGCGACGGAGTCGCTTGCTAAATCCGCTTTTTGACCGAGTTCGGCGACTTTGCCGTTTACGGTAACGCGCCCGTCAATGATAAATTCTTCGCAAGCGCGGCGCGAGCCGTAGCCCGCTTGCGCCAATAGTTTTTGCAATCGTTCCTGCATGTCAGCCTTTCAATAATTCTTGCGTTTGAGGTTGCGCGTCTGTTTCGACGGGCGCGGCGAGCGGAGGCAACTCCATCAGCGAACTTAAGCCGAAGTGTTGCAAAAATTCCGCCGTTGTAGAATATAAAATCGGGCGTCCTGGCCCTTCGGCGCGTCCCGATTCTTGAATCAACCCTTTGCTTAATAGACTCTTCATCATGCCGTCGCTGTTGACTCCGCGAATTGAATCAATCTGCGGGCGCGTAACGGGTTGTTGATACGCGACAATCGCCAGCGTCTCCAACGCGGCGCGGCTGAGGTGCGTAATCGCTTCTAAGCCGAGAAAGGTCTCCACTAAGTTGGCGGTTTCTGGCGCGGTCGTCAATTGCAGACGTCCGCCGTTGCGCTGCAAACGCAGCCCGCGCCCTTGCAAAGATTCTTCCAATTCTTTTAATCCGCGCTCGACGACCGACGCGGTTACGTCTAACGCTTGCGCCAACTGCTGCAAAGGAGTCGGGTCGGCAGAGACGAACAACATCGCCTCGATTTTTGCCGCCAAACCCAATTCTTCCAAAACGGGTTGAGATTCGCTCATGCTATAATTGCTCCGCTATTTCTATATCCTGCGTAAAGATTCAAAGAGATGAAAACAAAAATTCAAATTTTCCTAACGATAATTTCCTTAATCGCCGCTTCGCTGGCTTGCTCGATGAACGTCGGCGGGCCCGATTACCCTGAGCAAAGCGTCCCCGCTTCGCCTGCCGACGCGCAAACCTTCATGGACATTTTTCAGCAATCCATGATGGCAAGCATGGAAACGGGCGTTCTTTCCATTACCGTTACCGAAAGCCAACTGACCAGCCTCGTCGCCGACAAACTCGCCAAACAAGAAAACCCGCCTTTCACCGACCCGCAAGTTCAACTGCGCGACGGGCAAGTCAAACTTTACGGCAAAATTGTCAAAGGTTGGGTCAGCGCCAACATGCTTATTGTGATGAACGCGACCATTGACCCAGAAAGCAACCTGCCCAAAATGCAAATCGTCTCCGCCGATTTCGGTCCCATCCCCGCGCCCGAAGGCGTCAACAACGCCATCAGCGCCATGATAGACGAAGCCTTCACCGGTTCGATTGGTCCCGTCGCGTCTGGTTTTCGCTTAGAGACCATTTCCGTCGAAAACGGCGTGATGACCTTAAGCGGAAAAGTCAAATAGCGGCTGGATTATACCCGACATGCTTCGCCTCGTTCTCCGCCGAAAGCGGTTCGTCGTCTTTTTGCTTTTTTTCGCGCTGATGATTTCCTGCAAATCCCCGCAAATTAGCGGAGAGACAACCGTCTCCATCACGGCAGACGGCGAGACGCGGCAAGCGACCATCCCGCGCGGACAAACCGTCTCGCAGGCGCTTCAAAGCGCGGGCTATCAAATCGGCAGCCTCGACAAAACCGAACCGCCGCTGTACGCCGTCCTTAACGACGGCGATTCTATTGTCATCGTCCGCGTGCAAGAAACCTTTGAGACGAAGGAAGTCGTCGTCCCGTTCGAGCGTCAAGTCGTCCGCAACGAAACCTTGCCCGAAGGCGAAACGCGCTTGGCGCAAGCGGGAATCAACGGCTTGCAAGAAATTACCTATCGCAAAATCTTGGAAGACGGAATCGAAACGAGTCAATCCGCCGTTAAGACCGTCATCCTTAAAGAGGCGCAAGCGGAAATCGTCATGGTCGGCGCGCAAGCCTCTTTTGCGCCCTTAAATATTTCTGGGACCTTAGCCTACCTCGCGGGCGGCAATGCGTGGATCATGGAAGATTCCACTGCCAACCGCCGCGTTGTCGTCAGTACGGGAGATTTGGACGGGCGCATTTTCACCCTTTCGCCCAACGGCGAATATTTAGTCTTCACGCGCAAATCCGCGAAACCTGCCGACCAAGAGATTAACACGCTTTGGGTCGTCCGCGTGAAGAACACAAAGCCCGCGCTGATTTCTCTGCAAGCGAAAAACGTCGTTCACTTTGCAGAATGGATTCCTGGCACAAATTCGGTGATGTATTCCACCGTCGAACCGAGAGCGGCGGCGCCCGGCTGGCAAGCAAACAACGACCTTTATCGCGTCGGCATCACCAACCCGAACAACCCTGCGCGGATTCTTTTTCCTAACAGCGGCGGCGTTTACGGCTGGTGGGGCATGTCCTTTGCCTTCGCGCCCGACGGCAGGTTAGCCTACGTCCGCCCGGACGGAGTCGGTTTAGTAGATCAAGACAGCAAACGCCTGAAACCGATGTTGGACATTACGCCCTTCAACACGCACAGCGATTGGGCGTGGATTCCGCCGCTCGTTTGGGGCGCGGACGGGAACAGTTTATACTTCGTCAGCCACGCGCCCGCGCCCGCCCCCATCTCGGAAGAGGAGTCGCCTTACTTTGATTTATCCGCCGTTTCGCTGGAAAATTCGGCGGCGGCGACTCTCGTCCGCTTGGCGGGGATGTTCGCTTATCCGTCGGTTTCGCCAATTCAACGAAACGGCAAAGAAGCGGCGTTTCAAGTCGCTTATCTGCAAGCCATTTTCAGCGACCAAAGCGAATCGAGCCGTTATCGTCTGATGATTATGGATCGAGACGGATCAAACAGCCGCGCCCTCTTTCCGCCCGCGGACAAAAACGGGCTAGAACCGCAAACGCCCGCTTGGTCGCCCGCCGTTCCCAAAGAAGCGTACAGCGGATTTATCGCCGTCGTCTATCAAGGGAATTTATGGCTCGCGGACAGCGTCAGCGGCGGCGCGTATCAAGTAACGGGCGACGGGATGATTTCACGCATCGCGTGGAAGTAATTTTATATTTTTAGGAGAACAGACAACATGCGAATTTTAATCACCGGCGCGGCGGGCTTTCTCGGTTCGCACCTTTGCGACCGCTTGCTCGCGGACGGACATAACATCGTCGGCATGGACAATTTCATCACGGGCAACCCCGACAACATCGCGCACTTGGCGGGCAACGAACGCTTTCAATTTATTAAATGCGACATTTCAAATTATATTTTTGCGCCAGGCAAGGTGGACGCGATTCTGCATTTCGCTTCGCCCGCCAGCCCCAACCCGCAATCGAAAGCCGGCTATTTCAACCTGCCGATTCAAACCATGAAAGCGGGCGCTTTGGGCACGCTCAACTGCTTGGGCATCGCCCGCCGCGAAGGCTCGCGCTTTCTGCTCGCTTCCACCAGCGAAATTTACGGCGACCCTGAAATTCATCCGCAAGTGGAATCTTACGTCGGCAACGTAGACCCCATCGGCGAACGCGCCGTTTATGACGAAGCCAAACGCTTCGCCGAATCGCTGACCATGGCCTATCACCGCTTTCACGGAGTCAACACCGCCATCGTCCGCATCTTCAACACCTACGGTCCGCGCATGGATTTGGAAGACGGACGCGCCCTGCCCAACTTCCTCAAACAAGCCTTGCTCGGTCAAGCGCTGACCGTCTACGGCACGGGCAGCCAAACCCGCTCCTTTTGTTTCGTGGACGATTTGATTAACGGCATCGTCAAACTGCTTTACTCCGACGAGCATTTGCCGGTCAACATTGGCAACCCAATCGAGATGACCATTCTAGAATTTGCCGAAGCGATTAACAAAGTCGTCGGCAACGCGGCGGGGATTCGCTTCATCGAAGACGCTCGCAGCGCGCGCGACCCGCAGCGCCGTCAACCCGACATCTCTCGCGCCCGCGAAATTCTGAACTGGCAACCGCAAGTCAATTTAGAAGAAGGCATTCGCCGCACGATTCCTTTCTTCAAACAAAAATTAGGACTCGCGTAATTTTATGATCGTCATCACCGACGCGCGCGAACGGACGCGCTTCATTAAATTTGCGGCGGTCGGCGCAATCGGCGCGGCAATTGACTTTGGCGTGATGAACCTGCTCTCGCATCGTCCCTTTGAATTTTCGCTGGTCGTCGCAGGGAGCGTCTCCTTCGTCTGCGCCGTGATTAGCAACTTCGTTTGGAATCGCTATTGGACGTATCCCGAATCGCGTTCGCGCCCGATTTTGAATCAACTGGGCATGTTCTTCCTCGTCAACGCGGCCGGCATTTTGATTCGCGTCCCGATTTTGCGTTATCTCGAACCGCCGTTACGCGCTTGGGCAGAAAACCTTTTACGCGCCCCGTCCGCCGCCGAGTTCTACGCAAAGAACCTCACGCTTGCCATCGCCGTCGGCGTGGTCATGTTGTGGAATTTTTTCGTCAACCGCTACTGGACTTACAACGACGTGGACAACGAAAGTTAAGAGAATAAATCTTCGCGCTTTTACAAATATAATTAAAGGTTAATCATGGCAAACAAATTATCGTTTATCCCTATTTACACTACTCACGGCGACGCGGAAGCCTTTCTGCTTTACCCGTACCTCTTCAACCGCACAGGCGAATGGATCGGCTTTGTCACCCCCGCCCGCGACGTCTATTCCGTCGCTGGCGTTTACGTCGGCGCGCTGACCAACGACCCGCGCATCGTCGCTAAACGCGCGATGGACGACGTCAAACCGCGAGTCGCGCCGCCGCCCGCGCCCAAACGCGCTCAACTGCCAGCCACCGTCCCCCTCCCGCCGATGATGCCCGAACTCAATCACTCGCTGGTTGACGTGCTATTGGATATGCCCGAAAAACTTCACACGCTCGACAGCGGCGAATTTCTCCGCGATATGGATTAACAATGTCAAAAGTCAAAAACTCTCACGCCTCGCGCGTTTACCTCTCGCAACTGATGCAACCCGAGCACGCCAACTATTTCGGCAACGTGCACGGCGGCTGGATTATGAAACTCGCCGACGAAGCGGGCGCGTTGGCTTGCATGCGCCACGCGCAAATGCGCGTCGTTACCGTCGCCGTGGATTCAGTTACCTTCCGCGAGCCAATCAAAATTGGCGACCTCGTTACCTTCACCGCCGAAGTAACCTACACTGGGCGAACCTCCCTCGAAGCCGAAGTGCAAGTTACCGCCGAAAACCCCATCAGCGGCGAACGCACGCACACCAACACCGCCTACCTCGTGTACGTCGCTTTGGACGAAGATAACCGCCCCGCTCCCGTTCCGCAATTGGTGGTCGAAAGCGAAGCGGAACAAGCGCGTTTCAAGCAAGCGCAAATTCGTCAACAACGGCGCATTCAAAAGAACGCTTGAAAATAATTCGCCAACGTCCCATTTTGATTTTGCTCGTCGTCAACCTGCTGGTCGGGTTGACGACCTTTCGCGCCTACGGCTTCTCATGGGACGAACCGCTCTTTTACGATTACGGTCAAGCCGCGCTGTACGCCTACTCGCCCGCCAATTGGTTTAGCGGACAATTTGACCTTGCCCAATCTTTTGGCGCGAGCGCCGACGACCACGCCAACCGCGGACCCGCTTACCTGTTGCTCGCCGCGCCGTTCGTTTTTTTGCTGGAACGGCTTGGACTTGACCTCGCTTCCGCTTGGCATCTCGTCAACTATTTGACGTTTACCTTCGGCGTTTACCTGCTCTATCGCCTCGCCGCAAAATGGATGAGCGCCGAGTCCGCGTTGGCGGCGGCGGCTTTGTTCAACTTTCAGCCGCTCCTTTGGGGGCACGCCTTCGTCAACCCGAAAGACATCCCCTTCCTGACGTTTTTTCTCGGCGCGATTCTCTTTGGCTTCGAGATGATGGACGAATGGGCGCAGTCCGCAACGCTGAGTTTCAAGAAAATTCTTCTCGCCGCGTTCTTCCTTGGGGCGGCGACGTCCATTCGTGTCATCGCGCCGCTCGCCGCTTTCATCGTTCTTTTTTACGGGTTGATTATTGGAATAAAATTCTCTACTCTTACAACTCGTTTTACTTATTGGCTATACGCATTATTATCTTTAACGATTATGTTTGTCCTCTGGCCCTATCTTTGGCAAAGCCCAATTCAGAAATTGATTGAAGTCTTTGTTTACATGTCGGATAACCCGACTCATCTCAACGTGCTTTTTGCTTCCCGCAACTTCCCTGCCGACGCATTGCCCCTGCGCTATTTTCCAGCGCTATTTGGCTACACGCTGACCATGCCGACGTATTTCTTAATCGCCATCGGCTTCATCGTCGGCTTTTGGCGCGCGGACAAAACAAAGCGTCTGACGCTGACTCTGCTCTTCGCTTGGTTCGGCGTCCTCGTCGCCTACATCCTGCTGCGCCGCCCCGCCATGTACGACGGCTACCGCCATTTTCTTTTTATCCTTCCGCCCTTATTCGTCTTTTCAGGTTTCGCCTTTGAAGCGTTTTTTTCGCGCTTCAAACAAACTTGGCAAAAAGTATTTTTGTCCGCAATCATTCTCGCGTTTGGAATTATTCCAATCATTCAATTGCACCCTTATCAATACGCTTACTACAACGCCTTTGTCGGCGGAGTCGGCGGCGCGTTTCGTCATTACGAAACCGAATACTGGCTGACCTGCTACCGCGAAGCCATTTTAGAATTAAACCAAATCGCGCCCGCGAACAGCCGCTTGTTCGTCCGCCGCGAGCCGTACATCGCCGCCTACTACGCCGACCCGCAGATCGCCGTCCTCGATTTTCGCGGCGGGCAAAAGGACATGCGAAGCGGCGATTATTATTTAGTCAACACGCGCTCCAACGAAGACTTGACTTTTATGAGCGGTAAACCGTCCGTCGTCGAGGTCTCGCGTTTGGGCGCGACGTTTTGTATGGTAAAACAAGTCCCTTAAGACGAAACGTAATCAGCAGAAAGAGAGCAACCATGACCACTCACCGCGAACGCATTCAAGCCTGTTTCAAAGGCGAACAAACCGACCGCGTCCCCGTCGCGCTTTGGCGGCACTTCCCCGAAGAAGATCAAGACCCGCAGACGCTGGCGGCGGCGACGCTCCAATTTCAAGAGACCTATGATTTTGACATCGTTAAGGTTTCGCCCTCTTCAGCCTTTATGGTCAAGGATTGGGGCGTGCAGGACGAATGGCGCAATAATCCCGAAGGGTCGCGCGCTTACACAAAACACGTCATCGAGAAGCCGCAAGATTGGGAAACGCTGACGGCGCTCGACCCGTCCGCGCCGCACCTCGCCGCGCAGTTGGATTGTCTGCGCGTCATCCAGCGCGGACTTGCGCCCGAGACGCCGCTCATCCAAACCGTCTTCAATCCGCTTTCGCAGGCGAAGAATTTAGCGGGCGCCGATTTGCTTTTGGAGCATTTGCAAAAATACCCCGAAGCGCTGACCAAAGGTTTAGAGACGATTGCCAAAGGCACAGTCAAATTTATCGAGGCTTTGCGCGAACTGGGCGTGGACGGAATTTTTTATGCCGTGCAACACGCGCAAAATAATTTACTCTCGTTAGAAGAGTATGAAAAAATCGCCCTGCCCTACGACTTGCAAACGCTTGTCCCCGCCAAAGAATTTTGGTGCAACCTTTTGCATTTGCACGGCAAGGACGTTCATTTTTCTTTGGCGAATCAAATGGATTTCCAAATCGTCAACTGGCACGACCGCGAGACATTCCCTTCGTTGAGCGAAGCGGAAAATTTGTTCGACGGCGCGCTCTGCGGCGGCGTCCGCCAGGAGACGCTCTACGCGGGAGATTCGGATCAGGTCAAGAAAGAGGCGCGAGACGCCGTCGCGCAAACTCGCGGTCGGCGTTTTATTCTCGGCACGGGTTGCGTCGTCTATTATCAATCGCCGCGCGAAAATATTATGGCGGTTATCGAGAGCGCGCGATGAGTCTGCGAGTGATTTCGGGCAGCGCGAAAGGCAGGAAGTTAAAGGCGGTGGCGGGCGACACCACGCGCCCGGTGATGGACCGCGTCAAAGAGGCGTTGTTTAACATTTTGGCGAGCGACGTGATTGACTCGCAGTGGTGGGATTTGTTCGCGGGGACTGGCGCCATCGGCATCGAGGCGTTGAGTCGCGGCGCGGCGTTTGCGCGTTTTTCGGATTTGCACCGCCTGCCAATCGAGACCGTCAAAGACAACCTGGCGCATTGCAAATTCGAGGCGCAAGCGGAAGTTCGGCGCGGCGACGCTTTCACCATGTTGGCCGGCAAAGCGGATCGCCAGTTTGATTACATCTACATCGCGCCGCCGCAATATAAAAAGATGTGGTCGGAAGCCTTGAAATTAGCGGACGATAACGCGGACTGGCTCAACGCCGACGGCTGCGTTATCGTCCAAATTGACCCAAGAGAGTTTGAAGAAGTCGAGTTGCGTCATCTCGTCGAAGGCGAACGCCGCCGTTACGGAGGCACGCTTCTCGTCTTTTACGACAGGGTTTAATCTTCCGTTTCGTCCGACGCGCCGAAGACGCGCGCCAACGCCGCCTCGACTTCCGCTTCGCTGTGTTTCGCGCAAGCGACCAGCGGACGTTTTCGTCCCTTCACTTCTTTGGCGTTTGCGCCCATCGCTTTGAAGTCATAAAGCGTTCCGTCGTCGTTATACACAACCAACAGTTGATGCAAATTTCCGCAGACGATGCAACCGTGCGTTTCATAACGCGATTGTTTCTCCGTCATTTTTATTCTCCCGAAATTGTAATAGAAAGGATTTTATCGCCTTCAAAATTCGGCTGACTCTGCGGGTCGCGGCGCGTGATTTGATTGACCGCGTCCATGCCTTCGACGATTTGACCGAAGATAGTATATCCGCCGTTCAAAAAGTCGGCTGGGGCGAAGGTGATAAAAAATTGACTGCCGTTCGTGTCGCGCCCGGCGTTTGCCATCGCCAACACGCCCGCTTTGTCAAACGTTAAATCGCTGTCTTCATTGACGAATTCGTAGCCTGGCCCGCCCATGCCCGTCCCCGTCGGGTCGCCGCCTTGCGCCATAAAATCTTCCAACACACGGTGAAAAGTTACGCCGTCAAAAAATCCTTTGCAGGATAAAAAGATAAAACTGTTGACGGTAATCGGCGCTTTATCGGGAAAAAGTTGCGCCTTAAATTGACTTCCGTTTTCCATGTTGAAGGTCGCAAAATATTTGGCGGACGAATCCGTTTTCAGCGGCGGCGCGGAAGCGTACTGCTTCGCTGCGGGGATGTCGGCAAAGCGTTGGCAGACGGCGGCGTTTTGTTCGGGCGCGGATTCGGCGGCAGAAGCCGTCGTCGGCTCGGCGTTAACCGCCGTCGGCACGGAAGGTTGCGACGCTTTCTTCGGAAAGTAAGTCCGCGCAAAAAACACGGCGACGAGCAAGATGATCCCAAGCGCAACGTATTGAATATTTCTTTCCGTTGAATTTGCTTTTGTCGGTTTCTTTGCTAATTTCTTTTTTGGCATTTCGATTGTTCTCCTATCGCAAATTATAATCACTCATTCGCGCATCATAAATGGCTTGCGCCGAACTTCATTTTTCGGTATCCTTGTCGCAATGAAACGCTACCTCAAACGTCATATTTATTTGCCGCAAGATCACGGCTCGTGGGTTTTTATCTTAAGCCCGCTCTTGATTGGCGCTTTCGCCGGGCGGACATTCCGCGCCGCAACCGCTTACCTGTTCGTCGCCGCGATGTGCGCCTTTTTGATTCGTCAACCGATCACCGTCGCCTTCAAAATTTGGAGCGGACGCCGCGCCGCCGCCGAATTGCCCGTCGCCCAATTTTGGATTATGTTCTACGGCGCGATTGCGTTCGCCGCTCTCGTCGGGTTGGTTTTTGCCGGCTACGGGTACATTCTCTACCTCGCCGTGCCGGGCGCGCCCGTCTTCGCTTGGCATCTTTGGCTGGTGAGCAAACGCGCCGAGCGCCGACAAATTAACGTCGAAGTTGTGGCGACGGGCGTGCTGGCGCTTTCTGCGCCCGCCGCGTATTGGGTCGGCGTTCAAGATTACAACCCGACCGGTTGGCGGCTTTGGCTGTTCGCTTGGCTGCAATCGTCGGCGAGCATCGTCTATGCTTACTTGCGACTCGCGCAACGCGAAATGAAACGCGACAAAGCCGAAGCCATGACTCCAGCCGACTGGCGGAAGTTAGGTTTTCGCGCTTTGCTTTACACTTCGTTCAACGTCGTGTTAACTATCGGCGCGGGCGCGTTTGGCCTCATTCCGTTTGGGACGTTCGCCCCTTTTCTGCTTCAATGGCTTGAAACCGTTTGGGGAGTTTCGCGCCCAGCCGTCGGCTGGAATCCGATTCGCATTGGCGTGCGTCAATTAATCGTCAGCACCTTGTGGACGGTTTTATTCATCCTCGTTTGGAGATGACATGAGCGACTTAAAATACGCGCTCTTGATCGAACTGACCAACCGTCTGCAAGCGGACTTGCTTGAAGGTTATCTCGAAGCGCACGGCGTGGACACGGAGTTATTTCAAGAATCCGTCGGGCATACCATTTATCCCGTTATAATGAACTCCGCGCTGGGACGAGTCCAAGTCTTTGTGCCGAAAGAACAACTTAAAGAAGCGCAAGAACTTCTTCAAGAATTTTCTCCTGAGGAATGAATATGAACTTTGACTTAAGCGACGAACAAAAAGCATGGAAAAAAGCCGTTCACGATTTCGCGGAAAAAGAACTGCGCCCCAAAGCCCGCGAAGTGGACGAAACCGAATCCTTCAACTGGGAGGCGTTTCGCAAAGCGGGTCCGCTCGGCTTGACGGGCATGAGCATCCCCGAAGAGTACGGCGGCTCCGACGTGGACATGATTTCCAACGTAATCGCCTTTGAAGAACTTGGCTGGGGCTGCGGCTCGACGGCGCTGGCATTCACCGCTCACAACGGCTTGGGCACGTCGCCGCTTGCGCTTTACGGATCGGACGAATTGAAGCAACAATGGCTGCCGCTCGTCGCCAGCGGACAGAACAAACTCGCCGCCCTCGCCCTAACCGAACCAGGCGCCGGCTCGGACATTCAAGGCGGCGTTACAACCCGCGCCGAAAAAGACGGCGACCAATGGATCATCAACGGCGCGAAGATGTGGAACACAAACGCCAGCATCGCCGAATACATCATCACCCTCGTCCGCAGCGACGCGCAGGGCGGCTCGAAATCGTTGAGCATGATTCTCGTGCCGACCAATTCCAAAGGGCTGACCATTCACCCCGCCGAAAAGAAGATGGGCTTGCGCGGCTCGCCCACTCACGCGGTTACTTACGACAACGTCCGCGTGCCGCTTGGGAATTTAATCGGCGCGGAAGGGCGCGGCTTGCAGCAGACGCTGTCCACGTTGGACGCGGGGCGCATCAGCATTGGGGCGATTGCGCTCGGCTTGGCGCGCGGCGCGATGGAAGCGGCCGTCCAATACGCGAAGGAACGCCGCGCCTTCAATCAAACGCTGGCGGACATGCAAGTTACGCAATTCAAATTTGCAAATATGGAAATGGAAATCGAACTGGCGCGGACTTATCTTTATAAAGCGGCTTGGCTCAAAGACCAAAAACGCCCGTACAGCAAAGAGGCGGCGATTGCTAAATTGTTCGCCACCGAAATGGCGGAGCGCGTCATCTACGACGCGATTCAAATTCACGGCGGCTACGGGTACAGCCGCGAGTACCCCGTCGAGCGCATGTACCGCGACGCGCGGCTGATGACCATCGGCGAAGGCACAAGCGAAATTCAACGCCTCGTCATCGCGCGGCATGTGCTGAACAATTAAGCGCGCGTTTTCTTTACAATCACCCAAGCCGTTCCGTTTTCGGCTTGGGTTTTCTTTTCCCCTTCGCCAAACAATTTCTCGATGGCATTCGGCGCGAGAAAATGACTTCGCATTAATAGCAGTTTTTCGGCGAGGGCGATTAACTTCACGCCAAACGTTCGGATGTCCGGCTCCTCGATGACGAGGATGCCGTTCGGCTTCAACACGCGCCACATTTCGCGCGCGCTCTCCGCGTGATTAATGACGTGATGCAGCGCGTCCACCATGATGACGCGCTCGAACGATTCGTCGGCGAAGGGCAAGGATTCAGAGGCGGCGCAAACCGCTTTCAGCGCGGGACGCGGCGACTGAGTCAACATGCCAAACGAAACGTCGGCGACGACGGCTTCGTCTGCATATTCGCGCAACGCGGACGCGACTCTCCCCGTTCCGCCGCCAACGTCCAACAGGCGACCTGCAACGGGCAACGCGGCAACCTCGCGCATGGTTTCTTTTTGCGAGTAAGAAACTTTCGCGTACAGCGGGGCGATGAAAGAAAAATGATCGAATTTCATTGGGCGGTTATTAAATCCTCTATTTGGGCGAACGTCGCGGGACCGATTCCCGAAACATCCATAATCTCTTCGATGGTGTCAAACGGTCCGTTTTCGGCGCGGTAATCAATGATGCGTTGGGCGATGGTAGGACCGATGCCCGGCAGTTTTTGCAGTTCTTCGCTCGTCGCGGAGTTAATGTCAATCAACCCGCCGCCGCCGTTTGGATTTTCCGAGCCAGGCAAATTCAACGAGTTGTCTTCGTCGTTCGCGGAGGCGCTCGCCGCTTCTTGCCCGACGCGATACGGGACTTTTAATTGCTGTCCGTCTTCCACAAGAGCGGCGAGGTTAATTGCGTTCTCGTCGGCGCTGACCAAAAATCCGCCGGCCGCGTCTATCGCGTCTTGAACGCGCGCGCCTTCCGCCAGGCGATATAAGCCCGGTCGCGGCACCGCGCCGACAACGTGGACGGTAATCGGCGCTTTCGTCGGCGCAGGCAGAAGCGCAATCGGCTTGCCCGTCGGCAAGCGCAAAAGAAGGACTAAGATTCCAGCCAGCGCGAACCCAGACATCACGCCGACCAAAGCGTAAAGCGCGTTTTTCATAAGACGATTCTACACCAAGTCTTTTCCGCGCAAGCGAGCGATGCGCCGCGCCAGATAGGGAGAAAAATAACCGTCATATTTTTTCCACAAAACGGGGAGCGACCAATCCGCGCCAGTTACTTTGCCGCGACAATTTTTTGCGCCGCAACGACATTCAAATTCATCGTAGGCGCTGCCGTCGGAAGTGGCGTAATCGAAGGTCAATTCTTCGCCCGCTTTTACGTCGCGCATGGCAACCAAGCCGACTTGTCCGCTGAATCCTAAATTGGGATCGCAAGAATGGTTAAAGCAATCGTTCGGCTCTTTTTCGGCGGCGGTCAGCAGATAAAGTTCTTCGTCAATTTGAATCGCGCGTTCGGTAAGGCGCGGCATGGAATAGTCCAACTCGCTTTGATGGACAACGTCCCCGCCCCACAAGGAAACCAGCTCGCCTTTGGCGATAGGCGCGAGCGCGTACACGGCGCAACCCGTCCCTTTGGCGCGGGCTTCGCATTTTGGATTAAGATAAGAGTTGTTTGTTTTTTTCGGAATAAACATAGAAAGAAGGTTGCCGATTTCAATTCGTCAAACGGGTATAATTCTAACATCCTACTTGGAGGTTTTCCTGCATGACCGATTTACCAATTTACCCGTTATCGCGCGAACACAAAATGCTGCGCGATGCGGCGCGCGATTTCGCCGAAAAAGAGATTGCGCCTATCGCCGCTCAATTTGACGAAAGCGGCGAATTTCCCTACAAGACAATCAAGAAAATGGGCGAACTGGGATTCATGGGAATCGAAGTTCCCGAAGAGTACGGCGGCGCGGGCATGGACGCCTTAGCCTACGTCCTCGCCCTCGAAGAGATTTGCAAAGTGGACGCTTCGCACGGCGTGGTGATGTCGGTTAACAACTCGTTGTATTGCCACGGCATTTTGAAATTCGGCTCTGAAGAGCAAAAGCGAAAATTCATCACGCCCATCGCGTCGGGGCAAGCCATCGGCGCCTACTCGCTGACCGAGCCGCAAAGCGGTTCGGACGCCGGCACAATGCGCGGGCGCGCCGTCCGCGACGGAGATTTCTACGTCCTCGACGGGCGCAAGTCTTGGGTTACGAGCGGACCGCTGGCGGATTATTTTGTCGTCTTTATGATGACCGACCCTGAGAAAAAGCAAAAGGGAGTCAGCGCTTTTCTGGTGGACGGAAAAACGCCCGGTCTGATTCGCGGCAAGAAAGAGCCGAAACTCGGCATCCGCGCCTCGGCCACCAGCGAACTGATTTTTGAAAATTGCCGCGTCCCCGTCGAGAACCGACTCGGCGCGGAAGGCGAAGGCTTCAAAATTGCGATGACCGTCCTCGACGCCGGGCGCGTCGGCATTGCCACGCAAGCGCTCGGCATCGCCGAAGCGGCGTACGAAGCGGCGCGTCAGTACGCGGGTCAGCGCGAAGCGTTTGGTCAAGCCATCGGTCATTTTCAAGGCACAGGTTTCAAAATCGCGGACATGAAAACACGCATCGAAGCCTCGCGTCTGCTGACTTACAACGCCGCGCTCGCCAAAGATCAAGCCAAACAAAACGGCGGGCGTTATTCGCTGGAAGCCTCGATGGCAAAATTATTTTCCTCCGAAACCGCCATGTACGTCGCGCACCAAGCCGTGCAAATTCACGGCGGCATGGGCTACAGCAAGGAATTGCCCGTCGAGCGCTACTTCCGCGACGCAAAAATCACGGAGATTTACGAAGGCACAAGCGAGATTCAAAGGCTGGTCATCTCTCGTTTGGAATTGGGACTTCGCTAAAACAAAGAGCGCGATTAAACATCGCGCTCAATTTTCTCGATGAAAAATTTCATAAAAAACATCGCGCCTTTCGAGGTTTTATTAATCCTCTTTATTTTAGGCGTTCACCTCGTCGCCGCTCAAGCCGACGCTTACGCTTTTCCGAATCGTTGGTTCACCCGCGACGACGCCTATTACTATTTCAAAGTCGCGCAAAATATTTCCGCAGGCTATGGCAGCACGTTTGACCAAATTAATTTCTCCAACGGCTATCATCCGCTTTGGCTGTTAATTTGCATTCCAATTTTCGCTTTTGCAAAATACGATTTAATTCTGCCGCTGCGGATTCTGCTGGTCGTCATCGCCGCCATTCAAGCCGCCACATCGGCGCTGATTTACCGTTTGCTCAAAGCGCATTTATCGCATGCGGTCGCCGTTGCCGCGACGGCGTTTTGGTCTTTCAACATTTACGTCAACCTGACCGTTTACCGCATGGGGCTCGAAACGCCCATCGCGGCATTTTTTATCGTCCTCATTCTCTACGCGCTTTCAAAATTTGAATCGCGCTGGCGAGTTAAAAGTCTGCCGTTGAAACAAATCGCTTGGCTGAGCGCGCTCGCCGCGCTGGTCATGTTCAGCCGTTTGGATTTAGTTTTCTTCGCCGTCTTGCTCGGCGCGTGGATTATCTTTCGCAACGCGCCCGCCCTGCGCTTCCTCCTCCCGCTAGACGCAGTCGCCTTCTTTGCCGCGCTGACCGCCGCCGCCGTCTCGCGCGCGGGCTTCGTCGCCTACAACGCAACTTACGTTTCGTCCGCTCTCCTCGCGGCAGGCGTCGCCGTCGTTTGTAAAATCATCGTGTTGTACGTTTTCGGCGGCTACCTTCATCCGCGCGCGCTCCCCTTGCAAATCCGTTTCGTTCAACTGTTCTTCGCGCTCATAATCGGCTCTTTTGCCAGCGCGGTCATCTTTATTTTTCTTGATCAATTGGGATGGAAACAAGATTTTCCGCGCCTCGCCTTTCTCGCAGATTTAGGAATCAGTTTCGTTTGGATTTTCGCCTCGCGCCTCGCCGCTTACTGGTTCGCCGACCCAAGCCTTGTCCGCGCCGAAGCGCCGCTCGACCAACTTAAATCCAATTGGAAAATTTGGCTGCAAGAAGGCTTAACTTACTACGGCGTTCTCGGCGGCGCGCTCGCGGCGTACATGCTTTACAACCGCTTCGCCTTCGGGACCTCCAGCCCCGTCAGCGGACAAATCAAGCGTTGGTGGGGCAGCCTGCGAAACACCATTTACGGTCATCCCGCCGAAGATTGGCCCTCTTTCTTCGGCGTCGGAATTGATTCACATTCTTTCTTTGAGCCGTATGTCGGGTTGGCGCGTCAAACGGCGGCAGCGCTAAAACCTTACGTCTTAAAACAAAGCGTCCAAAACGACGAACGCTATCTTTTATCCGTTGTCGTCTACTGCGCGTTGTGGATTTTAGTCGCCTTTATCTACAAACGTAGAACGGCGCTCGCCGCGAGAAATCTCAGCCTTGTTCCGCTGGCGGCGGGAAGCGCGGCGCACGTTCTCTCTTACACGGCGACGGCGTACAGCGGCGCAAAAGAATGGTATTGGATTAGCGAGATGATTTTGCTCCTCTTTGCAGGAAGCCTTTTTCTCGATTTAATTCTCAAGCCTTTACGAAAAAGCCAATTGCTCAACTTCGGATTAATGGCTATTGCGATTATTTACGCCGTCAACAGCGCGGATAAATTTTGGGCAAACGTCAGCCACGTCATGCCTCGCGGGCGTTTCTCTCCCGACCAGCCGCTCGTCGGCGACGCGGCGTTTTTGGAAGAGAACGTCCCCAGCGGAGAAGTTATCGGCATGTTGGGCGGCGGCAACATCGGCTACTTTATCAAAGATCGCACTATCGTTAATATGGACGGCTTGATTAACAGTTATGATTATTTTCAAGCGCTAAAAAAAGGCGAAGCGCCAGTTTACCTGCACGAGAAAGGCGTAACCGTCGTTTTTGCCAGTTCGGGTTTGCTCGAATACGCGCCTTATTCCGGACAATTTGCGCCGTACTTGCAAAATTACGGCGCGTTCGGCGGACGAAGAATCTACTACCTATTGCCGACGCCAAAATACTAACCGATGAAACGTCCCTTTTCAGAAACCCTAAGCCTTTTGCTGGTGTTAATCATAACGGCGCGGAACGCCCTGCAAACGCAGACGCTCGTCGCTTGGCGCGCCGTCCTCGCAGAGTTCGCCGCGCAGCCGAATCCGCTGTTTGGCGCTTTTGTCGGCGCGTTTTGGACGATAATCGGCGTTGCGACATTCGTCGCAGTTTGGCAGAGAAAGGCTTGGGCGGGAAAACTGCTCTTTGGGGCTGCGACAGGTTTCGTCGTCTGGTATTGGGGCGAGCGTTTCATCTGGCTTAGTCCGCAAGAGAACGCGCCATTTTCCGCAATCGTTACCGCGTTCTGTTTGATCATTGTTTTCTTTGCGTCAAAATCTTTATCGAGAGAGGCTCATGAACGAGACATCGAAAATCCAAAAACTGAATGAAATCAAAGCGCAATCGCGGCTGGGCGGCGGGCAGGCGCGGATTGACGCGCACCATAAAAAAGGGCGGCTGACGGCGCGAGAACGGCTCGACCTTTTGCTAGATCGCGGCTCGTTCCGCGAGGTGGATCCGTTCGTCGTTCACCGCACGTCGGACTTTGGGCTGGACGAACAGAAAATCGTCAGCGACTCGGTGGTGGTCGGCTGGGGGACGATTGACAAGCGCTTGGTCTATGTGTACTCGCAAGATTTCACCGTCTTCGGCGGGAGTTTGGGCGAGGTGCACGCCGAAAAAATTTGCAAAATTATGGACATGGCCATGAAGAACGGCGCGCCGGTCATCGGGTTGAACGATTCGGGCGGGGCGCGCATTCAAGAAGGCGTGGTGGCTCTCGGCGGCTACGCGGACATCTTCCTCCGCAACACGCTGGCTTCGGGAGTCGTGCCGCAAATTTCGGCAATTATGGGACCTTGCGCGGGCGGCGCGGTGTATTCTCCCGCGTTGACCGATTTTATTTTTATGACGCGCAACACGTCGTATATGTTTGTAACCGGCCCCGACGTAGTGAAGACGGTTACGCACGAAGAAGTAACGCAAGAGGAATTGGGCGGCGCGGGCGTTCACTCGGAGAAATCCGGCGTGTGCCACGTCGCCGCCGACAGCGAAGCGGACACGCTTTATCTCATCCGCAAGTTGATGGGCTATCTGCCGCAAAACAACATGGAAGACCCGCCGCCCGCGCCGACCGCCGTCCGCGACGACCCGCTGCGGATGGACGAAGCGCTGAACGCCCTCGTCCCCGACGACCCTAACAAACCCTACGACATCAAAGAAGCGATTCGCATGATTGTGGACAACGGCGTTTTCTTTGAGATTCACGAAAACTACGCCGCCAACATTGTCGTCGGCTTTGCGCGGCTGGGCGGACAAAGCGTCGGCATCGTCGCCAATCAACCCGCCGTGTTGGCGGGCGTGCTGGACATTGACGCGAGCGAGAAAGGCGCGCGTTTCGTCCGCTTTTGCGATTCGTTCAACATTCCCATTATCACTTTTGAAGACGTGCCCGGCTTTTTGCCCGGCACCTTTCAAGAACATCACGGCATCATCCGCTCTGGCGCAAAATTGCTTTACGCTTACTGCGAAGCGACCGTGCCTAAGTTAACCGTCATCACGCGCAAAGCCTACGGCGGCGCGTATTGCGTCATGTCGTCTAAGCACATTCGCGGCGACTTAAACCTCGCCTGGCCCAGCGCCGAAATCGCAGTCATGGGACCCGACGGCGCGGTGAACATCATCTTCCGCAAAGAGTTAGAAAAAGCCGGCGACCCCGTTCAACGCAAAGCGGAACTGGTTGCGGAATATAAAGAGAAATTCGCCAATCCGTATGTCGCCGCTTCGCGCGGTTATGTGGACGACGTCATCGAGCCGAAAGAGACTCGTCCGCGTTTGATTAATGCGCTGGCTATGTTGAGCAACAAGCGCGATAAAAATCCCGCGAAAAAGCACGGCAACATTCCGTTATAGAGAGGCGGCAAAAATGTTCAAAAAAGTTTTAGTCGCCAATCGCGGAGAAATCGCCGTCCGCATTTTACGCGCCTGCCGCGAATTGGGTTTGGAAACCGTCGCCGTCTTCTCCGAAGCGGATCGCAGCGCCTTGCACGTTCGCTACGCGGACGAAGCCTATTTGCTCGGTCCCGCCCCTTCGCGGGAATCCTACCTTCGCGCCGACAAGATTTTTGAAATCGCCAAACGCTCCGGCGCGGACGCGATTCACCCAGGCTACGGCTTCCTCGCCGAGCGCGAAGATTTCGCCGCCGAATGCGCCGAACGCGGCATCAACTTCATCGGACCGAAACCGTCCGCCATTGCGGCGATGGGAGACAAAGCCCAAGCCCGCGCCACCGTCATCAAGGCGGGCGTGCCTGTCGTGCCAGGCACCGAAGACACCGGCAATTTGACCAACGACGACTTATTGCGAATCGCTCCGAGCGTCGGCTTTCCGCTGTTGATCAAAGCGACGGCGGGCGGCGGCGGAAAGGGCATGCGCGAAGTCCGCAATTTGGAAGAAATGCCAACCTTGCTTGAGTCGGCGCGGCGCGAAGCGGAATCCGCATTTGGCGACGGCAACGTCTATCTTGAAAAATTAATCGAAGGCGCGCGACACATCGAATTTCAAATCATCGCTGATTCGCACGGAAACGTCATTCACCTTGGCGAGCGCGAATGTTCGATTCAACGCCGTCATCAAAAATTAGTGGAAGAATCGCCTTCGCCTTTTCTCGACGAAGAGCTGCGCGAAAAAATGGGAACGGTCGCCGTCAAAGCCGCGCAATCGGTGGATTACCTCAACGCGGGGACGATTGAATTTCTAGTGGACAAAGACCGCAATTTTTACTTCCTTGAAATGAACACGCGCTTGCAGGTGGAGCATCCCGTTACCGAATTGGTTACGGGCATTGACATCGTCGCCGAGCAATTGCGCATCGCGCGCGGACGACAATTAAGTTATACGCAAGAGCAAATTCAATTCAACGGACACGCCATCGAATGCCGCGTCAACGCCGAAGACCCGTTTAACAATTTCATCCCGTCCACAGGGCTGATTACGCACAGCATCATCCCCACCGGTCCGGGCGTCCGCGTGGACACGGGCGTTTATCCAGGCTTTGAGATTACGCCTTATTACGACCCGATGATTGCCAAGTTAATCGTCTGGGGCGAAACGCGCGCGCAAGCCATTTTGCGAATGCGCCGCGCGTTGGAAGAATATCGCGTCGTCGGCGTGCGGACAAACATCCCCTTCCACCAAACGCTGATGGATTCGCACCGCTTCATGGGCGGACAATTTGACACGCGCTTCGTTGAAGAGCGCTTCTCGATGGAATCCGCCATTGACGAGGCGCAAGCGGAAATCGCCGCCATTCTCGCCACGCTGGTTTCGCATCAAGAAATGGAACGCTCCGCGCAGGTTGTCCGCACGAACGAGCGCGACGCCAGCAATTGGAGATGGGTCAGCCGCTGGGAACGGATGCACCGATAAAGGAAGCGCTATGAAATATGTAACCTCAATCGAAGACAAAGAGTACGTCATTGAAATCGTGGACGACGGTCATGTGCGCGTCAACGGGCGGCTGGTGGAAGTCAACTTTGAATCGGTCAACGGGCAGCCCGTTTATTCATTATTGCTCGACGGAAAGTCTTACGAGTCTTACGTCTATTCGGGCGACGAAGATTGGCAAGTTCTCTTGCGCGGGCGGCAGTATCAAGTCAAAGTAGAGGACGAACGAGAAAAACGTCTGCGGGCGGCGGGCGGAGGCGGCGCGGCGCAAGGCGGCGAGCTTTCCCTCAAAGCGCCGATGCCCGGCTTAGTCGTCGTCATTCCCGTCCGCGAAGGGCAAGAAATCAAAAAAGGCGACGTGCTTGTGATTCTCGAATCGATGAAAATGCAAAACGAGTTGAAAGCGCCGCGAGACGGAATCGTCGGCGCAATTAAAGTCAAGGCGGGCGAGAGCGTCGAGCAAAAACAAATCCTTCTTAACTTGCAATGAACGGACGAGAAACCGAAGTCAAATTTTTAGTTAGAGATTTAGGACGAATTGAAACGCGCCTTCAAAACTGGGGGGCGCGTTTAATTCAAGCGCGAGTTCGAGAGAGCAATTTGCGTTTCGACAACGAGCAAGGCGAACTGCGAAAAGAATCTCGCGTTCTGCGTTTGCGAAAAGATTCCGAATCTAAATTAACCTTCAAAGGCGCGAGCGAAAGGCTCGAAAGCGGAATCATCACCCGCCAAGAAATTGAATTTGTCGTCGGCGATTTCGACGCGGCAAAAAACTTTCTGCAAGCGTTGGGCTTCAAGCCGATTCTCTTTTACGAAAAATTCCGCGCGACCTATCAACTGCGCGAAGCGCAAATTATGCTCGACGAATTGCCCTACGGCGCTTTCGTCGAAATCGAAAGCAAAAGCGTCGCCGCGATTCAAGAAACGGCAAATTTGTTGCGCCTCAATTTAGACGCGGCAGTCAAAGCGGGCTACTCCGCTTTGTTCAAGCGCGTCGCCGCTAAGCACAACCTCGACGAAAATCTGTTAAGTTTTCAAGCGCTCGCACAAATTACGCTATCTCCCGAAGACCTTCAAATCGCCTACGCCGATTGAATCAATTTATCGTCGCCCCGCCAAAGCGCCGTCTCGACTTTCGCCTCGACGTCTAGCAACGTCCGCAAATTGGACTGAAACGCATTCGCCGCGCCCGACGTGATAAAGCGGATTTGCCCGCTTTGCGGATTTTTATTTAACCTCTCCCCCGCCTCTAACAGACGTTTGACCTGTTTCGCCACTGCAGGCGCGGGGTCTATCACCCGAACCTTATCTCCCGCAATTTCTTTAATTAGCGGAATCACAAACGGGTAATGCGTGCAGCCTAAAACGACCGCATCAATATTTTCTTCAAGCATCGGGCGCAACGCGGAATATAAAATTCGGCGCGTTTCTTCTCCCCGCAAATTTCCGCGTTCGATTTCTTGCACCAAACCTTCGCAAACGTCTTGAAATAATTCCACGTCGCTGGCAAAGCGCTCGACGACAGAAGCGTATAACGCGCCTTGAAATGTGGCGGGAGTCGCCAACACGCCGACCTTGCCCGTGCGCGTCGTCTCCGCCGCAGGTTTGACGGCAGGCTCCATGCCGACGAATTGCGCCTCGCGGAAGGTTTCGCGCAAATGAGTCAGCGCCGCCGCCGAAGCCGTATTGCAAGCGACGACGACGATCTTAGAATTTTGTTCAAGCAAAAAACGCGCAATCGTTTCGGAGAATTTTTGAATCTGCGTCAGCGGGCGCGCGCCGTAAGGGACATGCGCTTGGTCGCCAAAGTAAATCAAGTTTTCGTTTGGCAACAAAGCGCGGACTTCGCGCAACACCGAAAGTCCGCCCGCGCCTGAATCAAAAATGCCGATTGGAGATTTAGAATCAATCATCCCTGAAAGAAAAAATCCCGACTTTCATCGGGATTGAGCAAACAACGACTAGGAAAATCTTTCCTTGATGCGGGCGCTTTTGCCGGTCAACCCGCGCATGTAGTAGAGTTGAGCGCGGCGGACTTTGCCGTGTCGCTCCACGACGATTTTATCCACGCGCGGCGAACGCAGCAAGAAAGTGCGCTCTACGCCGATGCCGTTCGACGCCATGCGGCGCACGGTTACGGAGGCATTGTTTCCGCTGTTTCGCAAGCGAATTACCAAGCCTTTGAATTCCTGAATACGCTCGCGTTCGCCTTCTTTAATTTTTACATGAACGCTGACGGTGTCGCCTGCGGCGAGTTGCGGAATTTTTTCGTTATCTTTTGCCTCGACGGCTTTAATCATGTCTGCCATTTCGTTCTTCCTAACTTTTTATGATGGTTTCTAACCTACGCGAGGGCGGATTATAGCACGGATGAGCGCGATTCACAAGAACCAATTACTCGTATTTGCGAATCGCCAACACTGCGTTATGTCCGCCGAAGCCGAACGCATTGCTGAGCGCCAACGAGATTTTCGCCTCGCGCGCTTTGTTCGGGATGTAATCCAAATCACATTCGGGGTCGGGCGTTCGGTAATGAATGGTCGGCGGCAAAATTCCTTCGCGGATGGCATGGACGCAGAAAATGGCTTCCAACGCGCCCGTCGCGCCCATCATGTGTCCCGTCATAGATTTCGTGGACGAGATTGGGGTTTTGTACGCCGCCTCGCCGAAGACGGCTTTCACGGCGCGGGTTTCGGACAAGTCGTTCAAAGCGGTTCCCGTCCCGTGCGCGTTGATGTAGCCGACTTCGTCGAGATTCGCCTGCGCGGATTGCAACGCCATGCGAATCGCCGCCGCGCCGCCCGCCCCTGCCTCGTGCGGAGCGGTTACATGGAAAGCGTCTGCTGTCGCGCCGTAACCCGCCAACTCCGCCAAAATGTTCGCGCCGCGCGCTTTCGCGTCCGACTCGCGCTCCAAGACCAAAACCGCTCCGCCCTCGCCCATCACCAAGCCGTCGCGTTCTTTGTCAAACGGCTGCGGAATCATTTCGTATTGATCATTGCGACGAGACATCGCGCCGACGCGGTCAAACGCGGCGACGCCGGTGGCGGTAATCGTCGCTTCCGCCGCGCCCGCTAAGGCGGCGTCAATCATGCCTGCGCGAAGCATCATCAACGCCGTGCCGATTCCGTCCGCGCCCGAAGCGCAAGCGGACGCCACCGAGAAGCACGGACCTTTAATGCCAAATTCAATTGCCGTCATGCCTGCGCCGCCGTTCGGCATCAACATCGGAATCAAAAACGGGCTGACGCGCCGCGGACCTTCTTCGTGATTTTGGATAATCGCTTCTTGAAGCGAGTACAACCCGCCGACGGCGGACGAAATAATTATGCCAATGCGCCCGGCGTTCTCTTCCGTAATTTGCAAATTGGAACTCGCCAGCGCTTCTTTCGCGGCGGCGACGGCGAATTGCTCGAAGCGGTCGCGGCGGCGCGCCTCGCGCGCTTCCATAAAATTTTCGGGCGCAAAGTTTTTCACTTCCGCCGCAATGTGGACTTGCAGTTTCGCTTTATGCGAATCAAATTGCTTAATTGGCGCGACGCCCGACACGCCGTTAACAACATTCGACCATGATTCCTGAACATTCAATCCCAGCGGACTGACCGTACCCATGCCTGTAATCACAATCCGTTCTTGCATTTTTCCTCCGACAAAAAGAATATAACATCATTAACAACACGGATTTTTATAAATCGTGTCGCTCTCATTTTGATTTTTTGCTAGTCCCCCGACGCGGGAATGTATTCGCCCTCGATCCACGTTTCGCCGTTTTCCCCAACTTCTTTTTTCCAAATCGGGACGATTTCTTTTAAGCGGTCAATGCCGTAACGCGCCGCCTCGAAGACTCCCGTGTCGCGGTGCGCCGCCGTGCAAGCGATGAGAATCGTCGGCGTTTTTGGGTACAGTTTGCCGATGCGCTGAACAATGGCGATGCCTTCGACGGAATTCCAGCGTTCGCGGATTTCGTCGGCGACTTGTTTCATTTTCGCTTCCGCCATTGGGACGTAGGCTTCATATTCAAGGTAGGCGGTGCGACGCTCTTCGCCGCGCTTGGTAACGCCGCGCACCACGCCCGTAAAAATTGCCGCCGCGCCGCTGGACGTCAAGGTAATTTCTTCAAGCAGTTTGTCTAAGTTAATTTCCGCTTCGGTAACGGAATAAACGGTTGGGAAATTCATAAGCGTCATCCGCCGGAAACGGGCGGGAAAAGCGCCAATTCCGCGTCGGCGGGGATGAACGCATCGTCAAAGGCGTATTCGCGGTTGACGGAAACCAACGTGGATTTCAGCGCGTCTTTCAACTGCGGATATTGTTCGCCAAGTTTTTCTTTCAACTGCGAGACGGTCATTCCGTTGGGAATGTTCATCTCCGCCGATTTCGTTCCGACTTTATCGCGGATGGACGCGAAGAATAAAATTTTGATTTGATTCATTTTTCACTCGTTAATTACGTCGCCGCTTGAGCCGCCGCGTTTTTCAACCAAGCGGATGTTTTGAATACGCATTGTTTTTTCGGCGGCTTTCGCCATATCATAAATTGTCAGCGCGGCGACAGAGACCGCCGTCAGCGCTTCCATCTCGACGCCCGTTTTTCCGTAGGTTTTCGCCGTCGCCGTGATGAGGACGCCCGGCAGCGAATCGTCCAATTCAAGGGACACGTCCGCTTTGGAGAGCGGCAAAGGATGACATAACGGAATCAAGTCCGAGGTCCGCTTTGCGGCGAGGATGCCGGCAATTTGCGCCGTCGTCAGCGCGTCGCCTTTTTTCATCTGCCCGGCGCGGATTAAATCCAGCGTCTCTTTTTTCATTTGAACTTCGCCGCGCGCGACGGCGACGCGCTCGGTGTCGGGCTTTGCGCCGACGTCCGCCATATGAATTGCGCCGCGCTCGTCCAAGTGCGTGAGTTTGGTCATGGCGCGAATTATACACTGGTATAATTCGCGGGCTTATGAACAGTTTTTTGGGAGCGCAACTCGGATCGTATCAAGTGCAAACTTCAGCCTATGAAGGTCCGCTCGACCTTTTGCTGAATTTGATCGAACGCGCCGAATTAGACATTACGACCGTTTCGCTCGCTTCGGTAACCGATCAATACCTCGCGCGTCTGCGCGGGTTAGAACAACAGCAGCCCGAAGAAATTTCTTCGTTTTTAGTCATCGCCGCCAAATTAGTGCAAATCAAATCGGAGGCGCTTTTGCCGCGCCCGCCGCAACGCCCGCCCGACGAAGAAGACCCCGCCGTTTCGTTGGTCGAGCAGTTGAAGTTGTACAAGCGCTACAAAGAAATCGCGGCGTGGGCGGACGCGCGTCAACGGCAAAATTTGCGGACGTATCTGCGCGTGGCGCCGCCGCCCAAAGCGGAGCCGAAGTTAGACCTCTCCAATTTGACGCTTGAAAAATTTCTCGCGGCGGCTGAGTCGGCGTTTGCGCGAGAAAAAGAAAAGAAGCCGCTCGAAACGGTCATCGCCGCGCCGAAGGTAACCATCCGCGAGAAAATTGATTACATCACTACAACGCTGAAAACGATTCAGCGCATGACTTTTAGCGGGCTGGTCGCAGACAAAGCCTCGCGGGTGGAAATCGTCGTTACTTTTTTAGCGCTGCTAGAATTAGTTAAGCGTTATCGCGTTACCGCAAAGCAAGAGACGCTCTTCGGCGACATCGAATTTGAACGCAGCGAAAATTGGGCGGACAACGAAGAAATCGAAATCGAGTTTGAGTAATCTGTCTCTGTTCGTCTGCGGCAAATTTTAATTCAACATTTAGAGGTGTTCGATGCCCAATCATTTAATAAATTCAAATTCCCCTTACCTTTTACAACACGCCAACAACCCGGTAGATTGGTTCGCTTGGGGAGAAGAAGCCTTAAGCAAAGCGCAAGCCGAAGACAAACCGATTTTCCTTTCCATCGGTTACGCCGCCTGCCATTGGTGCCACGTCATGGAGCGCGAATCTTTTGAAGACGCGGAAACCGCCGCGATTATGAACGAATATTTCGTCAACATCAAAGTTGACCGCGAGGAACGCCCCGACTTAGACAACATTTACATGCAAGCCACAATGGCGCTGACCGGCTCCGGCGGCTGGCCCATGTCCGTCTTCCTCACGCCCGACCGCAAACCGTTTTTCGCAGGGACTTACTTTCCGCCCGAACGCCGCCAGAATTTCCCCTCCTTCAAAGAAGTTCTGCTGACGCTCGCCGCCGCCTGGAAAGAAGATCGCGCCGCCGCCGAAAAAGCGGGCGCGGAGGTTTTCAAACACCTCGACACGCAATTAAAATCCAGCCTAGAAAACGCCCTCGCCGCGCCTCACCTCCGCGCCGTCGCCGACGCGATGGAAACTACCTATCTTTGGGGCACAGGCGGCTGGGGCGACGCGCCAAAATTTCCGCAACCGATGGCGCTGGATTTTCTGCTCCATCACGCGCTCGTTGACGAACAAGAAAAAAAAGACGAATATATTAAATTGATCGAACACGCGCTCGAAGCGATGGCGCGCGGCGGCATGTATGACGTAATCGGCGGCGGCTTCTCGCGTTACAGCACGGACGACCGCTGGCGCGTTCCGCATTTTGAAAAAATGTTATACGACAACGCTTTGCTCGCCCGCGTTTATCTGCACGCTTGGCAAGTTACGCGCAACCCGTTTTTCAAGCGCGTCGTCGAGGAAACCGTCGGCTTTGTCGCCAACGAACTAAGCGACTCGCAAGGCGGATTTTATTCTTCGCTCGACGCGGACTCGGAAGGCGAAGAAGGCAAATTTTACGTTTGGACGTTGGGCGAAATCCGCGCGGCGCTAAAAGAGGATTCGCCGTTTTTTGAAGCGGCATACGGAATCCGCTTTGAAGGAAATTGGGAAGGCAAAACCGTTTTGCAACGTGCGCTGGACGATTCCGCTCTCGCCGCCCGCTTCAATCTGGACCTTGAAACGGTCGCCGCAAAAATAGCGGACTCTCGCTCGCGACTGTACGCCGTCCGCGCCGCCCGTCCCCGCCCGCGCACGGACGATAAAGTCCTCGCCTCGTGGAACGGTTTGATGTTAACCGTCCTTGCAGAAGCGGCGCGCGCTTTCAGCGAAGACGACGCTAAATCCAAATCTTATCTCGAATTGGCTACGCGAAGCGCAAATTTCCTGCTCGACAATTTACACCTCGACGGAAAACTTTATCGCTCTTGGCGCGAAGGCAAAGTCGCGCAAAACGCTTTTCTTGAAGATTACGCTTCGCTCATTCTCGGCTTGCTCGAACTTTATCAAACCGATTTCAACGAACGCTGGTTTGTCGCGGCGAAAGAACTTGCCGACGCCATGCTCGAACGCTTCGACGACCCGCGCGGCGGATTCTTCGACGCGCCCGAAGACGCGCATCTGCTATTCCGCCCGAAAGACGTGCAAGACAATGCCCTGCCCTGCGGAAATTCTTTAGCCTGCGAAGCGTTGTTGAAGTTAGCCGCTTACACGGGCGAAGGGACATATCGCGTCAAAGCGGAAAGCGCGTTGGGCTTGGTTTCAAAATTCGTCATGCAATATCCGCTCGGTTTTGGCAGATGGCTTTGGGCGGCGCAACTGGCGAACGGATCGTTGAAAGAAGTCGCGGTTGTGAGCAAAACGCAAAATGTCGATTTTCAAAATTTGCTGAACGCCGTTCAACGCGATTACCGCCCCAACGTCGTCGTGGCGGCGACGACAAATTTGCAAGAAAAAAGCGCCGTTCCGCTTTTAGAGAATCGCCCGACGCTCGACGGCAAAGCGACCGTTTACGTCTGCGAGCGCTTCGCCTGCAAACAACCGACGACGGACGCGGAAAAATTAATCGCCCAATTGAACGCCTAAAAAAACAGACCGCTTGCGCGGCCTGTTTTTTTTTACTTCGTTTCCGAATCGCTGTCGGATTTTTTCTCGGCTTCGTCGTCGCCGCTTAATCCTTCGCGAAAGGATTTGATGCTTTTTCCAATTTCGCCGGCAACTTTGCCGATGCGTCCCGGTCCAAAAACCAGAACGACGATAATCAGAATAACGATCCATTCCGAACCGCGCGGTAAACCTAACATGTCAATCTCCTTAATTAAACTTCGCGGTTAATGCTACCATAAACTGTATAAAACAAGTTTAGAGTTCGTGGCGCGAGAGAATACGCTCGATATGGCGCACAGCGCGCAACAACCATGAGCGGACGCGGGCAATGAAACGATAGGCGAAGAAACGATATTGCGTCGGCGGGCTGTACTTTTTCTTCGTTTGTAAAATCGGACCCGTCCACTCGGCGACCAACGCGCCCCAGGTCAAGCCCGCGCCGAAGCCGACGAAGACGACTTTATTGCCGCCTTTCAACTTCCCGCTTTCGACGGCTTCCACCGCCGCAATCGGAATCGAAGCGGTGGACGTGTTGCCGTAACGATCCACGTTGATGATAAATTTTTCTATCGGCGCTTTGAGGTATTTCGCCGCCGTCTCGATAATGCGATAATTCGCCTGATGCGGGATGATCCAGTCTATCTCTTCGACCGTCATGTGCGCTAAATCCAGCGCTTCTCGCGTCGCCGCGCCCATGACGCGAGTCGCAAAACGGAAGACCGCTTTGCCGTCCATCTGGACAAAATGCTTGCCCTCCGCGACGGTAATTTCGGAAGCGGGATAACGCGCCCCGCCGCCGAGCAAGGTCAGCGCGTCCGCGCCCGAGCCGTCCGAGTGCATGACGGACGAAAGCACGCCGCCGGGCACGTCGCTGGCTTGCAACACAAACGCGCCCGCGCCGTCGCCGAAGAGAATGCACGTTCCGCGATCTTTCCAGTTCACAAAACGAGAGAGCGTCTCCGAACCGATGATTAGCGCGTTCTTGATCGAACCGCTGCGAATGGATTGCGCCGCCATGTTCACGGCGAAGATGAATCCCGTGCAGGCGGCGAGCAAGTCAAACGCGCCAGCCTTCGTCGCGCCGATTTGATCTTGCACGAGGCAGGCGGTGGCGGGAAAAATATATTCAGGCGAAGACGAGGTAACGATAATCAAGTCCAGTTCGCTCGGCGCCAAATCGGCGACTTGCAAGGCTTTGATTGCCGCATCCACCGCCAGCGTGGACGTGAACTGATCTTCCGCCGCGATGCGCCGCTCGCGGATTCCCGTGCGGCTGCGAATCCATTCGTCGTTGGTTTCGACCATTTTCGCAATGTCGTCGTTGGTCAACACGGACTGCGGAACGCTGACGCCCCAGCCCGTAATATGCGCGTATGGCATGCTTTCTCCTTATTGATAGCGGCTAAGAATCAGAGTCGCGTTATGCCCGCCGAAGCCGAACGAGTTGGACATCACGTTCGTTACGCTCGCCTGGCGCGGATGATTCGGCACATAGTCTAGGTCGCATTCGGGGTCGGGCGTTTCGTAGTTGATCGTCGCTGGCAAAATTTGATTTTGAATCACAAGCGCCGAAATCGCCGCTTCCAACGCCCCCGAAGCGCCGAGCAGATGCCCCGTCATAGATTTGGTGGACGAAATGGCTACCTGATAAGCGTATTCGCCAAATACGGTTTTGATGGCGGCGGTTTCGCTTTTATCGTTCAAGCGCGTGGACGTGCCGTGCGCGTTAATGTACTGAACGTCCGTCGGTTGCAAGCCTGCGTCTTGCAAGGCGACGCTCATCGAGAGCGCCGCGCCCGCGCCGTTTTCAGCAGGCGCGGAAATGTGATAAGCGTCGTCGGTTGTGCCGTATCCCGCAAATTCGCACAAGATCTTCGCGCCGCGCGCTTGCGCGTGTTCCAGCGATTCTAAAATCAAAGTCGCCGCGCCTTCGCTCATCAAGAAGCCGTCGCGGTTTTTATCAAAGGGGCGCGACGCTTTTTGCGGGTCTTCGTTGTAAGTGGAAAGCGCGGTCATCACGTTCATGCCCGCCATCGTCAGCGGATGAATCGCCGATTCGGACGAACCCGCAATCATCACGTCCGCCGCGCCGCGCCGAATAATTTCCGCCGCCTCGCCGAGACTGTTCGTCCCCGAAGCGCAAGCCGTCGAAAGCGCCATGTTCGGTCCGCGCGCGCCAAAGCGAATGGCAAGGTTTCCCGCCGCGCTGTCGGTGATCATCATCGGAATCAAAAACGGGCTGATGCGTTCCGGTCCGCGTTCTTTATACACTTCGTACTGTTCGATAATCGTAATCACGCCGCCGATTCCCGTGCCGATTAATATGCCGACACGGTCGCGGTTCGACTCGTCAATTTTCAAGCCTGAATGTTCCAACGCTTCTATCGTCGCGGCGGCAGCGAATTGCGTGAAGCGATCCATCTTCCGCGCCTCGCGCGCGCCAAAAAGAGCCGCCGCGTCGAAGCCTTTGACTTCCGCCGCGAATTTCGTTTTATGCGCGCTCGCGTCAAAAGCGGAAATCGGCGCCGCGCCCGACTTGCCCGCCAGCAGCGCGTCCCACGTTTCTTGCATCGTATTTCCAATAGGGCTGACGCAGCCTAAACCCGTTACGACGACTCGTTTTCTCATTAAATAGAACTCCTTAAAAGTGATGCAGTCTTAACGCCATGTTCTTTAACACAAAAAATCGAGATTCGACACGCGCTAAATTTTCTCCAACAAAGAAAACGCCTGTTGAACGTGCAAGCGGTCATGCTCCGCCATAAAGCCGACGACCTCGCGGAAATCCGTAGGTCCAAAAATCGCATGACGCGCCTTGCGAGTCCAGTCCGCGCTTTTGAGCAAACTCAACGTCGCGGCGCGCGCGGCGGAAAACTCGCGCAAAGCGGCGAGTCCGTCGTCGTTCAAATATCCGCGCCGATGCGCCCAAATCGCCGTGTCGGGGCGCGGGATGAACGGCTCGCCGCCTTTGCCAAACAGCGCAATCTGCATTTGATGAATTTCACGCTCCACGTCGCGCAAATGACAAACCAACTCCGTCAGCGACCACTCGTTGGAAAACGGTTTCGCCTTCCATTGTTCGGCGCTCAACCCGCGCAACAAACCGTCCAACACCGCAGGCGTAGAAAGCAAAATCGCGCGAATCGCCTCTTCCGTTTTGAACGACGGAATCAACGCTTGAAAGTTTGCGCTTTCGATATAGCGCCGCAAGTCGGACAAACGCCCGCTTTCCGCCGCCGAGCCTGATTCTGCTCCGACGAAGAAAGTCGTCAGCCCAAGCCTTTGCGCCGAAAGCATATCGAGCTCTTTATCGTTTCCCGCCATCAACACGGGACCTTCTTGCCAACCCAAACGTCCCAGCAATTCGGCATAATACGCGGGCGATTTTTTTGAAAAGTGAAAATCTTCAAACGTGGAAATCAATTCAAACTGATCGGGATTCAACCCCGCCCACTCGACTCGTTGACGAGTCGCCGGGCGCGGCAACAGCGGGTCGGTCGCCACGACGAGTCGAAAATCCTGCGCCGCCGCCCACTCGACGAAAGGTTTCGTCTCCGCTATTTCGGCGGTGATATGTTTCAGCGTCGGGAAAACTTGACTGTAAAAAACGTCAATGTGCGAATCCAATTCTTGACGAGTCATTCCCATCTGCGGGCAGAATTCGTCGCTGAAAATGTCCTTCAAGGTTCGAGAAGCGTCCGCGCTATGAATCATTTTCTCGATGCTGGCGGTCAACGCGGACAGCGTTTTCTCGGAATCAAATTCAGGCGCAAAACTGGTCGTCAGCGCGCGGAGGTAAGCGGGAAAAAATTGATCTTGATTCGTTTGCAATAACGTTTCGTCAAGATCGAGCAACAGCGTAAGTTTCATTTGATAAAAAGACTCCCTTTGGAGTCTTGGAGAATTTCTAAAAAGGTTTCAAAGAGGAAATCGTCAATTTTCTTTGACTTCAAAATCAAAGGGCAATTGATGACATTCGCCGCAACCAATTTGCGGTTCGGGAACGTCGCGGCTCGCTTTTTCGCAAAAAGCGCGGACTTGCACGCGCCGTTGAAAAAACGCGCTTAGCGGACGCGCAATCGTCGTCCGCAAGCGCATAAATTGGCACGAGTTCGCGCGCGCAATGTCGGGAACGGGGCAGGTCTTACAAAGGTCGGGAGTCCAAATTTGATTTTGCGCTTTCAGCAGACGGCATTCCTCCGCGTTCTTCCCGCGAAAGTAATCGCCGTAAAAATAGGGACATTCCCGTCCGGCGGGCATTTTCATTTTAAACGCGGGTAACGTAGTCGCCCGTGCGGGTGTCCACGCGAATGGTGTCGCCGACGTTGACAAAGTTCGGGCATTGCACCACCACGCCCGTTTCGGTGGTAACTTTTTTCGTTACGCCTGTGGCGGTGTCGCCGCGAATCGCCATTTCCGCTTCGACGACTTTCAAATCTACGGTAGTCGGCATTTCCACGTCAATCGGCTCGCCTTTATAGAACGTGAGTTTTACTTCCATGCCTTCTTGCAAATATTGCGCGGCGTCGCCCAGCGATTCTTTTTTGATGCCGGGCTGCTCGAAAGTAACTTTATCCATAAAATAATATAGGTCGCCGTCGTTATAAAGGTAGGAGACGTTGGCGAAGTCGAGCGTTACATCCTGAACGGACAAGCCCGAATTGAAGGTGCGCTCGATGTTTGCGCCCGTGATCAGGTTGCGCGCCTTAATGCGGATGTTGGCGTTTCCGCGCCCCGTTTTGTTGTGCGAGTAATCCAGCACCTTGTAAAGGTTGCCGTCCAGTTCAAACGTAACGCCTTTGCGAAGTTCATTTACATCAATCATTCTTGCATTTCCTTAATTAATTTGGGTTTTGAATCAGCGGGCGGATTATACCAACGAGCGCCGAATCATGGCTAGGATGAAACGCCGCAATTTGGATGAAAAAGCCCCTCCTTGCGGAGAGGCTTTTTTGAACGATTGGTCTAATAGCCCGTGCTGGAAATATCGTTGCTCGGACGCCATTGCGACCATTTATCGGAGGCGGGGTCAATGGTCATGTTGCCCGCCGAACCTCCCTGCCAGAAGACTTGGAAGACGTTCAAGTCTCCGTCGCGCTCCGAAGTAAAGGCTAAGTTCGTACCGCCGCAATCCCACGTCGGGCCGGAATCTACGCCTTCGTAATCCGTTACGCGATATTCCTTGTCGTTTCTAAAATCGTAACTGTAAATGTCCAAGTTGCCGTCGCGTTCGGATTGATAGGCGATGCGGTCGCCTTCGGGAGACCAAACCGCGTTCGTGGTTTTGCCGTCGGTCGTCAGGCGCTGTTGCTCGCCCGTTTCCAAATCGAGGACGTATAAATCTGTCGCGCCTTTGTCGTTGACCATGAAGGCAATCTGCTTGCCGTTAGGCGACCAGGCAGGGAACACTTCGTTTTGCGGCGTGTTAGTCAGTTGCGTCTCCGTGCCTGTTTCCAAGTCGAGGACGAACAAATCCCAATTTCCGTTGCGGTTGCTTTGGAAGACCAACTTCTTAATATCGGGCGAGAAGAACGGGTTGGAATCGTCGGCAGAGGAACTGGTCAACTGAATTTCTTTGCCCGTGTTCTGATCCACCGTGAAGAGGTCGCTGCGCCCGTTGCGGTCGCTTTGGAAGACGATAGTCCGCGCGTCCGGCCCGTACATCGGATTCGTGTTATTTGACTTCGTGTACGTCAAGCGGATGGGTTCGCCGCTGCCGAGCAAGTCGGTATAGTACAGCTCGACGTTTCCGTTGCGGTCGCTTTGGAAGGCGACCCAACTGTCGTTCGGGGCGCGGCTCGGTCGGCTGTCCACCGCCCCGCTCTTGGAGAGGTTATAGAGTTTGAAGCCAGGCTGTCCTTCGATTCCGTCCAAGCGATAGATTTCGAGGTTGTTGTCGCGGAAGGTGTGGAAGACCAAACATTCGATGCAAACCGACGGCGCGGCAGGAGCGACGACGAGGCTTTCAACGCAGCTTGCCGTGCTGGTCAGGACGGTTTTTCCTGCGCCGTCCAATATCGTCAAGGTCAGCGAGTCGTATTTGCCTTTAATCTTGATGTTCAGCGTCTCGCCCGCTTTGAGTTGAACCGTTCCAGATTGGACGACGTTTCCGTCGCGATCTTTGATCTCATAGTTGTACGGAGCGGCCATGTCCGCGCCTGTGTTGGCGATGTTGAACTCGGCAACCGCGCCGCCGCCGTAAACGCAAACGCCGTTGGCGATTAAACCTGTGGTTGTGGTCGAGCCGCAAGAGGACGTGTCCACTACAGTCGTCAACGCGGAGTCGCTCGTCGAGGAGAAGGTGTATTTCGCCGACGATCCGCTCACGGTAATTGCCATGCTTTGCCCGGCGCGCAAGAAAATCGAGCCAGAGCGAACGACGGAGCCGCTGTCGTCAACGACAGTGAACGGATAGGCGCTGGTCATGTCTGTTGCGCCGTTATTTCTGACGATGAAGGTCGCCGTCCCCACGCCTGCGGTACAAGCGCCGCTGACGATTAGGGTCGGGTGATTCGTCGTCGTCGGCAGACAGGGAGTCATGTCGGCAGAAGCGGACAGGGAGGCGTCGTCTGGCGAAGACAACGAATAGGACGTCGCATTGCCGCTGACAGTGATGGTTACGCTTTGTCCGGCAGAAAGATTAATCGCGCCTGTTTGCACCGTCGCGCCGCTGTTGTCTTTGACGACATAGGCGTAAGGCTTCGGCATGTTTCCGCCTTTGTTGGCAACAACGAATGCCGCCGTTTTTGTATTAAGTCCCGTACAAGCGCCTTGAACTGTCAGCGCGGGCGGAATTGGCGTGAAGGTCGCCGTCGGGGTAAAGGTAGCGGTGTTAGTTGGCGTGAAGGTAGCCGTCGGCGTAAAGGTGGCAGTGTTAGTCGGCGTGAAGGTAGCGGTGTTGGTCGGCGTGAAGGTCGCCGTCGGCGTGAAAGTGGCAGTGTTGGTCGGGGTAAAGGTCGCCGTCGGGGTGAAGGTGGCAGTGTTGGTCGGCGTGAAGGTGAAGGTCGCCGTCGGGGTGAAGGTGAAGGTCGGCGTGCTTGTCGGAATAGAGGTCGCCGTGTTCGTCGCTGTGGCGGTCGCCGTCGCGGTGAAAGTCGGCGTGGCGGTGGCGGCGGGCGTGAAGGTCGCCGTTGGCGGGCGGATGATACAAGAGCCAGTTACGCTCAAAGTAACGAAGGACAGGAAGGACGTGTGGTAAGTTACCGTCATCGTCGCGTTGCCCGCGCCGTTGACCGACATCACGCCGCCAGGTCCTAAGTTGACCGCGCCGTTTTGCGCCGGGTCCGACAGGCTGTATTGCCCGTCGCTGACGCTGCCTGAAATATTTTTAATTCTGAACGTCGCGGATTGATCCACGTTGCAGAACACTTTCAAGTCTAGTTGACCGTCCACAGGCGTGCTGGTCGGCGTCGGCGTGAAGGTAAGGGTCGGCGTGAAGGTGAAGGTGGGCGTGAAGGTCGGCGTAAACGTCATGGAAGGCGTGAAAGTCGCCGTCGGGGTGAAGGTTTGCGTCGGCGTGTTAGAAGGCGTTGTCGTCGCTGTCGCCGTCTTGCTGGCTGTGGGGGTAAAAGTCAGCGATGGGGTGAAGGTGAGACTGGGAGTGAAAGTCGGCGAAGGTGTGAAAGTCAGCGTTTTCGTGAAGGTCGCCGTTTTGGTCGGCGTCATCGTTCTCGTTGAGGTTGGCGTTCGCGTCATCGTGGGCGTGTGCGTTATGGTGGGCGTGAACGTCAGTGAAGGGGTAAACGTCAACGAGGGCGTATAGGTCATCGTCGGCGTGAACGTGGACGAGGGCGTTGGCGTGATGGTCGGCGTCGAAGTTAGCGTGCGCGTCGGCGTCGCCGTTTTGCTAGCTGTGGGGGTGAAAGTCAGCGAAGGGGTGTAAGTTATCGTCGGCGTGAACGTCAACGAGGGAGTAAACGTCAACGAAGGCGTGAAGGTCATCGTCGGCGTGTGCGTCGGCGTTTTTGTGAAGGTCGCCGTTTTGCTGGCTGTGGGAGTAAAAGTCAACGACGGGGTGAAGGTCAGCGAGGGGGTGAAGGTCAAGGAAGGCGTGAAAGTCGCCGTCGGCGTGAAGGTTTGGGTCGGCGTATTTGTCGCCGTTTTAGTGGGCGTCGCCGTTTTCGTCGGCGTCGGCGTTTTGGTTATCGTCGGCGTCATAGACGCGGTCAACGTCGGGCGCGGCGTAGGGCTGGGCAACGGCAAACAAGTGCCCGTCGCCTGCAAGTTGACTTGTTGTAATTGCGAAGTGGAGTAACTAACGTTTACGGTTGCGTTGCCCGCCGCCGTAAAGGAGATGCTGTCGCCTGCCGTTAAATTAAGCGAATGCGAAACAGGCGCTTTGCCCGGCTCGGAAACGGTGTAACTTCCGCCGCTCAGGTCGCCGCCATCGTTGGAAATTGTGAAGGTCGCGGATAGGTCGTTATTACACGCCACGCCTAAACCGACGTAGGGATCATTAACCGCAACTTTCGGGTCGCTCGATGATTTTCCTTTTTTCGGAGTCGCAGTCGGCGTTGCAGTTGCCGTTATGAGCGTCGGCGTTGCGGAACTTAAATCCGCAGTAGCCGTAACTTCGGGCGTTGCCGAACTCGCATCCGTCGGGACAGAGGCAGGGGCAACTGCCGAATCCGCAGTAGCGGTGGGAAGCGCTTGGGACTCAGGAGTATCTGTCGGTTGAATTGGCGCGGTCGTTGGGGGAACAGCCGTCGGCGGCTCGGCGGTCGGCGGCTCGGCGGTCGGCGGTTCAGCCGTCGGTTGTTCGGGCGTATCCGTAGCGACGACAGCGGTATCGCCGCCTCCGTCTCCGCCTGTGCCAGAAAGCCCGTTTACTGGCCCGCAAGCCGCCAATAGCAGGGAAATAATCATAAGAACAGAAATTGCTCGAAATGATTTTGAAATGAGCGCTCTCATCTTCGCCTCTTTGTATTCTGAAATTCAGACAATCTTTATATTTTCTTCTAGAATGGTTAGTGGATAAAAAAACCCGAAAAGTGTCGTTTTGCCTACTAAATTTGTGTCATTCGGTTCTATAATTTCTAAATAAAATTCTTATCCAACTTCAAGGAATGAGAGACTATGAAATCAATTACTCGCACGAAGCAGGGCTGGCTTTTTGTCGGCATCTTTCTTCTTTTAGCGGCATGCGCGCCCAAAGGCGAAACGCCCGCAACCGCCGTCGCGGAAGCGGCATCGCCGCAACCGCAACCTACATCTGCCGCCGCGCCGACGGAAGATACGACGTCCGCTCCGACGATTAACGGGGCAAATCTGCTCCTCGACCCGGCAAAAACGGAAGACGCCGATTCTCTAAAAATTAGTTCCTACTTATATGAAGGGCTGGTTCGCGCCGACGCGAGCGGGGCGAACCAGCCAGGCTTAGCCGCCTCATGGACGGTTTCAGAAGACGGCTTGGATTACGTTTTTGAGATTCGCCCAAACGCAAAATTCAGCGACGGAACGCCAATCAGCGTAGACGCGATTGTCGAAAATTTCAACCGTTGGTTCGAGCCTGAAAGTCCGCTTCACAAGGACGGCGTTTATCCCAGTTGGTTGAAGCGCTTCCTCGCCTTCAACGGCGAACGCGACGCGAACAACCGCGCCGTTTCGCAAATTGACGGCATTCAAAAAGTGGACGCGAACACCGTCATCGTTCATTTAAGCCGCCGCGAGCCGAACTTGCTTTCCTACCTCGCCGAACCCGCGTTTGCTATTTTGAGTCCCGCCGCGTTGGAAGCGCCCGCTTATGGCGCGTCGCAAAGCGCCGTCGTTTCCAGCGGAGCGTACGTCGTCTCTTCGTGGACGGATAAAGGAATAACGCTGAGTCCCAATCCGCAATATTGGAACGCATCGGCGACAGAGCCTGTAACTTTCAACTTCAAATAATAAAAAGAGGCGCTTCTTCGGAAGCGTCTCTTTTTATATTGACTTATGCGATTGTTCAGAATTGGGGTCGTCGCGCAAGAGTTGCACGGCGTGCGGAAGCAAAGGGAAGATAAAGCCAAGATTTTCTTCCGCGCCTTTGGGGCTGCCAGGCAAGTTGACAATTAACGTCCGCCGACGGATGACGGCGACGGCGCGAGACAAGGCGGCGTGCTTCGTTTTCTTATACGATTCCGCGCGCATTAATTCCGCGAGGCCGGGCGCGTCTTTATCGGCGGCGGCTTTTGTCGCTTCGGGGGCGATGTCTCGCGGCGCAAAGCCCGTGCTGCCAGTCGTGAGGATGACGTCTAATTCGTCGCTGTCCGCCCATTCAATCAACGTCCGCCGCAACGCGGATTCGTCGTCGGGGAGAAGCAGGCGCTTTACGACCGCGCAATTTTCAACGTCGAGGAAAGCGGCGAGCGCGTTTCCCGATAAGTCTTCGCGCTCTCCGCGCGCGCAACGATCCGACAGGGTGATGATTCCGAAGCGCATCCGTTTTGTTCTTTACGCTCGCTTTTTGCTCAACAGCGTTTTGATTTGCGAGAAAAGTTCGTCGGGCATGTAGGGCTTCATGAGGAAGCCATCCGCGCCGCGATTCATGCACTCTTCGCGGATGTTCGCGCCAGAGGACATCAACACGCGGACGGCGCTTACGTCTTTTGTCTTTCGCAATTTATCTAAAATGTCCAAGCCGTTTTGGTCGAATAAATGCACGTCCATCAAAAGCAAGTCGGGCTTTTCGGCGCGGACGGAGGCGATGACGTCGGCGGCGATGTCGAGCGCGACAACTTCGTAGCCTTCCATTTTGAGCAGCGTTTTCAGCAGCGAAACCATGGTGAAGTCATCTTCGGCGAGAAGCACTTTTGGCATGCGTGTCAACTTTCTTCTTCACTGATTTTGTTTCTTTCTTTGTCTTCGTTTTTTTCTTTTTCGTCGGTTTTTCCAAAGCGGCGTTAATGACGTTCTCCACCGTTTCGGCGAAAATAAATTTCATCGTCTTGCGAATTTCGTTCGGCACGTCGTCGAGGTCGTCTTTGTTTTGCGCGGGCAAAATCACGGTGTCCAATCCGCTGCGATGCGCGGCAAGCACTTTCTCTTTGACGCCGCCAATCGGCAGAACCTGACCGCGCAAGGTGATTTCGCCGGTCATCCCGACGCGCGGCTTAACCTTGCGCCCGCTAATCAGCGAGACCAACGAAGTCGCCATCGTTACGCCAGCGGACGGTCCGTCTTTGGGTTGCGCCCCCGAAGGGACGTGCATGTGGATGTCGTGCTTTTCAAAAAATTCGCTCGAGATGCCGAAGGCGCTCGCGCGCGAGCGGACATAAGACAGCGCGGCGCGAGCGGACTCTTGCATGACGTTGCCAATCGAGCCGGTAATTTGAAATCCGCGTCCGCCGGGCATAGACGTCGCTTCAATTAACAGGATGTCGCCGCCGAAAGACGTCCACGCCAAGCCGGGCACGACGCCTGCAATCGAGGTGCGTTGATTTAATTCTTTCGGTCCCAAAAAGATAGGATGATCGAGAAACTCTTCCACGACTTTGGGCGTGATGTTGTGCTTTCGTTTTTTGCCTTCGGCAATCCTCGCGCCGACCTTGCGGCAGATTGCGCCGATTTTGCGCTCTAAACTGCGGACGCCCGCTTCGCGGGTGTATTGCCGAATCAGCATTTGCAAAGCCGCGTCGTTGAAAGAGATTTCGCTTTTTCGCAAACCGTTCTCGCGGATTTGGCGCGGGATTAAATATCCGCGCGCGATTTGCATTTTCTCCAATTCCGTGTAGCCCGAAAGGTAAATAATTTCCATGCGGTCGCGCAAGGGGCCGGGAATATATTCCAACGTGTTGGCGGTCGCAATAAAAAAGACTTGCGACAAATCATACGCGACTTCGAGGTAGTTGTCGCGGAACTCGCTGTTCTGTTCGGGGTCGAGCGCTTCCAACAACGCCGACGACGGGTCGCCGTGAAAGTCGTTGGTTAATTTATCCACTTCGTCGAGCATGAAAACCGGATTCTTCGAGCCGACGCGGCGCAGCGATTGCAAAATTCGTCCGGGCATGGCGCCGATATAAGTGCGGCGATGTCCGCGAATTTCGGCTTCGTCGCGCACGCCGCCCAAAGAAGCGCGGACAAATTTTCGCTCCATCGCCCGCGCAATGGATTGACCCAGCGAAGTTTTGCCAACGCCGGGCGGACCGACGAAACACAAAATCACGCCTTCGCGTTCGCGGCGAATTAAGTCTTCCGATTCTTCTTTTTTATCGTTTGCGCGGTCTAATCGCAATTTGCGAATCGCAAGAAATTCGAGGATGCGATCTTTCACGTCCTCTAAACCGTAATGGTCTTGATTTAAGACCTTCCGCGCATGAGCGATGTCGAGGTTGTCTTCCGTGCTTTGCGACCAAGGCATGGAAACCAGCGTGTCCAAATAAGTGCGGATTACGCCGTACTCCGCCGAAGCCGAAGGCAAGCGCGAAAGCCGATCCAACTCGCGGCGGGCTTGCTTGTCCGCTTCTTCGGGCATTTTCGCTTCGTCAATCCGTTTGCGAAGTTCTTCGATTTCTTCCGCTTGGTCGTCGCGTTCGCCGAGTTCGCGTTGAATGGCTTTCATTTGTTCGCGCAAGAAATAGTCGCGCTGAACTTTTTCGATTTCGCCTCGCGCCTCATTCTGGACTTTTTGCCCAATCTGCAAAACTTCCGCTTCGCGCACCAACAAGCCGATCAGTTTCTTCAACTTGTCGTACACCGAATCAATTTCGAGAATCTCTTGCGCGTCTTTTAAATCTATGCGTTGAAAGTTGGCGATGGTGTAAACCGTCTGCAACGGGTCTTCCAGCGCAGTAATCGAACTCGCCAATTCTTCGGGGAAGGACGGAATCATTTGCGTAATGGCTTGAAACTGGTCGCGGGCGTTGCGCGCCAGCGCGTCGGTTTCGATGTTTTTCTCGTCCGCTTCGGGCGCGGGGATAATCTTCGCTTTCAGGTACGGCTCTTCCTCGACGAACTCGCCCAACTGAAAGCGCTCCATGCCTTGCACTAAAAGGCGCACCGTTCCGTCGGGGGCGCGCAAAAGGCGATGCACGGTAGCGACAGTCCCGTAGCGATAGAGGTCGTTCGGGCCGGGCGTTTCCAATTCGGGATTCAGCGCCGCCACCAACCCGACCAGTTTTTCGCCAGAGACGACGTCGTCCACTAATTTGATGGAACGCGCCTGCCCGACCGTCAACGGGACGGCGGTGTTGGGGTACACGACCACGCCGCGCAACGGGAGGATGGGCAACGAATCGGGCAGCGGTTTTTTCTCCGTCTCGCTTTCAGTTTGAGGGAGCGAAGCGCCGTCGCTTTCTTGTTGATTCTGCATCGTCGAAAAGAAAGCGGCGACGGAATGATTTATGAAGTCGTCTTCGCCTTCATCCATTTTTTGAAAAAAGTTTTGCAAACCAGAGCGCCATTTTTGGGCAGGCATTCAATATCCTTAAGTCGGTTCTTTGGGAAGGGTAACGGTGAGGAAACCGTCTTGATACTCGACGACGGCGCGTTCAAGGTTGACGGCTTCAAAAAGCCGAACCGCCGACGCGAATTCGCCAGAGCGGATTTCCATGCGGTGCACCGCGCGTCTTATCGGCGCGTCGCGGCGGATTCCTGAAATGTATAAAACGTCGTCCAGCAGCGAAAGTTCAAAGTTTTCTCCGCGCATTCCGGCAATTTCCATCTGCACGACGTACGCCTCTTCGGTTTCGTAAACGTCGGTCGGGGGTTGCCATACGCCGAAGTCCACTTGCCAGCGGACGGCGCGAAGCGCGCCGCGCTTAACTTCCACAAAGGTTTCGCTCGTTTTCCGAATCACAGCGGGCATAATGCGACTCCTAACCATCCGAATAATTTGAGCGCCCTCGGAGAGGATCGAACTCCCAACCAACAGCTTAGAAGGCTGCTGCTCTGTCCATTGAGCTACGAGGGCAAGTGCCGCTTGCGCTTATCCTTCGGCGGGCGGGCTTAAAATCGGGCGCAAGCCGCGATAGACTCTCGCCCCGGCGATTGTCCTTAAGATTGTGTCGGCGGGTTTTCCTAATTTCTTACTTAGTTCTTCGGCGGACATGGGAATATTTCCGTTGGCGAGAAAGAGGCGGAAGATTCCTTCGACGATTGTCGTGCGCTGATTGATAAAATCGGGCAGTTGGGCGCAATGGCTGATGAGCGCGTGTTGAACGCCGTCCACTCTTTTGACTTCGGCGGTTTGCGGGTCTATCCAATCTATCATTTCGTCGTCTTCGGCGTTGGCAAAGGCTTGTTGATGTTCGGGGCAAAGAAAGGAGCGCAGGAACACTTGCCAATCGCGTTCGTTTTGTTTCCACCAGCCAAAGTCAATGTGAAAGGGAGTTTGCGTCGTCGGCTTTAAGAGGCTCATCCGTCGCTCCCTTCGCTCAGGCGGAAGTGCAAATCGCCGACATGCTTAAAGGCGGGATTCGTCGCCAGCGCGGCGAAGATCGGCGCGGGCGGAACGCGGCGGACGAGGTTCATGCCTGCGTATAACTCTTGCGCGTGGACGTGTCCTTGCGGGTTCGATTTTGTCAACTCGCGCGCTACCAGCAAAAGCAATTCGTCGAACGAGCGCTTCTTCTCCCAAACGGGGTCGAGCGCTTTGAAATCGGGGACGTGAACAACCATGCGGTCGTTGAATTCCGCCGTAATCGGCTGACGAAGCGTGGCGAAGACGAAGCCGCCGTCCGAGCCGACCATGACCGTTCGCACCCAATCTTTTGAAGCGCGTTGCGTCTTCGCTTCGACGATGACTTCGCCCGCATTTTCCCCTTTGCGAATTTCAACCAGCGAGCCGGGAATCAGTTGATGCGCTTTGTACCACTCGCGCAAGCCGAAGACGTAGCCGTGTTCCAACACGACCCACGCGGGAATGCGTTGACCGGTTTTTCCGTCCACAAGCGTGAAGCGCACGCGCGGCGTTTCGTTGGCGGTCGGAAATAATTTCCGCGTGCGTTGCGAAACGGGAAGAGTCCCAGCGCGGAGATGCGGGTAGATTAGGACAATTGTGGCGGAAGAATTTTCGGCGTTGTCCGCCGCGCCGCTTTCGGCGAGTTCGTCGTCCAGTTGCGTTTCCAGCGCCAGCATTTCAGGAGTCAACGCGCTGCGGTCGTGCGGAACTTCGACATAGCGCAACGGCGGCGGAACTTCGCGCACGAAGTCCGGTTCGAGGCGGCGCAGACACCAAAGAATTTGTCCGACGGGACCGACTTCGTCGAAGCGTTTGTCAAATTGCAAAGCGTAGTTCAAAGAAAATTCAATTAATTTCGGGTTTTCGTTGGTCGGCAATTCGGCTTCTTGGATGAGTTGCGCGGTCGTCATCGGCTCGCCGCCCGCCATGTCCAACACGGCTTCGACGAGGTTCAGTTGACCTTCGTGAATGTCCACCAACAGCGCGCGCGGAAACCAATAGCCGGCAATTTTGACCAAGCCTTCGTCGGCGGCAAACGCGCTTTCGATTTTCTTTTCCAGCGCCGCGCCGTATTCGGCGAAGACGGAATCCGCGTTGACGTCGTCCGCGCCGGGCATTTCGACGGGCGCGTCGTTCAAAGCGTGATGCGCTAAATCGGCGGCGAAGAGGCGCTGAACGTTGTCGTCAAAGTTAACGGCGATCACGTCAAACGCGCCGACGGCTTCGTTTGTTCCAGCGCGGACGGAAGCGACGTTTCCGCGTTGCCAATTGAGCGCGGGGAAAACTAACTCTTCGCCTGCCGCATATTTTTCTTTGGGAAGAAAAACTTTCGCCGCCGCTTTCTGGCTTCCTTCCGCCGAGCGGCGTTCTTGTTGAATGCGCGCTTCGATAAATTCGCGCGTCAGTTCGCTAATCGTTAACGGCGTTTCGCGCTCGAAAAGAATCGTGTGCAAGTTTTCTACGTCTTGAGTCGTTGCGTCTAATTTTGTCCAATAGTCGCTGGGGAGCGTGAAATTGTCAATCATGTTCTGCCTTAAAATAAAATATTTCCTCTCGCATAGCCTTTTGATTATACCTTCCTTGCGCGGAAATTCACAGGTTTTATGCCGTAAAAAATTTTATATCTTCATCTCGCATTAATGCCTATCCTGTAAAGTTGTCGCCAATCTTAAAAAAAAGGAAAACGAAATGAAATCTATTCTTTCAACCATCGGACTCTTTCTCTCGATTATTTTGCTCGCTTCTTGCGGAACAGCGGACAGCGCGACTCCCGCCGCGACAGAACCCGCCGCCGACTTAATTCAGCCGACAGCGCTTCCGGTCAGTTTCTCCGCCGACGTGCAGCCCATCCTCGACACACGCTGCATTAAATGTCACGGCGTCGAATCCGTCAAAGACGGCTTAGACTTGCAAACCTACGAAGCGCTCATCAAAGGCTCGCGCGACGGCGCGGTCATCGTTGTCGGCGACGCCGCCCAAAGCAAATTGGCAGATTTAATCGAACGCGGTAAAATGCCCAAACGCGGGCAGAAACTTTCCGCCGAAGAGATTCAAATTATCGTCAACTGGATCAATCAAGGCGCATTAAACAATTAGCCGACATCACAAACCAAAGGATGCTTTCATGGACATTCGCCCCTCCAAAGCCGCCGTCGAAGACGCGGAAGCCATTTCCGCTTTGCTTGCCGAACACCGCGACGACCCTGCCCTCTTCACGCGCTCCGTTCAAGACATAAAAAACAACATTGACGATTTCCTCGTCGCAAAAGACGAGAGCGGTCGGTTGCTTGCCTGCATGGCGCTTTATGTCTATTCGCCAAAAGAAGTCGAACTTTGTTCGGTAGCGGTAAAACCTTCTTTGAAACGAAAAGGCATCGGCTTGGAACTTATCGAGTACAGCATTCAACTCGTCAAAAATCAAAACTACGAGCGCATTTGGCTTGCGACGATGAGTCCGCAGTATTTTTCTCGCTTTGGCTTCAACGAATTTTCAAAATGGGATTTACCGTGGGCGACCCTATTTCACAAACTCGCCTTAGTTTTTCAACAGCCCGTCGAGCGTTGGCTTCCAGCCATCTTTGGCAGATATACGTTCATGCAATTGCAGCGCTCAAATTAACGAATCCCTTAACTCAAAACTCCTTGACGCAACTTGACCCAAAGCCTATAATTCGGATTAATCGGATTAATCGGACAAAATGCTTCGAGAACGCAGTTCGCAAACTATTTCTGAATTTCTAAAATACCTCGCTTCGCACCCCGAAGCGGAAGACAACCTCCCGCCCCTCTCCGAATTAAGCCGCGAGCTGGGCGTGGGAGTTTCCGCTTTAAGGGAACAGCTCGAAGTGGCGCGAGCGCTTGGGCTGGTGGAAGTCAAGCCGCGCACGGGAACGAGGCGCAAACCTTACGCCTTCGCCCCCGCTGTGATGCAAAGTCTTCGTTATGCCATCGCGTTGAATCGCGATCACTTCATCGCCTTCGCCGATTTGCGCCAGCACATCGAAAGCGTCTACTGGCGCGAAGCCGTTCAACAGTTGACGGAAGAAGACCGTCAACTGTTGCGCGAACTGGTAGCGCGCGCGCAGAAAAAATTGCAAAACTCTCCGCCCGAAATTCCGCACCCCGAACACCGCGAATTGCACATCGTCATTTATCAGCGCTTGGACAATCCGTTTGTGATCGGCTTATTACAATCTTATTGGGACGCCTATGAATCTGTGGGATTAAATTTTTACGCCGACTATAATTATTTAACCGAAGTTTGGAATTACCATCAAAAAATGGTCGAGGCAATTTGCGCCGACGACGTCGAGGGCGGTTATAAAGCGCTCGTCGAACACACCGATCTTTTGCATCAACTTATCACATCGTCGCAATGACGAAAACCTTTCGAGGAGTTTTATGAACAAGATAGTGAACGATTTTTCGATCACCATTGGCACGCGGAACGGCTCCGGCAGTTCTACCGCCAACACGACCATTTTGAGGTCTATCTTCAAAATGGGCGTTCCCGTTTCGGGAAAAAACTTATTCCCTTCCAACATTCAAGGCTTGCCGACTTGGTACACCATCCGCGTCAATAAAGACGGATACCTCGCCCGCAAAGACGTGAGCGAAGTCGTCGTCGCCATCAACGCGGATTCGTTCTCGCGCGATCAAGCGGCGGTGGCGTCGGGCGGCGTCTTCTTTTACTCCGACGACATCCGCTTGCCAATCACCCGCACCGACATTTCAGTTTATCCGATTCCAATTAAGACTCTCATTCGCAACGACGCGAACGTGCCGAGCGACTTCCGCGAGTTGGTCGGCAATATGATTTACGTCGGCGCGGTGGCGCAAATTCTCGGCATTGACATGGACGCCATTCGCGCCGCGTTGACCTTTCACTTCAAAGGCAAACAGAAGCCGATTGACATGAACCTCAACGCCGTCAAAAACGGCGCGGAATGGGCGAAGGAAAATCTGCAAAAGACCGACCCGTTCTACATCGAGCCGATGAACAAAACCGAAGGGTTGATCATGGCAGACGGTAACACCGCCGCCGCCATCGGCTCGATTTTCGGCGGCGTGCAATTCGCGGGTTGGTATCCGATTACGCCCGCTTCGTCGGTCGCAGAATCGTTGAGCGAATACCTGCCCCTGCTCCGCAAACGCGAAGACGGAAAACACACCTACGCCGTCGTCCAAGCGGAAGACGAACTCGCCGCGCTCGGCATGGCGATTGGCGCGGGCTGGTCGGGTTTGCGAGCGATGACTTCCACTTCGGGACCGGGACTTTCGCTGATGACTGAGTTTGCGGGCTTGGCATACTACGCCGAAGTCCCCGTCGTTATTTGGGACGTTCAGCGCGTCGGTCCCAGCACGGGGTTGCCTACGCGCACATCGCAAGCGGACTTAACCTTCACCGCCTTTATCGGCCACGGCGATTCGCAATCGGTCATCCTTTTGCCCGGCGACGTGGACGAATGCTTTGACTTTGGCTGGAAATCCTTCGACCTCGCCGAACGCCTGCAAACGCCGATTTTCGTTTTGAGCGACCTCGACATGGGCATGAACCAATGGATGAGCAAACCGTTTGATTATCCCGAAGTTCCGATGGATCGCGGCAAAGTGCTTTGGGAAAAAGACCTCGAAGAATTAAAGGGAAATTGGGGGCGCTACCTCGACAAAGACGGCGACGCAATTCCCTACCGCACGATGCCCGGCAATAAACATCCGCTCAGTTCGTACTTCACACGCGGAACGGGACACGACGAATACGCCAAATACACCGAGGACGCGAACATGTACCTCAAAAATATGGATCGCCTCGTTCGCAAACACCAAGCCGCCAAGCAATACGTCCCCGCGCCGATTTTGCACGAGCGAAAAGGCGCGACAGCCGGCATCCTCGCTTTCGGCTCGACGAAGAACGCCATCTTTGAAGCGCAAGATCAATTGCAAGCGGAACACGGCTTGACGACCGATTTCCTCCGCATTCGCGCCGTCCCCTTCTCCAAAGAAGTGGACGACTACATTCAATCGCGCGATCAAATCTTCGTCGTTGAAATGAACCGCGACGCGCAACTTCTGCAATTGCTCTACATGGAATATCCGCAACATGCGACGAAGTTCAAATCCGTCGCCTACCAAGACGGGTTGCCCGCCTCTGCAAAATGGGTGCGCGAAGGAATCCTCGCCGTGTACGAAGCGCCCGCCAAGAAAACGACAAAGAAGACGGCGAAGCCCGCCGCGAAGAAAGCGTCGGCGAAGGGAAAAGCCGCGCCGAAGAAAACCGCTAAAACGTCGGTTAAGGCGGCGAAGAAAGTCGTCGTAAAAAAGAGCAGCGTTAAGAAAACGTCGGCGAAGAAGAGCAAGCCCGCCGCGAAGCGCAAATAATTATCGGTAAAAAGGAGTAAAGATTATGAATGCAACGCTTCCTATGGCGGGCGCTCCCGCCAACACAAACGCGATTGGTTTGACCAAGCACGACTATCGCGGCGCGCCGACGACTTTATGTCAGGGCTGCGGACATAACTCGATTTCGAGTCAAATCGTCGCGGCGATGTACGAGATGGACGTTATGCCCGAAGACGTGGTGAAATTTTCCGGCATCGGTTGTTCGTCTAAATCGCCGACTTATTTTTTGAACCGCAGTTTTGGTTTTAACTCGCTGCACGGGCGCATGCCGTCCATCGCCACGGGCGCGCTGTTTGGCGACGCGAAACTGAAGGGCATCGGCGTTTCGGGCGACGGCGACAGCGTCAGCATTGGCATGGGACAATTCAAACACGCCATGCGCCGCAACGTCAACATGGTTTACATTGTCGAGAATAACGGCGTGTACGGGTTGACGAAAGGTCAATTTTCCGCCACTGCCGAAAAAGGACTCGAACTGAAACGACAAGGCGAAAATCCGTTTTTGCCGATTGACGTGTGCATGGAAGGCATCATCTCAAACGCGACTTTCGTGGCGCGCTCTTTTGCCGGCAACGCCAAGCAAGTGAAGGAGTTGCTCAAAGCGGCGTTCGCGCATAAGGGCATTGCGCTGCTGGACATTATCAGCCCGTGCGTTACTTTCAACAATAACGATTACGCGCATCACTCGTATGCGTGGAGCAAAGAACACGAAGAACCGCTGCAAGATATTACTTACATCGCGCCGCGCAATGAAATCGTCCTCGAACAAGAAATGCTCGACGGCGAAATCCGCGACGTGGCGCTGCACGACGGTTCGATCATCCGCTTGAAGAACTTGGACAAGGGACACGACCCGACGAATCGCGCCGAAGCCATGCGCGTCCTCGAAGAAGCGCGTTTGAACGATTGGCTAATCACGGGTTTGATTTACGTTAACGAAAACAAGCCGTCGTTGATTGACCTGCACAATTTAGTGGACGCGCCGCTCAACCGCTTGAACGAATCGGACTTGCGCCCCGAACGCGCCATGCTCGATAAAGTCAACGCGATGATGTTTTAGCGTTTGAAAACCTAAACACAAAGGCGCGAAGAGACAAAAGAAATTTGCCCCTCTCTTTTTGAGAGGGGTTTTCTCCTAATGAAAAATCTTGATTCTGAAATTGAGTTTGATTTTGTCCGCGCTTCGGGGGCGGGCGGACAAAACGTCAACAAAGTTTCGACGGCGGCGCAACTGCGCTTTAATATCGCTCAATCCGCTTCGTTGACCGACGACGTGAAAGGGCGCTTAATTCGCCTCGCGGGCAAGCGCGTCAACGCGGAGGGGATTTTAGTCATCGAGGCGAAGCGCTTCCGCGCTCAAGAGAAAAATCGAGCGGACGCGCTCGCTAAATTTTACGAGTTGATTCGCAAGGCGAACGAAAAGCCGAAAACGCGCCGTAAAACCAAGCCGACGAAAGCCTCGCAAGAAGCGCGGATTCAATCCAAGAAAAAGCGCGGAGAAACAAAAAGACTTCGGCAAAAGTCAGGTTACGAGCAATAAGAGACTTCGCCCTTCAACCTTCGACCTTAAACTTTCAACCTTCACCCTCTGCCCCTGCCATGCAAAAACCTCATTCCTTCGTCGGCTTAATTTCAGGCTTAATCGCCGCTTCGATTTGGGGCGGCATGTACGTCGTCAGCAAGGTTGTGCTGGAAGTCATCCCCCCGTTTACGCTGTTGCTTATTCGGCTGGTTATGGGCGCGGCGGCGCTCGGCGTCGTCCTCTACTTTCAACGACGCGGCGCCCCCAACCCGCCAACCTTCACGCGCAAATTATTCTGGGACAGTTTTTGGGTCGGCGTGGTCGGCTACGGCATTTCGCTCGGATTTCAATTCGTCGGCACAAAACTTTCCAACGCCTCAAACGGCTCGCTAGTTACTTCCGCCACGCCCGCCTTCGTTTTGCTCTTTGCGCCGTTTTTGCTCGGAGAAAAAAACACGCCGCGCCGCATGATTGCGTTGGCGCTTTCCACGCTGGGCGTCGTCGCCGTGATTGACCCGCGCACGGCGAATCTTTCATCTTCGTTTTTTTGGGGCAACCTCAGTCTGCTTGGCGCGGCGCTGACTTGGGCGCTGTACTCGACGCTGGTGCGCAAAGTCGTTCAGTCTCAAGATTTAATTGCGTCCAGCGCGGTGATGCTCGTCGGCGGCATTCCGTCCAGTTTGCTGTTTTCCATTTGGGAAGTCAACGCGCAAGGCGTCGGCGAAATCACTTGGGGAATCGTCGGCGGGCTGCTCTTTCTCGGATTTATCTCCACCGCGCTGGCGATGTTTTTGTGGAATTACGCCTTCGCCGAATTGCCCGCCGCCGTCGCCTCGCTGACGTTTTTCGCGCAACCCGTCGTCGGGACTCTTCTCGGCTGGCTTTTCCTCTCCGAAAAGATTACGCCGCTTTTCGTCGTCGGCGGAATCTTAATCGGAGCGGGAATCATCGTCGCTTCAAAGGAATAAAAAAGGGAGGGGAAGCGGCGCGTTATTTTCTCGCCAACTTCCGCGCCAACGAAATAGTCGGCGCGTCCGCGACGGTGTGCAACAACGCCATATTGGGCGGACGCTGCTCGCCGATGGGAAATCCGCAAACTAAAACCACTTGTTGACCGGGATGGATGCCCGACTTCAACAACACCGAATCCACTTCCGACAGCATGTCGTCCATCGTCTTGGCAAATTTCACAAGGTTCGGGCGCACGCCCCATAAAAACGACAACTGCCCCAACGTCGTCTGTTCGGGCGTGAAGGCGAGGATTTGCTTGGACGGGCGCGCTTTCGACATCAGCCAGGCGGAGCGTCCGCGCATGGTGAAAACCGAAACGGCTTGCACGTCGGGATCGTTCGCCAACACGTTGGAGGCGCGAGACATCGAAGCCGCATCCGATTCGTCCGCGTTCATTTTCAAATCGGAGCGATTGCCCCACTCTTTGAAATGCGCTTCCGCCTCCGTAACGATGCGCGACATCATCTCCACCGCCAGAGCGGGATATTCGCCCGAAGCCGTTTCCGCCGAAAGCATGACCGCGTCCGTGCCGTCAAAAACGGCGTTCGCCACGTCCGACGCTTCGGCGCGAGTCGGCAGCGGATTTTGAATCATCGACTCCAACATCTGCGTGGCGGTGATGACCAACTTTGTGCGCGCATTCGCCGAGCGGATGATGGTCTTTTGCAGCGAGGGCACTTGCTCCGGCGGAAGTTCCACGCCCAAATCGCCGCGAGCGACCATCACGCCGTCCACCACTTCGAGGATTTCTTCCAACTCGACCATCGCTTCCGGTTTTTCCAGTTTGGCGATTAACAACGGCTCATGCTTGCCCGCAGACAATTCCTGAATGGCGGCGCGGACTTCGCGCACGTCGTTCGCGCTGCGGACAAAAGAAATCGCAACGGCGTCCACGCCTTGCGCGATGCCAAACGCCAAGTCCGCTTTGTCTTTGTCCGTAAACCCCGCAATGCGAAGTTTTACGCCGGGCAAATTAATTCCCTTGTGCGAAGACAAAGTTCCGCCGACTTTGACGACAGCGTGAATTTGTCTGCCGACGGCGGAGACGACTTGCAACGCCAAACGCCCGTCGTCTAAAAGCAGATTATCGCCATTTTGAACCGACTCAAATAATTCGCGGAAGTCCACGGGGATAATTTGAATTTCTCCTTGCGGCGGCTCGTCGTGCGAATCGTACAAACAGACTTCTTCGTTAACCGCGAGTTGAATCGGCTCGTCCAACTTTCCCACGCGGATTTTCGGTCCTTGCAAATCTTGCAAAATGCCGACGGGCATATCCAGCCGTTTCGACACGTTGCGAATCCGTCGAACGCTGAGTTCGTGGCGTTCGTGCGTGCCGTGCGAAAAATTCAAACGGGCGACGTTCATCCCCGCTTTGATTAAAGCTTCCAACCCTTCTTCCGAATCCGAAGCGGGACCAATCGTTGCGACAATCTTTGCGTTACGCATTTCTGTTTCCTGTCAATCATGATGTAAATTTCGCGTTGAAAATCAAGCGATAAATCTTAAGGTTGCAACCAAAACGCCCCGATGATAGAGTTAAAACCGAAGCCTGTCAAGTTATGGTGTTAACAAAAAAATCGGCGCGGAGTTACGCTCTCCGCGCCGAAAACTTCCGATTCTTACAAATAAAACAATTCTTTCGCCTGTTTCTCCAATTCGTCGCGGAAGACGGGGTTGGCGATATTAATCAGCGCCTGCGCCCGCTGGCGAATGGATTTTCCGTACAAGTCGGCGATGCCGTATTCTGTCGCCACAAAACGGATGTGGTTGCGCGTGGTTACAACGCCCGCGCCTTGATTCAACATCGGAACAATTTTGCTCAACTGCGTTCCGTCGCGCAGAGTTGCCGTGCTGGGCATGGCGATGATGGGAACGCCGCCTTTGGAGCGCGACGCGCCGTAGATGAAGTCCAATTGCCCGCCTACGCCGCTGAATAATTTCGGTCCGATGCTGTCGGCGCAGACTTGACCGGTCAGGTCAATTTCAATCGCCGAGTTGACCGCCACCATGCGCTCGTTCTGCGCGATGACAAACGGATCGTTGACATATTCCGTCGGGTGCATTTCCACCATTGGGTTGTCGTGCGCCCACTCGTATAATTTTTTTGTGCCGAGAATAAATCCCGCCACAATTTTTCCAGGGTGCAGCGTCTTGCGCGCGTTGGTCAGCACGCCCGCGTTGACCAACTCCACTACGCCGTCTGAAAACAATTCGGTGTGAATGCCGAGATCTTTTTTGTCCGCCAAAAATTTCAAAACCGCGTCGGGGATCGAGCCAATGCCCAATTGCATGGTCGCGCCGTCGGGGATGAGCGAAGCGACGTGGCGGGCAATATCTTCAATCACTGGCGAAGCGCCTTCCGCCGTCATCTTGTGTTCTGGAATCGGGTAATTGACCGGCACGATATAATTCAAACGGCTGACGTGAATAAAGGCGTCGCCCAACGTGCGCGGCATTTGGTCGTTGACTTCGGCGATGATAATCTTCGCCGATTCCGCCGCCGACTTGGTCAAGCCGACTTCCACGCCGAGACTGCAAAAGCCGTGTTCGTCCGGGCGCGAGACGTGAATAAACGCCACATCCACAGGCAGGACGCCGCGCTTAAACAAGAGCGGAAATTCCGAAAGCAACACGGGCGTAAAATCCGCGCGCCCTTCTTGCACCGCCTTGCGAATGTTCGCGCTGATAAACATCGAGTTGACGCGCAGATGTCCTTCCATTTCGGGGGCGACATAATCCGCCGCGCCGACAGTCAGCGCCTGACAAATTTCCACGTCGCGCACGTTCGGCGCGTGTTTGACCAACGCCGCCAGCAATTCCTTCGGCACGGACACGTTGCCCGTCAAAAAAACGCGGTCGCCCGATTTGACTTGCTTGACGGCTTCTTCCGCCGTAGTTACCCGCGATTGATAAATTGCCATTGCGCTCATTGCTTCGCCTCCGCGCCGTTCAAGCGGACGAGATGAAGCGCTTCGCCGCGATGCGTGTTCAGCGCCGCTTCAATCGAAGCGTTATTTTTCATCGCCGCCTCGACGCCGTTGTCGGCAATTTCGACAATGTAGGGAATCGCCGAATTGAGGAAAACGCGACTCGCCGTCCGCGCCACAACGCTGGTGATGTTCGGCACGCAATAATGGACGATGTTCTCTTCGATGAAAGTCGGCGCGTCGTGCATGGTCGGGCGCGAGGTTTCGACGCAGCCGCCTTGATCAATGCTGACGTCAATAATCACCGAGCGCGGTTTCATGCCGCGCACCATCTCTCGCGTAACCACAATCGGCGCGCGCTGCCCGCTGACGAGCGCCGCGCCGACGACCACGTCCGCGTACGCCGTTGCGCGTTGAATGTTGCGCTGCGTCGCCATCATGGTCGTTACGCCGGGCAGTTCTTTGTGGATGCGTTCCAGCGCCGCCATGCTCTTGTCCAACACGGTAACGTGCGCGCCCGCATTTTGCATCGCCCGCGCCGCCGACGTCCCCACTGTGCCGCCGCCGACGATGACCGCTTCCGCAGGCGGAACGCCCGGCGCGCCGCTGAGCAAAATCCCCTTGCCGCCGCGATTCGTTTGCAGCCAACGCGCCGCAATTTGCGCCACCATCGAACCGCAGATTAAACTAAACGGGCGCAACACCGTCCGCCCGCCTTGCGCGTCGGCAATCTGTTCGTAAGCAAAAGCGGAAATTTTCTTTTGCAAAAGCAAGTCAATTTGATCTTGCGAAGCGGACGCCAAATGGAGAAATCCCGCCAGAATTGCGCCGTCGTTGATCCATTCCAATTCTTCTTTCAACGGGCGCGCAATCTTCAACACGAAGTCCGCTCGCCCGAAAGCCTCTTGCGGCGAAAAGACGATTCTCGCGCCGACCTTCTCATACTCGCGGTCGGCGAATCCCGCGCCCATTCCCGCGTCATGCTCGACGACGACCTGATGCCCCAAGCGAGTCAAAATCTCCACGCCTGCGGGCGAAAGCCCGACGCGATATTCAAACGGACGGCTTTCCTTTGGAATTCCAATATTCATAGCGTCTCCAAAATCTTGCTGGCTTATTTCATGTTGAGCGTCTCTCGAATCGCGGGAAGCGCCCAGTCAATCGTTTCTTTGTCAATAATCAGCGGCGGCGCAAAGCGGATGACGTTATCGTGCGTTTCTTTGGCGAGGATGCCTTTGTCTTTCAACGCCTCGCAGAAGCGCCGCGCCCCGCCCGCTTCGGGCTTCAACTCGATGCCGATTAACATGCCTTTGCCTCGCACCTCTTTAACGTGCGGACTCGGAATCTCGCTCAACTGCTCGATGAAGTACGCGCCCAATTCGGCGGCGCGTTCGGATAATTTCTCTTCGCGCAAAACTTTCAACGCCGCCCGCGCCACCGCCGCCGCCAGCGGATTTCCGCCGAAGGTCGAGCCGTGTTCGCCCGGCTGAAACAAGCCCAAAATCGGCGCATCCGCCAACACCGCCGAGACGGGATAAAACCCGCCCGAAAGCGCCTTGCCGACGATGACCACATCCGGGCGGACGTCCTCATGTTGCGCGGCAAAAAGTTTGCCCGTGCGCCCCAACCCCGTTTGAATTTCGTCGGCGATCAAAAGGATGTTATTTTGCTTGCACAGTTCGGCGACGCGTTTCAAATATCCGTCGGGCGGAATGATCACGCCCGCCTCGCCTTGAATCGGCTCTAACATAATCGCCGCCGTGTTGGGCGTAATCGCTTTTTCAATCGCGCCCGCGCTGCCGTATTCCGCGAGGACAAAGCCCGGCGTAAACGGTCCGAAGTCGTCGCGGTACAACGGCTCGGACGAAAACGAAATCACCGTTACCGTGCGCCCGTGAAAGTTATTGCCCGCGACGATAATTTCCGCTTGATGACGCGGGACATTCTTAACGCGGTACGCCCACTTTCGCGCAATCTTAATCGCCGTCTCCACCGCCTCCGCGCCGCTGTTCATCGGCAGCGACATCTCATAGCCGCTCATTTCCGAAAGTTCTCGATACAACAGCGGCAGTTGATCGTTGCGAAAGGCGCGGGAAGTCAGCGTTACTTTTTTCGCCTGCTCAATTAACGCTTCCAAAATTTGCGGATGAACATGCCCTTGGTTAACGGCGGAATACGCGGACAGACAATCCAAATATTTTTTGCCGTCCACGTCATACACCCAAACGCCTTCCGCTTTTTCAATTACCACATCCAGCGGATGATAATTATGCGCTCCGTATTGTTCTTCAATCTTAACAAAATCTTGAGTGTTCATTTTTATTCCTTTTACGAAGTATATGAGATTTCGCCAATTAAACCAGTTTCAAGCGTCACGCAAGGCGCATGACAAATTACGCCATGCGGACTTTCTTCCAATAACGCATCAAGCCGTCGGCGCTCATGCCCACAGGGTTGGAAAGCGCATAAGCGCGAACGGTATCGGCGCTCAAATGTTTCTCTTGCGCTTCGTTGTCCATCCACAGCGTAAACTCTTCGCGCAGGCGTTCGATGGTCGGCGCTTGCGCCATCACCGTTTCAAGCCAGCGCTCCATCGCCGTCAGCGTTTCGTCGAGCGTTTGCAATTGCCATTGCGCGTCGTCGAAGATTCCAAAATGCGTCGGCGCAATGCGCGAAAAACCCGCCGAACGCAAGCGCTTCAAACTTTCGTGCCAACGCTCAAAGTTCAACTCTGGCGGCGGCATTGGCGCGCGCAAATATTGATAGCCGGGAATCCGCACGCCGCCCACGTCGCCGCTAAAACAAAGGTCTTCAAAAACGTACGAATAATGATGTTCCGCATGGCCGGGCGTGTGCAGCGGAAGGAACTTCAACGAGCCGATGGAAAACTCTTCGCCGTCTTTCGGCGTTTTAAGTTTTTCCTGCGCTACGGGCAAAAACTCCCCCCAAAGTTGATTCATCTTATCTCCGTAAATGCGCGTCGCGCTGGCGATTAATTTTTCAGGGTTCAATAAATGCGGCGCGCCAATCGGATGAACGTAAATTTCCGCGCCTTGTTGCGAAAGCCACCCCGCCGCCCCCGCGTGATCCAAATGGATGTGCGTCAGCAAAACGTGAGTTAAATCTCGAAACGACAAGCCTTCTTTCGCCAGCCCCGCTTCCAGCGCGGGAAGCGTCGTGCCTGGCCCGCTTTCAACCAAGACCGCCGCATCCCCTGCGCGGATTAAATAGGAAGCAATCGCTTGAGTTTTGCCTTGAAAATTTAAGTCAATCGTAACGATATTCGTCATCGCTTCTCTCCTTAAGTAAGATGACTCGATTCTATCACGCGCCTTTTCATATAAAAAAATCCCGCTTTTATCGGCGGGATTTTTGCTTGCTATTTTTTCTTCGTCGTTTTCTTTTCAGAACTCGCGGGCTTCTTCGTCGCCGCAGGCTTCACAGCCGAAACATGCGTCGAGTTGACGACGGGCGCCGCCGAAGCGACCGCCCCGCCCATGTTCGGCGTAGGCGCTTTCGAGCGCATAACCGCCCAAATCAGCACGCCGATTAATACCGCGCCAACTACGCCGCTCGTCCACGTTAAACCGCCGGACTGCACGACAATCGGGGCGATGATGACCGCCACGAGGTTAACGACTTTAATCATCGGGTTGAGCGCCGGTCCCGCCGTATCTTTGAACGGGTCGCCGACGGTGTCGCCGACCACGCCCGCTTTGTGGCGTTCGGAGCCTTTGCCGAGATTATTCGCGGGGTCTTTCGGTTCGTCTTCAATTAATTTTTTCGCGTTGTCCCATGCGCCGCCAGAGTTGTTGAGGAAAACCGCCAGCAATTGACCAGAGACGATGATGCCCGCCAAAAAGCCGCCGAGCGCGTTGACGCCCAACAGCACGCCGACGACAATCGGCGTAACGATGCCGAGCAGCGCGAGCGAAATTAACTCTTTTTGCGCGGCGGTGGTGGAGATGTCAACAGCCTGCGCGTAATCGGGGGCGACCTTTCCTTCCAGCACGCCCAGTTTGAATTGGCGGCGAACTTCAAGCACGATCAAGGAAGCGGCGCGAGCCACCGCTTGAATCGCAAAGGAAGAGAACAGCCAGGGCAACGCGCCGCCGAGCAACATGCCGACGAACACTTGCGGGTCGTCCACGCGGATGCCGACGGATTGAATTTGCTCCGCCAGCGAAACGCCTACGCCTGATTGCGCGCGCGAAACGTCCACGAGGAAAGAGCCGAAGAGAGAAACCGCCGCAATCACCGCAGAACCGATGGCGACGCCTTTGGTAATGGCTTTGGTGGTGTTGCCCACCGCGTCCAAGTCCGCCATGATTTGCTGCGCTTTTTGCGTTTCTTTATCGGTTTTTCCCGACCAAGACATCTCGCCGATGCCGTTGGCGTTATCCGCAATCGGTCCAAAGGAGTCCATCGCCACGTTGTTGCCGGTCAGCGTCAACATGCCAATGCCTGTCATCGCCACGCCGTAGAGGATGAAAGTCGCGCGTTCGGCGGCGGTGGTGTTCGGGATCGTGCCGAAGATAAAGATAGACGCGACAATCGTCAACGCAATGATGACGACCGACCAAACCGACGATTCAAAGCCGACGGAAATTCCGTTGAGGATTAAGGTTGCGGGTCCGGTGTCTGCCGCTTTTTTGATGTCGTTGACCGGCGAAGCGTGAGTCCCGGTGAAGTATTCTGTTAAGCGGTCAATCAAAATCGCCAGCAAAACGCCCACGCCGACGGCTGTCGGCATACGCCACCAACCGCCGTAGTTGACCATCGTATCTTTCATATAAAAGAAGCCGGCGGCAAAGAACAACACGGTGGAAATAATCGCCGAGGTGAGGAAGCCGCTGAAGATGGCTTTCATCGCGTCGTCGCTCTTGCCGGTTTCTCCGCCGCGCACATAGTAAGTGCCGATGATCGAAGAAAGCACGCCGACGCCGCGCACGATGAGCGGGAAGATAATCCATTCGAGGCGTCCCGTCGCGTGCCATAACGCCAAGCCGAGAATTAAGCCGGAGACGATGGTTACTTCGTAGGATTCAAAGATGTCCGCCGCCATGCCCGCGCAGTCGCCGACGTTGTCGCCGACGAGGTCTGCGACGACCGCCGGGTTGCGCGGATCGTCTTCGGGGATGCCCGCTTCAACTTTGCCGACCAAGTCCGCGCCCACGTCTGCGGCTTTCGTGAAGATGCCGCCGCCGACGCGCATGAAGAGCGCCAGCAGCGTGCCGCCGAAGCCGAAGCCGAGCAAAGCGTCTGGCGCGGCAATGCCGAGAATGATGAAGATGACCGTGCCGCCGAGCAGACCGAGTCCGTCGGTCAACATGCCGGTAATCGTCCCAGCGCGGTAGCCGATGCGAAGCGCGTCGCCAAAGGATTTTCTCGAAGCGGACGCAACGCGCACGTTGCCTTCCACCGCCATCCTCATGCCGATTTGCCCGACCATCAACGAGAAGCCTGCGCCCATCACAAAGGCGACGGCGCGGGCGATGCCGATGATCAATTTCACCTGGCTTTCCGCCATTCCGCTAAATCGCTCCAACGCTTCGGGCGAAGGCGGAACGACGTACACGGAAAGAAAAAGCGCCACCGTCAAAACGGCAATCAAAGGCAGAATAGATTTAAGTTGCTTCTGCAAGTAAGCGTTCGCGCCGTCTTTGATAGCGCCCCAAACTTCTTGCATTTTTTCCGTTCCGCGATCCTCGCCGAGGATTTGAGAACGTAAAAAAATTGCGTATCCGAGACCGAGCCAAGCGACGGCAAAAACAGCCCAGACCGCAATCTGTTCAAAACTGGTCAAGCCCATTGAGAACATGAAAAGGAATCTCCTCCAAATAGAATGAAAAAGAAAAGGTTCGCGCCTCTCCTTTTAAGCAGGGGGATTTTACAGGCGCATAAGGTTTGTGTCAAGAAAGCGGCGTTTTAGGACGCGCGTATTTTCCCGTCTTGATAGTCTTGAATTCCGTAAGGAAACCCGTACTCCGCCATCTTTTCCATGAACGGAAGCGGGTCAAACGCTTCGGGTCCCAACACGCCGACTCCGCTCCAAACGCCGTGTTCGATTAAGTCCATGGCGATGACCGGCGTAAACGCCGTCTGCGCCACAACGGCTTGACAGCCCCAGGTCTTCATGCACTCTTCGTTATCCGCCACTTGATAAATGTAGACTTCTTTCGGCTTGCCGTCTTTCTTTCCTTTGACCCAAGTTCCCGCGCAGGTCTTTCCGCGCATTTGATCGCCCAGATGCGCGGGGTCGGGCAGACACGCCGCCACGACGTCTCGCGGCGCGACCTTCGCCCCTTTGACGTTGATTTTCTCTTTATTGTCCAAGCCTAATTTATGCAGCGTTTTCAAAACGTCAATGAACTCGTCGCCTAAGCCGTATTTGAAGGTAACGCGCTTCGCCTTCACCCAGCGCGGAACAAGCAGCACTTCTTCATGCTCCACGTTGACAACTTCCACGTCGCCGATGCCTTCGGGAAATTCAAAAATCTCCGCTTCTGAAAACGACTCGGTCGTAAACCAACCTTTGCCTTCTTCATAAATCACCGGCGGATTCAAACATTCTTCAATCGTCGTCCAAATGGAAAAACTCGGCGCAAAGAGATAACCGTCCACGACTAAATTTCCGCCGTCGCGCACGCCGATTTCGTCAATCTCGTCGAAGAGACGATCCGCCGCGTAACGCGCAAACACGTCCGCCATGCCCGGCTCCACGCCAAAGCCGACCAACGCCAGCGAACCTTTCTTTTCCCAATCCGCCGCTTTGTCAAATTGATAATCGCCCAACTTGACATGCGCCTTGTTAAACGGGTCTTCGGGATGCGGCTTAGAAAGCGTCATCGCCATGTCCATATATTTCGCGCCGACGTTATACGCCGCGTCGAAGACGGCTTCGTTGAAAACGGGATCAACCGCGTTCATGATTAAATCTACTTGATGCTTTTTCGCCAACGCTTCGATGCTTTCTCGATGGCTCGCGTCAAGCGCCTCGACGGGAAAACGCCTCGCGTCCCCTAACTTTTTTTGCACCTCTTCGGCGCGGCGGACGTTGTAATCCGCGAGAACCATCAGTTCCATCCACTTGCGCGATTTGGCGATCATCGCAATCGATTCGCCCACTCCGCCTACGCCGACCAGCAATACTTTCATCCGATTTCTCCTTTGTTGGGATTAAAAAAATCCCGCCGCATTAACGCGGCGGGACAGACTGAAATTACCAATTGCGATTTAAGTCGCTGGTTTGATTTCCCGTAAAAACGGAAATCATCAATGACGTCATGTAGAACTTCACAAGGGCGTCCCCCACAGTCTTTAACACGCGAGCTAGGGCTTTCATTTTAGAACCTTTCAGTTGGCTCCGCACTCCGAACTCATTTTCGGCGCGGACAAAATTTGGAACGCTTCGATCTCTCGAAACGGATTTCCCGTTAGAAATAAATTTCTTTGACGATCTTCAAATAGATGAACGATTCGGTTTCTAGCACGCCGTCCACTTTGGCGAGTTTGTCGGTCATAAAGCGAAACAAGTCTTCGTTATCTTCGCAGAAAACTTCGATCATCAAATCGTATCTTCCGCTGGTGGCGACGATGTACATCACTTCGTCAAATTTGGCGATTTTCTCGGCGACGCTCATCATCTTGCGTCCGTCGGTGCTGACGCCGATCATCGTCATCGTGCGCTTGCCCATCATCGGCGGGTTGGTTACAGCGACGACTTTCAAAAAGCCGAGTTCCACGAGGCGGTTGTAACGCTGACGAATCATGCCCGGCGAGACGTTCAATTGCTCGGCGAGTTGGGCGAACGCCGCCCGTCCGTCGGCGCGCAAGGCGTCTATGATATGGCGGTCAATTTTATCCAAACGATCGGGGCGTTTTGCGCCGATATTGCTTTCCACGCCCTTATTCTATAACGATTATTTATTTTTGTCAAGAGTTTTATAACGATTATTTATAATACGGTCATTTTCTATGACGATTTATTATTGGCATTTTTTCCAAAAAAAACGCCCCCGATTTTCGTCGGGGGCGCGTCGTTTGCAAAGGCTAATTGCCGCCTTTGACTTCCGTCCAAATTCTATCGTAGAGCGCGGCGGCTTCGCCCACGTCTTCGGAATAAAATCCGTTGTCGAAAACTTCTTGCGGCGGGTTGGTAATCGGCGAATCAAAATAGTCGGCGTAGATTTCCGGCTTGTGATCTTTGGCGTAGGCAATCGCCGCCAAGTTCGGGTTGATGTATTGGAAGTCGCGCAGCGTCAGCCAGAAGACGTCGCCTTGCATGATGTAGTTCAGCCAGGCGTACGCCGCGTCCGCGTGCGGGGCGTCTTTCAACATCGCCCAGTTATCCGACCAAAGCGAAGCGCCTTCTTTGGGGTAGATAAACTCAAAGGCGGGATCTTCTTGATGCGCGATAAACGCCTCGCCCGTCCAAACGATGCCGAGATCCACGTCGCCCGCAATCAACGCGGACTTGGGGCTGTCGCTGTCAAAAATTTTGATGCTGGGAATCAACTCTTTGAGTTTGTTCTTCGCTTCTTCCAATTGCTTTGGGTCGCGGCTGTTGGGACTGTAACCGAGCGTCGCCAACGTCATGCTGATGACGGTGCGCGAATCGTCAATGGAGATTATGCGCCCGGCGTATTCAGGATTCCATAAATCCGCCCAAGAGGTCGGAATGTCTTTCACCTTATCTGCGTTCACTACGATTGCGTCAATGCCCGCGAGATAAGGCAAAGTGTATTTATTGCCCGGGTCAAAGTAGCGATCCATCCAATTCGGGTCGAGGTTTTTCATGTTTGGCAGCCGCGAATGATCGAGTTCTTGAACGACGTTTTGCCGAATCAAAAGCGGGACGATGTAATCCGTCGGCTGAACTAAATCATACGCCGTTCCGCCCGAAGCAACTTTCGCGTACATTTCTTCATTGGCGGAATATTCGTCCACGTTTAGTTTGATGTTGTAAACCAATTTGAAACAATCCAACATATCTTCGGGAAAATATTCCGTCCACACGAAAAGATTTAATTCTTTAGACGTTATGTCCATGCGCGGACTCGGTTCGGGGCATTCAAAACCGGAGGAAGTTATTTTTGTTCCGCCTTCATTGACGGACGTTTTTCCGCCGCCGCAAGCGCTTAGCAAAACGCTAAGAATCCCCAACGCGGCAAACATATCGAGCCATGATTTTCGCATCATCATTTTTCTCCTTTTCAGCATGCGCCTATTCAAGAGTCCCCCAAACAGTTTCCCCGACGGGCGTTAACTCGTCGGGGAAAAATTAGCCGTTCAAAAAAATCAGTTGCCGCCTTTGACTTCCGTCCAAATTTGGTCGTAAAGCGGAAGGGCTTCGCCCACGTCGTCAATGCGATGCGCGGCTTTCAACGCTTCCAGCGGCGGATTGGTAATCGTCGAGTTAAAGAACGGATCATACAAGTCTGGCGCGTTGGTTTTGGCGTAATCCAGCGCCGCCGTATCAGGGTTCAAATAGGGGAAATCGCGCAACATCAGATAGAAGAGGTCGCCTTGCATGGTGTAGTTAATCCACGCATAAGCGGCGTCGAGGTGCGGCGCGCCAGTCGGAATCGCCCAGTTATCTTGCCAAATGACCGAGCCTTCGGTTGGGTAAACGAATTTGAAGGCGGGGTTCTCCTGGAAAGCGGTGAATGCTTCACCCGTCCAGACGATGCCCAAATCTACGTCGCCCGCAATGAGCGCGGTCTTCGGGCTGTCGCTGTCAAAGATTTTGATGCTAGGAATCAACTTCGCCAATTTTTCTTTCGCTTCTTTCAATTGAGCAGGGTCTTTGGTGTTGACGTCGTAGCCGAGCGTGAGCAAGGTCATGCCGATGATTACGCGGGAATCGTCCACCGTAACGATGCGGCCGGCGTATTCAGGATTCCATAAGTCGGCATAAGACGTAGGCGGATTTTCCACCGTGTCGGAGTTGTACACAATCGCGTCTAAACCGCCTTCATAGGGAATAGTGTATTGGTTGCCCGGGTCAAAGGCTTGATCCATGTAAGCGGGGTTTAAGTTCGCCAAAACGGGCAGTTTGCTTTTGTCTAATTTTTGAAGCAAGCCGTTGCGAATCATCGGGCTGATGGCGTAGTCGGTCGGCAAGACGAGGTCGTAGTTCGAGCCGCCCGCCGCGAGTTTGGCGTACATCTCTTCGTTAGCGGAGTATTCGCTATGGTTAATTTTCACGCCATAAACTAACTCGAAGCAGTCCTTCCATTCGTTGGGGATGTATTCCGTCCACACGAAAAGGTTTAATTCTTTGGAAGTTACTTCCACGCGCGGATTCGGTTCGGGGCAGACAAACCCGTCCTTCGTAACTTTCGCGCCGTCGGCGGGCGCGTTCGCGTTTTTTCCGCCGCAAGCGGTCAGCGCGAAGCTGAAAATCGCCAGCACGGCAAACACTTTAAATAGCGTTTTTTGCAACATTCTCTTCTCCTTTATTAGTTTAGCGACGCGCAACGCTTCCGCGCGATATGCCTATATTATGCTTTAACCGTTTTGGATTCGCGGCTTTGAATCCATTGCAGAATCATCACGGCGGTAAAGACAATCAAAATCCAAACGGTCGAGAGCGCGTTCACTTGCGGGCTGATGATGCGGCGCAACAAGCCGTAAACGTAGATGGGCAGGGTGGTCGAGCCCGGTCCGTTGGTGAAAAAGGTGATGACGAAATCGTCGAGCGAGAGGGTAAAGGCGAGCAACGCGCCTGAAAGGATGCCGGGCAAAATCGTTGGGAAGGTTACGCGCCAAAAGGTAATCCATTCATTTGCGCCTAAATCCATCGCCGCTTCTTCAAAGGATTTGTCAAAGCCTTGCAATCGCGCCTGCACGACTAAGGTTACAAACGGAATCATAAACGCGATGTGGCTGACGGTTACCGTCCCAATGCCGAGCGCGAGGCGGGCGTTGCCCGTCAAATGGAAGGCGTCGTTAATCCAACCGAAGGCTTGGCTGAACAAACTCAGAATGCCGATGCCCATGACGATTTCCGGAATCACAATCGGGATGTAGAGCGCGAGTTGGGAGAACGGTTTAATTTTGAAGTCGTACCGTTGAAGCGCCAACGCCGCCATCGTCCCGATAATGGTGGCGACAATGGTGGCGACGACGGCGATCGTCAGCGTGTTTTTCGTCGCGCCCATGACGTTGCTGTTTTTCGTCAAATCGCAGTACCAGTGAAATGGTCCGCAGGGGCTGGCGACGACGGCGCTGCCTTGCATCTGAACTCGGTCGCTGTATTCGGTGATAAATCCTTCAAATTTTATGTTGGTCTTTGAGGCGTTGAAGGAGTAGAGAATCAAAATCACAATCGGCGCGTAGAGGAAGAAATACACGAGAATGGACGCGGCGACTACCCAAGGGGAACGGCGATGCGGATTCATGCGGCTACAATCTCCTCTCCGAAGCCGAATTTGCGGGTGTAGAAGTAGGTAACGATGAGAGTCATTACCATCAAAATTAAGGAAGCGGCGGAGCCGAAGGCTGGATCGCGCGCGTCGAGAAATTGACGTTGAATCAAGTTGCCGACGAGGATGACTTGCTTCCCGCCCAACAAGTCGGAAACGACGAACGTTCCCATGACTGGCACGAAGACGAGAATCGTCCCCGCCACCACACCCGGCATAGAGAGCGGAAGCGTAACCCGCAAAAAGGTGCGGACGGCGTTCGCGCCGAGATCGGCGGCGGCTTCGTAAAGCGAGCCGTCAATTTTTTCGAGCGAGGTGTAAATGGGCAAAATCATGAACGGCAAAAATTCGTACACCATGCCGACTAAAACCGCGCCCGGCGTGTATAACATTTCCAGCGGCGTAAAGGGCAAATGCAAAAGGCTGGCGACCCAGCCGATGATGATGTTAATCGCGCCTTCCTTTCGCAAGAGCATCATCCACGCATAAACGCGGATGACGAAATTCGTCCACAACGGAATTAGAACCATAAAAAGGTATATGTTGCGCTGGGCGGGTTTTGCGCGAGCGATGAAATATGACAGCGGATACGCCATGAGGATGACGACCACCGTCGTGTTGAAGGCTAAGGTCAGCGAGCGCCACAAGATGTTGATGTAAAGCGGGTCGAAGCAAGTCGCGCTGCCGTCCGCGCAAGTGTGGGAAATGCCGATTAAGCGGGCGTAGTTGTCGAATGAAAACGTGTAAATGACGTTTCCGTCGGGGCTGCGTTTTCCGAAACTCACGATCAACGTCAGGATGAGCGGGATGATTAACAGCACGAACATCCATAAGGTTGTCGGAAGCGCAAGGAAAGTCCCTTGCATGGATTTGCTTTCACGAAGGCGTTTTAACATGGCTATCCCTTTTTCAAGATAAGCGTATTTTCAGGCATGAACAAAAGCGTAATCATCTGTTCTTTGGAATAGAACGATGACGGGTCGAGCCTTGAAATGCGGTTTTGTTCCATCACCTTCAAACGCGCGCCTTGCATATCCACATAGACATGCGTGTCCGAGCCGATGTAAACGGAGTTCAACACCTTCGCTTTGAACAGCGTGTCGCCGTCCGCTTCTCGCTCGACAATGCGGATTTTTTCGGGGCGCATCGAAACCGCCACTTCTTCGCCGTTGACAAAATCGGGCGACATCGGCATGCCTTTTAATTCCGCGTTTAATACGGGGACGTAAACCGTCGCCTCGTCCTTAGAAATTTCTTTGATCACGCCTTCGAGGAAATTTGACTCGCCGATAAAATCCGCCACAAATTTATTCGTCGGGCGTTCGTAAATTTCGACGGGCGTCGCCAATTGCTGCACCTTGCCTTTGCTCATCACCGCGATGCGGTCGGACATGGTCAGCGCTTCTTCTTGGTCGTGCGTTACATAGATGAACGTAATGCCCAATTGCTGCTGCAAGGCTTTCAATTCCAATTGCATTTCCTTGCGGAGTTTTAAGTCCAACGCGCCGAGCGGCTCGTCGAGCAGCAAGACGCTCGGCGTTTTGACCAACGCCCGCGCCACCGCCACGCGCTGTTGCTGTCCGCCGGAGAGTTGCTTCGGCTGACGACGCTCCATGCCCGTCAGTTGCACCATTTCCAGCGCCCGCCCGACGCGCTTCTTAATCTCGCTTTTTTCAACGCCTTCCATTTCCAACCCGAAGCCGATATTCTGCGCGACGGTCATGTGTTGAAAGAGCGCGTAACTTTGAAAGACCGTGTTCACCTTGCGCTGAAACGGCGGGATATGTCCCATCGGCTGACCTTCAATGAAGACTTCGCCTTCGGTGGGCCATTCAAAGCCCGCAATCATCCGCAAAGACGTGGTCTTTCCGCAGCCCGACGAACCGAGCATTGAAAAGAATTCGCCGTTCTTAATCTGCATCGTTACATGATCTACGGCGCTTAATTCGTTCCCCTCTGGCGTGATAAATTTCTTTACGACATCGCGCAATTCAACTGCAAATTCACTGCTCATCTATCTTCTCCGTTCGTAAAATGTAGGCTTCTGAAACGCCGCTTATTCTCGACGTTTCAGAAGCGCGGATTACATGGATTTGCCAATCTCTTGCAGGGCGTCGCCTAAACGATCTAACAACGCATCCATTTGCGGATAAGTTACCACCAACGGCGGCTCGATGCGGACCGTCTGCGCGCTAGTCAACGTGCCAGCCACGAGAACCTGCCGCTTGAAAAGTCCCGAAGCGACTTTATATCCCGTCTCTGGGTTTTTGAAATGCATCCCAATTAACAGCCCCTTTCCGGTAACTTTTTCAAAAATGTTCGGGTATTTTACAACAAAATCTTGCAGTTTTGACATTAAATACGCGCCTTTTTCCGCCGCTTGCTCCCACAGTTTTTCGCGCAAAGTAACATGAATCGCGGAAATCGCCGCCGAACACGCCAACGCGCCGCCGCCCGTCGTCGTTGTGTGCATAAATGGATTTGGATACATCATCGGATGATAAATCTCTTCGGTGGTCGTTACGGCGCTGATCGGCATCACGCCGCCGCCGAGCGATTTGGCGACAGTCATAATATCAGGGACGACGTTCCAATGTTCCACGCCCCAAAGTTTGCCCGTGCGCCCCAAACCCGTCTGCACTTCGTCGGCGATTAAGAGCGTCTCGTATTTTTTCGTCGCGGCGCGGACGCGGGGCCAGAAATCGTCCGGCGGAACAATCGCGCCCGATTCGCCCTGAATCGGCTCGAAGACGACGGCAGCCACGCCAATGCCCACTTTGTCGCAAATGTCCAACTGGCGCTCGACCGCGTCCGCGTCGCCGAAGGGGACGTGATAAATTTGCCCCGCGTACATCTGCCCCAACGGGGCGCGATAATCCGCTTTGCCCATCAACGAAAGCGAACCCATCGTCTTGCCGTGAAAGCCTTTCAACGCCACAATAAACGCGGATTTGCCCGTGTACAGCTTTGCGATTTTCATCGCGGCTTCGTTGGCTTCCGTGCCGCTCGCGCCGAACCAACTGTATTTCAAATCGCCGGGCGTAATTTCCGCCATCAACTTCGCCAACACGCCGCGCAACGGATCGAGCAATTCTTGCGAAGGCATCGGCGAGCGGTCGAGTTGCGCTTTGACGGTGCGAATCACTTCGGGATGACTCCAGCCTAAATCCAACATGCCGTAGCCGCCGAGAAAATCCAGATACTCGCGCCCCATCACGTCTTTGAAGACCGCGCCCTGACCGCCCCATTCCACCGCCGCCCAGTCGCCCGCTTCGGTTACGCTTTTGCGATATTCCAACCAGTTGCGGTTGTAGTGTTCCGCAAAATTCGATTTCGATTCTTTGATAATTTTTTGCGCCTGTTCTTGAGACGGAAATTCGTTCTTTTGAATTAGGTCTATCCACTCCGCCGAATAATCCAACGCATTTTCATAGTCCATCATAATCATTCATCCATTCTTTATATCGCTTAAAATTTTCTCGTCCATTCTTTGGGCCAGCGCTCGATAACCACTTTTTTCTGCGTGAAAAATTCCACCGCGTCGGTACTTTGTCCGTGCATATCGCCGAAGAAGGAATCCTTCCAGCCGCTAAACGGGAAGAACGCCATCGGCGCGGCGACGCCGATATTGACGCCGATATTGCCCGCCTCCGCCTCGTAGCGAAACCTCCGCGCCGCGTTGCCGCTGCTGGTGAACAAACTCGCCTGATTGCCGTACTGTCCGCTGTTGACCAATTGAATCGCGTCGTCAATCGTGTTGACGTGCATGAGACTCAGCACGGGTCCGAAAATTTCGGTTTTGGCAATTTCGCTTCCGGGCTGGACCTCGGAGAGAATCGTCGGCTTGACGAACGCCCCGCCCTCGAAGCCTTGAATGCGCGCCCCGCGCCCGTCCACTGGAACGCCCGCGCCTTCGCTCGCGCCCAGCGCAATCAACTGCTCGACGCGCTGTTGCGAAGCGGAGTTAATCAACGCGCCCATTTGCACGCCCGCGTCCATGCCGTAGCCGACCACGCGAGACGAAGCCGCATCGCAAATTAATTCGGTAAATTCGTTTTTCGATTCGCCTACCGTTACCGCAAGCGAGACCGCCAAACAGCGCTGACCCGCGCAACCGAACGCCGAATCCGCGACGATGCGCGTGGTCATTTCCATATCTGCGTCGGGCAAAATGATGACGGGATTCTTCGCGCCTCCTTGTGCTTGAACGCGCTTGCCATGCGCCGCCGCCGTCGCGTAAACGTACTTCGCTACTTTCGACGAGCCGACAAACGTTACGGCGCGGATGATCGGGTGTTCCAAAATTCCGTCCACCGCTTCTTTCGCGCCGTTGATCATGTTGACCACGCCCTTCGGAAAGCCGACCTGCTCGATGAGTTTGAAAATATATTGCATGGTCATCGGCACTTTTTCGGACGGTTTGATGATGTAGGTGTTGCCCGCCGCCAGCGCGTAGGGCAAATACCAAAACGGAATCATGCCCGGAAAATTGAACGGCGCAATCGTGGCGCACACGCCGACGGGCTGACGAATCATCAATTCGTCAATGCCCGGCGCGATGTCTTCCACAAATTCGCCCTTGCCCATGTGCGGCATTCCGCAAGCGACTTCGACGTTTTCGTAAGCGCGCACCATTTCGGCTTTGGCTTCTTCAAAAGTCTTGCCGCATTCTTCGGTGATGAGTTTGGCGATTTCGTCGCCGTGTTCGCGCATGATGTTGCGAAGTTTGAACAAATATTGCACGCGGTCGTTGACCGGCGTTCTGCGCCAACCGTCGAAGGCGGCGCGCGCGGCTTGAGCGGCGGCGTCCACGTCCGCTTTGGATGACAGCGGCGTTTTAGCGATGACTTGTCCCGTCGCGGGGTTGATCACGTCCGCGTGTTCGGCGACGTTGGGCTTTACCCATTCGCCGTTGATGTAGTTAAGGATTTCCATGGTTACTCCAATTCAAGTTGAAGGTTACAGGTTGAAAGTTGAAAGTTCAAAAACCTTAAACTTGCAACCTTAAACCTCACGCCGCGCTATCGTCCGCGATTTCCAGCGCTTCGTCAATGATCGCCAAGCCTTCGTCCAATTGTTCTTTGGTGATGCAAAGCGGCGGCACGACGAAGAGCATGCTTCCCATGTTGTTCGCCATAATGAAAGTAAACAACCCTTTGGCGCGCAACGCCTTGTTGACTTCCGCCATGACGGGCGCGGGCATGATTTTTTTCGTCTCGCGGTCGGCGACTAATTCCAGCGTAGAAAAAAGCCCAATGTAGCGGACGTCGCCCACAGACGAATGCCGCGCTTTCATATCTTCCAAACGCTCGCCGAGATATTTCCCCAGCGTTCGCGCGTTTTCGATTAAATTATCTTCCTCGTAAACTTCAATTGCGGCGAGCGCGGCGGCGCAGGATAAGGCGTGCCCGTTGTAGGTCAAGCCTGCGTAGAGATACTTGTCGTCGAAAAATTCGGCGATTTTATCCGAGACGATGACCGCGCCGAGCGGAGCGTAGCCGCTGGTGATGCCTTTGGCGGTCGTGATGATGTCGGGGACGACGTTCCAGTTGTCCACCGCAAACCATTCGCCCGTGCGCCCCCAGCCGCTCATCACTTCGTCGGAGATGAGCAGGATGCCGTATTTGTCGCAAATCTCGCGGACGCGGGGCCAGTAATCATCAGGCGGGACGATGATGCCGTTCGAGCCGACCACGCCTTCCATGATGATCGCGGCGATTTTGTCGGGACCTTCGTACTGGATGATTTCTTCCAAATGCGAAATGCACTCGCGTTTGCACGAATCGGGTTTTTGACCGAAGGGGCAGCGATAGCAATGCGGATTGAGAAAATGCACGCCGCCGGGCATGACGGGTTCGACGGCGAGTCGGCGATAGTCGCCAGTCAACGCGATGGAGCCGTGCGTCGCGCCGTGATAGGAACGATACTGCGCCAAAATTTTATGACGACCGGTGTAGAAGCGCGCAATCTTGATCGCGTTTTCGTTGGCTTCCGAGCCGCCGAGCGCGAAGAAAGTTTTTTTCAAATTGCCCGGCGTAACTTCGGCGAGTTTTTTTCCGAGTTGGGCGCGGACGTCCGTTGTGTTGCCCGGGTGGACGAAGCACAACTTCGCGGCTTGGTCTTGGATGGCTTTGACGACTTTGGGATGTTGATGCCCGATGTTGGTGTTCATCAACTGCGACGAAAAATCCATGTAGCGTTTTCCGTCGGCGTCCCAAAAATAAATTCCTTCGGCTTTTTCAACCGCAATCGGGTTGACTTGTCCCTGCACAGACCACGAGAAAAAAGTGTACTCTTTGCTCAGGTCAACGATTTCTTGGGTGGATAGTTTGGTCATAATGCCTCCGTCAATTACCAATTACTAATTACTGGCAATTAGTAATTAGTAATTGGTAATTTAACTCTTTATTTCCTTCACAATCTCCGCATAGACGTTCAGCGTTTCGTCAACGTCCGCGTCGGAGTGTTCGTAACACATGAACCACGGTTCGCGCGCGTCATGGTCGGGCATGATTCCTTTTTCGATGGCTTTCTCCGTCAGTTGGAGATATAAGGCGCGGTCGGTTTCCTGCCAATCGCGCTGACAAGAGACCGAGTCCGCGCCGAGCGAGAAGGAGAACATCGCGGGGTAGCCTGTAAACACGGCGGGAATATCATTCTCTTCAAAAATTTCTTTCAAGCCGTCCATCAAGCGCTGTCCGCGTTTTTCGATGGTTTTGAGAATCGGTTTGGATTTAAGCAAACTCAACGTCGCGTACGCGCCCGCCACGCCCGCCTTGTTGTTGGTGTACGTCCCGCCTTGCGCCACGCCTTGCCCGATGATGGACATAATCTCGCGCTTGCCGCCGAAGGCGGCTATCGGGTAGCCGTTGCCCATCGCTTTGGCGTAAGTTACGAGGTCCGGGTTGAGGCGATAATATTCTTGCGCTCCGCCGTTGGCGATTCTAAATCCCGTTTTGACTTCGTCCAAAATAAAAACGCAGCCATGCTCTTCGGTCTTTTGACGAATCAATTCCAAAAATCCGTCTTGCGGATTAATCGCCGCGCAATTGCCCTGACACGGCTCGGTGATGACCGCCGCGATTTGCTCGCCATACGAACGCATGACGCGCTCGAAACCTTCCGCGTCGTTGAATGGCAGCGTGATAATAAAATCGCGCATGGCTTTGGGAATGCCCGACGAACCCGGCACCGGAATCGGGCTGCGACGATTGCCGTAAGCGTCCGCTGGCGCGTAGGTTGACCAAAGCGCGTGGTCGTGCATTCCGTGATAATTGCCCTCAAACTTGACGATAATATCGCGCCCGGTATAGGCTCGCGCCACGCGGATGGCGTGCATGGTGGATTCGGTGCCAGAGCAAGCCAGCCGAACCATATCTATCGCGGGCGACATCTCGACGATCATCTCCGCGAGCGCGACTTCCAATTCCCCCGTCATGGCGAAGAGCGCGCCTTTTTGAATTTCTTCGATTACTTTTGAATCCACTTCGTCGTAAGCGTGCCCCAAAATAATGGGACCAAACGCCATGCGATAATCAATATATTTTTTGCCGTCGGCGTCCCACAAATGCGCGCCTTTCGCTTTTTCGACGTAAGGCGTCATGCCTTCTCCCCAAAATCGGAAATTGGAATTGACCCCCAACGGCGTAACTTTCAGCGCCCGTTCTTGCAGCGCCTGAGTCTTTGAACCGAACATAATCTCTCCTTTGAATCGAATCGCGGCAAGCCGCGCGGAATTACTTGGATGCGGTTAGTTTGTTCTCTGACAATTCTTTGCGAATTCTCTCTGGCACTCTCCACTGGTAAACATCTTTGAGAACGAGCGGCACAATCGAAGTGGTGGTCTTACGCACGCCCGCCACCTTGCGAACGACTTCGGTAACGAAATAATAAATCTCCGATGTGTCGTGCGCCACAACTTGAATGCTGATGTCGTTCTGCCCGATGCCGCAGGCTACATACGTTACGTTTTCGAAAGACGCCATTTTCTTGGCGACGGCTAACACCGCGTCGGCTTCGACTTCCAGCCAGACGTCGGCTTTGATGTTGAATCCGAGCGCTTCGGGGTTGATGACCGCGCTAATTTGCACGGCTTTCTCTTCGGTCATCCGCTCGACGCGATAACGCACCGCCCGCTCGGAAATATCGCCCATGCGCCGCGACATCTCCGAAGCGGACATGCGTCCGTCTTCCAAAAGCAAATTGACAATTTTTATATCTGTTTCGTCGAATTCATACATAGTTTATATTTTCCTCTTCCGAAAGCGACAGGCGGAATATACCTTGTCGTCGCAGATTCGTCAAGCGTTGCAACGCGGTAAACTTAACTCAAACCAATCGAAAAGGAAAACAAAATGAAACTCCCCGCTCACTTGCACTTAGACAAACTCGGCATTCCTTACGAGGCGCGAAGTTTTTCGCCGCAAACGGAAAAGGGCGCGGCGCACGTCGCGCAGGCGTTGAATTTTCCCGAACGACAAGCCGTCAAGACGTTGATTTTTCAAATCGTGGAAAGCGGCGAATGCGTTTTGGTCATGCTCGGCGGCGATCAAAACGCAATTTCAGGGAATCTAAAAAAAGCGCTCGGCTCGCGCAACATCCAAATGGCGCCGACCGAACGAGTGAAAGAAATTACGGGATACGTCGTCGGCTCGATCCCCGCCTTTGGCTGGCAGCCCGTCGGATTCCGCTCCTTCCTCGAAGCGACTTTGCTCGACGAACCGATGCTCGGCACGGGCGCCGGTCAATGGGGCGAAGAGATTATGATCACGCCGCAAAATTTGATTCAAGCCAGCGGCGCAATCGCCGTGAATTTAACAATCAAAACGGCGTAAGTTTCCCTTCCCTCGAATCATCTACACGCCATGAACAATCAAACCGTATCACAAGTTATCGAGCCGAATTTAGTCATCGAAGGCGCGGGCGTGTTGTTGCGGCGTTCTATCGCGCCGCGTTCCAGCAATCTCTTCGACCCGTTTTTGCTGTTTGACCATTTCGCTTTTAATAACCCGTTGGAAGGTCCCGTGCGCGGATTTCCGACTCACCCGCATCGCGGCATCGAGACTGTAACCTACATGCTCGAAGGCACGGTGCGCCACCGCGACAGTCTTGGCAATATGGGCGTTATCGCCGAAGGCGACGTGCAATGGATGACCAGCGGGCGCGGCATCTTGCACGAAGAAATGCCGCGACGCGGCGCTAACGGCAACATTTACGGTTTTCAACTTTGGGTCAATTTGCCGTCCGCGCAAAAGATGAGCGAGCCGCGCTATCAGGAAATCGTCGGCGCGACGATTCCCGTCGTCGAAAAAGACGGCGCGAAGATTCGACTCGTAGCCGGCGAAATTAACGGCGCGCGCGGGCCGGTTACGGAAATCGCCGCCAGCCCGCTTTACATGGACGTAACGCTTCAGCCCAATTCAACTTTCGCGTTGCCCATCCCCAGCGAGCATACCGTTTTAGCCTACGCCTTTGAAGGCGCGGCGGATTTCGGCGGCGAGATTGCGCGCGAAGTTGCGATGGTCAAATTCAACAACGACGGCGAACAGGTGGAAATCAAAACGGAAGAGGGAGTCCGCTTTATGTTGATCGCGGGCGCGCCGTTCAAAGAACCGATTGTGCCCTACGGTCCCTTCGTGATGAACACGCGCGAAGAAATCGAGCAAACGCTGCGCGATTTAAAAAGCGGCGCGTTCGCTCAATAACGTTATAATTAAAAGATGTCAACGCTTTCTTCCTCCGCGCAAAAAATTCAAGATTTATTAAACTCGCTCGGTTACGATTACACGGTCATCGAACGCTCCGAGTCGACGCGCACCGCGCAAGAAGCCGCCGACCAAGCGGGTTGCGAATTGGGGCAAATTGTCAAGTCGCTGATTTTTCGCGGCAAGGACAGCGGCAAGCCGATTTTGGTTTTGACGGCCGGCCCGAACCGCGTCAACGAGAAGCGCATCAGCGAGTACGCGCAAGAACCCATCGGCAAAGCGGACGCGGATTTCGTCCGCGAGGTTACTGGCTTCGCCATTGGCGGCGTCCCGCCTTTGGGGCACGCGCAAACAATGGAAACCTACCTCGACCAAGATTTCCTTAAATATCAAACTATTTGGGCGGCGGCTGGCACGCCGAAAGCCATCTTTGAGTTGCAAACCGAAGACCTGCAAAAGATGACCAACGGGAAAATCGTTCAGGTTACATAATAGGCTTATTGCAAAAGTCGCCCTCACCCTTTCCCTCTCCCGTTGGAGAGGGGACTCAGTCTCCCTTTGGGAATAGTATCTTTGAGGCATAGGACAAACTCCGCCGTCAAGTTAAACTTGGCGGCGCGTCTATTTGTCGGCGCACATTCTAAATCGGAGTTAATGCCATGAACAAAAAAATAATCGGACTCATTGCCAGCCTAACTTTCACGCTTGCCTGCGGAATTATCCCTTCGGCGCAAGCGCCTCAGCCTCCGCAGGGCGGCGTAGAAACGATTGTCGCGCAGACGCTCACCGCGCTGACCGCCGCCGCGCCCGCCGCGACAGCCGCCCCTTCAACCGAAGAGCCGCCCGCGCCAGACGGGACTCCCTTCCAAACTGCCGAAGTTTCTCTCTTCATTCCGAACGGCGTCGCCAACGGCGCTTCATCGTTCCTGACGACGACAATCGAATTTCCGTTTATTAACCCATCTGTCGGCGAGATGCCGCAACACATCGCCGTAACCTTTACGCAGTACGGAGCGCAAAGCCAACTCGACCCGCGCATTATGATTTTTCGCGCCGACGAGTATCAAGCGTTCATCGCGCCGACTCCATTACAAATGGACGCCATGCGTTCCTACACGGACGGGCAACCCCTGCCCGGCGAATCCAGCCCGACATTTTTCGCTCGACCTCATGCCCTCCAATTTGCAAACGGGCGCGGGATTCGCTATATTACCCAAGTCATTCAAGGCGTCGTTCCCATCAACAATTCCTATCTGTTTTATTTCTATCAAGGAATCACCGACGACGGGAAATATTTTGTCGAAGCGCTTCTGCCTTTGAGTTCCATCTATCTCGCGGCGAACGGCGACCCCGACGCGCCGTTGCCCGCCGAAGGCATCCCCTTTAATTTCAACGATTTCGCCGCCTATTACAATCTTATCAGCGAAAAAATCAACGCCGCCGATTCGTCTTCTTTCAGCCCGTATTTAGAATCGCTCGACGAGTTGATCGCGTCCATGCAGATCAACGGTTTTTGAGATTTGGACTTTTTCCAAGTCAAGGCTATAATTCGTCTTGCAGGCGATATTTTTGAAGGAGACGGATATGGCAGACGCGGAAAAACCGATTTACATTACGGAGTTTGATCTCAACCGATTAAATAATTTGATTCAAGACGCGCACGCGACGGATTATCATAAAAGCGATTACTTGAAAAAACTCGAAGCCGAATTAAAACGGGCAAAAATTGTGTCGTCTTCAGACATTCCAAACAACGTGGTAACGATGAATTCCACCGTGCGTTTAGAAGACGAAGAAACCAACGAAGAAGAAACCTACACGTTGGTCTTCCCCGAAAACGCAGATTTGAGTCAAGGCAAAGTTTCCATCCTCGCGCCAATCGGCACGGCGATGCTCGGCTATCAAGTCGGCGATATTTTTGAATGGGCTGTGCCAATGGGAACGCGCAAATTAAAAATCGTCGAGATTATCTATCAGCCCGAAGCGGCGGGCGACAGCGATTTATAACGCCGCCTGAAATCAAAAAAGGGATTGAGCGAAACCTCAATCCCTTTTTATTTTATTTACATCCCCAACGGTTTGACGCGCTTCCAATTGCCGACGACGAATAAAACAAACGCCGCCAATTCAAGAGTCCGCCCGAAGAAAGTCAGCCAGCCGATTTGCCAACTCAGCGGAAAGAAGGCTTGCAAAACGACCAGCCAAATGCCGGCGTTCAAAAGGAAGAAAGCCGCCCAAGTTAGGCGCTCGTCCCCGCGAATGGGCGGTTTCGGAAAACGCGGCAACACCCAAAAGGCGACGCCCATCGCCAATTGCACTAGCCAGCCGATAAGCGAAATTTCAATATGCACGGGCAGCGTCGTCCACAACGAAGGCAAAAACATCCAGCCTTTGTTGGCAAGGAGCAACCCGCCAAAGGTCAAGCCGACAAGCATATAAAGGAAAGCGGCGCGGACATAATAAGCGCTTAATCGCGGCATTATCGCACCTTGACGCGCGGCCACATGTTGGCGACAAACGCCACGCCCGCCGCCCACTGCAAAACGGCAGAGATCAGCAACCCCCAAGCGCTCCACGCCGACGGCGTTATGCTGTGCAGCGGCTCAAAGACGACGCGCAAACCCAAGCCGACGTTCAAGCAGACGAACGCCGTCCAACTTAACCATTCTCGTCCGCGCGGCTCGGCGGCGCTGTATTTGGGAAACATCCACGTCGCCACGCCGAAGATGAGTTGAGTCAGCCAGCCGAAGACCAGCGTGTGAATGTAAACGGGAAACAAACTGGTCAGCGGAGAACGAATCGGCAAGGCAAGCGCCAAACCGCAACAAACCGCCAAAATTAAATAAACCAACGCGGCTTTAAGAAACGAACGAATGAGTATCGGCATAACTTATTTTTTAGATTTAATCACAGAGTAAATTGTAGCGGCTAAGAATAACAGAATCGCAACTTCGTTCAACATGCCGCCCCAACGGCGAATTTGGAACTGGTTGGTCAAATCGCCGACGACGCGAATGAGCAGCGAGAGGTTGAGCAAAACTAAATGTCCGTAAAATTCGGGGCGATATTGCACGGGCGTATTAAGGATTGCGGGGAAGATAATCAGCGCGTGACCAAAAATCATGGACATGACAAAACCGATGAAGACGGAATGCAATTCCGCGTCGTACAACGCGCCGACGTTGACTCCGCCGATGACAAGTTGCAACGCGCCGCCAATTCCCAGCCAGACGAATCCGCCGAAGAGACAATAAGCGAGGTAGCGCGTCAACGGGCTGCGATGACGAATATTCCGCGCCGCGATGTCGTTGCGTAAAAACCAAAGCGCCAAGCCGAGCATAGCCAGCCCGTTGAGGCGCGCGCCCCAGTCTAAATTAAAGAGCGCCAAAATTGCGCCCGCCAAAAGCGCAACCACGCCGACGGTGAACAAGCGCACTTGCGCGCGCGTCGGGCGGAGGACGCGACTGAGTTCCAAGCGCTCGCCGCCGATGGTCAACACGAGGAAAGCCATCCACCAGAAGACGACGCGGAAGAGCGGCTGTCCGCTCAGCCAGAGGACGTTGCCCAAAACCCAAGCCAACGAGCCGACCGCCATCGTAATGGTGTGAATGTGCGGTTCGCGGCGCACCATGACCAGCAAAATGCCAAGCATGCCAAAACTGCCTAAGGTCATCAACACTTTTCCAGCGAAGGGATAAATCAGGATGAGAATCCAGCCCAAACCAGAGAAGAGCGGCGCGAGGAACATCCACTTGCGGCGAATGGCGACGGCGCGTTCCAGCGGAATCAGCACGCCTAAAAATCCGCAAATCATCAGCGGACCGTGAGCGACCGCTAAATTGTTATTGAGCGGCGGCAACTGCCAGCCGATACGCAATAAGCCCGCCCAAAGCGCCATCATCAAACCGAGAATGGCGAGCGCTAAAAATGGAATATATTGAACTCGAAATTTCACGTTGTACCCTCATTACTTTTAAGATTTTGGATTTCTTCCACCGCTTGCGGGTTGACCAGCGAAGAGACGTCGCCCAGCGCCTGCCCCAAATAAGCGGAACGAATCATGCGGCGCATCACTTTGGCGTTGCGCGTCTTCGGCAAATCGCTGACGAAAAACACGTCCTTCGGCGCGAGCGGCTTGCCCATTTCGGCGGCGACCATCTCGCGCAGTTCGCGGCGAAGCGCGTCACTGCGCTCGACGTTGGGCTTGAGCGTTACGAAGACGATTAACTCGCCGCCTTTGATTTCGTGCGGGACGCCAATCGCCGCCGCCTCGACGACCGAAGCATGACTCACTAAAATTGATTCCACTTCGGCGGGACCCAAACGCTTGCCCGCGACTTTGATAGTGTCGTCCGAGCGCCCAAGAATGTACCACAAGCCGTCTTTGTCTATCGCGGCGAAATCGCCGTGCGCCCAGACGTTTTCCCAGCGCGACCAATAGGCGTCGAGGTAGCGTTGTTTGTCGCGCCAAAAGCCGCGCGTCATGCCGATCCACGGCGCTTTGATGACCAACTCGCCCACCGCGTTGCGGACGGAGTTGCCGTCGTCGTCCACCACGTCGGCGTCCATGCCTGGACAGGGCGCGGAAAAGGCGCAGGGCTTGAGCGGCAAAATTGGGTTGCCCATGACGATGCCGCCGGAGATTTCCGTCCCGCCCGAATAGTTGATGATTGGAATTTTCCCGCCGCCGACTTTTTCAAAGAGCCACATCCACGGGTCGGGGTTCCACGGTTCGCCGGTCGAGCCGAAGCATTGGAGCGAGGACAAATCACACTTTTGGAAGTGTTCGTCGCCGTGCGGAATCAAGGCGCGGATTAACGTCGGCGAAACGCCCAATTGATTAATCTTGTGGCGTTCGGTCATTTCCCAAATTCGCGCGGGGGTCGGGAAATCAGGCGCGCCGTCGTAGACGAACATCGTCGCGCCGAGCAGCAGACTGCCGAAGACCAGCCAAGGTCCCATCATCCAACCCATGTCGGTCATCCAATAAATGACGTCGCCCGCGTGGACGTCCATGCCGAAGGCCATATCTTGCGCCGCCTTGACGGGGAAGCCGCAATGCGTGTGCAACGCGCCCTTTGGTTTGCCGGTAGTCCCCGACGTGTAAATGATCATCAGCGCGTCTTCGGCGGAAGTGCGCTCGGTCTCGCAGACTTCGCTCTGCGCGTCAATTAACTCGCGCCACCCATGGTCGCGCCCCGCCTGCATGTTGACCGCTTGTCCGCTGCGCTGCAAAACAATCATGTGTTTCAAAGTCGGGACTTGCTGCGCCGCTTCGTCCGCGACGGATTTCATCTCCGCCGTTTTGCCGCGCCGAAACGAACCGTCGGCGACGAACAAGGCTTTCGCGTCCGCATCTACCAAACGGGAGACAATCGCGCCGACGCCGTAGCCCGAAAACAAGGGCAAAATCACGCCGCCGATTTTGGCAATCGCCAGCAGCGCGATGACAATTTCCGCCGTCATCGGCATATAGAGTCCGATTGCGTCGCCCTTGCCCAAACCGAGCGCGCGCAAAGCGTTCGCCGTTTTGTTGACCTCTTTGTTCAACTCCGCATAAGTCAACGAGCGGACGACGCCTTCTTCGCCCTCAAAAATCAGCGCGGTTTTATCTCGCTCCTCGCCGACGGCGCGTTTCTCGACGCAGTTGTAAACGACGTTCATTTTGCCGCCCGCGCACCATTTGGGAAATTGAATGCCGCCGCTTAAATCCACAACCTGCGAATACGGCTCGTAAAATTGCACGTCCAAAAATTGCAAAACTGATTCGGTAAACCAAGCGACGTCGCTGGTTGATTTTTTCATCAGCGCGTCAAAATCTGCAAGATGATGTTTTCGCATGAACGCCGTCAAATGGGCGCGTTCGATTTGCGCTTGCGACGGCCGCCAAACGATTTCGCCGCCAAACGTAAACTGTTCGGTCATCGTTCACTCCTTTGCGTGGTCTCGATTCATTCTAACCGCAAGCCCCGCGCAAGGCAATGAAATAATCTTCGCGCATCCAGTTATAATTGCTTAACCTACTTTGGAGAATACTCATGTCAAACGTTTACGCTTCCAACCACCCGCTCATCGCCCACAAACTTTCTATTTTACGGGACAAAAACACGACGCCCAAAAAATTCCGCGAATTGGTGAAAGAAATCGCCGCCCTCCTGACTTATGAAGCCACCGCCGATTTAGCCGTTTCTCCGCTGGAAATTGAGACGCCGCTCACGGCCATGTCCGCGCACGAGTTGAAAGAGAAAATCGGGCTTGTGCCGATTTTGCGCGCCGGGCTGGGGATGGTCGAAGGCGTTTGGGAGTTAATGCCCAATTCGGAAGTTTGGCATCTCGGCTTATACCGCGACGAAAAAACCTTGCGCCCGGTCGAGTACTACAACAAACTGCCGCTCGACCCGCGCGTCTCCGTCTGTCTGCTGCTCGACCCGATGCTGGCTACTGGCGGTTCCGCCACCGCCGCCGCAGACGTGTTAAAGCGCTGGGGCGTGAAGAAGATAAAATACGTCGGCATAATCGCCGCCCCCGAAGGGATAAAAACCCTGCAAACCGCCCACCCCGACATTGACATTTATCTCGCCGCCATTGACGAACGCCTCAACGAACGCGGGTACATCGTGCCCGGCCTCGGCGACGCCGGCGACCGTCAATTCGGGACGGGGTGAAATACCTCCCTCAAAACCTAAAGGCGCAAAGACATGAACGCGGTCTTTGCGCCTTTTTTGTTGTTTCCGCAATTTGCCTCAGGCTGACCTATAAGCCGCGTTCTGTCCATGATAAACCTTATCACTGGGCAATCATCTCTCTAGGCGAAGCGTCTCCGCTTCGCTCGTGCAGCCTACCCGAAACTGGCTTCTCCCTCAAAGGAAGAGCGCATAAAGAGACGAGCCGCCTCTCTCCGTATTGCAACGGATTCGTTTCTGCTTAGCCTTGCTCCCGACGGGGGTTGCCTAGCCGCCGACATTGCTGCCCGCGCTGGGGGTCTCTTACGCCGCCTTTTCACCATCGCCCCAAAAATGAGGCAGTCTGTTTCTGTGGCCCTATCCGACAGATTTGCGCCTTGCGGCGCGTCTCCGTCCCGGACGTTATCCGGCGTCGCGCCCTGCGGAGCGCGGACTTTCCTCGATTCCGCTTGCGCGGAACCGCGATTGCCCGGTCAACCTGAGGCGTTTTCATCATACTCGCAGAAGGCGGGCGAGTCAATCTCGTTTCCACTTTTCGCGGCGGGGTAGACATTTCCAGAAAAGACATTAAAATTGGAGAGTCGCAAAATCACTTCCACGAGGAATCCTTTGAGCAGCATATCTGGAAAATTTATAATCGGTCTTACGGGCAACATTGCCACAGGGAAAAGCGTCGTGCGCCGCATGTTGGAGCATTTGGGCGCGTACACCATAGACGCGGACTCGCTGGCGCACCGCGCATACGCCAAAGGCGCGCCCGGCTATCAGCCAGTGGTTGACACCTTCGGCAAATGGTTGCTCACCCGCGAAGGCGAGATTGACCGCCAGAAGTTGGGCAAGTTAGTTTTCGGCGACGCGGAAGCGCTGCGAAAATTGGAAGACATCGTGCATCCTCTCGTCGGGCAGGCGGTGGAGATGTTGGTCAAACGCGCTTCGCAGCCGGTCGTCGTCATCGAAGCGATTAAATTGCTGGAAGGCGATTTGCGAAAAATATGCGATTCGATTTGGGTCGCCAACGCGCCAGAAGTCATCCAAGCGGAGCGGCTGATTCGCAAGCGCGGCTTCACGCAAGAGCAAGCGTTGGAACGCATTCGTTCGCAATCGTCGCAGGCGCAAAAAGTCGGCATGGCGAATAAGGTCATCACCAACACCGGCTCCTACGACGACCTCTGGAAGCAAGTCAACGAGGCGTGGAAGGAAGTCGTGCCGGGCGCGAACGAAGCGCACGCCGAAACCGTCGTCATCAAAAAGCCGGCGGGCGGAGATTTCTCCGCGTTGCGCGGCAAGCCTAAACACGCTTCATCCATTGCGGAGTTAATCACCCGCCTGAGCAAAGGCAAACGCAAAATGACTCCCGACGAAGTGATGGAAAGTTTTGGCGACAAAGCCTACATGCTTTTACAAGCGGGCGAACAAACCGTCGGCGTGGCGGGCTGGCAAGTGGAAAATCTCGTAACCCGCGTCAGCGACATTTTCATGGAAGACAACCTCGACCTTTCCAAAGCGCTGGGCGTATTAATCGCGGGCGTAGAAAGCGCTTCCTCCGAATTGCAAAGCGAAGCCTCGCTCGTCTTCGCTATGGAGCGCCTCGCCGATCAAGAAGCCCTGTGGCAAAAAATCGGCTACGAAAAACGCACCGCCGACAGTCTCGGCGCGCAGGCGTGGCAAGAAGCGGCGCAAGAAGCCGCCCCCGTCGGAAGCGCGCTTTTCTTCAAGCAACTTCGGCAAGACCGCGTCCTTCGCCCGATTTAATTATCTCGTTCCAACAGCATTCGGGCGGTTGAAGCGGAGGCTCGTCCCATCTACTTGTGGCTGAACTTCTCAACAACCTCTTCTTTATTTTTCAACGATTCAGTTGGCTGAGCGCCTTAGATATTTCGCTCGTTACGCTGATTTTTTTCGCGTTGCTTTATTCTCTGCGCGACACGCAAGCGATGGCGTTGTTGCGCGGCATGATTATGTTAATCGTCGCCGTGATGCTGATTACCAGCCTCGTGGATTTGCCGGCTTTTTCGTGGTTTGCGCGCAACGCGCTGCCCTCGATGTTAATCGCGTTGCCGGTCATTTTCGCCCCTGAAATTCGTCGAGCGTTAGAGCGCTTGGGACGCGCAGGCTCGTTCCTATCTTCGTCCAAAGGGACAAACGATTCGTTTGACGCGACCCTCCGCGCCGTTGTGGAAGCCTGCGCCCGCCTCTCCGCCCGCAAACACGGCGCGTTGATTGTCATTCAGCGCCTCGACCGCCTCGACGATTACGTCCAAACGGGCGTGCGCTTAAACGCCAAAGTAACGCCCGAATTGCTCTTGCAAATTTTCTACCCGAACACGCCCCTTCACGACGGCGGCGCCATCATCGCAGATTCGCAAATCGTCGCCGCCTCGTGCGTGTTGCCGCTTTCCGCCAGCGGAATTTTGAATCACTCGCCCGAACGTCAAATGGGATTGCGCCATCGCGCCTCGCTAGGAATTTCGGAAGTCAGCGACGCGATTTCCGTCGTCGTCTCCGAAGAGACCGGCGGAATTTCCATCGTCCACTCAGGCAGGATGTTGCGGCATCTCGACCCAGAACGGCTTGAAAATATTCTCAAAGCGTTCTTTCGTCCCGCGAACATGGAACAGAAAATGGGCTTTCTCGGCAAATTATTTTCCAGCGGCAAAACTCGAAAGGAAGAAAAATAATGCTGCGCTGGATTGTCAAAAATTATCGCACCTTCCTTTGGGCGTTCGCCTTAGCCGTCGCCGTTTGGGTCTCGTCGGTTACATCCGCCGACCCAGATCAAACCCGCGCCTTAGACAAACCGATACCCATTCAAATTATCGGACAATCCGCCGACCTTGTTTTTAGCAAACCGATTGCGAAGGACGTTTCAGTTACTTTGCGCGCGCCCAGTTCCATTTGGACGTTAATTGAAGAAAACCCCAATTTAGTCCGCGCCACGCTCGACATCTCCGGACTCGGCGCGGGCGAACACACGCTCAATCTACAAGTCCAAGTGGACGCCCGCCCCGTGCAGATTGTTTCCATTTCTCAACCGACGATTGCGTTCTCGTTGGAGTCGCTTATCTCCAAAACAATGAAAGTAGATTTGCGCGTGTCGGGCGAGGCGGCGGTCGGCTATCAAATTGGCGAAGCGACTTTAGACCCGCTCCGCGTCGTCTTATCTGGCGCGCAATCGCAAGTGGAAAAAGTCAGCCGCATTCGCGCTTCGGTGGATTTGAACCGCATCCGCGAGAGCCTCGACCAAACCGTCAAAGTAGAAGCACTCGATGAACGCGGGCAAGTCGTCGGCGGAATTACGCTCTCGCCCGACACGATCCACGTCATCTTGCCCGTCAGCCAGCGCGGCGGCTACCGCGACGTGGCGGTCAAAGTCGTTACGTCGGGGCGCGTGGCAAGCGGATACCGATTAACGGACATTTCCGTTTCGCCGCCGGTGGTTACAATCTACTCGCCGAATCCCGAACTCATCAACAATTTGCCGGGCGTTTTAGAGACGAAGCCGCTCGATCTGCAAAACGCGGAAGACGACATCATCACCCGCCTTGAACTCGATTTGCCGCAAGGCGTTTCAATCATCGGCGAACAGATGGTTTTTGTGCAAGCGGGAATTTCGCCCATTGAAAGCAGCCTCACCCTCACCAGCGAAGGCATTGACGTCGTCGGCTTGGATGAAAAACTAGACGCGCAAATTTCGCCCTCCAACGTGGACATCATCCTCTCCGGCCCGCTGTCGGTGCTGGAAACGCTGACGCGGCAGTCGGTGCGCGTTACCGTAGATTTGACGGGAATGACCGAAGGCAAATATCAACTTACGCCGAAGGTGGAAATCCTCGTCGCCAACGTCAAGGTAGAAAGCATTTTGCCCAACACCATCGAAGTCATTCTCTCGCCCGCCAGCGCGACGCCGCCCGCGCCTACGCCGACTCGCAATCCATAAAGTACAATAGAGATATGAAACCTATCGTCGCGCTTGTCGGCAGACCCAATGTCGGCAAATCTACTTTATTTAATCGCTTTGTCGGCGAACGCATGGCAATCGTCAACGACGTGCCGGGCACGACGCGAGACCGCCTCTTCGGCGAAGCGGAATGGAACGGACGCCCCTTCACCGTGATTGACACGGGCGGCATTGACCCCACGCACGGCGGGCGGACGCCGCTCTCCGTTGATTCGGCGGACTTCATCCAAGACATCCGCCAACAGGCGCAAGCCGCCGTCCAAGAAGCGGACGCGGTGCTTTTCGTCGCCGACGGCGAAAGCGGCGTTTCCGAACCCGACCGCGAAGTGGCGAGCATTTTGCGTCGCATGCAAAAGAAACAACCCGACGGCTCTTTCCTTCCGCCGATTTTCATGGTCGTCAACAAATGCGAATCGGAAGAACGCCGCAACTCAGCCGGAGAATTTTACGAACTCGGCTTAGGCGAACCTTACGCCGTTTCCGCCATTCACGGGACGAACACGGGCGATTTGCTCGACGCGCTGGTTTCCTCCTTCCCCGAACAAAAAGAGGACGAAGAAGACAACAACATCAAAATCGCCATCGTCGGGAAACCCAACGCGGGAAAATCTAGTTTGTTGAATCGGCTCGTCGGCGAAGAGCGCGTCATCGTCAGCCCCATTGCGGGGACGACCCGCGACGCAATTGACATGCAATTTGAATTTGAAGGGCTGTCCATCACGTTGATTGACACCGCAGGAATTCGACGGCGCGGAAAAATTGGCAAAGGCGTGGAAGAATACAGCGTCATCCGCTCCTTCAAAGCCATCGAACGCGCCGACGTGGCGCTGCTGATGATTGACGCAACCACCGGCATCACCACGCAAGACGCGCACATCGCGGGTTACGTCAAAGACGAATGGAAATCTTGCGTCGTGTTGGTCAACAAATGGGACGCGGTCGAAAAAGACGGCACAACGATGGACGCCTACACTGAAAAGATTTTGCGCGAATTAAACTTCGTCTCTTATGTGCCGCTGCTTTATATTTCCGCCAAAACCGGCCAGCGCGTGGATCAAGTTCTCCCGCTGGCGCTGCGCGTGCAAGAAGAACGCCTCGCTCGGTTGACCACCTCGAAGATTAACGAAATCATCCACAGAGCGCAAGACGCGCACCCGCACCCTTCTCGCGCCGGGCGTTCGCTGCGGATGTATTACGGCACGCAAGTTCGCAGCGACCCGCCGACGTTTATGATTTACGTCAACGAGCCGTCGCTGATGCATTTCACCTACATGCGCTACTTAGAAAATCAAATCCGCGCCGAATACGGCTTTCTGGGAACGCCCATCCGCATTGTGCTAAAAGGCAGACGCGAATAAATTTTAGAGGAACAATGAACAAAAAAACAACGCTCATCGTCGGCGACATCGTCGTCATTATCATCTTGACCATCATCGGCTTTGCCACGCACGGCGAAGTCAGCCTTTCTTTTACGAAACGCATGTCGGTCGTTTTCTTTCCAGTGATTTTCGCCTGGTTCTCTTACGCTTGGCTCAACGGACTGTTCTCTCAATCCGTCGTCCGCTCGCCAAAATATTTATGGCGCGTCGCGCTGGCGTTTATCTACATCGCGCCGTTGACCGTCATCTTGCGCGGCATTCTGCTTAATGCGGCCGTTTGGCCTATGCTGGCATTCGTCTTTTGTTTAGTCTACGCGGCGGGGTTAACCCTCTGGCGCTTTGCTTACATTTACCTCGCCAAACGGATTCAATCTTAATTACTTCATGGACGAAACCGCATTAATCGCATCCGCCCAACAAGGCGACTTAGACGCCTTCAACACGCTCGTTTTGCATTATCAAAACGCGGTTTTCAACACGGCGCTTCGCATTCTCGGCGACGACGACTCCGCCCAAGACGCGGCGCAAGAAGCCTTCATCTCCGCCTTTCAAAGCCTCAAATCCTTTCGCGGCGGCTCGTTCAAAGCCTGGCTCCTCCGCACGACGACCAACGCCTGCCTCGACGAACTGCGCCGACAAAAACGCCGCCCCGTCGTTCCGCTCGAACCGCAAACCGACGACGGCGAAGAAATCGATTCGCCCAAGTGGCTGACCGACCCAAATCTAACTCCCGACCAACAATCCGAAGCGGACGAACTCGAACACGCCGTTCAACACTGCCTCGACTCGCTGCCCGTTGAATTCCGCGCCGTCATCGTCCTCGCCGACGTGCAAGAATTAGACTACGCCGAAGTCGCCCGCGCCGCGCGCATTCCGCTCGGCACCGTCAAGAGCCGCATCGCCCGCGCGCGCTTGCGTCTGCGCGAATGCCTGCGCGGCTTTGAGGAACTTTTGCCCTCCTCGTTTCGTCTAAAAGAGGAGCAAGCCTAATGAAAAATTTTAGCGATATTGAATTCCTCTCCGAATATTTAGACGGGCGATTAACCGCCAACGACGCCGCCCAACTGGAACTTCGCCTGCGCTCCGACCCCGAACTAGAATCAGCGCTTCAAGATTTACGCGCCGCCCGAAGTTTTCTCCGCCAACTTCCGCAACGCAAAGCGCCGCGCAACTTTGCGCTCACTCGTCAAATGGTCGGGCTTAAGCCGCCTTTGCCTCGCGCTTATCCGCTCTTCAAATTTGCCTCCGCTTTTGCCGCCGCCTTATTCCTCTTCTCGTTCGCCGTCCACGCGCCGCCGCTGTCGGCTGGATTTGGAGGATCTGCCGCCGCCGCGCCCGCCGTCGCCATGTACGACGCGGGCGAAGCGCCAGCAGGCGACGCCGCATTCTCGCCTGAATCCTTCGCCGCGCCTTTGCCCGAAGAAGAGCCGACGGCAAAAATGTTGCAAGCGCCGACGGAAGAATCCGCGCCGCTTGAAGCGGATTTGCCAAGCGCCGCGCCTTTCAATTGGACGGCGCTCTTTTTCATCGTCGCCTTGCTAGGCAACGGCGCATTGCTCATTATGCGCTATTCAGCGAGCGCCAAATGGCGCTGACAAAAAGGGAGATTATGAATTCAATTGTCGTTACCGGAGTTTCTACGGGGATTGGAAAATCCGTCGCCGAGTTGTTAATTCAAAAAGGGTTTCGCGTTTTCGGCAGCGTTCGCAAACCCGCAGACGCGGATCGCCTCTCCGCCGAACTTGGCAAAAATTTCGTTCCCCTGCTCTTTGACGTAACCGACGAAGCCGCCGTTCGCGCCGCCGCCGAAGAAGTTCGCAAAGCGCTAAACGGCGAAACGCTGTTCGGCTTGGTCAACAACGCGGGCGTCGCCGTCGGCGGACCTGCTCTGCACCTTCCCATCGCGGATTTTCGTCGGCAGTTGGAGATTAACGTCGTCGGGCAATTGATTGTCTCGCAAGCGTTCGCGCCGTTATTGCGCGCGCAAAACGCGCAGGGCAAGGCAGGACGCATCGTGAATATCACCTCCGTTTCAGGCAAAGAAGGCAGCCCGTTTTTAGGGGCATACTCCGCTTCCAAATTTGCGCTGGAAGGCTTGTCCGAATCCATGCGCCGCGAGTTAATGCGTTACGGCATTGACGTAATTATCGTCGCGCCCGGTCCCATCGCCACGCCAATTTGGGACAAAGCCGAAGAACTCGACATCGAGTTTTACCGCGACACGGATTTTTACGAAGCGGGAAAGAAGTTTCAAAAATACAGCGTCGCCAAAGGGCGCAGCGGCTTGCCGCCCGAAGCCGTCGGCAAAGCGGTTTACGCGGCGTTGACCAAGCCGCATCCGCGCGCGCGCTATGCGGTTAATCCGCGCCCGCTGGCGCATTGGATCGCCTCTCTGCTGCCGAAGCGCGTCGTAGATCAAGCCATCGCCAAAGCGCTCGGCTTGCTTCCAAAATAAAATCAAAATCAAGAAACTGCTCGTCGAGCGGTTTCTTTTTCTTTTATATCAAGGATATAATTAGAAAAATATCATCATCATAAAAGGAACGAACATGAAATTTTTATCTCATTCATTAACTTTATTAATTCTTTCCAGCCTGTTAACGGCTTGCAATCTCTTCGGCGGAAACGCCGCTACGCCAGAGATTCAAGCGACGCCCGCCAACCTCGTCGAACTGGGCTTAAACGTGGATTACGACAAAAATCAAACCTACAACACGGCGGGGCAAGTTATCCCCTTCAAATACATCGTTACGATGTTTCGCAACGACACGGAAAGCGGCGCGTCCGCCGACGTAGCCATTTCGGGCGCTAACGCTTCTTGTCCGCCGCTGAACACGATTGGCAATTTAGACGACCGCTTCGACTCAGGCGAAACCCTAGAATGCAACGGCGATTACGTCATCACGCAAGAAGACATTCAATCCGGGTCAGTTACGAACATCGTCGCCGCCAGCGCGTATTCGGTCAGTTCAAACTCCGTCGTCGCCGAAGTCCCCACCGTTTCGCCCAGAGCGTTAACCTTAACAAAAACAGCCAGCCCGTCCGCTTACGGGTTCGCCAGCCAACAAATCGCGTTTACCTACGTCGTAACCAACAGCGGTTCGGAAGCGTTAGGTCCCGCCCAATTTATGATTATCGATTCGGGAATTAATGCCAATCAACCGTTTAACTGCGGCGCAGCAGATTCAACGCTCGCGCCGGGCGCGACGTTAACTTGCAACGCGACATACAGCGTAACCGCCGCCGACGCGGACGCGGGGACGATCACCCAAACTTCCAGCGCTTCCGGCGCCGACGCCTCTTCGCCAGCCATTCTCACTACGCTGACTAAAGATTCGTCTATGACCGCCTCTGGGACGACGGTGCAACACATCGTCCGCGAGGGCGAATGGCTTTGGCAAATTGCGCGTTGCTATTCCGCCGACCCCAAGCAAGCCGTCGCCGCCAACCCCTCCGTTAACCCGCGAAATCTGAAAATCGGTTCGACGGTTACCATCCCCAGCGTCGGCACAGTCGGCGACCGAGTCGTTCACACGCCGCCGGAACTTTGCGTCAAATTGCACGTCGTCCAATCGGGCGACACCTGGACGTCCATCGCCGACCTCTACGGCGCAGACCCGGGCTTGACGCAATTCTCAAACAGCAACGTCATGCTCGTCGGCAGGCCGGTCAAAGTGCCGCTTTACACGCGCGGATTAAATCTGCCGCTGGTTGGAGGGTCTTCTGGCGGCTCAAACATCCCGCCGCAGACGACGGCGTACACGCTTTCCGTCGCCGCGACTCCTTCTACTTATACGCAAGTAGATCAAATCATCACCTTCAATTATGTGATTACCAACAGCGGCACAATTACGATCGGGCCCGCGCAGTTTACAATCAACGATTCGCAGATGAACCCGTCCGCGTTTAACTGCGGCGCGGCAGATTCCGTCCTCGCGCCCGGCGCGACTCTCGTTTGTTCCAACGCTTACAAAATTACGCAAAACGACATTGACGTGGCGAATCTTAAATTTACGACCAACGCTTCCGCGACGGCGCTGCCCGCAACCGAAAGCGTTACGACAATTTTATCCAAAGGGTTGGCGCAGTTGACTTTGCAAGCCGCCGCCGAACCGACAACTTACAATCAGGTCGGGCAGGAAATTCACTTTACTTATCTCGTCAAAAACAGCGGCGCGACTCCTATCGGCCCGACGCAATTTCTGATACTCGACCCGTTTATGAATCCGACCGTCCTTAATTGCGGCGCGCCCGACCAAACGCTCGTCCCCGACGGGACGGTTCAGTGTTCGGGCGTTTACAAAATCACCGAAGCGGACATGAGCGCAAACAACATTCAATTCAGCGCCGTTGCCAGCGCGGGCGGTTCGGGCGCGCCGACGTCGTCGAGCGTCGTCGTTACCATTACAAAACAATAAGCAACGATAATGTGGTTAGTCACCGGCGCGACGGGACATGTCGGCAACACGCTGATTAGAGAACTTCTCAAACGCGGAGAAAAAGTCCGGGCGTTGATTCCGTTTGGCGAAAGCCGCGAATCGATTTCAAGTCTAGATGTGGAGGCGCGAGAAGGCGACGTGCTTCATCCCGAATCCGTCGCCGAATCCATGCGCGGCGTAAAAGGCGTTTTTCATCTCGCGGGAGTCATCTCCATTTTGCCCGGCGAAAATCCCGCGCTGCATCGCGTCAACGTCGAAGGGACGAAAAATATAATCCGCGCCGCGTTGGAGCAAGGCAAACGCCTCGTATATACATCGTCTATCCACGCGATTCGACGCGCGGACGAAGGCGTGATTGACGAACGCATTCCCTACGATATGAACAACCCCTACGGCGCGTACGACCGCTCAAAAGCCGAAGCGACGCTGGCAGTGTTGGGGGCGGCGCAAAACGGATTGGACGCGGTTGTGGTTTGCCCAACGGGCGTTATCGGTCCGCATGATTTTCGCGGCTCGTTGATGGGGTCGCTCGTCCGCGACGCGGCGCTGGCAAAGCCGACGCTTTATGTGGACGGCGCGTATGATTTCGTGGACGCGCGCGACATTGCCGACGGGCTAATCGCCGCCGCCGAAAAAGGTCGGCGCGGAGAAAGTTATATTTTATCGGGGCATAAAATTTCAATCCGTTATTTGTTGGAAACAATCAGAGAGATCGGCGACCGCGATTTTTTCCAAATGAAAATTCCGCTGGCGCTGGCAAGGCTTGCGGCGAACCTTACGCCAATGTACTATCGTTTGACGCATACAACCCCGCGCTTCACGCCCTATTCGCTGGAAGTGTTGCAAAGCAATTCAAATATCAGCCACGCCAAAGCGACGGCGGAATTGGGTTTCGCTCCGCGCCCGTTGAACGAAACGATTCGAGACGCGATAGCCTGGCACATCCAAAAGGAAAAGAGGAAATCATGAAAATCGTTACCGATTGCGCGGCGGACATGCCCGCCGAAGAGTTAGAAAATTTAGGCGTTACGCAAGCCCCGCTTTTTATTCAATTTCCGGAAGGCGAAATCAACTCGGCGGATATTTCTGCCGACGATTTTTATAATCGTCTTGAAGCCATGCGCCCGCAAATTCCGACGACGGCTCAGCCTTCGAGCGGAATTTTCGCGGAGTTATATCGTCAGTTGGCGCAAAGCGATTCTGACATTTTGTCCGTGCATATTTCTTCGGGCTTAAGCGGCACGATCAATTCGGCGCGCGGCGGCGGCGAACAAATTCAAGGCGAGGCAAACGTCCGCTTTTGGGACACGCTCACGCTTTCGGGCGGCGAGCGTTTTCAAGTCATCGCCGCGGCGTTGGCGAGTCAAGCGGGTTGGACTTTGGAACAAATCTACGAACGATTAGAAAAAATCCGCGAGAAAACAGAGTTGATTTACACGCTCGACACGCTGGAATATTTAGCACGCGGCGGGCGGATTGGACGAGTCAAAGCGCTCGCGGGAGCGCTGCTCAGCCTAAAGCCGATCATCCGCGTGGACGAAGACGGGAAATACAGCACGGTAAAAACCGAACGCACGCTTAATAAATCCATCGCGTCGCTGGCGGATTTTGTCGCCGCCAAATACGGCAACGCGCCGCTTTGGGTCAACGTGTTGCACGGGCGCTTCGCCGAAAAAGCGGAGCGCCTCGCCGACGAGTTGAAACAAAAACTCAACGTCGTCAAATTTGAAACGATGCGAATTTCCCCCGTGTTAGGCGTGCATACGGGGCCGGGCATTGTCGGCGCGGCAATTTTGCCAATGGAGTTAATGGAAGATCTCGTCAGCGCTTGAGCGTTTGAATAAACGCAAAAAAATAAATTCGCAAAGACATCGAGATTTTTTGAATCATGCTGTCTTTGCGAATTCGCGCTTCTACTTCTCGTCGCTCGAAATGACAAATCAAAAAAAATTGAACGTCATTCGCCAGTCGGCGTCCAGATGTTTTTTACCTGCGTCGCCTCGCGCAAAAATTCGCGTCCTTCGCCTTGTTCGCGGCTGAGCCAATTGCGCTCGATTCCGTAACCGACCCAAGTGCGCTTCATATTCGTCGCAGACTCGTTTTCGACGTGATAACTGCCTTGCGCCGAGCCAAAGTACCAAAGCGCGTCCACGTCTTCGTGTTGCGCGAGCGTTTTGATTAAGTGATCGCGGGCGCCAGTTACCACGTTGACCACGCCGCCCGGCACGTCAGACGTGTCCAACACTTGATAAAAGTCCGTCGCGCTCAGCGGGTATTTTTCGCTGGGAATCATCACGACCGCGTTGCCGCGCGCGATGGCCGGCGCCATCAGCGAGACGAAGCCCAAGAGCGGATATTCGTCGGGGCAGGCAATGCCGATGACGCCAATCGGCTCGTTGACCGCGACGGTGATTCCGCGCAGAGTGGTCTCTTGCACCGAGCCGCCGTATTTGTCCGCCCAAGCCGCGTAAGTGAAGAGGCGCTCGACCGCCGCGTCAACTTCGGCTTGCGCGGACTTTTGAGTCCGCCCGGTCATGTCCGCGATGCGTTTGGCAAACTCGGCGTTTCGCGCGTCGAGGTTTTCGGCGATGAAGTAGAGGATTTGCGAACGGTTGTATCCGTGCCGCATTGCCCAACCTAAAGTCCGCGCCTTGTGCGCCGCTTCAACCGCGTCGCGGATGTCCTTGCGATTGCCGTCGCCGACTTGCCCGATGATTTTTCCTTTGGCGTTAACAATAGTCGTCGTGTAATTTCCGTCAGGGCGGACTTGCTTGCCGCCGATGTACATTTTGGGCGTGCGATCGATCGGCGGAAGCGAATGCCCGTTGAGGCGTTCCAGCCCGGGCGGAGTCGGCAGCGCGGGCGTGTGCGCGCCCCAGGTTGCGTCCGCCGTAAATTGCGGGCGCGGGCGTTGCATCCATTTGGGGCGCAGGTATTCAAACAAGCCTTCTTTGCCGCCCTCGCGCCCATAGCCCGATTCGCGGTAACCGCCGAAGCCCGCCGCGCCGTCGAATTGATTGGTGCAATTAATCCACACCGAACCCGCTTTGATTTTGCTCGCCGCGTCTAGCGCGAGGTTGATGTTGTCGCTCCAAACGCTCGCGGCGAGTCCGTAGCGCGTGTTGTTCGCCAACTCGACCGCCTCTTGCGGCGTGCGGAATGTTAAAGAAACCAGCACAGGTCCGAAGATTTCCTCTTGCACTGCCGAAGCGGCAGGGTCGAGCCCGGTGATTAAAGTCGGTTTGTAAAACAGCCCCTTTTCAGGCAGGACGATGTTCGGCTGAAAACATTCGCCGCCTTCCGCGATGCCTGTTTTCACCCAACTGTCAATCGTGTCCCACTGACTTTGATCCACAATCGCGCCCATGTCCACCGCTTTATCGAGCGGGTCGCCGACGCGCAGATGCCCCATGCGCTCTTTCAATTTGTGGATGAATTTCGGCGCGACGTTTTCTTGGACGATGAGCCGCGAACCCGCGCAACAGACTTGACCTTGATTGAACCAAATTGCGTCCACAACGCCTTCGACCGCCGCGTCTAAATCTGCGTCGTCAAAGACGACGAAGGGACTTTTGCCGCCCAACTCCAACGACAACTTTTTCCCTGACCCCGCCGTTTGACGGCGCAGGATGCGCCCGACTTCCGTCGAGCCGGTAAAGGCGACTTTGTCCACGTCGGGGTGTTCGACAATCATCGAGCCTGCGCCGCTGTTCCCGGTAACGACGTTGACCACGCCAGCGGGCAGTCCCGCTTCGGCGACAATTTCGGCGAAGAGCAAGGCAGTTAGGCGCGTGTACGAGGCGGGTTTCAAAATGACGGTGTTGCCCATTGCGATGGCCGGCGCAATCTTCCACGCCAACATCAGCAGCGGAAAATTCCACGGGATGATTTGCCCGACCACGCCGACGGGTTGATAGTCGCGCAGTTCGGTCTCCATCAACTGCGCCCAGCCCGCGTAATAGTAAAAATGCCGCGCCAAAAGCGGCACGTCAATGTCGCGCGATTCGCGAATCGGTTTGCCGTTGTCCATGCTTTCGAGCGTCGCCAGCAAGCGCTGATGTTTTTGGATGTTGCGCGCCACCGCGTACATATAGCGCGCGCGAACGACGCCCGGCGTTTGACTCCAAGTTTGGAAGGCGCTTCGCGCGGCGGCGACAGCGGCGTCTACTTCTTTTTTGCCCGCTTGCGTCGTCTCCGCCAGCAGTCCGCCGTTGGACGGGTCGTAGGACGGATAATATTTCGCGCCTTTGGGCGACGTCCATTCGTTGTTGATGAACAGCCCAAATTTGCGCTGATGACCGTCTAGCCAGGCTCGCGCCGCATCCGCCGACTCGGGGGCGGGTCCGTATTCCATCGTGTTGAAAATTTCAAGAACTTTGTTCATAAAAAACCTCTTATCCCATCGGCATGTGATGTTTGGCGGCGTAACGTCCGCTGACGAAATGAGACAACTGACGCTCAATGTCGGTCAGCAGACTGGACGCGCCAAAACGGAATAAGTCGTTCCGCAGCCATTCGTCGCCGAGTTCTTCTTTCATCAGCGCTTGCCAGGCTAACGCCTGCTTCGCGGAACTGATTCCGCCCGCTGGTTTGAATCCGATTTTATAGCCGAAGCGTTCTAAATACTCACGGATGGCGCGAGTCATTACCAAACTAACTTCCAACGTCGCGTTGACCGTTTCTTTGCCGGTCGACGTTTTGATAAAATCCGAGCCAGCCATCATCGCCACCAAACTGGCTTGATAGACTTGCTTCAACGAACCTAAATCGCCCGTCGCTAAAATCGTCTTCATATGCGCTTCGCCGCACGCTTCGCGGAATTGGCGCAGTTCGTCGTACATGGCTTGCCAATCGCCGGTCAAGACGTAATTTCGCGCGATGACCACGTCAATCTCGCGCGCGCCCGCCTCCACCGCCTGCTCGATCTCTTGGATGCGCTGCGGCAACGGAGTTTGCCCGGCGGGAAAACCCGTCGCAACAGACGCGACCGGAATGCCCGAACTTTGCAACGCGCGGACCGCGTCCGCCACGCGGTTGGGGTAAACACAAACCGCGCCGACGGTGATGCGTTCGTCCGCGACGCCGAGCTGTTCCATCATATCGGGGCGCAACGGTTGCTTGGCTTTAGCGCACAAACGCTGAACGCGACCAGGCGTGTCGTCGCCCGCGAGCGTGGTCAAATCAATGCAAGTTACGGCGCGTAAAAGCCAAGCCGCTTGCCAATCTTTTTTTACGGTGCGGCGAGTCGTCAGCGTGGCGACGCGCCGTTCCGCCGCGCTTTTGTTGACGCGCGCGCCCATCACCCAATCCAAATCGAGAGGCGCGCCAGGGTTGCGAGTATGCTGTGAATTCATAAAATCTCCATATTTGTCTGACATTATTATACAATTAATTGCGCGTTCTATTTTTAGAAACAAAAACGGCGATTGGATTCAACCGCCGCTTGAAATTCAACGCTCAAATTTATTTGATTACGCCGTCTTTTAGCCAATCAGGCAGTTCGGCGGTTCGCTCCGCGTCCCATATATCGGAGACGTAACGCAACATTTCGCCGCGCCGATGGCGCAAAAAGGCGATCGTTTTTGCGTATTGCTTATACGCCGAGTCTTCGCCTTGCGCGGCGCTCAATTCCGCGTGGACGATTTTCAATAACGCGAACGCCAAATCGGGGTTGATTTCGTTCAAGTCAGACAAGGTCTGAAATAAATCTAACTTATCGGCGGAAGTCGGCGCGCGAAAAAATTTCTTGTAAGATGCTTCGTTCATGGGTTTTCCTATTATACAGGAAAATATCGGTACAATTGTTTTCAAAAGGAGATTCGATGAATTCTATTTCTCAACCAAATGCGCGGGAATATCCCGCTTACGCCGCCCAATACGTTCAACGCGCCGCAACGCGCGGAGACATTTTACAAAGCCTGGCGCTTCAACCCGACGAATTGCGTTCAGCGTTAGAAAAATTATCGGACGCGCAAGCGCGTTTCAAACCCGCGCCAAACGAGTGGTCTGTCAAAGAAGTTGTCTTGCACATTACGGATGTGGAGCGCGTTTATTCGTATCGTCTATTGCGAATTTCGCGCAAAGACCAAACGCCGCTGATTGGCTTTGAGCAAGACAATTACATCCGCGAAGCCAAAGCGGACGAGACTGCGCTAAGCGATTTGCTCGACGAGTTTGCCTTTCTGCGCCGCGCCAACGCGCTGGCAATTCGCCGCCTCGACGCGGAGGCGCTCGACGCCGTCGGCTTCGTCGGCGAAAATTCCGTCAGCGCCCGCGCTTTGGTTTATCTGCTCGTCGGACATGCGGAACATCATCTTAACAGCCTGCGCGAAAGTTATTTGCCGTTCGTCTAATTTAAGGAGACTTCATGGATTCAAAAATAAACCCGCCCATCGCCCCAAAACGTCCGCATGCGTTAAGCGCGCATGGAATAACGCGCATTGACAATTATTATTGGATGCGCGACCGCAACGACCCCGAAACGCTGAAATATCTTCGCGCCGAAAGCGCCTACCTTGAAGAAACTCTGCGGCACACAAAACCAACGCAAGAGATTCTCTTCTCTGAAATGAAAGCGCGGATTCAAGAAACGGATTCAACCGTCCCTGAGAAAAGAGGCGCGTATTTTTATTACGAACGTTTCGAGCGCGGAAAGCAATATCCCGTTTTCTGTCGCAAGAAAGAAGCGCCCGACGCGCCCGAAGAAATTCTGCTCGACCAAAATCAACTGGCGGAAGGAAAATCTTTTTGCAGCATCAGCGGAATTGAAGCCAGCCCTGACGGCTCAAAACTCGCTTACTTAGCGGACTTTGACGGCGACGAAATTTACACGCTCTATGTAAAAAATTTAATGAGCGGAGAATATTATCTCGAACAAATCGCCAACGTTTCAGGAAGCGCTTACGAGCGCATCGGCGCGACGTGGGCGAACGACAACCAAACGATTTTCTATGTCGCGTTAGACGAAGCGTTGCGTCCGTATAAACTTTATAGACACGCCGTCGGCGACGACCCGAAAAATGACGCGCTGATTTTTGAGGAAACCGAAGAAGAGTTCAGCCTGTTTTGCGACAAGTCGCGCGACGGCGAATTGATTATGACGTATCACGTCAGCACCGACGCGAGCGAAGTCCGCTTTCTAAGCGCGAATCAACCGAGCGCCGAACTGCGCGTTTTGCAGCCGCGCATTCGCGGGTTGGAATATCACGCCGCGCATCATCATGGAAATTTTTTTATCGTCAACAACGACAACGCGAAAAATTTTAAGTTAAGCGTCGCGCCCGACGACGCGCCGCAAAAAGAAAATTGGAGAGACGTCGTCTCGCAGCGCGACGACGTTTTGATAGAGAGCGTCGGCGCGTTTGAAAATCACATTGTCGTTTACGAGCGCAAAGGCGGGCTGAAACAAATCCGCATCAGCAACGCGGACGGCAAAAGCGGCGTTCGCTATGTGCAATTTCCCGAAGCGTCGTACAGTGTCCAGCCCGAAGGCAACGCGGAATTTAAATCGGATTTTCTGCGCGTGAAATATTCGTCGTTGATTACGCCGCCGACGATTGCGGACATTCGACTCGACAACGCGGAATGGGACGTCAAAAAAACGGACGCCGTCGGCGGCAACTTTGACAAAGAGCGCTTCGCGCTGGAACGTCTTTATGCCGTCGCATCTGACGGGACGAAAATCCCGCTAACGATTGCCTATCGAAAAGACATGCAAAAGAAAGACGGGACAAATCCCGCGTTGATGTACGGTTACGGCGCGTACGGCGCGACGATTGATCCGTTCTTCGACTCGAATCGCTTTAGCCTCATCGAGCGCGGATTCGTTTATGTCGTCGCTCACATTCGCGGCGGCTACGACATGGGGCGCGATTGGTACGATCAAGGCAAGATGGAAAACAAGCGCAATTCATTTACCGATTTCATCGCCTGCGCGGAGCATTTGATAAAAGAAGGCTACGTCGCCAAAGACAAGTTCGCCGTTCAAGGCGCTTCGGCGGGCGGATTGCTCGTCGGCGCGTGTTTGACGATGCGCCCCGATTTGTTCAAAGCCGTCATCGCCAAAGTCCCTTTCGTGGACGTGGTTACGACGATGAGCGACCCAAGCATTCCGCTGACGACGCAAGAGTACGCGCAATGGGGCAATCCCGCAGACAAGGCGCAATTTGAATATATGCTTTCGTATTCGCCATACGATAACATCCGCGCAACGGATTACCCGAATTTATTAATTACAACAGGCATGAATGATCCGCGCGTGGCGTTTTGGGAGCCGGCAAAATTCGTCGCCAAATTGCGCGAAATGAAAACGAACAATCGCTTGCTCGTCTTTTACGTCAACTACGATTCGGGCCATGCGGGCGCCAGCGGGCGTTTCGACTTCATCCGAGAGATTGCGCTGGATTACGCCTTTTTATTAGACAGCATGGAAATTGAGTAAAGCAATATCGCCATACAAAAGACCTTCCGTGCGGAAGGTCTTTTGTATTTCTTACGCCGCTTGCTTCGCGGCGACAATATCTTCGAGCATTTTTGTCGTCAACGATTTGGGGCGTTCAAGCGGCATGCCCAACGCGCGCGCCCAAACGTAATTGGACGTTACGCCTAAGGCGCGGCCAATTCCAAACAGCACAGTGTAAAAGTCAAAGTCGCGCACGCCGTAGTGATATTGCAGCGTCCCGCTGATGGCGTCCACGTTGGGCGCGGGGCTTTTGGCTTTGCCCTGTTCCTTCAAGACTGTCGGCACAACGTCCAAAACCAATTCGGCGAGGCGCACCAATTCGTCGTCGGGGAAGCGCTTCTTCGCAAATTCCAGTTGACGGGTAAAGCGCGGGTCAATGACGCGCAACACGCCATGACCGTAACCTGGGATGACTTTGCCCTCGTTGAGCGTGTCCCAGGCAAATTTGTACAATTCGTCTCGCGAAGGCACGCCGCCAAATCTTTCTTTGACGCTCAACAGCCAGCCCAAACATTCCTGATTCGCAAGTCCATGCAACGGGCCTGCCAATCCGTTCAGCGCGGCGGAAAAAGAAAGGTACGGGTCGGAAAGCGCCGAACCGACCAAATGCATCGTGTGCGCCGAGACATTGCCCGACTCGTGATCGCTGTGCAAAATAAAATACAAACGCGCCAAATCGGCGTAGCCTTTTTTATCTTCCACTTTCATCATGCGCGAAAAATTCATGCCGTAATCTTGCTTGGGGTTATATTTCGGTTTGCCGTTTTCGCCAAAATATTTCATGCGATAAATATACGCGGCGATGATCGGCAAGCGCGCCGTCAAGTTGAGCGCGTCTTCCAACGCCGCTTCCCAATATTCTTCCTTTTTCATGGAAGGGTATTTCGTCGCAAAAGCGGATTCGGTTTGCAGCGCTAAAACCGCTTGCGAAAAGAGAGTCATCGGGTGAGTCTCTTTCGGCATGGACTTAATCATCTTGTAAACGTAATCGGGGACGGCGGCGCGTTGCGCCCATTCCGCTTCGACTTCCAACGCCTGTTCCTTCGTCGGAACTTCGCCAATCAACAACAGATAAAACAACCCGCCGACGAGCGGCATTTTTCCGCCTTTGGCTTTCGGCAACGCTTTCAACAATTCGGGGATGGGCATTCCGCGAAAGAGAATGCCGTGCGCGGGGTCAACAAACGAAACGTCGGTCAGTAAAGATTTGATATCGCGCATGCCGCCGATGACTTGCCCCACCGTTACCTGATCTACGACCGTCTCGCCGTGTTCTTTCGCCAACACGCGGATTCGTTCGCGCCAAGACGGCAGTTGAGCGGACATTTTCTCGTGCAAAATCATATAGAACTCCTAAAAAATAGTCAAGAAAACAGGTACGCTTCCGCGTACCCGTTATTTTACGTCTTATAAACCGAGGCTCTTAAGCGCTTCGTGCGATTCTCGAACCGAAGCCGCCGATTTCTCAAAGAGGGCTTTTTCGTCCGCGTCGAGTTCGTACTCGACGACCTTTTCCATGCCGCCCGCGCCGAGCATCACTGGCGCGCCGAAGTACATATCATGCAAACCGTATTCGCCTTGCATCAACGTCGCGCAGGGGACGATTAGTTTTTTGTCTTTCAAAATCGCTTCCGCCATTTGCGTGCAAGCCATCGCTGGCGCGTAAAACGCGGAACCTGTTTTCAACAAACCGACAATTTCGCCGCCGCCCTTGCGCGTGCGTTCGACAATCGCGTTCAATTTATCGGCGGGGAAATAATCTCTCAGCGGAATGCCGGCAATGTTGGAATGGCGCGTGAGCGGCACCATTTCGTCGCCATGTCCGCCCAAAACGTAGCATTGGACGTTCTCCACGCTGACGCCCGCTTCCAGCGCCACAAACGCTCTCATGCGCGCCGAATCCAAAATGCCCGCCTGACCGATGACTCGCTCGCGCGGCAATCCCGTTTTCTTTAAGGTTAAGTAAGCGATCGTGTCCAACGGATTGGTCAACACGATAAAGATCGCGTTCGGCGAATGTTTCAGCGTTTCAAGCGCCGCCTTGCCGACAATGCCCGCGTTGGTCTTCAATAAATCTTCGCGGCTCATGCCCGGCTTGCGCGCAATGCCGGCGGTGATGATGATGATGTCCGAGTTGTTGGTGTCTTCGTAATTGTTCGTCCCCAGCACATGCGTGTCTTTTCCAATAATCGGCATGGCTTCCAGCAAGTCCAAACTTTTTCCTTGCGGCATCCCCTCGACGACGTCCAGTAAAACTACATCCGCGAGTTCACGTTCGGCGAGCCAATGCGCGGTGGTGGCGCCCGTGTTGCCCGCGCCAATAATCGAGATTTTTTTCATTAAAACTTTCCTCCAAGAAGAGCGGCTTTTTCGCCTATTTTATCCGAAAATCGCCGCATTTTACGCAAGAAAACAGACTCGCCGTCAAAGAGACGAGTCTGCGTTTTCAGCGCGGATTCAGCCGATTAAGGAGAATCAGCCGTCGGTCAGAATTGCGCCGCTTCCTTAACCGCGAGCGGATTCGGCTTCCAGCGCTTCGAGGTGTCTGGTGGCTTGAATCGCCGCTGCCGCGCCCATCCCCGCGGATGTGATGACTTGCTTGAAGGTCGGGTCTGCCGCTTCGCCCGCCGCGTACACGCCCGCAACGCCCGTCTCCATTTTGTCGTTGACTTTGATGTAGCCGAGTTCGCTCATCGCTAATTTGCCTTTGAACATTTGCGTGTTTGGCGTATGCCCGATGAAGATGAACAAGCCGTCGGTTTCAAATTGACTCTCTTCGCCGCTGACGACGTTCTTCAATTTGAGCGAGGTTACTTTCTCGCCTTGTTCGACTTCGGTTACGACGGTGTTGAGGATGAAATTAAATTTGGGATGTTCTTGCGCGCGTTTTTGCAAAATGGCGCTGGCGCGAAATTCTTCGCGGCGATGAACAAGCGTTACCGACGAAGCGTAGCGCGTGAGGAAAAGCCCTTCTTCAAAAGCGCTGTCGCCGCCGCCGACGACGACGACTTTTTTGTCTTTGAAGAACCAGCCGTCGCAGGTGGCGCAATAGGAAACGCCGCGCCCGGTCATTTCGTATTCGCCTGGAATGTTGAGGTGGACGGGGTCGGCGCCGGTGGCGATGATGAGCGTATCGGCGGAATATGCGCCGTTGTCGGCGACGACTTTATACGGGCGCTGGGAGAAGTCCACTTCGGTTGCCAAATCGTATTCGACTTTTGCGCCGAAGCGTTCGGCTTGTTTTTGGAAGAGTTCGCCGAGTTGCGCTCCGCCCACGCCTTCGGGAAAGCCCGGATAATTTTCGATTACGTCGGTCAGCGCGGCTTGACCGCCTAACTGCATCCCCGTCAGCACGACGGGCGCGAGTTCGGCGCGCGCGGCGTAGAGCGCGGCGGAAAGCCCGGTCGGTCCCGCGCCTAAAATGAGAACTTTTACATGTCTGGTTTCGGTCATCAGATTTCCCTGTTTTTGTTATTTGTTCGGTTGAGACGATTTTATGTTCGAGTTTATTACCGTTTGAATTTTATCAGACAGACGAAAAAATAATAAAGGATACGGTAGAATCATTCTTAAATGGAAGTCTCAGAAAAATTACAGGGCATTCTGTCCACGTTGCCCGCCAAACCAGGTTGTTATATTTATCGCAACGCCGAGGGGACGATCATCTACGTCGGCAAGGCGATTAATTTGAAGAATCGCGTGCGGAGTTACTTCCACGCCGATTCCAGCCACGACGCGAAAACCCGCCGCCTCGTCCGCGACATTGCCGACATCGAATGGATCGTCGTCGGCTCGGAACTGGAAGCGCTGATTCTTGAAATGAACTTAATCAAGAAACATCGCCCAAAGTACAACATCCGCCTTAAGGACGACAAGCGCTACCCTTACATCAAAGTTCATTGGGGCGACCCGTTCCCCAAAGTTACCGTGACTCGCCAAATCGAAGACGACGGTTCGCGCTATTTTGGTCCGTACACGTCGGCTTGGGCGGTGCATCAAACGTTGGAAGCGCTGCGGCGCATCTTCCCTTATTTGACTTGCGACCGCGTCATCACGGGGAAGGACGCGCGCGCCTGTTTGTACTACGACATCAAGTTGTGTTCCGCGCCTTGCATTAGGGCGATTAACCAAAAAGATTATCGCCAGATGATTTCCGATTTGATGGATTTCCTCAGCGGAAAAAGCGACGCGCTCATTCAGCGCGTGCAGCGCGACATGCAAAAAGCCTCCGACGAAATGCGCTACGAAAAAGCCGCCGCCTTGCGCGATCAACTGAAAGCCATGCACACCATCGTCGAGCGACAAAAGATTATTTTCAACTCGGATTACGCCGACTCGGACGCCATCGCTATGGCGCGCGCGGACGGCGAAGCCTGCGTGCAAATCTTCTTCATTCGCGGCGGAAAATTAATCGGACGCGAATACTTCATCCTCGAAGGCACGGAGGACGAAAGCGACCAGCAAGTGATGGAAGAATTCGTCAAGCAGTTTTATTCCAAAGCGGCGACCATTCCCGAACAGGTGATGCTCTCGCAAGAAATTGAAGAGCGCCAAATCATCGCGCAATGGCTAAACTCTAAACGCGGCGGCAAAAAGGTAAAAATCCTCACGCCCAAACGCGGACAGTCCAAAGATTTAGTGAAGATGGCGGCGGAAAATGCGGCGGAGACTTTGCGCTCGTTGCGCGCTCAATGGCAAGCGGACTCGCACCGTCAGGAGCAGGCGCTTTCAGAATTGCAAACTTTTTTGAATCTGTCTGCGCCGCCGAATCGTATAGAATGTTATGACGTCAGCCACATTCAAGGCGTGGCGACGGTCGGCGCGATGGTCGTCTTCGAGCAAGGCGTCCCTGCCAAGCGGCTCTATCGCAAGTTCAACATCGAATCAACCAGCATCGGTTCGCCCGACGATTTCGCTTCAATGGAAGAAATGCTCTTGCGCCGCTTTCGCCGTTGGCAAGGCGCGCAAGAGACGGAAGAAACCGTTGGCGCGAAGAAAGACGAATCGTTTTCTTTTCTGCCCGATTTGATTATCATTGACGGCGGCAAAGGTCAACTCGGACGAGCCGTCAGCGTGTTGGAGCGCTTCGGGTTGGACGGAAAAATCCCGGTCGTCGGGCTGGCGAAGCGCGAAGAGGAAATCTTCTTTCCGCATACCAGTCAGCCGCTGATGCTGCCGCGTCATTCGCAAGCGCTTTATCTCGTGCAGCGCGTCCGCGACGAAGCGCACCGTTACGGGATTACGGCGCACCGCAAAAAGCGGACGAAACTTGGACTCGCTTCGCAGTTGGACGCGATTCCCGGCGTCGGTCCTGCGCGGCGCAAGGCGCTTTTGAAGCAATTCGGCTCGCTGGAAAAAATTCGAGAAGCCGACGTCAAAGAATTGGCGGCGGCGCAAGGCATGAATGAAACTGTCGCAAAAAATATAAAGGCTCATTTGGAATGAAAAATGTTTGGATTGTGGACGATGATAAAGAAATGGCGAACGCCGTCAGTTTGATGTTGAAATTGCTCGACTGCAAAGCGACGCATTTTTCGACGCCTGGTTTGGCGGCGCAGGAATTGCTCAAAGGCAAAGCGCCCGATTTAATCATCCTCGACATTCAAATGGGACAAGTCAGCGGCTTGGACGTGTTGGAATACATCCGCCGCAACCGCACATGGAACGTCATCCCGATTATCATGCTCTCCTCCGAAGACGCGGACGTGATGAAAGTTAAGGCGCAAAAGCTCGGCGCGGACGGCTATGTAACGAAACCTGTTACAATTGAAGAACTTGAAAAAGTAATGGCAAAAGCCTTTTACAAACATATTGCAAAGCGAGCGAACTAAAAATGGCAGGAAAAAACAAAAAAAATAAAATAGCGGCGGAAGAAAAAGTTTCCAAACGTCAAAAAACGGCGCAGATGTTATTCGCCGCTTTCGCCGTCGTGTTAATCGTCTCGATGGTGCTTTCCGCGTTTGTAACGTATTAACGCGGATTTCTTTATCTTTCTTCGCGCGGCGTTACGTTTCACGCCGCGCTTTCTTGCGCCGATTGCCGTAATCAATCAGAGGAATTATGTTAGAAAAAATGCAAGCCATCGAAGATAAATTTGACCAACTTGGAAAAGAACTGCTCGAAGTCGGCATGGATTACAAACGCGCCGCCGAAATCAACAAAGAGCGCGTCGGGCTGGAGCCGATTATCGAAGCGTCAAAACGCTATCGGCAGGCGGTCAACAATTTTGACGAAGCCAAAACCATCCTCGAAACCGAAACGGACGAGGACTTGATCGCGCTCGCCAAAGCGGACATGGACGACCTCGAACCAAAGATCGCAGAACTTGAAAAAGAAGTCAAAAGTCTGCTCGTGCCGAAAGATCCGCGAGACGACAAAAACGTCATCGTCGAAATTCGCGCGGGCGCCGGCGGAGACGAAGCCGCCATCTTCGCCGCCGACCTCTTCCGCATGTACATGCGCTACGCCGAAGACAAACGCTGGAAAACCGAAGTCATGTCCGAAAACGCCATCGGCGTCGGCGGCTTCAAAGAAGTCATCTTTGAAGTTAAAGGCAAGGGCGCGTATTCCAAACTCAAATACGAATCGGGCGTGCATCGCGTGCAGCGCGTCCCCGCCACCGAATCGCAAGGGCGCATCCACACCTCCACCGCCACCGTCGCCGTCATGGCGCAAGTGGACGACGTGGAAGTGGACATTCCCGAAAGCGACATCGAAATCGAAGTCTATCGCTCTTCCGGCGCGGGCGGACAAAACGTGCAAAAGAACTCCACCGCCGTTCGCCTCTATCACAAACCGACGGGCATGGTCGTTACCTGTCAAGACGAACGCTCGCAACTGCAAAATAAATTGCGCGCCATGAGCATTTTGCGCGCGCGCCTTTACGAACTGGAAGAACAAAAACGCCGCGACGAACTCGAAGCCGACCGCCGCTCGCAAGTCGGCTCTGGCGACCGCTCGGAAAAAATCCGCACCTATAATTACCCGCAAAGCCGCGTAACCGATCACCGCATCGGGCTGTCCAACTACAACCTCGCAGGCATCATGGACGGCGATATAGACGGCTTCATTGACGAATTGACCACCCGCGACGAAGCGGGCAAACTCGCCGCTGGCGGCGCGAGCGACGACGAATAACTCGCCATGACTGCCGTCCGCGAATACCTCGCCCGCAAACTTGAGGAACTTCCGCTCGACTTAAATCAACAGGACGCGCAAGTTCTGCTGGCGCGCGCGTTGGAACGTCCGCGCTCGTGGCTGCTCGCCCACTTAGACGCGCCGCTTTCTCCGCCCGAACTGAACGCGGCAGACCAAGCCTTTGCGCGACTCTCGGCGGGCGAACCGCTGCCCTACATTCTCGGCCATTGGGAATTTTTCGGCATGGATTTTGAAATCACGCCCGACACGTTAATTCCGCGCCCCGAAACGGAATTGCTCGTCGAGAGCGCGATCAAATGGATGAAGAACAACCCTGAAAAAAGAAGAGTCGCGGACATCGGCACGGGCAGCGGAATTATTGCCGTTTCCATCGCCGCCAACATCCCCGACGCGCAAATCCTCGCCGCCGATATTTCGCCCGTCGCGCTCAAAGTCGCTCGGCGCAACGCGGAAAAATTCAACGTGTCAGAGCGCATTGAATTTGTCGAATGCGATTTGCTGCCGAAAGATTTTCCTTCTTGGTCTTTACATTTAATCTGCGCCAACCTGCCTTACATCCCCACTGCAAAATTGCGCGAACTCGCCGTCTTCAAACACGAGCCGACTCTCGCCCTCGACGGCGGCGAAGACGGGCTCGACCTTTATCGCCGCTTGTTCAACATCGCGCCGAAGTACCTCGCCTTGGACGGGTTAATGTTGCTTGAAGTCGAAGCCGAACAAGGCATCCACGCTTTGAACCTCGCCTTCGATTCTTTTTCTAACGCTTCCATTCAACTGCGAAAAGACCTCGCCGATTGCAACCGTCTGCTCGAAATTAAACTGCGCGGCTAAGCCGCCAAACGGGCAACACTTCCATATCCATTTCGGAAACGTGCCCTAACGCATAACGGAAATATCCCGCCGCGCCGATCATCGCCGCGTTATCGGTGCAAAGCGCAAACGGCGGAATGCGAACCGGGAACTCCGTCTGCGATTGAAAGGCTTGGCGCAAAGCGCGGTTCGCCGAAACGCCGCCCGCGACGAGAATTTCTTTCGCGCCAAATTCGCGCGCCGCGTCCAGCGTCTTTTTGAACAGCGCGTCCACAATGGATTTTTGGAAAGAAGCCGCCAAGTCCGCAACGGGGAGTCCGCCGCCGCGTTTTTTCAAATCGTTAACTTGATACAACAACGACGTTTTCACGCCGCTGAAAGAGAAATCCCATTCGCCTTGCACGCGCGCGCGCGGAAAATCAAATCGGTTTTCGTCGCCCTCTTCCGCCGCCTTCTGAATAGACGGTCCGCCAGGGTAAGGCAGTTCTAAGGTGCGCGCCGCTTTATCGAAGGCTTCGCCCGCCGCGTCGTCGAGAGTCGCGCCGAGCCGTTGATAGGTCAAATGATCGGTCATCAAATTTAATTCGGTGTGCCCGCCCGAGACGAGAAGAGTCATCAGCGGAAATTGCGGCGCGGACGGTTCGCGCTCGCCCGCGTTATAAACCCACGCCGAGTAGATGTGCCCTTCGAGGTGATTCACGCCGACGAGCGGCTTATCCAACGCCAGCGCCAAACCTTTCGCCATGTTCACGCCGACAATTAACGAGCCAGCCAAGCCCGGCCCTTGCGTAACGGCGATTGCGTCCACGTCGTTAAGCGAAAGGCGCGCTTGCGTCAACGCCTGTCGAACGACCGGCGTAACGCTCAACACATGCTGACGCGACGCCACTTCGGGGAAGACGCCGCCATAACGCGCGTGAATTTCCATCTGCGAGGCGACGACGGAAGAAAGCGCTATCCGTCCATTTTCGACGACGGCGCAAGCGGTTTCGTCGCATGAGGTTTCAATAGCGAGGATGCGAGCAGGCTTTAATTGGGTCATGTTTTGAAGTTTACCATTTAAAGTCCGCCATTCTTCACGTTTTTTTGTTCCATAAAAGACAAGGCGGGCAATTTAGGGCAATTTCTTAAAGTTAATAGTTTTTAACATCTATTATGCGCCGGATTCGGTACACTATCAATTGAAATTGCCATTTTTAATGGCAACGTTAATGCAAATACTATTCATGAAAACAAAAGGTTGTAGTGCTTTTTTCCTACCCATTAATTTTGATTTCTTTGGTATAGTATTGAAGCATCTTCTCATACTTTTTTAACCTCGGAGGAAGTCATGAAACAAATAAGATTTTCAAAAATACTGTTAGTTTTTCTCCTCGCGCTCAGCCTCTTTCTCTCAAACGCGCTTGGACCGGCGGCTATCGCGCACGCGCAAGACGACGATCCGCCTACGCCCACGCCGACAGAAGAAGTCAATAGCGGCGATACAAACGACGGCGACGGGCAAGGGCGTATTGTGGGCGGTTCTCAAGTCGCGCTAGAAGATGCCCCATGGCAAGCGGCGCTAGTTTCTCACGGCGCTGTTGACCTTTTCCAGGGTCAATTTTGCGGCGGCTCGCTAATTGACAAAGACTGGGTATTAACAGCCGCTCACTGCGTTACGGAAGACGACGGTTCCGTTTCATTGCCTGGCTCGATAGATATCATTGTAGGAATAAAGGACCTTGACCACCCTGCGCCAGGCTATCAGCGAGTTACGCTAAACGCTATCATTCGGCACCCCGCCTACAATAAAGGCGCCACTTTTAATAGCGACATCGCGTTGCTTAAACTTTCTTCTTCCGTTACCTTAGGCGGAAGCGGCGCAACGAAAACTTCCACGATCTCTATCGCGACTCCCGCCATAGGGGATTTAACGGGCAAGTATTCTTTTATTACAGGTTGGGGAAAGATTTACCCAAACCAAAATATTTATGATCCTTACTTAAATGGGGCGATAGTCCCCATTATTTCAAATCAAGCGTGCAGCGCTAAATACGGCGCGGGAAAAATCACAGACAATATGTTGTGCGCGGGATATAAAGCAGGCGGCGTTGACTCTTGTCAGGGAGATTCAGGCGGACCGTTAGCCGTTTTCAACGACGTTTACGAACCCATATTAGCCGGAATTGTTTCTTGGGGCAACGGTTGCGCAAACAAAAAATACCCGGGCGTGTACGCGCGCGTTTCTCAATACACAGATTGGATCTATCAACAAATCAAAGGCACAAGCGCAACGTATGAGTCAGACGGGGCATTAGACGGATGGATACTAGAATCCAGCGAAACCAGCAATAAAGGCTCCGTCCTCAACAGCACGGACACGACCATCCTTATTGGCGACAACGCTCAAAATAAGCAATATCGCGCCATTCTGTCGTTTGACACTTCGGGGCTTCCTGATAACGCCATAATTACAAGCATTACGTTGCGAGTAAAATCTTACGGCATTACGGGCGGCGGAAACCCCGTCAACATATTTAAAGGTTTCAAGGTAGACATGGCTACAACGGCGGGTCTATTTAGCGCAGCGAATTTAGAGAAAACCGATTTTCAAACGAAAGGCAAGACATTGAAGCCAACCTTCAAACCGAAAATTGACAGCGGATGGTATTCTCTCGACATAAGCAAAGGCAAAACGCAAGTCAATTTAACAGGGTTGACTCAAATTCGCCTACGCTTCAAATTAGACGACAACAACAATCTCATTAAGAATTTCCTCAGCATCTATAGCGGAGACGCGAGCAGCGGAGATCGTCCGCAATTAATTGTGGAATACTATTTACCCTAACTCGTCAAGTTAAAGCAATAAATCAAATGCCGCCTTTGTAATTATTGCAAAGGCGGCATTCTTTTAAAGCAACCTTTTCAACAAGCAAGGGCGGTAAATTTCTGTTAGAATTTTCGCGTGCAAAAACAGACAAATCTCGCTAAAAACTTCTTCCTTCGCAATCGCCATTACCTCGCCGTCTTTGCCTTATTGAATCTAGCCTGCGGCGTTTGCATTGCCTTCGTCGCGGCGCGAGTGGCCTACACCGATTCGCCGCGCCACACCGGGTTAATTTGGAATCTTTTCCTCGCTTGGATTCCGTTTATCCTCGCCTTCATCGCGCACGCGCTTTCATGGAAAAAGGTTTGGATTTATCTAATCATTCCCGTCGTCGCTTTTTTATGGCTTCTTTTTTTTCCCAACGCGCCCTATATGTTGACCGACCTGCAAGACCTCGCGCGCGGAACGGGCTACGAAGCGCCGCTCTGGTACGACGTCATCATCGTCGTTTGGTGCTCGTGGACGGGAACGCTGCTCGGCGTGATTTCGCTTTACCTCATGCAAGATATTATTATCCGCGCCTTCAACCGCTGGCTGGGCTGGCTTTTCGTTTTTATCATTTCAGGTTTGAGCAGCTTTGGAATTTATTTAGGACGTTTTGTGCGCCTCAACTCGTGGGACATTTTGCAAAGACCCACAGAAACCGCAATGGACATTCTCGGACTCGTCATTGACCCCAGCCGCCGCCTCGCCGCTTTTACCGTCGCCTATACGATGTTCTTTCTTTTTATTTATTTGCTGCTCTACTCGTTCGCGCACATGCTGCAAGAACAAACAGCGCGCCAATTGGACGCTCAAATTTCTTCAAAGGAGTCATTATGAATCCGCTTATTTTAATTCGCGGCGGCGGCGACCTCGCTTCGGGAGTCGCGCTTCGTTTGCATCGCGTCGGTTTTCAAGTCGCTATTCTCGAACTCGCTCGACCGCTGGCGGTGCGTCGAACCGTTTCTTTTTCAGAAGCCGTCTATGAGGGGACTCAAACCGTCGAGGGCGTAACCGCCCGCTTGGTTTCGGCAGACCAGTTTCAAGTCGCGTTAGAGGCGCGAGAAATTCCCGTGCTGATTGACCCGCAAGCCAACGCGCTCAACAATCAATTCCTCATCAGCCCCGCGTCCACATTTGTGGTTGACGCTCGACTGATGAAGTCCGAACCCGAAGCGCTGCCGAACCGCGTCGCGCTTCATATTGGATTGGGGCCGGGGTTTACCGCAGGCGCGAATTGCCACGCCGTCGTCGAAACCATGCGCGGACATGCGCTGGGCAGAGTGTACTGGGACGGGCAAACCGAACCCGACAGCCGACAACCCGACGGCGACGCGCGGCGCGTTTTGCGTTCGCCCGCCGACGGCGCTTTACAAGCGAAAAAAGCAATTGGCGATTTTTGCAAAGAAGGCGAAACGATTGCCGCAATCAACGACGCGCCCGTCGTCAGCCCGTTTGACGGAATTTTACGCGGACTCATTCACCCCAAAGCGCCTATCGTCGCGGGCATGAAAATCGGCGACGTGGACTCGCGCAACGACCCCAGCCTGATTCATTTCGTTTCAGACAAAGCGCTGTCCGTTGCAGGCGGCGTGATGGAAGCCGTCTTCGTCAAATTAAAAGAAGGCGGCGAATTTTATTCGCCTTCGTACACATAACCCGTGCCGCGCACGCTGACCACTTTATCGGCGAGCGCGGGAAAGATTTCAAGTTTGTGGCGCAAGCGGCTCACCAGCGGACGTAAAATTTCCGGCGCTTCGCGTTGCGAGGTGTCGTAACCTTGCACAAGCAAAACCAACTCGCGGTGCGAAAAAACTTTCTTTTTATTCTCCATCAAAATTCGCAACAACCGCCCCTCGGCCGGAGTGAGCGATTCAATTTTATTTTTCCATTTAATTTGACGGCGCGCCAAATCCACCTCGCAGCCGTCCTTTAACGCATAAACATCCTGCGCGGATTCGCCGCCCGCCGCCCCAGCCGACCTTGAGCGTTCGCGTCGTTCCAAACCTTTTCTTACGCTGGCAAGAATCTGCGTCGGCGAAGCGGGCTTCAACAAATAATCATGGATTCGCAAGCGCAAAGCCTGAATAGCGGACTCGGTCGAAGCGTAAGCCGTCAACAAAATAATTTCGGTGTCGGGCGAAGTTTGATTGACGACCTGAATGACTTCTAACCCGTCCATGCCCGGCATTCTGAGGTCCACAATCATCAAATCTACCGCGCGGGTGCGGATGTGTTCGACGGCGGCTTGCCCGTTTGAAACAGAGACGACGAAATATCCTTCCAGTTTCAAAATATCGGTAAGGGATTGTCGCGCTACGGGCTCGTCGTCGACGACTAGGATGTTGGACTTCATGGTTTACCTCCGATGGGCAATAGGATGCGAAAACAAGCGCCGGGCGAACGGTCTGGCAGCAACTCCAACGCGCCGCCGTGCGCGGTGATGATATTGTAACTGACGGTTAATCCCAAACCGGTGCCGCCGTCTTTGGTGCTAAAAAAAGGCTCGAAGATGTTCATCTGCTTTTCGGCGGGGACGCCCGCGCCGCTGTCTTGCACAAACAGCTCGACATTTTTATCGCGCGTCTGCGCGGTAACGCGCAAGTCGCCGCCGTCGGGCGCCATCGCGTCGGCGGCGTTGAGGATGAGGTTAATCAACACTTGCTGAATTTGACTGCCCACCGCCGTAATTAAAGGCAGCTTGCCGCGAATGTCTTTTATCACATTGACTTTCGCTTCGTCCAATTGCTTGGACATCAAACTCAGCGCATATTCCAGCATATCTTCCACGTTGACTTGCGTCTGCGTCGTCGCGTTGGGGCGGTAAAAATCCAACATGCGCCGCGAGGTCGTCATCAAACGCTCCAACTCGCTCTTCGCCATTTCAAAATATTCTTTGCGTTTTTCTTCGGATAAATCTTCGCGCTCGGCAAGGTGCAAACAATTTTGCACGCCTTGCAAGGGGTTGTTCAACTCGTGCGCCAGCGAAGCGCTGAGCCTCCCCACCGCCGCCATCTTCTCGGATTGAATCAGCGCTTTTTGCGAAATCTCAATTTGACGGATGTACTCCAACTGCTCGGCGTAAAGGCGCGAATTTTCCAACGCCGTCGCCGCTTGCCGCGCTAAAATTTGGAACATCTCCAAATCCGATTCGCGGAAGGCGGGTTCGTTGACTGCGCGCGCGGCGTAGAAGATGGTATTAAGGTTTGGGTGATGAACTGGCGCCAGAATCGCCGAACCCGCTTCAAGGTCGGTCAGAAGCGCTTTTAGGTCGGGGTCGCCCGGGCCGTTCAGGTTAATCAAAATCGGCGAGTCGGACGAATCGGCGCGGGCGATCAAATCGAGCAGCGGCATTGAGTCGGGGGCGTTCCTCCCCGCGAGGCGCGTAAATTCGCCGACATCGGCTTGGCGTTGATAACAGGCGGCGCGCGAACAGTTGATTTGGGCGATCATCGTCTTGACGATTAAATCCAAAAGCGGAACGCGGCGCACTTCGGAAAGCAGCGCTTCGCTGACGGCGAACAGCGGACGCAGCGCTTGCGTGCGAGCGGCGTCGCGCTTTTTTTGGTTGTCGGCAAAAGCCAGTTTGACGGCTTCGATCAACTCGGCGTTTTGCTTAAACGGTTTGAGCAGCAGCCCGTCCACGCCTTGACGCAAAGCGCGGATGGCGGTTTCCACCGTGCCGTGTCCGGTCATAATTAAAATCGCGGCGTCGGGCTGCCAGCGCTGAATGGTTTGAATCACTTCAAAGCCGTCCACGTTGGGCATGCGAATGTCAACCAGCAATAAGTCAATCGGATGGCTTTCAAAATATTTTAACGCCGCGCGCGGGTCGTTTTGCGAAGCGACGCGATACCCGGCGCGAGAGAGTGCGCGCTCGCAAAGCGCGGTGATGCCCGCTTCGTCGTCCACGATGTAGATAAAAGGCGCTTCTGGTTTCATTTTTTCATTCGCTATTTTTATAACGGAAGCCACACTTCAAAGGTCGAGCCGCTGGCAGGAGCGCTAATTAACTCAATCACTCCGTCATGGTCGGCGACGATGCCGTAGGTTACGGACAAGCCCAAACCCGTTCCGCCGCTTGCGCCTTTGGTCGTGAAAAACGGCTCAAAGATTTTCGCTTGCTCTTCGTCAGAAATTCCCACGCCCGTATCGCCGACTGATAAGGTCAGCCCGTTTTTATTTTCGCGCTTCGCCGCAAACGTGCGGACGCGCAACTCGCCGCCTTGCGGCATGGCTTGCAGCGCGTTGTGAATCAAGTTCAGCATTACTTGTTTTATTTGATTGGAGTCGATTGAAATCCACGGCAACGTTTCGTCCAATTCAAGAATCAAATTCACGTCGCTGGTTTGGATGAGGTGGCGAGTCAGCGCAATCACGTCGCGGACGACTTCGTTTAAATCGGCGCTGGCGCGGACGCGCTCGCCTTGTCGCGCAAAGTCTAACAAACGGCGCACGACGGAACTCGCGCGTTGCGCCTCTTGCAAGACGATGAGCAGGTCTTGTCTGCGCGGCGAATCTTCGGGAAGGCCTTCCAGCGCCAACTCGGAAAAACCGGCGACGGAAGTCAACGGGTTGTTCAACTCGTGCGCCACGCCCGCCGCCATTTCACCGACGGCGGCGAGTTTTGCCGCCTGCAATAAGCGATTCTCTGCGGCGCGTTGCGCTTCGATGCGTTCGTTTAATTCTGTTTCGGTCAATTGCAGTTGACGAATTGTCTCTTGCAAGCGCTGATATTGATTCGCGCTGGTCGTTACCGAAGACAAAATGCCGGCCAGCGCTTCCATCGCAATGAAGTCGTTGCGCGAAAAGGCGTTCGCCTCGCGGCTGCTAGCGCGGACGTTTCCCAATATCCGTTCGCCGTCTTGGATGTCAACGTCAATTTCAGATTGCGCCTCCACGCCTTGCAGCGGTTTGCCGCCGACGCCGCGAATCGAAAACTCGCCCGCGTCGTCCGCCAACGAAATGATGACTGATTCGTAATGAAAATCGCGCGCCACCAAATCCGCCGCGATGGCTGCCACTTCGCTTTTATCATTCAAGCCGATAATCTGCTGAACCACCTCGTGGATTAATTCCAAACTGCGCGCTCTGCCTTGCGCCTCTTCGCGCAAGCGGACGTATTCAATCAATCCCGCCAAATGGCTGGCAACGACGACCATTAGATTCTCGTCGTATTGACTGAACGCTTCGGGTTGCGCGTTTTCCACTATCAATGCGCCGATGGTTTGTCCGTGATAACGAAGCGGAAGCGCCAACTCAGAACGCGCCGATTCGTACACGCCGACAAAGCCTGCCTGCGTTTTATCGGCAACGCGGCGCGCGCGCGATTCTTCCAACAGCGGCGCAAGGCGACGATTAGGCGGCGAAGCATGAGCGACAATCAACTTTTCGTCTTGCAGACGGTAATCGCGCAGAAGATGTCCGTCGTCAAATTTCAAAAAGAGCGCAATTAATTCCGTGTTAAACGAACGCGCTAATAAATTGAAAATGCGCTGCGCGATTTGGTCAAGATTTTGCGCGGATGAAACCGTCAGCGCGATGTCGTTCAGCAGGCCGAGTCGGCGCAAATGCGCGGACATTTCGGAGAACGCCAGCGCCACGTCCACCGCTTGCGGCGCGCTCGCCGCCAACTCGCGCAACTGTCCGCGTTCAGCGGCGCTAAATTCTTTTTGCCGCCACATGGCAACCACGCCGATTAAACGCCGCCCCAACGCCAACGGCAGACAAATCCACGCGCCTCCAGATTTTAGATTCATAAAGGGCAGGCGGTCAAAGTTCGGCTGTTCGGCGGTCAGCGCCACGTCTGCCAGCGAACGGTTGAGGCGGCGCAAAACGGGGTTGTCTTCAATCGTCAGCGAGGCGTTGCGGGCTTTGGGCGCGTTCCACTCGGCTTGAACGTCGAGCGAACTTCCGCGCCGAACGGCAAGCCACGCGCCGCGACAAGAAACCGTCCGCGTGAAGTTAAGGAGAATCTTTTCCAGCGCAAGCGGAAGGTTGGAAGTTAGGTCAGGTTGAAGGTTGGAAAGAAGCGGCGTTTCTAAATCTGAACGCTCCGAAAGCAGCGAAGCGGTCAAACGCCAAATGCGTTGCGCGGCGCTGGGTTGTTCCGCGTCCGCGCCGATAAGCAGTAGTTTTGTTTCGCCGCGCAAGGGGTAAGCGTAGAAACGCCTCGCGCCAAGAAAACGGTTTTTTGGAATTGCCGCCGAGCGGACGTGCCGACCGATTAACGCGCCGCACATCCAGGCGTCGGTGGCGGCAACGGCGGTTAGACCGATCAATTCGTTTTGCGCGGATTTTGACAAGCGGAACGAGGCGCGCATTAACCACACGCCGCCCACGCGCTCGACCAAAGCGACCCAAACCGCATCGGTCAGTTGCGCCGCTTCTTTGAGTTGAGAGTCAAGGTGAATGTCCGTCGGCATCGTTTCTCAAATTATACATGACGCAAGAGGCGCAAACGCGGAATGGTAAAATAACGCCCTATGAATCCTGTCATCGTCATCGGCGGCGGACTAGCCGGCAGCGAAGCCGCTTGGCAGCTCGCCCAACGCGGCGTCCGTGTGAAGTTATATGAAATGCGCCCCAACGCGCCGACTGGCGCGCACGTCGGCGGCGACTTGGCGGAACTGGTCTGCTCAAACTCGCTCGGCTCGAATCAAGCCGACCGCGCTTCGGGCGTGCTGAAAAACGAACTGCGCCGCTTCAATTCTCTGCTCGTTGAATGCGCCGAAGAGACGGCGCTTCCCGCCGGCGCGGCGCTAGCCGTTGACCGCGAAGCCTTTGCGCGGCGCGTTACCGAACGAATTACGGCGCACCCCAACATCGAATTAATCCGCGAAGAGATGAAAGAGATTCCCTCCGCGCCGGCCATCGTGGCCAGCGGACCGTTGACTTCGGAGAGTCTTTCGCAATCCATCGCGGCGTTGAGCGGCGAAGAACATCTCTTCTTCTTTGACGCCATCTCGCCCATCGTTCGCGCCGAAAGCGTGGACATGCAAATCGCCTTCCGCGCCTCGCGCTACGACAAAAGCGAAAGCGACGACGGCGATTATATCAACTGCCCGTTTACCAAAGAAGAATATTATGCCTTCCTCGACGCGCTAAAAACGGCGGAACGAATCGAACTGCGTTCTTTTGAAGACGCGATTGAAAGCGGCGTGAAAGCCGGCCATTTTTTCGAGGGCTGCCTGCCGGTCGAAATTCTCGCCGCGCGCGGCGACGAAGCGCTGGCTTACGGACCGATGCGTCCCGTCGGCTTGCGCGACCCGCGCACGGGCAAACGTCCGCACGCGGTGGCGCAGTTGCGGCAAGACAACCTCGCCGCCAGTTTGTACAACATCGTCGGCTTTCAGACCAACCTAAAATTTCCCGAACAGCGCCGCGTCCTGCGTTTAATTCCCGGACTCGCCAACGCCGAGTTTGAGCGCTACGGACAAATGCACCGCAACACGTTTATTTCCGCGCCTAAACTTTTGCGCCCCACCTTGCAACACATTCAACGCGACGATCTTTTTTTCGCCGGGCAAATCGTCGGCGTGGAAGGCTACATGGGCAACATCGCCAGCGGGGTTTTGGCTGGCGTCAACTTGGCGCGGCTGCTCGGCGGCAAAACGCCGCTGACGCTTCCGCGAGAGACCATGCTCGGCGCGCTCTGTCATTACATCAGCCACGCCGACTTAAAAGACTTTCAACCGATGAAAGCCAACTTCGGCATTTTGCCCGATTTGAATTTGGAAAAGAAAATCGGCAAGCGCGAAAAAGGTCAACGCTACGCCGCCCGCTCCGCCCAAGCGCTCGACGCTTACCTGCAAGAAAACTCAGAATGAACAAACGCTCCGCCGCGCTTTACCTCTCGATTATTCTCGGCTTGGCGCTCGTCGTCGGCGGATGGTATTTGGTCGCCTTCTTGACTTATAACTCGTCCGCCCCATTTGACGGCGCGCGCGCCTACGCGGACGTGCAAACGCAAGTGGACATGGGTTCGCGCGCGCCCGGCGCCGACGGGCACGCGCAAATCCAGAATTGGCTACGCGCAGAACTAGAATCCGCTCAGTGGACAGTTGACGTCCACGAAACGACGCGCCTCAATCATCCCATATACAACCTCATCGCCAAGCGCGGAACGGAATCGCCGCAGATTATCCTCGCCGCGCACTACGACACGCGCGCCTTCGCCGACAACGACCCCGACCCCGCTTTGCATTTCACGCCCGTGCTTGGCGCAAACGACGGCGCGTCTGGCGCGGCGGTTTTGCTCGAACTGGCGCGGACTCTTCCAAAAGATTCCGTCCCCGTTTGGCTGGTCTTTTTCGACGCGGAAGATCAAGGACGAATCGAAGGCTGGGATTGGATTCTCGGCTCGCGCGCTTTCGCCGAAGAAATTTCCGTCAAACCGCAAGCCGTCGTCGTCGTGGATATGGTCGGCGACGCGGACTTAAATCTCTATTACGAGAAAAATTCCGACGCGAAAATCCGCGCCGAAATTTGGTCAACGGCGGCGGAACTTGGCTGGCAGTTGCAATTTATCCCCGATGAAAAATACAGTATGCTCGACGATCACACGCCGTTTCTCGAAAAAGGCATTCCCGCCGTGGACATCATTGATTTTGATTATCCATATTGGCACACCGCGCAGGACACGCCCGATAAAGTTTCCGCCGAAAGTTTGCAAGCCGTCGGCGAGACGCTTCTGCGCTGGATTGCCAAACAAAAAAGCAAGTAGCCAAAAGGAACGAGTCGGCGTACACTTAAGCGAATGACTGTTCAAACGTCTCTGCAAAAACTGCGCCCCATTTGGGTGGAAAAAGTCTCCCGCGAATTAACCACAGGGGACGATATGCGCTTGAGTTTTGAAGAGCAGTTGCAGCGCTTTTACACGCTCCTCGAACAGACCTATTTGACCGGCGATTTGGCTTGGCTCGATTCGGCGCTTTACGATTGGGGGCATTCGTCCACGCAATCCAATTTAGAAGAAGCCGATTATCAAGCCTCCTTCGTCGTGGATCGCATCATCTCGCTGACAATTAACGTCGTCAACGAGCAATTAGACGATAAAGACGCGCTCGAACTGTTGGCGGCGATCATCCCCATTTTGACGCACAGCCTGAGCGTCGTCATCCGCTACGAGATGGAAGCCCGCGTGGCGCGCATTTCCTACGAGTTAGGCGCGGCGCAAGAGAAGTTGGAAATCCTCGACCGCAACAAATCGAAGTTTATTTCCGTCGCCGCGCACGAGTTGAAAACGCCGTTGACGTTGGTCGAAGGATACGCCTCGATGATGGCAGACCTCGTGCAAGGCGCGGAACAAGCCGTGATGAAAAAATATTTGACCGGCGTGGAAAACGGCATTGCGCGTTTGCACAGCATCATCAACGACATGCTCGACGTTTCGCTGATTGACAATCACCTGTTGAAACTCAACATCCAGCCGATGTGGGTCAGCCACTTGCTCGGTTTGTTGGAGAACGAATTCAAAAAGCCTATCGCCGAGCGCAGACAGACGCTGGAAGTCCGCGCCTTTGAAGGCAGCGACGCGCAAATCTACGGCGACTCGGAGCGCGTTTTTCAAGCGTTGTCGAATATCATTTTCAACGCGATCAAGTTCACGCCCGATCACGGAAAAATTATTGTGGACGGGCGGCTGTTGCCGGGCTTTATTGAAATCACAGTTACAGACAGCGGCATCGGAATTTCCGCCGAAGACCAGACGCTCATTTTCAATAAGTTTGGTCAACTTGGAAGCACCGATTTACATTCCAGCGGAAAGACCAAATTCAAAGGCGGCGGACCTGGCTTGGGGCTCTCCATCGCGCGCGGAATCGTCGAAGCGCACGGCGGCGTGCTTTGGGTCGAATCCGAAGGCTACGACGAAGTAAAATTAGCCGGCTCGATATTTCACATCCTCTTGCCCGCCGGCGACGACTTACGAAGCGCCGCCGCAGAAAACATGCTTAATAAAGACACTTTCAAAAAATCAGAAACGGAATCTAATGGCGAAGAAAATTCCCCAACCGACAACCCCGCAGCGTGAACGCGCCTTTTTAGTCGGCGTCGAGTTGCGCGACGCTCATTCTATTTTATCGCTTGAAGATTCGCTCGCCGAACTCGCCTTGTTGGCAGACACCGCAGGCGTGGAAGTCGTCGGCGAGTTGACGCAAAAATTAAATCGTCCGCACGTCGAGACTTATATCGGGCCGGGCAAAGTCGAAGAGTTAAAAGCGCTGGCGGAAGAAATGCTGGCGGACGTGGTCATCTTCGACGACGAATTGCAGCCGCGTCATCAACGAGAATTAGAAAAGGCGCTGGGCAAAGAAATCCGCGTGATTGACCGCACCGCATTAATCCTCGACATTTTCGCGCAACACGCGCATTCCCGCGAAGGCATGATGCAAGTAGAACTCGCTCAATACGAGTACAATCTGCCGCGACTCACCCGCGCCTGGACGCACCTTGAACGGCAAGCGGGCGGCGGCGGCGGACGTTCGGGAGTCGGAGTCGGTTTGCGCGGGCCGGGCGAAACGCAGTTGGAAGTTGACCGCCGCGCCATTCGCAAACGCATCGCGCACATCAAACAGGAATTGGAAAAAGTCGAGGCGCAACGCACCCGTTACCGCGCTCAGCGGCGACGCACGCGCATTCCGACTGTCGCGCTGGTCGGATATACCAACGCGGGCAAATCCACTTTGCTGAATCATCTTTCAAAATCGGAAGTGTACGTCGCCGACCAACTCTTCGCCACGCTCGACCCGACGACGCGCCGCGTGCAAATTCCGGGCGACAACACCGTGCTGTTCACCGACACCGTCGGCTTCATCCAAAAACTGCCGACGACGCTCATCGTCGCTTTTCACGCCACGCTGGAAGAAATCGTCGAAGCCGATTTGCTTTTGCACGTCGCCGACATTTCGCACCCGAACGCGCTCGGTCAATATCAAGCCGTGTTGGAAACCTTAAAAGAAATCGGCGCGGATCACATCCCGATGATTACGGCGCTGAATAAAAGCGACCGTCTCAAAGATGCGGAAAACGCGATGCGGATTTTGGAGAACTTCCCTAAGTCGGTCGCCATTTCCGCCTTGAAAGGCGAAGGAATCAAACAACTGCTGGAACTGGCGCAAGAAGAATTGTTCGAGGCGTACGAGCCGATTCGCGTGCGTTTGCCGTATAAAGAAGGCGCGCTGATTTCGCTCTTCCATGAGTTAGGTCAAGTGGAACGCATCGAACACGAACGCGGCGGCGTGTTGATTAACGGCAAATTGCCGGGCAGACTCTTGGCGCAATTCGTCGCGTGGAAAGCGCAACCAAACGCCGTTCTTGAATCTGCCGAAGAAACCGAGTTGGAGGAATTATGATCTCGCGCTTGCTCGACACGCTTTCAAACTACCTCGCCCACCGCAAAGGGCTAATGCCGATCATCGGCTTGGTTTTTATTTTCTTCAATTTGCTTTTGCAATTTATTTTCCCCGCCTCGTTTATCGCCTCGTCGAATCTGCTTTTGCACGTCGGATTAATCGTCGCCATTTTAGGCTTAATGCTGGCTTGGGCTTTGTAACGTGGAATGCCTGTTTTATCCGTCAATCAAACCGTCCTCAATCGCTTTCACATCGAAGCCTTTGACGCGGTTACGCCGCTCGGCGAACAATATCGCGCATTAGACGAACGCGGCGGAAAATACGTCGCGCTGACGGTTCTGCCAAAATCGGTTTTCAACAACGCCGAAGCGCTGAAACAAATCGGCTTTTACGCGCTTCAAACGCAAAACGTCAGCCATCCAAATGTAAATAAATCGCTAGGTCTGCACAAGACTCCCGACTTCGCTTTTTTGTTGGAAGATTGGATAGACGGTCCTTCACTGAAAGACGTTCGCGCCAAAGGGCGGCTCGGCGCGCGCGAAGCGTTATGCGTCGTCCGCGCCGTCTGCGGCGCGTTAGAGGCGTTGCACCAAAAAAATTTTTTGCACCTGCACCTCGCGCCCGAATATGTCCGCATTAACCGAAACGGCGAAGTTATCCTTTGCGGAATCAGCGGCGCGAACAGCGAAAGCAAGTTAGTCAAATATCCGCCGCTTTATCAAGCGCCCGAACAAATTCGCGGCGAAACCCCAACCGCCGCCGCCGACATTTACGCGCTCGCCGTTTTGCTTTACGAGTTAACAACCGGCGTTTGGATCAACGGCTCTTTTCCGCCGAGAACAATTGACGCGATTCGCGCCGCGCAACTGGACGACCTTCCGCCGCCGCCCTCGACCTTCAACCGCGATCTGCCCGATCACTTCTCGCGCATGATTTTGTGGGCGCTGCGAAAAGATTCCGCCGAACGCTTCAAGACGACGACGGAACTGCTTTCGTCGTTGACTCTCGCTTCGCAACTTTCGCCGACCGAGCTTCCGACTCGCGCCAATTTAGAGTCCACGCCTGTTATCGCGTCGGCGTTGAACGCTTGGAACTTCCTTCCGCCGCCGAAGAATATCGCCGTCAGCGCCGACGCGCGCCCGCTGGAAGAACGCTTGGCGACGCTCGCCGCGCCGACGTTAAAACCCGTCCGCAAAATCAAAGTCGTTCCCATTTTGATTCTTTCGCTCGTCGTCGGATTCTTCGCGCTTTTATTTTTCATCCGCCCCGCCGAAGAGATTGCCCCGCTGCCTACGCCGATTCTCTTTACTTCCGTCGCGTCGAATTACACGCCGCCGCCGACTCCGTCCGTTACGCCGCGCCCCACGCTGACGCACGGCGGGCGCATTGCCTTCACTTGCCAGCGCGGAGATTACAACCAAATTTGCGTCGTCAACGCCGACGGCAGCGACCTCGCGCAATTGACCAACCTAGAAGCCAGCAATTATTACCCCGTCTTTTCGCCCGACGCAACGTCTTTGTTATTCGCTTCCAATCGCGCTGGAATGAATTTTGATTTCTTCGTCCTCGATTTTGCCAAACGCGAATCTTCGCAGTTGACGACGAACGTCGGCAACGTCATCGCGCCGGATTATTCGCCCGACGGGCGATACATCGTCTTTCCAAACCGCGTCGGCGACGGGCGCGTTGCGCTGTGGATCGTCAACACCGACGGGCTAAATCCTCATTTGCTTTATACGGGCGCGGGAGACATCGTCTCGGCGGCGTGGTCGCCTGACGGAGAAAGAATCGCCTACGCAATGAACACGGGCGCCCCGCAAGAATATGAGATTTTCACAATGGACGCCGACGGGCGCAATCACTTGAAAATTTCGCAGGGGCTGCAAGGAATTGGCGGCAGCGTGGATTGGTCGCCGGACGGCGCGTCGCTTTTGATTCACGCGGGACCTTTCGGCGACAAAGATATTTTTACCATCAACGTTGCCGACGGGAGTTACGCTCAACTGACGCGCGGCGGAAATAACGCGGGCGCGTCTTACTCGCCAAACGGACAATACATCGTCTTTAATTCGTTACGCAACAACGACCAAGCCGACCTGTTCATTATGAAAGCCGACGGTTCGGCGCTGCGTCAAATTACAAACAACCCCGAACCCGATTGGGGCGCGAGTTGGATCGAGTGAAGAAAAAAGCCCGAAGCGCCGAATCAACTTTCGACAAGGAAAGCGGCGCGGAATTTTGCGATGATGTTTTTGCATCCGTCAAGTTTGCAAAATATTGATTCGTGATTCCAAAGAGCGTCGCGCTGACGAATCATTAGCAAATTCGCCGCAAACTGCGCGGCTTCAACCCTTTACACTCGAATAATTTAATGTATGATTGAAACACCAATGGCGTTTTTCGCGGCTCGTCCACCGCGGGAGGCGCTGTTAATCTTTAACTCGATGAAAGGTGTTTTTATGAATGTCCAAACATCCAAGTTCCTATCTGTCTTCTAAGTTGGAAGGTCGCCTGAAAGCCGATCAAAGCGGAAACAGCATCTTCGCCCGCGAAGCGATTAAGCGCGGCGAGTTGATTGCCGTTTTCGGCGGCGTTGTTTATGAATGGGAGACCTTTATCCGCCTCTCCGAACGCGAGCGCATGTTGTGCCTGCAAGTGGAAGATCGCCTCTTCCTTGTGCCGCGCCCCATCGGCGAGGGAGATTTTGTCAATCACTCGTGCAACCCGAACGCAGGTCTTTCGGGCCAGATTGGACTCGTTGCGATGCGAGACATCCAAATCGGCGAGGAAGTTTGTTTCGATTACGCCATGTGCGACACGATGCCTTACGACGAATTCGACTGCTTGTGCGGCGCGCCGAATTGTCGCGGGCATGTCGGCGGGAACGATTGGCAGTTGCCGCAACTGCAAAAGCGTTATGCGGGTTTTTTCTCGCCGCACGTTCAACGCCGCATAGACGCGCAAAAGGCGGAGCGCCGCGCTTTTGCCCGCGCCATGCGAAACGCGCGAAGCGGCGCAATAATTCAGCCGTCTGTCGCGCCTTTGTACGAATAACGAAAATCCCCGCGAACTTCGCGGGGATTTTTTATCGGCAGTCAAACGTTCCCGTCGGAATGCCGACGGATTGATTCCACATTTTTTGATACTCTTGCAAGTAAAGCGCCGCAATTTCAGGGTTGTCAATAATCATCACATTTTCTTCGTTTGATTTGTCGGCGCTGGCGGAGAAATTAAGCGAACCCGTAACGACGATGCTGTCGTCTATCACGATGACTTTATGATGCAGAAAACTGCTGTTGCCGTCTTGTCGGACGGGCAAGTTGGCGCACCACAAAGTTTTCAATTGCGAGTTGATGCTGGCGCTGCCGAAAGTCTCGAACACGCCCTGAACGTCCACGCCCGCTTGGGAACGCGCCAACATGGTCTGCGCCATTGAGTCGTCGGTGAAACTGAAAATCAAAAAGCGGACGCTGCTTTTCGCGTCTCGAATCACGGCGTTGACGTTGGCAATCGCGCCGTCTTCCGCCGAGAATAAAATTTGGATCGGCGTTCCGTCCAAAATTGCCCATTGATTGTTAATCGTCGAAGGCGCGCGCGGACCGAATAAGCCCGTCCAAAGTTCTTGCCATTCGCGCTCGTAAATCTCCGCCACTTCCGACGAACGAATCAAAATGACGTTGTTGTTTTGTTTGTAGATTCCGTTTTCGGTGATGTTGGTCGAACCCGTCCAAGTAATTTGTTTGTCGAAGATCCAAAATTTATTGTGCATTAACGCGCTGCGCCCCGCGTCGTCTTTGACTTGAATTCCCGCAGCGATGAGTCGCGCAAATTGTCCGCGATTGGGATTCGCGTCAATGCCTAAGCCGTTTTTATCGTCCGTAACCCAGCGCACGTCCACGCCGCGATTTTTCGCCGCGATGAGCGCATCCGCGACTCGCGGAAGGTTAAACTCAAACGAAGCGATATGAATGCTCGTTTGCGCGGAATTAATTAACTCAATTAATTTTTCTTCAATCGAACCCGACAGGTTATTAGGGTTTCCCATGTTCAACGGGTCTGTGAAGTAAACCTCCCACCATGCCGTCGGCGGAAGCGGGGTTTCCGCAATCAAAATCGGCGCTTCAAAGGTCGGCGTTTCAGTTATGGGATAAATAATTTGCGGCGTGTCGGTAACAGGGACGATAAACGGCGGCGGCGTGTCGCTCGCAAAAAACGGAATTTGCGTAACGGGCGCAAACGGAGTCGTCGTCTGCGGGGCGTCGCAGGCGGCGAGAAAAACGGCGAGAAATAAAGCGGCGATTTTTCTGTTCATAAAACTCTCTAAATCAAAAATGACAAACGCCTTATTGTACCGAAAAGCGTTTGTCATTAATAGATTTCTCGTTTGTTCAAAATGACAAGGCGAACTTATCCATCCGTCTTGTCGTTTTCAGTTTTATTCCAACGCCGCAAAATCTTGCGGATTTCCCAGCGGATAATTCGCCGCCTCTCGCTTAATACGTTTATTCAAACCGCCCAAAACCGAACCCGTCCCGACTTCCGCAAAAGCGACGACGCCCATTTCGCTCATGGTCTTCACGCTGTCCGTCCACTTGACGCGCGATTGCATCTGCTCTTTCAAATCGGCGCGGACTTCTTCCGCCGTTTTCAGCGCCGTCGCGCGGACGTTGCCGATTACCGTAAGTTTCGGGTCGCGGATGTCCGCCGTTTCGACGGCTTGATTCCATTCGGCTTGAATCGAATCCATCAACGGCGAGTGCGCGGCAATTGAAACCGCCAGCGGAAGCGCGCGCTTCGCGCCCGCCGCCTTCGCCGCGATTACGGCGCGTTCCACCGCGGGCTTGGCGCCAGAGATGACGACTTGACCCGGACAGTTGTCATTTGCCACTTGGACGATTTCGCCCTCCGCGCTGGCTTCGGCGCAGAGTTGGTCGAGCGCGGGAATATCTAAGCCGAGAATTGCCGCCATGCCGCCCGGCGCGAGTTCGCCAGCGCGTTTCATCAGTTCGCCGCGCTTGCGGACGAGGCGCAATCCGTCCGCGAAGGATAAGGCGTCGGCGGCGGTTAACGCAGACAACTCTCCCAGCGAATGGCCAGCCAGCGCCGCAGGCGCGAAAGCAGGGTAGAGTCCGCTAAACGTCCGGTAAGCGGCGAGCGAGTGAACGAACAGCGCAGGCTGCGTGTTGACCGTATCGTTCAGTTCCTCGTCAGGTCCGTTCCACATCAAATTGGAAAGCGCAAAGCCGAGAATGGAATCCGCTTCGGCGAAGGTTTCGCGGGCGGCGGGCTGCGTTTCTGCGAGTTCTTTCCCCATGCCGACGGTTTGCGAGCCTTGACCGGGAAAAATAAAAGCGGTGTTTGCGGTTAATTTCATGTTCTCTCCTCGAAAAAGTTTTCAGAGAATTAAACACAAACGGGTCGCTTTTGTTGCGACCCGCTGTCGTTACTCCGACGCTTTCTTTTCTTTTTTCACTTGAATTACTTCGCGCCCTTTGAAGTAACCGCAGTTCGGGCAGACGACGTGCGGCAGGCGCTTGTTTCCGCAGTTGGAACAGGCGACGAGGTTGGCGACGCTCAGCGCGTCGTGAGCGCGGCGGCGGTCGCGGCGGCCTTTCGAGTGTTTGCGCTTGGGATGGGGTGTCATAGACGTTCTCCTTTATACAGACATCAGACGGGCGCGCGCCCGTCTGGATTGGTTTTCTTACAAAGCCTGCCGATTATATCTGCCGCAGGCGACGCCGTCAAGGAATTTCGGGTAAAATTCTCGCCAATGGAAATTCAAATTGCGGTCGCAAAGACCAACAAATACGCCGTCTCTGAAAGCGGCGACACGCTCGAATTAATCGAACGCCCGACCGGCGGCGTTTCCGTCGTGCTGGCGGACGGTCAAACCAGCGGACGCGGCGCGAAAGCCGTTTCGTTAATCGTCGTCCGCAAGGTGATTAGCCTGATCGCCGAAGGCGTGCGCGACGGCGCCGCCGCCCGCGCCGCGTCTGACGCGCTGTTTGCCGAACGCGCAGGCAAAGTTACTTGCACACTCAACATCGCTTCGGTAGATTTGCACAGCAAAAGCATCGTCCTCGCCCGCAACAACCCCGCGCCGATGGTCGTGTGCAGAGGAGCAGAAATCGAAGTCCTCGATCAAGAAAGCATCTCGTTGGGGACTTCGCGCAACGTCCGCCCGATTATTACGGAATTAAATATCGAGCCGAATCTCACCGTCGTCGTCTTCTCCGACGGCGTGACTCACGCGGGCGAACGGCGCGGAACGCCGATGGATGTCCCGCAGGTTTTGCGCGGCTTGTTGGACGCGCCCTCGCCGCAAGCCGTCGCCGACGGTCTGCTGGCGGAGGCGGCGCGGCTGGACGACAACCGCCCGTCGGACGACATCAGCGTTATGGTCTTGCGCGTCTCGCCGCAAGAGGGCGATTCCGTGCGGCGCATGAGCGCGAGTTTGCCCATCCATGCCTGACCTTCCGCTGGTCGGCGTTGTGGGCGTGTGCAGTTCGGGCAAATCCACGCTGATTCGCGGGTTAGAAGAACGCGGCTACCGTTGCCGCCACATCGCGCAGGAACATTCTTTCGCGCAACAAATGTGGAAGATCATCGCCAAACCCGACGTGTTGATTTATTTAAGCTGCTCGTTTGAAAACGCCAACCGCCGCCGCAAATTGAATTGGACGCTCGCCGATTATGAAGAGCAACTGCGCCGCCTGACTCACGCCCGCGAACACGCCGACATCACCCTCGACAGCGACGCGCTAAACGAGAGTCAAGTCCTCGCCCAAGCGCTCGCCGCGTTGGCTAAATTTTCCTAAATTCGATTTTCTATGAAAAAACGGGGGTATAATGGCGTCCGCGCCAGCCACAGGCTGGCATTTTTTTGGATGGAGAAATCTATGTATCGCAACAAATCCCTTTGGTTAATCGTCATTGCGCTGTTGCTCATCCTCTCGCTTTGGGTGGATTTAAGCAAACGCATAACGGTTTACTCCCCCTTCGGCGATAAGCCGCTCGTTGATCGCAACGTAGACGTCAAACTCGGTCTCGACTTGCGCGGCGGCGTGCAAACGCTGCTCGAAGCCGACGTCCCTGCCGACAGCGTCGTCAAAGCGGAAGATATGGCAATCGCTAAAAGCATTTTGGAAAACCGCGCCAACGGCTTGGGCGTCAGCGAAGTGGTAATGCAAGTCGCGGGCGACCGCCGCATTGTGGCGGAATTTCCCGGCGTAACCAACTCGGAAGACGTCGTCGCCTCGCTCAAACAAACCGCCCTGCTCGAATTTGTGGATATGGGCGACAGCCCGCTCCCCGAAGGGACGGTCATCAAAACTGATTTTGCGACAGGAAGCGAAGCGCCTCAATCTGAACCAACCGCCGCCCCCGCAACCGACGATTCCGCCGTCCCCGAATCGGACGCCGCGCCCGCGCCCGCCGACAAGGTTTACCACACCGTAATGACCGGCACCGACTTAAACACCGCTTCCGTCGGGCGCGATTCCGCCGGACAATACGTCATCAACTTCGAGTTGACGACCAACGGCACGCGCATCTTTGGCGACTACACGGCAAAGAACATCGGCAAATACCTCGCCATCGTGCTCGATAAAACCGTCATCTCCTCGCCAGTCATCAACCAAGCCATTACCGGCGGACAAGGCTCCATCAGCGGTTCGTACACCGCCGAATCCGCGAACGCTTTCGTCGTGCAGTTGCGTTCGGGCGCGTTGCCTATTCCGATTAAGGTCGTCGAAAGCCGCACCGTCGGTCCGACGCTCGGCGAAGAATCTGTTCGCAAGAGCGTGCTGGCGGGCGTCATCGGCTTAATCGTCGTCATCCTTTTCATGGCGTTAAATTATCGTATGCCGGGCGTCATCGCCGCAGCGGCGTTAATTATTTACTCGCTCATCTCGCTCATGCTTTTCAAATTAATTCCCGTCGTGCTGACTTTGCCCGGCATCGCGGGCTTTATTTTGAGCATCGGCATGGCGGTGGACGCGAACGTGCTCATCTTCGAGCGCCTCAAAGAAGAACTTCGCGCAGGACGCAATTTGCGTCAAGCCATTGACCTCGCCTGGAGCCGCGCCTGGCCCTCCATCCGCGACTCAAACAGCTCGACGCTCATCACTTGCGTCATCCTCTTCATCTTCGGAAACACCTTCGGCGCAAGCATGGTCAAAGGCTTCTCCATTACGTTGGCGTTAGGCGTGTTGGTCTCGCTCTTCACCGCCATTATCGTTACCCGCACCTTCCTACACGCCGTGCTGGATAATTTGAAAATCGGCGAACATCCCCGTTGGTTTGGTTTGTAGGAGATTGCCATGAATATCATCAAGAATCGCTACCTCTATTTTTTCATCTCTTTGATTATCATCATTCCGGGTCTCGTTTTCCTCTTCTTAAATTGGAAAGCCGACCCGCAAGAAGGCGCGTTGCGCCTCGGCATTGACTTTCGCGGCGGCTCGCTTTTAGAAGTCCAATTCAGCGGCGCGCGCCCAGACGCCGACGCCGTCTCCGCGCTTTATGCGGAATTCTCCGCCGACGAACAGCCGCTGAAAGATCCAATCATCCAGCCGCTCGGCGACGACGCCTACGCCATCCGCTCGAAGACCATGAGCGACGAAACCAAAGGCGAATTAATTGCCGCAATGGAATCGCGCTTCAACTCGACGGTTACGATTTTGAACTTCACCTCGGTCAGCCCCTCCGTCGGCGCGGAAGTAACTCGCGCGGCAGGAATCGCCATCCTCATGGCGGCGGCGGCGATTTTGGTTTACATCTGGTTTGCGTTTCGCGGCGTGGAACACCCCATCCGCTACGGGACGGCGGCGGTCGTTGCCATGCTTCACGACGTGCTGTTGGTCATCGGCTTGGAAGCCATGCTCGGCTACTTCTTCGGCTGGGAGGCGGACGCGCTTTTTCTCACCGCGCTGTTGACCGTCATCGGCTTTTCCGTCCATGATACGATTGTGGTCTTCGACCGCGTGCGCGAAAACTCGCGCATTTACCGCCGCCTCGATTACGAAACGCTGGTTAATCACTCCATCGTCCAAACGCTCGACCGCTCGATTACCACGCAATTGACGGTTATGTTTACGCTCTTCGCGCTGGTTTTGTTCGGCGGAGAGACCATTCGGCATTTCGTAATTATTTTGCTGGTCGGCATTCTCAGCGGGACGTATTCGTCCATTTTCAACGCCGCGCCGATTCTTGTCGTTTGGGAAAACCGCGAGTGGGAAAATTGGTTCAAGTCCGCGCCCAAAGCGGAAGCGCAATAATATAAAAAAGAGACGCTTGCGAGCGTCTCTTTTTATCGCGTCATTTTTGTTTTACGGGCAATTTGCTTCGCCGCCACGCGAACATCCCGCCAGACATATTGACGGCTTTATACCCCGCCTTAACCAGCGCCTTCGTCGCGGACGAACTGCGATTGCCCGAAGCGCAAACGCAAACGATTTCGCGGTCGGTCGGCAACTCGTTCATCCGCCGCGAAAGTTCGCCCAGCGGAATCAACTTCGCGCCAGCGATGTGTCCTTGCTCAAACTCTTGCGGCTGACGCACGTCCAGTAAAATTACGCGTTTGTCGCTCTTAAGGCGCGCGTTCAATTCGTCGGCGCTAATCGAAGGAATAGCGGTCCTGAATAAAAAGTCTAAAAAACCCATTTTTAATTCTCCAAAATTCTTAAATCAAAAGAGCGCATAAAAAATGCGCTCTTTTGACGCTTGCAATTTAACACACGCGAACGTCCCAAATTTTCTTCACGACGTTCTTCAACACGGCGGAGATTTCTTCTTTCTTTATGCCCGCCACTTTGAAGGTAACGGTCTTGCTCGCCGCGTCAGCGCCGGAGAACTGTCCGAAGGAGATGAAGTTTCCGCCCGCGTCTGCCACGGCTTTTGTAATCTGCGCCAACGCGCCCGGCTGGTCTAACACTTGCGCGGTAACGCGCAAGGCTTTGGCGCGCGCGCCCATCAGTTCGAGGAAAATTTTGAACAAGTCGGTTTCGGTGATGATGCCCGCCACTTTGTCGCCGCGCATAACGGGCAAGCCGCCGATTTTTTTGTCCGCCATAGTGCGCGCCGCTTCTTCAATCGGCGTGTCCGCTTCGACGGTAATCGGTTTCTTCGACATCACCTGCTTGACGGTAACTTTGCTGATTAAGTAATTCATTTCCCACACGCTCAAACTGGTAACGGGAGAAGGCGAGGCGTTTAGCAAATCTCGTTCTGAAACGATGCCGACTAATTTTCCGTTCTTGATGACCGGGGCGCGGCGGATATGTTCCTTGCGAAACATCGCCAGCGCATCGTTGACCGGCATATCCGGGCTGACCGTAATTACAGGGTGAGACATTCTTTCGCCGACAAACATAATTTCCTCCGATGAGATGTAATAGTTGAAAATCTATATTTACATTATACGCAAAATATAGAAAAAGAATATCACGAAATCAGAGTGAATAAGGTCACTTTGAAACGCCGCGCTTTAATTAAAAAAAGTCGGCGACCCAATTCACGGAATACGCGCCCGCAAAAGCGAAGAGCGCCATTTTGATTGTTTGACCCATCCAGCAAGCCAGCATAAATTTCCAAACGGGAATTTTTACCATGCCCGCCGCAATTCCCGCCAAATCAAAAAAAGGGTTGGGAATTGCCGCCAGAACGAGGATTACCCAAGCGCCATATTTTTGAACGCGCGGCAAAATACGATTGTAAATTTTCGTATTTTCGACCGCCGCTTGTCCGCTGTAACCCGCCAAGTAACCGGTCAATTCGCCTAACGCGCCGCCCGCCCCGCCCGCCAACGCGACGCCCAACGGGTTGAGGACGCCGCCCATCGCAAAAATAATCGCCACGCCCGGCGCCGGGAGAATCACCGTCGCGTTTGCCATCAGCGTAATTAAGAAAGCGCCGACATATCCATAACTGGCGAATTTCTCCGCTTGATCGCGGACGCTGTAAATGTACAGCGTAATGCCAACGACCGCCAGCGCCGCAAAAATTCGCAGCGCGGCGGTCGTCCATAATTTTGAAGAATTAGAGTTCTTCGATGACGACACGGAGAATCTTCACCGCAGGGGCGTTGACGTTCATCGGGTCGCGTTCGGGAATGGACATCAACACATCCTCGCCTTCGACCAACTCGCCGAACACCGTATGCCGATTGTCCAAATGCGGCGTCGGTCCGTGCGTGATGAAAAACTGCGAACCGTTCGTTCCCGGCCCCGCGTTCGCCATCGAGAGGATGCCGCGTTTGCTGTGCTTCAAACTGGGGTGAAATTCGTCTTGAAATTTATAGCCCGGTCCGCCGCGCCCGCTTCCCGTCGGGTCGCCGCCTTGCGCCATAAAGTTGGAAATTACGCGGTGAAAAATCACGTCGTCGTAATAGCCTTCGCGCGAAAGGAAAACAAAATTATTCACGGTAACGGGCGCTCTATCGGCGAACAAATCAAAAACCATCGCGCCGTTGTCGGTCTCCATGCGGGCGCGATATTTTTTCTTCGGGTCAATCTGCATTGCGGGCGGGGTATTCCATTGTTTCGACATTGTTTCTCCTTAAATAGGTTGTAATTTTTCAGACTTGCTTAATAACATTTCAATTCGCGCCGCGACCATGTCCATCGCCGCCGCGTTATGTCCGCCTTCGGGGATGATGACGTCGGCGTAGCGTTTCGACGGCTCGACAAATTCTAAATGCATCGGGCGCACCGTCGCGTAATATTGCGCGATGACCGACTCGACGCTGCGTCCGCGCTCGTTAATGTCTCGCCGCAGACGGCGAATAAAGCGAATATCCGCGTCGGCGTCCACAAAAATTTTTACGTCAAATAATTTTCGCAGTTCGGGTTCGGCGTAAAGCAAAATTCCTTCGACGAGAATCACGTTCTTCGGCGAAACGCGCGTCGTCTCCGCCTTGCGCGTGTCCGTCGCAAAATCATAAATCGGGACTTGCACGGAACGATAATCGCGCAACGCGGCGACGTGTTCGATTAGCAATTCGGTTTCCAGCGCGTTCGGGTGATCAAAGTTAATCTCGGAATGGCGACTCGCGTCCAACGCGCTTAAATCTTTATAATACGAATCATGTTGCAGATATGCGATTTGATCTACGCCGACGCGCCGCAACAACTCGCGCGCGACGGTGGTTTTGCCAGAGCCCGACCCGCCCGCCACGCCGATGACTAAGGGAACGTGATTCATCATAGGAGAAATTATACTCGCCGCCGCATTCCGCTCCGACGCTTTTTCAGCGTTTTTCAATTTCGCTTTCGCCGAAAGAATCCCGTCAGCGCGTTGACCAGCGGACAGCGGTCGTATAGCCCAAAGAAAATCAGCACAACGCCGATTCCCGTTACCAGCGGAATATTATGATTCGCGCCATAGACAACCAGCAAAGCGCCCGCCCCTAATCTAAAAACGCGCTCCCCTTGCGATAAGGGAAATTTGATTTCTTCGTTTTTTGCCAGCGCTTCAAACATAACGCGGTAGCCGTCTTCATTTCTCGCGCCGACGATTCGCGCCGCTTCTTTTCCGTCCTTAAACGCAATTACCGTCGGGATGCCGAAGATGCGATATTTTTCCATCACCTCTCGCGCTTGGTCGGCGTTGACCGGCAAAAACAGCGCAGACTCGGCGTATTCCCTGCCCAGTTTATCCAAAATTGGCTTGGTCGTTCGGCAGGGGGCGCACCACGTCGCCCAAAAATCCACAACGACGGGCTTCTCCGAATCGGCGATTCTTTTTTCAAATTCTTGCAAGTTCATTGAAAAATAAAAGAGCGGACGGTCTCGCCCGCTCTTCTCGCTTTCTACTTTTTCTTAAACGTGCCGATGTTTAACGCCCTGTAAACCGGGCAGAAGGACATCACGGAAGAAAAGACGAACACAACGGCAAGCGCGAGAAGGACAATCCCCAGCGCTCCGGTTACGGCGTGACTAAAAAACAAATAAGCGAACACTGCCGCCACAATCGCGCGCGCGACGCGATCTAAATCAGACATATTTCTTTCCATAACTACGACTCCTTTTGGCTAATAAAGTTTCTGTTGAGACGCGGTCGGCTATAAAAAAATTACGTCCGATTATTCAAACGCATAAGCCAAGCCCACCGTGCCTGGTCCGGCGTGCGTCCCGACGACGGGGCTGACTTCGGAGAGAAGCGCTTCAATCGGCGAAAGAGCGGCGGAAGCGCGTTCGAGTATATTTTTCGCGTCGGCTTCCGCGTCGGCATGGAGCGTCGCCAAGCGGACGTTTGACTTGCCGTTTACTTGTTCGGAAACCAATTCCAACACGCGCTCGTGCGCCTTGCCCTTTGCGCGGACGCGCTCGATGCCTTCTACTTTTCCGTTTTGCACGGCGAGAATTGGTTTGAGATTCAACGCCGAACCGATGAAGCGCTGTCCGCCGCCAATGCGCCCGCCGCGATGCAAAAATTCGAGCGTATCCACCGCAAAGAAAACGCCCGTGCGCTCGTGCGCCGTCTGCGCGAACGCGGCGGCTTCCTCCACGCCAACTCCCGCTTCGGCGGCGCGAGCGGCGGCGAGAACTTGGAAGCCCAACGCCATCGCCGTAGATTGACTGTCCACCAGCGTTACTTTTTCGCCCGCGCTGCCCATCATCTCTTTGGCTTGCGTCGCAGATTGCAAAGTCCCCGATAATTTTGAAGAAATAAAAATGCCCAAAACCGCCATCTCTTGGGCGACAATTTCTTGAAAGATTTTCTGCATGTCGGCAGGCGAAACCTGCGACGTGGACGGCATAGTTTTTGAGGTTTTCAGGCGGCTGTAAAATTCAACCGGTTGAATGTCAATCCCGTCGCGGAAGGTTTGACCGTCCCAAATCAAAACCTGCGGGGCGACTGTAATTCCATGCTTCTGCGCGAGTTCGGACGGAATGTAAGACGTGCTGTCTGTTACCACTGCAAATTTAGGCATTGCTCTTCCTCCATAAGTTTTCGCCTATTTTACCTTATCCAAGCGCGGATAAAACGAAGAAGAATCTGCATGGTATAATTTTTTGTTGTTTTTAGATTCGCTTATTCTCGCATTCAATAGGAAATTAATTTGGCTTTCAACCCAATTAACTGGCTCTTAGGCTTATTTTCATTAGACATCGCCATTGATCTTGGCACGGCAAACACTCTCGTTCATGTGCGCGGCAAAGGGATTGTTATTAACGAGCCGTCTTGGGTGGCGGTGGACAAAAAGCAGCGCCAACCTCTCTCGATTGGGCTTGAAGCCAAAGAAATGGTCGGGCGCGCGCCCGCCAACGTGGTCGTCGTGCGCCCCATCCGCGACGGCGTCATCTCCGAGTTTGACGTAACTCGCGTCATGTTGGAATACTTCATCGGCAAAGTTCACGAACAAAGCATCGTGCCGTTGCCGCGTCCGCGCGTGATTGTCGGCTTGCCGACCGGCGTAACCGAAGTGGAAAAACGCGCCGTCTACGACGCGGTGATGGCGGCTGGCGCGCGGACGGCAATGCTCATCGAAGAACCCATCGCGGCGGCTATCGGCGCGGGACTCCCCATCGGCGAGGTGCGCGGCTCGATGGTCATAGACATCGGCGGCGGCACGACAGAGGTGGCGGTGCTTTCCACTGGCGGCGTGGTCGCTTCTCGCTCGTTGCGTCTGGCAGGCGACGAAATGGATCACGACGTCGTTCAATATTTACGCAACAAATACAACTTGCTGGTTGGCACGGGAATCGCCGAACAGATTAAATGGCAAATCGGCTCGGCGGCTCCGTTGCGCCCCGAAAAGACGATGGAAGTGCGCGGCAGAAATTTAGTAACCGGCCTTCCCGAAACCATCGAAGTTTCCTCCATCGAAATCCGCGAAGCGCTGTCCAGTTCGGTGCAAGTGGTCGTCAACACGGCGCGAGATATGATTGACGAAATTCCGCCCGAAATCGTCGCGGACTTAATGGACATCGGCATCTGCCTCGCGGGCGGCGGCGCGCTCTTGCAAGGGCTGGCAGACCGCCTCACCGACGAACTCAAACTCCGCGTTTGGGTCGCCGAAGACCCGCTGACTTGCGTGGCGCGCGGCGCGGCAACCGTCTTTGAAGACCTCGAAAATTTCCAACGCTACTTGACGGGGCTGGAACGCGGCAGCACGCGCCACATCTAAACGACAGCCGCGCAGGCTGAATCAAAATGAATTCGCGCTCTTTACAAACGACCATCATCTTCCTCGTCATCGGCGGGATTCTCGTCTTGGCGTTCAGCGGCGCGTTAGGCTCAGCCTCTCGCGGATTTACCGCTGCGCTTGCGGACGTCCAAACCTGGATTTCAGGACGCTTTCTCGGCTTTCAAGATTTCATCACCGCCCCGCGAGACATCGTCAGTTTGCGCTCGCGCAACGCCGAACTCGAAGCGCAAGTTTCGCAATTGCAAGCGCAAGTCATCGAATTGCAACAGCGAGTCAGCGAGACGGAAATCCTCGCCGCGCTGGTGGATTTCTCTCGCGCCAACCCCGAAAGCGCCTACAAAGCCGCCTCCGTCATCGGGCGCGACCCCAGCCCCTTTTTGCATTACGTCATTATCAATCGCGGCTCCAACGACGGCATTCGGCGCGGAATGCCCGTCGTTACCAATCAAGGTTTGGTCGGGCGCATAGACGCGGTCATCGCCGACGCGGCGCGCGTGCAACTCATCACCGACCCTGGCTCGTCGGTCAACGTTTACTTGCGCGACGCGCAAACCAGCGCCGTCCTTAACGGCTCGGTAACGGGCGACGTCTCCCTCGATTTGATTTCGCAAAACGCAACCGTTCAAGCGGGCGACTTAATTCTCACCTCCGGCTTGGGCGGCGGATACCCCGCCGATTTAATCATCGGGAAAATCGTAACGCTTCGCGTTTTGGAATTTGAACTTTTTCAACAAGCGACGGTTCAACCCGCCGTAGATTTTTCGCGCCTCGAAATCGTCCTCGTCATCACCAACTTCCGTCCGGTGGACATCGCCCCGCTCGAACCCGAGTCCGCTTCGCCGTAACCGTTCATGCGAAATATTATCGCTTTCCCGCTTCTGGCGTTGACGGTCATTCTGCAATCGGCGGTGGTCAGCCAAGTTCGATTGCTTTCAGGCTACGCCGACTTGCCGCTCGTTTTGCTCGCCGTTTGGGCGTTGCAAAAGCAAGTCAAATCCGCTTGGCATTGGGGCGCGTTGACTTGTCTCTTCGTCGGCTTTATCTCCAAAATGCCGATTGTCGTCGTCGTCGCCTCTTATCTTGGGACGGTTTTTTTCGCGCAACTTCTTCAAAAGCGCGTGTGGCAGGCGCCCTTATTGGCGGCGTTTAGCGTAGTGTTCGCCAGCGTCCTCTTCTCTCAGGCGCTTTCCTACGCCGCGCTGCGCTTCTTGGGCGTCCCTTTGCCGCTAAAGGATGTGGTAGGATTAATCGTCTTGCCGAGCCTTTTGTTAAACATTCTGCTCGCTATTCCGCTTTATGCGCTCATGCGCGACTTGGCGCATTGGGTTTACCCCGTCGAGGAATAAAAATGAGTTCCAAAATTGAATCGCGTCCGCTTCGTTTTGAGGCGTGGCGTTTAGGAGTAATTTATCTCGCCGTCGCGTTGACGCTCGCGGCGTTTTCAGTCCGCCTCGTCAACCTGCAAATTTTCAACGTAGATTCATATAAAACGAGAGCGGAAGATAACTATACAAAAGACGTCAGCATTCCCGCGCCGCGCGGAATTATCTACGACCGCAACGGCTATCTGCTGGCGCGAAATATCGCCGCTTACAACATCACCATCACGCCCGCCAGTTTGCCCGAAGACGACTCAGACATTCAACGCATCTACCGCGAACTTTCCAAACTGCTGGACGTGCCCGTCGGCAATTTTGTCGTCAACGACCCGAACAGCGACGAGATTTTTCTGTCCGTGCCGGGCGGATTGTTGCGCGAAGATTATTTGAATCAAGCCAAATTATTCGCCGCCTGCGTGCCCGGCCCGAGCATCGCTCAGTTAGTGGCGCTGCAAGACACGCTCGCGCCGTACAGCCCCGTGCCGATAAAATGCAACGTCTCCGAAGAGACGGCGCGCATCATCGAAGAGAAAAAATCGGACATGCCCGGCGTAAACGTCGAAATCGAACCCATCCGCGACTACCCGACCGGCTCGCTGACCGCCCACCTCGTCGGCTTTCTCGGTCCCATCCCCGCCTCGCAAGAAGAAGAGTTGAAAGCGCTCGGCTTCGACCCCAACCGCGACAAAGTCGGTTATGCGGGCGTGGAAACGTCTTTGCAAGAAATTTTATCGGGAAGAAACGGCACGCGCGTCGTGCAGATAGACGTGGCGGGACAAGAAATCCGCAATTTAGAGCCGCCGATTCCGCCCGTGCCCGGTTACAACGTCTATTTGACGATTGACACGCGCCTGCAAACAGCGGCGCAAGCGACGCTTGAAGAAGAGATTCGTTTTTGGAACGCGCACCTGCAATCCATTCGCATCACCAGCGGCGTGATTATCGCCATGAATCCAAAAACGGGCGAAATTTTGGCGATGGTCTCCTACCCGAATTACGAGAACAACCGTTTCAGCCGCTTGATTCCCTCTTACTATTACAATCAACTGAGTCAAGACCCGCGCCGACCTTTGCTGAACAACGCCATCTCTGCGGAATATCCGCCCGGCTCGACCTTCAAACTTTCCACCGCGACGGGCGCGTTCAACGAAGGCATCGTTGACTTGAACACCATCGTCAAAGCGCCGGGCAAATTATTCCTCTGCGAACGCTTCAACCCCAACGATCCCTGCACGGATTTCAACACGCGCCCCTTCGTAGATCACATCGCCGACAAACTTCCCGAAGGGTTCGGCGCGGTTACGTTCACGCAATGCATCGCCTTTTCCAGCAACGTCTGCTTTTATAAACTTGGCGGCGGCTACGGCGACGAAATTCCGCAAGGACTGGGCATCGAGCGACTCGGCGAATATGCGCGCGCGCTGGGCTACGGCGCGCGTTCAGGCATCGAACTGCCCGGCGAACAGGACGGATTAATTCCCACGCCGCAGTGGAAGCGCATCAGCACCGGGCAAAACTGGTCAACGGGCGACACCTACATTGCCAGCGTAGGTCAAGGCTACGTTTTGTCAACTCCGCTTCAAGTCTTGATGTCTGGCGCGACAATCGCCAACAACGGAAAATTAATGCAGCCGACTGTCGTCAATCACGTTACCGACGGCGACGGAAAAACCGTCGAAATGTGGTTCGACCCCGACCCGACCGACTTCAAAGCCGCGCCGTTTGAAACGGAAGGCAGTTATCAAATTTCGCCGTTCACGCCGAACATGAAATGGGACATCACGACCGACCCGCTCATTCAAGAATATTCTTGCGACGGACCTTACTGCACTTTTACCGACGTTTACAAAACCGTTTCGGAAGCGACGATTCAAGCCGTGCGAGCCGGCACGCGCCAAGCCGTAACAACCACGCCTTACGGCACGCTTTACGCGCTCTTCAAAGATTTCCCCATCGCCGTCGCTGGGAAAACGGGAACGGCGGAATACTGCGACGACGTCGCCCGCGCCGCCGACAAATGCAACTTCGGCGCTTGGCCCACCCATGCGTGGACTCTCGCCTACGCCCCGTTTGACGACCCCGAAATCGTCGTCGTCGCCTTCGCCTACAACGGCGGCGAAGGCGCGAGCGTCGCGGGTCCCATGGTGTCGCGAATGATTAAATCCTATTTTGAAATCAAAGCCATTGACATCGCGCAAGGGGTTAACGCGCCTTCGCCGTAACGCATCAGGTATAATTTTACATTCATGGAAACGACGACCTCCATCGTTCAGATTAAAGGGATACGAGACGGCTTGCTCGCGTCTTTCTCCGACGCGGCGTGGGAAGAACAACGCGCCGCGCTGAAAGAACAAATTACCGAACGCGCCGCTTTTTTTCAAGGCGCGCGCCTCGCCCTCGACGTCGGAACGCAGATTCTCAAAGTCAACGATTTAGTAGACTTGCGCGATTGGCTTTCCGAACGAAGCCTCGTCCTTTGGGCGGTAGTGAGCGAATCGCCGACGACGGAAAAATCGGCGCAATTGCTCGGCTTGGCGACGCGCATCTCGAAGCCGCGCCCCGAAGAAATTCGCTACGAGCATGACCCCGCGCAAGACGGCGCGGCGCTGTTCGTCTCTAAGACGTTGCGCTCCGGCACGCGGATTGAATACCCCGGCGCGGTCGTCCTCGTCGGCGACCTCAACCCCGGCGCGGAAATCATCGCCGAAGGCAGCGTCGTCGTTTGGGGACGCGCGCGCGGCGTGATTCACGCGGGCGCAAAAGGCGACCGTTCGGCGTTCGTCTGCGCGTTGGATTTATCCGCCAGTCAACTTCGCATCGCCGATCAAACCTCCGCGACGTTGAAAGCGCACAAAGACCCCAAACCGGAAATTGCCAGCATCAACTCCGACGGCAAATTGCAAGCGGAAGTTTGGCAGCCCGGCGAAACGACGATTAGGAAATAATATGACCGCACAAGTAATTACCATCACCTCCGGCAAAGGCGGCGTGGGAAAAACCACCGCAACCGCCAACCTCTCCACCGCGCTGGCGTTGGACGGCGCGCGCGTCGTCTGCATTGACGGCGACATCGGCTTGCGAAATTTAGACGTGATTATGGGGCTCGAAAATCGTGTCGTGTACGACATTGTGGACGTCATCGAAGGGCGTTGCAAATTAAAACAGGCGATGATCCGCGACAAGCATTTGCAAAATTTGTATCTCATCCCTGCGGCGCAAACGCGGGATAAAAACGCCGTCTCTGCGGCGGATATGATTCGCGTCTGCGACGATTTGCGCGCCGAAGCGGATTTCGTCATCATTGATTCTCCGGCCGGCATCGAACGCGGATTTCGGAACGCCATCGCCCCCGCCGACCGCGTCCTCGTGGTTACGAATCCCGAAGTCAGCGCCGTGCGCGACGCCGACCGCGTCGTCGGCATTCTTGAAGCGGAAGAAAAAGGCGCGCCCGCTTTAATCATCAATCGCCTCAATCCCGCGTTAGTCAAAAACAGCGACATGCTTTCCGCCGAAGACGTGTTGGATTTATTGGGAATCCGTCTCATTGGCATTGTGCCCGAAGACGAAGCAGTCATCATCGGGTCGAATCGCGGCGCGCCGATTGCGTCTGAATCGAAGAGCCGCGCCGGTCAAGCCTTCCGAAATATCGCCAAACGCTTGCGCGGCGAAGACGTGCCGTTTATGGATTTGACTCCGCAAAGCGGATTGTGGAACGCCATTCAACGCTTGGCAAGGAGAAAATAATGTTTGATTTCTTCGCACGCAAACGCAGCAGCGCGGTCAGCGCGAAAGAACGCCTGCAATTGGTTCTCGTCCATGACCGCACCGATTTGACTCCCGCGCAGTTAGAATCGCTCAAAGACGATTTAATCAAAGCCATTTCTAAATACATTGATATTGACCCCGACGCGGTGCATATTGACTTAGACCGCGAAGGGCGCGAACAGCGCCTAGTGGCGGACATTCCCTTAAAAAGCGCCGCTCGCCGCGTTGCCGAAGATTCGGATTATTAAGCGTTTTAGAAGCGGGCGTTTGTTAATCCGCTTGAGCGCGGTTTATTTCCGTTCTTTATTATGATACGCGGGCTTTCTTGGAAAAATTTCGATTTTCTCTTAATGGGCGCGACGACGTTGGCGTCCGCCTTTGGCGTGGTGATGATTCGCTCAGCCATCGCGGGCAACGAAGTGCTTGCGGTTTCCGCGTCGCGTCAAATTTATTTCGTCATTCTCGGCGTAGTTTTGATTTTCTTGCTCGCCGCCATAGATTACCGCTATTGGCTGGCGCTCGACCGCCCCATTCATCTCGTCATGCTCGGCTTTCTGCTCACGCTGACCGGTTTTGGTCAGAGCGCGTTCGGCGCGCAACGTTGGTTTCAAGTCGGCGTGCTTTTTTTGCAGCCGACCGAATTTGCGAAGATTGTCGCGTTAATCGTCCTCGCCAAATATTTTGAATCCGCGCAGGACAAGCCCAAAGATTTGAAATGGGCGGCGGGCGCAATTCTGCGCGCGATTTGGATCATCGGCTTGATTCTGCTTCAACCCAACTTAAGCAACGTCATGGTGCTTTCCGTCATTCTAGCGGTGATGTTGTGGCTGAACGGCATTCAAGTGAAGCACGTCGTTGCCGCCGCGTTGTTGGGCGCGCTGGCTGTAAGCAGCATCATCGCGCTTTCGGTTCTCGGCGTGCGGATTCCTTTCATGCAAAAGTATCAGCAAGACCGCATCGTCAACTTCGTCGTCCCCGACCCAAACGACACTTACGGAAATCGCTTCAACGTGCAGCAGGCTTTAATCGCCATCGGCTCGGGCGGAGTCTCCGGCGAAGGGTACAGTTACGGCACGCAGACTCAATTGCGCTTTCTCAAAGTCCGCCACACAGATTTTATCTTCGCCTCGCTTTCGGAAGAGTTCGGCTTCGTCGGTTCGATTTCGGTCATTCTGTTGTTGGGCGTCATCGTCTGGCGCTGCATTCGCGCCGCGCAAAAAGCCCGCGACGTGGCAGGCTCTATGTTGGCGCTCGGCACGGCGACGTTAATCTTCTTTCAAGGCGCGGTCAACATCGGCATGAATTTGAATCTGCTGCCCGTTTCGGGCTTGCCGCTTCCCTTCGTCAGTTACGGCGGCAGCGGGTTGACGGCGCTGATGATCGCCGTCGGCTTGGTCGAATCGGTCGTTATGCGTCAAAAAGAATTAGACTTTTAATTAGGAGTTTCCCTTGTCCCTTCAACCTGCGCGGACGCGCATCGCCCCTTCTCCGACTGGTCATATGCATCTCGGCACCGCCCGCACGGCGCTTTACTGTTATCTGCTCGCCAAACAAACGGGCGGACAATTCATCCTACGCATCGAAGACACCGACCAAAAACGCACCGTGCCCGGCGCGGAGCAAGAAATTATGGACGGCTTGCGTTGGCTGGGTTTGCAATACGACGAAGGTCCCGACGTCGGCGGCGCGTACGGACCGTATCGTCAAACCGAGCGGCGCGAACTTTATCAACGCCGCGCGCAAACCCTCGTGGACAGCGGCCACGCCTACCCTTGCTTTTGCTCGCCCGAACGGTTAGACGAAGTCCGCAAAGAGCAGATGAAGCGCAAAGAAAATCCGCGCTACGACGGAACTTGCCGCAACCTCGACCCCGCCGAAGCGGCGCGACGAGTCGCCGCTGGCGAAGCGCACACGATTCGTTTCAAAGTCCCGCAAGAAGGCGTTACCATCGCTCGCGATCACCTGCGCGGCGAAATCGTTACCGAGAACAAACAACTCAACGACCAAGTCATCCTCAAAACCGACGGCTTGCCCACTTATCACCTCGCCGCCATGGTGGACGACCACGAAATGAAAATCACGCACGTCCTGCGCGGCGCGGAATGGCTCGGCACGTTTCCGTTGCACGTCAACATCATCCGCGCCTTCGGTTGGGACGAACCCGTTTGGATTCACCTTTCCGTTTTCCTCAAACCGAGCGGCAAGGGCAAAATGTCCAAGCGCGAGGCGGCGGAAGCGCTGAAAGACGGGCATTCGATTTTCGTCAAAGATTTGCAAGAACTCGGCTTCCTGCGCGAAGGCGTTTTGAATTGGAGCGCCTTAATGGGCTGGGGCGTCGCCGAAGACGAGGTGATGAGCATCGAACAAATGATCGAGCGTTTTTCAATTGACTCGCTGACTCCTTCGCCCGCCGCGATTAATTTCCAAAAGTTGGATCACTTCAACGCGACTCACATCCGCCTCTTGCCCGCCGACGATTTAGCCGCGCGCGTCAAGCCTTATTTCGTCCGACAAGGTTTGGTCGTGGACGACGCGAAACTGCTAAAAATTATTCCGCTCATCCGCGAACGGCTGACGACGCTCGACGATTGCGTCGCCTTTGGCGGATTCTTCTTCCAAGACTCGGTCTCGCCGACGCGCGAAGATTTAATCGCCAAAAATTTAGACGCGCAGCGTTCGCTGGAAATCGCTCAAAAGGCTTATCAAATTTTGGAAGCGCTGCCCGTCGTCAACCACGAAAGCGGCGAAACGCCCTTCCGCGAATATGTTGAAAGCAGCGGCTACAACGCGGGACAAGTTTTCGGCGTCCTGCGCGTCGCCGTGACCGGGCAAAAGGTCAGCCCGCCGTTGTTTGAAAGCATGGAAATCATCGGGCGCGACGTTTATTTGCGGCGCGTCGCTCAGGCGATTGAGTTGTTGAAATAAAATTACTCTTCTTTGCGCGGCTGATAAATAATTTGATACGCGGACATAGTCAACCCGCTGATGTTGAATTGAAGAGGTTTGCCGCTAATTTGAGCGTCTTCCGGAATCATGTCCATCGCTTCTTTGGTAATTAAAATTTCGCCCGATTTGCCGATGTCTTCGCCCATTTTGCAGGCGCGGTTGACCGCGTCGCCGAACATATCTTCATCGTCGAGGATGAGGATTTTTCCGTAGTCAATGCCGATGGCGGCGTAAATGTCCATGTCGTCGCCGGTCAATAAATTGGCGGCGGACAGCGCGTGTTGAATCGTAATCGCGGCGCGGACGGCGGCTGTCGGGTCGGGAAAAGCGGCGAAGCAATTATCCGCTTCAAATTTGACGACGCGCCCGCCGTATCCGTTGACAATCGGTTCGACGGTCAATTGCATGCGTCGAATCATGGAAAGGTAATGCACAATGCCGTATTTGCGAGTCAACAACGAAAAGCCGGACATATCCAAAACTAGCGGCGCAACTTCGCAGCCGTGTCGTTGCCAAATGCGCTCTTCCATCGCCTTTCGTTTAACAGGGTCGGATTCTTGCGCGTAATTGAGCAAAATTTCATGGAGCGCGGGGTCGTTCGGTTGAATTCGCATAACGCAATTATATCGAAAAATAAACGCCTGTCCTTTGTTATAATTCGCTCTCACGTTCGATTAAACTTATAAGAATAACATTTGACATTTGCACGATCATTTCACTTCTTAAAGGCGCTTTTTATGGATTCAAAACCCAACTGGTTGGATCGTCCCGTTCACCCTTCGCTTCCCGCAATCACCAATGAAATTGTCGCGTTCGCGCTGATTTTTATTATCGCCGTCGCAACGCGCTTTTATAATCTTGGCGCGCGCGTCATGAGTCACGACGAAAGTCTGCACACTTATTTTTCGTGGCTTCTCTACCGCGGACAAGGCTACGAACATACGCCGATGATGCACGGTCCTTTGCAGTTTCACCTCATCGCGCTTTCTTATTTTCTCTTCGGCGTCAGCGACTTCACCGCCCGCATTCCCGCCGTGCTTTTCAACTTGCTGACGATTGGCATGGTCTGGCATTGGCGGCGTTATCTTGGGCGCGCGGGCGCAATCATCGCGGGCGTTCTTTTAGTCGTCTCGCCGTTTATGCTCTATTACGGGCGTTACGTCCGCGAAGACAGTTATCCAATTTTTTCGGGCATTCTCATGCTTTACGTCGTCCTGCGTCATCTTGAAAGCGGCGGGACGAAATACCTTAACTTGCTGGCGCTGGCGTTATTAATTCACTTCGCCGCCAAAGAGACTTCGTTCATCTACGCCGCGCAACTGTTAATTTATCTTGCCGTTTATTTCATCGCGCAAGTCTCCCGCGCTTCGTGGAAAGGCGCGGCAGGCGATCAACGCGCCTTTATCCTTTCGCTCTGCGTTACGATTTTATTTGCGGGCGCGGCGCTTGGATACGCCCTCTACGCCCAAACCCCGCAGACGCTCAACCCCGCAGAAATCGCCGCGCCGACCAACCCCGAAGCCGCGCCGCCCGCCGCAGCGCCTCATTCCCCGCTGACGATTATTCTCGGCATCATCGCCGCGAGCGCGTTCGTCGCCACCGCCTACTTCTTAATTCGCGGCTACACTTGGCAGCGTCTGCGCTCAAACCGCTCCTTTGAATTATTAATTGTCGTCGGCACAATCGTCCTTCCGCAACTCTCGCCGCTGCTCATTGACCTGACCAACGTAACCATTCCCACAACCGCGCCGGAGATTGCCGCGCTCGCGGGAGACACATACGCCATCATCGTCATTGCTGTTTGTCTCATCCTCGCCTTTGCCGCCGCCATCGTCGTCGGCTTAATTTGGAATCCCAAAAAATGGTGGAAGACCGCCGCCATTTTCTGGACGCCGTATATCATTTTATACACCGCGATTTTCACCAACCCCAGCGGATTTTTCACCGGCGTTATCGGCTCGCTCGGCTATTGGATCGTGCAACACGGCGTGGAACGCGGGAGTCAGCCTTGGTATTACTACCTCGTCGTTCAAGTTCCCGTTTATGAATTTTTACCCGCGCTCGGCTTAATCCTCGCGCTGATTCTCGGCGTCCGCCGCCGCATCCGCTTGCCTCAGGCTTACGAAGAAGACATCATAGACGGCTCATTTGACGGCGACTCGGACGCAGGCTGGACGTCTGCGCCGTCCGAGAAACAACAAGAACTTTTTGCGCGTAAAATGAACTTCGTCAACGCGTTCAGCCTTTTGGTCTGGTGGAGTTTCGCCACCTTCTTCGCCTTCTCCTTCGCAGGAGAACGAATGCCTTGGTTGACCATTCACATTACCCTTCCGCTCATTCTCATCACCGGTTGGGCGCTCGGTTCGATTGTGGAGCAAACCAATTGGGCGGCGCTCAAAGAAAAGAAAGCCGCGCTGGGCGTCGCCGTCGTGATTATCTTCATCCTCGGCGTCGCCAACGTGGTTTACGCGCTCAACACAGCGCCGTTCCCGTTTCAAGGGTCGAGTTTAGAGCAGCTGCAAGCGACGAACCGCTTCGTCCTGCCGCTAATCGTCAGCATCCTCAGCGCCGTCGCCTCCGTTTACCTCTTGCGCGATTGGTCGCTTAAGGATGTGCGTTACGTCTTCACGCTGGTCGTCTTCGCCTTTCTCGGCATCCTCACCGTCCGCGCCTCTTTCCGCGCTTCGTACCTTGCCTACGACCAAGCCACCGAATACCTCGTGTACGCGCACGGCGCAAGGGGCATCAAAGACGTTATCGAGCAAGCGACGGAAATTTCCAAACGCACAACGGGCGGAATGAACGTCGCCCTCGCCTACGACGCCTCCGCGCCGGACACTGGCGTTTCCTGGCCCTTCGTCTGGTACTTGCGCGATTTCACAAATCAGCAAGCCTTCGACAAGCCGACTCGCGCCTTGCGCGACTCGGTCATCGTCATCGTGGATGAGAAAAATTTCGGCAACATTGATCAGGCGCTCGGTCCCGGTTACTACCGCGAAGATTACATCCGCATGTGGTGGCCCATGCAAGATTATTTCAACCTCGTCGGCAGCCGCGACCCCAATCAACCTTTTGACGAAAATTATCCATGCACTGGATTGTTGAGCGTTTTCAAATTAGCGAAGTCTAAAGATTATTCGCGCTTCTGCGACGGATTTACCAATCCGCAAATGCGCGCCGCGCTCTTCCAAATTTGGCTCAACCGCGATTACAGTTTATACGCGCAAATCAACGGGCGTTCGGATTTAGACATCGCAACTTGGCAGCCCGCCGACCTAATGCGGATGTACATCCGCAAGGATGTTGCGGCGCAAATTTGGAATTACGGAGTCGCCCCGTCGGCGGGAGTTCAGCAAAGCGACCCGACCGAAGGCAAGCAAATTACGCTTTCCGCGAATTTGATTCTCGGAGCAAACGGCGCGAACCCGCTGACGTTGAACGCGCCGCGCGCCTTAGCCTTTGCGCCCGACGGCACGCTCTACATCGCCGACTCGCTCAATCATCGCATTTTGCACGTCAACGCGGACGGCTCGCTTTTGCAAAGTTGGGGTTCCTTCGCGGACGGAGTTAGCGTCCCGCTTGGCAACGGCACGTTCAACGAGCCGTGGGGCGTCGCCGTCGGTCCCGACGGTTCGGTGTACGTTTCAGACACATGGAACAGCCGCATCGAGAAATTTACGTCCGCCGGCGTTTTCGTCAAAGCTTGGGGGACGTTTGGACAAGGCGACACGCCCGACGCATTTTACGGTCCGCGCGGGTTGGCGGCGGATTCGGCGGGGCGCGTGTACGTCGCCGACACGGGAAACAAGCGCATCGTCGTCTTCGACTCAGATGGCAATTTCGTAACCGAATTTGGCGGAGCGGGTTTTGACCCAGGCTTATTCGACGAGCCGACCAGCGTCGCCGTAGATCGCAACGGCACAGTTTATGTAACGGACACTTGGAATCAACGCGTGCAGACTTTCGCGCCCGTCGAGACGGAAGACGGCTTGACTTTCGTTCCGCAAAAGCAATGGGACGTGTTCGGCTGGTTCGGGCAGTCGCTCAACAATAAACCGTACATCGCCGTCAACAATCAGGCGCACGTTTTCATCACCGACCCCGAAGGCTATCGCGTCATCGAGTTTGACGCGGACGGGCAAGTCGTCCGCGTTTGGGGCGATTACGGCGACACCGATTCGACGTTTGGCTTAGCGTCGGGCATTGCCGTTGACCCGCAAGGAAATGTTTGGGTCGGCGATTCGGCGTTCAATCGCATTATGAGGTTTACGTTGCCGTAACGCGAGCATAAATAAAAAAACTCCCGAATGAAATCGGGAGTTTTTTTATTCGTCCGCCTTATGCGTCTTTTGGAACGCCGAGAAAAATCACGCCGTCGCGGATTTGAACTGGATAAGCGGGGATATCCACTACGGCGGGCATCTTCATCACCTTGCCCGTGCGGACGTCAAATTCCGCCCCGTGTCGCGGACAGACGACATTGAATCCGCGCAGTTCGCCGTCGCCCAACGGTCCGTCGTCGTGCGTGCAGGTGTCGCTGATGGCGAAGAGTTGTCCCGCGATATTAAAAATCACAATCGGGTTTTCGCCCAAATCAATAAAGAGGCGTTCTCCGTTTGGAATTTCAGACGCGGGCGTAATTTCAATAAACTCTAATTTTGATTCTTCAAACGTTGTGTAATTAAAAGTCATTTTCTGATTCCAAATTATTCCGCTAAATCGTCGCTGGCTTCGCCCAAGCCGTAAACGCCAGCTTTCAAAACTTTCAGCGAAAGCAAGGCGCACTTCAAGCGGACGGGACCCAAGTCAATTCCGAGCAAGTCTAAAATATCCTGCTTGTTGAGTTTTTTCACCTCTTCCAACGGCTTGCCGATGATGAACTCCATCAGCAAATCGGCGGAAGCCTGCGAAATGGCGCAACCGTGTCCGTCAAAACGCGCTTCGGCGACGTTGCCGTCGGCGTCCACGCGCAAATCAATTTGAATATGATCACCGCACAGCGGGTTATTGTCCGCAAAAGAAATATCGTGCGGGTCGAGTTTTCCGCGATACGACGGATTTTTATAATGCTCGATAATCACTTCTCGATAGAGATCGTCCATAGCGTCCTCTTAGCCAAACATTTCTTTCACTTTGTACACGCCCTGCGCTAACAAATCAACTTCTTCTTTTGTGGAATACAAATAGAAGGAAGCGCGGCTCGTGGCAGGGATGCCGAACTTCTCGTGCAGCGGTTGAGCGCAGTGATGCCCGGCGCGAACGGCGATGCCGTCTTGGTCGAGGATTTGCGCCACGTCGTGCGGATGAACGCCTTCCAACGTGAACGAGGCGACGCCGCCTTTTTGATTCGCCGCAGGACCAAACAACTTCACGCCGGGAATTTCTTCCAAGCGTTCCAGCGCGTACGCGGTAACTTCATGCTCGTGCGCCGCAATCTCGTCCATACCGACAGCGGTCAAGTAATCCACCGCCGCGCCCAAACCGACGGCTTCGGCGATGGCGGGCGTTCCCGCTTCAAATTTATGCGGCAACGAGTTCGGGCGGAACGAACGCAGTTTCACTTCTTTAATCATATCGCCGCCGCCCAAAAACGGAGGCATAGATTCCAACAGCGCGGATTTCCCATACAAAACGCCGACGCCCGTCGGTCCGCACATTTTGTGCGCGGAGAAGGCGTAGAAGTCCGCGTCGAGCGCTTGCGCGTCCACCTTCAAATGCGGAACGGATTGCGCCCCGTCCACAAGGGCGAGCGCGCCCGCCTCATGCGCCAAGCGGATGATTTCCTGCGCGGGATTAATCGTCCCCAACACGTTGGACATGTGCGCGAAAGAAACCAACTTTGGCGAACGCTCCAACAACTTTTTATAGGACTCCAAGTCCAACAGGCCGTCTTCGGTTACGGAAATAAATTCCAATTCGATTCCGCGCTCGGCTTGCAGCATTTGCCAAGGGACGAGGTTGCTGTGATGTTCCATCTCGGTCAACACGACGAGGTCGCCCGCCTTCAAATTCGCGCGTCCCCAAGCGTAGGCAACGAGGTTAATTGATTCAGTCGTGTTGCGCGTGTAAATAATTTCGCGCGGCGCGGCGGCGTTGATAAATTTCGCAATCCGTTCGCGCGCGCCTTCGTACAGCGCCGTCGCCTCTTCCGCCAACGTATGCACGCCGCGATGAATGTTCGCGTTTGAGCGGCGATAATAATCGTTCATCGCTTCGATGACCTGCGTCGGCTTTTGCGAAGTGGCGGTTGAATCTAAATAAATTACGCGCTTGCCGTTGGCGGTTTCGCGCTCTAAAATCGGAAAGTCTTTCCGTATCTGCTCTACGTTAAATGTCATAATCAACTTCTAATAATCTGGGATTTCTATTTTCTTCGGCGCGGGCTTTTTGCCGCTCGTCGCCGGGCGGATATGCTCGGAGTTCAACGGATACCAAAGGATGCGGTCAGGCACCATCCAGCCGTCGGTGAGGAAAACGTTCGTGCGAAATTGCGCCGCGACCATTTTATTGTCCACCTGCGCCACAATGCCGCGCAGCCAGCCGCGCACGCGCTCGCGTCCCTTTTCGTGATCGCAAAACACTTCCACCGCGTCGCCCACTTCAAATTGCAAATCGAGGCGCGGCGCTTTCATAAACGAAAACAAATTAGACGAAGTCGAACCGCGCTCTTTTCTCGCCGACTTCATCGGCTTGCGGACGCGGTTAACGACGGTCGTCCGCTTCGCCGCCGCTTCCGTCGCCGCGGGCTTTTTCTTTTTTGCGACGGTTTTTTCCGCGCCTGTTGGCTTCGCCGCCGATTCTTTCTTCGGCGCGGCTTTCTCTTTGGAACTCGGTTTCGCTTTCGATTTAATAGCCATCATCCACTTCCTGCAAACCAAAATTTGAACCGCTCTTCCCCGCGCCGAATCGGTTTGAATCAGCCGCGATTAATTTTTTACAATCAATCGCGGCTTTCATTTTACGCCGTCAACTTCGCTTCAATCGCCTGCTGGAATCTTTCGCGCACGCCCTCAAACGGGATGCGCTGCATGATCGGGTCGAAGAAGCCTTCCACGACGAGACGCTCCGCTTCTTTTTGCGGAATGCCGCGCGATTTGAGATAGAACAGCGGTTCTTGTTCAAGTTTACCAACAGTTGCGCCATGCGTACAGCGCACATCGTCGGCGAGAATTTCCAAACCGGGAATTGAATCGGCGCGGGCTTGGTCGTCTAAAACGAGGTTGCGATTCGCCTGATAGCCGTCCGTCTTCTGCGCGCCGGGCGCGACGTAGATCATGCCCTGCCAAACGGAGCGGCTCTTTCCGCGCAACGCGCCTTTGAAGAGCAAGTCGCTCGTGCAGCGCGGCGCGAAGTGATTCTGTTGCGTGTCGTGGTCGAGGTGTTGAACGCCGTCGGTGAAGTAAAAGCCAGACATACGCCCCTGAGCGCCTTCGCCGACTAAATCCAAATCGGAGAAGTTTTTCGTCAAATGCGAGCCGACCGCGCCGAAAATCCAATCGAGGTTCGCGTCCGCGTCCACTTTGGCGCGTTCGTGCGAGAAGTTCCACACCTGACGGCCCCAGGATTGCAATTCGACAAAGCGTAAGTTGGCGTTTTTGCCGACGTAAATTTCCACGACGCCCGCGTGCATGGACGCGCCGTCGTCGTCGGGCGAGGCGGCTTCATGCACATAAGTTGCGGACGCGCCTTCTTCGAGATGCACAATCAGATGCGAGAAATGCGCGAGGTCGGCGCCCGGACCCCAAAGCACGGAATGCAGCGGATAATCCACATGCACGCCTTTGGGGACGTAAAGCAACACGCCGTTTTCAGAGAGCGCCGAAGCCAACGCGGAGAATTTTCCGTCTTCGGGTTTGACGACTTGACCGATTAGTTTTTTCAACAAATCGGAATGTTCTTTTTCCGCCGTGCGAAAATCGGTGAAGACTACGCCTTTCGCGGCGAGGGCTTCGTCCAAGTCCACTTTTGAGCCGCCGGGTAGAAGCGTGATTTGTCCGCCATGCTGTTCGCCAGTCAACGGGTTGAGCAAATAATCGGGGATGGCGGGCAAATCTTCAAACGCGCCCGCTTGCGGAATGCGAAGTTCGGACGCGGGCAAGCCGCGCAAATCGGTGCGGCGCCACGGCTCGTCGGTGGCGGCGGGGAAAGCCGTCTTTTGGAAGGTCTCCCACGCCGCGCCGCGAAACGGAGCGAGTCCGTTTGCGGAAGGAACATCCGCTTGCGTGAAGTTGAATTCTTTGACGGCGGTTTGCGCGCGCCGTCCGCGCGAAATGACAATTTTTGGTTTCTCTTGCATGTTAGCCAATCGATCCTTCCATCTGCAACGCGATCAAGCGATTCATTTCAACCGCGTATTCCATCGGCAGTTCTTTGACCAGCGGTTCGATGAAGCCGGAGACGACCATCGTCGTCGCTTCTTCTTCGCTCAGCCCGCGAGACATCAAATAGAACAACTGCTCCTCGCCCACTTTGCTAACCGACGCTTCATGCCCGACGGTTACGTCGTCTTCGTCAATTTCAATGTAGGGATAGGTGTCGGAGCGCGAGTGCGGATCGAGCAAGAGCGCGTCGCAGACGACGTTGGACTTAACGCCTTTCGCGCCTTTATAGACTTTGAGCAAGCCGCGATAGGAAGCGCGTCCGCCCGCTTTGGAAATAGATTTCGACGTAATCTTGCTGGTGGTGTTCGGCGCAAAGTGAACCATTTTCGCGCCCGCATCTTGAATTTGACCGACGCTGGCAAACGCCATCGAGAGCATTTCGCCGTGCGCGCCAGGCTCCATCAAATAGCAGGACGGATATTTCATCGTCAGTTTCGAGCCAATGTTCGCGTCCACCCACTCGTGCGAAGCGTTTTCATAAACCATTGCGCGTTGCGTAACGAGATTGTACACGTTGGTTGACCAGTTTTGCACGGTCGAATAGCGCGAGCGCGCGCCCTTCTTGACAATAATTTCAATCACGCCAGAGTGAAGCGAATCCGCCGTGTATTGCGGCGCTGTGCAGTTGTGCGAAATTACGCCTTCCGCCACATACGATTCATCTTCTTCAACCGAGAAGTTGAAGACTTCCGTCTCCATTTCTTCCACCGTAATTTCCTTGATTGGAACATAAAGGAAATGATCGTCCATTGCAAAAGGAGAACCGCTTAATTCGCCGTTGGGCGCATCCACGCCGACAATCTCGCCGAAGCGCGAATTAAACGGCGAAGCAATCACAACCGCGTAAATATCCTTGCGCGGAAGGTCGCGCTTCTGCAAATTGACCGAAGCGGCGACGCCCAATCGCAAGCAAGCGTCGCGGAAAGCGTACGCCAAATCCGCCGAGACGGTGTTGTAGCGGAACATATTTTTCTTCGCGTCGTAACTGCCGTCGCCGCGCCACATGCCTTTGACCAATTCGCCAAGCAAATGCGCGTCGCTTCCCGCCACCCAATGCGGAATTTTCTTCTCGTAAACCGTCGAGCCAAATTCATTGGCGAACGTCCGCGCAATTTCAGTGGACGAAAGCACGAGCGTCTGCCCGTTTTGGCGCGGCTTATTTTCAATCGGCGCTTTGCCGAAGTAGCGTTCGATTAACTCTTTCGCGTCGTCCAAATATTCTTTCTCTTCTTGATGGAAAGAAAGCGTCAGATAATGTTCGTTGTCCACATGCCCTTCGGCGAAGAAGTAACCCAACAAGCGGAAGAAATCCGCCTCATACGGAAGATGAACTTCGCGCTCGACCGGCGCGTGTCGTCCGCGCCCCACCGCGACCGTTGCCGTGTGCGCCAAAGCAGGCTCCGCAACCGCTTGCGGAATCGGGATGACCAAATAATCGCCTTCGCGGACGTTTTCTGCAAACTGCCAGAGCGGCTTAAATTCCTTATTGCGTTCGCCAGATTTTTGACGAGACGCCACCAACAGCGGATGCTCCGCCGTAACGCGCAGTTCCCGTCCGCTATCGCCATAGAAGCGGATGTTATAAATGTTGTTGTGATACGGGCGGCGCATGGTGTTGTAAACGCGGCGATAACGCCCTAAGTGAGTCATCACCTCGTCGCCAACTTGAATTTCTTCAATCGGCTTTTCGCCGTCGCGCGCGCGAACTTGCGCTCCCGCGAGGAAGCAGCCCTCGACATAATGCACCGAAGCGCCTTCGTCCACGATGATGAGCGTGCGCTCGAACTGCCCAACGTTGGACGAGTTCAAGCGGAAGTAGGCTTGCAAGGGCAAGTCCACTTTGACGCCTTTGGGGACATAGACGAACGATCCGCCCGACCAAACCGCCGAGTTCAACGCGGCGAGTTTGTTATCCTCAATCGGGACAACTTTGCCGAAATGTTCGCGGAATAAATCGGGGTGTTGACGCAAGCCGTCTTCAATCGAAAGGAAGATCACGCCTTGCTCTTCAAGGTGTTTTTGAATAGAGTGATAAACCATCTCCGATTCGTATTGCGCGCCCAAACCCGCGAGGAATTTTTGTTCGGCTTCCGGCACGCCCAATTTATCGAACGAACGCTTCACGTCATCGGGAACGTCGTCCCAAGATTTTTCTTGCTTTTCGGTCGGCTTGACGTAATAATAAATATCGTCAAAGTCGAGTTCTTTTAAGTTCGGTCCCCAATTGGGCATGGGGCGGCTGAGGAAGTGATCCAACGCTTTGAGGCGAAATTCCAACATCCACTGCGGTTCGCCTTTCATGCTGGAAATCTGCTCGACGACTTCGCGGCTCAAGCCTTTTTGGGATTTGAAAACGTATTTATCGTCCGGCTCGTGGAAGCCGTATTTATATTCGCCAATCCCTTCCAATAATTTTTCGTCAGACATTTAATCTCCAAACGCCTATTTGGATTTTTCCAAACAGGATATTTTTTATTTATGCAACTTCTTCGGCGGCTTTTTCGCGCAGCCAGTCGTAGCCTTTTTCTTCGAGGTGAAGCGCCAAGTCCGCGCCGCCGGATTCGACGATGCGCCCGTTCATCATCACATGCACGAAATCGGGTTTGATGTAATTGAGCAGACGTTGATAGTGCGTGATGACCAACGTCCCCAAGTCGGGGCCGGAGAGCGCGTTCACGCCGTCGGCGACGATACGCAGCGCGTCAATGTCCAACCCAGAATCCGTTTCGTCTAAAATTGCGAAGCGAGGTTGAAGAGTCGCCATCTGCAAGATTTCGGCGCGTTTCTTTTCGCCGCCGGAAAAACCGTCGTTGAGGTAACGTCCGGCGAAGGCGTTGTCCATTTTGAGCGCGTCCATTTTGCCTTTGAGCAGTTTGCGAAATTCGGCAATGGAGATGCCTTTATCGTCCGGTTTTTCGGCGCGGCGGCGGGCGTTGATTGCCGAGCGCAGGAAGTTCGCCACCGTTACGCCCGGGATGGCGACGGGATATTGAAACGCCAGAAAAATGCCGGCGCGAGAGCGTTCGTCAGGCTCCATATCAAAAATATTTTCGCCGTCCAACAGCGCTTCGCCGCTGGTTACTGTGTAATTGGGATGCCCCATTAAGGTGTAAGCCAGCGTGGATTTGCCCGTGCCGTTGGGACCCATGATGGCGTGCGTTTCGCCTTGCTTAAGGGTTAGGGTTAATCCTTTGAGGATTTCTTTATCTTCGATGCTGACGTGCAAATCTTTAATCTCTAACTGCGACATACTTTAGACTCCTAAAAATTGCCGCTTGCGCGGCGCAATATTCGCCAATGGCGTTCTTATTTAAGCGGCGAAATTATAGCAGGGCGAAAGGCAATTGTCAAATATTTATGATATTTTTCTAGTATATTATTTTTGGGGCGACGAATTCCGCCATTTTATTTATTCTCGTTTTTGTTGCTTTTGATTTTGTACATTACTCCAAATATGTTTCCTTTAATTGATTCACATCGCGTTCGCTCAGTTGCAATCCCTCGCGGACGTAGCCCGCAAACGAGCCGTATTTTTCGTTCAGCGCGTCAAAGGCGGCGGATAGATATTGCGCGTCGGCTTTGATGAACCCGCGAATGACGTTTGTAAATTTCGCGCCTTTGACCATCGAGCCGAAAAGCAGATTCCACTGATGCGCGTCGAGCAGATAGCGGTTGGTCAGCAGATAATCTTGCACGACTATCTGCCAGTCCGCGCCGAGCAGACTGAGCAAACTCGCCGCCGCGAAGCCCGCGCGGTCTTTGCCCGCCGCACAATGGAAGGCAAGCGGCTCGCCGTCGGCGGATAAAAGTTCTCGAAAAAAATCTCGGTATTGCGGCGTAAATTGAGTCGCCAATTCGCGGTTGGTTAAGCGCAAATAGTCGGCGGAATTAACCGTCCGCATTTGCTTTATCATTTCGTCGCGCTCTTCATGCCAGACTTTCGTCGTCGAATCTAGAATCGGCAAGCGGATCGAGCGCGCGCCTTGCGGCAGTTGGTCGGGGCGGCTTTGCGCTTCATGCTCGGCGCGAAAGTCGAAGACGCGCGTCAGGTTTAGCGATTCTAATTTTCGCAAATCATTTTTTGTCAGTTTGTGCAAGTCGCCCGAACGATATAAAACGCCCCAGCGGATTTTGCGCCCGTCCGCCACAGAATATCCGCCCAAATCGCGGAAGTTGCGCGCGCCCCAAAGGTAAATTCGTCTTTTGTTTTCAGTCATAGCGTCTCCTACGCAGGGTTATAATTCAAAAACTTATTTTTATTAAGAACATTCAAATTTGTAAAGCGATTACTCAGGAGGTTTAAATGTCAAAATTAAACGTTGACCAAAAAACAATTTACGATTTATTTTCGGATAGAAAGACGAATTTTCTAATTCCCGACTATCAACGCCCTTACGCTTGGGACGAAGATCATTGCCAGACTCTTTGGGACGATATTTTTCTTTTTGCTTTTCCTAATAACAACTATGAAGAGTTTATCGAAAGCGACGAATATTTTTTAGGCACGATCGTTACTTATAAAAACGACAGCGAGCAATCAGAAGTTATTGACGGGCAGCAGCGCCTGACAACGCTTATGCTTCTCATGCGCGCTTTTTACGACAAGTTTGCCAACATGCAAGATAAAAACTCAAAATTAACTCGCGAACGAATCGAAAAATGTATTTGGAAAACCGACTTATTTGGCGCAGCGGACAAAAACATATTAAAAATTAATTCGGAAGTAGCCACAGACAACGATAAGGAAGAGTTTTTAGAATTATTACGCAGCGGTCTCTTAAAACAGGGCGGCAAGAGCCAATACACATTTAATTATCAATTCTTTCAAAAGAAGATTGACGAATTTTTACAGTCTTATCCCAGTTACTTCCCCCATTTGCCCGCCCGCATCTTAAGCAATTGCATCCTTCTGCCTATTGAAGCGGAATCTCAAGATACCGCCCTTCGCATTTTCTCGACATTAAACGATCGCGGACTCCCCTTATCAGATGCGGACATCTTTAAGGCGCAATTTTACAAATATTACAGCGATCTCGGCAAAAAAGACGAATTCATTTCCGAATGGAAAACGCTAGAAGAAATTACCAGCACGACCTTTAAGCCGCTCGCCGGAACGCCAATGGATGAGTTATTTATCCGTTATATGTATTTTTTACGCGCTAAAGAAAGGAATAAAAATTCAACGACGGAAGCGTTGCGAAAATTTTACGAACGCAATAAATATAGATATTTGAAACAAGACGACACGCTAAGCGAATTAAAAACGCTGGCTCTTTTTTGGAAAAGCGTATCCGCTCAAGACGAAGATCGTTTTTCAAAAAATGTTCTTAAAAAACTTTTCGTCCTAAATTACGCCCCAAACGGAATGTGGCAACACATTACTTCTGTTTATTTTTTACAAAACAAAGACGGCGAAGGAAAGTTAGAAGAAGAAAAATTTGCCAGATTTCTAAATAAAATCACCGCTTTTATTTTTGCTTATTCAGTGGCGAACCCTGGCGTAAACGCGCTCCGCACGCCCGTTTACGACGAAATGATTCAAATCATAGACGGAAACGAGGTAACTTTCTCAAAGTATAAATTTAATAAATTACAAGTCCGCTCATTTTTTGAAAACTACGCATTCACAAATCCACGAAGCGCGACACGTTCGATGATTACATGGCACGCCTTTACATTTCCAGAACAGCAATTGCTTGACATTAACGAGAATTTTCATTTAGAGCATATCTATTCAAAAAAACTTCAAGAGATAGAAAACGGGCTTAAGAAGAAAGAGAATCTTGACTCGCTAGGAAACAAGATTCTACTTGAAGAGAGCATCAATATCAAAGCGTCTGATTACCGTTTTGAAGATAAAAAGAAAATCTACAGCGGAGAACAACGGCGCGGGAAAAACAAAAACGCCAGCCGAATTGCCGAAATTATTAAGTTAAGCGAATGCGATAAATTTGAAGAAGAACAAATCATTCAACGGAAGACGCTTATCCTCGATAAGTTTTTTGAGTTTTTACAAAGCGAAAATTTATTGGATTAACGGTTTTCTATCGCCAATAAAGTTCAATTATTTCACAGGAGGTTTATATATGAAAGCCGTTCGTTTCGTCGGAGTTAAACAGCCGCTTGAAATGCAGGAGATTCCCATCCCGCAGATTGGCGAGCGCGATATTTTGGTCAAGGTCAAAGCGGCCGGCATTTGTCATTCGGACGCACATTATCGCAACGGGATTTCGCCCGTCCGCCCTGTGCCGTTGACGCTCGGTCACGAAGTGGCGGGCGTGGTAGAAAAAATCGGCGCGCAAGTTAGCAACGTCAACGTTGGCGAGCGCGTCGCTTTGCATTACAACATCACCTGCGGCGACTGTTACGCCTGCTCGACGGGCAACGATCAATTTTGCGAAAAGGGTTTGATGATCGGACATTACGCGGACGGCGGCTACGCAGAATATATCGCCGTGCCTTCGCGCAACGCCATCCCCCTGCCCGACGAAATTCCCTTTGAACAAGGCGCGACGTTGATGTGCGCCAGCGCGACGGCGCTCCACGCGCTGCGGAAGAGTCGCATCAAAGGCGGCGAGCGGGCGGCAATTTTCGGCGTAGGCGGACTGGGACAATCTGCCGTTCAGTTGGCGAAAGCGCTCGGCGCATTGGACGTCTTCGCCGTAGATCGCAACGAAGAGAAATTGGCGCTTGCCGAATCCTACGGCGCGATTCCAATTAACGCGACAAACCTCGATCCCGTCGCCGAAATTAAACGCTTGACGAAAAACAAAGGCGTGGACGTGGCGATTGAAATGATCGGTTTGCCGCAGACGATGAAGCAGGCGCTGCAATCGGCGGGGGCGTTAGGGCGCGTGGTCATCGTCGGGCTTTCGGACAAAACGCTCGACGTCCATACTTACACGGAGTTGTTGAGCAACGAAGTGGAATTAATCGGCTCGAACGATCATCATTTGCAAGAACTTCCGCTGTTGGTGGAGTTTGCGCGGCGCAAAATTTTGGACGTGTCGAAGGTGGTCAGCAAAACTATTCCGCTGGACGCGGACGCAATTAACGCGACGTTGGACGAGTTGGATCGCGGGAGCGCGAATATTCGCACGGTGATTGTGCCATAAACGGACTTTGTCGCGGATTCACGGATAGAAACGGACGGTTAGAATTTATGTCAATACTCACGCGCCAAAAGTGAGTATTGAGACTTCGCTTTCTCGCGTAATTAAATCATAATGTCAAAGAGATTCGACGACAAAAGGAATCCTTTTCATGAATCTACGAGACGTTATCGCCATCTCCAAAGGGGAAATTCTCACCCCGCAACTCAGCGCGGACGCGGAAATTTTCAGCGGCTGTTGCGCGGACTTAATGAGCGACGTGTTGGCGTACAGCCGCCCGCAAGCGGTTTTGCTGACCGGGCTCATTAACCCGCAAGTCGTCCGCACCGCGCAAGTGGCGGACGTTCGCGCCATCGTCTTCGCTCACGACAAACAGCCGCCGCCCGAAACTCTCGCCATCGCCGTTCAAGAAAATATTTTTCTAATCCGCAGCCCGATGAGCATGTACGAATTAAGCGGAAAACTTTACGCCGCCGGGCTGAGAAGTTGCGACGCCGATGAACGCGCCTAGACCGCCCACCGAACAAGAAAAATTCGGGCGGCATCGTCCGCTGACCGACCGCGACGCGCACGAAATTAACCGCGTCGAAGAACTTTCCTATGATTTGAAAATTCACGAAATCATCGCCGCCGAAGTCGTCGCCATCGCTCCCGACGCGCCGCTTTCCGACGCGCTCGATTTGCTTCGCCTTCATCGCATCTCCGGGCTGCCCGTCGTGGACGAAGAAAACCTCGTCGGCATAATCAGCGTCGAAGACATCTTGCGCGCTTTACAAAACGGCGAAATTCATTTGCCCGTAAAAAATTACATGAGCGCCGACCCCGTTTCCGTCCGCGCTTCGGACAGCATCGTCGAAGCCATCAAAATCTTCACCGAAACAGGTTTGGGGCGTTTGCCCGTTTTGAACGAAAACAAACGGCTCATTGGCATCATCACCAAAGGCGACATCACGCGCGGAATTTTACGCGCCGTTCAACACGATTATCAAGAAGAAGAAGTGCGCCGCTATCGCGCCAGCCATCTCTTTGAAGACATCGTCTCCGACCGCACGACGTTGGTTTTGCGCTACGCCATTCAAGCGGGAGATTTCACGCACGGCGGAAACGCTTCCGCAAACATCAAACGCGCCCTGCTAAGACTCGGCGCCAATCCGCAGTTGGCGCGGCGTTGCGGAATCGCCGCCTACGAAGCGGAAATGAATCTCATCATCCACACCGCCAAAGGCGGCGTCCTCAAACTGGAAGTCGAGTCAAATGAAATTGTCATTTCCGCCGCCGACGACGGGCCGGGCATTGAAGACATTCAAAAGGTGTTGCAGCCCGGCTACTCCACCGCCAGCGACCAAATTCGCGCAATGGGATTCGGCGCGGGCATGGGGTTGGTCAACATTCAACGGACGGTAGACGCAATGGAATTAAAGTCCGCGCCGGGCAAAGGCTCAAAATTGATCATGCGTATCGCCATGTCCGCCGACGATAAAAAAGGAGCGCTATGAATCTTCAACACGTTATAGACGCGCTGCAACTTTCCGTCCTCACCGAAGCGCGAGATTTTTCCGCTATTTCGCCAAGCGGCGGCTACGCTTCCGATTTGCTTTCCTGCGTTATGGCGGGCACAAAAAAAGGCGCGTTGTGGATCACTCTGCAAGCGCACATGAACATCGTCGCCGTCGCCGCGTTGACCGAAGTCGCCGCTATCGTCATCACGGAAAACGCGCAACCCGAAAGCGCCGTCATCGCCAAAGCGGACGAACAAAACGTCATTTTGCTTTCCACGCCCAAAACCAGTTACGAAATTTGCGGCGCGTTATGGGAGATAGGATTCCGCTGACATGCGAACTTTCCGCGCCGACCTGCACGTTCACACCGTCCTCTCGCCCTGCGCCGAAGTTGAAATGATTCCGCCGTTAATTGTTCAAGAAGCGCTCGACCGCCGCATTGACATCATCGCCGTTTCGGATCACAACGCCAGCGCCAACGTTTGGGCGGTTCAAAAAGCGGCGCAAGGAAGCGGGCTGACGGTTTTGCCCGGCATGGAAGTTCAATCGCGCGAAGAAGTTCATTTGCTTTGCCTCTTCGCCTCTCTATCTGACCTCGAACTTTGGCAGCGCCAAATTGACTCTTCTCTCCCCGACGAATTAAATTCCGCCGAACATTTTGGCGAGCAATATCTGGTGGACGAACGCGGCGAATACGTCCGCAGCGAGCCGCGTCTGCTGTTGACTTGCGTCGAGTTTTCGATTGAAGAAATTTTAGAACGAGTCGCCGCGCTGGGCGGGTTAGTCATCCCCGCGCATGTGGATCGCGCCACCTTCGGCTTGCTCCCCACGTTGGGCTTCCTCGCCGATTGGTGGAACTTCCCCGCGCTGGAAATTTCGCGCCACATCACGCCACAAATTTTGCGCGAAAAGTTTCCCTCCGCGCGCGGACATCCGCTCGTCCAAAACGGCGACGTTCACCGCCTCGACGAATTCTTGGGCGCGACGCTCTTTCGCATGGAAGCGCCGACTCTGGCGGAAATTCGTCAAGCGCTGAAAGGAATCGGGCGCAGACAAATTGAATTGAAAATAAGCGATAACCGACAGCCCAAATGATGACATCCATCATTGACCGGTTGAAGGCAATTTTGTAAACTATTTGTGAAAAATATCACATAAATTTGGCAGGCAACTATGGCGAACCCGATTCGAGAAATCCCCGCAAACGACCCGCTCAACTCCGCAGAATTGAAGTCGCTGCTCGACCGAATCATCGAAGAAAACAGAGAGCGCCCTGGCGCGGTGATGTTGGTCTTAAACGAAACGCAAGCCAAAATCGGGCACGTTTCCCCCGCGATGCAAGCCTACATTGCTCGCAAGTTGCAAGTTCCGCTTGGACAAGTTCACGGCGTGGTTACGTTTTATTCGTTTTTCAAAACCAAACCGCGCGGAAAGCACACGGTCAAATTTTGTTTAGGCACGGCTTGCTATGTGGCGGGGACTCCGCAATTGGTGGAGAAAGCCAAACAAATGCTGGGAATCGAACTCGGCGACACCACACTCGACGGACAAATTACGCTGGAAGAATGTCGTTGCGTCGGCGCGTGCAGTCAGGCGCCGGTCGTCGTCGTGGACGACGAAGCGCACGGCAAACTGCGCCCGAATAAATTTCCGCAAGTGTTGAAGAAGATTCAAGGATAAGGTCATGCGCGAGATTGCCCTACACTTGCTGGACATCGCCGAGAACAGCGTCGCCGCCGGCGGACGAACGATCCGCGTGGAGGTTTGCGAGGATTTGCCAAAAGACGAGTTGCAAATTTGCGTAACGGACGACGGCAAAGGCATGGACAAACAGACCGCGCAAAACGCGCTCGACCCGTTTCACACGGCGCGAACGACGCGCAAGGTCGGGTTGGGACTTCCGCTTTTGAAAGAGGCGGCAGAAAGCGCGGGCGGAGGATTAAGCCTCGAAACAGAATTAGGCAAAGGCGCAAAAGTCGAGGCGCGTTTCCAACACAGCCATATTGACCGCGCTCCGCTCGGCGATCTCGGCGCGACGTTCCTCGCGCTTCTCGTCTCGCACCCGTCAGTTCATTGGATTTTCGTTTATCAAGTTGCGGCGGCGGACGGCGCGATTCGCCGTTTTGAATTGGACGACGAAGAAATCAAAGCGACGCTGGAAGGCGTCTCGTTGACCGAGCCGCAGGTGTTGAAGATTTTGCGCGACATCATCGAAGCGGGCGTCAAAGCGCCCGCGCCGCAAGTTATTTGCTGAAAGGAAGCCGCCATGCCCGCCGTCAAATCGCTCGAAGAATTGAAGCGCGTCCGCGAAGAAGCGCTGGCGAAGAAACAACTGAAAACCGCGTCCGGTCAAATTCAAATTATTGTGGCGATGGGAACTTGCGGCATCGCCGCCGGCGCGCGCGACGCGATGAAGAGCATTTTGAATTTCATCGAAACCGAAAACATGAGCGGAATCAACGTAACCCAAACGGGCTGCATGGGCATGTGCGACCAAGAACCGATTGTGCAAGTCGCTTGCGGCGACCAGCCAAAAGTCGTTTACGGAAAAGTCAGCGCCGAAGTCGCCGCGCAAATTATGAAAGCGCACGTGCAAAACGGAACGCCGCTTAAGGAACACATTCTACCCGCGTAGAGTTTTGGAGCGTTTATGCCATTCTATCGTTCTCACATCCTCGTTTGCGTAGATCCGCAATGCCTCGCCAAAGGCGCGCACGAATTAACGGACGCTTTGCAAGACGAACTCGTGGCGCAAGGGCTCATTGACGAAATCCAAATCCTCGAAACGTCGCGCATTGGCGGCTGCGCCCGCGGACCTGAAATTATGGTTTATCCCGAAGGGACGCATTACGTCGGGCTGACGGCGGACGACGCGCCGTATCTCGTCGAGGAACATTTCCTTAAGGGGCGCGTCGTCGAGAAATTTGTCGAAAAAGAAAAACCCGTCGCGGACGAAGAGTTGGGTCCGCCGCGCCCGAAAGAGACGCGCATCATCTTGCGAAATTGCGGCGCGATTGACCCGATGAATATCGAAGATTATTTGGCGGCGGACGGTTATCAAGCGCTGGGAAAAGTCATCAGCGAGATGACCGCCGAACAAGTCATTGACGAAGTTACCCGCTCCGGTCTGCGCGGGCGCGGCGGCGCGGGCTTCCCCGCCGGGCGCAAGTGGGCGCTGTCTCGTCAAGCGCCAGGCGACCTGAAGTACATGGTCTGCAACGCGGACGAAGGCGACCCTGGCGCGTTTATGAATCGCCGCGTTTTGGAAGGCGACCCGCATTCGGTGATTGAAGGCATGATCATCGGCGCGTATGCCATCGGCGCGAGTTACGGGTACATTTACTGCCGCGCCGAATATCCGCTGGCGGTGCAGACGCTCAACCTCGCCATCATCCAAGCGCGAGAGTTCGGCTTTTTAGGCAAAGATATTCTCGGCGCGGGCTTCAATTTTGACCTCGAAGTGCGCGTCGGCGCGGGCGCTTTCGTTTGCGGAGAAGAGACCGCCCTCATGGCTTCGATCATGGGTCGGCGCGGAGAGCCGCGCCCGCGTCCGCCGTTTCCTTCCGTCAAAGGCGTTTGGGGCAAACCGTCTAACAACAACAACGTCGAAACTTACGCCAACGTGCCGCAGATTATCCTCAACGGCGCGGACTGGTACGCCAGCATGGGGACGCCGCGCTCGAAAGGGACGAAAACTTTCGCCGTCGGCGGCAACGTCGCCAAGCCCGGTTTGATTGAAGTGCCGATGGGCATTACCTTGCGCGAAATTATTTTCGAGGTGGCGGGCGGAATCAAAGACGGGCGCAAGTTCAAAGCCGTGCAAACTGGCGGCCCCATGGGCGGGTGTCTCGCCGAAGCGCATCTCGATTTGCCGCTCGATTATGAAGCGTTGACGCAAGCGGGTTCGATGATGGGTTCGGGCGGGTTGGTCGTCATGGACGAAACTTCTTGCATGGTGGACATCGCCCGCTTTTTTATGGATTTCACCCAAGCCGAATCTTGCGGAAAATGCGCGCCTTGTCGCGTCGGCACGCGCCGCATTTTGGAACTGCTGGAAAAAATCTGCGATGGAAAAGGTCAGCGCGGCGATTTGGAGCGCCTCGAAGATTTATGCCATGAAGTCGCCAAGAACAGCCTGTGCGGGCTGGGGCAAGGCGCGCCCAACCCCGTCTTAAGCACGCTTAAACTTTTCCGCGACGAATACGAAGCGCACGTTTATGAAAAGCGCTGTCCGGCGAAAGTTTGTCGTTCGCTCATTCGCTACGAGATTGAAGCGCCCGCCTGCACGGGCTGCATGGTCTGCGCGAGAAACTGCCCCGTCGAAGCGATTAGCGGCGAGCGCCGACAGGCGCATCACATTGACATCGAAAAGTGCATCCGCTGCGGAATTTGCATGCAAGTCTGCAACTTCAACGCGGTTTCGGTTTTGACCTAAGGCGAAAGGACTGCTATGGTGCAAATTACCATCAACCAACAACGCATAGACGTTCCCGAAGGCATGACGGTCATGCAAGCGGCGGATTCGGCGGGCATTCGCATTCCGCGCTTGTGCGCCCACAAAGCGCTGACGCCCTTCGGCGGTTGCCGTTTGTGCGTGGTCGAAGTCGAAGGCATGCGCGTTCCGATGGCGTCTTGCACGCTGCCCGTCAGCGAGGGCATGGTCGTCGAGACGGAAACAGAATCGTTGAAGAAGTCGCGCCAGTTCGTGTTGACGATGTTGTTCAGCGAGCGCAATCACTTCTGCCCGTTCTGCCAAGTCTCCGGCGGAGATTGCGAGTTGCAAAACGCCGCCTACCATGAAGAGATGACTCACTGGCCCATTCAGCCAGGCTGGAACGAATTTCCAGTGGACACGTCGCATCCCTACTTCGTGCTGGACAACAACCGCTGCATCCTCTGTCGGCGCTGCGTTAGCGCTTGCGCGGAGATGGCGGGCAACTTCACGCTGTCCGTTGCGGATCGCGGCGCGAAGAGCATGATCGTCGCCGACACCGACATTCCGCTCGGCGAAAGTTCCTGCATCAAATGCGGCTCTTGCGCGCAAGTCTGCCCGACGGGCGCGTTGATAGACCGCTTCAGCGCGTATCAATCTCACGACCGAAATTTGGAAGAAACGTCGTCCGTCTGCGTCGGCTGTTCGGTCGGGTGCGCCGTCAAGGTGATGACGCGCGATAACCGCCTCGTTCGCATCGAAGGCGATTGGGACGGCGCGGTCAACGGCGGCGTCCTCTGCGAACTCGGGCGCTACATTCCGCTGACCGAATCTCGTCCGCGCCTGACGACTCCGCTGGCGCGAAAAAACGGCAGCCTCGAACCCGTCTCTTGGGACGAAGCGCTAACCCTCGCGCAGAGCCGCCTGCAAAGCGGCAGCCTCGCGGCGCTCGCCTCCACGCGCTTGTCTGTCGAAGCGCTAACCGCGTTCAAAGAATTATTTGAAACCAAACTCGCCGCCCAACTGACGACCACGCTCGAAGAAGGGCGCGCCACGTCCGCGACGGCGAAATACGCCGAACGCGTCGGCAACTTTGAAGGACGCCTCGACCTGCTCCAAACGGCGGACGTCGTTCTTTGCGTCGGCGCGGATATTAATCGTCATCATCAAGTGGCGGGATTTTTATTCAAGCGCAACTTGAACAACGGCGCAAATTTGATTGTCATAGACTCCGCCGAAACGACGCTGGCGGAACGCGCCCGCTTCGTCCTCGCCCCGAAAGCGGACGCTACCCAAACGCTGATACTCGCCCTGCAAGCGGTCATCGCCAAAGAAGGCTTGGAGCGCAAATCGCTCGCCCTCGCGGACGTTGAATCGCGCGTCGAAAAAGCCGTCGCCGAATGCGGCGTCTCCGCCGAAGCGCTGACCCAATCCGCGCGTTTGTTGGCGAGCGCCATTACGCCCGTCATCCTCTACGGCGAAGCGGACGAAGCGACGGTCGAAGCGCTTCATCAACTCGCCGTTCAAATTGCGGCGACAGACGAAGAGCGCAACGGCATCCTCGCTTTGAAAGGCGGCGCGAACAGTCAAGCCGCTTCGCTCTTGGGGCTGGAACGACCTTTTCGACTCGCAGGCGGCGAAACGCTCTACCTCGCGTTGAGCGACGACGCGCTTCCGCAAGCGCTGGCAGACGAAATTCGCAAAGCGGAATTTGTCGTCGCGCAAGCCAGTTACGAATCGGAAGTCGCCGAAATCGCCGACTTGGTTTTGCCCGTCGGCATTTGGGCGGAAGAAAGCGGGCATTTCGTCAACTTGGACGGGCGCGTTCAAAAGGCGCAAAAAGCGCTCGACGCGCCAAACGAAATTCCCGACAACTTGAATTTGCTGAATCAAATTGCCGAACGCATGAACATAACCTTAAACGCGGATTGGCGCGAAGCCGTCCGCCAGCGAAACGTCGGCGCGGAATTGAGGATTTTATGAGCAAACCCAAAATCGCTTCAGATTGGATGTGCGGGTGCGCGGGCTGTCATATGTCGCTGTTGGACATGGACGAGCGCATTTTGAAAATCGTCGAACTGGCGGATTTGCGCGCAACGCCCATCACCGACTTGAAAGAACCCGACGAAAGCGGCGTGGACGTGGGCGTGCTGGAAGGCGGAATTAACAACAGCGCCAACGAAGAAGTGGCAAAGAAAATGCGCGCGCGTTCCAAAATTTTGGTGGCGCTCGGCGATTGCGCCGTCTTTGGCGGCGTGCCTGCGCTGCGAAATTTCTGCGGCGTGCAAGCCGCCCTGCGCCGCGCTTACGTCGAAGCGGAAAGCAACGAAGAGGGCAGTCAAATTCCCGACGACCCCGAACTGGCGACCATGACCGAAACCCGCGCCGTTCACGAAGTCGTGGACGTGGACTACAACGTGCCCGGCTGCCCGCCCGACCCCGACACGATTTTTTACGTCCTCTCGGAGTTGGCGCAAGGGCGCAAGCCAAAGTTGAAAGACGAATTGCTGCATTGGGATTAACGACAAAAGACAGAGGCTGATATGAGCGTTCAAAAAATCACTATCGAACCCGTAACCCGCATCGAAGGACACGCTAAAGTTACCATTCGTTTGAAGGACGATTACACCGTCGAGCGGGCGTACATGCACGTCAACGAATTTCGCGGATTTGAAAAATTTTGCGAAGGGCGCTTATATTTTGAAATGCCGCAAATCACGCCGCGCATTTGCGGAATTTGCCCGGTCAGCCATCACCTCGCTTCGGCAAAAGCCGCCGACGCGCTGACTGGTCAAACGCCGCCGCGCCCGGCAAATCTTCTGCGCGAGTTAATGCACATGGGGCAAGTCGTCCAAAGTCACGGAATGCATTTCTTTGAATTGGCGGGACCCGACCTCTTGCTCGGTTTCGACGCTTCGCCAGAAATTCGCAGCGTGGTCGGCTTAATCGGCGCGAACCCCGAACTGACGGTCAAAGCCGTGCAGTTGCGGAAGTTTGGTCAAGAGATCGTCAAAACGCTCGGCGGGCGAAAAATTCATCCAATCTTCGCCGTGCCAGGCGGAGTCAACAAAACGCTGACCGTCGCCGAACGCGACTCCATCCTCAAAGGCGTGGACGCCGCCATCGAGACGACTCAAATCGGCTTGCAAATTATGAAAGAGTGGGCGGAGAAAAACGCGGAAGACATCGCCAAATTTGCCGTCTTCCCCAGCGGCTATTTTGGCTTGACCACGCCCGACAACGCGCTCGAACTGTACGACGGCGACATCCGCCTCATCGGAGCGGACGGCGCGGCGTTGGAACGCTTCCCCGTCGCCGACTACCTCGATCACATCGCCGAACACGTCGAAAACTGGTCTTACCTCAAATTCCCATATTACAAAAAATTGGGCTACCCAAACGGCGTGTACCGCGTCGGTCCGTTGGGGCGCTTAAACCTCGCGGAAAAAATTCACACGCCGCTGGCAAACGCCGAACTGCAAATCTTCAAAAGTCTTAACGGCGGCAAGCCCGTCGAAAACACGCTTTATTATCATTACGCCCGCTTGATTGAAATTCTCTTCACGGCGGAGCGCGTCCGCGTTTTGTGCGAAGACGAAGACATTACCAGCCTTGAAATTTTGAACACGCGCAAAAATTACGTCGGGCATGGCGTCGGCGTTCTCGAAGCGCCGCGCGGGACTCTCATCCACGATTACACGGCGGACGAAGACGGCAAACTCTTGCGCGTCAACCTCATCGTTTCGACTGGACACAACAACTGGGCAATGACTACCGCCGTGGACAGCGTCGCCAAAACGTACATTCAAGGACCCGACGTTCCCGAAGGCGCGCTCAACCGCGTCGAAGCCGCCATCCGCGCTTACGACCCTTGCCTCTCTTGCTCGACTCACGCCGTCGGGCAAATGCCCATTCAAGTGGATTTCGTCGCCGCCGACGGTTCGCTGGTCAAAACGCTTACGCGAGAGCGATGAAAAAATTTCTCTTTCTCGGCTACGGAAATCCAGACCGCGAAGACGACGGAGTCGCTTGGCACATCTTGCGCGAGTTGACGGTCAAACTGGGGCTGCCCGCGCCGACTTCCTACGACGACGATTTTCCCTCGACCCCTAACGCGGACTTCGCCTTTCACCTGCAACTGACTCCCGAAATGGCGGAAGACGTCGCCGAGTACGAACACGTCTGCTTCGCGGACGCGCACACCGGAAACATTGCGGAGGAAGTTCGCTTAATTGAAATTGACAGCGATTTTCAAAAATCGCCGTTTACGCATCACTTAACCCCGCAGTCGCTGCTTTCTATCTGCGAGACGCTTTATCGGCGCAAACCAGATTCCGCGCTGTTGTCGGTTCGCGGCTATCAATTTCTCTTCTCGCGCGAACTCTCGCCGCAGACTGCCGCCCTCGCGCCGCAAGCCGTCGAATCCGCTTGGGCGTGGATGAAGGCGCAAGAATCGCAGGCTTAAGCCGAAAGTCGAAAAGCGGCGCGTTAATCCATGACAAACGTCAGGCGAGATAAGGAAGTTTTCCGCGTGATGTTTTATTTTTTCCATGATAAAAAAGACGAATAGAAGGAGACGAATGATGACCAGCGTGCGTAAACTTTTGGAAGCCAAAGAATTTGCAAAAAATTATTCTATCGAAGCCTCGCAAAGCGTGTTGGACGCGCTCAAAGTGATGGCGGACGCGCACATTGGCGCGGTGTTGGTTACGGAAAACGAAAAGATCGTCGGCATTTTTACCGAACGCGATTACCTATACAAAGGCGAAGCGTTGGGGCGCGCCGCAAAAGACACGAAGGTCGCGGACGTGATGACTCCGAAGATGATTAACGTAACGATGGACACGACCGTCGAACAGTGCATGGGCTTGATGAAGCAGTACAAAATTCGCCATTTGCCCGTCGTCGAAGGCGAGCGTTTAATCGGCTTGGTCTCCATGCGCGACGTGATGGTGGCGGCGATTGAAAATAAAGAAAGCGAAATTCGCGGACTTGAAAATTACATTATGGGTTCGGGATTTCAGTCCTAATTTTTCGCCGCAAAACGGGCGTTCATCCTTTGGTAAAATCGCCCTCATGCTTTTTCAAAGAATCGGCGCGTTGCTCGCCGCCTTGCTTCTCGTCTCTTGCTCGTCCGCCGCGCAAGAGCCTGCGGCGTTTCCGACGTACGACCCGTTTGTTTCGTTAGCGACTCCGCAAAGCGGAACGTCGGCTCCTCATTCGACGGGAACGTCTTCCGCCGCGTCGCGCCCGCCGACGCCGACTCGCGCTCCGTTGAAGATTACCTACGCCGCCAGCGGATACGCTTCGCCCACGCCGCGCCAAAACGCGGAAGAATACGTCGTGCAGCCCAACGACACACTGGGCATTATCGCCCAACGATACCGCGTCAGCCTGCAAGCGCTGATGGACGCGAATCAACTCGCCAACGCCGACATGCTCTACGTCGGCATGACGCTGATTATCCCCGCCGCGCAAGTCGGAGAAGAAGCCGCGCCGTCTTTGAAGATTATCCCCGACTCGGAATTGGTCAACGGGCCGGCCGCCGCAGAGTTTGACCTGCGCGGATTCATCGCCGACCAAAACGGATTCCTCGCCGATTACGAAGAGGACTTTCGCGGCGAGCGCATGAGCGGCGCGGACATCCTCGAAGAAATTTCGTACAACTATTCGGTTAATCCGCGTTTGTTATTGGCGTTGCTCGAATATCAAAGCGGCTGGGTTACGCAAAGCGCGCCGTCCAACATCGCCTACCCGATGGGCTACGAAGACGGGAATCGCGTCGGCTTATATCGTCAAACTGCGTGGGCGGCGAACGCGCTCAACTACGGTTATTACCTGTGGAAAGTCAACGGGCTTTCGACCTGGACCTTCCCCGACAGACAAACCATTTCCATTGACCCGATCATCAACGCGGGCACTTCCGCTTTGCAATATTTTTTCTCCAAAATGTACAACTACGACGCTTGGCAAAACGCCGTCGGGTTGAACGGAGTCGTCGTAACCTACTTTGTCTTTTTCGACAATCCGTTTCAACGCGCCGTCGAACCGCTCGTCCCCGCAACGTTGACTCAACCGCCGATGTCCTTCCCCTTTGAAGCGGGCGAAGAGTGGTACTTCACTGGCGGCCCGCACGGCGCTTGGGACAGCGGCTCGGCTTGGGGCGCGTTAGACTTCGCCCCGTCCGACAGAATCGGCGAATGTAACGTCAGCGCCCATTGGGTAACCGCCATGGCCGACGGGCTCGTCTCGCGCACGGGTTTCGGCTCCGTCGCGCAAGATTTAGACAACGACGGCTACGAGCAAACGGGCTTGGTCGTTATGTACATGCACGTCGCGGCGGAAGGGCGCGTCGCGGCGGGCGAATACCTCTTCCGCAACGAGCGCATCGGGCATCCGTCTTGCGAAGGCGGCCTCGCCGACGCGACTCACGTCCACGTCATCCGCAAGTACAACGGCGAATGGATTGCCGCCGACGGCGCGCTGCCCTTCAACTTTGACGGTTGGATTTCCAGCGGCACGGGCTACGAATACGACGGCTACCTCGTCCGCGACGGCGCTTCCATCGAAGCGCTCAACGCCGCCGACCCCGAAAATCTCATCGTCCGCTAACGCGCTTCTGGTTATAATCTTTTCGCTTATGAAACGCGCTGTTATTCTATTCCTTCTTGGCTCGACGATTCTTTCCGCTTGCGGGACGCCGCCCGACTTATGGGGAATCGAATCCACGCCCACGGCGGACGTCGCGCAGGTTGACCCGTTCGTCGGAGAAGAAGCGCCGCCGCCCCTCCCCGCCGCGACGGATTCTCCGCTCGTCGAAATTGCCGTCGCCCCGACTCAACCTCCCGCCCCGACTCAGCCTCCTGCCCCGACTCAGCCGCAATCATCCGCTACGCCTTTCGACCCTGAAAAAACTTTCCTCTATTATTCGCAAAGCGGCGACATGCTCTCCGCCGTCGCGGCGCGTTTCGGCGTGGACGAATCCGAAATCTCGTCCGACGTAAATTTGCCGACGACTTCTTTGCTCGACCCGAACACTTTGCTCATCATTCCCAACCGCATCGCCGAAGAGACGACGCCCAACGCGCAACTTCTGCCCGACGCGGAATTTGTTTACTCGGCGACTTCCATCGGGTTTGACACAAAAAGTTTCACCCTCGCTCAAGGCGGATATTTAAGTTCGTTTCAAGACTATCTCGGCTCGGTCGGCAAGATCACAGGTTACTCCGCGATTGACCGCCTCGCCGAAGAAAATTCCGTCAGCCCGCGTTTGTTGTTGGCGTTGCTCGAATACGAAGCGGGCTGGGTAAACGGTCAGCCGACGGATTTATTGCACACCGATTTTCCGATGGGCTTCAACGATTATCGCTACAAAGGCATGAGCGTGCAATTGGCGTGGGCGATTAATACCATGTCCATCGCTTATTACGGCTGGCGGGCGGGGACAATTCAACACGTCGAATTTTCCGACGGAACAAAGTTGCGTTTCGACCCGCGCTTAAACGCCGCCACCGTCGCGCTTCAATACTTCTTCGCCAAACTCCGCTCGCAAGCGCAATGGGCGCGGGCAATTGATCCGCAAAGCGGATTTGCGGCGACTTATCAATCTATGTTTGGCGACGCGCAAGAACGCGCGGATTCCGTCGGCGCGATCTTTCCACCCGGGCTGACTCAACCGCCGCTCGTCCTGCCTTTTGAAGCGGGCTACAAGTGGAGTTTCAGCGGCGGACCGCACAACGGCTGGGGCGTAATCAACCCCGCGGTTTACGGTCAAGCGCACAGCATTTTTTCCGCGATAGATTTCGCGCCCGCCGCCGGCAAATCGGGCTGCACGCCCAGCGACGCTTGGGCGGTCGCCGCCGCGCCCGGCTTGGTCGTCCGCTCGGAAAACGGCGTCGTCATCCTCGACCTCGACGGCGACGGCTACGAACAAACGGGCTGGAACTTGCTTTACCTGCACCTCGCCAACGCGGGGCGCATTCCCGTCGGGACGTATGTCGAAACCGACGACCGCATCGGACATCCGTCCTGTGAAGGCGGAGTCGCCACAGGGACGCATCTGCATTTTGCGCGAAAATACAACGGCGAATGGGTTACGGCGGACGGACCAATTCCTTTTGTGATGAGCGGCTGGAAATTAATCTCCACAGGCGAAGCCTACAAGGGACAATTGGTCAAAGGAAATCGAGTTATTACCGCCGACCAGTTGGGGCAAATTTGGTCAAACATTATCCGCGACGATGACGAGTAAAACGCTCCGCGCTCTTCTTTCAACTTCGCTCGCGCTGATTTTTGCGCTCTCCGCTTGCTCGCCCGCCTCGCCCTCGCTTTCAGACCTCGCCGCGACTCTGGCTGCGCCGCTCCCTGCCAACACGGCGACCCACCCGACTCCGCAAGCCTACGCGCCCGGCGAACCCGTAGATTACGTCGCGCAAAGCGGCGACACGCTCGCGGCGTTGGCGGCGCGATTCAACACCAGCGTGGACGAAATCTTGCAAATGAATTCGTTCATCCCGCGAGACGCGACGACCATGCCGCCCGGCATGCCGATGAAAATTCCGATTTATTATCGCGCCCTTTGGGGAGGCCCGTTTCAAATCATCCCCGACAGCGCCTTCGTTAACGGACCCAACGACGTCGGCTTCAACACCTCCGCTTTCCTCTCGACTCAGCCCGGTTGGTTTGGAACGTATCGCGCTTATATCGGCGGCGAGTGGAAAGACGGCGCGGCGCTCGCGGATTACGTCGCCATGAATTACAGCGTCAGCCCCAAACTGCTGTTGGCGCTCCTTGAATATCAAAGCGGAGCGCTCACAAAAGCGGAAGCGCCGACGCGAAAAAATCTGCTCGGTTTTGACCGCCCGTTTTGGGATTCGCCTTATCTGCAATTAGTGCAAGCGGCGAACATCCTCAACAACGGATATTACGGCTGGCGCGCAGGCGCGTTGCTCGAATTTGAAGACCCCGCCGCGATGTTGATTCGCCCCAACCCGTGGCAAAACGCCGCCACCGTCGCGCTTCAATATTATTATTCGCGCATCTTCAAAGGCGACGCGCTCCATCGCGCCGTCGGCGAGGACGGCTTATACAAAACCTACGTCGCTTTCTTCGGCGACCCGTGGCAAGGAAACACCGAACTCATTCCCGGCAGTTTAGCGCAACCCGAAATTTCTCTGCCCTTTCCGCAAGACCAAACCTGGAGTTTCACAGGCGGACCGCACACGGGTTGGGGAACGGGCGAGCCGCTTTCCGCGCTGGATTTTGCGCCGCCCGCCGACCGTTCGGGGTGCGTTGCCGCTAAACGCGAAAACTTCGCCGTCGCCGCCGCGAACGGGTTAATCGTCCGCTCTGGCGTGGACGGCGTGGCGCTCGACCTCGACCTCGACGGAGACGAACGCACGGGCTGGGTTATCTTTTATCTGCATCTCGCCGCCGACGGGCGCGCCGCGCTTGGCGAGTATTTGCACGCTGGCGACAAAATCGGCTACCCTTCTTGCGAAGGCGGACGCGCCACCGGCACGCACGTTCACATTGCCCGAAAATATAACGGCGAGTGGATTCTCGCCGACAGCGCGACTCCTTTTACATTAAGCGGGTGGAAAGTCCGCGCTGGGAGCGCCGCTTATAAAGGGGTTCTCGTCAAAAGCGGCGCGACGGTCATCGCCTGCGAGTGCGGCGACGCTTACGCCGCCATCAACGCGAACTACCCTTAATTATTCTGTCTTCCACTCGCCTTCTTTGACGAGCGCTTTCGTTTCCGCATCGTAAATTTTATAGGTCAAACGAATCGGGAATGCCTTTGAAAGCATCGCCTGCGCGGGGCAGTATTTCTCCGCCGAAAGTTGAATAGCGCGGACAACCGCCGCCTCGTCTATATTTTCGCCATGAAAGACGTATTCCAACGTCGCCGCTGTAAACACTTTCGGGTGTTCGTTCGCGCGTTCAGAATGAAAGTTGATTTGAAAGCCCTTTATCGTTTGGCGCTTCTTCGTCAAAATTGAAATGACGTCCATTGCGGTGCAACCCGCCAAACCGAGCGCCAACATCTCCAGCGGACGCGCGCCGCTGTTGTCGCCGCCGGACGATTCGTCGGCGTCCATTCGTTGCGCGAAACCCGTCGGTCCCGCCCCTTCAAAGGTCATCTTTCCGCGCCAATTTAATACTGCATCCATGATTTACTCCTTAATTAAAGTCGGAACGTATTTCTCTAAATTCTTTTTTGAAATTCCGCCAATCCACATTAAGCGGACTTGTCCATCGCGGTCAATCACATAGGAACTGGGCAAATTCAGCGTTTGAAAGGCGCGCCCCGTCTCGCTGCTCTGGTCGAGCCACACGGGAAAAGTCAGCCCAAACTCGCGGATGAAAGGCGTTACTTGCGCTTCGGTCTCGCCTTGATTAATCGCCAACAAAACAAACCCTTGCGATTTATATTTCTCGTAGAAAGATTGCAAAGTCGGCATTTCTTCTTTGCACGGCGGACACCAGGTCGCCCACAAGTTGACTAAGACGACGCTGCCGCGATAATCAGACAAGGTCGCGGGTTCGCCGTCCAGCGCGAAGACGAGATTCATTTCAGGCGCAGGATAATTTGTCGTCGCGGGAATCGCTGAAAAGTCCGAAGAAGCGGCGGCGGAAGCCAGCCGATCCTTCCACAGAAAAGCGGCGATTCCCAATGCGATTAATCCCAAGCCGAGAAAAGTCAAAGCCCAAATTTGTTCGTATTTTTTAAACGGATTCATTGCCTAAATTATAGCCGCGCCTTGTCGTCAAATTTGAACATAGGATGAATGTCATCCTGCGATTTAAGATGGATGATACTAGCAACCCGCGTTTGCAAAGGTTAAGATGACGTTGATGTTGGAAAAATTACCGCCCATTCCTTTGTTTGCAAACCTTAACGAACGCCAACGCGCGGCGTTGAAATCGGCGTTTGAAAGTTACTTCTGCGTAGAAGACGAGATTATTTTCGAGCAGGGAGAAAAAGCCGAGTATCTTTATTTAATTTTGCGCGGCAAAGCGCTGCTCAGTTATAAACCTTACGACGGGCAGCGCATTACTCTTTCGCGGCTTAAGGACGGCGACGTGTTCGGCTGGTCGGCGGCGGTCGGCGGGACAAAATATACGTCGAGCGTCGTCAGCGCGACGAAGTTGGAAGCCGTTCGCATTCATCGCCAAGCCTTGCTCGATTTATTGGCGCAAGATTTGGAAACGGGAAAACTCGTCGTTGACCGCTTGGCGTTGAGCGTCTCTCCGCGTTGGCACAACGCCTACGAGCAAATTCAACATTTGTTTGAATAATTTTTTTGCGGTTACTCTTGCGCTCTTCGTTTGCTATACGAGCGATAAATTCCGCTGCCCAAAACCCAAACGCCCAAGAGAATCAACACAATTGCCGGAGCGAACTCTCCCAGCAGATTCAGTCCGCCGAAGATGGCGGCGAAGACGAGGAACAACACGGCGCTGACGACCATCAGGTTGAGTCCGCGTTTGAGGTTATACGCCGCGCTTTCGCCGAGCAACCCTTGAACCGCGATTCCAAGACCGATGAAGCCGGGGATTAACGTCCACATGTAAGACCAAGTGTCGTAGCGATTCGTCGCCTGTTGGTAATAAAGGATTCCGCCAATGCCCGCGACGATGGCGGCGGGGATGGCGAAACTCGGCGTTCCGACGACGAGTCCAAAAATAAAAATCGCCGCGCCGACTAAAAACAAACTGCCGGGAAATTTAATATACGGGGCGAAGAAATCTCGAAAAGCGGGCATGGTTTGATTGAGCAAAAATCCCCCGCCGATCAAAATCAAAACAACGCCCAAAGCCAATTGAATGCGTCCTCTGTTCATTTTTTCTCCTATCGCAAAAATTTTACGTTTGTTTTATTTACGCAAAAGCGCGGACAATGTTGCGCGTCGTCCGCAAATTTTATCATCTGCGATACAATCGGCGCGTTATGGACATTCAAATTTTCAAAGACAACAACGCGCTCAGCCAAAGCGCCGCGCGTCAATTCGTCGAACTCGCCAATCAAGCCTTCGCCAAACGCGGACGTTTTCTCGTCGCACTCTCCGGCGGTGGCACGCCGATGAAATTATACGAACGCCTCGCCAGCGAAAATCTGGATTGGACGCGCGTCCACTTTTTTTGGGGCGACGAACGCTGCGTGCCAATTGACGACGCGGGCAACACCTACGGGCAAATCAAAAAAAATCTCTTCGACAAAATCGGCGCGACGAACGTACACCGCGTCGAATCGGACCTTGAACCTGAGTCTGCCGCCCAAGCCTACGCCAACGCCCTAAGCAAATTCGCCGACGCGCCGCTGACTTTTCCGCGCTTCGATTTGGTCTTGCTCGGCATGGGCGACGACGGACACACCGCTTCGCTCTTCCCCAACTCTCCCGTCGAGGACGCCGCGCCCGTCGTCGCAGTAACAGCGCATTATCAAGATCGCCCCGCCAACCGCGTCTCTTTGACGCCGCAGGTGTTTAATCAAGCCGAAGAAGTTTGGTTTTTGGTTACGGGCGCAAGCAAGGCTGAGACGTTACGCCGCGTCTTAAAAGGCGAACGCAATTTGGCGCTTTACCCCGCTCAGCGCATTCAACCCGAACGCGGAAATCTCGTTTGGATGATTGACCAAGCGGCTGGCGCGTTATTGTAAATTTATACTTTCAACAAGGAGCGACACAATGGAATTAGCAATTATCGGTTTGGGAAAAATGGGCATGAATATGGCGAAGCGCCTCATCGCGGGCGGACATCGCGTGGTCGGTTTTGCGCGCACCAAATCCACGGTGGACGCGGCGCTTCAAGAAGGCATTGACGGCGCGTACTCGCTCGAAGAAGCCGTCGGCAAATTGACCTCCTCGCCAAAAATCGTTTGGGTGATGGTGCCGTCCGGCGAAATCACCACGCAAACCATCGTGGACGCGGCGGCGCTATTAAACAAAGGCGACATCATCGTGGACGGCGGCAACTCCAATTACAAAGACACCATCAAACACGCGGGGCTGCTGGAAGGCAAAGGCATTGACTTCGTGGATTGCGGCACAAGCGGCGGCATTTGGGGCATCAGCGAAGGCTACAGCATGATGATTGGCGGCGAAGTCGAAATCACGGAAAAGTTGCGCCCCATCTTTGAAACGCTGGCGCCCGGCAAAGAAAAAGGCTGGGGGCGCGTCGGTCCGCACGGCGCGGGGCATTACGTCAAAATGGTTCACAACGGAATCGAATACGGCATGATGCAAGCCTTCGCCGAAGGGTTCGGAATTTTGAAGAACAAAAAAGAATTTGGGCTCGACCTCGCGCAGGTTTCGCACATTTGGCAATACGGCAGCGTCGTGCGCTCGTGGCTGCTCGACCTCGCCGCCAACGCTTTGGACGAAGACACCGAACTCGAAAACATCAAACCTTGGGTGGCAGATTCGGGCGAAGGGCGTTGGACGGTTTTTGAATCAATTGACCTCGACGTTCCCGCACCGGTCATCACCTTGGCGCTACAAATGCGCTTCGCCAGCCGCGACGAGGAAAATTACCCAGCGCGGATGCTTTCCGCTTTGCGAAATCAATTCGGCGGTCATGCGATGAAGAAAGCGGAATAAATGAACAATCTCCTTTATAACGGCTTGCCGACGACGATGATCATCTTCGGCGCGTCTGGCGATTTGACTCAACGCAAGTTAATTCCGTCGCTGTTCAACCTCTTCCACAAACGCCGCACGCCCAAGCAGTTCAAAATTTTCGGCTACGGCGGCACGCCTTACACCGACGAGCAATTCCGCGAACATCTTTATCAAGGGATGAAGCAATTCGCCGATTATGAATTTAGCGACGACGAATGGAATCTCTTCGCCGCCGACTTGCATTATCTCGTCGGAAAATACGCCGAGAAAGACGACTTTCAAAAACTCGCCGACACGCTCGCGCAATCCGAAGGCGGCGCGGCGAACCGCCTTTATTACATGGCGCTTCCGCCCATGCTTTTCCCCGTTACCGTCGAAAACCTCGACGCGACCCATCAACTGCACGAAAGCGGAAACAATTGGCGGCGCGTCGTGTTGGAAAAACCTTTCGGCACAGACCTCGCTTCGGCGGTCGAGTTAAATAAGCAAGTTCACAAGGCGTTAAACGAAAATCAAATTTATCGTATTGACCATTATCTCGGCAAAGAGACCGTGCAAAATATTCTCTTCACGCGCTTCGCCAACACCATCTTCGAGCCGATTTGGAATCGCAATTACATTGACCACGTTCAAATCACCGTTTCCGAAAAAGTCGGCTTGGAACACCGCGCCAAATTTTACGACAGCGTCGGCGTGTTGCGCGATATGTTCCAAAACCATCTCTTGCAACTGCTGACTCTCGTCGCTATGGAGCCGCCCGCATCCTTTGGCGCGAGCGCGTTGCGAAACGAAAAAGTCAAAGTGTTAAGCGCCATCCGCCCGATGTCGCCCGAACAGGTCGCCGTTCACACCGTGCGCGGACAGTACAAAGATTACCGCAAAGAAGAAGGCATCGCCGCCAACTCGACCACGCCGACTTACGCGGCGGTGCGTTTCTACATTGACAATTGGCGTTGGGAAGGCGTGCCGTTTTATTTGCGCTCCGGCAAAAACCTCGCCGAAAAACAAACGCAAATCATCATTCAATTCAAAGAGCCGCCGACGACCATGTTCCCCATGCAAACCATCCGCCCGAACATGCTCGTCCTATACCTGCAGCCCGACGAAGGCGTGCATCTGCGTTTTGAAGCCAAAGCGCCAGACACGGTCAACGAGACGCGCTCGGTGGACATGGAATTTCACTACGACGACGCCTTCGGCAAAAGTTCGATTCCCGAAGCCTACGAACGCCTGCTGTTGGACGCGCTGCAAGGCGACGCCTCGCTCTTCACCCGCGCCGACGAAGTGGAAACGGCTTGGTCGTTGATTGACCCGATTTTGCAAACCTGGGACGCGCATCAGACTCCGCCGTTGGCGAGTTACAAACCAGGAAGTTGGGGTCCCCCCGAAAGTTACGACCTGCTGGCGCGCGACGGACGGCGTTGGTTAGACGAAGAAGCCAGCGCGTCGGATAAATAAATCAAATTTTTGCGGGCGGAAGCGTAAAGTAAAACGTCGCCCCTTTTCCTTCGCCTTGCGACTCAAGCCAGATGCGTCCGCCGTGAAATTCGACGATTCGTTTGACTAAAGTCAAGCCGATGCCCGTGCCTTCTATTTGTTGATCGAGCCGATTAAACAAGCCGAAAACGGTGTTGTGAAATTTTTCTTCGATTCCGATGCCGTTGTCGGCGACATAAAAAACGGGAAAGCCGTTATTTTCGTCAAAGCCGCATTGCCCAATTTCAATAGTCGGGTTGCGTTGATTGCCCATAAATTTAATTGCGTTGGACACAAGGTTTTGCACTACTTCCGAAACCCGCGTTCGGTCGCAATAAATGGACGACAACCCGCTCTGAATTTTTATCCAAGTCTGTTCGCGCGGTTTGACGGTCAAATTCAACGCCTCGTTGACGATCTTGTCAAACGAAACGTTTTCCGACGGGTTGACCACGCGCCCGACGCGAGAGAGATCCAGCAGGTCGTTCAAAAGCCTCTGCATCGTTTCCGTCGCCTGCGTGATTCGGTCTATATCCTCTTCAAAGCGCCCTATATTTCCGCTGGCGACCGATTTTTGCAAATAACCGACATAACCGCGAATCGTTACCAGCGGAGATTTCAAATCGTGCGAGACGGTGTAGGTATAGCGTTCCAACTCGGCGTTTTTCGTCTCTAACTCCGCAATCAACGAAGCGCGTTCTTCAAAGAGACGCGCAATTTCAATCGCATTCGCCGCTTGGTCAGTCATCACTTGCAAGACGGTTACGTCCTCCGCGCTAAACGCCGCCGCTTCCTCCGATTGAAAAGTCATCGCCCCGATCACCTTGCCGCGAAAGCGCAACGGCAACGCGACTTCAGAGCGCGTTAGCGGCAATTCTGGATTGCTAAAATAAACCGTATCCGCGCCGACGTCTAATGCGATTCGCGCTTGGTTGTGGGCGATGCACCAGCCAATCATTGAAGAGTTGCCGACGGGCAGCCATTGATTTTCCGCCAATAATTTCTTTCCCGCTTCGCCAGTCGAGGCGCGCAATATGGCGCGATTTTTTTCTTCGTTTAACAAAAATAAGCCGACGTAATAATAACCAAAATGCGAGCGAATCAACTCGGCGACGGTCGGCATTAATTCGTCGAGATCTAAAATTGACGTAACGGCGCGAGAAACTTCGCCCGCCGTTCGCAGTTGATTATTCCGCATGGACTGCGTTTGAATCAAATACGCCAATTCTTTTTCCGAACTTTTCTCCCGCGTGATGTCCGTCCAAACGCCAAGCCAATATAAGGGTCGCCCCTTTTCGTCGCGGATTTGCTTGGCTTCGTCGCGCACCCAAACGGTTCTTCCGTCTTTGGCGATCATCCGATATTCCATTTGAAACGGTTCGCCGCTTTGCGCCGTTTTTATGTTGTAGGCAAGCGTCGTATTGCGATCGTCGGCGTGTATTAGCCTGCTCCACAGATGCGGGTCGCTTATAAAATCCTGCGGCGCATAACCGAGCATTTTTTCCGCCTGCGGGCTGATATATAAAATCCGATCTTCTGCAGTCGGCTCGGTCATGTAGGTTACGATGGGAATGCTTTCAAGAAAAAGTTGATATTGACCTTCGCTATAAAAACGACGCTCTCTTCTAAAAAGCATATAGGCTAGCAACAAAAAAAAGAGCGCCCCGCCCCCAAGATACAACGACAGCCCCAATCCTTTATAAAACCAAATTACATACGCGCCAATTGGAATTGCAAAAAAAACTGCCAATAACGCAAAAGCATAACGGAGTCGCCTCGCGCGCAGTTCCTTTTTTAATTCGACAGTCTGCATTATGCTTTTCTTGTTCATCGCGTTTATTTTTTATTTTACTTGATATTTTTCAGCGATTACCTCCTCTTTTGTTTCGGTCCACTGCGCCTGAACTTTTCCCGCCGATAATTCGCGCAAATCCGCTTGAAAGGCGTCACAATATTGAATCGGAAATTGTAAAGTCAGCGTTACGACTTCGGCATAATCTTCGCCGACGATTTTCCCGCCATGTTTGGAAGTTAATATTCTCGTCCGTTCCAACAAGGGATAAGGAATCGCCGCCAACGCAACGCGGACTGAAACGCGCCGTCCGCGCTCGACGGTTTGCGCTGCCAACTGCGCCGACTCGGTGTACGCCTTGACCAACCCGCCCGCGCCGAGCAACGTTCCGCCAAAATAACGGGTGATGACCAAAACGGCGTCGCCCAACCCGCTGCCGCGCAAAACAGTTAACGCGGGTTTGCCCGCCGTCCCGTTCGGCTCGCCGTCGTCCGAGCAATATTCGACGGTTGTATTTCCGCCGCCGATAATATAAGCAGGGACGTTATGACTCGCGTCCGCAAATTCTTTTTTGATTTCGGCAATAAACGCTCGCGCTTCTTCGACGGAAAAAGCGGGCGCCAGCGTGGCGATAAAACGCGAGTTAAGGATTTTATGCTCGCGACGAATTTTTTGAATAGGAACTAAGTAATTAGACATATTTTAGTTGCGCCATTGTACATTATCTCGATTGCCTCGACATTAACAAACGGGTAAAATTTCATCCAGAAATAAACAAGGAGAATTATTCATGCTCAAACAGGCACACGCAATTTCAGAAGAACTCATTGAATGGCGACGCGATTTTCACATGCACCCCGAAGTCGGGTTTGAGGTTCAACGCACCGCGGGCATCGTCGCGGACGAATTAGAGAAGGCGGGCTATCGCGTGCGGCGCGACGTCGGCAAAACAGGCGTCGTCGGGGAAATTGGCGAAGGCGGAAAAGTCGTCGCCATCCGCGCCGACATGGATGCGCTTCCGATTTTTGAATTAAACGAAACCGAATACGTCTCGCAAAACGAAGGCAAAATGCACGCCTGCGGACATGACTCGCACACGTCTATGGCGTTGGGCGCGGCGAAGATTCTCGCAGACCAAAAATTTGCCGGGCGCGTTCGCTTTATCTTTCAGCCTTGCGAAGAAACCGCCGACGAAGAAGGCAAAAGCGGCGCGATGCGAATGTACGAAGAAGGCGCAACGGACGGCGCGGATTATGTCATCGCGCAACACGTTACGCCGAACACGCCGCTGGGCGTCATCGAAATCAACGACGGACCTTGCACTGGCGGCGTGGATTCGTGGAAGGCGACTCTCTACGGCAAAGGCGGACACGGCGCGCACCCTGAAACGGCGCTCGACCCGTTTGTTTTTCTCGCGCATGTTATCATAGGTTTGAACGCTATTCCTTCGCGTCGCCTTTCGCCCTTCGAGCCTGCCGTCATCAGCATTGGCGCAGTCAACGGCGGCGCGGCGGAAAATGTCATTCCCGATAAAATCGAAATGGCGGGGACGATTCGCTTCACCTCGCTCGAAACGCAACGGCAAATCCGCGAAGAAGTGACTAAAGTTTTTGAAATCGTTAAAACGCTCGGCGGCGCTTACGAACTGAGTTTTCTCTTCGGCGGACTGCCGCTCGTCAACGACAAAATTGTTTCGGACGTAATCGCCGAAGTCGGCAGAGATTTGCTCGGCGCGGACGGCGTTATTCCCATGCAAAAAACTCTCGGCGCGGAAGATTTCCCCGAACTCTTAAAAGACGCGCCCGGCGCGATGTATATGCTTGGAACAAAAATTGAAGGGCGTCCTGTTTACGAGTTGCATCATCCCAAATTTGATTTGGAAGAACGCGCCCTGCCTATCGGCGCGGCAATCCTCGCGGAAACGGCTTTAAGGTTGTTAAGGTTGTAAGCGCATGAAGATGAAACTGCCTGTCGCCGCTCCTTTTTATAGAAAGAATTTTGCCGAGTCGCCCCATGTCTATAATCATCCGTAAAGCGCAACCTGACGATTATCCTGCTCTCCTTGTCATTTGGGAGCAGTCCGTCCGCGCGTCGCACGATTTTCTATCGGAACAAGATATTCAATCGCTTCTGCCCGTCGTTCGAGATCAGGCTTTGCCAAACCTTGAAGTGTGGACGCTGTGCAACGAAGCGTCAGAACCAATCGGCTTTATGGGATTAGACGATGATAAACTTGAGGCGTTGTTTATTTCCGCAACCAGTTTTCGGCAAGGTTGCGGAAAGGCGGCGCTTGAATATGCGCGAAAACTGAAAGGTCCGCTGCGGGTGGACGTCAACGAGCAAAATCCGCGCGCAGTCGCGTTCTACTTGTCTAACGGGTTTGCAGTCGTTGGGCGCTCGCCGACTGATTCTCAGGGACAGCCGTTTCCGTTGTTGCATTTAAGCGAAATCGCTCAAAGCGCCGATTGACCATCCATTCCGTCGTAAAAGAAACGCTCGCTCGCGTCCGTTATCGAAGCCAAAAAGTTAAGGTCAACGAATAAGCGGTTAACCCAAACACAATCAGCGCGGTGGACGCGAGCAATTTCCAATTGGGCGGATTCCCGTTGGCAATGGCGCGAACTTGGATAATTTGAAAAATCGCAAACGGCAGCGTGAGAAATGCGGGCCAAATCAGACTTAACGAAAATCCAAAAAGCGGCGCGAGCGCGAAAATAAAGTAAGCGGAAATAATCAATCCGTGATGAAGCGGCACGGCGCGTTCCCAAGTCAACACACGCAAGAGCGTGCCGCGCTGATATTTCTCGTCGTCCGCAAAAGTTTGGAAATCGAGAATCAGAAAATAAGCCAATGCCAACGCCGCGAGCGGAATAATCGAGACTGTCAACAAGCGATGCGTTTCGTTAGATTGCAAAACAAAACCGATGGACGGAATAATATAAGCAATTTGAACCGCGAGAGTCAATTCGCCAAATCCGCGATTGATTAAACGAATTGGCGGAACGGCATAAACGATAATGCCAATGAGCAAAAAGACAAACGGAAATACGCGGGATTGGTAATTAGCAATCAGCAAATAGACAAGCGTAATAGCCGTCGAAATTAAACCGATTGAAACGTAAAGCAAATTGTTGCGAAGCGCTTCAATTTTGGCTGGCGTTTCGTTTTCAACCAACGGCTCGTTGTGCGGACGAAACGTCTCCGCCAGAAAATTCATGCTGAGTTGCGCCAATAAAACAGTCGCCAAGCCAAGTATGAAAACCGCAAGGCGAAAGGCAAATCCTAAATAGGCGGCGACGCTCGCCCCGAGCAGATAGGTCAACGCGGCGAGCGCCAAATATAACGGACGAGAAAGTTTGAACAATTTACCCTAATGCGCGTTTTACGTCGCGCTGATGCAGTTGATTGTGCGCGTAAAACATTTTGACCATTTCGCGCAAATCGGTTTCGCCCAAATACGGATGTCTTCCGCGCGCGTTTAAGTCGTCGTCCGAAAGACCGTCCACCCAAGCCGCCGTCTCGGCGCGGACTTGACGATATTGTTCCAGCAATTCGGCGGGAGAAAAATCTTTGGTCTTTTCCTGTTGCGCGGCGTTGTAGCGGTCAATTGAAAAGTCGGGCGACGTCCCTTCGCCGCCGACGCGGATGTTTTCAAACAATTTCAACAATCGGCGCTCGGATGTTACCAAATGCGCCAACACATTGCGGACATTCCAAACCGTCCCTTCGGTGTAGACTTCTTTCGCCCAATCCTCTTCCTTCAACGCGAAAAAATATTGCCAGATGCGTTCGCCTTCAGATTTCAACTTTTCAGCAAGTTCGGTTGATTCAGCCATTTGATTCTCCTTGTATTTTTTGAATTACATATTCACACAAGCAAACATTCTTTATCTTTTAACCTGACGCTCAAAATAACCCGTCCGTTTTTATCCGTGATTCCGTGAAAGAGTCCGTTTATTACTTCTCATACTTCGCATAATTAATCGAACGCTTGCCCGTGATCGGATAATAATAATCCTTGAATTCATAAATCCGCTCGGCAATTTCTTCGCTGTCTTCAAAATCGGGGCGGACATAATAATAATGCGTGTCATACGGGCTGTCGCCAAAAATCGCCGCGAGAATGTAGCCGTGTTCCTCCGCGTAGGTCTTCATCAAAATCGTCATGCTAAACCAACGCTGCGCGAGGTTCGCCTCCGTCAACTTGGGCGGCACAAGCGGCGAGTAATAATCATGGAACATAATCACCTGCGGTTTTTTCTCGTCTAAATAGTCCGCCGTAATTTTTCCGTTATGCGCGATGAATGCATCGTTCAAACCCCAAGCGTCCAGCGCGTCCCAACCTGAATAATAAGGCAGCAAGCCCGCCTCCGTCGTCGCGATCAAATAACCCTTGCCGCGATAATCCGCCAACATTTTCGCCATCTCCAAACGCCCGTCGCGCTCGTAGGGTTGAGCGCAGGTTTTTTGATAAGACGTCAGAAAACAATTTTGAAACCAGGAATAATAGACGACGCCCGCCGCCAACGCGATTAACGCCAAAACTCTCGCGCCCCTTTCGCGCACCGAAAGTTGATTCAGCCCATCGAGCCTGATGCCACGCACAAGCGGAATCCACGCCATGAGCGCAATAGGCAGAGTCGCGTATTGGAAGCGCGCGCCGTAATTCATCTCGTTCGAGACCAGCGCAAACGCGGACGCGAATCCCAAGATCGGAATCAAATACGCAAGAGTCATTTTCAGCGTCCGATTGTTTCGCAAGCCGAGAAGAAAGGCAAGAGTTAGCGGAAGCGAAAGCCGCAAGGTGTTGAGCATTGAGATTCTGAAAATCGTCCACGACCAGCCGCCGCCTTTTTTATAAAAAGGATTCGGCAACGGGTAACCGAAGTAATTCCAACGCCAAAGAAAATACGCGCCGCCTAATATCAAAAAGACCGCGCCGAAGGTTAAGACGATTGAAATAATTTTGCTTCGCTTAATTCCGTCCCACGAAAGCGGCGCGTCGAAAATTCTCATCAAGACGACGGAGATTAACATCAGCGCGGCGAGGATGACTCCTTCGGGGCGAATCAAGCCTGTGATTAATCCGCTGAGGGCGAAGGCGAGCGAAAGCCAAAAGCGCGGATTCGCTTCCTGAATCAGAATCAAGCCCAAAGTCCAAGTGGCGGCGGCGGCGAGAGCGAAGAAAGGAGTCCCGAAATAAGCGGAGACGTAGGAAAATCCTACGCCGACGGCAAGGTAAAGTCCGCTTAAAAATGAAAGCGGAATCGAGCCGTTGTTGACGCGGCGATTCGTCCAGTAAACGATTAACACGGTCAGCAAATGCGAAAGAAAACCGATGCCGCGCACAGACTGACCGACGGTGAAGCCGAGTTTGATGAGCGCGGCGGCGGCGACCATAAAGAGAAAATCAGTCGCGCCGTCCACGGGCGCTTCGCCGACGTTCCAAACCACGCCCTGCCCTTGCGCGAGGTGTTGCGAATAGCGCATGAGCATGGCGGCGTCTTCAAAGGGCGGAATGTCGAAGACGACGTATTTGGCGGCGTAAAAAAGCGCGGCGGCGACGAGCAGAATCGAAACCAGAAAATCGGGAAGATTTTTTTTGAGAGGCATAGGGAATTAAAGGAGCGAGTAGCCGCCGTCCACGACGAGGGTTTGCCCGGTGATGTATTCGTTTTGGACGAGAAACTCCAACGCGGAAGCGAGTTCGTCCAGCGCGGCGGCGCGTTTGAGCGGAATTTTTTCGACGAGGCGCTTCCACTGTTCGGGCGAAACCGCGTCGGATTGCAAGACCAGGCCGGGCGCAATGGCGTTGACGCGAATGGTCGGCGCGAAAGAACGCGCGAGGACTTTGGTCAGCGATTCGAGCGCCGCCTTGCTGACGGTGTACGGCGCGTAACGACTCCAGGCTTTTTGCGCGCCGACGTCGGAGATGTTGACGATGACGCCGCCTTGCGTCATGCGCTCTGCGGCGCGTTGGGCGACGAGGAACGGCGCGCGCAAGTTGAGGTCGAGCGCCGCGTCCCATTGACACAACTCCGCGTCGCGCGGGCTGACGACTTCCATAATCGCCGCCGAGTTGACGACAACTTTGAGCGGCGCGTTCATTTGGTCTGCTATGGAAAAGAGAAAGTCAACTTTTTTGGGGTTGGTCAAATCGGCGCGGATGGGCAAACAGTCTGCGCCGAGCGCGCGAATTTCCTTCGCCGTTTTTTCGGCTTCGGAGACCGACCCGCGATAATGAAGCGCGACGGCGTATCCCATGCGGGCGAGGCGCAACGCAAAGGCTTTTCCGACGCGATGCGCGCCGCCTGTAACAAGAGCAAGGTTGGACATGCTTAAATTGTAAACCATAACGCATTGGATTTATGACTTTACGGTTTCGCCTTCCGCGTATAAGATGAACGCCATTTTATAAATATCGGAGAAAAAGATTTATGAATTGGCTGGTCGTCTTTCGTTGGATTCACATCCTATCTGGAGTTTCATGGCTGGGAGAAGTCGCTACAATTAATTTCGTGCTTGTCCCCGCCGTTTTGAGAATGAGCAAAGAACAGCGTCCGCATTTTGTGCACAGCGTCTTTCCGCGCATCTTTCATTTAGCGTCGGCGCTTTCGGGAACGGCGATCGTTTCGGGCGCGGTCGTCAACTATTTGATGACGGGTTGGAAATGGGAAAACTTAATGGCGCTCTTGCACACGCGCTGGGGAATCAGCATTCTCATCGGCGGCGGACTCGGATTTCTGTTGGCGATGTTCCACTTCTTCGTCGAGAGCAAACTCGAACCCATTGCCATTGACGCGGACGCGATGACCGACGAGGAGATGGAAAAGCATCTCGTCGTTTTGAAAATCATTCCGCGAGTCGGCATGGGGATTTTATTGGTCATCATTGTTTCGATGATGATTGCCGCGAGAGGGTTTTAGAACGATTTGAACCGCGAAGCCGCAAAGGCAAATTCTTTTTTCGCCTTTGCGGTTGCGTTTTCAAAAAAAACGTTCGCATTCAAAGCGGAATGGGTATAATCGCCCCATGCTTTTACGTTTTTTGCGCGGCGCGGAAATCGCCATTTTGCTTTTCATCCTCGCCGTCTTAACCGGATTCAGCGCCCCTTCGCTCGACAACCCCATCGAAAAGATTCGCGCCTACACGCGCAACCTCGAATTTGACTACCTCGAATGGGTGGGCGACGCGGCGGCGTTGAAACTTCGCGCCGCTTCGGTCAACTTGCCGCAAAGCCTCGCCCGCGACGAACAAAAGAAAATTGTCGTCGAATATTTCCGCGCGCTGCAAACGATTTTTGAAAACGAATATCGCCTCTCGCAAATTTACGCCGACCCCGCCGTAGATGACAAAGAGTCGGCTTCCGCTTCCGTCCGCGCCGAACTCGCCGATTTATACGCGCGTCAAAACCAAATCGCGCCGCTGGCGGAATCCATCCTGCAAGAGCAGGTCGCGCAAGTCCTCGCCGAGCAAGGGCTAACCTTCGGCGGGCAACCCATCCCCAACGTTTGGTATCACTCCACGCCTTTGCCGCTGGCGCTGATCATATCGCCGCGTGATCATATCGAACAGCGCGCCAACATCTCCGTCAACGCCGACCTGCCGCTGGACGAACAAGTCAAACTCGAAGAGCGCGTTTCGCAAAATCTCGACGTCTCTTCGCTGGTCGTCGAAATTGGCGGCGTGGGCGTTTACCCCACAATGGTGGCGCGCACGACCAACCTTAACTGGCTGCTTAGCACTATTGCCCACGAGTGGATTCACAACTACCTTACTTTGCGCCCGCTGGGGTTGCTCTACGACGCCACGCCCGAACTGCGGACGATGAACGAAACGACCACGTCTATTGCCGGCGATGAAATTGGAAATCTCGTCATCGAGCAGTTTTATCCAGAATTAAAACCCGCCGCGCTGCCGACCTTGAACTTAATCTCTTTTCCTGCGGCATTTTCTCGCGCCGAAGCCGCTGAGCCGCCGCCTTTCGACTTCCGCGCTGAAATGCACGAGACGCGAGTCCGCGCCGACGAACTGCTCGCCGAAGGAAAAATTGACGAAGCCGAAGTCTACATGGAAGCGCGCCGTCAACTCTTTTTGCAAAACGGCTATTTGATTCGCAAACTTAACCAAGCCTACTTCGCCTTCAACGGCGCTTACGCCGACGTGCCGGGCGGCGCGGCGGGCGAAGACCCCGTCGGTCCCGCCGTGCGTTCGCTGCGCGCGCAAAGCGCCTCGCTCAAAGCCTTCGTCCAAACCATCGCTTGGATGCGCTCCTTCGATCAATTGCAGAAAGCGGTCAATCAACAACCATGAAAAAAATCGCCTTCGGGCTGACGTTGCTCGGCTTCGCCTTTTTCCTCAACGCCTGCGGAACAAATGAAACGCCGCCGACTCCGACGCGGGCTGCGCTTGCGATTACGCCCTTCGTCGCCACCGAACCCGTCGCCTCGCCCACAGCGGAATATTCCTGCGAAGCGCTCGACATTCTTTCCACCGCCACGCCAAGCGGACAGTCTTCGATCGTATCCGTTACGGCGGACGATTTCATCTTCGGAAAAAAAGACGCGCCTATTACGCTTATCGAATACTGCGATTTTCACTCAGGCGGATGTTACGTTATGGCGCAAACGATCGCGGAGTTGACGCGAAACTTCCCCGACCAAATTCGCCTCGTCTTTCGCCCGCTGCCGTTGGGCAACGGCGAATGGGACAAATCCGACCTTTCAGTTTTGGCGGCGTTGTCGGCGAATCAGCAAGGCAAGTTTTGGGAGATGTATAATCTGCTGTTCAGCAAATACGACCAATGGGCAAACCTCAGCCCGAAAGATTTTCTAATTTGGCTGGCAAAAGAAGCCATCGGCGCGGGCATAGACGCGAAACGCCTCGTGGCGGATTCCGAATCCGACGAGGTGCGAATTAAGTTCAAATCCGCGCAAGAGGCGGCGCAAAAGTTTTACGTCTCCGCCGTGCCGCTGGTCTTCCTCAACGGCGCGTTGACTCAATCTTACGTTTTAGATTATCGCAGTTTGTCCGAAGCCGTCGGTTTGATTTTGCTCGGCGAAAAACAATTCGCGCAATGTCCGCCCTTTAACATAGACGCGGCGAAGCAATACGTCGCCACGATTGAAACGGAAAAAGGAAATATTGTCCTGCAACTCTTCCCCGACAAAGCGCCGCTGGCGGTCAACTCGTTTGTTTTTTTGGCGCGGCAAGGATGGTACGATGGCGTAACTTTTCATCGCGTCATTCCCGGTTTTATCGCGCAAACGGGCGACCCCAGCGGAACGGGCAAAGGCAACCCCGGTTATTTTTTCAAAAACGAAATCAGCAATTTGAAGTTCGACGCGCCGGGCGTGGTCGGTATGGCAAATTCGGGGCCCGACGCGAACGGCAGTCAATTCTTCATCACTTTTGCCGCCGCCGATCACTTGGACGGCGCTTATACAATTTTCGGCAGAGTCATCAGCGGACTTGACGTCGTCGAGCGGTTGACTCCGCGCGACCCGTCGCAAGGCGGCGTTCTTCCCGCTGGCGACGCGATTTTACGCGTCACGATTGACGAGAAATAGCAAAAAGCGCAAGACAAATAAAAACAGCGTTAAAGGTTTACTCTATGAAATATTCGCTTCACGCGCGCGAAGGCGACCTCGCGCAATTGGTCGGGCTGACGCACAAGCATTTTATTTTCACGTTGAAGGCGGGAGAGCGCTTTCAAAGCCATCGCGGAATTATTCCGCATGACGAATTAATCGGCGCGGCTTGGGGTTCGCAAGTTTTCAGCCACACGGGCGCGCCGTTCTTTTTGCTGCAACCGTCCATGTCGGATATCCTTAACGATTTGCCGCGCACGACGCAAATTCTTTACCCGAAAGACATCGGTTATATTTTGATGCAAATGGGAATCGCGGAAGGACAAACCGTCCTCGAAGCGGGAACGGGGTCGGGCGCGATGACGATTGCCATGTCCGCGGCGGTGGGCGCAAGCGGACGAATCGTCTCGTATGAAAAAAACGCCGACACGCAAAACTTAGCGAAGAAGAATTTGGAACGAGTCGGGCTCGCCCCTCGCGTGGATTTCAAACTGCGCGACATTCAAGAAGGCTTTGACGAAACCGACGCCGACGCCTTCTTCCTCGACGTGCAGACTCCTTTCGAGTACATCAAGCAAGTCCGCGCGACGTTGAAGCCCGGCGGTTTTTTCGGAACGCTCATGCCGACGTATAACCAAGTCGAAAAGACGCTCTACGCTTTGAAAAAACATCATTTCGCTTTTGTCGAAGTCTGCGAGTTGATGTTGCGCTATTACAAGACCAATCCCGCCCGCCTGCGCCCCACCGACCGCATGATCGCCCACAGCGGCTATCTAGTCTTTGCGCGGAAAATCGAGCCGAGCGACGACCCGCGCGGAGAGAAATTAGCCAAAGAAATTATCGGCATTGAAGAAGAGCGCGAAGAATAATTTTCTCGATGAACGAAATCACCGAAGAATTCATCCGCCGCCAACTAAATGAGACTAACCGCGCGCGCGTCGAAACGGACGGCTACGCGGAAATTCCCGTCCACCCCGACGTCAACCTTAAATGCGCGGCGGTTCTCGTCCCGCTGATGTGTTCGCAAAACGAATGGCATGTGCTTTACACGCGCCGAACGGACCAACTCGAATCGCACAAAGGACAAGTCGCCTTTCCGGGCGGCGCGTGCGACGAAGGCGAGACGACTCCCGAAGAGACGGCGCTGCGCGAAGCGGATGAAGAGATTGGCGTCCGCCCCAGCGCCGTGAAAGTCATCGGCCGGTTGAGCCGCATGATCACGATCAGCAAGTTTAAGGTAACGCCCGTCGTCGGCGTGATTCCGTTTCCTTGCGTTTTCAAAACTTCCAGCGCGGAAGTGGCGCGAGTTTTCACCATCCCCTTGCTTTGGCTGGCAGACCGCAATAATTATTGGGAATTCAACATCCCTAATTCCGAGCGGACGATTATCGCTTATCACCCTTACGACGGCGAATTGCTTTGGGGCGCCACGGCGCGGATGACGCTCAACTTTTTATCGCTGCTCGATTTGCTTTAATTTTGTCATATTACAATCACAGCCTTAAAGCGGATAAACTTCACTAACATTATCCGCTTTGAGGTTTTATACTAACGTCGCATTAACGCTCGCAAAAAATAGATGCGAGAACATCAAAGGAGTATTTCTATGAAAGCCAACAATAAAGTCATCGTCGTTAGCGGCGCGGGAAGCGGCATGGGGCGCGAGATTACGCTTAACTTATTAGCCAAAGGCGCGAAAGTCGCCGCCGTAGATTTGAACGAAACCACGCTCAACGAAACGGCGGAATTAGCGAAAGCGCACAAAGACAACCTCGCCGTTTTCGTTTTAAGCGTCGCGGACAAAGCCGCCGTCGAGGCGCTGCCCGCGCAGGTCGTCGCCCGCTTCGGCGCGGTGGACGGCGTCATCAACAATGCGGGCATCATCCAGCCTTTCGTCCGCCTCGCCGATTTAGATTATTCCGTCATTGAGCGCGTTTTAGACGTGAACCTCTACGGCGTGATTTATATGGTCAAAGCGTTTCTTCCGCTTTTAAAAGAACGCCCCGAAGCGCACATCGTCAACGTTTCCAGCATGGGCGGATTTTTGCCCGTGCCCGGTCAAACGATTTACGGCGCGAGCAAGGCGGCGGTCAAATTATTGACCGAAGGTTTATACGCCGAATTAATTAATACCAACGTCAACGTAACGCTGATTTACCCCGGCGCGATTGCCACAAACATCACGACCAATTCGGGCGTCGCCGCGCCGAACGTCTCCGCCGACGTTGAGAATCAGTCCGCCATGTCTATGCCCGCCGACAAAGCCGCCGAAGTCATCGTCAACGCGATGGAAAATAATCGGTACAGCGCGCTCGTCGGCTCGGACGCAAAGTTTTTGGATTTCATTTATCGCCTCAACCCCAAAGGCGCGGTGAAATTTATCTCGGACAAGATGAAGGATTTATTGCCCGCTTAGAGAACGTCTAAAAACTTAACCGTTAAGACAACCAGACTCAAAGGCGCAAAAATTCGTCTTTGAGTCTTGCTGTTATGCAAGCAAACTTTTCGCGCATTTTTCAAACGCGCAAAGTATAATTTTGCCATGAGCGAATTATTTTATGATTACGTCATCATCGGCAGCGGATTCGGCGGCAGCGTCTCCGCCATGCGCCTGACAGAAAAAGGCTACTCCGTTCTAATCCTCGAAAAAGGCAAGCGCTTCGAGGACGAAGACTTCGCAAAATCAAACTGGCAATATTGGAAATATCTGTGGGCGCCCGCCATCCGCGCTTACGGCATTTTGCAAATTTCCATCCTCAAAGGCGTGATGGTGTTGCACGGCGCGGGCGTCGGCGGCGGAAGTCTCGGTTACGCCAACGTGCTCGAAGTCCCGACCGAAGCGACCTTCGCCACGCCCGCGTGGAATCAAAATATCCGCTGGGGCGAGGCGTTGCGTCCGCATTATGAGACGGCGAAAAAAATGCTCGGCGTGGCGCGAAACCCCAAACTCTGGAAAGCGGATCGCGTCCTGCGCGAGATGGCGGAAGAACGCGGCATGGGACACACCTTCCGCGCCACAGAAGTCGGCGCATTCTTCGGCGAGGCGGGGACGCTCGTCCCCGACCCTTACTTTGGCGGAGAGGGACCGGCGCGCGCGGGCTGTCGTCATTGCGGCGCTTGCATGGTCGGCTGTCGTTATAACGCGAAGAACACGCTGCCGAAAAATTATCTCTACTTCGCCGAAAAAAACGGCGCGGAGATTTTGCCCGAAATGGAAGTTGTGAACGTCGAGCCGACGACAACAGCGGGCGCTCGCTACGCCGTTACGTTTCACAATTCCACTAAATTCTTCAAGCGCGCGCGAACGGTTTACGCGAAAAATGTCATTTTTTCGGCGGGCGTAATGGGGACGATGCAACTGCTTTTGAATCTGCGCGACGTGAAAAAATCGCTGCCAAAATTATCGGCAAAGTTAGGGACGATGGCGCGGACGAATTCCGAAGGGCTGCTTGGGAGTTTGGCGCGAAAATCCGACGTCAACTTTTCGGAGGGCGTGGCGATTTCATCCATCTACAATCACGACAAAATCACGCGCATCGAGCCGGTGCGTTACCCCGACGGCTCGTCGTTGATGCGTTTTCTCGCCGCGCCGTTGATTGACAAAAATTTTAGCGTTCCGCGCCGTCTGCTTAATTTTTTGGGTTGGGCGTTGGCGCATCCGCTGGATTTTGCCAAAGCGTTATTTTTGCCCGGCTGGGCGCATAACGTAACTATTTTGCTCGTCATGCAGCACGCGGACAACCGCATGAGACTCAAAATTGGCAGGAGCGCGTTTACGCTTTTCCGCAGGGGCATGGTCGCAGAAGAAGAGCCGGGCTACGCCATCAACGCGCAAGTGGAAGGCTCGCACGAAGCGACGAAAGATTTCGCCAGACGAACCAACGGCGTGGCGCTCGGCTCGATTGGCGAAAATCTGCTCAACCTGCCGACTACCGCGCACATCCTCGGCGGCGCGCCCGTCGGCAAAAACGCGGACGAAGGGCTGATCGGCGCGAATTTTGAAATCCACAATTACGAAGGGTTGTATGTGATAGACGGCTCGGCGATGCCCGCCAACCCTGGCGTAAACCCGTCGCTGACGATTACGGCGCTGGCGGAATACGCCATGAGTCAAATCGAAACGAAACGTCAATGACGAGACGCTTTCAACAAAGCGTCGGCGGTGATGTTGAAGGCTTTGGCAAAACCCGCCACGTAGCGTCCGCCGCGCGGCAAGATGCGCCAAAAGTGGAAATCGGGAAAGGCAAATAATTTTTCAGATTCGGGAAAGCGAGCGATGTAGCGCTCTTTCAGCGGCGTGTATCCCGGTTCGCCGTTTTGCAGCGCTTCCGCTTTTCCGCGAATGGTAACTCGCGCCAACGTCTGCGGGTCGTCGCGTTGATCGTCCGTTTCGCAAATCATCAAACTGACGCGGTTGTTCTTTTGCATATCCACCGCGTGTTGAGCGAGTCGGCTGGAAAAAATATAAAACGCGGAAAAATCTTCGGCGCAGATGTAAGCCGTCATGGAGATATGCGGCGTTTCGTCGTGCAATGTGCCGAGCGACGCGATGCGCGTCGAACGCACGATTTGTGCCAACACTTTTTCGGATTGCGCGTCCATCGTCTCCTCCTAATCGCCCGCAGACGGGTTGTCCAAACGCAAGCCGTGTCCGCGCACGGTGTTAATGTATTGGCAGCTTGGATCGAGAACCGCCAGCCTGTCGCGCAGACGGCGAATCAGCGCGTCCAGCGCCTGATCGGAAACGCCTGAGGTTTGCTCTTCGCCCCAAACTGTCGAGACTAAATCCGCGCGTTCGACGACGCGCCCTTGATTTTCGTACAACATCCAAAGCAATTTGAATTGCTGCGCTGACAAGGCGGGAATCAACTGCTGTTGATTGACCCACACTTGACGCGACTTTTGCTCGATGACCAAACGTCCGCCGCGCGGGCTTGCGCCGTCGGCGAGCGGCATGGTCGCGTCCGACATGAGGAAGGTAAATTGTTGGGCGAACGCCACGCCGAGCGTGTCGCCGTCTTGCAGCATAATCGGCGTGGTAATTTCCAAACCGTTGTGATTCGTCCCGTTTTTGCTGCCGAGATCTTCCAGCGTAACGCCTTCTTGCGTCGGCGTGAGGCGGGCGTGAAAACGCGACACTTGCCGATCTTGCACTTGCACGTCGCAACTTGAGTCGCGCCCGACCATCAGCGTTTTGCTCAATGTCCAGCGCTGCCCCTTTAAGGGTCCCTCTTGCGCGATCAGAATAGGGTAATCTTCTTCTCGTGCCATAGTCTCCTTGTCTCTTTGCGCTATCGCGTCGTCGCAAAGGCGTTTATAATATTCGCAAATAAGCGTCAGCGTGATTATATTGTAAATTCCTTTTTCAAGGATTGCAAAAGCGATATACGCCGAAAATACCGCTTCGCCGCCGCTTTTTTCAAAAGGAGAAGAAGTTGCCCCACTCGTTGCCGAACGGGGAGATCCTGCGTGAACGCTACGTTGTCCGCGAGCAAATTGGACAAGGCGGCACAGGCAATATTTACCTTGCGGACGATTTGCGCCTGCAAGGGCGTTTGTGCGCCGTCAAAGAAGTCGAACACAATCAGGCTCTTCCGCCCGAAGCGCTGACTCAAGCCCGCGAACAATTTTTCCGCGAGGCTTCTGTCCTTGCGCGTCTCGACCATCCCAACCTGCCCAAAGTTTCGGATTTCTTCTCCGAAGATTTGCGCGATTATCTGGTTATGGATTATGTGCCGGGCAACGATCTGCGTCAACTTATGCAAGCCGCTCGCCGCGAAAAACATTTCCTCTCGACGAAAGACGTTCTCAATTGGGCGAATCAAATTGCGGACGCGCTCGACTACCTGCACAATCAAACGCCGCCGATTGTTCACCGCGACATTAAGCCGAGCAACATCAAACTCACGCCGAGCGGATTGGTCAAATTGGTGGATTTTGGTTTGGTCAAAATTATGGCGCCGGGCGAAGCGACCATCACCGTCATTCAAGGACAAGGCACGGCGCTTTACACGCCGCTCGAACAGTACGGCGGCGACGACGCGCACACCGACATCCGCGCCGACATTTTTTCCTTCGGCGCGACTCTCTATCACCTGTTGACCAACGAGCCGCCCGCCGAAGCGCGCAAGCGCTTCCTCAACAGCCGCAGCCTAACGCCGCCCATTGACGTCAACCCGCGCATCAGCCCGACGGTCGAAAAAGCCGTCCTCTGGGCAATGGCGCTTCACCCCGACGACAGACCGCCCAACGTGGAAACTTTCCGCGAGGCTTTGCTCGGAAAGATCGAAGTTCCCATTTTCGTCGGAGTCAATCGGCGCGGATACGAAGCGCCCGATTCGTCCGCGTTTGCCGAAGAAAAAATTATTGGTTATCTTGCGGTTGGCTTGTTTCTCGTCGGCTTGCTGACGACGATACTGCGTTAACTCGCGTCCGCTTTTTCTAACATGCGGCAGAACGAACACAAGTTCGGCGCGGAGGTCGGCTGTCCGCAACGCTCGCAAGGGTGCAATTGCGGCGGCTTTTCGTCTTTTTGAATAAATAAATCGCCGCTTTGCTTCGCTTCGAGAAACCGCAAATAGAAAGTAAGTTTTACGCCGGGTCTCGCGCTCTCTAATTGATTGAGAGTCTCTTTATAAAAAATTTGCGTCGCGCCTTCGGCGAAAGGACACTCTTCGTAAATATATTCAATGCCGCGCATGATGGAGTACGCCGTCATCTCGCGTTCGTAAAATCGGCAGAGCGGCTTAACCTTGCGCGCCAGCCCTTCTTTCGATTCTAAAACGGGACCTTGCCGCAATAAATAATCCGCCGACCACTGCAAGGTGTTGCCGAACAAAACCGCCGCTTCGTCGTCGAGGTTATGACCAGTCGCCAACACGTCGTAGCCGAGATCGCGGGCAATGCGATTCATCTCGTGGCGTTTGGTCAATCCGCAGACCGAACACGGTTTGTCTTTTCCGCGAAAACTGATTTCTGAAAAAACGGGAATCGAATGCCCGTACTCTTTTTCAATATCAATAACGTGCAATTTTAGATTTCGCGCGCGCGCAAATTCTTCGGTCAAGCGTTGCGACTCGGCAGAATATTCAATGCCGCCGTCAATGCCCAAACCAAGATACAAGCCGTCCGCTTCGTAACCGAGCCGCGTCAGAATATCCCACAACGCCAAAGAATCTTTTCCGCCCGAAACCGCCACAAGGATTTTTTCGTCGCGGGCGAACATGCCGTATTTTTTGATAAAGCGTTCGGTCTGTTCGGGAATCCATTCAAGGAAGTGATCTTTGCACAACGCCATGCGGTGTTGACGCATATTGATCGAGGCTTTTTCGCCGCATTTTCTACACTTCATTTTTATCCGCCCGAAATAACCGCCACCAATTTGACGGTTTCCCCGTCTTTCAAAATCTCATCCTCGACGATGATTTCGCCGTCGCGAGTCGCAATCACCGATTCGGGAATAATCTCGCATTTTTTCAGCGCGTCCAACAAAGCCATTCCCGCTTTAACTTCGTATTCCTGTTTTCGTAAAATTAATTTGACGGTCATCTTTCGCTCCTTTTCGCCTTCCTATTGATAAAGGGACGGCTATTCTACCATGTCAAAAATTCCGACATTCTGATAATATCGCAATTATGCGAATCGGAATGATGGTTGACAGTTACAAGCCCTACACCAGCGGCGTTACCAATTACGTCGAGTTAAATAAAAGCCGCCTCGAAAAAATGGGACACGAAATTTTCATCTTCACCTTCGGCGACCTCGATTATCGAGACGACGAACCCAACGTCGTTCGCAGCCCGGGTCTGCCGCTAGCGGACACCGGATTTTATCTCTCCATGAGTTACTCGCGGGAAGCCAAAAAACTGCTGCAAAGCATGGACGTCGTTCACGTTCATCACCCTTTTCTCAGCGGACGGTTGGCGTTGCGTTATTGTCGTCCGCATAAGATTCCCATCGTTTACACCAATCACACCCGCTACGATTTATACGCCCAAGCCTATCTGCCGCTCATGCCCGACAAAGTCAGCGTCGGGTTGCTTCAAGCCTACATGCCGCCTTTTTGTAAAGAAGTAGATTTGGTCGTTACGCCGTCTGCGGGCATGGCGCGCGTTTTGCGCGAACTCAAAGTCGAAAGCCCGATTGAAATTCTGCCCAACGGCGTGGATTTAAGCGCCTTCAAAAACGCACAAGCGCTTTCCCGCGAATCGCTCGGTTATGCAAACGACGACATTTTAGCCGTTTACGCCGGGCGCATCGCGCCTGAAAAAAATCTCCCCTTTCTCATTCAAGCGTTTAACGGAGTCGCCGCCGCCGTCCCCAACGCCAAACTGCTCATCGTCGGCGGCGGCTCGCAACAATACAAAGAAGAAATTCAAGAGCTGCTCGCCGAGCAAACCCGCGCCGACTGTATCCGCCTCATCGGCAAAATCCCTTACGCGCAACTCCCCGCGCATTTAGCCATGTGCGACATTTTCGCAACCGCTTCCGTTTCGGAGGTTCACCCGCTTTCGGTCATCGAAGCGATGGGCGCGAGCCTGCCCGTCATGGGCATTGATTCCGTCGGCGTGGGCGATATTGTCGAAGACGGAATCAGCGGTTTCCTTGCGGAAGACGACCTCGCGTCGTTTGCCGCCAAACTCGCGCGCCTCTTCCTCGACGCAGACCTTCGCCGCCAAATGAGCCGTTCCGCCGCCGAAGCCTCTTCCGCCTACGCCATCGAACGCACCGCCGCGTTAATGTGCGAACAGTACGAACGCTTAGTCAACGCCGAAGAAAAACGAAAAGACGCGCTGCACGTCCGCTTGCACGACATTTTAGAGCGCTTCCTCCATAACAGCCATGACGACGCATAACCAGCAAGTCGGCGCTTGGGGAGAAGAAAAAGCCGTCGCTTGGCTGACAAACAACGGCTACGAAACGTTGCGGCGCAACGTCCGCACGCCTTACGGCGAAATTGACGTCGTCGCTCAAAAAGGCGGAGTCGTTTTCTTCGTTGAAGTCAAAACGCTGACTTCGTCCAAAGAGTTTTTTCCCGAACAGCAAATCACGGTGCGCAAGTTGGAACACATGCTCAATTGCGCCGCGCATTACGCCGCCGAGCATGGAATTGAGCGCTGGCAAATTGACGTGATTGCCGTCGAGCGCAGGGGCGCCGCGCAGCCAAGAATCCTTCATTTTGAAAACGTCCAATAAGTTATAATTTTACAAACGACAATCGCAAAGCGCCGTAAAACAAGGAGACATTCATGGCAAACATCATCGGGCCCGACGTAAGTTTTTATCAGGACGATACGCAAACGCCGCAAGGAATCAACTTCTTCAAAATGCGCGAGAACGCATCGTTTGTGATTGTGCGTTCCGGTCAAAACCTTTGGAAAGACCGCGACTTCACTATTAATTGGCGCGAGTCAAAAGCGGCGGGATTGCCGCGCGGGTCGTATTGGTTTTACGACAGCCGCATTGACCCCAAACAACAGGCGGAATTGTGGGCGTCTTTGTTTGAAGGCGACTTCGGCGAACTTCCGCTTTGGGGCGATTTTGAAGATTTATACAACGGACAATTCAAAGGTTGGAAACACTGGTACGCATTTCTTGAACGGTTGAAACAACTCATCCCCGCCAAAAAAGAAATTGGCGTTTATACGGGCTATTATTACTGGCGCGAGAACACCGTTAACGTTGGCATCCCCGCCGCTTCGCTCAACTACTTCAAGCAATATCCGCTGTGGATTGCGAACTACAACGTGAGCAAACCGCTCGTCCCCGCGCCGTGGGATAACTGGACGCTTTGGCAGTACACCGACAAAGGCGACGGCGCGGCGTTCGGCGTCGAAAGTTTGAACATTGACATGAACTACTTCAACGGCGATTGGGAAGCCTTCAAAAAGCGCTTCGACATCGGCGACATTATTCAACCGCCGCCGCCAACGCCGGGAAAATATTACCGCGTAACGACCGGCTCGCTGCGCGTGCGCGAAACGCCCGACTTGAACGGGAAACAAATCGGCAGCGTTTACATGAGCGACCTCGTCGAAAAATTAGACGAAAACGCCGACGGGACTTGGTTCAAAATCAAAAAAGTAAACGGCGATTTAATCGGCTGGGCTTTCGCGGCGTATTTAATCAACGCGCCAGATTACGAGCCGACTCCGCCGCCCGCGCCGTCGCCCGTCTCAAATTGGTATCGCGTAACGACTCTTTCGCTGCGCGTGCGCGAAACGCCCGACTTAAACGGGAAACAAATCGGCAGCATTTTCTCAAACGAAGTCGTCGAAAAATTGGACGAAAACGCGAACAAAACTTGGTTCAAGATTCGCCGTCCGAGCGATAACTTAATCGGCTGGGTTTCGGCGGATTATTTGCAAAACCTTCCCAATTACGTTCCGCCCAAAGAGGAAGAAACGCCGCCTTCCACGCCTGAACCGCCTGCGCCGACGCCTGTTTCAAATTGGCATTCGGTAACAACCCCGTCGCTGCGCGTGCGCGAAACGCCCGACCTAAACGGGAATCAAATCGGCAGCATTTTATTAAACGAAGTCGTCGAGAAATTAGACGAAAACGCGAACAAGACTTGGTTCAAGATTCGCCGTCCGAGCGACAACTTAATCGGCTGGGCTTCGGCGGATTATTTACAAAACCTTCCCGATTACGTTCCGCCCAAAGAGGAAGAAACGCCGCCTTCCACGCCTGAGCCGCCCGCCGAAGAAAATCCCGCCGTTTGGTATCGCGTTACTGCATCCGCGTTGAAAATCCGCACAGGACCTGGATTAACTTTTGACGCGATTGGGTCGTTCCTCCTTAACGAACTCGTCCAGAAATTAGACGCGACTTCCAACGGCGAGTGGATCAAAGTTCGCGGAAAAGACGGAATGCAAACGGGTTGGTGCTTTGGCGAATATTTGGCGAAGATTGACGCGCCGCCTGACTCGCCGATTTTTAATTTGCCCGCAGACCATTACGGGGATAAAAATTGGTATCGCGTCGCTTCGTCCACGCTTAACTTGAGAGCCGCGCCAGACTTAACCGCCGCCGTCGTTGCAAAACTTTCCTTAAACGACATTATCCCCAGCCTCGACGAATCCAATCCGAAATGGGTAAAAACCGTCCGAGCGGACGGCGCGACGGGTTGGGCGTCCAGCGAATATTTGACGCAAGTCAGCGCCGCCAGCCGCCCCAGCCTCGTTACGCAGAAATTGTATAACGGCATCACCTATCAGCGAAAAGACCTCAGTTCGCCGCGCACGGTTATCGCCCATGCGATTGTGATTGACCTCAAAGAGCCGAAGTTGGAATTTCTCGTTACGCCGTCTACGAACACGTCTAACCTTTTATGCACGCGGACGACTTCGCAATTTCTCAACGAGTTCAAACTTAACGTCGCCGTCAACGGCGGATATTTCAGTTACCTCATGCCCGATTCTTCGCCGTTGAAATGCGCCGCCGATAGAGACCCTGTCCGCATTAGCGATTATGCGGCGTCTCGCGGAAATGTCTATTCGCCAAAAAAGACCGAACAGCCGACCATTTACATCAGTCAGAAGAATTTAGTCGCAATCAATAAATTAGTCGGCGCCGCGTTTAACGCCATTTCGGGCGACCGCATCATCGTCTCGGAAGGCAAGATCGTAAAAAATCTTGCCGCGCAAATTCCGCAACCGCGCACCGCCGTCGGCTTAGACAAAAGCGAACGCTTCCTCACCCTCCTCGTCGTGGATGGACGCCAGCCGGGATTCAGCGAAGGCGTAACCTTCCCCGAATTGGCGGAATTGCTGATTTCATTCGGCGCGCACAGCGGAATCAACATGGACGGCGGCGGTTCGTCTACGCTGGTCATTCGCGGCGCGGACGGGAAATCTCGCGTTGTCAATTGCCCCATTGATTCAAACGAGCCGGGCAAAGAGCGCTCGGTCGGAAATCATTTAGGGCTGTATTTGAAAGCGTGAAACGGGAAGGTTACTTTCTCAAAGCCTGTTGGAGCGAAAGGATTGAAAGAAGAAAATCGGCGCTTGAAACGACAAAGTCCGTTTACCCGGTTCCCTTCCGTGAATCCGTGACAGAGTCCGCTTACGAGTCCGTTTCCCTCCGCGAGTCCGTGACAGAGTCCGTTTACCAAGCCTTGCCCTTTTGATAACTAACTTAATATGAACTTGACACAATGATTGCCATGTTCTAAAATTGCTTCGTCGCTCGCAAACAACATTCAAACATTGAGCGTAATCTCTTCTCCTTAGGAGGGCTGGCTTGTCAAAAAATCGCACACAGCAAATGGTGGATCGTTTGCGCGAATTACAGGCGTCTTCGCCAGACATCGAAGCGTCCGCCATCGTCAGCGTGGACGGGTTGAGCATGGCCTCAGCCTTGCCGCAAGGCGTGGAAGAAGACCGAGTCTCGGCGATGTCCGCGGCGATGCTATCGCTCGGCGAACGCATCGCGGGCGAATTGGGGCGCGGCTCCCTTGAGCAAATCTACATCAAAGGCTTAAAAGGGTACGTCGTATTAATTTCCGTTGGCGAAGAAGCGGTTCTCACCGCCCTCGTGCGCGAACAAGCCCGGCTTGGCTTAATCTTCCTCGATATGCGACGCGCCGCCGAAGATCTCGCAAAGCTAATTTAGTGGAGTGACTATGAGTCCTGTTCAGAAATCTGGTTTGTATTATCCCAACAAGTTCGGCTTGATCACCATCAAATCGCTGGAAGAAGTCATGGGCAAGAACGGCTTAAACGCCATCCTCAACCTCGGCGGCTTAAGCCACTACATCGAAAACTACCCGCCCGACAACTTAGACAAAGGTTTCGACTTCGCAGAACTCTCCGCCATCAGTTCCGCGCTGGAAGAAATGTACGGCCCGCGCGGCGGACGCGGTCTTGCGCTTCGCGCCGGACGCGCCACCTTCGCCGACGCTTTGAGAAACTTCGGCGCGTTGGCTGGCGCCGCCGACCTCGCCTTCGTCGTCCTTCCGCTGCAATCCAAACTCCGCATCGGCTTGCCCGCTTTCGCAAAAATCTTCAGTCAACTCAGCGACCAAGAAACCACCGTCAAAGAAGAAGACACCGAATGGGTGTGGACGATTCACAAATGTCCCTGCTGCTGGGGGCGCTCCGAAGTGGACAAACCCGTCTGCTTCATCGCCACCGGCTTATTGCAAGAAAGCCTCAAATGGGTTTCTGGCGGAAACGAATTCCGCGTCAACGAATCAAAATGCATTGCGATGGGCGATCCGGTCTGCGAATTTATCGTCCAAAAAGAGCCGATTTCTTAGCGCAGGCGCTCCCATGTCAGAAGAAAACAAAGCAAAAATCCTCATCGTGGAAGACGACCCCGACGTGGCGGAAATGTTGACCGCCTACTTTCGGACTCAAGATTACGAAGTCTTCGCCGCCAACTGGGGCGAAGACGGAGTCCGCTCGGCGTTGCAAAATTCCCCCAATCTCGTCATCTTAGACATTCGCCTCCCCGACATTGACGGTTACGAAGTCGCCCGCCGCCTTCGCACCGACCGCCGCACTGCCGAAATCCCAATCATTTTCCTCACCGAAAAACGCGATCGCGCCGACCGTCTGCAAGGGTTAGAACTTGGCGCGGACGACTACATCACCAAACCGTTCGACGTGCAAGAACTGCGCCTGCGCGTTCGCAACGCATTGAAGCGCGTCAGTCAAGGCTCGCTGACCAACCCCGTCACCGGTCTGCCCGAAGGCGCGTTAGTTGACGAAAAACTTTCCGAAGTTCTAGGCGCTGAAGGTTCGGCGGCTTTATATATTTCAATCCTCAACATGAGCGCGTTCCGCGAAGCCTACGGTTTCGTCGCTTCGGACGACGTGTTGCGCGCCGTTAGTTTGATGATTGTCAACACCATGCGCGAATTCAGCCGCCCGGAAGATTTTCTCGGCCACATCACGCCGACCGACTTTATCTTAATCGTCCCTCCCGCCAACCTTGCCGCGCTAAGCGACAAACTCCGCTCGCGCCTTGAGCAATCTGTCGAATACTTCTACCCAATTCGAGACCGCGAAAGCGCGGCGAAACAACCCAACCGCCTCTCCGCAAAACTGACCAACGTCTCTTCGCTCAAAACGTATACCGACCCGACAAGTTTTAAGGCAAACGCGCTCGGCGTGAAAATTACAAAATAAAGCCTTTGCGTATTACCGTCGTCATTCCTACCTATAATGAAGCGGAGAACCTGCCCAAACTGGTCTCCGCTTTATTTTCGCTTCCGCTCGATTTGCGCCTCCTCATTGTGGACGATAACAGCCCCGACGGAACAGGCAAACTAGCGGACAACCTTTCCGCGCAACGCCCCGCCAAAATTGAAGTTCTGCACCGCCCCGGAAAAATGGGATTGCGCTCCGCCTACTTGAACGGATTTCAAAAAATCTTAGACAGCGACGCGGACGCCGTCGTGCAGATGGACGCCGATTTCTCGCACGACCCGCAGGCGCTGATTGAAATGGCGAAGCGCCTCGAATCCGCCGACGTCGTTCTCGGCTCGCGCTACGCAGACGGCGGCTCGGTGGACGAGCGCTGGCCCCTCTGGCGCAAATACCTTTCCGCATTTGGCAATTTTTACGCGCGGTCTATCCTGCGTCTGCCCTTGCGCGACGCGACGACCGGTTACCGCATGTGGCGCGCAGACGCTTTGAAGCAAATGCCCTTCGAGCGGATTCAATCCAGCGGGTACATCTTCCTCGTCGAGATGATTTATCTCGCGCATTGCCTAAAATTTCGCATCGCGGAAGTCCCCATCTATTTCGCGGACAGGCGCTTCGGCAAATCGAAGATGTCGCTCAAAATCCAAATCGAAGCGGCGTTGCGCGTTTGGCAAGTTTTATGGAATTATCGAGACGTTCGCAAAGCGGGCAAATCCGCAAGAATCTAACCCTTTTCACATTGTTGTTTTTTCGATAAAATAACGTCCGCAAGTCGAACGAGTCCAAAGCCCTCGTCCTTTTGTCGAGGGCTTTTTTGGCGCTAAATTTTAATTAGGAAAAAGAATGTTAATTGAACGAACCGATTTACGAAACATCGCCATCATCGCCCACGTTGATCATGGAAAGACCACCCTCGTGGACGGGCTTCTGCGCCAATCGCACACCTTCCGCGAAAATCAACACGTCGAAGAGCGCGTCATGGACTCGAACGATTTGGAGCGCGAGCGCGGCATTACCATTTTGGCAAAGAACACCGCCATTCATATTTTTGACGCGGCGACGAAACAGAACGTCAAAATCAACATTGTAGATACGCCCGGCCACGCCGACTTCGGCGGCGAAGTGGAGCGCGTGATGAACATGGTGGACGGCGTCATCCTGCTGGTGGACGCCGCCGAAGGTCCCATGCCGCAGACGCGCTTCGTTTTGAAAAAAGCGCTCGAAATGGGGCACAAAGCCATCGTCGTCGTCAACAAAGTGGACCGCAAAGACGCCGAGCCGAGCCGCGTATTAAATGAAACCTTTGACTTATTCATCGAATTGGGCGCGAGCGAAGAGCAAGCGGACTTCCCCGTCATCTACGCCGTCGGCGCGCAACAACGCGCAGGGTTGACGCCCGAAGTCGGCGACGATTTACAGCCGCTTTTCGACGCGATTCTCAAACACATCCCCGCCCCCAAAGTGGACGAAGACGCTCCTTTGCAAATGCTGGTTACCACGCTAGGTTACGACGAATATCGCGGCGTAACGGCAGTGGGACGAGTCTTCGCCGGCAAAATCAAAGCGGGGCAAAAGTTGGCGCGCATCACGGCGGAGGGAAATATTTTGCCTGAAACCGCCCGCTATCTTTACACCTTCAAAGGGTTGAACAAAGTCGAAGCGGAAGAATCCGCTGCGGGCGATATTATCTCGCTGGCGGGTTTGGAAGACATCGCCATCGGCGAAACGCTCGCCGACCCCGCGCATCCCGTCGCGCTGCCCTCCATCAAAGTAGAAGAGCCAACCGTCCGCATGACCTTTGGCGTAAACACGTCGCCCTTTTCTGGCAAAGAAGGCAAATGGGGGTCGTCGCGCAAACTGCGCGAACGCCTCAACGAAGAACTGCGGACGAACGTCTCCTTGCGCGTGGCAAACACCGACTCCGCAGAAAATTTCCTCGTCTCCGGGCGCGGCGAATTGCATCTCGGCATCTTAATTGAAACCATGCGCCGCGAAGGCTACGAATTTCAAGTCTCGCGCCCCGAAGTCATCTACCACAAAGCGGACGACGGCGCGTTGCTCGAACCGTATGAAGAAGTGCATATCGAGACCAGCAATGAAACCGTCGGCTCGGTGGTGGAAATGCTCGGAGCGCGGCGCGGTCAGATGACAGACATGAGCGATTCGGGGCAAGGCACGACGCGCATGGTTTACATCGTGCCGACGCGCGGCTTGCTCGGCTTTCGTTATCAGTTCCTCACCTCCACGCGCGGCGCGGGCGTGATGAACGCCATCTTTCACGGCTACGACGAACTGGCGGGCGCAATGAACACCCGTCAAAGCGGCTCGCTTGTGGCGTGGGAGCCGGGCACAACGACCGCTTATGCGTTGAAGTCCGCCGAAGAGCGCGGCATGTTGTTCGTCGCCCCCGGCGTGGAAGTGTACGAAGGCATGGTTGTCGGCGAGAACGCCCGCGCTGGCGACATTGCCGTCAACGTCTGCAAGAAAAAACATTTGACGAATATGCGCGCCTCCCGCGCTGATATGGAAATTCGCCTCACTCCGCCGCGACAGATGTCCCTCGACGAAGCCATCGAGTACCTCGCCGACGACGAACTGCTGGAAATTACGCCCGAATCCTATCGCATCCGCAAGCGGATTTTGGACACCGAAAATCGCGGCAAGTTGACGAAGAAGGTCAAAGAGCAATTTGGCGAAGAGTAAGATGAGCGAAAATTATAAAGAGCGCACAGAGATTTTTTGTTCTCTGTGCGCTCTGCGTTTCTGAGGCAACGGTTAGGGAAAAACGATTTATCTCACTTCGTTTTCTTTTCCATCTTCGCCCACGTATTTTTCAAATTCACCGTCAAATTGAAAACGGGATTTCTCCGCGTTGAATCGCTGTCCGCGCAGAAATAGCCGATGCGCTCAAATTGAAACCGCGCGCCGACTTCCGCGTCCGCCAGCGACGGCTCGACGAAGCCTTTCAACACCTGCAACGAATTGGGGTTGATGCAATTCAAAAATCCTTCTTCGCCCTCTTCGGGATTCTCTTTTTCAAACAAGCGGTCATACATGCGGATTTCCGCCTCTTGCGCGTGTTGCGCCGAAACCCAATGAATCGTCGCCTTGACCTTGCGCCCGTCGGGCGAATCGCCGCCGCGTGTGGACGGGTCGTAGGTCGCGCGAATTTCCACAACCTCGCCCGCGTCGTTTTTGATCACGTCCGTGCATTTGATGAAATACGCATAACGCAAGCGGACTTCGTTGCCAGGGTACAGGCGATAATATTTCGGCGGCGGCGTCTCGCGAAAATCGTCCTGCTCGATGTAGATGACTTTGGAAAACGGGACTTTGCGCGCTCCCGCGCCCGCGTCTTCGGGGTTGTTGACCGCCTCCATCTCTTCGGCTAAATCGTCGGGGTAATTGTCAATCACCACTTTCAGCGGATGAACGACCGCCATGCGTCGCAGCGAATGTTTGTTCAAATCGTCGCGGACGCATTCTTCCAACAGCGCCACGTCGCTGACGCTGTAATTCTTCGCCACGCCCACGCGGCGGACGAAATCCAAAATTGCGGCGGCGGGGTAGCCGCGCCGACGCATTCCGCGCAACGTCGGCATGCGCGGATCGTCCCATCCGCCGACGTGCTTCTCTTCCACTAAGCGGCGCAGTTTGCGTTTGCTCATCACCGTGTAGGTCATGTTCAACCGCGCAAACTCAATCTGGCGCGGTTTGAAAACGTCCAACTGCTCTAAAAACCACTCGTACAGCGGACGATGATTTTCGTATTCCAGCGAGCATAACGAATGCGTAATGCCTTCCATCGAATCGTTTTGCCCGTGCGACCAATCGTACATCGGGTAAATTTTCCACGACTCGCCCGTGCGGTGATGCGGCGGGTTGTGGATGATGCGGTACATGGCGGGGTCGCGCAAATTGATGTTCGGGTGCGCCATGTCAATTTTAGCGCGCAAGATGCGCGAGCCGTCGGGGAACTCGCCGTTCTTCATGCGTTCGAGCAAGTCTAAATTTTCTTCCGCGCTGCGGTTGCGATACGGCGAGTCGACTCCCGCTTCGGTCAGCGTGCCGCGATTTTTGCTCACCTCTTCGGGCGTTTGGTCGTCCACATACGCCAGCCCTTTTTTCACAAGCCGTTGCGCCCACTCGTACAATTCGCCGAAATAATCCGAAGCGTAAGTAACCTTCGACCACTCGATGCCCAGCCAACGCGCGTCGTCCTCGATGGCTTCCACAAATTCGGTTTCTTCTTTGGTCGGGTTGGTGTCGTCGAAGCGCAAAATCAACTCGCCGCCGTTTTCTTTGGCGACCAAATAATCAATCATAAACGCCTTGACGTGTCCGATGTGCAAATAACCGTTCGGTTCGGGCGGCAGGCGCGTGCGGACGTAATCGAAACGTCCGCTCTTCAAATCTTCCGCCACCGCCTCGCGGATAAAATCGGACGGTCTTGCGTTTTCTTCTGGATTCATGAATTAACCTTTTCGTTTAATTACGCGGATGACTCCGCGCCGCTTTCTCCGCCGACGCTTGTTCCTCTTTCAGAAACATTCTCCTCGCCCAAACGCCCGCGCGGACGCAATTATAACAAAGGAAAGAAGCCCTCAATCTTTCCGCTCATTTATTTTGTTCTTCGTCCGCAACGTCGTCAAACGTTCTTTTGCTTCGCAAGGCTTTTGCCGCCGCCCAAATGAAATTAAACCCGACGAAGAAAGGCAGAATGCCAATGCACGACCCGAAAAACCAATCGGCGAAACCTAATTCATGCGAACGCGCTTGACGAATCAAAATTGGGGCGATTCCTATTCCTAGCGCGACGGTTGCGACGCCCATCAAAAGCGTGGTCAGCGATTTCTCGTTCTTCTCGAACCACGCGCCGCGCCAGAACGCATAAACGAGAATCGCCGCCAAAATAAACGCGCCGACGCCCAAAAAGCCCAAAAGGACAAATTCGCCGCGAAAGAGAAAAACGTCAAATAACGAAGCGCCGCCGCCGAACACGATCCCCAGAAAGGCGAGCGAAAACTGCTTGGACGCTAACCCGCGCCCGAAAGCCATCCCGCCAAAGAGTTGAAATATGCCGAAGAAAAACGCGAAAAAAAGCGGGGTCATTTGGATAAAAAGATTATAGCAAGAAAATCTGTAATTTTAGAAAACGCCTGAAAAGTCCATTTTGACCGGAATCCGGCCCAAAAACTCCATACACTCCGAGAGAACATTTTTTACAATGGTACAGCCTGGACTTAAGCGCAGGCTTCGCCCAAATCAACCCGACCGGAGCCACCCAAATTCGTCTGCGTTTCAAACTAGACGATAACAACAATAACCTCGCAAACTTCTTGAAAATCTTCAGCGGAAACGCCGCGCTGGCAGACCGCCCGCAGCTTATTATTGAATACGTCGTTCCGTAAATTGAAGCGTTATCAACTTGCCCTGACTTCGTCAGGGCAAGTTGATTTTCTAACCGCGTGAAACAACCTACCCCCGCGTCTTAGCGACCTTGACCTTCCACTCTTCGGGTCCCGAAATTAGGTAATCCCAAGTGAAGGGTACCGGGCTTTCGGCTTCCAGTTGATAGTACAAGGGTTTCGGGTCGTGGTCATTGTAGAAGATGAAGGCTTCGCCTGCGTTTAATTCGTCGTAAGAGTCAAAGACCATCTCATGGCGTTCGGCGGGCGGATAAGGACGCACGTCAAATTCTTTGACGACGATAATCTCGTCCTCGTCGTCTTCGCTTTCCGCTTTCTTCGTAACGTGCGCGACGTACTCGCCCGCTTCGTCCTTCTTCACTTCCCAAACATGGCGGTCGGAAAATTTCTTGTGGAAGAAATCGCGGATTTCCGTCGGCTCTTGCGCGGCGACGATTTCCATCGTCTCGCCGGCTGGCGTCATGCCGTAGCGGTGAAAGATGACGTGCATCCAATCTTTCTTGTCTACTTTACGCAAATCCATCAACGTCGAAATGTCGGTGAACTCTCGCCCTTGCGAGGCTTCGTTGCGAGTTACTTTCACTTTCCAATCCACGCCGCCGCGCTGCAAATATTCCCAGCCGACCACGTCGCCGTGAATGGAGCGCATTTCATAATAAAGCGGCAAAGGGTCGTGATCGTTGATAAAGACGAAACTCTCGCCGACGGGCAACTCTTTGAACATTTTCAAAAGCGTCGTGTGACGGTCAATCGGAATAAGAACGCGCACGTCCAATTCTTCGTTTTGTTTGGCGTTATTTGTCGTCATGGATACCTCCAAAGTTAGAATGTCGCTTCGCTTATATCATGGATTCCAAAAGAGGGGCTTATAAAAATTCTCATCCGCCGCCCATTCCAAATCGTGTATAATCGCCGCCACGCCCCAGTAGCTCAATGGATAGAGCGCCTGACTTCGGATATTTCAGCGTTAGCAATTCACGCTTTCAGCATATATGAGTAAAACAGCAAGCGAGCGCCTATACATGGCGTTATTTTTTTATAAGACGCAAGCGGACTCTTTCGAGTCCGCCGTTTTATTTTTAGCGCCGCGCCGCGCTGTTTTTCTATTCAGCCAGCGGTATAAAGTCGCTAATCGTCGTTTCAATGTCCAGCGCAAGGTCAAGGTACTTTTGCGTTACCGCTACCGTGCTATGCCCAAGCAAAACGCTAATTTGCGTGATGGGGATTCCAGCCTCGTAACCCAATTGTGCGTAAGTCCTTCTTGCGTCGTGCGGGGCAAGTTCGGGAATTCCTATCATCGCGCCATATTCAGCCACTATCTTGAAAATGCCGACAGCCGAAAGACTCTTGCCGATTTTCTTGTCCGCGCCTTTGGTCAGGCTTCGGGCAATGTTCCCGCCGCCGACTTCGTCGCGCCATTTTCGCAGTCGGTCGGCAAGGATGGGTTTTATCGGTATCACTCGCGTTTTATTGCCCTTGCCTATAACTTCGAGTACATCGCGCACCTTGCCGCCCTTTGTTGGTTGCCGTCTCATCGCGTCAAAAGTCAGCCGCGCGAGTTCGTCGCGGCGCAAGCCAGCCCCCAGCAACAGCCCCAAGATAATCCAGTCTCGCCGACCTTTGAGGTCATCGCCGCATAATAATTCTGCTAACCGTTGCGCCATGTATGTAACTTCGCTAAACGGCAATTTCGCCAATAGCGCGTCCGCGTCTAATCCGTACTCGCCGCAGACGCGCCGCCAAATTTCGCGCTCCGTTAATATCTTCCGCAAGATTGTAAGTTTAGCGTCTGCGTGTTCGCCGTCGCTTTCGCCGTCGTGCGCGATTAGAAAATACAATGCCGCCGCATAGCCTAATTGATTCATCTGGTGCCAGCGTTCCGCCATTTCAAACGCTTCGGCTAGTCCGCATAGTGTGGATACGCTCCACGTTTTACGCGGCGCGGATGTTATCAGCGCGGCGCATTCCTGCACATCGTCGCGCAAGTTCGCCGCTATCATCGCCGCATAGCGTTCTTTCGCCGTCAATTTGCCGTAATGCTTTTGTAGGTTCTTTGTGTTCATGCTTGCGCCTCTCGCGCTTGCAACGCGGATTCAATCGCCATAAGCCGGCTTTCCAGTTCGCCTGTCTTTATCGCTTCTACAAACGCGCCGCAGATTGCAACTAGCAACCTTCCGCGCTGTACGCTGTTTTCAAGCGGTAAGGCTTCCTGTAAGGCGTAATCTAAAACTGCTAAAACATCTTCCAACGTCCGAACTTTGACAGGCACGGCTTCCGCGTTGCCATTGTGCGGCGGTCGGTTGCGTTGCCCGCCTTTCCTTCTCGCCGCCGCTCGCGCCGCGCCGCTTGCCGCGTCATGCGTAAAGCAGAACTTGCCGCCTTTCAACGCCTGCGCCTGACAAGGTTTACCGTTCGTTGTTTTTGCTTTGCATTGCATCTGTTACCTCTGCTTATAAATGGCTTGCTGACAGTCAACGCCCACGACACGCGATAAAAATTCAGGCAATGCGCCAGATTGTAAAAGTTGATTCGCGTCCTGTTTGATTCCGCTATCCTTTACGCTACGCAACGCCCGCCCCTTCCCGCAGATAAGCGTCCGAAGTTCCTTCGCGCGTTGCGCCTGTTTTGGATTGTCCCAAAGGTCATCCGCCCAAACGTACACCGATTTATAACGGCTTGCAATTGCTTTCAACGCGCGATTATCCCCGCCGCCTTCGCTCCCAAACGATAACACCGACAGCCCGCGCGGTTCGCATTGCCTCGCGCTGATACAGTTCAATTCGCCCTCGACGAAAATCAGCGTGTCAAACGGCATCGCGTCAAACAAGCCAAACGGAAAATCGTATTTACTGCCTGCCTTGCTGAAATAGCGCAACTTTGAATCCTTTCGCAGTACGCGATATTTGACAGCCATCACCGCTTCCCCGCTCGCGTCCATGTCATACCAGGGGATAGTTATCACTGGAATTTTTACGGTCGGCTTATCCTTCGGCGAATAAACCATAAAGCCCAATTGATACAAATCCCACATTGCGCGCGATATTCCGCGCTCCAACAGCCACGCCCGCGCCGCCTGTCCCTGCGGCTGATGTAACGCATCCGAAGCCGCGTCCACTTCGCGCCATGCGTCCGCCTGCCATTGGTCATCTGGCATCTGTAACGGCTTCGGCGCGTGTTTAGCAACAGTGCCAATTGGCACTTCTGCTCTTTCGCGGCGTTGAATTGCGCCGCCTAGCGTGATAAGCGCGGCTTTGAAATCGCAGTTGTCGCGCCGCATAACGTAATCTATAACGGTATGATATTTTCCGTCGCCGCAAATACGGCAATGCCAGCGGTCGCCGCCGGCGGTGTGTTTGACGGTAAAGCGGTCGCGTCCGCCGCAAAACGGACATGCGCCGACGTGATAGCCGCCTGCCTTGCGTAATTCGTAACCTACAAAATCCAGTAGGTCGGTTGTCTGGTTAATCTGTTTCGCGTCCATTTTTTACCTCAATTTGTCTAATCAATAGCCCGCATTCGTCAATTTGCGGACTTCTACACGTTTTGTGTACCCTCGCTTCCGCACTTTCACGCGCGGAAAGCGGCTGAAAAGCGAAATTCCTAACTGACCTAACAGAACTTTTTTCGTTTCGCTCTAATGAAGCAAACAAAGCCTTATAGTCAAATCCTAACAGAACTAACAGAAGAATACGGAAAGTTTTGCCTTGTAAATCTCTCATGTGAAAAACTTTTGGTAAAGTTCTGTTAGTTCTGTTAGGCGCTAGGATTTCTAGGAATTTACGGATAAACCCACGCCGACATAAGCCCGCTGATTCTTGCCGCCTATCCATCGTTGCTGTGTTTCTCCGAAGCGGCTTTTCATCCGTTGACCAAAGGCGCGCGCCGACATCGCGTTATATCCGTATTCGCCGCACCACTGGCTATAAGCGCGGTAGAGTTCGCCCGCCAAAACTTCGCATCCTTCGCGGACTATCAGGCGTTCGTCGCAAAATTGACCCGTCAAGTCTTCGTCTTCGCGGTATCTTTCCGTTGACTCAATGACGACTGCCGGCGGATTCAAGCCCTGTTTTTGCCACTCCAAACAGCCGCGCACCAGCCACGCGAGTATCCCGGAATATTCAGCGCGAAGGTCTGATAACAGGTCTTTATTTTGCTTGCGTTCGTTGGGATTTTGCGGATTGTCCACAAAGCGCACATTGAACGGCACGCGGATAACGCGCCGCCACATCGCGTGGTCGTCGCTGTCAGGAATACGCGGACAGTGGTTCGTCAGCATGATAATTTTGTGCGTCTGCCTGAAGGTTACGGGATTGCCGAATAACGCCCGCGCCGTGATAGTGCCGTCGCCTGTTAATTGCTTTACCAATCCCGCATTAAGTCGCTGTCCCTCTTTGGATTCGCTCGCCCAAATAAGGCGCTTGTTTCGCAACGCCACAATAAACGGCTTTGCGCCGTCGCCGTCGTTGGCACGGACGTCCATCAGCGAATCGGCTTGCGTGTTGAAACAAATATCGCCGCCCAGAACAGCCGACAACGTGTCCATGATAGTACTTTTGCCGTTCGCGCCTTCGCCCCAAAATATCGGGAGTATTTGCTCTTTGGTTTCGCCCGTGATTGCATACCCTAACAACCTTTGGACAAACGCTATCAGGTCGTCGTTGTTGTTGAAAATATCTCGCAACGCCGCTTCCCATCGCGGGGCGGGGGAGTCCAGTCCGCGCCATTCAACGGGGCTATAAGAGCGGACGTAATCGGCGGGCTTGCCTTCGCGCATCTCGCCGCTTGCAAGATTTATAATTCCGTTTGCAACGGGCAACAGCATCGAAGGGACGTCCCATTCGTTGCCCGATAGCGCCATTTTAGGAAGGGACGTTGCCAGCGTTAAAACGTTCGTCATGCGGCGCAACGCTTGAAGGTCTTTCGCTCGCTCGATAGATCGTTTTGAAGATTCGATATTGCCGCGTCCGCGCTCTTCGCCCGCGCGGTCTAGGTATTCAGCCGCCACGCGATTCATCATGTTATAAATTTCCCGCTTTTTATCCGCTTCCCAATGCAAGCCGCGCCATAAATACCACGACTTTTCCGCATGGTCGTAAACTGCGTTGTCATGCAACAAGGCAAATAATTCCGCGTCGCCTTGCTCGTTGCGGTCTAAATATTCTTTCAGGTCTTGCGATACTGCCGCTTGTTCGATAATGGTTTTGAGGTTGTTAGTCAGCATTGCGTCCCCCAAAGCAGACTACAAAACGAATATTAGAATTCGTTAATCTTGCGCTTTTGGCGCGGTTAGGTGATATAATCTTTTTAAACATTTGTACTATTCCTTCCTTTGCCACGCGCCCGGTTCGCCGCCGGGCGTGTCGCGTTTAATCCGCTTGCGCGGTCATCGTCCGCATTTAGCGATTACTGCGAACGGTCAAATCAAATTGCCGCGCGTCCAGTCGGGCGCTTACGCGGTCATCGTCCCTGCGGACGGTTGATACTTCGCCAGCCGTTCGCGCACTAACACGCGGACGGCTTCGGTTTGACTTTTGCCCATGCGTTGCGCCACAAGCCGCAAGGCGCGTTTGTCGGCTTCGCTCAACCGCATGGCTACGTTGGGGGGGTTCTGTATTCGCTTTTTCCTCATTCGCTCTTATCCTTTCATGGTCAAAAAAATTAACGAAAAACGGACATCTACCAAACATCGGGACACAAATAAACGGGCGCAAAATGCGCCAATTCATTTACTCCTTTTGATTTTGATAAATGTCCGCTAACTAGCGTTTTTTATTTAGTTGTTTATGCCCCTGCGAGTTAGTATAGCACGCTTGTTCTAAAAACGCAAGTTAGAACAAGGCTTAAACCTTATCCGCCGGGCTTCCGCGCTCATGCGCTCCGCGCAAGTCTTCCGCGTCCTGTTTGATATAGCGATTCAAAACGGACATATCCGAATGACCTAACAGCCGTTGAATGGTCAGCAAGTCAACGCCTGCGCGGTGCATGGCAAGCGCGAAAGCGCGGCGAAAAGAATGCAACGACGGAATCGCCACGCCCGCAGACTTCGCCCGCCTGACCATGACTTGACGCAACCCCGCCATTTTCAGCCGTTCGCCTTCGTCCGTAACAAAGACGGCGGGCGCGTTGTCTTTGCGAAGTTTGAAGTAAGAACGCAAAGCCCGCCGCGCCGCGCGTCCTAAAAAAACGGTTCGCGGTCTTCGGCTTTTGCTTTTGCGAATTAGAACGCCGCCCGTTATCGCGTCCGCGTCTTCGCGGTTCAGCGCAAGCAATTCGCCCGCGCGGACTCCCGTATCCAGCAAGAAAAGCAAAATAGCGCGGTCGCGTTCGTCCGTAAACCTTCCGCGCTTGCAAACGTCCAGCATGGCGCGTATATCTTCCAGCGGCACAGGTTGAAACGGTTCAATATCCGCCTTTGGCATTTTCACTTTTCGCAACGGGTCGCGCCACGCGGACGGTTCAAATTCCGCCTCATACCAGCGCAAGAAGGCGCGGACGGTTCTAAATATGGCGCGAACGCCGCCCGCGCTATGTCCGCGTTCGGACATGGCAATAAAAAACGCCCGCAACAAGTCGGGCGTTAGTGGGTCTATGGTCTTGACGCTTTGCGCGTCCAGCCAGTTTACAAACTTTTGCAAGTTCAAGCGATAAAATTCCAGCGTTTTATCCGTCAGATTTTGCGCTTTGCGGTCTAACAGAAAAGCCGCGCACAAGGTCGGAATATATTCGTTTTGCGGCAGAGAATAAAAAGAATCAGCGGCTTTACGGCGCGTTATTTTCTTCAAATCGTTTTGAGACATGGCAACCTGTTTCACCTTTTGCCGCCATATCTAGACGCCGCGCCTGCCTCATGCCTATATATTTTCTCATCCGCCGCCCATTCCAAATCGTGTATAATCGCCGCCATGCCCCAGTAGCTCAATGGATAGAGCGCCTGACTTCGGATCAGTAGGTTGTGGGTTCGACTCCTGCCTGGGGCGCCTTTTTATTCCCTCCCCTTCAACGACCGATACGCGCCGCGCCACGGTTCGCCCAAACGATGGTTTTGCGCGATTTCCACTTTGTTGAATTTCAGCGCAATGGTCGGCAACGTCGTCGCGATGGTCGCCCAATCGTCGGCAAGAATCGCCGTCTTCAATTTTGCGGCGACCTGCCCCGACCACATCCACTCCATGCGAAAACGATCCGCCTTCACCCAATAATCGCGCTTCTCCCACGCCGCCACCGAAGCGTCAATCCCCTCAGAGATCATCTCCAACGCCAGCACAATAAACGCGGCTTGGTCTTTCGCCTGCGGCGTAACTTCGCTTTGTTTCGCCAACTCGCGCATGCACAACACAACCGACTTCGTCAAACGAGTTCTTTCTTTCCCCACAGATTCAGGATTAATAATTCGACTCAACGTTGTTCTCCAAATAGAAATATTGCCCGCGATTATACTGCCAGATGATAAAATAACGCCGCATGACCCAAGAACTTACCGCCGCCATCTTCGACTTTGGAAATGTCCTGCTCGGATGGGACGTCCGCCGCCTGTACCTTCCCCTCCTCTCAGACGCGCAAGCCGTCGAGCGCTTCCTCGAAGAGACGCGCTTCATGGAGTGGAACGCCCAACAAGACGCGGGGCGTTCTTTCAAAGAAGGCGTCGCCGACCTCTCGCAGAAGTTCCCGCATTATGCCGACCTCATCCGCGCCTACGACACGCATTGGGAAGAAAGCCTAACCGACGTGGACGTTGAAAGCGTAAACATCTTGCGCGAAATGAAAGAAGCCAATTGGACGCTTTACTTGCTCAGCAACTTTTCCGCCGAAAAATTTTCCCTCATTCGCGAGCGCTACGATTTCCTCGACCTCTTTGACGATTTGATTATTTCAGGCGAACACAAAACCGTCAAACCCGGGCGCGCCATTTTCGAGATTACGCTGCGCCGCATCCAACGCCGCGCCGAAGAATGTCTCTTCATAGACGACTCGCTCGCCAACGTCGAAGCGGCGCGGACAATGGGATTTCACGCCGTTCATTTTCAAACATCCGCGCAATTGCGCGAAGATTTGCGAAAACTTTCCATTCGAGGGATCGCCCTATGAATCAATTACAACAATCCATGTTGAACGCCGTCGAGACAGAACTCAAACGCCAAGTTGGGCGGCTGGCAGAACCGCGCACCGCGCCCTTTTACGAGATGCTCACCTACCACATGGGCTGGTCAGGCGAGGGCGCGGGAACGCGAGCGACGGGCAAACGCATTCGCCCGCTGATTTTGCTTTTATGCGACGCTTCAATTGGCAAAAAAAATGCTGACAACGCGGGGGAAGACACAGATTGGCTACGCGCAAATCCTGCCGCCGCCGCCGTCGAACTCGTCCATAATTTTTCGCTCGTCCACGACGACATTCAAGATAAGTCGCATCAGCGGCGCGGGCGAAAAACGGTTTGGACGAAATGGGGTTCGCCTATGGCGATCAACGTCGGCGACGCGCTCTTCGTCATCGCCAATCAAGCCGCGCTCGACTTGAAAGCGCATTACCCCGCCGAAGTCGTCGTCCGCGTGGCGGAGATTTTGAGCGCTTGCTGTCTCGATTTAACGCGCGGTCAATTTTTAGATATGTCTTACGAAAAGCGTTATGACTTAACGCTAAACGATTACTGGACAATGATTGGCGGAAAAACCTCCGCCCTGCTTTCTGCTTGTGCGCAAATCGGCGCGATCCTTGGCAACGCCGACGAAACGCAAATCGAACTTTATCGGCGCTTCGGCTACAATTTGGGACTCGCCTTCCAAACGCAGGACGACATCCTCGGCATTTGGGGCGACGAAGCGCTGACCGGAAAATCGTCCGCGAGCGATTTGGCGGAAGGGAAAAATTCCCTTCCGATTTTGTACGCCTTAGAGCGCAACGGGAAATTCGCCGAACGTTGGCGTCAAGGCTCGATTGCCGCAGACGAAGTTTCGCAATTAGCAACGTTATTAGATGAAGAAGACGCAAAAAATTACGCTGAAAACGCTTCCGCCGAACTGACTCAAAACGCGCTTGACAATTTGCAGCAAGCCAATCCGCAAGGCGCGGCGGGCGAAGCGCTGTTCGAGCTGACCAAGCGGTTGCTGAAACGCGATCAATAAAACCTCTTGCGTCTCTGTTCGGCGTGGCGTATAATCGCGTCGCACCGCGGGTGTAGTTCAGTGGTAGAACGCTTGCTTCCCAAGCAAGATATCGCGGGTTCGAATCCCGCCACCCGCTCAATTGATTTTCTATTCGCCGTCAAAAGGGCGAATTCGCATCATCCACTGTTCGGCGCGATCCAACAATTCAAAGCCGTATTTTTCATACAGCCCGTGCGCGTCTTCCGTCGTCAGCAGCCAACGGCGGACGTCTTTCAATTGCGGATGCGCCAACATGCTTTCCATCAACCATTTGCCAAGCCCCGCGCCGCGAAAATCGGGATGAATAAACACGTCGCATAAATAGGCGACAATCGCACAATCCGTTACGACGCGCGCCAACCCAATCAAACGTTCCTTGTAATATACGCCAAAAACTAAAGAGTTCTTAAGCGCTTCTTTGGTTTTCTCTCGCGGACGGTTGTTCGCCCAAGTCGTCTGCGCTAGAAAATCGCAGGCGGTTTCCGCGTCCAAAAGGTCGGGATTCGTGCTAATGAAAAAGTCGTCGCGGCGCGTTTCATAAATTAGATTCATCAAGCAAGTGTATCCTATTCAAAAAGCGGACGCAATTTACTTAAACCAAAAACCGCCTTCGGGTTAGGCGGTTTTTCTTTTTATCGCTGTCGGGGTGCGGGGATTTGAACCCCGGACCTCACGGACCCGAACCGTGCGCTCTACCGGTCTGAGCCACACCCCGATTGGATAGCGGACGGATTATACCATTCCCGCTAATTTTGACAAGGCGATTAAGGATTCAGAATCACTTCCGCCGAATAGACGTAAATCAGCCGCCCCAGTTCCGCGTCCGCTTCAAAGAAGGAGAGGTTATCCTGCCGAAAGGTCAAACGTGCCGTCGTCTGTTCGGAAATTTTGTACGGCAGAGTCGTTTCAAAAGACTGCGTTTGATCGCCTTGCATGTTCAAAATGCGCGACGAAAGAATTTTTCCATCCGACGCAATCAACTCGACGACGACGGGCGCTTTATCGTTGAAGGGCCAAATGCGCCCGTTTAGCAAAACTTGTCCGCCGTAGTATTCTGACTTTTCCTTGAAGCCGTCCATTGCGATTCGCTCGTAGATAAAATTTCCCGGCGGATTAATTTGCGGCGCGCCGACAGAATTAAGCAAAACGGGCATCGTGTTCAGCGCTTGCATTCTGCCAAAATCGTCCGCGCTGCTAATGCGAATGTAACCGACTTCGGAGACGGCGCGAATCTCAAACGAAATTTCAAAGCGTTGAAAAACGCCTTTGGGATTTCTGTCTAATTTTTTAAGGTTGCGATACAAGACGCGCCCGTCTTCGCCGAGCAATTCGACTTGGATTTTATCGCTCTCCCCCGCCGCGACGACGGCTTGTAAAACAAAGGGCGAAGTCAGCGCGGACATCGGACCAGGCGCGACGAAGCGAATTTCCGCGTAGTTGGTGAAACCCGGCGCGAGAGTCGGCATTTCGGTTGGGACGTCGCTCGGTTCGGTCGGCGCGGGCGGCAACGGCGTGGACGTCGGCAAAGGCGGCGACGTGGACGTCGGCGCGAGGGCTGAGGCGGTGGCGAACGCGGCTTGCCCGGTCAACACAATTGCCGTCGGCAGGTAATCGAGCGGGAGAGGCGTCGGCGCGGAAACGGCTTGGGACGAGCAAGCGGCTAAAAGTCCGAGCAGGGCGGCGAAAGGTAGAAAGTGAAATTTCATCATGCGCTTATTGTAAATCGAAAGAGACGCCCACAGGCGTCTCTTTGCGTTAAGGTTAATTACAATTCGTAGATGTCGCCGTATTTTTTCGTCAAGTAGCGGACGTAGGCGGACGAATCGATCTTCGAGCCGACGACGCGCTGCATGAGGTCTTGCGGGTCGTACTTGTGTCCGAATTGATGAATGTTGACGCGCAACCATTCGCGCAGTTCGCCGAATTGCCCCTTGCGGATTTGCTCGTCGAGGTCGCGGATGTCTTTGTTGACGCGCTCCCAAATTTGGGCGGAGATGATGTTGCCGAGCGCGTAGGTGGAGAAGTAGCCAATCGAGCCGTAAGACCAGTGGATGTCTTGCAGCACGCCGAGCGCGTCGTTGGGCGGCGTGATGCCGAGATAGTCGCGCATTTTGGCGTTCCAAATTTCGGGCAAGTCTTTGACTTCGATGCTGCCTTCCACTAAACCGATTTCAATTTCGAGGCGCAACATGATGTGCAAATTGTAGGTGGCTTCGTCGGCGTTGACGCGAATGAAAGATGGTTCGACTTTGTTGGCGGCTTTGTAAAAAGTTTTTGCGCTCACGCCCTCTAATTGCGACGAAAACGTTTTTTTCAATTCGGGGTAGAAGTGCTCCCAAAACGGAAGCGAACGCCCGACGAGATTTTCCCACATGCGCGATTGCGATTCGTGGACGGCGAGCGACGTTCCGCTTGCCAGCGAGGTGCGCTCGTAAGCCGGGTTGACGCCCAACTCGTAGAGCGCGTGTCCGCATTCGTGCATGGCGCTGAACAAGGTCGCCAGCGGTTGGTCTTTTTCAAATCGGTTGGTGATGCGAACGTCGTTAACGCTGAAAGTCGTCTCGAAGGGATGCGGGGCTTTGTCTTGACGTCCGCGCGTGAAATCATAGCCAAATTTGGAGACGATTTTTTCGCTAAAATCCCAAACTTTCTTTTCGTTATATTTTTTCTGCAAGAAAGAATCTTTGACTTGTTTTTTCTCGCTAATCGCTTTAATTAACTTGACTTGCTTGGGGCGCAACGCGCCGAAAATCTCTTGCACGTCGGCGGTTTTCATGCCCGATTCGTAATCGCCGAGCAAGGTGTCGTAAGGGTGATCGGCTGGCGGGAAAAAGGAAACGTACTGTTTGACCAATTCGACGTTTTTCTCTAACGCGGGGCGAAAGATGGAAAAGTCGGATTGGCTTTTGGCGCGCACCCAATCGCCGATGGCTTGCGTAGACGCCAACGCTTGCTCGACGACAAAGGAAGTCGGCACGCGGCGGGCTTTGTCGTAATCGCGCGCCGACACGCGAATCATTGCGCCTTCGTCGGTTTCGGGGTCGGGAAATTCTTTCTTTAAGTCTTCGAGCAACTCGCCCACTTCGTCGGCGATAAATTTTTCCTGCGCGATTTTGCCGAGCGTCGCCAGTTGCTGTCCGCGCGCTTCGGCGCCGCCCGCAGGCATGTACACTTGTTGATCCCAACTCAAAACGCTGGCGGCGTGTCCCAAGTCGGACACCTCTCCTATAATTTCTTTTAGCCTTGCCAGTTTTTCAGACATCGCAATTCTCCATAATAGTTTAAGCGGACGTCGCTAAGGCGCTCGCGGATTTTATTTTATCATTTTTAGGACGAAGGACAAAAGACGAAGGACGAAGGACGGCGGTTAATTGTCGGCTGGGCAGTTGTGATGTTCGCCCGCGCCGTTGTAGACGATGTAATACGTCTGCCCTTCGTAAATGTCTATCGTCTTATAAACCGACGTGCCGGGCAAAGAGAGGTCTCTAAAATGATAAATGCCTGGATCCACTTGAACTTGATTGAGGTACTTTTCGTTCGTCCACAACGAGTATAAATGGAGGTCGCCTGGCGTAACCATAATCTCATGTTCGGTGCAATTTTTGATGTACGCTGGCAAGGGCCATTCGTCGAAAGTGAAGGCGGGCAGGTTTTCCCAGCCGCCGTCCAGTTTTGTGTATTGAGTCAGCAAGGAAACCCAACCCGTCGCCTCTGAATCTGGAATTTGAATTTGAATCCATTTCGACAGCATATCGCGCCCGATAGCGACGGCCGAGTCGCCGTCCATCAACACGCCGACTCGGTTGTAAGCCGTGCCCGGCCCGCGGCGGATGAAAAGGTTGCCGTTTTGCGCGGAGATGCGGACAGGTTGAATCGGCGCAGGCGAAGGTTCGGGAATTTGAGTCTGCGTCGGCGCGGGGGACGGGAGAATCGGCGCGGGCGAAGGTGAAGGCTCGGCAGGTTGAGTCTGCGTCGGCGCGGAAAGGGGCGGCGCGGACGGAGTCGCATTCGCGGCGGGCGAACAGCCAATCAAAAAAATTAACGTCAACGCGGAAAGGGCAAGGCGCTTATTCATAACGCAAGGCTTCGACGGGTTCGAGTTTGGCGGCGCGGCTGGCGGGGTAAATGCCGAAGAACAAACCGATGACGGCGGAAAAACTGGTCGAGAGTAAAACCGCGTCCCAGCCGACGATGGGAACGAAGGCGTTGCCAGTCGCGGTCGCCACGTACTCGACGACGCGCGCAATCACCCACCCTAAAAATGTGCCGACAATTCCGCCGATGAGACTCAACATAGATGACTCGGTGAGGAATTGCAACAGGATGTCGCGTTTGCGCGCGCCCAGCGCTTTGCGAAGCCCGATTTCTTTGGTGCGTTCGGTAACAGAAACGAGCATGATGTTCATCACGCCGATGCCGCCAACCAGCAGGGAAATGCCGGCGATGCCGCCGAGAAAAATGGTTAAAACGCCGGCGATTTGGCTGAACGCGCTTAAGAAGTCTTGTTGAGTCATCACGCTGAAATCGTCCAGGCCGACGGGCGTGCGGTGGCGTTGACGCAAAATGTCGGAGATTTCTTCCACCGCAGAGGGGACGGCTTCGGCGGAAACGGCTTGCGCGTAAATTATATCCACCTGATCGCGCGCGCCGCGTTTGATGAGGCGGGCTTGCGCGGTGGAAAAGGGAATGTAAGCGGAATTATCTTCGCTGCCAAACGCGCCGCCGCCTTTCGCCGTCAACACGCCGATGACGCGGAAGGGCTGTCCTTCGATGCGAATCGTCTCGCCTGTTACGCCGTCGGCGTGACCGAAGAGCGTCTTCGCCGCTTCAGGCCCCAGCACGACGACGGACATGCGCCCCAGCGCTTGTTCTTCGTTGATGAATTCGCCTTCCGCCATTTCTAAGTTGCGGGCTTGAGCGTAATTGGGCGTTACGCCCGAAATCGAGGCGGAAGTTTTTTCGCTGGAAAAAGTCAGCAGGGCGTTGCCTTGAATGACAGGCGCAACGACCGCCACCGAAGGCGCGGCGAACGTGTCCATTAGCGCTTCGGCGTCGGCAATGGTCAGCGGGCGGTCGTTATTTCCGCTTCGCATTCCGCCGCCCGGCCCCCCGCCTGGTCCGCCGTCAGAGCCGCCGCTAAACACAAAAAGCAGGTTTGTGCCAACGCTGGAAATCGAACCCGTGATAGAGGCTTGCGCGCCGTTGCCAATCGCCAGCATGGCGATGACAGAGGCGACGCCGATGACGATGCCCAAGACGGTCAGCGCCGAGCGCATTTTATTTCCGCTGAGGCTTTCGAGGGCTTCTAAAATCGCTTGAAAGATGCTCATGCTTTAACTCCAATCTCTTCAATTGAATCTAGCAAGCCGTCTTTCAAGCGGATAACGCGCTGAGTCTGTTCGGCGATTTTTTCGTCGTGCGTTACGATGACTAGCGTGGTTTTCAATTCTTTATTGAGGGCGAGCAAAAGGTCCATAATTTCTTTGCCGACTTTCGAGTCGAGGTTGCCGGTCGGCTCGTCAGCCATAATGATGGCTGGGTCGTTGACCAAAGCGCGGGCGACGGCGACGCGCTGTTGCTGTCCGCCGGAAAGTTCGTAAGGGCGATGCTTGATGCGGTCTTTTAATCCGACGGCTTCCAACGCCGCTTGCGCTTTCTGACGGCGTCCTTCGGTTAAGCCCGCGTAGCGCAAAGGCAATTCGACGTTGCCCAGCGCGGTCAGCCGCGAGAGCAGGTTAAAGCCTTGAAAGACAAAGCCGATTTTACGGTTGCGAATGTCCGCCAGTTGGTCGTCGTCCATTTGGGCGACGGCTTCGCCGTCCAAAATATATTCGCCGGAGGTCGGGCGGTCTAAACAGCCGAGCGTGTTCATCATGGTTGATTTGCCCGAACCGCTGGGTCCCATAATAGAGACGACCTCGCCGCGAGAGACGGTAAACGAAACGCCGCCCAAAGCGCGGACTTCGATCTCGCCCATGACATAGGTCTTGACTAAGTCGCGGGCTTCGATAACCCAATCCATCTCAGCCTCCGAAGCGAATCGTCGTAACGGTCGGCGGATTTAGGATAATCAAATCGCCTTCTTTTATATCGCCGCTCGTTAGAATGCTCATCGTGTCGGAGGACAAGCCCAGCGTAACTGGCACGGCAACTGGCATCCCGTTCTTTTCGACATAGACCACGCGCTCGCCTTGCGAAGAACGCACGGCGCGGCTCGGAATCAAAAGCACGTTTTTCACTTCTTCGGTAACGATGTTCACCGCCGCCGTCATGCCCGGCTTGACCTTTTCGTCCGCGTCGGTTAATTCGACGGTTACGTTGAAGTTCACTACGCCTTGCACGGTTTCGCCCGTCTGTCCGACTTCGACCACTTTGCCGTGATAAGTTCTGTCGAGAATCGCGTCAAACGAAAGCGTCGCTGCTTGACCTAACGCCACGCTGTTGATGTCCACTTCTGAAATTTGCACGTCCACCAGCAGGCTGGATAAATCGTCAATGCGAAAAGCGGAGGTTCCCGGCGAAACTTGATCGCCAACGCTGAGATTCGCCTGAGTGATCGTCCCGTCGAAGGGAGCGTAAACGTTGGCGGTTTTCAAAGTCGCTTCGGCGGCGGCGACGCGGGCGCGGGCGGCGATCACGTCGTCTGAATCTTCGCCTTTGAGCAGACGGTCATAATCGCGGCGAGCGTCTTCTAATTTCGATTCCGCCAGCGCTAGGTCGCGGTCGGCTTGGGCGATGGTTTCTTTGCTGGCGTAGCCTTTGTATTCTTTCAATTTCAGATTGCCGTATTGGTCGTAGTACCAATCTTTAATATCCACTTTGCCGTTGAGTTGCATGCGCCAGTTGTAGGCTTTGGCATAAGCCTTTTCCGCGTCTTTGACGGCTTTTTCGGCTTGCAATAACGCCGTGTTCGATTCGAGCAAATCGTCCAGCGCTTTTTGCGAGTTGACCAAATCCGCTTCGGCGAGGATGACGCTTTGACTGAGCGACGCTTTGTCGAGGCTGGCGAGGATTTGGTCGCGTTTGACTTTGTCGCCAACGCGAACGTTAATCGCGCCGACGCTGCCGCCCGTTTGCCAAGTCAACGCCGCAGTTTGACGGGTGCGAACGCTGCCCGTCGCGCCGACGTACGCCGCGAGGTTTCCGCGTTCGACGGCGACGGTTTCAAACGCTGTCGCCGTCGTTTGCGGGCGAAGGAAATAGTAAGCGGCGAACACAACCGCAAGCGCCGCGCCAATTGCCCACACGCGGCGAGATTTTTTTGAGAAAAATTTACGCATGAAGAAAAATCTCCGTTTTTTCTTTTATATACGCGGGACGCGGGGCGAAGGTTGCAGGTTACAGGTCGAGCGGCGAACGAACGGCGTTGGCGCCGCGTTGCAGAACGTGCGTGTAAATCATGGTCGTTTTTACGTCTTTATGTCCGAGCAATTCTTGCACGGTGCGGATGTCGTAACCGTTTTGTAGAAGATGCGTGGCAAAGGAATGTCGAAAGGTATGCGGCGTAACGCGCTTGGTAATTTCGGCGAGGTTCGTCGCTTCGCGGATGGCTTTTTGCAGAGCGGTTTCGTGGATGTGGTGGCGGCGCGTTATTCCGCTTTGCGGGTCAAAAGACGGCATAGACGCGGGAAAGGCATATTGCCAAATCCATTGTTTGTGGGCGGCCGGATATTTTTCATCCAAGCCGAAGGGCATGTAAACCGATCCGCCGCCTTTGGTTAAATCTTTTTGATGATGGACTTGTACTTGCCGCAAATGTTCTTGAAGCGGCGCGATGATGCTTTCGGGGAGCATGGTTTCGCGGTCGTCGCCGCCTTTGCCGTCGAAGATGATGATGCGGCGGTTGGTAAAGTCAAGGTCTTTGACGCGCAGGCGCAGGCATTCCATGAGGCGCAATCCGCTGCCATACATGATTTGGACCATGAGTTTGTAGGCGCCGGTCAGGTTGGCGATGATCGCCCGCGCTTCTTCGGGGGAGAGAACGGTCGGCACGCGCTTCCCTCTTTTGGGGCGGATAAAGCCCAAAGCGGCCGAGTCTAAACTGACGTTGAGGACGTTGCGATAAAGGAAGAGGATGGCGCTGATGGCTTGGTTTTGCGTCGAGGCGGAGGCGCGGCGCTCGACGACGAGGTGCGTGATGAAGCGGTTGATTTCGTCCACGCCCATTTCGCGGGGGTGGCGCTTGTTGTGAAAGAGGATGTATTCGCGCACCCAGCCGACGTAGGTTTTTTCGGTGCGCGGGGAATATTGTTTGAGGCGGATGGCGTCGCGGTATTGGTCGAGCAGTTTTTTGCCTTGCGGGGGTTTGGGCGTTTCGGTCATTTTTGCCTCTTTTTTTTCACGAAGGTATGAGCGTCTTTGTTTTTCACCGCAGAGTCGCGGAGTTTTTTCTTGCTTTTGCAGTCGGCGTTGGTTTATAATAGAAGGAGTGAATATAAGGTATTATACAGCCTGCCCGCCGTGTAACGTCCCTTTTGGGGGTTTATTAATCGGCGCGTCTGTATAAAAAGTAGTTGGGCTGCATCTTCATTATCGTACAAATTGCATTGGAGAATTACATGAACGAAAAATTTGAATATATTGAATTCGTTTTTGCGGCAAATGAGCCTAACCAAATAGCAATTGAAGCGAGTCCTGCTGTTCTGGAAAAAATAGCAAAATCGTTGGAGAAGCGATTGCAAGAATTAGGCGTTGAGCCTCATACAAGACCGTCAGAGTATCAAAACAATCAATATTTTTTCTTTCACGTAAGCCGAGTTGATATGCTCAATGCTTTACGGGATGATGATTGGGAATTTGTATCAAGTTATTCTGGACATATTCGGGAAAGGTCTTTGTACAAACGCCTAATTACACAGGAACAAACCCCATCAAACAAGCCAATACTATCTGACGTTATTGAATTAGTTGAAGTATCAAATACAAATGTAGTTAATGGCTACTTAAAACTTGGCTGGGTTTTGATTGAAACTGGTAAATCTCAACATTCGGAACACGGGTATTCAGCATCATATTGTTTAGCATGGTTAAAGAAAAACGGAGAACCTGTATACCCTGAAATAAAAACGGATAAAGAATATATAGAAAAAATCTTCCGTGATATTGCCAATGAAAGTAAAAAATAGTTTCGTTTCAAATGCGTGATTTCGTGAAAGCGAGCAGCAGCCCAACAAAGCGTGCACCTGACGCTGGGGATTCTGCGCACATCCCAGGCAGTTTTCTACGCCTTATCATTTTTCAGGTCGGACGGCTTCGCCGTCCCCGCCCCAGCGCAGGTAACGCAAACCGTTGGGCG
>JAIXKJ010000006.1 GCA_026928255.1 Anaerolineales bacterium
ATTCAGCTTGCATTCAGCTTGCATTCAGCTTGCATTCAGCTTGCATTCAGCTTGCGTTCAGCTTGCATTCAGCTTGCGTTCAGCTTGCATTCAGCTCTTGTTGCAGTTTGAGAGCCTGATTGTTCCGAAAGGTTTTGGGTATTCTAGGGCTTTGGAGGCTAAAGGGCTGAAGGGTTCGAGGGGCTAAAGCGAAGGGCTTTGGGGAGGGTTCGAGGGGAATTCTGGGAGAAGGAGAATTCTGGGAGAGAAAATTTAAGATTCGGCTCAGAGGGGGGGGCCAGCGGGGGGGGCTGCCTGCCCGGAGGGGGGACTCGGGTGACACGGGCTTCGGGGAGGGATCCGGGTCAACGACAACCCCTGAGGCGGGGGGCTGCGTGGGGGAAGTTGGCAGCCCGTCCGAGGGGCTTCTCGAGCGCGGGCGCATGCGCATGCGCCCGCGCTCGAGAAGCCCCTTGTTGGAGGTGATATATTCGTTTCTCCGATGTTTTTGGGTGACAGATGACAATTGGTGACAGTCAATTCCGGGTTCTGCTACGTGAGAAATTTCAAACTGCTGTTGAACCAGGAAATGACGGTCACCAATTGTCATCCGTCACCCTACCGTCACCCCGTCTGAATGGGGGTAATAAGAACCCTTCCCCCCCCGATGGCTTCCCCCCCGAAGCTTGAGCCCTCGCCAGGTCCGGGAGGTTTTGGAGCGGCTAGACGCCATCCCCCGCTCGGAGAGCCTGCGACCGAGGGCTTGCTTGCTCATAGGGTCCTCGTCGTTGCTGGTAGCGAAGCGCTCGTAGGCGGCAAACAGGCGCGCCGCTTCCACCTCGAACCCCTCGCCAAGCTCGCACTCGGTGGCGAGGAACGCTCCTATGGGGTCGCTCTCCTGGCGCCACACGTCGGTGGCGGCCTTGACCACCGCTGGCTCCCCCAACCCTTCGCGCTGCCAGGCAAGGCACCCCTCAACGGCCCACCGGAGCAGCCCGGGAGCCTCCGCGGCGAGCTTCGCCGGTAGGGTCCTGTCCTGCTTGTCGCTGGGGATCTGCACGGTGAAGGGGACCAGCTTTTGCCGGCGCCAGGTGCCGTGATCCGTCGTCCGAACGTTCGGCTTGTGGTTCGTCGCCAGGATGAGCTTGTGGGTGGGCTCGAAGGTCCAGAAGTCTTCTCGCATCCGGCGGGCGGTGATGAGGTCGCCTCCGGTCAACGCCTTCATGCGGGCCTCATCCATCGAACGGCCTTCCGGGGTCTCCATGCAGACCGCCAGGCGTCGCCCGAACAGGCCCGCCTGGTCGGTGGGATGCGTCTCCCCCTTCTTCGCCATGATGAGATCCGCGGGGGCCTGATAGGCGTAGTCTCCCAACAGGGCCAGGAACGCCTTGAGCAAGGTGCTTTTGCCGTTGCTCCCGGTGCCGTAGGCCATGACAAGCACGTGCTCCCGGATCTCCCCGGTGAGGGTGTAGCCGAAGAACCGTTGCAGGAACCCTTGTAGCTCCCGGTCGCCAGCGGTGACCGTGTCGAGGAACGCGCGAAAGGTCGGGGCCTCAGCCTTGGGGTCGTAGGCCACGGGGGCGAGCTTGGTCAGCAAGTCTTCCCGCCGATGTGGCCTTAGCTTGCCGGTGCGCAAGTCGAGGGTGCCGTTCTCGACGTTCAACACCCAGGGGTCGCGGTCCAGTTCGGAGGGGACGATGGGGATTCCGGGTTCGCTCTGGGCCAGGGAGAGCATAGAGTCGCGTGTAGAGCGGCTCTCGCTTTTGCGTGCCCACATGGCGAGCTCTTTGCGGCGGGCTTGGGAGCGCTCGTCGCTCCCTTCGATGGCGCTAGCCTCCGCGTAGATGCCCCGACAGGTGAGTTTCGCCCGGTGGCGGACCACGGCGCGGTCATCTTCAGCCCAACGGCGGCCATCCCAGACCAGCCATTTGCCCCACAGATGGCAGTAGCGGAGGTCTTGTCCATGCTGGGCCACGAACCGTTCGCTGTTTCCCGTGTCCGTCGTGGCGAATTCTCCTGGAGTCGGGGTGGCCCCCGATGGGGGTTTGCTAGACGGGGGCACCTGGCCCCCGTCGAATGGACCGTGTTCGGGCATCGGTGCCCCTCCGTTGTTGGATGGTGGTTGCTTCTGGCCCGGCTCTTGTCGCTGTCGGCGCTCGCTGGGCTTGTGGCGAAGCCCCTTCTCGCCACCCTCGGCGTTCCGGAGGTATCCCCAGGGCCTCTCGGCGTGGTCGGCGGCGTTGCGGCAGGCCCGTTCCACCTCGGCGCGGGGCCACAGGGGCGAGCATCGGGGGTTGAAGTCCCGCAGAAGCAGCGCCAACCCCGTTGATCGACCCAGGGCGAAGCCCCGGACCATGGCCAGCGCGGCATCCCAGAGGGCCGCGTTGCCCCCGGCCCTTTCAATGCTGGGGCTCATGGTGGCGAGGTAGGCGGCGGCACGCTTGTGCAGGCGGGTCTCGTCCTGGTCTTCGGGGCGAAGTTCCGGCGTGGGCACCTGCCCCTCCTGGCTCCCCCTCTCCGGGGCCAGGGCTCGGAGCACGGGACCCCACCCATTCGGGCTCATCGAGGCGAGCATCCGGGCGGTGTTCACGTCCTCGGGGCGCTCCTTTTCGACCGGGTCATGGGTCCAGCTCCCCAACCTCGAAGGATCCCCCAGCGTTGGATGGTCTTCAGGGGCGCCTCCTGGGGTACGTGTGGCCCTCGGGCACCGGAAGAGGCGCGTAATGTCGGCGCATGCGGGATCTCCGACGATGGCGAAGCGGCGGGCGAGGTAGAGCAGCTCGCGGCGGTAGCGCTCGCGCCAGGCTTCCTTGTCGTCGATGGTGCGGATCACGACCGGGGAGGCCAGGCGGTAGACCAGGCGATACCCCCCGCGGGTGGCGTAGAAGAACCCTCCGGGATGGGCGGCCTCGAGGGCTTCGAGCTTGGGTAGCTCGTCGGCCCACCATGCGGGCTCCCGCTTGTGCCCCGGCCCGTCGACGTCGACCACCAAGAGCACCATGGGCCACCCCCCAGGAAGGCGCCCGATGGCATCGAGGGTGAGGCGGTGCTCAAGGCCAGGCACGCTGTAGGCGGCGAAGTGGGCATCAGAGGACCAGGAGCGGGCGAGAGCATCGGCGGCGTCGACGTAGCCGATGCGGGGGGCGTCGCGGTGCTGGGGCCAGCCGAGGGTTTCGGCGCTGGGGAGCACCGGCAGGAGGATGGCGGTCATGCCGTCACCTTGCCGGAGCATACATGGGGGTCAGACACGGGGCCGGAGCACGCAGGGGACAGATCCGGCAGACCCCCTCCCCGCGTTGCAGGCCATCGGACTCGACAGCGGGAGGGCGTTGGGCTAGCTTTCATGGCGGTTTCGGGCCCCGTTGCGCGTGCTTTGGTCGGCGAGCGCTTTGGGGTTTCGTCCTTTCTGGGGTTGGGGTTCTCGGGGGTCGGGGTTGAGGTGGCGGCTCACGCGGTAGCCGGGGGCTCGTGGGAGGGGGCGGGAAGCAGGTCCAGGCGGTTGAGCTGGGCCAGGGCGGTCTTATCGGGTTTTGTCGTTGGTTTGCGTTCAGCTTGCATTCAGCTTGCATTCAGCTTGCATTCAGCTTGCATTCAGCTTGCA
>JAIXKJ010000012.1 GCA_026928255.1 Anaerolineales bacterium
AACCAATCTTATCCAACATAGCCAAGTGCATTGTAGGAGTCTTATTAGCCTCTCCCTGATCTCCATTAACCAGCTTAATGAAATTAGCAAATGTAAGAGCAAACTTACTTGGCTTATAGTTAATACCATTGAGCCAAGAATAATCTACCTCATTAAGATAGTCGTCTAATGACTTCTTAACTATGATCTCAGTCATCCTTATTCTCTTTATCTACCATAGGATTAATCTCAATTATCTCTTTAGCTGATATACCCATATTAATTATATTTAACTGTTGCTGAGCCAAGTCAGCTAACTCATCCTTGAGGTCTGCCAATCCTGTATGCTCTCTTAGATCTATATTGATATGGTTATTAGTAATAGTATCTTTAGGTTTACCTAGATGAGTCAGTACACTGTTAGCTGCATCACACCTTACTTTCTCACTCTTAGCATTCTGCATCAAGTCTACTTGTACATCTATAGCTTTCTGAAAGTTATCCATGTTAAGTACCCACATCTTACTCATGGATTGTTCTATCAGTTTACTAACTACACCTCTTCTACTATACCCAGCAGCTATAGAAGCTACTTCCTTGCTATCTGCTCCATTCAGTATATAACTGTTATACCTCTTAGGAAATGTTCTCTTAAACGAATCCAAGTTAGTGAATCCATGGAACTTATACCCTACAAAGATAGAAGCATCTATATACTCTTCCATCCCATAGTTATATTCACTAAGTAATCCCAAATACCCTCTAAAGATGTTCTCAATAGTCTCCTGTATAAACTGATCACTATCAGCAGTATTCAATCTATTAATTAATACAGGAGTCAGTCTATTGCCTATCTTACGTGGTACTAAAGGCTTGATCTCTGATATTCCTAACATTGTGTGTTATCTCTGTTTTGTGGTTTAATAATCTAATTTGATGCCCCCAGCCAGCGGTGGGGAGAACATGGTAAAAACACTGGCAGTGCAGGACAGAATAGAGACTAATAATTATCCGAAGTCTCCTCCTTTTGATGTAGTACCTCTGGGCCTGCACATCTACATCTAAATATATAGTTTGCCAGCACCAGTGAGTATATCTTTATATTCTTCCATTGGTATAGACCAATCTATCATTGCACCACGCTGACTTAATCTATATATCTTTTTCTCATATCTATCTTTAATCTCCTGAGCCAACACATCTAAATCCTTTTTTCTCTGTAATTTAGCAATAAGCTCCTTCTTCTCCTCCTGTATTTGCTTATGCCTCTCATAAGAATAAGTAAGCAACTTCTTATGCATAAATAACTATCTCCACTATCTAATATTATATATTATCCTCTATATGCGAATGATTATTATTACCAATCCGCCGGTAAGCTATATAAGTAGTAAATAAATAATTATAAATGTCAAGTACTTTTAAGGATTTTGCATACTAATTATATTGTATGTAACTCCAGCTAGCTACAGGGTTAGATATATGGTTAGCTATGAAATGAGATACCCCTTTAACTGTAGGGTTTTAGATATAGAATCTTAGCTATACCCCGCCAGCTCTAGGCATATTCTTATATCCCTTTAACTACAGACACAGAATTGGCTACAAAATAAATATCCCTTTAGACACAGAAAAACATTCTCAGGTTTATACGTATTTATACACCCCTTTAAACACAGGGTTACACTCATTTCAACTACCCAATCAAAGAGTATCCCCCCCTGCTATGGCTCATATCGTTACACCCTACCCCCACTGCGTGTCTAGTGGCAATCTTGCCTTAATCTACGTTAGGAGTTCTATCATGTCATCAATCAAGTCTATTCTGTCCACATTGACTACCACAGCGGAGGCTGCTACAGCAGTAGTCTCAGTTGTGGCTCAATATGCAGAAGGCTGGTCAGCTCGGTCAGCATTGGCTGAGCAAAGCCGTATGCTCGAAGCAGAATACGAGCATCGTATTGAAATGATCGCCATCCCAGAGGAAGCAGCTCTGGTATTGGCACAGAGGATTCAATCTGTGTCTGATAAGGCACAGAAGCTCAGTCACTATGAGCAAGCTAAGGCTGCATTGGCAGAACTCGATGTAGCTACTAAGTAACCTGAGTACAGAGGGGAGAAATCTCCTCTGTATTTAAAATTACACTTAGATACTTAACACCTTCTATAGATAGGTTTATTGAGCCAAGAGAATAATTTCACACTCATCTCCTTTATCTATCATGTAGTTATCATGCAGCTAGATAGTTATATATAGCTGTAGAGTGACAGAGAAGTTATCTAATAATTAAATAAAATAAAAATTTTACTTGACAAATTTTAAATTTTATAATTTTTTTTCATTCCTCATCTACATATCACACTTTCTCTCTTTTGTCAACATCTGTTTCTCTACCTCTCTTCATCTCTCTACCAGCACTTCGTGCTTAGTGGCATTTTGCCAAATTCATTTATTAATATTATCGAAGGAGTTAACCATGTTTGATATCAAATCCAATAGCCAATCTTCTAACAACAATAACGATCGTGAGCCGTCAGCTCTGTGGCTGAACATTGGCATAGAGCATACATTCAGCAACGGCGAAAAGCGGTTCGTTAGCTTACCATTGGGGATTCCATTTGATAGCCTCAACGTTAAGCCCTACAAGGGTTCTAACGTGGAGTACGCTGAGTTTAACAGCGTACAGGCTGCCTTAGTTGAAGCAATCAGAGAGCAATTTACTGGAGTCCCTCAAGGAGAATCCCGTAGGCTGGAATCAAAGAACCTGATCATGGAATTGAGACATGCAGGTGGACAATCTGAGGCTGCTCCAGTACCTCAGTTGAATCTCCAGTTCAAACTCAAGTAGCATCAATGGAACCAAGGTGGATTTATCTATCTTGGTTTCATTTTTTATTTCTTTCTTTACACGATTATTGTAATTGGTTCTCATTATCACTAGGAGTTTAACAATGTTTAAATCCACACTATCAAGAATAGCTGCTGGTATTGAATTAAGGAACCAAGAAGAGTTAGCCAGAATTAAGGCTGACTCAACTATGTTGCAGGCTACTGTAGAAATAGAAGTAGCCAAGCGTCTTCAGAAGATTCAAGAGGACAAAGCCAGATTAGAAGAAGCATCAGCTGAATCTGGTATTGATTACTTGGCTCAAGCTAGAGCCATCCTGAATAAGCTAGGTTAAGCGAAGCGAAACCTTATAGTAATAGATATTCCCTTAGTTCTCTTCATTGAGGATTGAGGGAATACTTATTAGAAGGAGATAAACCTCCAATGATTACTTGGGATATACCCATTACAGGATTCAGTACAGAGATTTAAGCGTACTTCTCTTCAAAGTAAGGGGTAAGTATGCTCTTGTAAAAATAATCGCTTAAATCGCCGCACTGCGTGCT
>JAIXKJ010000001.1 GCA_026928255.1 Anaerolineales bacterium
GTTTCAGTATCCTCAATCGGATCGAAGTATTTGTAACCGCTTACGATTTGCACAAAGAAGGCGACATCCGAACCGTTTTTCTAAGATTCGGGGCTTATAAGCCTTCCTAGCGTCTTCATTTTGCTCAAAATCTAACCAAAAAACCGACAAAAGCTCCTTTCCATCGCAAACCTCGTTTTGCTCAAAAACAGCCTCGATTTGCGAAACCATTCTCTCTAACCTTTCCCCTCTATCGCCTACTACAAAACATCATTGCAAAATCGTCGGAACTCGCAAGCCAAACACTTATTGCGATTCGGAGTCGGCTCTGGCATCCGTTCGTAGCGCAAGACGCGGTGCATCTCCGTCAAAGCATGTTGAAGTTTCTCGCGTCCGCGTTTGTCTATCTTCACTTCTTCCGCTTTGCGCTTCGGGATGGAATAGAAAAAACCGCGTTTGGCAGTATAACCCGAAGCCTCCTCTAGCATAATGCCATATGCGATAATTTGCAACTTAAAATGTTCGCCCGCAATATTCGAAAGTTTATAATCCACCGGGATGACTTCCCGAGTCGCATCCAGCCAGATAACCATGTCGGGTTTGCCGCTCAAACCCAACGTCGAAGAAAGAAGCGGGACTTCAAACTCGCGGCGACCTTCTTCTTTCAATCCATAAGATTTCAAACTGCGACGTTGTTCGCGTCCTTCCTCCGCCATACCCGCTTCTTTACCCGCGATCATTTTATAGGTGACGGGGCGGACTTTCGGCAGGCAGACTTGATAATACAAGACGCGCGGACAATAGACCCATTGCTTCAAATCTGAAACGCGAAACGGCGCTTCTACATCAATTGTGGTTTCCATTTTTTACCTCGCTTGTGGCAGAGAGTAGAAGATAGATTCTCTAACTTTTACCTTCTCCCGTCTTTCCTCTCTCCTCTGCCTTCTGTTCAATCACTTTTCGCTTCTTCCAATCATCGGCACAGATAGGGAATATTTGAATATTGCCATGTTTCTTGCCGAGTATCTTTTTGATTTTCAAAAATAATTCTTCCTGTTGCGTGGGCAGCAACCAACCGAGAAACGCGCTGAATTGAATGCGGTCTAAACCGTAATCGAGACAAGCATCCGCAATTTTAACGCGCTTGCGGTCGTCGGGAATATCGTAAACGAGCAGGGTGTTTGGGTCTTTGTTCATTAGAAGTTAGAGGGTAGAGATTAGAGGGTAGAGAGTAGAAAGTGGATTTTCACTTCTAACTTCTGCCCTCTAACCCCTCTCGTCTATCCTACCAACCCATCACTAGCGGAATATACTCGGCGCGTTCGCCGCGTAAGAATGTGCCAATGTGACGCGCTTGCATTTGGATGATCGCGCGAATGGGGTGGCGTTTTCCTTCAAATGGAACTTCGCTGTCTAATCTTTCGTTGATTTTTTCGGCTATCATTCTGCGCGCTTCCTGCGTTAACCTTTGGCTTTCGTCAAAATCAAACGAAACGTTTTTATTCGCCAAACCGAAAATCGTGCGGTCAACTACAACGGGACGAAATTCTTCAACGAAATCAAGCACAAGGCTAGGCTTGCCAGGTCGGTCTACATGCAGAAAGCCTGCGTAAGGATCCAGCCCAGCTAATGTAAGACTCCAATCTGCCTGATTGTATAAAATGGCATAGGCATAATTTAAGGCGACATTAATGGGGTCGGTGGCGCCGCGTCCTTTGCGCCCTGTGAATTCATATTTTTCGGGCAAAATTTGTTTAATTGCCTTCCAATATTTTTTTGCGCCGCGTCCTTCAATGCTCATTAAATCCTGACGCAAATTATCTACTGTGGCTGTGCCTTCCAAAAATTCTGGATATTGCTTCACGCCTTCCATTTCAATAAGATGGTCAAGCACTTCGTCGGAACACAAACGGATTTCTTCATATAAATCGGGGTCGGTTTCTTTGCGATACTTCGCCATGTATTTGAGCAAGTTGGCTTGATTTTGCAATTTGCCGATTCCGAATCCCAGAACGAGGCTTAATCCGCGCGCGGACTCTAACGAAGCGAATTGAGCGCGTCGCGTGGCGGTTGTGCCTATCAACCCAGCGCTGTACAAACTGGCATACGCCGTTCCTGTGCTGCTGATGAAGTGAATCGGAATGCCGCGTTCTGTGCATTCGCGCACGGCATCCGCGCTTAAACTCACGCCGCGATTCGCAATCACCACCGACTCTAAATGAATCAGCGGCGCTTGCGCGATTTTTTCATCCCCTTTGGTAACGATGAGCCGTTCGCTATGTTTCCCTAAAAACGAACCATATTGATCAAGAACCAGGTGTTGGATGATCATAAGAACTCCTTTCTTTATAGAGGACAGACATTAGAGGGGAGAGGATAGATTAGAGGGGAGAGGTCAGAGTTGAGAAGCAAGAATCTAACCTCTCGCATCGAATCTCTAATTTCTGCTAACTCCAATACGCTCTACCTTCTACCTGAAAAACTCCATTCCCCTTCGCCGTCAGTTTGCCGACTTGCACGCCTTGCCCTAGCAATAGAAACGGCAATAACTCTTTCCAATGTTTTGAGCGATATACAGCGTATCCAACGAAGCCGCTCATTGGCGTGCTGCGCCCCGTGCGACCGGATGGTCCCCACAATTCAATCCATTGCGTAGATTGGTCAACGAGGCGCGCTTCACTCGCAAGTTGATTCAACCTGATCACTTCGTCTTGCGAGCGGCGTTCGCCGTTGCTATGTTGTTTGTCGAGTTCGTCTATGCGTTCTAACAGGCGACGAAAAAAAATTCCAAAATCAGGAGCCTTTATCAGCGAGTCTGATTCGATGAGTCGCGTGGGAGAAAGGTATCGGATGCGGATGTCTTCATCCGCTGGAAATTTATCTGCAGCCGCGCGCGCCTCTTCCCAACTGACGGGCAGACTCTGCGGCTTGACAATTTTTTCTCCCTCCGCCAGCACGGTCTGCCTCTCGCCCGTTAGCGGATTAACTGCATGAATAGAAACGATTTCAAATTTGCCGCGTCCCGTTCCAACGCCAGTGTCGCCCATCGCGGAGGCGGCAAGCACAAAGTAGGGGAGGAAGCGAAAGCCGTCCCCGAACAAAGTAATCGTAAAATGGAAATCCTGATTCGGCGCAAGCACATCCGCTGGCGGTTGCGGACCGACGAAACTATACACGCGCCGCACCGCTTTTTCATCGGTTTGCGCCGCCAACAACCAACAGGCTGGGCAAATTGCCGCATGTTCGGGCGAAGGAATCGTCGCGCGTTTCGTCTCAGGGCAAACGGAACGCAACATCACGCTTGCCAGCGCATCGCGCAAACGTTCCGCGCCTTGATACTTGCCCAAGCGGATGGCATTGTTCTGCCTCGCCCGCGCCTGAAACTGAAGATGAGTAAAAGTAAGAGATGTCGTCATTTTGCTTTCCTTTCGGCGATCTACATCAGATCGAGTTTTGTTTACCAATCGTCAGAGAGTTTGGACATCTGATGATTAAGGTCAAGTCCAACTTCAGAATCGTAATAAACCTTTACTAATTTGAGTTTTCCTTCTTCGTCTGTATAGCCGCGGCCTTCGCTCTTCAAACGCCCGAACATTCTATAATCCAAAGGCACAAGTAATTGACTGGCTTCTATTGGAGATTGGCCGCGCGCATTTAAATACTCATTGTATAAATCTTCAGGCAATACATCAACGCTATCAAAGGCTTCATAAAATAAATCTTCAAGAGCATCGTCTGATTCAAAAGCGTGTAAATTCATCAATGCCGTTTCGGTAAATTCTCGATATTCACGCCTATAAGTTTCAAGCCATGGTTCGGATATTTCTGGTCGCTCATAAATTTCATCAAGCCAAGCGGAAACTTGCGCTTCGTCAATTTCATTGCCGTTTTGCTTTTCTAAAACATCAAGCGCGGCACGAATAAGTTCGGGGTTGTATGGTCTAGGTTTTTCTGGAATCGGTTCACGAAAAACACAAACAGACACAATCCCCTTCTTTCGACGGCGATTAATGCGCCCAAAACGCTGTAATAATGCTTCAAGCGGCGCGGGGTCTGTGAAAATAATATCTAAATCAATATCCAAACTTACTTCTACTACTTGGGTAGCGACAAGAACAATTGAATTGATGCGAGTAGTTGAACGCGAGCCCGTTGCGTCCCGCACCATTTGTTCTTTTTTGAGCCTGTCTCTGCCGTTGAATTTGCCATGCAACAATTCAACATCCACTTTTCCCTCCAAGCGCCTGCTAAGTTCTTTCCATACTGTCTGTGCGCGTGGAATTGTGTTACAACAAACCAACACAGTTTGCCCTTTTTTCGCTGTCTCGGCAATGTAATCTAAGTTTTTCTCTGACAATAATTCGCCATCGTGAAGGGAAAGTCTGTGCCTACGAAATTCACGGTATAAGTCGTCTGATGCAGTCACAGACGTATAATCCCCAAGCGCGTCTTGCAAACTTTCTCTTAGTAACTTCGGCAAAGTTGCAGACATTACAAAGAATTTGGCGTTGTAATTTTCGCGCAAATACTTTATCAATGCGAAAATTTTCGCAAGCCGAGCCGCTTCGTAGGCGTGAATTTCATCAAAGACAAATGCCGCGCCGTAACAATCTGTTAGCAAGGTCTCATACCCTTTAAGGCGATAAGGCGCTTTAAGGAGTTGATACGGACTCAATACGCGAACAGGGTAATAATTCAACTTCGCTAAATTCTTAAGCCATTTTGCGTCTTTCGTTGCCTGTTTTGGGTCAGCATTTTCGTTGTCATACAACAAGCGACGATAGTACGCGAGCAAACTGCGACTATGTTCCAGCCCAACTTGATTTTTGAACGGCGCTTCACGAATAATTTCTTTTGCTTCGTTTTCTTCATCTTCATTGAGACGTTTTTCCATCGCGTTCATACTGGCTTGAAACGGCAAGGAGTAATATAAACGAGGCGGTTGTTGGGAAACTGCCCATAATAAAGCGGCTTCTGTTTTCCCGCTTCCCGTTGGCGACATTAGAACTGTCGAGCCACGAGCATTCATAGACAAGCGTTGATGTTCATATAAGTTGTCTAACTTGAGCTTTGCAATAAGTTCGTCTGGGTTGGATAGTTGCGGTTCTGGCAATTCGCCCACATGCGCCGAAGCCATGTGGTCTGATGAAATCAGATGTCCGCGTAAGAGAATAGTTCCAACAGTTAAACCAATTTGTTTTGAACGACTAACTTCCTTATCAAACCAGCGATGATATAGATTTAACCACTTGCGAACAGTCGCTGGGATATTTTGTTCGAGGCTAGATACTGCATCGCTTTGAGTTGGTAAAGTTGGGATAGCAATGCCATAATCATTAAGTTCAAGCATATCTATCCAACTTGACGAGTATTCAGCGATCCATTTCCATAAATCGTCAATAACTTTAGCGTCTATTTCATCGCTAAACGCAGATTCGGCGCGATCAATCAAATTATAGAGTCGCGCTATTTCCGTAACGTCACGGTGATGAGATACTATTGCCGCTATCAACCAATATTGTTCTTCTTTTTCAAACGCCGATAAAATCCAATCTACAAATGCAAGCGATAAAACTTCATGGCGATGAGCCCATCTTGGAGCGTCCTTAGATTTAAGTCGCGCTTGAAACCCTTTTGCGGCTTTTCCGAAATCGTGAAGGAATGTTGCCCAAAACAATATATGCCATAAGCGCGGTATGCCAATCTGCTCAGGTAATGTGGGGCGAAGATGAATTAAGGAAGCCAGTTTTTCTAAAACGCTATATGTATGCTCCGCCAGCGTCTCAGGAGCATCGCCTGCACTTTTATCCGCGCTTTTTGCCAGTAGGTAGTCAATGTGATTAGGCCATGCGCGGCGTATCATCATACTCCCCAGTCCATGTATGAAACCAAAGCCCCAACGGTAAATGATCTACCTTCGGGGCAGTAGAATCAACCCAGAAATCTGGCTGGATGTCCATTCCATCAAATTGCATGAGTTCTGTTATGCGTCGTTTGAGAACGATATATCGCGCAAAAGTTGGACGGCGTTTGTTTTTATAATCCAAAAATCGCGGCATCAGGACAGCATATCCGCTTGCTGTCATCAAACTAGCTTGGTATGGCGCAAGCGTATTTTCAAAATAGGCGCGTTCTATTCGCTCCAATTCAACTGTCTCAATGCTAGTATAGGAAAACAAATCTTGAGAACGGCCTAGTGCAACTGTATGATATGGACTACGAAATGCGCTTTCCCATTCAGGTCTGTTGATATAAAGAGTCAGACGCGGTTTGAAGAAAAGTTTCCGCTTAAATGGGTTGATCGCGCCTCCTAATACTTTGGGAATCTTAGTTCCTGGCAACTTTCCACCTTCAGGAGAAAGAACTTGAATATGCTCAACATCGTCACATACGCCTTCATATGTAAACGTATAAGCAAATTGCACGCCATCAGGCTCAACCCATTCACCAAGCGCGCTGCATACATGCCCATAAATAGTTGCAGGCGGAGGAACGTCAAATGATGGATGGACGCCTTGCATAAAGTGTGGGTAGCGAAAAGAAGTAGTAATTCCTTCCGCTACCACTTTTAATACGCGCATTCTTCCTCCTGCTTAATCGAGCCAGTTAGGGTTATTTTTCAAATCGTCAATTAGAGCTTTAAATGCTTCTCGCGGGTGACTGACTTTAATGCGAGACTCTTTTTCTGCAAATGCAATTACTTTTTCGCGTTCTGTATCTGCATAACCTGTCACCCAACCGATATAAACATTCGACAGCAGGTCATCGCCAAATACACGGAGCGCTTCCTCTAAAGCATTTTCTTTAAATTCAGGCAATCCATCGCCATTTGCGCCAATGATTCGCCCAAAGATATGGTTCCCGCCTTTAGTAATTCCAAGTGCTACCACAGTAGGAGCAACATCTGTATAGTGGATGGATTGCTTTGCGCCGCCTTCTAATCGCGCGAATCCTTCAAAAAGAGTAACTACTCTTTCAAGCCTTTCATCAGCAGAAAGACTATATACTTTGTTCGCCTCATTTAAGTTGAGTTTTTTCTCTTTTGCTAAGTTGATTCGCACATCATCTAGATTACGAAAACCTGTTTTTTGTTTATAGGAAAATACTCCACATTGTTGAAGGTTAAGCGAGAATAATCCTTTAAGAGTAGTGCGATAAAACTGATGTTCATGTGGCACGGGAAAACCTTCTTGTCGTGACATAACGCCGTAGTCGCTTGTGGGGCGCAAGGGCGCAATAGAAACTAAAGTGCTAACACGAAAAGGCGCAACTCGTGTTACAGTATCTGTCGTCTCTGTCTCGCCCGCTCGTGAAGCGTCAGCATCACGTTTGGCTTTTGCGGATTCCTTTTTAGACGGGGCTCGCATATAGCCAAATAAATCATCATCCCACCATTCAATGGGGTTTGCGTCTGTATAAGCAATCTTCTCTTCACGATAGATTGGCGCTGATTTCCACTTGGAATCAGTTGCGAGTGTTTGGCGAAGCCAATATCGAAACGCCTGCGCTGAAACGTATGGATATGGTCCATCGTTTGCGCGAATCACCTTAACGCCTGTGCTATTATCATAACGTTCGCCCTCAATCTGACCGAGGTTATTCAAAGCAGAAGCAGGCGCGTCAATAAGCAAAAGTCCAGTTACGTGTGTCATTTTTTTATCTCCTTGTATAAGTTATTCAGCGTTATCTTCGCCGTTTTCTTCGCGCATTTCAGGCATAACGTCAATATGTTCCTGAATCCATTTCAATTCATATAACCTCTCAATCATACGAATCAATACCAGATCGCGTGCTAAACGCCAATCCGTCCTGCCCCGCTCATCTACATCTTCGAACACTTCCATATAAGGTTCGAATTTAACAAGAGGGGGTTGGTCGCGTTTGAGAAGCGCTTTATTAACGCGAATCAATTCATTCCGAATAAGAGAATAATTTCTCTGCTCCGAATAGAATCGTTCAAAAAAGCGCGTGTCATTCTCGTCGTGAACATATTGCGCGAGACGCTCGCCCATTTCCTTAATGCTTTCGATACGACTTTGTTTCATATGCAAGATCCTTTCTAAAAAAAGTTTAGTGAGTTTCCACGAGATTAATTCAGCCTCGTTCTTAATTGAGTATTTTCGGCGCGGGTCGTCTTCCCAAGAATTCCGTTTTGGAATCCTTAAAAAATAAAGGCGAACAAAAGTTGAAGCATTTTCAGGAAGGCGGAATAAATCCTCGTACAAAAAGTTACGTCTTGGACGCTCATCTTTAGACTCGACCTTATTCGCACTCTTCTTTCTTTTATTTTCTCCTTCCTTTTGTGCGTTCATTTCGGTTTTAGTTAATCGCCATGCACGCTGTTCGACTTTCTGCCATTCAGAACGATAGTTAGCCCCGACAATTGCCGAAAGAAAATCTGTAATTTCTAACGGTAGATGATAGATTTCAAGAGGAGGGTTTTTATCAAGTGGATTAGACTGACCGCTATTGCTTAAATGATATGCGGTTACAGAATATGGTTTTTGTGCTTCTTTTTCTTGAAGCCGCGCCTCTTCAATTTCAATTAACGTTCGAACAAGTAAAGTCTTAGCGGTTGAACCCGCCTCAGGTAATTTTTCACTCTTATTTGTTTCTGCTAAATTAATGAGGTTGCGATTCTTCTTTAAGAATTTTTCCGTAAATTTATAAGTTAAATCGGGATTATCTGAATGTACTGCGAGTAATTTTCCTCCAACCTTGGCTGAACCAAGCGGCAATGCTTGAATACACAACAAAGCAATACCTGATATTGGAAGTCCAGCGTCGCCGTATGGGTAAAAATTAATAACATCCTCGCCAGTAGACATGGGGAAGCTATGGCGAAAGACCCTCCCCATCGGATAATTATCTTTTTGACTAGCGCTTAACGCTAGACCGATTGCAGGCTCGCCTGTAAAAACACATTGTTCATCAAGTAACGGTACATCTTTTTTATAACCGCGCGTTACGCGACGAGCATAATCTTTGCGCTTTTCTGGAGTCTTCTCAAAAGCGGGTTGAGTGAAACCGGAATTAGGAAAAGCGACATTGAGAAATGATTTAAGCGGATTAATAACATAATGCGCTTCAATGTAATCTGCCACTTTATCTAGGTCTTTTTCTGTCAATTCATTTAGAACGGGTTTATTGCAAAATGCCGCAATCGTAGCCGCGCCAACGTCAACTAACGGATGTCCAGTATATTTCAGCATACCTATTCTCCACTTCTATAAATTGCTGTTAACTTACTCGCTTCGTCTTTGCATCTTTCTCGCAAACTTTCAGGCGCAAGCACCTCTACATCGCTTCCCCATCCTCTAATCCAGTTAAGCATCTCTTTTGGTTCTGCAATTTTAGCACGCCAGATGACATGTCCGCTTTCGAGTTCTTCAAGCGGTTCTTCCGAGCGATGCCATCGAGACTCTTGTACGCGGTATGCCACGCGCGGATGAAATTTCAAAACGACCTCTACAGGTTCGGAGTCTGTGTACCAAATTCCCCATGCGTCTTCCAAAAATTTTCTTGGGTCAAATTCATTGGGAATTGTATAAATATCTTTCAAAATTTCCACTCGTTCAATCCGCTCCACTTTCATTGTCCTTTGCGAATTGCGCGTTTCGCTAAAACCAATCACATGCACAGACTGACCAACCGCATACGGTTCAATGAAGTACGTATTAAATATGTGTTCATTTATCGGTTCTTTAGGTTGCTTGCGATACCAAATTTTAACTTTCTTTTGTTCCGCCCAAGCGAGAGTCAACTTCTCAAGCGCTTCAAGATAACGCGGGTCTTGACGTTGATCCGCTTCGTCCATGACATCGGCAGATTGCTTGATATGAGAACTGATTCGCGGGGCGAGTTTTTCAAGCGCAATTCCCAGCTTTCGCAAAGCAGAAGCGGCGTGCGGATTATGCTTATCCATGCGGTTGGCTAACAAACGAGACGCAAGATGAACAGCCATCGCTTCATGTAAAGTCAAAGAGAGTTTCATTAAATACATGGAGCGGTCAATGCGAATGCGCCCGTTATCCAAAACCTCTGTAGGATAGATTTTTTGAAAGTCAGGCAAATTGCGATGGATTAAGTCTCTATTTTCGCCGAGTTTTCGCCCAATCTCGGATTGGGTCAAGCCTTCGGGATGCGAAAGCAACAATACTTCCATCTTTAATAATCGTTGAGTTTTATTTTCAGCGCGAGACATTCAATACTCCGCAACAAAAATTTATTTCTAACAGAATAACACACATACTGCCCGCATTCCGCAACATTTTCACTTGTCTTTTTGGGCTTTCTTAAAGGGCCACAGCCCGCCCTGCTCGTCTTCATAAAGATAAAACCCGCTAGCGTCTAACGCTGGGAGCGAGCGCGTTACTTCCGAGCGGTGGAGTCCCAACATATCCGCGATGAAGCCGGCTTTCTTGCCCGGATTCTCTTTGACTTTCTGATAAATTTCCGCCAACTTCGTTTCTTCCGTTTTTCGCGCCATGCCTGCCTCCATTAATGTGAATTTCCCCAACTTTACAGGAGGCGTGTTGTAAGTAATACAACAGAATAAAAACACAGAACCGACGCGGACTTGAGAATCGGCGAACGATCCGCCGTGATGAAGAATCAGGCTAAGGGAGCAGAATCCGCTCAAAAGTCTGGAAAGGGGCGAGAATATAAATCAGAAATAAATAATCTGAAAAAATACTTGACAATTATCAATAAATCATTATAATAATATTGATAATATTCATATCAATATTGATTTTCTGAATGATTTGGAGAAAATAATGAGACCTGCGCCTACTCGTTGCCCAATTTGCCAATCCGAAATGGAGGTGGTTCGCTTGCACTGTCCAAGTTGCGATACGTCTATCGAGGGACGTTTTGCGCTGGGGCAGTTTTCTAATTTGTCGGCGGAGCAAATGGAATTTGTGTTTACTTTTGTGCGTTGCGAAGGAAAGATTAAGCGCGTGGAGCAAGAGTTGGGGATTTCGTACCCGACCATCCGCAACCGCTTGCACGAGGCGATTCGCGCCTTAGGCTACGAGCCGGGCAAGGAAGAGGCGGCGGAGGTTGACGACGAAACGCGCGGCGCGGCGTTAGACGATTTGCAAGCCGGGAAAATCACGGTTGACGAAGCCATGCGTATTTTGCGCGGCGAGGAGGAATAGAGTTATGTCTAAAACAATTTCGGCAGGACGAACGCCGACGATTAAAATTGAATCTGTCGGCGGCGATTTGAGTCTAGTCGGCTGGGAGGGCGAGGATATTTTGCTCAAAGCCGATAACGAATCGTTGAGCGTAACGCAAGACGGCGATCAGGTTTCCGTCTCTTGCGCGGACGACCTTTCGTTGCGCGCGCCCAAAGGCGCAAATGTCCTCATCGAGCGCGTCGAAGGCGGGGCGTCCATTCGCGGCGTGTTGGGCAACATCGAATTGAAAGAAGCGCTGGGCGACCTTTCCATCCGCGACGCGGCAAACGTAACCGTCGGCTCAGTCGGCGCAGATTTTAGCCTGCGCGGCGCGAAAGGGAATTTGTTCGTTCGTCAGGCGGGCGCGGAGGTTGCCATCCGCGACGTGGACGGCGACATTCGTCTGGATTCCGTCGCCGAAGATTTGGCGTTGCGCGACGCGCGCGGCAATATCTCCGCCAATGTGGGCGAAGATGTGGCGCTGTACTTGAAGCCGCAAGCGGGAAATTCCTATTCCATTCACGCGGGCGACGACATCCTTTTGGTCATGCCGCCGAAGACCGGCGCGACTTTGGCTCTCAGCGCGGATTTGATCGCCGTCGAGTGGGACGGCGTGGAAAACGAAGACGATTCCGCCAGCCGCGTGTTGACCTTGGGCGACGGCGCGGCGCAGATTGCGTTAAGCGCCGGCGGCGACATCCGCGTTTCTAATCGGGCGGATGCGGGCGAATCGGCGGCGGATTTCGGCAATTTTGCCGGCATGAGCATGGATTGGTCGGGGCTGGGCGAAGCCATCTCGCGGCAAGTTTCGGAGCGCATTAACGAAAAAATTCAGCAGAAGATGGGACAGATCGAAGAGAAAATGCGCGGGCGCGGAAAGACGCGCTTCGCCTCGAACTCGTGGAGTTGGAGCGGCGCTTCCAAAGGAGTCCCCGCGTCTCCGCCGAACCCAAAGGCGACGGACGAAGAACGCTTGATGATTTTGCAAATGCTGCAAGATAAAAAAATCAGCGCGGAAGACGCCGAAAAATTATTGGCGGCGTTGGAAGGAGATTCTTAATGTCTGCCGAAGAACGGAAGAAAATTTTGCAAATGCTGGCGGACGGGAAAATTGGCGCGGACGAAGCGGCGCTGTTAATGAACGCTTTGAACGAAGAGAACGGCGCGGACGACGCTTCCGCCGAGTTTGACGCTATGACGAACGAGACGAGTCAACTTCCTGAGTTGGACGAAATCCGCAAATGGGCGCGGCGCGTTTCGCTTTTTATCCTCGTCAGCGGAATTGGAGTTTCCGCCCTTTCGGCGTGGATCATGTCCGTCATTCAAAAAAATTACGGCGTAAATTTTTGGTTCGTCTTCTTTTGCTTGCCGCTGATTTTTGGCGTTACGCTCATCGTCTGGAGTATCGGCGGTTGGACGCGCGGCTTGTATCTTAAAGTTCGCTCAAAAAAGAAAGACGATTTGACAAATATCGTCATTGCGCTTCCGTTGCCGTTGGGAATTATCGAGTGGTTCTTCCGCGCCTTTGGCGGACAGATCAAAGGTTTGCAAACGGACAAAATCGCCGATTTTCTTTCGGCGGCGAAATACGCTAAAGACCCGATAATTGTGCATGTGGACGACAAAGACGAAAGCGTTCAAGTGTTTATAGGATAAGATGGAAACAATCAAAAAACGTCCTCTATTAAGCGGCTTGCTGATTTTATTTCTAGCGGCGATGATTTTCGCCAACGTCGGCGGCAGCATGTACGACGGGCTGATGTCGCTTTATTTGAAAGAACTCAAAGCGGGCATCACCGACATCGGCTTGTTCTTCACGTTGGCGCAAGTTGTCCCGCTCTTTTTACAAATTCTCGGCGGCTGGGTTTCCGATTCGCTGGGGCGTTTGCGCGCCATTGCTATCGGCAGCATCTTCGGCTTGCTTGCGTTCATCCCGCTGGTGTTGGCGAACACTTGGCAATGGCTGCTGGTGGCGACCGCCGTCGGCGCGATAGCGCGTTCGCTGGTCGGTCCCAGTTTCGACGCTTTCATCGCCGAGAATTCCAGCCTTGAAAATCGCGGAAAAGTGTACGGCATTTCGCAATCTATCTTTATGATTGTGGCGGTCGTCGGACCTCCGCTCGGCGGCTGGATGACTGGCGCCTACGGCTTCAAGTGGATGCTCTTCACAGCGGGCGTGTTCTACGCGATTTCCGTCGTGATGCGCTTAAGCATGGCGCGAGACGCCGCAAAAACGGAAAAGGCGAACGGCGAACGGAAGCGCCTTTCGTTTACCAGTTTGAAGTCAAACCTCGCCGCGATGTCCGCCTTAGTTTTTTCCGGCGGTCTGATAACTTGGATGTTGCTGATAGACGGCCTGCGCGACAGCGCTTTTCAACTTTCAGGAAATTTGCTTCCTGTTTACATGCAAGAATTTGGCGGCTTAAACTATCAACAAATCGGTTGGACGACTTCCATCTTCGGACTCTTTATGATGCTCAGCACCATCCCTGGCGGCTGGCTTTCAGACAAAGCGGGCGAGCGGGTGGGCGTTGCGGCGGGCATGCTTTTTATGGCGTTGGCGTTTTTCATCCTTATCGCCAGTCCGTTGGAAGTTCACAAACAACAGTGGATTTTCTACGTCGGCTGGGCGGTGGCGGGCTTAGGCGCCGGCATTTCAGGCCCCGCCTATCAATCGCTCATCAGCAAAGCCGTCCCCGAAAAATTGCGCGGACTGGCGTTCGGCTTGTTCAGCACCAGTTTGGGAGTCATCTCGCTGCCCGCCCCGTGGATCGGCGGACAGTTGTGGGCGCGTTTTGGTCCAGCCTTCCCTTTCAAGATTACGGCGATGGTGATTCTGTTTTCCGTCATCCCCATTTGGATGAAGTTCAAAACCCCGCAAACGGCGGAAGAGCCGCGCATAGAAGACGGCGAAGCCGCCGCGACGGCAGGGTAAAATTCGTTATAAAAAAGGAGACGCGATTATGGCGAGCGCAGAAGAGCGAATGAAAATTCTGAAATTGATTGAAGAAGGAAAAATCAGCGCGGAAGAGGGCGCGAAGCTGCTTTCGGCGTTGAACGATTCGCGCAAGGGCGTTCCGACGCCGCCGCGTCCGCCGTCCATTGGCGGAAGAGGGGCGAGCATGTTACGCATCCGCGTAACGGACACGCGCAGCGGGCGCTCGAAAGCCTCCGTGCAAATTCCGCTGGCCTTGGTGGACGCGGGCTTGAAAATCGGCGCACACTTCGCCCCCGAAGTTCAAGGCGTGGATATGAGCAACGTCATCGAGGCGTTGCGTATGGGCGTAACTGGCAAGATTATTGACGTAACCGACGATGAAGACGGCGAACACGTCGAGATTTTTGTCGAGTAATTAATCTTCCGCCGCTTTCGCCATTTCGTCCGCTTCAAAGACGACTTCTTCTTTGCCGCTCAATTTGGCTTCGATCTTGGAAACGATTAAGCGCAAATGTCCGTTATGGGCGACGTAGTCCAAATCGTCGGCGGGGATGGCGAGGATTGGGCAAAGCGTGAAATTTTCGATCCAGCCTTCGTAAAGGGTATTTAAGTTTTGCAGATACTCTTCGGTGATGGCGGTTTCATAATTTCGTCCGCGACGGCTGATGCGGCTGAGCAAGGTCTCTGCCGAGGCGCGCAGGTAAATCACTAAATCGGGCGGCGGCAAAAATTGGACGGCGGTTTCGTACAAGTCGCGGTAGGTTTGATAATCGCGCTCGCTCATGTTTCCTTGACGATATAAGTTATAGGCGAAAATTTCCGCGTCTTCATAAAGGCTGCGATCTTGAATGACCGACGAAGAATGTTGCGTCAAATTGAGGTGCGAGCGCAGGCGGTGCGTCAGGAAGAAAACTTGCGAGTGAAACGCCCAAGCGGACATATCCTCGTAAAAATCGGCGAGGTAAGGATTTTGCGCGACGGGCTCGAAGAACGGCTCCCAGCCCATTTGCTCGCAGAGCATATTAACCAGCGTGGATTTTCCGACGCCGATATTTCCAGCGATAGCGATAAAGCGTTTCATGGCATTCTCTCAAAAAAGGGATTTTTTCTATCTTACCACTGCGCCGACGGTTAACGCGGAGTTTTAAGAAACGCGGCGGACATAACGTCCGCCGCGTTTTTGCGTAGTTTGTCATTTCGAGCGAAGCGCGAAACCCTGGAAGAATTTCTCCGTTGTAACGCTTCTTTGAAACGACGGCGCGATTACGGAATTTGCCCCGCCAATTCGAGGTCAATCAATTGCGAGAAAGTCGCCAGCGGCTGCGCCCCGACGACAGCCAACCCGTTGACGAAGAAGGTCGGCGTGGATTGAATGCCCAGATTGATGGCAAAGTCCATGTCGGCGGCGATTTCGTCTTTGTGTTTGCCGCTGTCATAGCAGGCGCTGAATTCGTCCATGTTAAGGTTGAGGTCGCGGGCGTATTGAATGAAGTCTTCGCGTGTCAGCGTTTCGCCGTTGAAAAGTTTGTCGTGATAATCCCAGTAAGCGTTTTGGTCGTTGGCGCAAAGCGAGGCGATGGCGGCGGGCAGCGCGTCAGGGTGGATGGACGTCAGCGGCAGGTTGCGATAAACGAAGCGGATTTTTCCGGGGTAAGCGTCTAACAGCGGCTTGTAAGTTTCAGCGTGGAAGCGGCGACAAAACGGACATTGAAAATCGCTAAATTCGACGATAGTGATCGGCGCGTCGTCGGGACCGAGGCTGGGGAAGCCTGTGGTGGGGATGTCGTAGCGCGTGTAACGCGGCGCCTGCGTTGCCGCGACAACGGGTTGTTGCGGCGCTTCGGTAGGTTGAACAGCCGCGACGACGACGGGAGTCCGACCCCAGAGCAGGTAACCGAAGAAGAGTCCGATGGAGAAGGCGAAGACGACTAAAACGGCGTAGAAATGACTGCGCTTAAAAGTAACGGTTTCTTCTTCGCTGATGGACGACGTCGAATCCCACTGGACGACGGGTTGCGGGTCGAGAGGATTCGGGTCAGAGTTTGCGGAGTTGGGTTGATTTGCCATAGTTGGGAGATTATAGCCTTTTCCTTAATTCTGCGCGGCGGTCTTAATCGTTCTTTTAAGTCGAGTCGGCTTTGGGATGAGTCTTCTTTTTGAAGCGCCGAGTCAAAGTTTGGGCGGAGAAAGCGGCGGCGCGTCGTCGAATGGAAGGCGCGCGCAGGAGCAGCAACGCCGCGACGACGAGTCCGTAAATCCACAAACGCAGCGCGTCGTTGACCGAATGAAGCGCGTCGAGTTTTTCGCTCCAAAAAAAGTGGACGACGACTAGCGGCGCGGCGAAGTAAACGATTTGATGCAGGCGCTTCCAGTTTTTGCCGAGACGAATTTTCCAAACGTCGAACGAGGTAACGCCCATCGGCAGAAGCATGAGAAACGCCGCCGCGCCGACGAGGATGTAGGGTTTTTCTTTTAAGGTTTGCGCGAGGCGACTCCAAGCGAGGCTGTTTTCGAGGTGGACAAAAAGGAGGATGTGAAGCGCGGCGAAGAGCAGCGCGTATAAGCCGAGCGCGCGACGGCGTTTGAGCAGTTCGGGTATTTTGAAGATGAAGTGAAGCGGCGTGCAGGAAAGCGCGAGCGCGAGCAGGGCGAGGGCGTGTCGTCCCGTTTGGCGTTCTAATTCTTGCGCGGGGTTTTCGGGCAGAGAATTTGTTAAGAGTTGAAAGAGCGCCCAAACGAGGCTTGACCAAGCGTAAAGATGGACGGCGATTTGCAAAGGCGTGTAACGACGAAAGAATTTCATGGCGGTAATTTTACGAGAAGGTCCGCAGCAGTTTGCGATAAACGCGGCGCATGAAATTTCGGATTGTGTCGTAGATTTTTTGCGTGGTCGAGGGGCTGGCTTCGCTTTCTTCGCGCTCGGCGCGAACTTGCATTTCCGCGCCGTCCACGCTGACGTCTATCCAGCCGTTGCGGTCGGTGCGAAGCAAGGTGTAGCCTTTCAGCGCGTCGAGCGTTTCAGGCGAAGGCATTCCGAATGAATCGTCGGCGGCGACGTCCAACACGACGAGTTGCGGGTCGAGGTTTTTCCACAAGTCGGGCGGGTTGCTGGGCGCGTAACCGGAATTTGCCAAAAGCAGCACGTCCGCTTTGCCGATGGCGTTTCCAAATTCGAGCTCTTCAAAAGTCGTCGCGTCCACGCCGAGCGGCAACAGGGCGCGGAAGTTGCCGTCTTCAACGAGCAAGACGCTTCCGCGCTGATTCGTCGCCGCAATTTGGATGAACGCGCCGCCGCCCAAATCGAGGCGTTGTCCGGTTTCGGCGCGAACGACGGGGATTTCGTTTTCCGTCAAATATTCGTTTAAGCGCCGCGCTGAAAACGAGGCTTGGACGTTTCCGCTCCACAAGACGCTTTGAGGTTGATACAACTCGGCGATGCGCGGCAACGCGGTCAGTTGATTGTCGTCGGCGGAGGCGACGACCAGCCAATCTAATTTGCGCGAGAAGAAGGGCAGCCGCCGCCCCAGTTCGTCTGAAAGTTTGGTCGCGCTTTCTCCGCCGTTGATTAATACGTTGCGCCCTTCGGGAGTCTGAATCAAAATCGCGTCCGCCGAACCGACGTCGAAGAAGACGAGGTGCAATTTTCCGTCGCCGACTCGCGCTGCGGCGCTCCACGCAATAATCAGACAGATAAAGGCCGAGACGAAAGACAAGGCGAGGGCGGCGGAACGGAGGCGCGAGGCTGCGGCGAGAATCCAGTTTTTGAGGGCGGCTCCGTTGAAGGTCAGAAAAAGAAGCGAAATGTACATCGTATAAATAATCCAAAGCGGGACGTTGCCGACTGGAATCGAACCGTTGGGGATGCTTCCAAATAGTTCGACGACGCGGATGGTGTAGGCGGAAAAGGGCCAGGCGACCCACGCCAGCAGTTGACCGAGCGGCGGCGCGACGAGGCTGACGAGGACTGCCAGCCCGCCGAGAATCATCACCGCAGGTTGAACGGGCAAAATGAACGGGTTGGCGACGAAGGAACTTAACGAAAGGCGATGAAAATAATAAAGCATAATGGGAATGGTCATCAGTTGCGCGGCGAGGGTGAGCATGACGTTTTCGTTGACGAAGGCGACCAGCGGAGAATTTTCGCGTTTGGCGATTTTCTCGAAAACCCGCGCCGTGAAGTTGGAGAGCGGGTCGGCGTAGAGGATGAGCCCCAGCGTGGCGAGGAAAGAAAGTTGAAAGCCGACGTCCCACAGAATGAGCGGATTAAACGCCGCCATAATCGCCGCGACGAGCGCCAGCATATTCATGCCGTCGTTGCGCCTGCCGACTTGTTTGGCGAATAAAGAAAAACTGCCCATGATGGCGGCGCGCATGACGGCCGGGTCGCCGCCGACGAGAATCGCGTAGAGAAAAATTGAAATCACGGCCAGGGTTGCGCCGAGCCGTTCGCGTTTGAAGAGCCACTGAAAGAGTTTGAAAAAGATGTCGGCGATGATGGCGATGTTAAAACCGGAAATGGCGATGATGTGCGCCGTGCCTGTGTCTTTGAACGCCTTTTGCAACTTCTGCGGCAAGCCCGTGTCCACGCCGAAGAGGATGCCCGCCAGCAGCGAGGCTTCGGGGTCGGGATAAATTTTATAAGTTGCGGCGACGAGCCGTTCTTTGAAAGCGTAAATTAATTGGTAATACCACGTTCCGCTTTTGCCGGGCAAGCGCGTAACTTCGGCGCTGGTCATGTACGAATGAATGCCTTGCCGCGCAAGGTAATCGCGGTAGGAAAATTCTTCATTTTCAGGCGGCGTTTTGAGTTGCCCGCGCAAGCGGACGCGCTCGCCGTATTCGTATTTTTCGTTAGGATTAACCCGCGCCAACAGTTGACCTGAAACGGGGAAGTCGCCGTCGCCGCTGTCTATCGCTTCGACGTCGAGAATTAAATTCGTGTACGAGTCGCGGTAGTCGGGCGGCTCGGCGAGCGCCCCGCTGATTAATAAATCGTAACTGCGGTCGTTGTAAAAGGCGATGTGGAATGCGTCTATGTTTGGCTGCCGCGCTTGATAATAAAACGCGCCGAAAAAGAGAAAAAGGGGAATGAGAAAATTAAACGAAAAGGGGGGCTGACTTTGCGAAAGTTCCGCGATAATTTTGTCTAGGAAACGACGCGGCGAAAATAGGACGAATAAAACGGCGGCGACGACGATGAACGTCCATTCCAAAACGGACGGCTGCGCCGCGCCGACGATGATTCCCGCGATGAAAGAGAGAGACAGCCAAAATAAAATCACAAGCGGATTTTACTTCATGCGCGGACGAAGTTTTTGTCGAGCGGTTTTGACTTTTCTACCCAAACAACCAATTAATCAAACTCTTCTTCGCGGAAGTCGGCTCTTCCGTTTGCGGCATCTTCATCAAGACGACGGAAATATTGTCGTGCCCGCCGCGTTGATTGGCTGTGTCCACCAGCGCTTGCGCGGCGGAATCTAAACTCGGCGCTTGCAAAATCAAATCTTTGATTTCGTCGTTCCAAACGAGGTCGGTCAACCCGTCGGTGCAGATTAAGATTAAGTCGTCCGCTTTGAGGGCGAAGCCTTGATTATTCAACGAGGCTTCGGCGCTTTCCTTTTCGTCGAGGCGCAAGCGGAAGTCCACTTCGGGCAGGCGAATCCCGCCGAGGTGGCGGCGGATGACGTGCGCGTTGGGGTGGTCGCGCATTTGTTCGGCGGCGATGAGTCCCTTTTCCAGCGCTTCTTGAACCCACGTGTGATCTACGGTTAATTGTTGAATGTAATTTTCGCGCAGAAGATAAATGCGCGAATCGCCGACGTAGGCGGTGTATAGTTTATTTTCGATGACCCAGACGCAGGCGCAAGTCGCCCCCATGCCGTGTTCTTTTTCGTTGCCCGCCGAATGTTGAGCGATGGCTTGACTCGCGTCGTGGACGGCGTTCTCTAAAATTTTGATCGGTTTTCGGGCGTTGCTTTCCGCCACGCGCATGTTGATGTAATCCACCGCCAATTCCGCCGCCACTTCGCCAGCGCGATGTCCGCCGATGCCGTCGGCGATGATTCCCAGCGTGGAAAGGCGCGGGTCGTTTTTATCTAGTTGAAAGGAGGCGACGGCGCAGCGGTCTTCGTTCTTCTTGCCCGACAATCCCGCGTGGCTAAGAACGGCGGTTTGCAAATGAGTTTGAGAGGTTGGAATCATTCGTCTTCGGGAGAAACGGAAATAACTTTCGGAGTTCTCGGTTGCGGCGGCGTTCGCAACATGAAGCGATATTTTAGTTGCCCAAAGTGTACCATATCGCCGTGCGTCAGTCGGCGACCTTCGCGGGGCAGCGCTTCGTAGTTGATCCAAGTTCCCGCGGCGGGTTGCAAATCCAACAAAAGGTAGCCGCCGTCTTCGGTGGCGCGAATGCGGGCGTGAAGCGGCGCGACGGACGGGTCGTCCAAAATTTGCCCGCATTGCACAGGGTCTTTGCCGACGATGACTTCCGCGCCGTTTAGCGAGATGGGCGGAACGGCGGCGATTTGACCGTCCGCTTGCAGGCGCACGAGCGAAGCCGCCGCGTCAGACTCCGCCGCAACCTTAACCGCTTTCAGGCGCGGATTCGTCTCTTTGGGGTCTTTGCGGCGCACGGTAACGGGTTCGGCGATGGCGGCTAACGGTTGAGTCAGCGGGTCGTTTTGGGCGCGTCGGCGTTCTTGCACGGCGCGCAACGAAAGCGAGCGCAGGCGTCCGCCGAGCAAAATGGCGAAGAGAACCAAACCCGCCAAGAGGATTGCGCCGAAGGTCAGCGAAGAGCGATGCTTTGCGAGGAAGGCTTTGAATCCGCTTGGCGGCTTGACGACGGTAATCGTTACTGGCGCGGAGACGCTCATCTTGCTCAGCCCCAGCGCGTCCGCCGCTTCGACGGAGAGTTGATGTTCGCCGCTGGTTGTGTAGGGCGTTAAGTCCCAAACGAATTTGGTAAACGGCTCGCTGGTGTTTTCGCCGACGGCGACTCCGTCCGCGTACAAGGTTACGCGAGTCAGCGGGCGTTTGAAGCCGTCCGGAAATTCGACGATGACTTCGATCTCTTGCGTTTCAGGCAAAAGGATTTCGGCGTTGTAGGGGTCGTCTTCGGGGGCGCGGCGCGTGATTTGCAAAGAAGGGGAAACGAAAAAAGCGTTGGGCGGCTGAACGTCTAAATTGAAAGTCGTCGCGTCGGAACGAGTCGCTCCAGCCGTCGGCAGGTTGACTTGAACTTCGAGCGTGTGTTCGCCCGCCGAACGAATTTGCGAAGAATACGAAAGTTGATAAATTCGGCGCAGCGGCGCAAAGTAGGATTCCAAATCGGGGAAGCGCTCTTCGCCGGAAAATTGGAACATGCCGCCGCCCGTTTGAATGGCGAGGTTGTTAAACAGCGCCGCGCTGGTGTTGGCAAACGCGGAGGCAGAATCCACATACCAAATGAAAACGCGAATTTTATTTTCGACGGCGCGTTGGATGAGCGGGTCGAGCGCCGCGCCGAGTTCGGGGTCGGGCATTTGCGGCGTGATGAAAAGCACGGCGCGTTTCATGCCGACTCGCGGCGTTTGCGCGGCGACGATGTCTAAAGCACTGGCGAGGGATTGCAAGTTGGGGACGGCGGCGCGCATGTCGGGTTGAAAACTTTGCAGGCTGACGAGGAATTCGGCGGGCGAGGCATGGCTGATGACCGAACCCGTCTGCGAGATAAGGCTGACGTCGTCGGGGAAGTCGGCGGAGAGAGTCTGCGCCCATTGTTGGATGACTTGCGAGACGCGCTGAAAACGCGCGATTCCGTTTGCGTTTTGCGCCGCCAGCGCCTGCCCTTGATTGACGGCGACGGCTAATTGCAGCGGAATCGCCAACTCGGCGAAGGAGTCGGCGGCGAGGGTTTGTCCGTCTTCGACGATGGAAACGGCGTCGGCTTTGAGTCCTGAGGCGAACATTCCGTTTGCGTCAATCGGGTCAACGAATCCTGAAATGGTCGGGAAGGATAAAACGTCCGCGTTGTAGAGCGTAACCGAAGCGGAAATCTGCGCCTGCGCCGACGTCGGCGCGACGGAAAGAATTAAAACGCTAACGAGAAAAAAAAGATAAAATCTACGCATCGGGTTGCGCGAAAATCGGCGCATGGGGCGAAGAGGGGGCGGCGGGGCGCGCCAGTTGACGATAAACCAGCGTCCACGCGGTTTGAATGTAGGCGGTTAATGCGCCGTTCAAAACGAAAAGGACGGGCAGGTAAATTCCGAAGCAAGCGACGGAAACCCAGATGTAAGGCATTATGGCTTCGCTCGTTGCGGGGGCGGTCGTCATCGCTCCCATGAAGAAGGGGATGACGGCGAGCATGAGCGGCAGAGCAAAAATAAAGCCGACGATTCCGCCGCCAATGCCGAGAACGATGGAAAAGACGATCATGCCGAGAATGTCGGATTTGACGATTTCCCAGCCGCGTTTGAGACCGTCGAACATCGTCAAATCTTCCGCGACGATGGCGGCTTGCGCTTGTTCCAAAATAATGTTAACCGCCCAAGCGACGGGGACAAGCAGACAAAGCAAAGGCAGCAGAAGAACCAAGCCGATTCCCCCCGTCAAAATTGCGATGACGATAAGCGGCAACAAAATAATGAGAAACGCCAGCCCGGGAAGAAAATATAAGCCAAAGAAACGCCAAAAGTAAGGCTGACTTTCCGACCAGAGTTCGCCGAAGGTCAAAGCCGACGCGCCGTCTTCTATCTTGTAAACGCCTTTGATAATGCCAATGCGCCCTATCATGCCCAGCGCGTAAAGCAAGAAAGAAAGAATGACTAACGCTAAGCAAACGCTGATAATGATAATCATGTAGCGTTGAAAGTATTCGTTGATTTGCTCGATGAACCTTTCGCCGCCGTACATCCCGCCATGTTCGTTAAACGGGTTGACGCCGCGCCCCCCGCCTCCGCGTCCGCCTGTGCCTGCGTTCCAGCGCGCGCCGACGAAGCCTGCAAAGACGCCGAAGACCCACAAAATTTTATAATTCCAAATAATTTGCCATGAACGAACGAGGGCGCGTCCGAGATTAATTTTCATTCTGTCTCCTAGCCTTAACCTTCCGAATCATAACACTATTTAATTATTCCCATTCAATCGTCGCTGGCGGTTTGCTGGTAACGTCGTAAACCACGCGGTTGATTCCGTCCACTTCGTTGACGATGCGGCTGGAAATTTTCGCCAACAACTCAAAGGGCAGACGCGCCCAATCGGCGGTCATAAAATCGTCGCTGACGACGGCGCGAATCGCCGCCGCTTCTTGATAGGTCCGCTGGTCGCCCATCACGCCGACGGAGCGCACCGGCAACAAGACGACGAAGGCTTGCGAAGTTTGCGCGCCCTTGCCGAGATAACCCGCGTTGGACAACTCCTCGCGCAGGATGGCGTCCGCCGCCCGCAGGCGCGAGACGCGCTCTGGCGTACATTCGCCGAGACAGCGCACCGTCAAGCCTGGGCCGGGGAACGGCTGCCGCCAAACCAAACCTTCGCTCAGCCCCAGCGCCTCGCCGACCAAACGCACTTCGTCTTTGAACAAATAGCGCAACGGCTCGACGAGTTCAAACTGCATGTCTTCGGGCAACCCGCCGACGTTGTGATGCGATTTTATTTTGACCGCCTGCCCCTTGCCCGAACTGGCGGACTCGACCACGTCGGGGTAAATCGTCCCTTGCACTAAAAACTTCGGTTGACCGACGCTCTTCGCCTCGCGCTCAAAGATGCGGATGAATTTTTCGCCGACGACTTTTCGCTTTTCTTCGGGGTCGGTAACGCCTTGCAACGCGCCTAAAAATTCGTCGGCGGCGTTGACGGCGATTAGTTCCATGCCCAAGCCTTCTCGAAAGGCGGCGACGACTTGCGCCCCTTCGTCCTGCCGCAGCAAGCCCGTGTCCACGAACACGCAGACCAGTTGATCGCCGACGGCTTTATGCACCAACGCCGCCGCGACGGACGAATCCACGCCGCCAGAAACCGCCGCGAGGACGCGCTCCTTGCCGACTTGCGCGCGAATCTTTTGCACGCTCTCTTCGATGATGTTGGCGGGAGTCCAATCGGCGGAGACGCCGCAAACGTCCAGCGCAAAGCGGCGCAGAAGGTCGGCGCCGTTTTCGGTGTGGTTGACTTCGGGGTGAAATTGCGCGCCGTAGTAACGGCGCGAGTCGTCGCCGATGGCGGCGTAAGGGCTGTTTTCGCTTTTGGCAAGCGCGACGAAGCCGGCCGGGAGGCGCGTTACTTTGTCGCCGTGAGACATCCACACGTTGGAGAGGTTGGCGAAGAGCGGGTTCGGGGTCAGCAGTTGAATTTGCGCGTCGCCGTATTCGCGCTGCGCGGACGAATCCACTTCGCCGCCGAGCGCATGGGCGAGGGCTTGCATCCCGTAGCAAATGCCCAAAATGGGGAGTCCGCTTTCGAGGATGAATTTTTGAATGAAGGGCGCGCCCGCTTCATAGACTGAGTTGGGTCCGCCCGATAAAATAAATCCTTTCGGTTGAATCGAAAGGATTTTTTCCGGCGGCGCGTCCCAAGCGAAGAGTTCGCAGTAAACTTGCGCTTCGCGCATGCGGCGGGCGATGATTTGCGCGTATTGAGAACCGAAGTCGAGAATGGCGATAGAGTTCATAGTTGGGTTTTGGTTTAAGGTTGCAGGTTGCAAGTTGAAAGTTAACTTGTTCTTTCGACGGGCGAAACGAGGAGAAATCTTAAAGAGCGCGAAGAGTTTCTACTCTGCATATCGCCTTCGTTTAACATGACATTGAACAAGGTTATTTTACGAATTCAATTTTTCCGTCGTTCAACGAGGCGATGCAGGCGATTGATTCAATCGGGACTTCGAGCGAAGCGAGCGCGTCGCGCCCGCCCTCGAAGATTTTTTCCACTAACGCGCCGATGCCGACAATTTTCGAGCCGCTGGCTTCAGCGAGACGCGCCAAGCCGAGAATGGTCGCGCCGCTGGCGAGGAAGTCGTCAATGATTAAAACTTTTTCGCCGTTGGCGAGGTATTCGGGCGAGACGATTAATTCCACCATGCGCCCCTTCGTGTGCGAGGGCGCGAGCGTAAGGTAGACTTGGTCGGGCATGGTAACCGGCTTGGACTTGCGCGCATAGACGACGGGCAACCCCATGTGGAGAGCAGTCGTCAGCGCGGGGGCGATGCCGGAAATTTCGGCGGTGAGGATTTTCGTCGCGCCGACGTCGGCGAAGCGCCGCGCAAATTCGCGCCCGCATTCGTCCATCAAGCGCGGGTCCACTTGATGGTTGACGAAACTGTCCACTTTCAAAATTCCGCCGCCGAGAACTTGACCGTCTTTCAAAATTCGTTCTTGTAATGCGTTCATAGAATCTCCTAATGCGTTGATTATAAACCGAGTGTCTTTCAGCGTCCCTTAAAACGTCTGTGTTAGAATCTTGCTCTTGATGAATCAAGTCAAACTGATTTTAGCCTCTTCTTCGCCGCGCCGACGGCAATTGTTCGCCTTGGGCGGCTGGGACTTTGACGCGCTCTCCGCCGACGCGGACGAAACGCCGTTGGTCGGCGAAACGCCGCGCGAGTACGTCGTCCGCTTGGCAAAAGCCAAAGCGCTGGCGATTCAGCCGCAGGTCGAGTCGGGCGCGTTGATTCTCGGCTCGGACACGACGGTTGCGGACGACGGCGAAATTCTCGGCAAGCCGCCCGATCCCGCCGACGCGATTCGCATGTTGAAGCGTTTGCGCGGGCGGACGCATCAAGTGTACACGGCGATTGCCGCGCTGCAAAACGAAACGCTGATTGCGGATTTATCCGTCAGCGAGGTAACCATGCGCGAGTACGCGGACGACGAAATCGAAGCCTACGTCCAAACGGGCGACCCGCTCGACAAGGCGGGCGCGTACGCCATTCAGCACGCCGCCTTTCATCCTGTCGCCGCGATGGACGGTTGCTACGCGGGCGTGATGGGCTTGCCGATGTGCCGCGTCGTGCGGTTGTTGCGGCGCTTTGGCGTCGAGCCAATAGCGGACGTCCGCGCCGCTTGCCGCGACCTTTTGGGCTATGATTGCGAAGTTTGGGATAAGGAAATCGTATGAAGTCGTTGCGTTGGAAGAAAATATTTTTAATTGCCTTTATCTTGGTCGCTTGCTCCGCGCCAAACGCGAATGGCGGCAACGGGGGGAGCGGTTCGATTTTTGCGACGAACCCGCCGCTGCCCACCGCGCGCGCGGAAATTACGCCCGCGCCCAACGTCCAAGCGGCGCTGACGGCGTTTTTTGAAGCGCTTAAAAACGACGATTACGAAAGCATGTACGCCATGTTGGCGCAATCCAGCCGCGAGGCGCTTTCGTTGGAAGATTTTTCCAAACGCTGGACGGACGCTTTGAACGACATGAGCGCGACCAGTTTTGACACGGCGTACATTTCATCCACGCTGGCGCCGTTTAACGCGGAAGTCAAATATGGCGTGGTTTACAAAACCGCGCTGGTCGGCGACATTCAACGCGAGATGTTGATGCGCCTCGTCAACGAAGACAATCAATGGAAAGTCGTTTGGGACGACGCGCTCATTTTGCCCGAACTGGCCGGCGGAAATAAACTTTCGATGGAATACAGCGTCCCCGCGCGCGGCGATATTTACGACAGCAAAGGGCAGCCCGTCGTAACCCAAGCGGAAGCCTACGCCTTCGGCATTCAAACCGACCAAATCAACTATGACATGCTCGGCGCGTTGACGGGCGAACTCGGAAAATTATGCGGATTCGATCCGCTGGACATTCAAAATCAAATTGACGCGGCGGGGCCGGGCTGGTACTTGCCGATGTGCGAAGGCACGCGAGACGAAGCGCAGCGCCTGCTCTCCATCAACCCTGGCGGATTGGTCGTTCAAAAATACGATTCGCGCTATTACTTTCGCGGCGGACTCGCTCCGCAAGCGGTGGGCTACACCTTATCTATTTCAAAAGAAGATTACAACAAATACAAACGCTTGGGTTACAGCGGCGCGGAACGCATTGGGTCGAGCGGCGTGGAACAGTGGGCGGAAAGTTATCTGGCGGGAAAGCATGGCGGCGTCTTGCGCGTCGTCAGCCCGACGGGACAAATTGTCGCCACGCTCGGACAAAGCAAACCCGAACCCGCCGATTCCGTATACCTGACGCTCGACAGCAAAATGCAAATAAACGCGCAAAACGCAATCGAATTCTTTCGCGGCGCAATCGTCGTGATGGAAGTCAAAACGGGACGCATTATAGCGATGGCTTCGGGCCCCGATTTTGACCCGAACATCTTTGACGCGAATAACCCCAACAACATGGGGCTGGGAAATCTGCTCAACGATGGCAGAAACCCGCTGTTGAATCGCGCCGCGCAGGGACAGTTGCCGTTGGGGTCGGTCTTCAAAATCATCACCTTTTCCGCCGCCCTTGAAAGCGGACTGTACCTGAAAGACACCACCTACGACTGCCAATACGAGTTTACCGAACTCGGCGATCAAATCCGCTACGATTGGACTTGGCAACACTGTCAAGACCGTTTGGCGGCGGGGAAATTCTGCGACACCTCCGACAGCAAACCTTCGGGGCTGGTTACTTTGCAAGAAGCGTTAATGCGTTCTTGCAATCCGTATTTTTGGCACATCGGCAACGACCTATACAGCAATTGGGATCGCGGCAACGACATCGCCAACATGGCGCGCGCCTTCGGCTTGGGTTCGCCGACTGGCATCGGGCAAATCCCCGAAGCGGCGGGACGCATTGACAATCCCGCCACGCAAGTGGACGCGGTCAACTTGGCGATTGGTCAAGGCACGATGTTGGTAACGCCGCTGCAAGTGGCGCGTTTTATCGCCGCCATCGCCAACGGCGGCACGCTCTACCGCCCGCAGATTGTGGAAAAAATCGAGCCGGTGGACGGCGCGCCCATTCAAACGTTTAAGCCCGAAGCGCAAGGCACGCTTCCGCTTCGCCCCGACAACCTCGACGTTTTGCGCGAAGCGATGTTCTGGGTCATCAACGAGCCGAAAGGGACGGCGCGTTTTAACATGCGCGGGTTGCAATTCAAAACCGCCGGCAAAACGGGCACCGCCGAATCGGGCAGCGGCAAACCGCACGGTTGGTTCGCGGGGTACACGATGAACGAAGCCGACACAGGCTTGCCCGACATCGCCATCGTCGCCGTTGTGGAAAATATCGGCGAAGGCGCCGATTACGCCGTTCCGCTTTTCCGCGCGATGGTCGAATCCTATTATTACGGCAGTCCGCAGCGCCAGTATTACGACTGGGGGCAAATTGGCAACCCGCTTTACACGCCCACGCCTCCGGGCGGCGGCATCGTCCCGTAGCGCAACTTGGCGGAGCAAACGGCGCAAGGCATCATCGTCAAAGCCCAATCCGGTTTCTTTTGGGTAGAAACTGAATTGGGCGTCGTCGTTTGCCAACTGCGCGGAAAACTAAAACGCGGTCGCGCCGTCGGCGACCTTGCCGCGCTGGGCGATTGGGCGCAGATTACGATTTTAGACGACGGCTCGGGCGCGATTGAATCCGTCCGCGAGCGCAAGCGCGAAATTTCGCGCCTCGATCCCCGCCCAAACGGACTCTACCGTCAGATTCTTTTAGCCAACCCCGACCAAGCCGTCTTCGTCTTCGCTTGCGCGAACCCCGCGCCCAAACTGCGAATGCTCGACCGTTTCCTCGTCGTCGCCGAAAAGCAAAAAATCCCCATTGTCGTCGTCGCCAATAAAATTGACCTTGCGGAAAACCCGCGAGAAATTTTCGGCGTGTACGAAACGGTCGGTTATCGCGTCATCTACACGTCCACGAAAAGCGGCGCGGGGCTAGACGAATTGCGCGAGCGTCTGCGGAATCAAATCAGCGCGTTTGCCGGCCCGAGCGGAGTCGGAAAATCTAGTTTATTGAACGCGCTTCAGCCAGGGCTGGGGCTGGCGGTGAACGAAATTAGCGCCGCCATGAAAAAGGGACGCCACACGACCGTCGTGCGGCAGATGTTCTCATTTGAGGGCGGCTACGTCGCCGACACGCCCGGCTGGAAGTCGTTGGCGCTGTGGGACACCGAACCCGAAGAGATGGACGCCTACTTTCCCGAATTGCGAAACCTTGTGGCGCATTGTCAATTCAGCGATTGTTCGCATCAACATGAGCCGGGCTGCGCTGTGCTTGCCGCGTTGAAAGAAGGTACAATTTACCCTGAGCGTTACGAATCGTTCGTCCGCTTGCGAAGCGAAAAAAACTTCTAACCTGCAACCTTAAACTTGTAACCTGTAACCTAAAACTCAATGGACAACTGGAATCTTCTCGGACATGAATGGGCGGTGGATATGCTCCGCCGACACGTTGCGCGCAAAGAGCCGCGCCACGCCTATTTGATTTGCGGCGCGCCCGGCTTAGGTCGGCGGACGTTGGCGCTGCGTTTGGCGCAAGCCTTGAATTGCGAAAAACTGCTGGCGCCCGGCGAGCCTTGTCTTAACTGTCGCTCTTGCAAACAAATTGAAGCCATGCGTCATCCCGACTTGACTCTCGTCCAAGCGGCGGAAGAAGGCGGAACGCTTAAGGTGGATCAAATCCGCGAGGCGTTGCGAGCGTTGAATCTCAAGCCCTATCAATCGCCGTATCGCGCCGCTTTGTTTTTGCGCTTTCAGGAAGCCAACGCCAACGCCGCCAACGCCCTGCTCAAAACGCTGGAAGAAGCGCCGCAACACGCGGTTTTGATTCTCACCGCCGACAGCCCCGAACAACTTTTGCCGACCATCGTTTCGCGTTGCGAAGTTTTGCGTCTGCGCCCGTTGCCGCTGGAAGCGGTCGTCGCCGATTTGATCGAGCGCGGCGCGGACGAAGAGCGCGCGCGTCTGCTGGCGCACATCAGCGGCGGACGGCCGGGCGCGGCGCGAAAGTTGTTCGATGACGAGTCTGCGTTGGAGAAGCGCGAGGAACGCCTGAACGATTTGCAAACGATTTTGCCCGCCTCGCGCGTGGAGAAATTTTCTTACGCCGACAAAATTTCTAAGGATAAAGACGCCATGCGCCAGACGATTTTGGTTTGGCTTTCCTATTGGCGCGACGTGCTTCTGCGCGTGGCGGGCGCGGAAACGCCGCTAACCAACGTAGATCGCAACATGGAAATTGAATTTTTAGCGGGACGTTTGGACTTATCTTCGGCGCGGAAAACGGTCGTCGCGCACGAGTCCGCGTTGGGACAGATGGAGCGCAACGTCAACCCGCGCCTGTTGATGGAAGTCCTGCTGCTGGATTTGCCGAAAGCGTAAAGCGCAAAAAACTCGGAGGCTGTAAAACCTCCGAGTTTTGATTCATTCAATCGCCCCGCGCAATTCTTTCGCCAACTTCCCAAAATGACTCGTGTAACGAACGTCGTCGTTGCGCGGACGGGGCAAATCTACGTTCAAATCTAATTTGATTCTGCCCGGACGTTGAGTCAGCACCAGAACGCGGTCGGCTAAAAATAACGATTCATTAATTGAATGCGTTACCATGACGACGGTCTTTTGTTGCGCCTGCCAGATGTTGGAAAGTTCCGTCCACATACGCTCGCGGGTGAGCGCGTCCAGCGAAGCAAAAGGTTCGTCGAGCAAGAGAAGGTCCGGGTCATGGACGAGGGCGCGGGCGATGCCGACGCGCTGCGCCATGCCGCCTGAAAGGTCGCGCGGCAGCGAATCCTCGAATCCTTTTAATCCTACCAATTCAATCATCTCGCGCGCTTTGACTCGCGCTTCGTTTTTGTCCGCGCCTTCGAGTTCTAGCGGAAGAATGACGTTTTGCAAAACGTTGCGCCAAGGCATGAGATTGGCTTGCTGAAAAACCATGCCGACTTTCGGCTGACGCGAATCCGCAAAGTTGACCTCGCCCGCAGACGGCGACAGAATGCCCGCCAAGAGGCGCAGAAAAGTCGTTTTGCCCGAACCCGACGGACCGAGAAAACAGACAAACTCGCGCGGACGAATCTCGAAAGAAAGGTCGTCTAGCGCGCGAAGTCCGCCGTTGTTGTCGGGGTAAACGAGCGAAAGGTTGCGAACACTGAGGAAGGGCGGCATGGCAATTTTTTACGGCACGAAATCGTTCGTGAAGGCTTTGTTTATGTCTAACGGCGCGGGGATTAATTTCATTTTGCTCAGCAAGTCGTTCATGTTGCGCCACGCTTGCGGGTTGGTGTAACCGATGCGGTCTGCTTTCCAATCTTCGATAGACGTTTTTAAAACTTGCATTTGCACGTCGCGGTCTTGGTCTTTCAAATTTTCAACGTATTTCAAACTGACGTTATACGCCGCTTCGGGATCGTTGATTGTGTCTTGAATGCCGTGCGCCAACGCGCGCGCCATAGCGCGGATGAGGTCGGGGTTGTTGGCGATGGTCGTTTCGTTGGTAACAATGCCGTTGGCGGCGAGTTCGGCATAATCCGCGACGCGCATTTCATTCAGCGCGTAACCTTGCGAACGCAAAACTACCGGCTCGTTGGCGGTGTAAACGACGATGACGGGGTCTGTGCCTGCGGCGTAGGCTTTGACTTGATTGAAGCCGATGGAGTCCAGCGTTACGTCCGCGTCGGCGACTCCGCCGGAGAAGAGCAACGCTTCCAAAGCGATGTAGTTCGCGCCGAAAAGTCCCGGCAAGCCGATTTTCTTTCCGCGCAAATCGGCGGGCGTTTGGATGTTCAAGTCTGGATTAGAGACGACCGAGATGGGAAAGTTTTGATACCACGCGAAAACGTAAACGACGGGCAGCCCTTGCGAACGCGCCAGCAAGACTTGTTCGCCCGAAGCCACCGCGAAGGGAATCTCGCCCGCGCCGACCAACGCCACGCCGTCGGTCTCGAAGGAATAATCAAAGTCAATGAGGATGCCTTCGTTTTCAAAGTAGCCGTTATCCACGGCGACGTAATACGGCGCGTATTGAATGTTGGGGACGTAGCCCATCGGCAATTTTACGCGCGTCGGTCCGCTGTTGGCGGGTTGGACGCTGACGCAGCCTGCAAGGGCAAAAGTCAGCGCGAGGGCAAGGGAAAGCATTTTCTTCATGGGTGAAATCTCCTTTGTTGTGCGAATTTGTCAGGTCTTAATAAATATTTTTTCTAACAACGCCACCGCGCCGTATAACGACAGCGCGAGCGCAATTAACATAAACACGGCGACGAAGACCATCGAGGTGTCGTATTGGAAGTTGCCGAGTTGCAGCAAAAATCCGAGTCCTCTTTGCGCGCCGACTAACTCGCCGATGATTGCGCCGATGACCGAGAGCGTCGCGCCGATTCGCAATCCGCCGAGCAAAACGGGCAGCGAGGCGGGCAACTCTAATTTGAAAAGAATCTGCCAGCGCGAAGCGCGGAGCGAATTCATTAAGTCATATAGAGATTGCGAAACGGCTCTCACGCCGATGATGGTGTTAACGAGGACGGGAAAAAAAACAATCAGCGAGCAGATAATCACTTTGGATAAAATCCCGTTGCCAAGCCAGATGACGAGCAACGGCGCGATGGCGACGACGGGAATCGCTTGACTGGCGATGAGGTACGGCGCGAAGACGGTTTCTAACGCGCGCGATTTTGCTAGCGCATAGCCAACAACAGTAGAAAAGCACACGCCGACGAATAAGCCGAGCAGAATTTCAGTTAAGGTAAACGCGGTGTGGCGCAAGAGGCTTCCGTCTTGCAAGGCAACGAGGAAGCGCGTCCACACGTCTGCGGGGGAGGGCAGGATGAATTTAGGCAAGCCGCTCAGGCGGACGATTAACGCCCAAAGCGGAATCGCCAAGAGCAGGGAGGCGAGCGAAAGTCCGCGCGAGAGGGAGCGAAGGGTTTTGGGATTCATAGATAATCAATAAATGTCCCGAAGGATAATGGGCGTCTCTGAAAGGGTTTGACAAAATTTGCCCTTAATAGAAAAACGCCGCAAAGTGGAATCAACTTTGGGGCGCGGGAAAAGGTCAAAGTCCGAGCGTGAGGCGCGTTAATTCGCAAAAAGAAAACCCGAAAACAGAATCGTTTTCGGGGCGCGAATCAACACACATCACAAGCGGATTTGCGTTGAAAAAACCTTCTTCTATCCAGACTATACTGTCGGCTCCGTAATTGCAACGGATCATGCCCGTTCCCAATGGGGAAGCGTTACCTAAACAGGCTCGTGGGCTGTACCACCGATCGGGAATTGCGCCCTGCCCCGAAGGTTAAATTGTTGACGGTATTATAACGCAGACCTCCGAGTTCTTTAAGAATTCGGAGGTCTGAAACTTACGATAACTGCGCTTTGATTTTTTCGGCGGCGTCTTTATAGCCCGCCAATTTATCTTTTTCTTTTTGAACTAACGCGGCGGGCGCTTTGTTGGCGAAGTCGCTATTCAATAAATTTTCTAACCGTTGAATGTGGCTTTCGGCTTCTTTGAGTTCTTTTTCCAGCCGCGCCTTTTCGGCGGATGCGTCTGTCATGCCTGCCAGCGGCAGATAAATTTCTATCGAGCCGACGACGAGGGCGACCGAGTCGGCGGGCTTTTCAGCGAGCGATTGATGAACAGCCGTTGACGACGCGTCAAGCCCCGCGAGAGAGGCGATGACGTTCGCCTGACTTTTTAGCAAATCCGTTTTCGCGTCGCCGACAATCGTCGCGGCGAGTTTCTTCGAGAGCGGAGAATTCTTCTCGGCGCGGACGTTGCGAATCGAGCGCACGATTTCTTGAATCAATGTAAAGTCCGCGACGGATTTGGCTTCCCAAGATTCTTCTTCCGTCGGTTCGGGAAATGAGGCGACGATCAGCGCTTGCGGCCAACCTTGACACAAATCGGCGAGCGGCGATTCTCGCAGTGCGGAATGCAAGTGTCCCCAAATTTCTTCGGTAACGAAGGGCGTAAAGGGATGCAACAAGCGCATGCAAGCGTCAAACACTTTGACCAGCGTTCTCGCTGTCTGCTCTTTGCTCTCCGCGTTTTTCATCTGCTCTTTGGCGATTTCTACATACCAATCGGCGAAGTCTGACCAGAGGAAATCGTAAATCTCTTGTCCCGCTTGCCCGTATTGGAAATTTTGGAAGTTGCGCTCCACGTCGCGGACGAGGGTTTGCAGTTTCGCTAAAATCCAAGAGTCGGCGAGGGTGTGAGTGTCCCTCACCCCTTGCCCCTCTCCCTCAGGGAGAGGGGTTGGGGCGAGGGAGTTAATCGCGTTAATCACAAACCGCCCGGCGTTCCAAATCTTGTTGGCGAAGTTGCGGTTGGCTTCCACTTTTTTGACCGAGAGGTTGGTGTCGTTGCCGGGCGTCGAACCGACCAGCAGCGTGAAGCGCAGCGCGTCGGTGCCGAGTTCGTCCATCACAATCAGCGGGTCAACCACGTTGCCTTTGGTCTTGGACATCTTCTGCCCGTGTTCGTCGCGCACCAGCCCGTGCAAGTAAACGGTGTGGAACGGCGCCCGCTCGGTGAATTCCATGCCCAGCATAATCATGCGCGCCACCCAGAAGAAGATAATATCGTAGCCGGTTTCCATGTAGGAAGTCGGGTAAAAATATTTCAGGTCGGGCGTTTCGTCGGGCCAGCCGAGCGTGGAGAAGGGCCACAATCCCGAAGAAAACCAAGTGTCCAACACGTCTTCGTCTTGACGAATATTTTTTGAGCCGCAAGTCGCGCAAGCGGACGGGTCTTCGCGCGCCACGGTCATGTGCCCGTCGGGGCAATACCAAACGGGGATGCGATGTCCCCACCACAGTTGGCGGCTGATGCACCAGTCCTTCAAATTTTCCAGCCAGTTGAAGTAAACCTTCTCGAAGCGCTGCGGCACAATTTGGATGTCTCCGCCGCGCACCGCGTCCAAGCCTTTTTGCGCCAGCGAATCAATTTTGACGAACCACTGCTCCGAGATCATCGGCTCGACGATTTCGCCGCCGCGCTGCGAAACGGGGATGGTAGTGCGGTACGACTCTTCCTTGATGACCAAGCCCGCCGCTTTCATGTCCGCCCAAAGTTTTTTCCGCGCTTCAAAACGGTCCAAGCCCTGATAGGGTCCGCCGTTCTCGTTGACTTTGGCTTCTTTGTCTAGCATAGAAATAATTGGCAGGTTATGACGCTGCGCGATCGCGTAATCGTTCGGGTCGTGACCTGGCGTGATCTTCAACGCGCCCGTGCCGAACTCCATGCTGACGTATTCGTCGGCGATGATTGGGACTTCGCGGTTTAATATAGGCACGAGCGCCGTCCGCCCGATGAAGTGTTTGAAGCGTTCGTCGTCGGGGTGCACCGCCACCGCCGTGTCGCCGAGAATCGTTTCGGGGCGAATCGTGGCGACGGGAATATACTCCCCCTCTCCCTCAGGGAGAGGGGCTAGGGGCGAGGGTTGAATCATATATTTGAAATAATACAGCGTCGCGTTTTCTTCGGTATATTCCACCTCCAAATCGGAGACGGCGGTCTTCAAGCCTGGCGACCAGTTAATCAGGCGCGGACCGCGATAGATGAGTCCCTGCTCGTAAAGGCGCACAAATGCCTCGCGGACGGCACGGCTTAGCCCGTCGTCCAGCGTGAAGCGTTCGCGCTCCCAATCGCAAGAGGCGCCGAGTCGCCGAATCTGAATGGAGATCATGTTGCCGTATTTGCGCTTCCACTCCCAGCTGCGTTCGAGAAATTTTTCGCGCCCCAATTCTTCGCGGCTGATGTTTTCTTTCGCCAAGTCGCGTTCGACCATCAATTGCGTGGCGATGCCCGCGTGGTCGGCGCCCGGCACCCAAAGCGCCGAGTAGCCCTTCATGCGGTGATAGCGAATCATCAAATCTTCCACGCTGACGAACATGGCGTGCCCAAGGTGCAATTCGCCGGTCACGTTCGGCGGCGGGATGGCGATGACAAAGGGCTTGACGCTTGGATCAAAATTCTTGTTGTTGGGATCGTTATGCGGTTTGAAATATCCGCCCGCCTCCCACATGGCGTAGATGCGCGCCTCGGCGGATTTGAAATCGTAGGCTTTGGGCAATTCTCGTTGACTCATGTTTGCTCCTTTATGGTTAATGGTCAAGAGTAAATGACAAATCTCCATTAACCGCTTTCTATTTAATACCTTAAATTAAAAACGCTCCGTCCACATAGAGGACGAAGCGCGGCTCCGCGGTACCACCTCAGTTCGTTATTAGTTGGCTAGTTGACTGGTTTGCTAGTTTTCTAGTTGCTAAAAACGCTCTTGATTTTGCTGTAACGGGCAAACCCGCGCCGTTCTACTCGCCGCTCACTGCTCACTGAACTGCGGCTTTCTTCGACAATGACTTCAGACGACTTCTGCGCGATTTCCTGCGGACGCTTTCAGCGTTTGCGTCCTTCTCTATCAGGCAACCTGCGCGTACTACTTCCGAACGATTAGGATTATAAAGAGGAAGGCGCGGCAAGTCAAGAGTCCCTTTTTCAAATTCCCTCATATACTTAAGCCCATGCCTATTTACCTTCAATATCTACTGGGCGCGTTGGCGGCGGTTGCGGCGGGGATGGTCAACGCGCTGGCGGGCGGCGGGACGCTCATCAGTTTCCCCGCGCTGACTTTTCTCGGCGTTCCCGCCGTCGCCGCGAATATCACAAACACCGTCGCGCTCAGCCCTGGCTACATCGGCGGCGCGTTGGCGCAGTTTGACGATTTGCGCGGACAGAAAAAACGCCTTTGGGTTTTGCTTCCTGTCAGCGCCGCCTGCGGCGTGCTGGGCGGATATTTGCTTTTGCAAAGCGGCGAAAAATTATTCAAAGACCTCGTGCCGTATTTGATTTTGCTCGCCTGCGGATTGCTGCTCGCGCAAGATTTTATCCGCGCTTGGTTGACGAAACGCTTGGCGCAAGGCGGCGCGACTCAACTCGAAAAGCGGACTTGGATTCCCGTGGGGCTTTCCGCCGTTTATGGCGGCTACTTCGGCGCGGGCGCGAGCGTGATCGTGCTTTCGGCGTTGGGCTTAACGCTGGACGATTCGCTCACTCGTCTAAACGCGCTTAAGCAAATGATCTCGTTTGTCGTCAACCTTTCGGCGGCGGTCTTCTTCCTTTTTTCGGGGCAAATCTGGTGGACGATGGCGCTGGTTATGGCGCTCGGCGCGATACTCGGCGGCGTCTTGGGCGGAAAGTTAGCCGGGCGCGTCAAACCGTCCACGCTGCGCTGGATTGTGATCGTCATCGGCGCGGTTGTGGCGACGGTTTATTTTTTGAAATGAAAATCTAGAATTTTACTTTGGCAGCGCCAGCGGAATATTAAGAAAAGGATGTTCCGCGACAACGACGTCCACGCCGTAGGCGGCGGAGAGCGTTTCGGAAGTCAACACGTTGCGCGGCGAGCCGACGGCGGTTAACGTTCCGTTCACCAGCAGGGCGACGCGATGCGCGTAACGGGCGGCGAGATTGAGGTCGTGCAGGGCGATCAAGACGGCGAAATTTTCTTCTTGCGCCAACTCGCGGATTAATTCCAACAAACTGACTTGATAATGCAAATCTAAATGGGCGGTGGGTTCGTCGAGCAGAAGAGTCGGCGCGGCTTGACATAAGGCGCGAGCCAGCAAAACGCGCTGCGCCTCTCCGCCGGAAAGTTCGCCCACGCGGCGTTCGGATAAGGTCAAGGCGTTGACGCGAGTCAGGGCGGCGCGAGTCAATTCGTCGTCGCGGGAAGAGGCGTTGCCGAGAAATCCTAAATAAGGCGCTCGCCCCATCGCCGCCGTTTCCCAAACGGTGAAGGCTGGCGGCAACGAAATCGCTTGCGGCACGACCGCGATGCGTTGGGCGCGTTGAGTCGCGTCGAGGGCGCGCAGGTCGTCGCCGTCGCTTCGCATTTCGCCCGACGAAGGGATGACGCCGCTTAAGGCGCGAATGATGGTGGACTTGCCCGCGCCGTTCGGACCGATGAGCGCGAGGACTTCGCCGTTGTTGACGTCGAGCGAGATGTCGCGCAATACGGGGCGCGTTTGATAGGCGGCGGAAAGGCGGCGAATTTGAAGCATTACCAATACCCTTGATTTTTGACGCGGCGCAAAACCCAAAGGAAGAAGGGCGCGCCCGCCAGCGCGGTAACGATGCCGACTGGCAACTCTTGCGGCGCGAGGACGACGCGGGCAATGACGTCTGAAAAAAGGAGCGCCGACGCGCCGCCGAGAATCGAAAGCGGGATGAGGCGGCGATAGTCCGCGCCGAACCACAAGCGGACGATGTGCGGCACGACCAAACCGATGAAGCCGATAATGCCGGAGAAGGCGACCGCCGCCGCCGTCGCCAGAGAAGCGGCGACGAGGATGACGGTTTTTGTGCGCGTTACGTTAATCCCCAAACTTTGGGCTTGGTCGTCGCCGAATTGTAAAAGGTTGAGCCGATAGCCAAAGAGCAGCAGAACGCCCAAGCCGACGACGAGGTAGGGGAGGATGGCGAGAATTGCCGTCCAGCCTGATTGACTGGCGCCGCCCAAAAGCCAGCCTAAAGCGCGGCGCACTTCGTTGGCGGAGCGCAGCATGAAGAAGGAAGTCAGCGAGGTGGCGAAAGAAGAGAAGGCGACGCCAGTCAAGATTAAGTTGGTGGTCGGCACGGCGCGCCCCACTCGCGCAAAAAAATAAACGATGAAGACGGTCAGCAAGGCGAAGATAAAAGACGAAGCGGGAATCGCCAGCAGCCCCCAAAACGTGTAGGGCCATTGGACGGTCATCGCCAGCACTGCGCCCAAGCCCGCGCCCGAAGCGACGCCAATCAAAAATGGGTCGGCGAGCGGGTTGCGAAAAAGCCCTTGATAGGCGGCTCCGCTTCCGCTGAGGGCGGCGCCAGTTAGGGCGACGAGGACCGTGCGCGGCAGGCGGATATTCCAAACGATAAAAGCGAATTTGTCCTCGCCGATTCCGCGCAGGATTTTCCACAGGTCGGCGGGGGAAATGAAAATTGAGCCGATGGCGAGGCTGAGCAAAGCGGCGAAGAGCAGCGTTAAGGAAAAAAGCAAAAGCGATTTTTTCATGTCGAATCGCGCAAGCGCTTGGCGCAGAGACGCGGAGAAAAATAACACTTTCTAAAACCCCGCGTCTCTGCGATAATGTTTTTTACTCGAACAGTTCGGGGTGCAGCAACTTCGCCAGCGCTTCTAATCCGTCCACCAAACGCGGGCCGGGGCGAGTGATTAAGTTGTCGTCAATCGGGTAAATTTGGTTGGACTTAACCGCCGCGATGGTTTCCCAGCCGGCGCGCGCCGCAACCGCTTCGGGCGTTACGCCCCAAGCCGCGTCGCCGAGAATGATGATGGACGGGTCGGCGACGACGATTTGTTCCAGACTCAATTGCGGGTACGGGTTGTCCGAGTCCGCGCCGATGTTGTCGCCGCCAGCGCGAGAGATGAGCAAATCGCCAAACGTGCCGAGTCCGTAAGTCCACGGCTTAGAAGGATCCGTGCCGTCCATTTCGTAAAAGACGGTCGGGCGCGAGGTAATGGTCGCAATCTTTTCGTCCACCGCGGCGACGCGCTCTTTGAGCGAGGCAATCATGTCGCTGACGTCATGTCCGCTGAGTTGGGCGACGATTTCAAGGTTGCCGTACATTTCTTCGATGGTTTTGGGGTTGCTCAAATAGTAAACGGTCAGCCCTAATTTTTCTAATTGGTTGACCAATTCGGGCGTGTTGATTTCGGCGGCGAGAACGAGGTCGGGTTCGAGCGCGACGATGGCTTCGGCGCTGAATTCGCCCATCGAGCCGCCGACGCTTTCCACCGCCGCCGCTTCGGCGGGATAGTCGGCGAATTCGTCTCGTCCGACGACTTGATTCCCCGCGCCGATGGCGTAGAGAATTTCGGTGTTGGACGGCGCGAGCGAGACGATGCGCGCGGCGAGCGCGGCGAGATGCACTTCGCGCCCGAGACCATCCACTGCAGAAATTTCAGCGGGGACTTCGGCGATGGCGATTTCAGCGGTCGGTGCGGCAGTGGCGGGGATTTCCGTCGCGGCGGGCGCAGACGTCGGCGCGGGTTGCGGCGCGCAAGCGGAAAGCAGCGCGAACGCGAGAGTCAAAATGAAAGTCTTGCGTAACATGGTTTATCCTAAAATGTGAGTTGAGCCTGACAGGTTTTAGAAAAAAATTATCGAGTCATTTTCTTTTGAGACCTGCCAGGCGCTTACGACAAGAATCAAAATCCCCAGCGCGGGCTGGGGAGGGGGAGTGTCAATCCGGGCGGACGAGTCCTCCACCTCCTTCTGCGAGAAGTGGCTGAACCGAATCGGCGCGGGCGACCTGACTTGGGTAAATTAGTCGGCTAGTTAGTCGGTTGGCTAGCGGACTAGTTTAACTTCACAGTTGCGCGACAGTGTTGGAATTGCACCAACTTCGCCGCTTGCCGTTTCGTTGCGGGCGCTATTGTACCAGAGTTAGCGAAATAAAACTGGACGGCAGACGCCGTCCAGTTTTGTGTTGCGATGAAGCGGAATGTTGCGCGCTAACAGCCGCGCGTTCTGACGGGCACGACGTTCCAAAGTTCGTTCCCGGAGAGGTTGCCTGTAACGATTACGCCTTTGAGGGAGATGGCGGAACCAGAAAGATCCCAGCCATGCCAGCCGTTTTGAGTCATACTTCCGCAAGCCATATTAATTGCGCCAACAGCAGACACCTTGATGCCGTTCTGGCTATTATTGTCGGCGGTGATGTTGGATAGAGAGGCTGATCCGCGCGTGTCTATGAGCAGACCGTCGCCGCCAAGGTTGTAATTGAACGAATTAAGTCCGCTGATGGCGACACTGCCGTGTAAAACGCGGTTTGTGTCGGTTTCGTAGAAATTATTAAGCGCCGCGCCGTCTCTGCCATTCTTCTCTGCAGTAACGTTGCTAAGCGTAATAGCGCCGTCTGCCGCTACAAGCAAACCGTGTTCTCCGTTGTTTGAGAAGTTGTTGACGCCGCTGATAACAACGTCTTGCTTTTTTGGTTTGTATTGGTTGGTATGATTAGCAGTATCTACTGAAACGCCGTCGCTGATATTGTTTGTCGCGGAAAGATTGCTTAATTTTACAACTCCGTTGCTCGCAACCCATAGACCTTCCGCGCCATTTCCCGTGAAAGTATTGCTGGCAAAGGCGGACGACGTAGTTACAGTAACGCCGCCGTTGGCGCCCGCAAATTGATTGTTTAGTCGAATTCCTGCTCCTTGATTATTGTTGGCGAGCGCGTCTTTGACGGTGATTGCTCCAAGCGAAATGACAGATAAACCGCTCGTGTAATTTCCAGAGAAGCGATTTGTGCCATTAAGAATAACGGGATTGGCGACGGTAACTCCAGTTTTATTGTCTAAACGAACGCCATATCCGTTTAAAGGATCGTGGTTTTGCCCGTTATTATCCGCGGTTAAGTTGACGGTTGCGATAATTCCTTTGCTGTAAATGTATAATCCGCTGTCGCCGTTGTTGTTGAAGTTGCCAAACCCGTTGAGCGTAACATTTTGAGAACTGGCGGCTCCAGCATTCTTTAATGTAACGCCTGTGTCGGCGTTGTTATTGGCTTCCAATTTGCCGACAGTAATCGCGCCAAAACTTTCGACGAGCAGCCCGTCTTTGCCGTTATCGTTAAAAGAGTTGGAGCCGATAGCGGGAGCAATAAGCGTAACCGTGCCAGTCGAGCCGACAAAATCATTTTTTAAATGCGCGCCAACGCCGCCGTTATTATTAGCGTCTAATCCTGCGATAGAAATTGCTCCAAAACTTTCGATATAAATGCCGTCGCCGCTATTATTCGAGAATGAGAAGACACGATCTTGGACGCCCGCCGGAGCGGTTAAGGTTATGCCGCCTTTTGCGCCGCTGAAATGATTGTTCAAATTCCAACCGTCGCCGCCGTTATTTGAAATATTTGCGTCGTTGATGTTAATTTTTATCGCGCCTTTGCTAAGAACTTGCAACCCGTTGCCTGCGTTGCCGCTGGTGTAAATATATCCGGTTAGGGTAATTTTTGCAGGTTTAACAGCGCTTGAATTGTCGAGCATCGCGCCAATTCCGTTTGAATTTTGATCGGCGCGTAAATTGGCGACCTTGATTTCCCCTTTGCTGAGAATCCATAATCCGCCGTTGTAATTTTGGTTGAAAGTATTTTGTCCTTTTAGCGTTACGGGTTTTTTTACGCCGTTACTGTTGTTGATGGAAGCGCCGTAGCCTTCAAGTCCTGCTCCTACCGCATCGTCAAAACTGAAAATAAGCCCGTTGTAACCGCCGTTGCCGTTCGCGCAGATATTGGATAAAACAACGGAGCCGTTTGTATTTATATCTAATCCAGATTGGAAATTGCCGCTCATGCTGTTGCACCAGCCAGCGTTGGCTGTGCCGATAACGACGTTGCCTGTTCCGAAGGTATTTATAATAGTCACTCCGAAGCCAGAGTTTTTGTCGAATTGACTTGGATTAGAACCTGTATTTGCGATATTGCGATTATATCCGCCGTTATTGTTAGCAGTTAAGTTCGCAACGGCAACCGCCCCCATGCTGGAAATATCCAATCCGTTTCGCAAGTTATTGTTAAACGAATTAGATCCGCTAACGACGACCGCTTGAGGATTGGTTGCTAAGTGGTTGTCTATCTGCACTCCGCTTAAGCCGTTATTGTTTGCAGTTACGTTGTTGATAGAAACCGCGCCGTCGCTAAAAATGGCAAGTCCGTCGTTGGCGTTATTGTTGAAAATATTCGCGCCAGTTAACGTAACAGGAGCCGAGCCGTTAACGAATTGGTCGTTCTTAATATACGCGCCCCAGCCGATATTTTTAGTGGCGGTTAAGTTATTAATCGTAACGGCTCCGTTAGAGAGGATGAACACTCCGCTTTCGCTATTAAATTTTGCTTGGTTGTTGTTGCCGTTAATGGTTACCGGTTTGGCAATAGCGCCGTAAGTATTATCTAAATGGACTCCGGTTGAATTGGAGTTTGCCGCTATCCCAGTAATAGTAATAGTACCCTTAGATTTTACGGTTAAGCCGTATGCTGTGTTAAGAGAAAATGTGCTATTAATGACGACCACATCGCTGGGCGCGCTGTCGTCGGCTCTTCGATTATCTAATACGGCGCCGTTGATGTCGGGCGATCCTGAATTTTGAATAACATCTACATTGTTTAAGGTGATTTTGCCCGTAGTTTCGACAAAGAGGGCAGAGGCGTTTGAGCCTCCGTCGAGCAACCCCGTAACGACGATGTTATTAATTGTAACTGCGTTATTCCAACCTAAGATGTGCAACGGAACGTTAAATTCAGAAGGGCTGGAAGAATTGATATTTTTATTTACGCCCGTCCAACCGCCTTGAATAGTAAGCGCATAGTTAGCCATTGTGGGCAATAAGGAACCGTCTATAGTAAACCCTAACGCGGTAGGATCGTTTGTGTCGCTTTTATAGGTGGATTCAATCCAAATTGTTCCTGCTTTGTCGGGTTGGGAAGCGCTAAACCAATTTAATAAATCTTGGAAACTGGTATATGAAGGAGAACAACCCGCGCCGCCCGGTTTTACGCCCGCCGGACACCATTGCGGATCGCCATTCACAATGGCGTCAGCCGCTTCATTTGTCGCCAGCGGAACAACCTCTCCATTTTCGTCAAGAATGACGACTTGCGTGTCGCTAGGCGTTTGTTCTAGAATAGAAGCGGGCGTTTCCGATGTTTCGTCGTTTGTCGGCGCGGGCATTTCTTCTGTCGGAACGGGCGCGGCTTGTTCTTCATCTTCAAGCGTCGGAGTTGCGGTTGCGGGGGCTTCTTCTGTCGGCGCTTCGAAAGTCGGGGTTGGGGTGATGGCGGTCTCGCCTTCATCAACCGCAGGAGTTGCGTCGCCGCCCGTCGCAGGGGGCAAATCCGCGCTTTCTTCTGTCTGAGGCGGCGGAGCGGAATCGTCGGCAAAAGCTGGCGATGTCCACATCATGCTAAATGCGAACGCGACGAAGATTGTCGCTATAAGCATTGAAAAACGGGTCTTAATCATCATATTCTCCTTGTATAAACTGCGGCGCGCCTATTTTTACGGCGCGCCTCCTTCCTAAGAGGAGGAATTCCTTAGGAAAGGTAAGAGCGACTCCTTAATTTTGTTGAAAACCATTCTAAAATGTTTGTGGGTAAAGTTGGCAAGGAAACGCTAAATCGAAATATAGTATAACGCCCAAATTAGCGTTTTATAGACGACGCCAATAAAAAATACTTTACATTATTGTAGAGGCGCCAATTCGCCGCGTTCTTGTCGCTAAGCCAACTTAAATCCGCAAACCATCTTCACGTCAATTTCGGAGCGGAAGTTAATCGTCTCGCCGTTTTCGGCGGCGCGGGCGAGCGCCTCGCGGATGCGCTCCACGCCGCGCTGATAATCCGCTTCGCTTAACAGCGCCAGTTGCGAGGTGGCGCTGTGCTTCAAAAACGGGTCGTCCAACACCGCCGCGCCCATGTGGACGTTGCAAATTTGCTCGGCGACGTTGACCGAAATATGTTGCAAGCCTTCCTCGCCCACCCAACGCGCCACGTCCGTCGCGGCAGGGTAGCGGCGCAAATCGGTTTGGTAAACGCCGTCAAAATATTTATAGATGTACCAATATTCCGAACCTGCGTGCGGGTCGTGTCCCAACACAGCCAACGCGCCGCGCGGTTTGAGCAGACGCGCCGCTTCGGCGACGAAGGCGCGATGATCGCCAAAGTGATGAATCGCGTCCACGCAGTAGACGAGGTCGAATGTGGATGAAGGATACGGGAGGCGCGTCGCGTCCGCTTGGGCGAGATGCAACGGCGCAGGCTGACCTTTGGCTTGATGCAACATCCCCAGCGAATAATCTGCGCCGAAAACTTTCCGTCCGCGTTGACGGAGCAGGTTAAGCCAAAAGCCGGTTCCGCAACCGACTTCCAAAATTGTCTCGGCGCGGACGCGCTCGGCGAGGTCGAGCAAGGCTTGTCCGCGCGGCCACTTTTGCGCGGCGGGGTAGCGCTGATTGTATTGATTTGCAATTGGGTCGTAGTTTAACTCGCTCACGAAAGCAAGCCTCTGGCGAAAGTCAACAGCGCGTGCGCGTCGTTGAAATTGGTCAACATGCCGACGGAAATTCGCACCGCGCCGGACGATTTGCCGTCAATGCACTTGCGAAATTCGTCTAAAGACATGACGTCTTTGTGTTCGGGGCGCGTAAAGCAAACGTCGAGTTCCACGCGCGAAATGCCGAGCGCCACCTCGCCCGCGCCTGGGTTGCAAAAGCAGCCCGTGCGCAAAGAGATGTTGACTTTATTGGCTTCGCTTTCAATGAAGCGGTGGTCGAAGGCGCGGTCGTCTTTGTCGTAAAAGTTGACCGTAATCGCGCCGCCTCGATCTTCTGTGGATGTGGGTCCGAAGACGCGCACTAACGGGACGCCCGTGCTGTGCTTCATGGCGGTCAGGTTATCCAAGAGCCAACCGGTTAAGGTTTCGACCCGTTCGCCGATGACTTCGTAGCCAATGGACTCGATGTGCTTCAAGCCGATTTCCAGCGCGGGGATGCTGAGGTAATCGAGCGTGCCGTCTTCAAAGGCAGGCGCGCCGTCAGCGAGATAGTATTTATCGCCCTGCACCGAAGCGACGGTGATTGTTCCGCCCGCGAACCAAGGGCGGTGCAACTTCGCCAGCGCGTCTTTGCGGGCGATGAGCGCGCCCAAGCCAGTCGGGTAACCGAAAATTTTATAAAACGAAATCGGCACAAAGTCGGGCTTGACTTGACTCAAATCCAAGCGGCTGGTGGGGACGAAGGCGGCGGCGTCGAGCAGCACGTCCCAGCCGTAGGCATGGGCTTTCTCGATCCATTCGAGCGGGTGCTTGACGGAGGAGAAGTTCGATTGGGCGGGATAGGCAAAAAGGTTGTGTCCGCTCCTCGAAGGCTGACTCAGTTCGAGGTCCAGTTGGGCGGCGTCCACGCGCATATCTGGCAATGCGACGGGGATGTAGGTTACGTCTGCGCCGCGCGCGTGGGCGAATTCTCGAATCCCGTTGACCGAATTGTGGTTGTCGAAGGTCAACAGGTAGCGCCCGTTGGGGAAGGGGTAACTTTCGCCGACCAGTTTGAGCGCGCCGCTGGCGTTGGGCGTGAAGATGGCGAGGTATTCGCTGGGGTCGGCGTTGAAGAATTTGAGGACGTATTCGCGCGCGCTTTCGACGAGATGCGTGGCGGCGAGCGAAGTGGGGTTGGAGGAGTGCGGGTTGCCGAAGACGTTTTCGCGCAACATTTGCTGGTGCTTTTGAATTTGCGATTCGGCGTAGATGCCGCCGCCGGTGTAATCGAGGTAGACGTGTTCGGCGGCGTCGAGGCGCGCGTAATCGCTTTGGCGCAACTCGTCCAGTTTTGCGGTGCGGGCGTAAGAAGGATATTTTTTGAGGAAGGTTTCAAATTCGGGAGTCATGGGTTAATTTAACCATAGAATCGGTTTTGTCGGGTTGGGTTGCTCCGATAAGAAATATCCTCGTTTATCTTTGGTTGCTATTTCACCGGATTTCCCAATTTTCCCAAACCTTCAATTTCCACTTCGACCAAATCGCCGCCGCGCAATTCGCCGACGCCCGCGGGCGTGCCGGTAAAAATCAAGTCGGCGGGTTCGAGCGTCATAATAGACGAAACGTAGGCGATCAACGCGCCGACGTTAAAGACCATATCGCGCGTGGACGCCATCTGGCGCATCTGCCCGTTGACGCGGCAAGTTACCACCGCGTCGGACGGGTCGAAGTCGGTGTCAATCCACGGTCCGAAGGGGCAGAAGGTGTCAAAGCCTTTGGCGCGCGTCCATTGCCCGTCGGTTTTTTGCAAGTCGCGGGCGGTAACGTCGTTGCCGATGGTGAAACCGAAGATGTGTTCCTTCGCTTCTTCGGCGGCGATGTTTTTTGCGCGCTTACCGATGACGACGACCAACTCGCCCTCATGCTCGACTTGTTTGGATTGCGTCGGCAAGACGATGTTTTGATTCGCCGCAAGAATCGAAGACGGCGGCTTGAAAAATAAAAGCGGAATCTTCGGGACTTCGTGCCCCAACTCTTTGGCGTGATCCACATAATTGCGCCCGACGCAAACGATTTTGCTCGGCTCGCAAGGCGCGAGCAAAGTCAACTCGTCGAGCGGAATGCGCGCTTCGCGGCGGCGATATTCGCCGAAAGGATTCCCTTGCACCTCGCCGACTTTGTCGTCAAGCATCCAGCCGTAAGCGGGCGTTCCCGCCTCTGTTTGATAGCGGATAATTCGCATTTAACGCTTTCCCGTAAATTTATGAATGTTCAAACGATCTACGTCCAAGAGCAGTTCGCTAATCGGCTTGTTCAAAACGGGATGGACAAGATCCGGCGTGAGGTCATGCAAGGGGACGAGGACGAAGGCGCGTTGATGCAAGCGCGGATGCGGCACAATCAGCGGCGGTTCGTCGAGGATTAAGTCGTCGTAAAAGAGAATGTCAATGTCAATCAAGCGCGGACCGTTTTCAAAAGAAGGCTCGCGCCCCAAGACGCTTTCAAGGCGCTTCAAATGCGCCAACAAATCGTCCGCTTTTAAGTAGGTTTTGACCAGGACAACTTGATTCAAAAAAGCGGGTTGGTCGGCGTAGCCCCAGGGCGGCGTTTCATAAATGGGCGATTTTTTCTTCACTTCCATTTGCGGCGGAAAATTGGAGATCGCGTTTTTCAAGTTGGCGATTCGATTTCCTAAATTGCTGCCCAACGCGAGATAAACGGCGTGTTCCATACGCCTCCTTAAACGGTTTTGTCTTTGTAATCGCACAAATGCCGCACGGGGCATTGCGGGCAATTCGGCTTGCGCGCGTGGCAAACTTGACGTCCCAAACGGATGAGGTTGAGGTGCGCGGGGTAATAGGTTTCGACGGGGAAGATGGATTCCAAATGCGCGTGCGCTTGCTCAAAATTTAACTCGGCGGGACGCAAACCAATGCGCCCCGTAACGCGATAAACGTGCGTGTCCACGGGGAAGGCGGGCATGCCCAGCGCAAAGCAGAGGACGATGGCGGCAGTTTTCGGACCGACTCCTTTGAACTTCGTCAGCCATTTGCGCGCCTCCGCGACGGGCATGTCGGCGAGGAATTGCAAATCCAATTCGCCGCGTTCTTCGCTGATGGCTTTGAGTATCGCCAAAATGCGCGGACCTTTTTGATTCGCCAAACCCGCCGGGCGAATGGCTTCGATGACCCCCGCTTCGTCGGCGTCGCGCAATAATTCCCATGTCGGGTATTTGGCGAGCAGGGCGGCGAAGGCGCGGTCGCAGTTGGCGTCGGTGGTGTTTTGCGAAAGGATCGTGCCGACCAGTTCGTGAATGGCCGGCATCGGGTTTTCTCGAATCGGTTCGCCGTAAACTTGAATCAGCGTTTCGTGAATTTGCAAAGCGCGTTTTTTTAAATCAGTCATGGTGTTTTCCGAAAGCAATAATTTTCAGCGCGCTTAACGCGCAAGCGTTTTTCAAAATTAATTTATGGCAACTGAAAAACGGGATACAACTCGCCCGTAATCAGCCCCGCGTAATTGGTCAGCGTCTTCCGCGGACCAAATTCCGCCAACGCCTCTAACTGCGCCGAATCCAACGCGCCCAACTGACGCAGAATCTCCAACGTCGCAGGCGGGCGGACGCGGGTGTGCTTTTCGAGATGATTGTCCATAGGCGATTTGTCGCCGTCCACAACTTTGAACGCGACGCCGACGCCTTGCTCGTGAATCACTCCCGCCGCAATGCCGATAATTTGGAAGCCTTCCGCGCCGCGTTTCGTAACGATTTTCCCGCCAGCGACGCGCATCAACTCCGCGTCAAATTCGCCAAAGTTGCTGATCATTTCGGGGCAAGCCGTCATCGCCGAAGTGATTTTTTCGCAAGCGGCGGCGCGTTCGGCGGAAAGTCCGCGCGGGTCGCAAAAACGCGCCATGCCCCAAGCGGCGTTGAAGAGCGGCAAGGCGAAGTTCGGCGCGGAGCAGCCGTCCGTGCCGAGTTGAATTTCGTCCGCGCTAATTTCGCACATCTGCGCCAGCGTTTGCAAAATTTCGCGTTGAACGGGGTGGGCGAGGTCGAGGTAGGTTTCGAGCGGCAGTCCGCGCATTTTAGCGAAAGCCAACAAGGCGGTGTGCTTGCCCGAACAGTTGTTGAAGTTGGCGGTCGGCGTGATGCTTTGTTGAATCGTCTCGCGCAGTTTTTGCGCGTCGCTTGGCAGGTGCGGACCGCATTGCAGTTGACTCTCTTCAATGCCGATTTTCTTTTGCAGCGCCGCAATCGCGTCGAGGTGAATCTGCGCCGTCTCGTGCGAGGAGCAGGCGACGGCGATTTCGCGTCGAGTCAAGTTGAAATATTCCGCGCCGCCGCTTTCGATGAAAGGCAACACTTGAAACGGTTTGGCGGACGAGCGCAGAAAAGCGACGCTTTGCGCGTCGCCGTAAGAGTGCAACAACGTCCCGTCCGCCGCGACGACGGCAATCGAGCCGAAGTGAACGGCTTCGACGACCGAGCCGCGAGTCAGTTCAAGGATAGGTTGCGCGCGTTTCATTAATCAATCTTCCGATGCGGCGGAGGGCGCGTATTGCGGGCGGATGTTGTAATGCGTAATGCCGTAGCGCAGGCGCTGCGCGAATTGTTTTTGGCGGGCGGCGGGCGCTTTGAAATGCGCCGTCAGCGAGGCGACCAATTTTTCCGTCGCGGCGGGGGTGGTTTTCTTTGCGGACGATTTGTTCAGTTTGTCGTAAGCAACCTTAAGGAAATCGTATTGTGTTTTGATTATCGCCGCGTTGACGATTCCGCCGCGCCCGCTGACGAAGACGTAGCCTTTGTATTCAGGCGAGAGCAATTCTTTCAAATTGTCCATCCATTCTTTAAGGTTTGATCCCGCTAAAAAGGGAGGTTGATTTTTGAGAACTGAGTCGCCGAGAAAAATAATTTTTTCCTGCGGCAGATGCGCCCAAATTGCGCCGTCGGCAGGACCTGGACGATGTTCCAAAACGACGGGCGAATCGCCCCAGTGAATGGACAACTGATCGAGGAAGGAAATTTCGGGAGGCGCCCAGCGCACGCTTCCCAACCCCGGAATGGATTCCCAGTCCGCGCCTGTTTCTTCGCCTTGGGCTTTGAAGGCGTTTGGGCGGGCGCGAAAAATGAAGGCGGTTTTTTCATGCGCGACGACGGGGCAATCCATCGCGCGCGCGCCGAGCGTGCGGTCGGGGTGCGCGTCTAAGTTGACGAGCAGATGTTCCGCGCCGCCGCCTAAACTCATCAGCGAGGCGCGCCAGGAACGCGCGTCTTCCGGCGCGGGCGGCGCGTCAATTTGGATGAGTCCGCGCGGCGTAACAATCACGCCTAAGACGACGCCTAAAAATTGATCTTCAATGAAAACGTTTTTGGCAATTTCCTGCATGTCGGTTCTAAAAAAATCCTTTCGGGCGATTCGTTTTGTAATTTAGTTTCTTGCAAATTTTTATGGATAGAAGCGAAAGCCTATTCTTGATGGTCGGGCTTAAACGTGAGTCGTCCTGTCTGACGTTTAATCGTCCCCGACGAGCGGCGTTGCGCGACGGGCAGCGAGAGCCAGAAGGTTGTGCCTTTATCTTCTTCGCTTTCGACCCAAATTTCGCCGTCGTGCGCGTGGACGGCGAGGCGGCAAAACGCCAACCCGACGCCCAACCCGCTGACTTTGGACTTGCCGCGAACGCGCGTAAATTTTTCAAAAATGCGCTCGCGTTCGGCAAGCGGAATGCCCGGCCCGCTGTCGCGCACCCAAAAGTTGACGAACATGCCGTCCGCGCTGGTTTGCGCGCCGATGTCAATCTTTCCGTTGGCGGGCGTAAATTTGATGGCGTTTTCGAGCAGGTTAATCAACACGCGATGAATCATGTCCACGTCCACCCAAATTAACGGCAGGACGCTCAACGCGCGATTGGACAATTTATGCTGACGGGCTTTCGCGCCCGGCTGCACGTCGCGGATGGCTTCGCGGATAATCTCGACCGGGTCAATCGAATTTTGGTCGGCGATCTTTTGTCCCGCTTCGAGGCGGTTGATGTCGAGCAGAGAATTAATCAAACGCTGAATCCGCTCGGTGGAATTTCTTGCGATGACAAGCATCGAGCGCAGCGTTTGGTCTTCGGGCATGAGGACGCTGATCATCTCCAAACTGGAAACGATGTTGCCGAGCGGCGAACGCAGGTCGTGATAAATCATCGAGGTCATGTCGTTGCGTAATTCGTCCAAATCTTTGCGCGAGGCGATGTCGCGCAAGATCCATTGCACCGCGTCGGAGTCGTGCAACTCCACGCGCCGCGCGTGAACTTCGACCGGCAACTTTCCGCCTTCGCTGGTTTCCAACTCGGATTCATAAGAGCAAGAACCGCCGTTTTTGAGTTTGTTAAAACTTATTTCTTCGTCGGCGCAGTTGACGACGTGCAGATTGCGGATGTTCGTCTGACGCAATTGTTCTTCCGTGTAACCGCTCAGTTGCGTCGCCTGACGATTCGCTTCGAGAATTTTTCCGTCCCAGTCGGTGATGAAGATCGGGTCAATGCTGTCTTCAAAAAGTTCTCGATAATGTTTGTGCGCGTTTTGCAGTTGCTCGAACAAACGCGAGTTGTCAATCGTCGTCCCCGCCAGGTTGCCTAAGCCGGTCATCACTTGCAAGGCGTCCGCGTCGAAGGAATCGTCGGCGGGATTAAACGCCATCAAAACGCCGATGACTTTATGATGCACCTGAATCGGCGCGATGGCGAACGCGCGCGCTTTGACGTCTTTCAGCGCTTTGGATTCTTCAAAAATAGGGTCGCCTTTGGAGGCGTAAAGGATGCGCCCCTGCGCGGATTGAATCACTTCGCCGCTGATTCCTTGTTGGGGCGAAATGCGGACTTTTGAAAAATAATCGGCGTGTTGTCCTGCCGCCGCTTCAAAGACGAGTTCCTCGCTTTGCAAATCAATCAAACCGAGCGCGGCGGTTTCGGCTTGCAGCGCCTGCATGGTGTGATCGAGGATGCGCTGTAAAACGTCGCTCATTTCCAGCGAAGAGTTAATCGTCTCCGCGCCTTTCGCCAACGCGGACATCACCCGCGCCGTGCGTTGCGCTTCCGCGTAGAGTCGCGCATTTAACACCGCCACGCTGGCTTGGTCGGCGATGGCTTGAACGAATTCAAGGTGTTGTTCGTTGAAGGTGTTTGCGGTGGGATGAACCAACGTAAGAATGCCGACGAAACGGTCGCGCGCGATGAGCGGCACGCAAATCGCCGACTTTGCCGCGCCGTCTTGGTCGTGCGGGCGTCGAAGCCAGCGCTCGTCTTTGTCTGTGTCGGGAATTAAAACGGGTCTGCGGTATTGCGCCACCCATCCCGCCAACCCGCGATCTACGGTGTCTTGAAGTTGATGCGTTTTATGATCGTGAAATTGTTTGCCGTGAACAATCGCCGCGTCCACCGTTTGACCTTGATCGTCCACGACGACGACGCTTCCGCTCTCGCCGCCGACGTATTGGATGCAAGCGTACAGAACTCGTTGCAACACAATACGCAAGTCTAACGCCGTAGCCAGTTCGCGGCTGACCTTTACCATTAATTCGAGCAAGGCTCGGTTGGGGTCGTCTATCGTCATCCCGTTAAGTATAGCCCCTTTGGTACAATTAATCTATGCCCCTCGATAAATCTCGCATCCGCGCGCTGTGTTTCGACGTGGACGGCACGCTGAGCGACACTGACGATTTATACGTCCAAAAAGCGGAGAAATATTTTCCCCGTTTTTTGTTTAAGGATTCGCATCGCGCCGCCCGCCGCTTGGTGATGTGGCTGGAAGCGCCGGGCAACGCGCTGATGAGTTTCGCCGACACGCTGCATCTCGACGATGAAATGATCGCCGTCGTCAACTGGCTGACGCGCAACCGAAAATATTCCGACGCCGATTTTCTGCTGATGCGCGGCGCGGACGAAATGCTCAAACGCTTGCACGGACGCTACCCGATGGCGGTCGTCAGCGCGCGCCACGAAAAGGGGACGCTGCGTTTTTTGGAGCGCTTCAACCTCGTCCAATATTTTGACGCGGTGATTAGCGGACTTTCCGCGACGCACACGAAACCGTATCCCGACCCCGTTTTGTTGGCTGCCAAACGAATGAACGTCGCCCCCGAAGATTGCTTGATGATCGGCGACACGACGGTGGACATCCGCGCGGGCAAAGCGGCGGGGGCGCAAACCGTCGGCGTGCTTTGCGGCTTTGGCGAAGAAGCCGAATTGCGGCGCTTCGGCGCGGACGAAATTCTCGTCCACACGACGGATTTGTTGGACGTTTTAGAATAATTTTTGGCGGTTATACAAATCGCCTTACGCCGCGTTGCGGTAGAGAAAATAAAATCCCCTCTCCCTTGAGGGAAGGGAGGTTCATTTTCCTCGCAGAGGAAATAAAAAAATCCCCTCTCCCAAAGGGAGAGGGGTAGGGTGAGGGAAAACCTAATAAAAATCTACGCCGCCGCGCTTTCTTCTGTCCTCTTAAACTGACTCATATATAACTCGTGATAGAAGCCGCCTTTGGCGAGCAACTCTTTGTGCGTTCCTTGTTCGATGATGTCGCCGTGATTCATCACTAAAATTAAGTCCGCGTCGCGCACGGTGGAAAGGCGGTGGGCGATGACGAACGAGGTGCGATTCTTCATCAAGTTGTTCATGGCGCGTTGAATTAAAACTTCGGTGCGCGTGTCCACGCTGGAAGTGGCTTCGTCGAGAATCAAAATCTTCGGGTCGGCGAGGAAGGCGCGCGCGATGGTCAGCAACTGCATTTGTCCCTGCGAGATGTTCGAGGTCTCTTCGTTCAAAATCATGTTGTAGCCTTCGGGCAGCGTGTGGACGAAATGATCTACATGCGCCATTTGCGCGGCGGCGATCACTTCGTCGTCGGTCGCGTCGGGGCGCCCGTAGCGGATGTTTTCCATAATCGAACCGTTGTACAGCCAAGTGTCTTGCAAGACCATGCCGAACATGCGCCGCAAATCTTTGCGCGTAAAATCGCGGATGTCGCGCCCGTCCACGAGGATTTTGCCGGCGTCCACGTCGTAGAAGCGCATCAGCAGTTTGACCATTGTCGTTTTGCCCGCGCCAGTCGGGCCAACGATGGCGATCTTTGAACCGGGCTTCGCCTGCGCCGAAAAATTGTGGATGATCGGTTTCGTCGCGTCGTAGCCGAAGCGCACGTTTTGAAACGCGACGTCGCCTTTGACGTTTTCCAATTTGACCGGCGTCTGCGTGTCGGGCGTTTCTTCGTCTTCGGCGAGGAACTCGAAGACGCGCTCCGCCGCCGCCGCCGTTTGTTGCAAGACGTTGGAGATGTTCGCCAGTTGCGTCAGCGGCTGCATAAACGAGCGGACGTATTGAATGAAGGCTTGAATGTCGCCGACGGTGATGGCGTTGCGAATGGCGAGGTAGCCGCCCAAAATGGCGACCGCCACATAACCGAGGTTGCCGATGAACATCATAATCGGCATCATCAAGCCCGAGAGGAATTGCGACTTCCACGCCGTGTCGTAAAGCGTGTTGTTCGATTCGTCGAACTTGGCGACGCTTTCTTCTTCGCCGTTGAAGGCTTTCATCACGATGTGGCCGCCGTACATTTCTTCCACATGTCCGTTGACGTGCCCCAAATAATCCTGTTGTTGTTTGAAGAATTTTTGCGATTGCTTAACGATGAGCATGACCGTAACCATCGAAAGCGGAATGACGATTAATGCCACGAGCGTCATCTTCCAACTGATGGCGAGCATCATAATCAACACGCCGACGACGGTAACCAACGAAGTGATGATTTGCGTCAGGCTTTGGCTGAGCGTTTGGTTGAGCGTGTCCACGTCGTTGGTGAAGCGCGAGAGAACTTCGCCGTAGGTTGTGCCGTCAAAATATTTCAACGGCATGCGGTTTAATTTTTCCGAAAGGTCGCGGCGGAAGCGATAGGAAATGTCCGTCGAGACGTTGGCCATAATCCAGCCTTGAACGTAGGCGAAGAAGGAAGAGATGATATAAAGGAAGAGCGTAATCAGCGCAACGCGCCCGATGTAGGCGAAGTCAATGTCGCCTGTGCCGCTTAATTTTGCCATCACGCCTTCAAAGAGTTTGGTGGTGGCGTTGCCGAGAATTTTCGGACCGGCGATGTTGGCGGCGGTGGAGAAGACGGCGAAGACCAAGACCAATAACATCAGCCCGCGATAAGCGCCGAGATATTGAATCAGTTTTCGCATCGTGCCTTTGAAGTCGCGCGCTTTTTGAATCGGCGCGCCCATCACGGCGTGTCCCGCGCTGGGACCTTGTTGACCGGGGCGGCGCATCATGCTAATTCCTCCAAGTTCAATTGCGAGAGGGCAATTTCTTTATACGTTTCGCAGTTTTCCATGAGTTCGTTATGCGTTCCTTTGCCGACGATTCTGCCGTTGTCTAACACGAGAATCTGCTCGGCGTTTTTGACGGTGGAGACGCGCTGCGTAACGATCAACAGCGCGCTGTCTTTTGATTTTTCTTTGAAAGCGCGGCGCAACGCGGAATCGGTTTTGAAATCCAGCGCGGAGAAACTGTCGTCGAGGATGTAAATCGGCGGCTGTTTGACGACGGCGCGCGCAATCGAGAGGCGCTGTTTTTGTCCGCCGGAGACGTTGCCGCCGCCTTGCGCGATTTCAGTTTGCAAGCCTTCGGGCTTTTCGTCGACGAACTCGCGCGCTTGGGCGATGTCAATCGCGGATTGCAGCACAGAGTCGGCGGCGTGTTTGTCGGCGTAGCGCAGGTTGCTTTCAATCGTCCCCGAAAAGAGCGCGGACTTTTGCGGCACATAACCGATTTTGGCGCGCAGGTCGTGTTGCGTTACGTCGCGGATGTCCACGCCGTCAATGAAAATCGAGCCGTCGGAGACTTCGTAAAAGCGCGGAATCAAATTGACGATGGTGGATTTGCCCGAACCCGTCGAACCGATGAGGGCGGTGGTTTGTCCGGGCTTGGCGGTGAAACTGACGTTTTGAATCGCGTCTATGTCGCCGCCGGGGTAACGAAAAGAGACGTTGCGAAATTCAATCTCGCCCTTAAACGGTTCGGGGAATTTGACCGGCGTCTGCGGGTCGTGAATGTGCGGTTCGGTGGCCAGCGCTTCGTCAATGCGCTCGGCGGAAACCGACGCGCGCGGAATAATAATGAACATCATCGAAAGCATGACGAAGGCCATCATAATTTGCATGGCGTATTGCATAAAAGCCATCATATCGCCGACTTGCATGTTGGACGCCGCGATTTGATTCGCGCCGAACCAAATGGTCGCCAGCATCACGCCGTTCATAATCAACATCATCAGCGGCATCATAATCACCATCACGCGGTTGATGAACAAACTGACGGCGGTCAAATCTTTGTTGGCGACGTCGAAGCGTTTCTCTTCAAAATTTTCCATCGTAAAAGCGCGGACGACCATCATGCCCGTCAAGTTTTCGCGCGCCACAAGGTTAATGCGGTCGGTCAACTTTTGGATGGCTTTGAACTTCGGCAGCGAAACGGTGAAGACGACGGCAATCAAACTGACGATGAGCGCGACGGCGACGCCGATCATCCACGCCAGCGGCGACTCGTTCGCCAACACTTTGAGGATGCCGCCAATGCCCATCAGCGGGGCGTAGAACATCATGCGAATCATCATCATGCTTACCATTTGAATTTGCGTTACGTCGTTGGTTGTGCGCGTGATGAGCGAAGCGGTGGAGAATTTGTCAAACTCGGCGCTGGAAAAACTTTCGACGCGCTGAAACAAGGCGCGGCGAATGTCGCGCGCCATGCCCGCCGCGATCTTGGCGGCGAGGAAACCGATGAAAACGGTGGATATGCCCGAAAGCAACGTCAGCAAGAGCATCCATCCGCCGGCAGTGAGGATGTAATTGTTTTGCAGTTTTTCGGTGTCCATGCCCAGCGCTTCGTACTCTTGGCGGACGATGTTGATTCCCGCTTGGGTCATCATCGTGTCGCCCAGCGCGGAAAATTTATCGCTGAACGAGGCGCTAATTTGAGCGGTCTTTTCGGGCGGCAGTTTTGCCAACACGTCGAAGAGGTCGGTCCCCGGCGGCAGTTTGCTGAGGTCGAACCCGCCCATCGCTTCGCCCATCTTTGCCGCCGCTTCGGGGTCGGCGAGGGCTTTTTCCAAACCTGCGGTCGTCAGCAACGCTTTCGCCATAATCGGATTGAGGCGATTAATTTCTTCCTGCGAAATATCGTTGCGGACGTAAACGGGTTCGTTCGCCAGCGCGGGATATTTCTTAAGGTAGGTTTCGTAATCGGGCGAGGATTTATCCGCAAGGGTATAAGCGGCGCGGACGTCGTCCTGATCTTGTCCGTCGAGGAAGACGAGGACGTGATCCATTTCTTTGGCGCGCATGGCTTGCGGCAGCGAATCTTCCACGCCGCCTTGCTGAATGCCCGTGTTGACAATGTGCGAAAGGTAATCGGGCAGCGCCAAGTCGAGGTTGACTTGCCCGAAGATTAACGCCACCGCCAAAAGCAACATCCAGCGATAGGGTTTGACGAATTTCATTAATTTCATCATTGGGAAAAGAACTCCTGAAATATAGAATAAATGCGAGATTTACGGCGCTTCGATTAACGAATGCGCCGCTTCGGTTAAGATGCGCAGCGCCTCGGCGACTTTGGCTTTGTCTTGCGCGTCGAGGCTGGAGGTGATGCCGTCCATCCACCGATAGCGTTCGGCGAGACCGGTTTCTACTAATTTTTTTCCGCGCTGCGAAAGTTGAATCAACTTAACGCGACGGTCGGCGGGGTCTTCGGCGCGTTCGATTAAATCGGCTTGCACGAGTTTGTCCGCGAGTTGACTGGCGGCAGCGGGCGAGACGCCGAAACGCTCGCCGACTTCCGAAATGCCGACTTGCTTCTTGTAGTGCAATTGCATCAGCACGCTGAATTGCGCCATCGTCAACCCTGACTCTTTGACGAAGCGATTCCAGCCGCGCATGGATTGGTGCATGAAAAGATCCGTCCACTGACGCAGCGATTTTGAAATAGAAACGGTTTCGACCATAGTTAATCCTTCTTTTTAGTTAAGCGCGCTTAACTTTATGCAGTAGTTAAGTTTTCGTCAAGGGCAGGGAGATTAGAGAAATGTAAGTTTTTTGGACGAAGCCAGAGTCCGCTTACCCGTCCGTTTCTCGTCCGTGATTCCGCGACAGAGTCCGCTTACCCGTCCGTTCCCATCCGTGAGTCCGTGAAAGAGTCCGTTTATAAGTCCGTTTATTCCTCCGCGATTTCGTGATAGAGTCCGTTTATGTCTATTCTCTTCGGGTTGCTCTCCGCGCTCAGTTGGGGCGCGGGAGATTTCACAGGCGGCATGGCGGCGCGAAAAGTCGGCGCCTATCGTTCCGTCTTCTACGCCGAATTAATCGGCGTCGCGTTGATTGTCCCCATCGCCTTATTCATCCGCGAACCGTTCCCAGCGTTGCGCTCGATTTTATTTTGTCTGCTTTCGGGGGTGTTCGGCTCGATGGGGTTGCTGCTCCTTTATCACGCCATGTCCGTCGGGCTGATGAGCGTCGCCGCGCCGGTCTCCGCATTGCTGGCGGCGGCGTTGCCCGTTTTAGTCGGCATAACGTCGGACGGATTTCCCGGCGTGTTGATATTTTTAGGATTCGGATTCGCGTTGCTCGCCGTTTGGTTAATTTCGCAAAGCGGCGACGGCATGAAAGACGTCTTCTCGCATCTCGCCGACTTGAAACTTCCCCTCCTTGCGGGCATGGGATTTGGCTTGTACTTTGTCTTCATTAATATCGCCACCCGCGACGGCGGCACAGTCTGGCCGATGGTTCTTTCGCGGGCAAGCGGAATGACGCTCATCGCCGCTTATTTGCTGGTGACTCGCGCCTCGTGGAAGTTTAACTTTTCCGCGTTGCCAGTCATCGCGCTCAACGGGATTCTCGATTTAGGCGGAAATTTCTTCTTCATCCTCGCCGGGCAAGCCGGGCGTTTAGACGTAGCCGCCGTGTTAAGTTCGCTCTTTCCAGGCGCGACGGTTTTGCTGGCATGGATCGCCTTGAAAGAACGGCTTAACCGCAGTCAGTGGGTCGGCGTCGTTTGCGCGTTGATTGGCATTGTGCTGATTACCATGTAACAAAATAATTTCATTCCTCTACAATAATCTCCATGTACACCTTATCGCCGAAGGGGACGCCGTCCGCGTCGGCGGCTTGCCAAACGCTTTGATAAGTCCCCGCTTCGGCGGGGGCGCTGAAGATAATTTGCAGAGTCGCTTGAACGTCCGCTTTGGCGGGGTAGAGCGGCTGTTCTTCCGCCGCGCCCAATAAATCGCCGCCGACCCATTTCAGTTTGTAAGACGAGTCCCAGTTGCAAGTTCCGCTGTTGCGGACGAGCCAGCGTTTGTCAATGAATTCGTTCGGCGAAAATACGCTGTTGTCTTCGACGGTCAGGTCGTCCAAAAAAGTTAAGCCGTTTTCACAAACGCCGACTTCCGCTGTGGAGGTTGGAACTGCGGACGCCGTCGGCGCAGGCGGAATGAGAGTCGCCGTCGGCGGAAGGGGAGTCGGCGGGGCGGCGCTGGGCGGGCGAAAGGGCGTAATCGGCGCAGTCGCGGCGGGAGAGCAGGCTTGGGCGAGAAAAAAGATGAAGAGCAAGATCAAGCGCGGGCGGAGAAAGCGGCGAAAAGTCATGGCGAGATTATAAATAAAAAAGACGCAGGCAAGCCGCGTCTTTTTTTGATTACGCTAAATTGCGCTTCATTGAAATTTTCAGCGCGATTTTGTACACCTCGCCGATTTTTTCCGACATGGCTTTGGCTTCGGGGTTGTCGGCTTGTCCTTCCATTTGACCGATCAGCCCGGCGAGGGTGTCGAGCAGTTCTTGCGTAACGACTTCGGGCGATTGGTTGAGCGCTTGCTCGACGGTTGCCGCGTCGGGCAGTTGAATCAACTGTTCGATGAGCGCAATCTCCGGCGGCGCGCTGGCGGCTTGCAAAACTTGAATCATCTTTTGCAGTTTGCCCATGCGCTCGTATTCGTTTTTTTCCGTCGCTTGCTTTAAGGCTTGTTGGGCAAAATCTACCGCGTCTTGCGTGAACTTGTCCAAGTTGGCGGTAACGGCTTTTTCGACGTCCGCTTCGGCGAGCAGCGCTTCGATAAACTCTTGCGCCTTTTTGACTCGCGCCTCGTTTTGTTTGTCCGCTTCGGCGACGTAACCCAGCAATTTCTCGCGGACGTTTTCTAAGCGCGTCTTTTCTTCGCCCGACGCTTTTTCGACTCGTTCGGTCAGCATTTGGAAGAAGGCGTAATCCATGCCGCCGCGAGCGAGCGAGACGTAAGCCTTCAGCCGCGAATCGCTTTGAGAGGCGGCGACTAAATCGAGAAATTTTTCGATGGTTAATTCTTTGCCGAGGTCTTGCAATTCTTGTTGAACCGCTTCTAACTCGCCGACGGATTCTTTTAATTGCTTGCCGTATTCGGTTTCGTCGAGCAGCTGCGTTTGAATGTCAATCAGCGAACGCGCCGCCGACTCTTGTCCGCTGGCGAGGGCGCTTTGCGCGATGCGGCTAAACAGCGCGAAGAACATTTCATCCACAAGGGCGGCGTTTTGTTTGATCAATTCCGAGCGCGCGCTTTTGCTGGTCATCTGCATTAGCGTTTCGATCAGGTGCATTCGCTCTTGCTGCGTTTTCAGCATTTCGGGCGTGATGCCGTCTTTGCCGAGAATGGTTTCCAGCATGGATTCGTAAGTCAAGTTCGCTTGCGGATTAAAAAGGTAGGCTTTGCGCTTTTCGGGCGGCAGGCGGTCGGTTACTTGTTTAATTAAAGGTCCGATCATCCGCTCTTGCTCGTTAATTGGCAAGCCCAATTCCATGGGGAAGAAGGTCAGCAGCAATTCTTTGTCGTTGTCGTGATAGACGATGGGCGTCGCCAGCCGCCCTTGATAACCGCAATGCGGACATTGCGCGTGGTTGACCTGTCCGCTTAAGAGGCGCTGTTTGTCTTGCGGGTTAGCGCTGACGTCGAAGAGCTGTTGAACGTCGGCGGTGATCATCTGCCGACAACGCGGACAAGGAATTTGAGTTTGAGTCATTTATCCTACCAATTCTTCCAAACGGTTGATGTAGCCTTCCAGCACGGCGAAAGTTTCTTCCACCGCTTGCGGGGTTGTCAAATCTACGCCGGCGCCTTTTAACACGTCCAGCGCGTATTTGGACGAGCCGCTTTTGAGGAAGCCGAGATAGTCTTCCGCCGCGTTGGGTTCGCCGCGCAAGATGCGAGCGGAAAGGGCGTGCGCCCCCGAAATGCCGGTGGCGTATTGATAGACGTAATAATCCGAGAAGAGATGCCCAAAGGTTGACCAAACCATGCCGACGCGCGGGCGGTCAATTTTGACTTTGGGACCGAAACTTTCGCTGAACAAATCCGCCATGAGCGTTTGCAGCGAGTCGGCGGTCAGCGCTTCGCCGCGTTCGGCGCGTTGATGCGTTTCCAACTCGAAGCGCGCCAGCGTCGGCATTTGGAAGAAGTAGCGGAAGAAATTTCCGCTGACGGCTTCTTCGATGACCGCGATTAAGAAATCGGGGTCGGTTACCGTTTTGAGCAAGTGAGCGCGCATCATGGCTTGATGAAAGTTCGAGGCGACTTCGGCGACGAAGAGCGAGTAGTTGGAATAGACCGGCGGCTGATTATTCCACGTCAAATACGAGTGCATGGAATGCCCGAGTTCGTGCGCCAACGTGCTCATGCTGCCCACGTCGTCGGTGAAGGACATCATAATGAAGGGGTGCGTCTGCGGCGAGCCGTAGGAGAACGCGCCGCCTGCTTTGCCGAGATTGGGCGCGGAATCCACCCAGCGTTCTTCGAGCGCGCCGCGTCGCAGCGTCGCCACATAATCTTCGCCCAGCGGCGCGAGGCTCTCGCTGATGTAGTCGGTCGCTTGCTCGAAGGTCAGCGAGACTTTTTTCTTGGTCAGCGGCGCCCAAACGTCGTAATATTGAAAGTCGCGTTGTTTCAGGGCTTTGCGTTTCAGCGCAAAGTAGCGATGCCAAATCGGCAGCTTGCTTTTGAAGGTGTCCACTAAATTGTGGAAGACCTCTTCGGGGATGTTGTTGTTAAACAGCGACGCCGAAAGCGTGGATTGAAAATTGCGCACGCGCATTTGGAAGACGTTGGCGCTGATCGAAGCCGAGAGGTTCGTTGCCAACGTGTTCTTAAATTCGAGGTGCTTGTCGTGATAACTGTTGAACGCCGTTTGGCGAACTTTGCGGTCGGGGTGTTCGAGCAGCGTCGAGTAGAAATTGCTTTGCGTAACTTGCAGGCTTTTGCCTTTGCTGTCTTCGGCGGGCGCAAATTTGAAGTCGGCGTTGACCAACATGCTCGTGCTGTTTGAAGCGCCGCTGAGCGGGTCAGCCGCCATGCCGAGCAGCGCTTCCACTTCCGCCGAACGCACATGCGCTTGCTGACGGAACAAATCGTCGAAACTGTGGCGGTAGGTCGCCAGCCCGGCGACGGCGTGAGTCCAGCCTTCTAATTTTTCTCTGCCGATGTAAAGCAGTTCGGGGTTGAGGAAGGAAGTCGCCGCCGCCACTTGACCGAACATGCTTTGCGCCCGCCCGACCAGCGCCGCCGCCTCTTGGTTGGTGGTGTCCACCGAGTAGGAAAATTGGGCGTACATGTAAACGGTTTGGGCGCGCAGCCATAAATCTTCGATGGCTTGCAAGCCATCGTACAAAGTTTCGGGGCTGACGCCGAGTTTGCCTTCAAAGCGACTCTTGACGTGGGCGCAATCGTCCGTAACGGATTTCAGCGCCGCTTCCCACTCCTGCGCGGAAGCGAAAACGCTCTCGGCGTTCCAGGTGTATTTTTTATCAACTTGTTTTCGTGCGGGTATTTTTGCCATGAGGTTTCCTTGTTTATGGTTGATGGTTTGTAGTTGATGGTTTGTGGTTGATGGTTAATAATAATTGATAAATTACTGCTAACTGTCAACTGTCAACTGCCAACTGCCAACTGCTAACTGCCAACTGTCAACTGCCAACCGACTCAACTGCCAACCGACTCAGCGCGGCAACGAAAAGCAAATTCTCGCGCCGCTTTTTTCTCCTTGAACGTTCTCCGCCCAGATGCGCCCGTTGTGCGCCTCGACGATGGCTCGCGCTAGGTAAAGTCCCAGCCCGGCGCCTTTGGTCTGCTTGACGGCTTTGGACGAACGATAGAAGCGGTCGAAGATATACGGCACGTCTTTCGGGTCAAAGCCCGCGCCGTGGTCGCGCACACAAACGACGACTTGGTCGGGGAAAACTTTACCGCTAATTTTGATTTCGCCTTGCGGCGCGTATTTGAGCGCGTTAGAGACGAGGTTCGAGAGCAATTGTTCCAAACGCCCTTCGTCGCCAAGGATGACGGGAAAGTTTTCGGAAAAATGCGCGACGATTTCGCGCCCTTGCGCCTGATTGACGAAGCGCTGACAAACGCGCTCGGCAAGACGCGCCAGCCCCACGTCGGCCTGGTTGAGCGTCAGCCCGCCCGCTTGCAGGCGCGAGGCGTCGAGCAAATCGTCAATCATCTTCGAGAGGCGGTCGGCTTCTTCTTCGATGACGGTGAGCGAATCGGCAATCGTGCGCTTGTCCCATTTGGCGTCGTCGCGGCGCAGGGTGGAGGCGTAGCCTTTGATCAGCGCCACCGGCGTCCGCAGTTCGTGGCTGACGACGGAGATGAAAGTCGCCTTCATTTCGTCGGCGGTGCGGAAGTGGGTGATGTCGCGCACGGCGGCGATGACGTTGCCCAATTTGCCTTCGTCCGAAAGCAGCGGCGCGTAGGTGATGCCGACCGGCAACGCGGGGTGAACGCCGCGTTTGAGGTCGCCTTCGACATAGAGGGCGGCGCGCGGCGTGAGCGGCCAGCCGCGCGCGATCGATTCTTCCAGCGTGGCGTTGTGCGGCTCTTTCTTCCATTGAATCACGTCCGCGTGCGGGCGGGCGACGATTTCTTCCCGCGCCGCGCCGAAGAGTTTGACGAAGGCTTCGTTGCAGCGTTCGACGTTCAGATTCGCGTCGAGGATGAAGATGCCGTCGGCGGCTGAGTCGAGCAGCGCGTCGAGGCGTTTTTTTTCGTAAGTAACTTGTCCGTAAAGTTGGGCGTTGAAGACGGCAATGGCGGCTTGGTCGGCGAAGGATTGCAAAAGCACGCGGTCGTTGGCGGTGAAGTGATCGGGGTAATTGCGGAAGATGAAGATGACGCCGATGACTTGCCCGTGCGCCGAGAGCGGAAGCCCGGTGCCGTTCAGCAAGCCCATGCTGGCGGTGTAAGTCAATTCCTTTAACATGCGGTTTAATTCGTCCACGTCCAACTCGCGGACTTTTTCTTCGGCGAGCAGCGGCGTCAGGTAGGAGAGAAAAGCGGGGGCGATGCCGTGCGCCGCCGCCACGCGCCAGCCGTCGGGCAGTTTGAGGGCGATGATGCCCGCTTGCCCAGCCAACATCTCGACTGAGACGCGCAAGATGCGCGTCATCAATTTCTCTAAATCCAATTCTTGGGTTAAGAGGCGCGCGATTTCCAAAAGATAATCGCGTTGACGCACGCGGAAATCGGGCAACATAGAAGGGACGATAGACATCGCGGGTATTGTATCACCGCCGCGCCGCGAAATTTGTAAGATTTTTCTACGAAAGACGTTCAGCAAATGAAAGGTCAATCTTGCAAATTTGTCAGTTTTAACCTTGACGATTACCTTTCGAGACTATACAATTTATTAAATTGTTATGAATTCGCAATGTTTTTTTATTAATTGCGGAAAAATGCGCGGAGGCGAGGTTTTTACCTTCGCTTTTTAACGTCTTTATGGCGAAATATTTTTTTGAGAGGCAAGCATGAATCGTTCTTTTCGTTATGTTCTTTTTGTTTTGTTCGTTATCGGCTCGTTGCTCTTAAGCCCTGCGACAGGCATTTCAGCGCAAGGCTCAAACCCGAAACTGATTTTGACCAAATCGGTGGACGGCAATGTTACCAACGTCAAAGTGGGGGATATTATCCATTACCGCATTCGTTTTGAGTGCAGCAGCCTCACCACTTCCTGCGGCGAAATGGAAATTACGGACGTCCTTCCTGCGGGCGTAACTTACCTGGCGGCTGAGTCGTATGTCCCCGCTGGGTTTACGATTACCTACAACAACGGAACGCGCACGGTTACTATTCGTAAAATTGATAATGATTTGCTCGACGGCACGCAATACGACGCGGTCATCGCCGTAAGCGTCAACTATGACCTGCGCCCCCTGCCCGCCGCGTTAAACAACACCGCCAACGGCACGATTGACCCGCCTGGTCCGGTGGGCGTGCAAGTTTCCGACCCCGCTCCTGCGCCGCCGATTACGGTTGGCACGCTTAACCTAAATTGGGATTTGACGAAGACGCAAGTCAGCCCTGGCATTAACCCGACGGTGGACACGAACGTTACCTACGCGATTCGCTTCTGCCCGACGGGCGTGAGCGGAAACGCGGCGATGAGCGACATCACGTTGACAGATACCTTGCCCGCAGGCGCGGTGTTTGTTTCCGCGTCTGACGGCGGAACAGAATCGGGCGGCGTGGTTACTTGGACTGCTGCCGGACCCGTTGTGCCGCCCGACTGCTTAACTCGCTATGTTACCGTCCGCTACCCGAGCGCGACGTTCGGAAATCCTACTCCGCCGACTTATCCAACGGTTACCAACTCGGCGAGCGTAAGCGCTGGCTATGTCGGCAATACGGGTTGGTGCGCCGCTCCCTGCTTTACCGATACGGACAGCATTACCCACCCGATCATTGAAATCCACGACGCGCCGACTTTCAGCAAGAGCGACACGGGCGACCCAGTCGGCATGAGCGGCACGGCGCGCTTCCTTTTAGAGTTGAACACCAACGGCACGAACTGGCCCTCGAACAACGTAACGTTGATTGACAACCTGCCCGGCGAGTTGCAAGTAACCGAAGTAACCAGCGGAACTTGGGACGCATCCTTCAATTACGTCCGCGCTTATGTGGAATATTCCACCGACCTTGGCGCGACGTGGACCGCCTTCCCTGGCGTTCAACCGATTCAATACAACACCAACGCGACGTATACCGCGCCCGTGCCGAACGTTACCAACGTGCGCTGGCGCTTTGAGTATGACGATCCGATTAGCGGAACGCCCAACATTCCAGGCCTTCCCTATATGTGGTCATTTTCCGCGCGGCCTGAAATTCGCGTAACGCCGCGCGCGACAGCGACCACAGCGGACGATTCGCCCCCTACGGCCTTAAACGCGGCGACGGCGGGTTCGACCTATACCAACTGCTTGCAAATCACGTATGACGACAGTCACGGAAATCCCGTTTCGCCCGCTTGCGCGAATGAAGATATGACCGTGCGCGGCGACGTGGTCAGTTTGCGCGTCTCCAAAGCCGAGACGCCCGGCGAAGCGTGGGACGATTTATACGACCCGAATATTAACACTTTCGTCGCCGATTCTAGCATTATGCCCGGCGACACCTTGAAATACACCCTCACCGTCGAGATGACCGAACGCTCTTCGACGAATTTGATTAACCCGATTATTCACGATACGCTCCCTAACGACTTGGTTTTCGTCCGTTTTGGAAACGCGCAATTAAACGGCGGCGCTTTGCCCGGCGGCGCCTCGGTGGCTGCCAATCAAACAGGCCCCAACCCAGGCGCGGGAAATAATTTAACCTGGACGTTTAGCGGACTGAACGTCGCGCCTCAGCAATTCCAAAGCAACTTCTTGACGGTGGAATTCTACGCCCGCATCCCGCGCGGACAAGGACCCGGTCAACGCACGAACACCATGTCGGTAGATACTGGCGCGGTGGATGCTGTCTGTGAAATTCCAAACGGAAGCAACACGGACAATCACTGCGTCAACACAGATAACTACGAAGTAGAACGCACCGCCGCCCTGCGCGGCGAAAAGTGGATTCGCAGCGTTGCCGCTACAAACAGTCAAGTGGTTGACTCCGCAACCTTTTTGCCGGACGCCTCCTGCCCGAACGGCGGAAACGTCGGCTTGCCCGGCAGTTCTAACGACTTCACCCGCTACCCCTGCATCGCGCAAGCCTTCCCCGAAGGCGCGTTGGCGCCCAATCAACACGTGGGACCGACCACCGACCCGACCTTAGACGACTTCGAGTACAACTTGCGCGTCTTCAACGACGGCAACGTGCCGATGATTCACTACGCGCTTTACGACTTGCTCCCGCGCTACGGCGATACGGGATCCGGCGGCACCTTGTATGGCGCGTCGCGCAGTTCCGAATTCCGCCCGGCGTTGACTGGACCCGTTCAATTCCTGAGCGCTCCCGCTCCGTTATCCGCCGCGGACTTTACAATCGAATACAGCGTCAGCCTCAACCCCTGCCGCCCGGAAGTCTTCAACCAAGCGCCCGCCACGCCGAACGTGCCGGCAGGGTGTACGAACGATTGGGTCCCCGCCGCTTCTATCTCTAACTGGACAACTGTCCGCGCTTACCGAATTTTGATGAAACCCGCATCAGGCGGCATCCTCTCCGGCGGCGAAGCGCGCTTCGGCGTCCCCATGCACATCGTCGCGGACGCTGACCCGATTGGCACGGTGACTCAAGACGACCCCTTCTCCAAAGAAATCGCGTGGAACTCCTTCTCGCACGTCGGCTCGTATACAGATTTATCGTCGAACATCCGCGATTTGCTCGCCTCCGAGCCGCGCAAAGTCGGCATCACCATCCCCGAACGCTTCAGCATCGGCAACCGCGTCTGGCGCGATTCGGACAACAGCGGCACCATCAACGCGCCGGACGACGCCAATCCAGGCATTAATGGCGTTTTAGTCAACCTTTACCTTGACGCAGACAACGACGGCATTCCTGACGGGGCGCGGATTGCCCAAACGACGACAAGCGGCAATGGCACGCAAGACGGCTACTACCTGTTTAGCAATTTGCCGGCCGGCAATTATGTCGTCGGCATTGACGCGAACAACTTCAATTCAGGCCAGCCGCTTTACCACCTCCGCAGCAGCACTGGCACGCCCGCTAACCCAATCTACACCAGCCCGACCGATAACGACGTGGACAGCGCCGATCACGGCATTGACACCGCCGCGCCCTTCACCGGCGAAGTCTTCAGCCCGACCATTACGCTGTCCGCCAATGCCGAGCCGAAGAATGAGAGCGACCTCTCGACGGACGCCGCTCACGGCTTGCCCGGCGCGCGGCGCGGACTCAACGGCGAACGCGACGAAAACAGCAACCTGACTGTGGACTTCGGCTTCTTCGGCGGCTCGGACGTCCCCTTCAGCATCGGCAACCACTTGTGGTACGACAACGGCGCGGGCGCGAACCTTAACAACGGCCTCCGCGATACGGACGAACTGCCAGTCGTCGGCGTCCGCGTGGAACTTTACCGCGACGGCAACGGCAACCATCAACCCGACCCGAGCGAACGCATTCGTTTTGACGTAACCGACGCGAACGGCTTCTACCTCTTCGACAACCTCGACCCGGGCGAATACTACGTCGTCATCCCGTCTGGCAATTTTGGCGACGCCAATTTTGACGTAGACGGTTCAGGTCCCCTGCCCGCCGCGCCGGGCGTGTTGCGCGGCTGGTTCAGCAGTCAATTTACCGACACCGACGAGCAAAACGGCGGCGACAACAACGACAACGGCATCAACAACGACCAACCGTGGCTGAACGGCATCCGCAGCGGGCCGGTTATCTTGACTCGCGGCGTGGACGAGCCGACTGGCGAAACGTATCTAAGCGGCGATACGAGCACGGCGCCAGGCTTTGACCCAACCGCCGGCGACGGGCCTGGTTCGATTGGGCGCTTCGGCGAAACCGATCAAACCAGCAACCTGACCATTGACTTCGGCTTCATTCCGCCCATGAGTCTCGGCAACCGCGTTTGGATTGACGACGGCGCGGGCGAACCTTCCTTCCGCGCGGGCTACAACAACGGCATCCAAGACGGCACAGAAGCCGGGCGGAGCGGCGTAACCGTCGAACTCTATCGTTCGGACGGAAGCGGCGTTCGCACTGGACCCGTTTTGGACACAACCACAACCGACGCGCAAGGCTACTACCTCTTCGAGCGCCTGCAGCCCGGCGATTACGTCGTTTACATTCCGCCCTCCAACTTTACCGGAGGCGGGCGGCTGGTCAACTACATCAGCAGTTACGATCGAACCGCGCCGACGGATAATGCCGTAGATAAAAACGATAACGGCATTGACAACGCCAACCCCGCAACAGACGGCGTTGTCAGCAATAAAATTACGATGGCGTACCGCACAGAGCCGCTGACGCCCGGCGATGAAACCGATTTGCCCGCCGGCTATGGACCCGGCCATCGCGGCAATTACGGCCAAGCCGACGACGACAGCAACCTGACGGTGGACTTCGGCTTCGTTCAAGCGCCGCACAGCATCGGCAACCGCCTGTGGTACGACCTCAACAACAACGGCGTGATAGACGGCGGCGAACTGCCTGTCGTCAACGCGCGAGTCAGTTTGTACCGCGACAGTGACGGCAACGGCGTCCCTGACGGTCCGTCCATTGCTACGGACGTTACCGACGCGGGCGGCTACTACCTCTTCGACAACCTGCCGCCCGGTCGCTACCTCGTCGGCGTGGATAATTGGAACTTCCAATCGGGCGGCCCGTTGGAAGGCTACGCCAGCAGCACGGGCGGTTCGCCCGCGCCGACCAGCCCGGATTACGTCAACCCGCCCACGTCAAACGCCAATCAAAGTGATCACGGCAGAGATCGAATCCTGCCCGGCGATCCAGTCGTTTCGCCTTACGGCGTCCTGTCAAGCATTATTGATATGAGAACCACATCGCCGACGAGCGACGAAGCGGCGGGGACGGTGAGCGCCGACACTGGCACAGCGCTCGGATTTAACCCAACCGAAGACGATGGTCCCAACTCTCGCGGGCGCTACGGCGAAACGAACGATCACAGCAATTTGGCAATTGACTTCGGCTTCTTCAAACCGATGAGTCTCGGCAACCGCGTTTGGAAGGACGATGGCGCGGGAGGCGGCGTCCTCAACGACGGCATCATGAACGGCGGAGAACTCCCCTTCGCCAACGTCCGCGTGGAACTGTACCGCGACAACGGCGATGGGAATTTCGGCGCAGGCGATACGCTCGTCGCGTATGACATCACCGACGCGAACGGCTACTACCTCTTCGACGAATTAACGCCCGGTAATTACTTCGTCCGCATCCCTTCGAGCAATTTCAACGGGGCGGGCGCGCTCACGGGCTGGTACAGCAGCGGACCGACCTTCGCCGACAACGCGGACGTTAACGACAACGGCGTCAACAACGCGCACCCCGAAGTTAACGGCATCACCAGCAATTTGATTACGCTTGCCAACGACTCCGCGCCGACCGGCGAAACGCAACTCAGCGGCGACACCACGCTCGGCAATGCGAGCAACAGTCCGACCAACTGGGATGGTCCCGACTCTCGCGGGCGTTACGGCGAAACCGATAACAACAGCAACCTGACTGTGGACTTCGGCTTCATCCCGCCGCTCAGCCTCGGCAACCGCGTGTGGATTGACGACGGCGCCACGCTTGGCGGCCCCGTCCTCAGCCAATACAATAACGGCATTCACGACGGCACAGAACTCGGACGCACAGGCGTAATCGTCAACTTGTATTACGACGCCAACGGCGACGGCGACTACAACGATGTTGTGGACGGAGTCAACGAAGCCGTTCCCTATCGCACCACAACCACCGACGCGAACGGCTACTACCTCTTCGACGGCTTGCCCGAAGGCAAATATTATGTTCAAATCGCGCCCTCCAACTTTGCGGGCGGCGGCGCGTTGAATGGTTACGTCAGCAGCACGGGCAGCACGGATAATGAAACCGGAGACCTTAACGATAACGGGCAAGACAGCCCAACCTACCTAGCGGACGGCATCCGCAGCATGGACGTTGTGCTTGCTTACAACGGCGAGCCGACCGACGAAACCGACATCAGCGGCGATACAACCGCTTACGGTCCCGACGGGTGGGGACGCTACGGCGAATCCAACGCCAGCAGCAACCTCACCATTGACTTCGGCTTTATTCAGCCGCCGCACAGCCTCGGCAACCGCCTGTGGTACGACGTCAACAACAACGGCGTAGACGACGCGGAAAACCCAGTCGTCGGCGCCAGCGTCAGCCTGTACCGCGACGCCAACAATGACGGCGTCCCCGACGGTCCCGCCATTGCGACCACAACCACCGACGCGAGCGGCTTCTACCTCTTCGACAACCTGCCGCCCGGTCGCTACATTGTCGGCGTGAACAGTTCCAACTTCCAATCGGGCGGCCCGTTGGAAGGCTACGCCAGCAGCACGGGCGGAACGCCGTCTAATTCGATTTATACCAACCCGCCTGCGACGAACCCCGACCGAACCGATCACGGCATTGACGTGATTACGCCCGCCGCATCAACGCACGGCATCCTCTCGCCCAGCATTGACTTGACGGGAACGTCGCCCACAGGCGAAGATACTGGCACGAAAGGCATCGGCACGCACGGCGAAACCGACGCCACCAGCGACCTAACCGTGGACTTCGGCTTCTACCAGCCGATGAGTCTCGGCAACCGCGTTTGGCGCGACGACGGCGGCACGACGGGAACGCTCAACGACGGCATCATGAACGGCGACGAACAGCCGATTGCCGGCGTCCGCGTGGAACTGTACCGCGACAACGGCGACGGGAATTTCGGCACAGGCGATACGCTCGTCGCGTATGACGTTACCGACGCGAACGGCTACTACCTCTTCGACGGTTTGACGCCCGGAAATTACTTCGTCCACATTACGAATACGAACTTCCAAGCGAGCGGACCCTTGCAATACTGGTACAGCAGCGGACCGACCTTCGCCGACAACGCGGACGTCAACGACAACGGCGTCAACAACGCGCGCCCCGAAGTTAACGGCATCACCAGCAATTTGATTACGCTTGCCAATAACTCCGCGCCGACTGGCGAAACGCAACTCAGCGGCGACACCACGCCCGGCAATGCGAACAACAATCCGACCAACTGGGACGGACCCGTCTCTCGCGGGCGTTACGGTGAAACCGACAACAACAGCAACTTGACCGTGGACTTCGGCTTCGTCCCGCCGATGAGCGTCGGCAACCGCGTGTGGATTGACGACGGCATTAACGGCGGCTCGGTTGATGTAAGCCTGTACGACAACGGCATTCAAGACGGCACAGAACTCGGACGCGCAGGCGTAACCGTCAACTTGTATTACGACCTCGATGGCAATGGAACGATTGACGCCTCCGAAATGGCGACGCCTTATCGCGCCACAACCACCGACGCGAACGGCTACTACCTCTTCGACGGCTTGCCCGAAGGCAAATATTATGTCCAAATCGCGCCCTCCAACTTTGCCAGCGGCGGCGCGTTAGACGGCTACGTCAGCAGCACGGGCAGCTCGAGCGATAAAACGATAGACCGCAACGATAACGGCATTGACGATGCAGCCCCCGCAACAAACGGCATTCGCAGCGCGGACTTCACCCTCGTGCAAGGCGGCGAACCGACCGGCGAAACCGACCTGAGCGGCAACCCCGCGCACGGTTCTGACTCTCGCGGCACGCACGGCGAAACCAACGCCAACAGCAACCTCACCATTGACTTCGGCTTCATTCAACCGACGCACAGCCTCGGCAACCGTTTGTGGTACGACGTCAACAATAACGGCATAGACGACGCTGGCGAATTGCCTGTCGCCAACGCTAACGTTAGTCTGTATTGGGACGCTAACGGCGACGGAATCCCCGACGGCCCCGCCATCAAGACCACAACCACCGACAGCAACGGCTACTACCTCTTCGACAACTTGCCGTCTGGGCGCTACCTCGTCGGCGTGGACAGTTCCAACTTCGTATCGGGCGGTCCGCTCTACGAATATTCCAGCAGCACGGGCGCCACGCACGGCACAGACCAACGCGACAACGGTATTGACGTTGCGGGCGACATCAGCATTAACTCGCCGACCTACGGCATCCTATCGAGCGCCGTTGATTTGACAGGAACTTCGCCGACGGGCGAGACGGTTTCGGGCAACCCTGCCCACGGGCCAGACGGCAGAGGCAACTACGGCGAAAGCGACGAGCACAGCGACCTAACCGTGGACTTCGGCTTCGTCAAACTGTACAGCCTCGGCAACCGCGTTTGGTTTGACACCGACAACAGCCACACGATCAACGGCGGCGAAGTTGGCATCAACAACGTAACCGTTCAATTGTATGCATCAGACCTAAGTGGCGCCCCGACGGGACCCGTTCTCGGCACGGCAACCACCGCCAGCGGCGGCTACTACCGCTTCGATAATTTGATTGCGGGCGATTATGTCGTCGTGCTTCCGAACAGCAACTTTACGACGGGCGGCGCGTTAGTCGGCTATTGGAGCAGCGGCACGTCCATTGACGCGAGCGGCATCCTAGCCGACGGCTACGCCCGCAACCCCGAAGGCGCGGACACGAACACCGACAGCCTCGACAACGGCGCCTCGACCTTCACTAACGGCGGCGACCTCAAGGCGGGCGGCGCGCTTCAATCCGTCTCTTCGGGCAAAGTTACGCTGGGCGATTACGAACCAATCACCGACGCCGACTACCCGTCCCCAGACCCAGCAGGCGAAGCGATTAACAACCACAGCAACCGCACCGTGGACTTCGGCTTCTACACCGCCTCGCTCGGCGACCTCGTCTTCATTGACGTGGACGAAGACGGCATGTTCAACCCGAACCCCGGCTCCGTAGATTTGCCCTTGCCCGGCGCGACGGTCGAACTGCTTGATAAAAACGGCGACGTCATTGCGACGACTACCAGCGATGGAACTGGCAATTACGTCTTTGAAAACCTGCCGGACGGCGAATACAAAGTCCGCGTTACGCCGCCGAGCGGCTATTCCAGCACGAAGGACAACGCCGACACGTCCACGCCGAACAACTACGACAACAACAACGACAACGGCGTCGGCACGGCGGCGGGAGCGGCGACCAGCGAAACGATGGAACTGAAGCCTGGCGTTCCGCGCCCCGGCAACCCCGCCGACAACGCGATTGTGATTGACGACGCGCATGGCTCGACCTACAACCCGACGCTCGACTTCGGCTTCATCTTCAACACCACCGGCGGCTCGACCATCAACCCGACCAAGACGCTGATCGCCACCGACCAAGTCCACACGGTTAACCCGAACGTAACCATTGGCGAAATCTTAACCTACCAAATTACCATCCCCGTTCCGTACGGCACGCTGACCGACGTCTCCGTCGTGGACACGCCCGACAGCGGCCTCGCCTTTGTGGACTGCGTCTCGGTAACGATTGACCCTGACATTGCCAGCGTTCCTTCTACCGCGCAACCCGCCTACACGGGCTTCTGCGACGACGGCGTAACCAGCGGAACGCACAACCCGCTCATCGAGAACAACGGCGGCAAAGCCACCTTCTATTTCGGCGATTTGGATAACACGGCGACAGACCATGCGCCGCGCTTGATTACCATCCAATACCAAATGATCGTCTTGGACATCGCCGCCAACAGCAACGGAGTCCAGCGCACCAACAGCGCCGTCTGGACTTACAGCGGACAGCACAAAACCGTCGAAGCGCCGAAGGTGAAAATTGTCGAACCAAGCATGGACGTCGTCAAAGACGCAACGCCGAAAATCGCGGATTATGGAACTGCCATCACCTTTACGATGGACGTCGAACATACCGCGCAAAGCACGGCGCACGCCTACGACGTGGAAATCAACGACCCCATCCCTGCGGGCTTTGCTTACATCCCTGGCAGCGCGGTCGTTACTGGCACCACCAGCGGATCGGTCATTACCTTCGACGCCGTTACCAACACGCTGACCGTCTTCTGGGACGAGTTCAACTTAGGCGAGAAGGCAAGAATTACCTTCAAGGCGACCTTCATCGGACCTGCGCCGGTCAACAACACCACTTGGCTCGAATGGACCAGTCTGCCGATTGACCCGTCGGTAAACAACCCCTGGCCCACGCCAGACGTGCCGGTTCCCCTCTCGCCCTACAACCCCGCTGGAACCGAGCGTTGGTACGATCCGAGCAACCCGAGCGGCGTGAACGGCTATGGAGTTACCTCTTCGGTGGAAGTCAAACTCCCCAAGAAACTGCCGTTGACCGGCTTCGCGCCCGGACAAGTTACCGTCCTGCCTGAAATGCCGAAAGACTTCGCCTACGCGCCGACTGACTTCTGGGTTGAAATTCCGGCCTTGAAGTTGAAGACGCCCATCGTCGGCGTGCCGATTGACCCGAAAAACGGCGAATGGGATCTGCGATGGCTGGCGGATAACATCGGCTGGCTGGACGGCACCGCCTACCCGACGCACAGCGGCAACTCGCTCATCACCGCGCACTCCACGCTCGCCAGCGGCTTAGACGGACCCTTCTCGAAACTGGACTCGCTGCGCTACGGCGATCAAATCATCGTTCACCTCGGCGGGCAGAAATACGTCTATGAAGTCCGCTCGAATCAAACGGTCAAACCGTCGGCAATCGCTTCGGTGATGAAGCACGAAGAGAAGCCTTGGCTGACCCTCATCACCTGCAAGACCTATGACGAGAAGTCGGCGGAATACCTCAACCGCACCGTCGTCCGCGCTGTGTTAGTCAGCGTCAGCGGCGAGTAGAACGCAACAAAAAATCCTTCGGAGAAATCCGAAGGATTTTTTTATGTCAAACGGCTATTGCAAAATTCTACTTCGTCTCTTTTTCGACTTGCGTCAGCGCCTCTTCAAAAATACGCAAGCCTTCGTCCGCCTCGCTTTGACTGAGCGAAAGCGGCGGCGCAAAGCGGACGGCGCTCTGTCCGCAAGTGAGCGTCAGCAGGCCGCGCTCCAACGCCGCGTCCATCAGCCGATCCGACAGTTCGACGGCGGGTTCTTTCGTCTCGCGGTTTTTGACGAATTCCACGCCGATCATCAACCCTTTGCCGCGCACTTCGCCGACGCTGGGATGCCGCGCCTGAATCTCCGCCAGCGCGTCCATCATATATTCGCCGACTTCTTTGGCGTTTTGCAAATATTGTTTTTCGAGCAAATCAATCGTCGCCAACGCGGCGGCGCAGGAAATAGGATTTCCGCCGTAGGTGTTGCCGTGCGCGCCCGCGAACCAATCCATCACCGACTTTCGCGCAATGCACGCGCCGAGCGGCATCCCCGAAGCGATGCCCTTCGCCGAAGCCACGATGTCTGGCTCCACGCCGAAATGCTCGATCGCCCACCACTTGCCAGTGCGCCCCATGCCCGATTGCACCTCGTCCACAATCAGCAAAATGCCGTATTTGTCGCACAGGTTTCGCAGCGCGGGGTAAAAACCGTCGGGCGGGACGATGTAGCCGCCTTCGCCTTGAATGGTCTCGACCAAAATGCCCGCCGTCTCATACGGGGAAACGGTCTTGGCGAAAACTTCCTCTTCGATGTAACGCACGACCGTTTCGCCGTAATCTTCGCCTTTGCGGCGCTCTAAAACGGGACGATAAGGGTTGGGGTAGGGGACGTGCGTTACGCCGGGCATCAACGGCGCAAACCCGCCGCGATATTTAGATTTGCTGGACGTGAACGCCAGCGAACCCATCGTGCGCCCGTGAAAGGCGCCGGTAAAGCCGATGAAGTTTTGACGCTTGCTGTGAACTCGCGCAAGTTTAATTGCCGCCTCGACCGACTCGGTGCCGGAATTGGTCATAAAAGAAAGCGCGTCTTCTTTGAAAGGCGCGTGTTCGCTTAACTTCTCGGCGAGTTGAACCCAATTTTCATGATAAAAATCGGACGAGATGTGAATAAATTTTTCCGCTTGCTCTTGAATGGCTTTGACCACCTGCGGGTGCGAATGCCCCGTCGTAACGACGGCGATGCCGCCCATAAAGTCGAGGAAGCGATTTCCGTCCGCATCCCAAACTTCGACGCCTTTGCCGCGTTCCATCGCAAACGGATAAGGGCGCATATAAGAGGGCGAAAGCACGGCGGCGTCGCGTTCAATTAACGCTTTGGCTTTCGGGCCGGGAAGGTTGATCTTTGACATAACGTCTCCTTAAATAATGAATTACAAACCAGATTTAATTTCAGCCAGCGCGCGCGCGCCGAGCAAGCCCGCGTCGTCTCCCAATTGCGCGCGCGTGATGACCAGCCCCTCTAAATAACGCGGATGAAAAACGCGCTTCTTCAAACTCTCTTCAAACGAGTCGAAAAGAATTCGTCCCGCCTGAGAGACTCCGCCGCCAAAGATGAGAATGGACGGATCGAAAGCGTGCAAGAACGAAGCGACGCCGATGCCCAGATACTCGCCTGCGCGGCGGAAGGCGCGCAACGCCAACTCGTCGCCTTGATGCGCCGCCTCGGCGATCTGACGCGCCGTCAGGCTTTCGTCGCGTCGCAAGGCGGAAGTCGCGCCGTTGTCCAATTCTTGCAACACATAGCGCGCAATCGCCGGACCCGACGAAAACGCTTCCAAATGTCCGTTGAACCCGCAAGAACAAAGCGGACCGTTCGGGTCAACGATGCTGTGTCCCAACTCGGCAGCCAGCCCGTGATAGCCTTGCAGCAAGCGCCCGTCGCTGATGACTCCGCCGCCGACGCCGGTGCTGACGGTGAGGTAGAGCGCGTCGCGGTGTCCCTTGCCCGCGCCGTAGCGATATTCTCCTAACGCGGCGAGGTTCGCGTCGTTGTCGAGATAGGCTTTCGCGCCGAAATGTTCGCTCAATTTGGGCGCCAGCGGAAAGTTATGCCATTCGGGATTGTTGGGCGGCGCAAGCAGATAGCCCGTGTGCGGGTCGAGCGGGCCGGGCGAGCCGATTCCAATGGCGGCAATTTTTTCGTCGGCGGGCAACACGTCGGCGATGACTTGAACAAGGCGTTCAAATCCGCCGACGGACGAAGCGAGCGTAGGAATTTTTTTTAGTTTGACGGGCTGGAACTGGTCTTGCGTATAGGCAGCGGCTCGCATTTGCGTTCCGCCAACGTCAACAGCGACGATTATGGGCATGACGAAATTATACCGTAAGGCGCTTTTCCCCTTTGACGCGGCGAATTATCCCTGCTATGATTCTTTCTGATGAAACGACTTAAACGAATTTCCGCCATGTTCGCCAAATTATGGCGTTGGATGCGCCCAGGCTTAGGCGTAAAACGCTGGCTATTTTTCGTCCTCGCGGGCGTGGCGCTCATCGGCTTAGGCGTCGCCGTCGTCGTCATTGACGCTTACCGCACCGACACAACCAACGCCGCCGTCTTAACCTTGCTCTCTTACGCCTCGTTGCGTTTTTTGCCGCGACTCGTCCGCGCGGTGATTTTCGGCGGAATCGGCGCGACGCTGATTTTTTACGGGATATACAGACTTAACCGCTCCCTTCTGCGCCCGTTCCTTCATCCTGGCGCCGACGTCGTCGCCACGCTGGAAAATTATCAACAACGCGGGCGCGGTCCGCGCGTTGTCGCCATCGGCGGCGGACACGGACTCTCCACGCTTTTGCGCGGGCTGAAAACGCACACGCGCAACCTGACGGCGGTCGTTACCGTCGCCGACGACGGCGGCTCGTCGGGCAGATTGCGCGAAGATTTCGGCATCCTCCCGCCGGGCGACATTCGCAACTGCCTCGCCGCGCTCTCCAACGACGAAGCCTTGCTGACGCAATTGTTTCAATATCGTTTTAGCGGCGCGTCCGATTTGGGCGGACATTCCTTCGGCAATTTGTTCATCACCGCGCTGGCGGACATTTCCGGCAGTTTTGAAAGCGCAATCATGGAATCGGGGCGCGTGCTTTCGGTCAACGGGCGCGTGCTGCCCGCCACCCTGCACGACGTGAAACTGGTCGCCAGTTTGGAGCTGCCGCACAGCGCAAGCGAAGTGCGCGTGGAAGGGGAGAGCAAAATTCCCGAAATGGCTGGGCGCGTCCGCCGCGTGTGGTTAGAGCCGGATAACGCGCCCGCTTTTCCGCCCGTCGTGCAAGCGCTGCTCGCGGCAGATATTATCGTCGTCGGACCAGGCAGTTTGTACACTAGCATTTTGCCCAACCTTTTGGTGCGCGATCTGTTAGACGCCCTGCGCGTCAGTTCGGCGCTGAAAGTGTACGTCTGCAACATCGCCACGCAGACGGGCGAAACGGACTCTTTCACTTGCGAAGATCACATCCGCGCTTTGGAAGAACACATCGGCGAAAACGTCTTCGACGCGATTTTGAGCAACAATAACTACAACGGCGTTTTAGACGATTCGTCCGTTTGGGTGCGCGCCGATGAAAAATCTCTCGCCGACGGAAAAATCCGCGCCATCGATCTGGCGGACGACGATCATTCTTGGCGGCACGATTCGCAAAAATTAGCGGACGCGATTTTCGCGCTCTACGACGAAAAAGCGTTCTAAGAGAATGACAGTCGTCCATTAAATCCATGACGCGCGCGATTTCACATTTCAGCCTGAACGAAGTACAATCAACAAAATAGAACATCACATTTTGGAGGAATTTCTCATGGCAATTAAAGTAGGCATTAACGGATTTGGTCGCATTGGTCGTCAGGTGTTGAAAGCCATCCGCGATCGTCATCCCGACGAGTTAGAAGTCGTCGCCTTTAACGACATCGGCGACATGAAAACGATGGCGCACTTGCTCAAATACGACACCAACTACGGCCGCTACAACGGCACGGTCGAACTTGCGGATGACGCGCTGATCATTGACGGCAAAAAAGTGAAAGTGTTCAAAGAAACCGATCCCGCCGCGATTGCGTGGGGCGACGTCGGCGCGGATATTGTCGTCGAATCCACCGGGCTGTTCACGGTCAAGGAAGACGGCGTGAACAAAAAAGGCAAGGCGGTGAAGGGCGCGGTCAACCACATCAAAGGCGGCGCGAAAAAAGTCATCATCTCCGCGCCTGCCGAAGGCGAAGACTTGACCGTCGTCTTGGGCGTCAACGAAGACAAATACGACCCGCAGAATCATCACGTCATTTCCAACGCCTCCTGCACGACGAACTGCCTCGCGCCCGCCGCGAAAGTCGTTCACGATCATTTGAACATCCGCCGCGGATTTATGACCACCGTTCATGCGTACACAAACGACCAGAAAATCCTCGACATGCCGCATTCCGACCTGCGCCGCGCCCGCGCCGCCGCGATGAACATCATCCCGACGACGACTGGCGCCGCGAAAGCCGTCGCCTTAGTCATCCCCGACTTGAAGGGGAAATTTGACGGCTACGCCTTGCGCGTGCCGACCTCCACCGTTTCGATTGTAGATTTCACCGCCGAAGTGGACAAAGAAATCACGACCGAAGAATTGCGCGAACTCTTCCGCGAAGCCGCCAAACAGCCGCGCTTCAAAGGAGTTTTGCAAGCCGTAGACGAGCCGCTCGTCAGCGTGGACTACAAAGGCGACCCGCATTCTTCGTCGGTGGATTTGCAATTCACGATGGTTCTCGGCAAAGAGAAAAGCAATTTCGTTAAGGTCGTTACTTGGTACGACAACGAATGGGGCTACTCGTGCCGCACCGCCGACCTCGCCGCGATGATGGCGAAGAGTTTGTAATTTGATTTTCAAATAACGCCGCCGTTGTCATTTTGAAGGAGCGCGGCAACTGAGAAATGACAACATTTTTGCAGCGAACTATTTTTATGAACAAAAAAACCGTAAAAGACATTGACTTGCAAGGCAAGCGCGTTTTTATGCGCGTGGACTTCAACGTCCCCATGGCCGACGGAAAAGTAACCGACGACAAACGCATCCGCGCCGCGCTGCCGACGATTCAATATTGCTTGGATCACGGCGCGGCGCTTTTGCTCGCCAGCCATTTAGGGCGACCCAAAGGCGGCGCAGACTCGCAATTCAGCCTGCGCCCGGCTTCCGAAGTTTTATCCGCGCTGATTAATCGTCCCGTCGTCATGGCGCCCGATTGCGTCGGCGCGGAGACGGAAGCGCTCGCAAAAAACCTCAAACCCGGCGACGTGATGATGTTGGAGAACACCCGCTTCCACGCGGGCGAAGAGCAGAACGACCCCGAATTGGCCAAACAAATGGCCGCGCTCGCGGACGTTTACGTCAACGATGCGTTTGGTTCGGCGCACCGCGCTCATGCGTCCACCGAAGGCATTGCTCATTTTCTGCCCGCCGTCTCCGGCTTTTTGATGGAGCAAGAGTTGGAATATTTAGGGCGGGCGGTTGCGAATCCCGAACACCCTTACATTGCCATTCTTGGCGGCGCGAAAATCAGCGACAAAATTCTCGTCGTGGAAACGCTCGCCGCGAAATGCGACAAACTCATCATCGGCGGCGGCATGGCGAACACCTTCCTCGCCGCGCAAGGGCTAAACATGCAAGACAGCCTCGTCGAAGCGCAGTCAATTGAAACGGCGAAAACGCTGCTGGCAAAATTGGGCGATAAACTCGTCCTGCCGTTGGATGCGATTATTGCCGATCAATTCGACGCGCAAGCCAACGTCCAAACTGTGGACGTTGACCAAATCCCCGCTGGCTGGCGCATGTTGGACGTTGGACCGAAAACGGTCGCGTTGTACCAAACTGTTTTGAGCGGCGCAAAACTCGTCGTCTGGAACGGGCCGGTCGGCGTGTTTGAAATGCCGAAGTTCGCCGAAGGCACGTTTGCGCTGGCGCGCATCTTAGCCGAATCTGACGCGGTTACCGTCATCGGCGGCGGCGATTCAGCCAGCGCGGTCAAAAAGGCGGGCGTCGCCTCAAAGATGACGCACGTTTCCACTGGCGGCGGCGCGTCGCTGGAATTTTTGGAAGGCAAAGAATTGCCCGGCGTGGCGGCGTTGAACGACAAATAGCGCGAAAGTCAATAGGACTAATGGAGCAGACGCCCCGCTTTGCGCCTGCTCTTTTATTTTGTATAATGCCTTATCAAAGATAAGGAGAAAATAATGGAAACAAATCCTGTTCCAAACCCGCAACCTACGCCGCAATACGCGCCGCCTTCCGCGCCGCCAAAAAATAATCGCGCGCTGATTATCGTCGTTGTTGCGGTCGTCCTCTTATGCTGTTGTTGTGTAACGGCGATTGGCGGCTATTATGGATATAAGGGCTATGTCGCGGCGAAGCAAGCGAAAGAAGATTTTCAAAATTTTAAAATGCCGGACGGCACGCCTTTTATTCCGAGTATGCCGGGCGGACCGAGCGACCCTGACAACCCGAATAATCCGGATAACCCCGACACGCAGAATTACAACTTTGACGAATTCGCCCCCAAAGGCGGGCGCGCTGACGACGTAACGCGCATAACGGCGTGGACGATCGTTCAATTCGGCGGCCTGTTGTCCGGCTGCACCGCGCCGACAGTGGACGGAACGACGATTTCCGTAACGCAAGAGCCGGATTCGAGCGGCGTTTGGCGCGAAGATTGGAACGTCAACTGCGGCGACAACACGACGAAAATGTTTCATTTGAAATTTACTCCGCAAGACGACGGCATGACGAACGTCGAAATCGAGTAAACCTAAAAAATCCCGAAGGCTTTTCTTCGGGATTTTTGATTCTCGTCGTCGCGTATAATGGGGGAAGCAAACCATAAGGAGCGTTTAGGATGAGGAAAAAACTGGTCGCAGGAAATTGGAAGATGAATAAAAACGTCGTCGAGACGCGCGAGTTGCTTTCCGCGTTGGCGAGCGGGTTGGATTCCGTCGGCGGCGCGGAGCGGGCGCTTTGTCCGCCGTTTACGTCGCTGTTCGTCGCCGCCGAAGCGCTGACGGGAACGGGAATCGGGCTGGGCGCGCAAAATATGCACTGGGAAGAAAAAGGCGCGTTCACCGGCGAAATTTCGCCGAGCATGGTTAAGGAATTTTGCGCTTACGTCATCCTTGGGCATTCTGAACGGCGAATGTATTTCGGCGAGACGGACGAAACGGTTAACAAAAAATTGCTCGCCGCCCAAAAAGCGGACTTGACGCCCGTCGTCTGCGTCGGCGAGACGTTGGCGCAGTACGAAGCGGGGGAGACGCGGCAAGTGGTCGTCGAGCAGATCCGCGCGGGGTTGCAAGGCGTCGCGCCCGAATTTGCGCCGCGCATCGTCGTTGCCTACGAGCCGATTTGGGCAATCGGCACGGGCAAAGCGTCTAGCGCCGAAAACGCGCAAGCCGTTCACGGCGAGATGATTCGCCCGACGTTGAGCGAACTCTTCGGCGAAGAGGCGGCGCAAGCGATTCGCATTTTGTACGGCGGGTCGGTCAACGCCGCGAACGCCGCCGATTTTTTCGCTCAGCCCGACATTGACGGCGCTTTAGTCGGCGGCGCGAGTTTGAAAGCGGACGAATTTATCGCCATCGCCAAAGCGGCGGCGGAATAGCCCGTGCCGTTCGTCGGTTTGCTTTGGGTCGTCGGCGCGTTGTTGCCGCTGGTTTATTTCCAGCGGCTTTTGCATCGTGAAATTCAACTGCTAATTTATCTGTTCACCCGCAACAAAGCGCTGACCGTTTCGCTGTTTTCGCTGCTCTTTCTTCCGGGCGTTTTTTTGCATGAAGCGAGCCATTTTCTCATGGCGCGAATTTTGGGAGTCCGCACTGGAAAATTTTCGTTGATTCCGCAAACGCTAAAAAATGGACAATTGCAATTGGGCTACGTCGAAACGGAACAAACGGACATTCTGCGCGATTCGTTAATTGGCGCCGCGCCGATTCTCGTCGGGACTCTTTTCATCGCCTACGCGGGTTTCATTCAACTGCGGCTGGATTCGCTTTGGCAAGCGCCGAGCCCCGGACAAAGCGTTTCGTTTTGGACGAGTTTGAAAGCCTTGCCTTCCGCGCCAGATTTTTACCTGTGGCTGTACCTCATCTTCGTCGTGTCGAGCGCCATGTTGCCTTCCGAGTCGGATCGTCATGCGTGGCGTCCGCTTGGCATGTGGATGGGCGTCTTGCTGACGCTGGTCTTGCTGGTCGGCGGCGGCAAGTGGATGGCGGATCACCTAGCGCCGATTCTCGATCCGCTATTGCGCTCTGTCGCGCTCTTGCTCGCCGTCAGCGACGCATTGCATTTGGCGTTGTTGCTTCCGCTTTACGGTCTGCGCCGCTTGACCATGCGCTGGATGGAAGTGCGTTTCGTTAAGTGATTTTTCTTCCGACCGCCAACATCTTATTGCGAATGGGAAATATCAAAAAGAAAACCTTAACAAAGGGCAGCAAGAAGTTGACGAGCGCTTTTGAGCGAAAAAATTTCTGCAAATAAAAACGATAAGGAAAAGAAAGTTCGTGAAAGCGTTTTAATTCCAGAACTTCTAACCCGACGGCTTCATAAAGTTGACGCATTTCGTCGAGCGAAAAAATTTGCTTATGCCCAAAAGGCTGCGCCGAATACATGGCGTTCAAAAAGGTGGGATATTTTCCGCGAGAAAGTTTATAAGTCAACTCGCCGAAGCGGTGGTAAAAAGCGTCGCGGCAAGGCGTGTCAATTAAAAGAACGCCGTCAGGTTGGAGCAAATCCGCTGCCGCTTGCATGGTCGCCAGCGGGTAGTTGACATGCTCGATCACGTCCCAAAGCGTAACAATATCGAACGCGCCGCGAAAGGCTTTCCAATAGTCGTCTTCGACGGCGCGCTTAACGACCTCGACGCCGTGCTTGCTTTGCGCGTAATAAGCGCGGGTGTCGCTCAACTCCGCGCCGAGTACGTCCGCGCCTTTGGCTTTCAGTTTGGAGAGAAACAACCCGCCGCCGCAGCCGACGTCCAGCGCCTTTTTTCCGCGAATAGAAACGTGCCGTTCGACGGCGGCAATTTGATTTTCCAAACGCTCCGGGTTCGATTGCAAAGACTTTTCGATGTAAACGATTTCGGCTTCGCTTAACGCGCCGCCGTCAATTTGCGGCGAAACCGATTCCGTCGGGTCGAGATAATCAATGTAATGAAATCCGGCGGGCGAGACGAAGACGTTGGCGGCGCGTAATTTATATTTCGGCGCGCCGTCGGTTTGATGTTTGAGGCGGTCAAAGTTTTCCATGAGCGGATTGGATTGTATCAAAAATCAGCGGCGCGCTCGCGGGGTAATCCGCGCTTTCGTTGGAAACGTCTAAACGCAAAATATTTTTTTGGGGGACGCTTTGCAGCCATTCGAGGATGTATTGATTTAATAACGCCGCGTCTTTCTCCGACGCGATGTTGATGCGGTTTCTCGAAGCGAGTCTTTCGCGGATGATTTTTTCGTCGGCGTAGAGGTAAACGATTAAATCGGGCGGCGGCAGCGTTTGGCGGACGAAGGCGTGGAAGCGTCGGCACAGGTCAAACTCGTCGGCGGAGAGCCAGCCGCGCGCGTGAAAGAGGCGCGTGAAGCCGTGAAAGTCGAGGTCGAAGCCGCCGTCCATCAACGCTGTTTTTTTGCCGAAGCGCAATTTGCGTTCTTGTTCGGCGCGCAACAATAAATAGTCGAGTTGATTTGCCAGCGCGTAACGCGCGTCGCTTTTGAACAAAATTTGAAAGGGACGTTCGGCGTGCTGTTCGCGGGCGGCGGCGAAATTATATTTTTCTTGCAAGACGTTCATCAGCGCCGTTTTGCCGACCCCGCTCGCGCCGACGAGGACAATCAGCGGCTTCATGCCGAATGATTTTTATACTGCCGAAACCACCACTCCGCGCCGGGCAAATCGCTAACGCCGACTTGGACGAGGAGTTTTTCGATGTCGAAGTACACGCGGCGCATGTCGGCGTGAAAGGAATTTCCGCTTTGCTCGACGACGGCGTATTCCGCCCAGTTGACCAAACGCGGCGGGATGTTGTTGGTGTAGGCGAATTGAAAAGCGTTGCCGACGCTGCCCGTGTTGAGAAAGAGCGTGTTGCCATGCCGTCGCTGCATTTGGACGTGCGAATGTCCGCCGATGAAGATGGAAGCGCTTTGTCCTTCAAAATAATCGTTAAGCGTTTCGACGGGCGTCGTGGCGAGGACGAGGTGCGTGGTCTTTTTTGGCGAGCCGTGATAGGCGAGCAATTGCAGCCCGTTCTCAAATTGAACGCTTTGCGTCGCGCTGAACGCGGCGATGTAGCGCAGGTCTTCTTCGGGAAGATGATCGCGCGTCCAGTAAAGGTCGGGGATTAAATGTTCGGTGATTTCAAATTCCGCGCAGCGCTGCGGTTCGAGGACGGCTTGATCGTGATTGCCCATGATGGTCGCCGCGTTCCATTCGCGCAAGGCGTTTAATACATGTCTTGGCTGCGGACCCAAACTGACGGTGTCGCCTAAGCAAATCAATTGATCGACGCCTTGCGCTTGGATGTCCGCGAGGACGGCTTCAAGCGCTGTGAAGTTGCCGTGAATGTCTGAAATAAATCCGATGCGCATACCTGCATTTTACACGACTGCGGGCGAATTAACTGAAAATAGAACTAATGGGTGATATGAATTTATCGGGTTTTTACAAACGCTTCAGCAATTCGTCGAAGACTTTGCCGTAATTGTGCGTGGCGGCGACGAGGAAATCCGTAAAGTTGACGTTTGCCGAATGATCGGCTTTGTCTGAAATGGCGCGGACGCAAAGGAAAGGCGTTTTGTTGATTTGGCAAACGTGCGCCAGCGCGGCGGCTTCCATGTCCACGGCGAGGGCTTGGTGCGTTTGACGCAACTCGGCGGCTTTGACCGCGTCGCTGAGGAAGCGATCTCCGCTGACGACGCGCCCTTGTCGGACGACGGGGCGCCGTCCGCCGATGGGCTCTAATCCAACGGCTTGGGCGGAATCAAACGTCAATTGCGCGAGAGATTTATCGGCGGGGAAGGCGTAGCGCGAGACAAAGCCGAGTTGACCAGTCTCTTTTTGCGTGATTACGTCGAAAAGAATTTCGCCCGCTTTCATGCCCCAACTGGTTAAGTCGAAGTCATATTGCACCGCGTCGGCGGCGACGACTAAATCGCCGACTTCCAATTCGGGGGCGAGCGCGCCGGAACTGCCCATGTTGAAGAGCGCTTCGGGCGAGAAAAAATCAATCAGTTGTTGAGCGGCGAGGGCGGCGTTGACTTTGCCCGGGTCGCAGCGGGTGAGGAAAACAGAATGACCGCGAATTTCTCCGCTCCAATAAACGCGCCGACCTTGTTCGATTTTTTCGAGGGAATGGGCGAGGGCGCGGATGGAGACGAGTTCTTCGTCCATTGCGCCGACGATGCCGATTTTCATAGTGAGCCACCGGTGGGATACGAACCCACGACCTGACGATTACGAATCGTCTGCTCTGCCAGCTGAGCTACGGTGGCGTTTGAAGCGGCGCGATTATAAATGAAAGTTTTGTTTCGCGCAAGTTTTTCGCGTTTCGCGTCGTCTGAACAGCGGAGATTTTTTATGCGTATTGCGATGCTTTCTTATCACACTTGTCCGCTGGCGACGCTGGGCGGAAAAGACACGGGCGGCATGAACGTTTATGTCCGCGATTTGGCGCGCGAGTTGGGGCGGCAGGGCGTCCATGTGGACGTGTTTACGCGCTCGCAAGACGAGCATGTGCCGCACGTTATCCACGAATTGGGCTACGGCAATCGCGTCGTCCACATTGCGGCGGGACCCGAAGAGCCGTTGAGCAAGGGCGAGATTACCAAATACATTCCCGATTTTGCAGAAGGGATTCGTCAATTTGCGGAGGCGAAGGGCGTTCAATACGACGTGATTCACAGCCATTATTGGATGTCGGGCTTGGCGGCGGAACGGCTGAGCGACGCTTGGGGCGGAACGCCAATCGTCCACATGTTTCACACGCTGGGCGAAATGAAGAATCGGGTGGCGAGGTCGGAGGATGAGAAAGCGGACGAGACTCGGCTGAATGGGGAGCGGCAGGTTCTCCGTCGGGCGAGCCGCGTGATTGTCGCTACCTTAGCCGAGATGACGCAACTGCGCTTCCTCTATCGCGCCGACGCGGACAAGATGATTGTCATCCCGCCCGGCGTGGACACGGAACATTTTTATCCGATTGCGGCGGATGAAGCGAAGCAGTTTATTGGGCTGCACCCCGAAAGCCGCATGATTCTTTTCGTCGGGCGTATCGAGCCGCTCAAAGGCGTGGACACGCTCATTCAAGCCATGTCTTGTTTGGGGGTGGAGACGCTGTGCGAGCCGCGCCCGGTGCATTTGGCGATCATCGGCGGCGAACCCGACGCGCACCCGCAAGAGATGTCGCAGGAGATGGCGCGTTTGCAAAAAATGTGCGACGATTTGTGCATGGGAAATATGGTGGTTTTTTTGGGCAAGCGCGCGCAAAATACGCTGCCTTATTACTATTCGGCGGCGGAAATTTTAGTCATGCCTTCGCTTTACGAATCGTTTGGCATGGTGGCGTTGGAGGCGATGGCGTGCGGGACGCCGGTCATCGCTTCGGAGGTGGGCGGCTTGGGCTATTTGGTGCAGGACGGGGTTACGGGTTTCACAATTCCCGACAGCGCGCCCGAAACGCTGTGTCAGAAATTGTCGTTGCTTTTGGGAAATTCCGAACTGCGCGACGAGATGGGGCGCAAAGCCGCCGAGTACGCGAAGGATTATGCGTGGGAAAAAGTCGCCGCTTCGGTTATTGACGTTTATCGGGAAGTGTCGCCTGCGGCGGCGATTGCGAATATTTGAAAACGAAAGCGGGGCGAGTTCCAAACTCGCCCCGCTTTTGCGATGACGTTTGCTTACTTAGCGTTGACTTGCTCTCCGATGGTCATGTCAATTCGCATGACGTGATTGACGAACCACTGCACTAACCCGTCGTGCGTTTTTTGCGCCAGTTTGTCGGTCATGTTGCCAGTTTGCCATTCGTCGTAAAACTTGCCAAAATTCTTGATGAATGTGGCATGCGCCTTTTTGTTGGTGTCGGCAATCGGGCATTGATGTCTAAACGCGCAGTCTTCCTCCCGCCCGAAATGCCATTGAACGTAGAACTTAAGGTAGTCTAGAATTTCGCCAGCCGCCTCTCTTGCCATTGACGTGCCGAGCGCCGCTGAAAATTTGTCAAACTGTTCAAAAAGTTGCTCATGCTGAGTGTCAATTTCTTTAACGCCGACGCTCATTGTTTTGGGATTCCAAGTGCCCATAAACTTCCTCCAATAAAGAATAAAAATTTTGCGGTTTGCGTCGTTATGAATTGGCGCAAACCGCAAAAGTATACCTTTTTAGGCTAATTTGTGCTTTTCAAAAGTGTTAGGGAAGAAGGGAGGCGCCTCTTATGATTCTTTCATCCGCACGCGCAAAGTGGTCGAGCCGCTTGATTCTTGCGTGTCAATTTCAAAGCGCTCTAAACTGCCGATCATTTTAGAGAGTTGTTTATGCCCGTAGGTGCGCGGGTCAAAAGCGGGGTCGAGTTGATAGAGGGCGTTTCCCATGCTGGAAAGCGTCGCCCAACCGTCTTGTTGGACGGTCATTTCAAAGGCTTGCGCGAGAAGCGGCAGCGGGTCCGATTCGTCTTTTTTCTTTTCGCCGTTTTTGGCGCGTTTCTGTTGTTGTTGCGCGGCTCTCTTTTCCGTTGCGAGGTTTTCGGTATAAACGAACACGTCGCAGGCGTTGACGAAAGGCTTGGGCGTTTTCTTCTCGCCGATGCCCATGACGAAGATGCCCGTCTCGCGGATGCGCGTGGCGAGGCGCGTGTAATCGCTGTCGCTGGAAACGAGACAGAAGCCGTCCACGACGCCGCTGTGGAGGATATCCATCGCGTCTATAATCATGGCGCTGTCGGTGGCGTTTTTGCCGATAGTGTAGCGGAATTGTTGGATGGGCTGAAAGGCGTGAAAGTTGAGCGTGTCCTTCCACGAGTTCATATTGTTGGTCGTCCAATCGCCGTAGATGCGACGCACGGTAACTTGTCCGTGCCGCCCGGCTTCGACGAGCATTTGCGTCAGCAAGCCGGCTTGGGCGTTGTCGCCGTCAATTAGCATGGCGATTTTGTTGCGAATTAATTTGGAGGAAGTCTCAGGCATAAAGAGATTGTATCCTCTTTTTTGCGTAATTACAAAGGCGCAAAAGCGGCAAGACTCAAAAGAGAAATGCGATTTCGCGCCTTTGCGGTTAATCTTTCAAACGCTTTTTTATGCGCTCTCGTATTTTTTCAAACCTGCTTTGGCGATTTCAAAAATCTCTTTCATCGGATGAACAAGAGCCAGCGCGTAGAGCGCGAAACCGACGCCATATAAAATTCCTTTCGCGGGCGCGGGGATGAAGATGCTGATCCAAATCAAGATTCCGCCGAGCGTCAGGGCGCTGAGGCTGCCCCAACATCCGCCCAGTTGCGGATTCTCTTCTTTGAGGAAGGAACGCCGCAAGATATACGGGATGAGGGCAATGCCGAATTGCAAGACCCAGCCGTAAATCAGGGGTTGAGGCGCGGTGGATTCGACAGGTCCGCCCGCGATGACGTGAGTCAGAATCAGCGGGGCGATCAGCACGGGAAGCAAAATCCAAATGTACGAAGCGAGCAAGTGCCAGCCGCCTGCGGTGGCAAGTTGTCCGCTGGATTTAAGGGCGCGTCCCATCAGGACGACGAGCCAGACCGTCGAACCGATGTGCAGAACTAATCCCGTGATAATGGCGGGCATGTTGCCGCCGAGCCAAGGTCCGAGCACGAGGAAGAACGCGCCGACAGCCATGCTCCAAAAAATGGCGGTGATATTTTTCGGCGAGCCGAGCGGACGACCCGTGATCATCGGGATGAAATCCACGAGCAAGCCCGCGAAAGTCAGCGACATGAAGCCCCACGAATTCGCGTGAATGTGCGCTTCGAGCGGGACTTTGATGAAGAGCGCGTCGCTCCAGTTGAGCCACAAACCCGTGCCGATGATGATGCCGACCAGCAGATAGAACAAGCCCGTGATATAGAACTTGAGCGAGGCGGGCGCGTCGCCGCCGCGCGCGTTCCAGAGTTGGAGGAAGAGCAGCGTCGTGGCGATGAAGATCAGCGTGCCGCCCGCGAAGATCATGGCTTGGTTGACTCCAGAGAATCCCGCAATCAGCGCGATGAAGCCCATGTTGAGCGTCAGCCAAATGTCCCAGCGCGTGGCGGGTTTGGGCTTTTTGGCGAGCGAAGCGACCAGACCAGGCAGAAGTCCGAAGACGACTTGCGAGACGATACCCAGCGTGATGAAGTGGACGCGAATCCAGCGCAGGGCGGGAAACGCGGCGGATAAATTCCAACTGACGAAAGAAGCGTCCGCCGCGGCGAGGATGGCGACGAAGGTGTAGAGCAAAGTCGTAAGTAAGTATGGAATAGGCATGTTAGATTCCTTATGTCCCCACTGTACCCTTATATTGCGTTTTACATCCCGACTTTTGTCGGATTTTTGGGACAGGCTATCCGTTCCGCGCGCGTTCCGTCAGCCCCGCCCGATCCAAAATGCGGATGCGCTGTTTGTCCGCTTCGATCAAGCCCGCCTTCGTCAGTTCGCGGACGACGCGGCTTAACACGTCGGGGACGGTGCCGAGTCGGGCGGCGAGTTCGGTCTGATTCGTCCAGCGGCGGCGTTCGATCACGTCGCCTTCGGCTTGTTCCAGCAGCAATTGGATGTAACGCGCCTCGACGGTTTTCAGCGACAAGTCGGAAGCGAGCGCGACCAGCCCGACGATTTTATCCGCCATATTTTCGATGATCTGCATCGCGGCTTGCGGGTACGCCCCGATGACCTCTTCCAAAGCGCGGCGCGGAATCAGCCAGACGCCCGATTCTTCCAGCGCAATCGCAGTGGCGGGATTCGTCCGATTTGCCAGCGCACCCACTTCGTTGAAGATCTCGCCCGCTTGGATAAATCTCAACACTTGCTCGCGTCCGTCTGGAGCGGAGCGCAGCGCTTTCAGCAAACCGTATTGCAGATAATACAAATTAGATTCGGCGTCGCCTTCCCAAAAGATCACCGCGTTGGGCGCGAAGACTTTCCACGTCGCGCTTGCGGCGAGACGCGCCAGCGCCTGCGGGTCAAGCCCGCGCAGGAAGTCGAAACTTTGCAGGCGTTTGAGCAGCGGCGCGTTGGAAGGAGTCATGTCGTTAGTGTACACGCGGAAAGGCGCGGGAGTCAAATGGCTGCGGACTAGTCGTCGTGATCGCCATCTTTATGCTTGCTTCCGTCGCTGTGGCATTCCATGCAATCTTGGAAATTGGAAATGCCTTCCTTAAGATGCTTTGATTCAATCTTGGTTTCGGTATGTTCGTGACAGCCGTAGCAGGTATAAGTCGTCAAACTGTTCGGATGGCAGGTCTGGCAACTGCCATTGCCGTCTCCGTGATCAATGGGGAAGGTGTGAATGCCGTTGTAGGTGGCGGGCTTCCAAGCGTTGGTGGTATGGCAGGTCGCGCATTCGGTCCCAAATTGACCGAAGTGTTCCTGCGGCTCGGCGTGACAGGCGACGCACGAACTCGACGACGCGAAGCGGTCGTGATCGAACGTCGCGTTCTTCCAATCCGAAGCGACGTGGCAGGTCTCGCATTGCTGACCATATTCGCCGAGATGCTTATCGTCCTGCTGATGGCAGGCGTAGCAATTTTGCGGCGCGGATTGCAAGTCGGCAACCGTGCGCGGATTTGCATGACACTTCGCGCAATCTATGTTGGCGTGTCCGCCGTCTAATTTGAAGGCGTAGGCGTTGTGATTGAACGCGCTGTAACGATCCACGCCGTCGTGGCAGGCGAGACAATCCGAGCCGTACGCGCGTGTGTGGGCTTGGGTGAAGGCGATATCCAAGTCGCTGTGGCAGGTTTGGCACGAGTCAGCGGCGAAAGTTGAAACGTCGTTTTCGTGGCAGTCGGCGCAGACAATCGGCGCGCCCGCTTTGGTCTGCTGATGTTTGTTCAAGGCAAAGCCAAACGCCTCGTGCGGAAAAGTCCGCTCGTCGAGGTCGGTGAGCGAAGCCGCCGCGCCGCGATGCTCTTTGTGACAGTCGCGGCAGGAAGCGTCGGGCGATTTCTGCGCGATCATGCCGTGCAATTGCGCCGCGTCCAGCATTTGACTGGCGACGTTTTTATGACAATCCATACAGCGATCCGCCATCGTCGCCGAACCCCACGGCGCGACGTGACAGGCGTTGCACTCCGCAATTTCCGCGTGCGAAGAAACGCCGCGAATGCTTTCCCCGCGTTGGTCGTTGAGCGCGCCAGGGTTGAACATGTTCGATCCGCTTGCAAACGCGACTCCCGCGATTACGAAAACGGCGATCAGCGCCGCAAGCGCCCCTGTCTGCGTCAGACATCCAAGCCGATTGGAGTTATTCATAACGATTTCCTATTTCAGAAAAGTAGCGTAATACAACGCCCCGCCGACGTGGACAAACGCCGCGATGAATAAGGCAATGCCGATGGGAATGTGAACCGTGTGCCAAAGCGACAGCAAACGCCGCGCGCGTTTCAACGCTTCAGGCGAAAGCGCGCTGTCAATTTCCGCGCCGTCCAGCGCGCGCGGGATACGGGTATAAACGTACCGTCCGATAAAGCCGCTGACAACGATAATGATTGTGAGCAAAGTTGTCGCGCCCGCAATGCCGTTGAACTTCCACGAGGTATGAAGCAACACCATGAACGGACCGACGATCCCCATGTAAATATGCGTTTTCAGCCAAGTAGATAAACGTCCCAGCGAGGCTTTGCGGCTGCGCTTGCGAATGCTGTAAAGCGTCTCGGTCAATAACATTAGGATAAAGCCGACGATTCCCAACGTGTGACCGAACAATTCGCCAGCGGCGGGAACGGAGCGCGTCGTGAACAAAACCAATCCGTACACCGCGCCGATGATCAGACACGAGAAAAACGCCAGCCAAAGTTCAACATATCCGCGAAGCATATTTTTTCCTTTTCCCTCATCCCCAACCTTTCTCCCGTTGGAGAAGGGAGTCTGAGTCCCCTTTCCCTCTGGGAGAGGGCTAGGGTGAGGGCGACTTTTGCAAGAAGGTCTTTTACACAGCCGCCAATTGATGCGACCAAAAATCTACGATAATATCGGCGATCTTCGCGTCCTTTTCCAGCAATTGGGCGCGGATGGGAGAGATGTCGGTCTTTTCGGAAATGATGCGTTGCAGCGGCGCGGAGAGTTTTTGGTCGCCCATCACCACCGCGCCGATCAGCCGATTTTCGCCAATCAACACGCGGACGCGGTTAATGTCGAATCCGCTTTGCGCCACAATCGCGTCGGGCAGTTGCCGCCAGGTTTCGCTGTCGCCGCGCGCCACGCCGATCACGTCTTCGTCGCGCCCATGTCCCACCGCGCCGACGATGGTCGTCGTCAGCCCCGCGAGGCGGGTAACGTTGAACGGCACGCTTTTCACATAAACTTTATTTTCGCCCGCCATGTTCAAGCCAGCGGCGCGTCCCTGTTCGCGGGCGATGCTCCACAAACTGTCCAGCGCGTAAGTGCCCGTCAGCGGATCGTAGGCTTGCGCCACGTCGCCCGCCGCGTAGATGTTCGGATCGTTCGTCTGCAAATATTCGTTGACTAAAACGCCGCGATCCACCGTCAGCCCCGCCGCCTGCGCCAGCGCGACTCGCGGCTGGACGCCCACCGCGTACGCCACCAAGTCGCAACGAATCTCGCGCCCATTCTGCAAGCGGACTCCCCGCACCTTGCCAGACTTGCCAAAAATTTCCCGCGCTTCGGAATGGAAATGCAACTCCACGCCTTCGGCTTGCAAACGTCCTTCCACAATGCGCGATTCGCGCTCGTCTAGCGTCGCGCCCCAATATCGCCCGCCGCGCAAAAGATAATGCACATTCATGCCGCGCGACAGCAGCCCTTCGGTTAGTTCGAGCGCGGTGATTCCGCCGCCGATGACTACGGCGCTTCGTCCGCGTTTGGCGCGTTTCAAAATTTCGCGCGCGTCTTCGAGATGATCGAGTTTCAGCACGCCTTGCAGGTCCGCGCCTGAAACGGTCAGCGGGACGGCGGAAGCGCCCGTAGCGATGAGCAGTTTGTCGTAGGTCAGCGCCGCGCCGTCGTCCAGACGAAGTGTTTTATTTGCTCGATCAATCGCTTGAACATTCGCCTTTTTATAGATAAATTTCAGCCGCTCGTAATCTTCGCGCATTTTCGGGTAAAGCGATTTGTCGCGCAGTTCGCCCGTGAGGAAGTACGCCAGCCCAGGTCGGGAATAATATCCGTGCGGGTCGTCGCCGATTAAGACAACCTCGCCGCTTCGATCCGCGCCGCGAATCGCTTCGAGCGCGGAAATCCCCGCCACGCCGATTCCGACGATGACGTATCTCATGCTTCGCCTTCCGCAAATAAGTCGGTGATTTCAAATCGCAACGCCCCGCGCGGACAACGCGCCACGCACTCGCCGCAAGTGAGGCATTCGCTGTGCCGCACAGGCTCTCCGCTCCAAGCGTGCGCGCGCACGTCAATATTGATTGGACAGTTATAGGAGCAAATACCGCACTGCACGCACCGAAACGGGTCGGGAACGACGTATCCGATAGAAGCGGTTACGCGGCGGCTGGCATTAGTTTTGAAAATATCCAGAACGGACAAGGGCGGACTCCATTTCCAGCGTTGAAAACCTCAACGCTTTGTCTGAATCATAAGCCCGCCGCATGAAAGAAAATAGTGATGAATGTCATATCCAAAACTCACGAAATCACTTGACGCTCTCTTGTCTTCTAATCTATAATCATTACAAATAAGGAACGAATAGAAATAAGAGGAAGCATGTCCGATACGGAATATTTGATGCAGACGTTGAAAGAAGCGGGGCTGCGGCGCACGCCCCAATTGGCTTGCATTGTCTGCTCGCGCATTGTGGATATTCACAGCAAGCGCGTTTCGCAGTTGGACAAAGAAGTCGTTGCTGCTTCGGGGTATCGCCAGCGAGCTGCAGTCAATACGACGGGCTTTTTTATTGAAAATAGCGTTGTCCTTTCGAGCCGCGCAAGCGACGACGTAAATTTTCTTGCTCGCTGCGTTTCTTTGAAATGACAGAGCGTCAAAACCCAAAAAGAAAAAATAAATCGTTGACGTTCGTCCCTGTCGCGCCGATTTTGATTAAGTCGTCGAGCGCGGCGAAGTAGGAATAAGAATCGTTGCGGTCGAGAAAAGCCCGCGCGTCCAAACCGAGTTGACGTCCGCGTTGCAAAGTTTCGCCTGAGACGACCGCGCCCGCCGCGTCGGTCGATCCGTCTTCGCCGTCGCTGGCCAGCGAGAGGAAGAGGACGTTTGGCAGCCCGTCCATTTCGATGGCGGCGGCGAGCGCCAACTCTTGATTGCGTCCGCCGCGCCCGTCCCCGCGCAGGGTTACCGTCGTTTCACCGCCGCCAATTAAGCAGAAAGGGCGCGGCAGGTCGCGCTGGAAATGTCCGCACAGTTCTTTGGCGACTTGACGGGCTTCGCCTTGCCAGGCGCTGCCCAACGAGCGGACGTGAAACCCCAAAGCGCGCACGGCGTCCGCCCCCGCTTGGACGGCGAGGGCGTTGCTCCCGACCAGCAGATTTTGCGCGCGCTCAAAGAGTCGGTCGTTTAGCTTGGGCGTTTCGGGCGCGCCTTGCAAAATGCGCAACAGGGCAGGCGAAATATTTTTCTGCAAATTGTATTTTTCTAAAATGGCGAGCGCGTCAGCGGTAGAGGTTGGGTCGGGAGCAGTCGGGCCGGAGGCGACGGCTTCCAGCGGATTGTTGACCACGTCGGAGAGAATCAAACTGAGGACGCGCGCGCCGTTGGCGGCTTGCGCGAGTCCGCCGCCTTTGACGCGGTCGAGGCGACGGCGCAGGGCGTTGATTTCGTCCACGCGCGCGCCGCAAGCCAGCAGGGACTGAGTCAGCGCTTGCAGGTCTGCGAGGCGCAACCCGTTGCGCGGCGCGGACATCAGCGCCGAGCCGCCGCCGCTGATAAGACAAATGAGCAAGTCGCGTTCGGTTAAGCCTGAAACGAAATCGAGCGCGGCGGCGCCCGCCTTAAGGCTAGCTTGCGTCGGCAGGGGATGTCCGCCGAGCAGGTAGGCGAATCCGCTGGGGGCGGAGTCAAGCGCTTGTTTTGAAACGGTCAAGCCGCGAGCGGGGAAAGGGGCGAGCAAGTCTGCGACGGCGCGAGTCATGGCGAAGGCGGCTTTGCCAAAAGCGAGCGCGACGATTTGGTCAAATTCTTTAAGGTTGTAACGTTGATTGTCGGCGAGCAGAAAGTCGCCTTCGCGTTGGACAAAGCGGCGCACGGCGGCGCTCGGCTCGACGGCGTTTAAACAAGCGGACAGAATTTGCTCAACGTCGTTTTTGCGCGGATGACTTTGTAAAGCGCGAGTCGAAAAATTTTGCATTTCGGGTATCATAACGCAGATTAAATTTTAGAGGAGAACGTATGACGCTTGAAACGTTGATCGAAGTCCGCGAACATAACGGGGCGGATTATCAGCCGTTAGTAGATTATCAATCGTGGCGCGTGGCGCGCATGAATTACACCGCCGACCTGACGCCCGATAAAATTAACCGAATGCAGAAGCACACTGAAACCGACGAAGTGTTTGTGCTGATGAGCGGACGCTGTATTTTGTTTCTCGGCGAGGGCGAAGAGACGATCACGAAAGTTCACGCGGTGGACATGGAGTTGTATAAGGTGTACAACGTCAAGCGCGGCGCGTGGCATTCGCACACGTTTAGCGAGGACGCGCGCGTGTTGATTGTCGAAAACCGCGACACGGTGGCGGAGAATTCGCCCTTCGCGGCGCTGACGGAGAGTCAACGCGCGGAGGTTGCCGAGCAGACGAAGAAATTGTGGGGATGAGTCGGCGGGCGATGACGGATTTTCCGCAAGTCTCTATTGTTATCGTCTCGTGGAACAGCGGCGAACATTTAACGCGCTGTCTCTCGTTGTTGGCGAAGCAGACGTTTCAAGATTTTGAAATTATATTAATTGATAACGGCTCGACGGACGACGCGCTAAAACAGGCGCGAGAAAAATTTGCGAAAATGCCGATGACGATTAAGGAATTAGAATCCAACGTCGGCTTTGCCGTTGCCAATAATCTCGGCGCGCAACTTGCCAAAGGAAAATGGCTGGCTTTGCTCAACGCCGACGCTTACCCCGAAGCGCAATGGCTGGAAGCGTTGCTGAAAGCCGCGCGAGACAACCCGCGCTATGCGTCTTTTTCATCGCGTCAAATTCAATATGATCATCCGCATTTGCTCGATGGCGCGGGAGACGCTTACCACGTCAGCGGGTTGGCGTGGCGCAACGGCTACAACCTTTCGGCGGAAGAAAACGGCTTGGAGCAAAGGGAAGTTTTTAGTCCCTGCGCGGCGGCGGCTCTATATTCCCGCGAAGAATTTTTGCAAGTCGGCGGCTTTGACGAAGATTACTTTTCCTATTTTGAAGATGTGGATTTAGGCTTTCGCCTGCGCTTAAACGGCGGACGCTGTTTGTACGTCCCAAGCGCCGTCGTTCGACACGTCGGCAGCGCCAGCACGGGCAAAGTCAGCGACTTTGTCATTTATCACGGTCATCGCAACCTCGTGTGGACTTACGTCAAAAATATGCCGGCGCTTTTATTTTGGCTGTACCTTCCGCTGCACCTGATGATGAACGTCTTCTTTATTTTTTCTTTTATTTTTCAAGGAAAAGGCGACGCAATTTTACGCGCAAAAAAAGACGCGCTTCGCGGACTTTTCGCCGCGCTGAAAAAACGGCGACTCGTTCAAAAAATGAAAAAGGCGACGCTGCGCGATTTGCTCGACGTTATGCAAACGGGATGGCTCGACCCATATTTAGAATCCCGTCGGCGCAAAGGCGGACGATGACAACTCGTCCGCGAATTACGCTTTCTGTCGTCAGCCACGGCGACGCGGATAAAATTGCGCGTTTGCTCGCCAGCGTTCGGAAGCATGAAAACGCGGCGAATTTTCAAATACTTATTACCGATAATTTGAAAGACGACTTGCCAAGTTTTGACTCTGCGAATTGGCAAGAACTTCAAATTTTGCGTAATGACCGTCCGCTGGGGTTCGCCGAAAATCATAACCGCGCCTTCGCTTTGGCTCACGGAGAATACTTCGCCGTTCTCAACCCCGATTTAATTTTTACTCAACCCGTTTTTGAATCGCTGATTAATTCCTTAAACGCCGCCTCGCTCGATTTAATCGCGCCCGCCATCGTGGACGAAAATGGACATCTGCAAGATTCCTATCGCGCTCTGCCGACGCCTTTGGAGTTAGTCCGCCGCCGCTTGCCCAACTACGCGCCGCAACTTCCGCCGCCCAACGCGGACGGGATGATTTATCCCGATTGGCTGGCGGGCATGTTTTGGCTGATGTCCGCGCAAACTTATCGTCAACTCGGCGGCATGGACGAAAAATTCCGCCTCTATTTTGAAGACGTGGATTTTTGCGCGCGCGCGCGAATTGCGAAAATGAAGATTGCGCTGAACGCAAACCTTCAAGTCCGCCACGACGCGCAACGCGCCAGCCGCAGAAAAATAAAGTTCTTATTCTTGCATTTGCAAAGCGCTGCCAAATTTTTTGCGTCGCCCGTCTACCGTCAGGCGCGGCGACTCGCTAAACTGCCAAAGTAAAACGACGCTTCCGAGAAAACGCCCGAAAATCTGAACGCTCAATTTCTGATAAACTATCAGTCGGCATGAGCAATTTGATTTCTCCCTTTATCGTTAGTCTATTTTTCAGCCTCGTTTTGGGACTTCCCGCTTCTTATTTAGCGGCGCGGTTTGGGCTTATGGATATTCCAGGCTCCGCGCCGCACAAACAGCACCTCCGCGCCATGCCCTTGGCCGGCGGACTTTTGTTGGTCGTCGTATTAAGTTTAACCGCCGCCTTCTTTCGCCCTGCTATAAGCGACGACATGCAAGCCGTTTTAATTGGCGCGGGCGTTGTCTTCGTCTTCGGCTTATGGGACGATAGAAAAGGCTTATCCGCCTCGCCGAAATTGATTGGGCAGATTCTCGCCTCCGTCGTCGTCATCGCGGGCGGAGCGCACGTCCGCTTTATGACGGCGCTCTTCGCTGGAAACGTCCTGCTCGTCGAAGTCGCCGAAGCGCTGGATGTGCTTATTACTTTTATTTGGCTCATCGGCATTGCCAACGCCATGAATATGATTGACAGCATGGACGGCATCGTCGCCGGGTTGGGCGTCATCGCTTGCGCCTTTTTTATGGGCGCGGCAAACTTTGCGCGACAGCCTGAATTGACGTTCTGGTTTGCGAGTCTGCTTGGCGTTTGCGGCGGACTTTACTTCTGGAATCGCGTCCGCCCGATATTTTTTCTCGGCGATTCAGGCGCGCAGACTTTGGGTTTTTTGCTCGCGGCTTGGGGCATCCTTTACACGCCCTTAAATAAATCTCCCGAGTCGTCGTGGATTGTGCCGATTTTGCTTTTGGGCGTTCCCATCTTCGACACCTCTTTAGTCGTCTTGTCTCGTTTTCGCCGCAAGCAAAAAATTGGCAACGGGCGGCGCGACCACACCTATCACCGCCTCATTCGGCTGGGGCTGAGTCCGCGCGCCGCAGTTTTTCTTGTTCATCTTGCGGCGGCGCTGATTGGCGCGTTGGCGTTTAGCGCGTTTTATCTCCGGTCAAACGTCGCCTTATCTTTTTTCTTCGCGGCGGTCGTTTGCGGCGTCGCGCTTTTGCTTTGGTTAGAGCGCCGTCCCGCGTTGGATGAATAATGCTTAAAAACTCGACTCGCAGAAATTTAATAACCTACGTTGGGCTATCCGCTCTCGGCGCGTTTCTCGCTTTTTGGAAAATAATCGCTTCTCCGTCAGAATCTAAAAATGCGATTTTATTTGGATATTCGCCCGAACGGATTTTTCTCGGCGCGGGAATGTTTATCCTCGCGCTCGCGCTTCTTTTCTGGACCTCAAACCTGATGCGTCGCTCCGAGCGACTTTCTGCGCTCTGGCGCTTCGTCTCCCAACGGCGCGGAATGGCGTTAGCGCTTTCGCTCGCTTCTTCTTTAATAACTTGGATTTCCCTCTTCGCGCCATACTATCGTTTAGGGAGACTCGCCTCCTACCTTACGCAATTAACGCCAATTCTAATTTGGTTGCTCGTCGTTAGTTTCGGCGCGATTCTGCTCCTCTTCCTCGAAGCAAAACGAGACGCCGAGTCCGCGTTTGACGACGAAGACAAACGCATCCTAAAAGTTGGAATCGTCGTATCTCTCGCTTTTGCTGCGTTCGCGCTTTTCGTCGCCCTCAGCGGAATTGGCGTCGCCTATCCAGCCGATTATTGGTACGGCGCGGGAGTTCCCGTTTTAGGTTTGCAAGCCCTGCTGTCCGTTGTTGTCGGCGCGGCGTTTTTGCTCTTTGAACGAAAAATGCTATTTAATAAAACGCATTTAGATTGGGCATTGTTTTTTTTGATTTGGGTGTTAGCCGCTTTTCTTTGGGCGCGCGAGCCTTTGCAGGTCAACTACTTTTTGCCAGACACTGCGGGCAACCCAATTTATCCCTACTCCGACAGCGCCACTTACGATCTCGGCGCGCAATACGCCTTAATCGGACAAGGCTTATTTAACAACACATATTTTGATCGCGCAATTTACAGCGCCTTCTTAGTTTATCTGCACCTTTTGTGGGGGCAAAACTTTGACGTTTTGTTAACCGCGCAAGCAATTCTCTTTGCCGTTTTCCCCGCGCTGGTTTATTTAATTGGCAAAGAATTGCACAGCCGCGCGCTTGGAATTTCGGCGGGGACATTAATCGCCTTGCGCGGACTCAACGCCATCGTCGCCGCGCGTTGGATAGACACCGCCAGCCCGAAGATGATGCTCACCGATTTTCCCACCGTGCTCGGAATCGCCGCTTTGCTCCTCTTCTTATTAAAATGGATTCAACGCCCTGAAAAGAAAAATTTGCTGATTTGGGCGGGCGCAATCTTTGGGCTGACGTTGATGACGCGAACGCACGCGCTTCCGCTGTTGCCGATTATGTTATTGGCGCTTCCCTTCATATTGAAATTAAATTGGAGAAAATCAGTCGTCGCCGGCTTGCTGATTCTTCTGGGTTTATTCGCCGTTACCTTGCCTTGGGAAATCCGCAATCAGTCCAAAGGCATTCCGATGTTCTATATGTATTACTATCGGATTGAGGTTATTCTCAAAGAGCGCTACGGATTAGGAAGCGGCGTCGAAATTCCTTTGCAAAAGGAACGGAAATTTGAAAACCTTTCTTCCGCTCGTTTGCGAATAATCGAAAAGAATAAACAAAATCTGCAATGCGACAACGCCGTCTGTTCGATATTGAATCATTTTTCGCATAATATCGTCGCGTCTTTTGTTTCTTTGCCGTCAACTTTTGTTTTTGACGACTTATGGAATGTGGTCAAATCGGACGCGCCGTATTGGAAAAAAACTTGGGACGCTGGAAACGTTAATTCAACGAACGCGACCTTGATGATCTTCAACGCGGCGTTAATCGCGCTGGGCGCGGCAACGCTTTGGAGGCGAAATAAAATGAAGGCGCTTTTGTCCGCCTTAATCTTCTTTGCTTATCTCGCCACAAATTCTTTGGGCTTTACCTCCGGCGGACGCTACGTCGTCCCGGTGGATTGGCTAGTTTGCGTGTTCTACGCGGCGGGCGCGTTGCAATTGTCCGCTTGGTTTTTGAAGCGACAAAACGCGCGGACGGAATCCGCAACGGCTGACTCTCCAAATTCAGCCGAAACATTTTTTGAGAAAATCAATTTCGCAAAATTGATTCCGACGTTAATTATTATTTTGTTAATCGGCGCGTTCATCCCCGCAACGGATTGGGCTGCCAAGCCGCGATATGAAAAAAGAAGCGCCGACGAAATCCTCGCCGACTTAGAGAGTCGTCAACTGATTGAGGCTTCGGGCTACACGCGAGAGGCGCTCGCGGAATTTTTAGCGCAGCCGAACGCCATGTTCCGCGAAGGGCGCGCTCTTTATCCGCGTTATTACCCGGCGGGCGGCGGCGAACAAGATCGCAGCGCCTACTATCGCTATCTCGATTATCAGCGTTTGGCGTTTACGTTAATCAGCCCTTACCCCGAAGGCGCGTTGGGAACGGGCGTAGTGATTCCGATGCCTCGTCCGTCGCTTTCTTTGCAAGCGCGGGATGTGATTGTCTTCGGTTGCTGGAACACGACCTATTACGCCCCCTTCCTCGACGCGGCGGCGGTTTTTGTAACGACAGAAAACGGCGGCGACGTTTTCATCCGCAACCCCGAAGCGCCGTTGCGCTGTCCCTTCCCTGAGCCGCAAGAATAAATCCAAAACGCGCTGACGGTATAATCCGCTTTATGAATCGAAATAAATTAATAGACATCTCCATTTACGTCGGCTTAATCGTCGCTTTTCTCGCGCCGCGTCTGCCGGGCATTGGCTCGTTCGTAACCTTAGACGAACCTTCATGGCTGAGTCAGGGCGCAAATTTTTATTACGCGCTCGGTCAACGCGAATTTGAAAATACGGTTTACGAATATCAGCCCGCCGTAACGACGATGGAAATTATCGCGTTGGCAATGCATTTGTACTTCCCCGAATATCGCGGATTGGGTCAAGGTTATTTTGATTACGAAAAGTGGACGCTCGATCCCTTCATGCAAGAGCATGGAAAAGATCCGCTCGTCCTATTAGTTTACGCGCGAACGATTCAAGTTTTCGTTTTGCTGATTTTGTTCCTTGCTTTGTATTATTTATTGCAAAAAATTCTGCCAAAATCCGTCGCTGTTTTTGCGTTGTTATTTGCCGCGTTTGATCCTTTCTATTTAAGTCAAGCGCGGCTGACGAATCACGAAAGCATGTTGACCTTGTTCGTCATGGTCTCGTTAATGGCGTTGGTCGTTTATTTATTTAAGGAAAACAAAGCGCGCTTTTTAGCGCTTTCTGGCGTCGCGGCGGGCTTCGCGCAATTGACGAAATCGTCTGCGGTGGCTATGCTGGCGGCGGTCGGCGTTATCCTCTTGTGGAAATTAATTCAAGAACGCGGACAAGATTGGAAAAAAAATTTCTTTCGTGCCTTCAAAACTTTCGGCATTTGGCTTGCCGTTTTAATTGCGACCTATTTTGTCTTTTGGCCCGGCATGTGGGTCGCGCCCGCGAAGATGCTTTACCAAGTCTACGGCAATGCGTTTAGTTACGCCTTTCAAGGCGCGCGCTTAACGATAACGGAAAACTTGGACGTTTCTCATTTTAGTTTGAACGCAAAACTTTCTTCAATTTGGAGCGTGTTCAAAATTCTGCTTTATCGCACTACGCCGCTGACTTGGCTTGGCGTAGCGCTGAGTTTTGCGCTTCCGTTCGTTCGCAACAAACAGCAGAATTTATATCGGCTTTTCTTTACGCTGTTGTTGGTCAACGGCGCGGCGTTTATTTTATTGTTCGGCGTCGCGCAAGGGCGCGATTCTCCGCATTATATTTTGACGAGTTACATCTCGTTAAATTTGTTGGCGGGGTTGGGCTGGTTTGCGTTGACGCAATGGGTTGCGAATCGCTTTCCGCCGAAGAAAATGATCGTTCAATATGCTTTGCTTGTCATCGTGTTGTCGGCGCAGGCGGCGAGCGCAATTAAAGAATATCCTTATTATTTCACCTATCGCAACCCAATCCTCGCGGCGGCGGGATCGTACGAAAAATTTCCGCACTTCCCTTATTGCGAAGGGCTCGAACTTGCGGCGCAATATCTCGCCAATCTGCCCGACGCGAAAGACTCGACCGCTTTTTCCTACTACGGGCGCGGATGTTTTTCATATTACTATCCTGGCTCGGTCATTGGCTATCGTCCCTATTACTCGGACGGCGACCACACCGACGATTTATTAACCAATTTGCGCGCTTCGCAATATCTCGTCGTTTATTACGCTAATCAAGGGCAGTTGGCGCATCATCAAAATTTTATTCATGCGTTGGAAAAGGCAAAACCGTTTCATGTGATTTGGCTGAACGGCTACGAATATGTCCGCATTTATAAGGTGAGCGAACTGGGACCCGAAATTTACGACGCTCTTTCGCATCTAAAATGATTGACTTCTTAAGACGCCATCGTCGTCGCTTGATGTTGTCGCTCGCGCTTCTAGCGCTGACGCTTCCTTCGCGGCTGATTAATATAGACCGCGCCGTCAACATTGACGAGCCGTGGTGGGTTATTTCCAGCGCTAATTTTTACTACGCGGTTACGCATCGAGATTTTGCAGACACCTACTTTGAATATCACCCGGGCGTAACCAATATGTGGATCATCGCCAGCGCCATGCACGTTTACTTCCCGCAGTATCGCGGGTTTGGACAAGGCTTCTTCGATCAACGCAAACCGGATTTTGAAAACTTCCTGCGCGAACACGACAAAGACGTTCTGACTCTCGTCCGCATTGCGCGTTATATCCAAGCGGGCGTTTTAACCGTCTTGACTTTATTCGCGTTTTTCTTGCTTGCCTTGCTCGTCGGCGAAAACGCCGCATTCCTTGCCAGCGCGCTCGCCGCCGTCTCGCCGTTTTTCGTCGGGCATTCGCATTTGCTCAACATGGAAAGCATGGGCGCGATGTTTGTGCTTATCTCGCTGTTGAGCATGGCGCTTTATTTATCAAAATCCCGAAAGTGGATTTTCCTTTTCTTTTCAGGCGCAATGTTCGGCTTGGCGCAGTTGACCAAGTCCACGTCCATTGCGCTGCTCGGCGTAATCGGGGCGATGCTGTTGGTCGAAATATTCAAACGCGACGAAAAACCGTTTTGGATAAAATTCAGCGGCGCGGCGCGGACCTTCATCCTTTGGTTTGCTTCGGCGGCGCTGACTTACTTCATCCTTTGGCCCGGCATGTGGGTTGCTCCCGCGCGAATGTTGAGCGAGGTCTACGGCAATGCGTTTGGCTACGCCTTTCAAGGGTCGCGCCTCGACGTAATCGGCGAATTAGACGTCGCAAAATTCAGCCTAAATAATCGTCTGGACGGAATTTTGCTCTACCTGCGTTATTGGGCGTCGGGGACGACTTTCGTAACTTGGCTGGGGCTAATCTGCGCCGCCGCTTTTCTTTTCTCAAAAAATAAAAATGAAACGTCGGCGCGGACGAAAGCGCTCATCGGATATTTGGCACTTCTCGGCGTTTTATTTATTCTGATGTTTGGCTTGGCGCGGGGGCGCAATCACGCGCATTACATTATGAACGCCTTCGTCGCTTTTGACGTTATCGCCGGCGTCGGGTGGGGGAGCGCGTTGTCGCGGGCGCTTTCGCGCTTCCAGCGAAAATCCAGCGCGGCGTTGACGTTGGCGGCGTTGATTGCGATTCCCGTAATCCAAATGACGCTAGCGCTTCCTTATGCGCCTTATTACTTCACCTATAAAAATCCCTTTGCAAAAGAAGCGGCGACTTACGGCTACGGCGAAGGCTACGCCGAAGCGGCGGATTATTTAGCGCAAAAGCCCAACGGAAAAAATTTGACCGCTTATGTTTACAACGGCATGGGGACGTTTTCCTATTTCTTCTCCGGCAAAACCGTTGTGCTAAAACGCGCTCACGTTCTTTACGGCGATTTTATAACCATCGTCAATGAAACCAAAAGAGCGGATTATTTAGTGTTGTATCCCATCGTCCGCGAGAAGCAACCAGAGACGGAAAAACTGTTCGGCGAGTTGGAAGGCGTCGTCGAACCCGAAAAGACGATTTACATTAATGGTTTAGAATATATCCAAATTTATAAAACTTCCGAGATTCCCGAATCCGTTTATGAGCGTTGGCTGGAAAAACAGGAAGAATAGCGGACGCGGCTTAACGTCTTTGTTATGGAAGTACCATGCCGATTAGATGAAATTGTGGAGTAAAATTCGAGTTATTCCATGAATATTAATTTCCCCAAAAACCGCCTCTTAAAAACGCCGCTAGATCGTATTTTGACGGGAATCGTAACCCTGTATCAGATTGCGGCGGCGGTGATTATCGTCTGGGCGTTTATCTCCGCCGTTCAGTGGATTCGTTCGCCGTTCTTAGGCGCGTTTTACGAAAACACGATGATCTTCACCAACACGGGCGCGGGGAATCGCGTTGGCGCGTGGGAGTTGAATCAAAGCGTAACGGGCGCGCGCAACCAACTGATTGCCGTCAACGGCGAAGCGGTAACGAGCAGCCGCGAAGTTCAAAAAATCCTTTCAAATTTTAAGCCTGGCGACGACGTTAATCTTTCCATCCTCAATGTGGAAAGCGGAAAAACGCGCGAGTTGACGACGGAATTAAAACAATTCCCCGCCGACAGCGTGAACGTCTATTTTGCCGTGCCAATGACGATTAGCGTCCTTTTCCTCATCCTCAGTTTGTGGACGTTTGGCTTGCGCCGCGAAGAACCCGCCGGGCGCGCCTTTACCCTGTTCGCTTCGTCGTTTGGCATTGTAACGGGGACGTTTTTTAACCTCGTTACCAGCCATGAATTTACAATCATTTGGACGTTCAGCGTCGCTATCGCTGGCGGAGCGAGCATTGCGCTGGCGTTGTCGTTCCCGTCCGCGCCGCGCATTGTGGAAGAGCGACCCTATCTGCGCTGGGGCGGTTTTGTCGTCGGCTTGATTATGGCGCTGGTTTCGTTGCCGTCGCTGTTCAACGTCAAAAGCCCTTTAGATTATATTGTCCATTGGCAAAATATTTATTCGTTCGACGCGCTCTGCATTCTCTTTTTGTTGATCGCCAACCTGTATTATTCGTTTTACGCGAAATCGCCCGTTGTAAAATTTCAAGCGCGCAGCACATTAATCGGCGCAATTATCGGTTTAGTTCCCATATCCGTTTATTTGGGCATGGGCATTGTGCTGGATTTGTCCTTCTCGCCCTGGCTTTTTCTGCCCGTCGTTATCTTCCCCGCCGTGATGGGGTACAACATCATGCGCTTCCGCTTCTTGCGTTTAGACGACCTCGTGCGGCGCGGCGTGATGTATGCCCTTTTGGCGGCTCTGGCGACGTTGGGCTACTCTTTAATTGCCGCCAGCGTCGGCTTCTTCTTTGGCGACGCTCTGCCGCAAGGATACGTCGCGGGCTTCTTCCTTTTTATTTTTGCCCTCGCGCTCGAACCGATTCGCTCGCGCTTGCAACATTTGACGGATCGCCTTTTCTTTCGCGGCTCGCGGGTGGCGACGGAACAACTAGAAGATTTTTCGCATAAATTAACGACGGCGCACAACCTCGACTCAATTAGCGCGTTGGTGCGTCGTCAAGTTTCTTCCGCGCTGTCGCCGGAACAAATATACATTTTCACCTTTGACGCGACGAACGATTGTTACGTCGCCGCGCCCGAAGGCGACCGCAAAGCCGCGACGGACATCCGCTTCACGGCGACGAGTCCGCTGGCGACATATTTCAAACGCGAACATCTGCCGCTTTATTTGGATAATCTAAACGACCTGCCCGACGAACTTCGAGCGGAACAAGCGCGGCTGACTCTGTTGGGCGCGCATTTGTTGATTGCCTTCCCTGGCAAAGACTCGCCAAACGGATGGCTGGCGCTCGGCGCGCGGCTGACAAATCAAGCCTACTCGCCGAACGATTTGCGCTTCCTTGAAAATATCTGCGATCAAGCCTCTGTGGCGATTGACCGAATGCAGACCATCGCCAACATGGAACGCCGCATCCAAGAGATGAACGCGCTGACTCGCGTCTCGCAAGGCGTGAACGTAACCTTAATCTTCGACGACGTTTTGGAATTAATCAACACGCAGACCGCGCAAATTATCCCCACTTCGCATTTTCACATTACGCTTTATAACAAAGACGGCGGTTATTACTACTATGGTTTTTGCGTCGAAAAGGGCGACCGCATCCGAACGCGAGAGAATCAACCGTTCGCTTATAACGTCGGACTTTCTCCCGAAGTGATTCGCAGAGGACGTCCCATCATTACTCAAGATTACATCCGCGAATGTCAAGCGCGAAACAGCACGCCCACAGTGGACAACATCTTTGCGTGGATCGGCGTGCCGTTAAACGCGGGTTCGGAAACCATCGGCGCGTTAAGCGTCGGCAGCGACGACAGCTCGATCATCTACACTCGTCCGCAAGCGGAATTATTGCAAGCCATTGCCGACCAAACCGCAGGTGCGATCGTCAAATCTCAGCTGCTTAAAGAGACGCAAGAACGCGCCCGTCAACTGACGACGCTTAATGAAATTACGCGCCAACTGACCTCGACGCTGGACTTAGACTTGCTGTTGCAGAATATCTTGCGAAACGCCGTCGGCATTTTGAACTGCGAAGCGGGCAGCCTCTTCCTCGTGGACGAGCAAACGGACGAATTAGTCTTCCGCGTTGTGGACGGACCGGTAGCGGGAGATTTAGTCGGCAAGCGGTTGCCGCCTGGCAAAGGCATCGTCGGCAAAGCCGTTGAAACCAAAGAATCCGCCGTTGATAATTTTGCCTATCAAAATCAAGCCAACGATGTGGACGCGCAAACAGGCTTCGTTACCCGCGCCTTGCTCGCCGTTCCGCTGCAAGTGAAAGAAAAAGTAATCGGCGTCGTTGAAGTCATCAACCGCCGCGACGGTTTGCCTTTCGTGCAAAGCGACGAGACCTTGCTCACCGCTTTCGCCGGGCAAGCGGCGGTCGCCATTGAAAACGCGCGTTTATACACGCTCACCGATCAACAACTCGCCAACCGAGTTGAAGAACTTTCGGTCATGCAACGCATTGACCGCGAACTCAACGCTAGCCTTGAAATTGATCGCGCCATGCGTATCACGCTCGATTGGGCGTTGCGTCAATCTGCGGCGAAAGCCGGGTTAATTGGCACGCTTGAAGAAAAGAATTTGCGCGTGATGGCTCAGCAAGGCTTAAGCGAACAAACTGAAGAATTGTCCGATCAATTGATGAAAATTGAATTGCCGTCCATGCTCGCCGCCATCGAAAGCGGAAAGCCGCAAAGTGTGGACGCCGATTCCGACGCTCAATCGCTCACGCCGTCGCGCTCGCAAATCGTCATCCCGATTCGGCGCGAAACGACAGTCATCGGCTTGCTTTATTTGGAACGCTCCGATAATTCAGAATCCGACATTGAATTCCTCACGCGCCTTACCGACCACGCCGCGATTGCGATTTCAAACGCGCAGCTCTTCGACGAAGTGCAACGCGCCAACGTCGCCAAAAGCGACTTCGTTTCGTTTGTGGCGCATGAGTTGAAAAATCCGATGACCTCCATCAAAGGCTACACAGACTTATTGGCGAGCGGCGCGGTGGGCGGCGTCAGCGATATGCAGATGAACTTCCTCAACACAATTAAATCGAACGTCGAGCGCATGTCCACGCTGGTATCCGACTTAAACGACAACTCCAAAATCGAAGCGGGACGTCTGCGGATGGAATTCAAAGCCGCGCGCGCAGACGACCTTGTGGACGAAGCGATTCGCACGTTTACCAAACAACTGGAAGAGAAGAAACAAATTCTCGAAGTCAAAGTTTCGCCCAATTTGCCGCCCATGTGGGCAGACCGCATCCGCGTCGTGCAGGTGCTGGTTAACTTGGTCAGCAACGCTTTCAAATACACGCCCGAAGGCGGCTTAATCGAAGTCTGCGCGGAAGAAAGCGACAACCAATGGGACGCCGAAGGCGCGCCGCGAGTCATTCACCTTTGGGTCAAAGACAGCGGCATCGGCTTGACGGAAGAAGATCAAAAGAAAATCTTCCAAAAATTCTTCCGTTCGGAAGACTCAAAAGCGCGCGAAGCGCCCGGCACCGGGCTGGGCTTAAACATTACAAAGAGCCTCGTCGAAATGCAAGGCGGGCGCATCTGGTTTGAAAGCGTATTCCGACACGGGACGACTTTCCATTTCACAATTCCAGTGGCGGAGGAATAAACGATGGCGATAATTTCCGCAGTAGGAAGCGCTCAAGAGTTAGACGGACGCGAAGCGGGATTGCAAGCGGCGCATCAAGCGCTAAATCGCTTTCGGGCGAACACGCCCGCGCTGGCGTTTGTCATTTCCTCGCATCAATATCAAGCGCGAGAAGTGTTAAACGGCGTTTCTAGTTTGCTGGGCGACACGCCGCTCGTCGGGTTTAGTTCTCCCGCCGGGCTGACGAGCGAAGGCTTGCACCCGCATTCGGTCGTGGTCGCCATCTTGGGCGGCGACGTGCAAGCCGACACGCTTTGGCTGCCCATGTACGCGCAATCCGCGCGAGAAGCCGCCGCGAAATTCGCGCAACACGCTTCGGCGCGAGTCGAACGCCAAACCGTCTTTTTCTTCGCCGATGGCTTCAACGGCGACGCGGAACAATTCTGCGAAGCCCTTCCGCAAGACAAACAAATTATCGGCGCGCTCGCCAGCGGCGATTTGAACACGGGAAATTCCTATCAACTCGTCAGCGCGCAAACGGGAACTGGCGGCTTAGCCGCCGCTTTCTTGCGCGGAAAAACGCTTCAAGTCGGCGTCGGCGCGGATTATGGCTGGGACCCTGTCGGCGCTCAGTTTCGCATCACGCGCTCGCGCGGCTTTTGGCTTCGCACGTTAGACGGACATCCCGCGTCGGAAGTGTACGCGGGCTTGTTTGGTCAGCCCGCTCGCAACTGGGCGTTTCCGCCGCTGAGCCATTTGGCGCGCTTATATCCGCTGGGCGTGATGGACGAAAAAAGCGAGATGACCATCCGCGCCCCAATTCGCGTAGAAGCCGACGGCAGTTTTCGCATGAACGCCCCTGTGCGCGACGGGGCGGACGCATTCCTCCTGGTGGGCAGCGGCGCTTCGTGCATCAACGCCGCAAAATCCGCCGCGCAACAAGCGCTCCTTCAATTAGGGAACGCCGTTCCGCGCTTTGCGCTCGTCCTCGCGGACATCTCTTGGCAAATGCTTCTCAAAGCGCAGCCTGGCGCCGAAATTTCCGCCGTGCAAGAAATACTCGGCGCGAACGTTCCCATCGCCGGGGGATACACGCTGGGGCAAGCGGTTTCCAAAACGACAGAAAGCAAGCCGAAATTCCTCAATCAGAATATTGTCGTGGCGGTCTTCGGCGAATCGAAGTAATCGCCAGAAAATTCGCGTAGTCATTGCTAGCAAAAACGACTTTCCTTACAAGACGGTAAAGTCGTTTCGCTTTGGTATCATATATACTGAAAGCGCATTGAGGCAAATATGACAGACGAAAAAAACACGTCCAAAGACGACAAAGATAAGCCTAAACAGACGCATCCCAAAAGACGAAAGACGGATTGGCAAATTCAAGCCGACGACGGGGGAATGGCGATTGGCGGCAGCGTTACCGACAGCGCCATCATTCACGGACAAACCATCGTTTTGGCAGACCGCTTCTGGCGCAACCTCAAACCCGCCTTGCCGCCAGAAGAGATCAAAGAAGCCACCGCCGCGTATCTTTCTTATCTCACCGACCGCCATTATTATCTTAACTTAAAAGGCATGGGGATTTCGGATCGGATTCCGCTAAAACTAAAACTGCTCGATTTATACGTCCCGCTCAAAGCCCGCATGGAATTGCCCGAAGGCGAAACCTGGCGACGCAACCTTTACCTTGCCGGGCGCGATGTGGAAAAATACGAAGACGCGCCGCACTTCGGCGATTCTGTCCCGTTGTTGGACGTGCTGAAAAAATATTCAGGCGTGATTGTGCTGGGCGACCCTGGCGCGGGAAAGACGACTTTCGTCAAATATCTTGCCATGCGCTTGGCGCGCGGCGAAGGCGCGGAACTTGGTTTGGACGATTACCTGCCAATTTTGCTTCCGCTGGCGGCGTTTGCCAAAACCTTGCAAAACAACGAAACCCGCTTGGACGATTTCATCGCCGAATATTTTTCCGACATTGGGATTGACTTGCCCGTCGGCGAAATGCTCAAAGAAGCGCTAAAAGCCGGGCGCGCGCTCATCCTCCTGGACGGATTGGACGAAGTCCGCGATTACAATTTGCGAAACACCGTCGTCGAGCGCGTTGTGGATTTTTACACCTTTCACCGCCGACAGGGAAATAAATTTGTGCTGACCAGCCGCGTGGTCGGCTATCGCGCCGTTCGCCCCTCCGCCGAAGATTTGACGGAATGCACCATCATTGATTTTCAAGAAAGCGAAATCGAAGACTTTGTCCAAAAGTGGACTCGCGCCCTTGAAAAACAAGCGCAGGGAAATACCAAAGTCGCGCAGGACGACGCGGAAACAGACCGCCGCGAACTGCTGGACGCGATTCAACACAACGAAGGCGTGCGCCAACTTGCGTCCACGCCGCTTTTGCTGACGATTTTGGCGCTGATGAAACGTCAAGGCGTTACGCTTCCCGAACGCCGTGTGCAGTTATACGATCAATATGTGGCGACGCTGCTCACAACTTGGAATCGCGCCCGCAGCCTGAGCGGACGCGCCCCCGGCCGCGACATTGACGAAATCCACACCGTGCGCGTCCTCGCCCCGCTGGCGCTGTGGATGCACGAAGTCAGTCCGGGCGTCGGCTTGGTGGGGCGCGAAGATTTGCGCCGCAAATTGGAAGAGTTGTTTCACGAGCGCGGCGACGCATCCCCAATGCAGGCGGCGCGTCAATTCCTGTTAGACGTGCGCGAACATGCCGCGCTTCTGCTGGAACGCGGACCCGGCGAATACGGCTTCATTCACCTGACGTTTGAGGAATATCTCGCCGCCGTCGCGCTGGCGCTGATGGGGCAGGGCAACTCGAAGCCGATTATCGAAGCGCTCTCGCAACACGTCGGCGAACAGGCTTGGCGCGAGGTAACGCTTTTGACGATTGGCTATTTGGGCATTCGTCAACAATTGCCGAAGATTGCGGGCGAAGTTGTCGAAGCGCTGGTAGATTTGAAGCCCGGACCTTTGGGCGAAGCGGTCGTCTTGGCGGGCGACGCGGTGTTGGACACCTATCCAAACGGCGTGCCGCCGCAAAGCCGCGAACGGATTGTCGAAGCGCTGATTCAAACAATGCAAGATAAAGACGTTCGCCCCGAATTGCGCCGCCGCGCTGGATTGTTGCTTGGGCGTTTGAATTGGCGTCCGAACGACTTAGATCGCTTCGTGGAAACTTCCGCAGGCGATTTCCAATTTGGCGTGCGAAAAGACCTCAAAAACATCGCGCAGAATTTCTTCGTCGCCAAATATCCCGTAACCAACATTCAATATGCGCGTTTCGTAAAGGACAACGGCTACCTAAACCGCGAACATTGGAGCGACTTGGGTTGGGAATGGCGTTCTGGAAAATTAGACCAACTCAAATTAGAATCCGTCGAACGCGATTGGCTGGAACATCGCCCGCTGGCGAAGCGCGGCGCGCCGTATTACTGGCACAACATCGAGTTGAGCAACCCCATCGCGCCAGTCGTCGGCGTGTGTTGGTTTGAAGCCGAAGCCTATTGCCGTTGGCTTTCTAAAAAGATTATTGCCGTGCCAGAAGGCTGCACCGTTCGTCTGTTAACCAGCGAAGAATGGGAACGCGCCGCGCGCGGCATGAACGGAAACGAATACCCCTGGGGCGACGGATTCCAAAAATTTGCCGCCAACACCTGGGACAGCGACGCGGCAAGTTCGGGGCTAAGCGGGACGACCGCAGTGGCGACTTACCCGCAGGGCGTCAGCGCCGCCGACGTTTGGGACATGAGCGGAAACGCTTGGGAGTGGACTGGCTCGTGGTATGATGAAGACAAGAAATATCGCATTGTGCGCGGCGGTTCGTGGATTGGCTACCAATGGTTTGCCCGCTCGTCCTTCGCCAACTGGTCTATTCCGCTGACCTTCAACGACGATTTGAGCTTTCGCGTGGCGATTGCTCCCAAAATAATAAAGGAGTGAACAATGACGGACGGAAAAAAAGTAAGCGCGACACACGGAAGCGTTTCTGTCGGCGGCAACGTCAGCGGAAGCAATATCATCGTCGGCGACAAAAACGTTGTTAACTCGAACAACGCGCAAACGACCAACCAACTGACGATTCTCTTCGAGAAAGTGCAAGCGGCAGTGGACAAAAGCGAAAATATCCCCGCCGCCGATAAAGCGGACGTAAAAGCCGAACTGCAAGATATACAAAAAGCGTTTGAAGAACCGCAACCCGACGAAACCTTTATCGAACGCAGGCTTCGCAGCATCAAACGCATGGCGCCAGAAATTGTAGAAATTGCCTTCGAGACGCTGAAAAACCCCGTCGGCGGGGTGGCGGAAGTTGTCAAACGCATCGCCGCAAAGATGGCGGAAAACGCCGCATAAGAAGACAAAAAACTGACGGAAACCCCGTCAGTTTTTTATAACTTTGTAAGAAATTCCGCGTTGAAAGACTCTTAAGAGAGCGTTTGAAAGCCTAAAGGTAAAGGCGCAAAAGCCCAAAAACATTTAGAAGTTTTTAGGAAAACATTTAGAAGTTTTTTTTGACAAAAGGATTGCAAAATGCTTTATTCCCCAACCCCGTTACACATCCCCGACGGCTTCCTCAGCCTCGTCGTCTCGTTGATTTGCTGGATCATTTCCGCGCTAATTGTCGCCGCCGCCGTTTCCCGCGTCAACCGCTCGTTGGACGAAAGGAAAATTCCGCTGATGGGCGTCATGGCGGCTTTCATCTTCGCCGCGCAAATGATCAACTTTCCCGTCGCGGGCGGCACGTCCGGTCATCTATTAGGCGGCGCGTTGGCGGCAATTATGCTTGGTCCTTGGGCGGGCATTCTAACGATGACCGCCGTCATCGCCGTGCAAGGTTTGCTCTTTCAAGACGGCGGCTTGCTGACAATGGGCGCGAACATCCTCAACATGGGGCTGATTACCGCCGCCATTGGGTACGGCTTTTACCGCCTCGTCAGCGGACGTTCATCAAAAACCGTCAAGTTGAGCGCGGCGGGAATTGCCGCCTGGCTTTCCGTCATGGCGGCGGCGTTTCTCGCTTCGCTGCAATTGTGGCTCAGCGGAACGTCGCCCTTGCGCGTCGTCATCCCCGCCATGCTCGGCGTTCACGCGCTGATTGGTTTGGGCGAAGCGCTAATTACGGTCTTCGCTTTGGGCTTTATCTTTCAAACTCGCCCCGATTTGCTCGACGAAACGCAAGCCGACAAAGGCGGAAAAACGTGGGCGTATGTCGGCGGCGCGATTGCTCTTTTTGTCGTTTTGCTCTCGCCCTTCGCCTCCGCCGACCCCGACGGTTTAGAGCGCGTCGCCGAAGACAGCGGCTTTTTGCACGCCGCGCAATCCGCGCCGTATCAAATCATCCCCGACTACGCCGTCCCATTTTTGGGGCAAACCGCCCTATCCACAATTGCGGCGGGCGCGGCGGGCGTCGTCGTCGTCGCGGCAATTGTCGTCCTCGTTGCGCGCGGTCTAAAAGCGAAACCCTAGCCCGCGCCGATGCACGTCAACCTATTTGACCGCTATCAAGAAACGCAAAGTTTCCTGCATCGCCTCGACCCGCGCGTCAAAGTTTTAGCGACAATTTTCTACGTCGTCTCGAACGCGCTCTTGCCCGACGGCGCGTGGTTCGCCTTTTTCGCCGCGTGGATTTTCCTGCTCGCCTGCAACGCGCTTTCAAAACTCGGCTGGAATTACACGCTCAAACGCTCGTTGATCGCCCTGCCCTTCGCCTTAATTGCGATTACGGTCTTGTTCACGACGAAGGGAACGCCGCTTTTCTCCTTTGAACTTTTCTCTGTCCATTGGGCGCTTTCCCTCGCTGGAATAACGCGCTTCGCCGCCATTTTGATTCGCTCGTGGCTTTCGGTGCAAATGGCGCTTTTGCTCGTCGCCGCGACAACCTTCCCCGATTTGATTCACGCGCTGGAACATTTGCGAATCCCAAAGGTATTAACCGCAATCATCGCCTTTCTTTATCGTTATCTCTTCGTGTTGACCGACGAATCCTTCCGTTTGCTTCGCGCAAGGGAAGCGCGTTCTGTCGCGGCGGAAGGGATGAAGCGAGGCGGAAGCCTTCTATGGCGGGCAAAAAACGCCGGCAATATGGTCGGTCAACTGTTCTTGCGAAGTTACGAACGCAGCGACCGAATTTATCAAGCGATGACGGCTCGCGGATACAGCGGGCGGCTTTACACGCTGAATCCGCACGAGATGAAATCGGCGGATTACTTCGCGGCGGCGCTGACCTTGACGTTTCTTTCTTTTATTCAAATTTTAGGACGAATATAAATGGCTGAAACCAAATCAACCGCCGACGTTTTGACGGTCCGCGACTTGTGCTTTTCTTATCCCGACGGGCGCGCCGCTTTGCAGGGAATTTCTCTCGCTTTGCGCGAAGGCGAAAAGGTTGCGTTGGTCGGTCCCAACGGCGCGGGAAAATCTACGTTGATGCTGCACTTGAACGGAATCCTGAGCGGACAAGGCGAAGTGATTGTGGCGGGCAGGCGACTCGCCAAAGAGAATTTGCCGTTTGTCCGCGCCAGCGTCGGCTTGGTTTTCCAAAACCCCGACGACCAACTCTTTTCGCCGACGGTCTTTGAAGACGTGGCGTTTGCCCCTTTGCACATGGGCTTGCCCGAAGCGGAAGTCCGCGCGCGGGTGGATGCGGCGTTGGACGCCGTGCAAATGAGCGCGTACCGCGAACGATTGTCTCACCACTTAAGCGTCGGCGAGAAAAAGCGCATTGCCATTGCGACGGCGCTTTCCATGCGCCCAAGTCTGCTGGCGTTGGACGAACCGTCCGCTGGTTTAGACCCGCGCGGGCGGCGGACGTTGATTCGCCTGCTGAGCGACCTTCCGCTGGCGATGTTAGTTTCCACGCACGATATGGCGTTGGTCAAAGAACTTTTTCCGCGCGTAATCGTCATGGACGAAGGGCGCATTGTCGCCGACGACACGACGGAAAAAATCCTAGCGGACGAAGAACTGCTCGCCGCGCATGGGCTGGAAAAGCCGTAGAACGTGTGTAAGTCAAAAACGAAGCGGCAGAAAATGTCGCTCTCTTCGGTTGTTCAGAATGAACATAAATGAATTTTCAAACACTCTCTTAATAAAAAAACGTCTCTAATTTTTAGAGACGTTTTTATGATTTGCTATTTGTTAATTGTCGTTTCTACAACCCCGCGGCGCTCTTCAACGCTTCGGCTTTGTCGGTGCGCTCCCAAGGGAAGTCCACATCGTCGCGTCCGAAATGTCCGTAAGCGGCGGTCTTGCGATAAATCGGCGCGCGCAAACCCAAATCGCGGATGATGGCGCCAGGTCGCAAATCGAAATATTCGTCAATCAACTTGGCGATTTTTTCGTCTGAAATCTTCGCCGTGCCGAAAGTTTCCACGTTGACCGAAAGCGGGCGCGCCACGCCGATGGCGTAAGCGACTTGCACTTCCACGCGGTCGGCAAGCCCGGCGGCGACGATGTTCTTCGCCACATAACGCGCGGCGTACGCGGCGGAACGATCCACCTTTGTGGGGTCTTTCCCGGAGAACGCGCCGCCGCCATGACGTCCCATGCCGCCGTAAGTGTCCACGATGATTTTGCGTCCGGTAACGCCCGCGTCGCCCATCGGTCCGCCGACGACGAAACGTCCGGTCGGGTTGACGTACACCTTCAATTTGTTGTCCACGAAACCTTCGGGAAGAGTTTTCATAATCAACTCTTCGGTAATCGTCTCTGCAATTTCATTTTGAGAAATTTCGGGCGCGTGTTGCGTGGAAATCAAAACCGAGTCAATACGAACGGGCTTGCCTTGCGAATATTCGACGGTGATTTGACTCTTCGCGTCGGGGCGCAGCCAGCCAATCGCGCCGCTCTTGCGAAGTTCGCTTTGTTTGCGCGCCAGTTTGTGCGCGAGATAAATCGGCATCGGCATTAAAGTCGGCGTTTCGTTGCAGGCAAAGCCGAACATCATGCCCTGGTCGCCCGCGCCGACGGCTTCCACTTCCGCTTCGGTCATTTCGCCCGATTTGGCTTCGAGCGCTTTGTCCACGCCCATGGCGATGTCGCCCGATTGCTTGGCGATGGCGATTAATACGCCGCAGGAATTTCCGTCAAAGCCTTTGTCGCTGGAATCGTAGCCGATTTCTTTGACGGTGTTGCGGACGAGTTCGTCGTAGTTAAGTTGCGCGTTGGTGGTGATTTCGCCTAAGAGCATCACATAACCAGTTTTGACGGCGGTTTCGCAAGCCACGCGCGAGCGCGGGTCTTGTTCGAGGCAGGCGTCCAAAATAGAATCCGAGACTTGATCGCAGATCTTGTCGGGGTGTCCTTCGGTTACCGATTCGGATGTGAACATCAGTTTCGGCGAAGTCATAAAAGTGTTTGACATGGTTTGCAGTTTCTCCTTGTTAAGAAAATTGCCCTTTCAGACGCGCAGAAAGGGCAATACAAGCGAGGCTTTGTTACCCTCTCATCTTCCAGCATATCCTGTCGGAATTGGCACCGTTTCAACTTTCGTTGTTCGGTTGTCGAGGCATCGCAGGGCCGGTCCCTCCGCCTCTCTGGATAAGAGTGTCTTATAGGCTTATTGAATTATGAACGGATAATACCATATCAAAAATATAGCGTCAATGAAAAAAGCCGCCGAAAACTCGACGGCTTAATAGAAGCGAATAAAAAATTAATTTGAAGCGCAGCGGAAGCCGATCTTCGGCGAGAACTCGCCTAAATAATCGGCGGAGTAAACATCGCTGGCTTGCGGGTTCGAGCCGCGCACCGAAGCGCGATGCGCTAAGCGCACGTCCTTGAACACGTCTTGGAAGTTGCCGCCGCGCACGACGCGGTTGTAGTAATTGGCGCGCGGCGCAGAGCCGGTCGGGTTGGTGTTCGCGCCTTGCGAGTAATAGTTCGCGTCGTAGAAGTCGGCGACCCATTCGGTTACGTTGCCAGCCATGTCCAACACGCCGAAGGGACTCGCGCCTGCGGGGTAACTTCCGACGCGGGCGGTGTCGCCGACGAAGTAGTTGAAGTTGCCGCGAGAAGAATCGGCGCGGTCATCGCCCCAAGGGTAAAGGCGGAAGTCAGAGCCGCGCGCGGCGTATTCCCATTCCGCTTCGGTGGGCAGGCGGCGATTCGCCCATTTGCAATAGGCGTCCGCTTGCAGCCAAGTTACATAGACGACGGGGTAATCGTTGAATTCGGGATTGTTGAAATACGAGGCGCGAGTCTGCGATTTGAAGTTTTGCGGCGGTTCGCAAGCGCCCGCTTGAACGCAGAGCGAATACATGCCGTTCGTAACTTCGAGTTTGTCCAGCCAGAAGGCGCTCATGGTAACGGTGTGGTCGGGATGTTCGTCTTTTTGCGCGTCGGTGTCCATGCCGCCCATGCGGAACGAACCGTCGGGGATGTAGATGGACGGCATACCGTCCACCGACGAGGTTTTTTCGTCGCCGGCTTTCGCGTTCTTGACTTCTTTATCCTGCGCGTTGACGGCGGGCGTGGCGGAAGGAATAGCGGTGGCGAGGGGAATAGCCGTCGGTTGGGCGTTCCCTTTTCCGCAGCCGGAAAGGACGACTGCGATCATAAGAAAGATAGGGGCAATTTTTTTCATAGAACCTCCTTAAGGTGTTCGTCAAGTATATGCGAAGGGCGGAGTTGCCTTATCCCCCAAAAGGTAGGGGATTGCAAGCGCCAATCTTGCATATTTGTTAGGTTTGCAATTATAGACGCTTTTGGGCTAATTATCGTTTTGAGCGCAGCGAAAACCAACCTGCTGATTGCTTTTTCCATAATAGGTTTCGGTTTTCGGATTCGCTTTGGAGTCGGGTCCTTCAATGAAATTGCGATTGGCGAGTCGCAGTTCGATTCCTTCGTCTTGAAACGAGCCGCCGCGAATGACGCGATAATTATTTTGCGCCGCCTCCGCGCTGGGGCCGGGCGGATTTTCCAGCGGCGATTTTTTGTAGTAGTTCGCGTCGTAGAAATCCGCAACCCACTCCCAGACGTTGCCCGCTAAATCGAGGACGCCAAAGGGACTCGCGCCTTCGGCGTACGAGCCGACGCGAGACGTGTCGCCGACGCTATTTTCTGCGTTGGCGTTATAAGTGTTGGGAAGTTCGTCGCCCCAGGGGTAGTTGCGTTCGTCGCCGCCGCGCGCCGCGCGCTCCCATTCCGCTTCGGTCGGCAGACGCCGCCCCGCCCACTGACAGTAAGCGTCGGCGTCGCTCCAAGTTACATAGACGACGGGATAATCGCGGAAGGCGGAATCGTCGTAGTAATGCTCGCGGTTGTCCGAGCGGATTTGGCGCGGCGGGCGGCAAACTCCGGCGTCGGCGCAGAGCGCGTACATGCCGTTGGTTACTTCGACTTGATCCATCCAGTAAGCGTCAAGTCGGACTTCGTGCGGCGGCTGTTCGTCGTTGCCGCGATAGACGTCGAGTCCGCCCATGATGAATTTTCCGGCGGGGATGCGGAGTTGAGTCATGCCGTCTTTGGCGGAGATGCGAATCGTCGGCGCGGAGGTTTCGGCGGTCGGCGAAGGTTGGGGAGCGGGCGAAGGTTTGGGCGGGGAAAGCGGCGTTGTCGTCGCGGGCGCGGAGGTTGGGGTTGGCGGAAGCGGCGCGGGAGTCGGAGTCGCTTGACAGGCGATTATCAAGAAGGAGAAAAGAACGTAAATTTTTTTCATGGTTTAGGGCAGCAGGCTGATGGCGTTGCGGGCTTGGTCTTCAAAAAATTTTGGGTTGACGGCTTCGGCTTTTTGCCAGGCTTTGAGCGCGCCCGCGTTGTCGCCTTGACGGTATAAACCGTAGCCGTACCAGAGCCAGGCTTCTTCGGACATGTCGGTTACGCCGAGCGCATATTTGGCGACGGCGAGCAGGTCGTCGTTGCGTTGGGCGTGGAAGTAAGCGAGGAAGGGGCCGAATTGGTAGCGGAACATGCGTAACGGCAGACCGAGTTCGCGGGCTTTGTCGTAGGCGCGCGCGGCTTCTTCGTAGCGGTCGAAGTAAACGAGGTTGCTGCCGTAGTTGAACCAGTCGAAACCGTCGGCGTTGGGGGCGTTGGCGGCGGCTTCGGTCAACGCGAGGACTCGTTGGCGGTTGGCGTCGGCGTTCCAGTCTTCGCCGAGCAGCGTTTTTACTTCGTCTTCGTATTGCGGAAAATAGACAAGCAGGTAAAGGTCGTTGAAGGCTTTCCAATCTTTTTGCAGCTGCGCGTATGATATTTTTAAGTCGGGCCCGTGATAGGAATCTTGAATCGTAAATTCTTGTTTGTCGTCGTCGTAGGCGGTGAGCAGAAGATAATGCGCCGCCCACAGGTCGTCGTTGGGACCGAGCGCGTCGTTGGGGTCGAGCGAGGTTACCGTTTCGACGATGACTGGATAATTCGCCGCCAGCAGACGTTTCAGCAATTCAACGCTTCCGCCGACGCGGTATTCAAGGTTGAGCCAGCCCGCTTGGGTGCGGACGTAATAGCGCAACTCTTCGGGGTTGACGTTGCGGTCGCCAGTAACGGGTTTGACTAAATCGGAAATGTCGGATTGTTTGCCTTCCCAACCGTAGAGGTGAAGCGCCATCGAAAGCGTGGCGGGCCCGCAGTTGTTGGGAGTCTGTTTTTCGTAAGGCGGAGATTTGATGCCCGCTTGCGGCGGCAAGGGCAGAAAAGTCGGCGCGGGCGGAACGGGCGTTTGAGTCGGCGCGGCGGAGAGGGGAGTCGGCGCGGTTGTGGCTGCGGTCGTCGCCGTAGCGGGCGGAGGCGTGAAGGGCAACGCCGTCGGCACGGGACCGACGGGGTTAATTAAATTTTTCGTGTACACTTGCATAACGTCCAGCCGCCAGTCCACGCGGGATTTGACGGCGGGAATGTGGTAAATGGCGAATGCGGCGAGGAGCGCGCCCGCCAATCCGATAAGGATATTTCTAACTTTTTGCGACATGGCGCGAGTGTACCACGCCAGAATAAGAGAAGATTAAAGTAAGGTTTTGCGCGGACGTTGAATCTGTACTTTGCGCCGCGCTTGTTTGGCGGCGGGCGAGATTAATGCGAATGGCATTGTTGCAGACAGCAATATAAAAATAAGAAAGCGATTTTTTAGATGAAGGATTTTTCGATGACTGTTCTTGAAGCCGACGATTTGCGTTCCGCGATGCGGGCTTGGTCGGCGGGCGTAACTGTCGTAACCGTTTCGCACGAAGGCGAAAAGCACGGCATGACTGTTAATTCGTTTACGTCCATTTCGCTCGACCCGCCGTTGATTGTCGTCTCGCTGCAACAACACACGCGCACGCATGAACTGGTTTTGAAAGAAGGGACTTTTGGCGTAACGATTCTTTCCGCAAAGCAAGTTGACGTTTCGGATTTGTTCGCGGGACGCAAACCGCAAATTGAAGACCGCGTCGCCGCCGTGCGGACGGAGACTCTCGTCAGCGGCGCGCCGTTAATCGTCGGCGGGCTGTCATGGTTCGATTGCAGAATCCGCCAAACGTACGACAGCGGCGCGACGACCTTAATCATCGCCGAAGTCCTCGCGGCGCGCGCCGTCGGCGCAGGCGAGCCGTTGATTTATCACAACCGCGAGTATGGGCGCTTGTCAAAAATAAAGTAACAGTTTTTTCGCTAGCGTTCGACGGAATGAAAGATACAAAACCGTAAGTTCGTTTGGATTGAGTCGAATAAATTTGCGAATTGAATTAAAATGTGCGTATGAGCGAAGAGACGAACGACCCATTTGGCGCTTCTAACGGCGAGCAAAATAACGAACTCATTTTTCAAGACGCCGTTAAGGCTTTGCGCGGCGGCGATAAAACGCGCGCCAAAGAATTGCTGACCTTCTTGCTTAAGTCCGAGTCGAACAACGCGACCTATTGGGTTTGGCTTAGCGCGGCGGTGGACGCCGACAAAGAACGCATCTACTGTTTGCAATCGGCGCTGAAACTCGACCCCGAAAACTCGACCGCCAAACGCGGGTTGATTCTGCTCGGCGCGCTTTCTCCCGACGAAACCATTCAACCGTTTGTGATGAATCGCCCGCGCGCGTGGGAAGAGAAATTGCTCCTCGCGCATGAAAAGCCGCGCGAGCGCGGAGCGCGCGCCGCCTTGCGAAGTCCGCTGATGAGGTTGGGCGGATTGGCGGTTATCGGCGTCGGCTTGTTCGCGTTGATTTATTTTGTCGTTTTGCTTCCGCGCCGCGCAACGTCGGCGAATGGAACGCGGACGAACACGCCCGGACCTTCGCCCACTTTCTCCGCCACGCCGACTCTCTTCGGCGCGACGGCGATTCCGTCGCAAGTGTTCAGCGGGCCGACTCCGCTATCCGCGTTTTTAGAGGCGACCTACACGCCGACTCCGCTTTACGTTAACACGCCGCGCTCCGCCGCCGCCGTAGATCAATACCGCGTGGCGAAAGCCGCCTACAACGCGCAACAGTGGGACGAGTTCATCCAAAATATGAAATTGATCGAGCCGCTCGAACCCCAATCGGCGGACATCCCTTATTACATCGCCGAAGCCTATCGCTTCAAAGGCGAGGCTTTCGACGCGAAAAAATATTACAACAAAGCGTTGGGCATTGATTCAAAATTTGCGCCCGCTTATTTAGGGTTGGCGCGGGCGGGGTTGATGGAAGACCCGAAGCGCTTCGACCCGAAGAAATTGTTTAATCAAGCCGTCGAACTCGACCCTAACTTTGGCGAGACGTACATCGAGCGGGCGTTATGGCTCATCGAACGCGGCAAATACAAAGACGCCATGCCCGACCTCGAACTTGCCGAAAAAATTATGCCCGGCTCGCCCGAAGTTTCGCTGGCGTACGCGCAAGCCTATCTCGGCGCGGGCGACGCGGACAAAGCGCTTTCTTACGCGCAGAAGGCGCGAGAAGAAGACGTGCTTCACCTGCCGACGTATAAATTATTGGGCAACTTATATGTAGATCGCAAAGAATACGACAGCGCGGTGGAAGCGCTGCTCGTTTACACGACCTACGCTTCGGGCGACGCCAGCGGATTTGGAAAATTAGGCGAGGCGTATTATCGCTTGGGCGAATATAAAAACGCGGTCAACGCGATTAACGCGGGAGAAAAAATCAACCGCAACGGCATGAAGAAATATTTAATTTATCGCGGCTTGGCGAACGTCAAACTCGGAAACTTCCGCGACGCGGAAGGCGATTTGAACGCCGCCGTCGAAGACGACTCAACGTCGTTTGAAGCGCGGCTGGGTTACGCCGAAGCGCTGTACGGCATCGAGAAATACGGCAGCGCCTTTTTGCAAGCCGAAGCCATGCGCGGGCTGGAAAGCAACAACGAAGAAAAAGCGCTCGAACTTTACTGGCGCGCGCGCATTCAAGAAAAGCGCAACGACATCCGCGACGCGATAAAATCGTGGAACGACCTTTTGAAGATGGATAAAAGCGCGATGACAAAAGAAATGCGCGACGAAGCGCAAGCGCGCCTCGCCGCGCTCGTCCCGCCGACGAATACGCCAAAAGGCTCGAAGCCGACTTCCACGCCGATGCCCAAAGCCAGCGCGACGCCGAAAGTTACGTCCACGCCGTAGGGCGTTATTTCCCTTTGCGGCATTCCTCGCAGGGACATAACTTCCGCAGGTAATGCCAATTGTAGATTCCGTAATCGTGCCCGTCTTCCCAGACGATGGTCAGCGCGTAAGAGCCGACGGCGACCACGTTGGAAATGCGCGTGGATTCGTTATCGTCCATCTGGCGGACGAATACGTCTTCGTCGGGGTCGTCCTTCATGCGTTCGTGTCCGCCGCGACAAGAGGCGCAGGGACAGGCGGCGCGAAGCAGCCCGAACGGATAAACGCTGATATGCCCGCTGTCCCATTGAATGGTGAACAAGCGGGCGCTTTTTTCAACTTTGACAGATGTAGGTTTTTCGGTCATTGAATTTTCCTTCTACGAATAAAAAATATTTTGCGTTTTACGGCGAGGGGACGACGGCTAAAAATTCGGACGCCGCCCAGCCCGCGCGGGTTTCGTCGTAGGACGCGACCAAGCGCCACCAAGTATAACCGTCCGCTTCTTGCGGTCCGTCCGCGACGCGAAAGACTTCGGACTCTTCGCCGCGAAATTGCGTTTCGGAATTAAGCCCTGGCGCCGAGCGGATGCGAAGCCCGTCGCCGCCGGTGCCGCTGATTTGCACGAAGCCGTTGATCATAATCGTTACGCCGTCCGATGTGGGCGTCGCCAGCGGGTCGGGAGTCGCGGTGGCTGTGGCGGCGGGGGTGTGCGTCGGGGCGGGGATCATTGTCAGGTCGGCGGGGGCGAATCCAACGTCGAGAGAGCGGCGCGGCGCCGTCCAGCCGATGCGAATCAGCGCAATTAAAATCAAGATGGCGGCGACAATCAACGAGCCGACGAGGACGAAGCGGTTGAGGTAAGGGCGCAGGTTCATGTTATCTTTGCGGCGTTTTGAGCAAGTATAAAGCGTTTTCGGGCATGAGCGTTTTTAGCGCGCGCGGCAAAACGCGGATGCGCGCCTTGCGCCCGCCGAAGGTCGGGTCGCCGTCGGCTTGCATGGAAAAATTCGCGTCGGATTCGACGAGCGCGTTGCGAAAGGGAATACATCGCGCTTGTTCGGAAGTCAAATGCTTTCCTGAAATTAATTCGTAAAAATGGCGAAGAGCGTCGGCGAGGCTGTCGCCGCTGAGCAGCCAAAGTTCCATTTCGCCGTCGTCCAAAAAGGCGTTGGGCGAGATGAGCGACATGCCGCCGACGTAATGGCGGATGTTGGACGCGAGCGCGACGAGGACATGCCCTTCAACCAGTTCGCCCTCGATATGGATGCGAAGGTCTAGCCCGTGCCAAAGGCTGGCTTCCAAAACGGTGGCGGCGAAGAAATGCGGCACGGCGAGATATTTGAAAAAACGCGGGCGCGGCTCGATGCGTCGGATGGCGCGCGCGTCTAAGCCGATGCCCGCCCACAGCAAAAATGGAACGCCGTTGCAGTCGCCCACGTCCACCGCTTGCGGCGCGACGCGCGCCAGCGCTTTGGCGCTTTCGCGCAGGGCGTTGGGTCGCCGCCAACTGAACGGCTGCTGTCCTTGCTCTAACGCCCAAACGTTGGTCGTGCCGGCTGGCAGAACGGCGAGCGCCGTTTCGCTGTGGATTAATCCGCTGGCGACTTGCCCAACGGTGCCGTCGCCGCCAATGGCGAAGACCGCGTCGTATTTTTCTTGCGCGGCTTGATGGGCGGTCTGCGTGGCGTGCGTTCCGCTTAAGGTTTCGGCGACGTCCACGCGCCAATCGGCTTCTTGTAAAACGGAAACGATTCCGCGCAGATAGCGCCGCAGGGAATGCCTCCCTGCGGCGGGGTTGTAGAGCAACAAGCCGTTTCGCATAAGCGCAAATTATAGCGGAATTTTATTGCGCTCGCCCCTTGCTAATTAACCATTGAATCGCTTCGTCGAGGTTGGCGAAGTAACTGATATTCAAATGTCCGCGATTGGCGGCGACCAATTTGGCGTGTTCATACGCTTCTGCATTTTGACCGTAAACGATGGCGACGCAAAGTTGAGGATATAACCCTTCTGCCTCTGGATGAGCGGCGGCAAGGTGTACCGTTGCAAACGAGTAGGTGATAGTCGCTTCGCTCAAATCCCAAATAGACAGGGAGAGTCCGTTGGCGCGCACGGTTTGAATCGCCTCTATTCCGATGCGCTTTCGATCTTCTTCGGACAGTTCGCCTTTGATGTAAGTGTGAGCCATCCGCTGTCCGCCGTGTTCTTCGATAACGATGCGATATTCCATAAATGCCGCCTTTCATAATGTGAATAAACGATGACCGTTTGATTCTATCAGAAAGCCGACGCGGAAATTATTAACGCCAGAAATTAGGCGCGAAAGTGCGGATTAACGTGTCCGCGACTAGCGCTAAAACGAAGTAATTGCTGAAAACGCGGTTATGCACAAAACAAACCGTCGAAAACCAGCGCGGCCAGATGGGGTAATCGGCGGGCGGCTCGCTGGGGCGCGGTTTGGAAAGGCGCTGAATGGCGACGATAGCCGGCTTATACGCTAGAAAGACCAGCGCCATAATCGGCGTGAAGAAGTGGATAAGAATCAAATAGAGGACGACGAGATACGAAATCACAATCGCGCCTATCGTTGCGTGGCGCGCGCCCGTTTCGCCGAGCAAAACGGGCAAGGTCCGCACGCCTTTGGCTTTATCTTCTTTGCCTTTGTCGGTGTGTTTGCCAAGGTTGATGGTGGTTACGTTCAAGCCGACGGGAATGCTGGCGAGGACGACCAGCCAACTCCACGCGCCGGTTAAGACGTAGAACACGCCGCCAATCATCAGCGGTCCCCAGATGATGAAGATGGACAGTTCGCCAATGCCGATGTATTTCAACGGGAAAGTGTAGAATAAAAGGATAAACGCGCCGACGGCAAAAAGCCAAACAACGATGGGCGCGAAGTGGGTAACGTAAAGCGCGTAGACTCCTGAAAGCGTCGCCAACAAACCGCTGACCGCAAACCAAACCAAATGCGTGGACTTGTTCCAAAAGCCTTGCGCCAGCGGGTGAACGCCGTATTGCGTGCGGAAGTAATTGTCCTTGTCAATGCCGCGACTGTAATCGGTGTAATCGTTAATCAAGTTGTTTGTGCCGTGCGCGATGAAAAGTCCCAGCGTGAGGATGAGCCAAGTGAGGAAGTTGAACGACGCACCTTCGGCTTTGAGATATTGCCAGGCTAACATCCCGCCGATCAAGCCCGAATAGATGGTAACCGTCCCGACGGCGGAGCGCGTGGCGATGAACCATTTTGAGAGGACGTCGAGTCCGTCCCATTCTTTTTTGTCTTCCATTTTGATTAATTGCGAAAGCGACTTGCGCCACATAGAAAAAGTTGCGTTCATTTTTTTCTCCTTGTGAAAAGATGCAGACAACGAGGCGTATTATATCCTTTGCTTTTTATTTAGCGGCAGGAAAAGGTTGGGAATAAGGGGAAAAGAAAATCGGATAAAATGAGATTTGAAAGGAGAGGTTATGAACGAAAAACTTGAAACGCTTTTAGAGCAAGTGCGCGAAGAACTGCAAAAAATGGACAAGGCGGACGCCGAGAGTTTGCAATTGTTGCAAAGTTTAGAACGCGACATTCAAACGCTGCTGGAAAAATCTGAAGCGCAAGCGCCGACGATAATAGACCAAATCCAAGCGGCGATTGAACGCTTCGAGGCGGACTATCCCGCGTTGACCGATTTGCTTTCAAAAATTTCGGCGGTGTTGAGCAACGCTGGAATTTAGAAAAATCGCAAAGGCGCAAAGGCAAAAACTTTGCGCCTTTGCGGTTAAGTTTTCAGATTACGGCTCGACGGGGTAGCCCGCGTTAATCCACGCTTCAAAGCCGCCGAGAATGGGATGAACGTTTGTAAATCCGTGTTGGTTGAGGATGAACGCCGCACGGGCGCTCGATTCTTCGCTCGGTCAGGTGCAGTAGGTGATGATCCATTCGTTCGGGTCGAGTTCGCCGACTCGCACTTCCAACTCGGCCAGCGGAATATTAATCGCGCCGACGATGCGCTTTTGGGCGAACGAGTCGGCGGAGCGCACGTCCACGAAGCGCGCTTGCTTTGCGTCAAACGCGGACTTGGCCTCAGCCAACGAGACGCGCGCAATTTCGGGGTGCGTCTCCTCTTCGTGCGAGGCGACGTTTGGCGCGACGGGCGAGACGTTTTGCATGGCGAGCAAAAAGCCGGCGACGAGCAACAGAAATCCGCCGCCGATAAAAAGAAAAATCGGAAAAGGCGGGCGTTGTTTGTTTTGCGACATAGAAAATTTTATCCTTGTTTATAACTTAATAAACGCAGCGCGTTGGCGACGACCACTAGCGTGCTGCCTTCGTGAAAGATGACGGCGACGCCAATGCCGACCAAACCAGTCAGCGAGGCGATCACCAAAAGCGCAATTACGCCGAGCGAGACGTAAAGATTTTGCACGATGATTTTGCGCGTGGCGCGCCCCAACCCGACGGCGAACGGCAGTTTGGAAAGGTCGTCGCCCATCAGCGCCACGTCGGCGGTTTCGAGCGCCACGTCCGTGCCTGCGCCGCCCATCGCAATGCCCACCGTCGCGTTCGCCAGCGCGGGCGCGTCGTTCACGCCGTCGCCGATCATCGCGGTTTCGCCGTAGGTTTTTGTCAACTCGCGGATGATGTCTAACTTATGCTCTGGCAGCAAGTCGGCGCGGAACTCCGTCAGCCCAATTTGCGCGGCAATTGCGGAAGCGGCGCGGGCATTGTCGCCGGTCAACATCACCGTGTGCTTGACGCCGATTTTTTTCAGCGCCTCCATCGTCGGCGCGGCGACGTCGCGCAAGGTGTCCGCCAGCGCAATCAGCCCCAACGCCGATTTTCCCCGCGCGACGAACATCAACGTTTTGCCTTCGCCTTGAAGCGCTTGCGCTTTTTCAATTAATGCGGATGGAAGAGCCGCCCCGACTTCGCCCATCAACTTTTGGTTGCCAACCCAAAGCGCTTCGCCGCCGAGAGATTCGAAAGCGGCGCGCAAGCCGCGCCCGGTCAGCGCTTCAACCTCGTCTGCAACGCGGACGGCGATTCCCCGTTCCTGCGCGGCGCGGACGACCGCTTGCGCCAGCGGGTGCGCGGAACGCGATTCCGCGCCGGCGGCGAGCGCCAGCAAATCCGCTTCGGCGCTTGCGCCTTCGTCGAGCGGAACAACATCCGTTACCTGCGGCTGACCGTGAGTCAGCGTGCCCGTTTTATCAAAAGCGACCGCTTTCAACAAGCCAAGATTTTCAAGGTGCGCCCCGCCTTTGATTAACACGCCGTGCCGCGCCGCTTGCGCTACGCCCGCCAAAATGGACGCGGGCGTCCCCAGCGCCAACGCGCAGGGCGAGGCGGCCACGAGCAAGGTCATCGCCCGCAAAAACGATTCGCGGAAAGAAAGCCCAAACAGCGGCGGGACGAAAATTGCCAGCGCGGTAACGACGAAAACAGCCGGCACAAACACGCGCTGAAATTTGTCCACCGATTGTTGCGTCGGCGATTTTTGCGCTTGCGCCTCTTCGACCATTTTCATCACCTTTGCCAACGTCGAATCTTTGGCGAGGCGCGAGACCTTAACTTCCAACGCGCCCTCGCCGTTGACCGTCCCCGCGAAAACCGAATCGCCGACGGCTTTATCTACGGGCAGCGATTCGCCGGTGACGGAGGCTTGGTCTACGCTCGATGCGCCGCTTAAAATTTCGCCGTCAATCGGGATGCGAACGCCAGGGCGGACGATGACCACGTCGGACAGTTGCAACGCGCCGACTGGCGTCTCTTGCTCTTTGCCGTCCCGTTTGACCAAAGCCGTTTTCGGCGTCAGGTCGGCTAAGGCGCGGACAGCGGCGCGCGCGCGGTCTAGCGCGCGTTCTTCCAGCGCGTGACCCAAACTGAAAAGGAAGAGCAGCAACGCGCCTTCCGCAAATTCGCCCAGCGCCGCTGCGCCCAGCGCCGCCATGACCATCAGCAAATCGGTGTCAAAATGGCGCTCGCGGACGGCGTGCCAAGCGTGGAGCGAAACGTCCCAGCCGCCGAAGAGGTAAGCGGCGAGATAAAAGCCGACGCTGACGAGTTGCGGAAAATGGAAGAACGCGCCGCCCGCCCAGACGATTAAGGTCAGCGCCCCCGCCAGCAGGCTAAAAATCAACACGCGGTTTTCTTGCCATTGGGCTTGCGCTTCGTTAAGCGGAATTTGATAGCCAAGCGAGCGCACGCGCTTTTCGACGGCGGCGCGATTCGTTTTGCGTTTGTCATACTCGACCGCCATGCTTTCAGCCGCGTAGTTGACGCTGACCGAAAGCACGCCGTCCATGCGCCCGACGCTGTGTTCGACGACCAACGCGCAATCGGAGCAGTCCATGCCTTCGATGCGGATGATGCGATGGTGAAAACGGTTGACGATTTCCGCGCCCGCTCGCTCGGCGAGGCGCTTCACGTCGGACAAATTAAGCGCGTTCGCGTCGTAATGCAAACATAAATTGACCGGCGATTTCTCGCGCTCTAAGTGGGCGCGCAAAATTCCCTTGCGGTTTTGCAGCGCGGACTCTAAACGGTCGAGACATTCGTCTTTTTCGTTTTCGACTCCCGGCAATAAAAGCGGAAGTTCCAGTTTGACGGTTTGCTCCATGCGCGATTTCCTTAAGAAAATATTTTCTTATTCATTTTGTCATTTCGACGAGCGCAACGAGGAGAAATCTGTTATTCGAGTCAAAGATTTCTCGCTGGCGCTCGAAATGACAACCCATTACGGAATTCTTGTAATGTTATTTCATCCGTGCTGAATGTGATCCCAACCCATCGTGAACAAATGCGAAACGTGTTCGTCCGCGATGGAGTAAAAAACCTGCCGCCCCGATTTGCGCGCGCGGACGATTTGCATTTGGCGCAGTCCGCGCAGTTGGTGCGAGACGGCCGATTCGCTCATGCCGATTCCCTGCGCGATGGCGCGCACGCTCATTTCGCCGCCCATCAACTGGGCGATGATACGCACGCGGCTGGCGTCGCTGAGGGCGCTAAAAAGTTCGGCAAGTTTGACGGCTTTAAGTTCGGTCAGTTTCATAGTTGAATATATGAGCAGATATTCATATATTAGCGCGAAAAATAAATTTTGTCAATACGGTTATACTTCGCCCCATGCGAACTAAAGACTTTGATTATCGTCTGCCCGAATCGTCCATCGCCCAAACTCCGGCCGAGCCGCGCGATTCGGCGCGTTTGTTGGTTTTGAATCGAGAAACGGGAAAACTAGAACACCGCATCTTCCGCGACGTTTTGCATTTTCTTCGCCCCGACGATTTGCTCGTCCTCAATCAGACGCGCGTCATCCCCGCGCGAATTTTTGCGCGCAAAGAAAGCGGCGGCAAAGTGGAAGTGTTGCTTTTGCGCCGCCGCGCCGCGTTGACTTGGGAAGCGTTGGTCGGCGGCAAAGGCTTGGTCGTCGGCAAAAAAATTCAAATAGAGAACGGTCCCGCCGCTGAAATTGTCGAAGTCTTAGAAGGCTCGCAACGGCTGATACAATTTTCCGAAGCCATCGAACCTTATTTTCCAAAAGCGGGCAACGTGCCGCTCCCGCCTTACATTCACGAAAAATTGAGCGACCCCGAGCGCTATCAAACGGTTTTCTCCAAAGAGTTGGGCTCCGCCGCCGCGCCGACGGCTGGCTTGCATTTCACGCCCGAACTGCTTGCCGAGATTCAAGCGCGGGGCGCGAAGATTGCGTACGTTACCTTGCACGTCGGCTTGGACACCTTTGCGCCGGTCAACGAGGACGACCCCGCAGCGCATAAAATCCACAGCGAGTGGTGCGAGTTGACTCAACTTACGGCGGACTTAATCAACCAAACGAAACGCAACGGCGGACGAGTCATCGCCGTCGGCACAACGTCGGTGCGGACGTTAGAAGGCGCGGCGAGCGTTCAAGCGTCGAGTCCGTTGCAGCCGTTCGTCGGCTCCACGTCAATTTATATTTTGCCCGGTTACTCCTTCAAAATTGTGGACGCGATGATTACCAATTTTCACTTGCCCAAATCCACGTTGTTGATGTTGGTCAGCGCTTTTGCAGGGCGCGAGAAAATTTTGCAAACCTACGAAACCGCCGTTGAAGAAGGCTACCGCTTTTACTCTTTCGGCGACGCAATGTTGATTCTCTAATTCCCATGAACCTCGACTCGCTTAACCAAGAAATCATTGCCTGCCGAAAATGTCCGCGCTTAGTGGCTTGGCGCGAAGAGGTGGCGCAGACCAAACGCAAAGCCTACGCGGACGAAGAATATTGGGGCAAGCCCGTTTCTGGCTTCGGCGACCCGCAAGCAAAAATTTTAGTCGTCGGCTTGGCGCCTGGCGCACACGGTTCAAACCGCACGGGACGCCAATTCACCGGTGACGCTTCGGGAAATTTTTTATATCCCGCCTTATACCGCGCTGGGTTTGCCAACCAGCCTAACGCCGAATCGCGCGCCGACGGTTTGCGCCTCATGGGCTTATACATCACGTCCGCCGCGCGTTGCGTTCCGCCGAACAACAAGCCGACAACCGAAGAGTTGAACAATTGTCAGCCGTACCTAGAGCGCGAGTTAGAGATATTGAAACCGAAAGTTATCGTCTGCTTGGGGCGCATTGCCTTCGAGCGGATTTTGAAAATCTACAACTTACGCGGCGCGGACTATAAATTCGCCCACAGCGCAACCTTCGACATTCAACCTTTAAACATTAAATCTTCGCCTTTAAACCTAAACCCCGCAACTCTAATTTGTTCCTATCATCCCAGTCAGCAAAACACGTCCACAAAAAAGTTGACCGTCGAAATGTTTGACGCGATTTGGCAGAAGGTTAAAGAGTTGGCGGGTTTATAAAGTCTCCCAGTTTTCGTTTAGAATCCTTAAGGCGTCGTCGCGCTGACGTCCGCGCTGACGATGGGTTATTTCAAATCGGTAACTATCCCGCTTAGGGGGTACAAGATTTTGAGGTCGAAACTTATACCCGTAAACAATCATCCCGCGTTCGTCGCCGTCGTCGCGCATTTTGCGCGTTACCATCTCGACGGGCATGCCAATCTCTACGGCGGAATTATCCACGTCGGTCAGTTGCGCCGTTACCAGCGGACCTTCGTCCAGTTTGATCAGCGCCACCGTGTAGGGCGCTTGCGATTCATAGCCGGCGGGCGCTTCGTAAATTGTCGTATAAGAGTAGACTTCGCCCTTGCCGCTGAACGCGAATAATTCCTTCGCCTCGTCGCCGCAGTTCGGGCAAACGTCGCGCGGCGGAAAAATTTTATAACTGCAATGCGGACACACTTCGCCAACGAGACTGTAGCGTTGTTTTTTGAGTCGCCAATGTCGAGAGATTTCCATTTGCTATTTTCCTTTCGCTAAAAATAATTTTACGCTGGCAAACTGTCAAAGACTCTCAAAAATCTTTTCCTGCGCGTAGGCAATCTATCAACCGCCAACTGTCAACCGCCAACCACTAACCGCCAACCGCCCAATGCTATAATCCCAACCCAATGAAAATTCTGCTCATCAACCAAGTCTTCGTCTCGCCCGAAGAGCCCGGCCACACGCGCCACTTTGAGATGGGGAAGCACCTCCGCGAGCGCGGACATGAACTCGTCATCGTCGCCAGCGACTTAAATTATCAAACGGGACGGCGCGTAACGCAAAGCCGCGCCGAGCAAACTTTTGACGGAGTCCGCGTGTTGCGCGCCGCCATGCTTCCCGCCATTCACCGCAGTTACGTTTGGCGCGTCGCCGCCTTTCTGACCTTTATGCTTTCCTCTGTTTGGACGGCGCTTCGCGTCCGTGATGCGGATTTGATTATGGGCACCACGCCGCCGATTTTCCAAGCGCTGTCGGCGTGGATGGTTGCGGCGTTGCGACGCAAACCGTTTTTGTTGGAAGTCCGCGACCTTTGGCCCGAGTTTGGCATCAGCATGGGCGTCTTGAAAAATCCGCTCGTCATCAAACTCTCGCGCGGATTGGAAAATTTTCTCTACCAACGCGCCGCGCATATTTTGGTCAACTCGCCCGCCTATAAAGAATATATGATTAACAAAAATGTGCCGGAAAATAAAATCACTTATATCCCTTACGGCACAGATATTGAAATGTTTAATCCCAGCGTAGACGGTTCGTTTATTCGTGAAGAATTAAATCTAAAAGATAAGTTTGTTGTGTTATATGCGGGCGCGTTGGGGCAAGCCAACGATTTGGACACCTTGCTCCGCGCCGCAAAGCGCTTGAATGAAAACAATAAAATCCGATTTGTTTTATTCGGCGACGGCAAAGAACGCGAACGCTTGCAAAACGAAGCCAGACAAATGAATTTATCCAATGTGATTTTTGCAGGCGTAAAAGCAAAAAAAGAAATGCCGGCGGTGATTGCCTCTGCGGACGTCTGTTTAGCAATTCTGCAAAATATTTCCATGTTTCGGACGACCTACCCAAACAAAGTATTTGACTACATGGCGGCGGGCCGCGCAACCGTTCTCGTCATTGACGGCGTTTCGCGCCAATTGATTGAGTCTTCGCGCGGCGGCGTGTACGTCCCGCCGGCCGACGACGCGGCGCTCGCGCAAACCATTCTTGATTTGTCGCAAGACGCGCGGCGCGTCAAAGAGATGGGCGAAAACGCGCGCGCCTACCTCGTTCAACATCTAAACCGCCGCGATAAATTAAATGAAACGCTCGCTTTGTTTGAGCAATTGACAAAAGGGTAATGCCGTTCTGAACGAATGCGAAGAATCGCCGCGACGGTTTTAGAGACGCGACGTCATAGGAAATTATGAAAATCTTTGTTACAGGCGCCACTGGATTTACAGGTTCAAGAGTCGTCCCTTTGTTATTAAAGGAAAGACATCAAGTTCGTTGCTTATGCCGCCCGTCCAGCGATCGTTCGTCCCTTCCGCAACCTGAGATTGAATGGGTTTTAGGCGATGTCTCTGACTCCCAGTCGTTGACCGCTGCCATGCAAGGGACGGAGGCTCTCGTTAATATCGCCTCGCTTGGATTTGGCCATGCAGACTCAATTATCGCGTCCGCAAAAGCGGCGGGCGTGAGCCGCGCCATTTTCGTCAGCACGACGGCGATTTTTACGCAACTCGACGCGCAAAGCAAATCAGTTCGTCTCGCCGCTGAAAGAGCTATCCAAACGAGCGGATTGAATTACACCATCCTGCGCCCGACGATGATTTACGGAAGTCCGCGAGACCGCAACATGATTCGCTTGTTGCGTCTGCTAAACGTTACGCCTGTCTTGCCCATCTTCGGCGACGGCGAATCATTGCAACAACCCATTTTTGTGGACGACGTCGCCCAAGCGCTTTTGCTCGCGTTGCAAAACGACGCGACGGTTGGAAAGAGTTACAACATCGCGGGCAAATCCGCGCTGACCTATAACCAAGTTATTGACGCGGCGGCGTCCGCGTTGGGCAAGCGCGTTTGGAAGTTGCATCTGCCGCACAAGCCGTTCGTCCGCCTGTTGCAGTTTAGCGAACGAATGAACCTGCGCCTGCCGATTAAGTCCGAGCAGATTTTGCGCCTGAACGAAAATAAAAATTTTTCCTACGAAGAAGCGCAAAGGGATTTTGGTTTTAGTCCGCGCAGTTTTGAAGAGGGGATAAACATCGAAGCGCGCAGTTTGTCTGACAAAGTGCGATAAAATAACCGCATGAATTTTTACAAGGAGATTTAACATGCGGGCGGCAGACGTTATCATTAAGAAGCGCGACAAGCAAACCTTATCGGCGCAAGAGATTGATTTTTTCATCAACGGATTTACGAACGACGAAATTCCGGATTATCAAGCCGCCGCCTTTGCGATGGCGGTTTTGCTCAACGGCATGGACAGCCGCGAAACCACCGACCTGACTCTGGCGATGGCGCGTTCGGGGCAAACGCTCGACCTCTCCAAAATTGTGGATGTGGTTGTGGACAAACATTCCAGCGGCGGCGTCGGCGACAAAACCAGCATCTCCGTCATCCCGATGGTCGCCGCCTGCGGCTTGCCCGTCGGAAAAATGTCCGGGCGCGGATTAGGATTCAGCGGCGGCACGCTCGACAAACTCGAATCCATCCCCGGCTACCGCGTGAACTTAACCACCGAAGAATTCAAAACGCAATTAAAGGAAAAGGGCATTGTCCTCTCTGGGCAATCGCTCGACCTCGCGCCCGCCGACGGCAAACTCTACGCCCTGCGCGACGTAACAGGCACAGTGCCGTCCATGCCGTTGATCGCCTCCTCGATTATGAGCAAGAAAATTGCGGCGGGCGCCACAGCCATCGTCTTGGACGTCAAAGTCGGTTTGGGCGCGTTTATGCAAACGCTGGAAGAAGGGCGCGAACTCGCCGCGCTGATGACTGACATCGGACATTTGGCGGGGCGCAAAACCGTCGCCTTGCTTTCGGACATGAATCAACCGCTCGGCTCGGCGGTCGGCAACGCGCTCGAAATGGTCGAAGCCATTAACGCTTTGCGCTACGACGCTCCGCATGATTATATGGAACACATTTTGCACGTCTCGGCGCATGTGCTGACCTTAGGCGGACGCGCCCAAAACTTAGACGAAGGGCGCGCCCTCGCTCGACGTTCCATCGAAGACGGCAGCGCGTTGGAGAAGTTGCGTCTGCTGGTGGCGGCGCAAGGCGGGGACGTTTCCTATGTGGACGACGTTTCCAAATTTGAGCGCGCCAAATTTATCGAAGAAGTTTCAGCGCCGCAAAGCGGATTCGTCGCGCAAGTTAACGCTCGGGTTGTAGGAGAGGCTTCCGTCGCGTTGGGGGCGGGGCGAGCGAAGAAAGGCGACCCGATTGATCACGCCGTCGGCTTCCGCATCTTAAAGAAAGTCGGCGATTCGATTCAAGCGGGCGAAGCGCTTTGCGAAATCCACGCGGATAGTCCCGCCAAACTCGACGAAGCGCGCGCGGCGATTCTTTCCGCGTTTCAATATAGCGCCGAACCGATTTCGCCATTACCGTTGTTTTACGAGTAAAATAGAGTATCGCCTTGCGATTTTGAATGGAATCAGGCATACTTAATAAATAGGATTTAGCAATGGCAAAAGTATCACTGCGAAGTTACAACCGCGAGACTGAACTACTCATCGAGCAGGGACATCTGGATGAGGCGATTGCTCATTGCCGCCATATTCTAAAAGTCTTCCCGAAACATCTTGAAACCTACCGCATGTTGGGCAAAGCCTATCTCGAAGCGCATCGCTACGAAGAGGCGGCGGACATCTTTGGGCGCTTGCTGATGGCGGTTCCGGACGATTTTGTGGCGCACGTCGGCTTGAGCATTATTAATGACGAAGCGGGCAAACTCGACGACGCCATCTGGCACATGGAACGCGCCTTTGAAAGTCAATCGTCCAACTCGGCGATTCAATCCGAATTGCAGCGCTTGTACGGTCGGCGCGACGGAATGGAGCCGCCCAAAGTCCGCATGACTCGCGGCGCGCTGGCGCGCATCTACACGGCGGGCGAACTTTACCCGCAGGCGATTGCCGAAATTCGCGGAGTCCTCGCCGAAGACCCGCAACGCGCCGACATGCAAACTTTGTTGGCGTATTGCTATTTCAAAAATAATCAACGCGCCGACTCGACCGACGTTTGCAACCAACTGCTCAAACGCTACGCCTATTCTTTCGACGCGAATCGCATCTTAGTCGAATTATTGCCCGCCTCTGCCGCCGCCGAAAGCACGCAAGTTTACCGCATGCACATCGCGGAAATGGACCCGTACTCCAACTTCGTCAAAGGCTCGATCTTCCAAACCGAAACCGTCGCCGACGCCGCCGTCAGCCTTGAACGCCTCGACTACGTCGAAGAAGAAGTGCAAATGGGGCAAGACTGGAACAAGTCCGCCTTGGGCTACCCGTCCGCGCCCTCGCTTGAAAGCGGAGCGTCTTTTGTGGAAGAACAGCCTGATTGGTTGCGCTCCGAAGCGCCAACTTTGCCTGCGACGGATTCCGCAACAGAAGAACGACCCGACTGGCTTCTCTCCGAAACGACAGACGCGCCGCAGACTCCGCCCGCGGCGGAATCTCAAGTCCCGACTGTGGACGACATCCCCGACTTTTTGCGCGAAGCGGGTTGGGGGCAAGCAAGCGGACCCGAACAGCCGACCTCCTTCTTTGACGAAGAACCGTCGGCGGGCATCATCGAAGCGGACATGCCCGATTGGCTAAAAGCCCAAACTCCGCCCGCCGATTCCTTAGCGCCGACTCTGCCGCCGATCTCTCACGCCAGCGAAGCCTCGAACTTTCTCGGCGACGACGGCTTCGACCCGTTTGAAGGCGAAGCCGTTTCTGGCGACGTCCCCGATTGGTTGAAGAGCGCCAGCGAAAGCGAAGTTGCGCCGTCGTTTGAAACGTCCGCGCCGCAACCCGTCAGCGAAGACATCAACGAAGCGGATTTGCCCGACTGGTTGAAAAGCGAAAATAATCCGACCGACGCCGCGACTGAAAGTTCGACCGACACGCCCGATTGGCTCAAAGGCTTTGACGAAACGCCGTCTGCTGAATCTGCAACCGACGCCGTAAGTCCCGCCGCAGAAGCAGGCGATTTGCCTGACTGGTTAGCGGGCGCAGAACCTGAAAGCGAAACTTCCCCATTTGGCGCGGAGACGAACGCTATTGCCGAGACGCCCGCCGCACAACCCAACGTCGAAAGTCTCGGCGCGTCCGCGCAAGAGCAAGACGACGCGGTGGCTTGGTTGGAATCTCTCGCCGCCAAACACGGCGCGAAACCCGAAGAACTCGTAACCGACCCGAACAAGCGAAGCGAAACTCCGCCCGAATGGGTGGCGCAAGCGCAAAGCGTCGGCGCGGAAATGCCCGCCGCGCAACCCAACGTCGAAAGTCTCGGCGCGTCCGCGCAAGAGCAGGACGACGCGGTGGCGTGGCTGGAATCTCTCGCCGCCAAACACGGCGCGAAACCCGAAGAACTCGTAACTGACCCGAACAAGCGAAGCGAAACTCCGCCCGAATGGGTGGCGCAAGCGCAGAGCGTCGGCGCGGAAACGCCCGCCGCGCAACCCAACGTCGAAAGTCTGGGCGCGTCCGCGCAGGAGCAGGACGACGCGGTGGCTTGGTTGGAATCTCTCGCCGCCAAACACGGCGCGAAACCCGAAGAACTCGTAACCGACCCGAACAAGCGAAGCGAAACTCCGCCCGAATGGGTGGCGCAAGCGCAAAGCGTCGGCGCGGAAACGCCCGCCAAAAAAGACGAACCCGAATCGGCGAAAACGGAATGGAGCGAAAACGCCGCCAACATTGGCGAAGAATTTTTCGCCGAGTTTGAAAAAGATTCGAGCGTCTCGTCCGCTGTGGACGAAACGGGCGTGTGGTTGAGCAGCCTCGAAGGCGAGCAAAAGGCGGCAGAAACGGCGGAAGAAGAAACGCGCCTCGAAAGCGGCGAAATTCCCGAATGGCTCAAAGAGGAAGAAACGCCGCCCGCTCCCGTCCGCAAGACGTCGCTGGACACCTCCAGCCTGTCGGGCTGGTTGGACGATCTAAACAGCGGCGCGGATGAAGAAACGCCGACGACGGAAAAAACGCTGATTCAGAATCAAGACCTTTCAGAGTGGCTGGGCGGCTTGGACGACGAGCCTGGTCTCGATGTGGATATTGAAACCTTGCGCGCGCCGCAACCGCCGTTTGACGCTAAATTGGAACGAGAAGAAAAAGCGGAAGAACTGCCCGATTGGCTTGCAGGCGCGGACGAAGCGCGCAGCGAAAAAGAAGAATGGACGCCGCCGACCCCGCCCGCAGCGGATGCTGTTTCAGCGGCTGTCGTCTCCGCCGAAACAAGCGCCGACGCCGAGTTGCCCGATTGGTTGCAAGGCATGGACGAAGACGAACCTATAGTCGAAACGACTCCGCAGCCGACTCTCCCGTCTGATTGGAAACCGGTTGCGGCGACGCAAAAAGCCGAAGAGGCGAATCCGCCGTCGGCGCAGCCCGGAAGCGAAGCGTCAAAAGACGCCAAACCGCTCTCGCTTGAAGCGCTTTCGCCCGAACCCGTCGCGTCCGTTGCGCGGAAGAAACCGTCCGTAAAATCGCAACCCAAGCCCGCGCGCCCGAAGAAAGAAGCGCAAGGCGGAACGAATTTGTTGGCGCTCGCCAAAGCAGAATTGGATCGCGGCGACATTCCAGAGGCTTTGGCGCATTACGGCAAATTGATTAAGCGCGGAAAATTTTTGGAAGAATCCATCGGACATTTGTCCGAGTCGCTGTACCGCTACCCAGTGGAAGTGGGCGTGTGGCAAGCGTTGGGCGACGCCTACATGCGGGCGAATCGGTTGAAAGAGGCGCTTGAAGCCTACAACAAAGCGGAAGAATTGATACGGTAACATTGCAAACGCCGCTGAACAAGCGGCGTTTGATTGCAAATAAATTTTGGAGGAACTTGAATGGAAAAATCGTTAGTGCTTGTGAAGCCCGACGGCGTGCAACGCGGATTAATTGGCGAGGTGATTGCGCGTTTTGAGCGGCGCGGCTTGCGCTTAATTGGCGCGAAGTTTTTGCAAGTGAGCAAGGAATTGGCGGAACAGCATTACGCCGAACATAAAGGAAAAGCCTTTTATGACGGCTTAATTTCGTACATTACGTCCGCGCCGGTGATGGCGATGGTTTGGGAAGGTCCGAATGCGGTGGCGGCGATTCGCCAAACGGTCGGTTCGACGAAGCCCGCCGAAGCCGCGCCTGGAACAATTCGCCATGATTTTGCTTTGGAAGTGGGACGCAATTTGATTCACGCTTCGGATAAGCCTGAAACGGGCGAGCGCGAAGCGGCGCTTTGGTTCAAGGCGGAAGAGTTGGTCGCGTGGTCTCGCGCCGTTGACGCTTGGATTTTTGAACAATAATTTTACGAGAACATACAAAAAGCGACCTTTGCAAAAAGGTCGCTTTTTGTATTAGACATTATCGGAAATGGCGCGGCGAATTGTCATTCTTCATTGAAGCGCGAGGACGATTACACCCAGCGCAACGAACCCAATTCCAAGCCATTGATTGACGGTAACTTGTTCGCCTAAAAAGATGACTCCAAAAACTGCAACCAAAACGAGGCTAAATTTATCAATCGGAGCGACTTGCGAAGCATTTCCAATTTTCAACGCTCTGAAATAACATATCCAAGAAGCCCCCGTAGCCAACCCAGATAAAACAAGAAATAAAAAACTCTTTGGCGAAATAGAATTTAAAGGTTGATATTGCCGCGTAAAAAAAATAAGCGCTCCTGTAATGATAAGGATGATGCAAGTCCGAATAAATGTAGCGAAATCGGAACTAATATTCTCGATCCCTATCTTTGCAAAAATTGTAGTTAATGCCGCAAAAATTGCGGAAAGAGCCGCCCATGTCTGCCAGGTTGTCAATAGGGTTTTCATAGAGATTTCCTGATATAAAAATACTACTTCAACCTTAACAAAATTTTTCCGTCAGACCAAAGTTCTTCGATTTGATAAAAATCGCGTTGATCGGGCGAGAAGAGATGGACGACGATGTCGCCGTAATCTACGAGAACCCAGCCTGTGCTGGCTGTGCCTTGTCGTCTCGGCTTTTTGCGATATTTTTCGCGGATTGAATCTATCGCGCCTTCGGCGAGCGCGTCCAACATGCGGTCGCTGCTGCCGGTGCAGATGACAAAATAATCGGCGAACGGCGCGACGTTTTGAATGTCTAATAGAACGATATTTTCGCCCTTTTTATCTTCCAGAGCGTCCACGATGTCTCGCGCAATGTTTAGTGCGTTCAGAATTCACCTCGATAAATTTTATTTTGAGTCCGCGTTTTTTAGCGTTTTTTCCACCGCGTCTTTAAGGTCTTGAAAGCCGACGGGTTTGGTGAGATACATCGAAGCGCCCGCGTCCAATCCGACTTTGATGTCGTTGGGCATGCTCTTGGCAGAAAGGATGATGACCGGAATGGAAGAAAGGCTCGGCTCGCGGCGGATGTAGCGCAACACTTCCAACCCCGAAATGTCGGGCATCATAATGTCGAGCAGAATTAGATCCGGTTTTTCTTGCGCGATGATGGGGATGGCGGGCGCGCTGGAAAACATTTTGATAACGCGAAAGCCGTTAATTCGCATCATTTCCGAAAAGAGTTCGGCGGCGTCCGCTTCGTCCTCGATAATCATTACGGTTTTTTGTTTTGCCATTCTGTTTCCTCTGTCCGCTAAAAATAGCATAAAGATATAAAAAATACAAGGGGCTTAATGTAAGGTTTGCAGTTTGGGCTGCGTCCAAACGAAAAAGATTTGGAGATGATATGAGCGAATTAGACACGTTCCGCGCGGAGAAAGATAAATTTTTTGGAAGCCATTCGCAAAGCCCGCTGACGCAAGAGCAAAAAAAAGATTTTCAAGGGCTGAATTATTTTCCCGAAGACGAAGCGCTTCGCCTCGAAACGCGGATTGAAGAATTTCCCGTCAAAGACGAAATCGTGATTCAAACGACGACGGGCGGCGCGCAACAGTACGAGCGCTTCGGCAAGTTCTCTTTTGAAGCGGAAGGTCAAACGGCGGAGTTGACGATTTATCGCGGCGAACACGGATTCTTTTTGCCCTTCGCAGACGCGCTGGCTGGCAAAGAGACCTATCCCGCCGGGCGTTACCTCGAACCGCAAGCGCTTCCGAACGGTCTCTTTTTGGTGGATTTCAATCTCGCGTATAACCCGTACTGCGCCTATAACGAGATGTGGTCTTGCCCAATTACCCCCGCAGAAAATCGAATTGCGGTTGCGATTCGCGCCGGAGAAAAAGTCTTCCATCCTTAAAAGCGGCAGAGTTAGTTCGTCCCTTTGGAATCCGCTTCGTCGTCGGCGTGTTCGATGACGTCGAGCAACGCTTCGTATTCGTCGCAACAATCGGAACACATGTTCAAATGTTCGCGGATGAGCGGCGTGAGGACTTTTGCGTCTTTGCCTTCTTTGATTTCGGCTTCGACGAATTCGTCCAAGCGTTCGTACATGTCGCCGCAAGAAAGGTCTTCTTTGCGAACGTCTTCTAGGATTTGCAAGAAGCGCAAAATTACCGCATCCGTAATTTCAGGCTGAACGGGTTGGACGTTTGAGGCGGGCGTTTTTTTATGAGTCATTCTATAAGCGAGACGATTGCTAAATTTTTATTCTTACGTCGAGATTATACTTACTTTTGCTCGAAAGCCAAAAGGACGTCTTGCGGGGTGAGGTCTTCCAACGCCAGCCGCTTTTTTAAGCGCAGACGCGCGTCGTGCAGCAGTTTGTACAGGGCGTTGCGATTGGTCTTCATGCGTTTGACGGCGTCTTCCATCGAGGCGTTTTGCACGCCGAGAAGCATGAGCGCGTCGCGCTGTTTGGGCGTGAGTTCTTCGTCTAAAATGCGGCGGACTCGGGCAATCATGTCGTTGCGTTCGGCGTAAAGTTCGGGCGAGGCTTGCGGGTCGGCGAGCAGTCCGGGCGGCGGGGGGGCGTCTTCGTTTTCGGTCAACTCGTCGAGCGAAGCGTCGCGCCAGCGTTTGCGGCGCAGTTCGGTCAACGCGATGCGGATGGCGATTTTGTGCACCCACGTTGTGAATAGGCTGCGCCCTTGAAACGTGTCCAGTTGGTCTAATACGCGCAACAAGGTTTCTTGCGTTACTTCTTCAACCAGCGGCGGAAATAGCGGGTCGTCGGGCGAGAGCCAGCGCGAGAGGGCGTAGGGCAGCCCCTTTTCGATGACGACGCGCAAATCGCCGATTGCTTCTTCGTGGATGTCGCCTTCGGCGCGTAAATCGTTTAGCCAAGATTGGTTTGTGCGGACGCTCATATTTTTGTATTATAAAGGAAAGGCGGGCGGCTTCGCTTAATTCTGATAGGATGTTTATAAAACGAAAACCGTCTGTTGGACGGTTTTCGTTGTGGGCGCGCAGGGACTCGAACCCCGGACCTCTTGTGTGTGATACAAGCGCTCTAACCAGCTGAGCTACGCGCCCGACGATGGGGCATTATATCCGAGCCTTTTGTCTTTTGCAAGCCTAATGCGTCAAATCTTCGGGGCGGAAGCAGGATTCGTAGTCCGCGCCGAGAATGACGCGGTATTGCGCTTTGCGATTCGGGTCGGGCATGGAAAGCACGTTTGCCGAAGGCGTTCCTAAAATGTTGAGAATCGTCTCGCGTTGGACGGGGTCTTGCGCGGAGGTGTAATCCACGAGGACGGTATTTCCGTAATTGCGGTTATCGGCAGGGCTGACTGTCGTTTCGTACCCGGCGTAATTGAGGCGGGCGGCGGCGAGGGCGTCCATCGTGTCGAAGTACGAACCGTTTTGAACTTCAACGGTGATTGTTTCTCGCGCCGCCGCATAAGCGGATAAAGTGGTCGCTTCGACCAGTAATGAATTGAGCGAATCTTGCGGAAGCAAAACGGCGGCGCCGCCGTCCGTCGTCCACGGTTGGACGTAAGGCGGGCGGATGTAATATCCGCGAATGTTGGCGTTAGTGAAGTTGACGGCATACGGCGCAAGACGCAACATATCGCCCAAACTCATGTCGGTAACGATAGCGCTGGAAAAATCGTTGTACAACTGCGGAATTTTAGAAAGCGTTCCGCTTTGCAGCGTCTTTTGAAACGCGGCGCGGATGACTTCTTGCTGGCGGCGTTCGCGGTCAAAGTCGCTGGATTTAGAACGCGAACGGGCGTACCACAGCGCGAGGTCGCCATCCAAGTGGACTTGACCCGGACCGATAGTGAAGAGTTGCCAATTGTCTTCGTCGTTTTCGTCGAGGTTAGGCGCAATCAAACGCCAGTCGGTGTAGGGGCAGGCGATAGGCACGTCAAACCCGCCAAGCGTATCCACGAGGTTGCGAAAGCCGTCAAACTCAATCATGGCGGTGTGGTCAATGCGGATGCCGAAATTTTCTAAAATGGTTTCTTTGAGGAGCGCCATTCCGCCGCCAGGGTAGCCGAGTTCGCCGCTTTGGTAGGCGGTGTTGATACGCTGCATTCCGACAGTCGGGATGTTGAGCCAAGTGTCTCGCGGAATGGAGATGAGCGAAATTTGTCCTTCTCGAAACCAGACGACGGCGATGATTAATGTGTCGGTGCGATGCGACGTTCCGCCTGGGCGACGGTCTGAGCCGATGAGCAAAAAATTGACGGTTTCGTTTTCAGTAGTTAGCGGCGGCAAAGCAGTGGGGACGACGGCGGCTTGGGCGGGAGATAAAGTTTCAGTTGGCGGAAGCGCCGTCGGCGGGGGAAGCGGCGAAGCGGGAGGCTGTTCAAACGTCGCCGTGTCTTGCGGCGCAAAGGTTGGCATTTCCGCCAACGCAGGCGGGGTTAACGTCGCCAGCGAGGGTTGAAAAGGCGTAGGCGTGGGCGAGGCGTTTGGCGCGGAGGTAACGAGGATGAAGGGAAGGGTTACTTGGTCTTGCGGGGGCGTTCCGCAGGAGGAGATGAAAACGGCAAAGCAGACGGCGAATGTAAATAATTTTGAAATTTTCATTGACGGGCGAACGGTTAGGGCGATGCGGTTGTCGCCGTCGGTGGGACGGCGGGTTCGGAGGGGAGGAAGGTCGGCGTGGGCGGAAGGGTCGGCGCGGAGGTTTCGCTGGGGGCGGAAGTCGGCGGAGGCGCTGTCGGCGTGAAGGTGGCGGTGAAGGGGATGACGGTTTGCGTGAGCGGCTCAGTCAGGAGCGGCGCGGGGGTGTAGGTGATGCCCGGCTGCGGCGTGAAAGTCAGCGTGCGGGTGGGGACGTTCGGCACATAGAGCGCTTCGCCGACGTAGATTTGGTCGCTGACGCGGCAGTTGACGAGTTTGAGCAGGTTAGCGCCGACGCCGTAGCGCAAGCCGATGTTGTAGAAGGTGTCGCCCGCGATGACAATGTAATTTTTGATCCAACCCGCCGCGCCTTGAATGCAGGCGGCGACGGTGCTGGTCGGCGAGGCGCTGGGGACGTAGAGCAGCGTGCCGACGATGAGGTTTTCGGAGAAGAGGCAATTTCCGCTTTTGAGGGATTCTTTGTCCACGCGGTATTTGGCGGCGAGGCTGTCGAGCGTGTCGCCTGCTTGAATGCCGACGGCGATCCAGCCGACGGGCGGCTGACAGGAAACGGCGGTGAAGGGCGGCGTGGAGGTGGCGGTGTCGGCGGCGACGAAAAATAAGGTGTTGGTTGCGGTGATGGGAATTGGCGAAAGAATCGGCGTTGTCGTCGGCGCGGGCGGTTTTTCAGGAGAGAAGCCGAGCAGAGAAATGGACAGCGCGCCGAGCGTCAGCAAAATGGAGAAGGCGACGGCGATGAGCGCGTTTCCAAATCCGCGCGCGTTTTGCATGGCTTATTTCCTTTTTTGTTTGGCGACTTCGACGCCCGCAATGGGAAGAAGCACGCTGAAGGTCGAGCCTGCGCCCATTTTGCTCTCGACCCAAATGCGCCCGTGCTGGGCTTCGGTGAGCGTTTTGGCGATGGAGAGTCCGATGCCTGTGTCGCCCACGCCTTGAATGAGGACGTTGTCGGCGCGGTGCAGGCGGGCGAACACGCGCGGAATGTCTTCGGACGGGATTCCGCCGCCTTGATCGGTGATTTGGATGAGGATGTAGTCCACGCCGTCTTCGTTTTGCGTTTGGATTTTGAGGCGAATTGCGCCTTCGTGCGGCGTGGCTGCGCCCGCGTTTTGCAAGAGGTGAATGAAAATTTGTTGCAGGGATTCTCTGTCGGCGCGGATGGTCGAGGGCGATTTGGGCGTGTCGAGATGAATGGAGATATTTTTTTCGCGGATGTAGGAACTGGTGTACGCCATCGCGTTGTCTATGATGGCGTTCAAATCTACGGTTTCGGGGTTGAGCGCGTTGAGATCGGTGGCGAGGGTCGTCATGCGGATGATGTCGTCGGTCAGGCTTTGAACGCGCTCGGTGGAGATTTTGATGCGGTCCATAAATTTGCGCTGCAACGCGCCAAGAATGCCGACCGATTCGCCGAGCAATAAATCGGTATAGCCGACGATGGACGAAAGCGGCTGACGAAGTTCTTGCGAGATGGAAGCGAGGATTTCGGCTTGTTCGTTTTTCTCCGCGCCGCGCGATCTTTCCGCGTCAATGAGGCGCATGTTCGATTCGGCGAGTTGATTTTGCAGGAGCGCCACGTCTTGCAATGTGGATTTCAATTCTCGTTCGACTTGCGAGACGGGAGTTTTTTTCCCTGCGCGAAGTTCGTTGTTTTCGCGTTGCAATTGTTGGATGATGGATTGCGATTCTTCTTGCGCGGCGCGAAGCGAGGCGATTTCGGCGGGATTTCCGCGAGAGGGTTCGGCTTTTGCCGCGTCCGCTTTTTTTTGCAAACTGCGGACTTTCGCTTCCAAATCTTCGATTTGGATTTTGGCCATGTCGCTTTGCGATTCAAGGTCGCTGATTTTTTGGTTGCGTTGAATAATTGGCACGAGCGAAGCGGCGATGTTGGCTAAGAAGGCTTGGTCTTCCGCGCTCCAGGTTCTGTCGGAATAAGGCGAAAGGAGCAGGATGCCGCCCAGCGGCTCTTTTTCTTGCGTCAAAATGGGGACGTAGAGCAAATGACCGGGGTTGGTCAAGCCGAAGAGGTCGCCCAAGCCTTTGATGTCGGCGGAGGTGCTGCTGGCGGGCAGGCGCAGGGCGCGTCCGCGTTGGATGGAATTTGCCAGCATGGGAATCGCGTTTTTGGTGAGCGGTCCGCCGGGCAGGCTGTCTTCGCGGATTAAGTCGTAGCCGCCAGCGATGACCATTTTATTTCCGCCGTCGGTGAGGTAAATCATAAAGCCCAAGTCGGCGAGCATGGCTTGAGCGACGGCGCGAATCAGCGCTTGACTCATTTTGGTCGAGTTGCTTTCCGCCGCGACCGCCAGCAACGAGTGGAAGGTTTTCGGGTCGGCGCTGTATCGTCGGCGTTCGACGCGCCCCGTGTCTTGTTTGAAGGTAATCGGTTTGGACGGGGCGGGGGACGAAGCGTTCGTCCCGTCCATCATGCCGAAGCGTTGAGGCAAAGTCAACAAGATGGGAAATGCCGCCATGTAAGCGAGGCGGACGATTCCGGAGTAGTCGCCTTCTGCGCCGAAGAAAATTTGCCCAAAATGACCAAGCAGACCGAGCGTCAGAAGGAGGAAGCCGTACCACATGCCGTCTGGTCGGCGGAAGAGGAGCGCGACGATGCCGACGAAGGCGATGGCGGCGGAGGCAATCTGCCAGATGAAGTTGTCGGTCGTTAGGTTGTAACTGACGGCGGCGATAGGGTTGGCGATTTGCTGTTGCCAGGAAACTAAACTTAAGCCCAAGCCGATTAAGACAAGCAGACTCAACAGCGCGACGACGGCGTCGCCTTGACGGTTGGGTTCGGGGAAAACGTAAAGCCAGGCGATCCAGACGACGCTAAATGCAAGAAAGGCGCGATCCATGGGCGGCAAGATGGCTTTGGAGTTGACGACTCCTTGCCAGCCTAGCCCGCTGAAAACGAACATCAAAATTTGCGCGCCGAGCAAAATGCCTAAGCCGACGAAGGCGCGTTTGGCTTGCGGAAATTCGCTTGCCCGCCAGTGATTAAACGCGGACTGCAACGCGCTGGCGATGGAGAAGGCGAGGACGATGTAGTAGATTACGTCGCCCGGCGGAACGGTGAGTTGATTTAACGCCAATTGAATGAAGTCGTTCATACTGGGCGATTATAATGCCAGTTCGCCCTTCGCGTAGAATTGAAATTACGTTGTAATGGGGGAAATTTTAGCAGATTTGTTTTTTAGTAAGGGCGAAGCGATGCCCCCCGCGCACCCTTCACCCTTCAACCTATAACCTATAACCTGCAACCTATTGCCTAACACTCGCTATATCCGCAAGCGTAGCACTTGCGGCAGCCTTCTTCGTTGATCACCGCCGCTTCGCCGCATTCGGGGCAAAGGTCGCCGATTTTCATCGCGGGCGCGTGATGATGACCGTTTCCGTTAGATTTGACTTCCTCGAAAACTACGCCGTCTTTCTCGCGCAGATATTGGTCGAAGACTTGACCGATTCCGTCGGGCAGCGACTTGACGCGATTCGCGCCGAAGCCGAGCGAGCGTCCGCCGCCGATGCCAATCAGTTGAATCACCACCTCGCGCAGACGGTCTAACGGCGCGACGGGCGACGCCATGCGTAAGATGTACGAAATCAAGCGCCCAATCGCTTCCGAGACGGCGGCGGTTTCCGAACCCGCTTTGGCGGTGTTGATGAACGCCTCAAAAGGCTGCGTCCCGCCGTTTTCGTTGACGGTGATAAACGCCTTGCCGACGGGCGTTTCGATGTTGTACGTTTTGCCCGCCAGCGCTTTCGGGCGCGGTTTCTTCGCCCCGTGCCAAATCGTCGGCGCGGCTTGCGGCGTTTCTTTTTTCTCCGCCGTCGCTTTCGTCTCCAACACGACGACATCGCGCGAGCCGGTAACGTAAACCGTCAAGCCTTTGCAGCCGAGTTCCCACGCCGTTTGATAGGCGAGCGCTACGTCGGCTTCGGTTGCGCCTTCGGGGAAGTTGACCGTTTTGGAGAGCGAGTTGTCCACAAAGGCTTGCAGCGCGGCTTGCATACGCACATGCTCCTCCGCTGAAACGTCCGCTGAAACGACGAAGGTGTCGCGCGCGTGTTGCGGCAGTTCCTCGATGTGTTGACAAGTGCCTTCGTTCATCACCTGCTCGACGATCTCTTGTCGCTTCTCTTCGCCCAAGCCAAGCCCTTTCAACGCTTCGTCGAAACGCGGGCTGGCGTAAGTCAGCGTTAGATCTTTGCCGTTGTCGTTGACGTGGCGGATGTACGCCAGCGCGAAGACGGGTTCGCAACCGTAGCCTTCGCAGCCCGCGACGGTGGCAATCGTCCCCGTCGGCGCGACGGTGGTCTGCGCCGCGTTGCGGATGCCATGTTCGCGGATGCCTTTCTCCACCGCCTCCCAGCGGACTTCGGGTCTGTTCCAGTTATGCTGATAGCGAGTCAGCGCTTTGGGCGCTTTCCATTGCACGTCGTCCATGTCGTAAATCGAGCCTTGAATGGCGGGGAAGGGTCCGCGTTCTTCCGCCAGTTTGACGCTGGTCAGCATGGCGTGATAACGCACGAACTCCATCACCTGCGCCCCAAATTCTTGACCTTCGTCCGAGCCGTAGCGGACTCCCGCGTGGTACATCAAATCCGCCAGCCCCATAATCCCCAAGCCGATGCGCCGCGCTTTGTGCGCCGCTTCGCGCAGTTGCGGCACAGCGGGGACGTAGGCGTTGGCTTCCACCACGTCGTCGAGGAAGCGCGTCGCCGTCTCCACCGAATGTTGCAGAGTCTCCCAGTCCACGCCGCCGTTGGGGGCGCAATGTTCGTTAAGGTTCACCGAGCCGAGACAGCAGTTTTCAAACGGACCAAGCCACTGCTCGCCGCATTGGTGCGCGACAATTCCGTTTGCGATCACGCTGTGCGTTTGCATTTCAGTCAAATCGTAAACGTCCGCAAACCCCGCCTCTTCGATTGAAACAATAGACGTTTCAAAAGTCTCTGTGTTGGAACGGCGCGCTTTGTTTTCGATAAACGCTTCAACTTTGCTTTGTTTTGTCGAATCGAAGAATCCAATTTCCGTTGCAAATAGGTCGCGGTTTGCTTTGTCAATCAGCAATTCATAATCTGCCTGAGCGAAGTATTCTTTCATTCCGCCTTTGCCGTTCGGCAGATTTCTATATCCGCTGTTGCGGCGCTTATGAATGCGGCTGACAATGCCGAAGTTCGACAAAAGCATTTGAACTTCTTGCAACATTTCAAACGACGCGCTGGCAAGGCGAATAGAACATGATTTTTTGTAAGCGGAAAGGTTGACCGTGCCGTCTGCGGTGAACAACCCTTGCAAGAAGCCGACGACCGCCTCTCTGGGCGCATTCCAAAGAGACGCGGGGACTCGTTTTTCATGCGCTCGCGCAGAATTCACGCCCAACGATTCAAAGAAAAGATAAGGAACTTTTCCGTAAGTTAATTGACGGACTGAATCGCGTTCGTGAATGTGCCCCGCTCCAAAGTATTCTTGCATCGCGGCATGGACGCTGTTAAGCAATTCGTCCGACTCATAATTAAAGACCATGCCTAGCGGCGAATTGCTGGACGGACTTAACCAACCGTCGCCAACTAACGTTCCCAAGACTAAGCCCAACTCGTGCGACCAACGCTGCGGCAAGTTGGCATATTGTTTAGAAAAATCGCCGCGAGTAACCGTATGCCCAGAGGCGCGGTCGCCGCCGTGCGCCATGACTAAAAGTTTTTCTTGCATAAATTGAACGTTGGGCAATTCTGAATTTTGACTCCAAACGCCCGCGCCTGACTGCAAGAGCAGCGTATCGTCTAATTTCAAATCTTTTAGTTCGACGTAGCCGCGCTTTGAAGTTAAGAATTTATGGTCGAGCGTGGCGGTAACGGAATAACCATGTTTCGTCGTCAGTTTTAATACTTGAGCGTTTTCTCGCGTTTTCCAAGCGGGCGATGAAATGCGATAGGCAACGCCGTTATTTTTCTCCATAGCGCCCGCGCCGCCAAACGGAGCGCGCAAATCTGTGGCAACCATGAAGGACGCTTCAGTGTCCGCAAGTTCTTGAATTGTGAGCAAACCTAAATTTGTCGCAATTCTTGTCGAGCCAATAAAGCACGGATTGGTCGACTCCAACGGGTACAAATGCGGAACGGGGTTGTCGCGATTCGCCGCGTCGAGGAAGAGAATGCCGGGCTCGCCGTTATGATGCGCCTGCTTGACGATCTTATCGAACAACGCGCGCGCGTTCACCGTCTTATAAGTGTGAATCGTAATCCCCGCCGCTTCCGCTTGTTCGAGCGTGCCTTTGAATTCTTTTTGCTTCATCTCCGCCATGTCGGGGAAACGCAACGCCCATTCTTTATCATCGCGCACCGCTTCCATGAAAGCGTCCGTAATGCCGACCGAGATGTTGAAATTGGTAATCGAATTTTCATTCGTCTTGCAGGTGATAAATTCTTCCACATCCGGATGGTCCACGCGCAAGACAGCCATATTGGCGCCCCTTCTTGTCCCGCCCTGGGCAATCTCGCCGAAGGCGTGATCGTAAACGCGCAAAAAGCCGACGGGTCCCGTCGCCTGTCCCGCCGAAGTTTGCACCATCGCCCCGTGCGGGCGCAAACGCGAAAAGGAGAATCCGTTGCCGCCGCCCGTTTGTTGAATCAGCGCCGCGTTGCGCAGAGTCTGAAAAATGCCCGCGTCGTCGCGCCCCATGTCGTCGGTGATGGGCAGCACGAAACACGCCGCCAGTTGACCGAGCGGAGTCCCCGCGCCGGTAAAGGTTGGAGAATTCGGGAAAAATTTTTTGCTGGATAATAAATGGTAATATTCCACCGCGCGTTCTTGCACGTTCGCGCCCCATTGCGCTTCCACTTTGGCGACGTGATACGCCACGCGCCAAAACATCTCTTCGACGTTTTCGGCGGGCTTGCCGTCGTCGCCGCGGCGGACGTAACGCTTCGTCAACACCTGACGCGCGTTGTCTGTCAGCGCGGCTTTGGGCAGTCCCTTTGGCATCGGCGCGGTCGGCAATAAGCCGTTCTTCACGATTTTATTGTCAGCGGATTTTGTTGCCATAACGAGTTCTCCTATAAAAAGTTTTTAAGCCGTCCCGACAAACGACTTAATTAGCGATACGAAAAGGCAAAGACATTTCGCCCTTAGCGAAAAACTTTGCCTTGCTAATCTTCAAGCAATTGGTCAATTTCAGTGCGAATAGATTGCAAATCGTCCAAGCCTAAATACACAATCGCATAACGAATATACGCGACTTGATCCACCTCTTTTAAGGTTTCCATCACCAAATCTCCCACCACCCGCGAAGAGACTTCAGACTTCCCTAATTTGGTTAATTTCGATTCGACTTGACCGATCATGCGCTCGATGTCCGCCGCCGAAACGGGGCGCTTCGCGCACGAAATGCGAATGCCGCGCGCCATTTTTTCGCGGTCAAATTCTTCGCGGTTGCCGTCTTGCTTAATAATCAACGGCGTGGCGAGAATGGCGCGTTCATAACTGCTGAAACGCTGACGGCATTTCAAGCATTCGCGGCGGCGGCGAATCCCGCCGTGATTATCATGCGAGGTGTCCAATACTTTTGAATCTTGATGTTTACAATAAGGGCAACGCATCGAGCAATCTCCAAATAAGAACAAATGATCTAACCATATATGGGCGTTATAGCGCTGCATCCCCGTATATCTGGCTAGGTTGGGCATTTTAGCGCTATGACGTTTTACGCGCAAGTTAGATTTGGAAACTGCAATCTTAAAATATCTCGACTCGCTTTGCGCCCCCTTTCTTAATTTTGCCTGATTCTGCTCCTCGACTTTTTACGCCGTCCGCAGGAATTCCATCACATACGGATTCAACTCGGCGGGATGACACTGATGCGGCGTGTGTCCGCAGACGGGGAATTCGTGCGCCGCTTTCAAATTGGGCAACATCGCTTTCAATTGCGGAAACGACGACGGCGAAAGCGTTGAGTCGTGTCCGCCCCAAAGCAGCAGAGTCGGCTGAGTAACGCGCGAAAAGTCTAAGTCCACATTTTGAAGCGTGTAGGGGATGTTGTAAATTCCCGACGCCGCGCGTTTGTAATCCAACGCCGTTTGACGGCGAATGTGTTGCGGCAGTCGGTGCGTTTTTTGCGCGCCAATGGGCGCGTTATAACTGCCGATTTCCACCATAAAACGAAAGAGGAGGTAAGGCGTGTGTTCTATCCAACTTGTTTTGACGAGTTGATGTTGAAAGACAGTTTGCAAAGCGAACGAAAGTTGTTTGAGCGAATAGAACGGGTTGATTAACGTCAGCGCTTTAACTTTGTGCGGGTTGCGATTTGCGTAAAGCATGGAAAGTCCGCCGCCGAGCGAATGGCCGACGAGCGTAAAAGGGGAGGCGAGATTCAGCGAATCGATCCACGCCGAAAAATCTTCGTACATCGCTTCGACGGAATACTCGCGGAAATTATTCGGTTTGGCGCTTTCGCCGTGGCCGAGCAAGTCAATGGCATACCCCGCGTAGCCCGCGGCGGATAGTTCGGGCAGCAGGTCGTCCCAATCGTGCAACGAAGCCGCGAAGCCGTGCGTCAACACGACCGCCTCGCCCTCGCCTTGACTTGTGTAATTGACCTTGCGTCCGTTGGATAAAAATGCTTGCTGATATTGAAAATGGTTTGTTGTTGCGCTCATTGACTTTTATCTCTAAAAATTTTTCTGCGATTTTAATTCAATTTTATTCGATGTGAATAAACATATCTGTTAATACCGTGTCCGTTTACCCGTCCGTTTGCTTCCGTGAATCCGCGACAAAGTCCGTTTACCTATTCGCTTGCAATCTTATCTCCATAGCGCTTCGCCAATTCCCGACGCAACACCTTGCCGATAAACGTGCGCGGAAACTCGTCCATGAAAATCACAAAGCGCGGAACGAGGTGCGGCGGCAGGCGGCGTTTGCAATAGGCGATGACCGACTCGGGACTCGGCTTTTCCTTTCCCGCGATGACGAACGCAAAAGGATGTCCCGCCACAGCCACTACCGCCGCTTCCTTCACTTGCGGAATTTCGTAAATCACCTCTTCCACGTCTCGCGGAAAAGCCGGCTCTTTGGCGCTTTTTTCGGGATACCACATATCCGCCTTGCGAGCGACAATGCGGCAGAATCCGTCTTCGTCCATTTGCGCCACGTCGCCAGTCAACAGCCAGCCGTCGTCGGTCAGCGTCGCGCGAGTCGCCGCCTCGTTTTTCCAATAACCCAACATCACTTGCGGACCGCGAATCGCCAACTCGCCAATTTGACCGGGCTCTACTTCCCTGCGCCCCGTCGCCAAATCCACAACCGCCGCTTCGGTGGACGGAAGCGGAACGCCAATCGTCCCCAGCCGCCGATTTTTATTCATCGGGTTGGCGTGCGTAATCGGCGAAGCCTCTGTCAGCCCGTAGCCTTCCACAAGTTTGCCCTTCGTCAATTTCTCAAAGGCTTCTTGCACTTCGACCGGCAACGGCGCAGACCCGCTGATGCACGCCTTAATCGAACGAATGCCGTATTTTCGCACGCGCGGAAAATCGTTAATTGCCATATACATGCTCGGCGAGCCGGGAAAAATCGTCGGCTTATACTTTTGAATCGTTTTTAGCGTGTCTAACGTTTTGAACTGCGGCTTAAGAATCAACGCCGCGCCGAGAGAAATCGGCACGTTCAGCGCCGCCGTCAACCCGTAACTGTGAAAGAACGGTACGACGCACAAAAAGCGTTCGCGCCCTTCTTCGGCGGTCGGTAGCCAATGGCGGGTTTGTAGCGCGTTGGCGACCAGATTGCGATGCGACAACATCACGCCTTTGGATTGCGCCGTCGTGCCGCCCGTGTAAATAATCGCCGCCAAATCGTCGGGATGCGAATCCACCGTCGGTGATTTGACGTCCTGTTGCGCCAGCCAGCGATTCCAGCGCAGCGCGTCGCGTGTGTTTAATCCGCGATTGCGCCAGCGCGAGACGAAGCGCTTCAACAGCGGAAGATACTGACCAGGGTCGGTCAACACAATATGCGGAACGCCCGCCTCGTCCTGAACGCGCCGCGCCAGCCCCGCCCAAGTGGATAGCGTAATCAGCGCGCTCGCGTCCGCTTCTTTGATTTGGCGAATCAACTCTTCGGGTTCGGTCATCGGCGGAATTAAGACCGCCGTCGCGCCCGCTTTGAGGATGCCGTAAAATCCAATCGCCATTTGCGGCACGTTCGGCAGCAACAACACGACGCGCGCGCCTTTGCCGATTCCCTGCGCCAGCAGCGCGTTGGCAAAACGGTTGACTTCGTGATTCAACGCGCGGTACGACATCTTCGCGCCTTCAAAGAAAAGCGCGGGGCGCTTTGGATAACGTCGCACCGCCGAACGCAGTAAATGATGCGCGGGAATGCGCGGCACGTCCACCGTGTAAGGTACGCCGTCTTCGTAATTGTGCAGCCACACGCGCCGACGTTTCAAATCGTCGCGTTGAGTTTTCGGGGCGACGAAAGAATGGTCGCGCCACGATTTCTTCGATTCGCCTTTGAGGAAATTTTCGATGGCGCGATCTACCGCTTCGCGCCGCTCCAACATGACCATATGCCCCGAAACGCCGATGTCAACGTCTTCCGCGTCGGGGATGGACGCCGCCACCTGCTCAAACAGCGGACGGTCGAAGACCAAATCGCGGTGTCCGCGAATGACCAGCGTCGGCATGGACAGTTGCGCGAACTTCTCCCATCCGCGCCATTTGGACATGTTGTTTTGATAATACGCTCGCAAAGCGTAAAGCGGCGCGTGCAGCCATTTGCGCGTGAAAGGGGCGATGAGCCGCAAAACGGGCGCGGGCAGACTCAACCCAAACTTCAATAACGGGCTGAGTTTGAACTCGCCCGCCGTCGCAATCAAGATTAACTTTTCGACGTTTTCTGGGCGGTTGACGGCGTATTCCGTAACAATCGCGCCGCCGTAGGAGTGGCCGATCAAAATAAAAGGCGCGGACACTTTCAGTTGGGTCAGCGCAGTTTCAATGTCCAGTTGGATGCGCTCCATGTCGTAGCCGCTCGACGGCTTGTCCGAGAGTCCGTGTCCGCGCATATCCAACGCAACGACGCGATTGTCCATCGCAAATTTTTGCATTTGATATTGCCATTGCTCGGCTTTGCCGCCGAAGCCGTGAATGAAGACGAGGGTATTTTGCGGGCTGGGCGGCGAAACGTCAATGGCGGAGAGGCGCACCAACGGCTCGGAGGAAACGCGCGCTTCGTAACGGTAGAGGTCGAAATCGATGTCCATTGACGAAGTGTACAGGAGAGCGGCGCGGATGTCAATTTGGCGAACGTTAACGTTTTTACAACGCGCCCGCTTTGACAAAATTCGCGCGCCCTGCTATACTTCCGCGCAGTTAAGTTGACTTTTCCGACGCATGGCGTCGTTTGTTTGAGAAATATCGAGTTTTACCGAGACCGATCTTCGCGAGCAAGTCAGCGAAGGTCTTTTATTTTAGAGGGGAAGACCCGTTGCTTGTCCGCTTTTGTAAAACCTGAAATCAGACAACGGAACGAGAGTTCCGCTTTGTCGCGCTTAATTCATTTGACTTTTACCGCATAGGCGGTTTATAAATTTTTGAAACTTAAGAGGTTGATAGAAAAACAATATGGCAAAAAAAAATAAATTAAGAATCATCCCGCTGGGGGGGCTGGGCGAAGTGGGAAAAAATATGATGGCGTACGAGTATGGAAACGACGTCATCGTAGTGGACGCGGGCATTATGTTCCCGACCAACGACATGCTCGGCGTGGATTACATCATCCCCGACTACGAATATTTGAAGAAAAAAGCCAACCGCGTTTTGGGGCTTTTCATCACGCACGGACACGAAGATCACATCGGCGCGATTCAACATTTCATCGAGGACATTCCCGTCCCCGTTTACGCCACGCCGCTGACTCGCGGATTAATCGAAGCGAAACTGCATCGCAACGGGGCGCAGCACAAGGCGCAACTAAAAACCATCCACGCGGGAGAAACGACGCGCGTCGGACCTTTCACGTTGGAATATTTCCACGTCAACCATTCGATTCCCGATTGCGTCGGCATGGGAATCACCACGCCCGCCGGACTCGTCGTCCACATGAGCGATTTCAAATTTGACCAAACGCCGGTAGACGGCTGGCCCACCGATTTTGCCAAACTCGCCGAGTTTGCCAATCGCGGCGTGGACTTGCTGCTCTCCGATTCGACCAACGCCGAACGGCCAGGCTGGACTCCTTCCGAAGCGGTCATTCAACCCGCCTTTGAAAAAGTCTTCGCCGAAGCCAAAGGGCGCGTCATCGTCGCCACGTTTGCCTCGCTAATTTCGCGCGTGCAACAAGTGGCGGACGCCGCCGCCAAGCACGGGCGCAAACTCGCCTTCGCCGGACCGAGCATGGTGGACAACGTCAAAATTGCGCGCAAGATGAAATACCTCGACATCGCCGACGATTTGATCGTCTCCATCGAGCAGGCGCAACAAATGCAAAATCACAAAGTGGCGATTATGTGCACCGGCTCGCAAGGCGAACCGTCGTCCATCGTCGGCAGGTTATCGGCAGGGACGAATCGTCAATTCGACCTGAAAGACGGCGACACGATTGTTCTTTCTTCGCACCCGATTCCGGGCAACGAAGAAACCATCAGCAAGACGATAAACCGTCTCTTGCGGCGCGGCGCGAAAGTGATTCACGACGGCATCATGCCGATTCACGTTTCCGGTCACGCGGCGCAAGAAGAGCAAAAATTGCTCATCAACATTGTGCGCCCAAAACACTTTATGCCCATTCACGGCGAACTGCGTCAACTGATGCGCCACGCCGAACACGCGCAACAACTCGGCGTCGCGCCTGAAAATACGATTGTTGTGGAAAACGGTCAAGTCGTGGAGTTAGTCGGCAAGAGAGTTTTACGCGCCGAGCGCATCCCTGGCGATTATATTTTCGTAACGGGCGAATCTATCGGCGATATTGATCACGACGTAATGCGCGAGCGCAGTCAATTGGCGCGCAACGGCATCATGCTCATTGACATCAGCGTGGACAAACGCAACGGGCGCGTGCTGCACAAACCCGAAATTATCACGCGCGGGTTTGTCTCGCCCGAAGACGCCGAAGCGCTGATTCCCGAAGTCCGCAACGTGGTGATGCGTATGATTCACGAAGACGGTTTTGAAAGCGAAAGAGACATCATCAGCGCCGTCAAAAGTTATTTGCATCAGCAAACCAAACGCCGCCCGATGGTTTTCGTTACATTGAGCAAAGCGTAAAAAATGACCGCCGTAAGGCGGTCATTTTATTTGAAGCGCAATTTGCCGATCCACTTTGCCCATCGGGTAAGCGCTTAACTCTGAAAGCCATACCCATTTCAAATTTTTATTTTTGGGAATGAAAATCCGCTCGCATAAAAACGGATGAACTTCGACTCGAAAATGACTGTACGCATGACGCACGACGTTTAACGCCGCCCCGCGCTTGACTTCAATTTGAGTTGCCGCCTTCAAACTTTGAGTCAACGCCTGAGCCGCTTCGCCCTCCACCCGCGCGTTGGGGAATTCCCACAACCCGCCTAGCAGACCGTCCGCCGCGCGTTGACCGATCAACGCCCGCCCGCGCTCGACGATGACCGCCGCCGCGTGAACGTAAAGCGGAGTCGCCTTCTTCGGCTTCATGCGCGGACGCAATTCCTGCGTCCCGCGCCGCCGCGCGAGACAAAGCGCTTTCAACGGGCAAACCGCGCAACGCGGATTTTTCGGCAGACAAATCGTCGCGCCCAAATCCATCAGCGCTTGGTTGTAATCGCCCGCTTCGCCTTTGGGCAAATTCTGCGCCGCCAACTGCCAGAGGATTTTTTCGCCCGCCGCCGAGTCGGCGAATTCGTCCACGTCGAAGAGGCGCGAGTAAATGCGGCGAATGTTGCCGTCGAGAGTCGCTTCGTCCATGCCGAATGCCATCGAAGCGATAGCGCCGACGGTGTAACGCCCAACGCCCGGCAGGCTGCGTAAATCGTCCAAATTGCGCGGGAGTTCGCCGTCGAATTTTTCGAGGACGATTTTTGCGGCTTTGTGCAAATTGCGCGCGCGGCTGTAATAGCCCAAACCTTCCCAGAGGTTGAGCGCGTCGCGCTCGTCGGCGCTTGCCAGCGCTTTTACCGTCGGAAATAATTTCATCCACTTTTCAAAGTAGGGGATGACCGTATCCACCCGCGTTTGTTGCAGCATGATTTCCGAAACCCAAACGGCGTAGGGGTCGGGCGAATCGCGCCAGGGGAGAGTCCGCTTTTGGGAGCGGTACCAGGCTAGAAGTCGAGGGGCGAGGCGGTTCTTCATCTTAAGGGCAAGGCTCGTCGAGCGGCGCGTTTTGATAAGTTGCGCCGTCAAAAAGAATGACGCGCACGAGGGGCAAACCGTAGTCGCTTTTGCAGGCGAGCAGAATCGCGTCCGCGCCTTGCGGGAAGTTTAATAATTGGTCGGTTGGAAAGGCGAAGTGCTGAAAACGCGCGTTGAGCAGCGTGAAGCCGATGCGCGAGAAGTTTTGCGCGGCGTAAGCCGGCCACGGGTTGGCGGACGCCAGCCCTTCGCCGCGCCAATACATGCGCGGATAAAGCAGCCGCCCTTCTTCTAAAATGGCGTTTGGCTGTTGAAGAAACGCCGCGACTTCGTTTTGAGCGTAACCAGCTGCGACGAATTTCTGCGTCAACTCGCCTTGCGCGGACGCATAACGCGGGGCGGCGAACCCTTCCGCCAGCCAGGGCGCCGCGCCGACGAAAATAAAAATCAGCAAAGGCGCGAGGGCGCGAAGTGAAAATCTTTCTTGCGCGCCTTCAAGATTTTGCGCCTTTGCGTTTAGATTAACTTTGATATTAAACGAGGAAAATGCGAGCGCAAATAATTCAACGACGCCGATGGCGAAATAAAAATAGAAGACCCAGTCCACAGGCAGGTTGTAGCGCCAACTGGAAAAACGCGCTATGCCGTTGGAAACCGCGTAGCCGACGTTGAAGGTTAACGGAATTAACCCCGCCCACTTTAAGCGTCGCCATGCGCCGCCGATTCCGCAAGCGGCGATAAAGAGGTAGAAAAGAACGAGCAGGGCGTTATGGCATTCGAGCGAACCGTTCCAATCTACCCAATATAAATTGACCGGTTTTTGCAACCCGTTAAACGGTTTGATTAATGGAAGCGCCAACACCCCGCCGATTTCAGTGTTGAGGAAGTGCGCGGCGAAGAAGTTGGCCACATAAGCGGGGTGCGCGAGCGTGAACGAAATAATCCGCTCGCGGACGCTGTCGGTTTCGGGGTCGAATTGGCTGAGGTCGAGGTTGCCGGTCAGCGAGTATTGGCTGTAAATTACCGCCACTTGTTTGGGATCGTCGAAGGAGAATTTGCCGGAGATTTGGCGGTTATGAATCAGCCAAGGGCTGACGGTTAAGGTCAGCGCGAGGGTAAAGATGATTCCCGTTTGAATCCACTTGCGCCAGTTGAAGTTGAAGGCGAGCAGAATTAAAAGGAATAAAAAGGGCAAAGTCAACGCGGACTGCGTGCGGAGGAGAAGCAACGCGCCGAACGCCCCGCCAGCGACGACGGTCGAGCGCAGGTCGCGGCGTTCCAACATCCGCAAGCAGACGAGGCAAATTAATGCGACGCCGAAAGCCGTCGGCAAATCGGTGGTGAAAATTTTGGAGTTGGCGACGCGCGTGTTGGACGCGATCCACAAGCCCGTGTATTCGCGGAAGACGGCGAAGAGGGCGACGAGGACGCCCGCGGCGGGCGAGTGAATCCGCTTTGCGAGAAAATATAAGACGACGGGAAAAAGCGCTAAAACTAAAACTTGGGCGTTGATGATGGCGGGGTAATTTTGCCCGAAGAAAAAATGCAAAACGGCGAGGAACAACACATACAGCGGACGCGGCGGAATGCCGCCGACGTATTTTGTGCCAATCAGCAGGCTTTGGGCAAGGTAATCGTAAAAGCCGGCGTCCGAGTAGGGCAGGGATATATTCGTCGGCGCGGAGGCGGGGGCGTAGAAACTGCCCCTCAGCGTTTCGAGCGGAACGCTCAGCCAAAGGGCGGCGGCGACGAGATAAATAGCAAACGGCAAATAGCGCGTTTCAAAATGCGGATTTTTTTGGGCGAAATTTTTTGCAGAAAAAAACAGAAGGCTTATTCCAATTAACAAAGAAAGGATGAAATGCCAACCTTGAATGGCGACGCCCGGCTCGCCCCAGTAGCCCGTGTCGGGCGTGACGCCGATTTTTGTCAGGGCGACGAAAAGGAAGAGGAGCAGGAAAGCGCCAAAGGGCAAAAGCGCGGCGCGGAAAAGGTCGCGGCGTTCTGTCAGCGCTTGAAGACGAAATCCGTTTTTGAGATAGAGGAGAAAGAAGGCGCTTTCCAGCGCGAGGAAGAAGAGCAACCCCAAAAGCGGACTCAGCCGTTCGTAGTAGGGGAGCAGCCGTTCGGGGGCGAGATAACGCAGAAGGAAGAGCGAAATCCCAAAGGTCAGGGAAAGCAGCGCGGAGGAAAAAATAATCGGCGTCGAGAGCAGACGTTCAAAGCGTAAGGAATCACGGCGCGAATAAAATCCTAATCCAATCCCCGATAAAAAGAGGAAAATAATCGCGCCGAATAAAATCAGTCGCGCAAACGAAAGCCCTTCGGCGGGGACGCGCCAAAGGGCGACGGCGGCAAGCGCAGATTGAAACGCCGCGCAGAAAAAAAACGGCGGAAAATATTTAAGGGAAGGGCGAAACATGCGACGCGATTAAAACTGAAACCCTTTTCGCGCAACGACGATTTTATAAGAAAAATTTTTGATGTACCCGAACAGGCGGTCTTGCAACAGAGACCATTCGGGCGAGGCGAGGACGCGCTGCGCCGCCGACACGTCGGGCGCGAGCAGCGCCACTTGAATTTGCGGGTACTCGCCGAACATCGTCGCCCAGGCTTCCGTCGGCTGCAAGCCAAGCCGTTGCACGCCCGGCACGAACTCGCCGATGACGAACTCGAAATACTCGCGGTCGCGCTCGGCGGCGATGTCCCAGATCAAAATGATTTTTACAGGCATGCTATCCTTGCTGATAATCGAGGACGACGACCTTCGTCTCTTGCGGCAACGAAGAGCGCGTCGCCTTCAAAGAAGGCTGCGGCTCGACTTTTCCCAGCCCCATTTCTTTAAGGAACTTGCTCAACGGGTCGAGTTTGATTTTTGAAGCGTCGGAGGCGTAATGCATCGGCACGACGATATTCGGCTCGATGACGCTGACCGTTTCGGCGGCTTTGGCGGCGTTTAGGCTCGCGCCGCCGCCAACCGGGACGAGGAGGATGTTCACCGTCCCCAGCGCTTCGACTTCGCTTTGAGTCGGCGTTTCTTGAATGTCGCCCAAATGCGCGACGGTAATGCCTTCGTAATCGAAAACGTAAAGCGTGTTGCGGATTTTCTCTTTGCTCTTTTTGCCGTGTTCGTTTGATTGAACCGCCGTGATGAACACGCCGCCGATTTCAAATTCGCCCGCGCCGCTGAGGACGTGTTGCGCGCCTTTGACCCCGTCCGCGTGGGCGTGACCGGGCGCGTCGTGGCTGATGGCGACGATGTCCGCTTTTAGTTTGAGCGGGTTGTATCCCGCCGTTTTTGAATCGAAAGGGTCGGTAACGACTGTGGCGTAATTGCGTTCAGTCAGTCGAAAACAAGAATGTCCGTACCAAGTAATTTCCATGCAGTAGCGCCTCCAAAGAGAATATTATACCTGATGGAAAACTTGGCTTTGACGAATTAATAGCGTTGTCATTCCGCTATCGCATCTGCGAAATGACAACGCGCGAAACGCGCTCTAAAACAGCCCCGTCCAAAACGTCGGCGCGAAGTGATGAATCAGCGCGTCGAGGATGAGGGCGAGGATGAGCAATCCGCCGAATTTGCGGTTGTGCTGAAAGGCGAATCCTGAAAACCAGACGGGCCAAGCGGGCCAGCCTGCGGGGGCTTGCGCGGGCTTGGGCTGGTTCAACACGCGGATGGTCGCCAGCGCTTCTTTGTAAGCGAGGAAGATTAACAGCATAACGGGCGTGAAGAATCCGTCGAGGACGAGATAAAGCGTTACGACGTAAATCAAGACGATGGAAATTTGCGTAACGCGGCGGGCGTTCGCTTCGCCCACGCGGACGGGGAACGTGCCGACTCCCTTCGCTTTGTCGGGGTCGTGTTTGTCAATGTGCTTCGCCAGATTAATGCTGACGACGCTTAAGCCGAACGGAACGCCGGCGACGAAGACGTTCCAATCCCAAACTTGCGTCAGCACGAAGTACACGCCGCCAATGAGGACCGGCCCCCAGATGATGAAAATCATCAATTCGCCTAAGCCCCAATATTTAAGCGGGTAGGTATAGGCGAGCAAAATGATCGCGCCGAAGATAAACAAACCGATGGTGGTCGGGCTGAAGCGGGTGTGAATCAGCGCGTAGAGTCCCGCCAGCGAAGCCAGCGCCCCGCTGACGACGAACCAACGCAGCGAAGTTTTGCCGTCCCAAAATTTTTGCACGAGCGGATGCACGCCGTATTCGGTGCGGAAGTAATTGTTGCGATCCACGCCGCGCGTGAAGTCGGTGTAATCGTTGAGCAGGTTATTCGTCCCATGCGCGATGAACAACCCGAACGTAACGACGAGGAAGGTCAGCCAATCGAAAGTCCCGTGTCGGGCGGCGAGAATGCCGGCGATGACGCAGGAATAAACCGTAACCATCGTTACGGCGGAGCGCGTGGCGATTAGCCACTTGGAAACGACGTCGAGCGCGTCCCACTCTTTTTTGTCGTCCATTTTGATTAATTGCCACGAGGCTTTGCGCCACATAGCGAAATTGATGCTCACTAGATTCTCTCCTTGTGTGTAAATTCGCAGGGGATTATACGACGGTTTGTCTATAAGGCGCATTATGATTGAAAATCGCGTCAAGCGGGCGCGATATAATTCACGCGGAGGTTGCCATGAAACGCATTTTTCCCGTCCTTGTCATTTTTCTGCTTGTCGCACCTGTGCCACGAAGTGGTATGAGCCGCGCCGACGGTTAGCCCTTCGGGACGCTTTCGTCATATAATCAACGCGGAGGTTGCCATGAAGCGCATTTTTCCCGTCCTTGTCATTTTTCTGCTCGTCGCCTGTTCCGCGCCCGTTACTCAGACCTCCGAGTTTTCTAAAAACTCGGAGGTCTCAACCCCTACCCTCACGCCCACCGCAACCCAAACTCTCCCGCCAACGGCGACGCCCACCGAAACGCTCACGCCGACGCCGACCGCGCTGCCCATCCCGCCTGAGGCGCGGACGCTGGTTGAGCAGGGCGCCGTCTACGACGACGAGAAAAAACTTGCCTACGACCCGTCAACTGGCGCGGTGTTAGCCATGCTTGGCGCAAACGAAAAATGGTACTACTACGAAAACGGCATTTTATCTATCCCCGCAGGCGACGGCTCGGGCGACCCGCCCCTTGACGTGCCTATCTACAACACCATAGAGGACGCACTTTGGGGAGAGAAGGATAAATTCCCTTGGAATGACGAGGCGGGAGTAATTTTTAATTTTAATAGAAGTACTGCAGAATATAATCGAATAGGTCGCGTTTACTTCGGTCCGATGCATATGAACGAACCTACTGAGTGGTTATTTATGGAAGATTTCTTTAGCACAAATAACTTTGCCTTAGAGTCCACTAATAATCCTGACGATAGCTTTAAATTTGTTATCTCTAATTGGCAGATAACGGGCGGTCGAGTAATAACAGAATTGGATTTCGAATCAAAAGTGTCAAACTATATGCCTATGTACGCTTTTGTCGTTGGTGATGTTAGGGTAATATATGATGAATTGATAAATGGGGAGATTTTTATTCCTGGACCCGATGAAGTGCGAGATGATGTGAGCGCTACGCCTGCCGCAACCCCAACTCCATAATTCGCGGACGGGTTTCGCCCTCCACCGTCCCGAAGGTTCAAAAACCTTCGGGACGGTTTCGCCATATAATCAACGCGGCGAGACTCGCTCCCTGAAACCGAATCCGCCGTCCCTTAGGAAAGCGGCGCGGCGAATTTGGGGAGAAAATGCCAAAAGTCGAGATAAATTCGTCGCTTTCGGAAAATTCAAGTTGTAGAAAAATCCGCCCATTCGTTATAATCAAAGAAGCGAAAGTTTCTGATTATGTGATTTTTTACCGCAGGGAAAAACTCTGTGTTCTCCGCGCGCTCTGTGGTGAAAATACAAAAAACTTCTTTCGGAGGAAGCATGACGTGGAAGCTTTGGATTGACGGGAAGTGGACGGACTCGCAGGGCGGCGGGACGATGCAAATAGAAAACCCCGCCACAGGAGAGAAGATCGCGGAAACGCAAGACGCGACGCGCGCGGACGTGGATCGCGCCGTGCAAGCCGCGAAGACCGCTTTTTACGACGGGCGCTGGTCGCGCCTGACGGCGGGGGAACGCTCAAAAGCCATCTGGAAATTGGCAGATTTGCTCGAAGAAAAAACCGAAGAGTTTGCGCGCGTCGAAAGCGAGAACACGGGCAAACCGTATAAAAACCTCAGCCTGATCAACGACGTGCCGTTCACGGTGGACAACCTGCGCTTCTTCGCCACAGCGGCGCGCGACACGCACGGCTCGCACGCGGGCGAATTCGCAAAAGGCTACACCTCCATTTATCGCCGCGAACCCGTCGGCGTGGTCGGGCAGATCACCCCGTGGAATTATCCGCTCAACATGGCGGGCTGGAAGATCGGACCCGCGCTCGCGGCGGGCTGTACGATTGTGTTGAAGCCCGCGCCAGGCACGCCGCTGACGACCCTCATGCTGGCGGAACTCGCCCAAGCCGCAGGCATCCCCGACGGCGTGTTGAACATCCTCAGCGGCGGCAACGACGCGGGGCAAGCCATCGCCGAACACCCCGACGTTCGCATGGTCTGCGTTACGGGTTCGGTCGGCACGGGCAAAAAGGTGATGAAAACCGCCGCGGACACGTTGAAGCGCGTCCACCTGGAATTGGGCGGCAAAGCGCCCTTCATCATCTTCGACGACTCCGACCCCGAACTGGCGGCGGCGAAAGCGTCCTTCGCGGCGACGATGAACACAGGGCAAGATTGCACGGCGGCGACTCGCGTGTACGTCGAGAAGGGACGCGCCAAGGTCATGCGCGAAGCGATTGTCGAAGCGATGAAGAGCGTCAAGGTCGGCTCGCCGTTCGACGACGATGTGATGATGGGTCCGTTGATTTCGGGCGTTCAGCGCGAGCGCGTCAGCGGATTTGTCGAACGCGCCAAAGCGGCGGGCGCGAAGATCCTCGCGGGCGGCGGAGCGCCAAAGAAACTCGACGCGGGCTATTACTTCGAGCCGACGGTCATTTCCGACGTGCAACAAGATTCGGAGATTGTGCAGAACGAAGTCTTCGGTCCCGTGATTACGATTCAGGAATTCGACGACGAAGCGCAGGCGCTGCATTTCGGCAACGACGTGTTGTACGGGCTGGCGGCTTCGGTCTTCACCAAAGACGTAGGACGCGCCATGCGCCTGTCCGCGCAGTTGGAATTTGGCACAGTCTGGATCAACGACCATCTGCCGATTGCGTCTGAAACGCCGCACGGCGGATTTAAGCAATCGGGCTTCGGCAAAGATTTATCCGCCGAGTCGGTGGGCGATTATCAAATCACCAAGCATGTGATGATCGCGCAAGAATAAATTTATCCCTCGCCCTAAACCCTCTACCCTTACGGCGCGCGCTGTTGGAGAGGAAATCCCTTCTCCTTTTGGGAGAAGGGTAGGGATGAGGGCAACTTTTTGGAGGCAATATGGACTATAAACTTTTGATTGACGGTCAATGGGTAAGCGGCGGAACGATTTTGGAAGTGAAGAATAAATACAACGGCAAAATCATTGGGACGCTTCCCGCCGCCAGCAGCGAAATGTTAGACGCCGCCATCGCCGCCGCCGAACGTGCCGAAGACGCGATGGCGGAAATGCCCGCGCACAAACGCGCAGACATTCTGTTGAAGACCGCCGCGCTCATCCGCGAACGCGCCGACGATTTGGCGAAAACCATCGCGGCGGAAGCGGGCAAGGCGTTGAAGTTCGCCCGCGCCGAAGTGGATCGCGCTCAAAGCACGTTCACCATCGCGGCGGAAGAAGCCAAACGCATGGGCGGAGAAGTCTTCCCATTGGACGCCGTCCCTTCGGGCGAAGGCTATTTCGGATTCTGGACGCGCCGCCCCGTCGGTGTGATTGCGGCGATCAGCCCGTTCAACTTCCCGTTGAATTTGGTCGCGCACAAAGTCGCGCCCGCGCTGGCGGCGGGAAATACGCTCGTGTTAAAACCCGCCACGACGACTCCGCTGGCGGCGGTGAAGTTGTGCGAAATTTTGATGGAAGCGGGTTTGCCCAAAGGCGCGATCAACCTCGTGGCGGGTTCGGGCGCGACGGTGGGCGAATGGCTCATCACCGATCCGCGCGTGGACAAAATTACGTTTACGGGCAGTCCGCCCGTGGGGGCGCACATCCTCGCGGTGGCGGGCATCAAAAAAGTAACGCTCGAATTGGGCAACACTTCGCCCGTCGTCGTCGCCCCCGACGCGGATTTGGATTTTGTCGCCAAACGCTGCGCCGTCGGCGCGTTCTATAATTCGGGGCAGGTCTGCATTTCCGTGCAACGAATTTACAGCGAGAAAAACGTCTTCGAGCCGTTTGCGGAAAAATTCGTCCAAGCGACGGAAGCGCTGGTGGTGGGCGATCCGCTCGACGAGCGCGTGGATGTCGGTCCGATGATTGATTCAAAGGAAGTGGATCGCATCGAAGGCTGGGTCAACGAGGCGCAGGGAAGCGGCGCGAAAGTGTTGACGGGCGGCAAGCGCGACGGAACGGTCTATTACCCGACGGTGTTGACGAGCGTCGAAGCCGACATGAAGGTTGTGGCGGAAGAGACCTTCGCGCCCGTCGCGTCGGTCATTCAAAGCGACGACTTCGAGTCCGCGCTGCAACAGGCGAACGACTCGAAGTTTGGTTTGCAAGTCGGCGTGTTCACCAACGACGTGAACCGCGTCTTCCGCGCCGTCAAGAAGTTGAACTTCGGCGGCGTGATCGTCAACGACACGCCGAACTTCCGCGCCGACCACATGCCCTACGGCGGCAACCGTCAAAGCGGGCTGGGGCGCGAAGGCGTGAAGTTTGCGATGGAAGATATGACCAACATCCAAATGGTGGCGATTCGGACGAGTTAATCATTTTGCCCTCGCCCGCCTTTCGGACGTCTGCCCTTGCGGGCGCACGTCCCAATGAGAGAGGGCGAGGGGAAAGAAAAATTGTCATTTCGAGGAAGCGCCAGCGACCGAGAAATCTAATAGACCTCTTGCAAAAGTCGCCCTCACCTTAGCCCTCTCCCGTTGGAGAGGGGACTCAATCTCCCTTCTCCAACGGGAGAAGGGTTGGGGATGAGGGCGAACGAAAGCAAAATAATTGCGTATGCTACTTATGCGAGAAATCTAATTTATAACGACAAAGATTTCTCCTCGCCGCAGAGCGGCTCGTCGAAATGACACGGATTGTAAATTCACAAAATAAGGAGAATTTATGGAACACAAACTCTGGATTGACGGAAAATGGGAAGACACGCAAGGCGGCAAGCGCATGTCGGTGGAAGACCCGACGACGGGCAAGCTCATCGCCGAAGTGATAGACGCTTCGTCCGCCGACGTGGACCGCGCCGTGCAAGCCGCGAAACGCGCCTTCTACGACGGGCGCTGGTCGCGCCTGACTCCCGCCGAGCGCTCAAAAGCGCTTTGGAAACTCGCCGACGTGATCGAAGCCAACAGCGAAGCGATCGCCAAACTCGAATCCGAAAACACGGGCAAGCCTTACGCCTTCGTCAGTCTCGGCGGCGACATTCCCTTCGCGGTGGACAATCTGCGTTTCTTTGCGGCGGCGGCGCGCGACACGCACGGCTCGCACGCGGGCGAATTCGCCGCGGGCTACACCTCCATCTATCGCCGCGAACCCGTCGGCGTGGTCGGGCAAGTCGCGCCGTGGAACTATCCCTTTATGATGGCGGTGTGGAAAATCGGACCCGCGCTCGCGGCGGGCTGCACGATTGTATTGAAGCCCGCGCCTGGCACGCCGCTGACGACCCTCATGCTGGCGGACTTCGTCAAAGAGGCGGGCATCCCCGACGGCGTGGTGAACATCGTTACGGGCGGCAACGACACGGGACAAGCCATCGTCGAACACCCTGACGTGCGGATGGTCAGCCTGACGGGTTCGGTCGGCACGGGCAAGAAGATTATGAAAACGGCGGCGGACACGTTGAAGCGCGTCCACTTGGAATTGGGCGGCAAAGCGCCGTTCATCGTCTTTGACGACTCCGATCCCGAATTGGTGGCGGCGAAGGCTTCGCTGGCGGCGACGCTCAACACAGGTCAAGATTGCACGGCGGCGACGCGGCTTTACGTCGAAAAGAGCAAGGTCAAGGTTATGCAAGAGGCGGTGGTCGAGGCGGTGAAGAACGTCAAGGTGGGGTTGCCGTTTGAAGACGGCGTGCAGATGGGTCCGCTGATTTCGGGCGTTCAGCGCGAGCGCGTCAGCGGATTTGTCGAACGCGCCAAAGCGGCGGGAGCGAAAATTCTCACGGGCGGCGGAACGCCGAAGGGATTTGAGTCGGGCTACTACTTCGAGCCGACGGTCATCACGAACGTTCAACAAGATTCGGAGATTGTGCAGAACGAGGTCTTCGGTCCCGTGATTACGGTTCAAGCGTTTGACGACGAAGCCGACGCGCTGACCAAAGGCAACGACGTTCTCTACGGACTCGCCGCTTCGGTCTTCACCCGCGACATCGGGCGCGCCATGCGCCTTTCCGCGCAATTGGAATTTGGCACAGTTTGGATTAACGATCACCTGCCGCTCGCGTCCGAAACCCCGCACGGCGGATTCAAGCAATCGGGCTTCGGCAAAGATTTATCCGCCGAGGCGATTGGCGATTATCAAATCACGAAACATGTGATGGTGGCGCAGAGTTAGGTAGTTGGGAAATGGGTGATTGGGTAATGGGTAAATAGGTAATTGGGAAATAGGTAATTGGGAAATTGGGATTGCACTTTCCTAATCCCTAATTGCCTAATCCCTAATCACCTAATTGCCTAATCACCTAATCACTTCTTACCAAAGAATTCAGAAAGCGCATCCGCCTTCTGTTTGAACGTCGCGCCGAAGAGAACGCCCATGATGACCGTCGCCAGTTTGTAATGTCCGCTTTCGCGCAAGATGGTGGCGATGTCAAATTTGACGGGGACGCCGCCGAGCGCGTAACTGTGCGAACAGGTGAATTGCAGCAAGCCGTCTTTTCCGTGCGCGCGCCCGAAGCCTGAATCTTTCACGCCGCCGAAGGGCAGCATCGGCACGCCGAATTGGGCGAGCGCGTCGTTGACGATGATCGCGCCCGCGTTGATTTGCTCCGCGACTCGTTTGGCGCGTTGCGCGTCGTCGCTCCACACCGAAGCGCACAAGCCGAAGGCGCTGTCGTTGGCGAGGCGAATCGCTTCTTCTTCATTTCGCACCTTTACAATCGGCATCACGGGACCAAACGTCTCGTCGCGCATAATCTTCATGTCGGCGTTCACGTCCACCATCACGATTGGGTCGTAAAACATCCCTTCGCGTTTTCCGCCCGTCAAAATTTTCGCGCCTTTGCTGGTCGCGTCTTGGATGTGATCGTCAATAATTTTGACTTGGCGCGGGTCGGTGATCGGTCCCATAAAATACGGGCTGTCCAGAGCGGCGGAATAGCCGCTCTTCAACGACGCGGCTTGTTGCGTCGCCAACTTGACGAATTCGTCGTATTTCGATTCGACGACGTAAGCGCGCTCGATCGCCATGCAAGTTTGACCCGCGTGGAAGAATGCGCCCCACGCGCCCCAACGCGCCGCGGCGGGAAGGTTCGCGTCGTCGAGGACGATCATCGCGTCTTTGCCGCCTAACTCCAACGAGACGGGCGTCAGGTTCTCGGCGGCGGCTTGCATGATTTTTCTGCCCGTCGCGGTCGAACCCGTCAGGAAGATGTAATCGGGTTTGGCGGAAGTCAACGCCGCGCCGACTTTGCCGTCGCCGTGAATGACGCGCACGAACGGCGCGAGTTCAGGCACGCTCTGGACGAGTCGCTCGATCAACGCGCCAGTGGCGGGCGTTACTTCCGACGGCTTCAAAACGACGGTGTTTCCCGCCAACAGCGCGGAAATCATCGGCGGCAGAGAGAGCGTGAACGGATAATTCCACGGCGAGATGATGACTGCCGCGCCGTAAGGGCGGCGCTCGACGACGCTGCGCTTGAAGAAATACAGCCCCGACGAAACGCGCTGAGGCTTGAGCCATTTTTTGGCTTTGACGCGATATTGCGCGAGCATGTCGAGCGTGATGAAAAGCTCGATCAGCGCGTCCTGACGGCTTTTGCCGCAATCCTGATTCAGCACGCTGCTGATTTCGTCGCGGCGCTCGACGAGCACGGCTTGCAGTTTGCCCAAAATGTCGGCGCGTTCGCGGACGCTTTTCGCGCTCCATTCGGGGAAGGCGCGTTTCATCTCTTCGACGGCTTGCCGCGCTTCCTCTGGCGTGTGAGCGGCGATTTCGCCGAAGATGGAATGGTCGGCTGGATTGATAAACGATAATTTTTCGCGTTCCATAGGATTGTCCTTATATGTCATTTCGAGCGGAGCAAAAAATCTTTCAAATAAAATTTTTTAGTCGTTGCGCTCGAAATGACAAGAATAGGTAAGATGAGCAATTATAACAAAATCAATTTGACAAAAAGAAAGGCTGACTTATGACCGACCAACTCTATCAAGATAATTTTCCGCACCTCGCCCCCGCCTGGAGTCGCATCTTCAACTTTGTGGCGGAGCGCGCCGAAGGCTCGTACATCTACGCCGACGACGGGCGCAAACTGCTGGATTTCACCAGCGGCATCGGCGTAACGAATACGGGACATTGCCACCCGAAAGTCGTCGAGGCGATTCAGGCGCAAGCCGCGAACTTCATCCACGCGCAGGCGAACATCGTCATCCACAAGCCGATGTTGCAACTGGTCGAAGAACTTCGCAAAGTTGTCCCGCCTGCGATTGATTCGTTCTTCTTCGCCAACTCTGGCGCGGAGGCGGTCGAGAACGCCGTCAAAATTGCGAAAGTCGCCACAGGACGGCAGAATGTCATCGTCTTCAACGGCTCGTTTCACGGGCGGACTCACTCCACGATGGCGCTGACCACGTCCAAGACGATTTATCGCGCAGGCTTCGCGCCGCTGCCTGCGGGCGTGTACGTCGCGCCGTTTCCGTACGCCTTCAATTTGCACATGAGCGAAGAAGAAGCCAGCGCCTACGCTTTGAATCAACTGGAATATTTGCTCGCCTCGCAGACCGCGCCGAAAGAGACGGCGGCGATTCTGATTGAATCCGTTTTGGGCGAAGGCGGATACATTGTCCCGCCCGCTTCGTTTATGAAAGGGCTGCGCGAAATCTGCGACAAGCACGGCATCATGCTCATCTTCGACGAGGTGCAATCGGGCTTTGGGCGCACGGGCAAATGGTTCGCGCTGGAACACTTCGGCGTGGCGCCAGACATCATTATCGCCGCGAAGGGCATCGCTTCGGGTATGCCGCTTTCGGGCGTGTTCAGCCGCACGGAGATTTTCAAAAAAGCGGACACAGGCTCCGTCGGCGGGACCTACGGCGGGAACGTCCTCGCCTGCGCGGCGGCGGTCGCCACCATCCGCGCGATGCGCGAAGAGAAGATGATCGAAAACGCCGCCGAACGCGGAATCCAATTGATGACGGGCTTGCACAAATTGCAGGAAGAATATCCGCAGATTGGCGACGTGCGCGGCAAAGGCTTGATGGTCGGCACGGAATTTATCGTGGACAACAGTCAGGCGAAAGCCAAGCCGCTGGTCAAGGACATTATCCACAAGGCGGAGGAACAGGGCTTGCTGTTGCTCTCATGTGGGACGCACGACAACACCCTGCGTTGGATTCCGCCGCTGAACGTAACCAGCGAGCAAATCAACGACGGGTTGAAGGTGTTCGAGTCCGCTTTGGAGGCGGTGGTAAAATAGTTTTGTGTTATGAAAATTCGTTTTCACCCTCACGCTCTCGAACGCCTTGCGGAACGCGGCGCAACCGAAGAAGAAGTTCGCGCCGCCATTGAATTGGGCGAGAAATTTCCCGCGAAGTTTGAACGATTTGGGTTTCGACGTAATTTTCCATACGACAGTCAATGGCGCGGGCGTTTCTATCCCACGAAACAGGTTGAAGTGTTTGCCGTTGAAGAATCTCCGCAAGATTGGCTGGTGATTACCGTGATTACTCGTTTCTTTTAGGAGTGTTGCCATGAAGTTTACTTACGATCCGCGTTACAACATTGCCTACATTCGCTTTCAGGAAAAAAACGCTGAAGTGGAAGCCATTCGCCTTAGCGACGAATTGGTGGTTGATATCGCGCCTGACGGCACGGTGTACGGAATCGAATTGCTGAACGCTAACGAACAGGTCAGCCGCGACGACTCTGGCGAGTTCGTGATCGTCAACGAGGCGACGGGAAAACGGGCGGAATTTTCGCTCGTTCAGTAGAATGCAGAAAGAGAATTGTGTCCAATGGCGCGCTTGACAAAGCGCGTAAAAATCGCAATATATAAAAGACTCTATCGGAAATTAGAAATAAGGTTTTTTTGCCTTCTAGATTTGTCATTTCGACGAGCGTAGCGAGGAGAAATCTGACTTCCTGACACAAAGATTTCTCGCCAGTTCCCTCACGTTCGTTCGGGGCAAGGCTCGAAATGACAATCTGCCGCGCTATATCCGATAATGTATAAAGGGCTTCCGAATCTCGGAAGTCCTTTATATAAAAATCGAACCCTCAAAAACCATGAACAAAACACTTGACCGCTCCAAACTTAAATCTTTGTTACAAGCGGAAGAAGCCCTCTTCCACAAGACTCATCCGAAGTCCTACGAACTGTATCAGCGCGCGCGCAAGTCCTTGCACGGCGGCGTGCCGATGTTGTGGATGGTGCGCTGGGCGGGTTCGTTTCCCGTCTTCGTCAAAGAGGCGAAGGGCGCGCATTTCACCGATGTGGACGGCAACGCCTACGTTGACTTTTGTCTCGGCGACACGGGCGCAATGACGGGGCACGCGCCCGAGGCGACAGTCAAAGCCATCGGCGAACAAATTCAAAAAGGCATCACGCTCATGCTGCCCTACGAAGACGCGATTTGGGTCGGCGAAGAATTGCAACGCCGCTTCAAACTTCCGTATTGGCAGTTCACACTCACCGCCACCGACGCCAATCGTTTCGCGCTCCGCATGGCGCGTCTGCTCACGGGGCGTCCGAAAATTTTGGTTTTCAACTATTGCTATCACGGCTCGGTGGATGAAACCTTTATCACGCTCGACGAAGAAGGCACGCCGACCGCGCGCGCCAACAACATGGGTCCGCAAGTGGACCCGCGCGAGACGACCAAAGTCATCGAGTTCAACGACATCGCCGCGCTGGAAACCGCGCTCTCGTCGCGGGACGTCGCCGCCGTCCTCGCCGAACCCGCCATGACCAACATCGGCATCATCCATCCTGACGAAGGCTATCATCAAGCCTTGCGCGAAATCACCCGCAAATACGGAACCTATCTCATCATTGACGAGACGCACACCATCTGCGCGGGCGTGGGCGGATACACCGCCGCCTTCGGACTTGAACCTGACTTTTTCACCCTCGGCAAACCTCTGGCTGGGGGCGTGCCCGCCGCCGTGTACGGGTTCACCGAAGCAGTCGCGCAAGCCTTCTCCGCCAAACTGGACCTCGACGACGCGGACGTGGGCGGCATCGGCGGGACGTTGGCGGGCAACGCCCTGTCCATTGCGGCGATGAAAGCCACGCTGCAACACGTCTTGACGGACGAGTTTTACGCGAAAGCGATTGCGCTGCAAGAACAATTTACCGCAGGCGTGGAAGGCGTGATTGAGGAATTCAACCTGCCGTGGATCGTCAAGCGGCTCGGCAACCGTTCCGAATATTGGTTTCGCCCGACTCCGCCGCGCAACGGAGGCGAAGCCGCCGCCGCGGTTGACCATGAACTGGATCGCTACATGCATCTCTTTTCGCTCAATCGCGGCATCCTGATGACGCCCTTTCACAACATGGCGCTCATCTCGCCCGAAACCACCCAAGCGGACGTGGATCATCACACGCAGGTTTTCCGCGAGGCGGTGAAAAGTTTGTGGGGCTAAACACATTGTCATTTCGAGGGAGCGTTAGCGACCGAGAAATCTTGTCTTGCATAAGTAAAGATTTCTCCTCGCCGCGAAGCGGCTTGTCGAAATGACAATGACTTGATTACCACTTCTCGTAGTGAACATACTCCGCGTCGGGTTTGCGCCCGCGTTTGAGCGAAGGCGAGCGCTTGTCTTCGGCGCGGTAGCCGACGGCGATCACGCCGACGGGCGTTACTTCGTCGGGGATGTTCAGCAGCGCGCGTAGCGCTTTCAAATCTTTCGAGCCGACGAACGCGCCGACCAAGCCTTCGTCCACGACGGCGAGCAGGGCAAGCATCGCCGCGCATCCCGCGTCCATAAACCAGTAGGGGACGGGCCATTCGATTTCGTTGCCTTGCTCGTCCACTTTGTCCGCTTGTTGATAGCGGCGGTGATAGGCGATTTCGCTCGTGCAGGGAATGAGCAAGACGGGCGCTTTGGAGATGAACGGGTCAAACCCGCCTTTGACGTATTCTTCCTCTTCGCAAGTTTGCGCGACGGCGCGGCGCGTGTTCGCGTCGGTAACGATGATGAAGGCTTGTCCCTGCGTAAAGCCCGCGCTCGGCGCGTGGCGCGTCAGGTCAACGATGCGCTCGATGGTTTGTTTATCTACGGCTTTGTCGGCGAAGTTGCGAACCATGCGGCGTTTGAGAACGGCGTCTTTGAATTCCATTGTGAGTCTCCTGTGATGATTTTTTTGCAAGTATAACGCCGCGTTTATCTTAAACGATAAAATTAACGCGAATGACGATTCGAGTCATTCGCGTTAAAACTCCTCATCTGCCTTCGTCGTTCTAAAAGCGATTACGGAATTGAATACGAAACTAATTCGGAGGTACTGTCAAATCCATCCCATGTAGCGACTATCTTCACCGCGCCGACGCCTTCCGCATACCATTCTTTATTCGTAATATTGATGGTTGTCGGCGGCATGTCCATCCCTTCAAAGGAAATAACGACGGAGATTGTGGTTTGACAATCAATGCGAATCGCGTTAAACGTTCCCGCTTCGACGCTAACGGTTTCTTTGCCAATATAAGCGCGCTCGCGGACGCCCTCTTCCTTTGCGGGATATTTCGCATTGTTGGAGTTGACAACGCCTTCCAGCGCAATAGTTTGCTTCCACGTATCGCCGTCGTTTAGGGAAGCGGGAATCGTAAAGCCTTCGGCGCTCGACGCTTGCATTTCAACATCAAGCCCGCCCGCCGTAACGGATGCGGCGCTGCCGTTCGGGTCGAGCATGACTAAATTGCCTTCTTCGCATAGCCAGCGTCCATAGCGCGTTACGCCAAAATCGTAAACGTCTTTATCAAGAAATGCGTTGTCTTCGCCTTCAATTTTTTCGATGGTGCGCGTAAAAGATGTAACGTCGCCTTGAGTAGTCGTCTTGTAAATCCATTCCGCGCCGACGACAATCGGCCAGTAGGGGTTATCGCAGACGGAGGCGGGCTTTTCAACTTCAGAGTTAGATTCGCTTGCGCTTTCCTCTTCGACGGAAGCGCTTTGCGCCTCCCCCCGCGATTCATTTCTGGCCGTTTCAGTCTCTTCAATAACGCTCGCGTTTGGCGCGGACTTTCCCAAGTTGCAAGCCATGACAAATAAAATCATAGCAACGCTCGTAAGAATTGTAAACAGTTTGTTGTTTTTCATTAACATCCTCCAAAAGATGATGAATCAGTATAACGTCTAAAAGGAGCGTTTTTGTAAAATAGGAGGAATGGGGGATTAGATAAAAAAACAGCGCTTGCTTTTGACAAGCGCTGTTATGACTATTTGCTATTTATTTAACCTTCGCCGCCAGCGCCTGCGGAAGTTTCGCCAACGCTTCTTGCGCGTCGCCCGCGAGGCTGCCCTGCGCGAGGTTCGGACGTCCGCCGCCCTTGCCGCCCGCGCCGACGATTAAATCCCCGGCTTTCAACCCGCGTTTGACGAGGTCTTCGGTAACGGTTGCGATGACGACATTGCCAGAGATGAAAAGCGCCGCGCCGTTCTGCGGGTACTTCTCGCGGAATTTATCCGCCAGCGAGCGCAAAGCGTCCGCGTTGGCGTTGGGGATTTCCGCGCCGAGCAAGGTAACGCCGTGAACGGTCTGCGCGGCGGCCAGTTGCGCGTCGAAGGCAGAAAGCGCCAACTGCGAGCGCAACGCGGCGAGTTCTTTCTTCAACTCGGAGGCTTCGTCTTGTAGCGCGTCCGCTTTGGCGGGGACTTCGTCGAGCGAAGTTTTGAGCGACGCGGCGGTCTGTTTTAAGGTTTTGAAGCGCTTATTGATTAAGTCATACGCGCCGCGCCCGGTAACCGCTTCGATGCGCCGCACGCCCGCCGCCGCCGAGCCTTCGCTGACGATGAGGAACGCGCCCACGTCGGAGGTGCGCTCCAAGTGCGTGCCGCCGCACAGTTCGTAGGAGTAGCGTTCGCCGTGGGCTTCTATGATCGAAATTGTGCGAACGATGTCGCCGTATTTTTCGCCGAAGAGCGCCGTCGCGCCTTCGCGTTTGGCTTCGTCCAACGATTTGATTTTCTTCACGACCGCCATGTCCGCCGCGACCGCTTCGTTGACCATGCGCTCGACGCGCTCGATTTGTTCGGCGCTCAGCGCTTCGGGGTGATTGAAGTCGAAGCGCAGGCGGTCGGGCGCGACGAGAGAACCCGCCTGCGTGGCCTGGTCGCTGACGACTTCGTGCAAGGCTTTGTGCAGAAGGTGCGTGGCGGTGTGATTGCGCATGATGTCGCGGCGGCGCGTCGCGTCCACTTCGGCGACGGCTTTCTCGCCAACTTTGGGTTGACCGGAGATGACCGTGCCGACGTGCGTGATGACTCCCGCCGAAGCGCGGCGCATGGCGGTTACTTCGATTTCCCAGCCCGCGCCGCGAATGTAACCGTGATCGTCCACCTGACCGCCCGCTTCGAGGTAGAAGCCGCTCTTGGGCAAAATCACTTCGACGCGGTCGTCCAGCGCGGCGGACTGAACCGAGCGCCCATCCACAACTAAGGCGAGGACTTCCAAATCAGAGTAGCGCGAAACGTCCGTGCCGTGATAGGGATCGTACTCCACGCCGTCGGCGCCGAGTTTGTTTTTGGCTTGCAAATCTTTGAGAATTTCGGCGTAGAACTCCGCGTCCTCGCCGCCGAGTTTGCCCATTGCCTTGCCGCCGCCGGAAGCGAGGGAGTGTTTCTCTTTGGCTTGGTTGAATCCGCTCTCGTCCACGTCCATGCCTTGTTCGCGGGCGATGTCGCGCGAAATTTCAAAGGGCAAGCCGTAGGTGGCGTACAGGTCGAAGGCTTCGCGCCCGTCTAGGACGCGGGCGTCGGCGGCGCGCAATTCGGCGAGCAGATTCTCCAAATGGGCGCTGCCCGCTTCGACGGTGCGCGCGAAGCGAATTTCTTCGCGCGTTAAGTTGTCTAAAATTGATGGTTGGGCTTTTTTTAGTTCGGGATAATGCTCGCCGTAATAGTTGATGACCGCTTGCGCGACTTTGGCGAGGAAGGGTTCGGTCAGCCCGAGTTTGGCGCCGAAACGCGCCGCGCGGCGGATGATCATGCGCGAGACGTAATTGCGCTGGGCGTTGCCGGGCACCACGCCGTCGGCGATGAGGAATGCGGCGGAGCGGACGTGGTCGCAGACGACGCGATAAGGCGTGAAGTTGGCGAGCATTTCGGCTTCGCTGTGGCCGGTCAACGCGCGCAAGACGGCGAGCGAGTCGGCGAAGAGGTCGGTCAGGTAGTTGGAGTCGGCGCCTTGCAACATCGAGACGATGCGCTCGAAGCCCATGCCGGTGTCCACATGTTTGGCGGGCAGCGCTTCGAGACGACCGTCTTCAAAGAGGTTGTATTGGATGAAGACCAGATTCCACAGTTCGAGGAAGCGCGTGCATTCGCCGTTGACGCCGCATTTGTGCGGCTGTCCGCGCAGGTTGTCGCGTTCTTCGCCGAGGTCAATGTGGATTTCGGAGCAAGGTCCGCAGGGGCCGGTCTCCGCCATTTGCCAGAAGTTGTCTTTGCGCCCGAAGAAAAGGATGTGATCGGGGTTGATGCCGGGCTGTTTGCGCCAAGCATCGGCGGCTTCGTCGTCTTGCGGCACGTCGCCTTTGTCGTCTTTGAAGCAGGTGGCGTAGAGTTTGTCTTTGGGCAAGCCCCACACGTCGGTGAGGAGTTGCCAAGCCCAAGTCGCGGCTTCTTCTTTGTAGTAGTCGCCGAAAGACCAGTTGCCGAGCATTTCAAAAAAAGTGTGATGCGTGTCGTCGCGCCCGACGTCTTCGAGGTCGTTGTGCTTGCCAGCCACGCGCATGCACTTTTGCGAATCAACGGCGCGGGTGTAGGGGCGTTTGTCTGTGCCGACGAAGACGTCTTTGAATTGCACCATGCCCGAATTGGTGAACAGCAACGTGGCGTCGCCGCCCGGCACAAGGGACATGGACGGCACGGCGGTATGTCCGCGCGCGACGAAGAAATCAATATAATCTTGACGAATTTGGTTGCCGCTGTAATGTTTGGTCATTCAGGAACTCCGAGTTTGATAAATAGCGGACGAATTATACCAAGCGGACGGGGAGGGAGCGGCAACCAAAAAATTATTGCGCGAAAATTACGTTGTGTTCGTTTTTTGGCAGCTTGTCTTTTCCCTCGCGGTAGGCGCGCGCGGCGAGGACGTAGGGCGTTAAGAGCATGTAGAACGTAACGGCAGGCGTAATGAAAATTAACAAACAAGCGAAAATTAATGTCAGCATGACGAATTGAGTGGCAATGCTTAACAAGAATCCGACGATGTAAGTAAAGACGAGGACGATGGCAAATCCGCCGATGTTGGCTCGAAAAATCTTCCACCACTCGCGGACGCGAAAAGCGGAGGAAAGGTCTTCCGTATCGATGAAGCGCATTTCAATGGCGGGCAGAAATAGAGACAACGCAATGACGGCCACGATAATCAAAAGGAGAATGACCGGTAAGAGCAAGGGGGCTAGCATTAACATTCCGCTGAACAGGTCGCTGTCGGAGTCTGTTAAGAGCAGAGGAACAAACACGAAGAGAAGCGGCAAAGCGAGCAGGACAATCGGCAGAGCGTAAACGAAACGGATGACGAAAAGTTTGAACCCGTCCGTAAATAATTTCTCCCAATCCGTCCAGGCAATCATGCGCGGCGATTCATAACGCAGCGTCTGCCGCGCGATTTGAGCGGCGTAGCCCACTAAGAGAAAGTAAGGCAAGATGGGAATGACAAAACTGGCGAGGGCAATCGCGCAACCGATAAAAAAATGTTTGCGCGCTTCGTCGTCTTTGAAGGGAAAGAAAAGAACTTCTTCGAGATTTAATCCAACCATTTATAAACTCCTTAAGAGAGCGCCACGCCCATTACGGCGACGAAATGCGCGGCGGCGGCGAGCAGGACGAAAATGTGCCACACTTCGTGAAAGCCGAAAACGCCCGGCTTGAAGTTGAAAATCTTCGTGATGTAAACTATCGCGCCGAGCGTGTAAATCACGCCGCCGACGACAAGCCAAGCCAGCACCCAAGCGGGGAGAGTCGCCAGCATTTGACCGGCGGCGGCGACGCTGATCCAGCCCATGAGGACGTAAATGCCGGCGTTCAGCCAGCGCGGCGCGCGGATGTAAAAAATCTTGACGACGATGCCAATCAACGCCAACGACCAGACGATGGAGAGCATGCCCCACTTCCAGAAACCTTCAAAGGCGTTGATGCAAAACGGCGTGTACGTCCCCGCAATGAGGGCGTAAATGGCGGAGTGATCCACCTTGCGGAAAATTTCCAGCGCTTTATCTTTGACGCGCACCATGTGGTAGGTTGCGCTGGCGGAAAACATGAAAATTAAACTGACTCCGTACACGACGAGCGAGATGATTTTTGCGGGCGCGCTCCAACCGACGACGAGCAAAGCGATTAACCCCGCCAAAGCGAGAATTGCGCCGCCCCAATGCGTCAAACTGTTGACGGGTTCGCGTAATTTCTTAAACATGTGAACATCCTTTTTTGAAAACGAATACGATATAACGATTATAAGGCGCTTAACTTAAATAGCGGTACTAATGTCTCATGCGCGGTTTGCGCGAATCAGCGTACAATAAAAACTCGGTTTTTCCTTAGGACGCGGGACGACTCGAATTAGAGAATAAAATTTTATTTTGGAGGAAAGAGTGACTCAAACATTTAACTGTCCAAATTGCGGCGCGCCGCTGGATTATCAAGGGAACGATCCCATCATCCGTTGCCCTTATTGCCAAACGTCGGTCATTGTGCCTGACAACTTGCGCGCCAGACCGAACTTCTCGCCCGACTCGCATCAGTTTGCCGTCGGCGGTTCAAACAATTTAGCGGACTTAATCGGTCAAGCCAAGAAGTTGAGCGAAGCGAAAAAATTTGCCCAAGCGGGCGAAACCGAAAAAGCCGTCAGCGCTTATCGAGAAGCCACCGGTGCGGACGAAGCCGCCGCGCATTTGGCGGTCGGCAAATTGGCGGCGGGAATGCCAATCAGGTTAAACGCGACGTCGTCGAATATTGACTTTTCGTCCGCGCCGCCGATTCAAATCGGGACGAACGTCTCCATGTCGTCGAACGCGAAGCCCGCTCGAAAAGGCGGATGCTTAATTCCGATTGTTGCGATTATTATTTTGATTACGTCGCTGAGCCGCTTCGCCACGAATTGGGGAATCTCGTCCATTACAAAAATGTTCGGCGTAAATGGAGACGGAAAACCGAGCGTCAGCATCGACCTTTCCAACCTGCCAGTGGATATTCCCAACGTCGCTTCGGGCGTTGCGACGAAAGAATTATCTTTCGGCGGCGAAGGGAACGGCGCGGGATTCTTCGACGACGCGCGCGCCATCGCCGTCAACCCGAGCGACGGCGCGATTTACGTCGCCGAATACAGCACGGGCAGAATTCAAGCCTTTGACGCGGAAGGCACGTTCCTTACGCAATGGATTATTCCAAAAGAAAATAAGAACAAGCCGTACATCAACGAGATGGCAGTTATGCGCGACGGTTCGGTGTTCGTCCCCGTGTGGGGCAATTTGAAAGCGTTCAACGCCGACGGAACGTTTGCGCGAGATATTAACATGGGGAACGATTACGTCGAAAGTTTGGTCGTCGCCCCCGACGGCAACTTAATCGCCATCGCCAACGGCGAGGACATTCTCTGGCTTTCGCCGCAGGGAAAAGTTTTGCAGCGTGTCAATGACGCCGTCTCTACAATCTCCGAAGATTCTGAATTGGATTCCAAAGTGGCGGTGGACGGGTTGGGCAAAGTCTACGTTTTGGGGACGTTCAATAACGCGGTCTTCGTTTATGACTCGACTGGCAAATACCTTAACCGCTTCGGCAGTACCGGCGACCAGCCTGGCCAATTCCGCGCGCCGATGGCGATTGCCGTGGACGGTCAGGGGCGCGTTTACGTCAGCGATATAAGAAGCGTTCAAATTTTTAGCGACGACGGGCGCTACTTGGACGCGATCAAAATGAGCGGCGTCTTGGGCATTCGCTTCGACAATCAAGGTTATTTGTACGCCGTTGGAAATAATCAAGTTGCAAAATATAAATTGAATAAGTAGGGTTAAGCCTTGTCTGTTTGCTCGTCGAAATAACAACCGCGACAAACGATGTTGTATTTCAAATTGAAATATGCTAATCTTGTAAGAACGAACCCTCAACATAGGAGAACATCATGGACTTAATACACGGCGTGGACGTTAGTTATTGGGAGCCGATTATTGATTGGCAATCGGTGCGGACTCAAAATTTCAAATTTGCGCTCATTCGCGCCACTTCCGGCGTCGGCTATGTAGACCCGAAATTCGCATCGCATTGGGAAGGCGCGCGCAAAGCGGGCATCTTGCGCGGCGCGTATCATTATCTGATTGCGAATCAAGACCCGAAACAACAAGCGGATTTATTCATCGCCGCGCTCAGCGACGACCGCGGCGAATTGCCGCCCATTATTGATTTGGAAGATAAATACAACGAAGCCGCATCCAATAAGCAAATTATAGACGCTTGCAAATTTATGCTCGACCGCGTGGAGAAAGCCTTCGGCGTGAAGCCGATGATTTACTCGCGCACGCAATATTTGAATTTGCACGTTTCGCAGGGCGGCGCCGCGCCGTCGTGGGCGAGTAATTATCCGCTTTGGCTGGCGCAATATCCTTATGTGTTCGACCCGAAGATTCATCCCAATAAAAATATGCCGACGCAAACGGCGGGCTGGCAAGATTGGAAATTTTGGCAATACACCGAATCCGCGATTGTTAAAGGCATCACCAACGACAGCGGACAGCCGACCGAATGCGACTTAAACTGGTTTCGCGGCACGGAAGAAGAGTTGTACGCCTTCGCCAACGTCAAGCCGAAAGAATCCGTAACCTACACGGTAAAGGACGGCGATTCGTTTAAGTCCATTGCCGATAAATATAAAATTACGGTGGACGAATTGCTGACGGCGAATCCGCAACTGTTGGCGGCGGGATCGAAATTCACGATTCCCGTGCCGACGATTTCAAAGCCGGTCGCCAGCGACAACGCGACGACGAACAAAGCGGCGGCGTCGACTCGAATTCACACCGTGCGCTTGGGCGAGACGGTCAGCTCTATCGCGCAACGGTACGGCGTAACGGTGGACGCCATCCGAGCCATCAACCCGAATATGACCAACCCGAATTTGATTTTCCTTGGGCAAGTAATCGTCATTCCGTAAAAGCGTTGCAACTGAAATAAAAAAACTTCCAAAGAGATTTGGAAGTTTTTTGTTGCCATAGATTTCGATAAAAGTTAATTTGTGATGATGTTGCCCGCCACGTTGACAAAAATTTCAAAGAGGACGATGAAAAACGGCGAGATAATCGTAACCGCCATGCGGTAGAAGGTCGTCCCTTGAAAGGGCCAATCGGGCGCGTCGGAAACGGTCTTGATCGCTTCGCTAAGTTGATTGAGCGTGCGCGCTTCTTCAAGGTAATCTGTCAGCGTTTCGTTTTTGCGAAACTTGCGGTAGAGTTTTTGCGACTCTTCTTGAAAGTCGTAGTTGAGGCGCGTCAGCATTTCTTCTTTGATCTCCATCATCCGTGCGTGCGCGCCCCAAATTGGCAGGAAGAAAGAAATCGGCGCGACGATTAAATAAAGCGCGACGTAAAAAAAGTATTCGACGACCGGCGGGTTGAACAGGGGCTGCAAACCCAAATTCAAGGCGATGATGGCCGCCACGCCGATAAATTCCAGCGCGAAGTTTTTGATGCTGCGAAAAACCGCCAGTTGATCCGCGTCCGCCGCCAGCGGCAGGTCGGCGCGTTTGAACAGTCGATTCATCTCGACCGAAGCGGCGATGTGTCGCGCCGCCGAAACGGCGATGCAGTAATAAGCGACGAAGCGAACCGAAAAAACGAGGACGATTTCAAACCAATTGGCGCTGTACCAAAACTGCTTAAAGTGTTGAGCGCTGTAGGCGACGCCAAACGCCGCGCCTAAGAGTCCGAAAATTACGCCGATCAACCACCACGATTTTTTGGCGTGCGTGTGAATAATTTTTTCCGCGCGGAAGTCGTCCTCCGCGTCCTCTTCGCGCAAAAATTGGGCGATGTTGCGGTAAACGCTTAAGATGCTTTTGGGCTGATAAACGTAGAAATATCCCGCGACCGGATAAACCAGCAGGTGTCCGAGCAACAAATTAGCCCCGTCTTGTTCAAAAGATAATGAATATCCTTCTAAATAGGGGATGATGCCCGCGTAGAGAAGCGTCGCCAATAAGAAAAAAAGACCCGCGCCAATCGGCGATAAATTCAAGCGCAGAAAGACCAACTTGGCGAGCGGGTCTGAGCCGTAAATGTGCGGGAAGGTTAATTTTTTAGGCGGCATGTCAACCTGCCTTAATGCGCCGCGTTCTCGTAGCTCTTCGCGTCTTCAATCGCTTTTTTGACGTTGACCATTGGCAGCACAATTAACCCTGCGATGAAGAAAAAAATCAACGAGAGAATGCCCATGCGTAAGTTGTTGAAAATTTGATTCGCCAAGCCAAAGACGACGGGACCAATCCACGATGTGCCGCGCTCGCTGACTTCGTAAAAGGCGAAGAATTCCGCTTCTTTTCCGCTGGGAATCATCTGCGCGAATAAACTGCGGCTGATGGCTTGCGACCCGCCCATGACCAGCGCGATGAAGACGCCGAGAATAGTAAATTGCAACGTTACGTTCGAGCCTTTTAATCCGACGTAAGCGTAGATGACCACGCCCGCCCAAATGAACAGGCTGACGATAACCGATTCTTTCGCGCCAATCCAACCCGCCAGTTTGCCCCAAAATAAAGCGCCGAAGAACGCGACGAATTGAATCATCAAGATGATGGCGGTTAGCGTGGTTTGGTCTTGTTCCAAGCCGCCTTGAATGAGCGGCGCGGCGGCGAAGGTGGCGGCGACGGCGATGACGGTTTGGATGCCGTCGTTGTAGAGGAAGTACGCCAGCAAAAATTTCATCGTTTCGGGGTAATGGCGCACTTCGCGGAAAGTCTTCTTCAATTGCTTGAAGCCGAGACTCGTGTAGGATTCGCCGGCGGGCAACGTCCGCGCCGCGTGGCGCGAACGCAGACGCGCCCAAGTGAAGAAGGAAAATCCCAGCCACCAGACGCCGGCTGAGGCGAGGTTGATTCGCACCGCTAAATTGCCGGGCACGCCGAGTTTGTCGCTGAACATGTAAAAGGCGAGGTTGAGCGCCAGCAGAAGTCCGCCGCCCAAGTAGCCCAGCGCCCAGCCGTAGGAAGAGACGCGGTCGCGTTCTTCTTCGCTGGCGATGTCGGGCAGATAGGCGTTATAAAAAACGCTTGCCGCGCCGAAGGCTAAGTTGGCGACGATGAACAGCAAGCCGCCCAGCCACCATAAATTGCCGACGATGAAGAACATCAAAATTGTGGCGATTGCGCCGATAGTGGCGAAGAGGCGCATCAGCGTTTTTCGCATGTGCGAATAGTCGGCGACCGCGCCGAGAATGGGCAGAAATAAAACTTGCATCCCGACCGAAATGGAGACGCAATACGGCAGAAATGAATCGGGGGCGACGGGAATGCCGAAGAGCGAAGCCGTAGACGTCCCCGCGGCGGTTGCGGCGTCTCGCGCTAAACTTGCCACATAAGGACCTAAAAATACCGTGCCGACCGTCGTGCTAAAGGCGGAGTTCGCCCAGTCGTACATTGCCCAGCCGAAGATCTCTTTCTTGTCGTTGACAATCGCTTCTGCCATCGCTCTCTCCTTAAATTTGTTAAGCGAAGGGCGAGTTTTAGACTCGCCCTTGCGACGTGATACGTCAAATTATTTGGTCAAGTAACCGCTGTAATTTCCGCCCATTGGTTTGAAGGCTGCCAAGTCTTCGGCGGTGAGCCCGACGGATTCGACTCCGTCCCACTCGTAGAGCGCGGTAAAGCCTGGCTCGTCCAAGGTCCACGGTTTTAGCAATTCTTTGTAATGGTCGAGCGAGCGGCTGTACAGCGTAACGCCCATGCGCTTGTACATTTCAATCGTGCCGCTGATGGCGTCGCTGTCTTTGTCGCCGTCCGAGCCTTGCGCGTTGAAAGCCAAGCAACTGCCGGGCGCCGCCCAATCGTAGAGATATTGCAAAGCGTGTTTCAAATCTTCGTCGCTCATAAAAATGCTGACGCCCCACAAGACGAAAGCGGCTTTGCGCCGTCCGTTTAGAATTTTGACGACGTCGGGGTTGTTGAGCAACTCTTCGGGCTTGGATGCGTCGCCTTGAAAGAAGTGCGCGTTAGGAGAGTCGGCGGCGAGGATTTCGCGCGTGTACTCCACAATCGAAGGGTCGAAGTCGGAGTAGATGACCGTCGTGCTGGCTGGCGCGCGGTGATGAATGTGATCGTTGGTCGGCAGACCGGAGGCGAAATCAATCACCACGTCGTAGCCGCGCTTTTGCGTCAACTCGACGGCGACGTTTTGCAACGCCCAACGCTGCAAGCGGGCAAACGACGGAATAAACGGCATCAATTTAATAACTTGCTCGGCGGCTTGACGGTCAACTTCAAAATTATGAGTTCCGCCTAAATAGTAATCGTACATGCGTCCGGCGGAAGGCTTAGCGGCAGGGTCGTCTTGTGGCACAATATTCTCCTTTGAGCGGGTTGATTATGTTGGCATTATAGCGGATATTTTTTGCATTGGAAAAGCAACCTTAACCTTAAGAAGTATAATCCCCGCATGGACGAAACGCTTCGCTTCAAACCTTTTGGCTTCTCCGCGCTGGCGCTAACCGCCATCGGCGCGGGCGGCTTGTACTATCTCATTACCCAAACGCTGCCCTTCGTCTGGTCGCGTTGGGGATTTTTTATTTTCCTCTTCATGGCGTTGAGCGGGCTGGCGCTGCCCGCCGCCTATTACCTTAACAAACGCTTTCCCTCCGCGCCGCCAGCCAACGCCGAAGTGGTCGTCCGCCAAGCGCTGTGGGTCGGCGTTTACGGCGCGACGCTCGCTTGGCTGCAACTCGGGCGCCTGGTTACGCTTTACGTCATTCTCGGTTTAGCGGGCGGGTTAATCGCCGCCGAATATTTCATCCGCTTGCGCGAAAAAGCCAACCGCCGTTTGCCCCAAATTCCCGATGACGACGCTGCGTGATTTGCCCTCCGTCGAGCGCCTTTTGCAAAGCGAACGCGCCGCAACGCTGATTGCGGACTTCGGCAGACCGCTGACCTTAAACGCTTTGCGCCAAACGTTGGATGAAATTCGTTCGCGCCTCAAAAGCAGACCTTCAACCGAATTGCCCTCCATGGACTCAATCTTCGCCCAAGCCGAATCCTCCCTCCGCGCGTGGACGGCGGCTTCGCTCTACCCCGTCATCAACGCCACGGGCGTCATCTTGCACACTAATTTGGGACGCGCCCCGTTAAGCGCCGCGACCGTCCGCGCTATGGACGAAGTCGCCCGCGCATACTCCAACCTCGAATTTGACTTGTCGAGCGGCAAACGCGGCTCGCGCTTCGTCCACGCCGAACGGCTGCTGCAAAAACTGCTCGGCGCGGAAGCGGCGTTGGTCGTCAACAACTGCGCCGCCGCCGCCTTGCTGACTCTCTCCGCATTGGGCAAGCGCAAGCGCGTAATTATCGCCCGTTCGCAATTGGTCGAAATCGGCGGCGGCTTCCGCGTGCCAGACGTGATGAAGCAATCGGGCGTCAAGTTGACGGAAGTCGGCGCTACCAACAAAGTCCGCCTCGCCGATTATCAATCCGCGTTGGAAGAGTCCGCCGCGCTGGTTATGCGCGCGCACCGCTCTAATTTCAAAATGCTCGGTTTCGTCGAAGAGCCGACCTTAAAAGAAATTGTAGACATGGCGCATTCTTTCGGCGTTCCGCTCATTGACGATCTCGGTTCGGGCGCGTTGTACGACACCGCGCAATACGGCTTTTCGCATGAACCTACGGTGCAAGAATCCATGCAAGCGGGCGCGGACGTGATTCTCTTTTCGGGCGATAAATTGCTCGGCGGCCCGCAGGCGGGAATTATCGTCGGCAAAAAAATCTATTTGGACAAAATCAAAAAGCATCCGTTAGCGCGCGCCGTCCGCGCCGACAAAGTCTGCTTGGCGGGGCTCTCCGCCACGCTGACGCATTACCTCAAAGACGAAGCGCCGCGCGAAGTCCCCGTTGTGAAGATGATGTCGCATTCGGCTGAGTCGCTCAAAGTCCGCGCTGAGGCGTGGCGCGAAGCGCTGGGGCAGGGCGTCGTCGTCGGCGGACGGTCTGCGGCGGGCGGCGGTTCGCTGCCCGATGAATCCATCCCAACTTTTTTATTGGAACTGCGCGTCAAATCGCCCGATAAATTTTTGCGCGCCTTGCGAAAAAATAATCCGCCGATTGCGGCGCGCATCGAAGACGATAAAATTTTTCTCGACCCGCGCACGGTTTTCCTTGAACAGGAAAGCGCTTTGTTGGCGGGGGTGAGGAATGCTTTGAAAACTTAAACGCGAATGGCGCGAAAGTAGCGAATGGCGCGAAAGGCTTTGATGACAAGATGGCAGAAATTATTGAAAAGGAATTATCTTATTCGATTGTAAAATCCGCTTACGAAGTGTTCAACGCGCTTGGACCTGGCTTTCAAGAAAAAATTTATGAAGAATCAATGAAAGTAGTTTTGAAAAAATATGGATACGCTCTTGAACAGCAGAAACAAGTAGAGGTGTTCTTTCAAGGCGTAGTCGTAGGGGTTCATAAACTTGACTTGATTGTTGAAGATCGCGTAATTTTAGAATTGAAGGCGGCGTCTGAAATTATCCCCGTCCATAAGCAACAAGCGTTGGCTTATCTTAAGGCAACTGGATTAGAGCTTGCTCTGGTCATTAATTTTGGCGCTGCGCGTTTGCAAGTTGCGAGAGTTGTCAACTCTAAAATAAGAAAGGTTATGCCCCGCAAAATAAATTATTAAACAAACTCGTTCAATCCTTCGTGTTTTTCGCGTCAATAAAAATGCCCTTCGCGCAATTCGCCCTATTCGCGTTTTTCGCGTCAAGAGAAATATTATTCGCAGTTTTCGCGTCAATAATTCATCACAGGAGACCCCATGAAATCAGACCTCGACTCAATCATGCAAGAGCGCAACCTCGACGCCTTCGTTGTCTTTGGCAGCGCCGAGAATAACCCGCCCATGTATTACCTGACCGGCGGCGGGCACGTCAGCCACGCGACAATCGTCAAAAAACGCGGCGGCGAAGCGCTCTACTTCCACAACGATATGGAACGCGACGAAGCCGCCAAAAGCGGACTGCAACTCGTCTCGCTTGGCAAGTATGATTACAACGCGCTCCTGAAAGAAGCCGACGGCGACCTGCTCTTGGCTGCCGCGTTGCGCTACAAACAAATGTTTGCGGACGCGGGCATAACGCAAGGGCGCATCGGCGTTTACGGGCAATACGACGTCGGCGTGGTCTTCGGCTTGCTGAGTCGCTTGCAAAGCGTCGCGCCCGAAATTGAATTTGTCGGCGAGACGCGCGAAGAATCGATCTTTTTGCGCGCGATGGAAACCAAAGACGAAAACGAAATCGCTCGCATCCGCAAGATGGGCAAAGTAACGACGGAAATCGTCGGCAAGGTGCGCGACTACCTAACGGCGCGCGACGTGCGCGAAGACGAAGTCTTGCTCAAAGAAGACGGAACGCCGCTGACGGTGGGCGACGTCCACGCGCTGATTCGCCTTTGGACGGCAGAGCGCGGCGCGGAACTCCCTTCGGGCTTTATCTTTGCCATCGGGCGCGACGCGGGCGTCCCGCATTCGATGGGCAACCCGCCGGATTTGATGCGCTTAGGGCAGACCATTGTCTTCGACTTTTATCCCGCCGAAGCGGGCGGCGGCTATTATTACGATTTCACGCGGACGTGGAGTTTAGGTTATGCGACTCCCGAAGCGCAAGCGCTCTACGATCAAGTCAAAGAGATTTACGACACGCTGAACGACAACTTCGATTTGAACGTCGCCTTCAAGGAATATCAACGCCAGACCTGCGAATACTTTGAAAGCAAAGGACATCCAACGCCGCTGAAAACAAAAGCGCCGATTGAAGGCTACGTCCACAGTTTGGGGCATGGCGTAGGCTTGAACATTCACGAACGCCCGTTCAGCGGGCTGACCGCGTCGGACGATCAGCGCTTGCGGGCGGGCGTCGTTGTTACCTCCGAGCCCGGTTTGTATTATCCTGAAAAGGGGATGGGCTTCCGCATTGAAGACACGCTTTGGGTGCGCCCCGACGGCGTGATCGAAAAACTGGCGGACTTCCCTTACGACTTCGTCCTGCCGATGAAGAAGCGGGGAGAGGTCTAATCAGGAAATATCTGAAAAAATATTTGCGAGTATAATAGCGGACATTCCCAAACGAGAAACGAAATGGCTCTTTCACCCAACCTTCCCGCCCCTGACTTTGAATTGCTCGACGATGAGAATGTTTTGCGAAAACTGTCTGATTACCGCGGACAGAACGTCGTCCTCTATTTTTATCCAAAAGACGACACGCCTGGCTGCACCACCGAAGCCTGCAACTTCCGCGACGACTACTCGGCTTATCAAGAAGCGGGCGTCGCCGTTTTGGGCGTCAGCCCCGATTCGGTTAAGTCGCACGCAAAGTTCAAAAAGAAATTTGAATTGCCCTTTCCGTTGCTCGCGGACGAGGGACATCAAGTTTGTCAATTGTACGAGGCTTGGGGACCGAAAAAATTTATGGGGAAATCTTACGAAGGCGTATTACGCACCACCTATCTCATTGACGCGCAAGGGAACATCAAGCGCGTTTACGAAAACGTCCGCCCGGCGGAGCATAGCCGACAAATTTTGACGGAGTTTGGCGTTGGCTAATCCGCCTTTGCGGCGCGACAGGCTGACAAGGTTGAGAGACTTTGATATAATCCATGTTTGTGAAAATTAAGACAATTTGTACTCTATTTGTCTTAATTGGCGGAAAATTCGCAAGTTGAATCATCGGGCGCTGCCCGTTTAATTTTTTAGGAGAGAGTCTATGATCCATTTTCTAATTGTGGGAGCGCTCGTGATTGTCGTCGCGTTGCTCACATATCTCGGTCTTGACCTGACCGGACTCGCGGACAAAATGAACCCCGTTACGGCGAGCGCGCAAGCGGTTTCCATTGACCACCTCTGGCATCTGGAAGTGATGGTGATGTGCTTCCTTTTCGGCTTGATTATGGTGCCGCTGTTTTACAGTTTGATCGTCTTTCGCCAGAAAAAAGGGGAGTTGAAAGACGGTCAATACGTTACCGGACACACCAACCTTGAAATCACTTGGACGGTTATTCCGCTCATCACGGTGCTGACCTTCGCCTACTTAGGCGGGCGTTCGCTGAGCGACATCAACCGCATTGACCCAAACGCGCTGGTCATCAAAGTCCACGCGCAACAATTTACCTGGACGTTTGAATATCCCGAATACGGCGTTTTCACGACCGAACTGCACCTTCCCGTCAACCGTCAAGTTTTGCTTAAGATGGAATCAAAAGACGTAATTCACTCGTTCTGGGTGCCGGAATTCCGCATCAAACAGGACGTTGTGCCGGGTCGCATTACCGAATATCGCATCACGCCGACGCTGGAAGGCAGCTACAAAGTCCGTTGCGCGGAATTGTGCGGCACGTCTCACGCTTATATGGAAAACCCAGTCATCGTTGCCTCTGCGGACAGTTACGCGACATGGCTTAACGATCAAGCGAAACTCGCGCAAGAGTCGCAAACCCCCGAAGGCAAAGGAAAACTTCTCGCCACGAAGAACGGTTGTATTGGCTGCCACTCTGTGGACGGAACGAAAATGACTGGACCCACTTGGTTTGGCTTATACGACGAAGATACAAAATTTGCCGACGGCACGGACGCGGTCGCCGACGACGCCTACATCAAAGAATCGATTCTCGACCCGAATGCGAAAATCGTCGCAGGCTTCCCTTCGCCGTCCATCATGCCTCCTTTCAAATTGACGGATGACGAAATCTCCGACATCATCGCGTATATCAAAACGCTGAAATAAATAGCGAGGAATTATCTATGAAAAATATCAATCCAGTATGGCGCGGCTTAATCAGTTTGATTGTTTTTGGCGCGCTGGGCTACGGAGTCGGGTTTGGAATCAGCGTTCTGGTTAACGGCGCGGCGAAAACGAGCCCGGCCGGACCGATTCCCTCCGTCTTCGCCCTCTTCTTCGGCTTCGCCGCGTTCTTCTTCGGCGTCATTGGCTATCGCGGCGTAACGCGCGGTTTAACCTGGCAGGTGATTGGCACGCTCGTCGGCGCTTTTGTCGTCGTCGGCATTCGCGCCGCCATGGGCTTGTCCGCTTTTGACGGAAAAGGCTTCTTCCTTCCCGAAGGCGCTTGGGTGTTTGGCGGCTTAGTCGGCGCGATCAGTTTCATGTTTGGCGTCGGCGTGTTGAGCGATTGGGTCAAATGGGCGCGCGGCATCGAGACTCCCGAAGAACATCCGCAAGACGAAAGCGGCTGGAAGAAATTCTTCTCCGTTTCGCTCGACCACAAAGTCATCGGCATTCAATATGTCGTTACGGCGTTGTTGCTCATCAGCATTGGCGGCTTGTTCGCGTTGATCTTCCGCACCGAGTTGGCGGCGTCTCAATTGCAGTTTTTGACCGAAGGCTTGAATATTTTCAGCCAAAACGGCTTGCAACTTTTTAATACGCTTATTTCCTTGCACGGCATGATTATGATCGTATCCATCTTGCTGGGCATTGCGGGCATCACCAACTACGTCATTCCGCTGTTGATTGGCGCACAAGACATGGCCTTTCCGCGTTTGAACGCCTTCTCTTTTTGGATCGCCGTGCCTGCCGTGGTGCTGTTGCTTTCGAGCCTTGTTCTCGGCGGCTTTGACACAGGCTGGACGGGCTACCCGCCGCTGTCCACGCTGGCGCCGGTCGGCATGCAGATGTTCTTTCTCGGCGTGTTCGTCGCCGGCTGGTCGTCTATTTTGGGCGCGATCAACCTAATCACCACCGTTGTGCGAATGCGCGCCAAAGGCATGACGGCTTGGCGCATGCCGATTTTGATTTGGTCTTCCATCGCCGCCTCGTTGATTACCCTGACCGCCACGCAATTCATCGGCTTGTCCTTCCAAATGGTCATGTTCCAACGCCTCTTCGGCATGGGCTTTTACGACGCGGCAAAAGGCGGCAACCCGATTCTCTTCCAGCACCTTTTCTGGTTCTACTCGCACCCCGTCGTTTATGTGTTCGTCTTGCCCGGCTTGGGCATCATCTCCGAACTGTTGCCGGTCTTTTCGCGCAAGCCGCTTTTCGGTTATCGCTGGGTCGCCATGTCCTCGCTCGGAATTGCGATGGTCGGCTATATCGTTTGGGCGCACCACATGTTCGCTTCGGGCATGAACGAATATTTGCGTATTCCGTTCATGTACAGCACCTTGCTCGTCTCCGTGCCGACGGGCGTGAAATTCTTCTCGTGGGTCGCCACCATGTGGCGCGGAAAAATTTCCACGCCGACGCCCATGCTCTTCGTCTTAGGCGCGATTATGGTCTTCTTCATCGGCGGCTTGACCGGCCCGATGAACGCCACCGTCTCCACCGACTTATTCTTGCACGACACCTACGTCATCGTCGGACACTTCCACGACACCATCTTCGGCGGCTTCGTCTTCCCCTTCTTCGCCGCGCTTTATTACTGGTTCCCCAAAGCCACCGGGCGGCGGATGAACGAAACGCTCGGCAAAATCCACTTCTATTTGATGACGCCCTCGTTCTTCGTTTTGACTTTCGGCATGATGTATGCCGGCTTCTTGGGCATGCGCCGCCGCATCGCGGATTATGACCCCGAACTGCACCTCGACGGAATTCACTTGGTAACCACCATTGCGGGTTATCTCGTCGCAATCTCCGTCATCGTCTTCATCTTCAACTTCTTTTACAGCATCAAGCATGGAGAAAAGGCGGAAGGAAACGTCTGGAATTCGCGCTCGCCCGAATGGCAAGTCCCTTCGCCCATGCCCGTTCACAACTACGACAAATCCTTTGAAGTCATCGGCGAACCGTACGACTACGGCTCGGGCGATAATGGATACGTCAAATTCATAGACGAACCCGCGTCGAACGCGCATTAATCACAGGCGAGGAGAATATTAAATGGCACACACACAAGATAAATCGTCCGCGCTGAGTCAAGGCGTTATCATCTTCGTCTACTTGGCGGTTCTGACGATCATCGAATATTTTGTCGCGCTCACGTTTGACGCGACTGGCTTGTTAATCGTCATCGCGATTATTAAAGCCGCTTTGGTCATGTACTACTACATGCACGTTTACAAATTGAACTCCGACGAAGGCGCGGATAATCGCAATTCCTACGCTTACAAAGCCGCCACCGACAGACTCGGACTTTGGCTCTTCCTGCTTTCGGACACCTTCGTCTTTGCTGGATTAATGGTCTCGCGCATGAATCTGCTCGGGCTGACTCGTCCGCACCTGAATCAAGCGTTAGGCTTGTTCGTAACGGCGGTTTTGCTGGTTTCGTCTTTCTTTATGAATCGCGGCGAAACGGCGATGAAATTCGGCGACGTAAAAGGCTTTATGAAGAACACCGCCGTTACCTTCGTTCTCGGCTTGGCGTTCTTGCTCGGCGTCGTCTTCGTCGAATGGCGCATGGCGGCGGCGGAAGGATTAACCGCGTCGTTCGGCAACCCGGCGACAGGTCCGGTGGGCGGCGTGTTTTATCTGATGACCGGCATGCACGCCTTTCACGTCCTGACGGGCTTAATCTTCCTCGCCGTCGTCTGGAACAACGCGCGCAAAGGAATCTACACGGCGGAGAAACATTGGGGCGTAGAAGCCGCCACCGTGTATTGGCACTTCGTAGATTTGGTTTGGATTTTCTTCTATCCAGCCTTGTACTTGATCGGCAAAGTTGTACAATGAAATAAACGCTCCGCCGCCGACAAGGCGGCGGTTTTTTTCAAATTAAAGGTGAGACGTGGATAAGAAACTATTTTGGATCGGCAACGGAATTCTTCTCGTTTTAATCGTCGCCGTTACGCTGACTATACTGCTGAACAAACCGCCCTCTTTTCGCGGGACGTTGTACGGCGAGCCGCTGCCGCCCGCGCCTGAATTTACGCTGACCAAAGCGGACGGCGCGACCTTCCGCATGAGCGACCAGCGCGGAAAAATCGTCATGCTCTTTTTTGGTTACACCTCCTGCCCCGACGTTTGCCCGACCACGCTGGCGGAGTTAAAACAAGTCGTGGACAAACTCGGCGAAGACGGCGAGCGCGTGCAAGTTGTCTTCGTCTCTGTGGACCCGAAGCGCGACACGCCCGAACGCATTCAAGCCTACGCCGCGCAATTCAACCCGACCTTTCTCGGCTTAAGCGGCACGATGGACGAACTCTCGCCAATTTGGAGCGAGTATTCCATTTGGCGCGAAGAAGCGGAAAGCGACTCGGCGGCGGGGACAATCGTCAACCACACGGCGCGGCTGTTTTTGATTGACCCGCAAGGCAACCTGCGCCTCTCCTACGTTTACGGCGCGCCGCTGGACGACATCGTCCACGACGCGAAATTGGTGTTAAAGCAAAAGCCATGAACTATTCGTTTAAGCGCGTTCTCGCCGCCTTCGCCTTGGGGATGATTTTGGCGGCGCTCTTCACCGAAATTTCGTTTTTCTTTTTGAAAAAAGAAAACCGCCCGCCGAGCGTGATTGAATTAATCATCCCCGCAGGCACGGCGGATTTAATTCGCGCGGGCGAAACGCCGCCCGAAATTCCTAACGATTTGCGCTTCGTCGTCGGCGACACGCTGAAAGTGATCAACCGCGACGACGAGAATCACCAATTAGGTCCGCTGTGGATTCCGGCAAATTCGTCCGCCACGCAAAAAATGGAAACCGAAGAAAACCTCATCGTCGAATGCACCTTCCAACCGGGCAGTTACATGGGCTTCACCGTGCAAGAGCCGGTTACTTGGCGCACGCGCCTTTCGGGCATGTTTTACGCGGGCTTTCCGATGGGAACAATCTTCGCCGTGTATAGCGGCTTAATCGGCGGCGAAAAAAAGAAGAAGAAAACGGATGAATCTATTTCGTAAAATGTTTTCCAAATCGTGGGCGCTGACTACGATTTTGGTCGTTTTGGGTTCGGCGTTTTGCGTTCGCTTGGGCGTTTGGCAATTGGATCGGCTCGAACAGCGCCGCGCTTTCAATCGGCAAGTCGAAACCATGAGCGCCGCCGCGCCGCTTAATTTGAACGAAGACGTTCCTGCCGACCTTGACTCGATGCAATGGCGAGAAGTGGTCGTCGTCGGCAAATATGATTTTGAGAATCAAATCGTTTTGCGGAATCAATACGACGAAGGACGACTCGGCTATCATCTCATTACGCCGCTGCTCTTTGACGGGGAAGCGGTTCTTATCAATCGCGGCTGGATTCCCGCCGACAGTTCGTCCTCCGCGCCAAAAGATTGGAGCGCGTACGACGAAGCGGGCGAAGTCCGCGTGGCGGGGCGGATTCTGCTTGGGCGAAGCAAGCCCGCATTCGGCGGAATCGCCGACGCGCCGCCTGCGGACGGGTCAAAACTTAAGGCGTGGAATAATCTCGATTTGCAAATGATTTCCGCGCAAATGCCTTATCCCATCCTCGACGTGTTCATTCAAGCCGACCCGTCTTCCAATCATGCTCAACCGCCGATTCCTTATGAACCCGAACTAGATTTGACGGAAGGCTCGCATTTCGGTTATGCTTTGCAATGGTTTGCGTTTGCGATCATTTTATTCGTAGGCTATCCCTTTTACTTAAGGAAACAGGAACGATGAAATATTCTTTGAAAACTTCTTTTGCGCGATACGCCGTTTTGTTGGTTGTCGCCGTCTTTGCGTTGACCGTCGTCGGGCGTTTCGTAACGACAACGGGCGCGGCGCAGATTTGTAAAAGCTTCTCGTCGTGTTTAGACGCCGCTCCGCTCGGCTATTTGAAGTTGACGCATTACGCGCTGGCGGGCTTGGCGGCAATTGCGATGTTCGTCGTTTGGCGCAAAGCCTGGCGCGAACAACGCCATAACATGACGCTCCTTCCGCTGACCGCCGTAACGGGCATGTTGTTCGCCGGGCAGGCGTTGATCGGCGTGTTGCAAGCCTCGCGCGCGCTGGAAACGCACCTCGTTATTTTGCACGGCTTGACGGCGGTCGCGCTTTGGATTTCGCTGGCGGCGCTGGTTCTGGTCGCTTCCACGCTGAAAGAAGACGGCGTCGCAGATTACGAATACGGCGTAGGACAGCGAATTAAAGATTTTTACATTTTGACCAAACCGTTAATTGTGCTTTTGCTTTTGGTAACCGCTTACGGCGGCTTAGTGGCGGGCAGCAAAGCCTGGCCCTCCGCCTCGCTTACCTTTTGGGTGATTCTTGGCGGCGCGTTGGCGGCTTCCGGTTCGGGCGCGTTGAATCAATACATTGACCGCGAGTTGGACAAAAGCATGCAACGCACTTCCAAACGTCCGCTGGCGGACGGACGCTTAACTTCCGCCGAAGGCTTGGCGTTCGGCTTGGCGCTTTGCTTGGCTAGTTATTACGTCATGGCTGGCTTTACCAATTTTTTGGCGGCGCTGCTTTCGCTGGCGGGAATTTTTTATTACGTTTTCTTTTACAGCGTGTGGCTGAAAAAAGCCACCGTGCAAAATATCGTGGTTGGCGGCGGCGCGGGCGCAATTCCGCCAATGGTCGGCTGGGCGGCGGCGACTGGCAACCTCAACCTGACGGCTTGGCTGTTATTCGCCATCATCTTCTTTTGGACTCCGCCGCATTTTTGGGCGCTGGCGATTGTCCGCAAGAAGGATTACGAGCGGGCGGTCGTGCCGATGTTGCCGGTCATCGTCGGCGAAGAGAAGACGCGCCAGCAGATTTGGATTTATACGATTGAGCTTGTCGTCGTTACGTTGCTGCTTCCGCTCTTCAAACTGGCGGGGACGATTTACCTTGTCTCTGCCGTTTTGCTGGGCGCGTGGATGCTGTACGGCGCGTGGCGCGTGTTGAAGGTCGGCGGAAATAAAACCGCGTGGACGCTCTACCGCTGGTCGAGCATGTACCTGATGTTTATCTTCCTCGCCATTGTGGTTGACGCGGTGGCGTGAAAATTAATCCCGAAGGCGACTTCGGGATTTTTATTTTTAAGGAAGGTACAAATATAATCTGAGGTCGCCCCACGCCTCTGCGCCCTCAAGGTTGAAGTTGCTTTCGAGATAGTCTAACTGCGGTTGCGGTCTTTTGGCTTCGGCGTATTCGTCGAGGGATTGTTGGTAGATAATGAACCAAACGCGGCGGGCGGACGAGGCGGCGGATTCAACGTCCGCGTAGGCGGTTGCGCCGAGGATTTTTTGCGTGGCGGGGGAGAGGGTGTCCACGCCGCTGTTGGGCGAGTCGAGGATGAAGCCTTGCGGAAGGTCGGGCGCGTAATAGAGCGCGGGCAGGTAGGATAACTTCGAGGAGTGGACGATGAGGTCGCCCTCTTGCGCGCGGGTTTGCAGGCTTTGCGTCAGCGCGGGCGGGAGGTAAGGAAAGCCCGCGTAGGTAATATGTTGAAAAATCCCCATGCCCACCGAGAGCAGGATCAACGCGAAACTGAAGATTTGCACGGGGCGCGGAAGTTGCGTTTGCGTCAACGCCCACGCCAGCCAGACGCAGAACATGACGTGTGCGGGGAGCAGCGCGCGCTCGATATAAATCGGCGTGAATTGCGAGATTGCCCAAAGTAACAATGGAGGCGCGAAGGCGAGATAGGCTGTCCATGCGCCGTTGGAAGCGCTGACGTCTTTTTGTTTGCAGGCGCGGTAAGTTTGAAAGGCGGCGAGAGCAACCGTCAGCGCGGAGAACAGAAGACCGAAAATTAAGGCGGTGTTGGGCAAGGGCAAATTGGAGAGATAGATTAATAGCAGCGTGAAGATTTTTTCCGCGCCGGGTTTTTCCACCCAAAAATTTCCCGTCGCTTTGGCAATTTGCGCGGGGAGTTGAATCAGCCAGGGGGCGTAAAGGATGAGGGCGGCGAGTCCCGCCAAAGTCAGGTTGCGAAGCGTTTTCCAGTCGCGTTGAAAGAGCGGCGTCAGCGCCAGCGGCATCAAATAAATTGCCGCCAAATTGTGGGTGTACTGCGCGAGCGCGGCGGCGACAGCGAATAAAACCCAGCGGCGTTTGATGTAGGCGAGCGTGGCGAGCGCCAGCCAAAAGGCGAGCGCGGCGTACATGCGGACTTCGACGCCGTAGTGAACTTGGAAGGGCAGGGCGGCGGCGAGCGCGGCGGCGACGGCGGCGGTGCGCGAGTTGAAGAGGCGCGCTGCGATAAAGTAAACGCAGACGACGACGCCCAACGAAAAGAGGATAGATAAAAGGCGAACGGAAGGCAGCGATGTTCCGAAGGTTTTTGTCCACGCCCAGAGCGCGAAGTAGTAGGCGGGCGGATGTTCTTCGGCGGCGGAGGAGTCGGCGTCGGCGGCGAGCGTGCCGTGCAGGATGGCGGCGGGTCCTTTTTCGGAGAGCAGAATCGAGAAGGCTTCGTCGTACCAAATGGCGCGGGATTGAATCCCAATCAGGCGTAAGGCAAGGGCGGCGAGGAGAATTAACAGCAGGCGTTTGTTCATCTTCTCAAAATGGCGGCGGTGTTATCTTCGTAAAGCGTTTGCCAGCCTTGACTGGTCAACGCGCGGACGAGCGGTTCGTCGGGGCGCAGGATGACCCATTGGACGTTGTAGGTTTGCATGAGGTTTTGCCAACCCGCGCCGAGCGTGAGGATGATTTCGTAATCCATAGTAACTTCGCCCGTTACGTCGGCGACGCTGTCGGCGAAGGTTTTTTGCGGATGCAGGTTGAGTTCGAGGTAGCCGCCCCAATTTAGTTCGTTGAACATGTTTCCCGTTTGCGGGTTGACTTTTAGCCACTGGACGGCTTCGACGGGGAAAGTCTCCGCCTCGAATTGATAGAGGACTTTGGAGAGCGGCGAGAGCAGGACGACGAGTCCCAGCAGGAGCGCGGCGGCGACGGGGTAAACCGCGCCGCTGATTTTATTTTCAACGTTGGCGAGCGTATTTTCCAAACGGCTGAGGAGGGGAAAATCGCGCAGGCTGACGAGGGCTTCGGTCAACACGAAGGGCGCGGCGATGCCGTAAAGTTGCACGTTGCGAAAGGACATCAGGCTCATGGCGCTGAAGCCCGCCAGCAAAAAACCCTGTCCGCTGGAAAGCGGGTTGCGTTTGACCGCCAACAAAAAAACGGAAAAGGCGATGAAGGCGAGGATAATCCGCATTTCGGGGAGTTGAAAATTGGGCGGGTTGGCTTCCAACATGCGCGACATGAGGTAGGGGTTGTTGACGAAGCCGAGAATGCGAAACCATGAGTCCGCGAGGCCGGGGTTGAGCAGACTGCCGCCGACGGCGAGAATCAGCGCCAGCCAAAGGCGTTTGCCCGTGGCGAGGGCGTCGCGTTTGCCGAAGGCGTAGTCAACCGCCCAGCCGACGGCGAAGGAGAGCAAAATCAAAATGCCGGCGATGAAAATGCCGTGCAGGTTGCTCCACAGGATCATCAAAACGGGGAAGCGCCAAACGGAAATCCGCTCGCCGCGCCGCAGGCGGTCTGCCCAAATGAGGCAGAGCGCGAACAAGAACATCGAAAATAAATGCGGACGAATCGCCCAGTTGAGCGAGCTGGCGACCGCGCCCCAAGCGACGATGAACAAAGTCGGCAGGCGCAGAGAGAAGCGTTCGACCAGATAAGCGTAAAGCAAATAGAAAGTCGTCGAGAGCAAAAGCGCGGCGACGAGAACCAGCGCGGGCAAGCCGCCGACGGAATAAACCCAAGCATAGAGCGTTTGCGAAAGCCATTCGTGCGAGGTGTAAGGGCGATTTTCGTAGGGGTAGATGAGCGGCTCCGTCGGCGGGATGTGGCGCTCAGAGAGGATGAGTCCGCCGAAGGTCAGGTGGCGCGGCAGGTCTCCGTCTAAATTGATCATGCGCGAGCCGAGCGCCAAAACCGCCAAAAAGAGGGCGATGAAAAAAACATCCTGCAAACGCGGAAGGTATTTGAGCGAACGGTTCATGAGTCGTTTCGTTTGAGTTGGATGTCGAGGACGCCGAGAAAGAAACTGGCGAAGAGCGTTTCAAAACCGAGCGCGAAGAGGACGGCGCCAGGGATGACCAGCCGCATGGAGAAGGTCGGGTCGATGTCGCCGAAGCGGTGTTCGCCCCAATAGACCACCGCGCCGACGGAACTGACCAGCCCAAGCAGTATCATCGCCGCGCCGAGAATCAGCCCGCGCTCCAAGCCAACGCGGCGGACGAAGCGCTCCGCGATTTTATCTCGCGGAAGCAGGTTGGAGTTGACGCCGAAAACGTAGGCGAACAACGAAAACAAAACCGATTGCGCGCCGACGAGAATTAAGAGCGAGGCGTACATCAGCGTGTGGATGTCGAGGTTGACGCGCCCAAAGTGCAGAGGTCCAAAAATTAAGGGAACGGAAAGCGCCGCGCCAAAAAGGACGAAGACAATGCCCGGATAAAGAAAGAGCCACTTTGGGCTGTATAGCAAAAGAAATTTAAGGTGTCGCCAGCCGTCCGACCAAGTGCGAAGGTGCGGCGGACGACTGCGCCCGTCGGGATAAAGAATGGTGGGAACTTCGACGATGTTTAGTCCGCGCATGGAGGCTTTGACGACCATCTCGCTGGCGAACTCCATGCCCGTCGTTTGCAAATCCAACGCGAGGATGGCGCTCTTGCGAAAGCCGCGCAAGCCGCAGTGAAAGTCGCCGATGTCGCTTTTGAAGAAGAGACGCGCGACGCCGCTTAAGACGGGGTTGCCCAAGTAGCGATGCAAAAAGGGCATGGCGCCCGTTTTGATTCCGCCTTTGAAGCGGTTGCCCATGACCAAGTCCGCGCCGTTTTGGAGCGCTTCGACGAAGGGCTGCAGCGCGGTGAAATCGTAACTGTCGTCCGCGTCGCCCATGATGACGAACTCGTTTTGCGCGGCGCGGATTCCGCCCATGAGCGCGCTGCCATAGCCCTTGACGGGGACGGGGACGACTCGCGCGTCGTTCCTTTCCGCGATGGCTTGCGAACCGTCCGCGCTGCCGTTGTCGGCGACGATGACTTCGCCTTCGATTTGATTCTCGTCCAGAAAACTCCGCGCCTTGCGAATGCAGACTTCGAGCGTTTCGGCTTCGTTCAAACAGGGCATGACGATGGAAAGGCGGAAGGGAGAGTCCATGCGGGTATTTTAGCAGAAAGAAAGCGTTATGGCTCTTGTTATAAAATGATTATTTCTGCTTTCATTCTCCCTCATCCCCAACCCTTCTCCCAGCGGGAGAAGGGAGACTGAGTCCCCTCTCCAACGGGAGAGGGCTAGGGTGAGGGCGACTTTTGCAAGAGGTCTAAAAAACTTCTCTCGTCTGTCGCTACTTAACAACGCGAAAAATTTTCGCCTCAGGCGCGGAATAGACTAACGAAAAATTTGGCGAATTTTCCAGCGCGGAAAGCAAGGGGAAGTCGAGGCTTTGTCCGCGAGAGATTTTGAGCGAGAGAAATAAATATTCGTAGCGTCCCGAAAATTTTTGCAAACAAGTTTCGTCTTGAAAGGCGCAGGCGCGCGCGCTTTGCGCCAACTCCATCTGCGCCTTGAACCCGCGCTCGTTCGCAAGCCATTCGCTGCCTTGCACGGTCGTCAGGCTTTGGCGTTCCGTCAGCGCGGGAAACCATTCCAGCGTGGACGAAAGCAGCGGGTTATCCTGCCAATCTAAAATTAAGAATCGGTCGGTTGTCCGCGTGTTGGCGGAAATCCATTGAAACGCTTCGACAGTTTCGACATCCAAACTTTGATTCGCTAGCGTAGATGAAATTTGAAATGCGCCGTAAAAAAAGATGATGAGAAAAGTCCCCCAGAAGATTTTTCCGACGACGGTTTGAAAGGAAGCGAACCACGCCTCTTCTTCGACGTTTGAGCGTTGTGCCGCTAATTGAGCGGCGACTCCGTCCGAAAGGAGAGTCGCCGCGAGGATGGAGAACGGGAAGACCGAAGCGGGCAGTCCGCCGCGCGGGTCGGCGAAAAGGGCAAGCAGCGCCCAAGTTGGAATCAAATAGTCTTTTCTAGCGAGGTGGACGAACAAACCGAAGACGCCCATGACCGCAAGAACGGGAATCGATTCGCCTGTGAAGCCCATCGTCAGCGGAATGGTCCAAAAGAGCCAGCGCGATTTGGTCGCTTGCCCCGCTTGCAAAAAGACAGATAGCCCGTGCTGTTGCGCGACGGCAATCCACCACGGCGCCGTGAGGAGCAAAACGCCCGCGCCGACAATGACGCTGGCGATCATTCCTTTTTTGTTGCGACCGTAAAAAATCCAAAAAAGAAAAACGATAACGATGGTTTGCAGCGCCCATTCGGGATGGCTGAGAACGGTTAAGGCGCTTGAAACTGTCGTCGCCGCAATCCAAATTAATTTCTGCGAACGATACATCCGCTCGGCGAAGAGGGCGGTAAGCAAGAAGAAAAATGCGCCTAGCGAGCGAGTCAACCCGCCGCCGACGATTTGCCACCAATAAGCGTTGGGCGTTAAGGAAAAAATCAGCGTAGCCAACGCCGCTTTATTTCGCGAGCGTAAAATTTGTTTGGCGAAGAAAAAGAAAAACGGCAAAATCAAAAAGTTGACGATGACGGGCTGCCAGCGTAAAAGAGATAGCAACGACACGCCCGTCAATTGATGGACTCCACCCGCGAGATAAAATCCCAGCGGGGGATAGGCGAAAGGAATTTGCGCTTGATTGTAGGTTGTGAAGGCGGGCAGACGAAAATGCGCGGCTTGCAAATCTTGAATCATCGAATAAAACATGCCGCCGTCCGCCAGCGGAAAATCAGAAACGAGAAGCGGATAAACGCGAACGATTCCGCCAAAGAGGAAGGCGAAAATCAAAAAGAAAGGCGCGATGTCTTTGGATTGAATTTTTGAGCGGGACATTGCGGAATTATGAATGACGAAACGAAATTTGTCCAATAAAAAAATGACAGCCATTTCAAAAAATGACTGTCATCTGTAATTCTTACTCGCCCAAGTAATCGCGCAATTTCCTGCGGATGGACGGGTGGCGCAAGCGGCTTAATGCCTGCGCTTCGATTTGCCGCACGCGCTCGCGGGTAACGCCCATTTTGCGCCCGACTTCTTCGAGGGTGTAGGCTTGACCGTCGAGCAGACCGTAGCGCAGTTGCAAAATCCGCACTTCGCGCGGCGGAAGTCCGTTTAGCACTTCGCCGAGATGTTCGCGCAACAGGTTGTAAGTGGCGGTCTCGTCGGGCGGAGGGGCTTCGTCGTCTTCGATGAAATCGCCAAGCACCGAATCTTCTTCGTCGTCGGTGGGCGTTTCCAGCGAAAGCGGACGCCGCGCCACTTGAATCATGTTTTCCACTTTTTTGGGCGGCACGTCCAAAGCGACGGCGAGTTCGTCCACGCTGGGTTCGCGCCCAAGCCGTTGAGTCAACTGATGCTGAACGCGCAAAAGCTTGTTGATTTGGTCGCCCATGTGAACAGGCACGCGAATCGTCCGCCCTTGGTCGGCGATGGCGCGAGTAACGGCTTGACGAATCCACCAGGTGGCGTAGGTGGAAAATTTATGTCCGCGCCGATAATCAAATTTCTTCGTGGCGCGAATCAAGCCGATGTTGCCTTCTTGAATCAAGTCGAGGAACGGCACGCCGCGCCCCATGTATTTTTTGGCGACGGAAATCACCAAGCGCGAGTTGGCGGTGATGAGATGTTCGCGCGCCGCCCAGCCGTCTTCGATGTTGCGGCGCAATTCGAGGCGGCGTTTGGGCGAGACTGAGCCGCGAGCCAAGTCTTCCCGCGCCGAGCGCCCCAGTTCGATGCGCTTTGCCAATTCCACTTCTTCGGTGGCGGTCAACAGCGGCACGCGGCTGACTTCTTTCAAGTACAAGCCGATGGTGTCGTCGGTGTCAATGTTGGCGAGGTAGTCGTCGAGCGCGGCGTCAGGTTCGGGTTCGGAATCGCCGCTTTCTTCGACCGCCACTAATTCGTCTTCGGTCGGTTCAGGCATGAGCGCGTCTTCGACGAAGGGAATGCCCGCGCTGAGCAGCGCCGAAAACGCCTCTTCCAGTTGCTCCACGTCCTGTTCGGCTTCGGGGAAGAAGTGTAAAATGTCGTCGAGCGTTACAAAAGATTTTTGCCGCCCCATTTCAATTAAACGCGCAATAGCGGAATATTCTTCTTCGTCGTCGTCCATCAAAATCTTATCTACATCCATTCAACTCATCCGTTTTTCGTTTTTTTTTCTGCAATTCAGAATACACGCTTTTAATTCAAAAATCAAGCGTCCGCGGGTTAGATGACCCGCGGAGGTTAAGTATTACCCGCGAAAACGTGAAATCGAGAAATTCCCTTAAATTTACGAAGAAGGGACAGCCGTCGGCGGGGTTTGGTAAGGCGGCGCAGTCAGCAAATTCAACAGCGCGTCCAATCCGCTTTTGGAAACGGCGTTCACGCCGCCTTTGTCCAACTGGACGTAGTAAGCCGTTTCCGAAGGCGTAACGGCGCCGACGGCAAGAGTGTTCGACTTTCCATTTTCAAAGGAAATCGTAATCGTGTAAGCGGGTTCTTTGAGTCCGAAGTCCGCTAGATTTGCGACGTTGTCGAGCGAAGCGTCTATGGATAAAGCGCCGACTTGCGTCGCCGCCGCCTCGCACGCCGCCGAATCTGCTGCGGCTTTCTCAGGCAGAATCAACGCCCAAGCCTTGTCCGCGCCGCGTTCGATTTTGACCGTCTCTCCCGTCGCGGATTTGACTTCCACGCTTGAAACGAGGTCTTTCGGAAGGAGAAAAGTCTTCTCAATCGCCGTCGGCGTAGGCTGAGACAAAATGTCGTTTTGCGCCTTGCGATTCAAATAAACGGCGAGGGCGACGAGCGCGATGAATGCGACGAAAGCGATCCAGGTCGTCGAGCGGACGGAGGTTGGGTAAACCTTCGGTTCGGGCGGCGGCGCGGCTTGCGGCTTGACGGTTTTTCTCGGCTTTTTTGTCGCCGTCGTTTGGGTTGTTTTTTGCGGCATAGGTTAGCCTCGCTTGCGGCGAGCCAGCCACGCGGAAACGCCCAAGAAGACGACCAAGCCCGGTATGACGATGACGATGACCAAGGTCAACAGCATGAATTGCCACGTTGCGGCGGGCGGCGTGAAGATGCGTTCGGTGCGCGGGCGGGCGGTTAGGTTGAGCAACTCTTCTTGTTCCGCCGCCCAGTCAATCGAGTTGATGAGGAAATTGCCATTGCCGTAGACGTCGAAGTTTTGGTCAATGGCGAAGGGCGAATTTCCAAAGACGACGACGCGCCCTTTGGTTTGCAAGTTTTCGGCGGCGACGGCAAGGTACAGCGGGCCGGGAATGTCTTTTGCGGGGTCAAAATCTAAGACGCTGTTTTCGTCAATGTCGGTTTTGCCCCAAGAATTTTGCTCGGTGCTGATTAGCCAAGTGTCGGTTACGTTGGCGGGCGCGGAACTGGCGATGCTGAGACTGCGCGCTTGCGGCATGACCACGACCAAATTTTGCGTCAGGTTTTGCGTAATCGGGTGCGGGTTGGCGCGAGAAGAAACCGCCGCCAACGGGTTTTGCTGGTTGACTCCGTCCACGATGACGTCGTTATTAAGCGTGATGCCCCAATCGGCGGAGAGGTAATCTGCCAGCGGGTCTTTGGCGGCGCCAAATTGCGTAACGAAGGTAGGGTCTTCAAGCACAACTAACGAACCGCCTTTTTCCATGTAGGCTTTCAACAAGGCGACTTCGTCTTCGCTGACTGGTTTCTGAGGTCCGGCAATGATGACGGTTTGCGCGTCTTCGGGGATGGCGCGAGTCGTCAATAAGTTGAGTTCGCCGACGGTGTAGTTCTTCGCTTCGAGCGTGCTTTTGACGACGCTGTACGATAATTGTCCGCTTCCGTCGAGGCTGATTTCGCCATGTCCTTGCAGGAAGTAAACGGCGTGAGAGCCAGGGCTGATTAAGCGCAGGAGCGCGCGCGCTAATTCGGTTTCGGAAGCGTAAGCGGCGATTTCTTTAGTCTCGCCCATTTGCAGGAGAATTTTCCCGTCGCCGGTAACGCCCGCGTTGCGCGCCGTTACGGGGTCAGTGTCGGGGTTGGCAAATTGATAGGAAAATTTTCCGGCGCTGTTGTCTCTAAATTTTCCGAGAATGCTTTCCGCGTCGCTTGTGTAGGAATCGGCGGAGAAGAATCCCGTCGCCTTGACGGGCTGTTTCAACTCGGCGAGAATTTGCAGCGTTTCGGGCGCGAGCGTGTTGCTTTTGTCTGCCGTCAAATCGTAGGGCGAGTTTAATAAATCTGGATTTTTGAAAACGATGTAGTTGACGGCGACGAGGATGCCGACCGTCGCCAGCGCGAGAATCAGCGAGTTGGAGCCGTAGCGGGCTTGACGTCCGCTGAAAAAGCGGCGCACGGGGTCGGGGTCGAGGATGGCGGCGGTTGCCAGCGAGACGATTAACAACCCAAGACTAATTTGAAAGGCGAGGTTCGTCCCTTTTTGGATTTCGGGCGAAAGGGGAAACATGCCGATTTTGGAGAGCAAATTCGCCGCGCCGACTAAGCCAGCGACGATAAAAGCGACGAGCGCAATGACGAGCGCAATCGTCGTGTAGGACGTTTTCTTTTTAGGATGTTCGCTCATTAGCGCCATCTCCGAGTTTCGATTGCGGTGAAGCCGGCGAAGAGACCGAAGACGACGAGGCTTAAGTCGTACACGATTCCGCCGAGAGTCAGCGTGCCGGAATTCATCCGTTCAAAATGACTTTGAATGCTGAGGTAGTTGAAAATTTGTCCGCTTTGAGGAAGCAAGCCGGACGGCAGCCCGATCATAAAGTAGAGGAAGAAAAGCAGACCGAGCGTAACGAAGAAGGCGGCGAATTGATTGGTGAAAATCGCCGAAATGCCGACGCCCAACGCCAACATGACGGCGCAGATGAGAATCAAGCCGATGTAGGCGGAGACGACGACCATCCAGTCAATGCCGGGCGAGACGAAGTTGTTCAGCACGATGGGGTAAATTAACGTAACGCCGATTAACGTGAGGATGAAGAGCATTGCGCCCAGCCATTTGCCGACGACCAATTCGCCGTCGCGGATGGGGGCGGTGAGCAACAGTTCAATCGTCCCCATGCGGGCTTCGTCGGAGAGCAGGCGCATGGTCAGCGCCGGGCTGAGGAAGATCATCAAGAAGGCGAACAAGCCGGTAATCGGCGTGATGTCTGGCGCCGCCGCCCCGCCGTAGAGTCCTTGTTGGCTGTTGTAGAGAAGAATCAGGCTGAAGTAGATTCCCAGCGGAAAGAGAACCGCCGCCATGACGACGTACGCCAGCGCGCCGCCAAAATAATTGTTGTATTCGCGTTTTGCGATAGTCCAAATATTTTTCATAGTTAACGCTTTCCTTCGCCGTGCGTGAGTTCGAGGAAGATTTCTTCGAGGCTCATGCCTAACGAACGAAATTCGATTAATTCGTAGTTGTTTGTAACGACCGCTTTGGCGACTTCGGCGCGCAGATCTTTGCCGGAAGCGAATTCAAATTCCACCGCGCCGTCGTCGTTGACTTTGACTTTGCGGACTCCTTTGACGCTTTTTATCGTCTCGACCAAACCGTCGTTTTCGCCGCCCACGCGGACGAGCGCGCGTTCCGCGCCGAGCAGGCTGGATTGCAAATTCTCCGTCGTGTCTTCGGCGACGATTTTGCCCTTGTTGATGATTAGCACGCGGTCGCATAAATTCTGCGCTTCGTTGAGCAGGTGCGTCGAGAGCAGCACGGTGCGTTCTTTGCCAATCTCGCGGATCAACTCGCGGACTTCCACCACTTGACTGGGGTCGAGTCCGATGGTCGGCTCGTCGAGGATGAGCACTTCGGGGTGGTGCAACAATGCCTGAGCGAGTCCGACGCGCTGTTTCATCCCTTTGGATAAATTGCCGATGTAGCCTTCGGCGCGGTCAATCAACCCGACCATTTCCAAAACTTCTTCCACGCGCTCGCCCGCGTTGGGGATGCGGCGCAGTTCGCCCATGTATTGCAGGTAATCCCAAACGACCATATCTTGATAGAGCGGCACGGACTCCGGCAAATAGCCGATGCGTTTGCGCGCTTCGAGCGACTCTTCCACGATGTCGTACCCGGCGACGATGGCTTCGCCGTCGGTGGGCGGCATGTAGCCGGTTAAGATTCGCATTGTCGTCGTTTTGCCCGCGCCGTTGGGACCTAGAAATCCCACAATTTCGCCTTGTTGCGCGTTAAAGGTGAGATTGTCAATAGCGCGGCGCGACCCGTAATCTTTGGTGAGACCGCTGACTTTGATCATTGCTTCTCCTCGTTCGATAGAAATAAAATGGAATTTTCGCAAAGAAAAGGCGCAACCATGCGGCGACGCCTTTTTATTTCCACAGAATACTATACAATAGATGAAAGAGGGATGTCAAGCGATAGCGAACGCTCTAATACAACCTTAATTTAGAGGCAAATTGGGTATAATCGGCGCAACTTAATTAAGGAGAAGATAATGAAGAAAAAATGGTCTATCTTTTTAGCGCTGTTTGCTTTGCTCGCCGCTCAACTCGCTTGCGCTGTCGGGGGCGAGCCGACTCTTTCCAACGTCCGCACGGCGAAGGATGAGGACGGCAAACAAACGACGACAACCTTCGGCGAATTGGACACGGTCTACATCGTCGCGGACTTGGCAAACGCCGCCGTCGGCAATAACGTAACCGCCCGCTTGTATGTGGACAAGGTGGACGGTTACGATCATGGTTACTTTGGCGGCGAATCTTCTATTGACATAACGACAACGGACGTCGGCTTGGTTTATTTTTACTTTGAAGCGCCAGACGGCGGCTGGGCAAAAGGCTCGTTTTATGTGGAGGTCTATTTCAACGGGACGTTGAATTCGACGGTCAACTTTACGATTCAATAAGCGCGTGTTCTTAGACAGTTTGCGAACGTTCCGCCTAAAGGCGGAACGTTTTTTGTTAAGATAAAATTTCGGCGGGAATGTCAATGCGGTCGGATAGGAGGCCAGACATTCGTCGGCGTTAACCGAGTTGTTTTAGTTGATGTTGGAGTACGAGTTGGAGTCGGCGTTTTGCTCGGTTTAGAAATTCTGCTTGGAGTTGCGGTCAGAATCTGTGTTGAAGTTTGCATAACAGTCGCAGTACGAGGATAGGTTTTTACGTCGCGGTCAGGTCCGAGGTAATCCGCCAAAACGGGAACAACGAAGAAAGCCGCAATGCCTATTTTCAGTACTTCACGAAAGCAAAAAACAAGGTTGATATTGAATGACCTCAGTCGCTCCCCACAATCTCTCGATTGCCCGACCGAGCAGGAGCGCCAAGCGGCGCAGAGACAACCAAAAACGCTTTGGCAGCTGTAAAGGACGCTTAAGCGCGGAGGATAAATTTTGGCGCAAAGAAATGTAAAGGTTGAACAGGACAAAAGCCAGCCCAACCAGAAGTAAACGGATAACCCTTTGTCCAAAAACACCCGGCGGATGCGGATTTTGAGCGTTTTCAGGCGTTTAATCAGCCAGCGCACAATATCCGCCATTCCTTCGCCATATTCGATGAAGTGCAGGGCAACCCCATAACACCGATCATCTCGCACAATCGAGACGGCGGTATATCCATGAAAATGGGTCGTCCCCGATTTTGGCATGCCGCGCACAATTTCCTTTTTGTCTTCATACGACTGACCATGATAGGGGATCAGCGTCAGGTCAATCGCAATATTGAAGCCTCGCTTGCTCTTCCAAATACTCGGATGCAGTTGTTGGCGAAACATCCTGTTCAGCATTCTTTGCATCCCGAGCCGATTTGGCAGGGCGTCGACCAACACCTCCCGCAAGCGCTTGCCAGAAGGCGCTTCTTGTAACTCCTGGCAAGCCGATTCTATGCTCAAACGATGGACGTTGGCGTACGCCAGCGCGTAAATAATGTCATCGGCTGTGATGCGCGTATTCTTCAAATCGAGCGGCAGATTCTTACGAACTACTGCCACAAAGGCGGTTAAGATTTGCTCGGATTGGATTGTTCGGGTAATCTTGCTGGTAGGTTTGGGCGTGGTTATCGGTCTCCTTGGTTGGAACCAAGTTAACCATGTCCAAACCGTTTCGTGAAGTACTGATTAAGGCTGCTCTTTATTGCGTTTGAAATCCACGAAGCGGTAGCCCACTCCGCGCTCGGTGAGGATGTACTGCGGATTGGACGGGTCTTTCTCCAATTTTTGGCGCAGATAATTAATGTACAAGCGGACGTAATGCGGTTCGTCGCGGTATTCGTAGCCCCACACTTTTTGCAGCAACTGATCGTGCGAAACCACCCAGCCCGCGTTTTGCACGAGATGATAAAGCAAGCGATATTCCGTCGGGCGCAGTTTGACGAGTTTTCCGTCCAGCCAAATTTCGCGGCGTTCAAAGTCAATTTTGAGGCGTTTGTCCACCTCGATTAATCCGTGCATGCCGCCCGTCGCGCCCTCGGTGCGGCGCAAGACGGCTTTAATGCGGCTGACTAACTCGCGCGGGCTGAACGGCTTGGTGATGTAATCGTCCGCGCCGTTTTCCAGCCCATGCACGCGGTCGTCTTCTTCGCCTTTGGCGGTGAGCATGATGACCGGCACGGCGCTGAAATCGCGGATGGTTTCCAGCACTTCAAAGCCGTCAATGTCGGGCATCATCACGTCGAGCAGAATCAGGTCGGGCGTAAAGTCGCGGATGCGTTGAATCGCCTGTTTGCCGTTAAACGCTTCGGCGACTTGAAAGCCGTCGTGTTCTAAATTCATGCGGATAAAACGCACCATGCGCTCTTCGTCGTCCACGACGAGGATGCGGCGTCTGTCTAAATCCGTCATTATTCCCTCACGAAGCCAATGATCTTCTCTTCTTGCGAGTCGCCGAGAATTTCAATAAAACTCACTTTAATCAGGGGCCAGATGACCTTCGTCGTGCCGTTGTCTATATAATGCAAATCTTTGCCGTCTTTCTGGCGCGGGTTAGAGACGGTGATAATCGTGTCCGCCGCGTTGGGCAGTTCGTCCACTTCCCCCGCTACCGACGCTTCGTTTGCGATGTGTAAAATAACGGTGTATGCCATCCCGTTTTCTCCTTCGTTATTTCTCGATCAAAATTTGAATTCGCAACTTGCCCAGCGAGATAATATCTCCGTGCGAAAGTTTCTGTTCGACGTTCGGGCGCAAACGCGCGCCGTTAAGGAACGTGCCGTTGGCGGAGCCTAAGTCCATAAATTTGACGTTCGAGCCGCTGCGCTTAATCACCGCGTGCAAGCGCGACACGCCTGCGGCGTATGCGTTATACGGCGACAAGTCCACGTCGGGCATGATTGGCTGTCCTTCGCTGATGCGCCCCAGCGTAAATTCGCCGCTGCGCGAAGAAAGCGGCAACACTTGACCGGTATCCAGCAGGTGCAAATTTGCCCAAGCGTCCGCCCCTTCGACGGGTTGACCAATTTCTCCCGTTTTGCGTTTGCTGGCGGCTTTGCCCAAACTGTCGGTGCTGATATTTTGCGTGGAGAGCGAATCGCGTCCGACGAGTTGCGCTCCGCATTCGACGCAGAACATGGCGCCTGTCATGTTGACGTGCTTGCAATTGGAACAAACAATCATAATCTATTCTCCCGGCCGCTTCCCAACAATAAGGCGCGCGTTTTATATTTGACGTCTTTGCTTCCCGATTCGCTCCAAGCGTTCATCGTTTCGATATTTTGCGCTTCGAGCAACGCCGTCTTTGCGACGGCGTGTTCGCCCTGCGCCAGCAGGTGAGTCGCTAGGTTTTGCAAATGGCGCGAGGCTTCCTCAAACTGCCCGTTTTGGACGGCGGCTTGCGCCCGCTCTTGCATTCGGTACAAGGTCAGCCGCGAAAGCGCTTTGACAATTTGCGGCGGCGGCGCTTCGTCGGAGGCGCTCTGTTCCAGCGGACGAGTCAGCCTGAGGCGCGAAGGCGCGGCGGGGTTCGGGTCTGCGGCGACGGAGACTTTGAGGAGCGCGTCGAGGATGGGCACGTTGCTTTTTTTCAACGCGCCCGATTCAATCACAAATTCAAACAAAACTTGCAACGGCATGTCGCGCGGAATGGGTCCCAAGCGCAGCGTCGAATCAATTTCAATTTGACCGACTTCCGGCTGAATGCGAAAGGCGAAGTTTAAGCGAATGTGTTCTTGTTCTTTGAATTCGAGCGTCGTCTCGTCCGCGTAAACGTTTTTGAGCGCTTTGAATTTTTCGAGCAAAAAGCGCTCGATGTCTTTAGGTTGAGAAACATAAACGGACGAACCGCCGGTTTTTGACGCGAGCGAATCGAGAAAGATGTCGTTCCATTCGCCGCCCAGCCCCATGCCCGTAATGCCGACGTTCATTGCGGCGGCTTGTTCGGCGATCTTTAAGCAATTTTGTTCGTCGCCGTAGGTTTCGCCGTCGGTGAGGAGGATGATGTGGTTGACGCGATTCGCGCCTCGTCCGCGCATGATTTCTTTGAAGCCCGCCTGCAACCCTTGATAAATCTCCGTTCCGCCCGAAGGCTGAATCATTTGGATGTTGCCTTCTTGTTTGCGTTTGTCGAGGCTGACCGAGGCGGGGACGATCACTTCGGCGCGGTCGCTAAACGCGACGACGCTTAACACGTCCTGCGGGCGCAAACTGCGGATTAATTGAATCGCCGTCGCTTTGAGCGTGTCCATCTTGTCGCCCTGCATGGAGGTGGAGCGATCCAGCACGAGGCAAAGATTCAGCGGCGGCGCGGGAAGCGCTTCCGAGTTTTTTTGTTCGGGTTCGACGTCTAATAAAACGTAGAGGAGCTGGTCTTCTTCAACTTGCACTAAATTCGGTCGGCTGAAAAGAACCGTGTGTCGAATGTGCGGGTTCTTTTCGATAATTTCCGGCGGCAACGTCGCGTCGTATTGACTTCGCCGTTTGGGGTTAGCGAGGACTTCGTAGGCTTGTTGAACTTCGAGAAAAAGTTCGGTCTCGCCCGCCGCCACATTTTTATCGGGGTGCAAGCGCTGGGCGGAAGTCAAGTAGGCGTGTTTAATTTCCTCTTGCGTCGCGTCGCGCAATACGCCTAAAACGGAGTATAGATCCGGTTTGCTGGCGGACATGAAAAGGTCATCCGATGAGTTGCGCGAGGATCACCGTAATATTATCCGGTCCTCCGGCGGCGTTGGCGGCTTCGACGAGGTTTTGGCAGGCGCGTTGCAAGTTCGGCGCGTCGCGGACGATGCGAACGATGTCGCTTTCGTTGACCACGCCCCACATGCCGTCGCTGCAAATCATCAGATAGCCGGGGAACGGGAAGGGAACGGTAAACACGTCCGCTTCTAAAACTTCTCCCTGCCCTAAGGCGCGGATGAGGACGTTGCGATGCGGAAAGTTTTCCGCTTCTTCTTGGCTGAGATGTCCGAGTTCTTGAAGGCGTTGAACGAGCGAATGGTCGCGGGTCAGCGCGTCAATTCTGCCGTCGGGCGAAATCGAGTAAGCGCGGCTGTCGCCCACATGACCAATGGTTACTTGCTGACCTAAAACCAGCGCGGCGGTAATCGTCGTGCCGCTGCCGGGCGCTTCGCGTTGGATGTATTGATGCGCCTCCATAATGGAAGATTCCATTACCTCTTGCAAAGATTCTTGCAAGGATTGCGCGGGCATGCGAAAAAGGTACGGGTGAAATTTTTCGACAATATTTCCGCCGACGATGTGCGTCGCGGCGTTGCTGGCGACTTCGCCGAATTGATGTCCGCCCATGCCGTCGGCGACGACGTACAAACCGAAGGGAGCGCTGTCGGCGTTGCCAGCGAGAGTCGCTGTCAGCGCTAAAACGCTGTCTTCGTTGTGGTCGCGCTGTTTGCCTACCGATTGCCCCACGGCGGCGATTAGTTGCTTAATCTCGTAGCGCGGCGTTTGGCTGGCGACGATCATTTGAATTTGTTGGTCTGAAAGCGGCGCGGTCGTCGCCATGTCCACTTGCTTTGGCTTGGGCTGCGTTTGCTCTTCTTCTTCCTTACCGCCAAAAAGTCTCTTAAAAAAATCCACAAGTTCTCCTTTTAGGCAAACAACGCATAAACGTGCCCGTCGGTTGAGCCAAAATAAACAATATCGTCAAAAATGGTCGGCGAGCCGGTGATTGGTCCGCCTGTTTCGTATTTCCAGCGCAAGCGCCCGCTGCGGTATTCTAAGCAGTACATGAATCCGTCCGCCGAGCCGATGTAGAGCGAATCTTTATAAATGACGGGCGAACTGCCGACTTGGTTGTCGGTTTTGAAGCGCCAAACTTCTTTGGAGTTTTTGCTGTCCACGCAGTAAACGAATCCGTCCGCCGCGCCGATGAAGATGTAGTCGTCGGCGACGGCGGGCGAAGAGACTGTCCCTTTGCCGAGTCGGAATTTCCAAATTGCCCAGCCGCTTTTCGCGTCGAGCGCGTAGAGCGTCCCGTCTAGCGAGGCGACGTAAACGGCTTGCCCTTTGCTCGTCGGCGAGGAGGTGATTCCGCGTTTGGCGGAGAAGCGCCATTTGAGCGAGCCGCGAAAGTCCACGCCGTAGAACGAGCTGTTTTCTGTGCCGAAGTAAATCATCTCGTTGTCGAGCAGCGGCGTGGAATGGATTTCGCCGTCGGAGCCGAACTTCCAAATGGCTCTGCCGCTGCTGGCGTTTACGGCGTGCAAGTCTTGATCTTCGGAGCCGAAGAAGAGATGCCCGTCGGCGATGCGCGGCGAAGAGTAAATTCGCCCTTCGGTGTGATACGTCCACACGAGTTTGCCGGTGCGCGAACTAATCGCGTGCAGGTTTTGATCTTCCGAACCGAAGAAGACGTTGTTTTCATAAACCAGCGGGCGCGAAACGATTCCGCCTTCGGCGGCGTACTTCCACTGAAATTTTCCTTCGGCGGCGTCGAGCGCGTAGAGGTTGTTGTCGTAACAGCCGATGTACAAAGAGCCTTGATGCAAAGTCGGGGCGCCGCGAATTTCATCTTCGCATTTGAAATTCCAAATTGGTTTAATTGAATTGGAAATCGCGGCGGGGACGGAAATCGAAAGTTTGGAAAGCGCGCCGGTCTTTCGCGCCACGTTCATCAGCGCGTCTTTCATCTGCACGGCGGTTTGGAAACGCTCCGCCGTGTTGTAGTTTAATGCGGTGTTGACGACCGCTTCCAACTCCATCGAAACGTTGGGGTTAATGCGGCGGATGGGGCGTTCGGCGAAAGTGAAGGGCGGCTCCAAACGCGGATCGCGGCGCGTGAGGGCGTGATGCAACGTCGCGCCTAAGGCGTAGATGTCGGCTAAGGGCGTGGCGTCGCCGCGATATTGTTCGGGCGGCGAGTAGCCTTCCGTGCCGATCATCGTGCCTTTGATTCCCGTTTGGAAGCGCTTGGCAATGCCGAAGTCCACCAGCACCACGTCGCCGCTGGAATTGATCATCACGTTTGACGGTTTCATATCGCGGAAGATGATCGGCTCTGGCTGATGACCGTGCAAGTATGACAACACGTCGCACAGTTGAATCGCCCAACTGATGATTTGGTCTTCCATCAAAAAGCCGTCGGCTTCGTTGATGACGTTTTCAAGGTCTTTGCCCGAAACAAATTCCAGCACGAGGTAGGAACGGTCTTCGTGGGTGAAGAAATCGTAAATGCGCGGAATAGAAGGGTGTTGCAGCGCCGCCAACAAGTTGGCTTCGCGCTCAAAGTTTTGGACAATAGTTCGGCGCACCAATTCGTCGGGCGCCGAGTTAATCATCTCTTTCACCGCGACCAATTTCGTTACGTTCTTGAAGTGCGTGTCGCGCGCTCGATACACCGACCCCATTCCGCCGATGCCGATGACGTCTTGAATGCTGTAACGGTTAAGCAGAACAGAGCCCGGCAAAAGTTGCGGGCGTCCCGCTTTGCTTCCCAAGTCCGAGCCTGAGCCGTACGAGCCGATAGGAGAGGTGATATTTTTTGTTTCCATCCGCATCCATCCAAAGTTGAATTATAAGGGTTTTTTCATTCTCTGGCTATTGCAATTTCAAAAGCGCAAGTTTCTGGCTTGTCAGCAAACGTTTTCTACGGCAAAATCAGGGCGATGAAGATTTTGGCGGTCAGCGATCAAGTCGTCGAGCGGATTTACCCCCTAGCCGCAAGCGGGCATTTCAACGGAGTCGAACTGATTCTTGGATGCGGCGATCTGCCCTATTCCTACCTTGAATATCTAGTTACGATGATTCACGCGCCGCTTTTCTACGTCCCAGGCAATCACGACCCCGACTTTAATTCGCGCGACAGCCGCGCCAAAGCGGAAGGCGGCGCCAACCTCGACTTGAAACTGACGCGACACCCCAAAGCCTTAATCGGCGGCTTTGGCGGCTCGGTGCGCTATCGCCCCGACGGCGTGAATCAATACACGCAAGGCGAAGCCTATCGGCGGGCGTTTCGTCTGGCGGCGGCGCTGACGGCGAATCGTCTCAAAGGCGGGGGCGGTTTAGACATCCTCATCAGCCACTCGCCGCCCTTCGGCGTCCACGACGACAGCGACCAAGCGCATCAAGGCTTGAAGGCGTTGAATTGGCTCGTCCGTTTTGCCAAACCGCGTTATCATCTTCACGGACACACGCATTTTTATCGCAACAACGTCGGGCAAAGCGAAACGCAGGTCGGCGGCACGAAAGTCATCAACGTCTATCCTTACAAGGTTATCGAAATCGAGTAATTATGTCCGAAGATATTCACTCAAAAACGCGCGCGGATTTTAGTCAAGCGCGATTCAAATCGTTTATCAATCAAGCCTTCGCCGTCTTAAGCGGACGACGCAACACGCTGCTTTCCTACGACGACGTCAAAGAAAAACTCCGCATCGGCGGGCCGATTTATCGCGGCGTGAAAACTGTCCGCGTGGATCAAATTGCCGGCAGTTTGAATCGCTATCACGAGTTTGACAGCGCCTTCTTCCCCAAGCAAGATCAACTCGCCAGCCGCTGGCAAAAAGTAGATCGCGCCTTTTACGAAGACATTCATCTGCCGCCGGTGGTTTTGTATAAAGTCGGGCAGGTCTATTTCGTCGTGGACGGGCATCATCGCGTCTCGGTGGCGCGGGCGCAGGGACAGGAATACATCGAAGCGGAAGTGCGCGAGTGCGCCACGCGAGTCAACATCACCGCCAACATCCGCCCCGAAGATTTGGAAATTCTCGGCTCAAAGGTCAACTTCCTCGAACGCAGCGGCTTGGATAAATACCGCCCGCAGGCGAACATCAAACTGACCATCCCCGACGGCTTTGCGCGCATGTTGGAGCATATCGCCGTGCATCGCTATTTTATGGGGCTGGATTTTCAACGCGACATTAGCGAGCGCGAGGCGGTCGAACATTGGTATGATACAGTTTACTCGCCGATTGTCGCCGTCATCCGTCAAAGCGGATTGTTAGACGAATTTCCCGACAAAACCGAAGGCGACTTATATTTGTGGACGCTCGACCATCAGCATTATTTAGCGCGAGAAGAGGGTCAGCCGTTGCAGCCGCCGCAGGAAGCCGCGCAGCGTTTTGTAGAAGAAAACGAATAAATTTTATTGGAGCAGACATGACAGAAACTCATCCGTTGGCGGGCGTGTACGCCGCCGCCGTAACCCCATACTTGGGCAAGCCCAAAACCGAAGGCAAACCCGACACCGCTTTTGACTTTGAATCAATGGTCGGATTTTTCCGCTTCCTTTCCGAGCGCGGCTGTCGCGGCGCGTTGCTCTTCGGCACGACAGGCGAAGGCCCGTCCTTTTCGCGGCGCGAGCGCGAAGCGATTTTGCGTTCGGTGCGCGTGATGAAGCAACAAATCCGCGACTTCAAATTTTTAGTCGGAGTCGGCACGCCCAGTTTGACGGAAACCATCGAACTGACCACGCTGACTTTCGATCTCGGTTTCGACGGCGCGGTGGCGCTTCCGCCGTATTACTTCCGCAAGGTTGACGACGACGGCTTGTACGGCTGGTTCAGCGAGTTGATTGAAAAAGCCGTCCCCGTCGGCAAGACGCTGCTCGGCTACCACATCCCCTCGGTGACCGGCGTCGGCTTTTCGTTGGATTTATTGGAACGCCTGAAAACCAATTACCCGAAACAATTTGCCGGCATCAAAGATTCTTCGCACGACGCGGCTTTCGCCGAGGCGCTCGGTCGGCGCTTTGGCGGCGAGTTGTTGGTCTTCAACGGCACAGATTCACATTTCCATCACGCGCTGAAAAACGGCGCGCAAGGCGCAATTACCGCGCCAGCCAATTTAATTTCGGACGAACTGCGCCAAATTTGGGACGCGCATCAAAACGGCGAAGACCCGTCCGCGACGCAAGCGCGGGTTGCGAAACAGCGCGAATTTTTAGAAAAATATTCGCCCTTCGCGCCTATCTTAAAAGGACTGCTTCATAAGTTGCACGGCTTCCCGAACTGGGTCATGCGTCCGCCGTTGGAAAGTTTGAGCGAAGAAACGCTCGAAGAAGCGGCGGAAGGATTTTCTAAAATCTAAATGGAACGCTGGCGATTAATTTACGCTCCCCCCGCCAACGGCGCCTGGAATATGGCGGCGGACGAAGCGCTTCTCGAACATATCCATCGCGGCGAGTCCGCGCCGACTTTGCGCCTTTACAATTGGACTCCGCCCTGCCTTTCGCTGGGGCGCGCGCAATCTTTTAAGGATGCCGATTTAGCGCGTCTGCGCGAACACGGTTGGCAGGTCGTGCGCCGCTTAACCGGCGGACGGGCAATTTTGCACGCCGACGAGTTGACCTACTCGGTCGCCGCGCCTGAGGAAAACCCAATTCTCATCGGCGGAATTTTAGAATCGTACAACCGCTTGGCGCAAGCGCTGATTTACGCCGCGCAAAAATTGGGCTTGGCGGTCGAGGTGAAAGAACGGGCTGGCGCCGCGCCGAATTTGAATCCCGTCTGCTTTGAAGTTCCGTCCGCGTATGAGATTACCGTCGGCGGGAAAAAACTGATCGGCTCGGCGCAGGCGCGAAGTCAAATGGGCGTTTTGCAACACGGCTCGCTGCCGTTGACCGGCGACTTAAGCCGCATCTGCGAGGCGCTGACCTTCACGAGCGAGTCCGCGCGCGCGGCGGCGAAGGAACGTCTGCTCGAACGGGCGACGACCGTCGAATCCGTCTTGGGCGCAGCCGTCGCTTGGGAGGCGGCGGCGGAGGCTTTCGTCGAGGGCTTTGAGGCGCAATTAGGAATCCAGTTTGAGCGCGGAGAAATGTCCGCTTCTGAAATGCAACGCGCGCAAGAATTGGTTCAAGAAAAATACGCGCATCCCTCTTGGACGGAACGCGCGTGAGGACGAAGGATAAAGGAGAACTTATGAAATTTGAAACGCTCGCTATTCACGCAGGACAGGAAGCCGACCCGAACAACGGCGCGGTGATGACGCCCGTTTACTTGACGTCCACGTACAAGCAGGACGGCATCGGCAAGCCGCGTCAGGGTTACGAATATTCGCGCACGCTCAACCCGACGCGCAAAGCGCTGCAAGATTGCCTCGCCGAACTCGAAAGCGGAACGTGGGGGCTGGCGTTCGCTTCGGGCATGGCGGCGACCGACACCGTGTTGCGCCTGCTCTCGCAAGGCGACCACGTCGTGGCCGGCAACGACGTGTACGGCGGCACGTTCCGCCTCTTTGATAAAGTGCTGCGCCGCTTCGGCTTGGACTTTTCCTTCGCCGACACCACCGACCCCGAAAACCTCGCCGAAGCGCTGACGCCCTCCACGCGCGTCGTTTGGCTGGAAACGCCGACCAACCCGCTGCTGTCCATTTCGGACATTCGCGCCGTCGCCGCGACGGTTAAGTCGCACCCCAACAAACCGCTCCTAGTCGTGGACAACACCTTCGCCACGCCCTACTTGCAACGTCCGCTCGAACTCGGCGCAGACTTGGTCGTGCATTCGATGACCAAATATCTTGGCGGACATTCGGACGTGGTCGGCGGCGCAATCGTCGGCAAGGATAAGGAACTCGGTCAGCAACTGGCTTACCTGCAAAACGCGGCAGGCGCGATTCAAGGTCCGATGGATTCGTTCTTAGTCTTGCGCGGAATTAAGACTTTGCCCGTCCGCATGGAACGGCACGCGCAAAACGCAGAAAAAATCGCCGCCTACCTCGCCCAACGCGACGACGTGGCCGCGCTCTATTATCCCTTCCACGAGAGTCACGCGCAATTTAAATTGGCACAACGGCAGATGAAAAACGGCGGCGGAATGATCTCCTTCGTGCTGAAAGGCGGAAGCGAGGCGGCGGTTCGGGTTGCAGAAGCGACGAAAATCTTCACGCTGGCGGAATCGCTCGGCGGAGTCGAATCGCTGATTGAAGTCCCCGCAGCCATGACGCACCTGTCCACGCAAGGCTCGCCGCTGGAAGTGGACCCAGGCTTAGTGCGCCTCTCAGTCGGCATCGAAAACGTTGACGATTTAATCGCCGATTTAGAGCAGGCGTTTGGTTCTTAATCGCAAAAAACGCGAAATCTTTTTCCTTCGCGTTTAATAAAAAAACAGCCGCGATAAACGGCTGTTTTTTATTCTTCGCTTTGTATTTCAACGTAAATCCATTACCTCTTTGCCCGCCAACTTTTCTTGAATGCGCTCAGCCACCAAATCCAAATCGCGCGGGTCGTTGACGTAATCTAAATCGCCCGTTTGCACAGTCAACAGCGGACAAAGGTCAAACGAAGCCAGCCACTCGTCGTAGAAAGATTCGAGCAGGGACAAATAATCGGCTGAGATGCCCGTTTCGATGTTGCGCGCGCGGCGGCGAATGCGCTCCATCAGAATCGGCACGGGCGCCTTAAGGTAAATCAACAAGTCGGGGCGCGGCAAACCTGCGGTAACCAGCCCAAACAGTTTGCGATAGGAAAGATAATCGCGCTCATTCAAATTTCCCAAATGATGCAGCGCGCGCGCGAAGATGTAGGCGTCTTCGTAAATGCTGCGATCCAAAATCGCCGAACGCGCGTCGTCCGCCGCCGCCCGATGTTGGTCGGCGCGATGTCCCAAAAAGAAGACTTGCAAATGGAACGACCAAGCGCGCATGTCGTCGTAAAAGTCGGAGATGTAGGGGTTGTCAACGACGGACTCATACCCCGTCCGCCAGCCCAGCCGCGCGCCGATGCGCTCCGTCAACGTGGTTTTTCCCGCGCCGATATTGCCTGCCATTAACACCAAATGTTTTGCCATAATGGGCGATTTTATCACGCAAGGTTGCAGGTATAATCAAACTGATGAAATCGAAAACTGCCTTTTTTCTTTTTTCTATTCTTGTCGGCGCGTTCCTTTTCTCTTGCGCCAACAACCAAGCGGAACAAACCGTCGCTGTGGACACGGATGCCGTCCGCACGCAGGCGGTGCAGACTTACGCCGCCAACCTGACGCGAACCGCGCCCACGTCCGCGCCTTTGCCTACGCTGACGGCGGTCGTCGTCTCCCCCACCGCGACCGAACTTTCGCTCACGCCCGAACCGACGGCGACGACCAACCCCTGCTTCAACTTAATGTACGTCAAAGACGTAACCATTGAGGACGGAAAGCAAATGAAAGCCGGCGAAAAATTTACCAAAACTTGGCAAGTGCAAAACATCGGCGGCTGCGCTTGGCGCGCGGGATTCACCTTCCAACTGGTCGGCGGCGAAGCCATGCGCGGAAATACGGTTACGTTGACCGAATCGGTGCAGACGGGCGCTAAACGAGACATCTCCGTCGAGTTGGTCGCGCCGAGCGACCTCTCAGGCAAAATCACCGGCGCGTGGCGCATGGCAGACCTCGACGGCGGTTTCTTCGGCGACACGCTTTTCGTGGTCATCACCGTCGGCGACGCGAAAACGCCCACCCCAAGCGAGTAGCGGGGCACGGTTGCAGGTTGCAAGTTACAAGTTACCTTCAACCTTCAACCCGCAACCATCAATACAACGGCAAACTCTGATCCACCTCTTCCGCCCAGGCGTTGATTCCGCCTTTGAGATTTTTCATCTTCTTAAACCCGGCGGACGAAAGAATTTCAATCGCGCGCGCGGAACGCGAGCCGCGTTTGCAGAAGACGACCATCTCTTCGGCGGAGTCCAACTCGGACATGCGTTGCGCCACTTCGCCGAGCGGAATGTTCTTCGCGCCAGCGATGGCGGCAATCTCTAATTCGTGCGGTTCGCGCACGTCGAGCAGAATCAGGTTCGGGTCCAGTTCGAGGCGCGATTTCAGTTCTTGCGGCGAGATGTCCCAATCCGCGCCGGCGGACGTGTCGTCTTCGTGATGGCCGGGCACGCCGCAAAATTCCTGATAATCAATCAACTCTTTAACGTCGGCGTTCGGCCCGCAGATGCGGCATTTCGGATTCTTTTTCAGTTTGACAAAATCAAAGGTCATGTCGAGCGCGTTGTACAGCAACAGCCGCCCAATGAGCGGCTCGCCGATGCCGAGCATAATTTTCAGCGCTTCGGTGGATTGCAGCGTGCCGACGGTGCCGGGCAAAATTCCCAGCACGCCGCCTTCGGCGCAGGAGGGGACGAGGCCGGGCGGCGGCGGTTCGGGGAAGAGGCAGCGGTAGCAGGGGCCTGTCCGCGCGTCGAAGACGCTGACTTGCCCCTCGAAGCGAAAGATGGAAGCGTAGACGTTGGGCTTGCCGAGAAAAACCGCCGCGTCGTTGGCGAGGTAGCGCGTCGGGAAGTTGTCTGTGCCGTCGAGAATTACGTCGTAATCTTTGGCGATGCGTAAGGCGTTTTCGGAGGTGAACGGCTCGTTGTAAACGTCCACTTGAATGTCGGGATTCAAATCCAAAAGACGATTGCGCGCGCTTTCAACTTTTAATTTGCCAATCGTAGACGTGCCGTGAATGACTTGGCGCTGCAAATTGGATTCGTCCACCACGTCGTAATCCACCAAACCGATGCGCCCGACGCCAGCCGCCGCGAGGTACAGCGCCGTCGGCGCGCCGAGTCCGCCCGTGCCAATGATCAACGCGGACGAATTCTTCAATTTGATTTGTCCCTGCAAGCCGACTTCGGGCATGAGCAGATGACGCGAGTAACGCAAAATTTGTTCGTGAGAAAGTTCTTCGATCATAACGCCCTCACCCTAACCCTCTCCCGTTAGAGAGGGGATGAGAGAGCCGCCCGCAATGGACGGGATAATCATCAGCCGCTCGCCCTCGCGGATGGGCGTGTCCACGCCTTGCAGGTCTCGGATGTTGCTCTCGCCGACGAAGAGGTTGACAAAGGGGCGCAGTTCGCCGTCCTCGCCGAAGAGGTGCGTTTTGATGGCGGGGTATTGACGCGCCAAATCGTTCAGCGCGTCGGAGACTTTTTCTCCGCTGACGGTAATGTCGGCGTTGCCGCCAGTGTAGGCGCGCAACGGGGTTGGGATTCGTAAAGTCGTCATTTTGTTTTCTCGTTTCTATTATTATCGTTTCCCTCATCCTCAGCCCTTCCCCCAAAAGGGGAAGGGAGTCCCCTCTCCTTCTGGGAGAGGGTTAGGGAGAGGGTCAGGGAAACTCTACACAAACAATTGCACGTCCGCGTCGGCGGCATATTCGAGGAAGGTCGCCGCGCCGCCAATTTCCGCTTGCGGAATAAACTCCTCTTTCTTAAAGCCGAAGACGTCCATCGTCATTTGACAGCCGATCAAGCGCACGTCCAATTCCAGCGCGAGGTCGCGCAACTCTTCCAGCGACGCCACGCCTTTATTTTTGAACGTCTGCTTCATGAGCGAAGTCGCCATGCTTTCAAAGCCCGGCACATTGGACGTTAACAGATTCGGGATGCTCCACGAAATGTTTTGAAAAGATTCGGGGCCGAACGGCATCTTCATCGGCATGGCAGGATTTCCCAGCGGCGAAACCGATGCGGTCAAATCGGGCTTGAGCAAAGTCAAACCGTAGAAGGTGAAAAAGATGCCCGTCTCCCAGCCCATTGAAGCGGCGGCGGTGGCGAGGATGAACGGCGGGTACGCCCAATCGAGCGTCCCTTTGCTGGCGATTAGCGCCAAGCGCTTCGGCGCGTTTGGATTCGACTTTGCCATGCTACGCCTTCCTCAAAAAGAAGACGAACTTCCCGCCCTCTTCGGCGGACGACAACAGCGTGTTCCCCGTTTGCCGACTCCACGCGGCGATGTCGGGCGGCGAACCCGCGTCGGTGGCGATGACTTTCAACACCTGACCCGATTCTAATTCCTTAATCGCTTTGGTCGTCTTGGCAATCGGCAGCGGGCAAAGCAAGCCCGTGCAATCCAATAATGCGTCTTCTTTCAAAATTATGTCGGTCATTTCAAATTCTCCTAAGTTATCAAGTTGAAGGTTACAGGTTTCAGGTTTCAGGTTTCAGGTTTCAAGTTTCAAGTTTCAGGTTGAAGGTTGCCAACTTCCCTAATTACCCAATTACTAATTACCCATTCAATCACCCAACCACAACTTCTTCCTCATCGTAGCCTTCTCGATTTTCCTTCAAGCGCCACGAGCGGTGGCTGACGGCTTTGCCGCCGTCCACGCGGGTGATGATGTACGAGAAAAAAGGTTGCGCCCATTCGCGGTCATACTCCGAAGGGACGTTCGGGCAATCGGGGTGCGAGTGAAACACGCCGAGCAAGTCCGCGCCCAAATCTATCGCGCGCGTTTCGGCGTTCATGTAATCTTGCGGTGTGAACAAAAAGCGATTGTGCCGCGCCGCGTCCTCGCGCGCGTTGGGCAGCGGAATAATTTCAGTTACCGCGCCGTCCGCGCCGAGCAAAAATCCGGCGCCCTCTTCGGGGTACGCCGCCTCGACGTGGCGTTCGATTCCTTCAATCAAACTTTGAGAAATTCTCAAACTCATGCTAGCCTTCCCACAACGATTTGTCGCTCAAATATTTATAGCCCGCGTCAGGGAAGATGGCAACCACCACGCCCTCGTCCAATTCGCTGGCGACTTGAAGCGCGGCTACCGCCGCCGCCGCAGACGAAATGCCCGCGAAGAGGCCTTCCTCCCGCGCCAAACGTCCAATCATTTTATGCGCCGCCTCCGTCTGAACTTCAAGCGGATTGCCCGCCAAAGTCGGATCGTAAATCCCCGGCAGAATGGCGCTCGGCATGTGCTTCAAGCCCTCCAAGCCGTGAAAGGGCGCGTTGGGCTGAAAGGCGATGGTTTTGACTTGCGGCAATAACTCGTTCAAATAGCGGCTCGTCCCGGTAAACGTGCCAGACGTGCCAAGCCCCGCCACGAAGTGCGTAATCTGTCCGTTCGTCTGCTGGACGATTTCGGGCGCGGTGCTGAGGTAATGCGCTTGCCAGTTGGCGGGATTGTCATATTGATTGGCGTACCACAGGTCGGGGCGTTTTTCCGCGAGTTCGCGCGCGACGAGCATCGCGCCGTCCGAGCCTTCGAGCGCGTCGGTAAGAATCAACTCCGCGCCGAGCGTGCGCAAAATGGAAATCCGTTCGGGGCTGGCGTTGGCGGGCAAAGTCAACGTAACGGGGATGCCCAACGCCGCGCCAAAGGTCGCGTAGGAAATGCCCATATTGCCCGACGTCGAATCGAGCAGACGTTTGCCGTCGCCCAAGTCTCCGTCGAGGATGGCGTTTTGGATGATGTTCAACGCGGGGCGATCTTTGACCGAGCCGCCAGGGTTGAACCATTCGGCTTTGGCAAAAACTTTCACGCGCGGAGAAAGGTTCGAGGTCAGGCGGCGCAACGGAATTAACGGCGTAGCGCCGACGTGTTGCGCGAGTCCGTCGAGCGGAATCGCGTGGGTTTCGGTTAATCGAAAATCCAGTAAAGTCATCTTATTCTCTCTCGATAAACGGATTTTTATTTCCGTTTATCTTTGTGCATTTCTGGTTAAAAACAAACGCAGTCAACGGGCAAACAAAAAGACGGCGAAGAAACGCCGCGCGCTGAACAATTTATAGCGCGGGGGTCGCTCGACCGTCTGATTCCGTTGACTGCGAAGTCTGTCTCAGGCGGCGGCTACGAGCCCCGCCCCAGACACAAACAATATTGAGAGAGTTTCATAATTTTCGATTTCATAGAACGCGCTTATTTTAAGAGTCTTGACGAATTTGTCAATAGCAAAAATAAATGACTCCGTTCCTGCTCTTGCTCTTCCAGCCATTCCGTCAACGCCTCTTGGCGCGCGATGTATTCTGGGGTTTGGATGTACTCTTCATACCTTTCTTGCTCGGTCATCTCTTGCTCGCGAATTCTTCTTTCGGCTTCTTCTTCCTGTTGTTGGCGGCGGAGGTTGGCGTTGCTAATACCTCATTTTGGCTTTGACACATAAAAGATTTGACAAAAGCGGCGTGAGCGTGTAACTTTGAGTTGTGTCAAAACAAACAAAGCCACACTCACGCCAAAAAGCATTATCCGCATCAAGAATTGGTCGGAGTACGACAAGGCGCTGGTACAGCGCGGCTCGATTACATTCCGGTTGTCGGAAGGATTTGAGCAGAACTGACTCCACGCTGGCGAAAAGCAACGCGGCCATCAGTTTGACTGACTACAACGAGCGGGCGATTGAGATTATGCCGACCATGAAAGGCGCAAGATGAAACCGTTTCAAATTTTACTTGCCATCAGTTTCTTGCTGACTGCCTGCGCTCCGCGAACAACCGCCGCGTCCACGCCGCCAGCGCAAGCGACGGTTGCTTCAACGCCGCTATCCACTGAAACGCCCCCAGTTGAAAACACGAAAATCGTCCCAACGCCGACAGAAAAAGCAAAGACGATTGAAGAACTAGCCGCCGACATCCTCGCCGGCGAGACAGTGGACACTAGCGCGCTCACGCTTGAGCAGCAGGCTGCGCTGGATGCGGCGCTGGCGAAACAGGGGGCGACGATGATGGGAGAGTTGGTGCAGAAATTTTTGGCGGGCGAGATTGGCGATATTAGTTTCCTTCCCTTCAAGCAACGCAAGGAGTTTAGCACCGCGCTCGTCGCAGAACGCAGAGCATGGCGGGGCGACATCGTCATCACCTACAACGGTGAAGCCTACATTCACCCCGAAACCTTCAAGATGATGAGCGTGAACGACGGCTCGAGCGCCAAAGAGCGCGCCATGATCATAGACTACCCAGCGGTGCGTGATGATGAGGGCTATCTGCACATCTTTTATGGCGATGAATGGGTCAAAATTCCCAACTCCAAAGATGTCAAGTTTGCAGTCACCGACGACCCGCATGACCCCGATATCAACTGGCCCACTACGGAGAAATTGGGGGCAGACAGGGGAGAACTGGCTGGATTGACTATCATGCAGGTAGCGCTTGCCAAAACCGAACAACCTGCAGTAATGCTACCAATTGTCGTGCTTGATTTGCTTGAGACACCAGGTGAAATAATGATTCGCGGCTATGGTCGCAAACAAGGTACTTTACCGGCACTCATCATCAAAACAGATGCTAGTGGGAATCCTGTATCTGCCGAGCTGATGATTTCGACTGGGGTGGGGAGACTGTATAAGGAAGGTAGCAATCTTCAAGCAGGAGGAGAATTTGATGAAAGAAGTGTCTTATGGCGAGAATTAAACAGCAATACTTTGTACTATATGATTTTTTATTCAGATCAAGCCCAGGGCTTTGATGGTAGATACATTCAAGGAAGTGGTGAAGTTACTACGGGTTATTCTGGGTTCGTCCCTTCTAGCCAAAGTTTCAAGGTTGTGACAGGAGAACAACAAGATAAACGCATGGTGTGGATAGATGGTCGTTTGATGATGGAGGCTGGTAATGAATAAGCCACTAATTGCGCAACCATTTGTGCGTATGCTAGACTGATAACATGTCACGCAGAGTTTTTATCGTCCTTGCACTGGCGCCGCTTGGCGCGAAATCAATTGTACAATAGACTCTATCGGAAATGCTTGGCTTTTGATTTTTACGCGCGCAAAAACGCGCGGATTTGGAAACACGGTAATGCCAAAGCCGAGCGTCTCAAGCGAGACGAGAATCTACGTTTTTATGCAGGCATGGACGCAAGGCGTGGAAGGAAAAATCTGGCTATCATACTCGCAACAGCCATGTTTCGTTTGAAAACCATCTTCGGCGACCATCTTTCGACTCGCTTAAAGGAAGAAACAATAAAGTCCGCAGGGAGGCAATGGGCATTGGTTTAGAATGATAAAATACAAAGAAAACGAAGGAGAGAGAATGTCCATAGGGTTGCCAGAATCCAAAGAGAAGCGCGTTTTTAATAATGTGTTGGGCGCAGTGGGGAACACGCCTTTGGTCAAGTTGGAACGCATCGGAAAAGATTTGCCCGTTCCCTTGTATGCAAAATTAGAATTTATGAATCCGGGCGGTTCGATCAAAGACCGCGTCGGCGCGAACATTATCGAGCAGGCGGAAAAACGCGGCGAATTAAAAGCGGGCGGAGTTATCGTGGAAGCCACGTCGGGCAACACCGGCGTCGGCTTGGCGATTGCCGCCGCGTTGAAGGGTTATAAAACCATCTTCGTCATGCCCGACAAAATGAGCAATGAAAAAATTCTGCTCTTGCGCGCTTACGGGGCGAGGGTTGTCATCACGCCGACGGCGGTCGCGCCCGACGATCCGCGCTCGTATTACGAAGTGGCGAAGCGCCTCGCCCGCGAAACGCCGAACGCGATTTTAGCCAATCAATACCACAACCCCGATAATCCGCTGACGCATGAAAAAAGCACGGGACCGGAAATTTGGGAGCAGACCGACGGTCAAGTAACCGACGTCATCATCGGCATGGGGACGGGCGGAACGATTTCTGGAATCTCGCGTTACCTGAAATCTAAAAATCCAAACATTACGATCGTCGGCGTGGACATTGAAGGTTCGATTCTCACCGAAATTTGGCAAAATAAAGGCGTCATCCCTGAGGGCGCGTACCCGAAGACTTACAAAGTGGAAGGCATTGGCGAAGACTTCTTGCCCTCGACGATGGACATCGCTTGCATTGACGTGATCGAACGCGCGGGCGACCGCGAATCCTTTTTGTGGGCGCGGCAGTTAGTGCGCCAAGAAGGAATCTTCGCTGGCGGCTCGTCGGGTTCGGCGATTGCTGGCGCGATTAAATATTGCCGCAAATTAAAGCCAGGCCGCATCGCCGTCGTCATCCTGCCCGATTCGGGCTCGCGTTATCTCTCCAAATTCTACGACGACAAATGGATGCGCGAGTTCGGCTTCCTCTCGATGGAATTCGGCGAAACCACGCTCGGCGATTTGCTCATCGCCAAACCGAATAAAGCGCTCATCAGCGCTATGCTGGGCGACCCGATGAAAAAAGTCATCGCCGCCATGCGCCAAAATGCGGTTTCTCAAATGCCAGTCGTCGGCGCGGACGGGGCGCTGGTCGGCTTGATCGAAGAGATAGATTTGCTCAATCACATGCTCGACGAACACGACCACAGCAACGAAGAAAAAATTGACTCGCTCGTGCAGCACGCCGTCGCCGTCTTCCCGCCCGAAACGCCGCTCGAAGACGCCATGCCCTCGCTCACCGAAGGCTACGCTTTGCTCGTCGTCGAGAACAGCCGTCCGGTCGGCATCCTCACAAAGATTGACGTGCTGGATTATGTCGCCGGAAAAATCTAACGAACCCGTCCGCCCGACGTATTTGGAAGTTGATTTAAGCCGCCTCAAAAAAAATATCGAGTCCATTCGCGCGCGCGTCGGCGGCGCAAAAGTAATGCCGATGGTCAAAGCCAACGCTTACGGTCACGGCGTGGAAGGCGTCGCGCCGTTCCTCGAACCGCTGGCGGACATGCTCGGCGTGGCGCTCGTCGAAGAGGGCGCGCAACTGCGGCGGCTCGGAATCAAAAAACCGATTTTAGTCACCGGCGGGACTCTGCTCGAACAACTGCCGCTTTACTTTGAACATGACCTAACGCTCACCGCCTCTTCGCTGGACTTATTGCTGGCGGCCGACCATTTGGCGGAATCTACCCGTCAGCGTTTGACCGTTCACCTGCTGATAGATACGGGCATGGAACGAGTCGGCGTGCATCATTACGCCGCCGAACAATTCATCCTCCGCGCCGCGTCGTTGAAGCACGTCAACGTCGAGGGGATTTACACGCATTTGGCGAACGCCGAACTGGTCAGCGTTGAAGGCTTGCCGAGCCGCGTCGTTACGGCGCGTCGGCAGTTGGAGCGCTTTCAAGAAGTTTTGGCGCTTTACGAAAAACATTCGTTGCCCGCGCCGCCGCTTCGCCACATCTGCAATTCGGGCGGAATTATGAATCTGCCCGAAGGTTATTTGGACATGGTGCGCCCCGGCATTTTGACCTACGGCATTTACCCCGGACGCGACATTCCAAAAACGCTCGATTTGCAGCCGATCGCCGTTTGGCGCTCGCGCGTGTTGTACAGCAAAATCGCGCAGCCGGGCAGCGCGGTCAGTTACGGGTCGTTGTGGCAAGTCGAAGGGAGTCCGCGCCGCATTGTTACCGTCCCTTGCGGCTACGCGGACGGCTATCTGCGCGTCATGTCTAATCGCGCGCGCGTTCTCGTCAACGGAAAATCCTATCCGCAAGTCGGGCGCGTCTGCATGGATTTATTCATGGCGGACTTGGGCGACGACGACGCGGCGGTCGGCGACGAGGTCGTTTTGCTCGGCGAAGGAATCGCGCCCGAAGAGTTGGCGGCCTGGCAGGGGACGAACGAATACGAAGTGATGACCAACATCAGCGCGCGCGTTCCGCGCGTGTTTATTAACGGGGTAGAATAGAGGGCTTTGTTTCGAGGTGCATATTTTGTATAAGTTGAAAAACCTTTTATGGCTGTTGGGCGTCGCCGCCTTTTCGGTCGCGCTCGATCAGTGGACGAAACAGTGGGTGCGGACGAACGTCGCTTACGGCGAGCAATGGCTTCCCGACGGGTTGAACTGGCTCGCGCCTTATGCGCGGATTGTGCATTGGTACAACAGCGGCGCGGCGTTTGGCATGTTCCAAAATGGAAATTTAGTTTTCACGATTTTGGCGTTTGTCGTCGTCGGCGTGATTCTCTATTATTTCCCCAGCGTGGACGAAAGCGATTGGCTGTTGAAGTCGGCGATGGGTTTGCAGTTGGGCGGCGCAATCGGCAATTTGATTGACCGCCTGCTCATGCAAAAAGTTACCGACTTCATTTCAATCGGAAATTTTCCGGTCTTTAACATTGCGGACGCTTCGATTTCTGTCGGCGTGGCGCTTTTATTATTTGACATTTGGATTAAAGAACGCGCTGAAAAAAAAGCGCTTCTTTCGTCGGCGGAAACGGTCGAGGAAGGTTCTTAATTTTATGAGCGAAGAAACAAACGCGCCCTCTCGCGGCGGACGTTTTCTCACTTTTTTTCTGACGGCGTTTATCGTCGTCGCGCTCGACCAGTGGACGAAGCGCTGGGTGATTCAAAACATCCCCTTGCAAGGTCAATGGCTGCCCGAAGCGTGGATTGGGCTTGCGCCTTATGCGCGGCTCTTGCACATTCAAAATCGCGGCGTGTCGTTCGGCATGTTTCAAGGCGGCAACGCTTTTTTTATCGTCTTTACCAGCGTCGTCGTTTTGGGAATCCTTTATTACGTTTCGCGCATGGAGCGTTCCAGCGCGTGGATGTGGCTGGCGGCGGGCATGTACTTGGGCGGCGCGGTCGGCAACTTGATTGACCGTTTGACTCTCGGCGCGGTAACCGACTTTATTTCCGTCGGAAAATTTTATATCTTTAACATCGCCGACGCGAGCATTAACGTCAGCGTGGCGTTGCTGTTGATTTTATCTTGGCTGCACGAACGAAAATCCGCCAAAGCGAAGGATGAGGCGCATGAGCGACCGAATTGAAAAATTTATCTACGAAGAGCCGCAACCCGAACGCTTGGACAAATTCCTCGTTTCGTGTCTGCCCGAATTTTCGCGCGCCCGCATTCAAGGATTAATCCTCGACGGCTTTGTCTCCGTCAACGGCGCGGCGGCGAAGAAAGCCGGTCAACTCGTCGAAGGCGGCGACGAAATCGAAACGCGGATTCCGCCGCCCGTCCCCAGCGGGTTAATCGCCGAAGAGATTCCGCTCGATATTGTTTTTGAAAACGACGACCTCATCGTCGTCAACAAAGCGGCGGGGATAGTCGTTCACCCTGCGGCGGGACACGCCAGCGGCACGTTAGTCAACGCGGTCTTGGGTTACGATCCCGATATGGAAGGCGTCGGCGGGGAAGAGCGGCCGGGCTTGGTGCATCGTCTGGATAAGGAAACGTCGGGGCTGATTCTGCTGGCGAAAAACGAACGCGCTCATCGCTGGCTGCAAGATCAATTCCGCTTGCGAAAGGTGAAGAAAACGTATCTCGCGTTAGTGGACGGAAAGCCGCCCACGCCGTCGGGGCGCGTCGAAGCGCCGATTGGGCGCGACTCGAAACAGCGCAAGAAGATGGCGATCGTCTCGCCGGGCAAAGGGCGCGAAGCGGTCAGCGAATATAAAACGCTGCAAACGTTCAAAAATCACTCGCTGTTAGAATTTCACCCGCTCACCGGGCGAACGCATCAAATTCGTTTGCATTGTCAATTTTTAGGCTGTCCCATCGTCGGCGATTCGGTGTATGGAAAACGAACGCCGACCGTTTCGCTCGACCGTCATTTTCTGCACGCCTTTCGTTTAGAAATCGTCCTGCCCGACGAAGACCAAACGCGGACTTTTGAAGCGCCGCTTCCGTCCGAGTTGCAAGCCGCGTTGGACGAAGTCAAGCGTTATGAGTGATGGATTCTATTTTGCCATTTGCGGATTTTGCTTAATCAACGCTTCAAAATGCGCGACCATTTGCGGGTCAAAATACGCGCCCGCTTTTTCTTTCAAATAACCCAACGCCTCTTCTGCGGAAATTTTCTGCCGATAGGGGCGTTTGTTGGTCAGCGCGTCGAACGTATCTACAATAGAAAACATGCGCGCCAAATCGGGGATGTCGCGCGCTTTTAATTGATCGGGATACCCCGACCCGTCCCAGCGCTCTTGATGATGGCGAATCAGCGGAATCGTCTCTTCGAGAAACGGAATCCCTTCTACAATCCTCGCCCCAATGTCGGGATGAAGCCTCATAATCTTCCATTCTTCTTCGGTCAACGCGCCGGGCTTAAGCAAAATCGCGTCGCTGATTCCAATTTTGCCGATGTCGTGCAACATCGAGCCGCGCTCTAAAATTTTGATTTGTTGCGGCGAATACCCCAACGACTTGCCAAACTGAACGGCGAGTTTAGCGACGCGAACGCTGTGTCCTTCCGTTTCTTGGTCGCGCGCGTCGAGCGCGGCGGTTAAGGATGCGAGCGTTTGGTCGTAAGTTTCTTCGAGCGTGTCGTAAGCGTCTTTGATTTCTTGCGCCTGCTTTTTTGATTCCGCTAAAAGGAGCGAGCGCTCCAGCGCAATCGCCGCTTGGTTGACCAACGCTTGCACGTCGCTCGGTTTGGCGGAAGGCTTCGTCGCCTCGTCTATTGAATCCATCCAAATTGCGCCGTACTTGCGAATAGAAGTTTGAATCGGATAACAAGCGCGGACGAGGGTTTGATTGAGCGCAAGGTAAATCGTCTGCCCTGAATCGATCGCCTCTTGAATCAGATTGAACGGATGTTCCGAATTCTCCGGCGTTTCTTCCGCGCCGATTAAAACTTTGGCAATCGCTTCGCCCGCGCCGTCAAAGAGGACGATGCCCGTCGCGAGGTTATTTGAAAGTTCGTGCGCGGTTTGGGCGATGTCCGCCGCGGCGTTTTCGACGTGTTCCGATTGCAAAATTTGATTGCTCAAACGATAAAGGAGCGAAGCGATGCGAAGCGAAGAACGCAGTTCTTGTTGCAGCCAGGCGCTTTCTAACGCGCCGCCCGCTTGGATGGAAATTAAATCCGCCAGCGCTTCGTCGCTTTCGGCGAAGGCGGCTTCGTTCTGTTTGCCGAAGGCGAAGATCGCGCCGATGTTGACGTGATGGCGGCGAATGGGGATGACGAGCAAACTTCGCAGTTGATTATTGTCCAAAGTCAGTTGGGCGGTCGCTTCGTAGCGGCGCGAGTCGCGCAGGCGAAACGGTTTGGACGAGCGCATAGCGAGGCTGATCATGCCGACGAAAAGATTTTCTATTTGAAGCGAAGCCAGAAGTTTGGGCGCTTTCCCCGACGAAGCGCGGTAAACCTCGTTCGCGCCTTGTCCGAGTTGAATGTAAATATAGGCGAATTTCGCCTGAACGATTTCGCGCGAGATCAACGCGACTTGCCAAACGGCGGTTTCAGGGTCGGACATGGACGAAAGTTGACTTCCGCTTTGGATGAGTTGCCGCAGGCGTTCGCTGTATTTGGCGCGTTCCCAAGCGCGAATTAATTCGGCGGCGACGGTTTCCGCCATCGTTACGTCGAGGTTGTTGAATGTGTTTGGCTGGTCGTTGGCGATAATCAACGCGCCTTGCGTGTATCCATTATGGAGCAACGGGACGACGACGGCGGACATTCCCGCTTTATCTTTGAAAAAAAGAAAATCCGATTCGGGACGCAGGCTGTCCACGATTTGCGTTTTTCGCTGACGCAACGCTCTGCCGACGATTCCTTGTCCCGAAGGCTGACGATATTCAATGGGGACGGAGCGACTTTGTTTGCCCGTCGCCGCCAGCAAAGCAATTTCTCTTTTTTCAGGCTCGTGCGTGAAGAATAAAACCAGCCCGCAATTTAAGGCGCGTTCCAACGTGTTGGCGGCAATCTGCGCGGAGACGGGCGCGTCTAACGAATTTTCAAGTTGTTGGCTGAGTTCCAAAAGCAGAGCGAGTTGCGCGTTTCGTTTTTTCTCTAACGCGGATTGACGAACTAAGGCGTTGATTCGGTCTGCTTGAACGCGCCAGCGCGCGCCGGAGGGAGTCATAATGTACGGCGCGATGTATTTTTCCAGCCAACGATCCCAAAGCCGCTCGTTGACGGAGTCTTCTTCGGCTTCTAATTCAGGCGGTTGATTGAGCGCGCGCATTAAACGGCTGGCGGTCATAATCGTCAGCATTGCGCCAATGTAAACGGCGATGGAAGCGAGGATGAAAAACGCGAAAGTTAATCCGCGCAGGGTGAACGAGAGCGCGGAATCTTCGGCAAATTGAAGGTCAAAGGCGAAGAGCAACGCGCCGAGAAAAAGCAAAAGCCCAATTTCTGTAGTGGCGGCGAGCGCCATCATGCGCGGACTTAATACGTCTCCGCGCGGGGCGGCAAGGTTGCTCCACGGAATCGAGCGGATTAATAAAATCGCGACGATGATGGTCGTCGGCAGAATGAGATTTCCTTTTCCGCTCGGCAAAACATAAAGCGGAATAAACGCCAGCCAAGGGACGATAAGCGCGTTCTCTAAAACGGCGCGGTATTTCAAGCGCGGAAATGAGAGCGCAACGCCGCCGAGAAGCGCGAACGCTAAAAATAAAACGGATAAAAAAATAACGGCGGAAGTTTTGACGGGCGAGAAGGCGAACCAAAATCCGCTGGCGAAGGAGGCGCAAAGAGTCGCTATGTAAACCGCATCCGTTTCTTTGAGGCGTTTGAAAATCGGCAAAATGAGGGCGATTTGACACGCGCCGAAAACAAACAGCGCCTGAGCGGAAATAAATTGTCCGCTGCGGAAGAGAATCGCGCCGCCGATTAATGTCAGCAGCGCGGACGCCGAATCAACCCAAATTTTTTGTTTGGGCGGAAGTTCCCAAATGCTGTGAACTTGAATTGAAAGCGCGGCGAGAAAAAAAAGCAAACCTAAACCGCCGAGCGGAATTGCGGAAAAAAACTTTGTAGAAATGCCAAGATGCGCGGGAAAAAGGACAAAACACGCGCCCGTCCCTTGCAATATTAATGAAATAAAAATGTTGAAATTTTTTACGTTGGAACTTTCCATGCCGCGAGGATAGCATAAGAAATCGTTTTTATCTAGTTGCGTATGAGAGATTTAAGGAAAAAAGGCGCGTTTATCTTTCTGTTATAATCGCCTCGTCATTCGGTCTTGACGGGGCGAGCCGTTGACAATTTAGCGTAAAAAGGTGAATCCACATGCAGAAATTTATCTCCCTAACTCAAATTGACGAAGCCGCCGACGCAATTCGCAAGAAGATTTCTATTCAGCCGCAGGTAGGGATGATTCTCGGTTCGGGGTTAAACGGGCTTGCCGAAGCCGTCCAAAACCCGATTTACATTCCGTATCACGAGCTGCCGCATTTCCCCGTTTCGACGGTGCAAGGGCATATCGGGCGTTTCGTCATTGGCGAGTTGGAAGGCAAAGCGGTCGTCGTCATGCAAGGGCGGATTCACTATTACGAAGGGTACACGATGGGCGAAGTAACCCTGCCTGTGCGCGTCATGCAGCGGCTCGGCGTCCACAGTTTGTTCGTTACCAACGCGGCGGGCGGCGTGAACGAAAACTTTGCGCCCGGCGACGTAATGCTGATTACGGATCAATTAAACTTAATGGGCATGTCGGGCTTAAACCCGCTCATGGGACCCAACCTCGACGAAATTGGTCCGCGCTTCCCGGACATGAGTCAAGTCTATGATCGCGTCTATTGCGATTGGGCGCGTCAAGCGGCGGCGGAAAATAACTTAACGCTGCGCGAAGGCGTGTACGCAGGCTTAAGCGGACCGTCCTTTGAATCTCCCGCCGATTTGCGCTTCCTGCGCCTCGCAGGCGCGGACGCGGTCGGCATGTCCACCGTGCCGGAAGCCATCGTCGCTCGGCACGGCGGAATGCGCGTGTTAGGCATTTCGGGGGTGAGCAACAAAGCCAATCTGGACGGCTCGACAATCACCACGCACGACGAAGTCATCGAAGCCGGGCGCGTGATTACGCCGAAGGTTGAGACCATCCTCCGAACCGTGCTTCGCAGAATGTAACTCTCCGCGCACAGCAGGAAAGCCGCATGGTAACCGTTTTCAAATTCCTCGCCGAGCATGAGGGATTAATTTACATTGTATTAGCGATTGGAGCGCTGTTCTCTTTCCGCTGGCTTTTTCGCTCGTGGCGCGATTGGCGCGTCGCCGTCTTCGGTTTGGAGCGCGAATTTTCGGGGCGGCGTTTGGGGCGTTCGGCGGTCGTCTCGGCGTTGATTGTCGTCTTTTTCTGCGTTGAATTTTTTACGGCGACGTTTATCATTCCGGGACTTCCCGCTAATTTCTTCGTCGCCACCGCCACGCTGGATTTTATCTCCACGCCGACGGGGACGCTTTCGCCCGCGCTGATGACTCAACTGGCGAACCGCACGCCCGTCGCCAAGCCGAATGCGGCGGGCTGCATTCCCGGTCAATTGGAGTTTACTTATCCGCAGCCGAACGACGCGATAAAAGGCATCGTCGAATTGACCGGCGCGGCAAACATTCCCAATTTTGGCTTTTATAAATACGAAAGCGCCTCAAGCGGAAGCGACGTTTGGGCGACGATTGCCGCCGGCAACGCCGCAGTGAACGGCGGCTCGCTCGGCTTTTGGGACACCTCCGCGCTGACGCCCGGCGATTACCAATTGCGCTTGGTCGTCATTGACAACGAAGGAAAATCGCTCGCGCCTTGCGTCGTGCCTGTGCAGGTAACGGCGAATTAATAAGAAGGAATTTTGATTTATGTCTGAATTGAAAATTCGTCCCACCGTCGCCGCCGATTTGCCGCGCTTGATGGGACTCGACCATTCGATTACAAGCGACACCGTCTGGCAGTTGGAAGTCCGCCGCGGCGAAGGGCAGACGCAGATAACGGTCGCCTTCCGCGAGGTGCGCCTGCCGCGAGAAGTGCAAGCGCCGTACCCGTACAACCCCTTTGCGCTGGCGGACGATTGGAAAAAACGCTCGATGATGTTCACCGCGCTCGGCGACGACCTGCCGATTGGCTACATCGGCATGTTGGAACGCGGCAGCGCTTCCTCGGCGTGGATTGTGGATTTGGCGGTCGAGCCGCGTGAACGGCGGCGCGGCGCGGCGTCCGCTTTGTTGGCGGCGGCGACAGGCTGGGCGGAAGCGCGTCAGCATAAGCGCTTAATCCTCGAAGCGCAATCGAAAAACATCGCCGCAATTCGTTTGGCGCAAAAAAGCGCTTTCGAGTTCTGCGGTTATAATGACCAATATTATCTTAACAAAGACGTGGCGTTATATTTTACGAAGGCATTAAAGTAAAAAACGGCGCAAACTGCCCATTGCGCGATTTTTTATCGGAAGGACTGCATGATTAACGGTTGGCTGGAATTATTGGCGGGGCTGCAAGCGATTAATCAAATACTCACGGCGGGGATTGCCATCACGGCGTCTTCGTTGTTTCTTTATGCGCTTTCGTTCAACCTGCGCGACAGAGTGGCGCGTTCGTTCGCCGTGATTCTGCTTTGCGTGGTCGTCGTCTTCACCGCCAAATCTCTGCAAAGCGGGTCGCTTGCGCCGCAAACGCTCGAACTGCTCATGCGCGGACAATGGTTCGGGCTGGCGTTTTTGCCCGCCGCTTATTTGCACCTTTCCGACGCGCTGCTGGTTACTGCGGGTCGTCCCTCTCGCGGAAGGCGACGCTTGGCGGTGCGCGGCATGTACATCCTCTCCACCTTTTTTCTAATTCTATTAGCCTTTGGCTATTTGCTCGGTCCCCTCGTTGCAGACGGAAAACCCGCGCCGTATTTTCAACGCACAGCGTGGACGGAAGCCTTCACTATTTTTTATGTGATTTCAATGGTCTGGGCGGGGATTAATTTCTACCGCGCCTACGCCTTAATGTTGACTCGTTCCGGCAAACGACGCATGATCTACCTGATGGCGGGCGCGACGGCTCCCGCGCTAGGCTCGTATCCGTACCTTCTATTCGGTTATCCGCTTGCCGCGCAACACCCTTACCTTTTTTGGGCGACCGCCGCGCTGATTAATATTCTCGTCGGCGCGTTGGTGATTGTCATGGCCTATGCGGTGGCGTTCTTCGGCGTCTCTTGGCCCGACCGCGTCGTCAAAACCAGACTCTTCAAATGGATTATGCGCGGACCGGTCGCCGCCTCGGCGACGCTGGCGCTGATGACCGTCGTGCGGCGCGGCGGAAAATTTTTCGACACGCCGTACAGCGTCTTCGTTCCGTTTGCGGTTGTGGCGTCTATCCTCGTCATCGAACACGCCATCACCTTCGCCGCGCCGCTTTGGGAGCGCTGGCTTTTCTTCGGGCGCGACCGTCACGAATTGGATTTATTGCAAAACATCGAAGAGCGTTTGTTGACGCAAAGCGACTTGCAGCAATTTTTAGAAGCCGTCCTCGCGGCGGTGCGCGATCATCTGCAATCGCCGTCGGCGTTTGTGGCGGCGTTAAGCGACGAGACTCTCTTGCCCGTCGTTACGGCGGGCAGCAAAGCCGCTTTGGACGAAGGCAATCTGCTGGAAGCGCTGAATCAGATCGAGGGCGATTCGAGGCGCGAATTCCAATGGGGAGATTATTGGGCGCTTCCGCTTTATGCGCGGCGAACTGCGGAAATGGACGAAGACGAAACGCCGCCGTTGATTGGCTTGTTGGGCGCGGCAAAAGGCAAGGGACGCGAAGCGCTGGAAGGCGATCAGCGCGAGGCGCTTTGGCGTTTGGCGGAACGCGCCGCGTTGGCGCTGGAAGACCGTCAGTTGCAACAGCGCGTCTTTCGTTCGCTGGCGGACATTCAACCGCAAGTGGAGATGATTCAACAAATGCGCGCCGCCAGCCGCTACGATGCGAACGTCAACTTGCTCGAAGCGCCCTTGCCGCAAGAAGCCGACCTTGCCCATTGGGTGCGAGACGCGCTGACGCATTATTGGGGCGGACCCAAATTTATGAATAATCCGCTGATGCGTTTAAACGTAGTGCGCGAACTCGCGGAAGAAGAAGACGGCAACGTCTCGAACGCTTTGCGAAAATTGCTGCGCCGCGCCGTCAACAAAATGAAGCCGAGCGGCGACCGCAAATTTACGACGGAATGGATTTTGTACAACATCCTTGAAATGAAATTTATCGAAGGGCGCAAAGTGCGCGACGTGGCGGCGCGGCTGGCAATGTCTGAAGCGGACTTATACCGCAAACAGCGCGTGGCGATTGAAGCCGTCGCAAAGACCATCCTCGAAATGGAATCGGACGCGCTCAAATAACGAGCGCCTTTATAGGAAATCGCCGAAGGTTGAACGCGCTTGGGAGGGCGCGCCAAAACTGGAAGCAAGGAGAATACGATGAAGGAAAAAGTCAAACGCGACGAGATCGGACAGACGATTGACGAAGGCTGGTGGGATTCCGTGCTGGCGGAAGAATGCCGTTTTTCAACGCCGACGAAAGCCGACGCCCCAAAGGAGGCGGCGCGAGATTCCGATTCCGAAGCGCTGAAAGAAAACATCAACTGGGACGAAGTCAAAGCGCTGTATTCGCAAGACCAGATTATCGAGTTAACCGTTTCGGGTTGTAATCGCGGCGGCTTGCTCGTCGAAGGAAAAGAGATCTTCGGCTTTGTGCCTTTTTCGCATCTCATCGAGTTGGCGGGCAAAGAAACCCTCGACCGCAAACAAGATTTAGAAACCTATGTCGGGCGTTCGCTGCGTTTGAAGATTATCGAATGCGCGCCGCAAGACGGGCGCGTGGTGCTTTCCGAACGCGCCGCGCAAGCCGAAGCGGGCAAACGCTCGAAATTATTTCATTCGTTGTGCGCCGGGCAAAAAGCGCGCGGCGTCGTTACCAACATCACCGACTTTGGCGCGTTCGTAGATTTAGGCGGCGTGGAAGGCTTGATTCACATCTCCGAACTTTCGTGGGGACGCGCCGCGCACCCTTCGCAATACGTCCGCTTGGGCGACGAAATCGAAGTGCAAGTCCTCGACCTGGCGCCCGAACGCTGTCGCGTGGCGCTGAGCCTCAAACGCATGACGCCCAACCCTTGGGAAAACGCCGAAAGCAAATTCCCCGTCGGCTCGCTGCATAACGCGACCGTCGTCAGTTTGCTCTCTTACGGCGCTTTTGTGCGGCTCGACCAATTCGGCGTGGAAGGCTTAATTCACGCTTCGGAAATGCCGCTCAAAGCCAACGCGCCGCTCAAAGATTTTCTGCGCGAAGGGCAAGCGCTGCGCGTCCGCGTTTTGCAATTGGACGCCGCGCAACGCAGACTCGGATTCAGCATGAGGATCGAATAACGCATGAATCAAGGAAGTTTTCCCTTGCGCGACGATTGGCTCGGACGTTGGGCGCGTTTCTACGAACAGTTCGGGCGTTTCGTCCGCGACGCGCTCGGCGCGGGCTTAATCGCCGTCGCGCTGACGATTCTCTTCGCCTTATTCAAACGAGCAAACGCCGACGGCGCGTTCGGCGCATTCTCCGTTTTAGTTTTGCGCCCATGGTTCGGCTGGGGCGGAATCTTCGTCGCGGCGGGAATCGCTTATCTCGGATTCGCCCTTTTGCAACACGGGCGGACTCCCGTCCGCTGGGGGCGTTTCCTCGCCCTCGAACTCGCCGCCCTCTTGACTTTGGGCTTGCTCGCTGTTTTCTCAGGCAACGACCTTAACCGAGCCGAAGCGGGCATGGACGGCGGGCGTTTGGGGTGGAGCATCCTGCGCTTGTTTTGGCAAATGGGAAAATTCCCCGGCACGCTGACTCTCTTCCTCTTGTGGGCGTTGGCGGCGGCGACCGGCTTCGGCGCGTGGTCAAAGTTGGAAGAGTGGCTGGTCAACGTGGCGGGGGAAGAAGCGCCGAACCTCGTCTCCGCGCCGCAAGCGCCAGCGGAAGAGGCATCGGCGACGGAAGAACCGTCCGCGCCGGAGCAAGCCGTTCCGTCGAAAAAGAAAGCGCCGCTCCTTCCGCCCGAATTTCGCGCGCAATTAAAACCCGACAATAAAAAATCGCAGAAGCCGAGCAAGCCGATTGTCCGCGAAGAAGATTTGCCGCCGCTGACGCTGTTGATGACCGACTCAGCCGCCCGCGCCGACGAGCGAACCATCAACCAAACGGCGGGCTTGATTATGAAAACGCTTTCCGAGTTTGGCATCCCGACGACGGTGATTGGTTATAAAGTCGGACCTTCGGTAACGCAGTTCGCCGTGCAGCCGGGCTTCATCAAAAAAGGCACGGAAGAAGAAGACATGCAATTGCTGAAAGTGCGCGTGGCGCAAATTGCCTCGCTGCAAAAAGACCTCGCGCTGGCGCTCTCCGCGCAACGGTTGAGAATTGAAGCGCCGGTGCCCGGCAAACCTTACGTCGGCATCGAAGTTCCCAACCTCAGCAGTTCGACGGTTCGTTTGCGCGCTTTGCTCGAAAGCGAATCGTTTTACAAAGTCGGCGCGCCGCTGGCGCTGGCGTTAGGGCGCGACGTTTCGGGCAACCCCGTCAACGCGGACTTGGCGCGCATGCCGCATCTGCTCATTGCCGGCTCGACGGGTTCGGGCAAATCGGTTTGCATCACCGCCGTCGCCGCCTGCCTTGCCATGAACAACACGCCCGAAGAATTGCGCCTAATTATGATTGACTCGAAAATGGTCGAGTTGATTCGCTTCAACGGGTTGCCGCATTTGTACGGCAAAGTCGAAACGGACGTGAATCGCATTCTCGGCGTGTTGCGTTGGGTGGTCGTCGAAATGGAACATCGCTACCGTCTGCTCGAAGAAGCCCGCGCCCGCGACTTAACTTCTTACAATAAAAAGATGGCGCGTTCCGCCCACGGCGAAGCGCTTCCGCGCATCGTCGTCTTGATTGACGAACTCGCCGACTTGATGATGTCCGCGCCCGACCAGACCGAGCATAACCTCGTGCGCCTCGCGCAGATGGCGCGCGCGACGGGCATCCACTTAATCGTCGCCACGCAGCGCCCGTCCACCGACGTGGTAACGGGGTTGATTAAAGCCAACTTCCCGGCGCGGCTGGCGTTTGCCGTCGCCTCCGGCACGGACAGCCGCGTCATCCTCGATTACACGGGCGCGGAATCGCTTTTGGGGCGCGGCGATATGCTCTTCCTCAACCCCGAAGTCGGAACGCCGATTCGCGCTCAAGGCGCGATGATTACCGACATGGAAATCGAACGCATCATTGATTATTGGAAGAAAAATTGGGACGCGGGCGCGCAAAAAGCCCCGCCCTGGGAATCCCTTTTGCAAGAACCGCAAGATAACGAAGACGAAGGTTTGATTGAGAAAGCGGTTTCGATTGTGCGTCAGCAGCAGCGGGCTTCGGCGTCCATGTTGCAGCGCCGACTGAGAATCGGCTATCCGCGCGCGGCGCGTTTGCTCGATCAACTGGAAGATATGGGCGTGGTCGGTCCGTCTCAGGGCGGCGGCAGAGAGCGCGAAGTCCTCGTCGGCGGAGAAGACGACTTAGAAAATGGAGAAGCATGACAGCGACGAACGTCAATAAAAAAATAAGTTTTTCAGATCGCGCGCGCCTTTTGTTCAAAGGCATCCTCGACCCGATTGGAAATTTTTTGAACGGCTTGGGCATTGCGCCCAACACCATTACTTTATTTGGCTTGCTCGGCACGACCGTCGGCGCGTACGTCATCTCGCAAGGACAGATGACGGCTGGCGGTTTCATCTTGTTGGCGTTCGTCCTCGTGGACACGGTGGACGGCACGATGGCGCGTCTGCGCGGCGAGCCGAGCGACTTCGGCGGCTTCGTCGATTCAGTCAGCGACCGCTACGCCGAGTTGGTTACCTTCGGCGCGTTGATTTATTACTTCCTCACGCAAGAGCATTACGCGGGCGTGGCGGCTTCGTATTTGGCGGCGGCGGGGTCGGTGCTGGTTTCCTACGTCCGCGCGCGCGCCGAAGGCTTGGGCTTCAACGCCAGCGTCGGCATGTTGACGCGCTTTGAGCGTTACCTCGTTTTGATTCCGTTGTTAGTTTTCAACCAACCGTTTTGGGCGGCGGCAATCGTCGCCGTGCTGGCAAACCTGACGGCGTTACAGCGCATTTATCACGTCCGCGCGCAGGGGCGTCAACGCATTAAAGAGTCGCAAAATCGGTGAACGAAGGAATTCGTCTCGGCGTTTTGCTTTTGCGGTGGAACGGAATTTTCATCGCGTTGGGAATCGCGCTCGGTTTTTTCGTCGCCGCGCTCGAACTCAAACGCCGCTATAACGACGTTGATTTAATCTTCGATCTGTTTTTGCCGGTCGTCGTTTGGGCGTGGCTCGGCGCGCGCGTTTGGCATCTTTTTACGCCGCCGCTTTCTTCCATTCAACTGGGATTCACCGCCCAATACTATTGGCGACATCCGCTGGACATGCTTTCCTTTTGGGTCGGCGGTTACGGAGTCGCGGGCGCAATGCTCGGCGGGACGTTTGCGCTCTGGCTGTCGTCTCGCAAATATGGATTTCCCTTCTGGCAAGTCGCCGACATTTTCGCGCTCGGCGCGTTGTTGACGCAAGCCGTCGGGCGCATGGGAAATTATTTTAATCAAGAGTTATACGGAAAACCGACGACGTTGGCGTGGGCGATTTTTATTTCGCCCAATCATCGTTTGCAAGGGTACGAAAGCGCCGAGTTTTATCATCCGCTTTTTGCTTATGAAATTATCCTCTCGCTCATTGGATTTGTCGCCTTGTTTTGGCTTTCGCGCAAGTTTGAAAAACGCCTCCAAGCGGGCGATTTATTTTTCGCCTATGCAGCCTTCTACTCGCTGACTCGTCTCGCGCTTGAGCCTTTGCGCCTCGACGTTGCGCTGGTCAACGGCGTTAACGTCAACCAAATTTTCTTCGCGCTCTTGTTTGTTTCCTCCTGCGCCGCGTTTTACATTAAACGTTTGCCCTTGCGAAAAACCTAATCGTCTGACTCTTTGTAAGGGATTTGACAAGAAAATAAAAGGGGATGAGGATACAATAAGACGCGCTCTTCAAACCTTAAAGGAATTTTGAATGATCGAAACCCAAGACCTAAGCAAACAATTTCACGATTTTATGGCGGTGGACGGAGTTAATTTAACCGTCGGCGCGGGAAAAATCCTCGCGCTGTTAGGACAAAACGGCGCGGGCAAAACGACCACCGTCCGCATGTTGACCGCCATCCTGCACCCGAGTCGCGGCTCGGCGCGAGTGGCGGGCTACGATGTCGCCAAAAACGGGCACGCCGTCCGCGCCGAAGTGGGGGCGTTGACCGAACATCACGGCTTGTACATGCGTATGACCGCGCTCGAATACATGGATTTTTTCGGACGTATTTACAACCTCTCGCCCGCGTTGCGAAAATCGCGCATTGATAATTTGCTGGAATACTTCGGCTTGGCGGAAGCCGCCAAACGACGCATCGGCGAATACTCGAAAGGCATGCGTCAAAAGTTGGCGTTGGCGCGCGCCATGATTCACGAACCGAGCGTTTTGCTTTTGGACGAACCGACCTCGGCCATGGACCCTGAATCCGCGCGTTTGGTGCGCGACGAAATCGCCCGCCTAAAATCCGCCCAACGCGCCATCATGCTTTGCTCGCACAACCTTTCCGAAGTCGAAGCGCTCGCCGACCAAGTGGCGATCATCTATCGCGGAAAAATTTTGATTCAAGGCGGCTTGGACGAAGTCAAAACGCAAGCGCTTGGCTCGCCGAAATACATCGTCCAATTCGCGTCCGCGTGGGACGCGGCGGGGCTGGAACTTCCGCAAGGGATGGAACTGTTGGAAAAAACGCCGACCTCGCTGAAAGTCAAAACGGACGCGCCGCAACAAACCAACCCCGAACTGATTCGGCGCCTCGCGGCTTTGTCCGCGCCGACGCTTGCTTTGCAAGAGGAAAAGCAAACGCTGGAACAAGCCTATTTGCAAACGATGGCGGCGGCGAGAGGAATTGAATATGCTCAATAAATTACGGCTGGTCTGGATTGTCGCCCAACGCGAAATGCGAGACCAATTCCGCGATTGGCGCGTGCTGGCGCCGATGATTATTTTGACGCTGGCGTTTCCCTTTTTGATGGATCAGTTCGCCAAACAGACGGTCAACTTTTTGAATCAATACGACGCGAATTTAATTTTAGATCGCTTGGCGCCCTTCTCGATTATGATCATCGGATTTTTTCCGATTACCGTTTCGCTGGTGGTGGCGTTGGAATCTTTTGTCGGCGAAAAAGAACGCGGGACGATCGAGCCGCTGTTGACCGCGCCCTTCGACGACTGGCAGTTATATTTTGGAAAATTATTCGTCGGCGCGGCGACGCCCTTAATTGCCAGTTACCTTTCCATCGGGTTGTATCTGCTGCTTGTGCGTCGTCAAGATTTGGCAATGCCCAGCCCTTTTGTGATGATGCAACTGCTCTTGCTGACCGGCGCGCACGCCGTGTTAATGGTCAGCGCCGCGATTGTGATTTCGGTGCAATCTACGTCGGTCAAAGCCGCAAATTTGCTCGCGTCTTTCATCGTTATTCCGGTGGCGATTTTGATGCAAAGCGAAGCCGCCATGCTCTTTTGGGGCGACGATAAAATGCTCTGGCTGGCGGTCGTCGGCGTGTTGGTCATCGCGGCGCTTTTAATCCGCTTAGGGATCGCGCATTTTGAACGCGAATATTTGCTCGGACGAGAAATTGATTCGCTAAACTTCAAATGGATGTTGAAGACGTTCTGGCAGAAATTTGTCGGCGGCGCAAACTCCGTCGGCGCTTGGTATCGCCTCTCCGTCGGCGCGGCGTTGCGGCGCGTTGCGCCTTCCGTTGTCATCATGCTTTTTGTCGCGGCGTTCAGCGTTTGGTTTAGTTATGACTGGGTTCAAACCAATCTGTCGCGGACGCTTTCCCGCGCCACGCCGGCGCAATTGGAAGAGGTCGAAGAGACGGTGAACGAACTTTCTAATTTTTCCAGTTTGGGCGGAAAGTTTAGCGCGTCCTATTTATTCTTAAACAATACGCGGGCGGTGGCGGTGATTTCGGCGCTGGGCGCGGTTTCTTTCGGCGTGCTGGGCGTTTTGTTTTATATGCTCAACGTCGGTTTGATTGGCGGCGTGTACGCCGTGTGGAAGTTGCTTAACGTGTCGTCGCTGTTTGTTTTTTTTGACGGGCGTTTTGCCGCACGGAATTTTTGAACTGACCGCTTTGCTGCTCGGCGGCGCGGCAATCCTTTATGTCGGCGCGGCGTTTGTTACGCCGCAAAACGGAAAGTCTATGGGCGAGGTGATGATTGATCTCGTCGCGGATTGGGCGAAGTTGTACGTCGGTTTGATTGTTCCCTTGCTGGCGATTGCGGCGTTGGTCGAAGCCTACATCACGCCGTCGGTTTTGATGAACGCGCTCGGCAGATAATATGAAACGGTTATAAATTTTTTAGAAAGACGCGGGTAATATTGAATCATGGCAAAAGTGATTATTCTTGGAAGTTCAAATTCAGTGCCGACGTTGACCAATGAAAATACGCACATGGTCGTCGTCGGCGAAGAGCGCGTGTTGTTGATTGATTCCGTCGGCAGCACGGTCGTTCGTTTAGAGCAGGCGGGCGTGGACGTGAATCGTTTGACGGACGTAATCATCACGCATTTTCACCCCGACCACGCTTCGGGGCTTCCGCTTCTTTTGCTGGACTTGTGGCTGACGGGCAGAAAAAATCCGCTGACGATTTACGGGCTGGATTACACGCTCGACCGCGTTAAGGGCGTGATGGATTTCTATAACTGGACGGATTGGGAAAATTTTTTCCCCGTCGTTTTCAAAAGTTTGGCGGAGCGCGAAATGGAACTCGTGTTGGATTGCCCCGATTTCGTCGTCCGTTCTTCGCCCGTGCATCACATGATTCCCACCGTCGGCTTGCGCGTAGAATTTCCGAATCAAAAAACGCTGGCGTACTCTTGCGACACGATTCCTTGCGAAGAAGTCGTCCGCTTGGGCGCGGGCGCGGACGTGTTAATTCACGAGGCGACCGGCGAAATGCCGGGGCATTCGTCGGCGGCGCAGGCGGGCGAAATCGCAACCCAAGCCGAAGCGGGGAAGTTGTACCTCATCCACTATCACAGCGGGAAATTTCAAGAAGGCGACCTCGTCGCCGAAGCCTCTCAAACCTTTCAAGGCGAAGTTGAACTGGCGACGGATTTTATGCAATTAGAGTTCTAATTTACCAGCCCGTAATATAAGTGTTCCATTCTTGATTTTCTTCAAGGTGTTTGCCGAAGATGTACGCGGCGCTGGCGGGCGGCTCTTTGGGGACGCGCAACAAATGCATGTGCGCCTCTTGCACTTTGCGCCCGCCTTTGCGATGATTGCAACTTGAACAAGCCGCGACCAAATTCGTCCAAATATATTGCCCGCCCAAATGGCGCGGCATAACGTGATCAATCGTCAAATGCCCCTCTCGTTTGCCGCAATACTGACAGGTATAATCGTCTCGTCGGAAGACCTCGCGGCGAGTTAACTTCACATGCGGACGCGGACGATGAATTTGCGTTTCCAGCCGAATGACCGACGGGCGCGGAATGTTCAACGAAACCGTGCGAATATATCCGCGCCCGTTGGCGATCATGCCGGCTTTGCCTGCCAGAACGAGCGTAATCGCCCTGCGCGTCGAACAAATGTGAATCGGCTCAAAGTTTGCATTAAGCACCAAAACCACTTCGCTCATAAGATTCGCCAATTCGCGTGATTATACATCTAAAAAAGAAGCGCAAGAATTGAGGAGAAAAAAGCAATGAAAAAAATATGGATTTTGCTCGCCGCGTTAATCGCCTCTTGCGCCCCGAAGCCTGATTCGCAAATCGTTCTGCCGCAGCTGCCGCCGACGGCGACGGCGTACATTGACTCGTCCTACCCGACGGCGGAAGCGCAAATCGAGTCCGCGCCGCAGACGGCGATGGGCGTCGCCGTGCAAATGAAGCGCGCTTGGGTCGAAGGAAAAAACGTCAACGCCGAAGTTTGCTACACTCTGCCCGACGCGGCGGATTGGTCAATTTGGGCGGCGAGCCTAACCTACGAAGGCGCGGCGCTTCAAGAGTTTGGCGCGACTCTCGTCAGTTTGCAAGAGCCTGTTAATGGCGCGCCCGGTCAACGCTGCGACACGTTAACGTTCATCGTCCCGCCCGATGCGGATTTATCCAACGCCGCCATCACCATTGAATCCATCGCCGCGCCGCCGCAGCCGAGCGATTACTGCGATCTCTATCTGCCGAAAATTCAACAAGCCATGCAAGAGCGGGGGACGGGCATCCTCATAAATTGCGCGGAAGCGGACGGCGCGTTGACGATGCAAATCGTCGCCAAACCCGAAGGCATGAGTCAAGAACAAGCCGAAGCGATTGTTTACAGCGACGAGTTTTACGCCCTGCGCGGGCCGTGGAGTTTTCCGTTGAGCATAACGCAATAAGTTATAATAGAGGGCGTTTTGCATAGGAGAAGACATGAACATTGACGAACAAGTCGAGTTATTGATGCAAGGGACAGATTACGGCGACGAAGCGCTTCAAAAGGCGATGGCGGCGGAACTGCGCGCGCGTCTGGCGTTGGCGGAAAAAGAGAAGCGCCCGCTGCGCGTCTATTGCGGCTACGACCCGACCTCGACCGACTTGCATTTGGGGCACACAATCTCGATGCGTAAGTTGCGTCAATTTCAAGATTTAGGACACGAAGTAACTTTCTTGATTGGAAGTTATACCGCGCTCGTCGGCGACCCTTCGGATAAAAATAAAGCGCGTCCGGTCTTGACCGAAGAACAAGTCAACGAAAACGGGTTGACCTACGCCGAACAAGCCTTCCGCGTTTTGGACAAATCCAAGACGAAGATTCGCTACAACGGCGAATGGCTTTCAAAATTGACTCTGGTGGATTTGATTCGACTCGGACAAAACTTCACCGTCCAACAATTTTTGGCGCGCGACAACTTCGCCAAACGCCTCGACAAAAGCGAGCCGATCTATTTGCACGAAACCTTCTACGCGCTGATGCAAGGCTACGACGCCGTAGCGATGGAGACGGACGTCCAAATTGGCGGCTCGGACCAATTGTTTAACATCATCGTCGCGGGGCGCAAGTTGCAAGAAGCCTTAGGACAAAAACCGCTCATCGGCGTTATCGTCGGCATTTTGCCCGGCACGGACGGCGTTCAGCGCATGTCCAAATCTACCGGCAATATTGTGCCGATCAACACGGGCGCGGACGACATGTTCGGCAAGTTGATGTCTGTGCCTGATTCGGCGATGGGAATTTACATGCGCTTGGCCACTCGCTTCACCCCGCACGAGATTGAGCAAATTGAAAACGAAGTTGCTTCGGGGGCGTTGCATCCGCGCGACGCGAAAATGAAAATGGCGAAGGAAATCGTCGGCGTTTTCTATTCGGACGCGGAAGCGCAGTCCGCGCAAGAGCATTTTATTAAGACCTTCCAGCAAAAAGAAATTCCGGACGAAATGCCCGACTATGAATTGCAGCCCGGTCAAACCGTCGTGGACGTCATCCTCGCGGCGGGTATGGCGGAAAGCAAAAGCAAAGCGCGTCAATTGATTGATCAAAAAGGCGTTCGTCTCGACGGCGAAACCTTAGAACGCGGCGACGCGGCTTTTCCGCATGGCGGCGTGTTGCAAGTGGGGAAGCGCCGTTTTGTGCGGGTGAAGGGATGATAGAAGCGGTGGACGGTAAATGGTAAATGGTAAATGGTCATTCCCCCATCCTCTATCCTCTATCCTCTATCCTCTATCCTCTGTCCTTCGTCTTTCGTCCTCCGTCTTGTCCCCCCATCATAAAAAAAACGAACCCTTGCGAGTTCGCTTTGAGGCGTCGACGGGGTGCGCTTGTCCCTGTGGGAAACCCGTCTGATTTTGCATTTCAGAAATTGAGGTGTTGATGGGGTGCGCCTGTCCCTGTGGGAAACCCGTCTAGTTTTGCATTTCAGAAATTGAGGCGTCGACGGGATTTGAACCCGTGATCAGGGTTTTGCAGACCCTTGCCTTACCACTTGGCCACGACGCCGTATAACAAAAGGATTGCGACTGAAAGGCTTTTCAATCCGCAATCCTCCAGTTTGAGCGGGCGATGAGATTCGAACTCACGACCTTCTCCTTGGCAAGGAGACGTACTACCACTGTACTACGCCCGCATTTTTCGACCCGTTTGGTCGAGAGTGCCGAGACCCAGGATCGAACTGGGGACACCGCGATTTTCAGTCGCGTGCTCTACCAACTGAGCTATCTCGGCCAAACTATATTCTTTTGTTAAGCGCGGGTGATTTTACACGGACTTATATATCTTGTCAAGAAGAATCATCAAGGAGAAATGGATAAATAAAGAACCCCAAAAAATCTTGACTTTTTTCCTTCTATTCGATTATAATACATAGTTGCTGTCCAACAGGGCAGTTCTTGTCGTTTATTCTATTTGTCTCGTCATTCAAACCGTTAGGAGAGAAGAATGGCATCTTCTTTGCCCCAGAAAAATTACGCGCAAATCCCCGTAAATCTCGACTTACCCGACCTCATCGAAGTTCAACTGGATTCTTTTGAACGGCTTAAGAAAGAAGGACTGGAAGACCTCTTTCACGAAGTTTCCCCAATCGAATCGTACAACAAAGGAATGAAGTTATATTTCCCCAGCCGCAGCCCCGAATCGCGGCAATGGGGATTGAAGTATCGCTTTGAAGACCCCAAGCATACTATTGAAGAGTGCGTCGAGCGCGACTTAACCTACGCCAGCCCGCTTCACGTCTCCGTGCTTTTAGCCGGCCCCGACGTCCCCGAACCGATCGTGCAAGAAATCTTTCTCGGCGACTTTCCCGAAATGACGGATAAAGGCACGTTCATCGTCAACGGGACGGAGCGCGTCGTCGTTTCGCAGTTGATTCGCTCGCCGGGCGTGTACTTTGAAGCGCAGTTAGACCGCGCCACCGGGCGCGCGTTGGCAATGGCGAAATTAATCCCCGACCGCGGCGCGTGGATGGAATTTGAAACGCGCAAGTCTGATTACTTCATCTTAAAATTCAATCGCAAAAAGACTGTGCCGATTACCGTATTCCTCCGCGCTTTGGCGGCGGTGGACGACGGCATGCTCGATTCGCCCATCAAAGAAGGCACGGACAAAGAAATCCTCTCCATCTTTGAAGACGTGGACAACAACCCCGAACGCATGTTCATCGCCTCGACGATTAAGCAAGAACCCGATTGGGACTTGTCCAATCACACGATTGCCGAAGCCGCGCTAATTGAATTCTTCAAGAAGATGCGACCGGGCGACCCCGCAACGTTGGACAACGCGCGCCAATTCCTTCAAGAGCAATTGTTCGACCAGCGCCACTACGATTTAGAGCGCGTCGGACGCTACAAACTGAATCAGAAACTTGATTTAAGCATTCCGATTCCGCACCGCACAATAACGAAGAGCGACATCGTTCGTTTAATCCGCCGCATGATTCAAATCAACAACGGCGCCGAACGCCCCGACGACATTGACCATTTGGGCAACCGCCGCGTCAAAACGGTGGGCGAGTTGATTCAAAACAAACTCCGCATCGGCTTGCGGCGCATGGAGCGCGTGATTAAAGAACGCATGTCCATCCGCGATCAAGAGCAACTTTCGCCCGTCGCGCTGATTAACATCCGCCCGATGGTCGCCGCCTTGCGCGAATTTTTTGGCTCGTCGCAACTTTCGCAATTCATGGATCAAACCAACCCGCTGGCGGAATTGCGCCACAAGCGCACGCTCTCCGCGCTGGGGCCGGGCGGCTTGCGCCGCGAACGCGCGGGCTTCGACGTGCGCGACGTGCATCACTCGCACTACGGGCGCATCTGCCCGATTGAAACGCCCGAAGGTCCGAACATCGGTTTGATTGGCCGTTTGGCTTCTTTCGCCCGCGTCAACGAATACGGCTTCATTGAAACGCCGTATCGCAAAGTCTATCGAACGCTCCCCGCTGACAGCGAAACGCTGGAAGGGCGCACCCTCCGCGCGGACGTGCAAGACCCGAAGAGCGGCGAACTGCTTTTCAAAGCGGGAACGGAAATTGACGCGAAAGTCGCCAAACGCTTGCACCGCCTCGAAGGCGAGATCGCGATTGTCCCTTACATTTCGGACGACGTGTTTTATCTCTCCGCCGACGCGGAAGACAAATACACCATCGCGCAGGCAAACGCCCCGCTGACCGCTAAAAAAGAATTTTTGCGCGAGCGCGTCTCGGCGCGATACCATTCCAGTTTCTTGTTTTCCACGCCGATGGCGATTGATTTCATGGACGTCGCCCCGCATCAAGTCGTCGGCGTCAGCGCCGCGCTGATTCCCTTCCTCGAACATGACGACGCCAACCGCGCCTTGATGGGCTCGAACATGATGGCGCAAGCCGTCCCGCTGGTGCGCCCCGAAGTTCCGCTGGTTTCGACGGGCATGGAACGCCACGCCGCGACGGACTCCGGTCAAGTCGTCGTTGCCGAAGCGGACGGGGAAGTCGTGTCCGTTACCGGCTCGACCATCGTCGTCAAAGAAAAGCGCGCGGGCAACCGCACCTACCAACTCCGCAAATATCAGCGTTCAAACCAAAGCACCTGTATTGATCAACGTCCTTCCGTCGTGAAGGGGCAAGTCGTCAAAGCGGGCGACATCATCGCCGATTCGTCCTCGACCGACAACGGTCAGCTGGCGTTGGGACAAAACGTCGTCATCGCATTCCTTTCGTGGGAAGGCGGCAACTTTGAAGACGCGATTTTGCTCTCCGAACGCCTCGTTCAAGAAGACCGCTTCACCTCCGTTCATATCGAAAAATATGAAATCGAAGCGCGAGACACAAAACTCGGACCCGAAGAAATCACCCGCGACATCCCCAACGTCGGCGACGACGCAATCAAAGACCTAGATGAAACAGGCGTAATTCGCGTCGGCGCAGAAGTGGGGCCGGGCAGCATTCTCGTCGGCAAGATTACGCCCAAAGGCGAAAAAGAACTCACGCCCGAAGAACGTCTGCTGCGCGCCATCTTCGGCGAAAAATCGCGCGACGTGAAAGACACCTCGTTGAAAATGCCTCACGGCGAACGCGGCAAAGTCGTGGACGTAAAAGTCTTCACCCGCGAAGACAACACCGACCTCGCCGCTGGCGTGGATATGATGGTGCGCGTCTCCGTCGCCCAACGCCGCAAAATCACTGCGGGCGATAAAATGGCAGGACGCCACGGCAACAAAGGCGTCGTCTCCAAAGTTGTCCCCGTCGAAGACATGCCCTTCCTCGAAGACGGCACGCCCGTTGACATTATCCTCAACCCGCTCGGCGTGCCGGGGCGTATGAACATCGGTCAAGTGCTGGAAGTCCATTTGGGTTGGGCGGCGTTGCGTCTCGGCTATCGCGCCGTTACCCCCGTATTCGACGGCGCGACCGAAGAGCAAATTGAAGCCGAACTCGGGCGCGCTTGGATCGTCGGGCAAGCGTGGAAGGAAGCGGGCGTCCGCGCTTGGGAATGGATCAAAGAACAAGACTACGACCCGAACAACATTGAAGACGACGACGAAGTTCGCCGCTTGTATTTGGAACAATGGCTCGATAAGCGCCGCTACGACATGTACAGCCTTAACGATTTGACGTACGCGCAGCGCGCCACCGCCCGCGAATGGTTGCGCGAAAAAGGCTACGAAGAACCCGACAAAATTCTGCTTGAAGGCGACGAAGCCGCGAAGAGTCTCGAACAAGATCAGTTAGCGATTAACGCCAGCCTGCGCTTATGGCTGGAAGCGAACGGAGTTACCCGCCGCGTCGCCGAAGACAAACTCTTTGAAACCGCAATGGAGTTGACAAAAGAGACCAGCATTCCGCTGCCGATTTTGGGCAAACAAACCCTGCGCGACGGCAAGACGGGCATCCCTTACGATCAAGCCGTAACCGTCGGCGTGATGACGATTCTTAAACTGCATCACTTAGTGGAAGACAAAGTCCACGCCCGCTCGACGGGGCCGTACAGCCTCGTTACGCAACAGCCGCTCGGCGGCAAGGCGCAATTCGGCGGACAACGCTTCGGCGAAATGGAAGTTTGGGCGTTGGAAGCCTACGGCGCGGCGCACACCTTGCAAGAAATGCTCACCGTCAAATCGGACGACGTGCAAGGGCGCGTCAACGCTTACGAAGCCATCGTCAAAGGCGAAGCGATTGAAGAGCCGAGCATCCCCGCGTCCTTCCGCGTGTTGGTGAAGGAGTTGCAATCGTTGGGCTTGGCGGTCGAAGCCATCAACGAAAGCGGCGACGTAGTCAAGTTTGGCAAGGACGAAGAGAAAGCGCATCCGCCGAGACACGAAACGGGTTTGTTGAGTTTGGGCGAAGAGCAATATAAAAAGAAGCGATAATCCTTGACTCGCAAAGCGCCGCGTGATAAAATCCAGCGCTTTTAATATCCAGTAAGTTGGCGACTCAAATGAGGCCATCAGGGCGAGAATTGATGGTCTCATTTATTGCGAAAAACCGTAATCAAACTGTCATTTGAAAAAATTTGTAATCGGAGGCTGATTGTGCCGACAGTAAACCAAATGGTCCGTAAGGGCCGCAAGAGCAATAAATCCAGAAGCAAGGCGCCCGCGTTGCAGTTCACGTTGAACAGCTTCAAGCAGCGCAGAATTCGTCAGGACAAAGGCGCGCCGCAAAAGCGCGGCGTTTGCACTATTGTCCGCACCATGACGCCGAAGAAGCCGAACTCCGCGTTGCGTAAAATCGCCCGCGTGCGTTTGAGCAACGGCATCGAAGTAACGGCGTACATTCCCGGCGAAGGTCATCAGTTGCAAGAACACTCCGTCGTGTTGATTCGCGGCGGCCGCGTGCGCGACTTGCCTGGCGTCCGCTACCACATCGTGCGCGGAACGCTCGACACGACCGGCGTGGCGAATCGCAAGCAAGCCCGCTCGAAATACGGCGCGAAGCGTCCCAAGTAATTTAGATGGAGTAAAGAAGAATGCGTAGAGCCAAACCAGAAAAACGGGAAATGCTTCCCGACGTTCGTTTTAACAGCCTCAACGTTCAGACGATGATTCAACACGTCCTCAAAAGCGGGAAGAAGAGCGTCGCCAGCGGCTTAGTGTACAGCGCGATGGATTTGATTAAAGAACGCACCGAAAAAGACCCGATGGAAGTTTTTGACGCCGCGTTGCGAAACGTCAGCCCGGCGATGGAAGTCCGCCCGCGTCGCGTCGGCGGCGCCACCTATCAAGTGCCGATGGAAGTTTCCGCCGAACGCCGCACCACGCTGGCGATTCGCTGGCTGTTAAGCGCCGCGCGCGATCGCTCCGGAAAATCCTTTTCCGACAAACTCGCTTCGGAATTAATTGACGCTTCCAACGAAACGGGCGCGTCCATTCGCAAGCGCGACGAAACGCACAAAATGGCGGAAGCCAACCGCGCTTTCTCCCATTACCGCATTTAATTGTAGAGAGTAGATAGAATGGCTCGTGTTCATCCGTTGGAAAAATACAGAAATATAGGCATTATTGCCCACATTGACGCCGGCAAGACGACAACGACCGAGCGGATCATGTTTTATACCGGCCTTACGCGCCGTCTCGGCACCGTTGACGAAGGCAACACCGTCACCGACTGGATGGCACAAGAGCGCGAACGCGGTATTACCATCGTTTCCTCCGCCGTTTCCGCAACGTGGAAGGGTTATCAGGTCAACATCATTGACACGCCCGGACACATTGACTTCACCGTCGAAGTGCAGCGCTCTTTGCGCGTCCTCGACGGGGGCGTGGTCGTCTTCGACGCGGTGCAAGGCGTAGAGCCGCAATCCGAAACCGTTTGGCGACAAGCAGACCGTTACGGCGTTCCGCGCATTTGCTTCGTCAACAAAATGGATCGCGTCGGCGCTTCTTACGAACGCACCATTGAAACAATCGTTGACCGACTCGGCGCAAACCCGATTCAAATGCAAATTCCCATCGGCTTTGAAGGCGGCTTCAAAGGCGTTGTGGATTTGCTTCACATGAACGCCGTCGTTTGGGAAGACGACCTCGGCAAAGACCCGAAAGTTGTCGAAATTCCCGCCGACATGAAAACGCAAGCCGAAGAAGCCCGCGCTCGCATGGTCGAAAAAATCGCCGAATTAGACGACGAACTGACCATGAAATTCCTTGAAGCGCAAGAAATTTCAATTGACGAATTAAAAGCCGCGCTTCGCAAAGGCGTAATCGCCACCAAAGCGACGCCCGTTTTTTGCGGCTCTTCCTTAAGAAACAAAGGCGTTCAACTCGTCCTCGACGCGGTTGTGGATTATCTCCCGTCTCCGGCGGACATTCCCACAATTACCGCTTCGGACCCGGACGACCATGAAAAAACCTTTGAAATCCCCGCCACCGACGACGCGCCGTTAAGCGCGTTAGTCTTCAAAATTGTTACCGACCCCTACGTCGGACGATTGGCTTACATCCGCGTTTACTCTGGCGTTTTGAGTCAAGGTCAAACCGTAACGAACAGCGCCAAAGGGAAGAAAGAGCGCGTCGGACGCTTGCTTCGTATGCACGCCGACCGCCGCGAAGACATCGAAGAAATTCGATCTGGCGACATCGCCGCCGTGTTAGGCTTCAAAGAAAGCTTCACAGGCGACACAATCTGCGGCAACAAATCCCTGATTCTTGAACGCATCTCCTTCCCCGAACCCGTAATCTCCATCGCCGTCGAACCGAAGAGTTCTGGCGATCAAGAGAAGATGGGCGAAGCGCTTCGCAAACTTGCCGAAGAAGACCCGACTTTCCGCGTTCACTCCGACGAAAGCACCGGACAAACCATTATTCGCGGCATGGGCGAACTTCACCTTGACATCATCATTGATCGTTTGTTGCGCGAATTCAAAGTGCAGGCGAATGTCGGCACGCCGCGCGTGGCGTACCGCGAATCCATCGCCAAGCCGGTCAAAGAAGTCAACTACAAATACGCCAAACAATCCGGCGGCAAAGGCCAATACGGACACGTCGTATTTTCGATGGAACCCGGCGAACGCGGCAGCGGCATCGTCTTTGAAAATAAAATCGTCGGCGGCGCGATTCCGAAGGAATACATTGGACCTTCCGAAAAGGGCTTCCGCGAAGCCGCTGAAAGCGGCATTTTGGCGGGCTATCCCGTCGTGGACGTCAAAATTACCTTGTTTGACGGCTCTTTCCACGAAGTAGACTCCAGCGAAATGGCGTTTAAACTCGCCGCCTCTATCGGCTTCAAAGAAGGCATGCAAAAGGGCAACCCCATTTTGCTTGAACCGATGATGAAAGTGGAAGTCGTCGTCCCCGAAGAATATCTCGGCGACGTGATGGGGCAAATCAACTCGCGGCGCGGCTTGATTCAAGGCATGGACGTTCGCCCTGGCAACGCGCAAGCGATTCGCGCGATGGTTCCGTTAGGCGAAATGTTCGGTTATGCCACGCAACTCCGCTCCGCCACGCAAGGGCGCGGCGTATTTAGTATGGAATTCGATCACTACGCCCCGGTGGCGCAGTCGGTCGCTGAAGATATTTTGAAATCATAACGGTTATTACCTAAGGAGCATTATTATGGCGAAAGGGAAGTTTGACAGAAGCAAGGCGCACCTGAACGTGGGCACGATGGGTCACATTGACCACGGCAAAACCACGTTGACGGCTGCGATAACCAAAGTAGCGGGCTTGATGGGCGGAGGCGAATTCAAAGCCTACGACCAAATTGACAACGCGCCGGAAGAAAAAGCGCGCGGCATCACGATTAACATCTCGCACGTCGAATACCAGACGGAAAAACGGCACTACGCGCACGTGGACATGCCGGGCCACCGCGACTACATCAAGAACATGATTACCGGCGCGGCGCAAGTGGACGGCGCGATTTTAGTCGTAGCGGCGCCAGACGGACCGATGCCGCAAACGCGCGAACACGTCCTCTTGGCTCGCCAAGTGGAAGTTCCGAGCATCGTCGTCTTCTTGAACAAAGTGGACATGATGGACGACCCCGAGTTGTTAGAATTGGTCGAATTGGAACTGCGCGAACTGCTGAGCAGTTACGGCTTTCCTGGCGACACCACGCCGATCGTTCGCGGCTCGGCGAAAGTGGCGTTGGAAAGTACCTCGACCGACCCGAACGCGCCGGAATACGCCCCGATTAAGGAACTGTTGCGCGTAATTGACGAATACATCCCCGAACCGCAGCGCGAGATGGACAAACCGTTTATGATGGCGGTGGAAGACGTCTTCTCGATTAAGGGACGCGGCACGGTGGTAACCGGTCGCGTGGATCGCGGCGTGGCGAAGAAAGGCGACGCGGTAGAAATCATCGGCTTGCGCGACACGAAGAGTTCGGTGATTACCGGCATCGAAATGTTCCATAAAGAATTGGACGAAGCGGTGGCGGGGGACAACGCGGGCATTTTGTTGCGCGGCATCGAGCGCGACGACATCGAGCGCGGTCAAGTGTTGGCGAAGCCGGGTTCGGTAACGCCGCACAAGAAATTCTTGGCGGAAGTGTACGTTTTGAAGAAAGAAGAAGGCGGACGTCACAAAGCGTTCTTCTCAGGCTACCGTCCGCAGTTCTACATCCGCACGATGGACGTAACGGGCGACATCACCTTGCCTGAGGGCGTCGAAATGGTCATGCCGGGCGACAACGTCAACCTGACGGTAGAATTGATTGTGCCAGTGGCGTTGGAACAAGGCTCGAAGTTCGCCATCCGCGAAGGCGGCTTGACCGTCGGCGCGGGCGTCGTAACGAAGATCCTCGAATAGGCGGAGAAATGGCGAAGCAAAAAATCCGTATTCGTTTGAAGGCGTATGACCATCGCATCCTCGACCAATCCGCGAAGCGCATTGTCGAAACTGCCGAACGCACTGGCGCGCATGTTGTTGGTCCCGTACCCTTGCCAAGCAAGAAAGAACGGTATACAATACGCCGTTCTGCTTTCATTGACAAAGATTCGCACGAACATTTCGAGATTCGCACGCACAACCGTTTGATTGACGTGTTGGACCCCGACTCGAAAACGATTGACATGCTGATGCGTTTGAACTTGCCCGCAGGCGTGGACATCGAAATCAAAATTTAGTTGAATAACGCGCAATTGCGGACATTCCGCAATTGCGGCAAGTTAGAGACGGCGCAAGAGTTGGTTTGCGCGCGAATAAAAAAATTCGCCTCGCAAGCCAACTGACTGTGCCGCACGGAGATGATGCGGTTGTTGCCCCAACTGGCAGTCTCGTCAATATCTTATAAAGGAGACAATCGAGTATGTTGAAAGGGCTGATAGGTCGAAAGATCGGCATGACCCAGATCTTCGATGAGAACGGCGTTGCCTACGCGGTAACCCTCATCGAGGCTGGGCCTTGTTTTGTTACCCAGATTCGCACCGCAGAAAAAGAAGGTTATTCCGCCGTGCAATTGGGCTTTGGCGAAACAAATCCCAAGCGCCTCACGCGAGGACAAATTGGGCATTTGAAAGCCAGTGAAATTACCCCCCTGCGTTACCTCCGCGAATTTCGCGCAAAAGAACACGGACTAAAAGTCGGCGACAAAGTTACTGTCGGCGACGCTTTTGCCGTCGGCGAGCGCGTGGACGTGGTCGGCATCAGCAAAGGGAAGGGATTCGCGGGCGGCGTAAAGCGTTATCACTTTCGCGGCATGGACGCGACGCACGGCACCTCGGACCGCACCCGCGCCCCCGGTTCGCGCGGCGCAGGCACGACGCCCGGTCGCGTTTATAAAGGCGCGCGCGGCGCAGGACACATGGGCGTAGATCGCGTTACCGCGCAGAATATCAAGATTGTGGCTCTCGACCTTGAACGCAACCTGATCGCCATCAACGGCGCGGTTCCCGGCGGCAAAGGAAGCCTCGTCATGATCAAGGAATCGCGCAAGCAATAGCGCGCAGGAAATCGGAGCGAGAATACCATGAAAGTAGATGTTCTTGATTTGAAGGGCAATAAAGTGCGCGAGGTGGAACTTCCCGCCAGCGTCTTTGAAGCCCCGATCAACATTGACCTGATGCATCAGGCATACACGCGCCAAATGGCAAACGCCCGCCTCGGCACGCACGAAACCAAAGTGCGCGGCGAAGTGCGCGGCGGCGGACGCAAACCTTGGAAACAAAAAGGAACAGGACGCGCCCGTCAAGGCTCGCGTCGCGCCGCTCAGTGGGTTGGCGGCGGCGGCATTCACACCCCGCACCCGCGCAGTTACGAACTTCGCATGCCGAAGAAAATGCGTCAAGCGGCGTTGCGTTCGGCGTTGTCTGTCAAGGCGTCCGAAGCCTCTCTCGTCATTGTGGACGAATTGAACTTCGACGAACCGAAGACCAAAGTTGTGGCGCAGACCTTAGGAAATTTGGTCGGCGCATCCACCGCCTTGCTGTTGATGCCCGCCAAAGACCAAAACTACGACCTTGTCATGCGCGGAACGAGCAATATCGAAAGCGCCAAAGTGCTGCTCGCCAGTTACTTAAACGTGCGCGATATTCTTAATTTTGAAAAAGTCGTTTTGCCCGCCAAGACGATTGACGCGCTGGTCGCGCATTTAGGATAGGAGAGAGACATGAGCAACCTTTACAATGTCATCCTCCGCCCGCTGATTACCGAGAAATCGAATCTCCAATCCAGCAAATTTGGGCATTACGTCTTCGTTGTGGATAAAGACGCGACGCGCATTGCCGTCAAAGACGCGGTGGAGACCCTTTTTGAAGTTACCGTAGCGCGCGTGAATATCATCAACGTTCCCGCCAAACGCGGACGTCGCGGCAAAACTCGCCGTTTGACAGTTCGCAAGCCGGGTTTCAAGAAAGCGATCATTACCCTCGCCGAGGGCAGCAAGCCCTTTGAATTCTTTGAAGGGGTGCAATAATGGCAGTAAAAAAGTACAAACCCGTAACGCCGGGCATGCGCGACCGCACCGGCTATTCCTTTGAGGAAATTACCAAATCCACGCCTGAACGCTCGCTGTTGGTCATCAAAAAACGCAGCGGCGGACGCAACGCTCACGGGCGAGTTACCGTCCGTCATCGCGGCGGCGGCGCAAGGCGCTACATCCGCATTGTGGATTTCAAACGCGACAAAATCGGCATCCCCGCCAAAGTTGCGGCGGTGGAATACGACCCGAACCGCACCGCGCGCCTCGCGCTTTTGCACTACGCGGACGGCGAAAAGCGCTACATCATCGCCCCCGTGGACGTAAAAGTGGGCGACACGCTCATGTCGGGACCGAACGCCGAAATCCGCTCTGGCAACGCCTTGCCGATTAGCGCAATCCCCGTCGGCTCGATGATTCACAACATTGAAATCAAGCCTGGCAAAGGCGGGCAACTCGTCCGCACGGCGGGCGGCTCGGCGCAACTGCTCGCCAAAGAAGGCGACTTCGCGCAAATCCGCATGCCTTCGGGCGAAGTGCGCCTCATTCATCAAGTGTGCTACGCCACGCTGGGTCAAGTGGGCAACTTAGATCACGGCAACGTGAAACTCGGCAAAGCCGGGCGCAAACGCCACCTTGGCGTTCGACCTGGCGTTCGCGGAACGGCGATGAGCCCCCGCGACCATCCGCACGGCGGCGGCGAAGGACGTCAACCCATCGGGCTTTCCAGCCCCAAATCGCCGTGGGGCAAGCCTACGCTTGGAAAGAAAACCCGCCTTAACAAAAAGACGGATCAATACATTGTGCGCCGTCGCAGCAAGACGAACCGCTAATAGAGGTAAGTAGATATGTCACGATCATTGAAAAAGGGCCCGTACATTGAGCCGAAATTGCTCAAACGTATCGAAGCCATGAATCAGAAAAAAGAGAAGAAAGTGATTCGCACGTGGAGTCGCGCTTCGGTGATCTTCCCTCAAATGGTGGGTCACACCATCGCGGTTCACGACGGACGCCGCCATGTTCCGATTTACGTTACGGAAAATATGGTCGGTCATCGTTTGGGCGAATTCGCCCCGACGCGCACCTTCCGCGGACATCAAGCCTCCGAAAAGGGCGGCTAAGGAGAATCGGACATGACAGATATTCAAGCGCATCTCCGCTTTCTTCCGCAATCGGCGCAAAAAGTTCGCCTCGTAATTGACATCGTGCGCGGAAAAAACGCCAACGAAGCGTTGGAAACCCTCAAATTTGTAAACAAACGCGCCGCAGAGCCGATTTACAAACTTGTCGCTTCCGCCGTGGCAAACGCCGAAGAAAACTTCGGCGTCAGCCGCGACGATCTCTTCGTCGCCGCCATTACGGCGGACGAAGCGCCGACTCGCAAATGGCGCCGCTTCGGCGCGCGCGGGCGCTTCAAGCCGCTCTTCCGCCGCAGTTCGCATGTAACGGTCGTTTTGCGCGAGCGCGGAGCATAAGGAGATTATATGGGTCGAAAAGTACATCCTATCGGATTTCGTCTCGGCATTAACCAACCCTGGGGCGGACGTTGGTTCGCCGAAGGCAAAGCCTACCGCGAACAATTGCACCAAGATTTCGCCATCCGCAATTTGTTGACGGGCAAACTGTCCAAAGGCGGAGCCGCCGCGAACGAGCAAGTCCGCGTTTTGCGGAAGGACATTCCGGAAGCGGTTCAAAATGGAAAAGCGGGCGTCTCGCGCATTGACGTGGAACGCACGCCCGGAAAAATCCGCATTACGATTCACACCGCCAAGCCCGGCATTTTGATCGGGCGCAAAGGCGAAGGCGTGAAGAAAATTCGCGCCGCGCTGGAAACGCTGGTCGGCAAAAAAGTGGATTTGGACGTGAAAGAAATCAGCGCGCCGGATCTGGACGCGAAATTGGTCGCCAAAAACATCGCCGACCAATTAGAACGCCGCATTGCCTATCGTCGCGCCATGAAACGCGCCATGCAACAAGCCATGAAACAAGGCGCCAAGGGAATCAAAATTCTCGTCGGCGGACGCTTGGGCGGCGCGGAAATGTCGCGCGACGTTTGGCTGCGCGAAGGTCGCGTCCCCCTGCAAACTTTGCGCGCCAATCTCGATTTCGCCTCCGAAGAAGCCTCGACGACTTACGGTCAACTTGGAATCAAAGTGTGGATTTACAAAGGCGAAGCGGTTGCCGAAACTGAAGAAAAAACAGAAGCGACGGAAGGCGTGTACGTCAGCGAATAACGCTGCGTCGCTTAAAACGAGGTTATTGCTATGTTGATGCCTAAACGAGTAAAGTGGCGCAAGCAAATGCGCGGTCGCATGCGAGGAAAGGCTCTCCGCGGCGCGGAAGTCTCCTTCGGCGAATACGGCTTGCAAGCGCTGGAACCGGGCTGGGTAACCGCCCGTCAAATTGAAGCGGCTCGCCGCGTGATCGTCCGTGAAATGAAGCGGCGCGGCAAAGTGTGGATTCGCATTTTCCCCGCCAAACCCTTCACGCACAAACCGCCAGAGACGCGCATGGGTTCCGGCAAAGGGAACGTGGAATACTACGTCGCCGTCGTCAAACCCGGACGCATTATGTTTGAAGTGGGCGGCTTGTCCGAAGACGTTTCGTTGGCGGCTTTGCGCTTGGCGCAATACAAGTTCTCCATCAAGACCAAAGTTGTGGCTCGCCACGCCGGAGGAGAATAACCAATGAAAGCCCTGAAATCCGCAGAAATTCGCAAACTGGAAGCGGAAGAAATTCGCACGAAAATTTCCGACGCGCGCGACGAACTGATGAAGTTGCGCTTCCAGCAAGTTACCGGTCAGTTGACCGACACCAGCAGTTTGAACGTCCTTCGCAAGAACATCGCCCGCATGGAAACCATCCTCGCGCAAGCGCTCGCGTCGGCTGCCGCAGAAGGTGAAAAATGAACAATCGTCGTCGTATCACTGGCGTGGTCACCAGCAACAAAATGACCAAAACGGTGGTTGTGGAAATCACCCGCAAATACCGTCATCCGCTTTACAAAAAAGTGGTCGTTTCGAGCATGCGCGTCAAAGCGCACGACGAAATCGGCTGTCAAATCGGCGACGAAGTTCGCATCGTAGAATCGCGCCCGCTGTCGCGCGACAAACGCTGGGCGGTCGAATCGGTCGTCAAGCGCGAAGTCCGCACTGCGGATCAAGGCGTGGGAGAGTAAGCCATGATTCAGCAAGAATCTCGTTTGAAAGTCGCCGACAACAGCGGCGCCCGCGAGCTGCTCGTCATCCAAGTTAAAGGCGGTTCGCGCCGCAAATACGGCGCAATCGGCGACGTGGTCGTGGCGACGGTCAAAGCGGCGACGCCGCAAGGTTCGGTCAAAAAGAGCGAAGTCGTCAAAGCCGTCATCGTGCGCTGCGCCAAAGAATGGCGACGCGAAGACGGCTCGTACATCCGCTTTGACGACAACGCGGCTGTCATCCTCGACGCCGACGGCGAAAACCCGAGAGGCACGCGCATCTTCGGGCCTGTGGCGCGCGAACTGCGCGATATGGGCTACATGAAGATTGTGTCGCTTGCGCCCGAAGTGGTATAGGAGTTAAGCAATGAAAGTGAAGATTCGAAAAGGCGACACCGTCGAAGTGATTAGCGGGCGTCTCGAAGACAAGGGCAAACGCGGCGAAGTGATCCGCGTCATCCTCGACGAGCGCCGCGTCGTCGTGCAGGGAGTTAACATCCGCACGAAGCACCAAAAGCAGACGCAGGCTGGCAACCGCCAAATGAGCGTCGGTCGCATTCAATTTGAAGGACCTGTGGATATTTCTAACGTGATGCTGGTTTGTCCGAAATGCTCCGCCGCGACTCGCGTCGGCGTGCAGCGCGACGACGAAGGCGCGCATCGCGTCTGTAAGAAATGCCAATCCACGATTGATTAAGAGCGGAGCGATATTATGAACATTATGCAGGAACGTTATAACAAAGAAGTCGCCCCGGCTCTGATGAAATCGTTCGGATTCAAGAACGTCATGCAGTTGCCGCGCTTGGAAAAGATCGTCATCAACATCGGCTTAGGCGAAGCGATGACGAACCCCAAAGCGATAGACGCCGCCGTGTCGGACTTGACCGCAATTACCGGTCAGCGCCCGATTCAAACGAAAGCGCGAAAGGCGATCTCCAACTTCAAACTGCGCGAAGGCTATGTGATCGGCGCGAAGGTAACTTTGCGCGGTCCGCGCATGTGGGCGTTTTTTGACCGTCTGGTCAACATTGCGTTGCCGCGCGTGCGCGACTTTCGCGGCATTTCCGCCAACTCGTTCGACGGGCGCGGAAATTACACGCTCGGTCTCAAAGATCAATTGGTCTTCCCCGAGATCGAATACGACAAAATTGACAAACTGCGCGGCATGGAAGTTACCATAGTAACCAGCGCACAGAACGACAACGAAGCCCGCGCTTTGTTGAGTCAGCTTGGTATGCCGTTTAGCGGCAAGAAGGAAGCGTAAGGTATGGCAAAGAAATGTATGCAATATCGCGAACAACGCCGCCGCCACGCCGTGCAGGTGAGAAACCGCTGCCAGCGTTGCGGACGACCGCGCGGCTACATCCGCCGCTTCGGATTGTGCCGCATTTGTTTCCGCGAATTGGCGTTAAAAGGACAAATTCCCGGCGTCGTTAAGGCGTCTTGGTAGGAGTTTAATCATGTCATTTACTGATCCAATTGCCGATATGTTAACTCGCATCCGCAACGCCGTCATGGCGGGACATTCCCAAGTCGCATTGCCGAGTTCCAAAGTTAAGCTTGAAATCGCAAAAATCCTCAAAGAAGAAGGCTTCCTCGAAGGATTTGAAACGGTGGACGGCGAAATCGAAGCGCAAAAAGTGCTGCGCCTTAAGATTAAATATGTGGGCGAACGCCGCCAACGCCGCGCCGTCATCTCCGGATTAGAGCGCGTCAGCAAGCCCGGTCGCCGCATTTACACGAAAAAGCAGGACATCCCCTGGGTGCTTTCCGGAATTGGCGTCGCCATTCTCTCCACCCCGAAGGGCGTGATGACTGGCGCGCGCGCCCGACAGTTGGGCGTGGGCGGCGAGATTATCTGCAAGGTTTGGTAGGAGGTTTATCATGTCTCGCATTGGTCGTTTACCCGTGGAGATTCCCGGCGGCGTGCAAGTGGAGTTGAAAGGCTCCAACGTGCGCGTCAAGGGGCCGAAAGGCGAACTCTCCCGCGAATTTTCCAAATTGATTGAAATCAAAATGGAAGATAATCAATTGAAAATCGCCCGCAATTCGGACAACCCCGAAGAGCGCGCCCTGCATGGAACGACTCGCGCCGTGCTTGCCAACATGGTTCACGGCGTCAGCAAGGGATTTGAAGTCGTCCTTCAAGTGGAAGGCGTCGGCTATCGCGCCGAAATGGAAGGCAAAAATTTGGCTTTATTTGTCGGTTACTCCCATCCCGTCAAAATCGAGCCGCCTGCGGGCGTCTCCTTTGAAGCGGACGCGAAAACCCGCCTAATTAAAGTCTTAGGTTTTGACAAAGAATTGGTGGGGCAGGTGGCTGCGAACATTCGCAAAGTTCGCCCGCCGGAGCCGTATCACGGCAAAGGCTTGCGTTATCTCGGCGAGAAAGTTCGCCGCAAAGCGGGCAAAGCCGGAAAAGGAGCCAAATAAATCATGGCGTATAAAAATCGAGCAGTGGCGCGCGTTCGTCGTCATGCGCGCGTGCGAAAGAATTTATTCGGCGACGCGCAGCGTCCGCGTTTGTGCGTTTTCAAAAGCTTAACCGGCATTTACGCTCAACTCATTGACGATATGGAAGGCGCGACGCTGGTTTCCGCATCCACGATTGACAAAGAACTGCGCGAAAGAATGAAAGGCTTGAAGAAGACCGAACAGGCGAAAGCCATCGGTCAGGCGCTCGCTGAACGCGCGAAGTCGAAAGGAATCGCTTCGGTCGTTTTTGATCGCGGCGGCTTCCGCTACACAGGGCGAGTCAAAGCCCTTGCCGACGGCGCGCGCGAAGGCGGCTTGCAGTTCTAGGAGAAAATATGGCTGACAAACAACTTGACAAACAGTACGAAGCGCAAGACGCTTTTGAAGAGCGCGTAATTGAAATCGCCCGCGTTGCCAAAGTCGTCAAAGGCGGTCGCCGCTTCCGCTTCCGCGTAACGGTCGTGGTCGGCGACGGCAAAGGCAACGTCGGCATGGGCGTCGGCAAAGCCAACGCCGTGCCGGACGCAATGCGTAAAGCCTCCGAACGCGCCCGCAAAGATATTCGTTCCGTTAACCTTTCTGGGACGACGATTCCGCACGAGGCGCTCGGCAAAGTGGCTGGCGCAAAAGTCTTCCTCAAACCGGCTTCTGCGGGTACGGGCGTCATCGCCGCAGGCGGCGTCCGCGCCGTGTTGGAAGTGGCGGGCGTGCGCGACATCCTCACCAAATCTATGGGAAGCGCCAACGTCCTCAACGTCGTAATGGCGACCTTTGACGCGCTGGACGGGCTTCGTTCGCCCGCGAACGAAGCCGCTCGTCGCGGCAAGCGCGTCGAAGATTTGCTTCCGTTCTGGGAGCGGAGAAAACAGCATGTCTAATCCGAAAACTTTGCGCGTAACCTTAGTCCGCAGCGCCATCGGCTTTAAAAAAGATCAAAAAGCGACGGTCAAAGCGCTGGGGCTGCGCCGCATGAATCAAACCGTCGAACATAAAGACACGCCCGCGCTGCGCGGCATGTTGAATAAGATCATTCACTTGATCAAGATTGAAGAGTAGGTTGACCATGAAATTAAACGATCTTAAGCCCAACGTTGGGGCGAAAAAGAATCGCAAGCGCGTTGGACGCGGCATCTCCGCCGGGCAAGGCAAGACCGCCGGGCGCGGAACAAAGGGCGCGGGCGCGCGCTCCGGCGAAGGCGGACATTTGTACCGTCAGGGCGGCAACTTGCCCTTCTATCGCCGTCTGCCGTTCTTGCGCGGCGAAGGATTCACGCCGCCCAACCAAGTGGAATACAACGAAGTGAATTTGGATCAACTCTCCGAAACGTTCAAAACGGGCGGAGATGTTTCTCCCGAATCGCTTGCCGAAGCGCGCCTTCTGCGCGACACGCGCAACCCGATTGTGATTTTGGGACGCGGCGAAGCGAACGCCGCCTTCAAAGTCCGCGTTCATCGCGTGAGCGCGGGCGCGAAAGCCAAAATCGAAAAAGCGGGCGGCTCGGTCGAACTGATCGCCTAACTTAAGGAAACGTTATGAAGACCTTTTTTTCAGGCTGGCGCTATCTTTGGAAATCGGAAGACATTCGCCGCAAATTGTTGGTTACGTTCGGGCTGTTGATTATATACCGCCTCGCCGCGAACGTCCCCGCGCCGGGCGTGCATCGCAGCGTGCTTGCGGCGTTCCGCAGCGCGACGGCGGGCGAGGGCGGCTTTCTCGGCTTCCTCGACCTGCTTTCGGGCGGCACCGTCTCAAACTTCTCGTTGCTGTCAATGGGCGTGTACCCCTACATTACCGCCCAAATCATCCTCCAACTGTTGATTCCGATCATCCCTTCGTTGCAGCAAAAAATGCAAGACGACCCGCGCGAAGGACAGCGCTGGCAGGAAAAATGGACTTACTACCTCTCCGTGCCGATGGCGATTCTCTCCGCAGTGGGGCAGATTAACATCTTCAACTCGTTGGCGCTTCAAGCGGGATTAGGCAAGATCATGGACTTCAACCTCTTCGCCCCCGAAACCGCGCTGACGTCTTGGACGACGCTAATCGCTATGACCGCAGGGACGATGTTCGCAATCTGGCTCGGCGAATTAATCTCCGAATACGGCATTCGCGGACAGGGACTTTCCCTCATCATCTTCGCGGGCATCGTGGCGACCATTCCGCAAAACTTTGCCATCCTCCTCGCGGACGAAGCCACTCGCTGGCTCATGGTTACGCTGACCATCGTCATCATCGTGCTGACGGTTGCGGCGATTGTTTACGTCCAGCAAGGGCGGCGCAACGTGCCGGTCATGTACCCTGGTCGTCGCGTCGGCAACCGCATGTCCATGCCGGTCAAAGGCACTATGCCGTTGATGGTCAACTTAGCGGGCATGATTCCGCTCATCTTCGCCAGCGCCATTTTGCAGTTCCCCGCCATCATCGCCAGTTACTTCACGCAAAGCGAAAACGCCGCAGTCGCCAATTTCTTTATTGGCGTGCAAAACTTCTTCGGCGCGACGGGCACAAGCAACTGGGGCTACTGGACAATTTACTTCCTAATGGTCGTCGTCTTCACCTTCTTTTACACGACGGTTTTGTTCGACCAACAGAACTACGGCGAAAACCTGAAAAAATCCGGCGCAAACGTGCCCGGCGTTTTAGTCGGCGCCCCGACGCAGAAATACTTGAGCGCGGTGCAAAGCCGCATCACGCTGGTCGGCGCGGTCTTTCTCGGCATCGTCGCGGTCATGCCCTTCCTCATCGGACTCGTGCTTTCCGCATTAAACATTTCCGCCGCGAACAACACGGGCATTTTCCTGATTACTTCTTCGGGATTGCTCATCGTGGTCGGCGTCGTCCGCGACGCCTTCCAGAACATTGACGCAGAACTCAAACTGCATGGATATCAAGACTCGCTGCTCGTCCGCTAAACGAGGTTAACCATGCCTACTTACATTGTCTTGCTCGGACCGCCGGGCGTAGGCAAGGGAACGCAGGCTCGCATCCTTGCCGAAAAAACCGGCTTAAAGCACGTTTCGTCGGGAGACCTCTTCCGCGAGAACCTTAAAAATCAAACCGAATTGGGACAACTTGCCAAATCCTACATGGATAAAGGCGAACTAGTTCCAGACGACGTAACAATTAACATGATCAAAGCCCGCATCTCGCAGCCCGACTGCGAAGCGGGCGCGATCCTCGACGGCTTTCCGCGCACGCCCGCGCAAGCGGACGCGCTCGAAGTCATGTTAAAAGATTTCAACGGCGCGGTGAACACCGTTCCGTTTATCACTGCCGCCGAAGAAATCCTCGTCGAACGCGCTGGCGGACGTTGGACTTGTCGCGCGCAGGGACATATCTATCACGAGAAATTCAACCCGCCCAAGCAGGTCGGCGTTTGCGACATAGACGGCTCGGAAGTCTATCAACGCGACGACGACAAAGTGGAAATGGTCGCTAAACGCATCCGCGTTTACATCGAACAGACGATGCCGCTGGTTGAATATTATCGCGGCGCGGGCGTGCTGGCTGAAATTGACGGCGCGCAAGCGGTGGACAACGTAACTCAATCGTTATTAAGCGCGTTAGACAAATCGTCTAAGGCGAAATAAGAACAAGGCTTTGCTCGGAATGTTTCGCGCTCGTCAAGTTAACATCAAAACTCCCGCCGAAATAAAAATTATGCGCGAAGCGGGACGCATTAACGCCAGCGTTCATGCAAGGCTAAAAGAACTTTTACAACCGGGTGCGACAACAGCAGACCTTAACGCGGCTGCTGAGGAAACGCTGAAGTCGCACGGATGCGTATCGCCGTTCAAAGGCTACGGACGCCCGCCTTTCCCTGCGTCCATTACCGTCAGCATTAATGACGAAATGGTGCATGGAATCCCTAACCCCAAACGAAAGTTGAAAGAAGGGGATATCGTCTCGGTAGATTGCGGGACGATCTATCAAGGCTACGTCGCCGACTCCGCGTTTACGGCGGGGGTGGGGCGCATTTCTGACGAGGCTCAAACGCTGTTGCAAGTTACCGAAGCGGCGCTTTATGCGGGCATCGCCAAAATGCGAAAAGGCAACCGAATAGGCGACGTCTCGGCGGCGATACAAAATTATGTGGAAAGTCATGGGTTTCACGTCGCCCGCGAATACACCGGACACGGCGTCGGGAAGACCATGCACGAAGCGCCGCAAGCGCCGAACTTTGGCGCGGCGGGCAGCGGTCTTCCGCTTAAAGCGGGAATGACGATTGCCATCGAACCTATGACGATTATCGGGACGCATGAAACGCGCGTCCTGCCGGACAAGTGGACGGTAGTTTCCGCAGACGGGTCGTTGACGGCGCACTTTGAACACACGGTCGCCGTTACCGAAGGAGAACCTCAAATCCTGACTGTCTTATGACCTTTGCGAAAACCCGTAAAAACATAGACGAAATTGAGAACGACGATTATAATCAAGCGTTTGGCTTTGCCAGCGAAATTGCAAAGCAAGGAGAAATTTTTATGAAAGTATCGCCCTCCATTCGCAAGCGATGCGCCAAGTGCCGTATTGTTCGGCGCAAAGGCGTTGTGTACATCATTTGTGAAAATCCTAAACATAAACAGAGACAAGGGTAGTAAACATGGCAAGAATTGAAGGTGTTGATCTTCCCCGCAACAAGCGGACAGAAATCGGTCTGACTTACTTATACGGAATCGGACCTACCCGCGCCAAGAAAATTTTAGCGGAGACGAAAGTCAGTCCCGATACGCGCATTAAAGATTTAACGGAAGCCGAAATTTCCGCCATCCGCGAGTACGTCGCCAAAAACTATAAAGTTGAAGGCGACCTGCGCCGCGAAGTTCAGATGAACATTAAGCGTCTGATCGAAATCGGCTCGTATCGCGGATTGCGCCATCGCCGCAATTTGCCGTTGCGCGGTCAACGCACCAAAACCAACTCGCGCACGCGCAAAGGCGCTAAGAAAACAGTCGCCGGTCGCGGTAAGAAAAAGGGCGCGAAGAAGTAATTCTGTCCGAAAGGTAAAAACAAAAAATGGCTCAGAGTGTACGTTCCACGCGCCGCGCGTCCGGCGCCAAAAAAGGGAAGCGCTCCCTGTCTCGCGGACAGGTTCATATCTTCGCTTCCTTCAACAATACGATTATTACCGTTACCGACACCGAAGGCAACGCCGTCTCATGGGGATCGGCGGGGTCGGCGGGATTCAAAGGCTCGCGCAAAAGCACGCCTTTTGCGGCGCGCCTCGCCGCCGAACAAGCCATCAAGCCCGCTCAACAACAGGGCTTGCAGGAAGTAGAGTTATACGTCAAAGGACCCGGACCCGGACGCGAGAACGCAATTCGCGCCGTGCAGGCGATGGGATTAAAAGTATTGCTAATTGCGGATATTACCCCGGTGCCGCACAACGGCTGCCGTCCGCCTAAACGAAGACGCGTGTAAGAGGTTGTTAATATATGGCTAAAACATTAAGTCCGGTTTGTAAACTTTGCCGCCGCGAGGGAGAAAAACTCTACCTCAAAGGCGAGCGTTGCTTCACCCCCAAATGCTCTTTCGAGAAGCGCAGTTTTGCGCCCGGTCAGCACGGAAAGACCGCTGGTCGCGGCGGCGGCAAACCCGGTTCCACTGGGCGCGCTTCCGACTTTGCCCGTCAATTGCGCGCCAAGCAAAAAGCCCGCCGCGTGTACGGCGTGTTGGAACGCCAATTTCGCCGCTATTACGACACGGCGATTACCCGCCGCGGTTTGACGGGTTTGAACCTGCTTCAAATCCTTGAGTCCCGCCTTGAAAACGTCGTCTTCCGACTCGGCTTCGCGTCCAGCCGCGCTCAAGCGCGAATGCTCGTCAGCCACGGACATTTCGTCGTCAACGGACGCCGCACCGACGTTCCTTCCATGATCCTCGAAAACGGAGACGTGGTCGCCGTGCGCGAAGGCTCTGGCAATCTCTCCTACTTCAAAGAACTGAGCGACCTTGCCGAGAAACGCAACGTGCCCGGCTGGCTTAACCGCGACATCAAAGAAATGAGCGGCTCTGTTGCTCGTCTGCCGGAACGCGCGGAAATTGACGGAAGTCTCGACGAACAACTGATCGTCGAATACTACTCCCGACGCTAATCCTTACGCTTCGGGCGCGCCCCGAAGTTTGAGCAAAAGGAAAAGGTGAACCGTGATGACGGGTCTCATTACGAATATGGTTATGCCCAAAATTGAACGCGAAGCCGAAGCGCGGAATTACGGTAAATTTGTGATCAGTCCGCTGGAAGGCGGATACGGCGTAACGCTGGGCAATGCCCTGCGGCGCGTTCTGCTTTCCTCGCTGGAAGGCTCGGCGATCACTTCGGCGCGTTTCGCGGACGTGTTGCACGAATTCAGCGACATCCCCGGCGTGCGCGAAGACGTCATCCAAGCGATGTTGCAAGTCAAACAAATTCGCATCAAAATGGACGGCGTGGACAGCGCGCGCATGCACCTCGAAGTGCGCGGCGAAGGAACGGTAACGGCGGCGGACATTATCACGCCCGCCGAAATCGAAATCGTCAACCCCGATTTGTACCTCTTTACCGCCGACGGCGCAAAGACCAAATTAGACATCGAATTTGTCGTCGAGCGCGGGCGCGGCTATTCGCCAGCCAACGAACGCGCCGGGCATCTGCCCATCGGCGAACTGCCGGTGGACGCGATCTTCAGCCCAGTTAAGCGCGTCAACTGGGAAGTGGCTTCCGCCCGCGTTGGACAAAGCACGAATTACGACAAACTCATTTTAGAAATTTGGACGGACGGAACAATTTCCCCCGAACGCGCCCTCAGCGCCTCCGCCCGCATTTTGATTGATCACCTGCGCTACGTCGCGGGCGTGAACGAAGAAATGCTGACGGTGGCGGTCGAGCGAGAATCTTCCGGCAGCCGCCTCAGCAGCGAAATGGCGGAAACGCCGGTCGAAAGCCTCGACCTTTCCGTGCGCGTCTTCAACTCGTTGAAGCGCACCGGCATCGCCACCGTGGGCGACGTGCTCGACCTCCTTGAAAAAGGAGAAACCGCCGTCATGTCCATTCGTAATTTCGGCGAAAAAAGCCTCGACGAATTGCGCGACAAAATGCGCGAAAAAGGCTATTTGAAAGATCAATCTTCGGAGAATTAAGAAATGCGACATTCAGTAGCAGGTTACAAATTAGGGCGCACAAAAAGCTCGCGCATTGCGTTGCGCCGCAACCTGATTAAACAGTTCTTTACGCACGAACGCATTCAGACGACGAAAGCGAAAGCCGCAGCCATTCGCGGCGACGCCGAACGCCTGATTACGCTTGCGAAAAACAGCGCCGACGCGACCGCCGATCAGAAAGTCCACGCTCGCCGCCTCGCCGCCTCTAAATTAGGCGACAATCAAATCATCAAACGCTTATTTGACGACATCGCCCCGCGCTTTGCTTCGCGCAACGGCGGCTACACCCGCGTGATCAAACTCGGTCCGCGACTCGGCGATTCCGCCGAAATGGTGGTGTTGGAGTTAGTGGAAGAATAAGAGCGAAAATTCGTTTCTAACAAACGAATTTAGTTATTGTAAGTGGCACGTTACCAAGCGATTCTTGCTTACGACGGCAGCGGTTTTTTTGGCAGCCAGCGGCAGGCAACCTCTCGAACGGCGCAAGGCGAACTTGAAAAAGCCTTGCGTCAAATCGGCTGGACGGGAAATTCCGTCGTCATGGCGGGACGAACCGACACGGGCGTTCATGCGGAAGGGCAAACAGCGGCGTTCGATTTCCCCGAATGGAACGCTTCGCCCGCAGACCTTTTGCGCGCGCTCAACGCGAAACTGCCCGCAGATTTGGCGGCGCGAAACATGCGCCTCGTCCGTGCGGACTTTCATCCGCGCTTTGATGCGCTTTCGCGGCTGTATCGTTATCGGCTGTTTTGCGACCCCGTCCGCGACCCGCTGCGCGAACGAACGGCATGGCGAGTTCATCTCGCGCCGGACGACGAAACGCTTTGCCTTGCGGCGAACCTTCTGCTCGGCACACATGATTTTGCCGCCTTCGGCTCGGCGGTCTCCGAAAAGGGGACGACGACCCGCACGGCGACGAGATCCGAGTGGAAGAAAAAGCCCAATGGGGAGCGTCAGTTCGAGGTCCGCGCCGATGCGTTTTTATATCGCATGGTTCGCCGATTGGTCTTCGTTCAAGTCGCCGCCGCGCAAGGACGTTGCTCGCTAGAAGACGTTCGCCGCGCTCTGGAAACGGGGCAGGGGCAAACGCTTCCAGCGGGGCTGGCGCCTGCGCGCGGGTTAAGTTTGATTGAAGTCGAGTATGAATCGTTGAAATGAAAATAAAGAAACGGAGAGACGAAAGTGCAGCAGAAGACGTACTATCCGAAAGCCGCTGAAATTCAGCGCGACTGGGTACTCATAGACGCGCAGGGAGAAAACCTGGGGCGTCTTGCCACGCGCATTGCGCGGATTTTGCTTGGCAAGCACAAGCCGACCTTCACGCCCGGCGTGGAGATGGGCGATTATGTAGTGGTAGTGAACGCGCAAAACGTAACCGTGACCGGAACCAAAACCGAGTCGCGTTTAACCTCGAAAGTGTATCATCGGCATTCGGGTTACCCCGGCGGCTTGAAGAGCATCTCGTTGCGCGATCAACTCGCCCAATATCCCGACCGCGCTTTGCGCGACGCGGTGTGGGGCATGTTGCCGCACAACCGCATGGGACGCGCCGTGTTGAAGCGCCTAAAAGTGTACGGCGGCGCGGAACACCCGCACGCCGCGCAAGTCAAGGCTTCGGAATAAAGGTAGGAAGAAATTATGGCTCAATATTTTGAAGGAATCGGACGCCGCAAAGAAAGCATTGCGCGCGTGCGCGTCAGCGCTGGCGAGGGCAAATTTGTCGTCAATGAAAAAGAAGGCGCGGTCTTCTTCCCGCGCTTCGGCGACGTGCAAGACATCATGCGACCCTTCGGCGCGGTGGGCGAGGCGGCGGCGAAATACGACATCTCCGTCATCGTCAACGGCGGCGGCGCGACCGGTCAAACCGAAGCCGTGCGGCTCGGCGTCGCTCGCGCTTTGCAATTGATGAACGGCGACTGGACTTCCGCGTTGCGTAAAAAAGGCTTGCTCACCCGCGACGCCCGCATCAAAGAACGCAAGAAGCCGGGTCTCAAAAAAGCCCGCAAAGCGCCGACCTACACCAAGCGTTAATATTCGTCGGAACGGCGATGAATTTATAATTGGCAACTCGCAATTTGCGAATTGCCAATTACTTGTTTAAGGGAAAAGAACATGGACTTTGAAAAAATCGCTTCCATCTTTGAGACGTTGCGCCTCTCTCTACCCTCAAAGTTGACTTTGCTCGACGCGCAGGAATTTTCGTCCAAGCATTATCCGCCCAACCCGCCCGACATAGACCTTTTGATTCTCAACGTCAACTCGGCGGACGAAGCGCGGCAAACAAGATTTGTCCTCTCGGCGGCGTATGCGGATAGCCACGAAGTTGTCGTTGTCGGCGGAGGGATGAGGCGCGAAGAAAAATTGTCCGAATTTGGCGAAGGCGCTTATGATTTCCCTGTGGCGCTTTTTGTCCCCGCTTTGGAGGCAGGGACGTCGTTTGAAGCGTTTGCGGAAATCGTCGCTCATCTGCGCGCGCCGAACGGCTGCCCGTGGGACAAAGAACAAACACACCAGACGCTGCGCCGCCCGTTGTTGGAAGAGACCTATGAAACTTTGTCCGCGATAGACGCCGACGATGCGGACGGAATGCGCGAGGAGTTTGGCGATTTGCTTTTGCAGATTGTTCTTAACTCGTACATTGCTTATCAAGACGGACGTTTTAACTTTACCGAATCGGTTAAGGGCGTGTACGATAAAATCGTGCGCCGACATCCGCATGTGTTTGGCGATGCGCGGCTCGACAGCGCGGACGGCGTTTTGCAAAATTGGGAAAAATTGAAAGAGAAGGAACGCGAAGGCAAGAAGACGGACAAAGGCATTTTGGACGGAATTTCGCTCGCGTTGCCCGCGTTGAATCAGGCGCAGGAATATCAAGCCCGCGCCGCCCGCGTCGGCTTTGATTGGGCGGAGGTTGATTCAGTGTTGGACAAAATCCGCGAAGAGATAGAGGAAGTGAAAACGGCGAAGCCCGAAGACGTCGGCGGCGAGTTGGGCGATTTGCTTTTTGCGCTGGTCAACTTGTGCCGTTGGCGCGAAGTGGACGCCGAGTCTGCGTTGCGGGGGACGAACTTAAAATTCAAGCGCCGTTTCGCGCACGTCGAGAACGGCGCGAAAAAGCAGGGATGCTCTTTGAGCGAAATGTCTCTGGCGGAGATGGACGCTCTTTGGAACGAGGCGAAAGCGTTGGGACTGTAAATGAAAACCAATTGCAAGATTTATGAGTGAAAATTAAGTTACAATAGAAAAATGGAAGCGCAACAACCGACGGCTCGATGGGAAATTCCCGACGCATGGGCAAGCGGACGATGTCCCGCCTGCGGCGAGTCCGCGTTAAAGGTTGTCCATTTGCCGGAATACGCGGATTATTTTTCTTGCCAATCTTGCGAAATCTCTTTTGAAATCGCAACCGTCGGCGGGCAGATTCGCATTAAGGATGTGCCAGAGCGCTTTGAGTTTGCCGACGCGGTTTTATATCGGCGTTGGTTGAAGGCTTCGGAATTGCGAGGCGTCATCGAGAAAGAACGCGCGACGCGGCATAAAGAAGAAGTCGTCGAGCAAATTGCGATGACCGACGAAGAGGTTTGGAGTCGCGCTTTGGGAATGCACCGAATGGGCAATCCGCTTTGGAAGATCGAGCCGATGTTGCTTCGCAAGGGCGCTTCCCAAAAACAAGCGACGGGCGCGTTAAAGGCGTTGAAGCGCAAAATTGAACGCGAGCAAGAAAGTCAAAACACGCGAGTTTTGGCAATTGCGGGCGTAAGCGTTTTGATTTTATTAATCGCGTTGGCGGCGTGGGGCGTTTCCAGCATGAAGCGCGCGGCGACGACGCCGACCAAAGTTTCGAACGACACGATTTTGAAAAAACTGATTGACATCGCCCCTAAAAATTTACAGCCCAACTTGCCCGATACGACGACGCGCCGCGCTGAAGTCGCCGCGGCAAAATGCCCGAAGACGGCTTCGGAGGCGGCGAAGGTTTTTGGCGGCGACGCCAGCCTGTGGACGATGAGCGATCAATTTATGTCTTGGCAGTTGATGAGTGCGATTAAATCCTACACCGTCCGCGTGCCGCCGGATATGAACGCGGCGTATATCAAAAATCCTTCGATAGAAGTTAAGCGAGCCGACGGACCTTTAATCGTCTATAACGTAAATTTTATTATAATTACGTGTCCGTAAATTTTTTCAGCCAAACGCTGAAAGCAAAATCGGTCAATCTATTGCGATTGACCGATTTTGATTCGCGGAAAATATAAAACTTACGCGCTTAAGATTTCAATGTAATCTTGCGCCACAGTTTCCGCGCCGCCGACTCCGAGCAGGTCGAGCAATTCTTGAGTCAAACTCGCTTTATATTCCGCGTCTTTGCGGCTCCAAGTGCGGCTCTTCACTTCGAGGAAAGTCCCCAGCGCGGGTTCTTTCACCGTGTCGAGGTTGATGAAAAATTCGGTATTCTTATATTGGATGTGCCAGCGCAGGCGTTCCTTCTCGACGGAAATTTCCGTTTTCGGTTTGAAATATTCTCGATAGAAACGCAACGATTGCACGGCGGGCGCAAGGTAACGGCTGCGCGAGAGCGCCACGTCGCGCCCCATTTCGCCTTCGCGCTTGGCGCCCAACAGCGTCAACCGCGTGCGAACGCTGGCGATCTCGCCCTTCGCGTTAATCAAACTGTCTTCGCGGTAACGCAAACGCCCCTGCGCGGAATTATCGAAGAGGAAATATTCGTCGAATTGACGATAATGCTTGTGCGCGTTGATTTGAATTTCTTCGCGCCCCAAATTCTGGACGACGAGATTCGGCTCTGTCGCCTTGACCTTAACCTGCACCTCGAACGACTCCTCTTCCATCGAGCCGCCCAGCGCGATTAATTTTGACAAGACGGATTGTTCGCGTTCGGTTAAGAAGGTGTCAATTTGAACGGCGAGTTCGCGGGCTTGGACGATTAAATCCGCTTCGTTAAGCGTCAGCAGTTGACGTTCGCGCATCAGCCATTTGCCGTTGACCATCGTGTCGGTTACGTCGGTAGATTTGGCGGCGTAAACTAATTGAGCGTAGGCGTTGTGCGGGTCGCGCTTGAAGCGCGGCGTGTTGTGCAGCGGGTTGACGTCCACGAGAATTAAGTCCGCGCGTTTGCCGACTTCGAGCGACCCGGTCACTTCGCCCAAGTGAAGCGCTTGCGCTCCGAGCCGAGTCGCCATCGTCAGCGCTTCGGCGGCGGGTAAAACCGTCGGGTCGTTGGAAGAGGCTTTGGCGACGAAAGAGGCGAGGCGCACTTCTTCAAACATATCGAGGTCGTTGTTCGAGGCGGGCCCGTCCGTCCCAATTCCGACCTTAAGTCCGTCTTCCAACATTTTTTGCACGGGCGCAAAGCCCGAAGCGAGTTTGAGGTTGGAGGACGGGTTATGCGCCACGCCCGCGTTGGCGTGTTGCAGCGTGCGGATTTCGCCCGTGTCAATGTGGACGCAATGCGCGGCGATGACTTTCGCTTCGAACAAGCCGAGTTTTTTGACGTAGGGGACGACGGGCATGCCTTGTTCTTTACGCATGTTTTCGACTTCAAAGGCGGTTTCGGAAATATGGATGTGCAGCGGCACGTCGAACTCTTTGGCAAGGTCAACGCAGGCGCGGATGATTTCGGGGTTGGTGGAGTAGGGCGCGTGCGGCGCGATGGCGGGCGTGATGAGAGGATGCCCTTTCCATTTTTTGATGAACTCGCGCGCGTAGGCGAGCGAGTCGTCGTAGGAGGCGGCGTCGGGCGCGGGGTATTTCATAATCGATTCGCCGCAGACGGCGCGCATGCCCGCGTCGGCGGCGGCTTGGGCGATGTCGTCCTCAAAATAGTACATATCGTTGAAAGTCGTTACGCCGCTGCGGATTTGTTCGGCGCAGGCGATGAGCGTGCCGAGCCGCACAAATTCGGGCGAGACGAATTGACGCTCGACGGGCAGCATGTAGCCCATCAGCCAAACGTCGAGGCGCAGGTCGTCGGCGAGTCCGCGAACGAGCGTCATTGGGACGTGCGTGTGCGCGTTGATTAAACCGGGCATGAGGATTTTTCCGCCGCAATCGATCGTTTCGGCGGCGGAGAATTGCGCTTTGAGTCGCGCCTTGTCTCCGACGGCGACGATGGAATCGCCGTTGACGGCGACCGCGCCGTTTTCGTATTGCGTCAATTTTTCGTCCATCGTCAGAACAATGGCGTTGATTAAGAGCGTGTCAATTTTTTGAGTCATATATGATTTCCTTTTCTATTTCCAATTCAAGAGGATGTCGAGCGCTTTTAAGTTCGCTTTGAAATCGGTATTTTCATGCGTGGCGAGTTCCATATCTACGGCGGTAATGCCGAGCGAGACGGCGTAGTCCGCCAGCGTGCCGGTGTAAACGCAGCCCGTTTCAAGCGGAGGGTAAGGATAGCGCGTCGCTTTGGACAGCGCCTTCGCAAATTTTTTGGAGTCTGCGTCCCAGGGTTCGCCGCCAGGGAAGACGCCCAGCGCGGCGCTGTGATAACTGATCAGCGTCTCTATTTTATGCGATTGTAGAAAATACATGACGGCTTGCGTTTCCGGTTCGGAGCCTGGCCCCGTTCCGCCGTTGGTTTCGGCGAGTCGCCAACAGCCCGCGCGATTCCATTCGCTCGCCCAGTTTTCGGGGAAGTTGCGATTTAAGTCCGCGCCGTGATCGTTGACGCGCCCGTCTACGCCGCGATCGCGCGCGTCGCCGTCGGGGTTGAGGTTGCGGAGGATGTAGAGCGTTACGTCGCTGGGGATAATATCGGGGCGGTCGAAAATATATTGAATCAATTCGTCCGCGAGGGCGATGGTGTTCCATTCGTACCCGCCGTGAATGCCCGCCACAATCATCTTTTGGCGTTCGCCGTTGCCGAAGGCGTACACTTCAATCGGTCGTCCTGAAACGGAAGTCCCCGCCGTGATAATTTCGGCGCGCCCTTGCGTGCTAAAATTTTCGATGACGAAAGGCGTCGGCGTTTGGGCGACAATCAGCGTTGAAAACGGGTTGGGCGTGATGGTCGGCAGGTAAAGCGCGAAAGGATTCGGCGTGTAGGTTGCGGGCATGGTGGCGGTGTAATTTGTCTTTTTGACGATTTCTTTCGGCGCGGCGGAAACGGGATAAAAAATAAAATAGAGCGCCGCCGCTAAAACAACGGCGATTAGCGCCGCGACGTTGATTCCCCAAGCGAGAGCGACCAGCCATTGGTCGCCCTTTTTTCGCGGACGGGGTTTCGAGGTCAACGCGCTTCCTCCAACGTTAGGCGCAGCCAGTTGAGCGCGGAGTTCATCGCCCAGCGCGGAAGACTTTGCGGCGGCCCGCCGTAGGCGATGCGTTGAGTCTTTTCGCCTTTGGGCGCAAGCAGAATCATTTCGGCGGCGCGTTCTTCGAGGCAAACCGAAACGCCGACAGCGAGGTTAGCGCGAGATTCGGCTTGGGCGGAGAGCAAGGCTTCTCGAAGCGCGTCCGGCGCAAGGTCGGAGAGAGAGGCGACGTTGGGCAACTTTTGCGTCAACAGCCCGTTAAGTCCGCTTTCAACGACGGCGAGAGTCCAGCCGCTTTTTTCCAGCAAATCTAAAACGACGTTTTCGAGTTTGTCGTCGTCCGCGCCGAAAATAATTGCGCCAAGCCGCGCGCGCGCGTCCGCTTCGATGGCGGCGATGAGCGCGTTGGCTTCGGCTTCGCTTTTTGCCTTCGCCGCGATGCGAATGTCCACCACGCCTGTGTGCGCCGCCAGCCCGACGGTGGGGTTGCTGAGCGTTTCGAGGTCGGCGATTTTTTCGTCAATCAACCCTTCGCCTAAACCCGCGCAATGCAGCACGCGAACTTTGATGACTTCGTTAAGGTTGTATTTTTTTTGCAAATAGGGGACGACCGATTCGTGCAGGATGTGTTCCATTTCGGCAGGGACGCCCGGCAAAGAGATGACGGCGCGGTTTTCTTTTTCGACGATGAAACACGGCGCGGTGCCGACGGGATTTCTCAATCCGATTGCGCCCTGCGGGACGTAGGCTTGCCGTTTTTGATTCTCGGAAGGTTTGCGCCCGTAGCGCCCGATGGTTTCGACGACTTGTTCCCAAAGGTCTTCTCGAAATTCGGTTTGTACGCCGAACGCTTTGGCGACGGCTTCGCGGGTCGGGTCGTCCACGGTGGGACCTAAGCCGCCGGTGGTGATGACGACGTCGGCGCGTTCGAGCGAGCGCCGAACTGCGTCGGCGATGCGCTCGACGTTGTCGCCGATGGTGATGGTGCGGTATAAGTCCACGCCTAAGCCGCGCAAAGTTTTGGCGATGTAGCGCGTGTTGGTGTCCACGATTTCGCCGAGTAAAATTTCCGTGCCAATGGTGATGATTTCTGCGGAGGTCATATTTTTATTGTACTCTACGGATAACAAAAACGCAGAGGACGCGCTTTCATCCTCTGCGTTGCGGGCTGCTAAAAGGAATTACTCGACGCCTAAATAGGCTTTTTGCACGGTCGGGTCGTTTCTCAAATTTGACGCCGTGTCGCTGATGATGATTTCGCCCGTTTGGAGGACGTATCCGCGATGGGCGACGGAGAGCGCGACGAGGGCGTTTTGTTCGACGAGCAAGATGGTCGCGCCGTTTTCGTTGACCTTTTGGATGGTGTCGAACACGAGGTCAACCATGACGGGGGAGAGTCCCATCGAGGGTTCGTCGAGCATGAGCAAGGTCGGGTCGAGCATGAGTCCGCGCGCGATGGCGAGCATTTGCTGTTCGCCGCCGGAGAGCGTGCCGCCTTTTTGTTCGAGGCGTTCTTTGAGGCGCGGGAATAATTCAAAAGAATATTCCATGCGACGTTCGGCTTCGGCGTCGTCGTCAATGGTGTAAGCGCCGATTTCGAGATTCTCTTTCACTGTTAAGCGCGGAAAAATTCCGCGACCTTCCGGCACATGCCCGATGCCAGCGCGAACGATGAGGTGAGGCGCCATTGTGGAAATGTCTTTTCCGTCTAGCGAAACTTTGCCCCGCTTTGGATGAATCAGCCCGGAGATGGTGCGAAGCGTGGTGCTTTTTCCCGCGCCGTTCGAGCCGATGAGCGTAACGATTTCGCCTTTTTCGATGCGAAGCGAAATGCCTTTTAGCGCGTGAATATGACCGTAGTAACTATGAACATTTTCGAGGGATAGCAAACTCATTAGATGGTCTCCTCGTATTGTTCGGACATTGCGCCGCGACCTAAGTAGGCTTCGATCACTCTTGGGTTGGAGTGAATTTCAGCGGGCGTTCCTTCGGCAAGGCATTCGCCGTAATCCATCACGCTGATGCGCTCCGAAATGTTCATCACCACGCGCATATCATGTTCAATTAATAGGACGGTGATTCCGCGCTCGTCGCGGATGCGGCGAAAAAGTTTAATCGCTTCTTCGGTCTCTTGCGGATTCATGCCTGCGGTCGGCTCGTCGAGCAGGAGCAAATCGGGACTGGACGCCAACGCGCGGGCAATCTCGACGCGCCGTTGCGCGCCGTAGGGCAGATTTTTCGCCAGTTCGTTGCCGACGTTTTTCAGACCGACGTAGAGCATGAGTTCCTCCGCCTTTGCTTCGGCGACGCTTTCTTCGTTTTTGAATTTGCCTAAATGCAAGAGGACGTCCAGCGGCGATTGCTTCAAGTGCGAGTGCATTCCCACCAAAATATTTTCGATGACGGTGAGGTTGCCAAATAAGCGGATGTTTTGAAAGGTGCGCGAAATGCCGCGCTGCGCCACTTGGTCGGGACGCAGACCAATCAGCGGTTTTCCCTTAAAGTTAATTTGACCTTCTTCGGGTTTGTAAATTCCGGTCAGCGTGTTGAAGAAGGTTGTCTTTCCCGCGCCGTTGGGTCCGATAATGCTGACGATTTCGCCGGGGTTCAAATGAAAATTCATTTTGTTGACGGCGGTCAAACCGCCGAAACGCTTTACGACGTTAATAGCTTCTAAAAGCGCCATGGGCTTATTCCTTGTTCGGCGCCGATTCGGACGCGAGTTTTTTGATTCTGCGCTGGGCGGGCAGAATGCCTTCGGGACGGAAGACCATCATTAACACGAGAATCAGCCCGAAGATCATGCGCTGATATTGCGCGGGGTCTAATTGCGACGATAGATTTTTCCACGCAAAGTTAATGATTGGAATAACCGCGTCGCTTTGACGCAACTGGCTGAGATAAAGCGACAAGCCTTGCAGCACTTGCAAGTTGAGAATGGTAATCGTCGCCGCGCCGAGCACCGCGCCGGGGATGCTGCCTTGTCCGCCTAAAATGACCATCGCCAACACGCCGATAGATTGCATGAATGAAAAAGATTCGGGGCTGATGAAGGTTCGGCTTGCCGCGAGCAAAACGCCCATCGCTCCCGCAAAAGAAGCGCCCGCCGCGAACGCCGACAATTTCGTTTTGACGAGAGGAATTCCCATCGCAATTGCCGCCGTCTCGTCTTCGCGCACTGCCGCCCAAGCCCGTCCAATTTTTGAGTCTTCTAAACGCCGAGACACGATAATGATGATGACGATGATTCCCAGCGCCATTAGATAAAACATGACGTTATACAGCGCCGAAACGTCGGCTTGATGACCGACCAGTTTTCCGAATATCGCGTTGAACCCGTCCACGACGGATTGCGGCATAGGCGGGCGTTGAATGGGCGTAATGCCTTGCGGACCGTTTGTGAAGTTGAGCGGCTTGTCCAAGTTCGCCGCCAACACGCGGATGACTTCTCCAAACCCCAAAGTAACAATCGCCAAATAGTCGCCGCGCACGCGCAGGACTGGCAGACCAAGCAAAATCCCGGTAATTGCTGCCACGATGACGGCTAAGAAGATGAAAAGGTAAAACATGTCGCTCGGCAGCAAAAAGGGCAAATCGGTCGGTTGACTGCCGGGCGTGTAAGGCAACGTGTAGAATTGTTTTGAGCCGAAGAACGCCCAAAGGTAGGCGCCGACGGCGTAGAACGCCACATACCCTAAATCGAGCAGACCCGCAAATCCGACGACGATGTTCAACCCCAAAGCCAGCGCCGAAAATACGCTGATTTGGAAAATGACTTCCAAGTAGAAGATATTACGCACGCCCAAAACGGGGATGATGATCAAAGCAAGCACCGCGCCGATGAACAACTTGTAGCGCATGTCCGCTTTGATGCGGTAAAGCGAAAAGAACGAACTGAGCAGCACTAAGAAGGCAATAATCGAGCGCTGATTAAGATAGACGAGAATTGTCCCGATAAGAACGTGCGCTCCTGCAAGCAGGTAAGGCAAGTACCCGCTTTGCATTGTCGTCTTCAAATCTTTGAATGAAAGGTTGGACATGAACTCTCCTACACTTTCTCTGTAACGTTTTCGCCTAATAAGCCGTTAGGACGGAAAATTAGCACAAGAATTAAAATGGCGAAAGCAAAAATATCTTTATACTCTACGCCTGCCGCGCCCATTGTGAAGATGGACAAATACGAACCGGCGAACGTTTCCAGCAGACCTAAAATGATGCCGCCTAATAACGCGCCAGTAAGGTTGCCAATTCCGCCTAGCACGGCGGCGGTGAAGGCTTTCAAGCCGGGATAAAACCCGACGTAAGGGTCAATGCGAGTAAATTTGAGCGCGTAGAGCAAACCCGCCGCTCCGCCGAGCGCGCCGCCAATGAGAAAGGTAATGGCGATGATGTGGTTTACGTCAATGCCCATTAAGCTTGCCGTGGCGCGATCTTGAGCGACGGCGCGAATCGCCTTGCCGACCTTCGTCGCGTTGACCAAGTAATTCAGCACGACCAACATCAACACGGCGGCGATGATGACGATGAACGATTTTATCGGCACGCTAAACGGCAGTTCTGCCGCGCCCATAGGGATTTTGCCAAAGGTAATGCGTTTGTCAAAATTGCCGAAGGTGGGGAAGATGCGGTTGAATTGACCGGTGGTGAGGCTTTCTGTCAGCCGAATTGCGTCTTGCAGAAAAAATGAAACGCCGATGGCTGAAATTAACGGCACGAGGCGCGGCGCGTTTCGCAGCGGACGATAGGCGATGCGTTCCATCGCAATTGCCGCGCCGCCCGCGACAGCCATCCCTGCCAGCATGGCGAGTATGAGGAAAACGTAGTCCATGAAAAGCGACGAGCCGCTTCCTATTAAGCCCGCGTTTTGCAGCGCGATTAATATTTCAACTCCGACGAACGCCCCAATGGCGAAAATTTCGCTGTGGGCGAAGTTGATGAATTCCAGCACGCCGTACACCATCGTATATCCAAGCGCGATTGCCGCATAAACAAAGCCTAAGGTTAACCCGTCCACCAACACTTGCGGAAGGTTGGCGACCGTATAAGCGAATAAGGAAACTTTGAGTTGCGCGAAAATTTTGTCGCCGGCGGCTGTGTTATTTAACACTATGGCGAGCGCAAGGACGATGATGGATAATACCGCCGCGCTGCCCAATGAAAAAACTATTAACTGCCCAAGCGGGCGCAATAATTCCATCAAGTTGATGGGTTTCAAATATTTTTTCATAAGTTGTTTGGAGTTGAAAAAAACCTCCCGACCCTGAGGCAGAGTCGGGAAGCGTTAGCATAGCGGAAGTAAAATTACGGAGCGGGAGGCGCGATGTCGAGCGTTTGAACGATTTCGTTTGCGCTCCATTGGGCGGGGTCGCCGGACATCACTTGAATGACGAAGTATTTCGCAACCACCGGGTCGCCGATCGAGTTGAAGTTGTAAACGCCCGTGATGCCTTTGAAGTCTTTCAACTCGCGGACGGCTTTGGCGACCGCTTCGCGGGTGGGCATTTGGTTGTTGTTGGCTTTGATCGCGTTTTGGATGGCGGCTAAGCAGATCGCCGCAGAGTCGTAACTTTGGGCGGCGAAGGGTTGCGGGTCGTGGTTGAACGCCGCTTTGAAGTCTGTAACGAATTTCGCGGTGTCGGCGTAGGCGGCGGCAGGGCCGGAGACCGTCGAGTAGAAGGTGCCTGCGCCAGCCATCAAGGTGTCGCCGGCGATTTTGGCGGCGTCGGAGGAATCGAAGCCGTCGTCGCTGATGAACATGCCTTCGTAGCCGCGATCGCGCGCTTGCTTGAACATCACCGCCGCTTGGGAGAACATGCCGCCGAAGTACACGGCTTCAGGGTTGGCGGCGATGATCGAGGTGATGATCGGGTCAAAGTTGGCTTTTTCTTCGGTGCCTTCAAAGCCGAGCACTTCTAACCCTTTGGCTTTGGCTTCTTGTTGGAAGAATTCGGCGATGCCTTGTCCGTAAGCAGTTTTGTCGTGCATGACGTACACCGACTTCACGCCTTTCGAGGCGGCGAAATCGGCGCCGACGACGCCTTGAACGTCGTCGCGTCCGACGATGCGGTTAACTTCGGCGTAACCGCGAGTCGTAACGGTCGGGTTGGTGTTGGCGGGGGAGACGTTCGCCAAACCCGCGCTGTGGTACACCTCGGACGAAGGGATTTGCACGCCAGAGTTGTAGTGACCGTCCACGCACATGATGGCGGGGTCGGCGACAATTTGCTTGGCGTTGGCGACGCCGTTGTCCGGGTTCGCCATGTCGTCGTAGGGCGCTAATTGAATAGTGAAGCCCATGTCTTTCAGCGGGCCGGAAAGCTGGTCAATCGCCAGTTGGGCGCCGTTTTTGATGTCAACGCCGATGACGGATTGATCGCCCGAAAGCGGGGATTGCGAGGCAATCTTGATGACGTTTCCTGATGTTGCGGGGGATCCAGAATCCGCAGCCTGAGTGGCTGGGGTCGAGGAGCCGCAAGCGGTCAGGGCGATGCTGGCGATGACCAGCAACGAGAGAAAGGCGAACGAACGTTTGAACATTTTCTCTTCTCCATTGGGTGGTTTGAATTTCTTCCGTTTTGAAAAACGGACCGACGACTAATTTTACATGAGTTTCATAGTTCGGTAAAGCGGAACTACTCGATGCCTAAATACGCTTTCTGTACCATCTCGTTATTTTTCAAACTTTCCGCCGTGTCGCTGAGGAGAATTTCGCCGCTTTGGAGGACGTAGCCGCGATTGGCGATCGAGAGCGCCATGAGCGCGTTTTGCTCCACGAGCAAAATGGTAACGCCTTCTTTGTTGATTTGCTGAATGATGTCGAAAATCAAGTCAACGAGGACGGGCGCAAGTCCCATTGAAGGCTCGTCCAGCAGCAGCAAACGCGGATTGCTCATTATGGCGCGTCCCATGGCGAGCATTTGTTGCTCGCCGCCCGAAAGCGTCCCCGCGTATTGTTTCTGCCTTTCTTGCAATCTGGGAAAAAGGCTGAAAACGCGCTCCAAATCGCCAGCGAGATTTTTTCGGTCGGAGCGGCTGTACGCGCCTAAGTCTAAATTTTCCGCGACGGTTAACCGCGCAAACACGCCGCGCCCTTCTGGAACCATCGCGATTCTTTTGTAAACGATGTCGTGCGCTGGGGTTTCGGTGATGTCGTTTCCTTCGAGGACGATCTGCCCTTGACGCGGTTTCAGCAACCCGGAAATCGTCCGCAAGGTGGTGGTTTTTCCCGCGCCGTTTGCGCCGATGAGGGTAACAATTTCGCCCTGTTCGACTTTAAGCGACACGCCGTTCAGCGCTTGGATGTTTCCGTAATAGGTATGAATGTCGTTGACTTCAAGCATAGCCATGTTTTTTCTCGCTTAATTTTGCGCTTCTGAAGCGTTGCGTCCAAGATAGGCTTCAATTACGCGGGGATTGTGTTGAATTTCGGCGGGCGATCCTTCGGCGATTTTCGAGCCGTAGTCTAAAACGGCGATGCGGTCGCTGACGCCCATGACCATGCGCATATCATGCTCAATTAAAAGGATGGTGATGCCAAGTTCGTCGCGCAAGTTGCGGATGAAATGAATCATCTCCGTCGTTTCGTTGGGATTCATGCCCGCCGTCGGCTCGTCGAGCAGAAGCAACTTCGGCTTACTCGCCAACGCCCGCGCAATTTCGAGGCGACGTTGCGCGCCGTAGGGCAGGTTGCGCGCCACGCGGTCGCCTTGCCCTGCTAAGCCGACAAATTTGAGCAAGCGCTTGGCTTCGTCTAACGCGCGCGCTTCTTCTTCGCGGAAACGCGGCGTGTGGACGATGGCGTCAATGAGGTTTGTGGTTAAGCGGCTGTGCGCGCCGACGAGGATATTTTCAATCGCCGTCATGCTGGGAAACAGGCGGATGTTTTGGTATGTGCGCGCAATTCCTCGATACATGATTTGGTCGGGACTGAGCCCCATAATTGGCTGACCGTAAAAAGTAACAGAGCCTTGATCGGGGACGTAAAAGCCGGTAATGCAGTTGTAAAAGGTCGTCTTGCCCGCGCCGTTGGGACCGATGACGCTGAAAATGGCTTTGTCCGGAATGGTCAAATCCACGTTGTTGACGGCGACGAGTCCGCCGAAGATTTTTGTCAGTCCGAGGGTTTCGATTGCGATAGTCACGGCTTATCCTCCGATGTTTTCGCTTCGCCGCTCTCTGGGTCTTCTGGGTCGGCGCTGTGAAGTTCCATGCTGCGCCGCGCGGTGGGCCATAAGCCTTCGGGTCTCCAAATCATCATGGCGACTAATAACGCGCCGAAGATTAAGATGCGGTAATCTTGCACTTCGCGCAAAATTTCTGGAAGCCCTTTGAGCGCGAACGCCCCCGCGATAACGCCCGGAATGCTGCCCATGCCGCCGACGATGACGACGGAGAGGACGTTAATTGAAACCATAAGGTTGTGGTCTTCGGGCCCGGTGAATTGATTGCGGGAAGCGAAAAGCACGCCGCCCAACCCTGCCAGCGCCGCGCCGATGGCAAACGCCATCAACTTATGCGAAAGCGTGTTGATGCCCATCGCTTGGGCGACGGTCTCGTCTTCGCGCATGGCTTCCCAAGCGCGACCGATGCGAGAACTTCTCAACTGAATCGTGATAAAAATTGCAATTGCAATGCCGATGAAAATGATATAGACGAAGTCTGTGTCGCTGCTGAAAGGCTTTCCAAAAAGGGTTGGTTGACCAATCGCTGTAACGCCTCTAGGCCCGCCGGTGAAGGACGTTAGCAAATCGCTGGTCGCTAAAATGCGGATGATTTCGCCGAAGCCCAAAGTAACGATGGCGAGGTAATCGCCGCGCATTCTCAACACGGGAATGCCGAGTAAAATGCCAGCCGCCGCCGCCAACACAACGCCGATGGGCAAAGTCGTCCAGAAGTTCCACATCAGGTGGTGCGGATTCGGCGCGGTCAATAAGGCGACGGTGTACGCGCCAATGGCGAAGAACGCCACATATCCTAAATCGAGCAGACCCGCAAAGCCGACGACGATGTTCAACCCTAAGCCGAGCAGAACGTAAATGCCTACCGTTCCGATTGTGTAGTTCCAATATTTTCCGGCAATTTGAGGAATGAAAAGCAGAAACGCTATCCCCAACGCGGAGAGGGCAATTCTGGCAATCGGGCGGGCAAAGGTCTTTTTTATTTGAGGGTTTTCCGTCAAACTTGCCCAAGCGGCGTTCCATTTGTTTTTGAGAGACGCAAACCATTGACCGCGAAAGGCAAACCCAAGAACGCCGCCGAGCGCGCCAGCGACAAATGAAAAGACGAATTGAGTCAACGAGCCGTTGAGCGTATTTTGATCTAATAAGAACAGTTTTACGACAGCGGGAAGAATTGCGGCGAGGTAGGCGTTAATCTTAACGTGAGCGTCGGTTAATGAACCGAGAATGAAGACTAATGCGCCAATCAGCAAGGCGTTGACCAATCCCGCCGCCGCGCCGCCGACGAAGGACGTCAACCAGTTGTCGGATTTTTCATCCAGTTTGCGACCGCCCGAAGCGCCCGCCCAAATTCCGATTAGCCCGATGAAGATGAGGATGTCTAAAATATCGGGATTGATGGGAAATAAAGCGACGATAAAATTTGGAATTATTTTCTTGATGATTGTGCCGGCGATGACGGGAAATTTGATGAGGAATAAGAAAATATTGACAATTCCGAAAGTTAAACCGACGCGAAGTCCGTTGGCAATTTGCTTGTTCATCTAAACTTTCTCCTCGCTTAATACTTCGCCTAAGAGACCGGTCGGACGGAAGATTAATATCAGCACGAGAATGCTGAACGCCAAAACGTCTTTCAGTTGGAACGACATGCCGAGATAGGCGGGTCCCATCGTTTCGATGATGCCTAAGAACATTCCGCCGAGCATTGCGCCGGGAATATTACCGATGCCGCCAAGCACGGCTGCGGTAAAGGCTTTGATGCCGGGGATGAAGCCGACCATGTGATAAACCAAGCCGAGGTGAATGCCCCACATCACGCCCGCAGACCCCGCCAGCGCTCCGCTGATGATGAAGGTACGGCTGATGATGCCGTTGACGTTAATGCCCATCAACGCGGCGGCGCTTTTATTTTCTGCGACGGCGCGCATGGCGCGTCCAAGTTGCGTGCGTTGGACGAGAACATAAAGAGCGACCAAAATCAAAATAGACAGCGCGATGGTCAACACGCCCGTATAAGGCAAGATGACGACTTCGCCGTTGATTGGAATGTTCCAACCTTCGCCGCGCGTAATTTGAACTGGATTTGCGAAATCGTGGCGTTGCGAGCCAAAGAGAAGAAGAGCCGCATTTTCAAGGAAGATGGAAGCGCCAATGGCGGAGATGAGCGGCACAAGGCGCGGTGCGCCGCGCAACGGACGATAGGCGATCTTTTCCAGAAAATAGCCGCTGACCGCCGCCACTGTCGCGCCGACGATAAATGCTAAAAGAACTGAAATAACCGGATGCGCGTTTAGAAAAACTTGATTGGGATTGTCTATGACGGGCGAGGGGATTTTCTCTAACGCTTCAAAGACGAAATATCCGCTGAACGCGCCGAGCATCATAATGTCTCCGTGCGCGAAGTTGATCATAAAAAGGATGCCGTAAACGAGCGTGTATCCAATGGCGATGAGCGCGTACACGCTGCCAAGCACGACCCCCGAAATGGCGAAGCGCAGCCAAGAGTCTGCTCCGTAAGACGGCGTTCCGTCGAGGAAGACGTTATAAAAACGCCAGATTAAATATGCGGCAAAAAGCGCGCCGAGCAAGGCTTGAATGAGGCGGTAGGCGCTAAGCGGCTTGCTTGATTTGGCGCGAAGGGTTGTTTCTTTCATGGAGCGAAGATTCTCCTTCTCTCGTAGAATGGATTCCGCATATTTTCGCTGAATTTTTACGGCGCGGCGAATAAGCGGACGAAAAGTTTGCGTGAAAAGGCGATGATGATAAATAACTGACAGAGCAAGCGGCGAGCCTGCTCCGCCAGTTATTTATTTGCCTCATGAAAAATTCTATTTCACGAAACTTCGAACAAACTTACGGGAGAACCCACTCGCCGTTGTGATCTACATAGAAGACTGGGCCGGAAGCGGCGCATTCCCCGGTGGCGTCGCAGGTAACTTTTCCGGAAACGCCTTCGTAGCCGGAAGTGGCGCGAACCGCCGCAACGAGCGCGGCGCGCGGGACGTACAGATTGCCGTCGTCGCCTTTGATGGCTACGCTTTCGATAGCCTTAATCAACACCGTAGCGGCGTCGTAGGAGTTCCAGCTGTAGGGAGACAACTTGCCAGCGGGTTCGCCGTAGGCGGCTAAGTAAGCGGCGTCAAATTTGTCCTTGGCGGCAGAGGCGGGCGGGATCAACGCCGTGCCGTAAGAGCCTTCGCCGTTGGCGCCGGTGCGGTCAAGGAAGTCTTGTCCGTACACGCCGTCGTCGCTGAAGAAGGGAACGCCAGCCAAGCCCGCTTGTTTGAAGTTATTGACAAGCACGACGGCTTCCGCGACGTAACCGCCGAAGTAAACTAACTGCGGTTTGCCAGCGGAGATGTCCGCCAAGACGGCGCTGTAATCAGATTCGCCAGGATTAATGGCTTGGAAGGTGGTAACCGTGCCGCCAAGTTTGACGAATTCGTCGTTGACCACTTGCGCCAGACCTTGTCCGTACGCTTGACCGTCGTGCAACACGGCAATTTTGGTCAATTTCAACGTGTTATAGATGAATTCAGCGGCATAGACGCCTTGCGTCGCGTCGGTGAAGGCGTTGCGGTTGAAGACTTTGGAGCCGCTTTGGGTCAGAGCCGGGTTGGTCGCGGAGGGAGACATCATCGGGATGCCAGCCGCTTCGTAAATCGGCACAGCCGCGCCGGTCGCGCCGGAGAACAAGTGTCCTGCAACGGCGACAATAGACGGGTTGGAGACGAACTTGTTGGCGACTGTGGCGCCGCCTTCAGGCGTGCCGCCGTCGTCTTCGGAGATCAAAGCGAATTTCCAGCCTTGGAAGTCGCCCGCATCTTTGACGGCGAGTTTCATGGCGTTGTCGGCGTCAATACCGAAACCAGCGTTGTCGCCCGTCATCGGGGCGCCCAAGCCAATGGTGATGGAATCGCCGGGTTTGAAGACGGCGCAACCTAAAGCGTCGGAACAAGCGGCAGGGGCTCCGCCAGCCTGCGCGGCGGGGGCTTCGGTCGCGGCAGACGGGGCTTCAGTCGCGGCGGGGGCGCTTCCGCACGCCGCGAGCGCCATGCTGGCGACGACCAGCAAGGACAGTAAAGCAAACAAACGTTTATTCATTCTGTTACTCCTCCAAATTATGTTGGTGATCTTGAACTTTCCGCTTGCGCGGAGACATACAGCGGACAATGCTTGCCGTGTCAGCCTCACCTCCTTTATGGCAGGGTTGCTTTCTACATCTAAAAAAGACCTGAAAAAAAACGAACTGAATGACCTCGTCCTTGACGCGAGAATAGCCAATAATACGTTGAATTTTAACATCGGTCAAGCGCTCATTTTATATTTATTTAGAAAAAAGATAAAAAGCGTTTTCTCTCACGGATAAGTTTGATTCAACCAGTCTAACCCGTTGACTGGCACGCCGCCGACCCACATTTCAAAATGCAAATGCGGACCGGTTACATGCCCCGTCGCGCCGACTTTGCCGATGACTTCGCCCGCTTGCACCGTTTGCCCGATGTTCACATAAATTTCCTCTTGATGCGCGTAAATTGTATAAACGCCCCAGCCGTTGTCTATGATGGTGGCGTTTCCGCGCAGGAACACCGAACCGGTAAAAACAACCACCCCCGAAGCCGCCGCAAAAATTTCAAACGGGTTTTCTTTGGAGCAAACGCCGTAATCCACGCCGCTGTGAAAATATTCGTTTCTTTCGTTGTTGAAGAAAAAATAGCGCGGCGTGCCGAACCATTCGGTAACGCAAACGGGCAATCCGATGGGCAGGACGAAGCCGCCGTTCCAATGTTTTTGCGGCGTGTTGATCGAAGCAATCGCTTCGATTTGCAGCGTTTCCGGTTCGAGGGTGGCGGGGTCAATGGGCGGGACAATTTGTTCGTCAATGCGTTGATCGCCGCGCGTTATCAAGACAGTTTGTTCAAACGATTCGGTTTTTCCGTCGGGGAAGGTCGCGTCGAGGCGCAACGGATAAAGCCCGGTTTTCAGCGTTACGGGAATGCCTTGCAACGCGACTTGATGCCCGTCGTCCATTGGGAAAAAATGCAACGGACGATCTGCCAACACGCCGCTTAAGGTTGCGTCCGCCGCAGGCTTGACGATGATCTCTGTTGTGCCGCCTTGCTTGACGGGCAAGTCGCGGATTTTTGCGCTAACGAAGGCTGCGGGGAGTCCGCCGCCGCTTTCATCGGAGGATTCGCCCGGCGCGTATAAAACGTCTCCCGCCAAGCCGCCCCACGTCCCGCTGAGTTGATTGACGGCGGACAGCGTCCAAACGTCGGTGTTATTTTTGACGGCGAGTTCAAGCAGCGATTCGCCGATTGCGGGGGAGAGGCGTTTGCTGTATTGTGTTTGTCCTTGCGCGGGGACGATCATATTGCTGCCGACGTAAAATTCGCTGGGGCTGATCGCGTGATTCAATTTGCGGAAGAGCGTTTCTGAAATTTGCGTTTGACGCATGAAACTGCGATACGAATCGCCGAAGTTGACGAAGCGCGTATCTAACGTCCCGCTAACGTCGGGGTAGCCGGGAATAATCAGCGCCTGCCCGACAGAGACGAGGTTTGCGTTTGTGATGTTGTTGACGGCTAGCAAGTCGGCGAAGCTTACGCCAAAGCGTTCGGCGATGGCGTATAGGTTGTCTCCCGCTTGGACGATGTACACGGGTCCGCTATTTTGCGCTGAAACGGGAGCGGACGGGACGAGAAAAATAATCAGCAAAAGCGCGGCGAGCAGGCGTTTACGCATCTTCAAATTTTACTGAGTCGCCGATTTCGTAATCCGCCCAACGGTCGGGGTGAATTTCTAGGATGTATTGCGCGTCGGCTTTGGGGGCGTAGGCGGGCTTCCACGATTGGGCGATGACTTTATCCACGACGGTCATTTCGGAGTTAATCCAAAAGACGGCGAGGTCGAAGGGGACGAAGAACATGTGGATGGAGGCGCTGAGGCGCGAATCTTGCTTTTCGACGAGGAGCAAGCCTTCGTCGGGAGAGAGGCGTTCGCGGAACATGAGTCCGCGCAGTTTGCAGAGGAAGGAGTCGCAATAGCCGACGACGGCGGGCGCGTCGAGCGGGCGGCTGAGGTTTTGAACGCGAATTGGAGAAGACATTTACGACGGCAAGTTTAGCGCTTTGTTGACGCTGTTTACTAAATCTTGCGGGCTGAACGGCTTGGCGATGTAGTCGGTAACTTTGGCGATGTGCAAGCCGAGCACCTTGTCAATATTTTGCGCCTTCGCGGTGATGATAATGACTGGAATGTCGCGCAGCGCGTCGTCGGCTTTCATTTGTTGGTATACTTCCCAACCGTCCATATCGGGCATCATCAGGTCGAGCAAAACGAGGTCGGGTTGAATTTCTTTGATGAGTTGCATTCCGAGAACGCCGCCCGCCGCGCCTTGCACGTTGTAGCCTTTGCGCCAAAGAATCAGCCGAATGAGGTCAATCATTTCGGGGTCGTCTTCGACGCATAAAATAATTTTTGAGGATTTGTCGTTCATAGCCTGAAACAAGTTTACCATAAAGAAATTTGACGTTAAATATGAAAATCATTACATGGAACGTAAATGGAATCCGCGCCGCGTTGAGGAAAAACGCGCTCGATTGGGCGTTTGACAAAGACCCCGACGCGCTTTGTCTGCAAGAGGTGAAAGCCCGCCCGCAACAATTGGACGAAGAACAAGCCGCGCAACTGAAATTGCCTTACGTTTGGAATCCCGCCGAACGCGCGGGCTACAGCGGCACGGCGACCTTTTATAAAAATCCGCCGGACGAAATCAAAATCGGCATGGACGCCCCCGAATTTGACGCGGAAGGGCGCGTAGTGCAAACCCGTTGGGGGAACTTGCGCTTGTTCAACATCTACTTCCCAAACGGTCAGCGCGGACATGACCGCGTGGATTTCAAACTGCGTTTTTACGCGCATCTTTTAGAATTGTGCAACGCGCTGCACGCGCAAGGCGAGAAGATTATCATCACGGGCGACTTCAACACCGCGCACCGGCCGATGGATTTGAAAAATCCCAAAGAAAATGAAAACACCTCCGGCTTTTTGCTTGAAGAGCGCGAATGGGTGACTCAATATTTAGAAAGCGGATTCGCCGACGCCTACCGCCGTTTATACCCCGACAAAATTCAATACACCTGGTGGACGTATCGCCTCAACGCCCGCGCGCGCGGAATCGGCTGGCGGATAGATTACTTCCTCGTCTCCGAAGCGCTGATGCCGCAAGTGGAGGATGTCGTCATCCACGACGGGGCGTTCGGCTCCGATCACTGCCCGGTCGAGTTAATTTTGTCATGTTAGAAAATCGTAATAGTATCGGAGTTAAAGGAATATCGCTTGGTATAATGGCAGAGCACGCTAAATTTGGAGGATTCTGTGAACTCCCGTAGTCAATCGTTATTTGTGTACCTTTTACTGTTCGTAGCCATCGGAGCGATTATTTTCGTGAACATGCGCGGCGTGTCGAAGTCCGCCGAACAACCGCTGACCATCACCGAAGTAGCGCGGATGATTCAAAACGGTCAAGTCGGGCGAATCATCATCCAAAGCGACGACACTATTCGCGTAGTGAAAACCAACGGCACGGAAGATACCGCGCTGACCTCTCGCAAAGAAGCCGACGCTTCCTTTATTGAACAATTGCGCGATTACGGCGTTACGCCCGAAGAACTGTCGAAGATTAATATTGAAGTTCGCGCTCCCTCGCCTTGGGTGGACATTTTGAGCGGCGCGTTGTATCTGCTGCCGATCCTCTTCATGGGCGGATTGCTTTGGTTTATCTTCCGTCAAGCGCAGGGGAGCAACAACGCCGCCATGTCGTTTGGAAAATCGCGCGCGCGCATGTTTAGCGGCGAACACCCGACCGTTACCTTCGCCGACGTCGCTGGCGCGGACGAAGCGAAACAAGAACTAGCGGAAATTGTCGAATTTCTAAAAGAGCCGCAAAAATTTATTCAACTTGGGGCGCGCATCCCGAAAGGCGTTTTGCTGGTCGGTCCTCCTGGAACGGGAAAGACGCTTCTCTCCAAAGCCGTTTCGGGCGAAGCGGGCGTGCCTTTCTTCTCTATCTCCGGTTCGGAGTTTGTCGAAATGTTCGTCGGCGTGGGCGCGAGCCGCGTGCGCGATCTCTTCGAGCAAGCCAAACGCCATTCGCCTTGCATCATCTTCGTAGATGAAATTGACGCGGTCGGTCGTCAACGCGGCGCGGGTTTGGGCGGTTCGCACGACGAGCGCGAACAGACGCTCAACCAAATGCTGGTGGAAATGGACGGCTTCGACACCGACACCAACGTCATCATCATCGCCGCCACCAACCGCCCCGACATCCTCGACCCAGCGCTGTTACGGCCTGGACGGTTTGACCGCCGCGTTACGCTGGATCGTCCCGACGTAAAAGGGCGCGAGGCGATTCTCAAAGTCCACTCGAAGGGCAAGCCGTTGGACGCAAACGCCGACTTGGCTTCCATCGCGCGCGGCACGCCCGGCTTCGCTGGCGCCGACTTAGAAAACCTCGTCAACGAAGCGGCGATTTTGTCCGCCCGCCGCGACAAGAAATCCATCGGTCAACCCGAATTAGAAGAAGCCATCGAGCGCGTTGTGATGGGACCCGAACGCAAATCGCGCCTCATCTCGGACGAAGAGAAGCGCATCATCGCTTATCACGAAGCGGGACACGCCATTGTGGCGAACGCCATCGCCGAAGCCGACCCTGTCCAAAAAGTAACCATCGTCGGGCGCGGACAGGCTGGCGGCGTAACGTGGTTTCGTCCCGACGAAGACCGCTTGCTCATGTCGCGCAAGAAGATGATCGCCACGCTCGCTTACGCCTTAGGCGGGCGCGCCGCCGAAGAGATTGTCTTCGACGACGTAACCTCCGGCGCTTCCAACGACATCGAGCAGGTAACGCGCATGGCGCGCGCGATGGTAACGCGCTTGGGCATGTCCGCCGAATTGGGGACGATGGCCTACGGTCAAAAGGAAGAGATGATTTTTCTTGGGCGCGAAATTTCCGAACAGCGCGATTACTCCGAAGCCGTCGCCGAACAGATTGATCGCGAAGTTCGCAAATTGGTCGAAGACGCTTACAAGAGAGCCAAAACGACCGTGCGAAAATATCGCAAGCAATTGGACGATGTGGCGCAGAAATTGCTCGACGTAGAATCGATCACCCGCGAAGAGTTTGAAGCCATCTTCCCGCCGCCGCAGGGCAAGAAAAGCGGCACGCCGCAACTGGCGCTGAAAAAAGCGGAAGCGTAAAAATCAAAAGAGCCTCTCCATTTTGAGAGGCTCTTTTATTTGCTAATTGTCGAAGGTTATTGCGCGGCGCGTTCTTTATCCTGGCGCACCAACTCGCGACGCAAAATTTTGCCGACGGTGGTCTTGGGCAACTCGCTGCGGAACTCGACGTGGCGCGGAACTTTGTACGACGCGAGGCGCGTCTTGCAAAATTCCTTAATTTCGTCTTCGGTCAGCGTTTCGCCGGGCTTGACGACGATCCACGCTTTGACCGTCTCGCCGCTCTTCGGGTCGGGGATGCCGCCCACGCCGACTTCCAACACTTTGGGGTTGTCCATGATGACTTCTTCCACTTCGCGCGGCCAAACTTGGAATCCGCCGGGTTTGATCAACTCCTTCTTGCGATCGACGATGTAGAAATAGCCGTCTTCGTCCATGCGGGCGATGTCGCCGGTGAAGAGCCAGGTTTTCCCGTCCGCCAGTTGACGCAGGGAGTTTTCGGTTTCGGTCGGCATGTTGTGATAACCCTTCATCACGTTCGGCGCGTTGACCACAATCTCGCCGATTTCGCCCATCGGCATTTCGGTTTCGCCGTCGTCGAGGCTGATGATTTTCACGTCCACGTCGGGCAAGGGCATGCCAATCGAGCCGGTCTTGTTCGCGCCGTTGAGCGGGTTGCAGTGAGTCGCCGTCGGCGCTTCGGACATGCCGTAGCCTTCAAAGACTTTGCCGCCGGTCAATTTTTCAAATTGCTCTTTCGTCTCGCGCATCAGCGCCGCCGAGCCGGAGATGCAGGCTTTGATGGAGGACAGGTCGTATTTGCCGGCTTTCACGTCGGGGTGATTGTTGATGCCGTTATAAAGCAGCGGCACGCCAGGGAAGATGGTCGCTTTGTATTTGCTGATGTTTTCCAGCACGTCTTTCAAATCGCGCGCGTTAGGGATCATCACCAAACTGGCGCCAGACGCCATCGCAAAATTTAATCCGGCCACCATGCCGTACACGTGGAAAAGCGGAATGCCCATCAGCACCACTTCTTTGCCTTCGTCCAAACCGGTCATCCACGATTTGATTTGCAGCGTGTTTGCCACCACGTTGAAATGCGTGGCGACCGCGCCTTTCGGCACGCCGGTCGTCCCGCCCGAATATTGGAAGAGCGCCGTGTCGCTGGGTTGAACGTCCACGTTCGGTTTGGGGGCGTCGGCGTATTTGCTCAACAGATCCGCGAGATAAACGTCGTTGGCTTCTAAGCCGTCAATGCGGTCGCCGCCCGCTTTCTCTTTAAGCAGCGTGTACAAGACGCGGGTAAACGGCGGAAGCGCTTCCTTCAAATTGGAAACGACGATTCTCTGCAAGCCCGATTTTTTGCGGACTTCCTTCAACGTGTTGTAGAAGCGGGTGAGCGTGAACATAATTTTGATGTCCGCGTCTTTGACCGGCAGCAGAACTTCATCCACGGGGTAAGTCGGGTTGACGGCAACCACTACGCCGCCCGCCTTCAAAATGCCGAAAAAGACTTCGACAAACTGCGGCAAGTTCGGCATAAAAATGCCGATGCGGTCGCCCTTTTGGACGCCCATCTCGACCAGCGCGGCGGCGATGCTGTTTGCGCGTTGGTTCATTTCTTTATACGAAACGACCGCGCCTTTGAAAATTGTGCTTGCTTTATCGGGGTATTTTTTTGCCGCCTCTTCCAAAAAATAAAACAGCGGCACTTGCGGGTAATCAATGGTTTGCGGCACGCCCTTATCATAATGTGCCAGCCATGGTTTGTTGCTCATGCTTCCTCCTCCATAATTTTGTCGGACTGTTGAAGATGATTCTTTACCTGACGTCAAAGTATATACGCGAAGATATTAAAAGTCAAACAACACGCGCGTTTAGAAAGAGTTGCGGATTAATTTTTCAATGGCATTCAACGCATTTTCTTCTTCGGGATGAAACCAATGAATTTGCGAATCAGATTCCTTGAACCAATTGGACTGTCGCCGCACGAAGATGCGCGTCAACCGCCGCATTTCGACTTTGGCTTCTTCCTCCGTCATCAAGCCTTTTGCCACGCCGACGCATTCCCTGTATCCAATCGCCGAGAGACTCGGCAAGTCGGGCGAGTAACCGCGCGCCAGCAGACTTTCGACTTCGCGGATTAATCCGCCCGCGAACATGGCTTCGATGCGTTCGTCCACGCGCCGATATAATTCCTCTCGCGGGCGCGTCAGCCCGATAGAAATTAAACGATAAGGCGCTTCGCTTTGCCCGCGTTGCGCGGAAAATTTTTTGCCGCTCGTGAAGATGACTTCCAACGCGCGGATCGTCCGCCGATAATTTCGCGCGTCAATTTTTTGCGCGGCTTCGGAATCGAGAAGCGCCAATTTCTCGTGCAGCCAATTTGCCCCGCGTTTTTCTTTCAACCTTTCTAACTCGTCCCTCAGCCTTGAATCGGGCGTAACTTCGGGCGGAGTCCAACCTTCGCTTACGGCGCGGACGTATTGCCCGGTCCCGCCGACTAAAAACGGAAGTTTGCCGCGCGCGCGAATGTCCGCGACGGCTTCTTGCGCCAAGCGCTGAAAGACGGCGAGGCTGACGGTTTCGTCGGGGTTGACGATGTCAATCAGGTGATGGGGAATCCGCGCCAAGTCTGCGGGCGCGGGCTTGGCTGTGCCGACGTCCATGCCGCGATAAAAGAGTCGCGAATCCGCAGAGATGATTTCGCCGTTCAAACGCTCGGCGAGTCGCAGCGATAATTCCGTTTTGCCGACGGCAGTCGGCCCGATGATTAAGACGAGGGGCGGGCGCATGAATACGAATGGTCGTTTCGAGCGCGGCGCGAGATGACAGGAATGATCAAAACGATTCCGTCGCTTCGTCTAATAGCGCGATTTCGTCGTCGCTTAAGCGCCAGCCTGCGCCGCCCGCGTTATCTTGCGCTTGCTTGGCGTTCTTCGCGCCGGGAATGGGCAACGCGCCTTTGCAGATGACCCAATTCAGCGCCGTCTGCGCGACGGTCTTGCCGTGATTTTGCGCCGTCTCTTGCAGCGCCTTAATTACCGGCGAAAGTTTTTTCAACGTCTCGGCGTAGTTCGCGCCGCGCGCGCCGGGCGGCGGGTTGTCCGCCGAATATTTGCCGGTCAACAACCCCTGCGCCAACGGCGAGTACGCGATGAAGCGGATTCCCAATTCTTTGCAACGCGCCAGAGTTCCGTCGCGTTCGGCGTCGCGCTTCAATAAACTAAATGGCAGTTGATTGGACGCCAGCGGAATGCCTTGTTGCATCAGCGCCGAGTAAGCGCGCAGCATGTCCCAATGCCAAAAGTTGGAAACGCCGACAGTTCGCGCCAGCCCTTCTTGGACGCAGAGCGCCAGCCCCTCAGCCAGCGTTTCGGGACTCAGCAACGGCGAGGGCCAGTGGACTTGATATAAATCCACCGCGTCCAGTTGCAGGCGTTCGAGGCTGCCCTTCAACGCGCGTGGGACGAAGTCCTTGTTGAAGCGCCAGGGCCAGGGGAAAAATTTCGTCGCCACGAGAACCGGCTGTTCGGTCTCTTTTAAAAATTGACCGAGCATGCGCTCCGAACGTCCGCTGCCGTAAATTTCGGCGGTGTCCACAAAACGCGCGCCCATGCTTAATGAAACGTCAAAGCCCTCTCGAATGCCGCGCTCAGACTTGCCAGGCTGGTAGCCCCAAATGATGCGGTCGCCCCATTGCCAAGCGCCCAGTCCAATTTCTACCGCGTGCAAAAATCTTGTCTCATTGCCGACTTCGCTCATAAAGTCTCCTGCGCGGATTGTATCTTAAAAAACGGTTTGCTAGAATTCGGGTTACAATCAGCCCGCAAAAATTACCTTAATAAAAAAGAACTCATGGAACGAGGTCTCCTCACTTTGTAAGTGGACGTCGCTCCCGGAGTTCGGGAGGTTTCCTTGACTGAAAGATCGAAGCGACGGGACGTTGAATCCGCCGCGCAATTGAACGAGCGGCTGAATCTGTCCTTCTCAAATTTAGCCTTGCTGACGGCGGCGCTGACTCATCGCTCCTACGTCAACGAGCACCGCGGCGAAGCGGAAGACAACGAACGCCTGGAATATCTCGGCGACGCGGCGCTCGACCTCGTCGTTGGCGAGTGGGCGTATCGTCATTTCCCCGAAGCGCCCGAAGGCGACCTGACCAAAATCCGCGCGCATTTGGTGCGTAACGAAAACCTCGCCAAATTCGCGCAGACCATCGGCTTGGGCGGCGCGTTGCGGCTTGGGCGCGGAGAAAAAATGGCGGGCGGCAATCGCCGCGAGCGCGCGCTCGGCTCGACGTTTGAAGCGCTGCTCGGCGCAATCTACTTAGACGCGGGCTTGCAAAAAGTCAAAGATTTTTTGCTGCCCTTCGTCAACCCCGTGCTGGATTCGATTCTCGAAGAAATTAACGACCCGAAGAGTCAACTGCAAGAGCGCGCGCAAGCCGAAAAAATGGGGACGTTGATTTACCGCGTCGTCGCCGCCAGCGGGCCCGACCACGCCCGCGTTTATGACGTGGAAGCCGAGATTAACGGTAAAATCGTCGGGCGCGGAAGCGGAAGCAGCAAGTCCGCCGCCGAACGCGAGTCCGCGCGAGATGCGCTAAAAAACCTATAACCTTCATTCAACCTTCAACCTTAAACCTGCAACCTGCAACCTGCAACCTTCAACTTCTAACCTCCAACCTCCAAACAACACCCTATGCCCCTCAGACTAAAATCCCTCGAACTGCAAGGCTACAAAACTTTCGCTTCGCGCACAACCTTTGAATTTGCGGCGGGCGTTACCGCCATCGTCGGACCGAACGGCTCTGGCAAATCCAACATCGCCGACTCGCTGCGCTGGGTGCTGGGCGAACAATCCTACGCCCTGTTGCGCGGAAAAAAAACCGAAGACATGATCTTCTCCGGCTCAGAACATCGCGCGCGGGCGGGGATGGCGCAAGCCACCGTCAACTTTGACAACGCCGACCAATGGCTGCCGCTCGATTTCGCCGAAGTCTCGATGGGGCGCGTCGCCCACCGCGACGGACATAACGAATACATCATCAACAATCAGCAGGTGCGCCTGCGCGAGATGAACGAACTGCTGGCGCAAGCCGGCTTAAGCGAGCGGACCTACACCATCCTCGGCCAAGGTCTCGTGGACGCTTCGCTCGCCCTCAAAGCCGACGAACGCCGCCGCCTCTTTGAAGAAGCCGCAGGCGTGGGGCTGTACCGCGCGCGCCGCGAAGACGCGCTCAAACGCCTCGCCGACACCGAACACAACTTAGAGCGCGTGCTGGACATCATGTCCGAGTTAGACCCGCGCATCCGCAGTTTGGAGCGTCAGGCGAAACGCGCCATCGAACACGCCCGCGCCCAAGCCGATTTGAAAATCATCCTGCGCGAGTGGTACGGTTATCACTGGCATCGCGCCCAGCGCGACCTGACCGACGCGCGCGAATCCGTCCGCGCCCAAGAAACGCGGACGAACGAGTCGCGTCAAAATTACGAAACGGCGCAGACGGCGCACAGCGATTTCCGCGAACGGCTTTCGGGCTTGCGCGGCAACCTTAACGAATGGCATCGCCGCGCCGCCGAACTGCGCGCGCGCCGCGAAACCTTCAGCCGCGACCTTGCCGTGTTGGAAGAACGCCGCCGTTCGCTGACGGCGCAACAAACGTCGATTCAAACCGACCAAGAGAACGCGCTCAACGAATTGCATTTGGCGCGCGAGCGCTATCAAAACGCCGAAGCGGATTTTGAGCGCAACAAGCGCGAAGCCGAAGAAGCGCAAGCGCAACAAAACGCCGCCCAAGAAGCGCTGACCTCGCGCCAAGCGCAACGCGCCGACATCGAAGCGCAGATTCAATCGGCGCGGGAACGCATCGAGGAACTGACTCGTCGTCGCGCGGAAAATGCGGCGCAAATTAACGAATTGGAATCGCGCATCGAAGCGCAAAATCAAAAAATCGCGCAGACGCGAAACGCCGTCGCCGAAGCCGAAGCGCAAGCCGAACAAGCGCGCGCGCAACATCAATCCGCGCAAAAAGTTAAGGAAGAAAAAGCCGAAGCGTTGCGAAACGCCGAAGCGCGCGCGCGCGCCAAACGCGCCGAAAGCGAGCGCCTCGACAACGAGCGCCGCGCCGCGTTGGAACGCCGCGCCCAAGAGGACGCCGAACGCGCCCGTCTGCGAGCGCAAATGGACGTGCTCGAACAAGCCGAACAATCGTTGGCGGGCTACGCCGAAGGCGCGCGCTTCTTGCTCGAAGCGGCACGGCAGTCGCGGCTAAACGGCGTGCGCGGCGCGCTCTCCGCCGCGTTGGACGTCCCCGCCGAATTGGAAGTCGCCGTAGCCGCCGCGCTGGGCGACGCGCTCGACGCCGCGCTCGTCGAACCGCAGGAGTTGGAAAACGCCCTGCAACTGCTCGAAGCCGACGACGCGGCGCGCGCGGTTTTGTTGCCGATCAATCAGAACTCCGAAATCTTTAAGGTTGCGGAATCTGCGGAAGACGTTTTGGGCGTCGCGTCGGAACTGGTTAACGCGGCGGAAGAATTGCGCGGCGCGGTGCGGCTGACGCTCGGGCAAACGCTCATCGTCCGCGACCGAAGCGCGGCGCGGCGCTTGCAAGCGAACTTGCCGCCGCACGTCCGCGCGGTAACTTTGCGCGGGGAAGTCTTTCGCGGCGACGGGTTAATCGTCGCGGGGAAAACCGCCGCCTCTTCGACGTTGAGTCGCGCGCGCCAAAAACGAGAATTAGATTCCGCCCTGAGCGGATTCGCCGCCCGCCTCGCCGAATCGAATCAAGCCGTCGAGCGCCTGTCGAACGAATATGCGTCCGCGCAGGGCGAACTGGCGCAAGCCGAAAACGACGCGCGAGAAATCCGCGTCGGCGCAGGAGAAGCGCAAGAGAAAGCGCGTCAAGCCGAATTGGAGTCGGAGGCGGCGGCGCGGCGCGCGGACTGGCAGAAGAGTCAGTTAAGTCAACTGCAAGACGAAATCGCGCAGGCGAAAAATCAGCAGGAGGAAATCCGCGCCAAACAAGCGGACGTGGAAACGCAAACCGCGCAGGCGCGCGAGGATTTGAAAATTGTCGCCGCGCAGTTGGCAGAGTTGGAAGCGGGCGAGTTGCAAGAGCAAGTTTCGTATTGGACGACGCGCGCGGCGGTGGCGGAAGGCGCGTTGGATGCGGCGCGGGCAAAGTTGCAAGAACGCAACGACGAGATCGCGCGTTTGGATTCGCGGCGCGTCGAGTTGGCAAACCGCATAACCGAACTCGACGGCGGCTTGCGCGATTTGGACTTTGAGAAAAACCATTTGAGCGAAAACGAGTCGGCTTTGGGCGCGGAGGCGGAGGCGATGCGAGTTCAAATTGAACCCGCCGAAGCGCAACTGGCCGCCGCCGAAGCAGAAGAAGCGCGTTTGCAAGAATCTGAAAGTTTCGCGCAACGCGGGTTCGCCAACGCGGAACGTCTGCTGGGACAAACGCAATTGGAGCAAACGCGCAAGCAAGAAGCGTTAGATAATTTGCGCGAAAAAATCAGCGACGATTTTGGCTTGGTGATGTTCGAGTACGCCGCTGATATTTCAGGTCCCGTGCCGCTGCCGATTGAAGGCATGGTTGAACAGTTGCCAATCGTTACCGAGCTGGCGCCCGACTTGGAAGAACAACTGACGCGCAATCGCGCTCAGCTGCGGCGCATGGGCGCCATCAACCCCGACGCGAAGGCGGAATACGAAAGCGAAAAAGAACGCTACGAGTTTATGAAAGTTCAAGTGGACGATTTGAATAAAGCCCAAGCGGACTTAAAACAAGTCATCGCCGAGTTGGACGAATTGACCAAACAGGAATTCGTCAAAACTTTTGACGCGGTGGACAAGCAATTCCGCGAGACCTTCGTGCGGCTCTTCGGCGGCGGCTCGGCGCGATTGGCGCTGACCGACCCCGAAAATTTGGTCGAGACGGGAATCGAAATTGAGGCGCGTTTGCCTGGGCGGCGCGAGCAAGGGCTGGCGCTGCTCTCCGGCGGCGAGCGCAGTTTGACGGCGATTGCGCTGGTCTTCGCCTTGCTCAAAGTTTCGCCCACGCCCGTCTGCGTAATGGACGAGGTGGACGCCATGCTCGACGAAGCCAACGTCGGACGCTTCCGCGATTTGCTGGCGGATTTAAGCAAAGACACGCAGTTTATCGTCATCACGCATAACCGCAACACCGTGCAAGCGGCGGACGTCATCTACGGCGTAACCATGGGGCGCGACTCGTCGAGTCAGGTGATTAGCCTGCGTTTAGATCAGGTTACGGACGATATGTTAAAGAGGGGATAAAGATGAAAGACGTCATTTCGAGCGGCGAGGCGAGAAATCTTTTTAACAGAATCAGGACTTCTCGCTTCGCTCGAAACGACGCGAATTAGCGCGGTTACGCCGTTTCTAAATAACGCTCGATTTCATAATCCATCACGCGCAGACGGAACTCGTCGCGTTCTTGCGTTTTGGCGCGCAAGTAGGCTTCGGTCAACGAAGCGCCCATCGCGTTTTTGATCACGTCGTTGGTCTCCAATTCCTTCAACGCTTCCGCCAGCGAACCGGGCAATTCGGTAACGCCGAGTTTGGCGCGTTCTTCTTCGTTCAGTTCGTACAAGTTGACGTTGTTCAGCGGCGCGGAAACCGTCATCTGATTGTCAATGCCGTCGAGGGCGGCGGCGAGCATGGCGGTAAACGCCAAATACGGGTTCGACGACGGGTCGGGAAAACGCAACTCGGCGCGGACGGCTTTGTCGCGCCCTTCCATATAATGCGGAATGCGAATCAACGCCGAACGATTTTGCTGCGCCCAGCCGACGTAAACGGGCGCTTCGTAGCCGGGCACCAAACGCTTGTAAGAATTAACCGTCGGCGCGACCACGCCCGCCAAGGCGCGCGCGTGTTTCAGTTGACCGGCGATGAATGAATAAGCCAGCAGCGAAAGATGGACGGGATCAGTCTCGCTGAAAAATAAATTTTCGCCAGATTTCATGTCAAACAACGATTGATGACAATGCATGCCCGAACCGTTGATTCCGTAAACAGGCTTGGGCATAAACGAAGCGATCAATCCGCGTTGGGCGGCGATGGCTTTGACGGTGTACTTCATCGTCAGCACGTTATCCGCCGCTTTGAGCGCGTCCGAAAAACGAAAGTCAATTTCATGCTGACCGAGCGCCACTTCATGATGCCCGACTTCCACGTCGAGTCCCATTTGGTCGAGCGCGTCCATGAGCGCGGTTCGGACGGTAACCGCTTCGTCGAACGAGGAGAAATCAAAATAGCCGCCTGTGTCGTGCGGGACGGGATGAATGCTGCTATTTCCATTTCGCATTTTGAACAGGAAAAATTCCGGTTCGGGTCCGATGTTATAGACCCAACCGCGTTCGGCAATTTTAGCGAGGATGCGCTTCAACGCGCCGCGCGGGTCGCCTTCAAACGGCTCGCCCTTTGGGGTAAAAATGTCGCAAAAGATTCTTGCGCGGCGCGAATCGGGCGCAGACCACGGCAGCGGGACGTAGGTTTCCGCGTCCAATTTGAGGCGCATGTCGCTTTCTTGAATGCGGGCGAAACCTTCGACGGACGAGCCGTCGAACCAAATGCCGTCTTTAATCACGTCCTCGAGGCGGCGCGCCGGAATGTCCACGCTTTTGACCGAGCCAAGCACATCCGTAAATTGCAGCGAAAGAAATTTGATGTTGTCTTCTTTCACTCGTTCCAGTAGTTCTTTTGAATCCATTTTTTCTCCTTTTTATTCGATCTCTTCGGGAATCGCCGCCTCGTTTTTCGAGACGACTTTGACTTTTTTTGAAAAATTAATCAGCGCCACCGCGCCGACGATGACCGCCGAAGCGACGGCGACTCGCGCGTTAAGTTCTTCGCCCGCCAGCAGCCAGCCGAGAAAAACCGCCACCACTGGATTGACATAAGCGTAGGTGGAAAGCAATGGGACGGGCGCGTTTTGCACCAGCCAGCCGTATGAGACGAAACCGATTAACGAACCGAAGGTGATGAGGTACAGCAAGCCGAACCACGAACGCGCGGAAATGTCGGCGAAGTTCAAATGCGTCCACTCGCCGACGACGGCGCTGACGAAGAAAAGCGCCGCCGACCCGGCCAACATCTGCATGCCCGTGGACATCAAGACCGATTTGGGCATGTCCGCGCCGCGAGCGTAAATCGAACCTGCCGCCCAAAAGATGGGCGAGAAAATTAATAAGATAATGCTGAAACGGTCGAAGGTTTGATTTGTCCCCGCAATTTCGCCGGGACCGACGAGCAAGAACACGCCGCCGAATCCGAGAATCAAACCGAGAATAGTTTGCAAAGAAGGTTTCGTCCCGCCCGAACGAAACGACTCAAACAGCACCAGCCAAAATGGGGACGTAGTAATCATCAGCGCGGCGATGCCCGAAGGGACGTTTTTTTCCGCCAGCCCGACTAAGCCGTTTCCGCCGAGCAAAAGAAACACGCCGACGACGGCGGTCGCCTTCCAGTTGCTCTTCGTCGGAATGGCGTCTCCCGCCGCCCGCCGCCAGAGGACGAGAATCATTCCAGAAACTAAAAACCGCAACGCGGAATGTAAAAACGGCGGAATCGTCTCCACCGCAAAACGGATGGCTAAATAGGTCGAACCCCAAACGATCCATAGGGCAAGCAGCGCCGTCCAAAGTTTGGTCTTCATTCTTCTCCTGTCGTTGTTTGCGTGTTGAAAAAAGAAAACAGGCGCGGTTAACGCGCCTTTCAAAAGCGTTCGAGATGTCGCGCTTTGATTGGGAATTAATTAACGGCGGGGATTTTACACGTCGACGGGGGAGTTCGTCAAGAATCAAAAAGCGGAAGATTTTTGCTTCCGCTCGATAAGGACGTACCCCGCCTGTGCCGCGTAAAGCCAAGTTTTGAACCTGCTTTCGCAGGTGGGGTCTGACCGGGAAACGCCACCTTGGCTCGAGCCTATCGCGTTGTTTCCTTTGAGATAAGACCCCGTTTAGGGGGTATTGGCTCAAAACGTAAGCGGCAGTATCGCGAACACCGCAGGGTGCGATTTTTATACCATGAAGCGCCGGATAAAGAAAGCCTGTTATTAATGAGACCTGAAAATAAAAAACGGCGGCGGCTTGACGAAGCGCCGTCGAGCGGATAAAATCCTATCCGCTGTTTAATCTGCGCCTCCCGCAGCGGAGGCGCGTTTTCTGCGGCAAATTTATTTTCGAGCGAAGGTAACGCGGCGAAGGCGTCGCGTGAGAGGCGCTCAAGGAGTTAGATAATGGAAAAGATCGTTTTGAATGCGTCCAAGCGCGAAGTAACGGGCAAGCAAGTGAAGGCGTTGCGCCGCGAAGGAAAATTGCCGGCGGTGATTTATGGCCGCCACTTGGAGCCGATTTCAATTTCGTTAGACGCGCACAGCGCCGGGCTGACCTTGGCGAAAGCTTCCGCGTCGAGTTTGGTAACCGTCAACGTGGACGGCGAAGAATACCCCACGCTCGTCCGCGAACGCCAGCGCGATTACGTCAAAGGCATTTTGACGCATGTGGACTTCCTCGCCGTGAACATGAACGAAGCCATCCGCGCCAGCGTCGGGCTGATCTTTGAAGGCGTTTCCAGCGCCGTTAAAGATTACAACGGCATCCTCGTCCGCAACTTGGAACGCCTCGAAGTGGAATGTTTGCCGGGCGACCTTCCCGACCGCATCGCGGTGGACATTGCCGCGTTGAAACAAATCGGCGACATTATCCGCGTGAAGGATTTGCCGATCTCCGACAAAGTCCGCGTTTTGGCGGACGCGGAAGAGCCGGTCGCCGTCGTTACGATTGTGAAGGAAGAAACCGCCGCCGCAGGCGACGGGACGGGCGAAGCCGCGACTCCTGAAATGAGCGTCGAGCGCGGAAAGAAAGAAGCGGAATAATTCGCTGCCAATGTGGAATCAAAAATCCGCCGTCGAAGGATGGCGGATTTTTTTATCCTTAACGCAGTTTGGGAATTAACGCTCCCGTCCTTTTGGCGTATTCCCGATATTCGTCCCCAAATTTTTCCAACATCATTTGGTCTTCAACGCCGATTCTGCGAAGGCAAATCGTCGCAATGGGAATCAAAAATAAGAAACCGATTAACCAATTTGCGGAAGAAAGCAGGAAGCCGAGTCCTAACAAGAGGTACGCCGAGTACATAGGATGGCGGATTTTTTTATAAATTCCGCTGACGACCAACGTGTGATTTTCTTTAATCTCAGGCGCGAGCGACCAATTCCGTCCAAGCGCGGAATGCGCGAGAAACAAAATGGCGTCGCCGCCGAAGAGCAGGACGACGCCAAGCCAACGAATCCAATTTGGAAAAGAAATGCGAAAACCGTCGAGGCGCGAAGTAAAAAAGTAAAGGAGAAGCAAAACGTCAAACGTCAAAAATAAGAGAAGCGGAACGAGCAGGCGTTTTGTTTCAATGCGAGTTTTTTGGCGCTCTTTGCTCATTCCATGTTTTCCATGAACGAAGAGGGCGCAGACGATTAATGCGCCGATGCATATTTTGAAAATCATCGAATCTCCTTTTTGTTTTCGTTCTGCGCCGATTATACAACAGCGAATTTTGAATTTCGCCGCAGAGCGCGCAAAGACGCGGAGATTGTTACAAGAAGTCAAATATAGAATACAGTACAATTCAACCTTATGCGCCTTAAAGCAAACGTTACTTTATTTGTCATCTCTATTATTTGGGGTTCGGCTTTCGTCGCCCAGCGCGTCGCCGCGCAAGTCGAGAGCGTGTACGTCTTCAACGGCTTGCGCTACGTCATCGGCGCGTTGATGGTCGTCCCCTTTGCGCGAAATTCCCTGCGCGGACGTTCGCCTTTGCCTTCGTCCAATCAAATCAAATGGACGTTAATCGCCGGCTTTTTTCTCTTCGCCGGAAGCGCCTTTCAACAAGCGGGCATTCAATACACGACGGCTGGCAACGCGGGGTTCATCACCAGCCTTTACGTCGTTTTTATCCCGCTGATTCTTTTTCTCGTTTACCGAGAAAAGCCGCATTGGATTTTTATGGTCGCCGTCGTCATGGCGGTTGGCGGCGCGTTTTTGCTTTCCACCGGCGGTAAGTTTGACGGCGTGCATCTCGGCGATGTGCTTGAACTCCTTTGCGCTTTGTTCTGGGCGTTCCATGTCATCATTCTTGGAAAATACGCCCGTAAATTTGACGCGATGACTTTTTCCGTCGGGCAATTGCTCGTTTGCGGAATCTTGCATTTCGCCGTCGGCGCGTTCGTCGAGTCCGCGCCAGTCTTCGATTCGACGTACGTTCTCGCTGTCGCTTATACCGCCGTCCTCTCGGTGGGAGTGGGCTACACTTTGCAGGTTTGGGCGCAACGCTTCGCGCCGCCCGCCGACGCTGCGCTGATTCTCGGACTCGAATCCGTGTTCGCCGTCGTCGCTGGTTGGCTGCTGCTCGACGAACGCCTCGCGCCGATTCAAATCGTCGGCTGCGGACTAATCTTCTTCGCCGTGTTGCTCTCCCAATTCCGCGAGTGGACGACCAACGCGCTGGACGCGAATCGACTCGTCGAAGGTCGGTAGCGTTTGACGACCTTTCGCCCGCCGTCCAAATCCTATTCCTTCCGCGATTACCTTTTCATCGCGGCGGTTGCGATTTTCATCGTTGCCGTTTCCGTCGGGCTTTGGCGCGCCAATCAAAATCTGCCCGCTGGCGGCGGCGACTTCCTGCGTCAGTGGGCGGGCGGACGCGCCTTCATCTTTGATCGCGCCGACCCGTATTCCGCCTATGTGCCAAACCAAACGCAAAAATTAGTTTACGCGGGCAAAGCGTCCGCTGGCGAAAACCCGTACATTTTAGAAACGCCCTTTCATTTGCTGTTGCTTTATTTCCCCTTCGCGCTTTTCTCCGACGCGCCGCTGGCGCGCGCCGTCTTCACGCTGATTGTCGAGTGGGCGCTCTTCGCGCTGATTTACCTCAGCCTGCGCCTCAGCGCGGACGAAATTCCGCGTTGGCTTGCGCTGCTCTTCTTCCTCGCCGCCGCGCTCAACCTTTACGCCTTTCAAGCGCTGACCGCCGCCAGTCCGATTTTGTTTTTGGGCTTAAGTTGCGCCGCCATTCTGCTCGCCCTGCGCCACGAGCAAGACGAATTCGCCGGCGCGTTAATCGCGCTTTCGCTGTATCACTGGGAAGCGCTGTTCCTCTTTTTGCTTTTCATCGCTTGGATGGTTTACAAACAAAAACGCGCGCGCGTCCTCGTCGGCTTTGGCATGTTGACCTTCGTCTTATTGCTCGCGTCTTTTTTGATTTACCCCAACTGGCTGATTCCCTACTTCCGCGCCGCCGCCAACGCCCTTCAAGCGGATTTTGGCTTCTCGATTTTTTCCGCGCTGACGGTTTTCTTCCCCGCCTACGGGCGTCAACTGGGCTGGGTTGTCATCGCAATTTTATTCCTCGCCTTAGGTTACGAATGGAACGCCGCCGCCGAAGACAACGACCCGCGCCGCTTTTACTGGACGGCTTGCCTCTCGCTCGCCGCCGCGCCCTTGTTCGGCTTTCGCGGCGAAATCGCCAACCTCGTTTTGTTGATTATCCCCTTCGCGCTGATTATCTCCGTCGTCCGCGATCGCTGGGCGCGTTTTGGCGCGTTGTGGATTGTGCTTTTTTTGCTTGCTTTCGTCCTCGCCCCGTGGGCGCTTTACCTTTTCGCCTTTCCTTTTTCTTCGGCGCTCGTTTACCTTTTCTTCCCCGTTTTCTGCCTACTCGGTTTATACTGGATTCGTTGGTGGACGCTTCGCCCCCCGCGCATCTGGGCAGACTCCCTCCCGCGCTAACCTGCCACCTGCCACCTTCAATCTGCCACCTGCCACCTTCAACCTGCCACCTGCCACCTGAAACTTGACACCTGACACCTGACACCCATGTCCCGCCGTTCCTATCTCATCCTCTTCCTCCTCGCCCTCGCTTTGCAAATCGCCGTCAGCCGTTTGCAAAAAATCCCCGGCTACCTCGACGCCGATTACTATTTCAGCGGCGGCGTTCAACTGGCGCAAGGCAACGGCTTCGCCGAACCCTACTTGTGGAATTACCTCGACGACCCGACTGGCATCCCGCACCCTTCGCACGGCTATTGGTTTCCGCTGGCTTCGATTGTCTCCGCTCTGGGCATGTGGTTGACGCGCCAAACCAATTACGAGTCGGGGCGCATCTTCTTCATCCTAATCGCCGCCCTCATCCCGCCGCTGACCGCCGCGCTCTCTTTTCGCTTTTTCCGCAATTTCGCCTTCGCGTGGACGTCCGCGCTGTTGGCGCTCTTCCCGACTTTTCATTTGCCCTTTTTGCCCGTCCCCGATAATTACGGAATCTACATGCTGGCTGGCGGACTCATCTTCCTGCTGGCGGATCGTCCGCGCCCGTGGTTTTGGCTGGGCGCGCTGGCCGGCGTTCTGTCGCTGGCGCGCAGCGACGGCTTGCTCTGGCTGGCGTTGACCTTCGTCCTGCTCTTCTGGCGCGCGCGCGACGAGAAGATTCCGCTGGCGGCGCTGACGCGCTTCGGCGCGTTGACTCTGCTCGGCTTCCTCGTCGTCATGGGCGGATGGTATCTTCGCAACTTGAACGTCTTCGGCGCGATTATGCCGCCGACCAACAGCCGCGCCCTGTGGCTGACGTCCTACGAAGAGACCTTCATCTACCCCGCCTCCAAACTGACCGTGCAAACTTGGCTGGCGAGCGGCTGGGCGGAAATCCTTAAGGCGCGTTGGTGGGCGTTTTCTAACAATTTGCAAACCGTCATCGCCGCGCAGGGACATTTGATTTTATTCCCCTTCATCGTTTTAGGCATGTATTTTTTGCGAAAAGATCGCCGCGTACAATTGGGCGCGTTGGCGTGGATTGCGCTCTTCCTTGTGATGACTTTTGTCTTCCCCTTTGCCGGCGCGCGCGGAAGTTTCTTCCACGCCGCCGCCGCTTTGCAGCCGCTGTTCTTCGTCCTCGCGCCTTTTGGCTTGGAGAAAGTCGTCGCTTGGGCGCGCAGCAAAGGGCGCTTCGACAATAAAGCCTACGTCCTCTTTCGCCTCGTCATGGTTCAAGTTGTGGTGATGATTTCGGCGTGGGTCATTTGGGCGCGAGTCGTCCAAAACGGATGGGAAGAGGGCGAGTTGTCGTATCCCGCCGTCGAAGCCTTTCTCGTGCAACACGGCGCTCGACCCGACGAACGCATCATGGTCTTAAGCGCGCCCGGCTACTATATGATGACCGGCCGCCCAGCCTTCGTCCAACCGTACGGCGACGACCTAAACACTTTGCTCGAAGTCGCCCAGCGCTACGATATTCATTACTACGCTTTTGAAGCGCAAGGCAAATTGAAACCCTTCGCCGATTTATACGACAACCCGCAAAATTATCCGCAGTTTGACTATTTGGGAGAAGTGAATGACACGCGCATTTTCCGCTTTCCATAAACGCGATTTGATTTTGCTCGGCGGCGCGGCGCTTGCGGCGGGCTGCATCTACCTGCTGACCAGCGCTCTCGTCTTCCGCGTCGGCTTCCCGCTCGACGACGCTTGGATTCATTTAACCTTCGCCCGCAATTTAGCGCTTCACGGTCAGTGGGCGTTTCGGCTCGGAACGCCGTCTGCCGGCTCGACGTCCCCGCTGTGGTCGGCGGCGCTGGCGCTCGGTTTCCTCCTGCGCCTCGCGCCCTACGTCTGGACTTACCTGCTCGGCGCGAGCGTTCTCTGGGCGTTGAGCGTCGTCTGCGAGACGACGGCGCGGCGCTTGCTTCCCGCCTACGCGCCGCGTCTGCCGTGGGTCGGGCTGTTTATCATCGTCGAATGGCATTTGCTTTGGTCGGCGCTTTCAGGCATGGAAACGCTGCTTCACGCGCTGATTGCCGCGATTGTCTTGTCCGCTGTGATGTTGAAATCGCGTCGCTACCTGACCTTGGGCTTAATCGTCGGCGTTGGGGTTTGGGCGCGCCCCGACGGTTTGACTCTGCTGGCGCCGCTTTGCTTGGCAGCTTTGCTTAACGAAGCGGACAATCGCTCACGCCTGAAAGCCGTCGCGCAGATTTTCATCGGCTTCGGCGCAATCTTTCTCTGCTACCTTTTCTTCAATTACAAAATCGGCGGTACGCCCATGCCGAACACCTTTTACGCCAAACAAGCCGAGTACGCCGCTTGGCAGGCGCGTCCGCTTTTGGAGCGCGTCGGGCAGTTGACCTTGCAACTGTTAATTGGCCCGTCCTTTTTGCTCGTGCCGGGCGTCGTCGTTTGGGTCGTCCGCTCGTGGAAGTTGCGCGAGTGGGGCAGTCTGCTGGCGCTGACCTGGTCGCTGGGCTACATGCTTCTTTATATTATGCGTTTGCCTGCTTACCAACACGGACGCTACCTCATCCCCGCCATGCCGATTTTCTTTTTAATTGGTCTGCTCGGCGCGTTAGATTTTTTCTCGCGCAATAATCCGCAACAACGCCGTCGCTGGTTTGTAACGACTCTTTGGCAAGTTAGCCTTTACGCGGTAACGATTCTCTTCGTCGCGCTGGGTGCGGACAGTTACGCGCGCGACGTGGAATTAATCGAACAGGAGATGGTCGAATCCGCGAAGTGGGCGCAAGCGAACCTTCCGCCAAACGCGATTATCGCCGCGCACGACATCGGCGCGTTGGGCTATTTTGACTCGCATCCGCTGTTGGATTTGGCCGGGCTAATTTCCCCCGAAGTTGTGCCGTTCATCCGCAACGAGCCGCGCCTCGCCGATTATCTAAATCAAAACGACGCCGATTACGTCGTCGCCTTTTCTGATTTATACAAAACGCTGACGCTCGGCAAAGAAATCGTCTTTGAGACTCGCGGCGAACTTGCCCAATCAAAAAATTACGCTCCAATGACAATTTACCGTTGGAAGTAAGAGAATAGGTTAAAATAAGGCGATGATGAAACCCGAAGAGAGTTTTTAGCGATGAATCAAATTACGCTATTAATTGTGGACGATCATCCGCTGTTTCGGCAGGGCGTGGTGGACGCGCTTTCGCTTGAAACCGACATGCGGATTGTCGCTCAATCCGCGTCGGGCGACGAAGCGCTGGAATTGATCCGCGCTAAAAAGCCTCAGGTGGCGCTTTTGGACGTTAATCTGCCGCAGATGAACGGTCAGCAAATTACGCACCAAATTTCGCAAGAAAAAATCAGCACGCGAGTCATTTTGATGACCGGTTACGACGACGTCGAACAGATGATTCACGCGGCGCTGGCCGGCGCGTACGGGTTTTGCTCGAAAAATATCGAGCCGCGCAATTTAGCGCGCATCATCCGCGAAGTGGCGGACGGAAAATACGTCTTCGCGGGCAACGTCTTCACTCGCCGCGAACTCGAACTGTGGGTGGACGAAAGCATGGAAGGGGCGCGGCGCTCGTACAGCGAACCGGGCGCGCCTTATCATCCGCTTTCTTCGCGCGAAATGGAAGTGCTGTCCTACGTTGTGCAAGGCATGAGCAATAAAGAAATCGCAATCTTTTTAGGCATCAGCCACCAAACGGTGAAAAATCACGTTACGTCGGTGTTGCGAAAATTCGGCGTGGAAGACCGCACGCAAGCCGTCGTGTACGCATTAAAACGCGGATGGGTAACTTTGAGCAATCCGAAAGTCCGCCATAGGAGCGTGGAATGTCCGAACCGATAGATTATAAAAGCGAGTTGCAAGAAACCCAGCGCGCCTTGCGCGAAATCACGTTAATGATCGAACAAAGCCAAGGCGAGTTAAACAAGTTAACTCAGCGCAACGCCGCCATCACCTCGCATTTGCAGCAAATGCAAAAACAAGGCGGCGTGGCGGACGAAACCAAAATGACCTATGATTCCGCGTTGGACGCGCAACAGCGTTTGTTCATCATGCGCGGGCAATTGGAAAAACTGCAAAGCGACAAAACGCACCTTGAAAAATACGGCGCGGCGTTGGAACAATACGTCAACAGCGGCGGCTCGGCAGATTCATCCGCTTCGGCGGCGCCAGTCAAAGATACGATGGCGAGCGTCGAGATGATCGTCAACGCGCAAGAGGCGGAACGTCAGCGCTTGTCGCGTCAAATGCACGACGGACCCGCGCAAGCCTTGTCCAACTTTATTTTGCAAACCGAAATCGCCATGCGCTTGTTGGACGTGGACGCTTCGCAGGCGAAAGAAGAATTGTCCAGTTTGAAATCTGCCGCCATGGGGACTTTCCAAAAAGTGCGCGGATTTATCTTTGACCTGCGCCCGATGATGCTCGACGACTTGGGGCTCGTCCCGACCTTACGCAGATACATTGACGCATTTAAAGAACAATCGGGCATGGATGTCAGTATCAACGTCTCTGGCGCGGAACGCCGCCTCGAACCGTATTTGGAAGTGATGATTTTCCGCGCCGTGCAAGAATTATTAGGAAACGCCGCGCGACACAGCCAGGCAACGCAGGTGAAAGTCCAATTAGACATGGGCGTTGACCTCATCCGCATTGTTGTGGACGATAACGGGCGCGGCTTCGACCCCGACATTTTGAACGACTCGAACAATCTTGGCTTAAAATTAATCCGCGAAAGAGCCGAAATGCTCGGCGGAAAATTTGAAATTGACAGCAGTCTCGGTTCTGGCGCGAAAATTTCGTTCACTACGCAAGCCAAAAACTAAAAATGTTAACGATATTGATAGGAATAAGCGCGTCCGCAAACGGCGCGAACTTATCTAATCCTTAATTTTCTTGTATAATAAACCAGTTATCAAGACGCTGGCAAGCAGGCGTTTTTGAGAGGAGCAAAATATGCGTCGAGGTCGTAACTTAATTATCATTCTTCTAATTGTGATTGTCGCGCTGGTCGTGATGTTTGTCGCGTTTCGCTCGCTTTTCGCGCCGCAACCGACCGCCGTGGAAGATCAAACCGTATATACCAACGTCTATTACGCGGCGCAGAACATCCCGCTAGGCGGAAGAATTACGGAAGAAACGCTTGCCACGTTCCGCATTCCGCAAGAGAACGTCGCTTCGGTTATGTTCACCGAAGAGGAACTTCCCTTCCTTGTGGACAAAATAGCGAAGATGCCGCTCGATCAAGGCACGATGATCACCGAAGCGATGGTAACAGACAGCGCGGCAAACGTCGAAGTGTCTGGTCCGCAATGGGCGGCGCTGATTCCTCCCAGCATGACGGCGATGTCCATTCCCGTTGACCGCGTGGCGATTTCAGCCTACTCCATCAACAAAGGCGCGCACGTCAACGTGAACACTTGTCTCCTTTTTGTGGATGTTGACCCGACCTACCAAAGCATGCTCCCCAATTTGACGGCGGTCGTTACCGCCGCAGGCTCCACCGGCGACGGCTTGCCCGTCCTCTCTTTGGGCGTCGCAGGCGCTTCGCCGCAAGGTCGCTTTGAAATGGATCAATCCGTTCAACAGCCGCATTATGTCATCCCCTCTGAAGGACAACGCCCGCGCCCTGTCTGCCAAACCGTATTGCAAGACGTCGTCGTTTTAGGCTTGGGCGATTTTCCGCTCTCTGGCGTAGACCCCGCCACACAGCCGGCGGAACAACAACCCGCGCAAGAAGGCCAAGAAGCCCCGCCGCCCGCGCCGATGGACCTTGTTACCTTAATCGTAACGCCGCAAGATTCAATTACGTTATCGTACTTGAGATACACCAAAGCCCAAATTACGCTCACATTACGCAACCCGTCCGACCAAGCGCGAATTGCGACGGAGGCGGCGACCATGCAATTCTTGTTGAGCCAATACAATATTCCGGTTCCCGGCAAATTGCCTTACGCCTTCCAACTGCGAATTGACCCGACTCTGTCAAACTTCTCTTCGTCGGAATAAAAAATATTTTTTGGATGTATAAAAATGGCTGGACCTAAAATTCGAGTGCTTATTGTTGACGATATTGCGGAAACGCGCGAGAACGTGCGAAAACTGCTTCAATTTGAAAACGACATTGAAGTCGTCGGCGCGGCGCGCAACGGCAAAGAAGGGATTCAACTCTCGCAAGAGGCAAATCCCGACGTGGTTCTGATGGACATTAACATGCCCGACATGGACGGCATCGCCGCCACCGAGCAAATCCGTCAGCGCTCGCCGCACATTCAAGTCATTATCTTATCCATTCAAGGCGATCAAAACTACATGCGCCGCGCCATGCTCGCGGGCGCGCGCGACTTCCTCACCAAGCCGCCAATGGGCGACGAGTTAATCTCCGCAATTAAACGCGCAGGCGAGATGGCTCACCTTGAACGCGAAAAAGGCGCGAAACAGCAAGCCTTCGCCGCCGCGCCCGGAGCCCCAGGCGCGGGCGGATTTCAACCCGCCGCGCAAGGAAAAATCATCGTCGTTTACAGCCCCAAAGGCGGAACGGGCTGCACGACGCTCGCCGTCAACTTGGCGATTGCGCTCAACAACGAAGACACCCGCTCCGTGCTGATTGACGGAAACCTGCAATTTGGCGACGTGGCGATCTTCATCAACGAGCAGGGAAAAAACACCATCCTCGATATTGCCCCGCGTGTGGCAGACCTTGATTCCGAAATGGTGGACGAAATCCTCATCAAACACGAAGCCTCCGGCATCCGCGTTTTGGCGGGACCGCAACGCCCCGAAATGGCGGAACAAGTTACCGCCGACCAGTTTTCCAAAGTCTTGGAATTCATGAAGCGAACCTATTCCTACGTCGTCGTGGACACCTCGTCCACGCTGACGGACGCGGTTCTCGCCGCCTTTGACCTGTGCGACGCGCTCGTCTTGGTTGGCACGCAAGAGATTCCCGCAATCAAAAGCGCAAGGTTAGTTTTAGATTTGCTGACTTCGATGAACATCAGCAAAGAGCGAGTCGTCCTCGCGCTCAACCGCTTTGACAAACGCCTCGCCATCACGCCGGAGCGCGTCGGCGGAAATTTGAAACACGACGTCGCGGCGGCGATTCCGCTTGACGAAAAAGTCGCGCTAATGGCAGTCAATCGCGGCGTGCCGTTCATGCTCGATAACAAATCGCAGCCGATTGGACGCGGAGTTCTTGCGCTTGCCGAAGCGGTGCGCGCTCGCATCATCGCGCTGGAAAGCGCCGAGGAAGAAGCGGCGAAACGGTAAGGAGATAAGTTATGTCGTTGCTAAGACGTATTGAACAAGGAACTGGACAACAGCCTGCGGGCGGAGGAACGCCCCAAGCGCCTCAACCGAACAAAGAACCCGCGCCGCCTGCGGGCGGAGGAGACTCTTCGCGCCTTTCCTCGTTGCAGGCTCGCCGCGTCAGCGCCCCCGCGGGCGCTCCGCAAAGCGGCTCTTACTTCGACCTAAAAACGCGCGTCCAAAACAAACTGCTGGGGGAAATGGACCCGTCCACAGACGTAACGAAGACCGAAGAAGTCAAACGCACAATTCAAGGGCTTTTCGAGCAGATTCTCGCCGAAGAAAATATCGTCCTTTCTCGCCCCGAACGCACCCGCCTCTTTGAACAAATCACGGCGGAAATTCTAGGTTTTGGTCCCTTGCAAACTTTGCTGGAAGACGAGACCATCACCGAAATCATGGTCAACGGACCGAAGAACATTTACATCGAGCGCAAAGGCAAAGTGCATCGCGTTCCGATCACTTTTGAAAGCAACGATCACGTCATGCGGATTATCGAGCGCATCGTCGCGCCGCTGGGTCGCCGCATTGACGAATCCAGCCCGTATGTGGACGCCCGCTTGCCCGACGGCTCGCGTGTGAACGCGGTCATCCCCCCGATTTCGTTAGTCGGTCCCGTGCTGACGATTCGTAAATTCTCCAAAAATCCGATCTCGGTCGATCAGATGGTTCAATTTGAATCCATCACTAACGAGGCGGTTCAATTCCTCAAAGCCTGCGTCGAGGCGCGTCTCAACATCGTTATTTCCGGCGGCACAGGTTCGGGGAAAACGACGCTGCTCAACGTGCTTTCGGGCTTTATCCCAGACGACGAACGCATCATCACCATCGAAAACGCCGCCGAATTGCAATTGCGGCAGGAACACGTCGTAACGCTTGAGTCGCGTCCGCCCAACATTGAAGGGCGCGGCGAAATCACCATCCGCGACCTCGTCATCAACGCCTTGCGTATGCGCCCCGAGCGCATCATCGTCGGGGAATGTCGCGGCGGCGAAACGCTGGACATGTTGCAAGCGATGAACACCGGCCACGACGGCTCGATGACGACGGCGCACGCCAACACGCCGCGCGACGCGCTTTCTCGTATTGAAACCATGTGCCTCATGGCGGGCATGGATTTGCCCATCCGCGCCATCCGCGAACAAGTTTCCAGCGCGGTGGACATTATCTGCCAACAGCAGCGCATGAGAGACGGCAGCCGCAAAGTTACCTACATCACCGAAATCAGCGGCATGGAAGGCGACGTAATCACCATGACCGACATTTTCACCTTCGAGCAAACAGGCACCGACGGCGGAAAAGTCAAAGGTCGTTTGCGCGCAACGGGTTTGCGACCCAAATTTATGACAAAAATCGAAGACGCGGGCATTCACCTTCCGCCCGCCATTTTCGGCATCGGCAACAGGCGCTAACAACGTGGCGACTTATCGGAATTCTTATCGGGAAATCGTTCAATGACTCTAGTAATTATCGTCGGCGGCATTGTCCTCATCGTCGTCCTCGTCATCGGGTTAATCGTTTCGACGAAAAACGAAGGCGCGGCGTTAGACGACCGCCTAAGTCAATACCTCAGCGACGAACCGGTAGGGGATATTGACAAAGCCGCCAAACAGTCCGCGCTGACAACGTGGGCGACGAAAAAAGTAGAGAAAACCCCCTTCGGCGATAAAATTGCGCGCGACCTTGCCCGCGCCGACTTGAAATTCAAAGTCGCCGAATATTTCGCGCTGATCGTCATCTGCGTGATTCTGTTGGCGGGAATCGCTTGGTTTCTCGGCAATCGCAGCCCCATCTCGGCGATTATCGGCGGCGTAATCGGTTACATTGTGCCCGGTCAATACGTCCGCGCGCAGAAAAAGAAACGCTTGCAAAAGTTCAACGACCAATTGCCCGACATGCTTAACTTAATGGTTAACGGTTTGCGCGCGGGCTATTCCACAACGCAGGCAATCGAAGCCATTAGTAGAGAAATGCCGCCGCCCATCAGCGACGAATTTCGACGCGCCGTTCAAGAAATGCAAATTGGCATTCCAATGGAAACGACGCTGGACAATCTACTGCGGCGCATTCCCAGCGAAGACTTAGACTTCGTCGTTACCGCAATCAACGTTCAGCGCGAAGTCGGCGGCAACCTTTCCGAAATCTTGGACAGCATTTCCTTCACCATCCGCGAACGCATCCGCATTAAAGGCGAAATCCGCGTTATGACGGCGCAAGTGCGAACGTCTGGCACGGTCTTGTCTATGATTCCGTTCGGCTTGGCTTTAATTCTTTGGTTTCTAAATCAAGATTATCTTATGTCCATGACTCGCGGCGGACCGATTTGCACCGCCGTTATTATCTGCGTGATTTTAGGTTTAATTATTTCCAGCTATATGATTATGATGAAAATAGCGGACATCGAGGTGTAGCCATGACAGGAATAATCGTCGCCATTGTGCTTGGCGTGGTTGTCGTAGGCGGGATTATTTATGTAGTCGTAATTGGCGCGCGTTACGCGAAAGACGACGCGGAAGCCGCCGACTCCGATCCCATTTTAACCCGCCTCGCAGAGGCGACTCAGCGCGGCGAAACGGTTTCGCTCGAACAAGCCGAATTGCAAGAATCGTTCACAAAGCGCGTCGTCATTCCGATTGTCAAACGCTTCGGCGAATTCTCGACTCGCTTTACGCCGCAAAAGCAACTTCAAGACACCGCGCTGAAATTGGAATTAGCGGGCAACCCCGGACGAATTGACGCTTCGACCTTCCTCGCCACGCGCTACATCGTCGCCGTCGTCTTCGGCGGATTGCTCTTGCTCATCTCCAACATGCCGACGGTCAACTGGCCCACCGGGCGCATCATGCTCACCGTTGGCGTATTTACCGCGCTGGGCTTTTACTTTCCGCAACTTTGGCTGGGGAGCAAAATCTCCCGCCGACAAAACGAAGTTCGCAAAGCGCTGCCCGACGCGCTCGACCTGCTGACCATCTGCGTGGAGGCGGGCTTGGGCTTTGAAGCGGCGATGTCCAAAGTGGCGGACAAATGGGAAAACGAATTATCCGTCATGTTCGGGCGCTGCATCCGCGAAATTCAATTAGGGAAGACGCAGCGCGAAGCCTTGCGCGACATGGCAGACCGCATCGGCTTGCCCGAATTGACCAGTTTCGTCGCGGCGGTGATTCAAAGCCAGCTCTTGGGCGTCAGCATGGCGAAAGTGCTTCGCATCCAATCCGACCAGATGCGGATGAAGCGCCGTCAACGCGCCGAAGAAGAAGCGCATCAAGCGCCGGTAAAAATGATCATCCCCATGGCCTTGCTGACTTTCCCCTCGATCATGATCATCCTCATGGCGCCTGCGGCGTTCCAAATCAAAGACGCTTTCGGTCCTTTCCTCGGAAGTTAAAGGCGCGCCGACTGTAACGATTACGTCAAACTTTTGTCATATCCGCTCTTTGCGAAGGGATTTGGATGTACAATTGGAAATATAAAACCTACCGTTTGATGTGGCTCAGTCTCGACCTGCTTTTTCCTCCGCAATGCGGCGGATGCGGCAGAACAGGAAGCCGATGGTGCGAGGGCTGTCAAAACAACGTGAAAATATTAAACGGAACGATTTGCGAAATATGCGGTCTGCCGCAAGAAGCGCCCGGAATATGCGGCGCCTGCCTTGTCGAGAGACCGCATTTTCGTTCCTTGCGGGCTTGGGCGATTTTTGAAAACCCGATTCAAAAAGCGCTTCACCAGCTGAAATATCGGCGCGGAATGGCGCTGGGCGACGCCCTCGCCGCGGCGATGACCGATTTTACGCGACGGCTCGATTGGAGCGCCGACGTCCTCGCGCCGATTCCGCTGGGGCAAAAACGCATGCGCGAAAGAGGATATAATCAAGTGGCGATGATCGCCAAACCCTTAGCGTTAAGTTTGGGAATGCAATACGCGCCGCGCCTGCTGACGCGCCAAAAGGAGACGCGCTCGCAAGTGGGGCTGAGCAGAGAAGAACGCCGCGAAAACGTGCGCGAAGCGTTTTCGGCGGACGTGAAAATTCAAGGCAAGACCGTCCTCGTCATGGACGACGTTTCGACCACCGGCTCGACCCTTTCCTCTGCCGCGCAAGCCTTGCGCGTTGCAGGCGCGAAAGAAGTCTACGCGCTGACCGTCGCGCGCGCCTTGCCGCACCGCGACCTTAAGCGCGCATAACAACCTATTTAAAGGAGCGTCTTATGTCCAACAAAGTAGAAATTCAGACACGCCAAATTCGATTGACCGAACGCATCGAGGATCACGTTTCTAAAAAAGCGGGCAACCTCGATCATTATCTCCCCGCGATTGAACATGCGCGAGTGGAACTGTCTCATTACAAAGCGGCGCGAGACGTGAACGACCGCAACGCCGCGCAGATTACCGTCTTCGGCAAAGGCTTCGTCTTGCGCTCGGAAGAACGCGCCGACGAAGCGCTTTCCGCCTTCGACAAAGCGCTGGACAACATGCAGCGTCAAATCGAACGCTACAAAGGCAAAAAATATCACGGGCGCGGAGACGGACGTTCGGCGCGCGAAGTCGCCGAAGAAATCATTGACGAAGGAACAGGCGAGCCTTCGCCGCTCTTCGCCAAACGCAAGAAATTCGTCCTCTCGCCAATGACGGCGGAAGAAGCGCTGATGCAAATGCAAGATTTGGGACACGACAACTTCTTCATCTTTTTTGACGCGGAGACCAGCAAGGTCAACGTGCTGTATCGTCGGCGCAACGGAAGTTACGGGTTAATCGAACCCGAATTGGGATAAGAAGAAAAACAAAAAAGAACTGACTTTCGTCAGTTCTTTTTTGTTTGGGAAGAAAGCCGACTTTCCAAAAAGAAAAAGCAGACAAGCAGAATCAGCCAAGCGAAAACTTGACTTTGATTCCACGCCCCAAACAACGGCGGACGAGCGCGATAGGTTTGCAGAAAAATTTGCGAAAGGGAGGTCAGCGCGACGAAGGTTAAGAAGGAAACGCCCGCGGGGAGATTCGCTTTGAAACGCCAAATCAAAATAAAAATGAGAAGAGCGGCGAGCGCGTCGTAAAGTTGAGTCGGGTGGCGGACGGCGTTCCATTGTTCGACGCCCCAAGCCGCCGACGTCGGAGCGCCAAACGCGGCGCCCGAAGCGAAATTGCTCAACCCCAAGCCGACGGCCGTCAACGCGAAAAGGGGAGTCAGCGCATCAAGCGCGTCCCAAAGGGGAATGCTTTTCTTCTGCGTGTAGGCAACAAGGAAAATGGCGAAGGCGGCGAAAGCGCCAAACGTGTCAAACAAATCGAGGTTGACGGAAATCGCGCTCAACGGGCTTTTGGCGAAAATCGAAAGGTGTTGCAAAACGTACGCCAGCCGCCCGCCGCCGACGAAGGCGAACAGCCCGTAAAAAACAAAATTGTTGAGGTCGTCTTTGCTAACGCCGAAGCGCTCGGCGCGGCGCTCTGCCAGTGTGGCGCCCAGCCACACGGCGAGGACGAGCAAAATAATGTGGCGCGGCGGCGCGAAAAGATTTTGAAAAAGCGCAATCATGGTTTGAGAATTTCCTCGACGCGCGCGCGCAACAAGGCTTCGGACATCGGTCCGCCGACGACCACCTCGGAAATGACGCCGCGCCGATCAATAAAATACGACGACGGCAGCGAACGCGCCTGATAAGCGCGACTGACCAGCGCCGCGTCGTCGAGTAGGATGGGGAAGGTCAATTGATATTTTTCGCGGAAGGGCGCAATCTGCGCGGGGTCGTCCTGAAAGGCGCTGTTCACCGCCAGCACAACCAAGCCGCGTTGCGCGTACTCCTCGTAAACTTTTTGAATGGCGGGCATCTCCGCCTTGCAGGGCGGGCACCAAGTCGCCCAAATGTTGACCAACACCGCCTGTCCGCGCAAATCGGCGAGCGCATAAGTTTTGCCCTCCGTCGTTTGCAGGATAAAATTCGGCGCGAGAAATCCCGCTTGCGGCGCGGCGACGCTTTCGTCGGCGCTTTGCGGCGCGGAAAAAATAATCCGCCAAGCGCCGAGCGCGAGAATAAAAACATAAGCGAAGATGCGTTTTGTTTGACTGTTCATAGAAGCGTCATTGTAGCCCGAAAGCGGATTCTTTGGACGAAGAGCCGCGCCGCTTTTCTTGACCCGACGCCTGCTCCGCGCTACAATGCTTTTTCTACTTTGAAAAGGAATCTGCCAAACCGCCATGTTTGAAACGCTCACTGGACGACTCAACCAAATCTTCGACAACCTGCGTAAACGCGGAAAACTCTCCGAAGCGGACGTGGACGCCGCGCTGAAAGAAGTGCGCCTCGCGCTCATCGAAGCGGACGTGCATTTTAGCGTCGTCAAATCCTTCATCGCCAAAGTCCGCGAGCGCGCGGTCGGCGCGGAAGTTTCCAAAGCGTTGAACCCTGGCCAGCAGATGGTGAAAATCGTTAATGAAGAGTTGATCGCCATGCTCGGCGAACCCGCGCCGTTAAACCTCAGCGGCGCGAAGCCGCGCGTTGTGATGATGGTCGGCTTGCAGGGCGCCGGCAAAACGACGGTTACCGGGAAATTGGCGCGTCTGCTTAAATCCAGGGGCGAACGAATTTTGATGGTGGCAGGCGACCCGTACCGCCCGGCGGCGGTTAAGCAGTTGCAGCAACTCGGCGAGCGCGTCGGCGTGGAGGTGATTGCGGACACGTCCGTCAAACCGCAAGAACTTGCCAAACGCGCGTTGGACAAAGCCGAAAAAGGCGGGTACAGCCTCATGCTGGTGGACACGGCCGGGCGCTCGCAAATGGACGCGCAATTGATGGACGAGTTGAAAGCCATTCACGCCAACGTCCGCCCGGTGGACACGCTGTTAGTGATTGATTCGATGATCGGTCAAGAGGCGTTAAACATCGCGCAAGGATTCAAAGAGACGATTAATTTGACGGGACTCGTGCTGACGAAAATGGACGGCGATTCGCGCGGCGGCGCGGCGATTTCGATTCGCTCGGTAACTGGCGTGCCAATCAAGTTCATCGGCACGGGCGAAAAATTAGACGCGCTCGAAACCTACGACCCCTCGCGTTTGTCCTCGCGCATTTTGGGCATGGGCGATATGATCGGTTTAATCGAACGCGCCGAAGCTGCCTATGACGCGGAGACCGCCGAGAAGCAAGCCCAAAAATTAATGAAGGGCGAGTTCTCGCTGGACGACTGGCTCGACCAAATGAACCAGATGAAAAAGATGGGTCCGCTGGCGCAAATTATGGACATGTTGCCCGGTCAAATGGGGCAGGCGGCGCGGGGCATTGACCCGAATTTAATCGAAAAGCAATTCAAACAATCCGAAGCGATTATTCAATCTATGACGGCGAAAGAGCGCCGCAACCCCGATATTCTCAACGCCTCTCGCCGCCGCCGCATCGCCGCCGGTTCGGGCATGGACGTGCAAGACGTGAATCGGCTCATTAAGCAATTCCGCGAGGCGCAGAAGATGATGAAGACTCTGCAAAAGACGGGCGGAAAAGGGCTAGGCAGATTGTTCGGATAGCGCGTTCTTCTGGTAAAATACAACCCGCGATTCAGCCCGCGCCCCTCTCGCGCCTGCCTGAACGCAATTAACTAACTAAGGAGTAAGTGCAAGATGGTTCGTATTCGTTTGCGTCGTATTGGTTTGAAAAACCAACCCACGTACCGCATCGTCGCCGCCGACAAGGAAGCCCCGCGCGACGGTCGTTTTTTGGAAATTTTGGGCGTTTATAATCCGCGCACAGAACCCGCCACGATTAAGTTGCAGGAAGAGCGCATCTATCATTGGATGAAGAACGGCGCGCAACCGTCGGATTCCGCCGCGCAAGTTTTGAAAGCCGCCGGAACTTTGGATCGCTTCGAGCGCTTGAAGAAGGGCGAAGCGCTTGAAACGCTCGTCGCCGAAGCCGCCGAAGCGGAAGTCAAACGCGCCGCGCCAGTTAAGACTCGCAAGTAATCGAGCGACCGCATGAAGGAATTAATCGAATACATCGCCAAATCGTTGGTGGACAGTCCCGACGAAGTCGTCGTAACCGAAACCAAAGGCAGTCGCCCGCGTTTAGGGCTGACCGTCGCCAAAGAAGACATGGGGCGCGTCATCGGCAAAGGCGGCAAAGTGGCGAACTCCATCCGCGTTTTGTTGCGCGTCGCCGCCGAGCGACAAGGCAAACAAGCCACGTTGGACGTATCGGATCCTTCCTGATGGCGGATGAAAAAAAATCAGGCTCGCCAAACGGCGAGCCTATTTATTTAGCCGTTGGATTTTTTCGCCGTCCGCACGGTTTGCAAGGCGAATTAATTATGGACTTGCATACCGATTTTCCAGAACGCCTTAAAGCGGGGCGCAAAATTTACGTCGGCGACGAGAACGAGACTTTCACGATAGCGTCCGTTCGCGCGCACGGAAAAGGCGTGTTGATCAAACTGCGCGGATTCGATTCGCCTGAAACGGCGGGACGTTTTCGCAATCAGTGGGCGCGCGTCAAATCGGACGAAATCCCCGCTTTGCCCGAAGGGCGTTATTACAAGCATGAATTAATCGGCGCGCGCGTCGTCGCCGACGACGGCGAAACGCTGGGCGTGTTAAATGAAATCCTCGAAACGGGCGCGAACGACGTTTACATCGTTCGTCGAGACGACGGCAAAGAAATCCTTTTGCCCGCCATCCCCGACGTGATTTTGAACGTCAACATTGACGAAAAAATAATCAACGTCCATTTGATCGAGGGGTTGTTGGATATATAGAAATTGGGGGAAGTGTTAGAATAAATCCGCATGGATGACAAGAAATATTGGATCGGCTTCAACCTGATAAAAGGCATCGGCGCGGTGCGGATGCAAAACTTGATTGCCTATTTTGGCGACCTTGAATCGGCGTGGAACGCCCCCGCCGCCGAGTTGACGTCCGCCGGGCTGGGCGCGAAGTTGACGGAAAAAGTCCTCGCCGCGAAAAAGCAAGTAGACCTGAATCAAGTTTGGGCGCGGATTGAAGCGCAAGGAATCAAAATCCTCACTTGGGCGGACGAAGAATATCCGACTCGCTTAAAAGAAATTGACCAACCGCCGCCGGTGATTTACATTCGCGGCGATTACGCGGCGGACGATCTGTTCGCGGTCGCCATCGTCGGCACGCGCAAAGTTACCGCTTACGGGCGGCAAATGGCGGAAGAGGTCGCCTCGTTTCTCGCCGCCAGCGGAATTACCGTCGTCAGCGGGTTGGCGCGCGGCGTGGACGCAATCGCGCATCAGTCGGCGTTGAAAGCGGGCGGGCGGACGATTGCGATTCTCGGTTCGGGCGTGGATAAAATCTACCCGCCGGAACATCGCGGGCTGGCGGAACAAATCGTCGAGCGCGGCGCGGTGATGAGCGATTACGCCGTCGGAACGCCGCCCGAGTCGTCGAACTTCCCGCCGCGCAATCGCATCATTTCGGGCTTGTCGCTGGCGACGGTCGTCATCGAAGCGGCGGAGACGAGCGGCGCGTTAATCACCGCCGAGTTCGCGGCGGAGCAAGGGCGCGAAGTGTTCGCCGTGCCGGGCAGCGTCCTCGCGCCGCAAAGCAAAGGGACAAATCGCCTCATCCAAAAAGGGGCGCATCCGCTGTTGACGCCCGCCGACTTAATGCAAGCGCTCGATTTGACGCGCATGGAAAAGCAAAAGTCTGCGCGCAAGGCGTTGCCCGCCGACGAAACCGAAGCGAAAGTGTTGAGCGTGTTGCGCGGCGAGCCGCTGCATGTGGACGAAATCCGCAATGCCGCCGACCTGCCGATAGAAAAAATTTCCGCCGCGCTGACGATGATGGAGTTGAAAGGCATGGTGCGTCAAGTCGGCGGCATGAATTACGTCGCCGTGCGCGAAGCGCAGTCGAGTTACGCGGTTAATTCAGATTAAGGACGAAGCATGAGTTTTGATTTTTCACACGCTTACGCCGTCATCATGGCGGGCGGCGGCGGCACGCGCTTGTGGCCCCTCTCGCGCAAAGACAGCCCCAAACAACTTCTGCCATTAATCGGCGAAGAGACGTTATTTCAAAGCACGGTGGCGCGTTTGGAAGAATTATTTCCGCCGCAGCGGATTTTGGTCGTAACCGTCGAAGAGCAAGCGCAGGCGATGAAAAGCCAAGCGCCGCAGCTGCCCGAAGAAAATTATTTGATCGAACCCGCGCCGCGCGGAACGGCGTCCGTCGTCGGCTTGGCGGCGCTTGCGCTGCAAAAACGGGACCCGCAAGCGGCGCTGGCGATTCTGCCGTCGGATCATTTCATCCGCAACGTGGACTTGTTCCATTACCTGCTCAAAGCCGCCTTTGACGTGGCGGCGGACGATTATCTGGTTACACTGGGCATTACGCCGACTTTGCCTTCCACCGCCTACGGGTACATCCAACAAGGCGCGGCGTTAAACGGCGAATATAAATATCCGGTTTATACGGTGAAAAGTTTTAAGGAAAAGCCGAGCGAAGAAATCGCGCAACAACTTCTACGCATGGGCGGACATTCGTGGAACAGCGGCATGTTCATCTGGAAGGCGGAAACGATTTTGCGCGAAATTCAAAAGCAGATGCCCGCGTTATATTCCGCGTTGAATAAAATTGGCGGCGCGTGGGACGATTCGTCCGCGAGAGAGGCGACCTTAAAAGAAGCGTGGCTCGATTTAGAAAATAAAACCGTAGATTACGGAATCATGGAAAAAGCTGAGAAGGTCGCCGTATTGCCCGCAGGCGGGCTGGGTTGGAGCGACGTCGGCGCGTGGTCTTCGCTGTTTGAGGTGCTGCTCCCCGACATGCGCGGAAATATTGCCGCCAACGACGTTTTGCATTTGGCGCATGAGACGAACAACACGTTGGTTTACGGCGGCTCGTCGGAACGTCTAGTTGTTACCATCGGCGTGGACGACATGGTTATCGTGGACAGCGGCGACGTGCTGTTGGTCTGCAAAGCCGATCAATCGCAGAAAGTTAAAGAAGTGGTCGAGCATTTGAAAAAACATCGTCAGGAAAGATATTTGTAAAACGCTTATAAAATTCATATTTGCAAAAAAACGAAAAGTTGTTGTAGAATGTCCATCCCGCAGGGTTTATCCTTGCGGGGTATTTTTTATGCGAACTGAACGTCTTTGAGAAATGTTCAAAGGCGCGTTGGAGGAACACAGATGGAAGCCTATTGTATGAAGTGCAAAACCAAACGGGAGATTCAAAACCCGACGGCTGGGTTTAACGCCAGAGGTTCGGCGGTAACGACCGGCGTTTGTCCCGTTTGCGGCACAAAATTATTTCGCATGGGAAAGACCGACGCGCACGAAGGAATGATTCCGCCGCCGAAACAGCCGAAGGTTGAAAAGCGCGAAGGGAAATTAGTCATCGTCGAATCGCCCGCGAAGGCGAAAACGGTCGGGCGCTTTCTTGGCAAGGGCTATACCGTCCGCGCTTCGGTCGGTCATGTGCGCGACCTTTTGAAGTCGCAACTTTCGGTGGACGTGGACAATAACTTCGCGCCCAAATATCGCGTGCCGAACGAGAAGAAAAGCGTCGTTAAGGAAATCAAACAGTTGGCGAAAAAAGCCGAAGAAATCTACCTCGCCACCGACCCTGACCGCGAAGGCGAATCGATTTCGTGGCATTTGATGGAAGCGGCGGAGATTGACCCTCAGCGGACGAAGCGCGTCGTCTTTCACGAAATCACCGCGCCCGCCGTCTCGGATGCGTTTTCTCATCCGCGCAATATTGACATGAATTTAGTGGACGCGCAACAAGCGCGGCGCGTGCTAGACCGCCTCGTCGGGTACAGCATCAGCCCGATTCTTTGGGAGAAGGTGCGCGGGCGGCTTTCCGCCGGGCGCGTGCAATCCGTCGCCTTGCGCCTTATCGTCGAGCGCGAGCGCGAAATTGACGATTTCATCCCCGTCGAATATTGGACGATTCACGCCGAGTTTAAGCCGCAGAATTTGAAGTCGAATTTCATCGCCAAATTAATTCGCGTGGACGGCGAAGAGCCGCAACTTTCAAATGAAGACGCGGTCAAGTCGTTGCTTTACGATTTGGAAACCGCCGCCTTTTCGATTAGCAAAGTCAAACGCGGAGAACGCCGCCGCAAACCGTCCGCGCCGTTCACCACGTCCACGCTGCAGCAGGAGGCTTCGCGCAAATTGGGCTACACCGCGCGGCGAACAATGGCGCTGGCGCAAGGCTTGTACGAAGGTCAAGATGTGGGCGAGGGCGGCACGACCGGCCTCATCACTTACATGCGAACCGATTCGACCAACGTCTCCGCCATCGCGCAAGCGGAAGCGCGCGAGTTTGTAACCAACAAATACGGCGCTGATTTTCTTCCGCCGCAAGCGCCGACCTACAAGACGAAATCTGCCAACGCGCAAGAAGCGCACGAAGCCATTCGTCCCACGTCCGCCATGCGCGACCCGGAAAAGGTCAAAGATTTTCTCGAACCCGCGATGTATAAACTCTACCGTTTGATTTGGCAGCGCTTCGTCGCCTCGCAAATGGAAGCGGCGGTTTCGGACACGCTGCAAGTCGAAGTGAGCGGAAAGACCGACTCGCGCGAGTACCTTTTGCGCGCTTCGGGTTCGGCGATAAAATTCCCAGGCTTTTTGGTCGTTTACGAAGAAGCCAAAAACGAAGACGCGAAAACCGACGAAGACGAAGACGTGAAAATTCCGGCGGGCGTGGAAGAAGGCCAAATTCAAGAATTGATTCGTCTCATCCCCGAACAGCATTTTACGCAGCCGCCGCCGCGCTTCTCGGAAGCCTCGCTGGTGCAGACGCTGGAAGAAAACGGCATCGGACGCCCTTCGACTTACGCGCCGACCATTTCAACCATTCAACAGCGCGGATACGTTTTGCGCGAAGAAAAGCGCCTCGTCCCGACGGACATCGGCGTTCAGGTTAACGATTTGATGGCGCAATATTTTCCCGACGTGGTGGACTTGAATTTCACCGCGCACATGGAAGAAGACCTCGACAAAATCGCCGACGGACAAATGCAATGGGAAGACGCCATCCGCGAGTTTTACGCGCCCTTCGCCGAAGACGTGAAAAAGGCGCAAGCGGAAATGCCGGTCGCCAAATCCGAGCCGGAGCCGATTGGACGGCAATGCCCGGAAGACGGCGGCGAATTGGTCATCCGCTACGGGCGTTTTGGCAAATTTATTTCATGCGCCAACTTCCCGACTTGTCGCTACACTGAACCTTGGCTGGAAAAAATCGGCGTGCTTTGCCCGAAAGACGGCGGCGAAATGGTCATGCGCCGCACGCGCAAAGGACGCGCCTTCTACGGCTGCGCCAATTATCCGAATTGCGACTTCACGACTTGGAAACGCCCGCTGGCGAAACCTTGCCCGAAGTGCGGCGGTCTGTTGGTGATTGCAAACAAACGCGAAGCGCAATGCACAAACTGCTCCGAGAGTTTCTTGCTGGAAGAGGTCGCGCCTGAAAACTCCTAGCCGATAATTGCAATCCGCGCAATTTACGTTGTATAATCAGGCGAAAGAATCTGGCGAAGGAGTCAACTATGGATTTTGTCGTTGCGTTGTTGAAAAAACTGCCCGTCAAAGAAATTGTGATCGGCTTGGTCAGCCTGTTGATTGGGCTGTTTCTCGGCTGGGGCACAAAAGAGTTTAAGGATGCGACTCCCTTTTACCTGCGTCCCGATTTAAGAGAAGATTATGTGCGGATGGCGATTGACTCTTTCAGCGTCAACAAGAGCGCGGCGCTGGCGGCAGACCGTTGGCTGGGGCTGGGAAATACCGCGCAATCCGCTTATGCGGCGGTGCAAAATAATTCAGGCTATCTGCCCGCCGATTTAGTTCAGCAATTCGGTCAAGCGGTAACGGACGAAATTACCGCGCGCGGCGGCGTCCCTGCGGCGCAGACGAAATCTCCGTTAGCGACGATTCTTTCCATTATCGGCGTCCTTGTTTTGTTGGGCGTGCTGGGCGCGGCGGGCTTGTACCTCTACCGTTTGCTCGGCAAGCGCGGCTCAGGCGAAGTAACCGCCGTCATGCAGGCGACGGAATTGAACAAAGCCGCCGCGAAAACCAACTTTGAAGACATGGGACTCGCGCCGCCGATTACGCAGACGATGACCACCTACATCTTGGGCGACGACCTCTACGACGAATCGTTCAGCATTGACACCGACGCGGGAGAATTTCTCGGCGAGTACGGCGTGGGCATTTCCGAATCCATCGGCGTGGGCGCGTCGAAACAAGTCGCCGCGTTGGAAATTTGGCTCTTCGATAAGAACGACATCAAGACCGCCACAAAAGTGTTGATGTCTGAACACGCTTTTGCAGACCCCGCGACGCGAGCGCGCCTTGAACCGAAGGGCGAGTTGACGTTGATTCAACCGCAGGCGCAGGTGTTGTTAGAAACCGCCACGTTGCAATTGCTCGCCACCGTTGTGGATGTTCAATACGGCAAAGGCTCTTTGCCCGACAAAAGTTACTTTGAGCGCGTAACCTTGGAATTGGCAATCTGGCCCCGTCAAGGAGAATAAACTCCTTGCGGCGAAATCGCCCGAACAAAAAACCGCTTCGCAAAGAAGCGGTTTTTTTTATCTCATTCAATTTTCAAAATTTTGAATTTGACCGCGCCGCCCGGCGTTTGGGCTTCGGCGATTTGCCCGACTTTTTTATTCATCAGCGCCACGCCGATGGGCGACTCGTGCGAGATGCGCCCTTGTCGCGGGTCGGCTTCGGTCGGACCGACGATGTGATACGTTTCGGGTTCAAAATCTTCTTCTTGAATCGTTACATGCGAGCCGACAGAGACAACGTCGTTGTCCGCTTTTTCGATGATTTGCGAATTTCGTAAAATGGCTTCGATTTCTTGAATGCGCCCTTCGAGAAAACTTTGATCTTCTTTGGCTTTGTGATAGTCGGCGTTTTCGGAAAGGTCGCCCATCTGAATGGCGGCGCGCAAACGCAACGCCAATTCTTCGCGGCGCGGACCGGTCAAGTCTTTTAATTCCGCTTGCAGTTTGGCTTCGCCTTCGGCGGTGAGGTAGTTAGGTTGCATGAAAAAAATCTCCTTTTCTAGTTGAGAGAATCGGTTAAAGAAAAAGGGGCTGTAAAACTAGCCCCCTGTCGAGAAATTGACGATTAAGGTTTCTCGGTAGGGTTGAACATCTTTTGATGTTCTTCGACGGCGTAGCGATCCGTCATGCCCGCAATGTAATCGCAGACGGTGCGTTCTAGCCCGCGCTTTTCGACGAAGAATTGCACATGGTCGGGCAGCGTGGCGGGTTCGGCGACGAAGGCGCGGAAGAGGTCGGAAATAATGCGTTCGGCTTTGACTTGCATGCGCGTTACTCGATAATGGCGATAAAGTTTGTTGTACAGCAAATCTTTTAATTCGCGGTTGCGCCGCCGCGTTTCTTCCGTATAGCCGACGACGTTGGATTTTAATTTCTGAACGTCCAACGCGGAATTAACTTTGCTTTCTTTCAGCCGTTCGGCGCTTCCTTCGACCATGTCTGTTACCAACATCCCGACCAGTTGACGAATCATGCGATGACGTTCCATGTCGTCGAGCAGCGTTCCGCGCCAGTTGTGCGCCTCGCGCAGGATTTCCCACAACGCCACGCCGTCGAGGGTTTGCGGCGTAATCATGCCCGAACGCAGACCGTCGTCTAAATCGTGCGTGGTGTAGGCGAGTTCGTCGGCGACGTTGGCGATTTGCGTTTCCAAATTTCCGCGCAAGTGGGGGTTGTAATCGCGCGCGTCGGAAATGTCGTATTCCGATTCGTGTTTGACCATGCCTTCGCGCACTTCCCACGAAAGGTTGAGTCCGGGAAATTCGGGATAGCGCTGTTCGAGTTCGGTAACGATTCGCAACGATTGCTTGTTGTGGTCGAATCCGCCGGATTCGCGCATCAATTTGGCGAGGGCGGTTTCGCCTGAATGACCAAACGGCGAATGACCGAGATCGTGCGCGAGACAAATCGCTTCGACTAAATCTTCGTTGCCGCCGAGCGCGCGCGCCAGCGTCCGCCCGATTTGGGCGACTTCCAGCGTGTGCGTTAATCTCGTGCGGAAGTAGTCGCCTTCAAAGTTGATGAAGACTTGCGTTTTATATTCGAGGCGGCGGAAAGCGGTGGTGTGCAGAATGCGGTCGCGGTCGCGTTGAAAGACGGTGCGGTATTGCGGCTCTTTATCTAAGTAAGCGCGACCTTTCGTGTCTTTGCTGCGCGTTCCGTAAGGCGCGAGACTGCGGTCTTCGTTTTCTTCCAACTGCTGGCGCGTGAAAAACATGGCATTGTCCTTAGATACAAACGTCATTGCGAGAAAATCGCAATGACAGTGAGTGTGGGGCGAGAGGGGGTCGAACCCTCACGTTGTTTCCAACGACAGATTTTAAGTCTGTTGCGTCTGCCGATTCCGCCATCGCCCCGGCGAGGATATTTTACTATAAACTTACAATTTGCAACCTTAAACCTTAAACTTTTAATTCGCCATTTCAAACCTTGTATAATCGGACTCATCTTATTTTAAAGGATGCGATTCCATTGGCGACAACTTTCTTTTTTGCGACGGACATTCACGGCTCGGACATTTGCTGGAATAAATTTCTCAACGCCGGAAAATTTTACGGCGCGGATCAACTGATTCTCGGCGGCGATATGACGGGGAAAGCCGTCGTGCCGTTCATTCGTCAAGGCGCGGAAAAATATCGCGTTACGTTGTTGGAACAGGTTTTTGACGTCGAAGGCGCGGACGAATTGGCGGACATGAAGAAGCGCGTTCGCAGTCGCGGATATTATCCGTACTTGACCGACCCCGACGAAATTGCCGAACTGGAAAAAAATCCGCAGCGGGTGAGCGAGATTTTTTTGCAAGAAGTTTTGAAAGTCGTCGAACAGTGGATGGAGATTGCCGAAAAAAAACTTGCCGACACGCGGATGAAAATATACTGCTGTCCGGGCAACGACGACATGGACGAAGTGGACGACATCATCCGCGCCAGCAAGAAAGTGGTTTTGGCGGAAGGCGTCGTAACGCATTTAGAAAGCGGACATGAAATGATTGCTTCGGGCTGGAGCAACAAAACGCCCTGGGACACGCACCGCGAAGAGGACGAGGACAAACTCAAAGTCCGCTATGCGGCGATGATTTTGCAATTGAAAAATCCGCGCGCGGCGATCTTCAACGTGCACGTTCCGCCTTATAAATCGAACCTCGACGAAGCGCCCGAACTAGACGAAAACTTGCGCCCGAAGATGGCTGGGCAGGCGTTGAAGGCGGTCGGCTCGACGGCGTTGCGCGAAGCGATTGAAGAGACTCAGCCGTTGCTCGGCTTGCACGGACACATCCACGAAGGGCGCGGCGTTTCTCGCATTGGCAAAACCCTATGTATTAATCCGGGTTCTATGTATGAGCAAGGGACGCTGTTGGGCGCGATTGTGCGGCTCGGCAAAAATAAAGTGGAAGACTACGTCTTGACGACGGGTTAATAAAAAACGAGGAGAGCAGTTAATGAGCAGTTTATTTGTCCGCAAGGCGACCGGCATGGTGCGTTCGTGGTCGGTTTTTGACGCATTCGTCTATGCGTTTTTTTCCATCAATTTGGTAACGCTCGGTTTGTACAGCTTCAGCCAAATGTATTATTTTAAAGGCGGGATGATTCCCGCGCTAATCATCAGCGCGATTTTCATCTTTTTTGAGGTGATCGTTTACGCGGCGCTGATTGCCGTTATGCCGCGCTCCGGCGGCGACTACGTTTGGCAAAGCCGCATTCTTGGCGGCGCGGCGGGATTCATCCTTGCCGTAACTGGCTGGTGGTTTATCCTCTGGCTGTGGGCGCCGCTTTACAGCGATATGTTCCGCCACATCGTTTTAGTGCCGCTCTTGGGAACGCTCGGCGCGCGCGACGTCGCCTTGTGGTTCGCTGGCACGCAAAACGGCGCGATGACCGCTTCCGTGATTTCGTTGGCAATCATCAGCATTTTTATTGCGCTGGGAATGAAGACCTATGCGCGCATTCAAAAATATTCTTTTTACGGCGGCATTTTAGGCTTGCTGATTGTCGTCGCCTTATTGCTGACGACCACGCCCGAAGCGTTCAAGTCCGCGTTTGACGCGAACGCGACGTCCATGTTTGGCGCGGCAAGCGGGACGTATGACGCAACCGTCGCCTTAGGCAAAGAGGCGGGCGCGGCGCTTCCGCTGACGGGCGGAACGCTCTCCGCGATCTTCCTGGTTATTCCGTATTTAGTTTTCTTCAACTTGTGGCCCAACTGGGGCGCGACCCTTTACGGCGAAGTGCGCGGCGCGACGGATTTCAAACGCAACATTTCGGGCATGGGCTGGGCGTTGGGCGTTACGACCTTGCTCGGCGTAATTTTATTTTTAGCGATCTCCAAAAACGTCGGCTGGGACTTTTACGTTCAAGCGGGCGGCGCCTGGTGGAACTACGCTTGGGGCGGAACGAGCGAACTTCCCGCTCTGCCCGTCTGGCCCTATCCCGCGTTGTTGGCGTCCTTCTTGTTGAAGAACGTCGCCGTGCGCTTCATCCTTTTAGCGTTGATGAGCCTTTGGTGGTTTGGTTGGAGCGGGACGATTTTCCTTTCGTCCACGCGCGTTATTTTCGCCGCTGCCTTCGACCGCCTGCTCCCTGAAAAAGTCGCCGAAGTGGACAGTCGCAGCGGCACGCCGATTTACGCCCTCCTGCTGATGGTCGTCCCGTCCTTAATCGTCTCCGCGCTCTTCAATTACAACATCGCCGACTTCCAAAGCTTGACCTTATGCTCGACGTTGGTCATCGCCGTTACCTTTTTAGGCACGACCGTCGCGGCGATTATTATGCCTTACACCAAACCCGAATTATATAAGTCCTCGCCGATTGCCAAATACAACGTCTTCGGCGTGCCGCTGATTACCGTCGCGGGCGTTATCTTCGGCGCGTTCTTGCTCTTCCTGCTTTACGAATGGCTGATTGACCCGAACGGCTTATACGGCATCGGGCTGGGCAACACCAGTTCAATCGTTTACATGCTGGCAAATTATCTTTTAGCGGCGCTGATTTACTTCGGCTTTAAGGCGTATCGCAAGAGCAAAGGCATTGACCTCGACAAAGTGCAAGCCGAAATTCCGGCGGAATAAAAAATTACGAGGGAATGTATGATTACGAACTATCAAGAAATGTTGGCGGAAATGCGGCGCGTCATTGCGGCGGGCGGAAAGCGCGACATTCAAATTCGCGCGTTGGGCGGGTTGGCGGTGCAACTGCACAACCGCAGCGGACATCCGCTCTTTTTGCGCGAGTACGCCGACCTTGATTTTTTCATCGCTAAAAAGCAACGCCGCCAATTTGAAGTTTTTATGTCGCAGTTGGGCTATCGCCCCGACAAACGCTTCAACGTGCTCAACGGCGAAACGCGCCAAATTTACTTGCACGAATCGAGCGGACTCAAAGCCGACGTTTTCGTCGGGCGTTTTGAAATGTGCCATAAAATTCCGCTAAAAAAGCGCTTCGCGGCGCACCCTCTGACGCTTCCGCTGGCGGAACTATTTCTCTCCAAAACGCAAATCGTCGAACTCAACCGCAAAGACGCGCTCGACATCGTTTCGATTTTGCTCAATAACGAAGTCGCCGCGAACGACAACGCCATCAACCTCGACGTGCTAACCCGCCTTTGCCGCGCCGATTGGGGTTTGTACAAAACCACCTCGCTAAATTTAGACCGCGTTGAAAAAATGTTGCGCGAAGAACAAATCGGCTTAAGCGCCGACGAGCGCGAACTGGTCATTCAGCGCCTCGACACCATCCGTCGCGCCTTCGATGAAATGCCTAAACCGCTCGCCTGGCAACTGCGCGATAAAGTCGGCGAACGCCTCAAATGGTACATGGACGTGGAGGAAGTTCGTCAGTGAAAAAAGCCCGCCTCGCGTTGACGTTGATTCTCTTAACGCTTTCGCTGGCGGCTTTATTTTGGAGTCTCTCTCCCAATCGGCGCGAGACGCGCATTCAAATCATCGCGCCGACGGAAATGCAATTGCCGACCCCGTCTTCCTTCCTTGATTCGAGAGGGCGAGCGTGATTCGCCGTTTGGCGCTTTGCGCTTGCCTTCTTCTGCTTTTGAACGCCTGCGGCGGCGCGGCGGAAATCCCGTCCGAGCCGACTCTCCTTCCCCAAGCCGAGTCCACGCCGACGGGCGCAGCGCCCGCGCTGCCAGAGTTTCGCCGCCTGACGTTGGAATATCCGCCGACAATTAAGCTTGGTTCGGGCAGTCAACTGATCATCCTGATTTTGGAGGCGGACGCGCAAGGCAACTTGACGCCTACGGCAACCTACGGCGGAAACGCGACTCGCGGCGAAGTTGTTGAAATCCCGAACTTATATAAAACGCACAAAGTAACGGCGGAGGCGTATTACGAAGTTGCAGGTTTGAACGTCGCGCCGCGCGGCTCGACCTTTCAGCCGTTACGCGAGGGCGAACGTTTATATTTCGCGTGGAGCGTTCAGCCGCAAGAGGTCGGCTTGTATCGCGGGACGGTGTTTCTCTTCCTTAATTTTGAAAACCGCGAAACGGGCGAAAAAGAGCGCAAGGCGATTTCAATTCAAATGATTGAAATTAAGGTTGCAGATCTCTTCGGCTTCTCGACGAACTTCGTCAAAAATTTTGGCGTCAGCGGGTCGTTGTTGGCGGTGATTGTCGGCTTTCCGTTTTTTGAAGAGGCGGTTAAATATCTTTATCGCCGCTTAAAGCCGAAAAAATCAAAATCAAAACCAAAAAAGAAAAAGTGACGAAAATCACCTCAAAAAACGGCGGGATAATGCGGCGGGGCGTTTGTTCTTTATGGTACAATGCCCCGTAAATTATTTCCCAATGGAGCGAATTGAATGAGCGAATGGATTTATGTCGCCCTTTTCTTGATTGTCGGCTTGATTATTCCCATCGGCGCGATTACCGCCGGTTTTATTCTCGGCCCCAAAAAGCCGAATCCCGTGAAAGAATCCACCTATGAATGCGGAATTGAAACCGTCGGTCCCGCGTGGATTCAGTTCAAGGCGCAATATTACATCTTCGCGCTGGTTTTCCTCGTCTTCGACGTGGAGGCGGTTTTCCTGTTCCCGTGGGCGGTGAAACTCGGTCAACTGGGTTTGTACGCCGTCGTGGAAGGCATCATCTTTGTTTCCATTTTAATCGTCGGTTTGGCGTACACCTGGCGCAAAGGCATGTTGGAGTGGGCGTAATCTCTGTCATTTGAGAGAAGGCTGAAAGGAAATTTTCTTTCAGCCTTCTCTTTGCGTAAGAGGAGCGATTTATGAGTTTTTGGAACGACCCTTTGAAAGTCGCCGCCGGATGGTTGGAAGGCATTCTGACGGGCTGGGGAATGAACGCCATCGCCGCCCATGTGCTGACGGTTTTTCTCGGCGTGTTGATTTTAATTGTCCTGCTCATGGTGTTGGACATCTTCCTCGTTTGGATCGAGCGCAAAGTGGTGGCGCGTTTTCAAGACCGACTCGGACCGAATCGCGTCGGTCCCTTCGGCTTGATTCAACCCTTCGCCGACATCATCAAACTGATCATCAAAGAAGACACAACGCCCGCCAACGCGGATAAAGCGCTCTACAACCTCGCGCCGATTCTTTCGATGATGTCCGTTTTGATTCTCTGGGCGATTGTGCCGTTAGCGCCAGTCATGCTCGGCACGGACTTAAACGTCGGCGCGCTGTTTCTCATCGCGGCGGGGGCGATTGGCACGCTCTCGATCATCATGGCCGGTTGGGGCTCGAACAACAAGTTCGCCTTGCTCGGCGGCTTCCGTCAAGTGGCGGTAATGATTTCTTTTGAAGTCCCCATGCTGACCATGCTCCTAATCCCGACCATCTTCGCCGGCTCGATGAACATGAACGCCATCATCAACGCGCAAAACGTTTGGTACGTTTGGCTTTCGCCGCTCGGCGCGTTAATCTTCCTCATCGCCGCCATCGCCGAATTGGGGCGTTCGCCCTTCGACCTCGCCGAAGGCGAATCCGAATTGGTTTCGGGTTTCAACATCGAATATTCGGGCATGAAGTTCGGCATGTTTTACGCGGGCGAATTGTTGCACGCCTTCACTTACGGCGGCTTTTTAGCCATCCTCTTTTTTGGCGGCTACCGCTTCTTCGGCTTGGAGCAAGTCAGCCCCTTCCTCGCCATCCTCATTCTCATTCTCAAAGCGATGTTCGGCTATTGGGTCATTATGTGGGTCAAATACACGATGATGCGTATTCGCATTGACCAGATGCTCTCCTTCAATTGGAAATTTCTTACGCCGTTGTCTTTCGCCTTATTGCTGGTTACGGCGTTGATGAACGCGCTTCTTTCTTCCGCCCCGACTTGGCTCTACGTCTCAGGCATGATCCTCGCCAACATCTTGACCGGCTGGATCGCGCTGGAAATTGCGCGTTCCGCGACTCGTCAAGAGCGCGAGCGGACAGAGGGAATCAAACAACCTGCGGAGGTTCGCCATTAATGGCGTTGTGAAACTATGACAGCGCAACAAATTATCTTCCTTATCGCGGCGATTTACACCCTCGCTTCGGGCGTGTTGACCGTAACCAGCCGCAACTTAATTCACGCCGCCTTCTGGCTGATTTCCGCCTTCTTTGGCGTGGCGGCGATCTACGCGCTTCTAAACGCGAACTTCATCGCCATCGTGCAAATCGTCGTTTACGTCGGCGCGATTGCCATCCTCTTTATCTTCGCCGTGATGCTCACGCGCCGCGACTTGCGCGTTTCCGAACATCGCCTCAACAAAGGCTGGCAAATTGGCGCGGCGCTGGCGGCGGCTCTCTTCGTCGGCATGGTTTCCATGCTCGCGCAGTGGAGCGGATTTACGAAAACCGCCGACGCCTTCCCGACTCAATTTGACGCGGTGGGGGCGTTGGGCGAAGCGCTGACCTCGCCGAACGCTTACGTCTTGCCCTTCGAGGTCGCTTCGGCGCTGTTGCTGGCGGCGTTGGTCGGCGCGGTGTATGTCGCCTTCAACCCGCGCGCGGACGAAAATTCGGAGGCGCAGAAATGATCCCCCTTTCTTGGTACTTAATCCTCGCGGCGGCGTTGTTCTGCGTCGGCTTGTTCGGCATGTTGACGCGGCGCAACGTGGTCGCTATCTTATTCGGCATTGAGTTGATGCTCAACGCCGTCAACATCAACCTCGTGTCCTTTTGGCGTTACGGCGAAATTACGTCCATGAGCGGACAGGTGTTCACGATTATCGTTTTCGCCGTCGCCGCCGCAGAAGTCTCGGTCGGCTTGGCGCTGGTCATCTCCGCGTATCGTCGCCGCAATACCATCGTCGCCGACGAATTGGACATGTTGAAATGGTAGGGAATGTATGACGACTGAATTATTGATGTGGCTAATTCCGCTGCCGCCCGCGCTGGCGTTTTTCGCCATTTTGCTTTTTACCAATAAAAGCAAAGCGCTGAGTCACACCGTTGGCGTTGGCGCGGCGTTTCTCTCGTGGCTGGGCGCGATGATTGTTTTCGTCCGCGCTTTGGGCGTGGAGAATCTGGCGCGCAATCCTTTTGTCTCTCGAATCAACTGGATGCCGACCGGCGATTCTTATTTCCAAATCGGCGTGCAGGTTGACCCGCTGACGGCAGTTATGCTTTTCTTCGTAACCCTGTGCGTGTTGATGATTTTCATTTACAGCGTCGGCTATCACAACTTCGGGCAGCCAAAAGGCGACCACGACGTCAAAGGGTTGCCGCCGCACGGCGCAACGGTTGACGGGCACGCCGTCCCTTCGGTCGAGCCGATGTACTCGCGCTTCTTCGCCTTCATCGGGCTTTTCGCCTTCGGCATGCTCGCCCTCGTGCTGACCGACAACGTGCTGGTCATGTTCATGGGCTGGGAAATTATGGGGCTTTGCTCCTACTTGTTGATTGGCTTCTGGTACGCCAAACCCTCCGCGCGCGACGCGGCGGTCAAAGCCTTTATGACCACCCGCGTCGGCGACGTGTTCATGTTGCTCGGCATCGCTTTCTTGTACAGCGTAACTGGCTCGCTTTCTTATAAAGACGTTTTTAGCGAAAACGTTCTTCGCGCGCTCGCCTCCGTGCCAAGCGGCGTCTTTGGACTCTCCGCCGCCGGTCTAATTGGACTTCTGCTCTTCATCGGCACAATCGGCAAGTCGGCGCAGTTCCCGCTCCACGTTTGGCTGCCCGACGCGATGGAAGGTCCCACGCCCGTCTCGGCGATGATCCACGCCGCCGCGATGGTCTCGGCTGGCGTTTACGCCGTTATCCGCATGTTCCCGCTGACCAGCCTCGACCCGAAGACGATGAGTTTCATCGCTTTCATTGGCGCGTTCACGGCGCTCTTCGCGGCGACGATTGCCGTCGCGCAAAACGACATCAAGCGCGTGCTGGCGTATTCCACCATCTCGCAACTGGGATTTATGATTGCCGCGCTCGGCATCCACGCTTATGTGGCGGCGACCTTTCACCTCGTAACTCACGCCTTCTTCAAAGCCTTGCTCTTTCTCGGTTCGGGTTCGGTCATTCACGGCATGGAACACGGCGTCTTGCACACCGGCAATCACAAGGTTGACCCGCAAGATATGTTCAACATGGGCGGCTTGCGGAAGAAAATGCCAATCACTTTTTGGACCTTCCTCATCGGCGGGTTTGCGCTCTCGGGCTTTCCGCTGGTTACGGCGGGCTTCTGGTCAAAGGATGAAATCTTCGCCGACGCTTGGGCGCACGGGCATTGGGCGGTTTTCCTCACCCTCGCCCTCGCCGCTTTCTTGACCGCCTTCTACACCATGCGCCAAATCACGTTGACGTTTTTCGGCGAAGCCCGCACCGAAGAAGCCAAACACGCCCGCGAAACCCCGTGGACGATGACCATGCCTCTCGTTATCCTTTCCGTTTTCGCCGTTGGCTACGGCTGGTTGGGCATGCCGCACTGGTTGACTGGCGGACTCGTCCCCAACTGGTTTCACGATTTCGTCGGCTCGATGCTGACCGAACATCAAGCCGAATTGGGCTTCAACATCGTCCCGCTGGCGACCTCGTTGGTCGTCGCGCTGGGCGGCTTGGCGGCGGGCTATTTCATGTACCGCGACGTCAAATCGGCGGCGGAAGATAAATTGCAAATTCCCGTTCTGGTCAACAAATGGTATGTGGACGAGTTCTATCAAGTCGCGCTCATCCAACCTGCCATTTGGTTTTCCGACACCTTCGTCTCCAAATGGATGGACAAAGGCTTCATTGACGGCATTCTGCATTCCTTCGGTCCCGCCACTGGCGGCGTTGGGCGCGTCATCCGCGAGCGCTTCGACATCCCCGTCGTCAACCAATTCTTCGGCGACGGCGCGTCTGAAGCCTCATGGTGGCTTGGCAGAAATCTGCGTCCCATCCAAACGGGGCGCATTCAACAATATCTCGTCCTCACCCTCGTCATCCTTTTGGCGGTCGGCGGACTCATCTACTTCCTGCTGACGGCATAGGAGCGCATGATGGACTTTCTCAACACACACCTCCTCAGCCTGATTTTATTCGTCCCGACCATTGCGGCGCTGATTATGCTCCTCCTGCCGAACGACGCGCGATTGCAGCGTTGGTTCGCTTTTGGCGCAAGTTTAATTTCGCTCGTCCTCGCGCTCGTCCTGTGGAGCAAATTCGACCCCGCCGCCGTCGGCTTTCAATTTGAAGAAAAATACGTCTGGTACGAAGCGCTCAACTCGACCTTCCATCTCGGCGTGGACGGCATTTCCTTCTCGATGATTTTGCTCACTACCATTTTGACTCCGCTCGCCATCCTCGCTTCCTTTAATATTAGCGACCGCGTCAAAACGTACATGATGCTTTTTCTCTTCCTCGAAACGGGCATGCTCGGCGTTTTCATGGCGCTCGACTTGCTAATCTTCTTCGCCTTTTGGGAAATCGGTCTTGTGCCAATGTACTTCCTCATCAACCAATGGGGGAGCGCCAACAAAGATTACGCCTCGCTTAAATTCTTGATTTACACGATGGGCGGCTCGCTCGGTTTGTTGCTCGCGGTGCAAATGCTCGGCGTCCTCTTCGGGACGTATGATTTGGTTGCCCTCTACGAAAAGTGGACGGCGCTTCCAGCCGACCTGCCCCTCATGGGCATGACCGTCGGCACGGTGAAGACGATAGCCTTCTGGGCTTTCGTCGTCGCCTTCGCCGTCAAAGTGCCGCTCTGGCCCTTCCACACCTGGCTGCCCGACGCGCACACCGAAGCCCCGACGGCCGGCTCGATGCTCCTCGCGGGCGTCTTGCTCAAACTGGGCGCGTACGGTTTCATCCGCTTGGTTTTGCCGCTTTATCCCGTTGAGTCGAAATACTTCGCGGGCGCGCTGGCTTTCCTCGCGGTGGCGGCGATTGTCTTCGGCGCGTTTGGCTCGTTTGGGCAAAGCGACTTCAAACGTCTGGTCGCTTACTCTTCCGTCAACCACATGGGATTCGTCGTCTTGGGCATTGCGGCGGCGGCGCTGGCCGTCGGCACGATGGACGCGCGCACGGCGATGAACGGCGCGGTCTTGCAGATGTTCAATCACGGCTTGTCTTCGGCGGGCATGTTCTTCCTCGTCGGCGTCATCTACGAGCGGACGCACACCCGCGATTTGGAGCGGTACGGCGGGCTGTTTACGCTCATCCCCGCTTACGGCGCGTTGCTGATTTTCACCTCGATGGCGTCGCTCGGCTTGCCTGGGCTGAACGGCTTCGTCTCGGAATTTTTGGTCGTGCGCGGCGCTTATCAACCGCTGACGGCTTACACCTTTATCTCCATGCTCGGTTTGTTCTTCACCGGCGCGTATATTTTGAAAGCCATTAAGAAAGTGTTGCACGGACCGCTCGACGAACAGTGGGCGCATGGCGAACACAAGATTAGCGAAATTAACTTGCGCGAAGTCTTGGTTATGGCGCCGCTGATGATTTTGATGTTGCTGACTGGCATTTATCCCATGTGGATTTTGGACATCATCAACAAAGCGGTAACCGCCCTTTTCTAGTTGAAGCGCCGTTTGAGGTAACTTATGAATTTTCCAATTTTGAGCGTAATCACCTTTCTTCCCTTCGCGGCGGGCATGTTCTTGCTCATGCTTCCCGCCCAGCGGAAGAACGAAGCCCGCGCGGTGGCGTTGGCGGCGGCAGTGGCGGACTTGCTGCTCTCCGCTTGGGTCTATGTGCAATATTTGACTCAACACATGCAAGGCTATCAATTCGTCGAGAAATATACTTGGCTGAACATCCCGCCGCTGAACATCGCCCTGCACTTCGGCGTGGACGGCATGAGCGCGCCGCTGGTCTTGCTGACCGGCATCGTCATGTTCACCGGCGTTTTGATCTCTTGGGGCGACGACAACCCGAAGGTCATGTCTGGCATTCAAGATCGTCCGCGCGAATTTTTCGCCTTCCTCTTCTTGCTGGCGGGCGGAGTCTTCGGCGTTTTCGTCTCGCTCGATTTGTTCATGCTTTTCTTCTTTTACGAAATCGCCGTCTTCCCGATGTACCTGCTCATCGTCATTTGGGGCTGGGTCAAAACCCGCGAATACGCCGCCATGAAGTTGACGCTCTACCTGTTCATCGGCTCGGTTGTGGCGCTGGTCGGCGCGTTGGTGATGTACTGGGCGCAATATCAAAATACCGGCGCGCTCTCCTTTGACATGCTCCTCATGGAACGCGCCAATTTCTCCGCAACCTTTCAGAGGATTTGGTTCTTGCCCGTCTTCTTGGGCTTCGCGGTTTTGGGCGGCATCTGGCCCTTTCACAACTGGTCGCCCGACGGACACGTCGCCGCGCCGACAGCCGTCTCCATGTTCCACGCGGGCGTGCTGATGAAACTCGGCGCGTTCGCCGCCATCCGCGTCGGCGTGATGCTCTTGCCCGAAGGCGCAAAATATTGGTCGGGGCTGATTATGGCGTTCTCCGCCATTGCGGTAGTGTACGGCGCTTACATCGCCTTCGTCCAAACTGACTTGAAATATATGATTGGCTTTTCGTCCGTTTCGCACATGGGCTTGGTTATGCTTGGCGTCTCCACGCTCAACGTCACAGGGCTGACCGGCGTCGGCGTGCAGATGGTTTCGCACGGCGTGATGACCGCCCTCATGTTCGCCGTTACCGGCATGATCTACGACCGCGCCCACACGCGCATGATCCCCGAACTGGGCGGCATGGCGAAAGTCATGCCCTTCGCCGCCGTCGGCTTCATCATCAGCGGCTTGGTCTCGATGGGCATGCCAGGCTTCTCTGGCTTCATCGCCGAGTTTCCCATCTTCATGGGCGTTTGGCGCGTGCAATGGCTGGTTGCGGCGGTCGCTTCCATCTCCATCATCATCACGGCGGCTTATATCATGCTCATCATCCGCAAAGTTTTTTACGCGCCCATGCCCGAAAATTTGCAAGGGCAGGTTGGCGACATCACCGTCTTGGACAAAACCGCCATCGTTACACTGTGTTTAGTGATGGTCGGCATCGGCGTTTTCCCGTCGGTCATTACGCCGATGATTAGCAGCGGAGTCAACTACATTATGAACATCTTGGGAGGCGCGTAATGTTTACCGCGACTGCTTTCGCCTCAATCCTCCCCGAAATTTTGATTCTAACCATCGGGCTGATTATCCTCGTCTGCGAGCCGTTTTGGAAGGGCGAACAAAAACGCAACGCGGGCTGGCTGACGGCGGGCGGCTTATTCGCCGCCATGCTTCTCAGTTTGCTGTTGGCGCGCCCCAGCGAACCGCAAGTCGTCTTGGGCGGCATGTTGCGCTTCGACTGGCTCGGCTTCTTCTTCAAAATGCTCTTCATGTTTGCCGCCGCCGTTACCGCGCTGATGATGATGGATTACGAAAAAATCGGCAAGCGCGGCGAATCCTACCTGCTCTTGCTCGTTTCGCTAATCGGCATGAACCTCATGGCTTCCTCTGCGGACTTGGTCATGCTTTACCTTTCCATCGAGACGACCTCCATTCCGCTCTACGTCCTCTCCGGCTTCTTGCTCGATGACGACCTCTCTGTCGAAGCGGGCTTCAAATATTTCATCTACGGCGCGATGTCGTCGGCGATGATGCTCTACGGGTTTAGCCTCGTCTTCGGCTTTGCAGGCACGACGGATTTATACGCCGTCGCCGCAACCCTGACCTCCGGCGCAATCTCCCCGTGGATCGCGTTCGGCGTCGCAACCTTAATCATCGTCGGCTTAGGTTTCAAGATTTCGATTGTGCCTTTCCACTTTTGGGCGCCCGACGTTTATCACGGCGCGCCGACTCCGATTTCGGGCTTCCTTTCGACCGCCTCCAAAGCGGCGGGCTTCGCCGTCGTCATGCGCTTGTTCTTCGTCGCCTTCCCTGAATTTAGCGCCGCCTGGGCGACGACCCTCGCCGCGCTAGCCGCCATCTCGATGACCGTCGGCAACTTCCTCGCCCTCCCGCAGACGAACATCAAACGTCTGCTGGCGTATTCGTCCATCTCTCACGCGGGTTACACGTTAATCGGCGTGGTGGCGTTCAGTCAATTTGGCGCGGCGAGCGTTATCTTTTATCTCGCTGTTTACATCTTGACCAATCTGCTCGCCTTCGGCATTGCGGCGGCTTTTCGTCGCGCTGGCGGCGGGGACGAACTCTCCGATTATTCGGGCATGAGTCGTCGCAGCCCCTTGCTCGGTCTGCTCGCGCTGACCGCCTTCCTCTCGCTTTCGGGAATGCCGCCCTTTGGCGGTTTCGTGGCGAAGGTCGTCATCTTCGCCGCCGGCATTCAAGCAGACTACCTCTGGCTGGTCATCGTCGGCATTATCAATTCGATCATCGGCTTGTATTACTACCTCAACGTGTTGAAGTTTGTGTATCTTTATCGAACGCCGAATCAAGACGAAGAAAATAACCCCATCCCGTTGACGCAGCCGTATAAAATCGCGCTGGTTATTTTAGCCGTCGGCGTGATCTTAATCGGCACAGTGTTTGCGCCCTTCTTCAACTGGTCAAATGTCGGCGCGTTGCGACTCTTTTAGGCTAAATTTTGTTTGACGCGCTTCAACCTGTCAGTTATAATTCGCGCGTTATGGCGCAATCGAACTTGGACGAAAAACGCAAAAATATGGTGACTCGCCTGCTTTTCGTGGTGGTCGGACAAGTCGGATTCATTACGCTAATCGTCCTTGCCGTCCTCATTGCGGGCGGCGTTTGGCTCGATAATTATTTTGGAACGAAGCCGACCATTACGTTCATTCTATCGTTGGTCGGCATACCGCTTTCGGTCTTTCTCATGTTCCTCTCTTCGCGTCGCGCGTTGGCGCGTTTCACCGAACAGTACGAAGCCGAAAAGAAAAAAAATTCTGCTTAGGAGGCGGGGCTTGGAAACCCAAAAACGTACCCCCTGGCGGCGCTGGATCGTGTTAGTTTTGATGATTGTGGGTTGGATTCTTGCGGGCATATACGCGCCCGCCCGACCTGAAATCACGGTGGCTGCCGAAAAATTAATCGAAGAACCGATTGTCGAGAACTTTCTTGGCACGGGTCCTTTATATCTCGTCAATACGCTTCCCACATTGATCATCACCGTGATCTTGCTGGTCTGGCTGGCGTATGCGACCAATCGCTCGCTCGTCAAAAGCCAAAAAGGCGACCTCGTTCCCAGCGGTCTTGGCAACGGGATGGAAGCCATTCTTGAAATGCTTTACAACATGACGGAAGGCTCGGCGGGCGCGAAGTCGGCGCGCGCCATCTTCCCTTGGTTTGCGACCATTCTCATTTATGTTTTGTTCGCCAACCTGTTGAAGTTGATTCCCGGCTTTGAGTCAATCGGCGTCTTGCATCACGCCAGCGGCGAAGGACACGCGATTGCGCCGTTGGGCGGCGCGTGGAACATCTACACCAGCGGCGAAGGCGGCTACATCCTCGCGCCTTTCTTGCGCGGCGTTTCCGTAGACTTAAACTTCCCGCTGGCGATTGCGCTTATCTCCGTCGTTATGACGCAAGTCATCGGCGTGCAGGCGCAAGGCTTAAACTACTTCAGCAAATTCTTCAACGTCAAGCGCATGTTCAAAGTCCCGTTCTTCGGCGCGATGGACTTCCTCGTCGGTCTGCTTGAAATCATCTCCGAGCTTTCTAAAATCCTTTCCTTCACCTTCCGTCTCTTTGGCAACATGTTTGCGGGAGTCGTCTTGGTGGCGGTAGTCGCCTCGCTCATGGGGCAAGTCAGCATTTTATCGGCGATGATTATGATGTTTGAATTGTTCGTGGGCTTGGTGCAGGCTTTCGTCTTCGGCATGTTGACCATGGTCTTCATGGCGATGGCGACCCAAAGTCATGGCGACGAAGAACACGCCGAACATTAATTTTTTGAAAATAAACCGGAATAACTCGAAGGAGAATTGAAATATGGATGGAGCACTTTTTATTGACGCGATGCGCTTCGTGGGCGCGGGCTTAGCCATGATCGGCGCCGCGGGCGCGGGCGTGGGAATCGGTTTGAGCGTGCAAGGCGCGCTCGGCGGCATGGCGCGCAACCCCGACACCTACGGCAACCTGCTGACGAACATGATTCTCGGCATCGCCTTCTCGGAAGCGATCGCGATCTACTGCTTGGTTATCGCCTTCCTCATGCTCTTCAAGGTTGTGTAAAAAGGAGCGCCCGAAACATGGAAGCATTAGGCATTAATCTTGGTCTGCTCATTGTTCAACTCATCGCCTTTACGATTGTCTTTTTAGCGCTCAACTCTTGGGTGTACAAACCGATGATGGACATGATGGAGACGCGTAAGAACAAAATCGCGCAAGGCTTGGAAGACGCTCGCGTCGCCTCCGAAGCCCGCGCTAACGCCGAAAAAGACGCGGCGAAAATCGTCGCCGACGCGCAAGCGGAAGCGGGCAAAGTCGTCCGCGAAGCGACCGAACGCGCCGAAGTCGCCGCGAAGGACGTCCACGCCGCCGCGGAGAGCGAAGTCGCCAAAGCGCGCGAAGCCGCCTTAGCCGAAGCCGAACTCGAACGCGGACGCATCCTCGGCGACCTGCGCGGACAAGTCGCCGCGCTCGCCATCGCCGCCGCCAACAAACTCGTCGGCGAAACGTTGGACGAAAAGAAACAACGCGCTTTAATTGACGAATTCTTTTCTGGCGTAAAATCCGGCAAAGTGGTCGTCGTTGGCGACGAACTCAAAGGCGAAAACGCCGTGGTTACCAGCGCGCTTCCGCTCTCGAACGACGAACAAGCCGTCGTGAAGAAGAATGTTTCCGCGAAGGAATACGCCTTCAAAGTGGACCCCGCCATTCTCGGCGGATTGGTCATCCGCGTGGACGAGAAGGTCTTGGACGCTTCCGTCGCAGGCAAACTCGAAGGCTTGCGCTCGGCGCTTAAGTAACCTGAATTTGACGAAAAAAGGCTTTGGCGCAAACCAAAGCCTTTTTGTTTTTAGGGAGTTTGCATGCTTCTAAAAAACCTATTTGTTGACTTCCCCCTTTTTGTGCCGACAGAAATTCCCGTCGTCGAAATTAGCGGCATCGTCATAGACAGCCGCGCCGTCAAACGCGGCGACCTCTTCGTCGCCATGCGCGGGCGCGACGCGGACGGACACGATTACATCCAAAATGCGATTGAAAACGGCGCGTCCGCAATTGTCGGGGATCGAGAAATGGGGGAGTTGAGCGTCCCTTACCTGCGCCTTGAAAACGCGCGCCATGCGCTGACGTGGCTGGCGGCGGCGTTTTACGGATTCCCCGCCCGCAAGTTGACCGTCGTCGGCGTAACGGGCACGGACGGCAAAACGACAACCAGCGAACTGCTCTATCAAATTTTGTTGACGGCAAACCTCAAAGCCGGGTTGATTTCTACGGTCAAGGCGGTTATTGGCGATGAAACGCTGGACACCGGTTTTCACGTTACCACGCCCGACGCGCACGATGTGCAGCGCTACCTCGCGCAGATGGTCGCCGCGGGGCTGACGCACGTCGTCTTGGAGACCACCTCGCACGGCTGGGCGCAGCGCCGCGTGGACGCTTGCGAATTTGACGTCGGCATAGCAACCAACATCACGCACGAACACATGGACGAACACGGCGGCTACGAAAATTACCGCGCCGCCAAAGCGCGACTCTTTGAAAGCCTCGCGCAAACTCGCGCAAAGCCGCAGGGAAATCCGCGTTTGGGCGTGATCAATTTTGACGACGAAAAATCTTTCGGCTTTTTGAACGATTTGATTCAAACGAAAAAAGTCAACTACGGCTTAAACGAAGGCGCGGAGGTTCGCGGCGCGGACGTTCGCTATGACTCTGAGGGAATTCACTTCATGGCAAAGTCTGCCGATTTTCGCGTGGACGTGTCCAGCCATTTGGCCGGCGCGTATAACGTCTCCAATTGCCTCGCCGCATTGACCGCCGCCGTTTACGGGTTAGGCGTTTCTCCTGAAATTGCGGCGCGCGGCGTCGCCGATTTGCGGAGCATCCCTGGCCGCATGGAGCGCATTAATTTGGGACAACCCTTCGCGGCGATTGTAGATTTCGCGCACACGCCCAACGCGCTGAAATCCGCTTTGCAGGCGGCGCGGACGATGACCAGCGGGCGCGTGATTGTCGCCTTCGGTTCGGCCGGCTTGCGCGATAAAGAAAAGCGGCGCATGATGGCTGAGACATCCGCCGAGTTGGCGGATTTAACCGTGCTGACCGCCGAAGACCCGCGAGTCGAATCGTTGGACGCAATCCTCGCAGAGATGGCGGCGGGGATGAAGTCGCGCGGCGGGCGCGAAGGCGAAACCTTCTGGCGCGTGGCGGATCGCGGCGCGGCGATTAAGTTCGCGTTGAGTCTGGCGCGGGCGGGCGACGTCGTCCTCGCTTGCGGCAAAGGGCACGAGCAATCCATGTGCTTTGGCAAGACAGAATATCTGTGGGACGACCGAACGGCGACGCGCGCCGCCCTGTCAGATTTATTGGGCGCGAAGGGCGAAGCGATGCCTTATTTGCCGACGCAAGATCAAACGGAAGAGGAGTGGCTGAAAGCATGAGCGGTTGGTTGCAGCGCGTAACTTTGCAAGGAAAATATGCGCGGCTCGAACCGTTGGACGAACGCCATATTTCAGGCTTGGCGGAGATTGGCATAGGGCGCGACTTTTGGAACTTTATGCTCTACGACGAGATTAAGTCCGAAGCCGATATGCGCCGCTGGGTGTTGGAGATTTTAGCGCGCGAACGAACGAAGGGCGATTTGCCTTTTGCGGTGATTGACCTGCGTTCGGGAAAAGTTGCTGGGGCGACGCGCTATTTGAACGTCATGCCCAACGATCGCGGATTGGAAATTGGCGGCACATGGTACGGTTTGGACTTTCAACGCACGGCGATTAACACGGAGTGCAAATACCTTTTGTTGACGCACGCCTTTGAAACGCTGAAAGCCGTCCGCGCGCAGTTGAAAACGGATTCGTTAAACCTACGCTCGCAGAAAGCCATCGAACGCATCGGCGGAGTCAAAGAGGGCGTTTTACGAAATCACATGATTTTGCCCGACGGACGAATCCGCCATTCGGTTTATTATTCGATCATTGATTCAGAGTGGGCGCAGACGAAAGAGAAAATCGAAGCGTTGTTGACGAAGTATGAAGAATGACTTGTCATTCTCGGCGTTTTTGTCTATACTGTGAAAAATAAATTTTAAGGAGACGACCTATGGCTACTGTGCGCGACATTATCCAAAGAAAAGGCGGCGAGGTGTTTTCCGTCGCCCCCGACACGACCGTGTACGACGTGTTAAGCGCGATGGCGCAACGCAACGTCGGCGCGATGATTGTGGCGAGCGGCGGCAAAGTGGACGGCATCGTCTCCGAGCGCGACTGCGTGCGAAAGGTAGACCTCGCGGGCAAGTCGGCGAAGAGCGCAAAAGTCAGCGAGATTATGACCGAGAAAGTGATTTACGTCGAAGCCAATCAGCCGCTGGAAGAGTGCATGGCGCTGATGATTGAGAAGAACATCCGCCACTTGCCGGTCTACGACGGCAAAGAATTATTGGGGTTAATTTCTGTCCGCGACGTGTTGAAAGAAATGATTGACATGCAGAAATTTATGATTTCGCAATTGGAGCATTACATTACGGGCGGCTAAACTTGCCAGGGCAGTTTGTCTAAATCTACGTTTCCGCCGCTGAGAATAACGCCGACTCTCGACTCTTCGAGGTCGGCTTTTTTCTCCCACAGCGCCGCCAGCGCCGTCGCCGCCGAAGGCTCGACGACAATTTTGGCGCGTTCCCAAATGAAGCGCATCGCTTCTAAAATTGATTCTTCGCGGACGGTAATCACGCGCTCGACTCGCTCTTGAATGATGGGGAAGGTCAGCGAACCGAGCGAGGTGAGCAGACCGTCGGCGACGGTTTTTGGATTAAGCGAGGGGACGATTTCGCCAGCCTGCATGGAACGATAAGCGTCGTCCGCCATTTGCGGCTCGGCGGCGATGACGCGGATTCCGCGTTTGATTTCCGTCGCCGCCAGCGCCGTGCCGCTAATCAGCCCGCCGCCGCCGACCGGCGCGATGATTGCGTCGAGGTCGGGGCGGTCTTCTAAAAGTTCCAGCGCCGCCGTGCCTTGCCCGGCGATGACGCGCTCGTCGTTATAGGGGTGAATTACGCTCGCTCCCGTTGCGCGGCGGATTCTTTCGAGCGCATTTTCACGCGCTTCGAGAGTCGGTTCGCAGAACGTGATTTGTCCGCCGTAAGCGGCGACGGCGTTTTTCTTAACTTGCGGCGCGTTGTTCGGCATGACGATGTACGCCGCGACGCCGCGCATGTGCGCCGCCAGCGCCAACGCCTGCGCGTGATTCCCCGACGAATGCGTGGCGACTCCGCGCGCGGCTTCTTCGTCGCTCAGCGACCAGACCGCGTTAGACGCGCCGCGAAATTTGAACGCGCCAACCTTTTGAAAGTTTTCGCATTTGAGAAAAACTTCCGCGCCGACTTTTTGGTTGAAACTTGAGTTGGTCAAAATCGGCGTGCGATGAACGTAAGGCTGAATGCGCGTCGCGGCTTGGCGAACGTCGGCGAGAGAGAGGGACATGATTAATAGCCGCGCTCAAAGTTGATTTGATATTTCAACGGCTTGTCTTCTTTATACAAACGATAATTCTCGATAAAGATTTGGATGAACTTTGATGGAAAACTCGGTCCCGACGTGTGATAGGTCATCGTTAAATTAGGAGTCGTCCAAAAGGGGTGTTCGGTTGGCAACGGCTCTTTCTCGAAAACGTCTAACACGGCGGAGGCGATTTTCTTTTCGTTCAGCGCTTGCAAGAGCGCGGATTCGTCCACCGCCGGCCCGCGCCCGACGTTAATGAGCACGGCGCGCGCAGGCAACGCGGCGAGCAAGTCCGCGCCGATGATTTTGCGCGTCTCTTTGGTGTTTGGCGCCACGTTGACCAAGTAATCTAACTCGTTTGCAAATTCGAGCAGTTCTTCGCCGTGATAGTAATGATCCACGTCGGGGCAGTCTTCGCTTTGACGGGTGTAACCGCGCACGGTTAAGCCGAAGAACTTCGCCGTTCGCGCCATCTCCGCGCCGATGGTGCCGACGCCAATTAAGCCGATGGTTTTCCCGCGAATCGTGCCGGTCAACGAACCGTCCCAAATTTTATTTTTCTGCGCTTCGGCGCGCGCGAAGATGCGGCGTTCGTGCGCCAGCAAATAAGCGAAAACGTATTCGGACATTAACTCGCCAAAGATGCCGCGCGCGTTGGTCAACTTGTAATCGCGGCGCAAGGCGGGATTCAGCAACGGTTCGACCCCCGCCCAAGTGGACTGAATCCAGCGCAGGTTGGGCAAGTCGGCAATCTTGTCGTGGATGCGCGAAGGCTCGCCGAGAATAATCTCGCAACTTTCGCCGAGTTGGTCGTCAATGATTAAGTCGGGAAGATTTTCTTTCGCCAGCATGGCGCGGTAGATTTCTTCGTCCGCGCTGAGGATGTGCAAGTGGGTCATAATTGCCTCGCTTTTATAAAGTGATATGGGTAAAAACCAAACGAAATTATAACCACTTAAATTGCCAAACGAATTTCCTCAAAACCATTGACATATTCCGCAGACTGTGTAAAATTGCGCCCAATGTTCAGAGACCACGCAAGCATCTTGATGGAAGCCAAGTCAAAGCGCAAGCCCGATTCTGCAACTTCGGTTGTCGGATTTGGGCTGTTTGCGGTTGAACAGGAAAATAAGATAAGATAATTGTATCGCGCCGTTGCGCGCTTCCTGTGTATATCCAAACGCCGTCCGACAAGGACGGCGTTTTTGTTTTAACTTTTTTTCTGAGGAGACCCTATGCTTGAAATTTTGGACACCACGTTGCGCGAAGGCGAGCAAACCCCTTACGTCAACTTTACGATTGACGAAAAAATTGAAATCGCCAAACGTTTGGACGCCGTCGGCGTGGAGATGATCGAGGCGGGCGACCCGTCTGTTTCGCCGAACGTGGCGCGCGCCATCGAGCGCATCGCCGCCCTCGGACTGCGGGCGGAAATCGTCGCCCACAGCGCCGCCCTGCGTTCGGGCATCGAACGCGCCAAATCCTGCGGCGCGCAGCGCGTGGCGATTTTCTACGCCACCTCCAAAATTCACCTCGATTCAAAGTTGCACAAAACCGAAGAGCAAGCGCTGGAAATTATCCGCGAGCATGTGGCGTACGCAAAAAGTTTGGGTTTGAACGTGCGCTACACGCCCGAAGACGCGACGCGCACCGAGCTGGACTTTCTCGTGCGCGTTTGCAACGCGGCGATTGAAGCGGGCGCAGACCGCATCAGTTTCGCGGACACGCTCGGCATCATGCAGCCGCACCTGCTCGCCGAACGGATTGAAATTTTGCGCGCGCGTTTGCTGCCCTGCAAAATTGATTTGCACTGCCACGACGATTACGGCTTGGCGCTCGCCAACGCGATGGCGGGCGTCCGCGCGGGCGCCGATTGCGTGCATACCACCGTCAACGGCATGGGCGAACGCAGCGGCATCCCCGATCTGGCGGAGACCGTCCTCGCTTTTCACAACCTCGAAGGCGTGGAGAAATACGACCTGCGTCCGCTGGTGGAATTGTCCAATTATTTGGAGCGCGTTTCGGGATTCTTCGTCGCGCCCAATAAACCGATCACCGGGCAGAACGCTTTCAGTCACAAAAGCGGCGTGCACACCAACGGCATTTTGAAAAATCCGCAGACCTACGAACCGTTTGACCCGTCCTTAGTGGGGCGCGAACGCAAAATCGTAATTGACAAATACACCGGCAAATCGGCGGTGGCGGCGCGGCTGGACGAATACGGCATCGAGGTCAGCGCGGCGGAGTTAGAGGTCATCGTAACGCGCATCAAAAATTTGGGCGACCAACGCAAACAACTTTTCGACGCCGACATTTTGGAAATTGCCGAGCAAGTTACCGGGCGTGAAATGGACGTCATCCCGCACGACATCAACGCGCTGATTATGCTCGAAGTGGAGTCGCACGTTTACACGTCGGCGGTTGTGCGCCGCTTGCGGAGTTTTTCCAACGTAACCAGCGTTTACGAGGTGACCGGCGATTACGACATCAGCGCTTTTGCCAACGCGGAAAACGTGGCGGCGTTGAACAATTTGATTGAAGAAATCCGCACCGTACAGGGAGTCAAACGCAGCGAGACGCGCATGGTGTTGAAGAAATATAACGGAGGGGGAAAGTGAGCGCTTGGCGGTTAGAAGTTGATAGCAGGTAGTTGACAGCGAATAGAAATAAAGGAGAAAAACATGGGCACGTTAGTTGAAGAAATTTTTTCCCGCAGAGCGGGCAGACAGGTTCGGGCGGGCGAGATTTTGCTCTTGGACGTGGATTACATTATGAGCCACGACAACACTACGCCGTTGGCGATTAAAGCCTTTCGCGCCATCGGCAAACCGATTCGCGACAAAAGCAAAATTGTTCTGCACCTCGATCACGCTTACCCCGCGCCGAACATTTTGGCGGCGGAGAATCACAAAAAAATCATCGAGTTCGTCAAAGAGCAGGAATTGCCCTACCTCTTTCAGCAGGGCGTCTGTCATCAGGTGATGATTGAGGAAGGCTTCATCACGCCCGGCGCAATTGTCATTGGCGCGGACTCGCACTCAAACACCTACGGCGCGCTGGGCGCGTTCGGCGCGGGGCTTGGCTCGACGGAAGTCGGCGTGGCGTGGGTGACCGGCAAATGCTGGTTCAAAGTTCCCGAAACGATTCGCATCGAACTGCGCGGGCAGACTCAGCCAGGCGTCTACGCCAAAGACGTGATGATTCACATTGCGGGCTTGCTCGGCATGGACGGCGCGACCTACCGCTCAGTGGAGTTCGGCGGCGAGTACATTGACAACTTGCCGATGCACGAGCGCATCATCTTCCCGAATATGTCCACCGAAATTGGCGCGAAATGCGGGCTGATTGCCGCGGACGCGGAGACGCTGCGCTACCTCGCCGAAGAGACGCCGGCGCAAGGGACCTTTGAAACGCTGACTCCAATCAACCCGCGCTACGAGCGTGTCGTCGAGATTGATGTTTCAAACCTCAGCCCGCAAGTCGCCTGCCACCCCGACGTGGACAACGTCAAAAATTTGGAAGAGGTCGCGGGGCTGGAAGTCCATGAAGTTTATATCGGCACTTGCACCAACGCGCGTTACGAAGATTTGGAAGTTGTGGCGAACATGCTCAAAGGGAAAAAAGTCAACCCGTTGACGCGCGTCATCGTTACCCCCGCCAGCGCGCGGATTTTGAAGAAAGCCATGCAAACGGGAATCATCGAAATTTTGATGGACGCCGGCTGCACGGTAACTGGGACGGGCTGCGGCGCTTGCATCGGGCGGCATGGCGGAATCCTCGCGCCCGGCGAACGCGCCCTGACGACTATGAACCGCAACTTCGTCGGGCGCATGGGCAGTCCGCTTTCGGAGATTTATTTGGCGAGCCCCGCCACTGCCGCCGCCACCGCGTTGACCGGGCGCATTTCCGACCCGCGCGAAGTGGCTGAACTGGCGGGCGGGTGATTACTTAAGAAAACCGGAGATGAACGGAGATGAACGGAGATAAATTTTTTATCAGTGTTTATCTCTGGTGAATTAAAGGAGAAAAATATGTCAAAAGCTTGGACGTTTGGAGAAAATATGAACACCGACGAGATTATCCCTGGTCGGCACAACATCACCACCGACCCCGTCGAGTTGGCGAAAAAAGTTTTTTGCGAGGTCAAACCCGAATTCGCCGAGTCCGTGCGGGCGGGCGACGTGGTCGTCGGCGGGCGCAACTTCGGCTGCGGTTCGTCGCGCGAACACGCGCCCATCGCCATCAAAGGCTCGCAAGTGCAATGCGTAATCGCCGCGTCCTTTGCGCGCATCTTCTTCCGCAACGCCATCAACATCGGCTTGCCAATTTTGGAATGCCCCGAAGCGGCGGCGGACATCCGCGAGGGCGACGATGTGGAAGTGGATTTGTCGAGCGGCGCGATCTTCAACCGCAGCACGGGCAACCGCTTCCAAGCCCAAGCCCTGCCCGATTTCGTTTTGAAAATCGCCGAGGTGGGCGGCATCGTGCAATTTTTGAAAACGCATGACATCGAGGAATTGACGGCATGACCTATCGCGTCTGCCTGTTGCCCGGCGACGGCATCGGACCTGAAGTGGTCGCCAGCGCGCGCAAAGTTTTGCAAGCGCTGCCGCTGACGTGGGACTTCGTCGAATGCAGAATCGGCTATGACGAATATCGGCGCGGAGGGACGCCGCTGCCTGAGTCCACGCTGCAAGCCGTGCGCTCCGCCGACGCGGCGCTTTTCGGCGCGGTAACTACGCCGCCCAACATCCCCGATTACTTTTCGCCCGTCGTGCGTATGCGCCAAACGCTCGACCTGTACGCCAACCTGCGCCCGATTCGTTCGATCGCGCATCCGTCCTCGCGCCCCAACGTGGACATGCTCATCGTGCGCGAAAACACGGAAGGCTTGTACGCTGGCGTCGAGCGCGTGGAAGAGGGCGGCGACCGGGCGATTACCGAGCGCGTCATCACCCGTCGAGGTTCGCAACGCGTCGCGCGTAAAGCCTTTGAACTTGCCCGCCAGCGCGGACGCAAATCGTTGCACGTCGTGCACAAAGCCAACGTGCTGCGCGAAACCTGCGGACTGTTCCGCCGCGTCGCCTTAGAGGTTGCGGAGGAGTATCCCGACGTCGAGTTGAAAGAAATGCTGGTGGACGCCTGCGCGATGGAACTCGTCCGCGCGCCAGAGCAATTTGAAGTCATCGTAACCACCAACCTGTTCGGCGACATTTTGAGCGACGAAGCCTGCATGTTCGTCGGCGGGCTGGGCGTGGCGGCGTCCGCTAATTTGGGCGCGGAGGCGGCAGTCTTTGAGCCCGTTCATGGAAGCGCGCCGCCTTTGGTCGGGACGGGCAAAGCCAACCCCGTGGCGACTCTGCTTGCTGCGGCGTTGATGTTGGAACATCTCGGCGAGGACGAGTCCGCGCGGCGCGTGCAAAGCGCGGTGGAAGCCTGCATTGCCGCGGGGCAAGTTACGCCCGACTTGGGCGGCGCGCTGTCCACGCGCGAAACGACGCGCGCGGTGATTGCGCGGTTATGACCAGAGAGGAACCGGAGATAAACAGGATGAACGGAGATGAATCTTTATCAGCGTTCATCCGTGTTCATCTGTGGTGGATGAAGAACTTGAGAAATAACCGGAGATAAACAGGATGAACGGAGATAATTTTTTATCAGTGTTTATCCGTGTTCATCTGTGGTGAATAAAAGATTTGAGAAATAACCGCAGATAAACGGAGATGAACAGAGATGATTTTTTTATCCCCGTTCATCTCTGGCGCATGGAAGGTTTGAGAGATAACCACATATAAAAAGGAGAAAACCTTATGTTGAAAATTGGCTTTTTGTACACCCGCCTGCGCGCGGAAGAAAAATACTTGCTCGAAGAACTCGACCAACGCCCGAACGTCGAAATCGTGCGCGTCAAAGACGATGGGCGCTTCTTCGACATCAGCGCCATCCCCGAAAAAGTGGACGTCTTGTTCGAGCGCTCGATCTCTTATTCGCGCGGCTTATACATCTCAAAAATTTACGAAGCCAACGGCATCCCCGTCGTCAACGCGCCGCAGGTGGCGGAACGCTGCGGCGACAAATACGTTACCAGTCAAATTCTGGCGCAGAACGGCATCCCGACTCCGCGCGTGCTGATGGCGTTCGACGAAGAGTCCGCGCTGGCGGCGGTGGAGGCGCTGGGCTACCCCGCCGTGTTGAAACCCGTCGTCGGCTCGTGGGGGCGTCTGCTGGCGAAAGTGGACAGCCGCGAAATGGCGGAGGCGGTCATCGAGCACAAAGCCACGCTCGGCGTGCAACATCAGGTTTTTTATGTGCAGGAATATGTCAACAAACCGGGGCGCGATATCCGCGCTTTTGTGGCGGGCGACGAACCCATTGCCGCGATTTATCGCACATCCGAAAATTGGATTACCAACACCGCGCGCGGCGGACTCGCTTCAAACTGCCCGCTGACCCCGGAATTGAGCGAACTCTGTCGGCGCACGGCGCGCGCGCTCGGCGGCGGTCTGCTGGCGATTGACGTGTTCGAGAGCGCAAACGGGCTGACCGTTAACGAAGTCAATCACACGATGGAATTCCGCAACAGCATCACGACGACGGGAGTCAACATCCCCGCGTTGATGATAGATTATGTGTTGAGCGCCGCCCGCGAAGGGACTGCGGAATTGCTCGCCGAAGCGGCGTGATCTACTTTCGGCGGCGACGGCGTTTTCCGCTAATCAAGCCGACAACCCAAATGAAGACGACCGCGCCGCCGATAGAAACCAGCAGGCTGTACAAATTCAACCCCGTTACGCTGGGCTTGTCGAAAAGAAATTCCATCAAAAAGCCGCCGATGAACGCGCCGGCAATGCCGCTGACGATGTTGGCGAGCGCGCCCATCTGCCGATTTTTGCCGGTGATGATGCTGGCAATCCATCCCGCCAACGCGCCGAAAAGAATCCATAAGAAAAGGTCGAACAGGTTCATAAAAATCTCCGATTGTTGAAGTGATTGTTCATATAGTAGGCGCGATTATACCGCCGCTTTTGGGGATGAGAAAACGCGCCAAATTGCGGACTTATATCACAAGACTCCTTTCGCGGTTTCATGTACAATTCAGCGGCTTACGAAAGGATTCTATGATTCGAAAAATTACCGTCTTTCTGTTCTTGCTGGGAATGTTGATTCCCGCGTCGTTTGTCTTTGCTCGACAAAGCGAAGGCAACTTTGAATATCTTGCAATCGAGGGTCCGGGCATTACCGGCGAAATTGACGCGACCGACCCCGCGCTGACGCAAGATTTTTACGTCTTTGCCGACTTTACGCAAGGCGCAATTCCCGCGCCCGCCAACCCCGGACAAGGTTACGATGTCGTGCGCCTTTATGTGGATAAGGTTGACGAGAAAATTACCGAACGCCCCTACGACGAGTTGACGTATTACCCCTACACGGGATACGTCTTTTACAACGGACTCGCGGAAGGCTTTTCCGAGTATGACGCGAAATGGTACGTCGCCAACCCCGCGGCGGAAAAACCTTTCCGCAAAATGCTTGCTCAGCGAGCCTTAATAACGTGGATTCCCTTTGCGGGTTTGGTCGTTATTTTAGTCGCGTTTGCCATCGGTTATTATAAAAAGCCTAAAAACGCGGAATAAGATTTATCTTGTCGGTTGAAAGATAAGCGTCAAATAAAAAACGCCGTAGAAAATTACGGCGTTTTTTATTTTTGCGTTTTATACGAAGATTTAGCGCAAGTCAAACTCGCCTAATTTATCTTCGTACGATATTAATTGAATGCCGCCTTGCGCGAAGTCCACTTTGCCTGAATACGAGAGACGGAAATCGTCGGCGTCGTCTTTCATCCACACGTCCACTTGATGTTCGCCGGGCGCGACTTCCAAAAATTCCAGCGCGGAGATGCGTCCGTTGCCGGAAATGCCCGAAGGCTTGTAAGTTTTTTCGAGAATAGTCTCTCCGTCCACGACGACGCGCACGCTGACGGGGAAGTGCGTTCCGCCGAAAATTTTCACCGGGTCAGCGCCTTCGGGCAGGACGATGCCGGGCGGAATCGCCGCCGCTTCAATTTTGCCTTTCGCGTCAACGGCAATTCGCAACCCGCTTTGACTCGCCGCCTTCATGCTGCTGTTAACGTCTAACGGCAGCGCCAGCGCGAAAATTCCCAAGAGCAAAATCGCGCCGATGATTCCGCCGACGAGCGAAGGAATCATTTTGTTGCGATCTTTCACTTGCGGCACAGCCGTTTCGATTTTTTTCTTCGGCGCTTTGGATTGATGCAAATTGTCCAAAAGGTTGGCGACGGCTTTTGAGTCGTTGGGAGTCGCGTCGAGCCAGTGCAGGTTTTCCGTCATTAACGCCGAGCGCATTTGCAAACGGTTCGCCATCCAATGCGAGCCTTCGCGGTAGATGTTGTCGTCGTAAGGTTGAGAGACGATGACCACGTCGCGGACTTTTTCTTTTTGCAAAGATTTTATCCACTCGATGTTGACGGTCGCAATAGACGGAAGCGCCATCGTCAGAATGCGCCCGTCGTCCGCGCCCCAACTGGACACGGCGAAGGGCGCGTCGCCGCGATTCGCCGTCAACGAAGCGGGGATTCCGCCCAGCGCTTCGTCGCGCATGCTGGTAAAGAGGACGGTTACCGGATGTCCGCTGTCCGCTTCGCGGTTGACGGCGTCTTTCAGCGCGTTGAAGGTTCGGTCGTTGTTGTGTCCGATTTTTAGGTCAATGGCGTCGGTGGGGCAGGCGCCGACGCAGATTCCGCAGCCGGTGCATTGGTCGGGGTTGACGACGGCGAGTTTCGTGTAGGGCGTGTCGTCGCTGCGATCGATCATGCGAATCGTGTCGTAGGGACATTCCGCGTAACACAAGTTGCAGCCGATGCATTTGGGGTCGTCAATGACGGCGGGACCTAAATCGCGCCCTTTGAAAAGCCAAGGCAACATGAAGAGACTGCCGACGACTAAGACCGCTAATCCCCAAAAGATGATGTTGCCCCAAACGTCAATCATCGGCAGCAAGCCGAGATAGAGCATGTCAATCGGCACATTTTTGGGAAGCGTCGTTAAATCCACTTCGGATAATAATTGCACGGGTTTGATTAACGCTAAAAACGCCAAGCCGATTAGCGCTTGCACGGCGACCCAACGCGGCGCCCACCAGCGCGCGCGCGAAAGGCGGATGCTGTGGACGTAAATGCCGAGAAAACCAATCAGCGGCAAAAAGACGTGCAAAAAGATAACGATGACGAAGTTAGAGAAGGTGCGCGATTCGATGTCGGTTGCGACGTACGTCAAGCCCGATGTGCCCGCAACGGTTTGCATCATAAATTCGGTCATCCATTGCGCGCGCGTGTCCCAAACCATCCAGTAGCCGAGCGTGCCAGTCAGCCAAACGCCTGCGAGCATAATCCAGCCGCTCGTCCACGCCAGCCAACGCGCGCCCCAAAAGCGGTCGCCTGAAAGCATTCTGAGCATGTGCAAAACGACGAGCAAAATCATCGCGTCGCTGGCGTAACGGTGAACGCTGCGGATGAAAATGCCGAACCAAGTCGAATCAATTTTTTGCATGGTCAGGTAGGCGACGTCGAGACCTGGACGGTAGAGCAACACCAAGTACGTCCCCGTGGCGATTAAGACCAAAAGCATGAAGATGGTTAACGTGCCGAGATGATAAAGCGGATTAAAGTCCGATTTGGCGAAGCGGTTGATGATGCCGTCTGCCCAAGCCCAGACTTTTTCAAACGAACGCAAAAATTTGCGTTTCGCGTAAAGATTAGGAAGCGTCATGTTGTGATTTCCATTTCGTAAAAAATTATTCTTCGTCTTCGTCCGCTTTGTCAAACAGCGGAAATTTATTCATTTTCATCGCGTTGGCGGTAACGAAAATGCTGCTTGCCACCATCGCCAACGCCGCGAAGACCGGGCGCAGCAGCCCCGCCATCGCCAGCGCCACGCCGAACAGATTGTAAATTACCGCCCAGCCGAGATTTTGGCGCACGCGCCTCATCGTCTCGCGCGATAAGTCTACCAGCCAAACGACCATGCGTAAATCATCGCGCATCAACACGATGTCGGCGGCGCTGCGCGCCACGTCCGTGCCGTGATTCATCGCCAAGCCGACTCGCGCGGCGGCAAGCGCCGGCGCGTCGTTAATTCCGTCGCCGACCATCGCCGCGTTTCCGACGAGGCGAGTCATCTTCTCTTCGGGCGTTAGCGCCGCTTGCACGGGGACGCCAAGCGTCTTTTGCCAGCGTTCGCCCGCGCCAATTTCGTCGCCAGTCAGCACGCCCAATTGCAAATTCCGCGCTTGCAGTTGCGCCATCGTCTCTTTTGTTTCTTCGCGGATCGTTTCGCCTAAGCCGATTAACCCTTGAACTTTTCCTCCCCATGCGGCGTAGACGACAACCCAGCCCGCCGCTTTCCACGCTTCGGCTTGTTGACTTAATTCCTCAGGCAGATTCAACCCTTCGTCCTTCATCAGGCGCAACGAGCCGACGACAACGGACGTTTTTTGATTTTCAATTTGCAACTCGCCTTTGACGCCTAACGCGGGCAACGCCTTAAAGGCGCTCGGTTTGACGAGTCGAACTTCTCGCGCTTTGGCGAAATCCACAATGGCTTGCGCCAGCGGATGTTCGGACTCGTTCTCGACGGAGGCGACGGCTTGCAAAAATTCGGGCGTGTCGGGAAGCAGCGCCTGCGCCTTCATCGGCAGCTGAGTCAGCGTGCCTGTTTTGTCGAAGAAGATTTTGTCCGCTTTGGCGAGCCCTTCGAGCGCGGCGGCGCTTCGCAAAATTGCGCCCGATTTGGCGGCGCGTTCTAACGAAAGCCAAAGCGTCAACGGCGTAGCCAGCCCCAAAGCGCAGGGACAGGCGATGAGCAAAACGGAAAGCGCGACGAGCAACCCGCGCTCCGCGCCTGAGGCGTAATTCCAATAAAGAAAAGCGAGAGTCGCCAACGCGAGCGCGGCGGGAGTCATCCACGCCGAAAGTTTGTCCACCGTGCGTTCGAGCGGCGAACGCGCCCAAAGCGCTTCGTGCAAAAGCCGCCCGACTTGCCCAGCCATCGTCGCTTCGCCGACGGCGGAGGCGATGACTTCAAATCCGCCGTCGAGGTTAATCGTCCCGGCTTTGACGGCGTCGCCTTCGCGGCGAGAGACGGGTTTGGGCTCGCCAGTCAAAAGCGATTCGTCCACGTCGCCTTCGCCGAGCGCGATTAATCCGTCCACGGGGAAGCGCTCGCCCGGTCGAACGCGGACGCGCATTCCCGCTTTGAGATCGGCGACGTTGACCGTTTTATCTTCGTCGGCAGAGACGACAACCGCCGTGTCTGGAATTTTTTCGAGCAATTTCGCCACCGCTTTGTTGCTGGATTTATGCGCTTGCATTTCCAGCCAACGCCCGATGGAGACGAGGAAAATTAACATGGTGGCGGTGTCGAAATATAAACCGCCATGTCCGACGACGAGGTGATAAACCGACAGCCCAAACGCGGAGAAAGCGCCGATGGCGATGAGCGTGTGCAAGTTGGGTTGTCCGCGCAAGAGGCTGGCGAAACCCGCGCGCAAAATGGGCAGACCGAGCAACAGCAAAACGGGGATGGCGGAAATCAACATCATCACTTGGAAGAAATCCACCAGCGGCTGCGATTCGGGCGTGGCGAGGTTGAAAATTTCGCGGATGTAAATTCCCGCGCCGACGACCATATCGTGCAAAACCATCACGCCGCTAATCAGCAGGCGCATGTAAAAAGATTCTTCTTCGTCGTAAGGTTTTTCGTTTGGAAGCGCGGCTTTATAACCGAGCGATTTTATTCGCTTTTTGAGTTGGCGCGGGTTAGTCAGGGTTTGGTCGAAAGTCAAGTTGGCTTGCTGTTGAATAAAACTCACTTCGGCGCTGACCACGCCTTTTGTGCGTTTGAGTTGTTCGTTCACCAGCCACGCGCAGGAGGAACACCACATATCGCCGAGCGATAAGGTGATGTTGTCCGCGTTGGCGGAATTAATCGGCGCGGCGGACTCGACGGGAGATTCCGCCAACAAAGCGGAGACTTCTCTGCAAGACGGGCAACAGAACACGTCGCCGCGCTCGTTGGTCAGCGGGTGGAGAGTCGTCAGCCCGCAGAGCGAGCAAACGGAGAGCGATTTAGCGGAAGGTGCGGAAGCGGCGATGGACATAATTTACCAGAACATGAATTCCCCAAGCATGAAGTGATTGACTAAACCTAATGCGGCGAATCCGCGCATGGCAAATTGAAAGCCGAAAACCATCAGCGTGAGAGAGGCGAGTCCGCGAGACCAAAGGCGCGAGAGGGATTTTCCCGCCAGCCATTTGACGAGAAACAGACTCGGAACGGTGGCAATGCCGAAGACGAACATATTCAACGCGCCCAGCCAAGCGGATTTGGCGGCAATGGCGGTAACGAGCGCGGCGAGAATTAAGCCGCAGGGGAGGAGTCCCCAAAGGAGGCCGATCAAGTACGGGCTGAGGGGAGAGGCGGATTTATATCCGCGCATTAACTTGCCCCAGCGTCCGCTCCAACCTGAAAGGAGGAGTTCGGGCGAGGGAGTTAATCCAATAAACGCCGCCGCCATGTAAAAAGCGATCAGCGCGAAAAGAATGGAAATAATGGCTTGGAGGTTGTGAAAAGACCAGAGCGTTTGTCCGAAAACGCCGAAGATTGCGCCGAGCAGCGAGTAGGTAGTGATGCGCCCGGCGTGGACGAGAATCCACGAGAGTTTATTTTGGAAGAGGGTTTGGCGGTCGAGAAGGATAACGATGCCGCCGCACATGCCGACGCAATGACCGAAACTTCCGAGAAAACCGATAAGGAAAGGAGCAAGTAACATAAGGGTTGTTGTCTCGAAAAAATAACAATAAAAAGTTTTATAGAAATCTTTGAGACGTTCTTTATCAAGCGTATTTCCGCCCGAAGCGCAATTGCGCTTCGGGCGGAAATGTTGGGGGAGAAAATGAAACTAGCGGATGAACCAAGTGCGTCCGAGCAGCCACCAGTTAGCGAGGTAGTACACGGCGAACCAAACGAGGAAGGCGAAGACGAGAACGAACGTGCCTTTGGGTTGATTCTGTTTCTTTTCCATCTGCTCTTCGGTAATGCTGGCAGATTCGAGCAGCGGGTTGCCTTCGCCGCCAGCGACCAAAATGGTTGCGGCTTCTTTGCGTTCGCCGGTGAAGATGGAAACGAGGACGACGGCAATGTACATGATGCCGCCGACGACCGCAATCAACGCGCCGATGCCGAAGATAGCGAGCGTCAGGTTGACGGTGCCGGGAACGACGCCAGCGAAGGTGATGTCCCAGCTGCGACGGGCGACGCCTTGCAAACCGCTAGTGATCATGCCGAGCGAGAGCAACGCCGTGCCGCCGCCGTAAACGTAAGGCTGCCATTGCGCCCACTTCTTCAGTTTTAATTCCTTGCGGAAGATGAGCGGGATGACGTAATAAGTGAAGCCCATGAAGGCGACGGTCGTGCCGCCGACGACGGTGGCGTGGAAGTGACCGGGCAAGCGCATCGTGTTGTGCACCAGCATGTTGATTTGTTCCGTGCCGATGGTAACGCCAGTTACGCCGCCGACCCAGCCGAAGAGCACCATTGAAATCACAAGCGAACTGAAGCCTGGTTCGTTCCACGGCGCGTCTCTTAGCCAGCCGAATAAGCCTTTAGTGTGTCCCTTAATTCGCATGGCGGTTTCCATTGCGCCAGGGATGGAGAAGGCGTGCATCATCGAGCCGAGCACCGCGAGGTACATCGCGTAAGAGGTGTTGACGGCTTTCCAAGCGAAGGTCAAGCCCGGGTCGACCAACAAGTGGTGAGCGGAGCCGAGATTGATGAAGAACAAGTAGAGGATGAAGGCAAGGCGCGAGAACTTCTCGTTCAACGGGCGGATGCCGATGGTTATGTTCGCCAACATGTACCAAACTGAAACCATCGCGGCGAGGTTGACTTGTTGCGCGGGATGTCCGAAGCCCCAGAAGAAGTTGCGGTAAATGCCCGGGTCGTAGTGAGCGATTACGCCGAGCGACCAGAAGAAAGCGGGGACGATGGCGGCGGCGCCTTCCAACAAAGTGAAGACGGCGATAATCGCGGTCGCCATTAAGCCGAAGACGACCAGCGGCAGCGAGCCTTCAAAGCGCTTTTCGCGTTTGGCGACGACGACGTTGATGAAGAAAGTGCTGGTCGTAATTAACGCGCCGACGGCGTAAAGAATGTAACTGAAATAGAAAATGGGCTGCGCTTTGAGCGGAACGTACGCCGTGAACATGACCGTGTTTTTCGGGTCAAATAAAACGACGATGTTCGCCAGCACGCCGCCGACGGTCATCATGCCCCAGCCTGCCCAAGCGAGTTTGGGGGCGGCGTGTCGGGCGTTGAGCAGCGCCGTCGAGCCGAAGGTCAGCAGCGCCATTTCAAAAAAGACTACCCAAGCAACGAGCATGTCAATGCCGTGCAGGGTGAGCAGACGATAAAACCAAGCCGCGTCGAGCAGATGAATTGCTTGCCAGCGGGTGAGGGCAATCAACAAAGCGGCGATGCCGCCGAGCGTGAGGGTAACGACCGCCATAATCGCGTTGGCGATGATGAGGCGTTCGGTGTGCATATCCACTTTGAGCGTGGTTACGCCGCAGACGCGATAATCGTCTTTCGCGCCTTTCGTCCAGGGGGTGGTGGGAGCGAGCGCTGCCATCTTAAGTAATCTCCTATTTCACGATGATCTTGCCGATCATCGTGTGATGACCGAGGGAGCAGAATTCGTTGCAAATGATGGTAAATTCGCCGCTGGTGGTGGGCGTAATCGTGGCGACGTAATCGTAGTCGGGGACGACCTGCAAGTTGATGTTGACCGGTTGCAGCGAGAAGCCGTGACCGAGATCCATCGAAGACAGGTGCAAGCGATATTGTTCGCCTTTGCGAAGTTGCAAAATGGGATACCATTGCCAAGTGCTGGCGCGGATGTACACATCCGAGCCGCCCGGCGCTTCGACAACCGGCAACTTAATGCCGTTGATGGTGTCTTCGCCGACTTTGTATTTCTCGACGAATTCGGTTACTTTGGCGTTATAGTCCAGCGGGCTGATTTTGTACGTTTCCGCAGGGACGTTTTGTTTGCCCATGTAATACCATAAAGGCATCATCACGGTCAGGAAGACGCACCAGACGAGGGCGACGGTCAGCCAAGTCTTTTCCATGCGTCCAATTGGTTTCCACCAAGTTTTTTCGGGCGCTAACATGTTTTATCTTCTCCTTAAATTAATAGGGGGCGACGGGGACGTTAAGCAAATCGTAAATGCCCCAAGCGTTGTAAATTAATCCGCTAATGGCAAGCGACAAAACGAACAATAGCCAAATATTGTCAAATAGAGATTGCCATTTCTCGGCGTTTTTATCTTCCTCGTGCGGGTGCGCAGACATATCCTTCTCCTTTTTTAGTGTGATTTTTCACAATCAGCGAGGTAAAAATCAATTCGCCAATCATAAATGGAAAATTAGAAAGGAACTGTAACAAAAGTTACAAAAACAAAGATGACGAATGTCATCTTTGTTAGGAGGATGTTTTTAGCGTCGAATCGTTTCTTCGCGCGCCGGCCCGACGCCGATCATCGTCGCCGAAACGCCTGCCGCTTCTTCCGCCATTTTGACGTAATTCTGCGCGTTGGGCGGCAGCTCCTCAAACGAGCGCGCCGCGCGGATGTCTTCGTCCCAGCCGGGCAACGTCTCATAGACGCATTCGACTTGCTCCAAACCGTAAGCGTCCACGTCCGCATAGCGGATTGTTTTCCCGTTCATCTTATATTCAGTGCAAACTTTGATTTCTTTCAAGCCGCTCAACACGTCCAACTTCGTCAAGCAGATTTCCGTAACGCCGCTCAACTGCGCGGACGTTCGCACGAGTTCCAAATCCAGCCAGCCGACGCGCCGAATGCGCCCGGTCGTCGCCGCCACTTCGCCAAATTTTTGATAGGCTTCGCTTTGCGCGTCGAGAATTTCCGTCGGCAAAGGTCCGCCGCCGACGCGAGTCGTGTAGGCTTTGGTAACGCCGACCACTTGATTAATATAACGCGGCGGAATGCCCAAGCCCGCCGAAGCCGCCGAAGGAATCGTCGTCGAAGCGGTAACGAAGGGGTAAGTCCCCCAATCGGTGTCTAAAAACGAGCCCATCGCTTGTTCGAGCAAAAAGGTTTTATTTTCTTTCAAACCGTCTTGCACGAGCGAAAACAATTCTTTAAGGTAAGGCTTGACCTTTTTGTAATAAGCGCGATATTCGCCGCGTACGTCTTCGTACTTCAAGGCTTCGCCGCCTAAGGCGACGATGATTTTATTCTTTAAGGTTAACTGCAATTGCAAACGGTTTTCAAAAGCGTCGCTCGTGAAGTCCGTCCAGCGGATGCCGTTATAACTGACCTTGTCCGCAAAGACCGGCCCGATGCCGCGCCGCGTGGTGCCAGTCGCGCCCGCGCCTTTGGCTTCTTCGTACAAGCCGTCCAAAATTTTGTGATAAGGCATAATCACATGCGAGCGCGGCGAAACCCACAAGCGCCCGTCCGCGTTGACGCCCGCTTGGTTGAGCGTCTCGATTTCGTCGAGCAACACCGACGGGTCAACTACCACGCCGCCGCCAATCAACCCGACGACGTTCGGCGCAAAAATTCCCGAAGGCACAAGGTGAATCTTAAACGTCCCAAACTGATTGATGACCGTATGCCCGGCGTTGTTGCCGCCGTTGAAACGCGCCACATAATCCGCGCGCTCCGCCAAAAAATCCACCGCCTTGCCTTTGCCTTCGTCGCCCCATTGCGAGCCGATCACTGCGATAACCGTCATGCCGTCTCCTTAAGTTTTTTAGAATTTCCTGATTCTTGCCCAGCGCCGACTCTCATCCGCAGGCGCGCCGCTTTCTCCGCCCAAGCCGAATCAACGTTCAGCGGGCGCTTTTTCATCCCGATTATAATTTGACTAGCGCGTAAAAGCGCCGACAATTAACAAAGAAATTTTGGAGAACGAAATGAGAATTTTGCCCGAAACCGCTTTAACTTACGACGACGTCTTGCTCGTCCCGCAATACTCCAACGTGGATTCTCGCCGCGCCCTTTCGACGAAGAGTCCGCTGACGAAAAAAATCATTTTGCAAGCGCCGATTATTTCCGCGAATATGGACGTGGTAACCGAAAGCGAAATGGCGATTACGATGGCGCGAGAAGGCGGCATTGGCATCATCCACCGCTTTATGACCATCGCCGAGCAAGCGCGTCAAATCGAGCGCGTGAAAAAAGCCGAATCCTTTATCGTGGAGAATCCGCTGACGATGAGCGATCAACGCACGGTCGGCGATGTGCGGCGCGTCGTCGAGGAGACCGACACCGGCGGCATCTTAATCCTCGATCAAAACGAAAAATTAATCGGCATTGTTACCACGCGCGATTTGTTGTTTGAATACAGCGACGATAAATTGCTGACTGAAATTATGACGCGCAAGGTACATACCGCGCCGCCCGACACGTCTCTTAAAGAAGCGGAGCGCATCTTGCATGAGCATCGCATCGAGAAGTTGCCGCTGGTCAACCACGAGGGGAAGGTCGTCGGCTTGATTACCTTAAAAGATATTATGAAGACCACGCAATACCCGAAGGCCACCAAAGACGCGAAGGGACGGCTCGCCGTCGGCGCGGCGGTGGGCGTGCGCGATAAAGAAATGCGCCGCGTGGAGGCTGCCTTGCAAGCGGGCGCGGATTGCATCGTCGTGGACATCGCGCACGGCGATTCGCAATTGGAATTGGACATGCTGAAAAATATCCGCAAGCATTTTCCCGAAGCGCAAATTATCGGCGGCAACGTGGCGACAGCGGACGGGACGAAGCGCCTGATTGACGCGGGTGTGGACGCGGTAAAAGTCGGCGTCGGCCCGGGCTCCATTTGCGTTACGCGCCAAGTCGCGGGGTCGGGCGTGCCGCAGTTGACGGCGGTCATCGAGTGCGCCGAAGCCGCGCGCGCTTCGGGGACGCCGATTGTCGCCGACGGCGGAATCCGTTACCCTGGCGACGTGGCGAAGGCAATCGCCGCCGGCGCGCAGACGGTGATGATTGGCTCGCTGTTGGCTGGCACGGACGAAAGCCCGGGCATGATTATGACTCGGCGCGGACATCGCTACAAAGCCTCGCGCGGCATGGCGTCGCTGGCGGCGAACATCGAACGCAATAAGCGCGAAGGCAACGACCTTTCCCGCGAAGAGATTGAAGAGTACGTCGCCGAAGGAGTCGAAGCCGCCGTGCCGTATCGCGGAAAGGCGCGCGAAACGCTGACTCAACTTATCGGCGGATTGCAGTCGGGCATGAGTTACAGCGGCGCGAAGACGATTGAAGAATTTCAAGAGAAAGCGCTTTTCGTGCGGATGACCGGTTCGGGCTTGAAAGAATCAGGCCCGCATGATGTGGAAGTGTTAGGATAGTCGTCGGAGGACGAATGACTGAAGGTTTGATTATTGACGACAACCGCCACACGGCGGATGCGTTGCAACAAATGCTCGGCTTGTTGGGCTTGCAAGCGAGAGTCGCTTACGGTTCTGCCGCGGCGATGGCGATTTTGGCGAGCGTTACGCCGCAATTTATCTGCTTGGATGTTAACATGCCCGGCGTGGACGGAATCGAAGTGTTGGCGTACATCCGCCGCGAGCCGCGTTTGACGAAAACGCCGGTCGTCGTCATTACCTCCGACGATCAAGCCGAGACGCGCCAAAAGGTAATGCGCGGCGGAGCGCAGGCGATGATCCTTAAGCCGATTACGATTGACGCGCTGGAAAGCGCGTTTAAGAAAGCGAATCTGTTGTAATGTCTGCCTAATGCTCTGTTGCGAACGCTGTCGCTGCGAGCGAAGCGAAGCAGTCCTTTTGTAAAACGTAGAGATTGCTTCGCCGCTTTCAGCGGCTCGCAACGACAAAAATTATATTTTTGTCGTTATTGCAACAGAACATTTACTCTTCTTTAAGAGTAACTCTTTCTTGCAAATTATGGCGGGGGCCAGGGGATTTCGGCGGGCTGTGAAAACCCGTGTTTTTCGACGGTGTAGATTCTGCCGTAAGAGGGCGAGGCGCAGCCCGCTTCGTCTTTGACGGAATAGGTCGTCGTGAATTGGTCGGGATAAGAGAAAGTCCACCAGATGTACGCGCCGCCTTGACAGACGAAGGCTTCGATTAAATAACCGCGATCTTTATCTTCGGTCATTTGCATTTGATCCCACGAGACGACGACTTGGTCGCCGTTGCGATAAGCGCGGACGTTCTTCGGCGGACCGTACATATTGCTGCCAACAGATTGCAAATTTGGCTCGATGCGATTCAACGCGCCGACGTCGCCGACCACGTCCACGACGGAGGGCGCGACCCAGCAGAAGTAATTCAACTTGTCAAATTTGACGTAAAGCCAATTACTGTATAAAGCGCGGTTGCGTACCGTGCCCGTGTCGCCGACGAATAAGTCCGCCGCGTGAAGGTAGGCGACGGCGGGCCCGTAACGACAATGCGCCTGCTTGTTGACGGTAACTGCGGGGAAGGAAAATTCCGGCGCGGAGGTGGCTGTCGGTTCGGCGGTGTTTGTCGGCGCGGAAGTTTGAGTCGCTGTCGGCGCGGAAGTTTGAGTCGCTGTCGGCGCGGAGGTTGGGACGGACGTAAACGTCGCCGTCGCGGAGGGAAGCGGCGCAGAAGTCGCCGCGAGGACGACGGCGGTTTCGGTCGGCGGCGGCGCGGTCAGCGGGGCGTTGCAGGCGGAAACGGCAAGGGCGATCAACGTCAAAACGAAGCGGACTTTTTTCATCTTATCTGCCGAGCGTTTCAATCATCACGTCGGGGCGGTCGGTCATAATGCCGTCCACGCCCCAATCGGCAAATTTGCGGATGGTCTGCGCGTCGTCAATCGTCCACGGTTCGACGGCGATGTTGCGCTCGTGCGCGGCGCGGACGAAGGCGGGCGTCATGATCGTAATCCCGCTGGATTCTTCGGGGACTTGCAGCGATTGAAACTTCGGCGAATAAAATCCGCCGAGGTAAACTTTGGAAAGCAAAACGAAAACGGTGGTTTCGTTCTTCGCGCTCGACGTGGCGACTTCGGGACATTCGGCGCGGAACTCTTTGAGTTTGTCGTCCATAAACGAGGCGACGACGACTTTGTCTTGCATGTCGTATTGGCGGATTAAATCGCAAAAAGGTTTTGCCATCGAGGCGCGAGTCTTTTTGATTTCGATGGTCATGCGGTAATGGGGGAAGGCTTGAAAGATTTCTTTGAGCGCGACAATTTGCAAACCTTGTCCGCGGTAGGGGTGAGTCGCGCCGCCGTCGAGCGACCAGTTGTACGCCGCGTCGAGTGTCTTCAATTCAGCCAGCGTCATGGATTCGATTTCGCCGCTGCCGTCGGTGGTGCGATCTACGGTTTCGTCGTGCATGAGGATAATTTCGCCGTCTTTGGTAATGTGAATGTCCATTTCGAGCACGTCCGCGCCGAGTTCGGCGGCGTGTTGATAAGCGTACATCGTTTCGCCAGGCCAGACGTTGTCTCCGCCTTGATGGGCGATCACGAGCGGACGATGCGGCAGGTCGGCGTAGTAGGGAAAAGTCGGCGCGGGTTTTGAGAAAAGGCGCAAAACAACCAGCGCGAGGATGAATAAGGCAAGGACAATTTGCCAACGTGTAAGTTTCATGCGAGTCTCCAAAATAGAATAAATCAATTTTACCAATGCCTTTCGCAAATAGTAGTAAAATAAGCGCGACGTTAAATATGCGGGAAGTCTTCCGCAGTAAACGCAATATTTTTACAACCAATTTGGAGGCATGTAATGAAGAAAGTTTTGTTTGGAATGCTTGTTTTGGCGTTAAGCGGCGTGTTGCTCGCCGCTTGCGGCGGCGGAAGCAGCGCGGCGAGCTCGGACGCGCTTCCCGCCGTCCCCGCCGAATATGCGGGCAAGACCAATCCGCTTGGCGCGGATGCGGCGACGGCTGGCGCGGACGTTTTCAACACCAACTGCGCGGCTTGCCACGGCCCGCAAGGGCACGGCGACGGTCCTGCTGGCGCGGCGTTGAATCCCGCCCCGAAGAATTTGCCCGACCTCGCGGCGAAAGTCGGCGACGATTACCTGTACTGGCGCATTAACACCGGCGTCGAAGGCACGGGCATGGTCGCGTGGAAAGGCATTTTGACCGACGACCAAATTTGGGAAGTCGTCGCGTTCATCCACACGCTTAAGTAATTTTGAAAGACAAAAAAGCGCGTCCTGAAAAGGGCGCGCTTTTTATTTTAATCCGTCCTTTGCGCGTTAACTTTCCAACGCTTCGGCGATTTTTGCGTACAACTCGTCGGGGTGAAACGGCTTGGAAAGGTAATCGGTTGCGCCCGCGCCAAAGGCGACCGCGCGGCTGTCTTCGTTGTCTAACGCGGTAATGATAACAATCGGCGTGTAGCGAAAGTAAGGCTCGGCGCGAAACTTTCGGCACAGACGAAAACCGTCCAGTTCCGGCATCATCAAATCCAGCAGAATCAAATCGGGCATTTCGCGTTTCGCAAGGTCGAGCGCCTTCGGGCTTTCGTTGACGATCGTTACGTCGAAACCTTTATTCTTCAAAAGTTTTTGCAACAAGTCGGTAACTAACTTGTCGTCGTCCACAACCATAATTTTGGTCATGCTTGCCGTCCGTCCATGTAGCGCGGTTGGGTGAGCGTTTCAGGGTCGAGGATTTTGTCCAATTGCGCTTGGGTGAGCAGACCGCGCTCCAAGACGATTTGCGCCGCGCTGCGATTCGTCTCATACGCCTCTTTCGCAACCGAACTAGACGCTTCGTACCCGATGATGGGATTCAACGCCGTAACGATGCCGACCGAACGGTGCAGGTTTTCTTCCAACTTGGCGTAGTTGGCGGTGATGCCGTTGACGCAGCGCTCGGCGAGGATGAGACAGCCGTTCTTTAAGTAAGTAACGCTGTCGAATAAACTTCGGGCGATGAGCGGCTCGAAGGCGTTGAGTTCCAACTGCCCGCCTTCGACCGCGAAAGAAACGGCGACGTCCGCGCCGAGAACGTAAAACGCAATTTGATTGACGACTTCGGGGATGACGGGGTTAACCTTGCCTGGCATGATGCTCGAACCCGCTTGAACAGCCGGCAAAGAGATTTCGCCAATTCCTGCCCGCGGACCTGACGACAGCAGGCGCAAGTCGTTGGCGATTTTTGAAATTTGCACGGCGGCGCGTTTCAGCGCGGAAGAGTACGCCGTGAACGCTCCCGTGTTTTGCGTCGCTTCGATGAGGTCGTTGGCGGCGTAAAATTCCGCGCCGACGATTTCGCTCAAATAAGTTCGCGCCGCTTCGGCGTAGTCGAGCGAGGCGTTGATCCCCGTCCCGATTGCCGTCCCGCCAAGGTTGATTTCGCGCAACTCCGCCGCATCTTGCCGCAGTTGACGTTGTCCGCTGGCGACGACGGCGGCGTACGCGCCGAACTCTTGACCGAGAGTCATCGGCACGGCGTCTTGCAGTTGCGTGCGCCCGACCTTCAAAACGTGTTTGAACTCTTCGGCTTTGGCGGCAAACGCCAAGCGCAAAATTTCCATCGCGTCGAGCAGGTCGTCGGTCATCCAGCAGAGCGCGGCGCGGATGGCGGTCGGGTAAACGTCGTTGGTGCTTTGTCCCATGTTGACGTGTTCCAAAGGGTGGACGACGCGATAGTCGCCGCGTTGCCGCCCCAAGATTTCTAAGGCGCGGTTGGCAATCACTTCGTTGACGTTCATATTCGCGGACGTTCCCGCGCCGCCCTGTATGCTGTCCACGACGAATTGCTCGCGCAACGCGCCGCCGCGTATCTCTTCGCAGGCTTGCACGACGGCGTTCCCCGCGTCTTTTTCCAGCAGCCCTAGATGAAGGTTGGCTTTGGCGCAGGCTTCTTTGACGGCGGCTAAGGCGCGCACAAAATGCGGGTACGCGCCAATCGGCACGGCGCTGACGGGGAAGTTTTCCAGAGCGCGCAAGGTATGCACGCCGTAGTAAACCTCGTTTGGCACTTGGCGCTCGCCCAATAAATCGTGTTCGATTCGATAAGACATTTGAGGACTCCAAAGGTGATATAACGCTTGGCTTGCGGAAAGCGAATTGTACCTTGTGTTTAATGAACGCGAGCGCGAGTCGACAAATAGGGCGCGCCCAATTTCAAGAGCGTTATTTCTGTCGTTGCGAAGAGGGGACGTTTGGCGAAGCAGCCCGCTTTGTGATTCTTTGAGGCGGCTTCGCCTTTATGTTTTCCGCTTGACTTTTTACGCAATGCTTGGTAATATCAGCGGGCTTGTAAAACGATGCGGGGTGGAGCAGTGGCAGCTCGTCGGGCTCATAACCCGAAGGTCGCAGGTTCAAGTCCTGCCCCCGCGACTGGATGAAACCGTCAGAGATGGCGGTTTTTTTCGTCCCTTTTGATTTAATTCACAACCCTTTTCACAACGTCGCCTGCGACAGTTGACCGACGATTTCGACCGTTTGCACGGAGACGCTAATCACGCTCAGCAACAGGTCGAGGATGTATTTCGGGTCGCCTTGCTCTTGCGCCCAATCGTTCGGGTCGTTGACGATGCCGCTCTCTTTGTGCGTCGTGATTTGATAGCGTTCCATCACCCATTCAATCGCGGATTTGCCGTTGACGACGTACTCGTAAGCGCGGAGCGGGATGTTCTCGACCGTGATTTGGCTGTTGTAAAGAATCTTGTCTCTCTGCCCTTTGGCGGGGAAGCGCATTTTCTCCACGCGGTAGTTGACCGCGCTCATGCCCGCGCCAGACAAGCCCTTTTCGATTTCCTTCTGCGGGACGCCGCCGTAAAGGACAAGCACGCCAGGCGCGGACGACACGCCTTCATAGCCGACGTGCAACGCCGCCAGCGCCCGCCCGGCTTTGCTGAACGCCCAAAAGTCTTGCGCGTTTTCTGCCAGCGGCAGGCGCGGCAGGCTTTTCTTCAAGTCGTTGGCGAAGGCGGCGCGGTAGTCGGGGCTGTGCAAGAAGCCGTAAACGTAATAGAAGACGTCCTCTTTCGTAACCCGTTTGCCGTAGCGCTCGCGCGCGCGGACGAGGATGAAGTCTGAGACGCCCTCTTGACGGACGAACTCGCTCGACGCCGCGCCCTGATCGAACAGGCTTGGGTTTCGCTTGTCTCGCTCTTCGTAGTAATAAAGCGGGAAGCATTGCGTGCCTGCGTCAAGGCAGTTCAAATCGGGAATACAGTCAGTCATTATTATTGTATTCTCTTTTGTTCCTCCGATTCCTGAAACGCAGATGACTAAATTCTCCACAGCGGGGTTGGGGAAAAATGAATCCATGCGCGATATGACGTTATTTATTTCACGGTTGAAATAAAGGTGTTGTTTGAAGAAAGGTCTGTAACATGCGGTAGAAATGGCTTTGCCGCTAAATGTTTTTTTATGACCTGCTTCTGCGTCGGCAATAAAGGCTCTTGACCAACTAATCTCTGTATTGTCCATTTTTACAAAAGATTTTGCATCCTTTGCTTTACCTTTTGAAACGGCTTGATGATAGCGTTCCATTTCAGAATTGAAGAAAGCGATTGTTGATTTTATATTTTTCGATAATTTAGTTTTATTCGAGTTATAAGCCCATGCGTCGCGTGAAGTTTCTAATCCCCTACAATACAAATTCGGCACAAAAAAGGTAGATTTATTCTTCTTGTCGTCTTTATCCCCCAACGGAATAAAGGCTTGAAACGCCTCGTCCCTTTGGGCGACCCAATCGTTCTGCGGGCTGGGTTGCAAAACTTCCCAAGCCATTTCGGGGTTAAGCACGCTCTTAAACTGGCGAAGGGCGTTTAGTTTTTCCTCGCGGCTCAGGTAATCGCCGATGTCGTGATAGCGAATCAACGCTTTCTCGCGCTTTGCGGCGGGGTTCTTTATCAAGAAAGTAATCGTAATCGGCGCGCGCGAGCCGCCGCCAAATATTTTTCCGCCCTCCCGTCGGCTCAATTCCCCGCTGGTGCGCTGATTGCCGCGCAAGTTGAAGACCCAAATGGCGCTGAACTCGCGTTCCAAGACCTTGCGAAAGCCGTCCATTCCGTTGCCGTCTAACCAGCCGCCGTTGGAAATGAAAGCGATCACGCCGCCGCTTTGCGGGTCGAGGCGGTCTGCAGCCCAACGGAAGGCTTTGATGTAAGAATCGTATAAGGCTTTTACAGAAGTCGCTTTGCTGTCTTTTGCGTAAGTCATTTCAATGCGGTTGTCCAACAACGGGTAACTTTGGTTTTGGGCGTCGTCGTTCGCCGAGCGCTGACCGACCGAGTAAGGCGGGTTGCCGATGATGACGCGCAAAGGCGCGCTTTTCTGTTTCAGCGCCCGTTGCGAGTTCTTGACGAACATCTCGCGGGTCGGCGCGCCTTGCGCGCCCGTTTCGCCCAGTTGAAAACTGTCGGTCAAGACGATGCCCTCGAAGGGCGCGTAATGCGCCTTGCCGATGCCGTCGTCCTCGCGCGGCGTCGCGTCGTGATAAGCGTTCTCGATGTTGACCGCCGCGATGTAATACGCCAACAGCACGATCTCGTTGGCGTGCAACTCGTGCGCGTACTTGCGCTCCAAATCCGCGCCGTCAATCAGCCCGCTTTCCAGCAGGCGCGTGATGAAAGTCCCCGTGCCGGTGAACGGGTCGAGGATATGAATGCCCTCGCCGCTCAGCCCGCGCCCGAACTCGGCTTTCAACAAATCGTCCGTCGAACGCAGGATGAAATCCACCGCTTCCACAGGCGTATAAACGATGCCTAACTGCTCGCTCATCTTCGGGAAGGCGGTCTTGAAGAATTTGTCGTACAGTTCGACGATGATCTTCTGCTTGCCTTCGGCGTTGTCTATGCCCTCCGCCCGCGCCCGCACCGACTGATAAAACTTTTGCAGCCGTTCGGATTCTTCGGGCAGGGTCTTTTCTTCCAGCGCGTCGAGCATGGTCTGCATGGCTTGCGAAACCGCGTTGTGGCGCACGAAGGAATAGCCCTCGAAGAGCGCTTCAAAGACCGGTTGAGTAACGATATGCTGCACGAGCATATCCGCCGCTTGGGCTTCGTCCACGCTGGGGTTGACGCTTTTCTGCAAACCCGCCGTAAAGTTGGCGAAGGCGGCGCGTTGTTGCGGCTGGCTGGCGATGAGGCGTTGAATGCGCTCCTTCTGCCGTTCGGCAATTTGCGCCACATCTTTCGCCCATTGCTCCCAATAGCGGCGGTCGCCCACCTTTTGCACCAAACGGGCGAAGATGACGGATTGCAGCTGCTCGAACTGCATCTCCAATTGACGCGCCGCTTGTTCCCCCGCCTTCGCATACGTTTCTTCGCCTCTGCCTGCGCCCGCGCCTCGTTCGGGCATCCCGACGACGTTAATGCGGCTGGGGCGTTTCTTGTTCAATTCGATCTTGTTCACCGTCGCGTTAAAGCGGTCGTCGTGGGCGCGCAAGGCGTTTAGCACCGTCCAAACCGCCTTGTAGCGTTCGTTGTCGTTCAAGGCGCTTTCGGGGGTCGCGTCGGCGGGAATGACGACGGGAATCACGATGTAGCCGTATTGCTTGCCCTCCGCGCGGCGCATCACCCGCCCGACGGATTGCACCACGTCCACTTGCGAGTTCTTCGCCGAAAGGAACAAGACCGCGTCTAAGGAAGGCACGTCCACGCCTTCGCTCAGCACGCGCACGTTGGTTAATATGCGGCATTCGGCGCTTTGCGCCGTTTCTTTTATCCAATTCAACCCGTCCTCGCGCTTCGGCGCGGACATTGTCCCGTCCATGTGCCGCGCTTCCGCCGCGATTAAGTTCCCTTGCTCTTCCGCGTTTAAGGCGGCGGGGTAGGCGGCGCTCAACTGGTTAAATAGATCGGCAATCTTCTTTGAATCTTTGATGTTGGCGCAGAAGGCGACCGCGCGGCGCATGGGTTCGGGGTCAATCGCCCGCGTCTCGCCGCCGTCGCCGACGAACTGTTTCGAGAGCGCGTTCAGGCAGCCGGTCAATTTAGTCAAGTCGTCGGCGGGAATTTCTTGCTCTTGGCTGATCATGCGTTGCACGGCGGGCGGCACGTCCTTGTCGCTGAGAGTCAAAATCAAGACTTTGTAATCGGTCAACAAGCCTTGTTCCACCGCCTCGCCAAAGCCGATGCGGTAAATTTCCGCCCCGTAGAGTTTTTCGTCGTCCATCGAAGCCAGAAGCGCGTCGGCTTCTTTGGCTTTGCTCTTGGCGTCGTCGCTGTACAGGCGCGGCGTGGCGGTCATGTATAAACGCTTCTTGGCTCGAATGAAATTCGAGTCGTGAACTTTGACGAAATGCTTCTCGTCCTCGCCCGCCAAAGTTACGCCCGTCGTGCGGTGCGCCTCGTCGCAGACGATCAAATCGAACGCGCCGAAGCCGTTTTTTAGCAGGGTCTTCTGCGCCTTGTGAACGACTTCGATGGATTGATAGGTCGAGAAGACAACCGTCATGCCTTTGGCGCGTTTCGCCGCCTCAAACTGTTCTAAAATGCGCTGCGGGTCGGTCGAGGCGGGCAGAGCCAAGTCGGTTACGCTCAGCGCGTCTAGGTCTTCTCGGTTTTCTCTTCGTTTTGAAACCTGCGGGTCGGAACAAATGCAGATGGCGAACAGGTCTTCTTGCGCGTCGGCGCTCCACTCGCGCAAGGCTTGCCCCAGAAGGGCAATGCTCGGCACAAGGAAGAGAATCGTCCCCTTGCCTTGCGTCTCTTGCTCGGCAATGCGGAGGGAAGTAAAAGTCTTGCCCGTCCCGCACGCCATAATCAACTTGCCGCGCTCGTTGTTTTGATAATAAGCGCGCGCTTTTTCTAAGGCTTCTTGTTGATGCGCCCTAAGAGATTTTTTCTCTTGCCGCGCTTTTGCGCCGTGAACGCCGCGCTCTAAAGCGTCCCAATCTACGGGGGCTTGGTTTAAGTCCGCCAGCCCGATGCGCGAAAGCGGCGGGTTTTGGTTTTGAATGGCTTCTTCGGCGTTGACGCCCCAATGCGCGGTGGTGGAGATCCACAAACGGTGGGAAAAGCGCTTCGTCCGCATTTGGTCGTCTTTGAAACTGCGGCTGGAAGTGGAAAGGAAACTGTCCACGCGGGCTTTGTCAATCGTCGCGTCCGCTTGGAAGAACTTGGACTGCACCGCCCAATACTCGCCTTCGTTAGTCAACGCCACGAGGTCTACGCCAGTGTCATTGCCGCCAAGATCCTTTCGATACGGGAACTCGCCCCACAACCAGACCTTTTGAAGACGCGAAGCGTACTGCGGGTCGGTCAACAAATAGGCTTGCATTAAGCGTTCAAAGCGGTCGCCTTTGTCGCGTTCGGAGAAAGCGATTTGACGATATTTGTCAAGGATGGTTTGCAGGCTCATTGGGCGTCTCCTGAGGAAATTATACTCTGCCTTGACTTGACGAACGGGCTGATCAACGGACTCTGACACGGATTCGCGGAGGGGAACGGACGGGAGGCGACCGTCCGCGAATGAGACCGCGAATGCTCGAATGCGGACTTGTCAACGGACTCTCTCACGGATTCGCGGAAGGAAACGGACTGATAAGCGGACTCTTTCGCGGACTCACGGAGGGGAACGGACGGGGAGGCGACCGTCCGCGAATGAGACCGCGAATGCTCGAATGCGGGCGGACATTCGTTTATTCGTGAAATATTCGCGGATGGTTTCTTGTTTTGCCCAAAACGTCAAGAAAATGACAAAAAAACCTCTAAATGCCCCTGCCGACGCGCCAAAATGCGCCGACAAAAACATTTAGAAGTTTTTGCAAAAACATTTAGAAGTTTTCGGAAAAACATTTAGAAGTTTTTAGGAAAACATCTAGAAGTTTTTTATGCCTTCTCGTATTCGATGTTGCTGATGACTTTCTTGAACTCTTTGCCAGGCGTAAAGCGCGGCAAAAGGGATTCAATTTGAGACGCGCGGACGGCTTCGGCGGTATCTGCGCCTTCCGAATTCGACTTCAACCAGAAACTGCCGAAATCGCCCAACTCGACGATATTCCCTGCCGCTAATTCCTGCGGAATAGTGGAAAGCAAGGCTTCGAGAACCGCTATCGTGTCCGTGCTGGAAACGGTGGAAATCTCGGCAATTCGCGTTGCCATTTGGCGCAGGCTCTTGCGTCCGCTAGACACGATGGACGGGTAGAACTTCTTGGGCGCAGTTTGATCCGCTGGGTTTCCGCGCTCGACGACGTTGTATTTGACGGTCATAGTTAGCCTCCTTAAGGCAAAAGAATAGTTGAAACAAGGTTAATATATAGAAGAATGTTTAGACAGGCTATCCCCCATTGGGGGGATAGAGGCGAGCGGGAAAGCGACCGTCCGCGAATAAAACTACGAACGCTCGAATGTGGGCGGGCGTTCGTTTATTCGTGAAATATTCGCGGACGGTTTCTTGAATCGCGCCTTCCCTCTTGTTTTTTGTTTTGTTCAAAGATTTCTACCCTACGGGTACGATGTCCCTTTGCCCGAAATGACAGGGGAGGGAAAGCGACCGCCCCTAAAAGGACGAAAGGGACGAACCGCTTGACAAGGCAACTTCTCTAATCTATAATCGTTCTAAATAAGGAACGAATAGAAATAAGAGGAAGCATGTCCGATACGGAATATTTGATGCAAACGTTGAAAGAAGCGGGGCTGCGGCGCACGCCCCAACGGGAAGCCATTTGCGCGGCGCTGACTAAAAGCCGCAATCACCCGACGGCGACGGACATTTACGCGGAACTTAAGCCGCGCTTCGCCTCGCTCAGTTTGGCGACGGTCTATAACACGCTCGACGCGCTGGTCAAACTCGGCGCGATTAACGCTTTGGGTCATGCGGGCGACGACGCCGTCCATTACGACGCGGACACCGAACCGCACGTCAACTTGGCTTGCATCGTCTGCTCGCGCATTGTGGACATTCACAGCAAGCGCGTCTCGCAGTTGGACAAAGAAGTCGTCGCCGCTTCGGGGTATCGCCTGCTTGGGGCGCGGGTGATGTACTACGGCTTATGTCCGCGTTGCCAGAAGAAGAAGAAAGAGATTAGGGGATTAGGGATTAGGGGATTGGGTAATTAGGTAATTGGGAAGTAGGGGATTGGTAAATTAAGAAGAAGAATGCGAACGCCCTCCTCCCGAGTCTTTCTTTTCCCCTCTCCTAACGGGACGTGTGCCCGTGAGGGTAGAGGGTTAGGGTGAGGGCAAGTAGAAAAATGGAGAACGAACAATGAACGCCGAACTGCTATGCTCGGACATCTTGCCGAATTTGTTGCGCGGACAACCAGGCATTCAAACCGTCGAATACGACTACCGCGCAGGAAAACTCAAAGCCGCTTTCAACCCGCGAGAGTTAGACGGCGCAAAAGCGCTCGAAGCCGTACACGCGGCGGGACGGGAAGCCGCGACTCGAATCTCGCGCCGCGCCGCCGAATGTCAGCATGGCGGCAAAATTTGCCCGCAGTGTTCCAGCGGGTTAGCCGCGCAGTTGGCGAGTCAAAGCCAGGCGGCGGCGACTCTCCCCGCTGCGGATTTTGGCGAAGGGACTCTCGAAGCGACGTTAAACGCCGAAGGGGAGAATCCGATTCAAGTCAAGGCGGAGGCGCGGGAAATTCCAAAAGAAAAAATCGAAGCCGCCTTTACCGCCGTCAACGCGGTTGCGACTCTAAGCGCCATCGTCGGCGCAAGTTTGGGTTGGAATCCCGTTTTGATTGTCGCCTTGTACGTCGTCGCTTACGGCGCGGGCGGCTGGTTCGGGCTGTTGGCAAGCGTCGAGGCGCTGAAAGAGAAAACGCTCAACGTGGATTTGCTGATGATTTTGGCGGCGTTGGGGGCGGCTGCCATTTCGCAGCCCGCCGAAGGCGCGATTTTGCTCTTCCTGTTCTCGCTCTCGAACACCCTGCAAGCCTACGCGATGGATCGCAGTCGCAAGGCGATTGAGAAACTGCTCGATTTGCGACCGAAACAGGCGACGGCGCGGCGCGGCGCGCGTTGGGTAACGTTGCCCGTCGAACAGTTAATCGTCGGCGATACGGTTTTGATTCGCCCTGGCGAACGCTTCCCGACGGACGGCGAAGTCGCTTTCGGCGAATCGGACGTGAATCAAGCGACGATTACAGGCGAGTCTTTGCCCGTTCATAAGGAAATCGGCGACTCGGTCTTCGCGGGGACGGTCAACGGCAACGGTTCGCTTGAAGCGCGGGTAACGCGGCTGGCGACCGACTCCACGCTGGCGCGCATCGTCAAGATGGTGGAAGAAGCGCAAGCCAACAAAGCCAACACCCAACAAGCGCTGGACGTCTTCGAGCAGAAGTACGCTTTCTTCGTGCTGGCGGCTTCGGCGGCGCTGATTATCGTCCCGTTCTTTTTTCTCGGTCATGCCTTTCAACCGACCTTTTACCGCGCCATGACTTGGCTAGTCGTCGCCTCTCCTTGCGCGTTGGTCATTTCCACGCCCGCCAGCATCCTCTCCGCGATTGCCAACGGCGCGAGGAACGGCGTGCTGTTCAAAGGCGGCGCGCACCTCGAAAGAACCGCTTCGTTGAAAGCCTTAGCCTTTGACAAAACGGGGACGCTCACCAGCGGCAAACCCTCGCTGACGGAAATCCGCGTTTTGGAGACGGCTGAAATCAGCGAAGAGGATTTGTTGCGACTCGCCGCCGCCTTAGAGTCGCGCTCCGAACACCCGTTAGCGCAAGCGATTGTCAAAGCGGCGCAAACGCGGACTTTGGCTTTTCCCCAACCATCGAGTTTTCGCGCCATCCCCGGCCAAGGCGTTGAAGGAGTCGCGGGCGGGCGCGAGTTGTGGATTGGCAATCAACGCCTCTTCGCCGAACGCGGCGCGTCCGTTCCGCAAGGCGTGTTAGAGCAAGTCCGCGCCCTGCAAGCGGACGGTCAAACGGCAATGCTGGTTTACGACGCGGCGGCGCGGCGTTTTCTCGGTCTGCTCGGCGTGGCGGACACCCTGCGCGACGACGCGGTCGAGATGATTCAAGCCTTGAAGAAACTCGGCGTTCAGCATATCGTCATGCTGACGGGCGATAACGAACAGGTCGCGGCAAAGGTCGCCGCCCGCGCTGGCGTGGATGAATTTTACGCAGACTTGCTTCCGCAAGATAAGGTGGAAGCGTTGAAGGCGCTGCAAAAGAAGTATGGCGCGGTGGGAATGGTCGGCGACGGCGTGAACGACGCCCCCTCTCTGGCGACGGCGGACATTGGCATTGCGATGGGCGGCGCAGGCACAGACGTCGCCATCGAAACCGCCGACGTGGTCTTAATGTCCGACGATTTGCGAAAGATTCCCTTTTCCATTGGGTTGGCGCGGCAGGCGCGCAAGGTCGTCTGGCAGAACCTGACCTTCGCCATGGCGGTCATCGTAACGCTGGTGATTACGACCTTCGGCGCGAATCTTCTGCTTCCGCTGGGCGTGGTCGGGCATGAAGGCAGCACGGTCATCGTCGTTTTGAACGGCTTGCGGCTGTTGGGGTATAAGGGGGAAGGATGAATTAGGAAGGATGGGAGAACTTTCCAATTTTTCAACGGTTCGCCCTCATCCCTACCCCTTCTCCCAGAGGGAGAAGGGAATCTGAACTCCCCTCTCCTTTTGGGAGAGGGTTAGGGTGAGGGATTTATGCAACCTTCTACCTAAAAAATTAACGCCTTTGCCTTGAAATAGACTTCTTGCGTAAGTCCTAATGCGATTATTTTGCTTTCGTTCGCCCTCATCCCTAGCCCTTCTCCCAGAGGGAGAAGGGAATCTAAAACCCTCTTCCCTAGCCTTTTTCCCAAAGGGAGAAGGGAATCCGAGTTCCCTTCTCCCTTTGGGACGTGTGCCTGTAAGGGTAGAGGGTTAGGGTGAGGGATTTATGCAACCTGACCCCCGAAACCGAATCACTTCCCCCCAAGCAAACTGTCCGCGATGCGTTGGGCGAGGGCGGGGTTGTCCTCTTCCAAAGCGACGACCAAAACCAAAGGCGCGCCTTTCCAATTGGGAGGCGTGCCTGCAATTAACCAAGTCGTCGCCTGTTTCGCGGACGTTGCCTGACTGACCCGACTCCAATAAGCGCGATTAGATTGCATGAGCGCCAACGCCGCCTCGTCCGCCGCCCTTGCCGTCAGCGCCTCTTTGGGCTGCCCCAGCGCCGAAAGCGACAGCCAGCCTTTTTCCGTTTGGACAGCCGTCGCAATGCGCGGCGCGGGGACGATTCCGCGCGCGCTCAACGCCGCCGCCGCCAAGCCAACCTGTAACGGGCTGACTCGCGCCTCGTCCGCTTTCCCTGCGGGAGGGTTCGTCGCCACCGGCAGAACCGTCAGCGGGGGAGAGAACAGCCCGAGTTTCTCGTAAAACGTCAGCAAGTTTTTGTCGGAAGGTCGCGTCTCGCCGAAGTTGGCTTTTACCAGCGGGAGCAAAATGTCCCCCAGCGGATAAAGCCCTTGCGCGGCGCGGTTGAGCAAAGGGGAAGAAGCGTCTTGCGCCAAGTCCTCGCCGATTTCGCCCAACTGATTGGGGTCATAAGTCGGGTGAGACGCCATGACTAGGATTTCTCCGCTGTTTGCATTTAATAGGACAACCGCGCCGCGATGCGTCCCCAACGCCGAGTCTGCGGCGGTTTGCAAGTCGAGGTCGAGGCTGAGACGAACGTCCAAGCCGGGCGGGGGCGTTCCGTAAAGCAATTCGTTCCAAAAGATTAAGACGGAGGGATTGCCGTCCAGTCCGCGCAGGTAGTCGTCGAGGCTGGCTTCTAAGCCCGCTTGTCCGTAAACGGGATGCGTGTATCCTGTAATCGGCGCGAGGCTGGGGTAAAGATACTCGCGGAGGTACGAGCCGCTTTGTCCGCTTGTGAGGTCAATGGGACGGTTGGCGCTGTCGAGCAACGCGCCGCGCGGGACGAAACGGTCGGCGATGGCGCGGCGGGCGTTGTCGGTGCGTTCGAGCAAATCCGCGTCGCGGACGAGCGCCCACCACGAGGCGACGATGACGCAAGCCGAGAAGCCGACGAGGAAGATTCCCGTCAACGCCGAGTAAGGCGCGGCGGAAGAAAGCGGCGCGGGTTCTTCGTCTTCCGTCGCGCTGACGACAATCAACAAATACAGCGCGGCGAAAGAGGTGAGCAAAGACGAGCCGCCGTAGGAGACGAAGGGCAGGGTTACGCCGGTCAGCGGGAAGAGGCGCAGGTTGCCGCCGATGATGAGCAGGCTTTGCGCGCCGAGATAAGCGGAAACGCCCGCCGCAAGGTAACGGCGGAAGTTGTCTGGCGCGCGAAGCGCGGCGAGGATGCCCCGCGAAAGTATCAGCCAAATGGCGGCAATCAAACCGACGACGCCGAGCAGACCGCTTTCTTCGGCGATTGCCGAAAAGATAAAGTCGGACAACGCGACGGGGACGAGCGACGGGTTGCCGACGCCCATTCCGCGCCCGAAAACGCCGCCGTTGGCGATTGCCAAAAGCGATTGGATGATTTGATACGAGTTTCCGCTGGGGTCGCGCCATGGGTCGAGCCAGCCGATCGTCCGCGCGTGGATGACGTCAATGGAGAAGTAGCCGAGCGCCAGCGCAAGGACGAGAAAGCCGCCCGCCGCGAGCAAAGTCCGCCGTTTGCCGCTGGCGATGAAAATGAAAATCGTGAAGATGAAGACGAAGATAAACGCCGCGCCGAGATCGCGCTGGACGACTAATAAAAGAAGCGCAATTCCCGTAACGAATAGGGTCGGGGCGAGCAAAGGTTTGGACGAAAGGCGAATGCCGCTTCGTTCGGCGAGATACGCGGAAAGATAAACGGCGAGCAGAATTTTCAGCGGTTCGGAAGGCTGCAAGTATAAGTCGCCGAAAGCCAACCACAAGCGCGGACCGCCGCCCATCGGGTTTTTGCCGAAGATTAACGTCAGCGCGGTGATGAGCAATCCGCCGCTGAGGAAGAGGTATTTGTAATTCTTAAGATAAGAAAGGTTTCGCAAGCGGCTGACGGCGAAGGCGAAAGCCGCCATGCCGACGGCGTGCCAAAGCGTTTGGCGCAGCCCGAAGTTGGGCGCTAAACGCCAAATGGTCAGCAGCCCCCATCCGCTGAGCAGGGCGGCGGCGGGGAAGAGGTACGGGTCGCTTTCGGGCAGGCGGCGGGTCAAAACGCGGTGCGCGTAGTAAGTCGTCGCGCACCAGACGGCGAAACCGATCCAATGCGAAAAGCGCAGGGGCGCGTCCCAAGTCCGCTCGCGGACGGCGGGCGCGAGAGTCAAAATGGCGGACTGCAAGAATAGAAAAAGCCCCGCCCATTGCAACAGGCGGCTTTGCGTAGGTTGATTCATCGAGGGCGGGAAATGTCGCTTAAGGGAACGGTCGGCGCGACGAGGACGTCGTCGGCGATTTGAACGAGCAGAGAGTAATTTCCGCATTGGATTTCGTCGCCCGACGCAATCACGGCGGAGGAGACGAGCGGCGCGTTGTTAAGCCGCGTCCCGTTTGTGGATTCTAAATCTTCCAGCCACCATTGGCTGTGATGATAAATCAGCCGCGCATGACGCGCCGACACCGCGTCGTCGGCGAGGGAGATGTCGCAATTGGGCGCGCGCCCGACGCTGATTTCGGTTTGGTCAAATTGACGGAGGAACTTCGCCCCGTCCGCCGCCGAAAACGACACGCCGATTTTAGGGGCGCGGCGGTTGACGACGGCGCTTCCGCGTTGGCGAACTTCGCGGTAGAGAAAGAAAAGCGTCCAGCCGAAAAAGCCGTACAACGCCAGCGCCGCCAAAATTCGCAGCGTCAATACGATGGCTCCGCTCATTTATCTTTGTTGAAGCGATCCGTGTTTTTGGTGAAGGACGCGGTCGGGCGTTCCGACGCGACGCGGAAGGGCGTCGTTTCTTTTAAGTCGGTTCGCGTCGGCTGGTTGTCCTGCCCGAAGATGAGCGCCACGCCCGCCAGAGAAATCACGTCGCCGGGGTATAAAACCGTCTGGCTGGAGCGCTGCCCGTTGACGAAGGTGCCGCCCGTCGAGTTCAAATCGAAGATGACGAAACGCCCCTTAATGGCGCGGATTTGAGCGTGCGCGCGCGAGACTCGCGGGTCGTCGATGACCAGTTGATTTTCCAACTTGCGCCCGATGTTAATCACCGTCAGCGTGAGCGGAAAGAATTTTACGCCTTCGATAATAAGAAACGAATTTTCGGGAAGCGTTTCGTCGGCGGGTAAAGCGCCGGTGTTCAACGGAGTGGAATTAGTTTCAGCCATAGCGTCTATCCTGTACGAAGTTTTTATTTCTACATCATTAATGGGAATGGCTTCGTCGTCGGCAACGTTGATGATAGGGGATATTGTAAACTGAAAACCCGCTTCTTGGGCGACGGCGACGATGGAATTCGTCAGCGCCGCCAGCAAACGCGGATCGCGCCAACTCTCGGCGATTTTAGAGTTGAACGTAAACGTGTAAACGTCCGGCGCGAGCGAGTCTTCGCTTCCTTGCTGAATGGCGGCGGCGACCTTTTGAAAGAGAATGTCTTCCACGCGCCGACCGGGCAACGCTTTGAGCAAGTCCACTTCGACGAGCGCTTGCAAACGCGCTTCGATCTCTCGCAAGTTCATCAGGCGTTATAACGGCTTTCCGCAATTTGGGCAAACTTTTTCATTCGCCTTAACTGCAAACCCGCAAGCGCGGCAAGCGACGGGTTGGACGTTGCCCATTGGCGCGCCGCAAGCGCTGCACGAAGCCGCGCCGACGAGGTTGGCGACGTGGCAATATTCGCAAGTTACGCGCTTCAAATTTTCCGAAAGGTCGGCGGACGCGCCCGCCGCCCGCGCCGTCTGAGAGATGACCGCCCAAATGCGTTCGCCCATTTGCAAACTTTGAACGTCTTGCGCGAGGTCGTCCAGCCGCCCAAGCAAACTGAACGGATTGCGAATAGCGGAAAACGCCGTCGCTCCGATGCTGGCGGCGATGCCCAGCCACGCCTGCTGACCCAGTTCCGCCATGACGCCGTCTTCGACGGATTGAATCGTTACCGTCATTGCCGTTTGTCCGCCCGACGGAGAATCGGGGCGCGTGCCGACCTGCACGATGACTTTGTCGCCTTCGCCCAACGAATGAGCGCGCAAATTGCCTTGATTAAATTCCGCAATCAACGCCCGCGCCAAATCGGCGGGTTGAAGGTTTCCGTGAAAAATTTTGCGTTCCATAGACTCGATTATAATCGCTTTGCGATTCTCCTTTTGTGAAATACGAAATGACAAAATTTAAGTTTCCCTTTTTTTTGACGTTAACCCTCGCCCTCGTTTTTGGAATCTCCTCCGCCGCGCTCTGGGACGACGCCCGCGCTCAGGACGATACGGGCGGTCTGTTCGTTACCGTCGTCAGCGACGAGCCTGAAATCAACGTCCGCATGGGACCGAACGCTTTGGTTTATCCCGTCATTGGCAAATTGGCGCGCGGCGCAACCGCCCCCGCTTTGGGACGTTCGCAAGGCGGCGATTGGGTGCAAATCAAATTCGCGGCGGGACCCAACGGCAAAGGCTGGGTGTACGCCCCGCTGGTGGAGGTCTCGCCGCCGGGCAACCTGCAAATTGTGGACGCGCCGCCGACTCCGCTGCAACCGCCGACTTCCACCATAGACCCGACTCTCGCCGCGCAATTTATCGTCCAAGCCGCCAGCACGCGCCTGCCGACCTACACGCCCGCGCCGACGTTGTCCGCCGTCCATTTTGACGCGCCGAAAACTTGGCAAAGCGAAACGCCGTGGGCGCCGATCATCGTCGCGCTGACGGTTTTAGGCATGGTCGGTTTTCTGCTTTCCCTTTTGCTTCCGCGACGGTAATCATGCGCGAATTGACAAAACGCTTGGCGGCTTTTTTGCTCTTCGCCGCGCTGGGCGGGTGGGCGCTCTTTTATCAACCGACGCAACGCCCCACGTTCGCGCAACAGCCGACGGGTTCGATTGCCACCGTAACAGGCACGCCTTCGGGGTTAATTGTGCGCGTCAACCTCGACCAAAATTTTGAGGTGATTAACGTGTACGCCGGCCCGAGTTCCTACATCTACCCGTCCGTCGGCGTGATATTGATGGGGCAAGAAATTCCCGCCTTCGGCATTTCGGAAGACGGGCAATGGCTGCAAATCTACTATCCGGGCGTGCCTAGTTCGACGGCTTGGGTTTACGGACCGTACGTTTCCGTCATCCAAGACGGACCGCTGCCGACGATTCTCAACCCCCACACGCCGACTCCCGCCTCGACCCCGACCATCGAGCCGACTCTCGCCGCCGCGCTCATCGCCCCGATGACGGCGACTCGTCTGCCGACTTACACGCCGCCTCCCGCGTTAATCGTCCCGACATTTTTGCCCCCCGCCTCGACGCGCGGCGCGCCCGCCGGCTTATTTATTTTGCTTCTAGGCTTCGTCGGCGGGGTGGGAACGTTGATTTCTTTCTTGCGCGGCAGATAAAAAAAGACAGGCGAACGCCTGTCTTTTTATGACCAATAAAATTTAGTGACCGCCGCAAGCGCAGGAACTTTCGCCCCCGCCCCCGCCGCCGCAAGAACCGCCGCCGCCGCAACCGCAGGAGCTTTCGCCGCCGCCGCTGCAACCGCAAGAGCCGCCTTGCGCTTTCGCGTTCGGGCTGTTGACGGCGAAGCCCGCGCCGTGCGTCGGGTCGTTGACAAAGTCCACCGTCGCGTCGCGCAGATATTCCGCCGAGACTTCGTCCACCACCACGCGGACGCCGTCGGCTTCAAAGGTCGTGTCCACGTCGCGGATGTTATTGTCGAGCGCCATGCCGAAGTTGACTCCGCAGCATCCGCTGCTGGCGACGTACACGCGCAAAGCGTAGCCGTCTAACTTTCGTTCGGTTAAGATATTTTTAACCGCATCGCTGGCAGCGGGAGTAAGCGTAAACAGATTCGTGCTAATTTCTTGGAGCATAATTTTTTTCTCCTTTGTGTAAAATTCCACAAATATTATCAGATTTGGATAAAGATGTCAACTTTTGAGGCTTTCTATAAAAAAGATTTTTTTATTTCTAATAAAAATATTGACATTTTTGGACTTAAAAATTAATATTGAGAAAGTTCTAACATTTTTGTAAGGAAGATTGGTAAATATGGGGATAGATGATATGGCGGCGAGGGGAGGGCGAACACGTAATGATTTATTGTATTTTATAAATTGCAGTATTTAGCGTGAGAGGAGGCGGTATTTGAAAAAACATTTTTTTGATTTAGCGCACAATTTTCAAGGCATTAATCTTTAAGGAGAATAATATGCATACGGAATTACATCGTTTTCGCGCGCGAATATGGAGTCTTTTGTCGCTAGTTTTGATCGTTGCCCTAGCCGCTTCTTGGCAAAACGCTAAGGCGGCGACAAATCAATATACGGTTACGCCAGTTTCGGCGGATTGGGTGCTTGTTAATGATAACAACACCACTGGCGATTGGGCGGCAGGGTTTCAAAATGGACCTGTTGTTTCGCCGCTTGGCAATGGCAGCCTTTTTATTCAGTTGAACAGCGCTCTCGCAGGTATTTTCTACGGATCCCCGAAATATCAGGGAACGAAACTTGCGGACATCGCAACTCTCAGTTATTCGACCTATAGCAATAATAACACCACCGCCATTGCTTTTCAGATTAATTATGATCTCGATATGACAGTCGGCGGGGCACGCCCCTGGTTTGGACGCTTAATCTACGAACCTTATACCAGCGGAAGCGTCGTTGCCAACACCTGGCAGACTTGGGACATGCTTGCAGGAAAATGGTGGGCAAGCAATAATGGCAATTCCACCGTAGATGATGCGGGAAACTGTCCGCAAAATTCGCCCTGTACTTGGAGTCAGCTTCTTACAAAATTTCCCAATATTGGAATTCGTAATGACAGTAATTCCATGATTTTGTTCAAAGCAGGCTCGAACTGGAGTGGTTTCCGTGGCAATGTGGATAATTTTGTCATTGAAATAAGCGGCGGAAATAAGGACGTTTACGACTTTGAATTCCAACCTTCGATAGCTTATGTAGATGACGATTGGGCGGGGACGACTCCAGGCACAGACCCAGACGGCGCGGGACCCGCGACTTCTTTCGGTTATGACGCCTTTGCAACCATTCAAGGCGGAATTGACGGCGTCCTTTCTGGCGGAACGGTTCACGTTCTGGCTGGCACATATAACGAAGATGTTAATATCAATAAACCGCTGACACTTTCAGGCGCAAACTCTGCGACGACAATCGTTCAAGGACCGATTGGAGGAAACGCCAGCACATTCCGCGTTACGGCGAACAATGTAGTATTGCAAGGCTTTACGATTACTCGCGTGGGAAATAACATAGGAGATTGGAATAATGCGGGCTTAAATTCGGCGGGGATTTCAATTCAGGGAGCATATACAAACGCTGTCATCCAGAATAATCTAATTGTCGGTAACCGTACGGGTATTGATATTAATAATAGTTCGGGGCATACGATCCAGAACAATCAAATCAACGATAATCGTACGGGGTTATTGTTCAGAAATAAAACTGACAATATGACAGTTTTGGACAATGAAATTAAAGGGAACTGGACGGTGGGCATTCTGTTCCTTGATGCAAGTTCTGGAACAAATAGCCCCGAACAGTCCGCGCACAATTCCACGTTTAGCGGAAACGACTTAAGCGGCAACTGGTATGGACAGGTCGTCGAACGCCAAACTGGAGGTTCGCTTCCTGCTCCTGCCACAACAAATACAAAGAACTTTGTCGGCAATTGGTGGGGAACGACGGCGCCAGTGGTTTCAACTGCTGATAGCGGAGAGCCAGGTTATGCTGCTCTGATTCCTGTTGCTTATGGCGGTTCTGCAACGCCTCCTGGCGGCAAACCGGACATCCTTGGACCTGCTTCCGCAAACATCATCTATCAGCCTCTATGTTTCAATCCTACCTGCGCGCCGGATGTTACAGCCCCGACCGTTTCCTCCATCGTTCGCGTAAATACAAACCCGACTGCCGCCGCCAGCGTGAACTTCACCGTAACCTTTTCAGAAGATGTAACGGGAGTCGACGCGCTTGATTTTGCGCTGATGACGACAGGAGGAATTTCTGGCGCTTCAGTTACAAGCGTTAGCGGTTCAGGCTCGACATATACCGTCTCTGTGAACACAGGCGCAGGCGACGGCACTATTCGTCTTGATGTGTCCGCTACCGCCACAATTTCTGATTTGGCGAACAATGCGATGACAAGTCTGCCCTTTACGAGCGGAGAAATTTACACGATAGATAGATCTCTTGGAACGCCTTTTTATTCTGTCGCTAGTCAAGACGGCTGGATTCTGGAAACAAATGAAACCAGCAATAAGGGCGGCTCGTTGAATAGCGGCGCTAAATTCCTGAATATCGGCGATGACGAAGCAAATCGCCAATATCGCGCCGTTCTCTCTTTTGATACCTCTACGCTGCCGGATAACGCGGTAGTTTCCTCCGTTCTGTTGAGAATTAAACCAAAAGGCGTAGTCGGCGGAGGCAATCCGATTAATATCCTCAAAGGCTTCAAAGTAGATATGGCGACGAACGGCGTATTTGGGGCGCCTGGTTTAGAACTTAGCGACTTTTACGCGACAGGCGTTACCCTTAACGACATATTTAAACCCGCCTTGACCGGCGGTTGGTACTCGTTAGATTTGAGCGCGGGCGCGTCGCAAATTAACTTGACGGGCGCAACGCAAATTCGTTTGCGCTTCAAACTTGACGATAATAATAATCACATTGCAAATATCTTACAAATATTTAGCGGTAATGCGGCGTTGGCAAAACGTCCGCAATTGATTGTGAATTACTCTGTCCCATAGCGACGATAATTAGTCATAGTTAATAAATAGTCCGCCAAACTAAATCTGGCGGACTATTTATATTTCTCCTCCTTTTCTTCGCTTCCGTTTTCTTTGCTATAATCTTTTCATCTTAATGAAGAACTTGCAGGAGTTGACCTTATGAGTAAATCGGCATTTTATCTTGGACGTTCGTTCGACGCGAAAAGCGCCAGCCTGACGACAGACAACGTCAACTACGACGCGGACGATTTAACCACGCACGCCGTCGTCGTCGGCATGACGGGCTCCGGGAAAACAGGGCTGTGCATCGGCTTGTTGGAAGAGGCGGCGTTGAACGGCGTCCCTGCCGTGATCGTTGATCCCAAAGGCGATTTGACCAATCTGCTTTTGCATTTTCCCGATTTGCTCCCGCAAGATTTTCAACCGTGGATTGACCCCGAAATTGCGCGCCGCGCAAACAAAACGCCCGAACAAGCCGCGATGGAAGCGGCGACTTCTTGGCGCAAAGGCATTCAAGAATGGGGCATGACTCCCGAACGAATCCTCGACCTTAAAAATTCGGCGGACTTCGCCGTTTACACGCCCGGTTCGACGGCAGGGCTGCCCATCAGCGTGCTTTCGACTCTCGAAGCGCCCGCTTTGAGTTGGGAGACCGAAAGCGAAATTTTGCGCGAGCGCATTTCCAGCGCCGTTACCGCGTTGCTGGGGTTGGCTGGTCTGAACGACCTCGACCCGATCAGTTCGCGCGAACGCATTTTATTGGCGAACATTTTTGAAGATCATTGGCGCAACGGCAAAGCGCTCGACCTTAAAGAACTGATTCTGCAAATTCAAAACCCAGACGTTAAAGAATTTGGCGCGTTTTCCGTAGATAGTTTCTTCCCGCCCAAAGACCGCACAACGCTCGCCATGACTATCAACAGCATTCTCGCCGCGCCGACCTTTGAAGCCTGGCGCGAAGGACAAGCGTTAGACGTGCAAGCCTTGCTCTTCAAAGCCGACGGAACGCCGCGCCACAGCATCTTTTATTTGGCGCACCTTTCCGACAGCGAACGCATGTTTTTCACGACCCTTTTATTCTCCGCCGTCGAGACCTGGATGCGAACGCAAAAAGGCTCGAACGCTTTGCGCGCCATCCTCTACATGGACGAAATCTACGGCTACCTGCCGCCTACCGCCAACCCGCCGTCGAAACAGCCGCTGCTTCGCATGTTAAAACAAGCCCGCGCTTTCGGCTTGGGCATTTTGCTCGCCACGCAAAACCCGGTAGACCTCGACTACAAAGCCCTTTCCAACGCTGGCACTTGGTTCATCGGCAAACTGCAAACCGAACGCGACAAACTTCGTCTGCTCGACGGTTTGGAAAGTTTGGCGGGCGGCTTCTCTCGCGCCGAAATGGACAAACTCATTTCCTCGCTCGGCAAGCGCGTCTTCGTTATGAACAACGTCCACGACAAAGCGCCGACTCTCTTCCAAACGCGCTGGGCGATGAACTTCCTCGCCGGCCCGCTGACCCGTTCGCAAATCCGCGATTTGAACGCGCTGGTCGGAGTCCAAACGCCCGCGCCGCAAACCCCGCCGACGCAGACTCAGCCGTCCGCGCCTTCGTTTGCGCCTCAGCCGCTGGACCGCTTGCAACCGATCCCTGCGGTAACGGCGGCGACGCAAGCCGCGCCGATTCCCCAAGCCGCGCCCTCGTCCGCTTTTGCGGGCGGAAGCGCCACCAAACCCGCGCTCCCCGCCGGCGTCCGCGAATATTATCTGCCGCAAAATCACAGCCTCGCCGAAGCCTACAAAGCCGAAGGAAAATCACAAGCCTACGGCGCGACGATTCAAGGCGTAATTTACAAACCAATTCTGCTGGCGTCCGCCCAAGTGCGCGTGCTAGACCGCAAATACGGCGTGGACGCGGACATAACCAAAACTGCGCTCGTGAATCAATTGGACAATCGCGGCATTGTGCGTTGGGAAGATTTCCCCTACGCCGGACCCGCGCTGGACAAATTAGAAATCGCGCCGACTCCTTCGGCGAAATACGACGCGATTAATCCGCCGCTCAACGATTCAAAGTTAATGACCGCTTTGCAAAAAGATTTCGCCGATTGGGTTGTTCGCAATTCCTCCGTAACGGCGCGGGCGAACGAAACGCTGAAAGTGTACGCGGGTCCCGACGTTTCCTCCACCGATTTTATGAAAGCCTGCGCCGACGCCGCCCGCGATTTGCGCGACGCGGATATTTCTAAAAAGACCGCCGCGCTGGATAAAAAGATTAAAACGCTGGAAGATAAACTCGTCCGCGAAGAGCGCGAGCTGCGCCAAGACCAAGAGAACTTACGCAACCGCAACATCGAAACGGGCTTAAGCGGCGCGGAAACCCTCGCCGGGCTTTTCGGCATAGGGCGCAAGAAAAGTTTATCCACGTCGGTTTCAAAATATCGCATGGCGCAAAACGCCAGAGAAGAAGTGCGCGAATCGGAAGAAGCGATTGCTCAATTCAATAAAGAAATTGCAGACTTGCGCCGCGAGCGCGAGCAAACGACGAAAGAAATTACCGACCGCTGGGGCGCCGTCGTCAACGACATTAACGAAGTGTCCGTCAGCCCGAAGAAAACGGACGTTTACGTCAACCTCTTCGGCGTGGCTTGGAAGCCGTATTACGTCGTCCAAGCGGGCGGCGAAACGCTGGAACTTTCCGCCTTTGGCGCGGATTAACGCCATGAGCGCTTTTCTGATTTTATTGGCGCTGGCGCTTTGGGGCGCGGTTCACTCTTTCCTCGCCTCGCGCCTCGCCAAAGATTTAATCGGCTTGCCGCGTTTTTACCGCCTGCTGTTTAACGGATTTGCGGTTATCGCCTTTGCGCCGATTGTGTATCTGCTGTTGACTCTCGACGATCAAATTTTATATCGCGCTTCCGCGCCGTGGAATTCCCTTTTGCGCGGCGGACAAGGCGCGGCGACTTTTCTCGCGGCGTTGGCTTTTCTGCAAACGGACGCGCTTTCTTTCGTCGGCTTGAGTCAACTCTTCGACGCAAACGCCGCGCTGCGACTTTTTACGGGCGGCTTGTATCGTCTCGTCCGCCATCCGCTGTATCTTTTCAGCATTTTGATTTTGTGGCTAAACCCGACCATGAGCGCAAACTGGCTGGCGTTTAGTTTCGGCGCGACGCTTTATTTCGTCGTCGGCGCGAAGTTGGAAGAGCGCAAACTTTTGCAAGAATTTGGCGCGGACTACGCCGACTATCAACGCCGCGTCCCGTTTTTATTTCCGCTTATCAAAATATCTTGACACGCGATATTAAGCATGGTAATCTTGCGCCCGTTGAGCCCGTCCGTCTTACTTAGAAAGCGTAGGCGACGGGATAATTTTTTATACAGCAGGAGTACAGAAAGATGTCAGAACGTATTATTGGAACCGTCAAGTGGTTCAATGCGACCAAAGGCTACGGCTTTATTGGGCGCGACAACGGCGAAGATGTGTTTGTCCATTTCAGCGCCATTCAGACGGACGGTTATCGCAAGTTGGAAGCCGAACAAAAAGTGGAATTTTCCATTGAAGACGGACCCAAAGGCTTGCAAGCCGCTAACGTAACTCCGCTTCAATAATCGAACGTTGCGCTAAAAACAAACCGAGTTGTCGTGAGACAACTCGGTTTTTATTTGCGAGAGATGATTTATTTTGCCCGCATGGTGAATAGCGATTGACGGTCGAGCAGCGCTTGTCTTGCGCCTTGAAGCGCTTCCGCCGCATTTCGACGGGTGGCGAGCGGCGCGATCATTTTTTCAAATTCGGGGCTGCCAAGCAGTTTGCGCCAATCGTCGAATCCCATTTTCAACGCTTGCGCTTCGATGTCGCCCGAATCGCCGACTCCGTTAAAGTTAGCGATTGCCGTTCGCAAAGTATAAGCGGCGACCATCGGCGAGATTTCAGAGTTGGCGGAAATGGCGGCGCTGACCGCTTGCATAATCGTCGAGGCGGTTTGTTGCGTCTCTTCATCTTTGCGGCGGCGTTGATGGAGAGCCAGCGTTGATTCTGGCGCCCCCCAAACAAGAAATTGCAGAATAACGGCGACGATGGTTGCGGCGAGGGCGATCAATCCGAGCAATCCGCCCAAAGCGGAATTTACGTTTCCGGCGCTGACAACCCATAAAATAGAAATGGCGGCGTTGCTGATTACGGTTAATATGGTGTAGGCGATCATCCGTTTGTAGCGCGTCTTAATCCAGTCGCCCACCGAAGCGTCTGTGGCGACGGCGTTGTAGGCGTTGCGCGAAATGATAAAGTGCCAACTCCAAATGACGATTAACGAGACGGACAAGCTCGCCGTCAATCTGGAGATTTTGTCGGGAGACGGGCTGATGATGATGCCGTATAAACCGATTGCGCTTAGCATAATGTGCAAAGCGGTCATTTCTAATACAGGGCTGGGTTTATTGACGTAGAACGTAGAATGTATGAAAGCGATGATAAGGAATCCGCCGGGAATAATCGCGCCGTTTTGGATGAAAATGCTGATTGGCAGACTTGCCAGCGGACTGCCCGAAAACGCCGGACTGAAAAGCTGTGAAATAAACGAAATGAGAAACAGGGCGCTTAGCCAATAGAGGTTGATTAGATTATTTCGGCGCGCGGAAATAAAAAGCGAAATGCCGATAATTAACCTTAATACCATGTTGGCAACAAGAAGAACGATGACAACCATAACTTAAAATTCCTTCTAAAAAATAAGATTCCCCATTTTAGCGGTTGTTTATACGAGGCGCAAGGTTTTGAGGTTGTGTTTTTGAAAGGTCAGCGCCCTAAACGATAGGGGATTTTGACGGGTTCGGGCGGAATTTCTCGCGGTTCGACCATTCCCCAGCGGCTCGCGCCAAGATAGAGAATCTCCAAAATTAAATCTTCGTAGGGGAGGTTTTCGGCGGCAGATTGCAAGCAGAGGTCGCTGTAATTGGGCGTGATGCCCGGCAACGTGTTGATTTCAATCAAACGCGGATTTCCGTCTTCGTCCAGACGAATGTCCGTGCGCGAGACGTCCAGCGCGTTGATGATGACGTGCGCTCGAAACGCCAAATGTTTAAGCTTCTTTTCCAGTTCGGGGCTGACGTCCGCCGGGCAGAAAAAACCCTCTTCGCCGACGGGTCCCACGTCTTTGGATTTGGCTTCGTTGGTGTAAATCCACGAGGCGGTTTTTTCGCCGCTGTCCAACTCCAAAATGGGGAAGCGGTGAAAGCCGTCCTTTTCATAGAGTTCGGGGCGACGGGCGAAGCGCTTTGCGTCGGCGCGCCCTAAAATGCCGACGGTGAATTCGCGTCCTGGCAAAAAGTTTTCGACGAGCGCCGGCTGTTTGTAGGTTTGAATTAAATAACGCGCGCGTTCGCGCAACTCCGCCTCCGAGCGGACGAGCGCTTTTGTGTCCACGCCCATGCCCGTCCCTTCGCGGGCGGGTTTGATGAAGAGCGGAAAGCGCAATTCGGGACGCAGCGATTCTTCGCCCGTTTGAAATTCTTGAAACGGCGCGACGGGCAAACGGCGGTCGCGCCAGATGCGTTTGGTCAGCGTTTTGTCGAGCGAGATGCCGTTAGCAAGCACCCGCGAGCCGGTGTAGGGGATGGCGAGCATTTCCAGCAAAGCGGGGACTTGCGCTTCGCGCGCGTCGCCGCCGAGACCTTCGGCGAGGTTGAAGCAAATGTCCGGTTTAACTTCGCGCAGATTGTAGGGCAGTTCTCTGTCGGCGTGGAGAAAGACCGTTTGATGGCCGTCCGTTTCCAGCGCGGATTGCAGCGCGTAGATCGTTTCGATGCTGTCGTAATCGGCGAAAGCGTCCGGCGGGACGCCTTCGGGTTTGGTCTGATTCTCGTCTTTGATGTTGGCGAGAATAGCGATTTTCCATTTAGGCGGACGGTTAATAATCATTGGGCGCGAGTCGCTCCTGTGAACTCTGACGCGAAGTATAGTATAAGTTGCGCGAAAGGCAAGGAAGAAAAAACGGGTTGCGCGCTTTGTCGAAAACTAGACAATCATCCGCCTTTCAGGTATCATTATGCGGCTTGTGCGCTAATTTACGAAATAGAAAGACCGACTATGCTTGCCCGGATACGACCTGTCCGGGTTGTTGTACGTAAAAAGATTCTTTGGCGGAGGCTAACCGAATGTCAGACTTGATTAAGCAGATTACAGGAGATCTGCAGAAGCAAATTGAAGGATTTGCGCCGGAATACAACGTCAGCGAAGAAGGCGTTGTAGCGGAGGCGGGCGACGGCATCGCTCGCGTGCATGGGCTTGCGAACGTAAAAGCGCAAGAACTGGTGCAATTTGCCAACGGCGTGATCGGCGTCGCGTTTAACTTGGAAAAGGACAACGTCGGCGTGATTGTAATGGGCAATTATGAAGGCATCGCCGAAGGCATGTCCGTTCGCGGGTTGGGGCGCATCGCGTCCGTGCCGGTGGGCGACGCGATGATCGGGCGCGTGGTTAACGCGCTGGGCGAACCGATTGACGGCAAAGGTTCGATTGCGACGACGGGCTTCCGTCCCATCGAGCGCATCGCGCCGGGCGTGGTCGAACGTCAGGACGTGGACACGCCCGTTCAAACGGGCATCAAATCCATCGACTCGATGATTCCGATTGGGCGCGGTCAGCGCCAGTTAATCATCGGCGACCGTCAAACAGGCAAGACCGCCATCGCCATTGACACAATCATCAATCAAAAAGGCAAAGGCGTAATTTGTATTTATGTGGCGATTGGGCAAAAGAAAGCCGCCGTCGCCCGCACGCTCGGCATCCTTGAACAACACGGCGCGATGGAACACACCATCATCGTCATGGCTTCCGCCGACGAATCCGCCGCGCTGCAATACATTGCCCCTTACGCGGGCTGCGCCATAGGCGAAGAATTTATGGAAACCGGGCGCGACGCGCTCATCATTTACGACGACCTTTCCAAACATGCGTGGGCGTACCGCCAAGTCTCTTTGCTTTTGCGCCGCCCGCCCGGACGCGAAGCCTACCCTGGCGACGTGTTTTATCTCCACTCTCGATTGCTGGAACGCGCCGCGCGCCTTGCGATTCAATATGTGATTGTGAAAAGCAATTACGATAAAGAACTCGCCGACGCGACCGACGGCGTGGACGGAAAGACTTATTCTGGCCCGCTCTCGAAACATGACGCGGAAGAAGCCGCCAAAGCGCTGGGCGAGGGACACAAAATCGTTCGCGTGAAAGAGACCGGCGGCTCGTTGACGTCTCTGCCGATTATCGAAACTCTGCTCGGCGACGTCTCGGCGTATATTCCGACCAACGTCATTTCCATTACCGACGGACAAATTTATTTGGAAAGCAGCCTCTTCAACGCCGGCATTCGCCCGGCGGTTAACGTCGGCATCTCCGTTTCCCGCGTGGGCGGCGACGCGCAGACCAAAGCCATGAAGCAAGTCGCGGGTCGTCTGCGCCTCGACATGGCGGCGTACCGCGAGTTGGCGGCGTTCGCGTTGATGGCGTCCGACCTCGACCAATCTACCCAAAGGCAATTGGGGCGCGGTCAGCGCATTCAAGAAATCCTCAAACAGCCGCAATATCAACCGATGGAATTTGAATATCAAGTCATCGTCATTTTTGCGGGAACGAACGGTTTCGCCGACAAAGTTCCGCTGGAAAAAATGGCGCAATGGCAAGGCGATTTGATTCGCTACATGGAAACGTCCTATCCTGAAATTGGCAAGGACATTGTGGCGAAGAAAACCATCTCTGACGACAACCGCGACGCATTGACGAAAGCCCTCGAAGGCTTCCGCGCGGGCTGGCAAGCCTAACTCGTCAAAAGGAAAAGGACTGACTTATGGCTTCAGCTCGTGAAATGCGCTTGCGAATTAAGAGCGTCAAAAACATTTCACAAGTAACGCGCGCGTTGGAAACCGTCAGCGCCAGCAAAGTTCGCAAAGCGATCAATGCGGTAACGGCAACGCGCTCTTACGCGACAAAAGCGTGGCAAGTGTTGCGCCACGTCGCCGAGCAGCCCGGACGCGATTCTCTGCATCCGCTGCTCGTAAAACGCGCCAACGCCAAGAACGCGCTGGTCGTGGTTGTTACCGGCGACCGCGGACTGGCAGGCGCGTACAACTCGAATGTGATTCGTTTTACCGCTCAAAAATTTGACAACTATTCCGTTCCCGTAAAATATATCGCGGTCGGGCGCAAAGGCAGAGATTTGCTTTATCGCCGCCGCAAAGACGTCATCGCCGAATTTAGCGCCTTGCCCGCCGCGCCCTCCTTTATGGACGTTTCCGCTATCGGGCGGCTGGCAGTGCAAGAATACAACAGCGGCGCGGTGGACGAAGTCTTTTTGGTGTACACCGACTTTATCAGCATGGCGCGACAAATGACGACGGTCAAAAAACTGCTTCCGCTGGAATTGGAAGAAGGCGGGTTGGTCGAAGCCGTCGAACATAAGGCGACCGCCGCCGCTTACGAATACGAACCCGATCAGCGCGAAATTTTGGACGAAATTATTCCGCGCTTCACCGCCCTGCAAGTGTATCAAGCGATTCTCGAATCGCTGGCAAGCGAACACGCGGCGCGGATGATCGCCATGCGAAACGCAACCGACAACGCGAAAGAACTTGTCAACGCGCTGCTGCTTGCGTACAACAAAGTTCGTCAACAGACGATTACAAACGACATTTTAGACATTGTCGGCGGCGCGGAAGCGCTTGCCGCGAAATAATTGGAGGAAAGAATCATGGCAAACGCAAACGGCCGTGTAGTTCAAATTTTAGGCGGCGTAGTGGACGTTGAATTTCCGAACGGCGACGTCCCCGCGCTTTTTGAGGCAATCGAAGTCCCGCGCGCCGACCAAGCGCCGTTAGTTTTAGAAGTGCAAAAACATCTCGGCGACAATTGGGTTCGCACCGTAGCGATGGACACCACCGACGGCTTGCAGCGCGGCATACCCGCTCAATCCACAGGCGCGCCGATTACCGTCCCCGTGGGCGCGGCGACCCTTGGGCGCATCTTCAACGTGTTAGGCGAAGCGATTGACCGCAAAGGCGAAGTTCAAGCGGCGACTTATTACCCGATTCATCGTTCCGCGCCCGCCTTTGAAGAACAATCCACCCGCGTTGAAGTGTTTGAAACGGGCATCAAAGTCATTGACTTAATCGCCCCTTTCACCAAAGGCGGCAAGACCGGCATCTTCGGCGGCGCGGGAACGGGCAAAACCGTCATCATCATGGAACTCATCCGCTCGGTAGCCTCTGTGCATCAGGGCAATTCCGTGTTTGCGGGCGTGGGCGAACGCACCCGCGAGGGGACGGGGCTTTACCGCGAAATGATCGAATACGGCGTAATGAAAGACACCGTCATGGTCTATGGACAGATGAACGAGCCTTCGGGCGTGCGCTTGCGCGTAGCGCTGACGGCGCTCTCGATGGCGGAATACTTCCGCGATCAAGGCAAAGACGTGCTGCTCTTCATTGACAACATCTTCCGCTACTCCATGTCCGGTTCGGAAGTCTCCGCGCTGCTTGGGCGTATGCCCTCGGCGGTAGGCTATCAGCCGACCCTCGCCACCGAAATGGGCGAACTGCAAGAGCGCATCACCTCGACGCGCACCGGCTCGATTACCTCTATGCAAGCCGTGTACGTCCCCGCAGACGACTACTCCGACCCCGCGCCTGTGGCGACCTTCACCCACTTAGACGCCACCATCGCGCTCGAACGCTCCATCGTCGAAAAAGGCATTTACCCCGCCGTAGATCCGCTGACTTCAACCTCGCGCATCCTCGACCCGAACATCGTCGGCGAAGAGCATTACCGCACCGCCCGCGAAGTTCAGCGCGTGTTGCAGCGCTATAAAGACTTGCAAGACATCATCGCCATTCTCGGCATTGACGAACTCTCCGAAGACGACAAACTCATCGTCTCTCGCGCGCGCAAAATTGAACGCTTCTTCTCTCAGCCGTTTTTCGTCGCCGAACGCTTCACCGGCATTTCAGGCAAATACGTTTCCATCAAAGACACCGTGCGCGGCTTCCGCGAAATCCTCGACGGAGGGTGCGACGACCTGCCCGAACAAGCCTTTATGATGGCGGGCGCAATCGAGGACGTGCGCGAACGCGCCGCAAAATTGGCGCAAGGCTAACCGAACGAACCGCAGATTACGGATTGCGAACCCCGCAATCCGTAATTCATGCCATAGGGAAATTCCATGACTATTCGTTGCGAAATCGTATCTCAAGACCGCACCGTATTCGACGGCGATGTGGACATCGTCCTCATCCCCGGCGCGGCGGGAGAAATGGGCGTTTTGCCCAAACACGCGCCCGTGCTGACGACGCTCAAGTATGGCTTCGTCCGCGTGCGCGTTGGCGGCAAGGAAGAAATCTTCGCCGTCGCCGGCGGAATTGCCGAAGTGCAGCCCGACATCGTTACCATCTTGGCGGACGCCGCCGAAAACGTGCAAGAGATTGACGAAGCCCGCGCCGCCGACGCGCGCAAACGCGCGGAGGAAATCCTCAAAAAAGGCGCGCCGCAAAACCCCGACGCCTACCTGGCGATGGAAGCCGCCTTGCGTCGCTCCAACCTGCGCCTCGACGCCGTCCGCCGCTACCGCAAGGGCGGCTCGCAGATTCACATCTCGGAGAATTGATTCCTCGTGTTCTCCATGTTCTCCAAAGACCTAGGCATCGACCTAGGAACGATGTTTACGCGCCTCGCGGACAACAACGTCGTTTTATTAGAAGAGCCGACTATCGTCGCCATTGAAGTTGAAAATCAAAAAATGGTGGCGGCGGGCGTCGAAGCCCGCGATATGTACGGCAAAGTTCCGGAGAGCATCGAAGTCGCCCGTCCGTTGCGAAACGGCGTCATCGCCGATTATGAAATCACCGAAACGCTGTTGGCGTATTTGCTTCAACGCGCCAGCGGCTCGATGCGGATATTTCGCCCGCGCACGATTATCACCGTCCCTTACGGCGTAACCAGCGTGGAACGCCGCGCCGTCTTTGAGGCGGTAATGGAAGCGGGCAGCCGCGAATCGCATTTAATTCAACAAACGTTGGCGGCGGCAATCGGCATTGACCTGCCGATTAATTCGCCTTCGGGAAACATGATCATCAGCCTCGGCGGCGGATGCACCGAAGCGGCAGTTGTGGCGATGTACGGCATCGTCTCCGCCGAAACGCTGCGCTTAGGCGGCATGGATTTGGACGAATCCATTATCAACTATGTGCGCCATAAATACGGCGTCATCATCGGCGGGCAAACTGCCGAACAGTTGAAAATTCGCATCGGCGCGGCGGTGCCGCAAGATATTGAAAACAGCATGGAAGTGCAGGGGCAGGATCAAGTCAGCGGGTTGCCGCGCCCAGTTACGCTGACGACTGGCGAAATTGTCGAAGCCTTGCAAGAGCCGTTGAAACAAATTGTCGAATCGGGGCGCAAGGTGTTGGAGAAAACTCCGCCCGAATTGGTCTCCGATATTATTGATCGCGGCGTGGCGTTGTGCGGCGGCGGCGCGTTGTTGCGTGGCGTAGATAAATTGCTGACCAAGTCGCTCGGCATCCCCGCTTATTTAGTGGACAACCCGCTGACTTGCGTGGCGCAAGGCGCGTCTAAAGCCTTCGGCATGTTGAACGTCATCCGCCGAAATTTGCCCCAAGCGTAAAATTACAAATAATAAGTCATTCGTTGCAGGTGAATGGCAGGGTCAATATATTGAATTTTGACGTTAGGCGGCGTGGCAATGCTGACCGGCGCGTAGTTGAGCAAAGCGCGCACGCCCGCTTCGATGAGTTCGTCCGCGACGATTTGCGCGGCGGAGGCGGGCAAAGTGAGAATGGCGATTTTTATTCCCGACTCCTTAACATATTCGATTAGGTTGTCCGAATCTTCAATAACGTAATCGCCGATGGTTTGTCCGATTTTTTCTTGATTGTTGTCGAAAATCGCCACGATGTTAAATCCGCGATTGATAAGCCCTTGATAATTTGCCAGCGCGTGTCCCATATCCCCCGCGCCGACGACAATCACATCCCAGATGCGGTTGACCTTAAGAATTTCGCGCAACCTGTCCATCAAATAATCAATTGAATAACCGGTGCCTTGTTTGCCGAACTCGCCAAATTGAGAGACATCTTTGCGAATTTGCGCGGCGGAAATTCCCACCTTTTCGCCCAACTCTTGAGACGACGTAGTTTTCAAGCCAGCGTCCGCCATGCGTTGAAGCGCTCGCAAATAGACCGGAAGCCTGGCGGTGATAATGTCGGGTACTTTTTTCACGTCCATAGATGCCCTCGTTTGATTAGGATAAAGATTAACTATACCAAAAAAACTCCTTTTTGTGCAATTAAGTACAAGCGGCTTTCACGGAATTATTTTTATACGCAATTCATATTGGAAGGCGGAAAAACTGTCGGCGGGAAAAATTGAGACGCGCAAATCATAGTCTAATTTGGGGAGGAGCGAAATGACGCGCGTCTCTCCGCAACGAAGCGAAGGCTCGGCGGCAATTTGATTGAGGAATAAGTCCGCTTGCAGGGCGGGAGAATCGCATAAAATTTGAATAGAAATTTTTTCGGCGTCGGCAGAAAAATGCGCCCAATCTTCGTCGTCGTTTGGCGTTGAAAGTTTGCCTTGAAGTTGGACGGCGCGAATCTCGTTGGGAGACAGCGTAAACCTCGCCAGCGGCGCGACGATAGAATCGCCGTCAGCGAAGGGCGGCGGCGCGTTCGCCGCGACGGATTGCGTCGGCGGTTTTGCGCCAAAGAGGGGAAGCGATTCTACATTTTGAATTTGAATATAGTCCGCCGAAACCCAGCCGACGCCGTCGGCGGCGGGCGGGTAGGCGATTTGAATCCACGTTGCGGACGAATTTTTTGCCAGCACAGACATAACGTCGTTTGGGTTGAGCAAGCCGAGCGAAGCAAAATCTTGATCCGCGCCGTCGCGCACGTTGACTCCGCGTAAAATCACGCCGCGCGCGGAGTCGTCCGCGATGACGGGCGCTTGGGCTTTTGCGTCGGACAACTGAACATACTCCGCGTATATCCAGCCGACGCTGTCGTTGAAGAGGATTTGATACCACAGTCCGCTTGAGTCTTTGCCGATAATTTGAACGGCGCTGAAAGCGGGCAAAACGCCCAACGAGGCGCTGGCGGTAAACGTGTCTGCGCGGACGTTAAGCTCGGAGGTTGTGATTCCGTCAACGGGAGAGAGAGTCGGCGCGGAGGTCGGTTGCGGCGCAGGCGGCGGCGTAGGGGCGACGTCTGCGATGAGGGTTGGCGCGGCAGGCAACGTGGCGGTGATGAATTCGGGCGCAGAAATCGTCGTCGGCGGGGAAGGGGCGGCGGCGCATCCGACAATCAAAGAAGCGCCTAAAAAGACAATCAGGCTTTTATAATTCACGCCGTCATTTTATCGCGTTTTGAAAATCAAAAACCATCCGCGTTGACGGATGGTTTGTACCCCCGCGCAGACTCGAACTGCGCTCTTCAGCTCCGGAGGCTGACGCTCTGTCCACTGAGCTACGGGGGCGAGAGCGAAGCGAATTTTACCATAAGCGAATTAGACCGCCGCTTTGGGCGCGTCTTCGGCGATGGCGGCGCGCAGATTTTGGATGATGGCTGTATTTCCGCGCTCTTCGCCGAATTTTTCTAATTGTTCTTTTTTATGCGCCAACTCGCCTAAATTTTGATAAAAGCGATTGGTGGCGCGATAGGTCCCGCCGCTTATGGCGGACAAACGCGCGCTAAATTGGAAGAACGAAACCGCCGTGTCGTATTGCGCGTCGCTGATTAAGTCGCTGGCGACTTCGGCAATCAAATGTTTTTTGAGCAACCCTTGCTCGCGGCGAATCAGCCAGATGACGAAGCCTAAGAAAATTAGCCAGCCTGTCCATTCAATTAACACGATGAGAGCCAAACTGCCGAGTCCGCTGGCGAAGAGCAGCGACGTGTTGTGAAACGAGTGAGCGAAGACGGCGAGAATATAGCCGACGACGGGCGCGATGATTTTGACAATCGGGTTTTTGTTGGTTCGCGCAACGGCAAAACCTAACCCGGTGAAAGCGGTGTAGAAGGCGTGTCCCCAGGCGAAGACTCCTACGCGCAAGGCAAAAAGGACTAATGCGCCTCCCGCGCCGCCTTCGTCGTACGCGCTGAGAAAATAAAAGACATTTTCGGTGGCGGCAAAACCGAAGCCGACAATGCCGCCGTAGATAGCGCCATCGAGCAGCGAATCAAACTCGTTGCGGAAGATGAAGAAAATTAGCAGGACGGCGAGCCCCTTCATAAACTCTTCCACAATCGGCGCAGTGATCGAACCGCCCGCAATGTCTTCTAAGGTCGCGTCGTGCAAGACCGCGCCAAATCCGACTTGAAAGATTAAAGAGAAAATTAACGCGCCGATGATGGCGAAAAATCCGCCCCAGAAAAAAGCGGCGAAGAGCAGCCAGCGCGGTTCTTTTTCGTAACGGTCAATCCAATAGAGAAACCATGAAAAGAAAAACGCGGGGACAAAAGCCAAAAGAATGATGAAAAGCATGTGCGGTTTCCTCCAAAAAAATTAATGTTTTGACGCGGCGTTTTCCAGCCAGCGGTTGACGACGACTCGCAATTGCAGATAAGGCTGAATCGTATATTCGGCAATGCGTCGCGGCAATTTATGTTTGAGAAAGTCGGCGTCGGATAATTTTATCGTCAACTCGACGATGTTGTCGTAAGCGATTAATTCCTGCGAGACGATTTCGTCAAAAGCGACGCGCCGATATTTTTCGACGACGAAAAAATCGCGCCGCTCTTTCTCGACGAAAGCGGATTCGTAATCGGGGTAGCCGTATTTGCGCTGAAAATTTTCCAGCGCAAGAAATGAGGCGCAAGGAATGTATGGAACGCCGTACAGAATTTCGCTGAGTCGGTCGGCGATGAAATGCTCGCGGGAGAGGATGTCCGCGACGAGGTCTTTCACGGTCAACCCGTCCGCTACGCCGCCAACGGTTAATTTGCGCGTAAAGCCGAGTTGATTAATCAACGCTTCAAACGGGTCGCGTTCCATTTCGAGATAACGAAGAAAGGTCGTTTTCTTCATAGGTATCGCGCGATTATACTTGATGCGCGGGGTATGTCTAACGTCGCAAGCATTCCAAAATATTCGTCGCAGGGCGCGTAGAGAACGCGGATATTTTCCTTTATTTTCTTTGCTTTCCTTGCAAAAATGAAAGGAAAAGCCTCGCAAATAGCCCGAAGAGGTCAAATAGAAACGGGCGTTTTTGAACGATTTAGAATAAAATAAAAGAAATCACAAAGGAGATTTCATGAAAAGAATATTCACGCTTACCTTAGCCCTCCTCCTGGCGGCGTGCGGGACAGTTCAGCCCGCGCCGCAAGAAGCGCCCACGCAGGCAGAACCGCCCACGCCGATTGTCCAGACTATTGTAGAAACGGTGGTTGTGGTTGCGACCGCACAGCCGACCGACGTCCCGCCGCCTACGCCCGAACCGCCGACTGCCGAACCCCCGACCGCTGTGCCGCCGACAGCGGAGCCGCCAACCGCCGAAGCGCCGACCGTTGCTCCCGTCAGCCCGCCCAGTAATCCGTCTGATTTGACGCCCGTGCTGGTTGACAATATGCTTGGAAAAGGCGTTTTCACTGACGTTCAATTTTCGAGCGATCGCCTAACGCTGAACTGCATTCCGCGCGATTTGACGGTGAGCGTCCGCGCCGTGAACCCCGACACGAAGATGGCGGCGGTGTACTATCGCATGGTGGATGTGTCTGGAAACCGTTTCTCGGATTGGACGCTTCTTAGCAACATGGATTCCGACGGCAAGGGAAATTTCACCTACACGATTCAGGCGACGCAATTAAATCCCGATTGGCGCGTTTTGAAGAAAGCGTCTATTGATTTGCAATTTGTCGCGTTGAACAAAGGCGGCGGAGTGATTGACCGCACGCAAAAGATTGAGCGCTTGGTAACCTATTATAAAGATTGTCCGTAAGATAATCTGTTGAATTAAATCTAAAAAGCCGACGGGATTTTCCGTCGGCTTTTTTATTGAAGAATTTTTACGCAACCGTAACGACGGCAGGCGTTTGTTTTTTTTCTCGCATCCAAAGCCAGAACGCGCCTAAGCCGAAGAAGGCGATAAGAACCCCAGCCAGCCAGCCGACGAACGGAAGTTTGACCAACAAGCCGACGACGATTGCGCCGAGCAAAAGCGACCAAATCTTATGATCCGCCAGCGGCGAATGCAGGCGTTCAAAAATCCACTTGCCGCCGATTTGCGCCGCCAAAATTTGAGCGCCAAAGCCGACGAATAAGGCAAATCCGAGAGACAGCGCAAAGATGGAAAGCGATCCGGTTCCAACGATTACGCCGACCATCGAACCGAGCGTCATAACTCCAAAGAAGATGCCGCCGACGATAATCGCAACTACGATGAAGAAGAGAATGACGAAGAAAGCGATATAAGCGACGACGCCCCAGCCCAAACTAGGCAACGGTTGCGATTGAATTTTTGCGCGCAAATTTTTTAAGAAATTAGGCGCGAGCCAAACGAGCAACAGTCCCAAGAGAAAGAGCGTCGCAATTTTACGCAAAAGGTCAAAAGTCCAATTTGCGGCGGCTTTGGCTTTGTGCGGCGCGGGGCGCGCGTTTTCCGTCGGCGTTTTGCGAGTTGTTTTTCCGGCAACGACAGTTTCCGAAATTTCGACGTCTTTGGATTGCGTGTACGTCAAATCGCCGCCGATTTTCGCGCCGTCGTTAATCGTCAACCCCGACTGAACGTTCGGCGTGGAAATTTTTACGTCCTGAAAATACATCGTCGGCGAGACGCTGCCTTCTTGAGTTTCGCCCACTTCAGCGCGGACGTTTCCGCCGATTTTTCCGTCAATCTCTAACGCGCCCGCGCCAACTGAAAGGTTGCGTTGGATGTCGCCCGCGAGGAGGGCTTGTCCGCCGCCGAAGAGCGCGTCTTGACCGATTTCGCCGCCCGCCTTAACTTCGAGACTCGCGCCCGCCGCGACGAGGTCTCCGCCGATGCTGGCTTTGTCTCCAATTTGAAGCGCCGCGCCCGCGATGCGCGCGTCGTCTTTGACTGTGCCGTTGACGACGACCGTGTTGCCCGCCGCGATTAAATCCCCTTCGACCGTGCCGTTGATGACGACATATTCGCCGACGACGACGAGGTCGCCTTTGACAACTCCGTCCAGCGTGAACTCTCTGGCGCTGACGTATAAATCGTCGTTGACGACTTCGCCCGCCGCGACGACGACTTGATCGCCCGAACGCCCGTCAAATGCCAGCGCGGACGGGGTGAAACTTAACGAACATAACGCGGCAAGCGCAACCGCGCCGATAAACCTTTGAACCGTTTTCATAGCGTATATCTCCTTATTCTTAGCAATATACGCGGCGGCTTTGAAAAAGTTGTTATTCGCCGATAATTTTTATCAGAACTCGTTTGCGCCTGCGCCCGTCGAATTCGCCGTAGAAGATTTGCTCCCAAGGTCCGAAATCTAATTTTCCGCCGCTAATCGCCACGACGACTTCGCGCCCCATCACTTGACGTTTCATGTGCGCGTCGGCGTTGTCTTCGCCCGTGTCGTTATGACGATAGCCGTTGACCGGTTCGTGCGGCGCAAGTCTCTCCAACCAAACCTCGTAATCGTGATGCAAGCCGCGCTCGTCGTCGTTGATGAAAACGGACGCGGTAATGTGCATGGCGTTCACCAGACAAAGCCCTTCTTCAATTTTGCTTTCGCGCAGGGCTTCTTCCACTTGCGGCGTGATGTTAATGAATCCGCGCCGAGCGGGGATGTTGAACCAAAGTTCTTTGCGGTAGGATTTCAAATTGACTTCCTTTTGAACTAATTAGATTTTATAGCGCGCTCCGTCAACGCGACGGCTAAGCCGAGATAGTTTTCTGGCGAGAGGGCTTGCAACTGGGCGCGGACGTTCTCGTCCGCGTCTACCGAAGCCGCCCAATTGCGGTAGTCGGTTTCGGTCAGCACGCGCCCGCGCGTTTGCGCCTTCAACGATTCGTAAGCGTCCGTTTTGCCAGCCGCGCGCAGGATGGTCTGCGCGCCTTCGGCGACGACTTCCCAATGGGCGTTTAATTCCGCTTTGAGTTTTTCCTCGTCAGGGGCGACGCGCCGCAACCCGCGCTGAACGTTCGCCCAACCGATGAGGCTGTGCCCTAAGGCTGAGCCAAAGGTGCGGCGGACGGTTGAATCGGATAAATCGCGTTGCAAGCGCGAGACGCTCAATTTTTGCGCGTAATGCGTCAGCAGCGCGTTGGCGACTCCTAAATTGCCTTCCGCGTTTTCAAAGTCAATCGGGTTGACTTTTTGCGGCATAGTGGACGAGCCGACTTCGCCCGCGACGACGGCTTGCTTCAACCAGCCGTCGCTGATGTAACGCCACATATCTTGAGCGAAATCAATGAGGACGGAATTGGTCAGGCGAATTAAATCAAAGTAGCGAATCCAGTTGTCGTAGGGCAAAATTTGCGTGGCGAAGAGGTTGGCTTCGAGTCCAAAACTGGAAATAAAATCTTCGCTAAACGCGAGCCAGTCCGCGTTGGGGACGGCGGCTTGTAGAGCGTTGAAAGCGCCGACCGCGCCGCTCAACTTGGCTTCAAAACGGTGCGCGGAAATTGCGGCCTGAATCTTTTTCAGGCGCATGACGTAAACGACAACCTCTTTGCCGAGCGTGGTCGGGACGGCGAACTGTCCGTGCGTGCGGGCGAGCATGGGAAGGGCTTTGTGTTGTAAAGCAAAATTGGAAAGGTCGGCGAGCAGCGATTGATAAACGGGCAGGATGACCTTGTTTTTCGACTCGTCGAGCGCGAGGGCTTGGCCGACGCTGTTGGTATCTTCCGACGTTAAGCCGAAGTGAATCCAAGGAATCAAGTCCGCGAGCGTGGTGTTTTGCAATTTGCTTTGGATAAAGTATTCGATGGCTTTCACGTCGTGGCGGGTTTGGCGCTCGTAGGCGAGAATCGATTCGGCGTCGGCGTCGGAAAAATTTTCGCGGATGGACGCGAGCGTCGCGGACTCGGAAGCGCTCAAAGGGCGAATCAAGCCGATTTTGGAAAACGCAGGCAAGAGGTCCAGCTCGACGCGCACTCTGTCGCGCAGGAAAGCAAACTCGGAGAAGAAATCCCGCAAGGGGGCGGTCGTTTCCGCATAGCGCCCGTCGAGAGGGGAGAGAAGATGGAGGGTCATCAGCGTTGGCTCAATTGGTAGTTGGGCGCTTCTTTGGTGATGATGACGTCGTGCGGGTGGCTTTCGATGAGCCCGGCGTTGGTGATGCGCGTCAGGCGCGTTTTGGCGCGCAGGTCGGCGAGCGAGGCGGCGCCCGCGTAGCCCATGCCCGAACGCAAACCGCCGACGATTTGATAAACGTATTCGCCGAGCATGCCTTTGTAGGGGATGCGCCCTTCGATGCCTTCGGGGACGAGTTTGCCGCCGCCGCTTTGGCCGGTGGCGTAGCGATCTACGCCGTAGCCTTTCATTGCGGCGAGACTGCCCATGCCGCGATATTCTTTGAAGCGCCGCCCTTCGTAGAGCAGGACTTCGCCCGGCGCTTCGTCCAGCCCGGCGAACATGCTGCCGAGCATGACGGCGTCGCCGCCCGCAACGATGGCTTTGACCACGTCGCCGCTGAATTTGATTCCGCCGTCGGCGACGATGGGCACATTGTGTTTTTGCGCGGCGCGAGAGCATTCGTAAATGGCGGAGACTTGCGGCATGCCTGCGCCCGAAACGATGCGGGTGGTGCAGATAGAACCCGCGCCGACGCCGACTTTGATAACGTCCGCGCCGGCGGCGGCGAGGGCGTTTACGCCGTCGGCGGTTACGACGTTGCCAGCGAAGACGGGCAGATCGCGCCAGGCGCTTTTGATGCGGCGGATGACTTCTAGCACGCCTTTGGAATGCCCGTGCGCGGTGTCTATGGTAACGGCGTCCACGCCGGCTTTGAGCATGAGGTCAACGCGAGTTTCCACGTCCGCGCCGACGCCGACGGCCGCGGCGACCAGCAGCCGCCCTTTTGAGTCGGTGGCGGCGTTGGGGTAGTCGCGCGCTTTTTGGATGTCTTTGACGGTGAGCAAGCCTTTGAGCAAACCGTCTTTGTCCACGAGCGGCAGTTTTTCGATGCGGTGTTTTTGCAGGAGGTCTTTGGCGTCTTCGAGCGAGATGCCGACGGCGGCGGTAACCAGTTTGTCCGCGCCGGTCATAAATTGGCGAACGGGCAAACTGTAGTCGGATTTTTCGATGAAGCGGATGTCGCGGTTGGTGAGGATGCCGACGATTTTTCCGCGCTCGTCGGTGATTGGCACGCCGCTGATGTGGTAGGTGGACATGATCTCTTCCGCTTGGGCGAGCGGCGCGTCGGGCTGCAAACTAATCGGTTCGACGATCATGCCCGATTGCGAACGCTTGACCTTTTCTACTTCGGCGGCTTGGTCTTCGGGCGGCAGGTTGCGGTGGACGACGCCCATTCCGCCTTCGCGGGCGAGGGCGATTGCCAGCCGCGCTTCGGTAACGGTGTCCATCGCCGCAGAGAGGATGGGGATGTTGAGTTGAATGGTCGGCGCGAGTTGCACGCGGATGTCGGTTTCGTTGGGCAGGACTTCGGTGTAGCCTGGCACGATGAGGATGTCGTCAAAGGTGAGGGATTCGGATTGGTTGAATAGTTCTTCGTTCATGGAAACTCCTTAGTCAACGGACTTTATCATAGGTTCACGGGTGGGAGCGGATGAGGTAATCGCGGATGATTGTATCGTAATGGGCGGTGAGGGCAAAGCCTTTGACGGCGAGTTTGGCGCGAGTCTGCGGGGAGGTTGCGCCTGCGCGAAGTTCGTCGAGGATGGTGGCGTAGTCGGCGGGGTCGCTGACGAGGGTTACGCGCTCGTGGTTTTTGGCGGCGGCGCGGATGAGGGCGACTCCGCCGATGTCTATGTTTTCGATAGCGTCGGCGTAAGTGGAGTCCGTTTTGGCGATGGTCGCTTCAAAAGGGTACAGGTTGACGGCGACGAGGTTAATGTAATCCCAGCCGAGCGCGAGGAGTTCTTGACGGTCGGCTTCGGCGGAGCGGGCGAGCAGTCCGCCGTGGATGGCGGGGTGCAGGGTTTTGACTCGTCCGCCGAGAATTTCAGGGGAGCGGGCGTAGTCGGCGACTTCGGTAACGGGCAGGTTGTTTTCGCGCAGAAGTTTGGCTGTCCCGCCAGAGGCGAGCAACGTCCAATCTAAATCGGCGAGACCTTGAGCAAATTCGGCGAGGTTGGTTTTATCGGAGACGGAGAGCAGAGCGATGGGCATGGGATTCCTTATTAGCGAGCAGGGTTTTTATGGTTTGGACGAGGAGGCGATGTTCGGTTTGATGGACGCGGGCTTCGAGCGTTTGGAGCGTGTCTTCTTTGCGGATGGGGACGCTTTCGCTGGCTAACACGGGGCCGTTGTCCACGCCTTCGTCGGGGACGAGGTGAACCATCACGCCAGCGGATTCAACTTCGCCGCGTTGGTAGGCTGCAAAGGCGCGCTCGACGGCGCGGACGCCGGAAAAGGCGTTGGGCAGCGCGGGGTGCAAGTTAATTACTCGATTAGGGAAGCGGTTGAGAAATGCCGCAGAGAGGATTCGCATCCAGCCAGCGAGGATGACGTAATCGGGGCGGCGGGCGGCGACGAAATCTGCGAGGCGTTCGTCGTAGGCTTGCCGAGTCTCGTCGGCGCGTTTTGCGAAATGAACGGATTCAACGCCCGCGTTTTGAGCGCGGACTAAACCGTAAGCGTCCGCTTTGTTGGAGACGACGCAAACGATTTCGGCGGGGAGGTCGGCGTCGAGGAGGGCTTGCAGGTTCGAGCCGTTGCCGGAGATGAGGACGACGAGGCGGGCGGGGGTGGTCATGTCTAATGATGGAAGAGGCGCAAGCCGGAGAAGACCATCGTCATGCCGTATTCGTCGCAGGCGGCGATGACGTCTTCGTCGCGGGCGGAGCCGCCCGGTTGCAGGACGTATTTCACCCCGCTTTTGGCGGCGCGGTCAATCGAATCGCGGAAGGGGAAGAAGGCGTCCGAGCCGAGCGTTACGTCGGTCAAGCCGTCGAGCCAGGCGCGGCGTTGCGCGGCGGAGAGCGGCGCGGGGATTTCGGCGAAGACATTTTTCCAATTTTGCTTTTCGGCGTCGGTCGTGTCGAGTTGTAGGAACTGATCAATTGCGTTGTCGCGGTCGGGGCGTTTGACGTGCTCTTTGAAAGGCAGCGCCAAAACGGCGGGATGCTGACGCAAACGCCACAAGTCCGCTTTGGCGCCAGCCAGGCGCGCGCAGTGGACTCGCGATTGTTGCCCGGCGCCGACGCCGATGGTCTGCCCGTCCGCGACGTAGCAGACGGAATTGGACTGCGTGAATTTGAGCGTGATCCACGCCACGAGCATATCGCGGACGGCGGACTCGGGCAGTTCTTTTTTGCGCGTAACGACATTAGAAAAATCGTCTCGCGTTACGCGGCGGTCATTGCGGCGCTGTTCCATACTGACGCCGAAAACTTGGCGCGTTTCAGTCGGTTGCGGTTCGTAGGTCGCGTCCATTTGAATGACCGCGTACTTGCCTTGTTTTTTCTTTTTCAAAATCTCCAACGCTTCGGGTTGGTAAGCGGGAGCGACGACTCCGTCCGAGACTTCGCGCGAAATCAGTTTGGCAGTCGGAACGTCTACGGTTTCGGAGAGGGCGATGAAGTCGCCGAAGGAGGACATGCGGTCCACGCCGCGCGCGCGGGCGTAGGCGACGGCGAGCGGCGAGAGTTTGACGTCATCTACAAAGTAGATACGTTTGAGGACGTCGGATAGAGGAACGGCAACCGCCGCGCCCGAGGGGCTGACGTGTTTGAAGGAAGCCGCCGCAGGTTGACCAAGCGCTTGCTTCAACTCTCGAACGAGTTGCCAAGCGTTGAGCGCGTCGAGCAGGTTGATGTAGCCTGGCGAGCCGTTGAGGATGGCGAGCGGCAGGTCAGCGCCGTTTTGCATGTAGACGCGGGCCGGCGTTTGGTTGGGATTTGTTCCATAGCGTAGGGGGAGGTTTTTCATAAGCGGACTCCTAAACGGACTCGTCAACGGACTTTTTCGCGGACTCACGGAGGGAAACGGACGGGTTATTGGAGGACAACGGTTTGGTTTCCTTTGACCAGTTCGCCGATGACGAAGGTCGGTTCGGGAATTGAGGATTGGAGTTCGGCGCTGACGGTTTTTTCAACGACGGCGATCATGCCGATGCCCATGTTGAAGACGCGGTACATTTCGTCCGCGGGGATTGCGCCTTGCGCTTGAATGATTTTCCAAAGCGGCGGAATTTGCCATGAATTTTTGTCAATGAGCGCGTTTAGATTCGGCGGGAGGATGCGCGGAATGTTTTCGACGAATCCGCCGCCGGTGATGTGCGCCAACGCTTTGACTTTGTCCAGATGCGGGTAGAGCGCGTTGAAGTAAGAACGGTGCGGCGCGAGCAGAGCGTCTGCAAGCGAGGCGCCAAGTTCGGGGCGGACGGACTCCAAGTCTGCGTTGGCGAAAATTTTGCGGATGAGCGAGTAGCCGTTGGTGTGCGGCCCGCTGGAAGGGAGTCCGAGGATTAGGTCGCCAGCGATCAGGTTTGAGCGGGGAAGGAGGCGCGAGCGTTCAACCACGCCGACGATGGTTCCAGCCACGTCAAATTCATTAGGTTGATACACGCCGGGCATTTCCGCTGTTTCGCCGCCGAGTAGCGCGACGCCCGCTTCGTGACAGGCTTCGGCAATGCCGCGCACGACGTCCGCTGTTTGTTCGGGGCGCAGTTTAGAGGTTGCGAAGTAGTCCATAAAAAAAAGCGGACGCGCGCCTTGCACGAGAATGTCGTTGATGCAGTGGTTGACGATGTCGCGCCCAACGTCGCGATAACGCCCAAACGCGGCGGCGAGTTTGACCTTTGTGCCGACGCCGTCGGTGGAGGCGACCAGCACGGGGCTGTCCATTTCTTTGAGCGCGGCGGCGTCGAAGAGCCCGCCGAAAGAGCCGATGCCGCCTAACACGGATTCGTTGTAGGTGGCGCGGACGGATTCTTTCATCAACTCGACGGCGCGGGCGCCTTCGGCGATGGAGACTCCTGCGTTGTTGTAAGCGGATTCGTCAGCGGACTCATCAGCGGACTTTGTCACGGAATCACGGATTGAAACGGACTCGTCAGCGGACTCTGTCGCGGAATCACGGAGGGGAACGGACTCTTCGGACGCGGAGGGCAAAACGGAGGGGTGATTGGCGAAGGCGCTTATCACGGAAAAACGGACGGGCGTTTTGACGGTTATTGAATCTTCGCGCGGCAACGTTGTGTCCGGCGGCGTCCAGATGACGCGGTATAAATACTTTTGCCAATCTTGAACAGCGGCGGGGCGCAAGACGCGCTTAAACTCTAAAGTTGATTTTCCAAAATTATAGAGCATTCCTACCGGGCTTCCAGTGGCGGCGAGGTAAACCAACATTTGATGAAGTTCGCGGTTTGTCAAGTCGTGGCTTAGGGCTTTGCATTCTGCAACTAATGAATTTTCAATCCATAAATCAAGATATAAATAGCCGACGAGCGCGTCGTTGATCCAGACCTCGACGCGCTTTTCGGTCTCGGCTTGCAAGCCCGCTTGACGGCATAACTCGGCGAGCCGCTGTTGATAAAACCTCTCTTTATGTCCCGAACGCAATTCGCGCATGACTTGCATCGCCAACCCGTTAACTTTATAAGTTAACTCGTCTAACGGCGTTTTCACTAACCCAACGTTTTCCTTCGTCATTCAACCTCCGTTTTCATCCGCGCGTCCGCGAAAGAGTCCGCTTACCGCGTCCGTTTTTATCCGTGTGTCCGTGAAAGAGTCCGCTTACTGATGTCTTTCCGATACTGCATTCCCTCGAACGAAACCTTGTTGATATTTCCATAAACCGCCTCAATCGCGGACTCGATATTGTCCGCCCAACTGGTTAGTCCGAGAACGCGCCCGCTAGAAACGAGAACTTTATCGCCGACGGATTTCGTCCCGGCGTGAAAGCAAATTGTGTTTTCGGGCAACTCCTCAAAGGAAATAACTTTTCCCGTTTCAGGATTTTCAGGATAACCGTGACTCGCCAACACTATGCAGGCCGCCGCGCCTTCTTTCCAGCGGACGTCAACGCTCGCTAAATTTCCGTCAACGCAGGCTTGGGCAATTTCGAGCAAGTCCGTTTCCAAAAGCGGAAGCAGCGCTTGCGTTTCAGGGTCGCCGAAGCGACAGTTGAATTCCAAAACGCGCAAGCCGCTCGGCGTTAGCATCAGCCCCGCGTATAACACGCCGACGAACGGATGACCTTCGCTTCGCATTCCGTCCACAGCCGCGCGCAAAATTTTTTCAAGCGCTTCGTTCAGCGCCGCGTCCGTCAAAATGGGCGCGGGAGCGTACGCGCCCATTCCGCCGGTGTTTGGCCCGCAGTCGCCGTCTAGCAGACGTTTATGGTCTTGCGCGGGCGGCATCGGCGCGATAAATGTCCCGTCTGTGAACGCCATGAGCGAAACCTCTTCGCCCGTCAGGCGCTCTTCGATAATCGCTTCGGTTTCGCCGAAATTTTTTTTCGTCAAAATATCATCCAGCGCGGATTTCGCCTCTTCCGCTGTCTGCGGCAAAATTACGCCTTTGCCGGCTGCCAGCCCCGAAGCCTTAATCACAATCGGATAATCAACTTCTTTCAAATGTTGAAGCGCCGAATCAAAATCGGAAAAGGTCGCGTAACGCGCGGTGGGGATATTGTGCCGCGCCATGAAATCTTTAGCAAAAGATTTAGACGCCTCAATCTGCGCCGCCGCCTGACTCGGACCAAAACAGCCAATCCCCCGCGCCGATAGCGCGTCCGCCAAACCCGCCGCCAGCGGCGCTTCGGGCCCGACGATGACTAGGTCAATTTTCTTTTCTTTGCAAAAAGAGACAATCGCGGCGTGGTCGTCAACCGCAATCTCGCCGACGTTCTCCGCCAACTCCGCCGTCCCCGCGTTGCCGGGCAAGACGAAGAGCGCGCCTAATTTAGGCGATTGCCTAACCTTCCAAGCCATCGCATGTTCCCGTCCGCCCGCGCCGATGATTAAGATATTCATAACCTTTCCTGCTTCCATCCGTTTACCAGTCCGTTCTTCTCCGTGTATCCGCGACAGAGTCCGTTTACCCGTCCGTTGATAATGACTCAAAACCCGTCTTAACCAACCCTGCGTCAATCGGTATCGGATACTCTCCCGTAAAACAAGCACGACAGAATCCCTCTTTGCGTCCGAGCGCCTTCATCATGCCCTCGGCGGATAAATAATGTAAACTGTCCGCGCCGACATGTTCGCGGATTTCTTCCACGCTTCGATTGTGCGCGATCAAATCTTCTTGTTTGCCCATGTCCACGCCCATAAAGCAAGGATGCGTAATCGGCGGACAAGTGATCGCCACATGCACTTCCTTCGCGCCCGCGTTTCGCAATAATTTAATTAAAGGTCCTGTCGTGTTGCCGCGCACAATGCTGTCGTCAATCATTACCACGCGCTTCCCGCGCACGTTCTCGAGGATGACGTTGAACTTCAACGCCACGCCGCGCTTACGCAACGAATCGGTCGGCTCGATAAACGTCCGCCCGACGTAGCGATTTTTGATGAATCCGTCGTTATACGGAATCCCCGTCACGCGCGAAAAACCAATCGCCGCAGGGATGGACGAATCGGGCACGGGAATCACCACATCCGCAAACCCGTTCTTTTCCCCATTGCTACTAAGTCCGCTTCTCCGTCCGTTTTTATCCGCGTCTCCGTGACGAAGTCTGTTGCCGAGTCCGTTTTCGTCCGTGCTTCCGTAATGAAGTCCGTTGACGAGTCCGTTCCCTTCCGTGTTTCCGTGAGAGAGTCCGTTGACGAGTCCGTTGATGACCTCCCGCCCCAACTCTTCCCCCAGCCTCTGCCGCGCGTGGTGGACGTTAATCCCGTCCCAAGTTTGGTCGGGGCGCGCAAAATAAACGTGTTCAAAAATGCACATCGCCGAAGGCTTAACCTGCGGAAGCGCCTGCATCACCTTCAGCGCGTTATTCGAGAGCGCCACTACTTCGCCAGGCTTCACGTCGCGGATGGCTTCGCAGCCCAGCGTTTGCAACGCGCCAACTTCCGAAGCCGCCGCATGTCCGCCGCTCGGCAACAGCCCAACGCACAACGGACGAAACCCCCACGGGTCTCGCGCCGCGTAAACGCAATCGCGCGTTAAGATAACCAGCGAATATGCGCCGCTCCACTTTTTCATCGCCGTGCGAATGCGCTCCTCCCACGTCGCGCCGCCGTTTCGCGCCAACATCATCGTCATCACTTCGCTGTCCGAAGAGGATGAAAGCCCCACGCCTTGCGCCATCAACTCGTTTCGCAATTCCGCCGAGTTAATTAAATTCCCGTTATGCGCCAACGCCAGCGGACCGTGTATCGTCTCGATGGTAAACGGTTGCGCGTTTCGCAACGACGACGAACCCGTCGTCGAATAGCGCGTGTGTCCAATGCCGTAATGCCCGCGCATCTCTGCCAAATGCTCGGGCTTGAACACCTGCGAAACCAACCCCAACCCTTTGTGCGTCGCAATTCCGCGCCCGTCGGCGACCGCCATGCCCGCCGCCTCCTGTCCGCGATGTTGCAACGCGTACAACCCGAAGAACGTCATTCGCGCCACGTCTTCGTTCGGCGCGAAAACCCCAATTACGCCGCATTCCTCTTTGGGAGAATCGTCGGCTAGGAATTCTTGACGATTAGACACTCGCGTCGTCCCCGATAATTTTTTCCGCCGCCCGCCGCTGACTCGCTTTGACCTGTTCCCGCGCTTCGACATTTGCCACGCCGAAAATTTTTGCCGCCAACAACGCCGCGTTGACCGGCTCCAGCACAACCGCCGTCGCAATCCCCGAAGGCATTCTCAGTGAAGAAAAAATATCCGCGCCGCCAAACGAATCAGACGGCGGCGGACAAGCGATGACCGGCGCCGAGACGTTGCCGTCGGTAAAGCCGCTTAGCGCGTTGCTGCGCCCCGCAACGGTAACGTAAACCTTCGGGCGTTCGTTGGCTTCGTATTCCTTCAAAATAGAAAGCGCGTGTTCGGGCGTTTTGTGCGCGGACGCGATTCGCAAAACAGTCTCCAACCCGTAGCCTTTGCACGCTTCGGATATTTTCTGGCAATGTTCCAAGTCGGCTTTTGAGCCCATCAAAATCACAACCAACGGTTTGGACATTATGAAATCACTCCTGCGTTTTTCAAATTTTGAATCAAGCGCGGCTCGACGGGGTAGTCTCCCGCTTCAAACGCTTCTCCGCTTAACATTTCGTAAATGGCAATGTAGCGCTGACTTGCCGCCGCCCACAGCGAATCGGGCATCGGCGGAATTTCGCCGTCGCCGCGGTAGCCTTTGTCGGCGTAGGCGAGGCGCACAAATTCTTTGTCAAAATTTTCGGGTTCGAGTCCTGCGGCGAATTTTTCTTCGTAAGAATCCGCTTTCCAATAGCGCGAAGAATCGGGCGTGTGAACTTCGTCAATGAGCAGAACTTCGCCGTCGGGGGCAGCGCCGAATTCGTATTTGGTGTCCACGAGAATTAAGCCCGCGTCAGCCGCGAGGCGCTGTCCGCGTTGGAAGACGGCGAGCGCCGCCTCTTGCACGCGCGCCCAAGTTTGTGAATCCAAATACCCTTTTTCGACGACTTCGGCGCAAGTCAATCGCTCGTCGTGTCCCGTCGCGCCGCCTTTGGTAGTTGGCGTAATAATCGGCGCGGGCAATGCCTGATTTTTCTGCAAGCCTTCGGGGAAGTCGTATCCGTAAATGTTGCGTTCGCCCAGCGAGTAACGCCGCCAAAGCGCGGTGGACGTAACGCCGCTGATATAGCCGCGCACGATGACTTCGATGGGGAAGGGTTGCGCCGCGACGACGACGGCGGCGTTGGGGTCGGGCAGCGAGAGGATGTGATTGGGGACGATGTCTTTTGTGCGCTCAAACCACCACGCCGAAAGTTGATTGAGCGTTTGCCCCTTGTAAGGGACTTTTGCTAAAATGCGGTCAAAGGCGGAAAGGCGGTCGGTGGTGATGATGAGGCGTTTGCCGTCGGGCAGGTTGTACGCATCGCGCACCTTGCCGGACGTTTTGTTGGCGAGCGGCAAATGGGTTTCGTTCAGGGCGTCGGGCAAAAGGCGAAGCAGTTCGTTTTCGGCAATCATAAATCCTCCGGTTTCATGTCTTCGTATTTGAACTTTCAGGCTTTCAAAGTTGACTGGCGTATTTCACGCCGTTTTCAAAAAGCGGCAGACCGCTTCCGCGTTTGACGCCGCGCGTCCACTGCGGGTGTTGGTAAAAGCGAATGTGATTTTCGGGGTGCGGCATCAAACCCAAGACGTTGCCTTGCGGGTTGCAAATGCCCGCGATGTCTAACGTCGAGCCGTTGGGGTTGACGGGGTATTCGCCGTCGGCGGGCGAACCGTCGGCGCGGACGTAGGTCAGCGCGATTTGATTTTGACTTTGCAAACGGGCGGCGAGCGCCGCGTCGTTAATTTGGAAATTGCCTTCGCCGTGCGCGATGGGACATTCGATTAAATTTTCCAGCCCGCGAGTCCAAAGGCAGGTTTGCGAGACGGGTTTGAGCGTTACCCAGCGACATTCAAAACGCCCGCGCTCGTTGAAGGTCAGCGTCGCTTGATTTGCGGATTCGACGGCCGGCAAAATGTCGGCTTTGACCAACGCTTGAAAGCCGTTGCAAACGCCGACGACCGGCTTGCCCGCTTCGACGAAGGCGCGCAGCTCTTCGTTGAAATAAGAGTTCAAATCGAGCGCGAATAATTTGCCCGCGCCGAGCGCGTCGGCGTAGGAGAAGCCGCCGGGCAAAACTAGCATTTGATAATCGGCGAGGCGCTTTTTATTCTCGCGCAATTCGTTATGCGAGATGACTCGCGGTTCGGCGCCAGCCAGCGTCAGCGCTTCGGCGACGTCGTAGTCGCGGTTTGAGCCGTAGGCGAGGAGGATGAGGGCTTGAGGTTTCATGGCAGGTTAAGAATTGGGGACGAGCGGCGTGTTGAAGGCGGCGATTAAGTCCGCAAGCGGAATGGACGTTTCGCTAAAGTTGAGCGTTTCGTCCGCAATGACTCGCCCTAATTTTTTGACGGGCAAATCGGCGAAGACTTCAGCAAAGCGGACGGAATTTTTAGGAGAAATTTCAACGAGGAGACAGCCGGTCGTTTCGCCGAACAAGTCGCGGGCAGAGAGCGGCGCGGAGAGGTGCATGCCCAAGCGCCCGCCGATGCACATCTCGGCGGCGGCGACGGCCAACCCGCCTTCGGACAGATCGTGCGCCGAGCGAATCAGCCCGCTGTGGATGGCGCGGTGCAGGCTTTGGTAAACGCGCGGGTTGACGTCCGCGACTTGCGGCACAGGTTCGCAGATTTCTTCGTCCGCGACGAGGTTGAAGTGCGAGCCGCCGAAGACGGGGTCAAATTTTCCGACGAGGTAAATTTCGTTCTCGGATTCTTTCAAGTCCATCGTAACCGCGCGGCTTACGTCTTCGATGACGCCCAACGCGGAAATCAAAAGCGTGGGCGGGATGGCGCGGCGCTGACCGTCGCTGGCGAGGTATTCGTTGTTGAGCGAATCCTTGCCGCTGATGAAGGGCGCTTGAAAGAGCAACGCCGCGTCGCGGCAGCCGCGCGCGGCTTCGAGCAACGCGCCCAACGTTTCGGGGCGCTTCGGGTCGCCCCAGCAAAAGTTGTCGAGGATGGCGATGCGTTCGGGGTCGGCGCCGACGGCAACCGCGTTACGCACGGCTTCGTCCGCGACGGCGAGCGCCATGCGGTAGGCGTCGCGTTTGCCGTATTCGGGGTTGACCCCGTTGGCGAGGACGATGCCTTTCATGCCCTTTGTGCCGATGGGCTTAATCACCGCCGCGTCGGAAGGCGCGTCGGCGCAGACTCCGCTTAACGGTTTGACCACGCTTCCGCCTTGAATCTCGTGATCGTACAAACGAACGACGGAGGCTTTGCTGGCGATGTTGGGGTGGGCGAGCAGACGCAGGAGATAATCGGAAATTGGCAGATTGGGAATTGGTAAATTGGAAGCAGGTTGAGTTTTCTTTTGATTAATGACGGCGCGCAGTTTTTGTTGCGGAATGCCTTCGTGCAAAAAGTCGTTGTCCAAATCGGCGACGGGGACGCCGTCGTAGCGGACGACTAAACGGCGGTCGGCGGCGAACGCGCCGATGTCGGTCAACTCGACGTTGTAGGCGTCGCAAATTTCTTGCAAAGCGCGGACGTTCTGCGGCGCGACAGCGAGCACCATGCGTTCTTGCGCTTCGGAAAGCCAAATTTCCCACGGCGCGAGTCCCGCGTATTTCAGACGCACATTTTTCAATTCAACGTCGCAGCCGAGCGGCGCGGACATTTCGCCGACGGCGGAGGAGAGTCCGCCCGCGCCGCAGTCGGTGATGTCGTTGTAGAGGCGCAAATCTCTGGCGCGGACGATGACGTCAATTAACCCTTTTTCGATAATCGGGTCGCCAATTTGCACGGATGCGCCGGCCGCTTCGCCCGTTTGCGCGTCCATCGTCATGGATGAAAATGTCGCGCCGCGCAAACCGTCGCGCCCGGTGCGCCCGCCCAGAATGATGACGCGGTCGCCCGCTTGCGGGTTCTTGTGGTGCAGTCCCTTCGGGGCGATGCCGACGCAACCGCAGAAGACGAGCGGGTTGGCGGCGTAGCCTTCGTCAAAAAGAATCGCGCCGTTGACGGTCGGGACGCCGATTTTGTTGCCGTAATCTTGCACGCCGGCAACCACTCCGCTGAGGATGCGCTGCGGGTGTATCACGCCTGCGGGCAATTCGCTTAATGGAATATCTTGTTTGCCGAAACACAACACGTCGGTGTTGGCGATCGGTTTGGCGGAGACGCCCAACACGTCGCGGATGACGCCGCCGACGCCGGTGTTCGCGCCGCCGAAAGGTTCGACGGCGGACGGGTGGTTGTGCGTTTCGGCTTTGAAGGAGATTTCAAATTCGTCGTCGAAGTCAATGATGCCCGCGTTGTCCACGAAAGCGGAGCGCACCCACGGCGCGGCGATTTGGTCGGTGGCTGATTTTAGGTAAGTTTTGATGATGCTGTCAACCGTCGTTGTTTGCTGTGTGTTTTTGTCTTCGACGGTAATCAGCGCCTTGAAGGTCTTGTGGACGCAATGCTCGCTCCACGTTTGGGCGATGGTTTCAAATTCGACGTCGCTTAGGTCGCGCCCTTCTTTTTTACAGTAGGCGCGGATGGCTTGCATTTCGGCCAGGTCAAGCGCGGCGCGGCGCTCTTTGGAGAGCGCCAGCAATTCGTCGTCGCTTAAGGCGCGGATGGGGATGGTTTCGATTGCTCCGCTCGACGCGGCTTCTTCGGGGAAGGTCGGTTCGATGGACTCGAGCGCCCAACGTTGGATGGTGGAGTTGGCGAATAGTTTGTAAACGGACTCGTCAACGGACTTTTTCACGGACTCGTCGAAGCGGAGGATGTAGCGTTGACCGGTGGCGGCGCGGCGGACTCCGTCAATGCCGATTTGGCGCGCGGCGCGGACAATTTCGGCGGCGACGGAATCGGTTACGCCTGGTCGCAGGGATACTTCCAGAATAACTGTATCCGCTTGGGGCGGGGAAGGCGGCGCGGGCAATTCGTCCCATGCGACGCTTTGAGTCAACGGGTCGCTTAAAAGTTCGAGAGCCAACCGTCGCAATTCTGCTTGCGTCAGTTGACCCTCGATGAAACGCAGGTCTATGCATTCGACTCGTTTGAGTTGACAAAACCCAAGCGCACGGGCGCTTTGGAGATACCCCTCGTTGCGCGGATCGCGCGTTTTTTGCTGAATGGAAAATTTGTAGATAGTCATAATAGCCCGATGAACGCGGCTATTTTACCCATCTAATTTTGTCTAGTCAATACGGAGTTTTTTTGAATGTCCGACAAATTCTTAATCGTCCACTAGCAAGCGCTTGTACCAAAGCCATTGCGCGAGATAGCCGACGAGGACGCTGGCGACGACAACCGCGCAAGCCGCCCAATTAAGGACGCCGAGAAAGGTCATAAGAAAGTAGGCGGCGGCGCCCGCCGTGAACGCGCCAAGCATCGCCACTTCAATCGCCATCAAGTTGGCGATGCTGTACGGTTTGTTCGTCGGCGGGATGTCTTTCATGCGCCACTTGAAGGCGTCGCTTAAGTGCGGATTGTTGGCGATGTAATATTCTTTGATTTGGTCCATGGCTTGCGCGGCTTCGTGCCACGCGGCGCGCAGACGCGCCAACTGCGCGATGGTCAACGCGCCCATGCCGGTCAGGACGAGGAAGAGCAAGAAGAAAGCGAAGGAGACAAACGAAGCCTGCGCCTCAAAATGAACGCTAAGAATCGCCGCGACAAACGAGCCGACGGTAACCAGATAAAACGACGAAATCCGCGAGCGGTCTTCGTTGGCTTGAAAAGCGCTTTGGCTGATGTATTGAAATTCCGAGTTAAGAATTTGGTCAGGGTTGAGGTTTGGTTTTGAGGCGCGAGGCATAATTTCTTCTCCGCGTTAGAACGCCCATTCGCCGCCGCGCATGACGGGTTCGCGCGTTCCGTCTGCGGCGATTCCGTCAATGTCCATTTGCGGCGAGCCGACCATAAAGTCTACATGGTTGAGGCTGACGTTTCCGCCGGCGGCGGTAAACTCTTCGTCGTTCAGCGCGTCGCCGCCTTCGAGGGTGAAGCGGTAGGCGCGTCCGATGGCGATGTGGCAAGAGGCGTTTTCGTCGAAGAGCGTGTTGTAGAAGAGATGTCCGCGCTTGGCGATGGGCGACGAAGCGGGGACGAGGGCAATCTCGCCCAGCCGCCGCGAGCCTTCGTCGGTGGCGATTAATTTTTCGAGGACGGCTTCTCCCTTCTTGGCGGAGACTTTGGTAATTTGCCCGTTCTCAAAGCGGATTTGGAAATCTTCAATCAACGAGCCGCCGTAACTGAGCGGGAAGGTGGCGGAGATGACTCCGTCGGCGCGGAAACGGTCGGGCAGGGTGAAGACTTCTTCGGTGGGCATGTTGGCGGTGAAAGTTACGCCGTTCTGCGCGACGGACTGGGCGCTAATCCACAAATGTCCCTGCGGCAGCCCGACGGTGAAATCGGTGCCGGGCGCGGCGTAATGCAAGGCGCTGTATTGTTTGGCTTGCATGCGCGCCGCGCGTTCGTGCAAGGCGACGATATGTTCGTTCCACGCGGCGACGGGGTCGGGGCGGTCAATGCGCGTGGTTTCAAAGATGGCTTGCCAAAGTTTGGCTTGCGCCTCTTCGAGGGGCAAATCGGGGAAGACTTTTTGCGCCCACGCTTCGCCAGCGGCGGCGATGACGCACCAGTTGACGGCGTTGCTTGAAATTTTTTCGCCGATGGGTTTCCAATTTTTGAGTTGCGCCTGTTGCATTTTGCCGATGATTTCGATGTCGAGTCCGTTGAGCAAGTCGGGGTTGGCGCCTGCGATGGAAAGCATGGCGGCGTCGCCTTCTTCGATTAAATTCAACATACCCTGCACTTGCCAAACGGGGAATTCGTCAAAGGAATCGGCGGGGGCGTGTTGAATGCGGATGCGCGTCATCTCTTCGTCGGCGAAGAGAATTTCGACGTATTTCGCGCCCGCCTTATAGGCGGACTTGGCGATCTCGCGCGTCAACGGCGCGAACTGCGGCAACGCGCCGCGAATAATCAAACGCTGACCGGCGCGAATGTTCAACCCTACGTTGACGACGGCTTCGGCGTATTTCGCCAGCATTGCTTGATGAGATGTGTCGCTCATTTTGCCTCGATTGATCTTGGAATGCGGCTAGTATAGCACAGCGAAATGAAGGCATTTGATTTTAGCCTTGCGGTTTCGCAAAACAGATTCTTAAGAAGTTTTCTTTTCGTCGCTTTCGGTTTTTCTAAATTCCAACGTCAGCGCCTCGCCGATTTGTTGCGCTTCGCCTTCTTCTAATTTGGCGAGCGGCAAGATGACGTGGAATTGACTGCCCGGAAAATTGACTTCGTCGTAGCCGGGGCTTTCCACCCAAATGCGCCCGCCGTGCGCTTCGATGATTCCCTTAGAGAGCGCCAGTCCCAGCCCCGCGCCGCCGCCTTTGAAGCGCGTCTTGCTGGTGGAGTGTTTGCCCAATTCGCCCGGTTGATAAAACTTGGAGAAAATCACCTCGCGCAGGTTTGGGTCTACGCCCACGCCCGTATCGCTGACGATAATCTCGACGCCGCCGTTGGGCAAGTTGACAATCGAAGGGATATGTTTTCCCGTGATGGTAATCCAGCCGTTATTGGGCGTATATTTGACGGCGTTGCGAATCAAATGGTGAAATAATTTTTCCAGTAAATGCGGGTCGGCTTTGACCAACGGAAGCGGCGGCAGTTTGATGGAGAGAATCTGCTCGCGCTCGACGACGCTCTTTTCATGCTCGGCGCTGACTTGACGAATTAAGACCGCCGCGTCCACTGGCTGCAAATGCGGCTGCAGCGAACGCGCGTCAATCTGGGCGATGTCGAACATCGAGTCCATCACTTCGTGCAAGCGCAGCGTTCCGCTGTGGATGCCTTTGATCATCGTCTGCTGACCTTTTTCCAATTTCGGGTCGTCCATCAGCATTTCGGAATAGCCTTTGATGAGCGTCAACGGCGTGCGAAGTTCGTGCGAGGCAATGCTGATGAAATCGGATTTGGCTTGGTCAATGCGTTGCAATTCGAGGTTGTTCTTTTCTAACGAACGCCGCGCCTGACGCATCTCTTGATTGAGGCGCATGAGGTTGTCCACGAGGCGGGCGTTTTCCAGCGCCACGGCGGTTTGATTGGCGTGCGCGCTAAGGACGGATAAGTCGGCGCGGGTGTAGCGGTTGCCGCTCAATTTTCCGCCGAACGCCAGCAGACCGATCCACTGTTTTTTGGCGAAGATGGGAATGTACACTTCCGAGCGCAGTTCGGCGAACCAAGCCCGTTCGGCGGGCGTGATGGTTTGAAAGGCTGGCAACAGGTCGAGGTCATATTGCAGGAGCGGTTTTTGATCGCGGATAAAGTGCGAAGCGATGACGCTGTTTTCTTCCAATTCGACGGCGACGCTTTGACGTTCTTCGGGGCTGCGCGCCGAACGCAATTTATACGTTTTACGCCCGTCGGCTTGACGTTCCGAATCGACGAGGAATAAAAATCCGCGTTCGATTTGCATGGCTTCGAGCATAATGCCGACGGCGATGCTGGCGAGGCGGTCCATGTCTAAAATGTTGCTGATGCTCTCGCTGTATTGATGAATGGTTTGGCTGGCGTCGTATTGATCGCCTTTCAGCCAAATGTTGATGGCGCGAGAGGTGAGGTCGGTCAGCGGCGAAAAAATTAACGCGATAAAAAGCGCGGACGCGGCGCCCGCGTACAGCGGCTGATAATTCGGGTTGGAACTGAACAGCGCTTGCAGAATTAAGAAACAGCCGACGAAGACTCCCACAATCGCCGCGGCGCTGACGATGTAAATTAAAGCGCGGCGGACGAGGTTCTTCAAATCTGGCACATAATGCGTGCCGACGACGAAGGCGATGCTGGCGGCAATCGCCAGACGAATTGGCTGTCCAAAAATGAAAACGCCGGAAAAAATCAAACCGTCGTTAATTATGGTCAGCAAAGCGGGAATCAACCAGTAGCCCATGCGGCTGCGGAGCAGCGGCTGTCGGCTTTGGCGGCGGGCGTTGAAAATATCAATGAAAATGGCGACGGCGGGAATCAGCCAGCCCAACATCACCCAAGCAGGGACGAGTTTGGCGCGATAAATAATCGAAGTTCCGTTCGTCCAAATCACGTCGGGCAAATGCAACGCGTTGCTCAAAAGCGCCGCCATGCCCAAACCCCAAACGGCGAAATACGCCAGCCAAGCGACCCACGATTTTCGCTTTAAGAAAATTTGAATCAAAATCGTCAAGACGACGATCAAGGCGAACGACGTATACGTTTGAACGCGCTGAAAAAGCGCGTCGCTGTCCGCTCGCTCGCGCAAGACGACTTGAGAGACATTAACCGCCAACGCCAACAGCGCATAAAAAACCGTCAGCCAAACGGCAACGCCTTGCTCTTCTTCGCGTCGTCGAATCGTGAAAAAAATAATTGGCAAGTAAAGCGCGCCAATGAATAGGAGGATGATATTTTGTGCCAGTAATGCGCTCATGGATGACGGAATTTTACTCTAAATCGTTTGTTATCGGTTATCATTATTGTATGCTTATTTCGCGCTTGTCTCGCTTGAAATACAACTTCTCGCAAAATTTCTTCCGCCCAGACGGACACGCCGTTTTTGAAGACCTCTCCGCCGCGCGCGCCTTCGCCGCGCAAATGTCCGCCGTCCGCGCCGAGCCCGTCCCCGCTTCGGACGTTTACGCCATGTATCTAATAGACGAAGCCTATCACATTTTGCTTCGCAATTATTACAGCCGTTACACGGGCGTGATGGGGCGGGCGATGGCGTCCTTGCAGTCCGCCTTCGGCTCGAAATATGAATTGACCTTAATCCGCTTCACCGAAGAATTTCCTCCGCTGACAGTTTTTCGCGGCGAGACCTCGGCGGGGGCGTACCTCTCCACGAAATTGCCCAACTTCGGCGACTTCGGACACGGCGTCCGCGCCGCCGCGGTGGAAGAAATGCTGTTGATTCACAACGCAAACGAAAATCCCGCGCTCGCCCCTTATCTGGATTTATTCGACGAAAGAGCGTTGAACGGTTTGGCGTTCCATGAATTTTCTACGCATCTCGTTAACTTTTTCTCCAAACTTCCCGGCTTGGGCGGCGGTTTGGGTGAATCCGCCGAATCGTTGATTGACCTTCTGCGCGCGCCGATTCAAGCCTCGCCCAATTCGCTGGAAGGGCAGTTGAAATTTATCCTCGCTAAATGGGGATATTTGCTCGGCGAAGAATTTTCAACGCGGCTGTTGCGCGGCGCGGACTATCTGCGCGAAGACGAAATCCGCGAACACGGCGCGGCGGATTCGTTTTCTCACGAAGCGGACATGCCGACTTTTTCCGCGCAAGATTACGCCGATGCCGAACGGTACAGTCCCGACCAAGATTGGATGCCGCGCCTCGCGCTCATGGCGAAGAACGTCTACGTTTGGTTGGCGCAGTTGAGCAAAAAATACGGGCGCGAAATTCGCCGTCTAAACGACATCCCAGACGAAGAGTTAGACCTGCTCGCCAAACGCGGGTTTAGCGGCTTGTGGCTGATTGGGCTGTGGGAGCGCAGCCGCGCCTCGCGCCGCATCAAACAGCGCATGGGACAAGAAGACGCGGTCGCTTCGGCGTACTCGCTTCGCGCTTACGACATCGCCGCCGACTTGGGCGGCTGGGACGCGCTGCAAGACCTGTGCGCCCGCGCTTGGCGGCGCGGCGTTCGCCTTTCGGCAGACATGGTGCCGAATCACATGGGCATTGATTCGCAATGGGTGATTGAGCATCCCGATTGGTTTTTGTCTGCGCCTTTTTCGCCGTACCCTTCGTACTCGTTTAAATCTGAAAACTTATCCGACGATTTGCGCGTCGGAATTTATCTCGAAGATCATTATTACGACAAAACCGACGCGGCGGTCGTCTTTCAGCGCCGCGATTTGCAGACGGGCGATCTGCGCTACATCTATCACGGCAACGACGGCACGTCCTTCCCGTGGAACGACACCGCGCAATTGGATTACAGCAACCCCGTCGTGCGCGAAGCGGTTATTCAAGTCATCTTGCATGTGGCGCGGAATTTCCCCATCATCCGTTTTGACGCGGCGATGACTTTGGCAAAGAAGCACATTCAACGCCTGTGGTTTCCCGTCGCTGGAAGCGGCGGCGCGATTCCTTCGCGCGCGCAGTTCGGCATGACGCAAGCCGAATTTGACGAAAAAATCCCCGTCGAATTTTGGCGCGAAGTGGTGGATCGCGTCGCCGCCGAAGCGCCCGACACGCTGTTGCTCGCCGAAGCCTTTTGGCTTTTGGAAGGCTATTTTGTCCGCACGCTGGGCATGCACCGCGTTTATAACTCCGCCTTTATGCACATGCTGCGCGACGAAGACAACGCCAAATATCGCGCCGCGATAAAAAACACGCTCGAATTTGACCCGCAAATTTTGAAGCGCTACGTCAACTTTATGAGCAACCCCGACGAAAAAACCGCCGTCGAACAATTTGGCAAAGGCGATAAATACTTCGGCGTTTGCGCGCTGCTGGCCACCTTGCCCGGCTTGCCAATGTTTGGACACGGCCAATTGGAAGGCTTCGCCGAAAAATACGGCATGGAATTCCGCGCCCCAAAATGGGACGAAACGCAAGACGACGCGCTCTTGCAAGCGCACGAATGGCGCATCTTCCCCTTGCTTCGTCGCCGCGCCTTGTTCGCGGACGTGGAAAACTTTTTACTTTTTGACTTTGAAAACGCGAATCACGAAATTGACGAAAACGTCTTCGCTTATTGCAACCGCTGGGACGATTCGCAATCGAACGCCGTCGAACGCGGATTAATCGTTTATCACAATCGCTTTGCCGACGCCAAAGGCTGGATTCAAACGTCCGCGCCGATGTTGGACAAAGCCAGCGGGGAACTCGTCCGCCGCCAACTTGCCGACGGTTTGAACTTGCCTCGCAGCGGATACCTCATCTTCAAAGATTACGCCACGCAGTTGGAATACGTCCGCCCGTGCGCGGAAATTTGGGAACGCGGCATGTACGTCGAGTTGGGCGCGTACCAATGCCACGCATTCATGGATTTCCGTTTCGCCTACGACGCGGAATGGGAGACGATTTGCAAGAACCTAAATGGCGCGGGTGCGCCCTCTCTGCAAGAGGAATGGCGAAAGACTTTTGCCGTCGTCGAAGTTGTGGAGGAAGAGAAGAAGGAAGCAGTAAAGAAAAAGGCAGTAAAGAAGAGAGTTGTAAAAAAGAAAATGGATGAAAAGAAAACAGCGAAGAAGGAAATAGGAAAAAAGAAAGCAGACGAGAAAAAAGTTGTAAAGAAGAAAATAGAGAAAAAGAAAGAAATCAAGAAGAAGCCTGCGCCGAAGGCGGCGAAAAAATCTGCGCTGAAAAAAGACTCCGCGACGAAGAAGCCAAAACCCAAAGCGCCGACGAAGCCTGTAACGCCGACAAAGCCCAAAGTCCAGGAGAAGCGGCGCAAGAAATAAACTTCGCATAGTCAATAAGCGGAATGCGCTTCCTCGACGATTTCCCTACAAATGCTATACAGTCCGTTTTAGGGTACGAAAATCATATTGACTTTATTTGTAAAAGGGCTATACTGGCAGTAATCAAGAGGTGATGCCCATGATATTGATTTACAGCAAGGAACGGTTTTGTAGATGAGACACGCGGCTCTGTGCGCGTGTCTTTTTTTCGCTAAATCCATTTCAGAAAAGGAGACTTTTGACATGAATTACGGAATGATTGGAAAAGTTGAAAAAGCCAAACGCTATGCGGAAGACCCGAAGCGCTTTCGCTTCGATAAATTTGAATTGACCTTTCGCGGGGACAATAACGATCATCATGTGAAATACGACAACGGCGCGTTTGATTGCGACTGCGAATTTTTTATGACGCATAAACGCTGCGGACATTCGATGGCGCTTGAAATTTTGTTGAAAGATATGATCGCCGAGACGGTTGAAGAAGCGTAAAGAAAAAACGTAAAAATTCAATATCAAACCGTCCGCGTTTATGCGGGCGGTTTTTGTTTTTCGAGTACAATCTGCGCCGATGAAGAGAATTTCGCGCCGAGATTTTTTGAAGTTAAGCGGGCTGATGTTGGGCGGGTTGGCGTTTACGCCGTTTTTGCCCGGCTTAACCGACTTTGACGACAGTTTCATTGTGCGCGTCGCCACAACGGACGTGCCCGTCCGCAAAGAGCCGACGGATAAAAGCCGCATTGAACTTTCGCGCTTCCGCGACGAACTGGTTCGCATCTACGGGGAGGTTACGGCGGACGAGCCGCCGCACAACCCCGTCTGGTATCGCGTCTGGGGCGGCTATCTGCATCGCGGACGGTTGCATCGCGTGCGCGTGTTGTATCAAACGCCGATTGATTCCATCCCCGAAGGCGAGCGTCTGCTTGCCGACATTTCCGTCCCGTTTACCACGCCGTATCGTTATTCCGCTCGCTACGGCTGGCAGCCGATGTCGCCGCCGCTGTATTACGGTTCGGTGCATTGGATCGAAGCCGTCGAGCAAGGACCGCCGTCGGCGGAGTATGACGGCGCGTGGTATCGCATCTTCGACGAATTGGATTCCAACGTCGTTTATTTCGTCCCCGCGATTCACATGCGCGTCCTCCCGCAAGAGATGCAAACGCCGCTTTCCGCCGACGTCCCTTACGGCGACAAACTAATCGAAGTGAACCTTTCGACGCAAATGCTGTACGCCTACGAATACGGAAGCGTCGTTTTTCAAACCAACATTTCTTCGGGCGTGCCGAGCGTCCGCAGCGGCAACGACATTCCCACCATTACGCCGACGGGAAGTTTTACCATCATGGAAAAAGACCCCGCCAAACACATGGGGTACAGTTACTTTGGCTCGCAAACTACCGGCAACCTGCTCGCCGACGTGGATAACTACGTCCTGCCCGGCGTGCCGTGGACGTCCTTCTTCACCAGACAAGGTCATGCTTTTCACGGCACTTACTGGCACGAAAATTTCGGCGCGCCGATGAGTCACGGCTGCATCAACATGCGAACCAACGAAGCCAACTGGCTCTTCCGCTGGGCAAAACCCGACCCGATTGCCGGCAAAACGTCCACACGCGGACAAGGCACGAAGGTTGAAATCCACTACTAAATTTTGAGACTTAATATGCCGACACTTGACTGGAACGATAAGCGGCTTTCGCCGCTTTCGCCCGCTTCTTTGACTTTGGACTCAATCCTCCACCCAAACGGATTCGGCGCCCCCAAGCGCCGCCCAGACGGACGCTTATTTCACGGCGATAATTTTTCCATTATGGCGGCTTTGCTTCCCGAATATGAAGGGCGCATCAATCTCATTTACGCCGACCCGCCGTTTTTTACAAACCGAAAATTCCACGCTCGCGTCGGCAGGGGAGAAGATTCGCGCAAACCGTCCAACTGGAAACTGGCGGAAGGCTATCATGATTCGTGGGCGGACATGGACTCGTATTTGCAATTTCTTTATGACCGTCTCAACTTAATGCATCGTCTGCTCGCGCCGAACGGGACTTTGTACCTCCACCTCGACTGGCACGCCGATTCGCACGCGCGCTTAATCCTCGACGAAATTTTCGGCGCGGAGAACTTCGTCAACGAAATTATTTGGACCTATCACGGACCGTCGCCGATTCGCAGCGCCTTCAACCGCAAGCACGATACGATTTTGATGTACGCTAAAAATAAAGAATACGTCTTCAACGCGGACGCCGTGCGCGAACCGTACAACCCCAACACGCTGGCGACTTTCAAAGCCTCGCGCAAAGCGGGCTTCGGCAAAATCCCCGATTTAGAACGCGGCAAAGTTCCCGAAGATTGGTGGTATTTTCCGGTTGTGGCGCGATTGCATAACGAACGCACCGGTTACCCGACGCAAAAGCCGGAAGCGTTGTTAGAGCGCGTTATTTTGGCTTCGTCCAATAAAAACGATCTCGTCGCGGATTTTTTCAGCGGGTCGGGGACGACGGCGTGGGTCGCCGCCAAACACGGACGGCGCTTCATCGCTTGCGACGAATCCGCGTTGGCGATTCACACGACGCGCGCGCGTTTGTCTGCCTTGCGTTGCGTAACGTCGTTGGAACGCGACGCGAGAATCAAAAATGAAATTGAGACGAAGTCGAAGCGCATTAAAGTCAAAAAAGACGGCGAACGAATTTTATTGGAGACTTCGCTCGACGCGGATTTCTGGGAAGTAGATTCCGCTTGGGACGGGAAAATTTTCCGCAGCGTCGCTCAGGCTCGGCGTCAAGGAAGAAGCGGCGCGCTTCCGCTGGAATTAAAAATAAAACCCGAAGGCAAAATTTGCGTTCGGGTCGTTACGGCGGAAGGCAAGCGCTTTCAGTTAAACGTCTAGGCGATAGCCGACGCCGCGCACGGTTTTGAGAAATTTAGGATTGTTGGGGTCGAGTTCGATGGCGCGGCGCAACCAAGAGATATGCACGTCGAGCGTGCGCGTGTCGCCTGTGTAATTGGTTTCCCACGCTTTTTTGAAGAGCGGGGCGCGTTCGATGACTTCGCCGTGTTTTTCCATGAGCAGTTGCAAGAGCGTAACCAAGCGCGGCGTAAGTTTGGAACTTTTGCCCAAACAACGCACGCGCCGTTTTTCAAGGTCGAGGCGAATGGGACCGACGTGCAAGATGGTTTTGCCGTCGCCGGGCAAGAGCGGTTTGATGCGGTTGGCGAGTTTTTGCACGGTGAAGGGCAGAACCAAAACGCTGTCGGCGGCGTCTTTGACCGCTTCTTTTTCTTCGTCGAGAATCAAAATAATGGGGAGTTTGGAATCTTTCTCGCGCAGAGATTGGCAAATCCGCAGGCCGGTGCTTCGCATGGACGCGGCGTTGACGACAACCAAACTGGGACTGACTTCTTTAAGAAGAGTCAGCGCCTTTCCGCCGTTTTGCGCGATGTGGATGTCGTATCCTTTTTTTTGTAAATCCGCCGCGAAAGATGGAACGTCGGCATGTTTGGCTTCAATCACCAAAAGAGTGGCTGTCTGCATGAGAGAAATAAATAACGCCTTTTTTGAATGGAATTTCTTTTAAGGTTGTTAAGATAAAAATATTATACCTTATATCGAATTATTGCGACTCGGCGCCCGCCAGTTGACCGCAGCCCGCGTTGATGTCAATGCCGCGCCTCATGCGGATTGTGCAAGGGATGCCCGCGCGTTCTAGCGTTTCTCTAAAAATTTGCGCGCACTGACGGTTAGTCGCTTGCCCTTCGTAGCCTTGCGTGGGGTTTAGCGGAATGGCGTTGACATGGCATAACAATCCCTTAAGCCGCGCTGCGAGTTTTTGCGCCGTTTCGGGCGTGTCGTTGACTCCGTTAATCAGCGCCCATTCAAAGGTAACGCGCCGATGAGTCTTCTCGACGTAATATTTGCAGGCTTCGATAATTTCTTCTACTTTATATTTTTTTGTGATGGGCATAATCGCCAGGCGTTCGTCGTTGTCCGCCGCGTGGAGCGAGATGGCGAGGTTGACCTGCCGCCCTTCGTCCGCGAAGCGCCGAATTTGCGGGACAAGCCCGACGGTGGAAATGGTCATGCGCCGCGCGCCGAATTTGTAGCCGTCCGCGTCGTTCAGCCGCTCGATGGCGGACATCATGTTATTATAATTATGAAACGGCTCGCCCATGCCCATAAAGACAATATTGGTTACGGATTCGTTTTGCTGTTTCAACATCCGCGCATAATGCATAACTTGCGCGACGATTTCTCCGCTCGTGAGATGGCGTTTGAATCCCATTTGCCCGGTGGCGCAGAAGACGCATCCCATCGCGCAACCCGCCTGCGTGGAAATGCACAGCGTGCGGCGTAGTTTGCCCTCGCCCCCATCCCCTCTCCCAGCGGGAGAGGGGCGCAGGGGTGAGGGGGAATCCGCTGGGTCGCCATATTTCATCAACACGGCTTCGATTAAATTTCCGTCGGGCAATTCAAACAACGTCTTGTGCGTGGAGTTGTCGGATGAATCTAAAAAGGTTCGGACGGAAAACGGCGCGAAGGCGAATTCGTTTTCTATTTTTTCGCGCAATGATTTTGGCAGGTTGGTAAACTCGTCCGTTGACGAATATAAATGCGCGTACAGCCCCCGCCAAATCTGTTTGGCGCGGTAGGCAGGTTCGTTCCATTCTTTTAAGGTCGCTTCAAGCGCGGGAAAGTCGAAATCATAAATGAGCATAACGTCCAATTGTACCCCCGCAAAAAGAACAAAGCGGAAAATAACTCGCAATCGTACGGTAAAAATAGGCGATTCGTAGGGAAACGCCTATTTGCTTTTAATCTTTTCCCAATATAATTCAAAGCCTTGTATGAATTAAAGGAGAAATCAATGTTAAAACCGATGAATCAAAAACCATCGCCCGTGAATAATATTTTTATATGGATTGCCGTAGGCGTTCTCGTGCTTGGCGGAATTGTTGTTATTTTTCTCGCGCTTCGCGGGAGCAAAAACAAAGCGCAGGAGGAAGTCGCCGTCGCATATACAAACGCCGCGCACGCCGTTGAAACGCAATTAGCGACGTTGCAAGCGCCTTCGCCTTCGCCCGCCCCGACGCTGGAAGCGACTCAAACGGCGACGTTCGCCCCGTTGCCGACTCTCCCTCCGCCGCCGACGGCTTTCCCGACCTTGATCGTCCCGCCGACGAATCCGCCCGCTTCTGGCGGGATGGGCAGCGGCGCGGTCGGATGCGCGAATTCCGCCTTCGTTGCGGACGTAACCGTGCCAGACCGTTCGCCCATGAATCCAGGCCAAACCTTCACGAAGACTTGGCGTTTGCAAAACAGCGGCTCTTGCGCGTGGACGCCGAGTTTCAAAGTTACCTTTTTAGGCGGCAACGCTATGGGCGCGGCGACGGCGGCGTTGACCGTTACCGTCGAGCCCGGACAAACGGGCGAAATTTCGGTGCAAATGACCGCGCCAAACACGCCCGGTGAAGCGCAGGGGACGTGGATTCTAACCAACGAAAACGGTCAGAATTTTGGCACAAATTTTTATGTGTTAATTAACGTCGGCGGCTCGACGACGACGCCCGGCACAGCAACAACGGCGACGGCGGGAACGCCTGGCACGGCAGTCGCTACGTCCACAGGCGCGATTGCGACTCCGATTGCGGCGAATAATCCAGATGTTACGTTAAGTTGCGCTCCGAACGGTTCGAAGTATGAATATACAGGCACGCTGACTTGGGAAGATAAATCCAATAACGAACAAGGATTTAATATTTATGTGGACGGCGTATTAGCGGATATTGCGCCTGCGAATACGGTTTCGTATCAAATAAAATTGAACGGCAGAATAACTAACGTCTTGTATGACGCAGGGACTGTTGTTACATATAGCGTTGAAGCATTTAATGCTGGAGGAAAATCTCCAAAAGCAAATGTAACGAGACAATGTCCCTAATAAAAGAAGATGTCCGCGAGAGCGGACATCTTCTTTTATTTAACTAAATCCCATAAATTTTCAGCAATCATCGTCGGATTCCACGTCCGCGCTTCTTCGCGTGTCGAAACGCCGCTTAAGACCAACGCGGTAGGACAGCCAATCGCTTGCCCGGCGGCGATGTCCGTTTCGAGGCGGTCGCCGACGACCAACGTGTCGGACTTGGCGACGGCGAGTCGCGCTAAGGCGAGTTCCATCATATAAGGAAACGGCTTGCCTGCGACGAGCGGCTCGACGCCAGAGGCGGAGGCGACAACCGAAAGCCAAGACCCCGAGCCGGGAATTTCTCCGCGCGGGGTGGGGAAGGTGCGGTCGGTGTTGGTCGTGTAAAAGGGACGCCCTGCGCGAACCAACAGCGTCGCCTCGACCATTTTTTGGAAGTTAACTTCGCGGTCAATGCTGACGACGACGGTTTCGGCTTGCGGCGCGTCTTCTACGCTGAGCGCCTCAAAGCCTTGATTTTCCAACGCGGCGCGAATGCCGTTTTCGCCGACGACGAAAATCTTCGTCCCGCGCGGGTGATGTCGAGCGATCAAAAACGCCACGCCCATCGCGGACGTAACGATTTGGTCGGGCTCCGCGTCCACGCCGAGCGCGGCAAGTTTTTGACAATACGCTTCGGGAGTTTTCGTGCTGTTATTGGTGGCGAAGACATATTTCAGCCCGCGCTCGCGGATGCGCTCAAAGATTTTTGGCAAATCGCCAATTGGCGTTCCGTCTCGCCAGATGACGCCGTCCATGTCCAAAATTAAGGCGCGGATGTTTGCAGGAATTGCCGCGTCGTTCATACGTCAAACTTCTTCGCAGAGTTGCCCATCCGCGCGCCCCAAGTTTTTTCTTTTAAGTCGCAAGCGACAATTGAAAACGTCATCGTTACCTCGTTTGTAAATTTTATATTGCGCTTAATTATAAACAAAAAGACCTTGAAGAGCGCTCTTCAAGGTCTTTCAAAGAATTGTACTCGCCGACTACTTCTTCTCGGGAACTTCGATGACCGAATCTACCAAACCGTATTCGACAGCCTGTTGCGCGTCGAGATAATAATCGCGGTCGAGGTCGCGTTCGATAGTCTCCAACGGTTGACCGGTATTCTTCGCCATGATGTTATTCAACAGACTCTTCAATCGCAAAATTTGTTTCGCCTGAATCTCGATGTCCGTCGCCTGACCTTGCGCCCCGCCCAGCGGTTGGTGCATGTGAACCGTCGCATGAGGCAAAGCGTAGCGTCTGCCTTTTGTGCCGGCGGCAAGCAACACGGTCCCGAAAGAAGCGGTAACGCCGACGGCGACCGTGCTAATCGGATTTGAAATAATCTGCATCGTGTCGTAAATCGCCAGCCCGGCGTAAATCACGCCGCCAGGCGAGTTGATGTACATGCGAATTTCTTTTTCAGGGTCTTCGTGATTCAAGAATAACAGTTGCGCCACGATGACGTTCGCAACTTGATCGTCAATCGGCGTGCCAAGAAAAATGATGCGCTCCTTCAACAAGAGCGAATAAATATCGTAAGCGCGTTCGCCGCGCCCCGTGTTTTCAACCACCATCGGAACGATGTTCTTAAAATCAGGCGTCATATTTTTATCTCCTTATTCGCCAATGTTACCTAGCCCGCGTTGGATTTATATAAGAGTTTAATAGATAAAATGAAAACGCGCCGCGCCCGACTTCGTGAAAAAATCAACGGATGGACGCGGCGCGCGCTTCATGCGCGGATTTAGGCTTTCGCCTACTCTTCGGTTTTTTCCTCGCCCGATTCAGATTCGGCAACCTGCGCGGCGGGCGCGGATTCTTCTTCCGCTTTCGCTTCGGCGGCGGCTTTCTCCGCTTCGGCTTTGCGTTCTTCGAGCGGCTTATACTCGCCGATGGCGATGGTCTTTAACATGTCCAGCGCTTTGCGCGTCATGGCGCGGCTCATCGCGTCCATTGCAATGGCTTGACTCAACTCCTGCTGACCTTTTTTACCGCCACGAATTTTGCTAAAATCCATGCCTTGCATGGAGAGGCTGTTGACGAGGGAATAATACTCCGCGTTCAGCTCGTCGTCATTAATTTGAATTTCTTCTCTCTTCACAATCTCGTCGAGAATCAAACCGCGTTCGAGTCGTTTTTTCGCTACGGGAGCGGCTTCTTGCTCTATAAATTGTTCGCGGGTCAAGTTGCGCGTTTTGAGATAAAGGTCAAAATCCATGCCTTGTTGCGCCAAACGTTGACTTAAATCTTGAATGACGTGTTCGCTTTCATGTTCCAGCGCGTGTTGATGATATTTAATCGTCGCGCCTTCTTTGATTTTTTCAATCAAATCAACAAAATATTTGTCGTCGTATTGATCTTTAGAGCGCGCTTCGACGCTTTTCTTCATCTCTTCTTTTAACTCGTCCACCGTTTCGCCCATTTGAGTCAGTTTGGCGAAGTCGTCGTCTAAATCTGGCAAGATGACGCCGCGCACGGTTTTAATCGTCGCGGTCATTTCCGCTTCTTTGCCGCGCAGTTCTTCCAATTCAAAATCTTCGGGGAATGCATGTTTAATCGTTTTGCTTTCGCCAGCCTTCAAGCCGATGAGTTCGTTTGCGAAGCCGTTGTAGGGCCATTCGGTGTCGCGTTCTTCTTTGCGAATGAACGTGGCAAACCCAGCGCGATTCAGTTCGGGCGTTTCAGAGGCGACGTCGAGCAGAATGTAGTCGCCAGTTTCAGCGGCGCGTTCGACGGTTTCAGTCGAGGCGTACATTTGGCGCAAGTCTTCAATCTCTTTGTCCGCTTCTTTTGGGTCGGGCGCAGTCCACTCGTAAGGCAGGCGCACGGAGGCGTAATCGCCGAGGTCTACTTCCGCTTCAAGCGGGACGCTGAAAATCAACTTGGGCGGATCCATGCTTTCGACGTTTTCCAAACTGCCCGAAGCGCCCGGCTTAATGCCCGCTTCGTCGAGGATGTTGGAGTATTCCGCGTCAATAAATAGGTTAATCGCTTCTTCGAGGATGGCGGCTTCGCCGTAGTTGCGAACGACGATGTGATACGGCGCTTTGCCCGGGCGAAAGCCGGAAATTTTTCCGTTGCGCGAGATTTTGCTTGCGGCGCGTTTTTTGTAATCGTCCATCGCCGTTGCGTCCACATCCACGATTAATTTGACGGAATGATCGTCCTGATACTGCTTTTCGATGTTCAAAAGTTCCTCCGAATACCGTTACGGTGTAAATATTGAGTTTGTGAGGATGGCGGGAGTCGAACCCGCACGCCTTGCGGCACATGATCCTAAGTCATGCTTGTCTGCCAATTCCAACACATCCCCAGAACGGGCGCAATTATACCGTAGGGCGGGCGGGTTTTGGGGGGAAAATTTTGTTGGAAACAAAAAGACCTGATCTTCATCAGGTCTTTGGGCGGATAATGGGGCTCGAACCCACAACATCTTGAGCCACAGTCAAGCGCTCTGCCATTGAGCTATATCCGCCATAAGCGGACAGTATTCTACCACAACTTTACGGTTTGAGAAATTCGACCAACGCCTCGCGCGCGACTTGAACCTGTTCGCCGCTCTCCAAATTTTTGACGACAACCGTTCCCTTCTCCGCTTCGTCGGGACCTAGAACCAATGCGATTTTCATTTTCATTTTGTCGGCGAATTTGAATTGCTTTTGCAACTTCGACAGTTCGGGCGAGACCATGACGCGCAAGCCTGCGGCGCGTAACTCCGCAGACAAGACTAAGGATTGCGTCCGCAAACTCTCGTCGAAAACGGTAACTAAAATCTGCGCGGGGCTGGGCGTAAAGTCGGGCAGCAGATTGGCCTCTTGCAAGATGATGCCGATCACCACGTCGCCCATCGCAAAGCCGACGGCCGGCAACGGCTGTCCGCCGACGTCGGCGAGCAGGTTATCGTAACGTCCGCCGCCGAAGATGGCGCGTTTCAACGAACCGCTAACGTCGAAGGCTTCAAAGACCGTGCCGGTGTAATACAACAATCCGCGCACAATGTTTGGGTCAAACTTGACGTATTCTCTCGCGCCCAACGCTTCAAGCGCGGAAAAGAGGCGCGTCAGTTCGGGGCTTTTTTGCCAGAGGTCAAAGTCGCCGAGCATGGATTTCAAGCCGTCCAATTGGGTTTGGCTCAAACCGAGTTCGAGCGCGTAGGCGTCCCACTTGGCGGATTCCATCTTGGCGCGGCGGTCAATCAAATTGGAAACGTCGAGGCGTTTTTCGGCGGGGATTTGCAGCGCGTCAAATTGGGAGTCCATTAGGCGGCGGTCGTTGACGTAAATCAAAGCCCGTTCGGGGCTGAGTCCGACCGAGCGCAGAAAAGTCGCGCCGACGGCGATTAATTCCGCGTCGGCTTCGGGCGTGTCCGCGCCGAGCATGTCGATGTTCCATTGAAAGAATTCGCGCGAACGTCCCTTTTGCGGCTGCTCGTAGCGCCAAAACGGACCGAAAGACCACCAGCGCAAAGGGAAGGTCAACTCGCCTTGTTTTGCCGCGATCATGCGCGCCAGCGAAGGCGTGAGTTCGGGGCGCAGGGTAACGAAATCGCCGCCGCGATCTTGAAAGGTAAAGGATTGTTGTTTGACGAGTTCCTCGCCCGATTTGGCGGCGTAGAGGTCTATCGTTTCGATGAAGGGCGCGTCCCATTCTTGGTAGCCGAAGGCTTGCGCGGCGGCGCGAACTTTTTCGTAAATGTAATTTCGCAACGCCATCTGCTGCGGATAAAATTCTCTTGTGCCTTTGACGGCTTGAATCTTCTTTGCCATAAAATCTCCGTTTGCAAATTTTATCACGCTTTCATTTCAAAATTCATTCGTTGAATTTTGAAAAATTTTTGATATACTTATTTTATCTAATAAGGAGAACCCAATGAAAATTGATTATCAAGAACCCAGCAAAGATCTTTTGATGCGAATTGACATTCACGAAAAATACGGCTCGGCGAACATTGACGAATGGACGAACGATTTGCTCAAACCGCAGGCGGGCATGGACATTCTCGACGTAGGCTGCGGCGCGGGGAAACTTTGCTTTTTGTTCGACGATTACACAAAGCGTCAGGCGAAAATTGTCGGCGGCGATTTCTCGAACGAGTTGCTGGAAAAAGCCCGCGCCAAAAACGCGGAGCGCGGCTCGAAGATTGACTTTCAATTTTTAGACTTCAACGAAAAATTTAACTTCGCCGACTCTTCCTTCGACCTTTGCACGTCGGCTTTTGCCATTTACTACGCCTCCGATTTGAATTTTACCTTCGGCGAAGCGCATCGCGTTTTGAAAGACGGCGGACGGCTTTTCGTTTCGGGACCTTTGCCCGAAAATAAGCAGATGTTCTACGAGATTATCAAAGAAGCGACCCACGCGGAAATTCCGCCGATGCCCGGCTCCTCGCGCTTCAAAGGCGACATCTTCGACACGATTGACGGGATTTTCGCTAAGACGGAATTGCATAAATTTGAAAATCACCTAACTTTCCCCAGCGTCGCGCCGTTCATTGATTACGTCCGCGCTTCGTTGGGCGAAGACCGCAAATTGTGGACGTCCATGTTCAACGGCGCGGACGAGTACGAAGCGCTGATTAGCAAGATCCAAACCGTCGCGCAGGCTTGGTTTGAACGCGACGGAAAATTAGTGATGACCAAAGTCGTCGGCGGAATTTTGGCGACCAAGTAAACGGACTCCATCGCGGATTCACGGACAGAAACGGATTATGAACTTCTACGGCAAGCGAGTCCTATTTATCGGCGCACACCCCGACGACATCGAAATCGGCTGCGGCGCGTTGATTCATCACATTGTCCGCAAGACGGAAATTTTATGCGTTACGCTTTCGGACAACCAAAAAAATCCCGACCTTAAGAATGTTAAAGGCGAACATCTGCGTTCGATGCAAGTCTTAGGCGTTCCTGCGGAAAAAATAGTTTTTGGTCCGTTCACGACGCGCGTCTTCCCCGAACATCGTCAAGAAATTTTAGAATATTTTTTGACGTTGAGAAAAGAATTCAAACCTGATTGGGTCTTCACGCATTCCAAGCAAGACGTTCATCAAGACCACAACGCCATCACCGACGAAGCCTTGCGCGCCTTTCGCGGGACGTCCGTGCTGGGCTTTGACGTAGTGCGTTCGTCCTACGGCTTCTTTCCGCATTTCTTAATTGAAGTGGACGAAGAAGACGTCAACAAAAAAATTGAAGCGCTGGCGCAATACGACACCTATCAAGATCGCTATTACTTCAACGCCGAATTGACGCGCTCGATTATGGTGCGACACGGCGCGTTAGCCGAACGTCCTTTCGCGGAAGGGTTCGACATTTTGCGAATCGTCGGAGAGTTTGGGAATTAGCGCGGGACGAGAGTCTGCGGCGGCGTTCCGCGCCACATCTCGATGCGACGAAAAGATTCGACGTAGCCCATTTTATAAAAGCCGGGCAAATGCGGGTCGCCGAGTTGAATGTTTTCAATGTGCGTGTCCAAACGCGGATATTGATGATGCAGATGCGACAAAAACGCATACGCCATTTCAGCGGGATCGCCGCGTTCGGTTTTGTAGATGAAATGCGTCAGCGTGAATTTTTGGCGTTGATAAACCAGCCAACCGCAACTGCCGTTTGGGAGCGCGAGACGCAACCCTGAAATTTCCTGCGCGTGATTAAGCGACTCGGATTGATTCGTCCACGGTTGCGCGCCGCGATCATAGCCGACTAAATCCAGCGCTTCGTAACGCTCCAAGCGCCGAGCGTCGGCGACGACGGGTTCGACAAGTTGCTTCAAGGGCGGGCGGCGTAAAATCAATAATTCGCCGATTTCGTAAAATCCAAGTTTGCGAAATAGTTGATGCGCGGGCGTGTTATTCTTGATGACTTCGAGCATGGTGAAATCTAAACCAATCATCGCGGATTGCTCCAACGCGCCGCGCATTAACGCTTCGCCGACTCCGCCGCGCCGCGTGGACGGCAACACGCCCAAGCGCGTAATCCACGAGCGTTCGTCGCGCGCGCCCAACATGATCACGCCGCGCAAAGCGTCGCCCTCGACGGCGACTAATGAATGATCCAAATCTATATCATAGATGCGGATGTATTCCGCCAAACGCGCGGCGTTCATCGGCATGGGGACTAAATAGTCCACGCGAGTTTGGTTATAGATGGCGGTTAATTCGTCTATGGAAAAATGGCTAGCGGGAATTAATCGAACGGCAGCGCTGGGTATCGGGTACATTCTTCAAATCGAGATTTTTTCTTTCGGCAAAAATTTTTCCACTTGCGCGAGAAAGTCGTTGACGCGAATAATCGGTTTGGCGATAAATCCGTCGCAGCCGTAACTTTCCGCCATCGTCCGCGCCGTGTCGGGGGGCCAGGCGGTGAAGGCGATAATCGGAATAAATTCAAAAATAGAAAGCTCGCGCAGATGACCCGCCAGAGTCAAGCCGTCGTAGTCGGGCAAGCCCAAATCAAGCAGGATTAAATCTGGGGGGCGGCTGAGGGCGAGTTCGTACCCCGATTGCGCGTCTTCGGCGTGAATTACTTCGTAGCCGCGAGACGTCAGCGCTCGGCGGGCAAGTTCCAAATTATCCGGAATATCTTCTACGATTAGGATGCAAGTCATCGGAGCCTCTTCTACATCGTATCACAAACCGCAGATTTTCAACCTTACAGACTCTCGCAAAGTTGAGATGGTATAATGCCCATGCTTTTTAGCAAAACCATACCCTCTGAGGGAGAAGAATGAAACTCCACGAATACCAATCCAAGAATATTTTTTCAAAATTTGGCATCCCTATTCCGAAAGGGTGCGTGGCGACCACCGCCCAAGAAGCGAAGCAGGTTGCCGAAGAACTAGGCGGACCCGTCGTCATTAAGTCTCAAGTGCTGGTCGGCGGACGCGGCAAAGCGGGCGGCGTAAAACTCGCCAAAAATCCCGCCGAAGCCGAACAACTCGCCACGCAGATTCTCGGCATGGAGATTAAGGGGTTGCCCGTCCGCAAAGTGTTGGTGGACGAAGCCTCCGCGATTGACAAAGAAATTTATTTCTCCATCACCGACGACCGCGCCGCAAAAAAACCGGTGATGATTGCCTCCGCCGCCGGCGGCGTGGACATCGAAGAAGTCGCCGCGAAGACTCCCGAAAAGATTATCAAAGTCAACATTGACCCGCTGCTCGGTTTGCGCGAATATCAAGCGCGGGACATCGCCCTTGCCATTGACCTGCCGCGCGAAAATTGGAAAGAGTTCACGAAAATCGCCATGGGACTTTGGCAGGTTTATCAAAACACCGACGCTTCGCTGGCGGAGATTAACCCGCTGGTGATTACGCAAGATAAAAAACTCGTCGCGCTCGACGGCAAAATGATGATTGACGACAACGCCCTCTTCCGTCAAGCCGACCTTGCCGAAATGCGCGACACCGACGAAGACGCGCCCGCCGAAATCGAAGCCCGCAAATACGGGTTATCCTTCATCAAATTAGACGGCAACATCGGCTGCATGGTCAACGGCGCGGGATTGGCGATGACCAGCATGGACGTCATCAAACTCTTTGGCGGCGACCCTGCCAACTTCCTCGACGTGGGCGGCGGCGCGGGCGCGGAAAAAGTCGCCGCAGCCATGCGGATTATCCTCAGCGACCCGAACGTCAAAGCCGTGCTGTTCAACATCTTCGGCGGCATCACCCGTTGCGACGAAGTGGCGCGCGGCATCCTCGCCGCGATGGACGAAGTCAAGCCGAAAGTTCCGATGGTTGTGCGCCTCGTCGGCACCAACGCGGAAGAAGGACGACGTCTGCTGGAAAACGCGAACATGATCACCGCCGAAACGCTGGCGGACGCGGCGAAGAAAGCCGTCGCCGCCGCGAAGGGATAATTTACATGAGCATTTTAGTTAATAAAAATACGCGCCTCATTGTGCAAGGCATTACTGGCAACGAAGGCTTGTTTCACACCACGCAAATGGCGGCTTACGGCACGAACGTTGTCGGCGGCGTAACGCCCGGCAAAGGCGGCGAATGGGTTTTAGACGGAAAAATTCCGGTCTTTGATTCGGTCAAAGCCGCGAAAGACGCCACCGACGCCAACGCCAGCATTATCTTCGTCCCCGCGCGCTTCGCCCCCGACGCCATGTTTGAAGCCGCCGACGCGGGCATTCCGCTGATTATCTGCATCACCGAGGGCGTGGTCATCCACGACATGATGCGCGTCCGCAATTACCTCGACCAAAAAGGCGCGCGCCTGATTGGTCCCAACTGCCCTGGTTTGTTGACTCCCGACGAAGCCAAAATAGGAATCATCCCCGGCAATATCGCCATCAAAGGCAACGTCGGCGTGGTCTCTCGTTCCGGCACGCTGACCTACGAAGTGTTGTACGCGATGAAGAATCTCGGCATGGGCGCGTCCACTTGCGTTGGCATCGGCGGCGACCCGGTCAACGGGACGAATTTCACCGACGTTTTGGAAATGTTCGAGAACGACCCCGAAACCGAAAAGGTCATTATGATCGGCGAAATCGGCGGCAACGAAGAAGAGAAAGCGGCCGAGTACATCCGCACGAAGATGACTAAACCGGTTGCTTCGTTCATCGCCGGGCAGACTGCGCCTCCCGGAAAACGCATGGGACACGCAGGCGCGATCATCGAAGGCGGCGCAGGCACCGCCGCCGATAAAATCCGCGCGTTGGAAGCGGCGGGCGTGAAAGTCGCCAAGCACCCCGAAGAGATTCCGACGCTGTTGTAGTTTTTGCGCCGCGTAATAGTAGAAATTAAAAAGACAGTCATTTATAAATGACTGTCTTTTATTTACCGCGCTATTCTTCCTCGCCAGTAAACAACTTAATTCGTTCCCAAGGTTTCAAACTCTCGTCTTCCGCGAGCAGACTTTTCAACTCGTACAATTCGTCGCGCAGAGCCGCCGCTTTTTCAAACTCCAAATTTTTGGCGGCGTCTTTCATTTCCCTTTCCATCTCATGCGCGATTTGACGCAACTCGTTGCGCGGCATAGACTGTTTGCCCATCACCTTGTATTCGCCCTTCGCCTCGCTCACCGACGACCTGCTGACCTCTTCGGTCAAATCGTGAATCGCTTTGGTTACGCTAAACGGAATGATGCCGTGTTCCTCGTTATATTTCGTCTGCTTGGCGCGGCGGCGGTTGGTCTCGTCAATGGCGCGTTTCATCGAGTCGGTCTCGCGGTCAGCGTACATAATCACGCGCCCGTTGACGTTGCGCGCCGCGCGTCCAATCGTCTGAATCAGCGCCGTGTCGGAGCGCAAGAAACCTTCTTTATCCGCGTCCAAAATTGCGACGAGAGAAACTTCTGGCAGGTCTAACCCTTCGCGCAAAAGGTTGATGCCCACTAACACGTCAAAGTTGCCGAGCCGCAAATCGCGCAAAATGCTAACGCGCTCCAACGTCTCCACTTCCGAGTGCAGATATTGAACTTTGACGCCCAACTCGGACATGTATTTGGTCAACTCTTCCGCCATGCGTTTGGTGAGCGTGGTAACCAGAATGCGCTCGCGCCTTTCCACCCTTTGAGCGATTTCTCCAACCAGATCGTCTATCTGCCCTTTGACCGGGCGCACGACCACTTCGGGGTCAATCAGCCCCGTCGGGCGGATAATTTGCTCGACGGTTTGTTGCGCGTGTTTGAGTTCGTATTCCGCCGGCGTGGCGGACGTGTAAATAGTCGAACCCATCACCTGCTCAAATTCGTCAAATTTCAGCGGGCGGTTGTCCAACGCCGAAGGCAGACGAAAGCCGTATTCCACCAACGTCTCTTTGCGCGAACGGTCGCCGTTGTACATGCCGCGAATTTGCGGCACGGTCATGTGGCTTTCGTCCAACACCAGCAGGTAATCGCTGGGGATGAAGTCAATCAACGTCCACGGGTGCGAGCCGGGCGGACGCCCGTCGAGATGGCGCGAGTAGTTTTCAATCCCCGAACAATAGCCGACTTCTTTTAACATTTCTAAATCGTAGCGCGTGCGTTGTTCAAGCCGTTGCGCTTCCAACAGTTTGCCTTCGCTCTTGAACAGCGCCAAACGCTCGTCCAATTCCGCTTCGATATTTTTGATGGAATCTTTCAGCCGTTCTTGGTCGGTGAGAAATTGCTTGGCGGGGTAAATGGTCGCCTCTTGCGGCTCGGCGTAAATTTCGCCCGTTACGGGGTTGAATTGCGTAATGCGTTCCACCTCGTCGCCGAAGAAAACGATTTTGTAGCCTTTCTTCTCTTCGTAAGCAGGGACAATTTCGAGCGTGTCGCCGCGCACGCGAAACGTGCCAGGCCGCAACTCCAAGTCGTTGCGTTGATATTGGCTTTCAATCAATTGGCGCAGCAGCGCGTTGCGCCGATAAATCTCGCCCATCTTCAGGCTGACCGTCCCCTTGCCAAATTCTTCGGGCGAACCCAAACCGTAGATGCAAGAGACCGACGCGACGATGATCACGTCGCGGCGCGAGATTAACGCCGTCGTCGCCGCGAGGCGCAGACGTTCAATCTCTTCGTTAATTTGCGTTTCTTTTTCAATGTATAAATCGTGGCGCGGGACGTAGGCTTCGGGCTGATAGTAATCATAATACGACACAAAATAAGAGACTGCATTTTGCGGAAAGAACTCTTTGAACTCGGCGTATAATTGAGCCGCCAGCGTTTTATTATGCGCCATGATTAAGGCTGGCTTTTGCAGTTCCTGAATCACCGAAGCGATGGTAAAAGTTTTGCCCGTTCCCGTTGCGCCGAGCAACACCTGATGTTTAAGCCCGCGATTTACGCCGTCCACTAACCCGCGAATGGCTTCGGGCTGGTCGCCCATCGGGATGAAGGGAGCGGTAAGTTTGAAATCCATTTTTATTTTCTCCGAACGCGCGTTCTATTTTACCGCAAAATTCTAAACGAGGATTTTTATGCCCGCAACGCCCCTTACGCCCGAACAGCAAACCAGACTAAAAACTAACATTGCGCTTCCGCTGGCGACAATTTTAATCAGCCTTTTGGCGTTTGGCGGATTCTTTTTTTGTATGGCAACCAGTTTTAAGCAAATCGGCGCGTTGGCAATTTTCTTCGCCGTCGCGGCTGTGATTTTTATTTTCATTATCGGCGCGACAGGGCGACACGTTTACAAAAATGTGCAAGACTTGCGCGGCGGCCTCGCAGAGATTGACCAAGCGCGATTGAGCGGCAAAAAGCGCGTCTCCACCTCTCACGGCAGCCCGCCGACTTACTACGCCGAGTTCGAGCGTTTAGGGACGTTCACAATCACCGAAGAAATTTACGCGCGAATTGAAGAAGGTCAATTTTGCCGCATCATTTACGCGCCAAATTCAAAAGTGGTCTTTGAATTAAATCCGCTGTAAAATTTATCTTCTTAACAATTCCAGCGCGTCTAACAATTTCGTCGTCCAAACTTCGTCGTTTGAGAGCGCCAGCCAATATTGACCGCGTCCGCCGCGCAGGCTGTTTCCCACATCGGGAAGGCGCTTCGCTTCCGCCTCTGAATCGGCGGCGGGGTATTTGAGCAAAATTTGCCCCGCCTCCCAGCGGACGGACGTCAGCCCAATTTCTTCCGCTCGAAGTTTGACGCGAATCTGGTAAAAGAGATTCTGCGTCATCTGCGGCAGTTGACCGAAGCGGTCGCGGAATTCGGCGCCGAGCGCGTCTAGTTCGGTTTCGTCGCGCACGTCGGCGAGGCGGCGGTAAAGGCGCAGACGCAAATCCGCGTCGGGGATATAGTCGGCGGGAAAACCGACGGCGAGCGGCAGATCTACATTCACCGGGCTAGCCATCGGCTGCAAACTCAAGCTCGAAGCGTCGAACGTTAAGAGGTTAGAAAGCCGCGTTTCATAATCTGGATTGGGCAATTTCGCGGCGAGCGCGCGCAAACGGCGGACGGCGTCCGCTAACATGCGCGTGTACAGGTGAAAGCCGACCGATTGGATAAACCCGTGTTGGCGCGTGCCGAGCAATTCGCCCGCGCCGCGAATTTCCAAATCGCGCATGGCGATTGAATAGCCCGCGCCGAGATGCGTGTTTTCGGCGATGACTTCCAAACGCTGTTGCCCTTCCGACGTGGGAGTCAATTTGTTGTGGCGGAAGAAATAGGCGTAAGCGCGCATGGCGCCGCGCCCGACTCGTCCGCGCAGTTGGTAGAGTTGCGCCAAGCCGAAGGTGTCGGCGCGATCTACGATGAGCGTGTTGGCGTTGGGAATGTCCAACCCCGATTCGATGATGGTCGTCGAAAGCAGGACGTCAATTTCGGCGGCGCTGAAACGGCGCATGACCGCCGAGAGTTGACCTTCCGCCATTTGACCGTGCGCCACGTCCACGCGGGCTTCAGGGACGAGGCGCTCCAAATGCGCTTTCATGGCGTCTATAGTTTGCACGCGATTGTGGACAAAGAAAATTTGTCCGCCGCGTTCGAGTTCGCGCAAAATGGCTTGACGAGTCAAGCGCGGCGAATAGGGACCGACGTGCGTAACAATCGGCAGGCGCTCTTCGGGCGGCGTGTTCAAGTTAGAAATATCGCGGACGCCAGTCAGCGCCATGTACAAGGTGCGCGGAATGGGCGTGGCGGTCAGCGTCAGCACGTCCACTTCGGTGCGTAATTTCTTAAGGTGTTCTTTGTGCGTTACGCCGAAGCGCTGTTCTTCGTCAATAATCGCCAAGCCCAAATCTTTGAAGACGACGTCCGCCGAGATGAGGCGATGCGTGCCGATGACGATGTCAATTGCGCCAGCGGCGAGTTGACCGAGAATCTCCGTCTGCTCGCGCGGCGCGCGGAAGCGCGAAAGCATTTCCACCTTAACGGGAAAAGCGGCGAGGCGTTGCGAGAAGGTTTCAAAATGTTGTTGCGCGAGGACGGTCGTCGGCACAAGCAGCGCCGCTTGTTTGCCGCTCATCACGGCTTTGAAGGCGGCGCGCAGCGCAACTTCCGTTTTGCCGTAACCCACGTCGCCGCAGAGCAAACGGTCCATCGGGCGGGCGCGTTCCATGTCGCGCTTGATGTCCGCCAGCGCGCGTTTTTGGTCTTCGGTTTCGACGTAGGGAAAACTGTCTTCTAATTCTTTTTGCCATTGCGAATCGGGCGCGAAGGGAAAGCCCTCGATGACTTGACGATGCGCGTATAAATCCAACAAATCTTCGGCGACTTTTTGAACCGCCTCTTTGACTCGCTTCTTCGTCTCCGTCCACGCTTGACCGCCGAGATGATCGAGCGACGGTTTGCCGCCGTCCGCGCCGACGTAGCGCGTTAGGCGGTCCGCTTGATGAACGGGGACGTATAAAATGTCGCCGCGCTCGTACTCGACGGCGAGGAACTCGCGCTCGTGTCCGTCGAGATAGCGCTGCATTAATCCCGCAAAACGCCCCACGCCGTGATCCACATGCACGACCAAATCGCCAGTTTGCAAATCGGCGTAGAGCGCTTCGGGCGTGTCCGCCGTCGGGCGTTGACGCGCGCGCGGCTGCGGGCGCTCCCAGCCGAAGATTTCAGAATCGGTGATTAGATGAAGGTCGTCAAGCGTAAAGCCTTCGGAAAGCGAGGCTTCGGTAAATTCCAAATTCGGCGCTTCGGATTCGGGGTGATGCTCGAACCATAAATCTTTGAGGCGCGGCGCTTGACGCGAGACGATGAAAACTTGTTCGCCGCGCTCGACAATCGGTGCGAGATAGTTGACAAACGGTTTGAGTCGTCCGCCGAAGCGCTCGTCATGCCCGAAATGCGAAGAGAGCGAATCCGTCTCTGGCGCTTCGGTCGAGTAGCCAAAATCCAAATGCGGAAATTGACTTAAGGAGTCGCTCAACTCCGACCAGGTTACATAAGGCGCGGGGAAGTCCGCCGAGAGCGTCCCTTCGTCCACGCTGTCTTGACGAAATTTCAGCGCTTGCTCTTCAATTTCGTTTGCCATCGTTTCCAGCAAATGATTGTCGTCGGTTAAGACGACCGTCCGCTGCGGGAGATAATCCAACAACGAAGCGGGCTGACGATGCAATAAAGGCAAATGAAATTCGGAAAGCGGCATTTCGCTTTCGCTTGTGTCCGCTAAAAATTCGCGGGCGGGGACAATTAAAATATTTTCAAGCCCTTGTAAAGTCCGTTGCGAGGCGGGGTCAAAACTGCGGATGGTTTCGATTTCGTCGCCGAAGAAATCAAAACGCGCGGGGAAGCGTTCGGTGGGAGTCCACACGTCGAGAATGCCGCCGCGCCCGGAAAATTGACCGGCTTCCAAAACCGTGTTGACGCGCTGATAGCCAATGCGCGCCCATTCGCGCATCAGACTGTCGGGTTGGGCGGTTTGTCCCGCCGAGAGTTTTTTGCAGGCTTTGAGAAAATCGCGGCGCGGAAGCGTGCGCGTCATCAACGAGCGGACGGAGGCGACGACAATCGGCGGCGTTTGCGGCTTTTCAGCGAACGGCAAATGATAACTGGAAAGCGCCGTCAGCGTTTGCAGGCGGTCGCGGCGCGTGGTCGCGCCCCAAGCGGCGTTTTCGTAAAACAGCGGATTCGGCTCGGCGAATAAATAGCGCGGCGCGTCCGTCCAAAAGTTTAATTCGTCGAAGAGCGAAAGCGCATGATTGGCGCGGTCGGCGATAAAGAGAATCGGCTGATTGGCGTCCTCGCGCAAGGCGGCGAGCAAGGGCAAGCGCGTTGCGCGAGGGACGCCCAACGCGGGAAGCGTCGCGCGCGCGGACAGCCCGCTTAAGGTTTGGCGATAGGCGTCAAGTTGACGAAGTTGAAAAAGAATCGGCTGCATTGCGAATTAGAAATTTACGGCTCTCGCATTTCGCCGTTGAATTGATTCATCGCCGCGTTTAAGCCGTTCAACGCGAATTCAAGCGCGGCGTCGGCGGCGCGAGAGAGGAAGGCTTGCAAATTTTTTTGCTCGTCTTTTGAAAAATTTTGCAAAACGTAATCCTTCGCTTCCATGCGGCCAGGCGGACGTCCAATGCCAAGCCGCAGGCGCGGGAAATCTTGCGTGCCTAAGCGTTCGATGGTGTTCGCTATGCCGCGCTGTCCGCCCGCGCCGCCGCCCGCGCGGATGCGAATCGCGCCGAAGGGCAAATCTAAATCGTCGTGCGCCACGAGCAGGTTCTCGACGGGGATTTTGTAAAAATGCAAAAGCCCTTGCACCGATTGACCGGAGAGGTTCATGTACGTCTGCGGTTTGGCGAGAATCAACTTGCGCTCGTTATACAGCGCGGACGTAATAATTGCTTTCGATTGCACCTTCATTCCGCGCGCGCCGATTTTTTCGGCGAGAACGTCTAACGCCATAAAGCCGATATTGTGGCGCGTGTCTTTGTATTCGCGCCCGGGGTTTCCTAACCCGATCAAGAGATACGTTTTTGATTCCATCATGGATTATTTTCGCAAGCGAAGGACGAGAGAGAAAAAAAGGAAAAGAAGCGCCGCGCCCGCCGCGCTTTGCCAAAAAATTTTGACGATAGAAGAGGACGTCAACGCGGCGGGATTAGGCGGCAACGGCGTGGACGTGGGATAGATCGGCGTCGGAACTGGCGCTTGCTCGACAAAAGCCGTCGGCGTTTCGATGAACGACTCGAAATTGAAAGGCGTTTGCGTCGGCGCGGGAGTCGGCTGTTCGTCGTTGCGGATTTGCAAATTGCGAATCACAGAATCTTGACGCGAGCCGTCCGCCAAAAAGACGCGCAAGCGCAAAGCGTAGTCGCCGTCGGTGAGGGCGGTCGTGTCCCAGAGCGCGAGGGCGGAATCCGCCGTCGGCTGAGAGAAGGTTTGGATGGCGAACCAGCCCGCGTCCTCGTCTGCGGCGGTTGAGTCAAAAGCGAAGGAAAGTTCGGCGCGTTCAAAGTTGATAACGTCCATTTTTCCTTGAATTTGGATTTGTCCGCGCAGGGTTTCGCCCGCTTGCGGGGAGAGAATCGCAACCGTCGCCTCTTGAAAAAGCAAAGAAAAAAGCAAAAAAAGTTTGAACATGGCAATCGGCAAGTTTAACATGAAGGAAAGGCGCGGTCAAATTTTGCGCTGAAATTGAAAACGAATTGAAATGTCTTGCAATTCTCGAATGGGGTTTTTTCTGGTAAACTCTAACCGTTCTGAGAACGCAACCGCTTACTAGGAGATTTAAGTTATGGCACCATCCCGCGCTGAACAACTCGTGGAACGACTTCGCAATATGCAAGCCGCCGCCCCCGACATTGAAGCCTCCGCCGTCGTTTCGGTGGACGGTTTAATTATGGCGTCCGCCTTGCAACAAGGCGTGGAAGAAGACCGCGTGTCCGCCATGTCCGCCGCTATGCTCAGCCTTGGCGAGCGCATTTCGGGCGAATTAGGACGCGGCGGTTTAGAGCAGGTTTACATCAAAGGCGACAAAGGCTCGATTGTGCTGACCGCTATCGGCAGCGAAGCCGTGTTGACGGCGATGGCGCGACAGGAAGCGAAGTTGGGCATGGTCTTCCTCGAAATGAGACGCGCCGCCGAAGATTTAGTTAAACTGGTCGGATGAAATCAAAGTCTTTTATTCGCTAAACGTATCGTAACCCCGAATGGGGAGGGCAAGCCGCCCTCCCCATTCTTTTTGCATATCCTTATTAATTTCGGAGAAACGGCATGGAAACGAAATATTTATTTTTTACGGGCGGCGTGGTGTCGTCGGTGGGAAAAGGCGTAACGGCGGCGGCGCTGGGTTTGGCGCTCAAAGAGCGCGGATTCAAAGTGGCGGTTCAAAAACTCGACCCGTACATTAACGTAGACCCCGGCACGATGTCGCCTTATCAACACGGGGAGGTGTACGTCCTCGACGACGGCGCGGAAACCGATTTAGATTTAGGGCATTACGAGCGCTTCATTGACATCCGCCTGAGCCGAGTCAGCAATTTCACGACCGGGCAAGTCTACGCTGAAACCATCGCCAAAGAGCGGCGCGGAGATTATCTAGGCGGGACGATTCAAGTCATCCCGCACATCACCAACGAAATCAAACGCCGCATCGGGCTGGCGGCGAAAGAAACAGGCGCGGAGATTATGATTCTCGAAGTCGGCGGCACGGTGGGCGACATCGAATCGCAGCCGTTTCTCGAAGCGCTTCGTCAACTGCGAAACGAAGTCGGGCGGGAGAACTGTTTGTTCATCCACGTTACATGGCTGCCGATTATCGGCGCGACGGGCGAAATCAAAACCAAGCCGACACAGCATTCCGTCGCCGCGCTGCGTTCCATCGGCATTTCGCCCAACGTCATCATCGCCCGCGCCGATCAAGACGTGGCGCAAGATTTATGCGACAAAATCGCTTTATTCTGCGACGTGGAAAACGAAGCGGTCATTCCGATGAAGACGGCGAACAATTTGTACGAAATTCCGCTTTTGCTAGAAGAACTCGGCGTGGGCGATTTGCTCCTAAAAAAATTGGAAATGCAATCGCGCCGCAAAGCGGACATGCGCCCGTGGAAAAAATTAGCGGACGAAATCAAAAAAGAAAAGCCGACGGTGCGCGTGGCGTTGGTCGGGAAGTACGTCGAATTGCAAGACGCTTATATGTCGGTGCGCGAAGCGTTGAAACACGCGGCGCTCGCCAACGGCGCGGAAGTCGTCATCCATTGGATTCATTCGGCAGACCTTGAAAAAGAGAAAAGTTGGAATCTGATTAAAGAGTCGGACGCGATTCTCGTGCCGGGCGGGTTTGGCTCGCGCGGCGTGGAAGGCAAAATCCTTGCGGCGCGTTACGCCCGCGAAAACAAAATTCCCTATTTGGGGTTGTGTCTTGGAATGCAGGTGATGTGCATCGAGTTTGCCCGCGACGTGTTGAAATTAGAGGACGCGAACTCGTCGGAATTTGACCACAGTACGCCGCACCCAGTCATTGACTTGATGACCGATCAACGCTCGATTACGGACATGGGCGGGACAATGCGACTCGGACTTTATCCTTGCGCCTTGCAGGCGGGGACGAAAGCCGCCGCCGCGTATAACGCTTCCAGCGTGGACGAACGGCATCGCCATCGGTTGGAGTTCAACAACCATTACCGCGCCGATTTTGAAAAACGCGGCATGATTTTTTCGGGGCTTTCGCCCGACGGTCGTCTGGTAGAAATTGTGGAATTGAAAGATCATCCTTACATGGTGGGAAGCCAGTTTCACCCCGAATTTTTATCGCGCCCAATGAAGCCGCATCCGCTGTTTATGGGGTTGATTAAGGCGGCGAAGGAAAAGGCGAAGAAGTAAAAACGCGCCGCCCTTAACGCAACGTCAGCCAATTCAACTCGCGCAAGCCGTCGGCGAGGTCTTCGCGCAAATCGCTCGCAGACATGCGCCATTGCCAATTGCCGCCCAGTCGGCTGGGGAAGTTCATCCGCGCTTCGCCGCCCAAACCCAGCACGTCCTGCATGGGGGCGATGGCGAACAGCGCGACCGACTTCCACGCGGCGCGGATTAAGTCCCAAGCGAAGTCGTGTCCATCCACGCCGAGATAGCGGCGCGCAAAATCTTTTTCCGCTTCGGGCGCGGCGGCGTACCAACCTGCGGCGGTGTCGTTGTCATGCGTGCCCGTGTAGGCGACGCAATGCGGAACGTAATTATGCGGCAGAAAAGGGTTGTCGGGCGCGGTGAAGCCGAATTGCAGAATCTTCATGCCCGGCAAATTAAAGGAATCGCGCAACTCGATCACGTCGGGCGTGATTAAGCCTAAATCTTCGGCGACGATTGGCAGGCTGTCCGCGCCGCCCAACCCCGCTTTGACGGCGTCGAAAAAATCTGCGGCGGGACCTTCCGCCCAGCGCCCGTGTTCGGCGGTGGCGGCGGAAGCCGGGATTTCGTAATAGCCGGCGAAACCGCGAAAGTGATCGAAGCGCAGAATGTCCGTCATGCCCAGCAAGGCGCGGATGCGCGAAAGCCACCATGCGTAGCCTTCTTTTTTATGCGCTTGCCAATCGTAAAGCGGATTTCCCCACAGTTGACCGGTCGCCGAGAAAAGGTCGGGCGGGACGCCCGCCACGACGGTCGGCGCGCCCGCTTCGTCGAGGAAGAATAGATCGGGACGCGCCCACACGTCCGCCGAATCGTAGGCGACGAAGATGGGGATGTCGCCCATAATTTGGATTCCCTTTTGGTTGGCGTAGGCGCGCAGTTTCGTCCATTGGCGAAAGAAGAGGAATTGATAAAAAGAATAACGCTCTATATTTTGCGCTTGTTCTTTTTTGGCTTTATTTAGCGCGGATTTTTTTCGCGCGCGCAAGGCGGAATCCCAGCCGCTCCACGCGCCGCCGCCGTGCGCCTCTTTCAGCGCCATGAAGAGCGCGAAGTCGTCGAGCCAGTCCGCGTTTTCGGCGCGGAAGCTTTCAAAGGATTCGCGCAAGGCTTCGGGACGGGTTTGGTAGCGCTGAAAAGCCGTCAGCAAAAGATTCAACTTTTTGGGGATGAGAGCGCCGAAGTCCGCGTGAGAGGCGGGCAATTCTTTAAGGTCGTTAAGGTCGGCTTCGCCAATCAATCCGTCGTTTAATAATTCTTCGGGGCTAATCAGATAAGGGTTTCCGGCAAAAGCCGAAAAGCATTGATAGGGCGAATCGCCGTAGCCTGTGGGACCGAGCGGCAGGATTTGCCAAATTTTGCAACCCGCCGAGGCGAGCCAATCCACGAAGCGGTAGGCTTGCGAGCCGAGATCGCCAATGCCGTAAGGCGAGGGCAAACTGGTGGGGTGTAGGAGGATGCCAGAGGAGCGTTGAAAGGTCATTCGGTTGCCGTCAAAGATTGATAGAGGTCGAGGTATTCTTGCGCGGACGTTTGCCACGAAAAATCTTTCGTCATGCCGTTGCGTTGCAGCGTTTGCCAGCGTTCGCGGTCGGGCAAAATTTTTAAGGCGGATTTTATCGCGCTGACGAGCGACATGAAATGCGCCTTTTCAAAAACGAAACCTGTTTCTTCGGGGATGACGGTATCTTTCAGCCCGCCCACCGCGCGGACGATTGGCACGCAGCCGTAACGCATGGCGATCATCTGCGATAAGCCGCAAGGTTCGTAGCGCGAGGGCATGAGGAGCATATCGGCGCCCGCGTAAATTTGGCGGGCGAGGTTTGCGTCGTAACGCAAAATGACTTTGATTTTTTCGGGAAAAAGCGCCTGCAACTCTCGCGCCGACTCTTCTAGTTTCGGGTCGCCCGAGCCGAGTATGACGGCTTGAAAGTCAATGCGCTTCATATTTTTGAGCGCGGTAAAAGCGAGGTCAACGCCTTTTTGCGGGTCCATGCGCGAGACGACGCCGAAGAGCGGAATGTTTGGGTCGCGCGCGAGTCCTAATTTTTCTTGCAGAAGTTCTTTGTTTTCGACACGCAGGTCGAGGCGTTCTGCGTCGTAGTTGACGCTGAGGGCTTTATCTACGGCGGGGTCGAAGGAAACCGTGTCAATGCCGTTTAAGATTCCGCTGAGGGATTCTTGATGTTGAGTCATAAACTCGTTAAGTCCGCAGCCGAATTCTTCGGTTAGGATTTCCGCCGCGTAACCGGGCGAAACGGCGACGACTTTGTCCGCCGACCAAATGCCGAGCGGCAGAGGGAGGGTTCGCGCCCATTCGGGCAAGTCGGTTTGGGCGATTGGCAACCCGCAGCGTTCTAAAATCTCGCGCGAGTCCGCGCCCATGAAGGGCATATTGTGCAAGGTTAAAATGCCGGCGGTCTGCTCGCCGCTTTCCCAACGGCGCGTCAAGTTGACGTAAAGGCTTAGCGCCGTGTGCCAATCGTTCGCGTGGATAATTTGCGGACGCCAATGGATGTGTTTCGGAAGTTCTATCGCCGCGAGCGAGAAAAAAGCGTATTTTTCGGAATCGGCTTTTGCGTCTAACGAATAGACCGAGCCGCTGGCGCGAATCGGTTCGCCGCCAATCAGATAAACGGGCATTCCCTGCAACGACGTTTCAAAGGCTTCGACGACAACGTCCGCGCCGCCACAGCGCACGGTAAAGGGTTCGAGCGGGCGCAGGTCTTCCGCTTTGAGCGCCGAGTGATAAGGCAAAACTAAACGCACGTCTATTTTTAAGTCGTCGTTGGAGAGGGCGCGCAACTCGCGCGGCAAAGTCCCCGCTACGTCTCCGAGTCCGCCGACTTTGATGAAAGGGTCGGCTTCCGCCGCGAGAAAAAGCGCTTGAATTGTTTTTGGCATGAAGGGTATTTTACCGTAGATTAAGGGAGGCATTCTCAAATAAATTGCGTTGGCTTTGTTCATTCTGCTATTTTTTTCAAACCCCAACCTTATTTTACAGATGGTAGAATCTCTTTAACACAGGAGACTATATCTGACCGAAGACGGACGGGAATGAACGAAAGATAAGGCGGCGGATAAAATCGCTTGTCCGTTAACCGCCGCTAAAAATTGACAAATTCTCTCGCGTGGAATATTATCAACCGACAAGGCGCGGAATTAAGTGGGACGCATCCGCCCGTAAATTGCAGATAGAAGAAAACATTTATAAAGGAAGCGCTCATGAGTTTCAACGAAGATACCCGAGTCAAAATCCCCGCTATTTTGCATTTGTGCCGTTTGGGCTACGACTATTTGCCTCTGTCCGACGCGGTGTGGGACGGGGAGACGAACGTCTTCACGGACATTTTTCGAGAAGCGCTCTTGCGGATTAATCCCCAACTGGACGAAGACGGCGCGCGCAGAATATACGAAGACGTTTCGCTGGCGTTGGACAACGAAGATTTAGGAAAAGCCTTCTACGAAATGCTGACCGCTTCTTCGGGAACGCGGCTGATTGACTTCGAGAATTTTGACAACAATTCTTTTCACGTCGTTACCGAGTTGAATTACCAAAACGGCGAAGACGAATTTCGCCCCGACGTGATTTTGCTGATCAACGGAATGCCGCTGGTTTTCATCGAGGTGAAAAAGCCGAATAACCGCGACGGCATCCTCGCCGAGCGGACGCGCATTAACGCGCGTTTCAAGAAGAAAGAATTTAGAAAATTTATCAACCTTTCGCAAATTCTCGTTTTCTCCAACAACATGGAATACGACCCCGATTCGACGGAGAAAATTCAAGGCGTATTTTATTCGACGACCTCTTACGACGAAGCGAATTTCAACTTCTTTCGAGAAGACGAGGCGGACGGTCTCGACTCGTCCGCGCTGTTGCGGGCGGAGGACGACGACCTTGAAAATTTTGTTTTGAAGAAAAATAATCACATCGTCATTAAATATTCGCCGGAATTTATTACGAATAAAGACCCCAATTCGCCGACCAACCGCGTGCTGACTTCGCTCTTTTGCCGCGAACGTTTGGCGTTTTTGTTGAAGTATGGAATCGCTTACGTCAAAGGCGATCAAGGGTTGCAAAAACACATTATGCGCTATCCGCAGATTTTCGCCACCCGCGCCATCGAGCGCCGACTGGACGAAGGCAAACGCAACGGCATTATTTGGCACACGCAGGGCAGCGGAAAAACGGCGTTGGCGTATTTCAACACGCGCTATCTGACCGATTATTTTTACGGCAAAGGAAAAACGCCGAAATTTTATTTCATCGTCGATCGAATTGATTTGCTGAATCAAGCCAAACTTGAATTTGGCAAGCGCGGATTAATCGTCAAAACGGCAAACTCCAAAGAGGCGTTGCTGAAAAGTTTTCGCTCAAAGCAGGCGATTGAAAATCAAAGCGGACAACCTGAAATTACGGTGGTCAACATCCAAAAGTTCAAAGACGATTCGGACGCGATTCGCGCCAGCGATTACGACGTGAACACCCAGCGCGTTTATTTTCTCGACGAAGTGCATCGCAGTTACGACCCGAAGGGAAGTTTTCTCGCCAACCTAATCAGTTCGGACCGCGAGGCGATTCTCATCGGGCTGACGGGAACGCCCTTGATTAGCGGCGACAACATTTCGCGCAACGTGTTCGGCGGCTACATCCACAAATATTATTACAACTCGTCCATCGCGGACGGGTACACGCTGCGCTTAATCCGCGAGGGGATTGAAACCGAGTACAAAATCCAGTTGGAGAAAGCGCTGAAAGAAGTCGAGATTTTGGAAGGCGACGCGGAGAAGAAAACGATTTTCGCCCACAAAGCCTTCGCCGAGCCGATGCTGGATTACATCGTGCGCGACTTTCTCAACAGCCGCAAAAAATTTGACGATTATGCCATCGGCGGGATGGTCGTCTGCGACAGCGCAGATCAGGCGCGAAAGTTGTTCGAGATTTTCGTCAATAAATATAACCCCGCGCAAAAAACGGTGGAAGAAGTGCGCCGCGATTACAAAGCGATAGCGGAGCCTGCGGCGGAATATTCCGCGTATCAAGCGGACGGCGGAAGTTTGCGCGCCGCGTTGATTCTGCACGATGTCGGCTCGAAGGACGAACGCAAAGACGAAGTGGAAAGTTTCAAAGAAGGCGCGGCGGATTTGCTCTTCGTCTATAACATGCTGTTGACCGGCTTTGACGCGCAGCGCTTGAAGAAACTTTACATCGCCCGCCAACTGCGCGACCATAACCTGTTGCAAATGCTGACGCGAGTCAACCGCCCGTATAAAGATTTCAAATACGGCTTCGTCGTGGACTTCGCCGACATCCGCGCTCAATTTGACAAGACGAACAAAGCCTACTTCGAGGAACTGCAAGCCGAATTGGGCGACGAGATGCAGACGTATTCCAACCTCTTCAAATCGAGCGAAGAAATCGAGAAAGAGTTCAGAGAAATTAAGGAGACGTTGTTCCATTACGATTTGAATAATATGGAAATTTTTTCGCGGCAGATTAACGAAATTTCGGATCGCGGCGCGATGCTTGAAATTCGCCGAGCGTTGGAGAACGCGCGCAACCTCTATAATTTGGCGAAACTGTTCGGACATTACGATTTGTTGGAGCGGATTGACTTCAAGAAATTTAACCGGCTGCTGGACGAAACGATCGCGCGCATTGAAATGTTGAATTTGAAGGAAAGCCTTGAAAATCGCGCGGACACGACCAACCTTTTGAACGCGGCGTTAGACAATGTGATTTTCGGTTTTCGCAAAATTTCAGAAGACGAGTTGGTGATCGCCGACCAGTTGAAGGGGGCGCTGCGAAAAGCGCGCGAGGCGTTGAGCGCAAATTTTGATCCCGCCGACCCGCAGTATGTAACGCTGTACGACGAGTTGAAGCGTTTGTTTGAGAAGAAGAATTTGAGCGAAATCACGCAAGAGGACATGCGCGAGAATATCGGCGTGTTGGAGAAGATTTTCGAGAAGGTGAACGAGTTGAATCGACGCAACAATTTGCTGCGGGCGAAGTACGCAAACGACGCGAAGTACGCCCGCATTCATAAGCGCCTTGTCGAGCGCGGCAAGCCGACGCAACGCGAGAGCGAAATTCAGGAGGCGCTGGCGGATGTGAAGACGCGCACCGACGAGAAGGTTTTCTTGAATCGAAATTTGGTCGATTCGGAGGCGTTCTTCGGGAAGATGACGATGAAGAATATTGTCGAGGCGTTTGATAAAATCAAAATTGCGCTCGACCCTGAATCGGCGGATTTTATTAATCGTTTGGCGGTGAAGGAATATCTGGGCGAGTATCAAGGCGCGACGGTTTGAATGACGAAAAACGCAAAGCCGCGCGGCGGTCAGACCCTGAAAGGGTCGCATGTTTGTAGAACGATGGGTAGAATCATATTCGACCCCGCAGGGGTCGGATGTGCGGATGCATGACCATGTTATAAACGTCCGACCGCGTTGCGGTCAGAGACCCTGAAAGGGTCAAATATTTATAGCCTGAAAGGGTCAAATATTTATAGGATGAAAAGATGACCACCTATTCACAGATTTATATTCAGGTTGTGTTTGCGGTAAAAGGTCGGCGGAGTTTGATTTCGTCCGCGTGGGAAGAGGAGCTGTATAAATACATTACGGGCATTGTGCGAAATAAAGAGCAGAAGATGTTGGCAATTAATGGGATGCCCGATCATTTGCATTTTTTGATTGGGATGCGTCCCGCTTGTTGTTTGTCGGATTTGGTGCGCGAGGTGAAGAAGTCGTCTAATGAGTTTATTAAAACGAAAGGATTTTGTCCGTCAGGGTTTCAATGGCAGGAGGGGTTTGGGGCGTTTTCATACAGCCATTCCAGTTTGGATAATGTGATTGGTTATATTATGCGGCAGAAGGAACATCACCGCAAGCAGACGTTTAAGGACGAATATTTGACGTTTTTGAGAAATTTTGCGATTGAGTATAAAGACGAGTATTTGTTTGAATGGGTTGAAAGTCAATAGCGGATAGACCCCATAGTAGAATCGCATTTGACCGCGTTACAAACATTTGACCGCGTTACAAACATTTGACCGCGTTGCGGTCAGACCCTGAAAGGGTCGTATGTTTGTAGAACGATGGGTAGAATCGTATTCGACCCCTACGGGGTCGGATGTGCGGATGCATGACCATGTTATAAACGTCCGACCGCGTGGCGGTCGTGCGCGGATGCGATGACCGTGTTATAAACATTCGACCGCGTTGCGGTCGTGTGCGGATGCGATGACCGCGTTATAAACATTTGACCGCGCGGCGGTCGTGCGTAGACGCGATGACGGCGTTACAAACATTTGACCGCGAAGCGGTCGCATATTGATAGGATAAACCATGAACGATCTTGATTTTACGACGCAGACCAAACAATTGATTGACACGCTCAAAGGCGTGTGCGCGAATTACGGGCTGGGCAACGACGGCAACGAATTCAAAATTATTACGCAGACGTTTTTATATAAATTTATCAACGATAAATTCAGTTACGAGGCGAAGCGCGCCGACCCGCGTTTGGCGAAGGCGAAAAGCTGGACGGAAGAAGTAGGGAGATTCAGCGAGGGCGAGTATCAAACCCTGTTGAACCGACTCGGTCCCGAGGTCCCGATTTTGAGGCGCGAGCATTATCTCGTCTCCTTATTTAACCGCCAATCCGACCCGCAATTCGCCAAATTGTTCGACGACACGCTGCGCGACATCGCCTTGTTGAACAACGATATTTTTTCGGTCAAGACGGACGCGGGGACGAAGATTACGCTCTTCGACGAGTTGAGCGGCTTCATCGCCGACGCTTCGCGGCGCGACGCTTTTTGCCGCGCTTTGATTAACCCGCTGATTGGGTTTAGTTTTGAAAACGTCTTCGAGCGCAAGTTTGATTTTTTTGCGACTATCTTCGAGTATTTGATTAAGGATTACAACAAAGACGGCGGCGGAAAGTACGCCGAGTATTACACGCCGCACGCGGTGGCGAAAATTATGGCGGACATTTTGGTAACGGGCAAGCCGAAGAGCGTTACCGTGTACGACCCCGCGGCGGGTTCGGGTTCGCTGTTGATGAGTTTGGCGCACGCCATCGGCGAGGAGCGCTGCAGCGTTTTCTCGCAGGATATTTCGCAGAAGTCGAGCGGCATGTTGCGCTTGAATCTCATCCTTAACAATTTGGCGCATTCCATCCAAAATGCGGCGCAGGGCAACACGCTTTTGAACCCGTATCATCGGCGCGGCGGCAAGTTGCGGACGTTCGATTACATCGTTTCTAATCCGCCTTTCAAATTGGATTTTAGCGAGTACCGCGACGACCTCGAAGCGAACGTTAACCGCGAGCGTTTTTTTGCGGGCGTTCCGAATGTGCCGAAAAAGGATAAAGATAAGATGGCGATTTATCTGCTCTTTATTCAGCATATTATTTTTTCGCTCGCCGCAGACGGGAAGGCGGCGATTGTCGTGCCGACGGGTTTTCTCACCGCCCAAAGCGGAATCGAAAAACGCATCCGCGAGAAGTTGGTTGACGAGAAGATGTTGCGCGGCGTGGTTTCGATGCCGAGCAATATTTTCGCCACAACGGGGACGAACGTTTCGGTTTTGTTTTTGGACAAAGCCAACGTCAAAGGCGAAATTGTGTTGATGGACGCTTCTAAATTGGGGACGACGATTAAGGACGGCAAAAATCAGAAGACGCTGCTTTCGGCGGAGGAAGAGCGCCAGATTGTGGAGACGTTTAACGCGCATAAGGCGGCGGACGATTTTTCGGTCGTCGTCGGTTACGAGCAGATTAAGGAGAAGAATTATTCGTTTAGCGCCGGTCAATATTTTGACGTGAAGATTGAATACGCGGAACTTTCGCCCGAAGAGTTTGAAGGGAAGATGGACGGTTATAGAAAGAATCTTGATTCGCTTTTTGCTGAAAGTGAGAAATTAGAAAAAGAAATAAAGAAGCAGTTAGACGAGTTGAGATATGGCGAATAGAAAAATTATTATTAATAAAATTGCAAAAATAAACGCTGAATCTATTCGCTCAAAAAACGCCCCAAACGTAATTCATTATTTGGATACGAGCAGTATTACAAAAAATAAGATTGACAACATTCAAATTCTTGATTCTCGAATCGCTCCTTTTCCAAGTAGGGCGCAAAGAAAAGTAAAAAATAAAACGATTATTTATTCTACCGTTCGTCCAGAACAAGAACATTTTGGAATTATTGAAGAAAGAAATAAAGATTTAATTGTTTCTTCGGGTTTTCTTACTATTGACGTCGTGGATAAAGAAATTGACCCTAAGTATTTATATTATTTGATAACGCGAAAAGATATTACAAATTATTTACAACGAGTAGCAGTAAATAATGTATCGGCTTATCCTTCAATAAATCCCGACGATTTAGGGGTAATGGAATTTATTATTCCAAACGACCTTCGCACCCAGAAAAAAATTGCGGACGTGTTGTCCGCGTTGGATGCGAAAATCGAACTGAACGCGCGCGTCAACGCCGAGTTAGAGTCTCTGGCGAAGACGATTTACGATTATTGGTTTGTGCAATTTGCCCCGCACAAATCCGCTGGCGGGGGGCTGGTCTGGAATGAGGAATTGAAGCGGGAGATTCCGCTTGGGTGGGAGGCGGATAATATAATGAGACTTGGAGATTTGCTTGGCGGCGGAACTCCAAAAACAAGCGAACCTTCCTATTGGGGAGGTAATATTCCGTTTTTCACGCCAAAAGATGCTGACGATTCGATATTCGTACTAAATACAATGGACTACATTACAAAGGCTGGGCTTGAAAGTTGCAGTAGCAGGTTATATCCAAAAGGAACAATTTTTATTACTGCTCGTGGTACAGTTGGCAAGATTAATGTCGCTTCACAAGATATGGCAATGAATCAATCTTGCTATGCAATTCAAGCAAAGCCTGAAATTAACTATTATTTTCTACATCAACATTCAATGCATCTCGTTCAATATTTGAAAGCCAAATCAAACGGCTCAATATTTGACGCTATCGTATCGAATGACATCAAACTTACGCCAATTGTTATTCCGCCTTTATTACTCATTCAAAAGTTCGGCGAACACATAAAAGATTTATACGAGAAAATTCTCGTCAACAAGCAAGAATCCCAAGCGCTGACGGAAGTCCGCGATTGGCTTTTGCCGTTGCTGATGAACGGTCAGGTGAAGGTCTGAACTATGATTTATGGGATTAAATGAAAACTATGATTGGAGCGGCGCAATCATAGCCCGTCGAGTAATCATTTCAATCATAGTTTCAGACGAGGAATAAACCCATTCGACCGCGTCGCGGTCGCGCCCTTGCGCCGAAATTGTAACGGCTATAAAGATTAGACCCCTTCGGGGTCAGATGTTTGTAACACGAACGCCCGAATTTATGCGACTGACCGTGCAACGGTCGAATGTTTGTAACGGCAATAAAGATTAGACCCCTTCGGGGTCGGATGTTTGTAACACGAACGCCCGAACTTATGCGACTGACCGTGAAACGGTCAAATGTTTGTAACGGCTATAAAAATATGACCGCGTCGCGGTCAACCTGAAACCTGACACCTGATACCTGAAACCCGCACCCCTCACTTCTTCAAATACGGATGCGCGACCACATAAATCAACAGCCCGCCGAGCAGCGCCGCCAGCGGAAGCGCCGTGATTTTCACCAGCCAAGCGTCCGCGCCGGCGTTTGCGATCCAATGCGAAATTTCGTCTGCTGCCAATTTGATATTTAGCGCGATGATGACCGCCGCAACCAGCCATGCCGCAATCTGCGTTTTGACTCCGATGCGAAATTCGCCCATGCGCCTTTTGTCCGCCACGGCGTGGATGAGCGGGACGACGGCGAAAGGCAATTGCAGCGAAAGCACAACCTGACTCAAGACCAACATCTCGCCGGTAGACCGGTCGCCAAAATGTAAGATGACCAAAATGGCAGGCACAATCGCCAGCAGGCGCGTAATCATGCGCCGCAGCCAAGGCGCAATGTGCAAATTGAGATAACCTTCCATGATGATTTGCCCTGCCAGCGTGCCGGTGATGGTCGAGCTTTGTCCCGAAGCCAAAAGCGCCAGCGCAAAAGCCAGCGGCGCAATAGACGCGCCCAACAGCGGTTCGAGCAAATGGTAGGCGTCTTGAATTTCGGCGACCTCAAAATACCCGTTGCGGTGAAAGATAGAAGCCGCCATAATCAAAATCGCCGCGTTGACTAAAAACGCCAAATTCAACGAAACGGCGGAGTCAATGTTGTTCCAGCGAATCGCGTCGCGCACGTCTTCGCGGCTTTTGCCAATCTTGCGCGTCTGCACCAACGAAGAATGCAAATACAAATTATGCGGCATAACCGTCGCGCCGAGAATGGCGATGGCGATGTACAGCGCGGACGAGTCGGGCAGCGTCGGCACAAATCCGCGCGCGATGCCGCCCCAATCGGGTTGACCAAGAAACAGTTCGATGAAAAACGCCGCGCCAATCGTGCCGACCAGCGCCAGCACGACGCCTTCCAATTTGCGAATGCCCAAATGCGAAAGCAAAAGCAAAAGGAAGGTGTCCAACGCGGTGAGAATGACGCCGTAAATTAACGGCAACCCAAACAGCAATTGCAAAGCAATCGCCGAACCGATGACCTCCGCAAGGTCGCAAGCAGTAATGGCAATCTCCGCCAAAATGTAAAGCGGAATGTTAATGGCGGGGTGAAATTCTTCGTGATTGATTTGCGCCAGATCGCGGCGGTTGACGATGCCCAAACGCGCCGCTAAACTTTGCAAAAGTATCGCCATTAAGTTGGACATCAATAAAACCCAAATTAAGGCGTAACTATAGCGGCTGCCGCCAGCGATGTCCGTCGCCCAATTGCCAGGGTCCATATAACCGACAGCGACCATCAGCGCGGGGCCGGCAATCGCCAGCCAGCGCTTCCACGACGAACCGCGAACGGGGACGACCACGCTCTCATGCGCTTCCGAAAACGAAGCGTGGCGATGTGTTCTTTGTTGACTATCCATAAAGTTTAGTTATTCTCTTTTACAAAAATTTTTGACGTAACGCTCAACCCCAAAACGCGCGTTTTTTTCTTGACGACGACGACAAGGTTATTGTCAAAAGGCGAGCGTTCGCCCGCCGCAATTTGGACGCCGGGCACGAGTCCCAATTGGTCTAAATGGCGCAACAACGCCGCGTCCTGCGAAGCGACGCGCTGAACGACGGCGCTGCGATTCGACTTCAACGCCGAAAGCGGAATCGAATCGTCGGGCGGAATTTTCAAATCCGCGCTGGGGATCGGGTCGCCGTGCGGGTCGTGAGTCGGATGTCCGAGCGCCGCGTCAATGCGCCGTTCGAGATCTTCCGAGATGACGTGTTCCAAACGTTCGGCTTCTTCGTGGACTTCGTCCCAAGCGTAACCGAGAGTCTGCACGAGCCACGTCTCTAATAAACGATGATGGCGAATCACTTCGAGCGCGGCGCGACGTCCGCTGGGGGTGAGGGTAACGCCTTGATGTTTTTGATACTGCACCAGCGGCGGCTTTTGCGCGGCGAGTTTTTGAATCATGCCGGTTACCGAAGCGGGCTTGACGTTCAACTCGCGCGCCAAATCGTTGGTGTTGGCGGGCGCGCCGCCTTCGGTTAATTCGTAAACGCGCTTGAGATAATCTTGAACAGATTTTGAGGATTTCATTATTTTTTAGCCTTGCCTAAAATATTCTAATGCTATGACTAAAAATTGTCAAGAAATTAAGCCTTGACTCTTAAAGGCGAAGTCTGTAAAATGGACTTTGTTAGTACAGTGAATTTACAAAGTAAGCCGCTAGAAATCCTGCGCGTAGGCATTTTGACGGAAATTATGAAAAAAGCGACTCACCAACTAACCAAACAGCACAACCGCGACCTTGTCTTGCGAACGATTTTCGCAAACGAGTCCATTAGTCGCGCCGAAGTCGCTCGAGTCACGAACCTCACGCGCACGACGGTTTCGGACTTGGTCAACGACTTGCTGGAAGAAGGGCTGGTCAAAGAAGTCGGCAGGGGCGAATCGCTCGGCGGAAAATCTCCCATTTTATTAAGCGTCGTCGCGGATTCGCGCTATCTCATCGGCTTGAATCTCGCGCAAGATAAATTCGTCGGCGCGATTTTGAATCTGCGCGGCGAAATCGTCGAAACGGCGGAAGCCTTTGCCCGCGACGAAGACGGGGCGGACGCGCTCGACCTCGTGTATCAAATCATCGATCAATTGATAAAGAAGCGCATCAAACCGATTGTCGGCATTGGCGTCGGCGCGCCGGGCTTGGTCAACACCCGCGAAGGGGTTGTGGTTAACGCCGTCAATTTAGATTGGCGCGATTTGCCGCTCGGTCAAATGTTGGAAAAGAAATATAAAATCCCCGTCTCTATTTTGAACGACAGCCAGGCGACGGCGATCGGCGAGTTCGTTTATGGCGGCAATCATGCGTTGGATGAAAACTTAATCGTCGTCAACGTTAAGCACGGCATCGGCTCTGGGATTTTGATTAACGGTCAACTGTTTCAAGGCGACGGCGGCGGCGCGGGCGAAATCGGTCACGTCGTCGTGCAAGAGAACGGCGAATTATGCCGCTGCGGAAAGCACGGTTGCCTCGAAACGGTTTCTAGCGCGCGCGCGGTGTTGCGCCAGTTAAACCTAAAATCGCTCGAAGACGCAAAATCCGCGTTTGATCGCGGCGAAAAAGAAGCGCGTTGGGTGGTCAACAACACGGCGCATTATCTCGGCATTTCCCTTGCAAATTTAATTGGTATTTTGAACATTCAAAAAATTATCGTTACAGGCGATATGGCTCGCTTTGGCGCGGAATGGATTGGCGAGATTGACAAATCCATGCGAAACGCGGCGATGGAACGGCTTTCTGAGAACGCCAAAATTGAATTAGGGACGCTCGATTACCGCGCTTGCATTCTCGGCGCGTCGGCGTTTTTGTTGCTCGACGATTACTCGCTTTTGTTTAAACAGGAAAAAGTCAACTATGCAATTAATCGCGCCCAAAATTACGCCTTCGCTGGATAACGACTTTCGTCCGGCGGTTTTGGCAAATCAAAACTTTCAGCGGCAGGTTCAATCTGTCGGCGTGAGAGCCGTTATCGGCGTAGAAAGAGGCGCGGACGAATTCTCGCGCTTCGAGACCGTCGTCTATCCCGAAGGTCATCCCGATTTTGAATCCAATTTTCAATATGTCGAACGCATCGTCAAATTTTTGCTTTGGCAGCGCGGCGGGCATACGGCGTACGTCGGCGCTCCGCAGGCTGTGGGCGAGCATATTCGCAAAGCGTACGCCGCCGACGGCGCGCGAAAATTTGATTTTGATTTTATGGGGCGGCAGGTTTACGAGAAAGAATTTTCGGTCGTCGTTTGTTCGGCAGATGAAGTTCCCGCCGCGCGCGAGACGGGAAAAATGCTGGGGCGAAATTTGGCGGGTTGCCGCATCGGCTTTGACCTCGGCGCGTCGGACCGTAAAGTCAGCGCGGTGATTGACGGCAACGCGGTGTACAGCGAAGAAGTCGTTTGGGAGCCGCGCAAAAATACAGACCCGACCTATCACTACAACGAAATTATGACCGCGCTAAAAACTGCCGCGAGCAAAATGCCGCGAGTGGACGCCGTCGGCGGAAGTTCGGCGGGCATTTATGTGGACAATCGCCCGATGGTGGCTTCGCTCTTTCGCGGCATTCCGCAAGAAAAATTTGATTCGATTCGCAATATGTTCTTACGCATCCGCGATGAAATGGGCGTTCCGCTGGAAGTCATCAACGACGGCGACGTAACCGCGCTGGCGGGTTCGATGTCCATTGAAGATAACGGCATTTTGGGCATTGCGCTCGGTTCGAGCGAAGCGGCGGGGTATGTCAACATGGAAGGACATATTATGGGCTGGCTGAACGAGTTGGCGTTTGCGCCGATTGATTACAGCCCGTCCGCGCCGACGGACGAATGGTCGGGCGATCGCGGTTGCGGCGCGTTGTATTTTTCTCAGCAACGCGTTTTTCGCCTTGCGCCCAAAGCGGGCATTACGCTGCCCGAAGGCGTAACCGACGCGGAGCGTTTGAAGTTTGTGCAAAATAAATTGGAAGCGGGCGAAGAAGGCGCGACGAAAATTTGGCAGAGCATGGGCGTTTATCTCGGTTACGGCGTCGCCCATTACGCGCAGTTTTACGACATCAGACACGTTTTGATTTTGGGACGTTGCACGTCGGGCAAAGGCGGCGATATGTTGATTGAGGGCGCGAAAGAAGTCTTTGCCGCCGAGTTCCCCGAATTGCTGGAAAAAATTCAATTGCATTTGCCCGACGAAAAAAATCGTCGCGTGGGTCAATCGGTGGCGGCGGCGAGTTTGCCGATCATCGCATAGGAAATCATTATGAAATTTCATCTCGACACAGCGGAAGTGTACATCCCCGACGGCGAAGCGGAAGAAGCGGCGTTGACTCGCACGACGCATCTCTGCCTCGCCGCGCATCAAGACGACATCGAAATTATGGCGGCGCAACCGATCGTCGAATGCTTTCAGCAAAAAGACAAATGGTTTACGGGCGTCGTCGTAACCGACGGGCGCGGCTCTCCGCGCAATGGCATTTATGAAAATTTCAGCGACGACGAAATGCGTTTGGTGCGTTTCAAAGAACAGCGTAAAGCGGCGTTTGTCGGCGAATTTGCGGCGCAAGTGATGTTGGACATTCCCAGCAAAATTATCAAGGACGCTTCCAAAAGCGAGCCAGCGGACGATATTGTGAAAATCTTGCGCGCTACGAAACCGAAGGTCGTTTATACCCACAACCTCGCGGATAAGCACGACACACACGTCGGCGTGGCGTTGCGCGTTATTGAAGCGCTTCGTCAACTGGACGCGGCGGAACGCCCCGAACGAGTCATCGGTTGCGAAGTTTGGCGCGCGCTGGACTGGACGGTCGACTCTGACAAAGTGGTGATGGATTTATCCAAGCACGAAAATTTGCAATTTGCTTTACTAGGCGTGTTTGATTCTCAAATCGTCGGCGGCAAACGCTACGATTTGGCTTCGATGGGTCGCCGCCGCGCCAATGCGACGTATTTTGAATCGCACGGCGTGGACGACTCGCAAGGGCTTTCTTACGGCGTTGACATGACGGCTTTGATGAACGATCCCAGCCTCGACCCCGTTCAATTCATCGGCGCGTACATGCAGCGATTTGTTGACGATGTAAATCAACGAATTGGCAAGATGAGTTAATTTGTCAATTCGCCTGAAAGGAGCGTGATATAGAGAAAATATAAACCTAAGAAATCTCGTGAAAAACCGTCTCTATGATTAAACCTATAAGGAGAAGAAAGATGCAAAAGAAACTGTTCGTTTTATTGTCGGTCCTCGTGCTTGCCAGCATGCTTTTGGCGGCTTGCGGTTCCGCGCCTGTTGCGACGGAAGCCCCTGCGGCGCCTGCCGCCACCGAAGCCGCTCCTGCGGCGACGGAAGCCCCCGCTGCAACCGCCGTTCCCGCTCAACCCGACGACAAAGAAGTTACTTTGACGCTCGGCTCTTGGCGCGTGGACGACGTCGCCGCTTGGGAAAAAATTGCCGCCGCTTTCCATGCGGAATATCCCAATATTACGCTCAAGTTTGACCCGACCAACCCGCCAGATTACAACGCCGCGCTTCGCACTCAACTCGAAACAGGCACCGGCCCCGACTTATTCTTCGTCCGCTCGTTCACGGTAGGGCGCGAATTATTTGGAGCGGGTTACATCGCTTCCCTGAAAGATTTGCCCGGTCTGACCGACGCCTTCTCCGCCTCCGCTTACGCCCCGTGGGCGACGGATTCCGGCGAACCTTATGCCGTTCCCATCTCCGCCGTTTCGCACGGCATTTACTACAACAAAGAACTCTTCGCCGCGAACGGAATTGAAATTCCGAAGACTTGGGAAGAACTGATGGCGGCTTCCAAGAAATTGCTCGATGCGGGCGTCATTCCCTTTGCGAACGGCACGAAAGACGCTTGGGACATTAACGAAGTCGTGATGATGCAATTAATCCCCAGCGACATCGGCGGCTACGAAGGACGCATGGCGTATCTAAACGGCGACCGCTGCTTCAACAGCGACGAAATGGTTGCCGCCTTCCAACAAATCGCGGACTTGCGCCCCTACGTCCCCAGCGGCTTTGAAGCGACCAGCTACTATGACGGACAACAACTCTTCGCGCAAGGTTTGGCGGCGATGATGTTCGACGGCTCTTGGAGCATCAACGACTTCAAACGCGATTCCACCGACTTTGAATGGGGCGTCTTCTATCCGCCCGCGTTGGCTGGCAAGGACTTGTACGTTACCTTCCACCCCGACGCCGCGATTGGCGCGAACGCCGCCTCCGCGAATTTGGACGCCGCGAAGACCTTCCTCGCTTGGTTGGAAACGAACGAATTCAGCGAACTGCTCGGCAACAACATCCCCGGCTTCTTCCCGATGGCGAAAAGCGCCCCCGCTTTGACCGACCCGATTGCCAACGACTTCATGTCGTTCAACAATCAAGCCAAAGGCGTGGACATTCGCTTCGTTTGGGAAAAACTGATGGAACCGCCCGCCGGCAGCGTGGACGCCTACACCTCCCTCAACAATAACGTGATCGCCGTATTGAAAGGCGTAGAAACCCCGAAAGAAGCCGCCGACGCATTCAACGCGGACGTCGCCGCTTGGTACGCTCCTTCCGCGGGCTGCATTACGAAGTAATTTGTTTTACGCGATATACTTGACAGAGACGGTTTTGCCGTCTCTGTCATTTACTACGAGGAGACACGATGAGCCAAGCCAATGATTCACAAAAGCGGAAAGCCGGCGTTTTTGACGTAAAAGACCGCCGCCAAACAACGTGGATATTTTTCTTGCTTCCCGCCTTGCTTGTGTACCTAATCTTTATGGCGATTCCCCTCTTTGACTCGTTGCGCCTCAGCCTATATACCGGAAAAGGCTACACCCCGACGACCTTCGTCGGCTTTCAAAACTACATCGATTTATTTACAAATCCGCTTTGGCGCGAACGGTTTTTCGGCGCGGTTAAGAACACGACAATTTTTTTCATGATTCACATGTTGGTTCAAAACACGTTAGGGCTGTTGTTCGCCAACCTTTTATCGCCCAACTTCAAAGGCAGAGAACTTTTTCGCACAATTATTTTTACGCCCGCTACGCTTTCCGTGTTGGTCGTCGGCTTCTTGTGGACGTTAATCCTTAATCCAAACTGGGGCGCGATCAATAAAATATTAATTAGCGTCGGCTTAAAACAATTCGCGCTTCCATGGCTCGGCAGGGAAGGGCTGGCGCTGCCCATTATTTCGCTGACGTCTGCCTGGCAGTGGGTCGGCATGCCGACGGTGATGTTTCTAGCGGGGCTGATGAACGTCCCCGAAGAGTTGCTCGAAGCCGCCCGCATTGACGGCGCTTCGGAGTGGGAAATATTTTGGAAGATTAAATTTCCGTTGCTAAAACCGGTCGTCGGAATCGTTTCCATTCTAACTTTCGTGGACAACTTCAACGCCTTTGACGTCGTTTACGCGATGGCGGGCGCAAAAGGCGAACCGGGCTACTCGACCGATTTGCTGGCGACGCTTTTTTATCGCACGGGAATCGCGGGCGAACATCCGGTCGGCATCCCCAATATGGGCATGGGCGCGGCAATCGCGGGCGTTACCTTCTTCATCTTAATGGCCGGCGTTCTGCTTTGGCTTTATTTATCGCGGCGCGGCGCGGAAGACGTTTAACGGGAGGAACAAACAATGTCGAAAAAAGCGAATTCAATCATCACTTATATCGTTCTGACGGTTTGGTCTGCAATCGTCCTCTTTCCGCTATGGACATTAATTATCAATTCCTTTAAGCCGCAGAAAGAAATCTTCAAAGACCCGTTCGGCTTTCCAAAAAACTTTACCTTCGACGGCTACATCGAAGCGTGGAAAAACGGGCGTTTTGATATTTATTTCATCAATACATTAATCGTAACGACTTTATCGTTGATTTTAATTTTATGGATCGGATCGATGGCGGCGTACGCGCTTGCCAAATGGAAGTCGCCGCTTTCCAACTTTTTATATATTTTCTTCATCGCGGGCTTGATGATCCCCATTCGCTTAGGCACGATTGATTTAGTCCGCTTGATTAAAGCGCTGGGACTGCAAGACACCATTTGGAGTCTCATCCCCATCTATGTGGCGATGGGAATGCCAATCGCTACTTTTGTTTTGACCGCCTTCATCAAAGAATTGCCCGAAGAAATGTTTGAAGCCGCCCGCATTGACGGCGCTTCGGAGTGGCAAATTTACAGCGTGGTTACCGTTCCGCTGTTGCGCCCGGCGTTGGCGACGGTGGCAATCTTTAACATGATCAAAATTTGGAACGACTTCTGGTTTCCGCTGGTTTTCATCCGCTCCGAAAAAGCGCGGACGGTGGCGCTGGGCGTCTCGCTGCTCTTTGGTCAATACCGCACCGACTGGACGCGCGCGCTCGCCGTCCTTTCGCTGGCGGCGATTCCGCTTCTAATTTTATACGTCTTGTTGTCGCGCGAGTTTATCAAAGGTCTAACCGCAGGCGCGGTGAAAGGGTAATGCGTGAGCCTCTATTCTGAAATCAACGAACAGCCGCAGCGAATAAAAGCGCTGCTGACCTCGCAGAGAAAAACCGTCGAACGAGTCGCCGCCGAAATTCGGAAGAGCGGCGTTCAATCCGTTTTTCTCGCCGCGCGCGGCACGTCGGATAACGCGGGACGATACGCGCAATACCTTTGGGGCGCGCGCAACGGGTTGCCGCTCGCGCTTGCCGCGCCTTCGCTTTTCACTTATTACAAACAGCCGCCCAACGTGAAGAACGCGCTAGTCGTCGGCATTTCGCAATCGGGAAAATCGCCGGACATTGTCAGCGTGTTGGAAGAATGCCGCCGACAGGGCAATTTGACCTTGGCCGTTACCAACGAACCGAACTCGCCGCTCGCTCAAACCTCCGATTTTGTGCTGGACATTCAAGCGGGCGCGGAGAAAGCCGTCGCCGCCACAAAAACGTACACGACGGAATTAATGGCGGTTGCCATGCTCTCCGCCGCGTTGAGCGAAAATAAAAAAATGTGGCAAGACTTGGCGAAACTTCCAAAGTGGATGAGCGAAGCGCTGACGCTGGACGACTTCATCGCGCAAGCCGCGCAACGCTATCGTTATATGGATCGCGCTGTCGTCTTAGGGCGCGGGTTTAATTACTGCTCCGCGTTTGAGTGGGCGTTGAAATTAAAAGAATTGACTTACGTTTACGCAGAACCGTATTCCGCCGCTGACTTCGCGCACGGACCGATTGCCATGTTAGACAGCGGCTCGCCCGTCTTTGCCTTTGCGCCGAAAGGAAAAGTCTTCGATTCAATGTTGGAAATGTTGCGGCGTTTGCGCGAACAAATTTCGGCGGAATTAATCGTAATCTCAAACGACAAACGCGCTTTATCGCTGGCGCAGACGCCGTTGAAAATTCCCGTGGACGCGCCCGAATGGCTTTCCCCGCTAATTGGCATTTTGCCCGCGCAACTCTTCGCCTATCACCTGACGCGCGCCAAAGGCTACGACACCGAACAGCCGCGCAGCATCCGAAAAGTAACCGAAACCAAATAGAGCGGAATTTCCGCTCTATTCTTTTCCTATCTTAAAGAATCTTCTCTGACAGCGGAAATAAGCGATAATGCAAAAAAAGATGGAGGCTGCGCCCGATGCGTATCTGCTTGTTGACCGATGAAGAAAGTTCGGAGTTCGACCCGTCCCCCTATTTGAAAGGCTACGATTGGGAGATGATTACCATGCAGTCTCCGCCTTTTGAGCAAATTCAAAAATTGGCTCAAAGCGGCAAGCATGATGTTTATTTGAACATCTGCGAAGGCTACGAATTTGAAGACGAAGAAGATGAGGAACAAGGCTACAACGCGATTGAAGTTGTCGAGGCTTTGGAACAATTTCGTTTGGCGTTCACCGGCGCGGATTCAAAATGCTTTGACCCGACCCGCGAAGAAATGCAATCCGCCGCCGACGCAAACGGAATCGGATTTGCAAAAGGCTATCGCGTCCACAACGTCGAAGAGGCGGAGCGGCTGGCGAAAAATCTGCGTTACCCGATTATGGTCAAACATCCGCAAAGTTACGGCAGTCGCGGCATGTTCAAAGAATCTCGAACCGAAACGCTGGAACAGACCTTAACGCAAGTAAAAAGAATTTGCGAAGAATTTGGCGCGGCGCGAATGGAAGAGTTCATCGTCGGCAAAGAATTTAACGTGTTGATTGCCGACAATCCCGACGACTTGACGGACCCGTTTGTTTATCCGCCCGCCGAGTTGATCTTCCCTTCGGGCGAAGAATTTTGGCACACAGGCATAAAGTGGGATTACGCGATTCCCTTTGATTTCAAAGAAGTCGTCGAACCCGGCTTGCGGCGCAGACTTCAAGAGATGGGCAAGGGCATGTTTCAAGCGCTAGGCGTCAGCGGCTATGGACGTTGCGACATTCGCATGAACGACAAAGGCGAGTTGTTTATTTTGGAAATCAACCCGAACCCGGCCATTATGCTTCCGCCTGAGGAATACGGTCCTGCGGATTATATGATTTTGTACGACGAAGGCGGCTATCGCGGATTCTTCGACCGAATTTTCGCTTCCGCATTTTTGCGTCGAAAGATGCGGGCGGAATAAAATAAATTGCGCGGCGGCTTAAGGTACAATCCTTTGAGTTAAAGGAATTGCCAATGCGTAGTTTTTTCAAGAAAAAACCCAATATTTTTATTACCTTAATGCACGATCAAGCAACGTTGACTCTCGAAGGCATGGAAGCGTTGGTTCGTTACATGACCGAGAGCAACCCCGCCGACGCCGCTTTGCTTGCAAAAAGAGAAGAAGAAGCCGACGAAGTTCGCCGCATTTTTATTGACGAGTTGAACCGCACCTTCATCACGCCTTTTGACCGCGAAGATTTATTCGCGCTTTCGCGCACCATTGACGACGTTCTCGATTACGCTTACTCCACCGTCAGCGAGATGGATATTTTGAAAGTCGAGCCGACTTCTTACATGAGAAGGATGGCGTCGCTTTTGCGCGACGCGGCGCACGAATTGTTGATGGCGGTAGATCGCTTGGAAAATAATCCGCGCGTTTCGACGGAACACGCGCAACGCGCCAAAGCGTTGGAAAACCGCGTGGAAGGCGTGTACCGCGAAGCGATTGCGGATTTATTCAGCGACGTGGAAGATATTCAGCACGTCATCGCCATGTTGAAAATGCGCGAGGTCTATCGTCATTTAAGCAACGCCGCCGACCGAGGCGACGAAGCCGCGAACGTCATCGCCGACATTGTCGTCAAAATTACTTAACTATGAACTTCATTCTCATTGCCGTCGTCGTGTTGGCGCTTTCTTTTGGATTCTTGAACGGGGCGCACACGTCGCGGAATATGGTCTCCACGATTATTTCGTCGCGCGCGTTTTCGCCGTCGGTGGCGTTGGGCGTTACCGCGCTGTCGGAGTTTGTCGGTCCCTTTATTTTTGGCGCGGCGGTCGCCGAAACCATCGGGCGCGACATTGTGATTTCCAGCGCCGTCAACGACCGAGTCATGTTGGCGGCGTTAGCCAGCGCCGTAACTTGGAATATCGTTACTTGGTTCTTTCATCTGCCTAGCACGTCTTCGCACGCGCTGTTAGGCGGTTTGCTCGGCGCGGCGCTGATGCGTTCGGGCGCGGCGGCGATTCAAGCGGCGGGGTTGATTAAGACGCTGCTCTTCCTCTTTATTTCCCCTATCATTGGAATGCTTTTCGGTTTCGTCATCTTTCGCTTAATCGTCGAGTTAAGTCGCAAAGCGACGCCGCGCATTAACACTTTTTTCAAAAAAGCGCAGTTGATTACAACCATCGCGTTGGGGCTAAGTCACGGCACAAACGACGGACAAAAAAGCATGGGGATTATCGTTCTAGCGTTGATGGCGAGCGGCTACCTTTCGTCGTTCGTCATTCCGCTTTGGGTGATTATTCTATGCGCGGCGGCGTTTGCCTTAGGCACGCTGGTCGGCGGCTGGAAGTTGATTCACACCGTCGGCGGAATTTTGTTTTATAAGATTCGCCCGATAGACGGCTTTGCGACTCAGTTGGCTTCGTCTATTGTTATTCTTGGCTCGTCGCTTCTCGGCGGTCCCGTCAGCGCGACGCAAGTCATTAACACGTCTATTATGGGCGTCGGCATGGCGGAACGAGTCAGCAAAGTGCGCTGGCATGTGGCGCAGGATATTATCGCGGCGTGGTTGCTGACGATACCCGCCACGTCCGCGTTGGCGGCGGCGCTTTATTGGCTGATTGCGCGGCTGTAAATTTTCTTAACGCGAACAAACTTGATCGGTCATTTGTTGCGAAGCGTGGGGAAAATAAGTCGCAAAAAAATGAAAATAAGAATCCTTTTTGATTCCCTTTACATCCGCGCTGAGGGTGATGGACGCGCTCGCTGTGTCCGCTTTGAATTTTCCTTGTCGCAAAATTGAAAAACTTTGATCCGCCGCCGCTTCCCACAAGCGGACTTTGTCTTGAAATAAAGTTTGCAGAGCGCCTTGTTCTTCTTCGCCTTCTTTGAAATTTGCCGCTTGCAAAATATACTCGTACCCGTAACCCGAATGAATCAACGGAATCGCCCCTCCCGTTTCGGGGTTGTTGTCAACATCTATGGCGACGCCCCAAGCGATTTCCGTCGCGCCGTAATCTAAAACGTCGCGGTTGATGACGAGTTGGTCGGGCAGCCAATTCATCGTCAAGGTAACAAAAAGTTTTCCGCCGCTCATTTTGGTTTCGGCGCTGAGGATGTCAATTTGACCGGGCAGCGATCCGTTAGGCGGACTAATAACCGTCTCGCCAAGTTGACAAGTCGGCGGCGGCGTTTCCTCGACGAATGGAGTCGGCGTCGCCGAAGCGCCGACATTAAGCGGAAACGTCGGTGCGGGAGTTTTCGTCTTTGGCGGGCGAGTCGGCATTTGCGGCGCGGGCGTGAAACTCGGCAACGGCGTCGGCGGCGGAGGCGCGAAGACGCGACAGCCCGTCAACATAAAACTTAATAATCCAATCCATAAAAAAAATTTATAAGTCATTCACAATGTCCATTTTTCTAATTTTATCTGAAAGATTGCGTAAATGCTCTGTTGTAATGACTGCAAAAAAACATATTTTTGTCGTTGCGAGCCGCTGAAAGCGGCGAAGCAATCTCTACGATTTGCAAAAAGACTGCTTCGCTTCGCTCGCAGCGACAGTGTTCGCAACAGAGCATTGCGTAAATAATATTTAATAAAAATATAATAAATATTATGATAAGATTGCCTTCGTGCAATTTACGCTCTCTTAATAAAATCGCCAAAATTTTGGCGCAAACAATATGAAAAAAGAGGATTGCAAAAGATGACAGATATTGCAAGTTTAGGTTATCCGCGCTTGGGGGCGCGGCGCGAACTGAAACGCGCGTTAGAAAGTTATTGGTCGGGCAAAAGCGGCGCGGACGAATTGCTGGCAACCGCCAAAGATCTGCGCTTGGCGCATTGGAAAGTTCAACAAGCGGCGGGCATTGACGTGATTCCCTCGAACGATTTTTCGCTTTACGATCACGTTCTCGACGCTGCCCGCATGGTCGGCGCGATTCCTCAGCGTTACGCTTCGCTGAAAAACGCATCCGACCTCGACCTTTATTTCGCAATGGCGCGCGGAACGCAGCGCGACGGCCAAACGTTTGCGGCGATGGAAATGACCAAATGGTTTGACACGAACTACCATTACATCGTCCCTGAAATTGAGAACGCTCAAAAATTTCAATTAAATTCCACAAAAATTATTGACGAATTTATCGAAGCCAAAGAAGCGGGAATTCGCACGCGCCCCGTTTTGCTTGGACCCGTTTCCTTTTTGCTGTTAAGCAAGCCCGTCTCTGCCGACGGCGTTCCGCTGCAAGAGTTGCCCAACTTGCTTCCCGTTTACGCGGAGGTGTTGGAAAAACTCGCGCAGGCTGGCGCCGATTGGGTTCAGATAGACGAGCCTTGTCTTGTCCTCGACCTTGATCAAACGCAACAAGCCGCCTATCAAGAAGCCTACGCTCGATTGAGCGCCACGAAGCGTCCGCGTTTGATGTTGACGTCCTATTTTGCGGGCTTGGCTGAAAATCTTAATTTGGCGGCGAATTTACCCGTTGACGGCTTGCACGTGGATTTAGTCCGCGCGCCGCAACAATTGGATGACGTCCTCGCGCAATTGCCTGCCGAAAAAATTCTTTCGCTCGGCGTAGTGGACGGGCGCAACGTCTGGCGCGCCGACCTCGACGCGGCGCTCGCAAAAGTTCAAAAAGCGCTTTCAGCCTTAGGCGCGGAGCGCGCGCAAATCGCGCCGAGTTGCTCGCTCATGTTCAGCCCGCACGACGTTGAGTTAGAGACGGAACTGGATTCCGACTTGCGCTCGTGGTTGTCTTTTGCGCGCCAAAAATTAGACGAGTTGAATCTGCTTAAACGCGCCGCGCAGGACGGCGTGAATTCAGTCGCCGAAGAATTTTCCGCGAATCGCAAAGCGCTCGAAAGCCGACGCAATTCGCCGCGCGTCCACAACCCCGAAACGCGTCAACGCCTCGACGCGGCGGACGACTCGATGTTGCATCGTCAGCACGATTATCAGACGCGCAAAGCGGCGCAAGCGCAAAAACTGTCCCTGCCGCCGTTGCCGACGACGACCATCGGCTCTTTCCCGCAAACGCCCGAAGTCCGCGCGAAACGCGCCGCGAGAAAAAAAGGCGAGTTGACGCAGGAGCAATACGACGAATTTTTGAAGTCGGAAATTACGCGCACGATTCAAGAGCAAGAAAAAATGGGCTTGGACGTGTTAGTGCATGGCGAGTTTGAACGCTCGGACATGGTGGAGTATTTTGGCGAAAAATTGACGGGCATCGCCTTCACGCAAAACGGCTGGGTGCAAAGTTACGGATCGCGCGCCGTGCGTCCGCCGATTATTTTTGGCGACGTAACGCGCCCCGAAGCGATGACTGTGCGTTGGTCGGCGTACGCGCAATCGCTGACGAAGAAAGCCGTCAAAGGAATGTTGACGGGACCCGTTACTATTTTGGAATGGTCTTTCGTCCGCGACGATCAGCCGCGCTCCGAAACCTGCCGTCAACTGGCGCTGGCAATCCGCGATGAAGTAATTGATCTCGAAAGCGCGGGCATCGGCGTTATTCAAATAGACGAACCCGCTTTCCGCGAAGGGTTGCCGCTGCAAAAAGCGCGACAAGCCGACTACCTTAAATGGGCGATTGAATGCTTCCAATTGGCGTCGAGCGGCGTGAAGGACGAAACCCAAATTCACACGCACATGTGCTACGCCGAGTTTGATCAAATCATGGATGCCATCGAACGCATGGACGCTGACGTGATTTCCATCGAAGCTTCGCGCTCGAAGATGACGTTATTAGACGCCTTCAAACAACGCCAATATTCGCGCGACATCGGGCCGGGTGTGTACGACATCCACTCGCCGAACATCCCCGCGCAAGACGAAATGGAAACGCTGATCGAAAACGCCAAACAGGTCGTGCCAATCGAGCGGCTGTGGGTCAACCCCGATTGCGGTTTGAAAACGCGAAAATGGGACGAGGTCATCCCCGCGCTGACGCATATGGTCAACGCCGCGCAAGCCGCGCGCAAAAAGTTGAGATAAGAATTCTCGCGCAGGGCGCGTCTTTTCTTTGTAAGCAAGTTTACAGACGAGGAGAGAGAAATGAAAACGTACAAATATTTGATTATCGGAAGCGGCATGACCGCCGACGCCGCCGTGCGCGGAATCCGCGAAGCGGACGCCGATGGCTCGATTGGCATCATCGGCGCGGAAACGGATTTGCCCTACGCTCGTCCGCCGCTTTCCAAAGGCTTGTGGAAAGGTCGTCCGCTGGAAAAGGTTTGGCGCGGAACGGATAAATTTAACAACGTCAGTTTTCATTTAGGGCGTAAGGCGACCGAACTCGACGTGCAAGCCAAGCGCGTGCGCGACGATCAAGGCGCGGAATACGCTTACGAAAAATTACTGCTCGCCACCGGCGGAACGCCTAACCGTCTGCCCTTTGGCGGCGACGAAATTATTTACTACCGCACGCTGCAAGATTATCAGCGCCTGAAAAAACTGACCGAAACCAAGCAGCATTTTTTGGTCATCGGCGCGGGCTTCATCGGCTCGGAAATTGCCGCCGCGTTAAACATGCAAGGCAAAAAAGTTACCATGCTCTTCCTTGATAACGCCATCGGCGAGCGTGTTTATCCGCCCGATTTGGCGCAATACATCAACGAGGTGTACAGCAAAAAAGGCGTGGAGTTGATCGGCGCGGACGGAATTACCGAACTGGAAAAAGTCGGCGATAAATTTAAGGTGAAAACGCGCGGCGGACATTCCTTTGAAGTGGACGGCGTCGTCGCCGGCTTGGGCGTTCGCCCCAATGTGGATTTGGCGAAGTCTGCGGGGTTGAAAGTCGAAAACGGCATCGTCGTTGACGACCATTTGCAAACCTCCGCGCCAGACGTGTACGCGGCGGGCGACGTCGCCATGTTCCCGCACGCGGCGCTGGGCAAGATGAAGCGCGTCGAGCATGAAGATAACGCGCTGCAAATGGGCAAACAAGCAGGGCGCAACATGGCGGGCGCAAACGAAGCCTACACTCACGCGCCGACCTTTTATTCCGACTTGTTTGAGTTGGGTTACGAAGCCGTCGGCGAGTTGAGCAGCGAAATGGAAATGGTCGCCGATTGGCAAGAGCCGTTCCAAAAAGGCGTGGTCTATTACCTCGACAACGGGCGCGTGCGCGGCGTGTTGCTCTGGAACGTCTGGCAGAAAACCGAAGCGGCGAGCGCTCTAATTGCGGAAAATAAAACCTACCAAGCCAACGAGTTGATTGGCAAAATCGCCGTCAACTAAGCGGACATAAAACGATGACCGAAAATTTCTCTTTGGACGAACAACGTCAAAAAGCGCGACAATTTTTTGAAGCGCACCGCGCGCCGCAGGTTTTGGTTTTGGCGAACGCTTGGGATGCGGCTTCGGCGAAAATGTTTGAAGTCTGCGGCTTTCGCGCCGTCGCTACGACAAGCGCGGGAGTCGCCAACTCCTACGGCTACCCCGACGGCGAAAAGATGAGCCGCGCCGAAACGCTGGACGTTGTGCGCCGCATCGCGCGCGCGGTGGACGTCCCCGTTACGGCGGACATGGAAGCGGGCTTTGGGTCAACGTCCGACGAAGTCGCCGAAACCGCGCGTCTGGTTTTGGAGGCGGGCGCTGTCGGCTTGAACTTGGAAGACGGAACAGACGACGACGCGCGTCCGCTCTTGGCGATTGACGAGCAAGTCGAACGCATCAAAGCCGTCAAACGCGCGGCGGAAAACTTCGGCGTTCCCTTGCTGCTCAACGCCCGCGTGGATGTGTACGAAAAATTTGGCGCGGACGTCAACGACCGTTTAGCGCAAACCGTCGAACGCGCCAAAGCCTACCTCGAAGCGGGCGCCGATTGCGTCTTCCCGATTGCGATGGACGACAAAGACGAAATCGCCGAACTCGTTCGCGCGACGAACAACGCGCCGATTAACATCCTCGCGCGGCACGGCAGCCTGCCTGTGTCGGCGTTGGAGAAGTTAGGAGTGGCGCGAATCAGTTTCGGGTCGATTCCGATGCGGGCGACGATGGCGACCGTCAAACAGATCGCGCAAGAAATCCAAGAGCGCGGAACGTACAACTTCGCGCAAGGCATTCCGACTTATACCGAGTTGAACAACTACTTCAAAAAATAGGAGAAAACTATGACTGAAAAAATTCCTGAAATTTGGGAATGGGCGGAATATTACTGACCGTGGTGCTACGTTGCGGCCGTGCGCCTGCATAAAATGGCCCCCGAATACGAAGGGCGCGTGCGTTTGGTAGAGAAGGCTTTTCCGCTGGAAGTCTACGGCGGCGGCGGGCCTCCGCGCGCGATCTTAGAACAGGAGATTTGGCTGGCGGCGCTTCAAGAGCCGGACGCCGTCTTCAAGCCTTTCTCTGACGATTTCCCGACAACCACGCTGCCCGCTTTTGACGCGGCTTGGTGCGCCGCGCAACAAGGCGAGCAAATTGGGCGCGATTTTGATTTGCGAATCCGCCGCGCATTTTTTGCGGAAGGGCGTAACATCGGCAAGCGCGAGGTGATGCTTGAACTCGCCCGCGAAGCGGGATTGGATATGGACGACTTTGCGCGGCGCTTCAACAGCGACGAGCCGCGCGCCGCCGTGCTTGCGGAAGGCAAACTGGGCAAAGAGCAATTTGGCGTGCGCGGCACGCCGACGGTGATGCTCGACAACGGCAAGAAAATGCGGCATAAAATGGCTTATCCCGCTTTTGAAAATGACTTGGTCGTTTCAGTAGGCAAGTTGCCTTGTTGCGGCGAAGGCTGTTACGAAGCCACCCGCGAGTTGTTTGAAAAAGCGTTAGGAAATTAAAACAAGAAGGATAAAAAAGAAGGTAAAAATGCAACCTCGATTGAATTACTCGAAGATTGCCCCCAACGGGGCGGACGGTTTAGCGCAACAGGAAAAATATATCCACAGTTGCGGATTAGAAGAAAGCCTGATCGAATTGGTGAAACTGCGCGCCTCGCAACTCAACGGCTGCGCTTACTGCATTGACATGCACACCAAAGACGCGCGTTCCAACGGCGAGAGCGAACAGCGTTTGTACGCCGTCAGCGCTTGGCACGAAGCGCCGTTCTTCACCGACCGCGAACGCGCCGCGCTGGAATGGACCGAAGCGGTTACGCTCGTCAGCCAAGACCATGTCCCCGACGCGGTTTACGAATCGGTCAGCAAGCATTTCACCGAAAAGGAATTGGTGGATTTGACCTTCGCCGTCATCGCCATTAACAGTTGGAATCGCCTCGCGGTCAGTTTCCGCTCGACGGCGGGGACGTATAAACCCAATCATCCGACGACGAAAAAAGAAGCGCCGAAGTAAGAGCTTGACGTGTCTGTTCGCGCCTTTTTTACGCTGAACCCTTCTCCGCCCTTTCGGCTGGATTTAACCGCTTGGGCGCTTCGTCGCCGCGCGGATAACATCTTCGACCGTTGGGACGGTAGAGTCTATCGGCGCGTGCTGGTCGCCGAAGACGGCAAGCCGTTTGAGGTGGCGGTTACGCAAGTCGTCGAGTCGAGAGAGCCGCTCTTGCAGGTGTTCATTTTTGGCAGGCGACTCGACGACGAAATTCAACGCCAAAGCATCGAAGCGTTGAATCGCTTGCTGGGATTAAGCGTCAACCTGGACAAGTTTTACGGCGCGGCGAAACGCGACGAAACCTTGAAATCGCTGGCGCTTCCTTTTCGCGGATTTAGACCGCCGCGCTTGCTGACTCCCTTTGAGGCGCTGGTTAACGCGATTGCCTGTCAACAGTTGACGCTGACCATGGGCATTCGTCTGCTGAACAGTTTGACCGAGAAATACGGGCAGGCGCTAGAAACGGCGGACGGCGTCGTCCATGCTTTTCCTCGTCCGCGCGATTTGGCGAACGCCGACGTTGAAGATTTGCGTCAGATGAAGTTTAGTTATCAAAAGGCGCGCTACATCATCGGTGCGGCGCAGTTAATCGAAGAGGGGAAATTGGACTTAGATTCCGCCGCCGCGTTGGATGACGAAAGCGCCGTCAAGCGTCTGAGCGAGTTGAAAGGCGTCGGGCGTTGGACGGCGGAGTACGTCCTCTTGCGCGGGCTGGGGCGGACGCACATCTTCCCAGCGGACGACGTCGGCGCGAGAAATAATTTGGAGCGTTGGCTGGAACTGCCGCAAAAATTAGATTATGACGGCGTCCACGAGACGATAAAAGATTGGAAAGACTACGGCGGGCTGATTTACTTCCACCTGCTGTTGAAGAGTTTGTCTGAAAAAGGAATGGTTTAGAAAGGAAAAGCCATGATCAAGGTAAAGCGCGTTTACGAAGAAGCCGAAAAAAGCGACGGCGCTCGTTTTTTAGTGGAGCGTTTGTGGCCTCGCGGCATGAAAAAAGAAGCGCTGAAAATGGACGCTTGGTTGAAAGACGCCGCGCCCAGCGCCGACCTGCGGAACTGGTTCTCGCACGACCCGCTGAAATGGGACGAGTTTCAAAAGCGCTATCAAGCGGAGTTAAAAGCCAACCCCGAAGCGTGGAAACCCATCGTCGAGGCGGCGAAGCAAGGCGACGTTACCCTGCTGTACAGCGCGCACGACACCGAGCATAACAACGCGCTAACCTTGGCGGCTTTCTTGAAAAAGAAGTTGAAGAAATAAATTTTATTTGAAATGTTTTCGCCGCGCAAGAACGGCGATTCATCTACGGCTTCGTCCTCCGTCAAAAGGGCGAAAAATAAAATCATCTACTTAAAGGAGCTTTAGCAATGAGCGAAATTGTAAGCGAATTAGACGTGCGCGTGATTCCTCCGCCGCAGAAACACCCGAAGATTTTTGAAACCTTTGACGGCTTGACCGTCGGACAAAGTTTTGTCTTGATCAACGATCACGACCCGCGCCCGCTTCATTATCAATTTGACCGCGAACGCGCCGGTCAATACAACTGGGAATACTTGGAACAAGGTCCCGAAGTTTGGCGCGTGCAAATTAGCAAAGTCGCTTAATCTTGCAATTCATAAAACGTCCCGATTTTTTCGGGGCGTTTTTATATCTAAAAAATCGTTATAATGAGCGGAAGCAAGTTGTCGAAATATCAAAATGGAGGAACTTGAAATGAAATCTGTAAACTTGTTGGAAAACGTGCCGTTTAGCGATAAAGACCCGCACGCCGAGCCGCTTCATGTGGACGGCAAAGGGCGCGCCATTCTTTTTACTTTGAAGCCGGGGCAAGCCATCCGCGAGCATAACGCGCCCAGTTCGCCGTTCTTTGCCGTCATCCTGCGCGGACGCGGCGTGTTTAGCGGCGGCGACGGCGTCGAGCAAACCTTCGGCGCGAACACCTTGCTCATCTTTGACGAAGGCGAAAATCATGCCATCCGCGCCGAAGACGAGGAAGTGGTCTTCGTCGGCTTTTTGCACGGCGTTCCGAGTCCCGAATAAAATAAAAAGAACATAATTTTCTGAAATCTCTCAATCGCGTTGAAAATAATTTTCGCGGTTGAGAGATTTTATTTTCAGCGTCGCATCTGGATTTTTGACGAAGGGAATCTTATACTAATTCGTCGAGGAGATAGTTTATCAATGAGTTATCACGGACCCAAAGTACGATTGTCCCGCCGATTTGGAATCGCGTTGACGCCCAAAGCGGCGAAGGTGATGGAACGCCGATCTGCGCCGCCCGGACAACACGGCAAGGCTCGAAAGTCTGAAAGTTCGGACTATAAAAAACAATTAGATCAAAAGCAATTGTTGCGCTATCAATATAACATCCGCGAATCGCAACTGCGTCAATATTACGAAAAAGCCCAACACAGACGCGGCAACGGCGCGGAAAATTTAATTCAACTTCTGGAAACCCGCCTCGACGCGCTGGTCATGCGCGCTGGCTTCGCGCCGACCATCTACGCGGCGCGGCAAATCGTTTCGCATCAACATATTTTGGTGAACGGCGAAAAAGTCAACGCGCCTTCTTACGGCGTGCAAGTCGGCGACGTTGTTTCGATAAAAGAGAAAAGCCGCAAACTTCCGCTTTTTCAACAACTTGGAAGAAACGAAGGCGCGGCGTATTTGGAAGTCAACGACAAAGAATATTCCGCTTCGTTGATTCGTCAGCCGCAAATTGCCGACGTGCCGATTAACTGCGAAGTGAGTCGCGTCATCGAGTTTTACTCGCGTTAATAATTTCAAAAAAGATTTTCAAAATAAAGAGTTTTCAAGCGCGTTGAAAACTCTTTTCATGTTAATAACTTTTCAATTTAATCCCGCCATCTAGAAATTCAAGAAGATGCTCGTTATACTGGCGCGGCTATCGCCGCTGGAAATCATCTCATGCATTGTACCTTTGTTCACTTTCGCAGCCGCCGCGCTGTGTCGCATAAAAAAATAATCGCGTTTGTTCTCGCTTTAATAATCAGCCTGTCCGCTTTTCATGTAAACGCCCAAAGCGCGCCCGCGTGGGAATCCGCGCGAGAAATTCGGGACGCGGCGTTTCAGGCGCAGAACGAATTATACGCCGCCGTCCGCGCCGACGACCCCAACGTCAATTATCAAAACGCCGTAAATTTGCTTGACGCCGCCGAAGAAATTTATGCGTCCAATTTGCAACCCGCTTTTCCAGCGGACGCGAACGCGCTCGTTTTAGAAAATTTGACTCGCGCCAAATCTGCCGCGTTGAACGGCGACGCCGTTGCCTTAGCCTTCGCGCGCGGACGCCTCTGGACTGCGCTCTTGCAGGGCAGCCAAACTCTGACCTTATCCGCGCTGAAAGCGGGAGACGCCGCGTCCGCTGCGGAGTGGCTCAAACTGCGCGAATATCGCTCGGCGACGCGCGTCAACACGGTGGACGATCCGTCGGCGCAAGCGCTTGCCGACGCGGAACAGAATCAGCGTTCGGCGGAGTCGGCGGCGGAAATTATCGCCAACGACCTGCGCGACTCCTACTTCTTCCGTCTGCGCGATTCGCTGACTCAAATCGAAGACGCGGCGGATAAAAATTTCCCGACTCGCGTTGCGGAATGGGCGGGGCAGGCGGCGGGATATTTTTCCATCTTGCGCGACGACATGCGCGAAAAACTTAGCGCGGACGAAACCGCCGCGCTGCAAGATTCGTTTTCGGTGTTGGAAGTTGCGGCGTTGAATCAAAATTGGGCGGACGTGAAAACGCAAACGAGCGCCGTCCGCGCCGCGTTGACGAATTATCAGCCCGTCAAACTCGCGCCTGACGAAATTTCCAAACGCGGGCAATTGCTCTACCTCTTCACCAATTTGATTTACGTCGAATATAAAAATGGCGTGCGCGACGGAAAAATTACGGTAGACATCGAGTACCGCGAAGCCGCGACGTTTCGCAAGCAGGCGGAGACCGTGTTTGAAGAATTGCGCCCGACGATTGCCGCAGCCGACCCCGTCGGCGCGGAGCGGCTGGAAGCGCTGTTGAGCGAACTCAACACGACGATTCTTAATTACGGCGACCCGAGCGAAGTTAAAAATTTAGTGGACGAAGCGCTGGGGATTGTTCAATCTACGCTTAAGGTAAGCGCAAATGCGGACGACGCTTCCGCGTCGTTCACAATTTTGGACACGCTGTTAAACGAAATGCTGAATTCCGTCCGCGTTGGAAATTACGCCGACGCGGAAAACACGCGCATCGAAGCCTACGCCATTTACGAAAGCGGACCTGAAAAACGGCTGGCGCATCGCGCGCCCGTCCTTTCGCGCGAACTCGAAGGCTTGTTCTGGGAAGGCACGGAAGGGCAAAAAGGCTTGTCCACCTTAATTGCGGACAAAGCCCCCGCCGAAGAAATTTCCGCGACGACGAATCAACTCAACGTTAAATTAAAAGAGGCGAACGAATTTCTCTCCGTCGGCATGAGCGGATTTTTAGCCGTCGTCAACAGCATGGTCATCATCTTGCGCGAAGGCTTGGAAGCGGTTTTGATTCTTGGCGCGATTCTCGGCTATTTGAGCGCCACCCGAAGCCCGAAGAAATTTAGCGCGTGGGTGTATCTCGGCGCGGCGGCGGCAATTGCGTTAAGTCTGCTGGTCTGGTGGGCGGCGCAAAGCCTCATCACCGTTACTTCCATGCAGCGCGAACTGATCGAAGGCGGCGCAAGTTTGATCGCGGTCGTCGTTTTGTTTTACGTTACCAATTGGATTTTTGAAAAAGTGTACGTCGCGGATTGGATCGCTTACGTCAAAGAGCAAGTCGGCAAAGCGCTCGGCGCGGGTTCGGCGCTGGCGTTGGCAGGCTTGGGCTTTACCGTCGTCTTCCGCGAAGGTTTTGAAACCGTGCTGTTTTATCAAGCGCTCGCCTTCGACGCGCCCGCTTCTTCGATTTGGCTCGGCTTCGCAATCGGCATGGCGATTATTTTTGCCGTCGCTTACGCGATTCTAAAATTAAGCAAACGTCTGCCGCTTAAACCGTTTTTCACCGTAACGGGTTTGTTGCTCATGCTGCTCGCCTTCAACATGACGGGCGCGGGCATTCGCGGCTTGCAAGAAGCGGGACTTCTCGCCGCGCACCTGCTGACGTGGATTCCCGAAAACCTCGTCCTTATGGAACTCTTCGGCGTGTATCCCACGCTCGAAACCACGCTCGCCCAAATTTTATTTTTGTTCTTGTTAATCGCCACGTTTAGTTACAGTTTATGGCGCAAGAAAAACGCCCTCGCCTCAACTAGACTCCCTTCTCCCGCTGGGGGAAGGGCTGGGGATGAGGGGAAAATCTCATCACACGCCTCAAAGGAGTAAAGCACGAATGAAAAAAATCTGGATCTCGTCCCTCGTTGGGATTCTGACCCTGAGTTTGATGTTGACAGCCTGCGCTTCGCCGCAAACCGCGCCGACAGCGGATTCTGTTTCGACGGAGAACGCCGCCGCCGCCGAAGTAGACCTTAGCGCGGTCAAAGCCTACGCGGTAGAACAAGCCTCGCTGATGAAAGAATCCGCCGCGGCGTTGCGCGCTGGCGCGGAGAAATATTACGCCGCTATCGCGCAAATCAAAGCCGATCATCCCGACGCGAATCCCTACGAATATTTGTGGGCGAACAACCCCGACGCGGCGAAAGCCTTGCTGAATCAAATGCGCGCCGATTGGCTCGAAGCGCACACGCATTACGAATTGAACGAAGGCATCATCGCGGGCGTGCCGACGCTGGCGTTTTTTGACGACTGGCTGGACGCGGGACCTTCCGCCGAAGAAGACCCCGAAGCGCTGGAATGGAAATTAGTTTTAGCGGACGATACGACGTTGGAAAGCCCTGGCAATTTATTTCACTCGTTGACCGAACCCGCGCTCTACGGCACGGTAGATAAATACGTCGGCTTGCCCGTGGACTTAAACGGCGACGGAAGCCTCGGCGTGAGCGAAGCCTTGCCCGAAGCCGAAATTTTGCTTGCCGCGACTCAAGCCTTAGACGTCGCCTCCGACCAAACGCTGGACGCAGTCAAAGCCTGGCAACCGACTCTCGAAGACGCTTTCATGGCGATGGTTACGATGATTCCGACGATGAACGAATATTTTGAACAGTGGAAATTATCCGCTTTCGTTTCTGGCGGAAATTTTGAAGGGACGAGTTTCATCGCCGCCAGCCGCCTGTTAGACGTAACGGGCATTTTGAGCGGACTCGATTTGACCTACGACAACATTCGTCCCATTGTCGCCAACGCGGACGCGAGCCTTGATTCGCAAATTGCCGCGGGCTTTTCCGATTTAGTGAAATACGTCAACAACTTGTACGACCAAGAAAAAGCGGGAACGATCTTCTCGCCCGAAGAAGCCGATTCTTTCGGCACGGAAGCGCAGAATAAAGCCGCCGCGCTCGCCGCGCTCGTCGCGCAAGCCGCCGCCAAAGCGAACGTCAAATTAAATCTCGACGCGGAAGGTTGGTCTCCCGACGCGCCGCCCGTCATTATCGTCGTCGCGCCCGACCCCGCGCCGATTCAATAGGTTCGTTATGTTGTCATTTCGAAGGAGCATAGCGACTGAGAAATCTTGCCTTTTAGGCGCGGCTTCGTTACGCTCGTCGAAATGACAACTCTATGCCAATGGTGAATTTATGACTACAACCGTAATTGCAAAACATCAAACTTCTGAAAGAACGTTTGTCCGCGCATCGGCGGCGCAAATCGTCAAGAGTTACCTTCTGCCGTTTATGGTTTGCTTCGCCGTCGCCCTCGTCAGCGGGTTGTTTTATTATCTCGTGCCGCGCTCGTGGAATTGGTTCGCCTCGCAAGCCGCGTTGTGGATTCATCTCGTCGCGGGCGTGGTCGCCTTCTTTTTCCTCGTCCCGTATTTGCTTTCGCATTACAAACAGAAAAAAGAATCCCCGCTCGATTTGATTTTCGTCTGGCGCGCCTTTCGCCGCCGCGAAAACGAATCGAATTGGACGTATCAACAACGGATATACGGTCATATCCTCAATTGGATTATGGCGCTTCTCGGTCTCAGCGGGTTGGCGCTCCTCGTCCCCAGCCTGCTCTGGATGAGCGGCTTCGTTTGGATGGCGGGCTATTCCGCGTACCGCGTCGCCAACGCCGCGCATTTGGGACTCGCGCTTTTGACGCTGGCGTTCATCGGCTTTCACGTCGCCCGCAGAAGGAAACGCAAAACGCATTAACGAATGAGAACCAAACCGATTCGCTTTTTATTGACGGGGGGGACGCTCGCCTTAATTGCCTTTTTCGCCGCCTTGTTTTTTTTGCCCAAACCGCAAGGCACGGGCTTGACGGTGAACAAGGACGTGCCTTTCTATTCCATGCCTTGGAACGACAACCCGTTTTTTCCCGGCTTGATTAACACCGCCGACGGAAAAATGCTCGACGGCGCAAATGTCCCAAGCGCCGAGTTTTGCGCTCAATGCCACGAAAAAGAATACCGCGAGTGGGCGAGTTCCGTCCATTCGGACACGGGACTTGATTTGCTTTACGACACCGCCGCTAACAACAACGAAGTCGCGCATAAAAATCGCAACGGTTTGGAAAAAACGCGCTGGTGCGAATCCTGCCACGAACCCGTCAACTTGTTGCGCGGCGAAGTTAATCCGCTGGCGGTTGTCGGTCCGAGTCAAGCGGCGAAGGAAGGCACGACTTGCGTCGTCTGCCACACCGCCGTCAAAGCCGATCCGCTGGCGGGCAACGGCGCGGTTACACTCGACCTTAACAACCTTAACAACTACAACGAAGCGCTGATCATGGCGGCGCCGTCCGAACATGCGCGCAATATGCAATCCAAAACGCACAATCCGCTGATGGGCAGTTCCGATTTTTGCGGCGCATGTCACACCGAAATTCGCCCCGTTGAAATTAACGGCGGCGACCCGCTGCATTTGCAAAGCACTTACGAAGAGTGGCAAAAAAGCGAATACGCTGAAAAAAATATTCAATGTCAGGATTGCCACATGCCCCCCGACCCCGCCGCGTTTATCGCCGAGTTGAACGAAACGGGCAAAACGCCGAAGCGCGTCGTCTCGCATCGTTTCGTCGGCGTGAATTATTTGCTGACCGACCCGACCTTGCCTTCCAACTTGACGACGTTCTTGCGCGGCGGACTTCCGCCCGGCGGCATTTCGCTCGACGAATGGAAAGCGGATTTGCTCGAACAACAACGCCTCACGCTCGACCTGATTAAGTCTGCGGCGACGTTGAGCGTTTCCGCGCCTGCGAGCGTTTCGCCCAACGCGACGGCGAATCTCGACGTAACCATCGTCAACAGCGGGGCGGGGCACAGCCTGCCGACGGGCGCGCTTGATCAACGTCATATGTGGCTTGAAGTCAAAGCGACCGACGCGACGGGCAAAGTGATTTACGACAACGGCTGGTTTGACGAAAAGACAGGCAAGGTTGATCCGAGCGCGGTCATTTATATCAAGGTCCTCGTGGACAAAAACGACGACCCGATTTACGAGCATATTCTCTTTAACGTTAAATCGTACTCTTACACCCGCGACCCGATTCCTGCCAACGCCAGCGACACGATCCCTTACGCTATTCCCATTCCCGCTGACGCGCAAGGCACGATCACCGTCCAAACTACGCTTTGGTATCGCCTCGCGCTGCAAGAATTTGTAACGTACAGTTTGAAACTGGACATGATTCTTCCGCCCGTGATGATGGCGCAAAATATGATTGAAATTCCTGCGAAGTAACGAGAGTCAAAAATATCCGCTTGCGCGGATATTTTTGACTGCGTACTTTCTAACTTTATTTGACTAAGGTAATCTTTCCAAAGGTGCGCGGGTCGGCGTAGGTGCGCGTCGGCGAAGTGGAGAGCATGACTTTTTGCCCTTCGCTGACGTTGTCCGTGTCGCTGGGGCTGACGTTCATGCCGAAACTCGCGCCTTCTTCAAGTTGAATTCCTTCCAGCACAGATTTGGGGACGAAGATTTCGACGATGTAGCCGTCGTCCGTTTTGACTTGCGCCTGCTGAATGTCCGTCAGCGGAGAGGCGACTCCCGCGCCGTTCGACCAAGCGAAAGCGGCGGGCGGAACTTTGTCGAAGTCGCCGACAGAAATGCCGATTTGGTAATCGTCGTTGTTCATGCCCGGTTCGTTGTAATCGCGTTCGAGGTCGGTGTCAAACTGCAACTCGACGTGATCGCCGTGCCAAAGGTCGGTGTCGGCGTTTGTTTGGACGTGAATGTCGTCCGTAACTTTGACCGCGAAATACAAACCTTCTTCCGACCAGCCCGCCCAAACCTGCGCGGAAAAATCTTGCGGTCCGTTCCAACTTTTTGGGTTGAGTTTGTAAACGACGCGCGATTCGTCGTCGAGGACGAAAGTCGGTTCGGCAGACCAGTCGTCTAACTTGCCGTCAATTTTGATTCCGCTGACGCGGTGCAACTCCGCCTCAAAGGGGCGCGGACTCATCACCTTCGCCGTCGGAGTCGGCATGGGCGGTCCGCCCGCTTGAAGTCCAGTGTGAAGCGCGTCAATCAGACTTTCATCGCCCGCGCTTAATTCCCAAATCATCACGCCCGCCAACCCTTGATCTTTGACGTAGCCCGCTTTGGCGGACAGCGATTCTGCGTCGTCATAGGAAACGAAGATTTTTGTTTCGGAATTGTAAAGCCAAGGAACTTTGGCGTTGTCATTCCAGCGGCGCGTGTAAGCGGGAAGATAATGCGCGGCGAGGTCGTTGTAATCGAACGAGCCCGCTTCCCAAGTGCCGTTTGCCGCGCCGCTTGCGGGTTGATACAGCCCGTCGTCGTCGGCGCCGACGTTCGCCCAGCCGCGCCCGTAGAAGGGAACGCCCAGCACGAGTTTATTGGCGGGGACGCCTGATTTGAGGTAATTGTCCACCGCCGCGTTGACGTTGAGCGACGAATCGCCAGGGTCGTTGGGCGTGGAAAAAAGCGGCGCGTTGAAGTTGGTTACGTTGTCCCATGTGCCGTGAAAATCGTACGCCATGATATTAATCCAATCCAGCGTTTGGGCGATTTTATCCAACTCCATATTTTTCATCGTCGCGGGACCAATCGGCGCGGCAATCGTCAGCAGATAATGTTTGCCGTCGGTTTTTCCCAGTTCGTCCAATTGAGCGCGAAACTCGGCGAGCAACGCCGTGAAGTTTTCGCGGTCTTCGGCTTTGCCCGGTTCCAATCCGCCGTTGACCGGATATTCCCAATCAACGTCAATGCCGTCAAACACGCCTTTGTATTTTACGAGGTATAAATCCGCGCAGGATTTGACGAAGGCTTTGCGCGAAGCGTCGTCTTTGGCGGCGTTAGAAAAATTGGACGACCAAGTCCAACCGCCGAGAGAAATGAAAATTTGCAAATGCGGATATTTTTGTTTGAGCTGCAAAAGTTGATTGAAGTTGCCGTTGAATGGATTCTTGTCCGAGTCGGCTTTGCCGTTGACGCTTTCTTCCGCCGAGTAAACCCGTTCCACGTCTGCGGCGGGGTCGCCCAAAATACATTCGCCGCCGCTGGATACGTTCGAAAAAGCGTAGTTGATGTGCGTAATTTTCGCGGCGGGAATGTCCTTGACGAAAGAGCCGCGTCCCGCCGACCAAGACGGGTAGTAACCGATGATGTGCTTTCCGCCCGGCACGGGCTGCGCCGCGAAGGTCGTCGCGGCAGGCGCGTTGCAACCGCTTAAAACCAGGGCGAAGGCGAACAAAAACAATAGCGTTATCTTTCCATACATGGATAAAACCTCTTTTCTTTGCGAGTATAGTAACGCTATTATATTACGGTCTTTTGCGCGGGCGCATCCAACGTCCGCCGAACAGAAGCGAGAGCAAAAGCATGGCTGCCGAAACCCACGAAAAAATTGTGTTGTTCGTCGTTATGCCAATCGCTAAAAAGACGATTCCTAAAATTAATAAATACGTCGAAACTCTGCGTTGATTAATTTTCATTTGTCGAAATCCTTTCAAATTTGTGGCGGTTATTTTAGCCGATTCTATTTACAATCAAGCGCGGAGGATTCCATGCTTCAATTTATTATCGGCATTTTTCTTTCGGCGTTTTTACTTTTTCAAGCGCAACCAATGATCGGCAAATTTATTTTGCCGTGGTTTGGCGGCGCGCCGGCTGTTTGGTCAACCGCCATGCTTTTTTTTCAACTCTTCTTAACGGGCGGATACGCCTACGCCTATTGGCTAGTTAAGCGGAAAAATCAAGGATGGATTCATGCGGGCGTTTTAGCGGCGACGCTCGCGCTTCTTTTCGTACTTGGGCTTTTGTGGTCGTCCCCGATCACTCCTTCCGCCGAATGGAAACCCGCCGTCGGCGACTCGCCGCCCGTGCCGCAATTGCTGCTCCTGTTGACCGTCGCCATCGGACTCCCGTATTTTGTTTTGGCGGCGAACAGTCCGCTTATGCAGGCTTGGTTCAGCGCTTTATTTCCCAAACAATCGTATGCGCGTTTGTATTCGCTGTCCAACGTCGGTTCGTTGTTAGGCTTGCTCGCCTATCCGCTGTTGATTGAACCCAGCCTCCCGTTGCAGATTCAAGGTTGGGCGTGGAGCGGCGGATTTGTCGTCTTCGCTTTGCTGGTCGGGTGGATCGGCTTGCGCGCTCAGAAAAAAGGTTATTTGTCCGCGCCAACGGCGGATGAATCAGACGCGAAAAAACCGTCCTTTTCGCTGATGGCGCTTTGGACGATTCTGGGGGCGACGGCGTCCGCGTTTTTGTTGGCGACTACCAATCAAATCACGCAAGAGGTGGCGGTCATTCCCTTCTTGTGGATTATCCCCTTAGCCCTTTACCTGCTCTCGTTCATTCTCGCCTTCTCCGACGGTCCTTGGGTGCATCCGCGTTTGTACGCGCTCTTATTTGCGGCGGCGAGTTTGGGCGTTTTATACGCGCTCGCCCGCGCCGGGCAAATGGACATTTATTTTCAAATCGCCATATACAGCGTTCATTTGTTTTTGGCTTGTATGATCGCGCACGGCGAATTATATTTGTTGCGCCCGTCCGCAAAATACTTGACGAATTTTTACGTCATGGTTTCGGTAGGCGGCGCGTTGGGCGGAATTTTCGTTACGCTCGTCGCCCCTTATATTTTCACCGGCTATTGGGAATTTTATTTGTCTTGGCTGTTGACCTTTGCGATTTTAATCCTTTCCCTTTTGCCGCGTTGGAATAAGCCGCAATTCCGTTCGACGGCGCTTTGGGCGACGGCGCTTGTCGCGACGTTTTTGATTATGCTTGCTTTCAACCCCTTCGCCGACGCGCTGACGGCGGAGCGCAATTTTTACGGGTTGATTCGCGTTAAGGATTGGCGCTCCTCAAGCGGACGCGGCGACGGGTACGAAATGATTCACGGCGCAACGATTCACGGCGCGCAGTATCTGAATCCGCGCTGGCGCGACGAGCCGACGATTTACTACACCCGCGACAGCGGCTTGGGGCTTGTCCTTGAAAATTATCCCAAAGCGGACAAAGGCATGCGGATGGGCGTGCTGGGTTTGGGCGTTGGCGCGATGACGACCTACGCAAAAGAAGGCGACGTCGTCCGCTATTATGAAATTAATCCAGTCGTTGCAAAATACGCGGAAGGCGCGGGCGGCTACTTTTCTTTTCTCGCAGACAGTCCAGCCGACGTCAGCGTAACGCTGGGCGACGCCCGCCTTGCCTTAGAGCGCGAACTCGCCGAAGGGCGTCCGCAAAATTTTGACATTTTGGTTTTAGACACCTTCAGCAGCGACGCCGTCCCCGCGCATTTGATTACCAAAGAAGCCTTTGCGCTGTATCTGAATCACATGACGCCCGACGGAATTTTGATCGCGCACATCTCTAACCGCCACATTGACTTGCGCCCCGTGCTTTACGGTTTGGCGCAAGAGTTTGGGCTGACGGGGCTGGTTGTGGACGCCTCCGCCAATGACGCGATTGATTCTTACCCTTCGCGCTTTGTTATCCTCAGCCGAAACCCGCAGAGTTTGCAAATTCCCGCTTTACAGGTTCGCGCCGTTCCATTAGACGATTCGAGCGGAACAGTCCGCTTGTGGACGGACGATTACAGCAACCTATTTCAAATATTGCGATAAGTTACTTTTTGCTTGCGAAATAAATGCCGAGCAAAATTAACAGCCCGCCGAAGAGAGTCATCGGCGAGGGCGTTTCGTGAAGCAGGAAAAAAGCCAAAATTGCAGAACCAATCGGTTCGCCCAAAACGGAGACGGCGACCAACGTCGCGGCGAGGTATTTCAACGCCCAGTTGTAAACGCTGTGTCCAATCACTTGCGGAATGGCGGCGAGTAAAAAAACCCACAAATAAGTTTTTGCGCCGTAGCCAAACGGGGAAGCGCCGCTGAGCGCCATGAGCAAAAGCAAAACAACGGCGCTGACTCCGTACACTAAAAAAATGTAGGGGACGAGCGCCGTTCCGCCGCGCAACTTTCGCCCGATGACGAGGTAACCGGTTACCGCCCAAGCGCCGACCAACGCCAGAAAATTTCCCCACATGGCGCGCTCTTTTAGCGCTTCGCTAAGCGGCGAGCAGATTAGCCCGCGATTCCAAACGCAGGCGTCGCCTAAGCCGATGATGATGCCGCCGACGACGGCGACCCCCAATCCAATCATGGCGACGCGCGAAACGCGCTCCTTCAACAACAGCGGAGACAACAACGCCACCCAAAGCGGGCCGGTTCCGACGAAGACCACCGAACTGGCGACGCTGGTGTATTCGAGCGACGTAATCCACGCGGCGAAGTGTGCGGCGAGGAAAACGCCGGAGACAATGCCGAGCAGAATCTCCGTCCGCGTGAAGCGCCGAATTTCGTCCCAATGGCGGGCGAAGGCGACGGGCGCGAGAATCAGCGTGGCGAACGTCAAACGCAAGGCGGCGATGACCAACGAAGGCGCGCCTCCGCTTTGGGCGTAGCGGATGAAAATGCTCGACGTGGAAACGGCGGCAACGGCGACGATTAATGCGACGGGAATTAGGCGGCGGGATTTTTCCATGCGGAAAGTGTACTCGGTTCTGTAAGATATTATAATTTTATATCGTCTTAACTTTTACAAGGAGAAATTAAAATGACCACTATTAAATCTGAAATTGCGAAAGTTGTCGTGCAAAAAGTGAAAGGAATTAACGAAGCGCAAGCGGAAATGGCGGTAAGCGTCGTTCTCGATTTTGTCGCCAAGAAATTGCCGCCGCAAATGGGCGGACAGTTGGAAGCCATCCTCGACGGCAGCGTCAACCTCAGCGACGGCTTCGGCTTAGACGATGCGGCGGGCTTGCTCGGCGGTCTGCTCGGCGGAAAGAAGTAATTGAGAAAGCCGCCCGTCAAAAGGCGGCTTTTTTGCGGCAGAGTTTATTAGATATTTGTTATAAAATTTATTTTATCTTGCGCCTCGCTTTTAAGCGGGATACAATAAACGCATTCATTTCAACTTCAAAGGAGAAATATTATGGCTTTTGAACTTCCTAAATTGGCTTATGCATACAACGCGCTCGAACCGCACATTGACGCGCGCACGATGGAAATTCACCATTCGAAACATCATCAAGGCTATATCACCAACCTTAACGCTGCCCTCGAAAAAGCGCCCGAACTGCAAGGCAAATCGTTGGAAGCCTTGTTGGGCGATTTGAACGCCGTCCCCGAATCCGTCCGCGCGGCGGTTCGCAATCACGGCGGCGGAACGTACAATCACAACCTGTTTTGGGAAGTGATGGCGCCGAACGCCGGCGGCGCGCCGAAGGGCGACCTCGCCAAAGCGATTGACGCTTCGTTCAATTCCTTTGACGCCTTCAAAGACGAGTTTAGCAAAGCCGCCGCTTCGCGCTTCGGTTCGGGCTGGGCGTGGCTGGTCAAAAAAGACAGCGGACTCGCCGTCGTTTCCACCGCCAATCAAGACAACCCGCTGTCTGACGGCTTGACTCCCATTCTCGGCATTGACGTTTGGGAACACGCTTACTATCTCAACTATCAAAATCGCCGCCCCGATTACGTCGCCGCGTTTTACAACGTAATCAATTGGGAAGCGGTCTCCGCGAAATTCGCCGCTTAATCCGCAAATTGACCTTACAAAAGCGAGAACGCCCAGCCGAAAAATGCTGGGCGTTTTTCCTTGCCACATTCGCAAAGAACGATATAATAGGCGCGTCCATTAGTTCATAATCTCACAAGGAGAAACCATGACTCACATTATTACTAGTTTGTGCCTCCGCGACCGCGCCTGTATCGAAGTTTGCCCCGTCGAATGCATTTTGCCCGGCAACCCCGCCGACGGCTTCCCGATGGTTTACATTGACCCCGATACCTGCATTGACTGCGGCGCTTGCGTGCCGGAATGTCCCTTCGCCGCAATCTTCCCCGAAGACGAAGTTCCTTCGGCGTACACCGCGAAAGGCGGCGAATACATCAACCGCGTCGGCTTGACCGGCCATTACGAAGGCGAAAACACGCACGGCAAACATATTTCCATCGAAACCGTCCGCCAGTTAGACGCGGGCGAAGTAGCTGATTTAACCGTGGATATTCCGCTCAACTACGACTTCTTCAAAACGGGACCTGGCTACTCCGCAAAAGACAACGACAACGGGTTATAAATTTCGTTAAATCAAAAAAGCCAAACGGTAAGTTTGGCTTTTTTGATTCCCTTCTATGAGGCAGACAGCGCCTTATCCGCTAAATATTTTGCCACGCCGCGCACGGCATGGCGGCGGACGCGATGAAACGTCCCTTCGGAGACGAAGAGCCGCGCCGCGACTTCGCGGTTGGGCAACCCTTGAACGTAGGCGTCATGCAGGACAACGTAATTAAACCACTCGCGCGGCGGCGGCTCGGGCGGACGTTCGCCCTGGGGGCGCAAAGATTGAATCGCCTCTCTTATTCGGACTTGAGCCTTTTTTCCGCGCTCGATGTTTGTTCCTTCGCCGACGCCGATTTGCTCGGCAAAAGGCGATTCGCCTAAGAAGAGATAATCTGAAAAATGGCGCAAGCAATCGTCCACGAGTTTGACCCAATCTTCGTTATTGAAAGGTTGCGAAGACGAAACGCCCGAATCTTGCTTCTTGTGCAGTTGATGATATAAAACCAAATTGCCCATCTGCTCGGTGAACTCGTCCAGCAGTTCAAGGTCGCCTGTTGAATATTCGATTTTCCGCGACGAAGCGCCGACGCCGACTAAGACAATCGCTTCCAAACCGTCGTAGGCTTGCGACGCCCAAACGAGGTTGGGCAGGGCGCCCCGTCCACGCGCACGAGACCCGTCGCTGGCGCGGACAGGGGCGGAAGTTCCGTGTTGAGTTCGAGAGAATTTTGGCTGGCAAATACGATCAATTTATCCGCTTCTCGAATGGCGAGCGTCCCGCTTTCGGCGCGGAGAGCGCTCAGGAGGAAGCCCAACTCTTGGTTAAGGTAGAGGCGCAAGGCGTCGGCTTGAAGCGACGTCATACGCAACGGGCTGCGCTTGAGGTGTCGCGCTTCTTTCTTTCGCCAACGTTCGACGACTTCCCTTCCTAAATCGTACATTGAATGAGTGATGATAACGAGCGCGATAAAGTTGCCGAGCGCTTCTTGCGGAAGTTTGAACAGAAGAAAAAGCGCGGCGTAAAAAATGACAATGCCGAACATGCCGAATAGGGCGATAAAAGAATCTTGCCAAATTGTGCGGCGTTCGACAAAACTTTGATGCCGCATGACGGACAAACTGATCGTGAAGATGCAGCCGAAAACTAAAACGTCTTCGACGACGCGCGGAAAAGCGCCGTTAACGAAGACGGCGAAAGCGCCATAGACGAAAGCGGCGGTGAGAAAAACGGAAGCGGCGAAATAATATCGCCCTTCGATGGTAGCGAGGGCGCGTTCTTGTTGGATTAAGTTGAAAATTACGCCGAACATCGTCAGCGTTTGCGCCGCGCCGTAAACGACGCTGACCGGAGATAAATCTAAACGCGCCGCGTGGAGCGCGTCGCCGCCGCGCAGTTCGACTTCGGCGTTTAGCAGCAGTAAAGCGATGGACGCGCTGCAGAGCAAATAGAGGATTGTCCTCATCCAGCGAAATTGCGTTCGCTTTTCTTCGGGGAGAAAGGCGCGGGTAACGCCAAACCAGCAACTCAGCGAGATGAGAATGAGCGAGGCGAGCAGGTTGTCCGCGTAGGCGGTTGCGTGGAAGAAAGAGTTGTATGTCCCAAGAAAAAATACGGCGATGGCGAATAAGGCCAGCACGGCGCGCAAGGCGATGCGGTTGGGAAATCCGCGCGTAAAGAGGTAAAACGCCATCCAAAGCGAGACGGACATGGCGAGCAGGTGAACCGTTTTTGTGATTAAACCAGCCATTGGACTTGTGCAGATTTTAGCACAAGCCCAATGAATGCGAGGCGCTTTGTTATTTCAAAATAATTCCGCTGCGCGGCGGCACGCTGACTTTATTTTCTACAATTTGCGGGTTGCCAAACAGAACGCGCGGATGGGCTGCGTCGTGCTCAAATTCTCTGGCTTGGTTGGCGACGTTGAAAGCGACGACGACGCGCTCGCCTTCGTGCGTCCGCGAGAAGGCGACCAATGATTCGTCAACGTGCAGGCGTTGCGTGTCTCCGTAGCGCAGAGTCGGCTCGGCGGCGCGGAGCGCGGCGCAGGCTTTGACGTAATCGCGCAAGGTTTTGTCCCAGCGGCTTTCGTCCCAAGGGAAGGATTTGCGGCAGTCGGGGTCGTGGCGCCCGTCCACGCCGATTTCGTCGCCGTAGTAAATGCAGGGCGCGCCGGGCATGGAGAAGATGAAAAGCCAAGCCAGTTTGAGCGAGTCCTTATCGCCGTTGGCGCAAGAGAGGAAGCGCGGCATGTCGTGGCTGTCGAGCAGGTTGAGTTGAGCGAAGACGTTCTCGCGCGGATAGAGGTTTAGCACGCGCTCCACTTCGTCGGCGAAGGCGTAGCCGTCAATGCGTCGAATGCGATTTTTGATTCCGCCTTGCTGTTGGACGACTTCGTAATTCAAATGGTCGCCCGCGAAGAAGTTGAGCGAAGCGGCTGTGAAAAGGTAATTCATCACCGCGTCGAATTGATCGCCTTGCAGCCAGCGTTGCGCCTCATCCCAGATTTCGCCGACGATGTAAGCCTCCGAGTTGACGGCGCGCACGCGGCGGCGGAACTCGCGCCAGAACTCGTCGTCGTCAATTTCGCCGGGCACGTCCAAGCGCCAGCCGTCAATGCCGAACTTGATCCAATATTCGGCGACGTCAAAAATAAACTCGCGCACGGCGGGCGTTTCGGTGTTGAACTTCGGCAGCGCGGGCAAATTCCACCAAGCGCGGTAGCCGATGGCGGTTAGGCTGTCTTCGTGTTGCAAAAGTTTTTGCTCGACCGAAGACGGGTAAGCGCCCCAATGCCGCGTCATGTTTAGACGCTCAGGGTCGAAGTGAAACCAATCTTTATAAGGCGAAGCCGCGCCCGTTTCGAGGACGTGGTGAAATTGCCAAAATCCGCGCGAGGCGTGATTGAAAACGCCGTCTAAAATCACGCGAATTCCGCGTTTGTGCGCTTCGTCTAAAAAGAGGCGAAAGGCGCGGTTGCCGCCCAAGAGCGGGTCCACGTTGTAGTAATCGTAAGTGTGGTAGCGATGATTGGCGGCGGAAGAAAAAATCGGGTTGAGGTAAATTGCGTTGACGCCTAAATCTTTAAGGTAATCGAGCCGTTCCGCCGCGCCGTATAAATCGCCGCCTTTGAAGCCGTAAACGGTGGGCGGGCTGTCCCATGCCTCAAAGCCCAAATCGGGCAGCTTATCGCTTTTGGCAAAACGGTCGGGAAAAATTTGGTAAAAAATCGCGTCCTTAACCCATGCGGGAGTTGTCATTGAAAAACCTCTTATGGTTGAAATTTTAAGATAATTGTCGCGTAAGGCGGAATGATTTCCAACGGAGCGTAGGATTCAAAACCGCCGCGCCGCGCTTCTAGACTTTGAACTTTGTCCGCGCCGAAAAGCGCTTCCGCGCTGAAAGTTTGCTCTGCCAATCCTGCGTCCGCAACGCTGATCGCATAATTGGAGACGGCGTCCGCGCTTAAGTTTACCAGCACGAGCAACGTTTCGTTTTCGTCCGCGCGCAGGGCTGCATAAAGCGCAGGGTTGGAACTGTCGAGCGCGACGTATTTTCCGCCGCGCAACGCGGAATGATTTTCGCGCAAATGAATCAAATTGCGATAAAAGGACAAAAGCGAATCTGGGTTTTCCGTCTGCGCGGCGACGTTGACGAAGTTGAAATTTGCGTCAGGCGCGCGCCAAGGTCTGCCGTTGGTAAAGCCCGCGTTGACGTCGGCGCTCCATTGCATTGGGCGGCGGATGTTTTCGTCGGGCTTCGCGCCAACCATGCCGATTTCTTCGCCGTAATAAATAAACGGAACGCCTGGCGCGGTCAACATAACGGCGGCGGCGGCTTTCGCTTTGTTTACGTCGTTGCCTAATTCGCCCATGACGCGATTTTGGTCGTGGTTGGTTAGAAACGGCGCGTATTGATAAGTCGGCAGAAAGGCGTCGCTGGTTTCGATGACGCGCGAGATATTTTTTGCGCGTCCGCTTTGTACGGCTTTGATGATGGTCTCCGCTAATTGAAAGTTGAAGACGAAATCAAATTCTTTGTTTTTGACGTACTTCGCCGCAACAGACATGCTGTCGCCGAACAACTCGCCGATAGTTATCGCCGACGGTTTCATCTCTTTATAAGCGGGATACATTTCTCGATACCATTCGTGCGTCGCAGACGTGTTCTCTTGCAGTTGACCTTCTTCGATGAGGTGCTTCGCCGCGTCCAAGCGAAAGCCGTCCGCGCCGACATCGTTCAACCAGAAGGCGTATATTTTTTTCATCTCGGCAGTTACTTCGGGATTGTTGTAATTCAAATCGGGCATGAAGCCTTCAAAGATGCCGTAGTAATAACCAGTCAATGAGGGATGCCAAACTTTCTCATTCCAAGGACCTTTGTAACCTGGATTATCTTCGCTCCAAATGTACCAGTTGCGGTAGGGCGAATTGACGTCGCTTTTGGCGGACTTAAACCACGGATGATTCTCGGACGTGTGATTGATGACTAAATCAAGGATGACGCGAATGCCGCGTTTGTGCGCTTCGTCGAGCAGACGTTTGAAATCGTCCAGCGTTCCATATTGCGGGTTGACGTTGTAGTAGTCGGTTACGTCGTAGCCGTGGTAGGAAGGCGAGGGGAAGATAGGCATGAGCCAAATGCCGGTGATTCCGAGATCGTCGGTTGTGGAGGAGTCACCGTCGTTGAGGTAATCTAATTTTTCGATGATGCCGTTGAAGTCGCCGACGCCGTCGCCGTTGGAATCGTAAAACGAGCGGACAAAAATTTCGTAGAAGACCGCGTCGTTTTGCCAGTTGGCAGAGTCTGTTAGGGGCGCAGGGGACGTCTCTGGCGCAGTATCAGGCGCGGAGGAGGAAGGGGCGAACGAACACCCGACGATGAGGAGAAAGAGCGGGATAAGCAATCGGAATTTTTTGAGGCGCATGTTAAAAATCCAGCGTATAAAAAAGCGGCCGTTGAGACCGCCTAAATCGAGAGGCGAAAAAATTATCCTTTGACGCTGCCGAGCGTTAAGCCAGAAACCAGCCATTTGGAGGTGTAAAGGAAGAGCGCCATAACGGGGATGGCGATGAGGACGGAGGCGGCGGAGAACTGACCCCACGAAACGGTGAATTGCTGAGCGTAAGTGAAGATGCCGAGCGGCCAGGTGAAGATGGCGTTCTTTTGCAGGATGACGCGCGCGACGAGGTATTCGCTCCAGCCGCCCATGAAGGAGAAGATGAAGGCAATTGCCAGCGCGGGCGTGGAGAGCGGCAAAATGATGTTGGTGAAAACGGTGAAGCGACTCGCGCCGTCAATGTAGGCGGCTTCTTCGAGGTCTATGGGGATGGTGTCGTAGTAGCCTTTGAGCATCCAGATGGTGAGCGGCACGGAGGTAACGGCGTAGGCGATGATTAACCCGAGCGAGGTGTTAATCATTTTGAGTTTGGCGATCATAATGTAAAGCGGCAAAAGCAACATGCCGGCTGGAATCATTTGCGTAGTGAGCAGGAAGACCAAGCCAGCGCTTCGTCCGCGAAATTTGAAACGCGAGAAAGCGTAGGCGCTGACGGCGGCGAGGATGACGCTGATGATCGAGGTAACGAGGACAATGGAAAGCGAGTTCCAAATCCAAAGGAAGAAATCGGATTGACGATTTTTTTCAGGCGAGCCGAATAAAACTTCTTTGTAGTTGTCGAGCGTGGCGTTTTGCGGGATGATGCGAAGGTCGGTTGTGAGCAAGGTGTCGTTGGGGCGCAGCGAAATGGTGATGACGCGCAAGGCGGGATAAACGGCGATAGCGCAGGCGACAATCAACGTCAGGTGAATGAGCAAGGTCTTGAAGGGGCTGTCTCCGTGCGAGCGGTAGAAGAACCAGCGAAGAGAACGAGAGATGAGGTTGGGTTTCATGGCGGGCGCTCCTTATTCGGTTGCGGATTTGAGTCCGCCGCTGATTTTTAGGTAAACCAAAGTGAAAACGAACAAAATGGCGAAGATGACCAAAGCGAACATGGCGGTAAAGCCGTAACGATAAAATTGGAAGGCGGCTTTATACATGGACGAAACGAGGATGTCGGTCTTTTCTTGCGGTCCGCCTTGCGTGATGAGGTAGATGATGTCGAATTTGTTGAAAGTCCAAACCACGCCTAAGATGATGGCGGGAGTCAACACGGGGCTTAATAGCGGCAAGGTGATGTTCCTGAATTGCTGCCAGCGCGACGCGCCGTCAATTTCGGCGGCTTCGTAATATTCTTGCGAGATGCTTTGAAGCCCGCCCAAAATGACGATTGCCATGAAGGGAATGCCGAGCCAGATGTTGGAAATCAACACGGAGACAAACGCCCAAAAGGGGTCTTGCTTCCAACTGACGGGACCGATGACCGTCGCCAGCCAGTGGAAGAGGTTGCCGATTCCGATAACGCCTTGCGTGTGCAGGCTGAGGTTAAGCAGCCAAGCGTTTAAGTCGCCGAGCAAAATATTGAACAAACCGTAGCGGCTGTCGAATTCGTTGCGAAGCGCCATCGCCGCGATCGTGGTGGGGATTGCCCAAGGAATGACGAGCAAGGCGCGATAAACTCCCTTGAACATCAGTTTACGATTAAGCAAGATGGCGATTCCCATGCCGCCGAGAACGTGAAAAGTTACGTTGATGACCGTCCACAAAACGGTGCGCCAAAGCACGGCGCCGAATTTTGCGTCTTGCGCGACGGTTCCGGTGAAGAGCGTTTTGAAGTTGTTCCAGCCGTAAATGAAACCGTACTGCGCGTTCTTTGTGGCTTGCGTTCCGAGCGAGGCGTTTGAGAAGGCTAATTTGATTTCAAAGAAAAAGGGATAAATGATTAAAAAGAGGACGCCGATAAAAGCGGGAAGGATTAGAAGATAGGCGAGTCCCGTTTTGCTGGCGCGCGGTTTGCTGATAAAGTGAATAACGGCGTAAAGGATGAAAAAGACGAGCGAAAGCAGGATGCTGGCGGTCGTCCCTGCCGACGTCTTTGAAGCGAATTTAGATTTGATGAGCGCGTTTTTGAGAGCCTCTTGCAGATTTAACGGCGCGTTGACGATTTTCCCTAGTCCGCCGTCGCCGATTCGAAAAAGGTCTGTCGCGTTGAAGAAATACAGGACGAGTAAAATCGCGACGATTGCGATAAACGCTTGAATGGACCGAATAATAATTGCGGAGGTTTGGTTTGTAGGTTGGCGAAAGAAAATTTGATAAAAGTAAATTTCAACGACGGCGAGCGCGCCGAAAATGCCCAAGAGAAATCCGCCGATTTCTTTCAAACGGTCAACGACGATTTTGCTGTTGAGGGTAATTCCAGAAGAGTAAGGCGCGATTAGCGACGAAAAGACGAAATAAAGCGAAATCAACGCCGCGCCCCAGAGAATCGTTGGAAGATTTTTTTTGATAAAGTCGGTCTTTTCCATATCGCACCTTTGAATTAACGCTTAATCATTTTGCAGATATTCCCCTAATAGAAGACGAAAAGGATGAGGAGTTTTACTCCTCATCCTTTTATGAAGCGAGAGAACTATTCCAGCGTCAGCACGCAGGCGTCGGCGGATTCTTGCGCGGCGGCAGCGGCGGCATCTGCGGTGAGCGTGCCAGCCATCACGCCTTCGAGGTTAGGACGCCAGGCGTCCCACGCGCAGCGCATTTGAGGAGCGGCGGGTTGACCGCGTCCGTTGGCGAGCGCCGCCATCGAACCGGACAAAATCGGGTCGCTGATAATGCTCGGGTCTTTGGCAACTTCCGCGTTAGAGGGCAGGCGTTTGAATTCGTTCAGCCATTGGGTCTGCACGTCGGCGGAAGTCATGAAGGTTACAAACGCGGTAACGGCGGCTTTGCGGGCTTCGTCTTTGAGGACGGCGTTCGAGACCATGAAATATTTGCCCGAAGTCATTTCGGTGTAGGGCTTGCCGTTGATCGGAGGAACGGGGGCGACGCCCATGTTGTCTCCAAGCGCGGCAGCGTAATCGCCGAGCGACCAGTCGCCGTTGATGATCATGGCGGCTTTGCCGTCTTTCATCAAGGTGTCGGCGCAGTTGTAATCGCATTCGGCGGGGACGACGCCGTCTTTTTTGAGTTGGGCGACGAAGTTCAAGTAATCAATGAAAGATTGATTGTTGAATTGGGGCTTGTCGTTCTCGTCGAGGGGCCAGCCGCCAAACGCGCCGTAGAATCCGCCGCCCCAGAAGGGTTCGTTGAGGTTATAAGCGAAACCTTGAACGTCGCCTTTGGTCAATTCTTTGGCTTTGGCGATCAGGTCTTCAAACGTGGCGGGGGCTTCGGCAATCAAGGCTTTGTTGTAAACCAACATCAGGTGGTTGCCGTAGTTGTCAGGGACTCCCCAGAGAGTACCAGCCACGCGAGCAGGGTCGAGCGAGCCAGGGAAGAATTGACCGAGGAAAGCGTCGTCAAAGAGCGCGTCTGCGGGGGCGATGATGTCTAAGGCGCTGAAGGGGCCGGCGAAGTCGTTCGGGACGCGAACCACGTCGGGGGCGGCGTCCGCGAGCGAGGCAGTTTGGAATTGATCGCGCAGCGCTTCATTTTCGTAGTGCGTGCGTTCGACGGTAATGTTCGGGTTGGCGGCTTGGAATTCGGCGATCAATTTGTCAATAAAGACGTCCACGTCGTCGCCTTCTTGTTCCCAGAAAGCGATGGAAACGGCTTCGGCGGGTTCGGTGTCAATAATCGGTTCGGCGGTGGCGGCGGGCTTTTCAGTCGCGGCGGGAGCCGAGGTGTCGGGGGCTTGAGTGGCGGCAGGGGCGCCGCCGCAAGCGGCAAGCGCCATCGAGGCGACTGCCAGCAGGCTCAACAAAACGAGCAAATTCTTCTTCATTCTCTAATACTCCTAGATAGTTTGGTTAATCGTTTTAGTAGTTGCGCTTGTTTTGTTTTTTCTGCGAGGCAATCACCTCCTTTCAATTTATCGAATCGCTTCTTCGGTTTCCGCGTCGAAGATGTGCAGGCGATCCATATTAAAGATGACTTCGACGTCCTCGCCGACGCGCTTATGCGAGCGCGGGTCAACGCGGGCGACGATGGTGTTTTTGCCGTTGAGCATGTAGAGGAAGGTTTCGTTGCCCATCAACTCGGTAACGTCCACTTTGGCTTGCACGCGCTGATCGTGAATGTTGACCGGGGCGAAGTTCGGGTCGTGGATGTTTTCGGGACGAATGCCGAAAATCACTTTGCGCCCGTTCATGCCTTTGTAAGTGTCGGCAAGCCCTTCGGGGATGGTTACGGAGAAGGAGTCCATGTCCACTTCCACCGCGTCGCCTTTGACGACGATCGTGCCAGGAAAGAAGTTCATCGAGGGCGAACCGATGAAGCCGGCGACGAAAAGGTTGGCGGGGCGGTCGTACAGAACTTGCGGCGTGTCTAACTGTTGCAAAATGCCTTTGTTCATTACGGCAATGCGCGAAGCCATCGTCATCGCTTCGGTTTGGTCGTGCGTAACGTAGATGAAGGTCGTCTGCAAGCGCTGATGAAGTTTGCTGATTTCGGCGCGCATCTGAACGCGCAGTTTGGCGTCCAAGTTGGAGAGCGGCTCGTCGAAGAGGAAGACCTTCGGCTCGCGGACGATGGCGCGACCGACCGCCACACGCTGACGCTGTCCGCCCGAAAGTTGGCGCGGCTTGCGATCCAGCAAATGGGTGATGTCGAGAATTTCCGCCGCTTCTTGCACGCGCTTTTTGATTTCGTCCTTCGGCGTTTTGCGGAGTTTCAAGCCGAACGCCATGTTATCGTACACCGTCATGTGCGGGTAAAGCGCGTAGGATTGGAAGACCATAGCAATATCGCGGTCTTTCGGCGCCACGTCGTTGACGACGCGCTCGTCAATTTGAATTTGCCCGGAAGTAACTTCCTCCAAGCCTGCCAACATCCGCAAAGCGGTGGTCTTGCCGCAACCCGAAGGTCCGACGAGAACGAGAAACTCTTGATCTTTGACGATAAAGTCGAGGTCTTTGATGACTTTTACGTCGCCGAAATTTTTGATTACATTTTGAAATGTAACGCTTGCCATGGTATTGCCTCCAATCGGAACGAATATAGTGGCTCTATTATACGACGTTGCGCTTAATTCCCCCCGATATTGGCGGCAGAGTTAGTTGTTTTGAGCAACTAAATTTTCGCGTCGGCTCTTTTGCTCTAAAATGAAAACTAACGAGAAGGTCAAAACGGCGAAGAAGAGGAGCAGAATAAAGCCCGCCTGCAAGCCGAAAAAATTGCTCGTCCACGCCGTCAGCCAAGGACCTACCATGCCGCCAAAACTGGAAAAAGCGAAGGCGACGCCGAGAATAGTGTTTGTGTTTTTGTGTTCCGCATCGGAGACGGCGGCGGCGAGCGTGGGGAAGATGATCGAGAGGAAGAGACCTGTCAGCGGGATGAAAAACGTCGCCTGAGTAAAAATTCCAATGGAGAGACTGGCGGCGGCGAAGAATATGGCGACAGAAATTGCGCGTAGGTATCCGACGCTTCGCACGAGAAATCCGCCGATAAATCGCCCAAGCATGATTAATCCAAAGAAGAGGGCGAGGAAATTTGCGCTCGCCGCTTCGCTCATGCCGCGCATCTCTTTTAAGTAAACCACCATCCACGAACTTAAGCCGATTTCGGCGGAGACGTAAAATAAAATGATTGCGTAATATAGCGGAAGCGAATGTTTGAAAGCGACTTTGGAGACGGCGCGAAAGTCGAGCGAGTTTTTTTCTTCGGCTTGCGGAAAACGAAGAGCCAAACTGGCGGCGAAAAACAACGCGATGAAGAGCAAATCCCAGCGATAGGCGACGCGCCAACTGAACCCCGCGGTTAAGAGATAGCCCACGAAAATGGGCGCGAGCGCCGAACCCAACCCGTGCATGACCGAGAGCAAATTTAGGTATAGCCCTTTTTGACGATGATACAAATTAACGATGACCGCCGTGGCGCCGAGTTCGAGTCCGCCCATGCCGAAGCCGACGACGAACAGCGAGAGCGACAGCAAAAATGGCGTGTTGAAGAAACTATATCCGCCGACGCCGAGCGCGAGGATGACGCCTGCGGAAACGAAAACGACCTTCAGCCCGAAGCGGTCGGCGAAGACGCCCGCGAGGAGCGAGGCGACGAGAAACCCGATGTAAACGCCGAGAAAAATATTCCCGCTTGAGCCGTAATCGAGATTTAATTCGGCAATCAGCGCGGGCAGCGTGGGGCCTTTTAGGTTGTCTGTTCCGCCGAAGATGAAGAAGGCGAAAAAACTGAGGGCGGTTAAAAGGAAAATTGCAGTTTTAGAGGGTGACGTTTTCATTGTTTTGAGGAAACCTTATGATGAGATGGGGAAAAGGAAAAGCCTGTAACGCGAATTATGCGAATTGACGTTCTTATTTCAGCGCGAGCAAGTCGTCCACGACGACGGCGATTGCCCCGATGACGGCGGCGTCCGCGCCGAAAGGCGAAAGGTTAATCGTCGCTTGGGCTTTGATGCCGGGCATGGCGTATTGGCTAATCGTCTTTTTGATGGCGGGAAGCATGTATTCGCCCGCAACGCTTAACGGTCCGCCGATGACGATTTTTTCAGGGTTGAAAATGTTGATCAACCCCGCCAACCCTTGACCCATCGCCTGACCCGCCTCGTGGAAGGAATCCAGCGCTTCGCGGTCGCCCAAATCCGCCGCTTGCTTGATGAGCGGAATGTCGAGCGCGGCGTTTTGCTCAGCCATCAACTGCGGAATGACGCTGGCGCGTTTGACTTCCAAGCGCGCTTGAATGCGTTGAATAATCGAATATTGATTGGCGTACGTCTCCCAACAGCCGCGATTTCCGCAATGACATAAATTTTGCGAAGGCTCGGACATAATCGGCGAATGACCGATTTCGCCCGCGTAGCCGTTTTTTCCGCGATAGAGTTTGCCGTCCAAAAACAGCCCGCCGCCGATGCCGACCCCGGCGAAGACAAACAGAAAATCTTTGACGCGCCGCGCCGAACCGAAAAGGCGTTCGCCAATCGCCGCCGCGTTGGCGTCGTTCTCGACGAAGACTTTGAGTTTGGTCTGCTCCGAAAAAATCTGCGCGAAAGGCACGTCGCGCCAATGCAAATTGGGCGCGAAAACTAGCGAGCCTTTTTGAATGTCCACCGTGCCGGGCGTGGAAATTCCCAAGCCTAAAACTTTGCGTTTTTTGCGTCGGCTTTCGGCGACCGCCTCTTTGACGATTTCCAGCGTTTGAGCAATCGTCTGTTCTTGGTCGCCCGCGACTCGCGCCGCTTCATGCTTGCGCCAAACCACGTTGCCCAAAATGTCCGTCGTCGCGGCGGCGATAAAATCCACGCCGAACTCCACGCCGACGACAAAACCCGCGTTGGGGTTGACTTCCAACAAAATCGCCGGGCGCCCCGTCCCGCCGAAATTATTGCCCGTTTCGCAAATCAGCCCGCGCTCGATCAACTCGTCCGCCAAACTAGAAATAGTGGACTTGTTGAGATTCGTCATCGCGGCGAGTTGCGCGCGCGAAAGCGGCGCCTGGCTGTGAATTAGGCGGGCGACGAGCGACAGGTTGAAAGTTCGCAAAGAGGTTTGGTCGGCGGCGATTTTCATAAAAAGAAGCGGGATTTAGTATGGGAAAGCAACAAACGCAATTATAACGGAGAAAGTAAAAGGCTCAAAGTCGCCGCTTGCGGACTTTGAGCCTAATTCTCGTCCCGAACTTTTTACTTGGCTTTGAGCGCGTCCCAGCCGGCGTAATGCGCGTTCTCGCCCAACTCCGCTTCGATGCGTAAGAGTTGATTGTACTTCGCCACGCGGTCCGAGCGAGCGGGCGCGCCCGTTTTGATTTGCCCGGCGTTGAGCGCTACGGCTAAATCGGCGATAGTGGCGTCTTCGGTTTCGCCGCTGCGGTGCGAGGCGATTGCCCGCCAGCCGGCGCGTTGACATAAATCCACCGCTTCGATGGTTTCGGTCAGCGAGCCGATTTGGTTGACCTTGACCAGCAAGGCGTTGGCGGCTTTTTCGCCAATGGCGCGGCGGACGCGTTGCGGGTTGGTTACTAGCAAGTCGTCGCCGACGATTTGGCAGCGCTCGCCGACGGCGGACGTCAGCGCCTTCCACGAGTCCCAATCGTCTTGCGCCAGCCCGTCTTCGATGGAGACGATTGGGTAATCGTTAACCCACTGCGCCCAAAATTCCGCCATTTGCTCGCCGCTCAATTGCTTACCCTCTTTGCGTAAATTGTAGGTTTTTGTTTTTTCGTCGTAGAGTTCGGAAGCGGCGGGGTCGAGGGCGATGGCGACTTGTTTGCCGCGTCCCGCTTTGAAGCCGGCTTTTTCCACCGCCGCGAGAATCAACTCGACGGCTTCGCTGTTGGCTTTGAGCGCGGGCGCGTAACCGCCTTCGTCGCCGACTAAAACGCTGTACCCTTTTTCTTTGAGCGTGGCTTTGAGCGCGTGGTAAATTTCCGCGCCCCAGCGCAGCCCTTCGGCGAAGGTCGGCGCGCCGAACGGCATGACCATGAACTCTTGCATGTCGGTGGATTGCCAAGCGGTGTGCGCTCCGCCGTTCATAATGTTCATCATCGGCACGGGCAGGACGTGCGCGTACACGCCGCCGAGATAGCGGTAAAGCGGCATGCCGAAGGAATTTGCCGCCGCTTTGGCAACCGCCAGGCTGACTCCTAAAATGGCGTTCGCGCCCAGTTTGGATTTGTTCGCCGTGCCGTCGAGGGCGAGCATTTCCGCGTCGACGCCTTTTTGGTCGGATGCGTCCCAGCCGAAGAGCGCGTCGGCGATGACGCCGTTGACGTTAGCGACGGCTTTTTGAACGCCCTTGCCGAGATAGCGCGTTTTGTCGCCGTCGCGCATTTCCAGCGCTTCATGCTCGCCAGTGGACGCGCCCGAAGGGACGGCGGCTCGCCCCCAAGCGCCGTCCATCAAAACGACTTCCACTTCAATGGTGGGGTTGCCGCGCGAATCGAGAATCTCCAGCGCGGAAATGCTTTCAATGGTTGTGTCCATTTATGACTCCTGTGTGCGTAATGAGGCAAGTATAATCGGAAGTTTTCAAGCGCGTTAGAAAAAACTGGCATCACTTCCAGACCTCCGAGTTCTTTGAGAACTCGGAGGTCTTTTACAGGAGCAACTCCAACGCCTTTTTCGCCAAACTCAACACGGGCGCGCCGATGCGCTCTAAATTCTGCGCCGCTTTGATTAAGCCTTCTACGCTGACTTTTATCTTCGCTTTGTTCGGCTCGGCGCGTTGGGCTTGCTTTTGCAGGTCTTCCAACTCTTCTTGAATGATTTCTCGCGTTTTTGAATCTTCAACTTTTTCGAGCAAGGCTTGGGCGCTGACGATTAATTCGGACAGTAGAGGCATTAAGTCCGCGTTGACGGTTTGGGTGATTTGATTATTTGAACCCGCGCTGAGAACGCTGCCCGTTACGTCGCCAGTAACTTCAATGTGCTGGTGATAATGAACTTCTCGCGGCGCGTCAGAATCGCGTCCCCGCTCGCGCTCTTCATCTTTCTTGCGCTCTGCGGGCGTTACAAAGCCGTTCAGCAGTTCGCTCAGGTTGACGGCGACGACGCGCCCTTGATAAGGGACTCTATACTCGCGTTCGGTCTTTGCCATCATTTTCATCTCGCCGAAGGGCAGCGCCAGTTCGGGGTATTGCGGCGGGTAGATGTAGGCTTCGGGCGCGGTTTTAAACATGGCGTGAATCTCGTCGAAGTAGCCGCGCACGACCGCCAGCGCGTCGCGGCGCGCGGACTCTTCGCCCTGCACATACACGTTGACGCGTTTCTCGCGTTCGTCGGCGCGGACGAGGGCGCGGTTGCCGCCCAACTGCAAGACCGCGCCATAACGCCAAACCTGCCACTCGAAAATCCGCGCGGAGGCTTTGACGATGAAACGCGCGATGACGCTGGACAGCAGTTCGGGGTAGCGGTACTCGAATTTCATGGCAGAAGCCCAATCGCCGAGGGCGGCGGGCTCGTCCTTTTCCATCAGGCTCGGCAGCCAGTACGAGTCGCCTTCGGCGCGGTAGCACAACTCAAAGCGTTCGAGCAGTTTGACGATCTCTTCGGCGTGGCGGCGGTAGGCGGGTTCGGGGTCGAAGATTTCGTGCAGCAAATCCTTGTTCAGCCAGCCCTTATTGACGTCCTTCAATTTGGCGTTGGTGATAATCAGGTACACGCCGCGCGTAACCCAATCGGGGTTGAGCACGCCCAGCGCGGGCAAGAGCGGGCGCCCGTCCGCGTCGCGGAAGTATAAGACCGTGCCGAGGTCGTGCAGCAGGTCGAGCAGGGTGTCCTGGTCGGCTTCGTCGTCCACGCCGTGCGCTTTGCAGATTTCGAGGTAGCGCTCGTGGGAAATGTGCGGCTCTGCGAGGTTCTCCAAATCGTCCTTGACAGCGAGGTAATCGGCGCTGAAAAGCACGCGCACCTGCGGCATGGCGCGCGCTTCGCGCTCGATCGTCTGGCGCAGTTCGTCCATGCCCGTCGCGTCGCGGGCGGAGGTGGCGACGAAGGCGCGGATGTTGGGGTACTTCTCGCGCAGGCGGCGCTTCTCGACGTCCATCTCGTGCTGGTCGCTCTTGTTGCCGACCAAAATCACGGGCGCGTTTTGGCTGAAGGCGTTGATCAGCGTCAGCCAGTATTCGACCTTGTTCTGTTCGAGGCTGGCGCGCGAGTCGAAGACCAGCAGGTAGAGGCTGCGCCCCGAGAAGAAGAACTGGTGCGTGGCGTGCATGTGCTCCTGCCCGCCGAAGTCCCAGACTTGAGCGCGCAACTCACCGAGCGGCAGGGCGCGGCGCTCGACCACTAGCGTGCTGTCTTCGTTTTCGTTGAAGGCGTCGTCAATCAGGCGGCGGACGACGGAGGTTTTGCCCACGCCGCCTTCGCCGACCACCAGCAGGCGGGCTTCGTTCAGCGCCCGTCCGCCGCCGGCGTGGATGCGTTCGTAATGTGCGAGGATTTCTTGGGCATGCGGGCTCCCTTCCCATGGTCTTTCTTTATCCTCCAACCACTTGGCGGGGATGGCGATTTCCAACGGGTTGCCGCGCAAGGAGATTTTTTCTAAATTGTTGAGCGCACTAATCTCGGGCGGCAGGCTGGTAAGTTGATTGTCCCAGAGGATAAGCCTTGTGAGATTTTTGAGCGCGCCAATTTCGGACGGCAGACTGGCGAGGCAATTGTTGTAAAGATCAAGTTCCGTGAGATTTGTGAGCGCGCCAATTTCGGACAGCAGGCTGGCGAGTTGATTAAATGAAAGGTCAAGTGCCGTGAGATTTTTGAGCGCACCAATTTCGGGCGGTAGGCTGGCGAATTGATTGACTGAAAGGCTAAGCGTCATAAGATTTGTGAGCGCGCCGATTTCAGGCGGCAGGCTAGCAAGTTTATTCTTATGAAGCTTAAGTCTCGTGAGATTTGTGAGCGCGCCGATTTCGGGCGGCAGGCTGGCGAGTTGATTATTATGAAGGTCAAGTTTCG
>JAIXKJ010000007.1 GCA_026928255.1 Anaerolineales bacterium
AAGTTACCAAGACGAGCAGAGATAACAAAGTTACCTCCTACACCTTCAGCCGTCAATTGAGTTTTAAGAGTATTAATCTCTGTTTGTGTGGCATATCCTACACCCTTGGTAAGATCCAGTTTAGTAAGAGTAAGCGTGTTACCTGAAGCACTGGCAATACCAGCTCCAGCAATTGCATTAATAGCAGCTACAAGAGCAGTGGCAGTAGCTGTAGTAGTAGTAGCAGTCAGAGCTTTAGCAGTGACTTCATACGCCCATCCACCAGTAACCAGATTACCCGCAGCGTCAATCCCTTGATCGTTAATATTACGATCATCTAGCAACGGAAGGTACTCATGTACTTTAATCGTCTTGCCATAATTTTTAGGCATATGAGTGACACTAGCCAGAGGTGTAAAGTACATCTCTTTTTGCTTCTGAATGATTGCTTTCTTCAAATAGAAGAAGCTTTGCAACTGGTCATTAGGTACTGAACTGTCAACACTAGACGGGTTAGCTACCGAACCTGCGTTATAGATAAGAGTCATTTTATTTCCTTGTTATTAAACTCTCCCTGCCATGAATTTTAAGAATTCGTCATCAGACAGAGATAAGGGGTCAGAATTAGGATTAACTTTATTAGGTGTACTGCGTGATGTACTAGCAGCTTTAGCTTTCTCATTATTAGCTACTTTGGTTGTATTGGCTGCTGATGTCCGAGCTACAGGAGTAGTTGCAGTAGTGCTCAACAATCCTGCTTCATTCATCTTCTGTCCAATGACCTTATAAGCTTCTAAGAAAGGAACGTCATAAGCGACAGCTCCAAGTACTTTTTGTCTCTCTATCTCTGAAGTAATCTTGTCATAGATACCATTAGATCTTTGTTGATTAATAATCTCTATTACATGTGGATCCTTCCAGAGAATCTCTTTACTAGCTTGATCCCATTGCTGTGAAATAACTTGGACAGTCTCTGCTCCTGTAGATGTAGCCAATACATCATCTAGTACACTATTAAGAGCTACTTCCTCATTCGATACACGGTGATTGCCAGCAACATAATTAACTTCATTAGTTACATCTATATCTAAAGGATCTATCTCAGCATCCTTTAGTAATTTTTGAATAGCTACTTTATCTTTCTTGTTCAAATCAATGAGGAAAGATAGCTTCTCTTCATCCAACAATTCATTATTCTGAAGCATAGTTAATACTTTACGATGAGGAGCTATGTCCTGCATCTTACGAGTGTAATTAGCACCCATCTGCATTAACTTAATTACTTCATCTACATTCTGTGGAGTTACGTCTCTACCATTGGCTTTAAAAGGAGCTAATACTTTCTCATATAGCTCTTTGTAATTAAGCTCTTCCGGAACTTCATCTTCAGGTGCAGTAGCAGCGTTTTTAGCCGCTTCATACTCTGGAGGTACAGTATCCCCTTCAGTAGAAGTTTCAGCGTTTATTTGCGCCTGTGCATCTGCTTCTGGAGCCAGTGCACTATTAGTATCTTCTTCCTGAACAGGCTCTGTTGATTCTGCTTCAGGTTGCTGCTCTTGAGCAAATTCCTGAGCCATGAATTCTTCGTCTGATAGATCGAAAATATTAGTCATTATTGCTACGCACCTCTGTAATCATTTTGTCAATCTCTTCGGACTGCCCTTCAGCAGTAATTCCCATACGAATACAAATGTGCAGGAAACGTTGTAAGTGCCCTGCTGCTTGAGCCATCTGCATAGCAGACTCTCTATCTTCTTTAGACAGAGAAGGATCACCACTAGCTTTAGCATATCCCGCACACTCTTTCTCACAGAAATCTTCAACAATCAATTTCTGGAAATCTGGGTTCTCTTGTAAACGATGAACCATAGCTTTACGTTTAATAAAGTATTCATTAGTTTCGCGTTGGAATTCCAGCTCTTTTAGTTCATCCATTATTAAATCTCCTGTGATTGTTGTTTACTTATTAAGTTGTACCCAATAGCAGCGTCTATATCTGCCGGCATCTCTCCTTGCTTGCGAGATTGTGTTAATGCCTTAGTTACTTGCAAGTCCTGATTACCTTGAGCTTGGGCCTTCTGTTTCTCCATAGCTTGAGAATGTTTATAGCCACTAGCTTCCATTTCTGAATCCAAATCTTGTGCTCTGGCGCTAGCTACCATGTTTTCTGCTCTAGCATTATTGTAGGCTATCTCAGATTTAATTTTCTCTATCTCTAGCTGTTTCATTTCTTCAGCCAATGGATCAGGCTGAGGCTGATATGTACTAATCCTCTCTTGTAATTCAGGCATGTTCTTCAATCCAGCTATTTCACTAAGGATCATCATAGTGATCTGTGGATCAATATTTGGCCCAATAGTTTGAAGAATAAATGCCAAATCTTGTACCTTAGCATCGTTGATTTCAGCAGTAGTAATATCTACTTCTAAATCAAAGTTGCCTTTTAAATCTTCTCTCTGAATTGTAATGAATTCTTTATTTGTAATTCTTATCGTCTCTTCTTCAGATAAGAATACAGCATTCATTGCTATAATCTTCTCACCAATCCTAGCAACAGATTTAGCCAAGCGCCTAAGAATACTCATTTCACGCTTAGCTGAAGCATCCAGCATGCCTCTAATACCTGTAGCCACATTCCCATAAGCTTGACTACTCAAACCTCCAGAGAATGCTTTAACACCTGTTAGAGCCTCTGCTTCGTTGTTCTGCATACTAATAAGAGCCAATGCAGACTGAGGAATATCAGGGTACTTGTGCTCAATGATATTAGACTGTGGATTGAGTTGAGGATTAAATTCATAATCCTGACCATTCTCAAACCTACGTCTATTCAGCGGATCCAACAAATTCTTTGCTATACCTATTTGAGAATTGGCGGATCTGCCAAGTAAATCAATGACACCTCTAGTCACAGCACCAAGTATCTTCTGATTGTCTTCTAACAGATTAGCATCAGAGTCACCATATACCTCACGTTTAACAGGAGTATATGCAGTCACTACGAATGGGAGTTTACCATCAGGAAATGGGTTCTCTTCCATTCTAATCATTACATCATCGATCCAAGTAGCTACTATAGGAACCAAGTTACCATCATCATTGATGTCATTGAACCCCCAGTACTCATAAGCTATTACCTTCTTACGAATAGCATCACTAAAGGTAAAATCTAATTGTTCAGATTTACCATAAGTAACAGTAGAAGATGTAGTAGCAGTCTCCCAGTTAACTTTATCTAGATTCTTATATCTATCTGTATTCTTAAGTAACTCTGCTTTGTTAGTTTCGAAAGCAACTATTACAAAGAGAGCATTATCCATATCACCTAAACAGGTAGGGTCTATGAATACATTCCTTGGATCCAAGACAGTAACAGTAGGTTTATTTTCTAGTACATCTTGGACAGTTACTTCTTCCATTCCTACTTGTTGAGCAATCGTAGGTATTCCTGAAGATTCGTAGAAGTCTACAGCTGCCTTAATAGCTTCATCAGTAGATTCATCATAAATCCTAGGATTAGCTTTCTTGAACTCTACAGCTTGAGTTAACTGCTCAACAACTTGCGGATCTTCAGCTGGATAATGATCCCAAATAGGCTGTAACTCTTTATGCTCAGTAGTCTGTCTAAGCCAACCTACTTGTACTATAGAAGTACCTTCATCTACCGTACTCCTAACAAAATCATCAATAAACTTAACTCTATTTAACTTGGTTCTGAATTGCCAGTTAAGTACTAATTCATTCTGCTTAGCTGCTGAGGTGTCCTCAAAAGTAACAGGATTGACTTGAAATAGTTTATTAGATGTAAGGAAAGGCTCTGTTAATGCAGGGTATCTCCATTCAGCTTGTCTACGTATAAGCTTAGGCTGAACAGAACTCCTACCTTTAATCTTAGGAGGTTTAGCTTGGTTCTCTACATTAAACAAATCATTCCAAGAATCTATCTTGGTAATCTGTCTATTCTGTGACGTAGAAGCATATTGCAGATCTCTCTTGAGATCTATTACTGACGGCTCTTTAGCCCACGTAGTGAGCTTAGATGTTTGATCAATATCAGCCATTATTGCAGTGGGTCCCGTGGAATGAATCGTCTATCGTGCACTGTTCTATGATAATCATTAATGCGTTCATGTGCTTCAGTAATACGTTTATTATGCTCTTTGTTCAAATCTCTTTGATGTTCCAGATCTCTATAGATATTCTTAATATCTGTACGTATGGCTCCATATACAGAACCTGCTGCTATTAATTGCAATACGATCATCCATATCGTGTCTATTGAGATGTTCATTTCATATTCTTAAGAGTGTTATACCAATCTCTAATAAATATTAATTTGGCGTCTCTATCATCGCTTTGTCCAGCGATTCCAGAAACTCCTTGCTCAAACTGTTCAATTGCTCTTTCGAGCTTGGTTCTGTTGAAACATAGTCTGTCAGGATCTTTGGAGCGTCTGGCAATGTTGGACAAGGCAGTGCTACGGGCTTTATCTCTTTCGATACGCAGGCTGTTAGCATCAAGCTTGAGCCTAGCAATAGTATCTTGATATTTAGCATCAGCACTCTCTTTAGCTTCTGCATACTGCTTTTCCTTCTGTTGAACTTTAATCTCTGCGTCTTTAGTAGCTATATCTATAGCAGCAATAAATGCAGCCTGTTCTTTAATCAATGCATCTATACGATTATTCTTAATCTGAATTACTGCTAGGCTAGTACCAGCAGTAATCAATAAAGCTACCAATAAGTATGGAGTTATAGAATTAAACATCTAAGTCCAGCTTTGTCTTATCTATAGATAACTCTAGAGTTAACCCGGGGACATACCTAGGTTCCTCTGGTAATGGAGGTAGCACAGGAATATCTTCAGTCCCTTCAGGAATAGGATCAGGCATGTATCAGCTCCTTATCTCTGTAAGTTAATTAGTTAATTACTCTTGTGGTAATCTCTTCTGTTTAACTACTCTAGCAGGTATAGATACTATAATAATAACTATACCTATACCTCTTACTAAACTCTCTGGTAATACTAGTTGTACCCCCATGGGTAATTGATCATAAGTGCGTGCTATCTCCATAGCATACATACTAACCTCTGGAGCCAAACTTACTAACAATGAGCCAATAATAACCAATTGGTTAGACCACCATTTATACCAACATTTCCAAGTAGTAACCAATCCCCACCTTTCTTCAATATACGTTTTAAACTTGTTATACATCGCTTATAGCCTTTTAAGTTAGTGTAGATATTTCAACCATCTTTTAAACAACCTCTTGGAGAATTTCGTTTCTTCGTTCATTTGTAATCAATCCTTTAGATACTAACAAATCTATTCCTTGAACAGTTCTTGGGTCAGATATATTAATATTCTGAGCTGACAACATCATGTCATACACCAACCCAACTTCCATATCAACGAGCTGAGCTTCACGAATAGACAATTGCTCGCTAATGGTGAATAAATCCCTGAACTCTAATGATGTGAACACAGTTTTAGGAGGAACTGGCAATACATATTCTTCGATTGGAGGATTTTTTGATTGCCATTCCAGATACTCCTTATAATCTCTATTTCCCGTATCCATTGGGATAAATAAATAGTCATCTTTCACTATCATCCCATCTCTCTTTATATACATAGTATCCTCTTAATTATTTTTATAATTCAGCATCGAATACAGCAATTTCTTGTAAAGCATACGTATCACCAGCCCCTGCGGAAGTGAGAACGTGCCTAGCGCCCAATATATTACCACCCAGTATCGATACACTCGATACATTACCCCTAATGCCTAAAAGAAGAGAAGTTGTAGGGGTGGCTCGCATCAGCACTCTAAGTGGTACTGCTGACTCCATTTCGTTCGATGGCCCCGGAGCATACCCTCTTGTATTGGCGTAACATTTTTGATAATACCTTTCACACCTAGCTAATGAATCGGCTACATGAATATACTCAAAAGGTGTAGCTACTCCCCCTTTCTCTAACTGCACTAAGGTTATATCCAATGTGGCATTTAATGTGGTTATAAGACTATTAGTGCCGGTAGATTTTACAAAGTTACCAGCTAACCAAGTGTTTGGAGAAGCTGTTGTGAATGTACTACCACTTCCAAAATCAAAATATACCTTTAGACCTATATTCTCATCATTTTTCCAAGTACCGGAAGTGTCGCCGTTAATAGTAATAGTTTTATATTCCCAAGCATTAGCAGTACTAATTGTGTATGTAGTTACATAGCTCCTGTTATTACCATCATTCCTAAAAGCTACATTATAAGTTCCGGTTTGACTTGCCCTCACCCAGAAGGATAATGTTATCTGAGTTGCTTCAGCAGTCCCCAAGCTGAAATCTTGTACGTTAAACCCTTCAATACTTTGCTCAATACTAAAAACATCACTAGAACCAAGTGTAATAGCTGATACTGTTTTCATGCGCAAGTAGTTTTTACTACCCACTGCGCTACCCCCGTTGATAACTTGAGAAGACATTTTGTTAGATTGAGAAGCGCTGTGAAACCACCTATCCGCGTTATACTCCCCGGGAGCTGTTAGAGTTCTAGCGTCGAAGCCACGTCTCTGATTAATTAAGAAATCACCATTCATGATTCTATTTCTGAATGGGGATCCCTCAACTTTGCTATCTACATAACCTTTAACTGCATTCTGGGAAGGTGCTAATAAATTAGATGTACCCAGAGATGTACTAGTAGCTAAGGTATCCACCGCTACTGCTCTTCCTGCAGGCTGGGAGGAGAATACTTCCTTAGTCCCTGCAGCAAAATTAACCAAGTTATTATTATTTGAAGAAGACAGTACAGTAGTACGAGCCAAGGTAGTACCGCTACTTGTATACGTGCCTATCCCAGATTCCCAGTCACCATTTTCAGCTACTATTGTGTAATAGGTAGTATTACCATCCCCCACAGTAGCAAACTGTTGATAACCGCTCTTGGTTCCTGCCAAAGTTAAAGTACCTGTACCAGTAGTTGTAGTGTACTCAAAAACTCTGTCCTTAATTACGAATGCCATGATTACTCCAAATAACTCTTAATAAGGTAGAAATAGATCTAAAGTTAGTGATACTGAATTAGTATCTATACGAACACCACTAACTACAACTTGAAAAAACTGCTCTCTAATTGTAACCAGAGGCATGACTATAGGTAATGTTGGATTGAAGTTAACTTCACCATATCTATCACTATATGGGCATCCCTGAAATGACTGATTACTAAACACAATTATTCAAACTTCAATGGAGAAGGACAAATAGTAATACCTAACCTATCGCCTGTTGGGCTAACTAATACTCCCCTAATGTCATACAAACCAGGAACTGTAATAGCAGTGTCAGGTATTCTTAGGTAGGTTATATTGCCTATGGTTTGTATTTCTCCAGTATTTATAGAAAAGCTATGTTTAATAACAGGAGCGGAATTGCGTAATGTCAATGTAACTATTAAATCCTGTAGCTCATGCCAGCTATAAGCAATACCTTGTTTCAAAGCTAGTTTGATTACAAGAGTTGTACTAATAAACAGCTTCTGTGCGCATTGTGTCTTACAAGCCATTTAAATATCTACCCTAATAGTGTTCCTGGTTCTATCAGTTACTAATGATACTGATAGATTCTTACCATCCTTATCTTTGGAAATAGTCTGTGTAAAGTCTGACAGTACTTGTAGCAGTTCCCCTGCATATATACGTGGTACTAAAACCATATCTCCTGCATCGCCTAGATTGATAGCAACCCCAAAGAATGACTCTATATACTCAAGCGTTTCCATAGAGAATCTATCTATCAACTGACTAGGTAGAAATACCGTACTATATCCTAGAGTATCTGCATATACAGCTGTATTAGCAATAACAGAGAAAAATTCACTCTCATATTCTAACTGGGCAATCCTATTGCGATCCCTAACACGCAATCCGGGAAATAGCTGATTTATATTTCCTAAGGGGGAAGTAATTACAGATCTGAACTTTACATCCCAATCCAACTTCTGCTGAATGGGTAGTATGCTCGTTTGTTCAATAATCTGTGGTGGGTACCCTTGAAAGAATGTAGAGAATATCTGCCTGAATGTGGCTACGTCTGTATGAGTTACATCTATGACTTTATATGTAGGGAACTCTTGAGTGTATACACCCTGCCCAATTTCAAAGTAATTGAATACATTGGCAACAGAAAATAACTGAGTAATATTCCATAGATCCAAAGAAACTGCATAACTTTTCTTGAATATAGCAGGTATTAACAGTTCTTCTGTTATAACACCTTGAGGAACTGCTTCGTAATGTATAAAGGCTACATTACAGAGGGCATACTCTTGTGTAATTTCATTCAGTGGGCAAACAACTGGATTAACTATTATTGCTATTAGATCCAGATATTCAGTAGTTACTTCTACAATAGGTAATACTTCTCTGTGTCTCTGTATAACAAATACATCCAAGAAGCTCTGTGTAACAGTACCTAGATCTACCTGCTCTATAAGCAGGCTAGTACTATTAAACGGCTTTCTATTGAAGGAGTACTGACTGAACATCTATATTAGAACCACTTAACTATACCTGCTGCATTAAACTGCAGAACTAAGTCACTAGATGTATTGCCTTTATCTGTAATGAAGTCTATATAAGCTATTAATGTAGAAGTTCCCGGGGTACCTGTGGACTTATACATAATTCCATACCTAGCATTACTAAATCCTAAAGCATTCTCAGGCCACACTACATCATTTGCCTTAAAGAATACTTCTCCCCCAGTCAGAATTATTGAAGGAGATGCTAAGGTAGCACCGCCTGCTGTATACCCTGTACCTGATACTTCATTAGAAGATGCACTGGATATAACAGCATGTCCTGCGGCGCTAGGAGTATACGAAGCTGTTACTAACATTATCTTAATAGTATCACTATCAAAATCTACTATTCGCGAAGCTCCAGCAGTACTGCTACCCGTAGTGTCATCCCCACCATTCATTTGAGTCTTGAGAAAGGTATGGTACTTATTAAAGGTTGCCATCTATAGATCCTTATTTACGATGAATTATAAAATTACCTACATACAAGGTCCTACTTGCAACCTTGTTACCAAAGCCTGTAATTACATAACCTATAGCATATTTACAGGAGACTTTGTTTGGCTGCCTAAGCGGAAACTTAATGGAAGCCATATCTTTAGGATTCAAGTGTAAATTGAAAATACACTTAGGTATATCTTTCCAATATAGTCTAGTATCCCCAATCTTTAAATCTAGAATAGGTTTACTGAAGGTATCTTCATTGTAAGCTAGCTTAAAGTAAATATCAGCAATACTTAAATCTGCCGGATTACCATTATCCACCAACACCTGTATAGATAGATCTAATGAATCCCCAAACATAACTTCTATATCTTGATTTACTGCCTGTAAATCTACAGTATCAGTCATACCCAGCCATTCCTCATAAATCCTTCTGTAGTCTCTGGCTCATAGTCTGTTACTAAATGCTCAGTTAATCTCATCAAATGTGTCTCATAAGCATGCATATGATCTCTCACCCTGCCCAATGCTTCATTAGAGCCTAATCCCAAGAATACCTCATAAGCTACATAAGCATCTAGTGCAGGTAAAGCTATATTAGGTACATCTACCACGTAGTCTGGAAGAGCATCATAAGGTATAACTGTACCTTTACTTCTATAGCGCAGCGTATAGCGTTTTTCGGGAATTTTATCAAAGTTGAGGGTAAGAGTACCTACCTGATTTAAAGTTGTTAAATAACGCTTACCTGAGTCGTCAGAAAGGTATTCTATTGTAAGCAGATCATTCTGATATAAATCTTCTGCTTCTTCGATGAATGGCACATATGGATAAGGTACATAATCTGGGCTAAATGGATCTTGCTCAGCCTCATATTCATCCCTTTTTCTAAACGTATACCTCTCATCTAATGTGTAAGTTCCCATCCTAGGAACTTCATGTATATAGATAGTTTTATAACGAAGAGTAACTCTGGAATGTATAGCCAATATAGCCACATTAAGAGCTGCTATAACTGTAGACACTGCGCTCTCTCTGATAGAACCAGACTCTTCAGATACTAATGCAGTATTACTTAAACATCCCAGTGCTAATCTATCTAAATGTTCCTGTAAGGTAATCATTATACGATGTAAGAGTTAATAGCGGATGTGGGTTCAGGCATGTGTATTACTTCCCAGATATTAGTTTCTTGCTGTCTCTCCATAATCTCTGTAGCTGTAGAAGGCTTCCAAGCATTAAGATACCCTAACATACTCACAGTATCTATACAATCATCCTTACCTTTTATCCCTGATGTAGTAATTAATTTCAACTGCCCTAAAAATATATTAATAAACGTTGTCTGTCTTAATTCATCTGGAAAATATATCTTACCTGCTTTGAACCAAGGAACTACTAAATTAAATCTAGCAAACTTATTTACTGTAGGTTTAATCCCCGGTGCTCCAGTACTTCCTTGAGCAAAGTTAAACCATATATTCCTCTGCATCATTTCACTCTGCAACCATTTGATGAATGCCCCTTGTTGTCCTGATATCTCTACTCCTACTTGTTGTGGTTCATACATCTGAACCAATCTAAACAAGTCATCTATAGATTTATCCATCAACTGTCTTTTACATACTCCATCTACCAAGAACCAATCACCATTACTATTATATGCCCATACAGATATCACTGAATAGTCAGAAGTTTGTTTATCAGTAGTAGCAAAATCAGTAGTTATATAGAAATTAAAGTTAGCTTTCCTCTCTAACAGAGGTACTCGTTTATACCACCTGATATCTGCATCCTGAATAACCCTCTCATCTTCAGAAGCAATCCTCAGCATTAACTCCTGATTAAAACTAGCTAGTTTCCCTGAGTCCCTAGCCAATTCATATTGTTCTAATATGTACTCATAACTAAATCTATCTTCCCATGCTCCTTGGAAATCTTCTTTACTAACAGGGAATTCTTTACATACAGGCCATACATTAACTGTCCACTTACCACTCTCAACAGCCTCAGTGATAGGGTCATCTTTACTGAATGGAGTACCGCTAAATATTACTTTTCTATTCTTAATATCCAAAGCATGGTTCACCCCTTTGTATATTACATTCTTGATATTCTCCAGTACTGTAGGAGACTTATCTGCATTCTCAGGGATGATATCGTCAATTACACAGAGCATAGGTCTCTTAGCGTATATCTTGGTTCCCCTGATACCTGACATGGCTCCATACATCTTAACGCCAAGTCTATTGTTCTTGACCCCTACAAATTCAAGGTAACCTTCCTGAAATGTAGACTCTTTAACCCACTTATGCATGAATTCTGAATTATCGAATCTAAACTTAATATTATTCTTGGCACTCTTAACACCATTATCCATAGTGTCAGATACATAGATCATTCCATCCACTGAACCAAGATAGGGTAATTCGCCAAACACTGCTAAGTATAAAACCAGATATTCTATAAACAACGTGGACTTTCCTGAACCACGGAATACTATATTAGCTATATATCTATCAGGAGAACCAATCTTATCCAACATAGCCAAGTGCATTGTAGGAGTCTTATTAGCCTCTCCTTGGTCACCATTAACCAGCTTAATAAAATTAGCAAACGTAAGAGCAAACTTACTTGGCTTATAGTTAACCCCATTGAGCCAAGAATAATCTACCTCATTGAGATAATCATCCAGAGTCTTCTTAACTATTATCTCAGTCATCTTGTTCCTCTTTATCCAGCATAGGATTTATCTCAATTATTTCTTTAGCTGATACACCCATATTCATTATATTTAACTGCTGCTGAGCCAAGTCAGCTAACTCATCCTTGAGGTCTGCTAATCCTGTATGCTCTCTTAGATCTATATTGATATGGTTATTAGTAATAGTATCTTTAGGTTTACCTAGATGAGTCAGTACACTGTTAGCTGCATCACACCTTACTTTCTCACTCTTAGCATTCTGCATCAAGTCTACTTGTACATCTATAGCCTTCTGATAGTTATCCATGTTGAGTACCCACATCTTACTCATGGACTGTTCTATCAGTTTACTTACTACACCTCTCTTGCTGTATCCGGACGCTATAGCAGCTACCTGCTTAGAGTCTGTTCCATTAAGAATATAGTTATTATATTTTTGTGGGAATGTTCTCTTGAATGAATCCAGATTAGTGAATCCATGGAACTTATATCCTACAAATACAGATGCATCTATATATTCTTCTATTCCATAGTTAAATTCACTAAGTAATCCTACATATCCTCTGAATATATTTTCAATAGTCTCTTGTATGAATGGGTCTGCATCAGCAGTATTCAGTCTATTAACCAATACAGGAGTCAGACTATTACCTATCTTGCGTGGAACCAAAGGTTTAATTTCTGTTATTCCTATCATTGTGTGTTATCTCTGTTTTGTGGTTTAATAATATAGGTTTAATGTTTGCGCATAGCTTTAATACTTACGTATAGCTTGATACTCCCAGCCAGCGGTGGAGAGAACATGGTAAAAACACTGGCAGTGCAGGATAGAATAGAGACTAATCACCCCCCAATGTCTCCTCCTTCTCAGTAGTACCTCTAGGCCTGCACATCTCTTCTTTTCTGAGCTTTCTGACTCTCAGAAAGAACATTCTGAGTATCACTGATATACTGTTTCGTCATTTGCACTTCTGCTACGAATCCTTCAAATATCTTCATTGGTTCTACTATAGGCTCAGACCAGTCTGTACTACTGGCTCTCTTGGATAAACGCCAGATTCTATCATTAGCATTCTTCACTATCTTTTCTTCTATTTCATTTAAGTCATATTTCCGATAGTGCTCTGCTATTAATTTCCTCTTTGCTTCACGAATCTCTTGTTTTGTCCTCTTTTGCTTACACCCCGGTATTTTACTTATATTCATATTTATACCTCTTGAGCCAAGATAATTCTATTATGCAACTTTAGAGTTAGGAATTTTGCATATGAATTTATTTTATGTAACTCTAGATGTAGAAGTTTGCATGTGGATTTTATTATAAGTAACTTTAGATGCAGGGTTACACTCCACAATTCGCGAATTCAAAATATTATAAGTAACTAGCTATACGGGGTTACACTGTACACAGCACCCCCAATCAAAGTAACTCCCCCCGGGGTACTGTCTCATTCGTGTACCCTACCCCCATTACACTCCATACACTCACTGCGTGTGTGTTGGTATCTCTTGTACGTATATGGTTTATCTTCACCGTGCCTTAGCACAACCGACCATTCGATGTGTAGGACAGCATCGTTCGTACAGTACAGGAGGTACCACAATCATGATTAATCAACAAAGGAGTAGACATGTCAACTATCAAGTCAGTCATCGGTTCAGTAGCAGCAGTAGCTGATACAGCAACAGCAGTAGTCAATGTAGTCAACCAGTATGCTACTGGCTGGTCATTGCGCTCTGCACTTGCAGAGCGTACTCGCATGGTTCAAGCTGAGTATGAGCATAAGGTAGAGATGGCATCTATACCTGAGGAAGCAGCATTAGCATTAGCTAAGCGTATCCAACAAGTATCAGATAAAGCCAAAGACCTACAGCACTTTGAAGCAGCGAAACAAGTGCTAGCATCTATGTCCATAGATCAGCAATAACGTAGTATGGGGTAAGGAGAATATCTCCTTATCCTTTACTACTTCATAACACTTACACTAAGATAGTTTAATGATAATAAGTTATCCACAGATTTATCCACAGCTGTAGCCCTTACCCAGCTTACCTTTCAGAAATTTTTTAAAAAGTTATCCACAGAATTGTCCACAGGGCTAACTATCACACTTTCTCCTTTTCTTCAACACTTCCCTTTCTTTCCCTTTGTTGTTTGTTCATCTTTGTTCTTCTTATCACCACGCACTGCGTGCTTTGTGGGAGTTTCTCCCAGCATTTATTATCTTTAATTTTATCAAGGAGCATTACCATGTTTGATATCAAATCTTCTTCAAATCAATCTTCATCTTCAGAAGACAAAGCACCTAACATCCATTGGTTGAACATAGGTATCACTGTTCCTATCAATGGTGTAGATAAGTTCGTCTCATTACCTCTTGGTATTCCGCTAAATTCAATACAGGTAAAGGATTACAAGGGTAATAATTCCGAATACGCTGAGTTCGTTGCAGTCCAAAAGCAATTGGTCTCTGCTATCCTCGAACAGTCAGCTACCATTCCTCCTGGTGAGTCACGTAAACTGGAATCCAAGCAGTTGCAGTTAGAACTACGTCATGCAGCTCCTGCATCTGAGCCAGTAGTTCGTCCAGACATTACCCTCAATTTCAAACTGAAGTAACCATTCATACTTAAACCACATACACTCTCTCTCTATACAAGGTACTTTTGTATAGGGCGAGGGTGTAAATAATTCTCATTATTAACCTATCTTTGAGCTTATTATGAAATCTATTATCTCAACTATTAATCGTATTGCTGAATCTATGGAGTTACGTAATAAGCAAGAGATGCTGCGTATACGTAATGAATTATTTACTGCTGAAAGAGAAGCCAATATCCAACTGGCTAAACGCTTGGCTCGTATGGATAGAGAAGAATCTAATCTATGTACTGAAGAGGGTACAGATTACTTATCTATGGCTCGTAATCTATTAAATAAGGAGTAGTTAAATGGATCCCGCTAGTGTAGTCATGTATGGCTCATCCCCTTTAATAATCCTGAAGGTTCTAGTATTTGTAATTGCTATAGTCTTCTGGCCATTTCTTAAACGAACCAAGAAATAATTAATATCCTCTCTCTATCATAGGGAGAAGATATTTAACTAATGGAGATAAACCTCAATAGATATACCCATTAAAGGATCCACCACAGAGATTTAAGCGTACTTCTCTTCAAAACAAGGGGTAAGTATGCTCTTGTAAAAATAATCGCTTAAATCGCCGCACTGCGTGCT
>JAIXKJ010000002.1 GCA_026928255.1 Anaerolineales bacterium
CCCGGCTTGAGGTAGCTCGGGTAGTACGGGTTCACGACCTCGACGCCGAACGACGCGCCGTTGTGCTGGCTCGCGTGCCAGAGGATGTCCGTCGCGAGGTCGCCGTGCTGCGTGAGCGCGCCGTCCGGTCCCAGCACGAGCTGGACGCTGAGTCCGCGCTTCTTCAGCACCCGGACGGTGTCGACGACGCTGCGCGTGACCGTCTCGTGCACGACGAGCTCGGTCGCGACAGCGCGCTCGCCCTTGGCAGGGAAACGATGGACGCCGTCGTCGAGGAAGTTGCGCGTACGGAGCGTCGTTGGGAGCACGCAGCGCTCGCCGCAGACGACGAAGTGCGAGGTGCAGGCGGCCGCAGTTCGAGGCTCGAACTCGTTCACCGTATCTCCTCGGCTACGGCCCCGCCGTCCAGCTTCTCCTGCGTGCGGAGCCCCTCCGAGAAGCACCGCTCGAGCAGCTCGTGCGGCAGGCGGGCCTCGACGCGTTGGCGCAGCGGTGCGCTTCGACGAGCGAGGGCTCTCTTTCCGCCGCGGAGCTCCTCGACCAGCGCATCGACCAGGAGCCGATGCTTGTGACCGAACGATCCAGGCGCTGGATGCTCGGGCTCACCGGGTGGAGCGTGCAGCAGGTGCTCGACCGCGCCGCACGCGCAGGGCGGGAGCACCAACGAGCCCTCGGGGACGTCATCGTGCGGAGGGAGCTCACCGAGCGTCACGAGCCGCTCGACAGCGCAGAGCGCGCAGCGTTGACGGAGAGAGTCTTCTTCGATGGCAAGAATCGGCATGGCTTCTCCTCACGCGGTGGCGGTGTAGGTCCCCATCCAGAACGCCCACTGACCTGAGGTCAGCGTGCGGTAACCGTAGAAACCGAAGCCATCGCGGGTCGCCGCGACGATGCTCGGGAGCGCGTTGTCTACGGTGAAGTAGTTGGTGCTCAGGGTGATCGACGAGGGCGTCGTCGGGAACCGATTGCGGAACGTCACCGAGCCGCCCGCGGCGATCGATCTTGATGCGGTGTGGGAGTTGCTCCAGGCCGTCCCGAGGCGCCCCACCTCACTCACCTCGCCAACCATCTCGAACGAGGAGTTGAGGGCGCTCGACATCGGCAAGCGCCAGCGCCGCTGCCAGTTCGTGAAGGTCTGGGTGTTGTTCGAGTCTTGGAGCAGCTCGAACTCGAGCCGCGAGAGCCGAAGAGCACCCGAATAGTAGGCGGTGTTGTCTCGAGCCCACGCGCTGCCGTTCCAGCTGGCGTTCATCGTGAGCCAGATGGAGTCGGTGTCGGCGATCACTCGAAAGCGTCCGGCGGCGCCCCCAGTGCCACGGGCGTCCCAGAGCAGCGCCTTCGTGCCACTCTGCACCGGCTGACGGATCGTCTTGTGCTGGCCCGAGTTGGCTTCGTTGATGCGGAAGTGGTCGCCGCTGAAGGCGCTCGCCAACTCGGCGAGCGCGCCTTCGACGTGGATGGCGTTGAGCTGACCCCCGACATCGACGACGCCGATGCGAGAAGCGCCCGAAGGATTTGAGACGCTGACGAGGGCGCTCACCAGCTCTTGGAGCTGGCTCTGTACGTTGGCGCCCGAGAGGAAAGAGTGCGCAAGGGTGGCGATGGCGCTCGCGTTGTGCGCGCCGCTCGTCGCGCCGACGTGCGCGTTGAGGAAGCCGAGGAGCTGCGTGAGCTGCGCCTTCACGCTCCCCGCGGGCAGCGCGTGCGGTGCGCCTGCGGCGGCGTCTGCGCTCACGCGCGTGGCGCCCGACGAGCCCGCTGCGCCGGAGCCGAGATCGTCGACCAGCTCGTTGAGAGCGGCCTGCACGTTGCTGGCCCCGACGAAGCCGTGCGGCGTGAAGTCGATGGCGTTCGCGGAGTGCCGGCGTCCGGTGGCGGTGAAGTGCTCGCGGAGCTCGGCGTCGACCTCGTCGAGCGCCGCTTGGACGGTGGCACCGAGCGGGTCGAGGATGCTCCAGGTCCCCGTGGCTACCGCGACCGAGGAACCCTGCGCAAAGATGAACGCCTGGCGCCGCGAGGTGTCGAGGTCGGTCGCGAGGATCTGCGTCTGCCCTGGGCGCCGCAGCACATCGCAGAGGAGCAGTTCGTCGGCCTGGAGCGCGGGCTTCGGCGCCGCGCCGCTTGGCCCCTCGGGCGCCTGCCGCACGACGAGCTCGAACGACTCGTCGCGGCGGAAGAACACCTGCTGGGAGTTGCCGTCGGTGCGCGGATCGGAGAGCTGGCGCTTGAAGCGCAGGAAGATGCCGAGCCAGCGCTCGTTGCCCGCCGTAGCGACGTCGGTCGGGATCCCCACGAGGTCGACGGCGCAGTCCACGGTCTGCCCGGTCCCGAAGAACATGCGCTGGCCGAGGTTGTCGTAGGCGCGTGCGGGCGCCGTCAGGTCGACGGTGAGGTCTGGCACCGGCGAATGCGGCGCTGGGACGGCGCCCGAGACGATGCCGTAGATTCCCAGGTCAGCGGCGAGGTCCCGATCGGCCTTCTCGAGCAAAGCAAACGCGAGGTCGAGCTCGGCCTCGGTGACACGCTGGCGGAAGTAGAAGTCGACTCTGTCCGACATGGCTTGGCCTCGGGGCGCGCGGTGCGCCCGAAGGAGGCAAAGCCGGTCGAAACGGCGGCCGGGGACAGGTACGATGTCACCGATGTCGCTCACCGGCTTCGACATGAACGGCTTCTGGGAGGACTCCGACTACGCCGAGCAGGAGTACGTCGACGTCCCACTCACGCCCGCTCTGCTCAAGCGCGTCGAGCGGACGCTCGGGTACAAGCTCCCGGCTGCATACGTCGAGCTCGCTCGGCACCAAAACGGTGGGACGCCGGCACGCACGTGCCATCGAACGCAGGAGTCCACGAGCTGGGCCGAGGACCACGTCGCGATCACCGGCATCTACGCGATTGGCGAGATGAAGCCGTACTCGCTCCTCGGCGAGTTCGGCAGTCAGTTCATGGTGAGCGAGTGGGGCTACCCGGAGATCGGTATCTACTTCGCAGACTGCCCCTCGGGCGGGCACGACATGCTCTGCCTCGACTACCGCGAGTGCGGCCCCACCGGCGAGCCGAGCATCGTCCACGTCGATCAGGAGCATGACTACAAGGTCACGTTCGTCGCGCCGAACTTCGAGGCGTTCCTCCGAGGGCTCGTGAGCGAAGAGGAGTTCGACGACGACGCCTAATGAAGGTCCGTCGTCTCGCTGAGGTCGCTGAGGCCCAGCTCCCAGTGGTTCGGGACGACGGGCGGCAGCGGCTCGACAAGATCCACGAAGTGGGTGTGCGCGGGCTTCAGGTACTCGACGATGGCGCGGAGCTGGCGGCGCTCGCGCGCCGTGAGGATGCGCGCGACCTCGACGTTGAAGGCGTAGCGGGCGAAGCGGCCTTCGGGGCCGAGCACCCAGTCGACGCCCAGCTCGGACTCGCCGAGGTAGAGCGTGTCGGCGTTGAACGGCGAGATGGCCGAGATGTCGATGCCGAGGAAGAAGCGGATCGCGTTCTGGATGCCCTTGGCCGTGCCCTTCTGCCGGTACATCTCGACGAGCACCGACGCGAGGCGCCGCTTGCCCATCGCGTCGAGCTCGAACGGGAACGGGTTGCCGAGGTCGCGCAGGATGAGGTCGACGAAGGCCTCGGGCGCGCGCTCGAGGTCGAAGATGTCGGGCCAGCGATCGACGTCGGCGAGCAGGAGGTCCGTCACCTCCTGCAGGCACGCGATGAAGCGGAACAGGTCGCCGGTGTGGTCGTCGCGCCGGTTGTGCTTCGGCAGCATGCGCCACAGATCGAAGCGCCGCCGCTCCGGGCGCGCGGGACGGAAGCCGGTGAAGGTGGCGCGGTCGTAGGGGCCGAGGACGGCGTTGCCGAAGAGATCCGTCACGCCGACGGCCACGACCTCGTGAAGCACGTCGGGCGTCATCTCGGTGTCGAGCGTGAGGAGGACGACACTCCCCTCGACGTTCACACCGGCGACGGTGACTGAGACGGCCGGCGCGCCCTTCGGCGTGAGGAGGAAGCTCGCCCCGCTCGGGACCAGCACGGGCTCGTCGAATCCCACGCGCACGGTCTTCTGCGCGAGCGCCTGTGCGCCGACGACACGCGGCGCAGTCCGGTCCTCGACGACGAACGAGTACACCTCGTCGAGCGAGGCCGCGCCGCCCACGGTCTGAGCGAGCACGCGCACGTGGACCGTGGCCAGGCTCGCGAGCGGAGCCACCGGATGCAGCACGACGCGCAGCGTGTCGGTGGTCTGCGTGACGCTGGCCAGCGGACCCGCGAAGGCCGGGGCAAGCTCGGGCACGGCGCTGCCGTCGAACGCGAGGACGCCGTCGATCCACACGCGCGCGGTCGAGCGCTCCACGCCGTCCGGCCCGGTGTCGACCAGCTCGAGGGCGAGCGTCGCGTCGATGGGCACGCCGCTCTCGCCGGGGCTCGGGTCACGGTTCACGAGCACGAGCCTCGGCGTCGCTGCGACGAGCGCGACCGAGTCGACGTAGAGCGCGGGCAGCTCGATGGTGCTCATGCCGGGCTCCTCACGCGGTCACCAGCTCGAGCCGCACCCCGGTGGTGTGCAGGCCCGAGAGCTTCGAGACGTTCGCGGCGAGGTCGGTGACGAGACGCTCGCGGCCGGGCTTGGCGCGCATGGACGCGAGCTTGGTGCCATCGACGATGATGCTGGCCTCCCACGCGAGCCCCGGAGGGGTCGACGCGGGCACGCGCAGCCGCAGGAGCGCGCGCACCAGCATCACGCCGGTGAGGTCCGTCTGCTGCGTGACCTCGGCGTGGTCGCCGGGCGCGAGCTCGAAGAGGCGCCCGGGCTCGGCATCGCCGAGGACGAAGGCGTAGTCGCCGCCCGTCGCCTTCGACGTCGCGAGGCGCCCCTGTCCGCGCCCGAGACGGCTGGTGAACGCGGTCAGCGCCATCGCTCACACCTGCCGGAACAGCTCGAGGTGGTCGAAGTACGCGCGCCGCGTGACGTCCTTCACGGAGAAGCCGAAGCCGCCGCGCCCCGACGTGAGCGGCTGCGAGCCGGAGTTGATGCCGAGGTGGTCGTCGATGAACTCCACCATGCCGGACACGGGCTGCCAGTCTGGCGGCGTGCCGAGCGCGTGCAGCGCGAGGTCGTTCTGGAAGACCTTGAGGACGACGTCGCCGTTGGTGTTCACGATGACGTCGAGGCGCAGGTGGAGCCAGGTCGCCTGCGCGAACGACGCCGCCGACTTGAGCAACACGCCGGGCCCGTCGGCCGTGGGCAGGCCGACCGTCACCGCTCCCTTGCGGAGCACGATGCGGTGCGGATCGTCGTCGGAGAGGCCGAGCAGGTACGCGCTGTCGTTGACCGAGTTGCCCTGGCAGCAGAGGAACAAGAACGGCGAGAAGCCGGTGGGGCCGCCGCCCGGGCCACGCTGCACGACGCCTCGAATGGAGCCGCCCTTGGCCATCGGAGCGAAGCTGGCGAGGTTGGCGAAGAGGCCCACCGCTCCCTCGACGGCAGAGAGCGAGTTGAAGGCGTAGAGGAAGCTGCCGCCGCCCGGTGGGCGCGCGATGCCCGCGGTCACGCCCCGGTCCACCGTCGCGATGTCGAGCCCGTCGTTGAGGTACGTCCAGTCTGCTTCGGCCATGGCTTGCTCCTCACTGCGTCGTCGCGGGCGTCCACCCGTTGTTGAAGTCCTCGACGGCCTGCGCGCCCGCGTCGAACATCGCGGTGCTCGAGGTGACGGCCGCCCACGTCCAGGCGTAGAGCTGGTTGCTGCGCCACTGGTCCTCGAAGTCCTCGCGCGGCTCGCCGTCGAAGACCCCCGTCGCGGCGGTGACGTCGGCCCACTCGCGCGCGTAGGGGACGTTGCTCCACCCCGTCTCGCACTCCTCGGCGGCGAGCCCGTCGAAGGTCGCGGTGACGAGCTGCGCGGGCGGCAGGTCGTAGAGGTAGACGACGTTGGCCCAGCCGCTCTCGAACTCCTCGTAGCCCTTGAGCGCGCTGTCGAAGAACGCGAGCACGACGACCACGTCGTCGATGGAGTCGAGCAACTCGAACCACCGCTCGAAGTCCTCCCATGCCTCCTCGGGCGCGGTGCCGAAGCCCGCGATCTCCTCGAGGCTCGTCACCGCCGAGAGCGCCCAGTGCTCGGCCTCGCCGGGGAGCGCGCCCGCGTCCTCGAAGCTGGGGTTGAGGATCGCCATCAGAGCAGCTCCCCCGTGTCGCCATTCACCAGCGTCACGGTCCGCAGCACCGGGAACTCGCGCACGTTGAGGCGCACGTCAGCGGGCAGCCCGTTGAGCGTCAGGTCGAGACGCGCGTCGCCCATCTTCCGCACGCCCGGCGTGTCGCGGATGACGTTGAAGAGGTCCGACCAGGCGATCTCGCCGACCGGGTTGCCCTCGGCGTCCTTGATGTTGAACCCGAAGTCGACGAGCGGGTTCGGCGTGCCGTCGGGCTCGTTCACGCGGAAGTACGCGGCGAGGTTCGCGCGCACGCGGTCGCGCACGTCGTTCGGCGCGTAGCCTTGGCGCAGGAAGATGCGCGCGGCGACGTCGACGGTCTTGTAGACCGGGTCCTGCACGCTGACCTGGAACGTGAGCGTGCAGGGGTAGACCTCGGTCACCTGCTGGAGCACGAGGTTCTTGAGCGCTGGCGTGGGGATCGCGCCGGGCGCCTGGGACTGCGGGATGACGTAGAGGATGCCCGTGTTCTCCGCGATGGTCGGGTCCTCGTTCGACGTGAGCATCAGCGCGCGGGCGACGCCGGAGAGACGGCGCGCGTTGATCTCGAAGTCCTCGCGCGCGACGGTGCGCGTGAGCGCGCGCAGGCTCTCGGGCGCGAGCAGCTTCGCCGACGCGACGGTCTGCCGGTCGGCGCCGCCCGAGGCTGGTGCCGGGTTCCGCACCGAGACCTGCACCGCGTTGCCGTAGGCGTCCTTGAAGGCGCCCTCGATGACCGCGATGCGCTCGGCGTCGACGTTGCCCGCGCTGCCGCCGCCGGTCTTGTAGGTGACCGAGACGGTGCCGCTCGGTGGCATGCCGCTCACGCCGTTGCCGAAGCGCAGCGTCGCTCGGTCGTTCTGGTCGACAGCGACGACGAAGTGCCGGTCGTTCGGGCGCGAGTCGAGGAAGCTGTCGACCTCGGTGAACGCACCCTGCGGCGTCGAGACGACGGCCGAGTCGTCGAGGTACGGGGCGAAGTCGAGATGCAGCTCGAGGTCGGCGAGCCCGCGCGCGTCGAAGAGCTGCGTGTGCGCCTTCGAGTTCTCCACCAGCGCGACGACGCGCGGAGGATCGGCGGCGGCCCCGATGACGGCGGGCGCGAGGAGCTGGAAGCGCACCGGCTCGGTGACCTCCTGCGTGCGCAGCACCGTGCCGGCCGGGATGGTGACGCTCGCCACCGGCACACGCGCAAGCTGGAGCCAGACCTCAGCGGTCGCCGCCTGCGCGCCGTGGAGCCGGTAGCCGAGCATCTTCGCCAGCGCCATGACGCTCTTGCGCTGCGTGGCCGTGACGAGGCGTGACTCGCGGGCGAGGTTGTCCTGGTAGAAGGTCAGGACGTCGCCGACGTAGGCATAGAGCTCGACGAGCAGGTTCCCGAAGCTGGCGACGTCGAAGTCGGTCCAGTCCGGGAACACGCTCTTGATGAGCGCGATCAGCCGCGCCCGAAGGGCGTCGAAGTCTTTGTCGGTGTAGTCGACGGACTCGGGCAGCGTGGCCACGGCGGGATGCCTCCGGGGAGGCAAAGCCGTGGCAGTCGTCATCTCGGGGACCGCCATGCACAATAGGACGATGGCTTCGTTGACAGCCCGATCGCTCTATTGCGATGAGACACGCACCGACGGAGGCGGTCCCTTCTTCCTCGGGGTACTTGATTGCTCGCCTCGGAGAGCCGAGCTCCTCACCGCCGCAGTCGACCGCGTGCGCCAAGACCATCGGTGCCATGGCGAGATGAAGTGGACGAAGGTCTCCGGAAGGATGCTGCCGGTCTACAAGGCGTTCGCCGACGTGTTCCTGCAGGACCGCTACGCCAGATTTTCCGTCATGCGGGTCGAACGAAACGTCGAATGGCGAAGCTGGGCTCGAACCAACGAGGAGCGATTCTTTCGTACGTACTACGCGTTCCTCCGCCGCGTCATGAGTGGCTACTGCCGGTACGACGTGCACTTGGATCACCTACAGGCCAAGAGGTGGCGATGGGATTCGCTTCGTTACGCGCTGCGAGGGGCAGCTCTTCGGGACGAGTACGCAGCCGGGAAGCGACTTGTGCCAAGACTGCGCGCAGTGGACTCGAAGACATCGGATCTGCTTCAGCTGACCGACGTCCTGCTCGGCGCGTGGACGGCGGCTCCCTCGTCGCCGCACAAGACCGCCCTCCAAGCGCACATCCGAGAGCGGGCCGGCAATCGGGTTGAGGAGTGGACGTTCCTCCGCGAGGGGTGAAGTTCAACGCTCGATCGACACGTCCACCACGGCGCTGGTCTCGCGCTCGCGGACGCGCACCCGCAGCGTGAGGGCCGGGCCGTCCTGCTCGACGGCGAGGCTCACGAGCGTGGCGCCGGGGACCCAGCGCTTGAGCGCGTCGCGCACGTAGACGCGGGCCAGCTCCTTCAGGGCGGCGTCGTTGCGCTGGTGACGCAGCAGCGCGAGCCCCGCGCCGAAGTTGGTACGCCAGGGCAGCTCCCCCGACGAGCGCGCCGTGGCGCCCTCCGTGAGCAAGGCTTGGCGGACCTTCGAGGCGAGCAGCGCCTCACCGCTGCCCACCGCGAAGTCGCGCTTCTTGTCGCGCCGGAACGGGATGAGGAGGTTCTGGGCTTCGCGGCTCATGGCGTCCTCCTCACGGCACCGGGATGGCGCCGCGCACGTCCTGGAGCGCCTTCACGATGGCGTCGATCGGCGGCACCACCTCGTCGAGCGGACGCCCGGCGAGGTTCGAGAGGTCGGGCACCTCGGGCGCGCCGACCATGCCGAGGAAGATGTTGAGGATGCCGATGAGCTTGCCGAGGCTCGCGAGCGCCTTGCCGACGTTCGCCGCCTCGGTCGCGACGTTCGCCTGCGCGCAGCTCGTGATGGCCATGAGGCCCGCGTCCTCGAGCTCGGTGGCGCGATCGATGGCGCCGAGGATCTGCTGCATCTGCTGCTGCAGGTGCAGGAGCTGATCGCGCGCCTGCCTCAGCGTGTCGATGACCAGGTCGATGATCCCGATGATGGTGTACGGCAGCGAGAGCTGCGGGATGAGCTTCAAGAGCTTCGACACCTTCTCGGCCAGCTCGGGGATGCACGCGGCGAGCGCGGTGGGGTCCGGCGGCGGCCCGAGCGAGTCCGGGATGGCCTTCACGCAGTTGAAGACCGCCACCACGGTGTCGATGATGTCGAACACGGGCATCAGCGGCGTGAGCGCGGGCTGGATGGCCTCCATCAGGTTGAACTGCTGGATGCTCACGCCGCCCGGCAGCGTGATGACCGGCGGATCGCCGAGCTCAGGGATTTCGAGGCAGATCGGGAGGGCCACGTTCGTCTCCTTCAGATGGGGGCGGCGATGGGCCGGACGACGCGGCCGCCGATGGTGATCTGCGTGCCCTCGATGCTGATGGCGCCGACCGCGCGCAGCGTGAGCGCCGTCGTCGCCTGCAGCGTCACGGTGTTCTCCTCGGCGTCGAAGACGAGGTGGTCGCCGGTCTTCTTGTTGGTGAGCCGGAGCTTCCGCCCGCCGCTCGTCTCGTCGAGCTCGACGCGGAAGGTCTGCGTCGCGAGCACGCGGTTGTCGGGCGGGTTCCTCTGCGCCTCCTCGGGGACCTCGCTCTCTCCGTTCGGCTTCCCCCAGTGCGCGGCGAGGTAGTACGGCGCGTCGACGTTGCCCTGGTTGAAGAAGACCGCGACCTCGGCGCCCTCCTCGGGCACCGCGAAGAAGCCCCGGTCCTTCGAGCCGCCGCCGCTCGTCCCCAGCGGCCACGCCCACGCGCTCTCGGGCTCGAGCACGCCCGGGATGCAGACGCGCACGCGCCCGAGCTGCTCCTCGTCGTCGCGCTTCGTCACGTAGCCCACGTACATGCCGAGGAGCCGCGAGTCGTGCGTGTGGATGTCGTCGTCGAAGGTGCTCATCGCGTGGCTCCTCAGTACATGCGGCTGACGCCGGCCTCCGGGTCCTCGACGCCGACGACGTTGCCGTCGTGCCGGTACTCGACGACGGTGCGGCCCGTCTCCGGGTCGACGCGCTCGAGCTCGGTCACGGTGCTCGTGCCCGTCGCCGGTGTGGTGCGGTTCGGCTCGCCGCCCTGCGGCTGCCCTCGTGCGTTCGGGCCCGCGCCTCGGCGAGCGCCGGTGCCGTCGCGCGTGAGCTTCAGGTCGACGACGTAGCCCGACGACGAGATGACGTGCTTCGCCTCGGTCACGTAGTACTTGCCCGAGAGCAGGCTCGAGATGCCGCGCACCTCGACGACCTGCTTCGCGCGCAGCGTCGGGTCGCCCACCACCTGCAGCGCGAGCTTCACCGTCTCGCGTTCGGCGCGGCGGAAGCGCGCGGCCGACTCGCGCTCGGCGGCAGCCGGCGTCGGCGCGGAGGTCGGATGCACGCTGGTCGTCGCGTTGCGCTCCTGGAGCGAGGTCTCGCCGGTCTCGCGATCGACCACCTCGAGGACGTCGCTCAGCGTCGCGCGCTCGACCGTGGCGCTCGTCGCCGCCGACTCCACCGTGGTCTTGGCGAGCGGATCGCGCCCACGCACCTCGACGCGGCCGGCGCGTCGCTGGAGGTCGCTCTCGACGCTGACCGAGATGATGTCGCCGCGCCCCGGGTCGGAGAACCACGTCAGCACGTGCTTCGGCGCGCTGGCCTGATCGCGCGAGCGCCAGTGAAAGCCCGTGTCGTCGACGAAGTACTCGTACTCCTCGCGCGCGGCGAGGCGCCGCAGGAAGCGCGCATCGGTCTCGGCGCTCTGGCTGATGGTGTCGAGCACCTCGCCGGTGTCCTCGACGTCGAGGAACTCGCCCTCGTAGCCGTGCTCAGCGGCGATCTCCCGCACGACGTCGGCGCGCGACTTGTTCGCCCACGAGCGCGTCTTCGCCTCGCGGTTCATCAAGACGCTCGTGGCCTGGCCCTCGATGGTCAGCGTCTGGAAGCCCTTGAGCTTCTTCACGACCACCCGGCGCGGTGGCGCCATGTTGCCGGGGTAGCCCCAGGAGACCTCGAGTGTCGCCCCGCCCACCAGCTCCGCACGCTCGAACAGCGCGAGGTCGAAGTTGTCGAGCTGGAGCGAGACCTGGTCGGCCTTCTTCTCGGCGTCCTCGTAGGTGAAGGCGATGATGCG
>JAIXKJ010000008.1:0-39429 GCA_026928255.1 Anaerolineales bacterium
TGGAGGCGGCGGGCAGTTACAAATACTTCGATCCGATTGAGGATACTGAAACAAAGTATATTATTACATACAAGCGTTATTAGAACGTGTTACAAATACTTCGATCCGATTGAGGATACTGAAACAAATCGCAAGGGAATTGGGACAGGGAGGGTTTGACGCGTTACAAATACTTCGATCCGATTGAGGATACTGAAACTTGGCGGTTTGCGAACTCGGCAAACGCCCTTGTCTTCGTTACAAATACTTCGATCCGATTGAGGATACTGAAACAACTTCGTAAATGCCTTGACCGTCTTCGCCGTCGTCCGGTTACAAATACTTCGATCCGATTGAGGATACTGAAACGTCGAATCTCCCGCCGCAATCTCGCTCTTCGACCGAGTTACAAATACTTCGATCCGATTGAGGATACTGAAACTTGATGATTTTTGCTTCGGCGGGTTGCTCTGCTTGCGGTTACAAATACTTCGATCCGATTGAGGATACTGAAACAATTGCAAACGGAATGGGGCATTGAAAGCAACGCAGTTACAAATACTTCGATCCGATTGAGGATACTGAAACAAGAAATTACTTGTCGAACACCCGGAATTGTTCAGCAAGTTACAAATACTTCGATCCGATTGAGGATACTGAAACGTCTGCAATTGATTCGTCAAATCGCCGCCTCGCCGATGTTACAAATACTTCGATCCGATTGAGGATACTGAAACAGAAACAACAAACCTTTATCAATGCGACGAGCGAGGTTACAAATACTTCGATCCGATTGAGGATACTGAAACCGACACCACAGAGCGACTTTCCGGGCTAAGCTCGACGTTACAAATACTTCGATCCGATTGAGGATACTGAAACCCGTCGTTCGCAATCATCTCATTCCCGCCGCTAACGTTACAAATACTTCGATCCGATTGAGGATACTGAAACGTTACAAGGCGACGGGCGACGCTCATAGAAGTTTTGGTTACAAATACTTCGATCCGATTGAGGATACTGAAACTTGGAAATTCCACTACGGCATTTGATGCTTTATACGTTACAAATACTTCGATCCGATTGAGGATACTGAAACTGACTATGCCGCAAATTGTCATCCCGACAATTACATTTAGTTACAAATACTTCGATCCGATTGAGGATACTGAAACTGAAAATCGAGCGAAAGCGAATTGTTGAAAACGCGCGGTTACAAATACTTCGATCCGATTGAGGATACTGAAACCCCGACGGAAACTTATCAGCGCTTCGGGACTCGCCGTTACAAATACTTCGATCCGATTGAGGATACTGAAACATGCTGGCGCTGGCAGTCCGCACAGTTAGCATTTTTGTGTTACAAATACTTCGATCCGATTGAGGATACTGAAACGAAAAAGAAGAGGCGTACTGGGCGGCGATCCACATTCGTTACAAATACTTCGATCCGATTGAGGATACTGAAACAAGAAAAGCGGTGATTTTCAGCGGCTCAAAATTATAGTTACAAATACTTCGATCCGATTGAGGATACTGAAACTCGTATCGTCTGCGACTTCTCGCCGCTCGTTATCATGTTACAAATACTTCGATCCGATTGAGGATACTGAAACTCGTATCGTCTGCGACTTCTCGCCGCTCGTTATCATGTTACAAATACTTCGATCCGATTGAGGATACTGAAACCAACAGAGCCGGGCGTCAGGCGTTGGTTCGCCAAAGGTTACAAATACTTCGATCCGATTGAGGATACTGAAACTTCCAACACGTCAGACAGATTGCCAGATTCTTCAATGTTACAAATACTTCGATCCGATTGAGGATACTGAAACAATGCCGTTTGTGCCTTTTGTCTCGATGTAGGTCTTCGTTACAAATACTTCGATCCGATTGAGGATACTGAAACTGAATGTGTTCTTCCGACAAGCATACTTGGTCATAAGTTACAAATACTTCGATCCGATTGAGGATACTGAAACTATATGCGTCTGGTGCCATTGGTAGCGCGGGAACATGTTACAAATACTTCGATCCGATTGAGGATACTGAAACAAAGATGACAGTCAGTAAAAATAACTTATTTAGCCGTTACAAATACTTCGATCCGATTGAGGATACTGAAACGAATTGGCGGCGATTGCGGACAGCGGTCAGAAGCATGTTACAAATACTTCGATCCGATTGAGGATACTGAAACACCATCTGCCCGCGATTTGGGTTAAGCGCGTGGGCGGTTACAAATACTTCGATCCGATTGAGGATACTGAAACCGCATATCTCACCATGCGGGGCTTTGGCGTTGAGTCGTTACAAATACTTCGATCCGATTGAGGATACTGAAACCGTCGGGCGGCATTTGCTGCATGGCGTTTTTTATTTGTTACAAATACTTCGATCCGATTGAGGATACTGAAACGTGTCTGCATTCGACGTTGACCGCGATTTGAGCATGTTACAAATACTTCGATCCGATTGAGGATACTGAAACCTGTTTCCGTGCTAATGACAACGGCATATTCAACCGGTTACAAATACTTCGATCCGATTGAGGATACTGAAACTTGCATTATTGGTAAATATATTTATTCCGTCCATGTGTTACAAATACTTCGATCCGATTGAGGATACTGAAACAAGCGGGAACGTAAATGCCATGACGATCAACGCTACAAGTTACAAATACTTCGATCCGATTGAGGATACTGAAACTATTTGACGACGTTTCATGGAAAATCCCTGCAGTATGTTACAAATACTTCGATCCGATTGAGGATACTGAAACCACTTCTCGGCGATTTCCTCGATAGACCATCCTTGTTGTTACAAATACTTCGATCCGATTGAGGATACTGAAACTGCTACCCCTTCTTCAGTTCCGACTTTGACGGTTTCCGTTACAAATACTTCGATCCGATTGAGGATACTGAAACCAAAACTTCCGCATGTTGGGCGCGTATACTAATCAAGTTACAAATACTTCGATCCGATTGAGGATACTGAAACACGGGACGAGAGCAGAAAGCAAATCTAGAAAACTCTGTTACAAATACTTCGATCCGATTGAGGATACTGAAACTACAAGGCAGCCGACATTGCCGCTCTCCCGCCAGAAGTTACAAATACTTCGATCCGATTGAGGATACTGAAACGACCGTAAGCGGTCAGGGTTGATAGGTCGGATAGCGGTTACAAATACTTCGATCCGATTGAGGATACTGAAACGCCACGTCTGTCAACGCTGAGAGAATGAACAACGTCGTTACAAATACTTCGATCCGATTGAGGATACTGAAACTCGTGATCGTCTCGTTGTAGGCGGCTGTTGCGATTTTGTGTTACAAATACTTCGATCCGATTGAGGATACTGAAACAAAATTTTTATTATCCATTGTTCGCAATCGCAAAAGTTACAAATACTTCGATCCGATTGAGGATACTGAAACAACGAGCGCATGGTAATGCGGGGCGCCCCGTTCTTGTGTTACAAATACTTCGATCCGATTGAGGATACTGAAACGTCCACTGATTGGCTCTTGCTTTGCGGTCAGTGTTTGCGTTACAAATACTTCGATCCGATTGAGGATACTGAAACTGAGAAATTGAAAGGCGAAGGCATAGAAATATTAGACGTTACAAATACTTCGATCCGATTGAGGATACTGAAACTAGGTTTCGACTTTGTTATAGATGGAAGCGGGAAAAATGTTACAAATACTTCGATCCGATTGAGGATACTGAAACTGAGATTTACTCGATAGCATTCTGGAGGATGCGCTGGTTACAAATACTTCGATCCGATTGAGGATACTGAAACATAACCGCGTCAACGCTTCAAAAGCCAACGCGGAAAGTTACAAATACTTCGATCCGATTGAGGATACTGAAACGTTTTGTCTGGCAATGCCATACGCGGTATTTTGCGGTTACAAATACTTCGATCCGATTGAGGATACTGAAACGTTACGAAGCGACAGGCGGCGCGTGTAAGGTTTACGTTACAAATACTTCGATCCGATTGAGGATACTGAAACTGCAATTTTGCAAGGTTATTCCGACTCCGTCCAGTCGGTTACAAATACTTCGATCCGATTGAGGATACTGAAACAGGGATGGGGATATACTCGACTGCCAACTTCGCTTCGTTACAAATACTTCGATCCGATTGAGGATACTGAAACGTCGGCGCTTTGTTTGATTTCGTGCTGGACGATAAGTTACAAATACTTCGATCCGATTGAGGATACTGAAACCTTTGGACGGGCTATCTCCCACACGTCCGATTGTTTGTTACAAATACTTCGATCCGATTGAGGATACTGAAACAAATTTTCGGTTACGAAACGGGCGACTTGTACGAGCGTTACAAATACTTCGATCCGATTGAGGATACTGAAACATATCCGCGCCGCCATAAATAAATTCGTTCGTCATGGTTACAAATACTTCGATCCGATTGAGGATACTGAAACAAAGACTCTGCACATCATCCTCGCGCAACACATCATCGTTACAAATACTTCGATCCGATTGAGGATACTGAAACTTATGATGGTCTGCCATCATCGCAACTCGCTCGGCTGAGTTACAAATACTTCGATCCGATTGAGGATACTGAAACTTTAACAAAGGGGTTAGCGCTATGCAGTCGTCTTTGGTTACAAATACTTCGATCCGATTGAGGATACTGAAACTTCGAGAAAATTCTCGCTCAATGTCAAGCGTTCTTGTTACAAATACTTCGATCCGATTGAGGATACTGAAACTCGCGCTGAGGATATTCAAAAAGATATTTCTCGCGTAGTTACAAATACTTCGATCCGATTGAGGATACTGAAACAACGAATTGCCGCCGGGCAGTCCGTCGAGATAGGGGTTACAAATACTTCGATCCGATTGAGGATACTGAAACATCGCAACAATCGCCGAAGTTGTCCGAACGCCAGAGAGTTACAAATACTTCGATCCGATTGAGGATACTGAAACAGCATTTACTCGACCGTTATCAGGTGGATTTCGTCCGTTACAAATACTTCGATCCGATTGAGGATACTGAAACTGAAGAAGCAAGGAATTATTGAGCGCGAAGGAACTAGTTACAAATACTTCGATCCGATTGAGGATACTGAAACGAACGTATAACGGCAGGTCGGTCAGCGTGTATGAGGGTTACAAATACTTCGATCCGATTGAGGATACTGAAACGTTACTATCAAGCAAATTGTCCAAATCGAAATCATCGTTACAAATACTTCGATCCGATTGAGGATACTGAAACAGAAAGAACCATATAATCCAAATCTTCAAAGGTAGTGTTACAAATACTTCGATCCGATTGAGGATACTGAAACCTGGTATATACGGCGCGACGGTTGCGGGAGATTTTGTTACAAATACTTCGATCCGATTGAGGATACTGAAACTGGTCATAAACCAACTGGCAGGTGATTTGATAAATGTTACAAATACTTCGATCCGATTGAGGATACTGAAACTGCAATTTTGCAAGGTTATTCCGACTCCGTCCAGTCGGTTACAAATACTTCGATCCGATTGAGGATACTGAAACAGGGATGGGGATATACTCGACTGCCAACTTCGCTTCGTTACAAATACTTCGATCCGATTGAGGATACTGAAACACACGATGAGCGATACGGCATTGCCGTACTCCGCGTGGTTACAAATACTTCGATCCGATTGAGGATACTGAAACATGAAATCGCCAACGACGCTCTTGCCGAACACAATGGTTACAAATACTTCGATCCGATTGAGGATACTGAAACACGAAGGAAGACGTTGCGCTTTGGGTTAGAGAGATTGGTTACAAATACTTCGATCCGATTGAGGATACTGAAACAAATATCTTGTGTTGTGCGAAGCGGCGGCGCGGCTGTGCGAGTTACAAATACTTCGATCCGATTGAGGATACTGAAACATTGGGTGGTCTATCTCGGCGATTGGTTCGCTGCGCTGTTACAAATACTTCGATCCGATTGAGGATACTGAAACCGCACCATCCGCAATCAAGGCAAAGCGCTTGACAGGTTACAAATACTTCGATCCGATTGAGGATACTGAAACTTGCAATTCGCGCCGAACGCGCGCATATCAGCGACGCGTTACAAATACTTCGATCCGATTGAGGATACTGAAACATCGCGCCGCCGAAGATGGAAACGAGCGGTATCAAGTTACAAATACTTCGATCCGATTGAGGATACTGAAACTCGCCGCGCCCGCGATAATATTGCCGACGCGCATAAGTTACAAATACTTCGATCCGATTGAGGATACTGAAACGACGGGCTTGCGGTATAAGCGGCTTATGCTCGGCGAAGTTACAAATACTTCGATCCGATTGAGGATACTGAAACAAACATACATTTATATATGTTTTATCTGCGTATTTTCGTTACAAATACTTCGATCCGATTGAGGATACTGAAACGACAAAACCGGAATTTCCTCGACCGAGCCGTCTTCTGTTACAAATACTTCGATCCGATTGAGGATACTGAAACCGTCATCTGTGGATTGTATAAATCCTAACAGGGACGGTTACAAATACTTCGATCCGATTGAGGATACTGAAACGACGAAAATCAATCAATGGACGCTTGGAAGGCGCAGTGTTACAAATACTTCGATCCGATTGAGGATACTGAAACATCGAACACGGGCGTCGGACGACCGCGAAACGCGCGGTTACAAATACTTCGATCCGATTGAGGATACTGAAACGATTACTGCGCGGTCATTTTGGAGCGCATGGCGGCGGTTACAAATACTTCGATCCGATTGAGGATACTGAAACCGCCGTTGGTCGTCATCCTTCATCCGCGCCATCGCCGCTTCGGTTACAAATACTTCGATCCGATTGAGGATACTGAAACCTTCGACAGGTCAACGTTAACACGACGTGGAAGCCGTTACAAATACTTCGATCCGATTGAGGATACTGAAACCGCACATAGTGGCAACGCGGACTAACGCGCCAACTGCCGTTACAAATACTTCGATCCGATTGAGGATACTGAAACCCACATAGCAAGGCACGAAGAAGGGGAAGAGAAATAAGTTACAAATACTTCGATCCGATTGAGGATACTGAAACATTGTGATCGGCGCGCCAGCCATCGAGTGGCAAAGGTTACAAATACTTCGATCCGATTGAGGATACTGAAACGCCGACTTTGCCATCGTCGCCGCCGTCCAAAATGCAGTTACAAATACTTCGATCCGATTGAGGATACTGAAACGCGAAAATCTTCGCACAAGGTATCTTGGCAATGGCTGGTTACAAATACTTCGATCCGATTGAGGATACTGAAACGTGAGACTATCCAACGCCTCCATCGTGCGCTTGCCGTTACAAATACTTCGATCCGATTGAGGATACTGAAACCATAGAGCCGCGCCGCGTTTGCGCGAGATGCGGCGCGTCTTTTGTGTTACAAATACTTCGATCCGATTGAGGATACTGAAACTGTACCGACTCCCGCGTTGCGATTTACTACGCCCGCAGTTACAAATACTTCGATCCGATTGAGGATACTGAAACGCTATAGCGGCGGCGCTTGCCTTAGGCGCGTCCGCGTTACAAATACTTCGATCCGATTGAGGATACTGAAACCTGGCACTTCGGCGTTATCCAGCGCCAACTTCGCCGGTTACAAATACTTCGATCCGATTGAGGATACTGAAACAGAAACAAGCCGCCGCGAAACTCGCCGCCGCGAAACGTTACAAATACTTCGATCCGATTGAGGATACTGAAACTTCGCGGGGGCAAAATCAAAAGGGGGCGGGTGTTCTGTTACAAATACTTCGATCCGATTGAGGATACTGAAACATTTGAAAGCGCGTCTCTTCGAGAATCCCCTGTACTTGTTACAAATACTTCGATCCGATTGAGGATACTGAAACGCGCTCATGTCTTCCAGCACGTCGGCTATACGTTTGAGTTACAAATACTTCGATCCGATTGAGGATACTGAAACCGGCGGTGGCGGTTGAGACTGAAGCGCCAGACTCGGGTTACAAATACTTCGATCCGATTGAGGATACTGAAACTTGACCCCTACGACCTGCTGTTTGCCGAGAGATTTGTTACAAATACTTCGATCCGATTGAGGATACTGAAACTTTGCTCATTATTATCTGCCCACTCCTGTGGATAACGTTACACACACTAGGGCAGTAATCGCCTAAGTTAGTCATCCTGCGCTCCTAAAATCCAGCCGCAATATCGAGCGACAATCAAATCGTCCGCCCACGCTTCGGGCATACTCAGCACCTCCTGCGGCGTCCAATGCCAGCGCGATAAATCCAACAATTGAATCATGCGCGCCACGTCCTCGACGGGATGATGAAAATTCACGTTAACGGGCAGGTTGGGAACGTCCGCTTCGGACTTGCCGTAATACTTTTTCAGCCAGACGAGGGCGGCGAGGCTTTTTTTCCTGTTCCGTGTCGTCCGCTTCGGGCAGTTTTGGCTGCCAGTGCGGGATAATAAGCGGCATGGGAGTACTCGCAGGCGGGTACTCAGCCACGCGCTTTTGCACAGCGCGTACCGATAGCGTCAGCGCCTTTTTCAAATAGGGCATGACTTTCTTGGGGGATTCTTTCAGGGCTTTCAATAATTCATCGAAGCCGCGAATTTCGAGAACGTCCGACATGGGAATTTCCTTTATGGCTTGAAAAATTGTATAATACGAGCATGACCGCGATTATTCAATTCAATGGCACAATTGCAACGATTACCGACGGAGTTTGGAAATCGGACGATATTGTCTTGCAAATAAAACTGCAAAGATTTCGAGACAGTTTAGAGGGGTTGAAATACGCATTGCATCCAGATCAATATGATGGCGGCGACGCTCGAGGGGCAGTTGAATTACTGGGCGGCGACGCCGTAATACTATATGCGGATGAATTTATAAACTCCGACGACGGTCTTGATGAAAACGGTCTTGACGAAAACGGAATGCCACGCATTTACTAAGCCTGCCTGCGTAACACGTCAATCATATCATCCTTCGGCTTGTCCTGACTTACGCCCGGTCTCACCCAGCACCGACAGCGTGGATGCGCGTGCGGCTGAAGAATATCCCCGCTTTTTTTATCCTTCATAAAGAAGACTCGCGCCAGCGCTAGCATGACAAATATAAAGCGTCTCTTTTTTTCTTGCTTAATCGTCTACAATTTTACTGAAAAGCAACTTGTCATTACGTCGCCGCCTCGCAGAAGACAATTTCCCCGCTTCAATGCCACTTGACACAGAACAAGCGTTCGAGTATGATTACTAGCACAAATGAGCGAAGAACTCGCGCTTACGCCGATTCGTCGGCAGGAGGCTTGAAACTATGGTTAGAAAAAGCAAAGGCATCGGCGAACGCCACCAAAAGATTTTAGACTTCATCGCGTCCTATCAACGCGAACACAAACACCCGCCATCCATCCGCGAGATTGGCGAACACTGCGACATCTCGTCCACGTCGGTCGTCAACTACTATCTCGATCAATTGGAAAAAGAAGGCTTGCTCGAACGCTCGCGCAAAATCTCGCGCGGAATGCGACTGACGAACAACAGCCCGCTCGGCGATTTATTGCGCGTTCCCGTCTTGGGCGTCATTCAAGCGGGCGAACCCATCCCCATCCCCGCTTCCGACTTCAACCCCTTCACCGCCGAAGACACCGTAGACATCGCCGCCTCGCTTATGTCGTCCAAAGAAAAGGGGAAAGATTTATTCGCCCTGCACGTTCAAGGGGACTCGATGATTGACGCAATGATCAACGACGGCGACATCGTCATCCTCAAACCCGCGCAAGAAGCGCGCAACGGCGAAATGGTCGCCGTTTGGCTTTCGGACAAAAACGAAACCACGCTAAAATATTTCTACAAAGAAAAAGAAGGCTACCGTTTGCAACCCGCCAACCCGACCATGAAACCGATTATGGTCAAGAAGAGCGAGCCGCTAGAAATCAAAGGCAAAGTCGTCATGGTCATTCGCAAGATGGAACGACTGGTCGCTTAAAGAAAAATCTATCTTAATAAAAAAGACCGCCCGAAACGGGCGGTCTTTTTGTTGCATTCTCAGCGGAATTACTCGACGACGATCTGCGCGCCGGCTTCTTCCAACTTCTTCTTAGCGTCCATCGCGGCGTCTTTGCCCACGCCAGTGAGGACTTTCCCGCCGACGGTTTCGGCGAGCGCTTTGGCTTCGCCCAAACCGAGCGAGGTCAATTGGCGCACGACTTTAATCACGTCAATTTTCTTCGCGCCCGCGTCTTTGATGACCACGTCGAATTCGGTCTTCTCTTCGACGGGTTCGGCGGCGGCGGCAGGTCCAGCGGCGGCGACAGCCACCGGCGCGGCGGCGGAAACGCCCCACTTCTCTTCCAATTGCTTGACGAGATCAGCCGCCTCAAGGACGGAAAGGGTGGAGAGTTCTTCCACGAGTTTTTCGAGTTTTTCAGACATTGTTTAGCGCTCCTTGCTAAAAGTAGATAATTTGATTTGATGCGACGCGGGCTTTTCAACCCGCTGAAATTAGGCTAGGCAGCCTGTTGTTCGGAACGAGCCTTGACGACGGCAGCCAACCCGCGAGCGGGTTCGGCAAGCGTGCGGACGAGTTTGCCCGACGGGGCTTGCAAAACGCCGAGCAGCATGGCGCGCATAACCGGCAATGGCGGAAGGTCCGAGAGGGCTTTCACCTGCGCGGAATTCAGCGACTTGCCAGCCATGAAACCGCCTTTGACCTTCACAAATTCGTTGCCTTTGGTCGCGTCGGTCAACGCTTTCGCGGTGGACGCGGGGTCGGAAAACGCGAACGAGATCGCCGTAGATTTTACAAACATATCTTCGGGGACGTTCATTTCGTTGTCCGCAAAGGCGCGGCGGATGAGCGTGTTTTTCACGATGTGAAATTCGCCGCCCGATTCGCGGATCTTCGCGCGCAAGCCGTCGAGCGACTTCATATTCGCGCCGGTGTATTCGACGAGAATGACCGCTTCGCTGCTTTTGATCCACTCGTTATACTGACTTAATACTTCTTCTTTGCGTTGCTTTGAAATAGCCAAGAGATTCACCTCCTTTCAAATAAAAAGTCTTTGCCGCTCTCGCTGGCAAAGACTTTTCACCCTCCCTCGCGGGAGTCAGCGCGGAGGCGCCGTATTCGTTACTCAGTCCTCGCCTAAACAGGAGATTAAGTTCCCGCCCGATTTCGTTCTCCGCACAATCGGTTGGAAACGCCTGCCTTCACGGGCGAAGCGGATGTGAAAATTATAGGATGTCTTGCTTATCCTTCTCCACCAAATGATTCGCCAGCATCCACATGGATGCCAGGTCCCATCGTCGAAGCAATGGTAACGCGCTTCACGAAGTTTCCTTTCGCGCCGGTCGGACGGGATTTGTTAATCGCATCCATCAGCGCGACGTAGTTCTCATAGAGTTTGTCCGCGTCGAAAGAAGCCTTGCCGACGGAGACGTGAATATTATTGCTCTTATCGAGGCGATATTCCACGCGCCCGGCTTTCGCTTCCTTAATGGCGCGCTCCATATCTTGAGCGGCGACCACCGTGCCCGCTTTCGGGTTCGGCATCAAACCGCGCGGACCCAACACGCGACCCAAGCGCCCCACTTTGCCCATGCTGTCGGGCGTGGCGATGGCGACGTCAAAGTCCAACATGCCGCCTTCGACTTTCTTCAACGACTCGTCGTCGTCCACGACAAAATCCGCGCCCGCAGCGCGAGCGGCGGCGGCGCCTTCCGTCTGCGCGAAAACCAACACGCGGACGGTTTTTCCCAAGCCGTGCGGAAGCACGACCACGTCGCGCAACTGTTGATCCGCCTGACGCGAATCAAGCGTCGTCCGCAAGTGAACTTCAATCGTGGAATCAAACTTCGTCGCGCTGGTTTCTTTGGCGAGCGCCAGCGCTTCCTTCGCGGAATAGGTTTTGTCCGCGTCCACTTTGGCGAAAGCCGCCAAATATTTCTTTCCGTGTTTTGCCATCATATCCTCCGTGGTGCAAACGCGCTCTCAGCGAACGCTCCCACAATAAATTAGTCCGTAACCGTAATGCCCATCGAGCGGGCGGTGCCTTCGATTTGTTGCATCGCGCCTTCAAGCGTAATCGCGTTGAGGTCTTTCATTTTCAACTCGGCGATCTCTTTCACTTGCGCGCGAGTTACCTTGCCGACCTTTTCTTTATTCGGCACGGCAGAGCCTTTAGCGATGCTCGCCGCCTTTCGCAGCAAAACCGTCGCGGGCGAGGTTCGCAAAATAAAGGTGAACGAGCCGTCGGTGTAAACGGTAATTTCGGCGGGAAGCACTTCGCCCTGTCGGTTCGACGTGCGGGCGTTGTATTCCTTGCAAAAAGCCATGATGTTAACGCCATGACTCGCCAACGCCGGACCAACCGGCGGCGCGGGGTTTGCCTTCCCTGCTTCTAATTGAAGGCGAACGATTGCTTTTAGTTTCTTTGCCATTCCTTTTATACTCCTTGACTGCGCCGTTTCTTGCGGACGCAGTTGTGGTTTTGGCGCGACGCGCTCCGCGCCGCTCCCACCGCATCAGACTCGTTTGAGCCTGTTACTGTCCATTTCGTTTTTTTCTAGCCGATTATGAAATCGTCTTGACCTGCAAAAAGTCCAACTCGACCGGCGTTTCGCGCCCGAAGAAACTGACCATCACCCGCACTTTATTGCGAACCATGTCAATTTCGGAGACGTTGCCGTAAAAATCGTTGAACGGTCCGTCAATAATTTGAACGCGCTCGCCAGGGCGGAAGGTTACTTTCGTCTCGGCTTCGGCTTCCATCTTCTTGACGATTTGCGACATCTCTTCGGGGCGCAACGGCGTCGGGTTGTTGCCCATGCCGACGAAACCCGTCACGCCCGGCGTGTTGCGGACGACATACCACGATTCTTCGGTCAAAATCAAATTCACTAACACATAACCGGGAAAAATATGTCGGTTATAGGTTTTGCGTTTTCCGTCTTTGACTTCGATCTCTTCCTGAGTCGGGATGATGACGTCGAAAATCATATCCTTCATGCCCATCGTTTCGATGCGCTGTTCAAGGTTGTGACGCACTTTGTTTTCGTAACCCGAATAGCAATGGATAACATACCAAGCGGGTCCCTCGACAATCGCTTCCACCGGCGGAAGATTATCGGGAATCTTTTCGGCGGCAGGAGTCGGTTTCGGCGTCGAGTCGGAAGCGGAAAGGTCCGCGGGCGCGGGGCGCGTCTCGGCGGTTTCGCTCGACTCTTGTTCAAACGGCTCTTGCGGTTGCGTTAAATCCATCGCTTTCCTCGATTTGCTCTATACGCCAATCGCCAAATTCAAAAGTTCCTTAGCCAGCGCGTCCACGCCCGCCAGGAAAAGACCCATGAAAACCATCACGATTAAAACGAGAATTGTGAGGCGACGCGCTTCGGGCCAAGTGGGCCAGCTGACTTTACGCAGTTCGCCGGTCGTCTCTCGATAGTAACGCTGAATGGCGTTTTCTTTTTTCTTGACTTGCTTTGCCTTCTCCGCCAAGATGTTTCTCCTTCAGGTTTTTACGGCTAAAACGCCGCTGACGCGGCGTTGTTGCCTTAGGCAGGCCAGGTAGGACTTGAACCCACAACCGCTCGTTTTGGAGACGAGTGCTCTGCCAATTGAGCCACTGGCCTAAAAGGCGAAGGCGGTTTTACCCGCCTCGCCGAATTACTTCGTTTCGCGGTGGACCGTGTGCTTCTTGCAACGGTCGCAGTATTTCTTCAATTCGATCCGATTCGGATCATTGCGTCTATTCTTCTCGGTGGTGTAGTTGCGTTCCTTGCAGTCGTTGCATTGCAGGGTAACCACCGGGCGAATGTCTTTCTTCTTAGAAGCCATTGTACTACCTTAATCTCTTATTCGAGGATCTTCGTTACGACGCCCGCGCCGACGGTCAAGCCGCCTTCGCGGATGGCGAACTTCGAGCCTTGTTCCAACGCCACTGGCACAATCAATTCTACCGTCAGGTTGACGTTGTCGCCCGGCATGACCATTTCGACGCCCTCAGGCAAGGTGATGTCGCCCGTTACGTCCATCGTGCGGATGTAGAACTGCGGACGGTAGCCTGAGAAGAACGCTTTGTGACGTCCGCCTTCTTCTTTCTTCAAAACGTACACTTCCGCCAAGAATTTCTTGTGCGGCGTTACCGAACCCGGCTTCGCCAACACTTGACCGCGCTCGATGTCGTCGCGCTCGATGCCGCGCAACAAAATGCCCGCGTTGTCCCCCGCCACCGCTTCGTCCAATTCTTTATGGAACATTTCGATGCCGGTAATCACCGAACTCTTCGTGTCGCGCAAGCCGATGATTTCTACCGCGTCGCCTTTCTTCGCCACGCCGCGATCCACGCGACCGGTTACCACCGTGCCGCGTCCCTTAATCGAGAAGACGTCTTCCACCGCCATCATAAACGGTTTGTCCATCTCGCGCTGCGGTTCGGGGATGTATTCGTCAATTACGCGCAACAGTTCCTTAATCGGGGCGTATTCCGGCGCGTTCGGGTCGGTCGAGGTACTTTCCAACGCCACTTTCGCCGAGCCGCGAACGATCGGCGTGGTGTCGCCAGGAAAGCCGTAACTGCTCAGCAGTTCGCGCAGTTCCAATTCGACCAATTCTAACAACTCGGGGTCGTCCATCATGTCCACTTTGTTCAAGAAGACGACGATGCTCGGAACTTCCACTTGGCGAGCCAAGAGGACGTGTTCGCGCGTTTGCGGCATCGGTCCGTCTGGCGCCGCTACGACTAAAATCGCGCCGTCCACTTGCGCCGCGCCGGTAATCATGTTCTTGATGTAGTCGCGGTGGCCCGGCATGTCCACGTGCGCGTAGTGCCGTTTTTCCGTCTGGTATTCGACGTGCGAGATGTTAATCGTGATGCCGCGCGCTTTTTCTTCCGGCGCGTTGTCAATTTGGTCGTAGGCTTTGAATTCGCCTCCGCCCATCAAGCCCGCTACTTTGGTTATCGCAGCCGTCAACGTGGTTTTGCCGTGGTCAATGTGACCCATCGTGCCCACGTTCAGGTGCGCCTTGCTTCTGTCAAACTTCCCTTTCGCCATGTTGCTTTCTCCTTATTTGGTTCATAAGAAATATTTTCTAGCAAGTGAGCCCTCAACGAGATTTGAACCCGTGACCTCACCCTTACCAAGGGTGTGCTCTGCCAGCTGAGCTATGAGGGCGTTACATGCCGCGCCGACTTGCTCGGCGTGTGGGCAGTGAAGGATTCGAACCTCCGAAGTCTTCTGACAACTGATTTACAGTCAGTCCCCTTTGGCCGCTTGGGTAACTGCCCATTTAATTGTGCCGATTGCTTGCCCGCCGCGCAACCGAGAGCCGACGACGAGAATTGAACTCGTAACCTTCCGCTTACAAGGCGGGCGCTCTGCCGATTGAGCTACGTCGGCAAGTCAATAAGCGGACGAATTATACCAAAACAATTCTCAACGTCAAGCAAATAAGCGACGAGTTTCGTCAAAAAATCGTTAAGGCATTTGCCCTTGACAAAAAACAAAACGCGGACTATTATTAGAACAGGTGTTCTAATGGATGAATTATCTGACCTCGACTTAATGCTCCAATCTTATACGGAAGTTTCTCGACAAGAGGAATTCGCGGAAGAAGTTCTCGCGCCGCCTCCCCCGCCCGAAGCGGATGCGCCTTCTTTGAGCGAAACTTTGCGGACGCTTTCTCCGTTGCCGCCCAACGCGCTTTTTCTTGGGTTGGCGCGGGACGGGTTGCCGATTCTGCTCAATTTGGACGATCCGCTTCCAGGTCCGATTTTGGCGGCGGGCGATTCTGCCAGCGGCAAGACGACTTTTTTGCGCGGCGTGGCGCGGGCGGCGGAAGCGCTTCATCCGTCGAGTTTGATTCAATACGTCGTCCTGACTTCTAAGCCCGAAGAGTGGCAGGCGCACGACGAGGGGCACAACGCGGGGATTTATAAAATTGGCGAGCCAAACGCCGCCGAACTTTTGCAAGCGCTGGAAAAGTGGGCGCGCGAAAATCGCGGCGGCGAGCAACACGTTTTGCTGTTTGTGGACGACTTGGACGCGCTTTTGCAAGCGGACGACGCGGCGGCGCAAAACTCGCTGCGTTGGCTGTTCTTGCGCGGGACGAACCGCCGCGTGTGGACGTTCGTCGCTTGGGGCGCGGAGAGAATTGGCGAGCAAAAAGATTGGCTGAGCGCGTTTCGCACGCGCGTCTTCGGCGCGGTGAAGGATGAGGAAACGGCGCGTTTGTTGGCGGGCATTTCCGCGTTGGACGGGTTGAGCGCGGGCGAGTTTGCCATCCGCGAGGAAGAGCGTTTGCTTAAGTTCGAGTTTCCGATTTTTGAGTAGGGGCAGATTTTCAACCAGAGATGAACGGGGATGAACGGGGATGTTTGTTCGTCGCCGCAGGTTTTGGTTTGAGGGCTAACAATAACGAATCGTCCCGAAGGTTTTGAACCTTCGGGACGGTTTGCCCCCGCCTGATGTTGGCAATGGCGTCCCCTGACTGTTTGATTTCACGCACATATAGTCCACGCAGGCGTAACCTGACTGACAATATTTTTCGCCAGGGATGCATTCTTTCGCTGAATTGTCCGTTTCGACGCAGGTGCCTGGGTTGGTATCAATTTTACAATTTGCAGATTTATTACAATAAGCCCCCCAACCACAGGGTCCGTCATCGCAACACCGGTCTCCTATATTAGCAACAACTAGGGAATAGCTTTTGGATATGGAAAGTAAACATAAAAATACTGAAAGTAATACTAAGATTTTCTTAACCCCATGCCAAAATATCACCATAAATATATGGTAGCAGATTACGGCTTTTATTCAATAATTATTGATGTAGGAAAAAGAAGAGAATTTCTTCCATCTCAGATGTAACTTGTGCCTGTTTACCATCATCTACCAATTTTTGTAATAGTTCCTGTTTATATGTTTCTCCACTTTGGTATAAACTAAGTGGTTCATGAAACCAAAAATCAGTATTTGCATCACCGCTTTCAATAATTGTATCTCCATAGAATGAGGGGATTTTTCTTATACCATGTACAAACCCTTGAAAAAACCAATTAATATCTGACTTGAGATAAGCGCCATGTAAAACACCGATAGAACCGTCAGGATTTTTTATAGCAAAACCAAATAATGCAAATTTACGTCCAGCATATTTAGAGTCAAACATTTTACCGTCTAAAATCCCTACTGAAAGTAATTGGTCAGGTTCGCCGCCATCGGCAACGTTGAATATAGGCTCAACAAAGGTGATTGCTCCTGTCGGGCTTTTTCTCGTCGTCCACCCATAATTCTTTGACTTTTCAGGGATGACGAATTTCCCGCTTTGTAGCGCCTCTTTTTCGGCGGCGATCAACTGCGCCATAAACGCTTCAAAATCATCGCCGACCTCGTACTCGATATATTTCCCGTCTTTGCGCTCTTCGTTTGAGATGGGCATAAAAACCATCCCCGCCTGCTCAGGCGACAGCCAAGCGTCGGCGTTGGGGTCGTAGACGGTTTGCGCGTCGCCGCTTGCGTCGCGGAAGACCTGCCAGCCTTGCGCCACGCTTTCGGGCGGGACGCTCCACTGGTAGTTGACGCGGACTTTGCTCGTCAGTACCTCGTCGCCGACGACCAGCGCTTCAGGGATTTGGTCTGCGGGGATTTGCGCGACTTGGTCGAGGCTCTCGTAGCGCTTGACCCACGCTCCGTTTTCAAGGTCGTAGTAAGCGCTGACTTCATTTCCGTTTTCATCCGCGCCTGAATATTGGACGAGCGTCCCCCAGCCTGACTCGGCGATGACGGGTTCGCTCCATTTGACTTCTGCGTCCCACAGATCGGCGGGCATCTCGTCAACGGATGGGGCTTGGGCAATTTTTTGCTCCTCGTCCATTGAGTCCAACTCCGCGCGAGAAAACGACGGTAGAGGAATCTCCGTCGGCGTGGGGGAAGGTTTCTCCTGCGTCGAAATGACAAGCGTCGCGGTAGGGGTTGAGACCTCCGAGTTTTCTAAAAACTCGGAGGTCTGAGTCTGCGTCGGCGCGGCGCAGGCGGCGAGCATAAAGGTCAAGAGAAGGAAGAGGCGTTTCATGCCCACATTATAGGACGAATCGTCCCGAAGGTTTTGAACCTTCGGGACGGCGCATAGCGCTTCGTGGCACATGTGCGGCGAGGATGAAGGTCAAGGTCAAAACGAAAAATATTTTTTTCATTCTTTTTCCGCGTTTAGAAGGCATTTGAAAAGTTTATTACCAAAGCGCGCAAACTACCCCGTCGCCACGACGAACGCCAGCGCGTGTTCGGCGGTGTGAGTTAAACTAACCGACCAATTTTTCAACCCCATTTCTTTTGCCAAGCGCGCGCCCGCGCCGCGAAGAATCAAACGCGGAGCGCGGCGCTCGTCCAGCGCGATTTCAATGTCCAGCCAGCGGACGTCGCCAATGCCGACGCCCAACGCTTTGGAAACGGCTTCCTTCGCCGCGAAACGCGCCGCCAACGAAGCGGGACGTCCGCCGCAATCCGCTAATTCGCGTTCGGTGAAGACGCGTCGCAAGAAGCGCTCGCCGTGCCGCTCGACCGCGTCGGCGACTCGCCGCACTTCGATTAAGTCAACGCCGTTTCGCAGAATCACTGGCAGACGGGAACTCCGTCCATGTTGACGGCTTTCGGGCTGAGCAAACAGTAAAGCGGTTTTATCACATTTTGCAAACCGACGAAAGGCTCGCGCAACTGCGTTTCTTTCAACGGGATGTTGACCGGCACGTTGAGCGTAACCGGCACTTGCTTGTCCACAGGCACGGTCAGCGAAAGATAGACGGGCAAGGTCGTCCCTGCTGGCAAAACAATGGTCGTGTTGGCGCGGGTGATGTTCAGCCCGCCCGTGTTAACCGTTACCAGCGCGTTCATAATCGTTACGTCCTGACTCAAAACCACGTCCGTTTGTTGGTTGAGTTCCAAATCAAATTTGACGGGAATGACCGCGTCCACAACGACGTTGGTTTCGATGTTGGCGCGTTCCATTTTTTCAAAGTTGGAAAACAAGCCCGCGGGCAAATCAATCACAGACAAGCCGACGTCCGTTAATTTTGCCATGTCTAATTTAAGGCGATAGACGCTGATGATTAAAATAATTAGGATGATAATTAAGACGACGTTCACGCCCAATGTGATGGCGCTCGCCGTCGTCCACAAGCGCGGACCCCAAGCCGGGACTTTCGTCTCTTTGGCGGACTCTCCCTTTGGGGCTTGAGTCGGCGCGGGGACGAGAATCGGTTTCGGCGCGGGAGTCGGAGTCGGCTTGGGTTTTGCCTCGCGCTTGGGCAACGCAGCGACGACTTGTTTCGACGGCGCAGGCGCAGGAGTCGGCTTGGGAGCCGGTTGAGGCTTGGGCGCGGTCGGCGGCGGAAGATCTTTCTTCGCGGACTTTTTCGGCAACGCGGAAAGAATTTGCTTGTTTTTTTCCGTCGGCGGCGCTTTCGCTTCTTCTTTTATTTCCGCTTCCTCTTTGGGCGCTTCTTGCGCCTCGACGCGGGGCGGGCGCGAAAGCGGAATAAAACTGGAAATCAATTTTCGGAATTTTTGCACAGGGTCGTTGGGAATCGATTCGTCAGCCATGTCGGTCTCCTGCTTCTATTTTACAACCTTAACAGAATTATCAGGAATTCATTACAAAACAGCAAACGCAAAATCTTGACTTGTGAAGACAAACGATTTCAAATATAATTCAACGGTTTTATGTTTAGATAAGGAGAAAGAAAGTGGAAAATCAATACTACGTTGCCGTGATCGGCGCGGGGCCGGCGGGTCTTTTTGGAGCGCGAGAGTTGACGAGTCAGGGCGCGCGCGTGGCGCTCTTCAACCGCGATATTAAAGCGGGCGGACTCGCGGAGTACGGCATTTATCTTGAAAAGCACACGATGAAGGAAGGTTTACGAAAGCAGTTTCGTCAGACGCTGGCGCAGCCGAACATTGATTATTACGGAAATATTTCCGTCGGCGAAAACGGCGATTTTACGCTGGATGACATTCGCGCGCTGGGCTTCGACGCGGTGTTGATTACCGTCGGCGCGCAGGGAACGAAGTGGCTCGGCTTGCCCGGCGAAGACCTCGAAGGCGTGTACCACGCAAAGGATATGGTGTACGGCTACAACCATTTGCCGCCGTACAGCCAGCGCAAATTCCGCTTTGGGAAACGCGCGGCTATCGTCGGCGCGGGCAACGTGATGATTGACATTGCGCGTTATTTGATTAATCATCAAAACGTGGAAGAAGTTACCGCCATCGTGCGGCGCGGGCCGGCGGAAGTGAACTTCACCAAAGACGAGATGAAGCATCTCGTCGCCTATCTCGATTTGGAAGCGTTTGACAAAGAGATCGAGCGCATCCGCCCGATGTTGGAAGCGGTCGGTCAAGACGCGGCGGCGGGCAAACAAAAAGTTTTGGAAGCGCTGCCCAAAGCCGATCCGAAGACGCGCAACGCAACCTTCAAATTTGACTTCCTCTCCTCCCCTTCCGCAATGTTGGGCGAAAACGGTTTGCTGACTCAAATCGAAGTGGAAGAAAATATCCTCGTCGAACGCAACGGGAAGACCAGCGCCAAAGGCGCTGGCGTCAAACGCGCCTTCGACGCGGAGACCGTCGTCTTCGCCATCGGCGATCAAGTGGACGCGAATTTTGGTCTGCCCGTCGAATGGGGCGAATTCAAAAAGAACGACGCGCCGAAATTTCCGATTGAAGACACGTCGTATGAATCAACCGTCGAAGGAGTTTTCGTCGGCGGCTGGTCGCGCAAGGCAAGCGAAGGCTTGGTCGGCTACGCCCGCCGCGACGGAATCAACGCGGCGAAAGCGGTGGAAGCATATCTGAAAACGAAAAGCGTCGGCGGGTTAAGTCCCGACGCGGTGGCGGCGAAGATTAAATCTCTGCAAAAGCCGATTGTTTACAAAGAGGACATCAAGCGTTTGGAAGCCGCCGAAGCGGAAGAAGCCAAAAAGCGCGGACTCGACGAGTGGAAGTACGACACCAACGAAGAGATGCTGCAAGCGATGGGTTTGCTGGAAACCGCCTAGTTTGTTTATAGAAAAGAGCCGAGTCTTGCGACTCGGCTCTTTTTATTTGGCTCAATTAATTACTTGCGGAATTAGAGAACCACTACATCCGCGGCTTGCAAACCTTTGGGACCGTTCTCGATGGTGAATTCCACCTGTTGTCCTTCTTGCAGGTTTTTGAAACCTTCGCCGCGAATCGCGGAAAAGTGAACAAAAACGTCGGGTCCGCCGTCGCGGGCGAGAAAACCATAACCCTTCGTTCCGTTGAACCACTTAACCGTGCCGATGATACGTTCAGCCATATTTGCCTCCTAAGCAAAATGAAAAAAATGTGGGCGACGCAGTTGTATTCATCGGGCAGTAAAAAAAATACGGCTCAAGGTCTTGCTTTGAGCCGTTGTTTCTTCATTCTTCCGCAACGAAAACCTCTTGCATCCTTCGGCGCTTAATTTATCATTAAATCCCAAAGTTTGCAATTATTTTAAGGAAGAGAGATTGCGCGGATTTTGGCTATTCTTTTTCCAGCCAAATGGTAACGGGACCGTGGTTATGAATTTCGACTTCCATGTGCGCGCCGAACTTTCCGCTTTGAGTCGGGATTCCTTGCCCGCGCAATAATTGGATGAAACGTTCGACGAGCGGTTCGGCGAGGTCGGGCAACGCCGCGTCGAGGAAGGAAGGTCGGCGTCCTTTGCGCGTGTCGGCGTAGAGCGTAAATTGCGAAACGACGATGGCTTCGCCTTTTACGTCTAACGCGGAGAGATTGGTCTTGCCTTGCTCGTCTTCAAAGATTCGCAAGTTGGCGATTTTTTCGGCGAGGAATTGCGCCTGCGTTTCGCCGTCGCTATGACCGACGCCCAAGAGAATCAACAAGCCTTTTCCAATTTCGGAAATGATTTGTCCTTCGACGGTTACGCTGGCGCGGGAGACGCGCTGAACTAAGGCGCGCATTACGGCAGTTTCATCGCCTCGCGGACTTCCGCCATGACTTCTTGCGCGACGGCGCGGGCGCGTTTTCCGCCGTCGTCGAGGATGGCTTGCACGTCGTCGGGTTTGGATTCAAATTCGGCGCGTTTGGCGCGGAAGGGTTCGAGATGTTTGTTAAGGTTGTTGGCGAGTCGCATTTTGCAATCCACGCAGCCGATTCCAGCGCGGCGACATTCGACGTTGATCATATCTACTTCGTCTTGCGGCGAAAAGATTTTGTGCATGGTAAAGACGTTGCAAATGTCGGGGTTGCCCGGGTCGGTTCGTTTGACGCGGGCGGGGTCGGTAACCATTTCGCGGACGCGCTTGGTCGTCTCGGCGGGCGAAGCGGCGAGTTCGATGTGATTGTTGAGACTCTTGCTCATCTTCTCTTTGCCGTCAATGCCCAACACTTTTTTGATTTCGGTATGTTTCGCTTGCGGTTCGATTAACGCTTGGGTTTGGAAGCGGTAATTGAAAGAGCGCACCGTTTCGCGGGCAAATTCGATATGCGGAACTTGGTCAATGCCGACGGGGACGACGTCCGTTTTGTAAAGCACGATGTCCGCCGTCATTAACACAGGATAGCCGAGCAAGCCGTAGTTGACGTTTTCCGGCTGATGGCGAATCTTCTCTTTGAAGGTCGGCAGGTCGGTCAACTTGCCGAGCGGCGTAACCATCGAAAGGTAGGCGTGCAACTCCATCACTTCGGGAACATGCGATTGCACGAACATGATCGTCTCTTCGGGGCGGATGCCCGCCGCGAGCCAGTCGAGCGCCATTTCAAAGGTGTTTTGGCGCAGTTCTTGAGTCGTCTCTACCGTCGTCAAAGCATGAACGTCCACAATACAATAGACGCAATCATATTCGTTTTGCAATTCCGCATAGTTTTGGATTGCGCCGAGATAGTTGCCTAAATGTTGGCGGCCGGTGGGGCGCGCTCCTGAAAATACTCGTCCTTTTTTCGTCATTCGCTGCCTTCGTCTAAAATTTATCAAGTGTAAGAAAATTATAACATGCCGACTTAAAAGTCTTGCCACGCTTCGTTAAGGGGGCTATAATGCCGCAGTCAAATTAAAGAGGAAAGTTAAGCAAGGAGAGAACGAATGCCCGTCTATACTTACCGATGCGAGAATTGCGGAATTCAATTTGAGCGTCATCAATCGTTTACCGATTCCCCGTTGAAGACCTGCCCCGAATGTCGCAAAAAAGCGTTGAAGAAAGTCATCACGCCGACCAAAGTGATTTTCAAAGGGTCGGGTTTTTACGCTACCGATCACAAATCGCCTTCGGGTTCGACCTCTTCGACGGAAACGTCTAAGAAGAGCGCCGAGACGAAAAAAGCCGACGCATCGGCTTCTTCCGAATAAAGAATTCAATCTCCGTAGAAATTTTCTACGGAGATTTTTTTTACGCCGTTTCCAGTTTTCGTTTTTTCAACATCCACCAACTGACGGCAGCGAGCGGAATGACCGCCAGCGCAGCGCTGACGTAAGCCATCATGTTGTAGCCGAGCGAGGCGAAGATAAATCCGCTGCCTAAACTTCCCAGCGCGGAAGCCAAGCCGACGATTAGATCGTTGAAGCCTTGCGTGCGGGCGCGTTCGGCGGGCGAGAGTTGGTCGGCAAGCAAGGTCGAGCCGCCGACAAAACAGAAGTTCCAGCCTAAGCCCAAAAGGAAAAGCGCCACGCCCAGCGGAAGCACGTCGGGGGAAATTGTCGCGGCGAAACAGGCGACCACGAGCGTCAACGAGCCGACGAGGATGACGACGCCGCGCCCCCATTTATCCGCCAGCCTGCCCGACAAAATCGAAAAAGCGTACATGCCAAACGTGTGCGACGAGATGACCGTCGAAATGTCTTTGAGGTTGTGGTCGTGTCCGCGCATGTGCAGCGAGGTGATGACCATGACCAAGACCATGACCATTTGCCCAAGCATCATGCTCAACAGCGCGACCAGCGCGGCGGGTTGACGGAAGATTTCGAGCAACCCGCGCTCGCGGCTGTTGGCGGTCGCCGCTTCGGGATATTTTTGCGCGACTTCCTTGCCGACGTCCAGCGGGTCGGGGCGCAAGCCGACGAAGACGACTGCCGCGCCAATGGCGAACAACACGCCGGCGACGAGATACGCGCCCGCCAATTCGTTGACGCCCCACGCGCCGACGACCTTCCCCGCCGGACCCGCCACGAAGGGACCGACCACTGAGCCGACCGTCCCGCCGATGACGACGTTGGAGATGGCGCGTCCGCGGTGTTCGGGGCGGTTAACTTCGGCGGCGGCGAAACGTCCTAACTGCACGGCGGCGTTGGCAATTCCCATCAGCAACATGCCGCCCAAAAATAGAGAAAAGGATTGAACGGCGATGGCGTAAAAAGTCAAGCCGCTGCCGAGCGCGCCAGAGACGAGTCCGCTGGTCAGACCGCGCCTGCGCCCAATCGCATCATAGACGTAGCCCCAGCCAAAAGCGGACAACGCGCCCGCCAACAAATAGACGGCGGTCGGCACGCCCGCCCAATCGGCGCGTTGAGTCAGTTCTTTGCCGACGATGGAGTTGAGCGTCGCCGCGGCGATGAATCCCGCCGACGCCAGCGATTGCTGGGCAAAGAGAATCGCGGTAAGTTTCCGCGCAATTTTTTCAAGGTTGTTCACAAGCGTTCCTGCAAGTCAAAAGATTTTTTATCAGCGCGGATTATACATGATGAGCAAATCAAAAAATCCTCCGAGCGGATTTTTCCATTCGGAGGATTTTTTCTATCTGCGATTCGTTTAGCGTCCCATTGCGTCCATCACGGCGACCGAAGCGACTTGCACAATGGCGTTCACGTCGTCGCCCGTTTGCAGGACGTGAATCGGCGCGCCGACGCCCAGCAAAATCGGTCCAATCGCTTTGGCGTTGCCCAGCCGCGCCAACAATTTGTACGCGATGTTCGCCGATTCCAACGAAGGGAAGACCAAGACGTTGGCGTCTTTCACCGCGCTAAACGGGTAACGCTCTTCGACGATTTTCGGCACAACAGCGCTGTCGGCTTGCATTTCGCCGTCCACGCGCAAATCGGGGCGACGCGCTTTGACCAATCCCGCCGCCTTGCGAACCTTGTCCGAAAGCGCGTGCGGAGTCGAGCCAAAGTTCGAGAACGAGAGGAAAGCGACTCGCGGGTCCATTTCGATGCGCTTGGCGTAGTCTGCGGCGAGGATGGCGATTTCCGCCAAATCTTCGGCGCTGGGATCAATGTTGACCGTCGCGTCGGTGAAAAGGAAAACTCTGTCTTCGACGATCATAATGTACGCGCCAGCCGCCCGAGAGACGCCGGGCGCGGTGTGATGAATTTGCAGCGCCGGGCGAATCACGTCGGGGTAGTCGTAAGTTAAGCCCGAAACGAAAGCGTCGGCGTCGCCCATTTTGACCATCATCGAACCCAACACGTTGGGGTCGCGCAACTTCTTGACCGCGTCGCGCATGGTTACGCCTTGACGTTGGCGAAGTTCGTAAAACTTTTCCGCGTAAGGTTGCATTTTGTCAAAGTCGCGCGGGTCTACAATCAGCGGGTCAAAGTCAAAACTCAACGCGGCGATTTCTTTTTGAATCTGCTCGCGCTGACCAATCAAAATCGGCGAGGCGATGCCGTCTCCTTGCACGCGGTAAGCGGCGCGGATAATCTTCGGCTCTTCGCCTTCGGCAAAGACCAGGCGCTTCTTTCCGCCCGACTCGCGCGCCTTGTTTTGAAAGAAGTAACGAATGCGCTCGCTGCGCCCATAGCGGAACGCCAACTGTTCGCGGTATTCATTAATATCAATCGTCTTTCGCGCCACGCCAGATTTCATCCCCGCTTCGGCGACGGCTGGCGCTTCCCACAACAGCACCCGCGGGTCGAGCGCGGTCGGGATGATGTACTCGCGCCCAAATTTGATGGGCTGGTTGCCATAAGCGCGGATGACCGAATCGGGCACGTCCTCTTTCGCCAGCGCCGCCAACGCCTTCGACGCGGCGAACTTCATCTCTTCGTTAATCCGTTTGGCGCGAATGTCCAACGCGCCGCGAAAGATGAAGGGAAAGCCTAATACGTTATTGACTTGATTGGGATAATCGGAACGCCCCGTGGCGATGATGACGTCCTTGCGCGCCTCTTTCGCCAATTCGGGCTTAATCTCCGGGTCGGGGTTCGCCATCGCCAAAATGATCGGGTCTGCCGCCATGCTCCGAACCATGTCCTGCGTCAGCACGTTCGCCACCGAAAGCCCGTAGAACACATCCGCGCCAGCGACGGCGTCCGCTAAGGTGCGATGTCCTTTGTCCTCGACCGCCAATTTTTCTTTATAGGCGTTCATGCCTTCCTTGCGCCCTTTATAGACGACGCCTTTGGTGTCCACTAACATGATGTTCTCGCGCTTGACTCCCCAAGCGACCGCCAATTCCGCGCAAGAGATCGCCGACGCGCCCGCGCCCGAAATGACCAAGCGAATTTCGCTGTGTTTCTTCCCGACGATTTCCAGCGCGTTCGCCAGCCCCGCAGCGGAGATAATCGCCGTGCCGTGCTGGTCGTCGTGAAAGACGGGAATATCCAGCATATTTTTCAGCGTCTCTTCGATGTAGAAACATTCGGGGGCTTTAATGTCTTCGAGGTTGATTCCGCCAAAGGTCGGGGCAATGGCGGCGACTACTTTGATAATTTCGTCGGGGTCGGTCGCGTTCAACTCGATGTCAAAAACATCCACATCGGCGAACTTTTTGAACAGCACGCCTTTGCCTTCCATGACGGGTTTGCTCGCCAACCCGCCGCGATTGCCGAGCCCTAAAATGGCTGTGCCGTTGGAAACGACCGCCACTAAATTTCCTTTGGATGTGTATTCGTAAGCGTCTTGCGGATTTTTTTCAATTTCCAAAACGGTCTCCGCCACGCCGGGCGAATACGCCAAACTTAAATCGCGTTGCGTGTCCAGCGGTTTGGTGGGCACCACTTCAATTTTCCCAGGTTTGCCTTTTAAGCGATGGTACTCAAAAACGTCTTCACGAGTGAATGTAGCCATAAAACCTCCGAAAGTTTAGTGAACGACTATCGAAAATTATCGCACACTTTTACGGGCGCGGATAGTCGCTTTCTTCGTCGTTCGGCGCGACAAATGCAACCTAACGACGACGGCTTATTTAAGACGATGAATCCTATCAATTTCTCGCAGGTTTAGAAATTCCTATTTTCGCTTAATTTTCGCGGCGGGTATAATTCCTTCGCACTGTCATTTTGAGAGATAGCGAAAAGAGGAAACCACAATGCGAATGAAAGATAAAGTGGCGCTGATTACCGGCGGCGCGGCGGGAATTGGAAAAGCAACCGCTTTGCGTTTCGCCGAAGAGGGCGCGAAGGTTGTCATCTGCGACGTGAACGAAGCGCTGGGAGGCGAAACCGTCAAACTGCTCGGCGCGGACGCTTCCTTCTTCAAAGCAGACGTAACCCAACGCGAGAGCGTGCAAACGTTGATGGACGCCGTCCTCGCCAAATACGGGCGCATTGACGTGTTGGTCAACAACGCGGGCGTGCTGCGCGACGGAATGCTAATCAAATTCAAAGAGGGGCAACTGGTCGGGCAAATGTCCGAAGCGGATTTTGATTTGGTCGTCTCGGTCAACTTGAAGGGCGTGTTCAACTGCGCGCAAGCCGTCGCGCCGATTATGGCGAAGCAAGGCGGCGGCGCGATTCTCAACGCCTCGTCCGTCGTCGGCTTAGACGCCAACTTCGGGCAAACCAATTACGTCGCCACAAAGTTTGGCGTAATCGGCATGACCAAAGTTTGGGCGCGCGAGTTGGGCAAATTGAACATTCGCGTCAACGCCGTGGCGCCTGGCTTCACCGCCACCGAAATGGTCGCCGCCATGCCTGAAAAAATCTTAGACGGAATGCGCGCGCACACGCCGCTCGGACGGCTGGGCGAACCGCGCGACATCGCCAACGCCTATCTCTTCCTCGCCTCGGACGACGCCTCCTTCATCACGGGCGAAGTTCTGCGCGTGGACGGCGGCATCGTCGTCGGGACTTAACCGTCCACGATGAATTTTGTTGCGGGCTAAGCGTTTTTGAAAAATAAGCGAATCGCGTCGGCAACTTGACGCGCTTCGTCGTCGGTTAGTTCAGGAAAAATCGGCAGCGATAAAACTTCCCTTGCGGCTTGCTCGCTGTTTTGCAGCGCGCCGCGAGGGATTTTTATATCGGCGTAAGCGGGCTGCAAATGAACGGGCATAGGATAATGAATCAGCGTCCCGATTCCTTCGCGCTTCAAATGTTCTCGAAGTTCGTCTCGGCGCGGCGAGCGAATCACAAACTGATGAAAGACATGCTCGCCGTCTTGCGGGCGAAGCGGAAGCGTTAAATCCAAAGCGGAAAGCGCCTCAAAGTAAATGTCCGCAATGCGCCGCCGCCGCTGATTCCAGACGTTCAAATGCCGCAACTTGACGCGCAAAAAAGCCGCCTGCATTTCGTCTAAGCGGCTGTTGATGCCTTTGCTCGAACTGACGTAGCGTTCCTTCCAACCGTATTGGCGCAAAAGCCGCGCCTTTTCGGCGACGCGAGAATCGTCGGTTGTGATGGCTCCGCCGTCGCCCAACGCGCCGAGATTTTTTGTCGGATAAAAACTGAACGCCGCCGCGTTGCCCCAACCGCCGACTTTGCGCCCGCGATAGACCGCGCCGTGCGCTTGCGCCGCATCTTCGACGACGACAAGTCCGCGAGCGCGGGCAAAATCTAAAATGGGAGTCATCTCCGCCGCGCCGCCGTACAGGTGAACGGGCAATAGCGCTCGCGTCTTTTGCGTTATCGAAGATTCTAATTTTTCGGGGTCGAGGGCGTAACGCGCCAAATCAACATCCGCAAAACGCGGGCGCGCGCCGATAAATTTGACGGCGGCGACGGTCGCTACCGCCGTGTGCGAAACGGTCAGCACGTCGTCGCGCGGACGAACGCCGCAAGCGGAAAGCGCCAACTGCAACGCCTCCGTCCCCGAGGCGACGCCGACGGCGTATTTCGTCCCGCAATAGTTTGCAAATTCCGCTTCAAAGGCTTCAACCTCTTCGCCCAAAATAAACGCGCCGCGTTCGAGGACGCGGGCGTAGGCTTCGTCTAGTTCGGCGCGGATGGATTGATGCTGACGTTTAAGGTCGAAGGCGGGAATCATAGATAGCGCTCTTTATTCTCTCGATAAAAAGCCAAAGTCCGCGCCAAGCCTTCTCGCAGAGAAATTTTCGGACTCCAGCCAATTTCGTTTTTGATTAACGAGTAGTCGGCGTAATAGCCGCCGATGTCAATGCGTTTGCGATTTTCCGGAAACGGAATCATTTTCAACGAGCCGCCGCCGTTGACTTCGATCATCAACTTTGCAAAATCGAGCAGCGAAATCGGTTCGGCGCCGAGGTTGTAGATTTTTCCTTCCGCTTTGGGGTTTGCCGCGCAAAGCAATAAAGCGCGGACAACGTCGTCGGCATAATTAATATCGCGGACTTGACTCCCGTCGCCGAAGACTTGAATCTCTTGTTCGGTCAAAATTCGTTGCAGCCACCAGCCGATGAAGTTTAATTTATCGTCTTTGATTCGCATCCGCTCGCCGTAGGTGTTCGTCAGGCGCAGGACGCAAGTCGCCATGCCGTAGGCGCGCTGATACACGATGTGATACATTTCGCCCGCGCGTTTGCTGGCGCCGTTATTGTCCAACGGCGCGGGCGGATGGCTTTCGTCCACTGGGAGGTAATGAGGCCGTCCGTACACTTGGCGCGTGCTGGTATAAACAATGCGAATTCGCGGGTTGTGCAAACGGCACATTTCCAAAAGATGCAAATGTCCGATTGTGTTGGCGGCTAAATCTTTGAAGGGATTTGCCATGCTGCCGACGTGGCTCATCAACCCCGCAAGGTTGAACAGAAAATCTTTTCCTTGAAGCGCTTCGCGCAACGCCGCTTCGTCTTGAATGTCGGCGCGGATTAAACGAACACGGTCTGCGATTCCGTTTAGGTTAAAAATATTCGCGCCGCCGTCGGGGTCGAAATTATCTATAATCGCAACGTCGGCGTTTAGGTCGAGCAGAGCGCGCGTCAACGCGCTGCCGAGAAAGCCCGCGCCGCCAGTAATCAAGATTTTTTTTCGAGCGTATTCCGCTTGTAGATTCATTTCTTCAAATGCTCTTTGCGAATCACCAACGAGACGTACAACAGCGCAATGCGCCGCAAGGTTTGATAGACGCGGCGCGGAACGAAGAATTGCGAAACGCCGTACTTGCGCGAGTAATGGTTGACTGGCGCTTCAGCAAAGACATAACCCGCGTCTTCAATCTTTTTTACTAATTCAAGACAGATTGCGCCGCTGGAACTGATCAATTCAATCTCATCGAGGATGCGGCGCGGAATCAAACGAAAGTCGCAGTCCACGTCGCGGATGTGGATGTTGAATAAAATTTTGACCAGATAATGATAAGCGCGCCCGATGACAATGCGCGCCAGCGAATCGTTGCGCGAGATTTTATAGCCGTTAACCGCGTCGGCGTTTTCGTCGAGCGCGTCCGCGAGAACGGTCAATTCAAGCGGATTGTATTGCGAGTCGCCATCGGTGTAAAAAACCCATTCTTTGGTTGCGGCGGCAAAACCAGAGCGCAAGGCCGCGCCGTACCCGCGATTGGTCGGATGCGTAATTACGCGCAATTTCGGATAACGCGCCGACATCTCTTCCAACATCTGCGCGGTGTAATCTTCGCTGCCGTCGTTGACGACGATAATTTCGTAATCATCGGTAACTTGCGCCAACGCCAACTTCGCCGCGGCGATCATGCTGGCAATGGTGCCGCCGTCGTTATAAGCGGGAAAAATCGCGCTCAGGCTGGAAATTCTTTTCGCGCTCATTTCGCCCCCACAGCGACGACGCTCAAGCCGAAGGGCAAACCGAAACGCGCAACGAGCGGCGCTTCGCTGGCGAGAATCCATTGCAAAACAGAGTTGAACGCGCCGACGTTCAGCGATAAGTCGGAGTAATTTTCATCGGGCGGGAAGAGGCGCTCGCTCAACCTTTTGAGCGCGGCGAAGGGGAAGAGAAACATGTTGGCGTATGAAAGGCGCAAAACGCGAAATCCGCTTTGACGAAGCAACTCGGCGACAAGGCGGGTTGTGTAGCGGCGGTGGGTATGCACGCGCTCGTCGTGTTTTCCGCGCAGCCAATCGTAAGCGGGCAAACGCAAGAGGACTCGTCCGTTTGGCGCGAGGACGCGGAAAAATTCGCGCAAGGCAGAAAGTTCGTCCGCGACGCCGCGCTCGTACAACACGTCAAAACTGACGACCAAATCAAAGGAAGCGGACGCGAACGGCAGGTCGAGGATCGAGGCGCGAGTCAGGCGCGGCGCGTTTCGTTGACGACAAAAATGCAAGGCTTCGGCGTAAAGGTCTGCGCCGAAGGGCGTTCCGTAATCGGGCAGGTAATGAGTTAGGGCGGCGCCCGTTCCGCAGCCGGCGTCAAAAATTCTCAAATCTTTTGCGAAAGTCCAGCGTTCGATAAGGGCGCGGGTTGCGGCGCTCATGCCGCGATACCACCAATGGCGGTCTTCCACTCGATACATTAATTCATATTCGCGCGGGTCCAATGCTCCTCTTTTTCATTGAATGCGATAAGCAAGCAGAATTAATTTGTCGCAATCATAGACATAGTTTAATTTGCCGCCAGGGTGATGACGCGCCCAAGTTTCCAACTCTTCGGCGCGATTGGGAATTGCGAGAATCGTCTCGCCGGAAATTAGGTCGAGCGTGTCTATCGAATCTGGCACGTTCGTAATCTTTCGCCGCTGGCTGATGAAATCCGTCGAAGGGTGACTGCCATAAAAAAGGATTGAGTCGCTTAAGAGGTAGATAGAGTTTTCATTGTCCACGCTTTTGGCGTAATCTCCAAGATAGTAGGCGAAGCGCCCGGTCAGGTCCGAGCCGAAGCGACATTTGCCCGCGAAGTCGGCGTAATATGTCCACAGGTTGAAGATCATCAAACTGACCAACACGGCGGAAGCGGAAAAAACATAAGCGAAACGATGCTTCTCCCAATCGAAGCCGAACGCATCTAAAATTTGATCTAACCCCAAGGCGACCATAATCGTCGCGGCGGGAAGCGCCATCAGCATTCGATAGGTGTCCGCGCTGGGCGGCACGGCAAAAATGCCGACGGCGAAGGTCGCGCCCCATAAATACCCGTTGAGCATGAGATAGCGGCGGCGGCGGACTCGCAAAAGCGCGACCATAATTCCGACGAAGAAAAGCACGCTGGTAACGACGCTCATCGTCGGCGACGACGTGCCGTAAAAATCAAACGCAGGGTAATACGTCAGCGAGAGGAAGGCATGAACAAAACGGCTGAATAAAATTTGCAAAGCGCTTTGTCCTGTGCCGCTCATTTCTCGTTGCAGCCAACCGTTGAACGTTCCGTCTTGATGCAAACGATTCAAAAACTCCGTCGAATTTTTCATCATATAGTAAAAAGACGGCGACATAAGCAGGATAAAACTGCCGAAAAACGAGAGGACTTGTTTCCAGCGTTCTTTTAGCCATTGACGATAGAAGAGCGCCGACAAAACGATGAAGATCAAAATTAAAGCGATAATCACTTGCGAGGTGAGGTACACGGTGAAATGAATCGCAATTAAAATTCCGCTTAACGCCGTCCGCCAAGCGCGTTTTTTCTCTAACCCGCTCAACAGAAAATATAATTCCAGCGGCGCCAACCATGTGCCTTGAATGTACGCCACCGAAGCGATGCGGCTAAAATTAATGTGGACGTGCGAAAAGGCGAGCGACAACGCGGCGATGAGCGCGATGCGCCGTCCGCCGATCCAACGCGCCAACAGATAGACGGCGGGAATTGCCAACGTCCCGCCCACAGCGGGAAGAAAACGCAAACCAAAGGCGTTCACGCCAAACAGTTCAAACGCGGCGTTGATAAGGTGCAAATACATCGCGCCGAAGTTTTCCCACAGCGCAAACGGATTCGCCAAGTTGCTGTCTGTATTCACCGTGGACAGCGTAATTAACCCGATTTTGCCTTCGTCGCCGTCTATCACGCGCGGAATTTGACCCAGCCGATAAAATCGAAAAACGGCGGCGAGCAAAGTTACGCCAAGTATGATTAATAACTCGACGCGATTGCGCTTAACCCAATCCACAAAAACGGCGAAGGTTAATTGACGATTCCAAACCCCGTACAAATAAGCGAGCGCGCTCAACGCCCACAGCGTAACAATCGGAATGTAATTGATGCGCGAAAACAAAGACAAATTTACGACCGCAAAAGTCGTTACAGCGGATAACGCAAACGCGGCGACCAGCCAAAACGTCCGATTTTGCCCGCCGATTAAAGCGTAAACTTTATCAAAAAACGGAATCGGCTTAATCAACAAACTGACGCCGAAGAGAATCGCGCCGACCGCCGTCAGCCAAATATAAGGAGGGAAAACCGTTTTATCGTCGAGCGGTTTTGAGAAAATCAAAAACTGACTCGCCAACACGCACACGACCCCAATCAGCGCCAGCGCTCGTCGCGCATGGTTAACATTCCCTCCGTTTTGTTTCGTCATCGAGACCTCCAAAAATTCGGCATGAAAACTTTGTTTCAAAAATTAATAAAAAAGGGTTTTTCATTATACACAAAGAATTACAAAAGTTGAGAAATTTTAATTTTCATTCGCGCAAAAACCGACAATTTTGAAAATTCATGTATAATTAAGAAAGCGTAAGGCATTTATCCGCAATGCGGTCTTTCGCTGGAAATTTTCTGGAAAATTCGCGCACGATCCTCCCCCGTTTCGGGAGTTAACTTGTGAAGTCTATTACTCGAATGAAGAACTTAAGCCACGCGGCTTCACCTTAATTGACACGCGCTTAACGCGACAAAATTTGTCGCAGAATTTGACCTGCCTCCAAGAACCGCGCCTCTTTCGGGACTTGGAGTTTGTCGCACAACCCAGACATTTTTCGCAGCCGAGACCGCTTCTATCGGAAGTCTCGGCTGTGCGCGTTTAATGAACATGAAAAGGATCAGCGCTCTCGAAGTTCAGAAAAAGAATCCCAATCGAGTGAACGTTCATCTCGACGGAGAATTTGCCTTCGGGTTGGCGCGCATCGCCGCCGCATGGCTCAAAGTCGGCGACCTGCTCGCAGACGAGAAAATCGCCGCCTTGCGCCTCGAAGACGAGCGCGAACGCGCCCTGCAACAAGCGCTGCTCTTTTTGAGTTATCGCGCCCGTTCTGAAAAAGAAATACGGCAAAACCTAAAAAAGCACGAATATTCCGCAGACTCCGTCGAACAAACGCTGACTCGGCTGCGGGAAAATCGGTTAGCCGACGATACTCAGTTTGCCCAAGCGTGGGTGGAAAATCGCAACACATTCCGTCCGCGCAGCCGCCGAGCGCTGACGTTGGAACTTCGTCAAAAAGGATTGGACGACGAGACGATTCAAAGCGCCGTCGCCGATTTGGACGAAGAAGCCCTCGCCTATGAATCCGCTCGCAGAAAGGCGAGTCGATTCCAAAGTCTAGAATGGGGCGAGTTTCGCAAGAAACTTTCCGAACATCTCGCTCGACGCGGTTTCTCTTACTCCGTCGCCGCGCCGGTCGTCGCCCGCTTGTGGAACGAGGCGCACACGGAAAACTTAAAATACGAAGATGAGGAATGACCATGAATCCGATCATCATAATTTTGATTGCAGTGTTGGCCTTGATTGTCGGCGCCGCATTAGGATATTTTTTGCGTCGCTACCAAACGGAACGCGCCGCCAAAGCGCGTCAAGAACGCGCGGACGATATTGTGAAAGCCGCGCAAACGCAGGCGAATATGATCGTCAAAGGCGCGCAAGACAACGCGACGAAAATCATCCAAGCCGCCGAAGGCGAAATTAAGGAACGCCGCCTTGAATTAAACCGCGACGCAGACCGTTTGGAAAAACGCCGCACCGAAGTGGATCATCGCTCCGAAAAGATTGAACAGCGCGAACAAAATTTGAATCGCCGTCAATCGCAAATTGACAAGCGCCACAACGACGCGGAAAAATTATACGAAGACCAAACGGCAAAGTTGCAAGAGATCGCGCAGATGACGCAAGAGGAAGCGCGAAAAGATTTATACGCTTCGGTGGAAAAAGAAGCGCGAGGCGACATGGCGCGCATTGTGCGTCAGATCGAAGCGGAAGCCCGCGAAGAAGGCGAGAAGCGCGCGCGCAAATTAATTGCAGACGCGATTCAGCGCGTCGCTTCCGAGCATGTGGCGGAAGTAACCCGCGCCGTCGTTACGCTGCCCAGCGAAGAGATGAAGGGGCGCATCGTCGGGCGCAACGGACGCAACATCAAAGCCTTCGAGCAAGCCGCAGGCGTGGATGTGATTGTGGACGACACGCCCGATTCGGTAACGATTTCTTGTTTCGACTCCGTCCGCCGCGAAGTGGCGCGCCGCGCTTTGTCTAAGTTGATTCTCGACGGGCGCATTCACCCCGCGCACATCGAGAAGGTCATCGAGGACGAGCAAAAGGCGGTGGATAAAATCATCAACGAAGCGGGCGAGCAAGCCGCTTACGACGCGAACGTCTCGGGCGGGCTGCACCCCGAAATATTGAAGATGATGGGGCGGCTGAAATTCCGCACGTCTTACGGGCAAAATCAATTGGCGCACGCGGTGGAAGTGTCCAAATTGGCGGGCATTCTCGCGGCGGAAATCGGCGCGAATGTAGAATTGTCCAAGTTGGGCGGCTTCTTGCACGACATCGGCAAGGCGATGGATCATAATCAAGAGGGAACGCACGCGGCGTTGGGCGCGGAATTTTGCAAGCGCTACGGCGTGAACGCGGTGGTCGTCAACGCGATTGCGGCGCATCATCACGAAGTAGATCAAGAGACGGTGGAAGCGGTCATCACCGAATCTGCCGACGCGATTTCCGGCGCGAGACCCGGGGCGCGGCGCGAAGACCTCGAAGCCTACATCAAACGCATTCGTTCGTTGGAAGAAATGTCCATGTCGTTTGAAGGGGTTCAGCAAGCCTTCGCCATTCAAGCCGGGCGCGAAGTGCGGATTTTGGTTAAGCCCGAAACGATTGACGATCTCGGTTCGACGCGCCTTGCGCGAGACATCGCTAAGAAGATTGAAGAGACGATGCAGTATCCCGGTCAAATTCGCGTAACGGTCATCCGCGAGACGCGCGCGACGGAATACGCAAAATAGCCTTGCAAGCGGATTGCGAATTTCCCGCCCCGTTTCGATAGCGCTACAATTGCAGGCGCGCGGAACGGGGCGGTTTGTTTTCACGCTCCATCATTGACAAAGGCGATTCTTCAGACGATGTCCAAGACGACTGGCGAACTCAAAAAGGCGTTCTATGCCGCAGAGAAAGCGGCGAGCAAATCATCCGCCCAAAGCGGCGAAGATTTATTCCGCGTGCTTATCGAGCAAAACCCCGCTATTATTTATCTCGCAGATTTTGACCAAAAAGTCGGGGTAACGTACATCGGTCCGCAAATTGAAGCGTTGGGATTCACACAGGAAGAATGGGTTGCCGACCCGCAACTATGGGTTCGGCAACTTCACCCCGACGACCGCGAAAGAGTCTTGCGCGAAACGGATGACGCCGCAAAAAGCGGACAAATATTTCGCTCCGAATATCGTCTGCTTGCCAAAGACGGGACCGTGTATTGGTTTCTCGACGAGGGGAAAAACGTCTACGATAAAAACGGCAAGCCGTTAATCCATCAAGGATTAATGTTGGACATTACCGAAAGAAAAAAAACGGAAGAAGCGCTTTCCATCCGCGAGCATTATCTTTCAAAATTAAACGCAATCACGGCTTCCGTCATCTCCCTGCAAAACACGGACGAACCCGTAAAAAATTTAGCGCAAGAATTAAAAGAAACGTTTAACGCCGATCATTGTTTCATCACCCGCTGGGACGAAGAGCGGAAAAAATCGTTCATTTGGGATTCGGCGAGTTCCATCGAACACGAGCGGATGATGGCGATATTCCCAAACGACGAGCGTTCGGTTACGAACACAATCATCCGCCAAAAGAAATTAATCGTCATCGAAAACCTCGCCGCTTCTTCGCAAATTAGTCCGAAAATTCTTCAATCATTTCCCAGCCGTTCGTTAATCGGAATTCCGCTTTTTTATAAAGACGAAAAAATCGGCGCGATCATCGCCGCTTATAACGTTCCGCGAAAATTTGCGGCGGACGAAATCGAACGCGCCGAACACGCGGGGAGGCAAATTGCCATCGCCATTTGGAGCGCGCAACAAGACCATGAAGTCCGCAAGCGCCTGAACGAGCAAAAAACGTTGGCGCAAATTACCACCGCGCTCAGCCAAGTCGAACATATCGGGTTGAGCAAGGTGTTGGATTTAATCGTCCGTTCGGCAAAAGAATTAATTTCCGAAGCGCGGCAAGCCGTCATTCACCTCGCGGACAAAAACAACGAGTACCTCGTCTCGCAGGCGGTTTCGGGCTACGCGCTGACGCAAGTTAACGTCGGCAAGATTCGCATCGGCGAAGGCGCGGCGGGGCTGGTTATGTCTTCGGGCAAGAGCATTTACATCCCGTCCATTCAAGAAGATCCGCGTTTTATCAACTTCAACGCGGACGTGAAATACAATTCGCTTTTGGTCTCCCCCGTCGGCAGCGGCGGGCGCGTGATCGGCACGCTCAGCATTCAAAGCGAAAAGCCGTTCGCCTTTCAAAAAAGCGACATAGATTTGCTGAACGATCTCGGTCTGCAAGCCGCCATCGCCATCGAGAACACGCGCCTCTACGACGCGGCGCAGCAAGACTTGAAAGAACGCATCCTCGCCGAAGCCGCCTTGCGCGGCAGCGAAGAGCGCTATCGCGGCATTTCAGAAGACATCGCCGCGTTAATTTGTCGTTTTGACAGGGACGGATTATTAACCTACGTCAACCCCGCCTACGCCGAATTTTTCGGCGGCGAGCCGAACGAATATCACTTACGCAGCCTGTTTGATTTTGTCAAAACCCAAGAGCAGAAAGCGATGATTCGTTCGCGTTATTTAATGCTGACGCCGTCCAACCCTTCCGTTACTTATGAAATCCGCGAGACAAATCAGCATGGCGAAAAACGCTGGCTGCAATGGACAGACCGCCTCATCTCGCATAAAAACGACGCGCAAGCCGAGTTTCAGTCCATCGGCGTTGACATCACCGCGCGCAAGTTGGCGGAAATCGAGCGCGAGCGCCTGTTGACCGTCGAACACGAACAGCGTCTGCGCGCCGAAACCAGCGCCGAAGCGACGTTGGCGTTGGTCTCGCACACCAGTTTAGATAAAATCCTCGTCGAGATTTTGAATCAAGTTCAAAGGCTATTTCCCGATTGCGGCGCGAACATCACCTTGCTTGAAAACGGCATATTGAAAACCGTCGCCCGCAGCGGATATGAAAATCGCGGCGACAAACTCTACGACGCTTTGCAAAAAGACCCCCAACATTATCCGTTGACAAAAAGCGTCGTAGAAAAACCGCATATTTTAATTATCGCAGATACCGCGCAAGAGCCAAATTGGATTCACATTCCCGGCTTAGAATGGATTCGCTCGCACCTGAGCATTCCCCTAATTATGGGCGGCAAATTATTGGGCATGTTATATCTCGACGAAGACGCGCCGAATAAATTTTCAGAAGAAACCGTCAAACGCCTCACGCCGCTGACCAACGCCGCCACCGTCGCGTTAGAGAGCGCCGCGCTCATCAACACGACGCGCCAAGCGCTGCGCGAAACCCAAGCGCTGTACCGCATCCATCGCGGCATGTCCGCGCTTAATGTGGACGAATTGCTCGACGACACGGTCAACCTTTTAAAAGATATTTTCAACTATTATCACGCGCAAGTTTTCTCGCCCAACCCAGAAACGGGCGACTTAATCATTCGCGCCGCCAGCGACAAGATTGGGAAAACTTTCGTCGCTGAAAAACACGAACTCTCCATCAACGCGGGCATCATCGGGCATGTGGCGCGGACGCGCAAACCGTTTGCGACCAACAACGTGGACGAAGTTCCGTTTTACTACCCTATGCCCGCCCTTCCCAAAACCAAAGCCGAAATGGCGATTCCCGTGCAAAACGCGGAAAAACTTTTCGGCGTTCTCGACATTCAACAAACGGCGGCGCATCCGTTCAACGAACGCGACCAACAACTAGCGCAGACCGTCGCCGAGCAATTGGCAATCGCCATGCACCGCGCCGAATTGTATGAAAATCTGCAAACTTCGTTAGAGCAAGAAAAATCCACCCGCCGACAGTTAATCCAAAACGAACGCCTCGCCGTGATGGGGCAATTGCTCGCGTCCGTTTCGCACGAATTGAACAACCCGCTGCAAGCCATTCAAAACGCTTTGTTCTTGCTCAAAGAAGAAAAAG
>JAIXKJ010000008.1:39439-93321 GCA_026928255.1 Anaerolineales bacterium
GAAGAAAAAGAAATATTGATTTCCATTTCCGACACGGGAACTGGAATTTCGCCTCGAATATTGCCCGTCATTTTCGACCCGTTCGTTACCGACAAAAAAAGCGGAACGGGCATCGGCTTAACCATCTCGCACGATATTATCGCCCAACATCAAGGGCGCATCGCGGCGGAAAATAACGACGCAGGCGCGACCTTCAAAATTTGGCTGCCCATTCAGCGCGACGAAGCGGAGGCGCAATGACCGCCGCGGGGCACATCCTCATCATTGACGACGAAGCCTCCATCCGCAAAACGCTGGCGCGGATTTTACAGCAAGCGGGCTTTGAAGCGACCACCGCCGAAAGCGCCGAACAAGGGCTCGATTACCTGCGCGGCAGTTCCTTCGACCTCATCTTCACCGATTTGCGAATGCCGGGCATGCACGGCATGGACGCGCTCAAAGTCATCCACGCCGAATACCCCGCGCTGCCAGTCGTCCTCTTCACCGCCCAACCCGACATTAATTCCGCATTGGACGCTCTGCGGCACGGCGCGACGGATTACCTGCTCAAACCCATCAAACCGCAAGCCATCATCGAGCGGACTCGCGCCATCCTTGAAAAAAGCCGCCTCGAAAAACGCAAGCAAGAAATCCTCGTTCAAATCGAAACGCTGCAAAACGAATTAAAAGATTTAGACGGCGAAACGCCGCGCGCCGATTCCGTTCCGCAGCCGCCCGCCGCCGACAAAGAGCGCTTCCTCAAACGCGGAGTCCTCGTCTTGGATTTGCGCGCCCGTCGCGCAACCGTCGGCGAAAAAACTTTCTCGCCGCCGCCGACTTCTTTCGATTATCTGCTGGCGTTGGCGCGTCATTCCCCCGACGCGGTGGACTATCAAACGCTCGTCGCCGAAGCGCAGGGCTATCAAACCGATTTGCGCGAAGCGCAAGAACTCAGCAAATGGCACATTCACCAACTGCGCCAACTCCTCGAAGCGGACGCGCGCAACCCAACCTACCTGCTCAACGTGCGCGGAATCGGCTACCGCTTAATTGCGGATTAAACGCCTCGCCCTTACCCGAAGCGTTTTTCTGCGCTCCCAACTTTTCCCAACTTTTACACCGCTCAACCTAACCGCGCCGAAGCGAGTTTCAGGCAAAATGGCGCTATGAACCCTCCTGCCTCTCAATCGGAAGAAACTGTTCGCATCCTTGTTGTGGACGATCACCCGAACACGGCGGCGACGTTAGCGCGCGCGCTCTCGCAACTGGGTCCGCACGTCGAAGCCATCTCCGCCGTCAACGGCGCGGAAGCGTTTGAGAAAGTTAAAGACAAAGCGGTGGACATCATCTTCACCGACATGATCATGCCGGAAATGACCGGCTTGGAATTAATCGAAAAACTGCAAAATCACCCGGGCGGAAGACCGTCCTACGCCTACCTCATCACCGCCTACGACGTGCCTGGACTCAAAGTCTCCGCGCAGCGATTGAAGGTGAACGAAGTCATCATCAAGCCCGCGCGGCCCGAAAAAATTTGTCAGATCGCCGAAACCGCCATCGGCGAATTAAAACACGCCGCCAACCCGACGGGAAAAAAATCATCCGCAAAACGCAAGTTCAAAATCCTCGTCGCCGACGACGTGATGGACAACGTAACGCTGCTCACCCGTTATTTGGAGTACGAAGGCTACGACCAAGTCATCGCCCGCGACGGACAAGAAGCGCTGAACAAAATCCGCGACGAAATGCCCGACCTGATTCTGCTCGACGTGAACATGCCCAACAAAGACGGCTTCACCGTGTTGGAAGAAGTCCGCTCGGATTACGCCATCGCGCACATTCCGATCATCATTCTCACGGCGGCGCGCTTAGACCCGTCCGACGTGCAATCGGGGTTAAATCTCGGCGCGGACGATTACGTTACCAAACCGTTTGACCGCCACGAGTTGATGGCGCGCATCCGCACCAAATTGCGCGTCAAAGAGGCGGAAGACGCGACGCGCCGCCGCAACCGCGAATTGAATCTGCTGCCCGAAATCAGCAAGCAGCTCAGCGCCCGTTTAGACACAAAAGAACTCGCCGACGTTCTGCTCAAACGCACGGCAGAAACGCTCGGCGCGGCTCAAGCCAATATGTGCCTGCTCGACGACGAAAAAGGGATCGTCGAAAAATGCAAAGTCGTCCTCAGCCAAGCGGGAGAAAATATAGACCTCGCGCCGCCGACGCAACTCATTCAGCATGTGCGCGATACTCGTCAAGGTCTCGTCATTGACGACGCGATTAACGATCCGCTTTTATTGGCAAACGCGCGCGCCGCCATTCGTTCGGCAATCGTCGCGCCAATCTTCGGGCGACATTCTCTGCTGGGAATTATTTCGCTGTTTCACGAGCAAGAAGGCTACTTCACGAACGAGCATCTCTCTTTGTTGCAAGCGATTGCCGGTCAAGCGGCGATTGCCATTGAAAACGCCAGACTCTATTCGACGGTTTTGCAAGAACAAAAGAAAGTCGCCGTCGTCGTCAAACACGCGACCGAAGCCATCCTCCTTTTCGACGAACAAGAAAACCTGACCTTGCTCAACCCGGCGGGCGAAAAATTATTTCCGCCGCATTCGATTAAATTGAATCATCCGTTGCCCGCCGAACAGGGATACGACGATTTGCTTAAATTAATCGAATCCGCGCGCGCTTCGCAAATGTCCGCCACCAGCGAATTGCGCTGGGCGGATCAACGCGAATTTACCGCTTTCATCTCCCCCACCGAAAACGGCGGCACGGTCGTCATCTTGCACGACGTGAGTCGCTTCAAAGATTTGGAGCGCGTCAAAAACGAGTTCATCGCCACCGCCTCGCACGATTTGCGAAATCCGCTGACTTCGGTTAAGGGGTACGCGCAAATGCTCTTCCAAGCCGGACCGCTCAACGGGCGACAAAAAGAATTTGTGGAACACATCGAAAACGCCGTCAAAAGCATGAGCGAACTGATTCAAAATATGATGGATCTGGCAAAGACAGACCTCGACGCCGCGCAAAAACACGAGACATTGGATCTCGGAAAAATTTTAAGCGAAGTCGTCAACGAGTTCGCGCCGCAAGCCAAATCGCGGAATCAATCGCTGCGTTACACGCCGCCCGCCGCGCCTGTGCAAATCTACGGCGACGCGCTGCGTCTGCGTCAAGCCTTCCGCAACTTGCTCGGCAACGCCATTAAGTACACGCCGCAAGGCGGAATCATTCAAGCCAGTTTATCCGCCGATAAAAATAAGGCGACCGTTCTCTTCAAAGATAACGGCTACGGAATCCCCGCCGCCGACTTGCCCTTTATCTTCAACCGCTTCTACCGCATCCGCAGCGGCAAAACCGCAGACATCGAAGGAAGCGGTTTAGGTCTTGCCATCGTCAAAGCCGCCATCGTCGAACACGGCGGCTCGATTAACGTCGAAAGCGAAGTCGGAAAAGGCGCAAGTTTCAGCGTCTCCTTGCCTTTCGTCAAAACTGAAATACAAACAGAGGTGTCTCAATGAAAAAACAACATTACGCCGTTTTCACGCTCGTCGTTCTCTTCGCCCTCCTCCTCGGCGCTTGCGGACAAGCCCCCGCGCAACCGACCGCAGTTCCCGCGCCAAAGGATAAAGTCGTCGTGCAGTTTAGTTGGTTTCCCAGCGTGGAATTTGCCGGCTTTTACGTCGCCGCGACAAAAGGCTACTACGCCGAAGCCAACCTCGACGTAACCTTGCTCGCGGGCGGACCAGACAGCAGCGCGCTCGGCTCGGTGGACAGCGGCGCGGCTCAATTCGGCATTGCAGGCGGAGACAGTCTCATCCTTGCGCGCGCCGAAGGCAAAGATTTCACCTCCGTTGCGGCAATCTTCAAAGAAAATCCGCTGGCGATTACTTCGTTGAAGAAAGACAACATCCTCGCGCCCGCCGATTTGGCTGGAAAAACTGTCGGCGTTTATTCAATGGATTTAAGCGACAGCAACGACTTGCCCTTCCGCGTGCTGATGAACAGCGTCGAACTCGACCCCGCCTCGATGAAATACGCCCTCATCCAAGATTTTGAAGGCGCGAACGAAATCAAAGCCGGGCGCATGGACGCGATGAGCGGCATGTTCGCCACCGACCAACTCGTGATGGCGCAACAAAGCGGCGAAGACCTCAATTTTATCTATTACAAAGATTACGGCTTTGACGTGTACGCCAACACGATCTTCGCCAAAAGCGAATTTTTGAAATCCAACGCGGATCTAGCCCGCCGCTTTGTTCAGGCGACGATGAAAGGCTATCAATACGCCCTCGCCAACACCGACGAAGCGGCAGAGATTACCGTCTCTTACGATACCAGCCTAAATTTAGATTATCAAAAAGAATTGATGAAAGCCCAAATTCCTTTTATCAGCCCCAGCAACACCGCAACAGGCTTAATGGACGAAGGCGTTTGGAAGAACACGCAAGCCATTCTTTTGGAATACGGGTTGCTTTCTAAACCGATTGATTTGAACGCGGTCTTTACCAACGAATTTATCGCTCAATAAAGATCAAAGGGAGAAGCGACATGAATAAAAAACGAATGCGTTCTCTTATTTGCTTAACGCTCGCGGCGTTATTGCTAAACGCTTGCAGTTTTGGAAAACGCGATTCAGTCGTCGTACAATTGAGTTGGTTTCACGGCGCGGAGTTTGCCGGCTTTTACTCCGCCGTCGAAAGCGGCAGCGCGCAATTTGGCGTCGCGCCCGGCGACAGTTTGCTCGTCGCCAGAGCGCAAGGACAAGATGTATTGGCGGTCTCCGCCATTTATCGCGCCAACCCTTTGATTGTCATGTCGCTCAAAGACAGTTCGATTTTAACCCCCGAAGACCTTATCGGAAAACGAGTCGGCGTAATTTCCGCAGATTTAAGCAGCCCGTTCGACAAGCAATTTTTGGCGATGCTTAGAAACCTGGACATAGATAAAAATTCGATGACGTTCGTCCTGCTGGAAGACTATAACGGCGCAGACGACATCAAATCTGGGCGCATGGACGCCATGAGCGGCATGTTCGCCACTCTCGAAATCTTGCAAGCGCAGTTAAATGGCGACGCAATGAACGCCATCTACTATAAAGACTACGGCGTGGACATTTACGCTAACCCGATCTTTACCACCAGCGCTTTTGCCAACGCCAACCCCGACCTCGTTTCTCGCTTTGTGCGCGCTACGCTAAAAGGCTATCAGTACGCAATTGAAAATCCCGCTCAAGCGGTTGACGCTGTTATGAAGCAAAATCCCGCGTTGGATAAATCCTTGCAAGCGGCAGCCATCAACGCGGAAATCCCGGTCATTGCCACCGGCGACCGCCCTGTTGGCTATATGGATAAAGACGTGTGGGAATCTACGCAACAGAATCTGCTCAACTTTGGGCTTATTTCGCAAGCGATTGATATTAATTCCATTTACACCGACCAGTTTTTACCGAAATAACCGAAGCATTTCGTTGGAGGTTTTTTATGAATCTAGACCAAACTCTTCCCGCGCCGCGCAAAAAATTCGCTCTCTTTCAGAGCGGGTCGTTGCGCGCGCATTTATTAATCAGCGCCCTTACTTGGGTGTTAATTCCAATTTTGATCATCGGCGGCGTTGCGGCGTGGCTTAGTTCGCAAGCCTTGCAAGAAAGAGCCTTCGACCAGTTGGAATCGGTGGCGGAACTTAAGAATAACGAAATTGAAGTTTGGGTTAACACGATGCAAATCCGCTTAAGTTTGGCGGCTGTCAACCCAGATTTTTCTAACACGCTTTCGGCTATCGCTGTAGATCCCGTCGGGCAAACGGAAAGCCTCGCGCCAGCGCGCGCTGTCCTTAATCGGTACCTAGACGAGACCTTTGCATTTAGCGAAGTTTTCCTCATGGATGCAAACGGGCGCGTTGTCCTCTCCACAGAAAAAAGTCAAGAAGGCAAGATTCTCAAAAATCAAAACTACTTCCATGAAGCGTTGAGCGAACCCTACACGACGCCGCCTTTTTATGACCTCGCGCAACAAGCCTACTCCGTCGTCTTTTCCAGACCGTTGAAAAATAGCGCAGGGAAAGTCGTCGGCGTGCTTTCGGCGCGGACGCCCATGACCGTTTTGAGCGAAATCATGGAACAACGCGCGGGCTTGGGCGACACAGGCGAGACCTATCTCGTCAACTCGAACAACGCCGTGTTGACCGCGCTGCGCTTCAAAGAGACGGACGAGCAAACCTACGTCAGCACCGAGGGCATCAACGCCGCCATTCAAACTAAAACCGAAGGCTCGGCAACGTATGTCGGCTATCATGGCGACACCGTTCTGGCGGTTTACCACTGGATTCCCGAATTGCAAATCGTAGCGGTTGCGGCGCAAGATCAAGCGGAGACGTTAGCAAGCGTAAGAAACTTAATTTTCACAATTATTATCTTAAGCGTCATCACGCTTTTAATTGCGTCGTTGATCGCCTTCCTTTCCACGCAAAGCATTACCGGCCCTATTTCCAAGTTGGCGGAAGCGGCGCAATACATCTCGCAAGGACATTTAGACCGCGAGGTGGACGTCCCGCAAGTGCAAGAACTCGGCGTGCTGGCGAGGTCGTTCAACGCGATGGTCGCTCAGTTGCGAGACTTAATCGGCGGTTTGGAACAACGCGTAACGGCGCGCACCAAAGACCTTTCGACAGTGGCGGAGATCGCCACCGCCGCCTCCACAGTTTTGGATATTAATCCGCTGTTGCAGCAAGTTACCGACCTTGTCAAAGAACGCTTCAACCTCTATCACGCGCACCTTTATTTGCTCGACGACGCGGGCGAAACGCTGACGCTGACTTCCGGCGCGGGCGAAGTCGGGCGGCAGATGGTTTCAGAGAAACGCTCCATTCCGCTCAATCAAGAGCGCTCGCTCGTGGCTCGCGCCGCGCGCGATAAAAAGGGCGTTACCGTCAACGACGTAACGCAAAACCCCGACTTCTTGCCGCATCCCCTGTTGCCGAACACCCGCTCGGAACTTGCCGTTCCCATGTTAATTGGCGAAAACGTCATCGGCGTGTTGGACGTGCAAGCGGACAGCGTCGGACGCTTCACCGACTCGGATGTTGACATTCAAACCACGCTGGCTTCGCAAGTCGCGTCCGCCATCCAAAACGCGCGCTCCTACACGGATGTTCAGCGCAGCAATGAAAGCGCGCAAGCCATCCTGACGTCGATCGGCATTCCGATGACCATTTCGCGCCTAACGGACGGCGTGATGGTCTTCGCCAACGAGCCAGCGCTCTCCTTAACGAATATGACGCACGAAGAACTAATCGGTCATGTTTCGCCCGATTTTTACTATGAAGCGAAAGACAGAGATACATTAGTCGGCGAGTTGCGTTCCAAAGGCTACGTTTCCAACATGAACTTACGCATCAAAGGCGAAGACGGCAAGCCCGTCTGGACGGTGGTTTCCTCGCGCATGTTCAACTATCAAGGCGCGCCGTCCGTTATCGCCTCTTTTGTGGATGTTACCGAAAACATCAAAACGCAAGAATTGGTCGCCAAGCAAGCGCAAGAGTTGGAGTCAGTGGCGGAAATCGGAACGGTTGCGGCGCAAGAGCCGGACGTTCAGAAAATGCTTGAAACCGTCGTTCACTTAACTCAACGCCGCTTCGGTCTCTATCACGCGCACGTCTTCTTGTTCAACGAAGATATGCAAGATTTAGAAATCATCGCCTGCGGCTGGAAAGAAGGCGACGAGCGCGAAGGCACGCACGGCACAAGGGCGATTCCAATCGGGCAAGAACAATCGTTAGTGGCTCGCGCCGCCCGCAGCCGACAAGCCGTCGTCGTCAACGACGTTCACAGCGACCCCGATTGGCTGCCCAACGAACTCCTGCCCGACACCGCTTCCGAACTCGCCGTGCCGATGATTGTCGGCAATCGCTTAATTGGCGTGTTGGACGTGCAATCGGATAAATTAAGCGCTTTTGGCGAACAAGAAATCGCCATTCAAATGACGCTCGCCGCTCAGGTGGCGACCGCCGTGCAAAACGCGCGTTCCTTCGAGCAAGCCCAATCCGCGTTGACGCACACGGAAAAATTGTTTGAAAGCGGAAGCAATTTGACGGAAACAAACGACTTGCAGGAACTGATGGCGCTCGTCGTAGAATCCATTAATATCCCCGCAGCAGATCGCGCGACTTTAGGCGCAATCTACTACGGCGCGGACGGCGAGCCTGAAACGATGGAGATTATCGCTAACTGGCAAAAAAGCGACGCGCTGCCCGTTTCGCCGCTTGGAACGCGCTTCCCGAAGCCTGTGTTAAAAGCGGTGTCTCTGTCAAAGGACAACCCCAGCCCAATTTTCTATAGCGACATCACAACCGACCCGCGCGTGGACGCGGTTCTTGTCGGCGTCGCCAAACAAGCCAACTTCCGCTCCATTGCGTCCATTCCGCTCTTCTCTGGCGGTCGTCCCGAAGCCTTCGTAATGGTAGAAAGCAAAGACGTTCATCAATTTACGCCAGAGGAAATAAGGTTGATTACCGAGTTGTCGCCGCAAATTTCCGCCGTTGTGCAAAACGCCCGCTCCTTCCAACGCGCCCAATCGGCGCTGGCGCAAACGGAACGCTTGTTCAACGCCAGCAGCCGCTTGACAGAAACAAACGATCTAACCGCCCTCATGGCGCTTATTGTGGAATCTCTTAATATTCCCGCCTTAGACCGAGCGGTCTTAAGCAACGTATCTTACGACGCAGATAATATTCCTGAAACGCTGGAGATCCTCGCTAACTGGCAAAAACGAGAAGATTTGCTCGTCCCGCCGGTAGGCGCGATTTTCACAAAAGAAGCGCTGGCTTCTTTATCTATGGGCGTTGATCCCACTTTCTACAACGACATTCAAAACGATCCGCGCGCCGACGAGGGCTTTAAGGCAGTTTCCAAACAAACAAACTTCCGCGCGGTGGCTACCTTGCCGCTCTTTTCAGGCGGGCGAGCGGAGACTTACCTCTCGTTAGAAGGCGAACATCCGCACGAATTTACAGAAGAAGAGATTCAATTAATCATTGCGTTGGCGCCGCAAATGTCCGCTGTTGTGCAAAATAGGCTGCAGTTTGAGCGCGCCCAATCTGCGTTGGCGCAAACGGAACGCTTATACCAAGCCAGCAACCGCTTGACGCAAGCCAAAGACTTGCAAGAGTTGACCGCCGCCGCTGTAGAAACGGTTCACATTCCCGTCGTCAACCGCGTGATACTTGCCAGTTTCAACTACGACGCGGACAATCAAATCAACAGCATGGACATCCTCGCCAACTGGTGGAGCGGCAGCGGACGCCAAGCGACTCCCCCAGGCACGCGCTACCCGATTGAAATCGTCCGCGCTATGAGCCTGTTTATGAGCGCGACGCCGGTCTTCTTTAATAACACTCTCACCGACCCGCGCGTGGACGCCGCCTCTGTGCCGCTGGCGAAACAGCAAGATATTCACGCGCTGGCAGTCCTTCCGCTATACAGCGGCGCGCAACAAATCGGAGCGCTCCTCCTCGAAGCGGAAGAACCCTACGACTTCACCGAAGACGACATCCGCTTGCTGACCGCGCTGGCGCCGCAGATCGCCACCGTGTTGGAAAATCGCCGTCAATTTGAGCGGACGCAGAAACAGGCGCAACGCGAAACCATGCTCAACGCCATCAACCAGAAGATTCAAAGCGCCACGTCGGTGGAAGCCGTTTTGCAAATCGCCGCGCGCGAATTAGGACACGCGCTCGGCGCGCCGATGACCGTCGCTCAATTGAGTTTGAAAGACGGAAATTCGTAAAGCGTCAAGGAGCAGCGCCGATGACGACGAAACAGTCTAAAAAACGAGTGAAGAAAATGTTCTCCGACGTGCCGCCCGCCACGTTGGAAGGATCGAACGACGCGCCGATTCTCGCCGCCGACAACGGCGCCGCGCAAGAGCAAAATCCGTTCGCAGAGTTGGAATTTCTGCGCGAGCGCGTGCGCGAGTTGGAAGAAGTCATTGCAGGCAAGACGTCTTCCGCGCCGATTATTTACGAGAAAGAAAAAATCGGCTTCGCATTTTCAGGCGATAAAGTCTCGACGTTGCGCGGCGGACAGCCGCCCATCCCCAGCGAGGCGAAAGTCGTTCAAACGCCGCTCGTCGCGGGCGCGGAATCTATCGGCGCGGTAAAAATCGTCGCCCCTGAAAATCGTCCGCTTTCGGAAGAAGACCGACATTTGACAGACGCGGTGGCGAAACAAGTTTCGACGCAAATTGAAAACTTGCGTTTGCTCGCCGCCGCCGAACGCGCCCGCGCCGAAGCGGAAGAAGCCACGCATCAATTCACGCATCGCAACTGGGCGAACTACCTCGACGCGATTCAAAACGCGGAGCGCATCGGCTATGCTTACGATCAAAGCGCGGTGGAAGCCTTTACCGCGCGCGAACCCGCCGCGTACGATCACGCCGAAATCATGGAAACGCTCGACGAGCAAATCGGCAGAATTTACATCCAAGGCGTCAGCGCGTTGACCGAAGAAGATAAAAAATTCATCAAGTCGGTGGCAAAGCAGGCCGGCCAACAAGTGGAAAATATCCGTCTGCTGGCGGACGCTTCGCGCGCGCGCATCGAAGCGGAAGACGCCTCGCGCCGCCTGACGCGCCAAAACTGGGAGCAATACACCGAACGCGAAGAAGCAAAACTCGGTTATGTTTACGACACGCTGACGGTCTCTCCACTGACGGACGAAAACGTCATCGCGGACGCGGCGCTCGAAGAGCCGCTTTTCGTGCGCGGACAAGCCATCGGGCGTTTGACGGTCAAAGGGTTAGGTCAACTTGCGCCCGAAGAAAAAGCGCTGGCGTCGTCCATCGCCGCGCAGACCAGCATCCACCTTGAAGCGTTGCGTCTGACGGAGGAACTGCAAAAGCGCGCGCAAGAGTTGAGAGAGTTAGACCGCTTGAAGTCCGCATTTTTGGCGAATATGTCGCACGAACTGCGGACGCCGCTCAACTCGATTCTCGGCTTCACCGACGTTATGCTCGAAGGGCTGGACGGTCCGCTGACCGATTACATGGACAACGACCTGCGCCTCATCCAAAAAAACGGGCAGCATTTATTGCACCTGATTAACGACGTGTTGGACATGGCGAAGATTGAGTCGGGGCGCATGAACTTGCACTTTGACCGTTTCAACGTCAACAGTTTGTTGGAAGAAGTCGCCAACATCGTCTCGCCGCTGGCAAGCGACAAACGCACCGCGCTTTACATCGAACCCGAAGCCGACCGCGAGTTGGACATCTTCGCCGACAGTTCGCGCTTGCGTCAAGTGATTATTAATCTGGTAACCAACTCCGTCAAGTTTACGGAAAACGGAACGGTGGCGCTGAACGTCGCCCGCCAAGAAAACGAGCGCGTGTTAATTACCGTCAAAGACAACGGACTCGGCATTCCGCCCGACCAACTGGAAAGCATCTTCCTCGAATTCACGCAAGTGGACACGTCCACCACGCGCAAAGTCGGCGGGACGGGACTCGGTCTGCCCATCAGCCGCCGCCTCGTCGAAATGCACGGCGGAAAACTTTGGGCGGAAAGCAGCGGCGTAGCGGGCGAAGGCTCGGCGTTTTACATTAACTTGCCTATTGAGTCCGTCTCTTCCGACGAAATGGAGAAACGAGAGAAATAATGGCGAATCCGCTTTACCTTGAATGCAACCTTTGCAGCCATCAACAACCTTATATTCCATTCAAGCCCGCTATTTGCGAAAAATGCCAATCGCAATGGGTAGAAGCGCGTTACGATTACGCCGCCTTCAAACGCGAAATTTTGCGCGGCATCCCCAACCGCCCCAGCAACCTTTGGCGTTATCAAGACGTGCTGCCCATCAGCGACCCTTCCTCGCTCGACCTCTACCCCGCAGGCGGAACGCCCTTTCGCCATTCGGTGCGCTTCGCGCCAGAACTGGGACACAGCGCCATCTACATCAAAGACGAACGGCACGGACCGACGGCTTCGTTCAAAGACCGTCAAGCCGCCGTCGCCGTCGCCGCGATGAACGAAAACGGAATCCGCGAGGCGGTCATCGCCTCTACGGGAAACGCCGCCGTCGCCTACGCCGCCGCTTGCGCGCGCGCGGGCATCAAACTTTGGGTTTTTATGACCAGCCTCGTGCCGCAGGAAAAATTGCGCGAAGCCGCCCTCTTCGGCGCGGAAGTGATTCGCGTCAGCGGCAACTACGACCAGACTAAACAAATCGCCAGTCAATTCGCGCAGAGGAAAAATCTGTTGTTGGATCGCGGCGCGAGTTCCGTGCCTGCGCGAGAATCCATGAAGACCATCGCCTACGAAATTGTCGAGCAGTTGGGCTGGCGCGCGCCCGATTGGTACATCCAAGCCGTCAGCGGCGGACTCGGTCCGCTGGGCGTTTATCAAGGTTTCCATGAAATGTTCAACATGGGCTTGATTAATAAAATTCCCAAACTGGCTGTCATTCAAGCCGAAGGTTGTTCGCCGATGGTAACGGCGTTCAAAGGGGGCAAAGACGTCGCCGCGCCGGTCGTCCCCAACACGCGCATCATCATCCTCTCCACAGGCGACCCTGGCGCCGCCTACACCTACTTGTGGAATCTCACGCAACAGCACGGCGGCGTGATGGAATCCGTTACCGATTTGGAAGCCTACGAAGCGATGAAAGCCATCGCCAAAAGCGAAGGCATGGCGGTCGAACCCGCTACCGCCGTCGCCTTTGCCGGCTTTTTGAAACTATCCAAACAAGGCGTTCTCGGCAAGGATGAAACTATCGCCATCAACTGCACGGGACACACCTTCCCCGTCGAGAAGCATGTGCTGGGCGAGCAATGGGCGGTGGACGTGCACCTCAGCAAAGACCAAACGCCCGCGCCGCAAGAAGGGTTGCAAGCCGCGCTGGAAAGCCTCGACGAAACCGCCACCACCGTCCTTTTAGTGGACGACAACTCCGACGACGCGCTGCTCATTCGCCGCCTGCTCGAAGGGCGGAAAAAGTATCGCGTCTATCTCGCAAAAGACGGCTGGGAAGGTCTCTCTATTGCGCGGCAAAAATTGCCCGATTTAATCGTCAGCGATTTAACCATGCCCGGCATTGACGGCTTCGGCTTGGTGGAAGAATTAAAACTCGACCCGCGCACAAAAGATATTCCGGTCGTCGTCGTCAGCGCAAAAGACATCACCAACGAAGAGCGTCATCGCTTGAACGGTCATATCGAGGCGTTGTATCAAAAAGGCTCGCTGCCTACGCGAAAATTTGTGGATAAGGTAATTGACGTAATTGAGGATAAAATAGAAGAAAAAGGCAAAGAATAAGGAGCAAGCAAGACATGGGAAAAACTGTTCTCTACATCGAAGACAATCCAGACAATATGGCTCTTGTCAAACGCGCTCTTGAATCTCGCGGATATACCCTTTTAGAAGCCTACACCGGGTTAGACGGCGTGAAAATCGCCGAACAAAAAAAAGCGGATTTAATTCTGCTCGACATCAACCTGCCCGACATTGACGGCTACAAAGTCGCGCGGCGTTTGCGCGCCAGCCGCAAAAACAACTTAGCGCATGTGCCGATCATCGCCGTTACCGCCAACGCGCTCAAAGGCGACGCCGAAAAAGCGCTCTCTGCCGGCTGCGACGTGTACATGTCCAAACCGATTAACATCCGCGAATTATGGGCGCGGGTCGAGGGCTTCGGTTAGTCGTCGTCTATTCTTCGGCAAGGACAATAACGCGATCTTCGGGGTTGAAAATAACCCGTCGCCGTCTCAATCAAAAAGGTATATTCGCGCAAAAAGTTTTGCACTTTTTGTTGTGAAAGCGAGGTTTAATGTTTCTATTTGAAGATCGCCGCCAACAAGAAGACGACGTCCGCGCCGAAGGGCGGCTGCCGCCCGGTCAATCGTTGACGTTGAAATTTCCCGTCTTGCATTACGGGCCGGTTCCTCCGTTCAACCCCGCCGCGTGGGACTTCCGCGTTTGGGGCGAAGTCGAAGAAGAAAGGCGTTGGAGTTGGGACGAGTTCAATCAACTGCCGCGCTCCAAACTAAAAATGGACATCCACTGCGTAACGCGCTGGAGCAAGTTCGACACCGAATGGGAAGGCGTTTCGGTTAAGACCTTAATCGAAAGCGGCGTTTTCAAAATCAAGCCGTCCGCCACGCATGTGATGCAACACGCCGAATACGGTTTCACCGTCAACCTGCCGTTGGAAGTCGTTTTGCAAGACACTTTCTTGCTGGCGACTCATTTTGACGGACAGCCGCTTACGCCCGAACACGGTTACCCTTTGCGCGGAATTGTCGGCTTTATGCCCGGACGCGAAGACATGGAAACGCCTTATTTTTGGAAAGGCGCAAAATGGATTCGCTCGCTGGAATTTATGGCGCAAGACAAACGCGGATTTTGGGAACAGGCGGGTTATCACAACCGCGCCGACGTTTGGCGCGAAGAGCGATTTGGCTAATAAAAAGAACTCCGAGTTTTCGGAGTTCTTTTTTCATCTACGGGCGTTTGCCCAAAATAATCGGAATGTCTAATTTTTCGCTTCCGCGCAAAACGGTCAGCGTAACGGTATCGCCCGGTCCCTTGTTGTTAAGCAAATACGCCAACAGGTCGTCAAAGGTTCGCACTTCGACTCCGTCAATGGCGACGATTAAATCTCCGCCAGACGACAGCCCTTGAATCTTCGTCGGCTTGTTGCCCGCTTTGATTCCCGCCTTGTCGGCGGGTCCGCCTGCGGCGACGCCGACCACATACGCGCCGGTAAATTGCGGCAATCCCAATTCTTTCACCGCGCTCAACGTCAAACTGCTGCTGGACGAAATTCCCAAATACGGGTAATCATATTTTCCGTCGGAAATCAAAATCGGCGCGACGCGCTTGACGATATTAATGGACACCGCAAAGCCGATGCCCGAATTGACCGGCTCGCCCGAATCGTTTTGGCTGTATGTGCGGATGGCGCGATTAATGCCGACCACTTCGCCTTGCAAATTGAACAAAGGTCCGCCCGAATTGCCGGGGTTGATCGCCGCGTCGGTTTGGATGATGTCTCCCGCCGTGAACGGGCTTCCTTCCGGGCTGGCGTGTTCCGAATCAAGGATGCGCCCCAACGCGGAAATAATGCCAACGGTCATCGTGCTTTGCAAGCCAAAGGGGTTGCCGATGGCGACGACGGTTTGACCGACTTTCAGCGCCGACGAATCGCCAAGCGGCAACGGCTTCAACTCCGAAGCGGGCGCGTCCACTTTGACGACGGCGACGTCCGAATCTAAATCCACGCCGACGACTTTTCCTTCCGCCATAAAGCCCGACGTGAAATGCACCTCGACGGTCGGGTACGCGGTTTTTTGGTCTTTTGCGACGACGTGGAAATTCGTTATGATGTGTCCTTGCGCGTCGTAAACGAAGCCAGAGCCTTGACCTGAATCGGTAAAAATTGCCACTGTGCCAGGGCTGACGTTTTCAAATAAAGTTACCAGCGCGTCTTGCGAAGCGGGGTTGGCATTTTGCACGTTTTGCGACGGCGCAAGCGTGGGAATCGTCTCCGCAGCGGACGGCTGCAAAGTCGGCGCTTGCGGCGTTCCGACAGCGGCGCCGCGACAAGCGAGAGCCGTCAGCGCCAGCGTCAACACTGGAACAATCCAACGATATTTTTTCATTTTTGAAACTCCTCTAAAACTTAATACGCGACGCCTCTTCGATCAACTCGCGTTGTTTCGGCGATAAATATTTCGGAACTTGCGCTTTGAGTTTCACGTATAAATCGCCCCTGTTTTTGGCGTCTTTCACGTTCGGCATGCCGCGTCCCGCCAAACGAAACGTTTGATCGGGTTGCGTGCCAGACGGGATGTTCAATTTAACTTCTCCGGTCGGCGTTTCCACTTTCGCCTCGCCGCCGAGAATCAACGTGAAAACATCCACATTGGATGTGGTCGTCAGGTTGCTTCCGTCGCGCTCGAAGCGCGCGTCGTCCGCCACTTGCACGACGAGATAAAGGTCGCCGCCCCTCGCGCCCGCCCCCGCCACGCGAACTTTCGAGCCAGTCTTCACGCCCGCCGGAATGCGGACGGTAATTTTCTTTCCGTCGGGTTTTTGGAATTGACGAGTCGCGCCTTCAAAGGCTTCTTGAAAAGAAATGTCGAGCCCTTGTTCTTGCGCCGCCGACTCGGAAGCGAAGGGATTTCCGCGCCCTTGTCCGCGCATGGCTTCGCCGAAGATCGTCCGAAAGAAGTCAGAAACTCCGCCGCCGCCCGCGCCGCCGAACAAATCGTCCACGTTGACATTCACGCGCTGACCGCCGCCCTGCTGCTGATACCAGCCGCCGAAGTCGCTCGCGCCGCCGCCTCTGGAACTGAAGTCCGAATACGCGCTGCCGACTTGATCGTAATGTGCGCGTTTTTTTTCGTCGCTCAACACTTGATAGGCTTCGTTGATGTCCTTGAATTTATCTTCCGCTTTTTTATCCCCGGCGTTTTTATCGGGATGATATTTCATCGCCAATTTGCGGTACGCCTTGCGGATTTCGTCCGCGTTGGCTTTGCGCTCCACGCCGAGAATTTTATAGTAATCTTTATAATCCATTCGTTTATTTTCATCCCTTCGCCGCGCGCGGTCAAGCGCCCAGCGTTAATATTTACACAACTCTAATTCAGGGAAAAATTATGGTAGAGTAAATCAAATTCATTTTAAGAAGAGAAGATAAGAATATGCTGAAATCCATTTGCGTTTTTTGCGGCTCGTCCGACGCGGTAAACGAAGAGTACAAACAAGCGGCGTTTGAAACGGGGGCGCTCCTCGCTCGACGCGGAATCCAAATTATTTTTGGCGGCGGCAAAACGGGGTTGATGGGCGCGTTGGCGGACGGCGCGTTAACGGCAGGCGGCGAAGTCGTCGGCGTAATTGTCCCTGCGATGAACACTTCCGCGCTGGCGCACGCGGCGCTGACCCGTCTGGAAGTCGCGCCTTCGATGCGCGAACGCAAAGCGCGAATGCGCGAATTAGCGGACGGTTTCATCGCGTTGCCCGGCGGCTTCGGCACTTGGGACGAATTATTTGAAGTCGTTACAAACGGGCAAATTGGCGAACACGACAAACCGATTGGTTTGCTCGACGTCAACAACTTTTACGCGCCGCTTCTCTGCGCCATCGATCGCGCCGTCGCCGACGGCTTTATCTTCGCCGAACATCGCCGCGCCCTATCCGTCGAATCAGACTCGACGCGCTTATTGGAATTAATGAAAAATTATCGCCATCCGCACGAGGCGACTCAACGCTGGATGCGCGAAAGTTAAGGCAAAGTCAAAATAATCGGCTCGCCCTTCGTTACGATGACCGTATGCTCGAATTGCGCGGCGATGGTGTCGTCCACCGTTTTGAGCGACCACCCGTCGGACTGCTCGACGACGTGTCCGCGCCCGGCGGTGAGGAAAGGCTCGATGGCGAGAACCAGCCCGTTTTCCATGACGCGGCGATCTTCGGGACGATAGAAGTTGTACACGGCGGACGGTTTGTCGTGCAGTTGACGCCCAATGCCGTGGCCGGTCAAATCGAAAATCGGGTTATAGCCGCGCTCTTTGGCTTCGTGCTGAACCGTCTTGCCGATGATGTTCAGCCGCCGCCCAACGCGCACCGCCGCCAACGCCTTCTCCAACGCAGACTTTGCCGCATCGAGCAGTTTTTCATATTCGGCGTTCGCCGCGCCGACGACCACCGACGCGCCCGTGTCGCCGAAGTAGCCGTTCAATTCGGCGGACACGTCAATGTTGATTAAATCGCCGTCTTGAATAACGCGCTCGTTTGGGATGCCGTGCGCGATCACGGGCGAAACGCTGATGCAGGTTCCGCCCGGAAAGTTATACATCGCGCGCGGCGCGGACTTTGCGCCGTTGCGGTTGAGAAACGCTTCGCCGATGCGGTCTAATTCCAGCGTGGTCATGCCCGGCTCGGCGCTTTTCATCATCAACTGTAAAGCCTGCGCGCAGATTCTTCCTGCGGCTCTTAATCCATTAATATCTTTTTCTTCGGTTGCTATCATAGCAAAGATTATACAACCAGTTTTTCCAAGATAATTTTTCGCAGTTCCGCTTGAACGGAATCCCACGCCTGTTCCGAGTTGACGACCGCCCAACGTCGCGGCTCGCTCTTGACCATTTCTAAATAGCCGTTGCGGACTCGCCGATGAAATTCGACGGTGTAAGCGTCCAGCCGATTCCATTCGTCGTCTTTTTTCTTGCGGCTCAAGCCGACTTCCACGTCAAGGTCGAGCAAAATGGTCAAATCGGGAGTCAAGCCGCCGGTAGCATAGTTGACCAACGCGCGAATCTCGTCTAAATTTTGACGATGCCCGTAGCCTTGATAGGCAATCGTGGAATCAAAGTAGCGGTCGGAAAGCACAATTTCTCCGTCGGCGAGGCGCGGCTTGACGACTTGCTCGACGATTTGCGCGCGCGCCGCTTGGTAGAGCAGCGTCTCCGTGCGCGGGTGCATTTCCGCGTTTTTCATATCGTGCAACACCTCGCGGATTTGCTCGCTGATGGACGTGCCGCCCGGCTCGCGCGTCGGAAAAACCGTATAGCCTTTCTCGCGCAGAAAATTCGTCAGCGGCGGAATGTGCGACGTTTTACCCGAACCTTCGGGACCTTCAAGCGTGATGAACATGCTCACTCCCGAAAAATCCGCACATGGCGGCGCGGTTCTTTGCCGTAAGAATGGCTGACCAATTCCGCGTCTCGCGCCATTTCGTGTTGCACGCGCCGCACCAACGACGAGCCGGGCGGCAAGTCAATAAAGCGCTCGCCGTTCAACACGGCGCGGATGGCTTGCTGCGTTTGGTCGCGGATGTCTTCCATATTATCGCGCGGCGCGTGTTCGGTCAGGTTAAATAAATCGCTGATAAACTGCTCCGCCTGCGAAACCGAATTGGCGCGCAAAACATAAATCGGCATGCCGCGCGCTTCCGCTTCCATGATGGTTTGCTCGCGGTTGCGGTAATACGTCCGCAACGTAACCAACACGTCCGCTTCGGCAATGTCCGTAACGATAAAGGCTGGCGCGCCGAGTCGCTTCGCCGCTTGTTGAAGTCGGTTGCGCGCCACGCCGTAAGCGAACACGCGAACCGATTGCAATTTTGCGCCGACGTTCGGAATCGGATTCGGCGTTGAAGGAAGTTCGCCGGGCGACGGATTCAGCGTTCGACGAGTCCGCGCCGTTTTCGTCTGCGCCTCGTTTCTGGACTTTGGAGCGGGCGCGGCTTTCTCGATCTTGATCTCGCCCGATTCGTCGCGCATACGCACTTCGGGCAAAATGGGCGCTTCGCGCAACAGCGAATCCACCGCCGACATAATATCTTGATGAACGGCGAAACGGTCGCGGGTTTGAATTTCAATCAGCACGTCGAAAGTCGGCGGAGCGCGGCGCTCTAAGACCGTCTTCTGCGTGCCGCGCCGCCGCGCTTCTTCGTCCGAAAGCGTAACCGCTTCGATGCCGCCGACGAGGTCGCTCAGCGTCGGGTTGAGCAGCAGATTTTCAAGCGTTTGCCCGTGCGCCGTGCCAATCAATTGCACGCCGCGCTCGGCGATGGTTCGCGCCGCCAGCGCTTCGAGTTCGCGCCCAATTTCGTCAATGACGATCACTTCGGGGTTGTGATTTTCGACGGCTTCGATCATCACTTCGTGTTGCAGCATCGGCTCGCGGACTTGCATGCGCCGCGCTTTGCCGACGGCGGGGTGCGGCACGTCGCCGTCGCCGCCAATTTCGTTGGACGTGTCCACGATGACGACGCGCTTGTTTTCAGCGAGGATACGCGCCGCTTCGCGCAGCAGAGTCGTCTTGCCGACGCCCGGCCGCCCAAGAATCAAAACCGATTTGCCCGATTCAATTAAATCTTGGATGATGTCCACTGTGCCGTACACGGCGCGCCCAACGCGGCAGGTTAAGCCGACGATGACTCCGCGCCGATTGCGAATGGCGGAGATGCGGTGCAAGGTGCGCTCCATGCCTGCGCGGTTGTCCGCGTCAAAATCGCCGATGCGCTCGACGATGTGGTCAATTTCGGCGCGGACGATTTCCTTGTCCAATAGAGGAATTTCTTCGTCCACAAAACGCGCCGTAGGAATGCGCCCTAAGTCAATCACAATTTCCAGCAATTTCTCGCTGTTGTTCGCCTTTTCTACGGCGTGGCGGATATTGGAAGGAAGCACGTCTAACAGCGCTTCAAGGTCGTCTGTAATTTTGTGTTGTGTCATGGCAGGTTTAGGTTTAAGGTTGCAAGTTGCAGGTTTAAGGTTACAGGTTTAAGGTTGCGGATTAAACGCAAACAGAAACGGAACGAAAGACGCGCGATAAAATGTCAAACGCGGTTTGAGTTTTAAGGGAGGGGAAAAGAGTTAAGAATGACCATCTGAAAAGTACCTGCCTTTCAAGGGTATCACATGCGAAGTTTCATGTGTCAGGTAAGAGCCGTCACGCGCGGATATTATAACAGGCGACGGCGAAATCTCTGTTGGCGATTCGTATTAATTTGATTCCCCTCTCCATTGAATGCCGTATAATTGCGCCATGTCGGACGAACCTGCCTTTCCTATCGAGCCTCCTCCTCCGCGCCGCCGCCGCGCCACGCGCCGTTCCTACATACCGACCGACGCAGAAGGACAAGCCGCATTAATCGCAACCTTAGCGCGACGCGCTTACCCTTCATGGGAATTGTTCGTCTTTTCCTTGCTTAGCGGCGCAATTCTCGGACTCGGATACCTGCTCAACTCGCAAGCCTTAATTTTCCTCGCCGTCCTCATCGCCCCGTTGATGACGGCTTGGTTCGGTTTTTTGCTCGCCGTCCTCAGCGGCTCGTTGCGCTTTTTATTTGAAACAAAAATGGCGCTGCTCATCAGCCTCATTTTCGTCTTTCTCGGCGGACTGTTGGCGGGCTTCGCTTCGTTGCTTTTTCCGTTGCGCGCGCTCGACAACGTCTATCTCCACACGCGGCTTTGGATTCCAGAAATGATCGTCCTCGCCTTAGGCGCGCTCATCCTCGTCGCCTCGTTTGTGCGTTCCGAAAATAAGCCATACCTGCCGAGCGTCGTCGTCGCCTACGCGCTTTTTCCGCCGGCCGGCGCGGCGGGGTTCAGCGTCAGCGCGGGGTTGTCCGGCGTTTGGCTTAACGGCTTGCTCGTCCTGCTCGTCCACTTCGCGTGGATTAGCGCCGTCGGGTTGATTACGCTCTTCGTCTTAAAATTGCGCCCCCTGCGCGGCGGATACTTTTGGAGCGCGCTTTCGCTGATCGCTTTCGCCGTACTCCTCTTTATCTTCGCTCGCCCCGCCCCCTCGTCAAAGAATGAGGCGACGACGATTCCGCAAACGACGCCGACGAACGCCGTCGTCGCCGCGCCGCCTTCCCAAACGCCCATTCTGATTCCTTCCCTTGAAGCGACTTTCACGCCGAAAGTTTTATCCGCCACGCCCAGCCCGACGACGCAAGCGACGCTTGAAATCACCTTGCCCCCCGCCCACACGCCGACGGTTACGATGACCGTTCCGCCCACGCCGACCTACGCAAAGATTAGCGCTAATCAAGGCGGCGGCGCAAACCTGCGCGAAGCGCCAGACGGAAAATACGTGATGACGCTGCTCAACGGGACGATTGTAGAAACCTTTTCGGAATTTCAAGTGGTCAACGGACGCGCATGGGTGAAAGTGTACGTTGCGGTGAACGGACAGCGCGTCGAAGGCTGGCTGTTGGAGACGGTTATCGCTTACGCCACGCCCGCGCCAAACTTTGAAGCCTCGCCCGCGCCAAAAAGTTCGGCGACCCCGTAACTTTAATTCAAACTGCAATTTATTTTTAGGAGACTCTATGCCCATTCACTTCGGCACGGACGGCTGGCGCGCCGTCATTTCAGACACTTTCACTTACGGAAATTTACGCATGGTTTCGCAAGCCATCGCGGACGCGGTCGCTTCGGAGCATTGGAATAAATCCGCCGCAGTGGATGCGAGCAAAATTATCGTCGGTTACGACACGCGCTTCCTTTCGGATCGCTACGCGGGCGAAGTGGCGCGAGTCCTCGCCGCCAACGGATTCAACGTGCTGTTGGCGCAATCCGATTCGCCGACTCCGTCCATCTCTTACGCCGTAAAACATCGCAACGCCATCGCGGGCGTGATGATTACCGCTTCGCATAACGCGCCGCGCTATAACGGCGTAAAGTTGAAAGGTGCGTTTGGCGGGTCGGCGCTGCCCGAACAATGCCGCCGCGTGGAAGTGTACATCAACGACAACGAGCAACAAGCGCGCGGACCCAATTTGATGGATTTCAAAAAAGCGCGAGAAGCGGGTTTGATTCAAAAGTTTAACCCGCTGCCCGATTATTTTGACCATCTGCGGACGCTCATCCGCGCCGACGCCATCGCCGAAAACCCGCAGCGCTTCGTCGTAGATTCGATGTACGGGTCGGGGCGCGGCGTCATCAAAGCCTTTTTGCAAGGCACAGGTTGCGAAATCCACGAGATTCGCGGCGAGATGAATCCCGGCTTCGGCGGAGTCCACCCTGAGCCGATAGCCAAATATCTCGGCGCGTTGTCGAGCGCCGTCAGTTCGGGGCTGGGCGATTTCGGCGTAGTAACCGACGGCGACGCCGACCGCATCGGCGCGATGGACGAGCGCGGCAATTTCGTTGATCCGCATAAAATTATGGCGTTGGCGCTGAAATATCTAGTCGAGAAGCGCGGCATGAGCGGCGCGGTCGTCCGCACGGTTTCAACGACGCGCATGTTGGATCGTCTCGCGCAGCGCTATGGAATTAAAATTTACGAAACGCCGGTCGGGTTCAATCACATTGCCGACATTATGTTAAGCGAAGACGTGTTAATTGGCGGCGAAGAATCGGGCGGCATTTCGTTCAAGGGACATATTCCCGAAGGCGACGGTCCCGTTATGGGGCTGCTCGTCGTCGAAATGCTGGCGGCGTATGGCAAGTCGCTCGGCGAATTGGTCAACGATTTATTGGCGGACGTCGGTCCCGCGTTTTACGAACGCGCCGACTTGCGCTTGAACCGTCCCGTCGCCAAAGCGGAGATGACCGAACACCTGACGAAGAACGCGCCCGCCGAAATTGGCGGATTCAAAGTTGCGGAAATTAGCCAACGCGACGGCGTGAAATACATCCTCGCCGACGACTCTTGGCTGTTGATTCGTCCGTCGGGGACGGAGCCCGTCTTGCGCGTTTACGCCGAAGGGCGGACGCAAGAGATGGTCGTCGCTTTGCTCGGCTACGGAAAAAGCGTCGCCGAAAACGTAACCTAAAAAAGAGAGACGCCGCGCGGCGTCTCTCTTTTTTTATCCTTTCTCTCCGCCCCCGCCCTTGCCGATAGAAACCAACTTCTTCAAAAAGTCATACCAGAACGACGAGCCTTGCGAAACGGCGGCGGCGGTCAAACTTAAGCCGAGCGCTTTCAACGCCCAATCTTTCGCGTTGGACGGAAGGTCGGTTTGCCACCAACCTAATTTAACAATTTGCAGGCTGGTTAATTCTTTAAGAATTTCGTCCGCATTAACGCCGCTGTCGCCGCTAAAATTTTCCTGTCGGTTGACGGCGTTTTCCGCCTGCGCGACGATCACCGCGCGCGCGTCGGCGTTCACCCAAAGCGTCCGCGCCAGTTGAATGCTGTCTGTGCCGAGAATTCCCGTCAAGGCAATGGACAAAATAATGACAATGCTGCGCGCGTTCGAGCGGAACGTCGCCGCCGCTTGTTCGGTCATCCCGTTGAAATAATCCGTCGCTCGCTTTCGCAAATCTTCCACTTTGGTCACGCCGTGTTCCACCCACGTTAGCAAAGCGCGCTTGCCTTCCGAATTGGGAAACCCGTTAATAAAATTTTTGATTTCGTCCCCGTCAAATTCCTTCGAGGTCAACTGCATAAAATCAAAATAGGAATCAACCAACACCGCCGCTGGAACTTTTTCCAATTTTTTCGGCTCGGTCGCGGACGTAATAAAACTAAGCAAATTTTTATAACGGATTGGGCGCAGCGCTTTTAATTGAGGCAGTTCCACAAAATCCCCAACCTTTTTCTCCCCGACAATTTTGACGAGGTAGCGCTCCAACGCTTTGCCGCGCGTTTCAAGCGTTTCGTTCGCCAATTGCGTAATCAGCGAAACAATCGAGCCTAACGCATAATAGACAAAAATCAAACCGATTGCCACTTCAAGACCTTGCGAGATTGACATATCCTTCTCCTTTTATTGCGCGTTGTTGTTTGTTTTTTGCAGCGAAGTCATCCACGCCAACGGGTCGCTCCACCGCAGACGTTCTTCCGCGTCGCCGTTATCTTTCGGTCTTTCCCATTTCGGACCGGGCGGGCCCGATTCATCGCCCAAGAAATTCTTTACGCCCCACAACCCCTTATATTGTACCCATCCCGTTTCAGAATTCAAGAGGACGCATTTCCATAGTTGAATCGGCGGGCGCGACGTTCTTCGGTCTGCAAGCGATTGCTTCAAATAATTGTCCGACGGAAGCGCAGGCTCCGCCGAATTTCGTCCCTGAAAGCCTGCGCGAAAACCGTCGCCTGTCGCAATCTCCATCGGCAAGCGGACGTCGTATTGATCGTCTTCGTCTTCTAAATCGCTAATTTCATATTTATCAAAAAGATTTTGCGCGTTAACGCGAATGCCTTTCATCGCGCTTTGACGTTTCTTCTGACTGGGATTAAACAGCAGAAAAAAATAATAAATCAAGTTGTCCAACGCGAAAAGGAAGCGCTGCACGCTCCCAGGCTGATAAAGTTCGGGGAGCAGAATCGCTTTCGGCTTTCCATAGTGGGCGTGCGACCCCAACGAAACGTAAACGACGGGATGATCGCTCCGCTCGCCGTTTTCGTCCAACGCGCGAACCGCATCCTCCCACGCCGTCAAACTTCCCGTTCGGTGCTGCGACAAAATCAACGAATGAGGCGCGTCGTTTTTCAAGCAAACTGTAACCAGTTCCCAATCGCCTTCGTGATGATTGAACCCGTTGGCGGCGAGCCGCCAATCGTTGAAAGCGTAAAAATAATGATATTGCAAAAAAACATAACGATCCTCCCCCGCCGTTTGCCGAACGACGCGCCCGTAATACGTCGGCTGTTTGTGCTTTCGCAAAATTTTCGCGTACAACTCCGCCGCTTCTTCCGCGACTTTTTCCGTCGCTTGTGAAAAGACGTCTAAAAGAAAACCCGGACCTTCGGGCAAAATGCGATTAATCATAAACCTTAATAAATAGGTTAAGACATAAAACAAAAGCGCGCAATATAGCGGAAAGAAAATAAAATATTTAACCGCGAGATGAATCTTCGGCGTTTCTCGCAAGAACACATAATAAGTCGGCGCGAGGCTTAACGTCAACGCCGACAGAAAAAACGCCGTCGCCGGAATGACGCGCAAACGAATCGGTGACGCCAGCATGAAGACAATCAGCCAGACCCACAGCGAAGCGCCGACGGCAATTTCCGCGCCGAGCGCGCCGAATAAAAGCCACGCCGCGAAAGTCGCAATCGCTGCGCCGACTCCGCCATAAACCCAAACGTCGGCGCTGTGCAAGAAGCGGTTGACAAAACGCAAATAAAATTGCGGGCTTTCTAATTCGCCGATTTTTTCCAGCAGCGGTTCGTTGGCGCGTTCAAACGATTCTTCCATGCCTTCCGCGCCGCTGAAAAACAATTGACATTCTTCCAAATACGGTTCGACGGCAATCGGAAAGAAACGCTCGCTTTTCGCAAAGCGCAAAACTGGCTCGTACTTTTTCAACAATTGAAAATCGTCCATAAAGCCTCGATGATGGTATAAAGAAAACTATGGATTTGAAAAATCTTTCCCTGTCTTTTGAGTCCCATTTTAACGCCGAAGCGCAGGCGTTTGTCCGCGCGCCGGGTCGCGTGAATTTAATCGGCGAGCATACTGATTATAACGGCGGATTCGTTTTGCCAATGGCGATTGACCGCGAAATTAGAATCGCGCTTCGTCCGCGCGACGACGGAATCGTCCGCCTCTTTTCTCTGGACTTTGAAGCGGAATCAGCCTTCGAGATAGCGTCTCTCACACGGACGGGCGGCTGGGCCGAGTACGCAAAAGGAATCACCGCGCAATTGCTTCAAGCGGGAGTTGCGCTCAAAGGTTTTGACGCAACCCTCAGCGGAGATATTCCCGTCGGCGCGGGGCTGTCCTCTTCCGCCGCGTTGGAGTTGGCGCTGGCTCGCGCTTTTTGCGTCGCAAGTTCTTTCAACTGGGACGCGCTTCAAATGGCGAAACTCGCTCAACAAGCGGAGAACGAATGGGTCGGCGTGCAATGCGGAATTATGGATCAAATGGCGAGCGCCGTATGTCAAGCAAACCGCGCCCTTTTTTTGGATTGTCGTTCGCTAGAATTTCAACATATTCTTCTGCCGAAAGGGATTTCCGTCGTGGTGATGGACACAACCACGCGGCGCGGGTTGGCGGATTCGGCGTATAACGAGCGGCGAAGCGAATGCGAGGAAGCGGCGCGTTGGCTCGGCGTCTCGTCCTTGCGCGACACGAATGTTAAAAACCTTAACAAATGGAAAGCGGGTTGCGGGTTAAGCGAATCCGCTTTTAAGCGCGCGCGGCATGTGATTACGGAAAATCAACGCGCGTTAAGCGCGGTCAAAGCGTTGAAAACGGAAAACGTCAACTATTTGGGGGAATTATTCAACGCGAGTCACGCGAGTCTGCGCGATGATTTTGAGGTTTCTAACGACGCGCTGAATCACATCGTCGAATGCGCTCAGGCGCATTCCGCTTGCTACGGGGCGCGGATGACTGGCGCAGGCTTCGGCGGTTGCGCGGTTGCGTTGGTTGAGGAGGAAAAGGTCGAGGCGTTCGCTCAAAGCGTCTCGGAGGCGTATTGCCAAAAGTCTGGGTTGGCGGCAGCGCTTTATGTTTGTCGCGCCAGCGCGGGCGCGAGTCTGCTTCATCAAGAATAAAAAAAGCGGACGCTTTTCAGCGTCCGCTTTGAATTAGGAGTAAGCCATTTGTTCGACGGGGACGCGCTCGCGTTTGCGTTGTTGGCGTTTGATGATGCGTTCGGCGGCGACGCGCGTTTGACGGGATTGCGCGTTGTCTATAATTAGTTTCATAAATTTGACGTGGTCGGAAACGGGGTCGTTGATTAACGAAAAATCGGCGGAGCCCGGTTCGTGCGGCGGATAGAAGATGCCGCAGTTAGGGTTGATTTCCAGCATGTAGACGACGCCGTCGGCGTTCATGCGGTAATCGCAGCGGGCGTAGCCGTTGCCGCCCAATTCTTTGAAGACGCGCTTGGTTTGTTCGCGCAGCGTTTTTTCAATGAGGGGGTCGCTTACCACCGCAACGGACATTTGTTCGTAATCCACCCATTTCATGTTGTAGTGTTTGAAGGTTTCGCCTTCGGGAAAAATAAATTCGACCGGCGTATAAGTAAAAGGTTGATTCGGATTTTTTATGTTCTCGGCGATGAGGCAGGTGAACTCGCGCCCTTCAATAAATTCTTCAATTAAGGCGCGTCCAAATTCGGCGATGGAGATTTGCAGTTGTTCGCGCAATTCTTCGATGGTTGTTACGCGAGAGTTGCGGCGAATGCCGACGCTGGCGTAGCCGTGCGGCGGTTTAACTAATATTGGAAATTTAAGGCGTTTGACAATTTTTTCCGCGTCTTCAATTTTATTGGCGAACATCCAATCGGGCGTGGGGACGGAGACGCGCTTGGCGGCGTTCTTCATTTCGTCGCGGGTCGGGTCGAAGAATTTCGAGTCTGCGCCGGTGAAGGCGGCGTTGTATTTTTCCAACGCTTTAACCAAGCCGATTCCGGAAAGCGGATCGTCGGCGGTGCCGTCGCACAGGTTGACGAAAACGTCCACGCCTTCGTTCATCAATTGTTTAATTTGTTTGGGGACGTCCGTCGGCGCGACAAGATGTTGTTTCCAACGATAGCCGTTCATATACGGCGACGGGTCGTATGGGATGTCGTTATCGTCCGGCTCGCTGGTTAATACGCAGATATACATAATAATTCCTTTACATTTCAAACGTTTTATTTTTTTGATTCGTTATGATTGCGTTTGAAGTTCAATCAACGACATAATAATTTTTATGTTGATTATTATGTCGTTATTTTATACAACTATTGATTAATGTAAAGGTTTTTAGACGCATGTTTATCTTAAAATACTTGCAATCTTTTTAGCGTTGTTTGCGGCAAGGGAGAAAAATTTCTTTAAGGTTGTTAAGGTTCTTAAGGTTGTCGTTGCTTTCCCTTCTTCATTTTCTTTAATACGACGGCAACCAGCAGCCCCGCTCGCCAAAAGGCGACGGCTGCCATGCCGTGCGCTAAGACGGCAAATAGTGGCGGCGTTTCGGATGTGTAATAAGTCCAACATTCGCGGGTTGTGCCCCATAATTCCAGAAAATATCCTAAGCCGACTCCGGCGACGAAGGTCAATAACGCCGCGCGATGATTCGTCGGCGTGAGGACGAGCAAAACGCACAAGAGGAGCGAGAGAACGGTATAGGGTTTGTCTAAGGTTGGGGAAACAAAGATCAGCATCAAGGTCAGGAAAGAGGCGAAAGTAATCCAATATAAAATGACAAAAGAAGACGGATGAATCGCTTCCCCAAATCGCAGTTCTAGTTTTTTCAGCGTCCAATTAATGAAGCGCGTGATTCGGTCAATGGACAAACTGGCGATGGGCCAGGCGGGGATGATCCACAACGGCGGGCGTTCGGCGGTGTAGTAATGCCAAAGGTTGGTTTGCGTGCCCCAACTTTCGACGGCTAAGCCGCCGCACACGCCGACGAAAACAATCAGCCAATCGGTTTTTAGGTTTGCCCGCGCCACAACGCTTACGGACATAAAAAGAAAAATGCCGATAAGCAGCCAGTCTATGTAGAGCCACCACGCGCCGTTCCAATCTATGTAGGATAGAACTTCTTCGGCGAGCGGACGCCAAATGTAAACGATGAGAAAAATAACGGCGAAGAAACCGCCCAACAAAAAAGACGAATCGCGAGTCCAGAACGGCTGTTTTTCTTTTTCCATGCGCCGATTATAGCGCGATAAAATTTTGATGAAATTTTAACAATCTTAAAGAAATACGCGAGTATAATTCGCAAGCAATCAGGTTAGCGAACGCCTGTAGAAATTAAGACGAAAAGGAATTTGTTATGGGACTCTTCAGTAATATTCTCGAAAAACTTGGCATGAAAAAGAAGCAAGAAGAAGCGAAACCCGCCGCTCCGGCCGCTGGCGCTTCTGCCGCCGGCGTTGGCGGCGCGCCTGCCGCTCCTGCCGCTCATCCTTCCACCCCCGCGCCGACTTTCCGCGCCGACGCCCGCTTCGTGGACGAAAAGAAAGTCGAAGCCCCCGCCGCCGAAGCCGCTCATCCCGCCGCGATTTCCGTCGTGGACGTGGTCGCTCAATTAGAGACCAAAGCCAAAGGCAAAGGACTCGATTGGAAAGTTTCCATCGTGGACTTGCTCAAACTGCTCGATATTGATTCGAGCCTCGAAGCCCGCAAAGAACTCGCCAAAGAACTCAACTGCCCCGAAGATCAAATGAGCGATTCCGCTCGCATGAACGTTTGGCTGCACAAAGAAGTTCTGCGAAAGATCGCCGAAAACGGCGGCAACATCCCCGCCGATTTGCTCGACTAATTTTTAGCAAGTTTGCAAACTTCCGAAACCTTAAAGGCTTCGGAAGTTTTTTTATTTCTGATAAAATCTCCGCATGTTATCCCGCGTTTATTCGTGCGCCGTAGCCGGGCTGGAAGGCGTCATCGTCGAAGTCGAAGTGGATTACACCAACGGTCTGCCCGCCGTCGTCATCGTCGGCTTGCCCGACGCGGCGGTGCAAGAAAGCCGCGAGCGCGTGCAAACCGCCGTCAAAAACGCCGGGCTCAATTTTCCGCGCCATCGCATCGTCGTCAATTTATCGCCCGCCGCCATCCGCAAAGAAGGTCCCGCCTACGATCTGCCCATCGCGCTGGGCGTGATTATTTTGGCAGGCTATCTTCCGCAAGAAAGTATTGCGGGCGCGATGTTCGTCGGCGAACTTTCGCTGGACGGCATCGTCCGCCACACGCGCGGCGTGCTTCCGATGGCGGCGGCGGCGCGCGCCAGCGGATTCACGCGCATGTTCGTCCCTGAATCGGATGCGGGCGAAGCGGCGTTGATTCCCGATTTGGAAGTGTATCCCGTTCAATCGCTCGCGCATCTTTACGACCATTTAGCGGGTCGGCGTCTCATTCAGCCTTATCAACCCGTCGAGGATTCTTCCGAGCCGCTTTTCGTCCCGACGGACTTTGCCGAAATTAAAGGACAAGAACACGTCAAGCGCGCGTTGGAAGTGGCGGCGGCGGGCGGACATAACGTGTTGATGACTGGCAGCCCTGGCGCGGGAAAGACGTTGCTCGCCCGCGCCATGCCCGGCATTCTGCCTGAAATGTCCATCGAAGAATCGCTGGACGTAACGCGCATTTATTCGGTGGCAGACCAACTGCCCGCAGGGACGCCGCTCATTAAGCAACGTCCCTTTCGCGCGCCGCATCACACCATTTCGCACGCGGGTTTGGTCGGCGGCGGAAACATCCCCAAGCCCGGAGAAATTTCTCTCGCGCATCGCGGCGTGTTATTCCTCGACGAATTTCCGGAGTTCGGCAGCCGCGTGCTTGAAGTCATGCGTCAGCCGATGGAAGATAAAGCGGTAACCATCAGCCGCGCCAAAGGCTCGCTGACCTTTTCCGCCAACTTTCAACTCATCGCCGCGATGAATCCCTGTCCGTGCGGCTACTACGGCGATTCGCAAAAAGCCTGCACTTGCGCGCCCGCTGTGGTAACCAAATATCAAAAGCGGATCTCTGGTCCCTTATTGGATCGCATTGACATTCACATCGAAGTCCCGCGCGTGGACTACGAAAAGTTGAGCGGAGAGCGCTTGGGCGAATCGTCGGCAGCGATTCGCGCCCGCGTGCAAGCGGCAAGGGACGCGCAAACGCGGCGCTTTGCGAGTCTCGCGTCGGCGGAGGTTGCCGCCAACGCGGACATGCGTATCGGCGAGGTGCGCCAATTTTGCAAACTCAACGCCGAAGGTCAAAGCCTGATGCGGGCGGCGATGAGTCAGTTAAATTTATCGGCGCGGGCGTATCATCGCATTTTGAAATTATCGCGCACCATCGCGGACTTGGCAGGGGACGCGGAGATCCAGTCCTCGCATTTGGCGGAGGCGCTACAATACCGACCGAAAATTATGATCGGTTAAGAAATTTAATCTACCCTATTTTTGAAAGAACTCGAAAAAAATATGAAAGCGCTTCGCGTCGTCATCTTCTTAATTCTTCTGCTCTTTATCGCTTTGGCGTGCAAGCGCGGCATAGATTACCCTCCCGCGCTCAACTCCTCGTACTTACGGCGGACTTCGCGCATGTCTTCCCACATTAACGATTTGGGCGAGCCGGGCGCGCGCGATTGATTTCGCAAAAGATAAGAAGGGTGGAAAATCGGCATGATTAAGCGCCCGTCCATTTCAATCCATTTGCCGCGCAACAAGGTGATGCCCGTCTTTTGCAAAACGGATTGACAAGCGACGTTGCCCGTCAGCAAAACAATCAGCGGGTTGACGAGGCGCATAATCTCAAAAACGAAGGGGCGATAAAAGGCGATCTCTTTATCGTTCGGCTTGCGGAAGTTCGCGCCATTCGCGCCGGGCGGCAACCGAAAAACAGAGTTGATAACGTAAGCGTCGTTCTCCGAATCAAATTCCGCCGCCTGTAAAATTTTATCCAACAGTTGACCCGCCGGACCGACGAACGGTTTGCCTTTGATATTTTCCTGCGGGCCGGGCGCCTCGCCGACGATGAGCAAACGCGCGCGCGGGTTGCCGCGACTGACGACGACCTTTGTCCCTGCGTCTGCCAGCGGATCGTCGGTCAATCCGTAAATGGCGGCGAGGGCTTCATCAAGAGACGAATAAGCGGGGGATGGAATCATGTCAAACATTATACATGCAACGCCCTTTATTTTGCCCTTGTGAAAACGCTCCGAAACTCGTATAATGCTTAAGTTGTAAGACAAATTATCGCAATAATCCCTGCGTCGTCAAGAAGCCCTGCACCAATAAAAAATACGGATTCTTCCAGTTATTTTTGTTTGATTCGGTTCGTTATCTCTCATCTTAAAGAAGGAGTTTATGCGTCCGTTACAAAACATTCGAGTTCTGGACATGACCCGCGCCCTCGCCGGCCCCTACTGCACGATGATGTTGGGCGATCTCGGCGCGGACGTGGTCAAAGTGGAACGCCCCAAAAGCGGCGACGAAAGCCGCGGCTGGGGACCGCCTTTTGTGGGGGAAGCATACGGCGCGTACGCGGGCGAGTCCGCTTATTTTCTCGCCGCCAACCGAAACAAACGCAGCATCACCGTCAACATTCAAAGCGCCGAAGGGCAAGAGATTCTGCGCCGACTGGCAAGCGAAGCGGACGTCTTCGTCGAGAATTACCGCACGGGCGATTTGGACAAACTCGGTCTCGGCTACGACGACCTGCATCGCCTCTATCCCAAATTGATTTACTGCTCCATCAGCGGCTACGGGCGCACAGGACCCTACGCTAACCGCCCAGGCTACGACGCCATCATCCAAGCCGAAGGCGGCATGATGAGCCTGACCGGTCCCGTCGAAGGACCGCCCTCGCGCGTCGGCATCCCCATCATTGACATCACTTCTGGCATGTTCGCCTCGACGGCGATTCTCTCCGCCCTGCGCGCCCGCGACCTGACGGGCGAAGGGCAGTTGATTGACATCTCGCTCTTCGACGCGCACATCGCCCTGTTGACCAACGCCGCCTCGAACTACCTCGTCGGCGGACAGCCCCCGCGCCGACTCGGCAACGCGCACCCCAACATCACCCCTTACGAAATCTTCCCCGTCAGCAACGGCTGGATTATGGTCGGCGCGGCGAACGACCGTCAGTGGGCGACTCTCTGCGGAATCTTGAATCGCCCCGATTTGTTGAATGACGCGCGTTTTGAAGGCAACTCGAAGCGTGTGGCAAATCGCATGGAATTGCTGGCGGAGTTGAATCAAACGTTCGCTCAGCGCAACGCCCGCGATTGGCTGGACGCGCTGATGCAAGCGGGGTTGCCCTGCGCGCCGATTAACGACCTGCCGCAAGTCTTCGCCGACCCGCAGACCGAAGCGCGCAACATGATTTTGCAGACGCAACACCCGACGGCTGGCACAGTACGCATGACGGGCTTCCCCTATAAATTCTCGGAGACGCCCGCCGAAGTCCACGCGCCGCCGCCGACGCTCGGTCAGCACACGGACGAAGTCCTCGCGCAGTTGAAGTATTCGGAGGAAGAAATCCGCGCCTTGCACGAAAAAGGCGCGGTGTGAAGAATAACCACAGATAAACGCAGATAAAAAGGATTTGTAAAAATCCCCGTTCATCTCCGTTTATCTCTGGTAAACAATTGGAAGGAATTATGGAATTTATCAAAACAGAAATTCGCTCTGGCGCGTACTACGACTCGGTGGTGCTAATGCACTTGCAGCGCTCGCTGCTCGAAGAGCCCGGCGTGTTGGATTCGGGCGTCGTGATGGGCACGGACGCGAATAAAGAAGTCTTAGAACAAAGCGCCTTATTGGTGGACGAAGTCAAAGCCGCAGGCGCGGATGATTTAATCATCGTCGTCAAAGGCGCGGACGAAGCGCAGACGAGCGCCGCCCTCGCCAAAGTGGACGAACTCATCGCGGCGCGGCGCGGCGGCGGCATCGAACAAGATTACCGCGCCAAAACGCTCGACACCGCCGCTAAAATGAATCCTGCCGCGCAGTGGGTTTTGGTCTCCGTGCCCGGACGTTACGCGGCGGGCGTGGCGCGAGAAGCGCTGGGCTTGGGCAAAAACGTCTTCCTATACAGCGACAACGTCTCGCTCGAAGACGAACTTTCCTTAAAGAAAGAAGCCGCCGAAAAAGGCTTGCTGGTGATGGGACCCGACTGCGGCACGGCAATCGTCAACGGCGTGGGGCTGGGCTTTGCCAACAAAGTTCGGCGCGGCGGAATTGGCATGGTCGCCGCTTCTGGCACGGGCTTGCAGCAGGTAACGCTTCGCATTCATCAGATGGGCGGCGGCATCACGCACGCCATCGGCACGGGCGGACGCGACCTCTCGGAAGCGGTCAACGCCGCGACGCTGCGCCAAGCGCTGGACGCCCTCAACCGCGACGCGAACACAAAAGTTATTGTGCTGCTCTCTAAGCCGCCTTCGCCCAACGTGGCGGCGGAAATTATCGCGGCGGCGCGCAAAGCGAGCAAGCCCGTCATCGTCAACTTCATCGGCTACGCCACGTCCATGCGAAAAGTGGATAACGTAACCTTTGCGACGACGTTTGACGAAACCGCACAACTGGCGATTGAAGCCGAAAAAAATCCCGCCGCCGAAACGCAGGAGTCGAATCTCGAAGGCTTTGCCGACGGTCAGCGTTACCTGCGCGGGCTGTTCTCCGGCGGCACGCTGGCGTACGAGACGCAGTTGATTTTGCGCGATTACCTGCCCGCCGTCTATTCCAACGCGCCGCTGGACAAAGCGCTGAGTCTGAAAGATCCGCTCGTCAGCCATGAAAATTCGATTGTGGATTTGGGCGAAGACGTCTTCACCGTCGGGCGCTTGCACCCGATGATGGACAACGATTTGCGCATCCGCCGCTTGGATAAGGAAGCGCACGACCCCGAAGTCGCGGTCATTTTATTAGACGTAGTGTTGGGCTACGGCTCGCATCCGAATCCCGCTTCGGAGTTAGCGCCCGCCATCGTCAAAGCCCGCCGCGCCGCCGAAGAAGCGGGACGGAGGCTCGAAGTGGTTGCTCTCGTGGCAGGCACGGACGAAGACCCGCAAAATATGGACGAGCAGATTCGTCTATTAAAAGAAGCGGGCGCGATTGTGGAAGTCAGCAACGACGCCGCCGCCCGCCGCGTCGGACGATTGGCGCGGGCGCTGAATCAGCGCGGAGTCAGCCCGACGGCGGCGACCAACCCTCCCGTCAAGGTTGAGGCGTTGAATCAACCTTTAGCCGCCATCAACGTCGGCTTGGAATCCTTCTTCGAGGCGCTGACCTCGCAGGGCGCGGAAGTCGTCCATGTAGATTGGAAACCCGCCGCGGGCGGCAACGAAAAGTTGATGGATATTTTGGCGCGCATGAAAAGCAAAAAGTAAAGGAGTAAAAAAATGAAAGAGTTTATTGCGGCTTGCGTTCAGATTGGAATTACGCCCAACGACGTGAAAGCCAACGTCGAGAAGAGCGTGGCGTGGCTCGAAAAAGCGGTCAAAGAACACGACGCGGATTTAATCGTCTTCCCTGAAACGATTACGACGGGTTTCATCACGAACCTTAACGCGAACGAGTTGTGGGATTTAGTGGACGAAGATTCAATTTTGACCGAGATCCAAAAGGCGGCGAAAGCGCACGGCGTGCATGTGGTTTGGCCCACCTATCGGCGCGGACCTGAACGCGGCTTGATTCTCAATTCGTCAATCTTAATCGGCGCGGACGGCGAAGAGATCGGCTCGTATGATAAGACGCATCCCTTCCCGCTTGAAAACGCGGCGTGCGGCGGATGGGTACAGGCTGGCACGCGCGCGGAAGTGTTCGAGACGGAACTCGGCGCGATTGGCATGATCATCTGCTACGACGGCGACTTCCCCGAACTCTCGCGCATTCTGGCGGTCAAAGGCGCGGAGGTCATCACGCGCCCCTCGGCGTTGCTGCGAAGTTTTGACATTTGGAATTTGACCACCAGCGCGCGCGCTTATGACAATCACGTTTACATGGTGGCGACCAACTCGGTCGGTCCTGACGCGGGCGGCGGATTTTATTTTGGACACAGCATGATCGTCAACCCGATTGCCTGGCGTTTGGCGCAGGCGCGCGGCTCGGAAGAAATCGTCTCGTCGAAGTTGAACCCCGACCCGTTGCGGCACGTTACTTGGGGCAGCAAGAGTCCGCAGGCGTTCGACCATTTGGAAGACCGTAACCTCGAGCTATACCGAGAAAGTTTAGTGGAGGCGCGTTCGCGCTTTGAAATCGGCGAGCGCCTGCCGCGTTTGGATAAAGTGGAAAGCTAAACTGCTATCCCTCATCCCTAACCCTTCCCCCGAAAGGGGAAGGGAGTTCCGCTAGGGCGAGGGCATGGTTATAAAGGAGTCAATTTTATGGATATCGAAAAAGCAAACGACGAAGCAATTAACCGCATGATGGAATCGCGTCCGATGTTGGTCGGCATGGGCGTCGCCCGCGACGTCATCCCTGGCATGAGCGACGACCTGCTGATGCACGCCGGCCCGCCGATTACTTGGGCGCGCGCTTCGGGTCCGATGCGCGGCGCGTTGACGGGCGCGTTAATCTACGAAGGCAAAGCCAAAGACATGGCGGAAGCGCAGGCGCTAATCGAGTCGGGTAAGATCAAGTTAGAGCCTTGCCACCATCACCATTCGGTGGGACCGATGGCGGGCGTTACCAGCCCGTCCATGTGGGTTTATGTCGTCGAAAATAAAACGCACGGCAACAAGACCTTCTCCAACGTCAACGAAGGCTACGGCAAAGTTTTGCGCTACGGCGCGTACAGCGAGGACGTGCAGGAACGCCTGCACTGGCTGAATGACGTGATGGCGCCCGTGCTGGCGAAAGCCATCGAGTTGAGCGGCGGCTTGGACATGCGCGCGCTGATGGCGGAAGCCCTGCACATGGGCGACGAAGGACACAACCGCAACAAGGCGGGCTCTTTCCTTTATACCGCCAAAATCGCGCCTTACGTCGTACAAGCCGCGCCCGATTCTGAAACCGCCGCGGCGATCATCAAGTCGCTGGGCGAAAACGCGCTGAGCGTGTTGAACCCCGTCATGGCGGCGTGTAAGGCAATGGCGGAGACCGCGCACGATATCGAAGGCAGCACCATCGTGTCGGTCATGGCGCGCAACGGCACGGACTTCGGCATTCGTGTCAGCGGGCTGGGCGACCGTTGGTTCACCGCCCCTGTGGCGACTCCGCAAGGCTTGTACTTCCCAGGCTTCAGCGAAGCGGACGCCAGCGGCGACGTCGGCGACAGCACCATCACCGAGACGGCAGGCATCGGCGGCTTCGCTATGGCGGCGGCGCCCGCCATCGTAACTTTCGTCAGCGGCAAGCCGAAGGACGCCATCAACGCCACGTTGGAGATGTACGAAATCACGCACGGCGAGCATAAATATTTCACTATCCCGCCGCTGGATTTTCGCGGCACGCCGACCGGCATTGACATCCGCAAGGTGGTCGAGACGGGCATCACGCCGCGCGTCAACACCGGCATCGCGCACAAGGAAGCGGGCGTCGGGCAGGTCGGCGCGGGCTTGGTGCGTCCGCCGTTTGAGATGTTCCAGGAAGCCTTCATGGCGTACGCCGAGAAGTACGGCTTTGCGTAAGAAACCAGTGATGAACAGAGATGAACGGAGATATAGGATTGTCATTTCGACGAGCGTCAGCGAGGAGAAATCAGATTTCTCGCCAGCGGCTCGAAATGACAGAGTCAATCCCCGTTCATCTACGGTAAATAAAAACTGAAAGGAGAAAACTTTATGGCTCAATCGGTAATTGATATTTTAAGCGCCGCCAAATGGTTTGACTTGAATCAAGCTCTGAGCATTTTCACGCCGCCTTTCCCCGGCGAAATGCCCTTACAAGTTCAATTCTTCAAACGGCTGACAGGCTCATTCATCGGCGGGCAAGGCGCGAACGGACAACTGATCGAGTGGAGCAACAACACCGGCACGCATCTGGTCGGACCGCGCGCCTTCCACTCAGGCGCCCGCGCCATCGCGGACATTTCGCTCAGCGACCTCTACGGCGAAGGCGTCATCGTGGACATCTCCGACGACGTTTCGGATTACAGCCTCTACACGCCCGAGATGATCACTTCGCGCGTCGAAGTCAAACAGGGCGACATCCTCATTATCAACACCGGCTACCACAAATACGGCTGGGACCAGCCCGACGTCCGCAGCGAAGCGGCGCAAGGCGGCGTGGAAAATAAAGAGTTCGGCTACTACCTGCGCCACCCCGGCCCCTCGCCTGAATTCTTCCAATGGGCGCTGGACATGAAACTCAAACTGGTCGGCGTGGACTGCGGCTGCGCGGAACACCCGATGAACACCAACTTGCGCTACATGCACGCCCGCGAGTTTGAAAAAGCCGAAGCCAAACTGAAAGAGACGCACGGCAAAAGTTGGGACGAACTCTTCCCGCCCGAAGACTACTACAAACTGACGCACGTCGTCATGCCCCAATCGGGCTTGCTGCTGGCGGAAGCGCTCGGCGGGCAAATTGACGAACTCAAAAATCAACGCGCCTGGATCATGGTCAACCCCGTGCCGTTCATGGAAGTCGAATCGGCGTGGAGTCGCGTCGCGGCGCTCCTGCCGCCCGACGGCATGGACGCGGGTCAATTTTTCGACGCGTTGCGCGCCGCCCCCATCCTCGACATGACCGTCCCCTTCAGCGTGCAGTCGCCGCAGTGGGCGAACTACGTCCCGCTCAGCGTCAACTACACCAAGCGCGTCGGTGGGCAATACTTCGGCATGGGACGCAACAACGCGCACTGTCGCGCCAGTTTCCACCTCGCCACCCACATGGACGGCGAGCGCCACTTCTACATGACCGGGCGCACCATCGGGCAGATGCCCTTCGATTACTGGTTCGGCGCGGGCGTCATCGCCGACATCTCCGATATGGTCAGCGACACCAGCGTCTACTCGCCCGAAATGATCGAAAAGGTCGCGGACGTGCGCAAGGGCGACATCCTCATCGTCAAGACCGGCTACAACAAATACGGCTGGAACAGCCCCGACTCGGACGAGTTCCGCTACATGATTCGCCACCCAGGTCCCTCCGCCGACTTCGCGGATTGGTGCGTGGAGAAGGAAATCAAATGGCTGGGCGTGGACTGCGTGGCGATGGAACACCCGATGAACACCATCCAGCGTAACTGGCACCCGAAGACCTTTGAAGAAGCCAACCGCAAATTGATGGAAGCCTTCGGCAAAACTTGGGACGAGATGTACCCGCTCGACAAGTACTATCAAGATATGCACCTCAACCTCTTCCCGAAGAACATCATCCACGCCGAGAATTTGGGCAAAGACCTCGCCAACCTCGCCAGCGGACGCTACTTCATCGGCTGCTTCGTGCAAAAAGGCATGGAACTTGAATCCTGCTGGGGTCGCTTCGTGGCGTTTAAGGAATGATTTCCCCGTCCCTCACCCTAACCCTCTCCCAGAGGGAGAGGGGATTCTCCTCTCTCTTTTCCCCCTTCTCCCTTTGGGAGAAGGGCTGGGGATGAGGGCAAGAATGAGGGCAGCGCCTTAATATGATTCTCGTAACCGGCGCGGCGGGCAAGACGGGACAGGCGGTCGTGCGAGCCTTGTCCGCGCGCGGAGAATCTGTGCGGGCGTTCGTCCGCCGCGCCGAGCAGGTTGACCAACTCCTGGCGTTGGGCGCGGCGGAAGCGCAAGTCGGCGAGATGCTCGACCCAACCGACCTGCAAAACGCGGCGCGCGGCGTAAAGGCGATTTACCACATTCCGCCCAACGTCAGCCCGCACGAAGTCGAAATGGGCGAGCGCGTCATCGCGGCGGCGCGTTCGGCGGACGCGGCGCATTTCGTCTATCACTCCGTCTTGCACCCGCAAGTGCAAGCCATGCCGCACCACTGGCTGAAAATGCGCGTCGAAGAGGCGCTCTTCGCCAGCGGACTGACCTTTACCATTTTGCAGCCTTGCGCCTACATGCAAAACGTTCTGGCGCAAGAGCGTTCCATCCGCGAGCGCGGCGTCTACCCCGTTCCTTACCCGACGCAGACGCGCTTAAGCCTCGTGGATTTGGAGGATGTGGCGCAAGCCGCCGCCGTCGTGCTGACCGAACCCGACTGGTATAATGCCGTCATCGAGTTGGTCGGCGCGCCGGGCATGACGCAGGACGAAATCGCCCGCGCGTTGAGCGAACAACTCGCCCGCTCGGTAACGGCGCAAGCCGTCCCGCTCGCCGATTGGCAGGCGCAAGCCCGCGCCGCTGGTCTGGGCGAGTATCAGATCGAAACGCTGAGCGGAATGTTCCGGTATTACGCGCAGTGCGGGTTGAGCGCTAATCCGCGCCTTTTACAATTTCTGCTGAACCGACCGCCGACATCCTTCGCAGAATACATCCAAAGAACGATGCGCTAGACCTTTTGCAAGTCAACTTCCGCACAAGTTGCGGGCAAACGAGGAGAACGTGTATGAAGCCAGCGCCATTTGAATATCACGCGCCGACAACGCTTGACGACGCCCTGTCTTTACTGACCGAACACGGCTACGACGCCAAAGTTCTGGCAGGCGGACAAAGCCTGGTGCCGATGATGAACTTCCGCATCGCCCAGCCCGCCGTTTTAATTGACATCAACAACATCCCCGACCTCGCCTACATCAACGCCGAGGAAGGCGGCGTGCGCGTCGGCGCCATGACGCGCCACCATCAATCCGAAATCAGCCCGATCATGGCGCAACACGCCCCGCTGATTTATTCCACCATGCCGAAGATTGCGTACCCGCAAGTTCGCACGCGCGGCACCTTTGGCGGCAGCCTTTCGCACGCCGACCCCGCCGCCGAACTCCCGACCCTAACCACAACGCTGGACGCGAAATTCCGCCTCGTCAGCCAACGCGGCGAGCGCTGGGTTCCCGCCAGCGAATTTTTTCTCGGCTTGTACACCACCGCGCTGGAGCCCGACGAAATCCTCGCCGAAGGCTTCGTCCCCGAACTGCCGCCGCGCTCGGGCTGGTCTTTGCAGGAAGTCAACCGCCGCAAACACGACTTCGCCCTGGCGGGCGTCGCCGCCACCGTTACGCTGGACGAGAACGACGTCTGCCAGAACGCGCGGCTGGTCTTCCTCAGCGTCGGCGACCGACCGATGTACGCCGAACGCGCCTCGACCCTGCTTCAAGGGCAGGCGCTGACGTCCGAAGCGATTCGCGCCGCCGCCGAACTGGCTTCGAGCGAAGAGATCGACCCAGGCGACGACATCCACGCCACAGCGGATTTCCGCCGCCATCTGGCAAACGTGCTGTGCAAACGCGCCCTCGAACAGGCGCGTCAACGCGCGCAGGGACAAAAGTAGGAGACGAGCATGGAAGCGACCAACCAAAAAATTGAACTGACCGTAACCGTCAACGGGACGCGCTACGAACGCGAAATCGAACCGCGCATGTTGCTGAGCGATTTTCTGCGCCACGAAATCGGGCTGACCGGCACGCACGTCGGCTGCGAACACGGCGTCTGCGGCGCTTGCTCGGTGCTGATGGACGACCAACCCGTGCGCTCCTGTCTGATGTTCGCCGTGCAAACGCAAGGACACGAAATTACCACCGTCGAAGGCTTAGGCACAATGGACGCGCTCAGCCCCGTGCAGCAAGCCTTCCACGAGGCGCACGGTCTGCAATGCGGCTTTTGCACGCCAGGCATCCTGACCACCGTAACCGCCTTCCTCGAAACCAACCCCGACCCCAGCGAAGAGGAAGCCCGCGAGGCGATTTCGGGCAACCTCTGCCGCTGCACGGGCTATCAACACATCGTGGACGCGGTCTTGCTCGCGGCGAAGAAAAAACAGGCGGCAGGGTAGGAGGCGCAATGGCTACGCTAGATCACAACGATAAGAAAGTCATCGGCAAGCGCGTTGTCCGCAACGAAGACCCGCGCCTGCTGACCGGACAAGCGCAATACGTGGACGACGTGGACTTGCCGGGCATGGCGCACGCTGCCATGTTCCGCAGCGAGTACGCTCACGCCCGCATCCTCAGCCTCGACGTTTCCAAAGCCCGCGCATATCCTGGCGTGCTGGCGGTCTTCACCGCCGACGACATGGGCGCGGACTGCTACCCAGGTCCGCCGCTGGTTTCGCCGCCGCCGACCGTCAAGGACGTGGTCTTCAACTCGCGGCGACAGGTGCCGCTGGTCAAGGAAAAAGTCCGCCACGCGGGCGAGGTCATCGCGGTGGTCGTCGCCGAGACGCGCTACATCGCCGAGGACGCCGCAGACTTAATTGACATCGAATACGAACCGCTGCCGGTCGTCGCCGACATCGAACAGGCGCTCGAAGCCGACAGCCCGCTGGTGCACGACGACCTCGACTCGAACCTCGCCGCGCAATTGATTCAAACCAAAGGCGACTACGAAGCCGCGCGCAAATCCGCCGACGTGTTGATTCGTCGCCGCTTCACCATCGAACGCGGTACGGCGGCGGCGATGGAGAATCGCGGCATCGTCGCCCAATGGGACGCCAAATCCGAATCGCTCACCGTCTGGGACACCACCCAGGCGCCGATCCCGATTCGCAACGGGCTGGCGGCGCGGCTGGGTCTCTCTGAAAGCAAGGTGCGCGTCATCGCGCCCTTCATCGGCGGCGGCTTCGGTCCCAAGATTATGATGTTCTACTCCGAAGAAATGCTCGTCCCTTGGCTGGCGATAAAACTCAACCGCCCAGTCAAGTGGATTGAAGACCGCCGCGAAAACTTCTACGCCACCACGCAAGAGCGCGGACAAGTCCACGACGTGGAAATGGCTTTCACCCGCGACGGCAAGATTTTGGGCATCAAAGACGACTTCATCCACGACACGGGCGCTTACGACCCCTACGGCTTGACCACGCCGCTCAACACCCAAAGCCACGTCATGGGCGGCTACGACATCAAAAATTTCACCTCCGAGTTCAAGGTGGCGTTCACCAACAAAACCATCGTTACCCCCATGCGCGGCGCGGGGCGTCCGCACGGCGTGTACGTCATCGAACGCATGATGGACATCGCCGCCAAAGAACTGGGCATTGACCGCGTCGAAATCCGCCGCCGCAACCTGATTCAACCCGACGCCTTCCCCTACGAACACGGCATCATTGACCAAGCCTTCGCGCCGCTCATCTTCGACAGCGGCAACTACCAAGCCGCGCTGGACGAAACGCTGAAAGCCATCGGCTACGAGAAATTCGTCAAGGAAGAGCAGCCGCGCTATCGGGCGGAAGGCAGGCGCGTCGGCATCGGCGTCTTGCCCTTCATCGAGACGACGGGCGTCGGTCCTTATGAAGGGGCGCGCGTAACCGTCGAAGCCAACGGAAAAATCGCCGTCGCCACCGGCGTCGGCACGCAAGGGCAGGGACACTTCACTTCCTTCGCGCAGATCGTCGCCGAGCAGGTGGGCGTGGACGTAACCGACGTTCGCATCACAACGGGCGACTCGGCGCACTTCAACTGGGGCACGGGGACGTTCGCCAGTCGCGGCGCGGTGGTGGCGGGCAACGCCATGCACGCCGCCGCAGTCATGGTTCGCAAAAAGATTTTCAAACTGGCGAGCAAAGTCCTCAACGCGCCCGAAGAGGAATTGGAGTTAGAAAACGGCGTCGTGCGCGTGGCGGACATCCCGCAGAGTTCTATCAGCCTCAAAGATTTGGCGGTTTTGGCGAACCCGTTGCGCGGCGCGGTCGAGCCGGGCACCGAGCCTGGACTGGAAGCCACCGCTTATTACGGTCCGCAATACGGACCGACCGCCTTCGGCGTGCATGCCATGATTGCCGAAATCGACCCCGAAACGATGATGATAAAAATCTTGCGCTACGTCGTAACTGAAGACTGCGGCACGATTTTGAACCCGCTCATTTTGGAAGGTCAAGTTCACGGCGGCGTCGCGCTGGGCTTGGGCAACGCTTATTATGAAAAATTACATTTCGACGAGAACGCGCAATTGCTCAACGCCTCGTTCATGGATTACCTGCTGGTCGGCTCGACCGAAATGCCGCGCATTGACGTGCGCCACTTGGAGACGCGCTCGCCGCTGAACGAGTTGGGCACGAAAGGCGCCGGCGAAGCGGGCGCGATCCCCGTCCCCGCCTTGTTCGCGCAGACGATGGAAGACGCGCTCTACGACTATAATTTTGAAATTCGAGAAACGCCGCTCAATCCGAACCGCCTGTTCGAGATTGTGCGCGAGGAGAAGACTACATGAAATTATCTGGCGAGTACGTTTTCGACGGTCCGCGCGAGGAAGTTTGGAAGTTGGTGCGCGACCCTGAAGTGTTGATGAAATGCATGCCCGGCACGCAGACCGTCAACAAAATCAGCGACTCGGAGTTCACGGGCGAAGTAACCGTTCGCATCGGTCCCTTTGCGGGCGTTTTTACCGGGCGCGTCATCATCAGCGACGAAATCCCGCCGCAAAGTTGCACGCTGACCGTCGAAGGCACGGGCAAAATCGGCTTCCTCAAAGGAGTCGGCGCGATTGAAATGACCGAGCTTGAAGGGCAAAAAACGCTGATGAAATACAGCGGCGAAGCCCAAATTGGCGGCAAGGTCGCCAGCGTCGGTCAACGGCTGTTCGACACGGTCAGCAAGACCATGATGAAGCAGGGGCTCGACACCCTGAACGGATTTTTGAAATCAAACGCCGCCTGACGGCGATTGGTGAGTTTGAATTTGCTAAAAAATAAAAAATGAAAGGAGGCGCCGCCGACAAATAAAGCGACCCGTTCCCAACCTTTTGTTGCACGTTCAATTACTCAAAGGAGAAACGAATGTTTAAGAGAAAGACCCTTACGATTGCAATGGCGTTGATGATCGTCGCCAGTTTAGTTTTGGGCGCTTGTTCGACCGCCCCCGCGCCTACCGCCGCTCCCGATAATTCAGGGAATACGTCCGCAGCCACTGAAGCCCCCGCCGCCGCTACCGAAGCCCCCGCCGCCCCTAGCGACGCGAAAATCGGACTTGCCATCGAGCACTTCAGCGTCATCGAAGGCACGACTTGGTCTGGCGCGCAAGACCGCGCTGGCAAACGCCTTGAAGCGAAATATCCCAACGTGGAATATATGTACCGCGAAAACGTCGCTCCCGATCAATCCGTTCCCTTCGCGGAAGAAATGATCGCGGACGGCGCGAAGATCGTCGTCGGCAACGCCGAATTTATGGGCATGCCGTTGGCTGAGATCGCCGACAAATACCCCGACGTTTACTTCGTCTCCATCGTCGCCAGCGACCTGAGCACCAAGCGCAACTTCATCCGCTACTTCCCGCGCCAATATCAAGCGCTGTACTTGGAAGGTTTGATTGCCGGCGCGTTGACGCAAACCGGCAACATCGGCATCGTCTCCGCCTTCCCGAACGTTCAAGTGCTGCGCCGCACGGCGGGCTTTGTGATGGGCGTTCAAGACGCCGCCAAACTGCTCAATAAAGAAATCAACATCTACGTCAAGTACGCGGGCGACTGGTATCTTCCGCAAGAAGAGCGCGACATCGCCACGACGTTGGTTGATCAATACAAAGCGGACGTGTTGACCCAACAGACCGACTCCGGCTCCACGCTGGATGTGGCGACCGAAAAGGGCGTTTGGTACATCGGCAAAGACATGGACACGGTCGGCGAATACGGCTGGTCGAACACCGACACCGTCGCGGTTTCCTTCGACACCCGCTGGGAAGTCGGCTACAACATCATGCTCGAACAATACATGGCGGGCAACAAAAACCCGACCACGATTCTCTATCCGGGCATGGAAACCACGATGACCCTCGCCGACGGCACGGTCGAACCGACGGTAGACTTGATGAACAACGGCAAGACCGGCTTGGACGCCATCAGCCCCAAAGCGTTGCCGCTCATCCCGCAAGAAATCCTCGACCTGGTCAAACAGCGCCGCGATCAAATGATGAAGGGCGAATGGGATCCGTTCACCGATCATGAAATCATCAGCAACGGCACCGGCCTCGACTTAGACGGGCTGCCCGTTCCCGCCGCTGGCACGGTGGTGAAGAAGGCCGGCGCGGAAGCGACCATCGAATTCCTGTTGGCGCAATTCAACTTCGACTTGCAAGGCACGACAATTCTGAAATAAAGAACGCCGCAATTCCAAAGGGACGAAGTCCGCGTTACAACGGGCTTCGTCCCCGACGTTTTATTATTCTCACCCCGACGGCTTTCCGTCGTTGAATGGTTAATCCTTATGACTGAAATAAAACACGGCGACATCGTTCTGCAAGCGCGCGGAATTACCAAACGCTACCCCGGTTTGGTGGCGAACGATCATATTGATTTTGAAATTCGCGCGGGGGAAATTCACGCCATTCTCGGCGAAAACGGCGCGGGCAAGACCACGCTGATGAGCATCCTCTTCGGGTTGACTCGCCCCGACGAAGGCGAAATCTTCGTCTTTGGCAAAAAGGTCAATTTTCGTTCGCCGCTGGATGCGATTGACTTGGGCATTGGCATGGTGCATCAAACCCGCAAACTGATTTCCGCGCACTCGGTGTTGGAAAACATCCTGCTTGGGCATCCGCGCGCGGGCGCAATTTTAGATTTGAAAAAAACGGCGGAAGAAGTTAAAGCGCTTTGCGACGTGTACGGCTACAAAATAGACCTAAACACTAAAGTTTGGCATCTCTCCGAAGGCGAAAAGCAAATGGTGGAGATTCTCAAAGCGTTGTATCGCGGCGCGAAAATCCTCATCATGGACGAGCCGACTTCGGCGCTGGCGCCGCCTGAAACGAAAAAATTGCTGGAAACCATCCAGTTGATGACGAAGAATGAACTTGCCATCGTCCCCTTTATTACGCACAAACTTCCGATTGTGCTTTCGGTCAGTCAGCGCGTAACAGTTTTGCGGCGCGGAAAAATCGTCGCCCGCCTAAACACCGCCGACGCGACCGAACAAAGTTTGGCGATGGAAATGGTCGGCAGAGAGGTCATATTCAACCTCGAACGCCCCGACGTGAAAATTGGAAAACCCGTTTTACAGGTGGAAAACGTCTCGGCGTACGACGACAAAGAATATTGGGCGACGCGCAACATTTCCTTTGAAGTGCGCGAAGGCGAAATTTTCGGCATCGCGGGCGTCTCTGGCAACGGGCAACAGCCGCTGGCGGAAGTGTTGGCAGGGCTGCGAAAAGCGTCTACTGGGCGCGTGCTTTTTCGCGGAAAAGACGTTACCAACCTTTCCAGTTTAGAGCGTTGGAAGCGCGGCATCGGCTACATCCCGTCCGAACAGCGGGCGGTCGGCTCGATTGGCGAATTTTCGCTGGTAGAAAATCTGCTGATGAGTTATTACTACGACGATTTATTCGTCAAGTGGGGGATGATTGACGCGAAGAAAGTTCGCCAACTGACTCAAGAGTTAATTGAAGAGTACGGCGTGGCGACTCCCAGCCCCGACGTTAAGGCGCGAAATTTATCGGGCGGCAACCTGCAAAAGATGATTCTGGCGCGGGTCTTCTCGCGCAAACCGCGTTTGATTATCGCCAACTTGCCGACGCAAGGCTTGGACGTGGGCGCGATGGAATTCGTGCAAAATAAATTGCTGGAAGAGAAAAAAGCCGGCGCGGGCATTTTGCTCATCTCCGAAGACTTGGACGAAGTGATGGCGTTGAGCGACCGCATCGCCCCGATGTACGAAGGCGAATTTATGGACATCCTGCCCGGCGGCTCGGCGCAACGCGAAACGGTCGGCGCGCTAATGGCGGGACACAAAGAAAAGGCGGTGGGCGCATGAAACTTGCAGGCTATACGTTGAAACTGGAAAAGAAAGCAAGTTTTACGGGATTAGAAGCGATTGTAATTTCTGTCGTGGCGATTTTGGTCGCGCTGTTTCTCGTCGGCTTTATCTTTTTGCAAGCGGGCGTAGACCCCGCCAAAGGCTATCAGGCGATGTTTACCTACGCCTTCGCCAACCCCTTCGGCGCTCCGCTGACCATTAACCGCGCAGTCTTCATCCTCCTCAGCACCTTCGCCTTTATCGTCCCCATCCGCGCCGGGCTGTGGAATATCGGCATGTCTGGGCAATTGTACTTCGGCGCGTTGACCGCTTTCGGCGTCGCCTACGTCTTCGGCGCGCGGACGAGCGGCGCGAACCTGTCAGGCGCAATCGTCATCCCGTTGATGATCGTCGGCGGGGCAATCGGCGGCGGCTTGGCGGGCGCCATTCCCGGCGTGCTAAAAGGGAAATTCAACACCAACGAAATCGTCGTTACCATGATGCTCAACTTCATCGGCTATTGGGTGGTGGCGCACATGATTAAAGAGGGCGGACCGTTCATGGGTTCGGGCGGCGAAGGCGAAGGCTTCAAACTGCCCGCCTCCATTCAAGCGCCGATTGTTTCGGGCGTTTCGGTTTTGACTCTCGTCATCGCGCTCTTGTTAGCCGTTCTTTTATATGTGCTTTTCACGCGCACGCGACTCGGCTATCAAATCCGCGCTTTCGGACTCAGCCCCGCCGCCGCGCGCTATGCGGGCATTAGCCCGTTTCAAATTGCGTTGATCACCTTCGTCATCGGCGGCGCGTTGGCGGGTTTGGCGGGCTATCATTATTTCGGCACGACGCCCAACCTCAACCAAATCCCAAAAAATTACGGCGACTTCGGCGACATGGCGTTTTACGGAATTATCTGCGGTTTGATTTCGCAGGGCAACCCGTTGGCGGCCATTCCGCTGGCGCTGCTCTTCGGCGGCTTGACCAGCGGCGGGCGCTATGTGCAAGGCAAACTGCATTTGAGTTACGGCATTGACTACGCCTTGCTCGGCGTGTTGATGATTACGCTGGTCGCTTTTCAATTTTTCTTCCGCTATCGCGTCGTTTTCAAAAAGGAGTCTTAGCATGTGGGAATTTTGGGTTAGAAGCCTAAACGCTTCGACGATTTTTGCCCTCGCCGCGCTGGGCGAAGTGGTCGGTCAACGCGCAGGCGTGATGAACGTCGGCGTGGAAGGCGCGATGCTCTTCGGCGCGACCATCGGCTTTATCGTCGCCAAAACGACGGGAAGCCTTTTGCTCGGCTTCTTTGCGGGCATTGCCATCGGCGCGGTTGTGGGATTGTTGCACGCTTTCTTTACAATTACGTTGCACGGCGACCAAGTCGTCAACGGCATGGGCATTTGGATTCTCGGCTTCGGCTTGACGACCTACATCGGCTCGCCCTACGCCGGACCTTTGGGCATGAGCCGCATCCCAACCATCAGCGGACTTTCGCCCTTCTTCATCGTCGCGTTGATTTTCACCGTCGCCATTTGGTTTGTCTTCTTCAAGACGAATTGGGGGCTGAAGATTCGTTCCGTCGGCGAAAACCCCACCGTAGCGGAAGTGTCGGGCGTTAACGTCGTCCGCACGCGCTATTGGAGCGTCATCTTCAGCGGCGCGATGATGGGCTTCGCGGGCGCGGTCTATGCGTTGGACTACAACCCCGTTTGGAGTTACAACATGCTCATGGGTTGGGGATTCATCGCGCTGGCGTTGGTCTTCTTCTCGATGTGGAATCCCTACATCCTATTGAGCGGCGCGATTTTGTTCGGCGCGTTGTGGCAAGTTTCGCTCAACCCCGAATCGCTTTTGCCGCATATTTTCTCGCGCTACATCTGGCGGACGTTTCCCTTCGTCATCACGATTATTATTCTCGTGATCATGTCCACGCATTGGTTTAGTTCGCGCTGGGGCGCCGCCAAACCCGAAGCGTTGGGGCAACCTTACGAGAAAGATTAACGCTTTTACGCTCTCGCTTATCCCCGTTTATCCCTGTTTATCTCTGGCAACAAAAGGACATTTCCATGAAATTTATTGACCTCACTATTCCCTTAGGCGTCGGCACGCCGCCTTGGCCCACCTACGAACCCCTGCAAGTCAAGTACTTCAAACGCCTCGCCCCTAACGGCGCGAACGGACAGATCGTTACGCATTCCAATCATCTCGGCACGCACCTCGACGGCGAGATTCACTTCCACACGCCAGGCAAAGACATCGCTTCGCTCGACATGGACTTCCTGATTCACGACGCCGCCATTGTCGATTTGAGCGACGTCTGCGGCGACTATGATATTTACACTAGCAAAATGATCGAAGAGCGCGTCGAAGTCCGTGAAGGGGACATTCTCATCATCCACACCGGTTACCACCACTTCGGCTGGGACTCGCCCTTCGCCGACGAAATTCGCTATATGGTCAAGCACCCCGGCCCCGACCGCGAGTTCGCCGAGTGGGCGAAAGCCAAAAAACTGCGCTGGATCGGCGTGGACTGCGGAAGCGCGGATCACCCCATGAACACGATTATCCGCGATTGGATGCCGCGCCAAACCCGCCAAGCCGAAAAGGTCTTCCAGAAGAAATTCGGCAAACCCATCGCGGATGTCTTCGGCGACGACAAGTACCAACTCATGCACCTAGAAATGTTCCCTTACGGCATCATCCACGCCGAATGTTTAGGCGGAAACATTGACCTCCTGCTCAACCGCCGCGTCCCCGTCGGCTTCTTCCCCTGGCGCTTCGTGGACGGCGAAGCCAGCATCGGGCGTTGCGTCGCTATGGTGGACGACGACGAGTACGAAGCGCTGATGGAAAAGAAAGCCAGCCTCCCGCAGACTAAATTCGGCGACGTTTACGACCCCGCCCACGTCGAACGCCTGAACAAACTCAGCCAAGCCAACCTCGCTTAACGCCGTATGCGTCCAGTTGCCATTATCGGCGCGGGGATGATTCCCTTCGGCAAGTTAGCGGATCAAAGCCTGATGCAGATGCTCGCCCGCGCCGCGCTCGCCGCGCTCGACGACGCGGGCAGGAGCGAAAGCGGCGCGGACGCGCTCTTCGTCGCCAACGTCGGCGGCGGAATCTTGCAACATCGCACCGCCATCGCCAGTTCCCTCGCCGACTTGCTCGCCTTGCTCCCAGCCGCCGCCGAACTCGTCGAGAACGGACCGGCTTCGGGCGCGTCGGCGGCGAAGGCTGGGCTTCTCGCCGTCGCTTCGGGCTACTATGACAGCGTCCTCGTCGTCGGCGGGGAGAAAATGCACGGCTCACCGACGGCGCAAATTACGGACTTTATCGCTTCGATGACTCACCCGCACGCCGAGTATCCCTACGGCGTAACGATGACCGGCATGGGCGGCATGTACGCCCGCCTGTACATGGAAAAATACAACCTCTCGCCGACTCATTTGCAAGCCGTCTCGGTGAAGAATCACGCGATGGGCGCGCTTAACCCTTACGCTCACTTCCAATTGCCGATTGACCCCGAAAGAATCTTTGACGGACCCTTCGCGGAGATTAACAATCCCGTCCTTGCCGACCCGTTGCGACTTTACGACCTGTGCCCAATCAGCGACGGGGCGGCGGCGTTGGTTCTCTCTACCGTCGAGATTGCCGAGTCCTTGAAGAAACCTTACGTCCTCGTCTCCGGTTTTGGGCAAGCCACCGACACGCACACGCTCGTTCAACGCGACGACCCGCTCGACCTCAAAGCCGTGCGCCTCGCCGCCCGCGCCGCCTTTGACATGGCGCGCCTTTCGCCCGCCGATGTGGACGTCGCCGAACTGCACGACGCTTTCACCATTTTGGAAATCGCCATCAGCGAAGAAGTCGGTTTCTTCGAGAAGGGCGCGGGCGGAGACGCCGTCTTGGACGGCAAAACCTGCTTAGGCGGGCAGATTCCCATCAATATCTCCGGCGGCTTGAAAGCGCGCGGACATCCGCTGGGGGCGACGGGCGTCGCCCAACTGGTCGAGATCGTTTGGCAATTAAGACACGAACTGCCGCCCGAACGCCAAGTAGAAAACGCGCAAATCGGGCTGACGGTTAACTTCGGCGGCTTTGCCAATAACGTCCTTTGTTTTATCTTGAAGCGAGTCGCGCCGTGAGCGAAGAAATAAAACTCATCGCCTACCGCTGCCGCAACTGCGGGCGCGTTCACTACCCGCGTTGCGAGCGCTGCCTGACCTGCAAGAAGCGCGAGTTCGACGAAATCCGTCCGCAAGGCAAAGCCACCCTGTTAACGTTTACGGCGGTGTACAGCCTGCCCGTCGGCTTTGAAGACCAACAAATGCTTTGCTTGGGCGTCGTCGAGTTCGAGAATCAAGTCCGCGCTTTGGGGCAGATTAGCGCCGCGCCCAGCGCCCTCAAAGAAGGCATGGCGTTAACCGCCTCTTGGGGCGCAATCCGCCGCCGAGAAGGGCAGACTCTTTACGGCTTAATCCTCGCGCCGTGAACCTCGAAGCGCTCTGTCTGGGGGAGTTCGTTCCGCAAACCTTCGCCGCCCGCGCCCACAGCGCCTTTCGTTCGGCGCTCAATTTGCGCTATGAAGATACCCTGCTGACTCTAACCGCCGCCGACCAAGACGACTTGCCGCAAGGGATTCGACTCGCCACGCCTGCGGGTTTTTCTTTTGAGAATTTCAAAGTCGGCGACTTGGCGCTTTGCGAAGGGGACACGTTGCGCCTGCCCGCGTTGACCGTCAACTTGCGCCGCGCCTCGCGCTGGATTTCTAACTTATCCGCGCTTCAAGCCGATTTCTCCTCCGACTCTTTTTCCCAAGCGCAGGCGGTCGTTTGGCAAACGCTCAACCAGCGCCAACGCGCTCTCGGCGCGGACGTCGTCGCCGACGAACTGCTTCATCCGCGAGAGAATACCAGTCTCGTCTGCAAACGGGCGGGGGAAGCGTTGCGCGAGTTGCTGGCTTGCGCCCAAACGGGCGATACGTCGAACCTAACTTCCCCGCTGAAAAAACTCATCGGCTTAGGGGCGGGTCTCACCCCCAGCGGGGACGATTTGCTCGTCGGCTTCTTCGTCGGCATGTACATCGTTGACCGTTCCTCTTTCCTCCCCGCCCTTGCGGACGAAACGAACCGCTTGTCTTTCGCCACCAACGCCGTCAGCCGCGCTTACCTCTTCCACGCCTCTCGCGGACGGGTCTCGCGCCGACTGGCAACCCTCGCCGAAGCGCTTTGCAACCCCGCCCGTCCCGCCGACTTGCTCGCCGCCTTTCAATCCGCCGCCCAAACGGGGCATTCCTCCGGCATGGACGCAATCAGCGGGATGATGGCGGTTATTACATTAAGTTTCAGGTATTAGGTTTCAGGTGTCAGGTTTTCCTAATTCCCAATCACCCAATCCCTAATTACCTGATTCCTAATTACCAATTCCCAATTACCTAATTACTAATTACCCGATTCCTACTTACCAATCCCCTAACCCCTAATCACCAATTCCAACTCCCCCTTCGTCGTTTCGTAGTTTTGATGCAGGATGCTGTGGATTCCGAGTTCCTGAGCGACTTGAACGAACAAGGCGCGGTCGTCCAAATAGGCGACTTGATGCGGGCGGGCTTGCGAGACGTCCAACGCCATGCGATAGATGTCGGCGTCGGGTTTGCGGTAATGGACGAAGCAAGAGGAAATGAAGAAATCTATAAACGAATTGAGTTGAAAGCGTTCCACGCGGTAGGTCGTCAGTTCGCGCCCCTCGTTGCTGACGGCGGCGACGCGCAAGTTGTGCCGCGCCTTAAGCGTCTTAATCAACTCGATCATCTCAGGGAAAGGTTGAGACTGCGCGTACATAAAGGCTTTGAAGTCGGCGGGCGTAAAGGCGCGTTCTCGGTGAAAAACGACGCGCCGCAGGTACTCGTCGAGGCTGAGTTTGCCTTCTTCGTAGGTGTCGAAGGTGAGATGATGCCGTTCGTCCATCTCGGCGTAATCCAACTGAAACTGACTCGCGGCGCGGGCGCGGGCGTTGTGATCCCAGCCGTTCGTCAACAGCACGCCGCCAATGTCTAGGAAGAGTGTGGTAATCATAAGCGGATTATAAAGGAATAGACGGTTAGAGGACAGGCAATTGCCCGCCCTTTTCCGCCAATTCTTCTATCCTTACAGACACATGCCCCAAAAGGAGAATTTCGTTCTCCCTCATCCCCAACCCTTCTCCCTTTGGGAGAAGGGAGAGGAGTCTCCACTCCTTTTCTGGAAGGGTATTAGAGAAGGGCGACTGAATCCCCTCTCCCGCTGGGAGAGGGCTAGGGTGAGGGTAAAGACGAGGTCTAGGGCGAGAGCGTTCAAT
>JAIXKJ010000008.1:93331-225197 GCA_026928255.1 Anaerolineales bacterium
CTGGGAGAGGGCTAGGGTGAGGGTAAAGACGAGGTCTAGGGCGAGAGCGTTCAATCGCCTGCGCTTTCCCTAACCCTTCTACTCTTATAAACACACGTCCCAAAGGGAGAATTTCGTTCTCCCTCATCCCCAACCCTTCTCCCAAAGGGAGAAGGGAGACGAGTCCCCGCCCCTTTTCTGGAAGGGCGTTAGAGAAGGGCGACTGAATCCCCTCTTCCCCTCTTTGGGAAAGGGCGGGAGAAGAGGATTAAGTCCCCTCTCCCCCTGGGAGAGGGCTAGGGTGAGGGTAAAGACGAGGTCTAGGGCGAGAGCGTTCAATCGCCTGCGCTTTCCCTAACCCTTCTACTCTTATAAACACACGTCCCAAAGGGAGAATTTCGTTCTCCCTCATCCCCAACCCTTCTCCCAAAGGGAGAAGGGAGACGAGTCCCCGCCCCTTTTCTGGAAGGGCGTTAGAGAAGGGCGACTGAATCCCCTCTTCCCCTCTTTGGGAAAGGGCGGGAGAAGAGGATTAAGTCCCCTCTCCCCCTGGGAGAGGGCTAGGGTGAGGGTAAAGACGCGCGCGGGCTTTTGCAAAATTCCCACTGTTCAATCGTCTAACCGCCCGCCTTCATCCCCAACCCTTCTACCTTTACAGACACATGCCCCAAAGGGAGAATTTCGTTCTCCCTCATCCCCAACCCTTCTCCCAAAGGGAGAAGGGAGACTGAATCCCCTCTCCCAGGGGGAGAGGGCTAGGGTGAGGGTAAAGGCGAGGACTAGGGTGAGGGCATCTAACCGCCCGCCCTTTTCCGCCAATAGAGAAAGCCATCAGCAACATCGAATATGAGAAGGCGTAAAAAACTTCTAGATGTTTTCCCAAAGACTTCTAAATGTTTTTGCAAAGACTTCTAAATGTTTTTCCGAAAACTTCTAAATGTTTTTGTCGGCGCATTTCGGCGCGTCGGCAGGGATATTTAGGGGTTTTTTTGTCATTTTCTTGACGTTTCGGGCTAAAACAAGAAACCGTCCGCGAATATTTCACGAATCAACGAATGTCCGCCCGCATTCGGGCATTCGCGTTCAATTCGCGGATGGTCGCTTGCCCGTCCGTTTCCTTCCGCGAATTCACGAAAGAGTCCGCTTACAAGCCCGCGAATAAAACCGACGCTTAACGCCGAATATCCTTTATAATCCGCTTATGGCAAACACCAACCTCGCCGACGCGAAACGCGCAAAGAACGACGAATTTTACACTCAATACGCGGACATCGAGAAAGAAATCGCCGCTTATCTCGACTTTGACCCTGACGTTTTTCGCGGGAAGACCGTCCTTTTGCCTTGCGACGACCCCGAATGGAGCGCTTTTACCCGTTACTTCGCCCAAAACTTCGAGCGTCTCGGTTTGAAGAAGTTGATTAGCACAAGTTACGCCGCCGAGAGCAAGACCTACAAAGGGACGTATCAGCCGACGCTCTTTGAAACGGGCGCGCCGCAATTTGACCCGAAGAAAACGACGATTCAGGGGAAACTTTTCACGCTGACGGTTGACCGCACGGGCAATCATGTCATAGACGCGGACGACCTCGACTGGGGCTACCTCAAAGGCGACGGCGACTTCCGCAGCGAAGAAGTGCGCCGACTGCGCGACGAAGCCGACGTAATTATCACCAACCCGCCCTTTTCCCTCTTCCGCGAGTTCCTCGCTTGGATTGCGGAAGCCGAGAAGCAATTTGTGATTATCGGCAACATGAACGCGATTACTTATAAGGAAGTTTTCCCGCTTATCAAGGAAAATAAAATATGGTTAGGGGCGACAAATTTCAATACAGGCATGTATTTTAGAGTTCCCCCAGAGTTCATTTACGCAGATACTTATAAATTTGAACGAGAACAGAACGGCGAAAAGGTAAATCGTGTGCCTGGCGTTTGTTGGTTTACTAACCTAGATCACGGCAAACGCCACCAACCTTTGCCGTTGATGACGATGGAAGACAACCTGAAATACAGCAAACATAAAGAGATTCAAGGCAAGGCGGGTTATCAACGCTACGATAATTATGACGCAATTGAAGTCCCTTTCACTGACTCCATCCCTAGCGATTATGAAGGAATTATGGGCGTCCCCATTAGTTTTCTCGACAAGTATTCCCCTGAACAATTTGAGATTTTAGGAGCGACAGAGAGCGAAGGAAAAGGATTCTCTAATGGATTATGGAATAATACAAGTAAGGTTTCACAACCTCTCGTGGAAACTAAAAAAATATATAAGCGTATTTTTATCAAACATAAGAAGTAAAATAGTCAAAACCTTTTTGTTTTCTTTATAAGTTTCAGAGCGATAAAACCTGTAACTTGAAACCTGAAACCTAAAACCTAAAACCCGCAACCTGTAACCTATAACCTGACACCTGAAACCCGCAACTTGAAGCCTAACGCCCGCAACCTGACTCCCGAAAGGAACTGCCATGAAAACAACGCTCAGAACCGATATTACCGTCAAAGACATCTGCGAAGGCTTTTCCTATAACGAACTGGAAGGCAAAGGCTTGTTCGGCTTGGCGGGCAGACTCACCATCCAACCCGAATATCAACGCAACTACATCTACGCCGACGGCAAAAAAGACGTAGCGGTCATTGACTCCGTCCTCAGGGGCTACCCGCTTGGCTTGCTTTACTTCAACAGACTGGAAGACGGCCGCCTCGAAGTGTTGGACGGTCAACAACGCATCACCAGTTTGGGGCGTTACGTTACGGGTCGCTTCGCCATCTTCGACGGGAACGACATTCCGCAATACTTTCGCGGAATCGCCGCCGAAAAGCAAAAGAAGATTCTCGAAACGAAATTGCTCATTTACGAATGCGAGGGCGAAGAGTCGGAAATCAAGGATTGGTTTCGCACCATCAACATTTACGGCGTCCCTGTTAACAGTCAAGAAATCCGCAACGCCGTCTTCTCTGGACCTTTCGTAACGCTTGCCAAAGAGGAATTTAGCAACAGCCAAAACTCCAACACTCAAAAGTGGAGCGCCTACATCAAAGGGAGCGTCAACCGACAGGACTTCCTCGAACGCGCGTTGGAATGGGTCAGCAAAAGTTGGGAGAACGCGGACAATATCGAAAGGTACATGAGTCTTCACCGCCACGATACGGACATTTCCGAGTTGAAGACCTACTTCAACACGGTTATTGACTGGGTTTCCGCCGTCTTCTCGGACGTGGAAAAGGAAATGCGCGGCTTAGAGTGGGGCAGACTCTACGAGACTTATCACAAAAAGCCCTATTCTCCCGCCCAAGTCTCCAAAGAGTTGCGAGAATTGTACGGCGACCCGTACGTCAAAGACCGCAGGGGAATTTTTGAATACATCCTCGACGGTTCGCGGGACGTCCGCTTGTTGGACGTGCGCGTCTTTGACGAAGCGACCAAACGCAACGCCTACGAAAGGCAGACGAAACAAGCCGAAAAGAGCGGCGAGTCCAACTGTCCGCTGTGCGCGTTAGGGCATGAAGCCAATCAGTCCAAGATTTGGAAGTTGAGCGAAATGGACGCCGATCACGTTACAGCGTGGAGCAAAGGCGGCGCGACGGACGCGAAAAACTGTCAAATGCTGTGCAAGACTCACAACCGCGCCAAAGGGAATCGGTAAAAGGTCAGGGGATAAACGCCCCTTTCGGAGAAGATTATGTCGCGTCGTTCTTTGGCTCGCCTCTATCGAGACGAGTTCTCAGGCTATTCGTTCGCAACCTTTCAAAAAGACTTGCTGGCAGGGCTGACCGTCGCCGCCGTGGCGCTTCCGCTGGCGTTGGCGTTCGGAGTCGCTTCCGGCTCGACTGCCGCCTCGGGATTAGTAACCGCCATTCTCGCGGGAGTCGTTATCGGCGCGTTGGGCGGCGCGCCCTTCCAAATCAGCGGACCGACGGGCGCCATGTCCGCTGTGCTGATTGTCCTCGTGCAGCGTTACGGGCTGGAAGGCATTTGGGTGGCGGGCTTGTTTTCGGGCGCGCTGTTGTTGGTCATCGGTTTGCTGCGGCTCGGTCGCTTCATCGCCTTTATCCCCGCGCCGGTCATCAGCGGCTTTACGTCGGGCATTGCGCTCATCATTTTCATCGGTCAAATTGACAATTTTCTCGGCGTCTCGACTCCCGCCGCCGACACCGCCGCGCAAAAACTATTCGGCTACTTTCAGGGCGGGTTTTCGCCCGATTGGCAAACGGCGCTTCTCGGCGCGGTCGTCATGGCGACAATGCTCTTCATGCCCAAGAAGTGGGCGGCGCGTTTCCCTTCTTCCCTTTTGGGATTAATCCTCGCCGCGCTGCTTAACTGGATTTTGAGCGGTTCTGCCCCGACGATTGGAGCGATCCCCCAGTCTTTGATTCTGCCAGAGCGCCTCAGCCTGTCGAATGTGCCGTGGACTCGCCTGCCCGATTTCATCGCGCCGATTCTGACCATTACCGCGTTGGGCGCGGTGGAGTCGCTGTTGTGCGGCGCGGTCGGCTCGAACATGGCTGGCGTGCGGATGCAAGCCAATCAAGAGTTGATCGCGCAAGGCGTGGGCAATATCATCATCCCCTTCTTCGGCGGCGTCCCCGCCACAGCGGCGATTGCGCGTTCAAGCGTCGGCATTAAGTCGGGCGGACAAACGCGCATGGTGAGCATCGTCCACGCGGTCGGGCTGTTGCTCTCCATGTTCTTGCTCGCGCCGCTCATGGGGCGCATTCCGCTTTCCGCGTTGGCGGGCGTGTTAATGATCACCGCCGTTCGCATGAACGAATGGGAGGCGATTCGCTTCATCTTCGGCAAGCGCTTCAAAGCGGACATGATCGCTTTCGTCGTTACCATGCTGGCGACCATCGTCTTGGACTTGACGCAAGCCATTCTTATCGGCACATTTTTGGCGGGCGCGGTGTTCCTTAACAAAATCGCCAGCATGGATATTTCCGTGCAAGACGTGGACGCCGAACGTTTGAAACAAAGGGGGATTATCACGACGGGCAGATGCAAGCATGTGCGCGTCGCCTTCTTGACCGGCCCTTTATTCTTCGCCGCGACCGGCAACTTCAACGAAGCCTTTCAAAACCTAAGCGAAACTCACGCTTTGATTCTGTCCATGCGCGGCGTGCCGCTTATAGACGTTGCGGGCGTGGACGTTATTCGTCGCTTGCACGAGCGCGTCCGCGAGCAGGGCGGCGCGTTGATGTTTGCTGGCGTCCACAGCGCCGTTTACGCCATGATGAAGCGGGCGGGGCTGGTCGAGACCGTCGGCGCGGAGAACTTTTTCTGGTCGAGCGATCAAGCCATCGTCGAGGCGGAGCGGCGCGGCTGCGCGTTTTGTCAAAGCAATGAGCAAATCTGATATACTTTTTTCTTGGAGGATTTCGTTATAAAAAGCGCATCTTCGCCCCTTTGGGTCTCGAAAGAAACGGCGGCAGGCGCCGCCGCTTATCGCCGCTCGACGCTGGCGCTTTATGATTTGCTCGTGTTGAGATTCTCTTGTCGTTCTATCTGGCGCTGTCCTTCTTCCGCGATTCTCGATTTATATAACGAGCATATTTCCGCCAATCATTTGGACGTCGGCGTGGGGACGGGCTACTTCCTCGATCGCTGCGCCTTTCCCGCGCCGCAACCGAGAATTGCTTTGGCAGATTTAAACGCCGACAGTTTAGCCGTAACCGCTCGTCGTCTGCGGCGTTACGCCCCCGTAACGTATAGGGCGAATGCGTTAGAGCCGCTTCAAATCGAGCCTGCAAATTTTGATTCGATTGCCGTTAATTTTTTGCTTCACTGCCTGCCAGGCGCGATTCCGCAAAAGAGCGTTGTCTTTCAACACTTGAAACCATTGCTCAACCCTGCGGGAAAAATTTTCGGCGCGACGGTTCTCGGCAAAGGCGTGGAACATAGCGCGGCGGCAAAGATATTGATGCGAATTTATAATTCAAAGGGAATTTTTTCCAACGCCGACGATTCGTTGGAGGATTTGAAACGCGCCCTCAAAGAGAACTTCCGCGAATATGAATTGCGCCTCGTCGGATGCGCGGCGCTTTTTGTCGGTAAAGTTTAAGTTAATATAAAGGAGATTGTCATGTCCGAACTCTATTTTTTAGACACAAAGTCGAAAGCGGTTTTTGCGCCTGACGGACCCAAACCGCAATTTATCTTTGACGCGCCCGCCTTCAAAGCGTTGGTCGTCGGTTTGGAAGCGGGGCAGCAAATTCCGCCGCACCCCGCCGGAAGCGCGATGTATCACTTCCTCGAAGGCGAAGGCGTTATGACGGTTGACGACGAGACCTTTGCCGTCCAAGCGGGCGCGACGGTCATTGCGCCCAACGGCGCAAAGCGCGGAATCAACGCCAAGACGCGCATCGTCTTTTTGGCGGCGAAAAGCGGAGAGTAACATGACTGAAAACGAGTTCCGCTACACTCCTTTGCAAGTCGCTTTGCACTGGTCGGTTTTTTGGCTGCTCATTGCCGAATTTGTCGTCGGAAAAGTGTCGGCGAATTTGCCAAACGGCGGCGTAAAACTTTCTCTGCTGGCGATTCATGCGACGCTAGGCGTCCTCATCTTAATCGCCATGCTTGCGCGCCTCGTGTTGCGCGCCAAATCTCCCGCGCCGCCTCACGCTTCGGCGGGCAACCCCTTTTTCGATTGGCTGGCAAAAGCGACGCACATCGCCTTGTACCTGTTTACCATTTTGATGGCATTAAGCGGAATGACGCTTTCGCTGCAAGCGGGGCTGCTTCCCGCCGTTTTTAGCGCGTCAGCCGCCGCGCTCCCCGCCGATTTCTTTGACTTTACCGCGCGAGCGACGCACGGCTTTATCGCGCCTGTTCTGCTGGCGTTAATAGTCCTGCACATTGTCGGCGCGTTTTATCATCAGTTGATTGTTAAAGATAATTTGATCTCGCGGATGGGGCGCGAGAGGTAGAGGCGAGAGCGGATAAGAACTCGGAGTTGTCGAACCGTTTGCCAACGCTTATTCGACCACGTTGAAATCGCTCATCTTGCGGATGCGGTCGCGCACTTCGGGATCTTTCAACTCTTCGGCGGCGTAATTCATCTTGAAATCAACTTGGTCTTCGTAGCCGCCCGGCTCGTAGATTAAGATGTTATGGCTGTCTTTTCCGCCCAGCACGCGCACGCTGTGCACGGCGTTGGGCGGAATGTACAGCGCGTCGCCCGCGTTAAGCACGCGCGTTTCGCCTTCGACCGTCCACTCTACTTGACCGTCCAGCACATAAAAAGTTTCCGCGTGTTCTTTGTGAAAATGCGGCGGAACTTCAAAAGTTGAAAGCCAGCGCGAAATCATAATCGAGTAACGCCCTTCGCTTTGGGCTTTGGTAACGATTAACTCGGTGTCTTCCACGCCGTCCTCTTCAAATGTAGGGCGGTTGCCAGCCATCGAAAAAACGTATTTCTTTGCGTTCATCCTTCCTCCTTTTTAATAGGCGATTGTAACGCGCTTGCGGACGTTTAACGACAGGCGGCGCTGACTCGTCTGGAAGTCGCGCCTTTGAAGCGCGAAGCACTCCCGAAAGGGATAAGGAAAGGGAAAGGGCGGGGGGGGTAGAGTCCTTTCATCCCCTCCAATGCGAACTTGACCGCCATGATCGTTCAGGTTTTTCTATTATGCGAGAAGCCCGATTAATTCGCAGCAAGGTGAAGATTGTTAGGGGCAGGAAAAATTCAAAACAAGGAAAATACTTGAAAACGCTGCTAAATTCCACATATCAAGTACGCGCTTTGCGTGCGCTCATTTTGGCTTTTTTATTTTCCCAATCCAATAAGCCTTTCCACTCTTCTTCCTCTTCTACGGCTTGAGCCTTTTGCAAGCCTTTCCAAGTGCTATATTGAATTCGGGTCAAGTTTTCGCCAACATCAGGTTTTCTAAAAATAAAAAGATGTTCATGCATGATTAAATAAAATTTGTAATGCTTTGCGCTTGCCGACCATCTTGGCGCATGGGTTGTATTGTGCTGTGTCTTGATAACTTCTTCCTTCAATGCAAAGCCTGAACGCAAGCATCGTTCCAAAACAAAATGGGACAGCGGAATAAAGTGCTGTCCCTTCCTTGTGTCTCCAATCAAAATAGCGCAATACTTTCCTGGCTTCAAAACACGATACATTTCCCGAACAGCAATTTCCAGAGCATCTAAAAACTTGGGCAGGCTGGGAATACTGGATAAATCATCGGGGTTTTTGCCGTCCAAATTATTATGGGGCTATTTTGTTGTTTTCTCTGCGCTTTGATTCAAGAGTAAAACTATTTTCTTTGCTCGTTCTTCCGCATCTTCCCAATCATCGTAATTCGAACAAACGCAAACCTCGCGATTTTCAACCAAATCAACAACTTGAAAAGTATCGCTATCGAACTGCGAGATATAGTATCGGCTTTTGTCTAAGCGTTCTCTTTTTGTGGGTTGGAAAAAATTCAGTGTCATATTTAAACCTTTCCTGAGGTTATTTTTTGATACTCACCACGCCCAACAAACTCAATAATGTTTTTATCTCTTAATATCTGTAATTGTTGTCTTATCTTCGCTTGAACATTATTGTTTGTGGGGTGTTTTGCTTTTAATTCAAGTTCAAATTTATAAACTTCATCAAGCGAAAAATGCTTTTTCCTTATTTTTTCAATACAAAATAAGACATCAAGTAGCCAACCTTTCGATTCGAAGCTCTCAACTTCTTTGATAAATTCGGTTTTGCTCCATTTCTCCAAAACTTCGTCTTTGCTTTTGACCACGCCATTCTGAACAAAAAAAATTTTTCCAATCTCAGGGATGTTGCTGACATCGATATTGCACCCAACCCAACCCGCCCTCCTTGCGGCGGGGCTCAGCGCCTTGCGCTTCTCTATCATCGCAGGGACAAAAAAATACTTTGGGATAGTCAGAAAGTTCTTAATCTCAAAATTAGACTTGTCGTAAGTCAAAAAGAAAAAATTGGGATTGTTATCTGATGTCAGACGCTCAATCATCGTAGAATAAGCGCCGTCCACAATCTTTTTTCCTATTTCCCCGTTTTTAGACTTCAGTTCGTATTCTTCTGCACATTTTTTACAATAAAAATCTGCAACTGGTGAATTATTTTCAAAGTGATTTAGCGAATTTCCACAATTTGGGCAGAAAACTGACTTATTTACCCAGCCTTCCGTCATCACGCGAATCTTCTGTGTCTGGCTTTTATATTCACTTGTAGAGAATTTTGAAAGTATTAATTCCATGAAGTATCTCCCTTTTATTCAGGCATCCATATCATCAGGCAAATCTATTCAATCAGTCATTCCTTTTGTAAGCACAGCAAGATCTATACCTTAAGCCGTTTTTGGGCTTCGTCGCCAAATTTAAACTTTGAATAAGAATTGAAACTCGCAGTCTTGCTTATTGGGCGATAAGGCGGGTCAAAGTAAACAAATGTGGAATCATCAACAAATTCTTCACTAGCGGCAAAATCGCCAAGTTTGATTTCTGTTTTTTGAAGCAAGGCGGAAACTGCTCGTAAGTTATCCGCATCGCAAATTCGCGGATTTGTGTAATCACCAAAAGGCACATTAAATTCGCCTTTGGAATTAACTCTAAACAAACCGTTAAAACAGGTTCGATTCAAAAAGATTATTTCCGCAGTTCGTTCTACCCAATCTGCTTGAAATTTATTGAAATTAACAGTGAGAAGTTTTTCATTGAACTTCTTTCTTTGCTCATAGAAGAATTCTTTTTGATCCGAACTATCTAAGGCATGGTAATTTTTCTCTAATGTAGCAAGGAACGAAATCAGGCTTTCAACATCTTTTTGAATTATCGTGTACGCTAAAACTAATTCTTGGTTTGCATCTGAAACATAGAAATTTTCGATTTGCGGACAATTTTGCGCAACATAAAAAAACAATGCTCCGCCGCCAATAAATGGTTCGGCATATTTTTTTATTTCACCTGTTTGGATTTCAGCAGGAAAGAGATTTACAAGGCTTTCAATCAACTGTCCTTTACCGCCTGCCCACTTCATAAAGGGCTTGGCAGTTTTTTCTATAAAATTTATTTGAGCAGATAAATTAAAGGTGGCTTGCATAGTGGGGATTATAATCTTATTATTTTCTATATCTTTATTCTCATACGATCTCATAGCGCAGTTACCCCCCGAAACCGAGCCAACTCCCCGCCGAATGAGGCGGGGTTTTTCATCTCACAAACAATCATCGGGTAAAATCACTTCACTATGTCAAACGAATCTCTCGTCATCTACTCCATGAACAAAGTGGGGCGCATCGTCCCGCCCAACAAACAAATTCTGCGCGACATCTCGCTCGGCTTCTACCTCGGCGCCAAGATTGGCGTGCTCGGGCTGAACGGCGCGGGCAAATCCACCCTGCTGCGAATCATGGCGGGCGTGGACAAAGATTACATCGGCGAAATTTCGCAGTCCAAAGGCTACACCGTCGGCTTGCTCGAACAGGAGCCGAAACTCGACGAAAGCAAGACCGTGATGGAAGTCGTCAAAGAGGCGGTCGCGCCCATCGTCGAAATGCTGGCGCGCTTTGATGAAGTCAACGCCAAGTTCGCCGAACCCGACGCGGACTTCGACGCCCTCGTCGCCGAGCAAGCCAAATTGCAGGAACAACTCGACAAGCACGACGCCTGGAATCTGGACTCGCGCCTCGAACTGGCGATGGACGCGTTGCGCTGTCCGCCGTCGGATACGCCCATCAACGTCTGTTCGGGCGGAGAAAAACGCCGCGTCGCTCTCACCCGATTACTGCTCACCGAACCCGACATCCTCCTGCTCGACGAGCCGACCAACCACCTCGACGCCGAATCGGTGGCGTGGCTCGAACATCACCTGCGCGACTACAAAGGCACGGTCATCGCCGTTACGCACGACCGCTACTTCCTCGACAACGTCGCGGGCTGGATTCTTGAATTGGATCGCGGCTACGGAATTCCGTACAAGGGAAATTATTCTTCGTGGCTCGAACAAAAACAGGAGCGCATCCGCCTCGAAGAGAAATCCGAATCGAAGCGCCAGAAGACGCTCGAACGCGAACTCGAATGGATTCGCATGTCGCCCAAAGCGCGTCAATCCAAAGGTCAGGCGCGCGTTACCGCTTACGAAAATTTGCTCAATCAGGAAGCCGAAACGCGCCGCGAAAATTTGGAGATTTACATCCCGCCTGGTCCGCGCCTCGGCGACGTAGTTTTTGAATTTGACAAGATTTCCAAATCTTATGGCGAACGCCTCATCCTCGACACCTTTTCCGCTTCCGTTCCGCCAGGCTCTATCGTCGGGATAGTGGGTCCGAACGGCGCGGGCAAAACGACGTTGTTGAAAATGATCATCGGACAGGAAAAACCCGACAGCGGCTCGGTCAAAATCGGCGAGACGGTCAAGTTGGCGTATGTGGATCAATCGCGCACGCTCGACCCAGAAAAGACCGTCTATGAAGAAATCTCAGGCGGCGCGGAGACTCTCGAACTCGGCAAACGCAAAATCAACGCCCGCGCTTATTGCGCCTCGTTCAACTTTCAAGGTTCAGACCAGCAGAAAAAAGTTGGCATTTTATCGGGCGGAGAACGCAACCGCGTTCATCTCGCCAAGACTCTCACCGAAGGCGCGAACGTCATCTTGCTCGACGAGCCGACCAACGATTTAGATGTAAATACTCTTCGCGCCCTCGAAGAAGCGCTGGAAGAATTTGCAGGCACGGCGTTAGTTGTGAGTCACGACCGCTGGTTTTTGGATCGCATCTGCACGCACCTCGTCGTCTTTGAAGGCGACTCGGCGGCGAAGATGTACATCGGCAATTGGTCCGATTACGAAACCGCGATGATGGAAAAATTCGGCAAGGATTTAACTCCGCATCGAGTTAAGTATCGGACGTTGAAAAGATAAACCATGTTACACCTGCATTCCAGCGAAGTATTCGCTTGGTTTATAATTGAAGCATGTCCAGGTTTGACAAAATCCTTGAAAAAGTCCTACGCGGAACATCGGATGCGAATATTGACTTTGAAGATTTACGTCAACTGTTGAACGGACTTGAATTTCAGGAAAGAATTCGCGGCAGTCATCACATTTATACAAAAGACGGCGTAATAGAAATCATCAATGTGCAGGCGAAAGACTCGAAAGCCAAACCCTATCAAGTGAAACAGGTCCGTAATTTGATTTTGAAATATAAACTGGCAGGTGAAAATGATTAAATATGAAATAATTATATACTGGAGCGCGGAGGACGATGCGTTCATCGCCGAAGCGCCCGAATTGCCTGGTTGCGCGGCAGATGGCGCGACCTATCACGAGGCGCTCGCAAATGTGGAGCAAATCGCGCGCGAGTGGATTGAAACCGCCCGTGAACTTGGCAGGGAAATCCCAGTCCCAAAAGGAAAATTGGTCTACGCGTAACATAAGACGTCCGAAGTCTCTGATACTTCGGACGTCTTTAATGATACAAAAGAAATTCGGCAAAGATCTAATTCCGCATTGAGTCAAGTATCGGACGTTGAAACGTTAGGTCTTGAAATAAGCAGACAGAGATGAACGGTCAAATTAAATTTGCAGACATCTACAATTCTTTTGATAACAATATGCAGGCTTTATATTTACTTCATATTGCTATCGAGGATACTATCGGAAAAGAAGAGTGGGAGAACCTAGAAAAATATTACCAAGATATTTGCCCATTATTTGGCGATAATGTTGACCCGCTTGAAGTTCAAGAAATTCTCGAACATTTGATAAAAATAGACACTGAAGATGATACGCTTGACTTCAAAAAAATTTGGCAAACAATGGGGATTGACGCTGATGAAATTTATACGCTTGAAGGCGATAAATATATTATGTTAAAAGATTATCAAGAAAAGTTAAAGGAGTGGACAAAGGCTAATCCAGAAAATGCAAACATTTTTTTTCGAACATACCTAAAAACCCAAAGGCCAGGTATGTTCAAGAGCGAGTTATCACGACAAGGTCTATTGCCTTCAGCAGTAAGTCAATTTGAATTTTTATTACTGCATTTAATTCGAGCTTATTTTATTCATTACGAAAAAGATGACGCTTTATCAAACGAGGAACTTGAAATTGAACAATTAGATGAATATATATCTAAAAAACTTTCTGTAACAAGTTTGAAATTTCTTTCTTCAAATCGAAAGATTGGCTTTCTGCTTGGCAAGTTTCCACTTGATAACAAGTTTTCGCGTGAGAAACTCACGGAAATATTTGAACGAAGAAATGTTTTTACCCATCGAAGCGGCAGAGCGGATCAAATTTACCTTAATACTAGTAAAGCGCTTTACAAAAATAAACAAATAGCTCTAGGATCTCGCCTCAGAATTAGCAAAAGTTATATAAAAGAGGCTATAGAATACCTACATTTGTGGGGCTTGATTTTATGCCGGAAGATTTGGGAAAAATCAGAAATGCAAGAAACAAAAACGAGCAAAGAGATCTTAAACACGATAATGCAGTTTATTAGAGAAGAACGGTTTGAATTTGGTCTGTGTTTTTGTGAAAATACAATTAATAATCTGCAATTCAAATTACAATTAGAAAAAGAATATTTTCTCATTAATCATGCTATCTGTGCTGAGAAGCTTGGGAATAACGCCTTGAAAGATAAAATATTAAACCGAATAAGACAAACTCCTCGCCAGTCTGTACCTGCAATAAAGAAAAAACATCTTCAAGTTGTTAATGAGCCCTTATCCAATAGTATTCTTATGGCAGTTAACGCCTTACAGAATAAGACACAACCCGCATTATGTTTTATGAGAAAAGCAATAGAAGCGGGCGAAATAACCTTTTTAGATCTAGATTATTGGGTCATATTTGATTATTTACGAAATGACCCGCAATTTCAAAAATTTGAGAAACAACTTGAAGCCAAGATAAAAATTATCTAGTTGATTGATGTTAACTGGTCGGATTACGAAACTGCGATGATGGAAAAGTTCGGCAAGGATTTAATTCCGCATTGAGTCAAGTATCAGACGTTGAAAAGGTAATCCACATCAAGAGGGGCGAACTGAGACTCGCCCCTCTTTCAGACGCATTCTTCATGTGTCAAGAAATTCTTGAAAAAGAGGTTCTCATCCGTTCCAACGCGAAAACCGTCGCGGACTTGTTCGCCAATTACGAGTTGCGCCCCGTCAAAACCAAGCCGATTCGCCGAGTCGTCTTATAATTATCAGATGGACGCAAGTTTCAATTTTCACCACGAAAATAACGCTTCGGAAGAAGCCGCGCGTCAAGGCCGCCCGCCGACCGTTCTTACCGAAATTCCCACAGCAGTTATAGTTACTAACGCGGCGGGAAAAATCATCTTCGCCAATAGACAAACGCATCGCTTGTTGGGTTACGAAAGCGGAGAACTCATTGGGCTAAGCATCGAACGTTTAATCCCGACAGACAAGCGCCATGCCCACGTCGCCCAACGAGCAGATTTTAATCATAATCCCGTCGAACGCCCGATGATGGGACGTTGCTTAACCGCGCTTCGCAAAGACGGCGAAGAAATTCCGGTCGAAATCGAACTCGCGCCGCTAAACATTGACGGCGAAGCTTTTGTCCTCTCCCTCATCATTGACCAAACCGAACGAGAACAAAAAGAAAAAGAAACGGCTCGACGCGCAAGCGAAATGGATTTGCTCTATCGGCTTGGCGCGACTCTCGCCAGCGGCGAAAACCTCTATCACGCTTTGCGCGCCTTTGTCCGCGAGTTGAAAAAAACGATGGCGATAGACGCCTTTCACGTCGCGTTATACGACGCAGAAACGGACATTTTGTCTTACTCGCTTTTCCTCAATTTAGAAGAGGACATTCAACCGCCGCCGATTAAGTTAAGCGAAAAACGCAGCCTTTCATGGGAAGTCATTACCGAAAAAAAGACTCTTTACATTGGAGACGTCGCGTCGGAAGAAGCGCGAAAAAATCATACGATCTTCGTCATCGTTGACGTTCCCATTCGCTCCTATCTTGGGATTCCGCTCCTCCTCGAAGACCGCGCCATCGGCGTGATGTCGGTACAATCCACACAAGTCAACGCCTACACGCAAGACCAAATCCGCCTGCTGGAAACGATTGCGGCGCAGGTTGTCGTTACCATCGAAAAGTCGCGCCTGCTTAAGCAATTACAGCAAGAATTATCGGAACGCAAACGTTTGATTGAAGAACTTGAAAATAAAAACGCCGAGTTAGAACGCTTCGCTTACACCGTTTCTCACGACCTCAAATCGCCGCTCGTTACCATCAGCGGGTATCTCGGCTATTTAGAAAAATCCGCGCAAACGGGAAATATAGCGCAATTCGGCAAAGACAAAACGCGGATTGAAAACGCCGTCGGACGAATGCAAGATTTGCTTGAAGAGTTGCTCAAACTCTCCCGCGTCGGGCGGTTGATTAATTCGCCGCAACACGTCTCCTTCAACGAGTTAGCGCAAGAAGCCGTCGAATTGACGCGCGGCAGAATGGAGAAAAGAGGCGTCGTGCTTTTCATCGAGCCGAATCTTCCCGACATTTATGGAGACCGCCTGCGCTTAATCGAAGCCTTGCAAAATCTATTGGACAACGCGACAAAATACATGGGCGCGCAGGAAAACCCGCGCGTTGAAATTGGCGCCCGCGCCGCCGAAAACGGAACGCCGATTTTCTATGTGCGCGACAACGGCATGGGCATTGCCCGCAAACATCACGAGCGCGTTTTCGGCTTATTCAACAAACTAGATTCAGCCAGCGAAGGCACGGGCGTGGGGCTGGCGTTAGTCAAGCGCATTATCGAATTGCATAAAGGGCGCATTTGGGTTGAAAGCGAAGAAGGGCAAGGCGCGACGTTTTATTTTACGCTGCCCAACTCCAAACCTTAAGATTTTGTAATGTACATCGTCGGGAATTCGTTTAGCAATCGTAGGCAATGCGTCAAGCGCCTTTCGGGCGGACGTGATAAATTTACCGCGCAACAAAATTCTCTTCTCCTCCTTTGTAAGAGTGTCAGGGCAGCGGCGCCCTGACACTCGCCATTTAAGGCAAAATCTAACGCGCTTCTTACGCCGCGTTAACAAGGAACAAACGCCGCCTTTGTTATAATGCCTCATTCGGACAAAAGACGAAGAATAAAGGACGAAGGAAAAATCTTATGATGCGATTTGACCGATTTACAGAACGAGCGCAAGAAGCCGCGCAACGCGCCGCCGAAATTATTCAGCGCTACGGACATAATCAAATTGACACCGAACACATTCTGCTGGCGCTGATCGAACAGCCCGGCGGCGTGATTCCCCAAATTTTAGAAAAACTTAACGTCAACGCGCAAGCCCTGACGGATCGGCTGGACGCCACGCTGCGCGTCAGCCCGAAAGCCAACATCTTCGGCGGCGGCGCGGGACAAATTTTCATCACTCCGCGAGTCAAGCGAATCATCGATCTCGCCAACGAAGAAGCCAATCGCCTGAAAGACGAATACATTTCCACCGAACATATCTTCTTGGCGATTCTCACCGAGCGCAACACGCCCGCCGCCCGCATTTTAGAATCGGCAGGATTAAGCCGCGACCGAGTTTACGACGCGGTGCAAGACCTGCGCGGCGGACAGCGCGTTACCGACCCGCAAGCCGAGACGAAATATCGCACGCTTGAAAAATACTCGCGCGATCTAACTCAACTTGCCCGCGAAGGCAAACTCGACCCAGTCATCGGGCGCGACGAAGAAATCATGCGCTTGATTCAAATCCTCTCGCGGCGCACAAAAAACAACCCCGTGCTTATCGGCGAAGCGGGCGTGGGCAAAACCGCCATCGCCGAAGGCTTGGCGCAGAAGATTGCCGCCAACGACGTGCCGGAAATTCTATCGGGCAAAAAAGTGGTGGCGCTCGATTTAGGCGCGATGATTGCCGGGTCGAGGTTTCGAGGCGAATTTGAAGAGCGCCTGAAAGCCATCATGGAAGAAGTGCAGCGCGCCAAAGGCGACGTCATCTTAATGATTGACGAACTGCACACCGTCGTCGGCGCGGGCGCGGCGCAAGGCGCAATGGACGCCAGCAACATGCTCAAGCCTGCGTTATCGCGCGGCGAACTGCAATGCATCGGCGCGACGACGCTCGACGAGTATCACAAATACATCGAGAAGGACGCGGCGCTCGAACGGCGCTTCGCCCCCATTTATGTGGACGAGCCGAGCGTGGAAGACACCGTCAAAATGTTGCACGGTTTGCGCGATAAATACGAAGCGCATCACAAAGTGCGTTACACCGACGAAGCGCTTTCCGCCGCTGCCAATTTGGCGCCGCGTTACGTTACCGACCGCCATCTGCCCGATAAGGCGATTGACCTAATGGACGAAGCCGCCGCGAAATTGCGCGTGGCGCTATATTCCATGCCGCCCGATTTGAAAGCGCTAAAACTTGAAATTGAAAAACTCGCCGCCGAAGAAGAGCAGGCGGGCTTAGAACGCGACTACGAACGCGCCGCGCAAAAGAAAGCCGAACGTCTGCGCCTCGAACAGGAATACACGGGTCAGCGCGACCAATGGGAAGCCGAGCATCACCTCGACGAAGTGGTGGACGTGAACGACATCGCCGCCGTCGTCCACCAGTGGACGGGCATCCCCGTTACGCAAATGCTCGAAACCGAATCGGAAAAATTGCTGCACATGGAAGCGCGTTTGCACGAGCGCATCATCGGACAGGAAGAAGCCATCGGCGCCGTGTCCGACGCCATCCGTCGCGCCCGCAGCGGGTTGAAAGATCCCGCGCGCCCCATCGGCTCGTTCATCTTCATCGGACCTTCGGGCGTGGGCAAAACCGAATTGGCGAAAGCGCTGGCGTGGTTCATGTTCGACGACGAAGACGCGATGGTGCGAATTGACATGTCCGAGTACCGCGAGCAGCACACCGTCTCGCGTCTCTTCGGCGCGCCTCCGGGCTACGTCGGCTACGAAGAAGGCGGGCAGTTGACCGAAGCCGTGCGCCGCCGACCGTACCGCGTTGTGCTTTTTGACGAAATCGAGAAGGCGCATCCCGAAGTTTGGAACGCGCTTCTGCAAATCCTCGACGATGGACGCTTAACCGACGGGCAAGGCAACATTGTGGACTTTCGCAACACCGTTTTGATTATGACCTCCAACCTTGGCACGGAATACGTCCGCAAGGGCGGCACGCTCGGTTTCCTCTCGCAACACGCAGACGACGCCGAACGCGACTCGCACGATAAAATTGACAAAGCGCTCAAAGCCGCCTTCCGCCCGGAGTTCATCAACCGCGTGGACGAGATTATCATGTTCTCGCCGCTCTCGCTGGAAGAGATGGAAGAGATCGTCGTCTTGCAAATGAAAGAAGTGCAAGAACGACTCAACGACCATAACATCGCCGTGCAGTTGACCGACGCCGCGCGCGCTTGGCTGGCAAAGGAAGGCTACGACCCCGCCTTCGGCGCGCGTCCGCTGAGACGGGCGATTCAGAAGTATGTGGAGAGTCCGCTTTCAGTAGAACTGCTGGCGGGCAAATTCAAAGACGGCGCCGAAGTCGTCGTAGACGCGGACAAGGAATCAAATAAGATCGTTTTTGAGACCTCCGCGCCGACGAAGAAACGCAAGTCCAAACACGAAGTGGACGCATAACAACAAATCGCGGGAGAGTTATTCTTCCGCGATTTTGATTTCCAAAAATCTGAGACTCGTTTGCGCGCATTCAGGGTATCATCAAGCATCTTCAACAAAAGAGGAAACGTATGGAAGTTAATGCGAGTAAAAAATCAAACAAGGGAATCTTAATTGTCTTGATCGTCGGCGCGCTGATTTTATTTTGTTGCGCCTGCCTTTGTCTGGCGGCGGGCGTCGGCTATTTTTTGCTGACGCCGACGCGCTCCGATTCTTTCGGCGAAATCTATCCCGATTATCCCCCGCCCTCCACGTCCATTCCCGAGCCGATGAAACTCGTCCGCCCCGAAGCAGACCCGTCATCGGGCGAGACTCTGCGCCTTTTGGAAGACACCGTCGTCCCGTTGAACGACCCGCGCGAATTGGCTTGTCGCCTCAAAGCGATTTGCAACGTCCCCGAAGTGATGGCGGATTCCGCACAAACGCGCGTCGTCGGCGATAAGCAAAAATTTTGGGTGCATAACCTCGACACCAACAAAAACAACGAAGTGGAAGCGACGCTTTTATACGTTACACCGCACGCTTATTTTTGGGCGCAAGACGGAGTCAACGTCAAAGAAAAAGATATGAAAGCGCTGATGGACGCTTTTGAAAATAAAATCTACCCGACCGACCGCGAATTCTTCGGCAGCGAGTGGACGCCGGGCATAGACGGCGACGAACACATCTACATCCTCTACGCGCGCGGGTTGGGCTACTCCGTCGCCGGCTATTTCTCCTCCGCCGATTCGCGCCACCCGCTCATTCAAGAATATTCCAACGCGCACGAAATGTTCCTCTTCAACGCCGACAACACCCCGCCCGGCGACGCCTACGCCTACGCGGTGCTGGCGCACGAATTCCAACACATGATTCATTGGAATAACGACCTGAACGAAACCTCGTGGCTTAACGAAGGTTCGTCCGAGTTGGCGGTTTTGCTCAACGGCTACGACACCGGCGGCTTTGACTGGCTCTACGTCTCCAACCCTGATTTGCAACTCAACGACTGGCCCAACGACCACAACGCCACCACGCCGCATTACGGCGCGGGCTTCCTCTTTATGACTTACTTCCTCGACCGCTTCGGCGAAAAGGCGACGCAAGCCCTTGTTAAAGACCCCGCCAACGGACTCGAAAGCGTGGACGACGTGCTGAAACAAATCAACGCCGCAGACCCGCTGACCGGAAAGCCGATCGCTACCGACGACTTTTTCATGGATTGGGCGCTGACCAACTTCCTGCAAAACGCCTCCATCGCCGACGGGCGCTACGCCTACCATAATTACCCGTCCGCGCCGCGCGCCCGTGAAACCGAAACCATTAGCGCCTGCCCGCAAGACGAATTTCTACGCACCGTCCACCAATACGGCGTGGACTACATTCAAATCAACTGCGCGGGCGATTACACGCTCGACTTCACAGGTTCGACAGTTACCGGCTTATTGCCCGTGGACCCCTATTCCGGCAAATACGCCTTCTGGTCAAATAAGGGCGACGAATCGGACATGACCCTCACCCGCGAGTTCGACTTCTCCAACGTCGCCGCGCCTATCGAACTTTCCTTCCAAACTTGGTTCGACATCGAAGAAGATTGGGATTACGTTTACCTCGAAGTTTCCGAAGACGGCAAAGAGTGGCAAATCCTCCCCACGCCTTCCGGGCGCGGAACAAACCCCAGCGGCAACGCCTACGGCTGGGGCTACACGGGCGTTTCAGACGGCTGGATTAACGAGCAGATTGACCTTTCCGCCTACGCGGGCAAAAAGATTTTCATCCGCTTTGAGTACGTTACCGACGCGGCGGTCAACGGCGAAGGCTTTCTCCTCGACGACATTTCAGTCAACGCCGACGGTTACTCCTCCGATTTTGAGGCGGACGACGGCGGCTGGCAAGCGGACGGATTCGCGCGCGTCCAAAATTCGCTGCCGCAGACCTTCAGGCTGGCGCTCGTCCAAGACGACACGATTACCTTCATCCCCGTCGCCGAAGATCAAACCGCGCAAATTTCGCTCTCGCTAAAAAGCGGCAAATCCGCCTATCTGGTTGTGGCGGGGACGACGCGCTTCACCCGCGAACTGGCGACTTATCAAATCGAAATCCGCTAATTCTCAGCGTACAAAATTGCAACTTTCATCTCGCGCAACTTGACTTATAATTTCGCTCACGAACAATGACTGGAAACGCCTCGCCCGCTAAAAAGCGAAAGACCATCGCCGCGCTGAACGCGCAGTTGAACCGCGTTTGGGGAAACGAGTTCATGGCGGGCGTGTTAGATTCCGCGCGCGCGTCGGACGTCAACGTCCTCTCTTTCGTCGGCGGCGCGCCCGTCGCCGCGCAAACGCCCAACGGGATTTCTTACGGCTTATACGACCTAATCAAATCCGAGCGCGTGGACGGCGTCTTGCTTTCCGCCGACCTCGCCTACGGGCTTTCGCCGCAAGAGATTCAAAAATTCGTTGATTTCTTCGCCCCGATTCCCGTTGCGACTTTCGCCATCCCCGCCAAAAACGCGCCGACGATTCTCGGCGACAACGTCGGCGGAATGCGCGCCCTAACGCGCCACATGCTTGAAACGCATCACGCGCAGCGCGTCGCCTTTGTGCGCGGTCCTCGCGGACAGTTTGAAGCGGAACAGCGCCGTCAAGGTTTCCTCGACGAACTCAAAGAGCGCAACGTCCGCTTTGATTCAAAATTTGAAGTCGAAGGCGATTACTCCTCCGAAAGCGGACGCGCCGCCGTGCGAATTTTGCTCGACGAGCGCAAGTTAAACCCGCAAGCCATCGTCGTCTCAAACGACCGCATGGCGTTTGGCGTGTTGGAAGCGCTGCAACAACGCGGCGTCTCCGTCCCCGAACAAATCGCCGTCGTCGGCTTCGACGACGTGAGCGAATCGCAATCTACCGGCGTGCCGCTGACCACCGTGCGCCAATCCTTTTACGACGTCGGCGTCGGCGCGTTTCGTCTGCTTGAAAAACAAATCAACGGCGAAAAAGTCGCGGCGACGACTCTCCTGCCGACCGAAGTCGTCGTGCGTTGGTCTTGCGGCTGTCTGCCTGAAAGCATTAATCGCGCCGTCGTCTTGCCCTCCGAAGCGGCGCGCACCGGACGGCTGGAAAACAAACGCGATCAAGTTATCGACATTTTGCTCGCCACCGCGAACGTCTCCGAAGACGACCCGCACCGCGCCGAACTCGTCGAAGGCTTCGGGCATTCGTGGGACGTTTTCCTCGAAAGCCTGCACGGACGCGCCCCCAACGACGCATTTCTAAAAACCGTGCAAGACGCGGTTCGCGTCCTCTCGCAACACGGCTACGAATTATACGTTTGGCAAAATTTGCTTTCCGCCTTTCGCAAACACGCGCTGCGCGGAATCAGCGACCCCGCAACCGCTCTTCGCGCCGAAAATTTATTTCAGCAAGCGCAAATTCTAATCGGCGGATTGTCGCGCCGCGCTCAAGCCTACAACCGCCTGCAATTCGTCAAGCAAGAAGAATTGCTAAACAATTTCAGTTTTTCAATGGCGCCTGCGGTTTCCTTTGAATCTATCGGCGACGCGATTTCGACGCACTTCCCCGCGTTGGGAATCGAACGCTGGTACGTCATGTTTTACGACGAAGCGGAACGCGCCTCGAACGCCGCGCCGCAAAATTATCGTCTGCTGATGCAGTTCGACAACCGACGCTTTGAGATGCCCGAAGAAAAAGCGCGCATGGAAACCGGGCGTCTTACGCCGCGCAACAAAACCCCTATCGATCGCCGCTACGACGCGGTGGTCATGCCGCTTTCGCTCGCCTCGAATCGCTTCGGCTTCATGTGGGTCGAAATGGGACCCGAAGATTGGGACGTGTACGTCCGCGTGCGAAATTTGCTTTCCAGCGCTTTATTGCGGACGATGCTGGCAGACCAACGCGAAGACGCAAAGCGCGAAACGGAACGCCTCTACTCCGCCGAACAGGCGCGCCGACACAGCGCCGAAGCGCTGACCCGCTCCGCGCGGCGGCTTTCCTCGCTCGACGCCGCCGAACGCCTGCCCGAACACATCCTCGAACAGCTTAATCAAGCGCTGCCTTACGACCGCAGCGCGTTAATCATCAACGACGTCAACGACTTCCCCGAAGTCCACGCGCATCGCGGCATGCCCAACGGCGCGGACATGAAATCCTTCCGCCTGACGTGGAACGGCGCCGACTTTTACCAAACGGTAATGAGCAAAGGCGAAATCGTCGCGGCGAATAATATTAAGAACGATCCAAATTGGAAACAGCCAGACTGGCTTCCGCAAGATCAATCGTGGTTGGGCGCGCCGCTTTACGCGAAGAATAAAACCATCGGCGTGTTAATGTTCAGCCGCGCCGCGCAAGATTTCAGCGAAGACGACATTCTGCTCGCCGCGACTTTCGTAACGCAAGTTTCCGTCGCTTGGGAAAACGCCCGTCTCTACCGCGAAATGACAGACATGAATCAGATGATGGAACGCATGGTCGCTCAGCGCGTGGACGAGTTAAACAGAACTTACGAAAAACTCGAACAATACAACAAAAATAAATCCGCCTTTATTCAAGTGGCGGCGCACGAACTCCGCACGCCGTTGACCGTCATCAAAGGCTTTCTCGGAATTTTGCAAAGCAACTCTTCCATCAAAAAAGACGAAACCTTAACCGAAGCACTGGACGGCGTGCTGCGCGGGACGAACCGCCTGCATCAAATCGTCAACAGCATGTTGGACGTGGTGCGCTTGGAAAATCAAGTCATCACGCCGCATTTAGAGCCGGTTTTTCTGAACATGGTTTTGCGCTTAATTGTCAAAGATTACGCGCAAGACCTCGCCACGCGCAGTTTGAATTTAGAGATTGACGATTCGATTTCAGACCTTCCCGCCATTTTAGGCGACTCCGAATTAGTGAAAAAAGCCTTCGACCAAATTATCGTCAACGCCATTAAGTTCACGCCCGACGGCGGCACGATTAGCGTTTCGGCGAAAACCGTCAACGACGAGCGGCGCGGCGAAATGGCGGAGATTGTCGTCCGCGACACGGGCATCGGCATTGACGCCGTTCATCACAAAGTCATCTTCGAGAAGTTATATCAACTCGGCGAAGTGCAACTGCATTCGTCCAGCCGCACAAATTACAAAGGCGGCGGCGCAGGCTTGGGGCTGGCCATCGCGTCGGGCATCGTCAAAGCGCTGCAAGGCAGCATTTGGGTCGAAAGCGCCGGCAAAGACGAAGAGCATTTCCCCGGCAGCGCGTTTTTCGTCCGCTTGCCGTTGATGAAAAATTAAACGCTTTCCCTAAAATCATAAATTCCGTCGCGCACCGCCCACCTTGACTGACAAGACGGGCAGACGAGAAAATCTTCTTCGGCTTGCAACTCGTCCGCGCCGCAACCCGGACATTTGAACCAGTCCGCCACATCAAGCGGAATCTGCGCTTTGAGTTGACCGGGCAAAACGGCTTGGACGAAGACGCTCGGCGTCAGTTGAAACAGCGCGCCCGTCGGTTGGAGGAGTCCGTCGGCGGCGGCAAGCCAACGCGCAGGGACGAGCCGCTTAAGCCAGCCCAGCCGAAAGTGCGAAACGGTCAGCGTTCTTTCAAGCGTAAATCCCAATTCATTTAGCCATTGACGAATCGCTTTCGGGTGAAAGTCAAAATTCAATTCGACAAATTCCACCGGCGCTAAGTCGAAGGGACTCCACGTTTGGCGACCCAGCCCGTAGCGCAGAATCGCTTTCAGGTTAAGTTTGTTGGCGAATTCCAAAATGAAGGTCGCGCCCGGCTGCAGAGTTCGGCGGATTTGCGCCAGCGCGTTGGGCGCGTCTGCCATGTGGTGCAAAACGCGAATCATCGTCGCGCCGTCGAACAGCCCGTCGCGGAAGGGCAGGCGGTACACGTCGGCGGCGACGTAAATATATTGATCAGAACGTCCCAGCCGCTCTTGCGCTTGCGCCAATTGCGTCGTCGAATAATCCATGACGACCACGCGCTCGAAGCCCGCGTAACGCGGCGTGTTGCGCCCAGCGCCCGCGCCGACTTCGAGCATCAGTTTGCCGCTCTTGGGCAACAGACGTTTCAGCGCAATTGCTTCGGCTTGGTCTTCGTAGGCGCGCCCGCCTTCGTCCCAAAAGGCTTGTTGATAATCCGACCCCTCGTAATCGCAAACGCGCGGAGTTTGCGCCATGTTATAACGCCCGCCCGATGGCGCGATAAACGAAGCCTAATTCTTTCATGCGGCGCGGCTCGTAGATGTTGCGCCCGTCAAAAAGAATCGGCGAGTTGAGCAAACTTTTGATTCGCGTCAAATCCAATTGCTTGAACTCGTTCCATTCAGTGATGATCATCAGCGCGTCGCAGCCAGCGGCGAGGCTGTACGGGTCGTCAAACATTTCGACAGCCGGCAAAATGGCGCGGGCGACGTTCATCGCGACGGGATCGTAAGCGCGGACTTTCGCGCCCGCTTCGATCAACGCTTCGGAAATGTCAATCGAAGGCGCGTCGCGCATGTCGTCGGTGTTGGGCTTAAACGCCAAACCAAGCAGTCCGATCGTTTTGCCCTTCGCTTCGCCGCCGAGCATTTGCGCGACGGTCTTCGCCGCCTCTTTGCGGCGGTCATAATTCACGTCCACCACGCTGTTGAGAATGCGCGGATTGAGTCCCTTTTCTTTCGCCATGAACGCCAGCGCTTCCACATCTTTGGGGAAGCACGAGCCGCCCCAGCCCAAGCCCGCGTCGAGAAAGTGCCGCCCGATGCGCGCGTCGTAGCCCATGCCAGCCGCCACCTCTTTCACGTCCGCGCCGACGCGCTCGCACAAATCCGCCAACTCGTTGATGAACGAAATCTTCGCCGCAAGGAACGCATTGCTGGCGTACTTGATCATTTCCGCCGTTCGCAAATCGGTGATGACAATCGGCGCGCGCAAAGGCAAATGCAACTGCGCCACTTTATTCGCCGCGTCGTGATCCAACGAGCCGATGACCGTGCGGTGCGGATTCATAAAGTCGGCGATTGCCGAACCTTCGCGCAAAAATTCGGGGCAGGAGACGACGGAAAAATCAATCGCCTGCGGCTGCGCGCCTTGTACGATGTCCGCCACCCAATCGCCCGTGCCAATCGGCACGGTGGATTTATTAATCAGAATCAACGGCGCGGCCATGTGCTTAGCGATTGAAGTCGCCGCCGCCGCCACATATTGCAAATCCGCCGAACCGTCCGCGCCGGAGGGCGTGCCGACGGCGATGAAAGCGTACTCCGCGCCTTGCAGCGCTTCGGCGTAGTCCGCGCTAAACGTCAGCCGCCCGGCGCCGACGTTGCGCTTAACCAACTCGTCCAAACCCGGCTCGTAAATCGGCATCACGCCTTTTTTCAAATTGGCAATGCGCTCTTCGTTCACGTCCAACGCGATGACGCGGTTGCCCAAGTCGGCGAAACAGGCGGCGGTTACCAACCCGACATAGCCCACGCCGACGACGCAAATTTGTTTCATAAAAAAACCTCTTGTTCTATAATCTTGTCATTTTTAGCGCGGCGAGAATTCGGTTTTTTTCTATTCTCGACGCCCCGTATTATAACCACAAAGCAAAGCGCATTTTTGACTATAATCGTCCCATGCGCCTACTTTTCATCGCCGACGCCCGCTCGCCCATCGCCCGCAATTGGATTCGCCATTTCAGCGAACGCGGCGACGAAGTTTTTATCGCCTCCACTTTTGAATGGGACGCGCAGGGTTTTTCTCCCCAACAAATTGAATTCACGCCTGCGGCATTCAGCGCCGCGAAGAAACGCGCCGCCGCCCCTTCCGCCGCCCCCTCGCGGACTTTGAAACTTCGCACCGCCCTTCGGCATTGGCTCGGCCCGTTGACTCTTCCCGCGTCCGCGAAGAAATTGCGCGCTTTCATTCAGCGCGTCCAACCCGATTTGATTCACGCCATGCGCGTCCCCTACGAGGGGATGTTAGCCGCCGAAGCCTTAAGCGGATTAAGCGAACGTCCGCCGTTTATCGTTTCGATTTGGGGCAACGACTTCACCCTGCACGCGCCGTCTGCGCCGCTGATGGGACAGTACACGCGCAAAGCGCTGCGCCTCGCCGACGGTTTGCACGCCGACGCCCAACGCGACATCCGCTTGGCGAAGCGCTGGGGCTGGGACGAGGCGAAGCCGTCGTTGGTCGCGCCCGGCAACGGCGGAGTCCGCGCCGACGTTTTTTATCCGCCCGCCGCGCCGCCGAGGAATCCTATCGTCTTAAATCCGCGCGGCGTTCGCCCTTACGTCCGCAACGATTCTTTTTTCAAAGCGATTCCGTTGGTCTTGGAAAAATACCCCGATGCGAAATTTCAATGCGTGGGAATGCAAAACGAGCCGCAAGCGCAAGCGTGGACGCGAGAATTTAACATCGAGAACGCGGTCGAGTTGTTGCCGGCTTTTTCGCACGCGCAAATGGGCGAGGTCTTTCGCGCGGCGCAAATTGTGGTGTCGCCGAGCGTCCACGACGGGACGCCGAACACGTTGCTCGAAGCGCTGGCCTGCGGCTGCTTCCCGGTGGCCGGCGATTTGGAATCGATCCGCGAGTGGATTACGCCCGCCGAAAACGGCCTGCTATGCGACGCCAACAGTCCGCGCTCGATAGCCGACGCGATTTTGCAAGCCCTAGAAAACGAAGACCTGCGCGCGCGAGCCGCAGGTCTGAATCGGAAGATGATTTCCGCGCGCGCGGAATACGGCGCGAACATGAAACGGGCGGAAGAATTTTACAAGCGGGTTATTGGCAATTAAAAATCTTCGTTGGGTTCTTGCAAAGCCGCCAAGCGCCCGCGCAGTTCGATGCGCCGCGCGTCCGCCGTTTGGCGCACATCGCTGAGGAAGAGTTGTCCGCGCTCGCGCAGTTGTCCGCGCAAGTCTTCGCCCGAATCGGGGGCGAGCAACAAAGCCAACACCGCGCCCAACAACGAGCCGGTAAAGACGCCAATCAAAAAGCCAAACATTCTACGCATGGGTATTTCTCCTTAAGTCTAGTTGTCAAATTATACGCGGATTAACTGCGCTTCCACGTCGCGCCGTCTTTGCCGTCTTCGACAGCGATGCCCATCGCCTTCAACTGGTCGCGGATTTCGTCGGAGCGTTGCCAATTTTTGGCTTTGCGCGCTTCGGCGCGTTCGGACATCAGCGCTTCGATTTGCGCCGTCTCTTCGTCGGAAGTTTCTTTTTCGGCGAAGGTCAAGCCGAGCACGCCCGCCAAATCTTTGAAAGTCGCTTGTGCGGATTCAATCTGCTCCGCGCTTGCGCCGCTGTCGCGGGCGGTGTTAATCGCTTTAGAGAGTTCAAACAACACGGCTATTGCGCCTGCGGTGTTGAAGTCGTTATCCATCGCTTCGACAAAATTCGTCTTCGCCGATTCGGCGGCTTCGTCCAGGGCGGATGCGGCGGCGGCGTCCAACCCTTGCGCGGAAGCATTGGCCGCTTTCAACGCCGACTTCAAACGTTCGACGGCGCGTTCGGCGGCGTCCAGCGTTTCGTCGTTGAAGAGCAGCGGCGCGCGATAAGTCCCGTTTAAGACCAACATACGCATCGCGTCGGACGAACGCTCCGAGAGAAATTTTTTAATGCTGACGATGTTGCCCAGCGACTTGGACATTTTTTCGCCGCCCAGTTGCAACATGCCGTTGTGAATCCAATACCGCGCAAATTCTTTGCCGGTGTAACTTTCGCTTTGCGCGATTTCGTTTTCGTGGTGCGGGAAAATTAAATCGTTGCCGCCGCCGTGAATGTCAATTTGCTCGCCGAGTTCGGCGAGGTTCATCGCCGAGCATTCGATGTGCCAGCCCGGCCGCCCTTTGCCCCACGGGCTTTCCCAAAAAATTTCGTCGGGCTTGGCGGCTTTCCACAGGGCGAAGTCCATCGGGTTTTCTTTTTGCTCGCCGATTTCAACGCGCGCGCCCGCTTGCATATCGTCCAACTTGCGCCCGGAGAGTTTGCCGTAATCGTCGTCGCTGGTTACGCGGAAATAGACGTCGCCGTTTTCGGCGGCGTAGGCATGTCCGCGTTCGATCAAACCTTCGATAAATTTGATAATCAGCGGCATAGTCTTGCTCACTTGCGGCGTGGACGTCGGCTGCAAGACGTTGAGGCTGCGCAAATCGGCGGCGTAATCGGCGATGTAACGCGCCGAAAGCGCCAGCGGATCTTCGCCCAGTTCGTTGGCGCGGCGGATGATTTTATCGTCCACGTCGGTGTAGTTCATCACATGCCGCACGTCGTACCCGCGATATTCAAGGTAACGGCGGATGATGTCGAAGACGATCGCCGACATGGCATGTCCGACGTGCGCATCGTTGTAAACGGTTACGCCGCAAACGTACATTTTGACTTTGCCCGCTTCGAGCGTTTGGAATTCTTCCGTTTTTCGAGAAAGCGTGTTATAGATTTTCAACATCTTTCTATTTAACCACAGATTCGCAAAACGTTAAGGTTAAAAAAACAGAGTGCCTTCCGCGCTCCATTTACTGAAAACCGTTTACTGAAAACTAATCCCTGTCGGCTAATGCTTCTTCCCGTGCCGCGCGGTTTCTTCGTCCACGCGCCCGAAGATCATGCGCCCTGCCGCCGTTTGCAAAACTTTGGTGATGTTCACTTCCATATATTCGCCGATGAACTCGCGCCCATTCTCGACGACGACCATCGTGCCGTCGTCCATGTAGCCCACGCCCTGACCGTGTTCTTTGCCCTCTTGCATGATGTTAATCCGCAAGGTTTCGCCGGGCAAGACGACCGATTTAATCGCGTTCGCCAATTCGTTAATGTTTAAGACCGTTACGCCCTGCAACTCGGCGACGCGGTTTAAGTTGTAATCGTTGGTGAGGATCGGGCTTTTAAGCTGCTTGCCCAAGACCACCAGTTTATCGTCCACTTCGCGCACGCCGTCTACGTTGATGTCCGAAATGCGAACGAGCAGATTGGGCAACTTTTGCAGCTCGCCCAAAACTTCCATGCCGCGCCGCCCGCGCTGACGACGCACGCCGTCCGACGAGTCGGCGATGTATTGCAATTCGTTCAACACAAAGCGCGGAATGAGCAGCGTGCCCGGCAAAAATCCGGTTTTGGCAATGTCGGCCACGCGCCCGTCAATGATGACGCTGGTGTCGAGCAAAATATTGCGGTTGAGGTTGCTCCACGAGCCGGACGTTCCGCCTTCGCCGCCGCGTCCGCCCAACGCGCCGATGAGTCCCATAATGTCGCCCTGCCGCATGACGAAGAGAAACACTCCAAAATAGGAAAAAATAACCACGCCGACAAAAGGCAAAACTTGGCTAAAAGGCTTGGGAAGCATGGAAAGCGGAAAGGTCAGCAAAGCGGCGATTAATAAGCCGACGACGAGCCCGATTAACCCGGCGAACAAACTTTCGGCGGTCATTCGCCCTAACATCGAGCGCATCGAGCGCACTGGGCGCGTCGTCAGGTAAGGCGTAAGAATCAAGCCCGCTAACGCGCCGACTAAGGCAAAGACCGAAATTGTGCTGACTGCGCTCTCGGGAGAAAATTCGGAAAGGTTATAACCCCAATAACCCGCCGCAATTCCGACGGCGATCATGCCAATAATGCGAAAAATAAATTCAACGCTCATCATTTCTCCTAGATTAAACTACGCTATGATAGCACAGCGAATATTCCGAGTCAATTACAAGTTCAAAACCGTTAATCTGGTTATAATTTCAGTTCCAATTTATTGGTATTTCTTATGACTACAATCACCGACACCCTCAACCGTCCCCTACACGATCTGCGAATCTCCGTAACCGACCGCTGCAACTTCCGCTGCGTGTACTGTATGCCGAAGGAAATCTTCGGAGCAAATTATCAATTTTTACACGGCGATCAAGTGTTGACCTTTGAAGAGATTACGCGCTTGGCGCGTCTCTTCGCCGCTTTCGACGTGCGGAAGTTGCGCTTAACTGGCGGCGAGCCTTTAGTGCGGAAAGATTTTCCCGACTTGGTCGCTATGCTTTCGCAAATTCCCGATATGGATTTGACGATGACAACCAACGGTTCGCTGTTGGCGCGTTTCGCTGAATCGCTGCAAAAGTCGGGGTTGAAGCGCGTTACCGTCAGCCTTGATTCGCTGGACAATAAAACCTTCAAAGCGATGAACGACGTAGACTTCCCCGTCGAAAAAGTCATCGAAGGCATGGACGCCGCCAAAGCCGCCAGGTTGTCGCCCATAAAAGTGAACATGGTCGTCAAGCGCGGCATGAACGAAGACAGCATTTTGCCGATGGCGCGTTTCTTCCGCGAGAAGGGTTATATTTTGCGCTTCATCGAATACATGGACGTGGGACATTCCAACGGATGGCGGCTGGACGACGTGGTTACGGCGAAGGAGATTGTCGCCAAAATCAACGCCGAAATGCCGCTCGAAGCGATTGACCCAAATTACGTCGGCGAGGTGGCTGAGCGCTGGCGCTATAAAGACGGCGGCGGCGAAATCGGCGTCATCGCTTCGGTAACGCAGCCGTTTTGTCGCAACTGCACGCGCGTTCGGCTCTCCGCCGAAGGGCAGTTGTACACTTGCCTGTTCGCCGTTCACGGGCACGATTTGCGCGCCCTGTTGCTCGGCGAAGCCAACGACGAAGAAATTATGCAAAAAATTGAAAGCGTTTGGCGCAAGCGAACCGACCGCTACTCCGAACTGCGCTCTGAAAACACAATCTCTTTACCCAAAGTGGAAATGTCGCGCATGGGCGGCTGAGTTTGCCCATAGGTTTTTCGACACACGTTAATAAATACCGCGAAGCGCCTTCGCGGTATTCGCGTTAAAATGGGCGTACTTCAAAGGAGGAACGATGGCGTGGCAACCGAAAATCATGCGAAAAGTGCGAGTCCGCAATTCGCAGCAAAAGGGAATTTTAGCGAAACTGCTCACCGCCGTTGCGGAAGCGGGCGGAAGCGTCGGCAGTATTAACCTGCTGACGGAAACCTCGCGCCACACCGTGCGCGACATCACCATTACCGCCAAAGACGAGAAAAGCCTCGCGGCGGTTTTATCCGCGATGGAAGCCAACGTCGGCACGAAAATTCTCGAAGTGCGCGACGAAGTTTTGGAACTGCATCAAAAAGGGAAAATCGCCGTGCGCTCGCGGCATCCAATCAAATCGCTGACGACGTTGCGGCGCGTTTACACGCCGGGCGTGGCCGAGGTCTGCGCGCGCATCGTCAAAGACCCTTCGCAGGCGCGGCTTTACACGAGCATCAGCCACATGGTCGCCATCGTTACCGACGGCACAGCCGTTCTCGGCTTGGGCGATATTGGTCCGCAAGCCGCCATGCCCGTTATGGAAGGCAAAGCCATGTTGATGGAAACGCTGGTCGGGCTTTCGGGCATTCCTATTTTATTGAACACAAAAGACACAGACGAAATCATCGCGGCGACGGCGGCAATTTCGCCGACGTTTGCGGCAATTCAACTTGAAGATATTTCCGCGCCGCGCTGCTTTGAAATTGAAGAACGCCTGCAATCCATGCTCGACATCCCCGTAATGCACGACGATCAACACGGCACGGCGGCGGTCTCGTTGGCGGCGTTGATGACCGCCACGCGCGAGACGCGCACGAATTTGAAGAAAGCCGTCATCGGGCAGATTGGGCTTGGGGCGGCGGGTCAGGCTATCGGTCAGATGACGATGCGCCTGACAGGCAACCCCGTGCGCGGCGCGGACTTAAATCCGCAGATGATGAGTCGCTTTGAATCGCTGGGCGGAATCCCGTCCACGTTGGCGGAGATTATGGCAAGTTGCGACATCGTCGTGGCGACGACTGGCGCGCCCAATTTGATCAAACCGGAGATGGTGAGGAAGGGGCAGATTATTCTCGCGCTCTCCAACCCGAACGCGGAAATTGATCCCGACACGGCGATGGAACGCGGCGCGGCGCTGGCGGCGGACGGAAAGTCGGTGAATAACGTGCTGGGGTTTCCCGGCATCTTTCGCGGCGCGGTGGACGCGGACGCGCCGCGCATCACGCCTGAAATGCTGTTGGCGGCGGCGGAAAAAATTTCGGCGATGACTCCTTCGGGCGAACTGACTCCCAACCCGCTGGACAAGCGCGTGCATCAAGCGGTGGCGCGCGCCGTCGCGGAGACGGCAATCAAGCAGGGCATCGCCCGCGCCGAATACGTCCCGTATGTGGAAGAATGATTCGGCGGTTGACGGCGGATTCGCTGTCGTTACTTTTGATAGCGGTACACGCGGACGTTGTTTTCGGCGTCGGTAAAAACTAAGGTAAACAAATTCGGCGCGGACTGCATTTCGGCTTCCGCCTCTTTGACGTTTTTGCTTAACGTCAAACTGCGCGGCGTTTGCAAAAGCGGCGCGACGAGGATGTAACTCGCGCCTTGCTTGTCGAGATAGGTTTCTAAATTTTCGTCGCCCTTTGGGAAATTAATCGTCTTGCGTTTAACGTGCGGGTAAGACGGCGCGGGTTCGTTGACCATCGCTATCGCGTCGGGGGCGGCGTGTTCGGCAATCCAACTCGCGCCGACGGAGAGGTCAGTCGTCTGCCAGCGAACGGGCGCGCGCCAATCTTGCAGGTTGCGCGCCAGCAAAACGAATCCGATTAACGCGGCGCTTGCAAAGATAATTCGTTTGTTTTGTTTGGCGAAGAATTTAATTCCGCTCAAAAAATAAAAATAAAGAAACGGCAAAATGGGAATCAGAAAACGAGCGCGCGCGCTGCCGACTTGCGGATTCCAAAATGAAAGCGCGCCGACGAAATAAATCAAAACGTAAATAAACGCCCAATCTAATTTTTTGCTTCGCGCCATTCCGATTATGACGAGAACGACGACGGCGAGATTGAGAATGAAAAACGTCGCCGCAAAGTCCGCGCCCCAACGCGAGCCGAAAACGGGAATTAACGCGCTCGCTAAAATTTGGTCAAAATAACTTTGCAAGTTGGCCGTCATCTGCGCGGCTTTTTCCCACAGCGAGCCGCTCAACGCCTGCGCCTCATAACCTGACGAAAAAAGTCCGCCGCCGTTTTGCAGATTGAACCAACGCTGAAAGGCGAATCCGATTCCTAAAAACGCGGCGGCGATTCCCGCTTCTTTGAAGCGCCGCGAAAGCAGGCAGACGATCAACAGCGAAAGACCGAGCGCAACGCCGACGGCGCGAATCTGTTGCGCGTACGTCGCCAAGCCCGCCGCGAGCGCGAGCCAAAACAGCGATTTATTTTCGGAGCGTTCCCACGCGGTCAGCGCCGCCAACGAAAAAAACAAATACGCCGTTTCGGACATCAGCGTTACGGACGTCCCGACGAGGAGCGGGTTAAGCGCGACGAGCGTCGTCAAAATTTGACAATAAGGAGAATCCAAACGCTTTGCGAAGAAACGGTCAACTAAAAATAATGAAGCGAGCCAAAGCGCCAACGAAACGAATTTCAGCGCGTCGTAATTTTTTGGAAAGAGAATCGTGAACGGCGCGAGCAGCAGCGGCCAACCGGGCGGAAAGTTTAACTCCGCTTGCGGATGCGGAAAGTTGATTAACTGATAGCCCTCTCCGCTGGCGAGGCTTTCGGCGAGGATGACGTATTTCGCGTCGTCGTAAGACGTCCCGATTTGAAGCGAGTTAAAGCGCAACAGCGCCAACGCCGCGCTGAGGACGATGATTAACGGCAAAAAAATCCTGTTATTAAACTTCATGCGCGAATCGTATCATCTTTTTTAGCCGCTTTCTGTGGTACATTTTCGACATAATTTCTTACACGCGAGGCGACATGGCGGATTTAAAACCCACTTATCGAATTTCAGATTTGCACGAATCGGAACGTCCGCGCGAACGGTTGGCGGCGCTCGGTCCGCAGGCGCTGACCAACGCCGAGCTGCTCGCCATCCTCTTGCGCGTCGGCGTGAAAGGCGAAAACGCCGTCGAAGTCGGTCAGCGTTTGTTGAGCAAATTTGGCGGATTGAACGGTTTGCATCGCGCGCCGTTCAAAGAATTAATTCATCAACACGGATTGGGCGAAGCGAAAGCGGCGCAGATTAAAGCCGCCATCGAATTGGGACGCAGACTCATTCTCGAAGCGCCGCAAGAACGCCCGACGATTAACAGCCCAGCCGACGCGGCGGCGCTGTTGCAGTTTGAGATGTCCGCGTTGGAGCAGGAACATCTGCGCGTGATTTTGCTCGACCGTCGCAATCACGTTTTGGAAATTGTCGAAACGTACAAAGGTTCAGTCAATTCGTCGCAGGTGCGCGTCGGCGAAATATTTAAGGAAGCCATCCGCGCCAACGCTTCGGCGATTATCGTCGCGCACAATCATCCCAGCGGCGACCCGACTCCCAGTCCCGACGACGTGGCTGTAACCCGCGCCATGATTCAAGCGGGCAAACTGCTCGACATTGACGTGCTCGATCATTTGGTCGTCGGTCAGGGAAAATGGGTTTCGCTCAAAGAGCGCGGGCTGGGTTTTTGAAATAAAGATGAACGCGCGCCCTTAAGCGCGGGCTGCATGTTTCTTTTTGCGGAAGCGCAGCGCGTCAATCGTCCCCCAAATTGGCACGAGCAACACGAGAATCAGCAACAGCACGAACGGCAGCAGATTGCGAAAAGCCGCCGACAGTTGATTTTGCCCCAGCGCGTTTTCGCGCCAACGCGCGTCCAGTTGACGGAGCGAGACGCCCAGCGCTTTGGTCGCGCCCAAGTCGCAATCGAAGCCGTCGCCGTAGGCGCTCATCAAACGCGAGAGTCCGCTTGCGCCGTAGGAGTCTTGAATGTAGGAGACAAAAGATCGAGATTGAGCGTAGGCTTGAAAGGCAGATCCGTAATCGGCGGGGAAGGCGGCGCATAAATCCAAAAACGGAATCAAGGCGCGTTTTTCAGCGGCGACTTCCAACGCGCGCGCGTAATCTGGATTCGGATAAAGTTCGGTAATGGAGGCGACGCCCTCGACAAGCCAAGCGGGTTGTTTGGCGTATTTGTCGCCGAGCGAACGGTAGAGCATGATGTGCGCGAGTTCGTGCGGAATGAGCGTTTCCATTTCGGCGAATTGATTGGCACCAGGCGCGACGGCAACCAGCGCCACGCCCAAGTCGGCGTGCGCGTGTCCGCCCGCCCAATTGCGTCCGCCGAACATCATGGCGGCGTTAAGGTCTTGAACGTTGGAGTAAATGTAAATGTGAATCGGCTCGCTTAACGAAAGCGGGATGAAATCTTTCATTGCCAACATGCCCGCGCCCGCCGCGTCTAAGGCGTTTGCGCCGAAGGCGTCGTCGCCCGCGTACCAATGCACGACGACGTTGGCTTGCGAAATTTCGCGCCAGGGGAAGCGATTGTCTGCGTATTGGAAGGCGTAAGAATCGCTGGCGTAGGTTTTGCCGTCGCTCAGCGTAACTTGAAACCAATAGACCACCCAACCGAAGGGCGGAAAGAAATTTTGCGAAGCGTCGTAAGAAAAATGAATCGAGCCGTCTTCGGCGACTTGCAAGGTTTCGACGCGAGTCGTCTGTTCGTTGACGCCGCGAAATAAAAGCGTGGCTTGTTGAATCGGCAAGGGGGATTTTAGTTTTGCCGTGAAGACGATCGTCTTGCCAAAATCTACCGCCGCTTGCGGATTTTCCGCTTCGACGCCCGTCTGTCCGCTGGCGGGGTGGGCGGTTAAGGTCAAGGTCAAGACGAGGAGCGCGACGATAATTTTTTTTAGCGGACGATGCGAAGCGAGAGTCATTTCTACCTCGAAAGAAAAGCGATTAACGGCGTGAGCGTCAGCGGGCTGAACAGCGTGCCGAAGAAGACGATGGCGGTAACGAGAGTCGCGTCCAATTCGTATTCGGCGGCGACGACGGTTGTGGCGACGGCGGCGGGCATGGCGGCTTCGATGACGCCGCCTTGTCGCGCCGGACCGCTTAAGCCGAAAAGGTGCGCCAACAGCAACGCCGCGAAGGGCGCGATTAACAATTTTATGCCGACGCCCAAGACGATGGGACGCAAACTGTTCGCCCATTGAATGCGCGACAATTCTAAACCGAGCAAAACAATCATGGCGGGAATCGCTCCGCTGGCGGCGATTTCAATCGAACGCGAGAACGCCAGCGGAAGGCGAACGTCGAGACCGCGCAAAATCAGCGCGAGGGCGACCGCGTAGATGACCGGAATTTTAAGCGTTCCCAATAATGCGGATTTTAGATTCATGCGCCCCAGCGAGGCGAGCGTTACGCCGACGGTGTTCAGCAGAATAGACGTGGAAACGTAAAAGATAGAAGCGACGGCGAGCGCTTCGTCGCCGAAGGCAAATTTGACTAAGGGCAGGCCGTAATTGCCAGTGTTGCCAAAGGCGACGGCGACGATGACAACGAGCAAATGAATTCGGTCGAGGCGAAACGCTTTGCCAAACAGAAAGGCGATAACGCCCATGATGAAAATGACCGAAGCGGTAAAGCCGACGACGGTCAGCGCTTGCGAGAGATCTAATTGGCTGGTCAGCAGCAGATTAAAAACCAGCACGGGCGTGAAGATGTAAAAGACAATGCGCCCGACCGTGCGCGGTTCGACGACGACGGTCTTTCCCAGCACAAAACCCGCTCCCGCGATTAAGATAATCGGGAGCAGGTTGTCGGCAAAGATGTTAAATAATTCAAACGGGGACATTAGCGCGATTATAACCCGCGCCGTCTAATCCGCCCCTTCGGCGCGGCGCGCCAGTTGTTCGCGCAAGGAGCGCATGTCGCCTTCCACCGTGAATAATGCGCCGAGATAAATCAAAAAGCACAATCCCCATGAAATTGTGCAAATGACAAGGATGGCGGTTTTTAGGTTATAAGCGTCCGCGACGATGCCGGTGAGTATCGGCGCAAATGCCGCGCCGGTGTTTTCGATAAAATTTTCCACCGCTTGCGTCGTCGAGCGGACTTCAGGCAAGGTGATGTCGTACACAATCGAAGCGGAGTTCGTCGAGGCGAAAGGCATAAAGAGCGCGGTCAGGCACATAAAGACGAAGAATTGATTCTTCGCTTCCAGCGGCGACGAGGCGGCGATATAAAGAAAAATCGCGCCAAACAACACGCTGACGGAGGCGACAATCACGCGCCCTTTGTTGGAACGTTTGAAGGCGAAATCGCCGAGCACGCCGCCGAGAAAATAACCCAAAGCGAGGATGAGAATAACCGGCGCCATCGTGAAAACGATGCTGTCCGCGTCGTAGCCGCGCTCGCGTTCGAGATAAGCGAAGAAGAAAAAGGTGATGACGTTCCACGGGAAAACGCCGGCAAAGCCTTGCAGGAAAATGAAGCGCATGGTCTTCTTTTTGAAAACTCCGCCGACTTCCTTCCACGAGAATTTGAAGGTTTGCATCTCCGCCGCGTTTTCAAACTCCGGCTCGGACTTTCCGCGCGGGATGTCGCGCACGCCGAAGAAAATCAACACGGCGACGACTATGCCCAGCGAACCGGTGATGTAAAACACCGAACGCCAACCGCCGATGGCGGGGGCGACCATCAGCGCCAGAATCATCCCCATCAGGTAACCGATGGGTTGCGCGATTTGCAAAATGCCGAAGACCTTTCCGCGTTGAGAAGGAGAGAAATAATCGGTGATGAGCGTGTACAAGCCGGGGTAGGAAGAATCGTCAATGCCGGTTGAGGCGCGGGTAACGAGGAATCCGCCGAAAGTGCGCGAGAGGGCGTTGAGCCACGTCGTCCCGCCCCAAATCAACGAAGCGAGCGAAAGCAACTTCGCGCGCGAAAAGCGGTCGTAGAGATAACCCCAAATGGGATATAAAATTGTGGCGACGATTAACGCGCCCGAATTAATCAGCCCCCATTGTTTGTTGTTGATGTGAAAGTCGTCGCTGATTTGAACTTGCAGCGAGCCAATCATCAGTTTGTCGGTTTGATGCAAGAGCATGAAAAAGAAAAACACGACAACGACGAACCAACGATAGCGCGAATTTTGACTTTTCATATAAGCCTCTTTTGACCGGAGATGGGTTTTGAAAGAGCGAATGCGATTCGCTCGGAAGGACAAGGCTTGCGAAATTAATCGTTTTCAGACATGATCTCTTGCGCTAGTTTTTTTAGTTCGTCGGCGTTGGGCGTTTTCGCGGAGTGAAAATATTGTTCCAACAAATCGAGCGGACTCAAACTGCCGACGTTCTTATCCTCGCCGATGCGCGCGCGCGCTTCGATTTGCGGGCGTTTGACGAAGTGCAACTCAAACGCGCCTTCCGCGTACTTCCGCAACGCCGCTTCGTCAATCAGCGAATCGAACGCTCTGGGGTATTCGACAATCAGGCGCACAATCGCGTCTTTCATTTCTTTCGGTTTGGGCAATTTGCTTTTCAAAAATTCGGTTACGTTTTGTTCGGACTTGACGACGGCATAACAATCCACAAATTTGCGCGTCTCTTTGAGCGGCATCCACGTTACTTGCGTGTCGCGCCCCTTTTCGATGTCGGCGATGACAAAGGCGCGTTCCTCTTTCGCTTCGCCAAAGTCCACGCGCTCGATCGAGCCTGGGTAAATGACCGGCGGTTGTTCGCCTTGATTAACGTCCTGCGGCTTGTGGATGTGTCCCATCGCCACATAACTGAACTTTTTATTTTTCACCAACGACGGGCTTAACATTAAATCCGCGCCGAGCATGATTAAGCGCTCGCCGCCGACTTTCGCCCCTTGAATGGAAGCGTGGGCGACGAGAATCGTCGGCAGGGAATCGTCCGTCTGCGCCAGCATTTCTTCGACGATGTTCGTGATGCGCTCTTCGACGTTGGCGAAAACCTCTTCGGGCTTTTCGGCGCTCATTTCCAGCGTCGCCATCAGCGCCGAGCGGGCGACCCAAGGCATGGCGATGACTTGCAAAGGGAGTCCCCAGAGGTCGGCGGGCGTCAGCAGTTCGGGCGCGTCCAGCACGCGGACGTAGGGCGTTTGCAGCGTTTTGAATTCTTGCAGCGCGTGCGCTCGCCCAATGGACGGGGAGATGTCGTGATTGCCGACCAAGAGCAGCGTGGGGATTTTGGCTTGCGAAAGGCGCATAATGCGCTTGCCCCATTCGCGTTGAAATGTCGGCGTGGGCGAGCGGTCTTTGTAGGCGTCGCCAGCGAAGACGACTAAATCCACTTTTTGTTCGATGGCGCTGTCCACGATGGCGTCTAACGATTTGAGGAAATCCAGCACGCGCATCGGCAACCCCGTGGACGGGTCATGCCGCCCGTAGTTTGCCATGTCAATGTGCGCGTCGGCGAAGTGCAGCAATTTCATGGTTGTAATCCTAACTCTTGCAAGGCTTGCGCGGCGGGAAACCAATCCGCGTGGACTTGCAAGGCGGCGCGGTAATCTTTGACCGCCGCGTTGGTGTCGCCGAGCGCGTAGTAGGCGCGTCCGCGCCAAAGCAGGGACTCTTCCAACGTCGGCGTGGCGATGGTTTTCGTTAAGGTTGTCGTGGCGAGGTCTATCACGTCTTGATAGCGAGCGGAGTAATAATAGGCAAAATAAGCGCCCGTCTGATACCACATCATGCGGAAGGGGCGGTTGGCTTTTTTTGTGTCCCATTTGGAATATAAATCAAACGCCGTGTCGTAAGCCGCCGCCGCGTCCGCGTATTGATTCAAGGCGACGTAACTTGTGCCTTCGTTAAAATAGGCGAAGAAAAGGTCGTTGCCGCTTAACCGCGCGATGTCTTGATTCGCTAAATCCAGCGCGCGAGAGTTTGCCCAAGATTCGTCCGCCCAATTGCCGAGCAGGCTTAACACGTCCGCTTCGCGGGAGGCGGGATAAACGACCATGAAAAGGTAGTTGAAGGAACGCCAGCCGTCTTCGTATTCGTCGTAAGGGCTGAATAAATCTTTACCCGGTTTGAGGTAGGCGTCTTGCACAATGAAGCCGCCGCGCGCGTCGTCGTAACCGGTCGTGAAAAGGTAATGTCCAAGCCAATCAATTTTGCCGGTGTAGTCGCGCTCGTAATAGCCCTTCTCGACGATGACCGGATAACCCGCCGCAATTAAGCGTTTGATCAATTCGACATTTCCGCCGTAGCGCGAAAGGGCGCGATATTCCGTCGTTTGCAAGTTGACGAAATCCACCAACTCATAAGGCATGACGTTTTTGTCGGGCAGCCCGCGCTGAATGAAATCCAGTTTTAAGTCGGGCGAACCGGGCTTGACGACTTTTGCAACGTCGTCGCGGTTGCCGCTCCATCCCCAAAAATTCAGCGCCATCGTCAAGTTGGCGGGACCGCAATAATTCCAACGCCCGTGTTGATCCACATAGACGACGCCAGGCAAGATGACTTGCGCGGGAATCGCCGTCGGCGTGATGGTCGGCGCAATGGACGGATTCGCCGTCGGGACGAATGTGGGCGTCGCCGCGGGCGCGAGCGTCATCAACATTTCGGCGCGGGCGGTGGCGAGCGCGGTTTCGATAGTCAACGGCGCGTTTTCTCCGCTGGGTTGGAAGACCGCGTCGCTGGGCGGGTTGAAAAAATAGACGACGCGCGTCCGCAACAAATTGTATTGGACGGCGAGGCGCGTCCACACGGGCGGCGCGAGCAAAACGCCGACGAAGACGACTGCTAACGCCGCGAAAATCCAGCGTTTGTGCGCGCGAAATTTGTTCATAAAAAAAGATTATACATGAAAGGCGAATCCCCCATTGGCCGCCTTACAAAATTATCCGCCGATGTATTGCAGCGCCGCGCGCAGACGTTCTTCGACGTCGGTCGGCGCGTCTTTGGGCAGCGCTTGCAACGCGGTCTGCGCTTCGACGACGGAGTAGCCCAACGCCGTCAGCGCGGCGAGGACTTCGCTGTCGTAATCGGCGAGCGCCGCCATCTTGGAAAGCGCGTCGGTCGGTTTGAGTTTGTCTTTAAGGTGCAGCGCCATTTTCTGCGCGGTCTTCTTGCCGATGCCGGGGACTTTGCTCAACAACTCCGCTTCGTCGGCGAAGACGGCGCGTTGCACGGCGTCCAACGTCAGCGTGGAAAGAACCGAAAGCGCGGCTTTCGGTCCGACTCCGTTCACGCCCAACAGAATGTTAAAGAAATCGCAATCAGATTGCGAATCAAACCCGTAGAGCGTCAGCGCGTCTTCGCGGACGACGAGATGCGTAAACAAAAAAATCATCTCGCCCGCCTGCGCTTGCGCGCGCAACGGCGCGGGGACGAAAACGCGCAAGCCCGCGCCGCCGACTTCGACGACGAGGGCGTTTTCTTCAACGTGTAAAATTTCTCCGCGCAAGGTTGCGATCATGCTTTGATTGTACCGTATCAGGTCATCAAGTCGTAACGCGCCGTGTTCAAATGCGTAATCGCCACCGCCAGCGCGTCGGCGGCGTCGTCGGGTTTGGGCAGCGCGTCCAGCCGCAACAGCGCGCGCGTCATCTCTTGCATTTGGCGTTTGTCCGCCGAGCCGTAACCGGCCACCGCTTGCTTCACTTCGTTAGGCGTGTATTCGCCAATGGGCAGTTTCGCTTTTTCCAACGCCAACAACGCCACGCCGCGCGCTTGCCCCACCGCGATGCCAGTCGTGATATTTTTGGAGAAGAATAATTTTTCGACGGCGGCGGTTTCAGGTTTGAATTTTTTCAGCAATTTGTTAAGGTCGTCGTACAACGCCGCCAACCGCGCCGAAAGGGACTCTTCCTTCGGAGTGAGGATTACGCCGTAAGCGACGGCGACCAACTCGCCGTCATCCGTCAAGCGGACGACGCCGTAGCCGGTCGTCGCCAAGCCAGGGTCGATGCCAAACGCGAGAGTCATAATCCGACCGCGCCCGTCTTTTGCCCTTATTCGCTCTCCAACGCGGCGAGCGCTTCTTCGGTGATCTTCACGTTGTGATAAACGTCTTGCACGTCGTCGAGTTCTTCGAGGTGATCCACGACCTTCATCACCGAAAGAATCTCCTCCACGCTTAAGTCCATTTCTTGCTTGGCAATCAAACGCAGGCCGGCTTCTTCGGGCTGAACGCCCGCTTTGCTCAGCGCGTCGCCGATGGTTTTGAAAGCGTCCGCCGCGCCGTAGATTTCGATTTCGCCGTCGCTGGCGATCACGTCGTCGGCGCCCGCTTCGACTCCCAGTTCAAAGGCTTTGTCAAAATCCAGCGAAGCGGCGGGAAACGAGAAATAAGATTTGCGGTCAAATTGCCAGCCGACCGCTCCCGCTTCCGCCATATTTCCGCCCGATTTGCTGAACATGTGGCGCACGTCCGAAACGGTGCGGACGCGGTTGTCCGTTACGCAGGCGACCATAATCGCCGAGCCGTGCGGACCGTAGCCTTCCAGCGTAAGTTCCTCAAACGCGGCGGCGTCTTTATCTTCGCCGGAGCCTTTTTTGATGGCGCGCTCGATGTTTTCTTTGGGCATGTTTTCGGCGCGGGCTTTTTCCACCGCAAGCCGCAAGCGGAAGTTGCTTTCGGGGTCGCCGCCTTCGCGGGCGGCAATGGAAATTTCGCGCGCTAAGCGAGTGAAAATTGCGCCGCGTTTGGCGTCGGCTACGCCTTTCTTTCGTTTAATGGTAGACCACTTAGAATGTCCGGACATACTACGTTCTCCTTCAAATAAAACAACCGTTCAGGTTGGGGAATTAAGCGAAAAAATTATACCATTTCGATATAATGGCGCAAAAAAGTTTCAATAAAATATCATCACTTTTTTACGGAGTTGCAGCCATGAACCCAGAAGAACTCGAAGAAGATTACGAAGAACGCCCCTCTTTCAACGAAGAGATTGATTCTGCCGCCATTGAAGACGCGGTGCGCTCGATGCTCGTCGCCTTCGGCGAAGACCCGCAGCGCGAAGGCTTGCTCAACACGCCCAAGCGCGTCGGACGCATGTACCCCGAATTGCTCAGCGGCTACCGAACGGACGTGGACAAACTCGTCAATAAAGCCATCTTCAACGTAACCTACGACGACATGGTCATCATCCGCGATATTGAATATTACAGTTTATGCGAACATCACATGCTGCCCTTCATCGGGCGCGCGCACGTCGCTTACATCCCCAAAGGGCAAGTGATCGGGCTGTCGAAAATTCCGCGCATTGTGGATATGTTCGCCCGCCGCTTGCAAGTCCAAGAGCGGATGACGCGCCAAATCGCGGACTTCGTCAACGACTTGCTTCACCCGCAAGGCGTGGCGGTCGTCGTCGAAGGCTTGCACATGTGCGGCATGATGCGCGGCGTGAAAAAACACGACGCGCGCATGACCACCTCCACCATGTTGGGACTCTTCCGCAAGAGCATCAACACCCGCCAAGAATTTTTAGATCACATCAATCGCGGCGAAGCGCCGCTGCGGATATAGCCAAATCGTCGCGCTTTCGCATCCACGCCTGACTTTGAATCCGCGCCGCAAAATCGGACAATTTTTCCCCTTCGGCGGTTTCAAAGTCGGGCAGCAATTCCGCCAACGGCACGCCGACGAAAGCCTGACTCCAAGTTTCAATTTTATGCGGAACGTCGTCAAATAAAACGATGTCAATGTCCATCTGACGCGGCGCGTTTTTATTCTTGCTTCTCATGCGTCCCAACGCCGATTCAATCGGGCGCGTTACGCCGTGCCGAATTTGCGCGGCGTTAAACGGCGTAACCAACAAAATACAAAGGTTCAAAAAATTCGGGCCAGGGTAGCCGACCGATTCCGTCTCCCACACCGAAGAGACGGCTTCAATCGTCCCCGCTTTGCTCAACAATTTCAACGCTTGCAAAATGTGTTTTTCAGGCTCAAGGTTCGAGCCGAGATTGAGATACGCGCGATGAGTCTCGTTCATCTTTCGCGTTCGATCTCCACGCCGACAGATTGCGAAAAGCGCACCGCGCCCGGCTTCTCGACGCGCACAATCACTTTTTGCGCCAGCGGCTCTTCCAAACAAATTTGCGCCAAATCGTTGACCAGCGCTTCCACCGTCAGCCGTTTGGCGCTCTCGGCGTGATGTTGCAACTTCTTCGCCAACGCGCTGTAATCCACGCAATCGGCGATGTCGTCCGTTTCGGCGGCGCGGGTTGCGTCGGCAAAGATGACGACGTTAATCAAAATATCCTGCTCTTTTTCGCGCTCCCAATCGCGGATGCCGATAATGCCGCGCGCCAGCAAATCTTTAATAAAAATTTTGTCCATAGCGTTTCCTTATACTAAATGCCGTCCCCCGTCCACGTGGATAATTTCGCCCGTGATGTAAGCGGGACCGCTCAACAAAAACAGCAGCGCCTCTTCGACTTCGCCCGCCGCGCTCCACCTTTGAGCGGGTACCGCTTCGACGATTTTTTCCTGCGCTGACGGATTATCGGCCGGCGGAAGAATCGCCCCCAGCGCCAACCCGTTGACGGCGATCTTCGGCGCGAGCGCCAGCGCCATAGATTTCGTCAGCGCCGCCAACGCGGCTTTGCTAATCGCGTAGGGGAAGTGATCCGCGCCTGGGCGCAAAGCGCGCCAATCCAAAATGTTGACGATTCGCTGCGCGTCCGCGCTTTGAGCGAAAGCCTGACTCAACAAAAACGGCGCGGCGAGGTTGACGTTGAGGTGTTTGTTCCAATCGTCGAGCGTGGTCTCTTGCATGGAAAGCGGCGCGAAAATCGCGGCGCTGTTCACCAGCCCGTACAGCGGACTCAACGCTTGCGCGCGCTCAATCAGTTGCGCGGCGCTTTCGGGTTGAGAAAAATCGGCGGAGAGAATCCACGCGCGACGGCCGAGCGCGGCGATTTCGTCCCGCACGGATTGCGCCGCTTCGGGCGAATGCCCGTGATGCAAGATTACGTCCGCGCCGGCTTGGGCGCAAGCGACGGCAAAGCGTCGTCCCAGCCGCCGCGCCGCGCCGGTTACTAAAATGGTCTTTTCGCGCAAATCGTTCATGCGCTTATTCTACTACGCATAAAAAAACAGCCTTGTCTGTGGACAAGGCTGAATATAAATTAAACGTTTTTCAATTACGGTAACGGCGCCGGAATCGGACAAGATGGAAAGTAATACGCGGGTCCGTCATAAGGCACGGGATCTGGGGAGCAGTTTCCAGAGACGTCAAAATCATAGAATTCTACCGGCCATACTTGCCCATTATAGGTGTAATAGCCTATTTCGCCATATTCCGCAGGTTCGTCTTGACAAATGGGACCATAATTAACCCATGAATTCGTCCAAAATGAATTCCAGGCTTTATAGCAATATGGCGCTCGGTCTGGCACTTTCGTCCAAAACTTGGAGCCGCCAAAATAAATGGTTACGTTCTTTCCGCCAATCGTCCTCGCGGCGTGACAAATCGCCGTTTTGTCGTCCAGTTGACGGCAGTACATCGGAACGCGATCTCCGCCTTGCACTTTGACAAAGCTGTTCAACTCGTCCGCGCTAAACGATCCGCTGACGCGAAAGATGAATGTGGGGCCGGCTTCGTCGTTGCGAACCTGCGTCAACTCGATGGCTGTCCCCGCAAATGCCGTGCCGACGCTGGCAAACAACAACCCCAATAATGTAAGAAGAGCAAAAAACGTCTTTTTCATGGGTTTCTCCTTTTGTCGTTCTTTTATCTTATTCTAATTTTGTAGCATATTATTAGACAAAATGCAACTTATTTTTTAGATTTGGAGCGCGCCTCCTTTCTTTACCTTTTAATTTTACTCAAATTCCCCACAGGCGGCATGGTACTTAAGTACGATATTAAACGATCTCGTTGTGTGGAATATTCGTCAAGGAGCAAAGTATAATTTTGCAAATCCTGTTTTGGAGTCGGTCGAGATGGCAAAAAAAAACGCGCATTTCCTTCTTTTTATATTATCTAGTTTTCTCTTGATCTCTTGCGTTCAAGAAATGTCAACTCTGACTTTGACCGAAGTTCCGACGGCGGAAGAAACGTCCGCGCCGCCGCCCCTCCCCGCCGAAAATTCAACGCCGCCGATTTCCGCTTCCCCCACCGAAAGCCTTGTTTCTCAAAGCGAAACGCCGTCCGCCTCGACCGAAACGCTAATTTACGACGACGGCAAAAACGTCGTCGCCATAAATTCCGCAACTGGCGCGACTCAAATATTAATTTCCAGAGACGAATTGAAATTCATTTTCGGCGAGGACAAATCCGCGCAATCGTACACTTACGAAAAAGAAATCCCTTTTCAAATTTCTCTTTCGCCCAACCTAAAAGAAGCGCTCATTTCCTTTTGCTCAATTCTCGACAGCAAATTCCGTTGCTCAAACGAATATTTTATCTATTCGCTGGAAGAAAAGACCGCCATCCGCCTGCCGAAACCAGACGCTTACGGCGCGTACTGGGTTTGGTCGCCCGACAGTTCCAAACTTGCAGGCGCGTCGTGGACTTATAACGCGGCGGACTACGAACTTCTGCGCTTTTATTCCGTTAATCATGACGGAACAAATTTAGTCGCTCTCTCTGCCGTTACCAACGACAATTGGCAAACGGACTGGCATCCGGGAAGCGGCGCGATTCTTCCATTGACCTACGCGGCAAATTTTCGCTCCATCCTCGCCGACGGTTCGGGCGAGCCGGATATTTTTGTCTCAGGCTTGGCGCAAAACGATAAAATCCGCTGTCTTTCATTCTCGCCTGATTTCAATCGCGTCGCGTTCCTCGTTCATCAAGACGGCGACTTAGACCGTAACCGCATTTATGTCGCCCGTTCCGATTTTGCGGAAGTTTCCTTAATCGCGGAATATCCAATGGACGCTCGATATTTGTGCGACATGCAATGGTCTTCGGATCAGCGCTTTGTTTCTATCGAAGGTCATGCCGACGCGAGAGCGGAGGTTGGCGCAAAGCAAAATAACCTCGCGACGCAAAGCGCGTTGATCAACCTTGAAGCCAACAGCGTCTCTCCCGTTTCCCAAAACGCTTTCGCCTGCGGGTGGACTCCAAACAACGAATTAATTTATGAAGACGAGACGAGCGTCGCGCTGTTTGATCCGACGACTTTGCAATCTAGCGCGTTGCCCGAAGCGCTGACTTCGCTCGTCAAGCATTGTCCGCTTCAATGGCTGAAAAGCGCGCCCGCGCTAAATATCCCGCAAGGGCTTCCCGTTCGCAACGCTTGTCATCCTGGCGGCGAAATCACAGACGACCAAAAGGAAAACGCGGCGCTCTCGCCTTTATTTGACGTCCTTTCCGTTTCTTCGTCTCTCGACGACGAAACCTTGTCCGTAACGTTTCACTCCGCCGCCGCAAGCAAGAACCTTAACGATTTTCTTTCGCCGGGCGTTCCCGAACCGTACTTAAACGGCTGGGAAGTTTTAATTGATTCGGACAATAACTTTTTATCCGGCGATAAAGTTGGGACAGACTATCGCTTTTCGGTGGGAGTCAAACCTCGCCCGAACGGAAATCCGCCGGGCTTGGCGGGCGTTATCCTCAAATTTGACGCGGATAAAAAAACATACGTCCCCATTGAAGCGCTTCAAATGCTGTACGACCCCGACGCGGCGACGCTGACGTTAACCGGAAAAATTCCGGGCATAACCCAAATTTCGCGTTTGGTATTTCTCTCGCGCGTCGTCAGCGGGATGAACGGCTCGACTCCTAACGTCGGCGGAGACAGGCTTTGCGATTAATAAAATTACGCCAAGTTCTAATTTTACAAAACTTGGCGTAATAATTTTCTTAATGCAGTTATAAATTTAGGGGGGGCAACCCGGATAATAATAAGCGGGTCCCGTATATGGCGCGGGGGTAGGACAAGAAGACCAAGCGTCAAAATCGTAAAATTGAACCCAACCTCCGTAGGTAGTCCCGCCAATAGAATAGCTATAGGTCGCAGTATCAAAAGGCTCGGCGGGACCATTTTGACAAAGAGGACCAAAATTCACCCACATATTTCCCGTAAACCCCCACCAGTCATAAGCGTTGTAGCAATATTTGGGCAAACTTTGCTCGGGGACTTTTACCCAAAATTTCGCGCCGCCAAAATAAATAGTTACGTTTTTTCCGCCAATCGTCCTAGCGGCATGACAGATAACTGTGTCATCTTCAATTTGCCGACAATATAAAGGGACATGATCTCCGCCTTGCACCTTGACAAAACTATTAAGTTCGTCGTTTGTAAAAGTTCCGCTGACGCGAAAGATAAATGTGGGTCCTGCCACGTCATTACGCACTAACTTCAGCTCGATTGCCGAACCTGCAAGCGCAATTCCTGTGGAAGCAACCAACATTCCCAAAACAATGAGAACGACAAAAAAAATTCTTTTCATCTGGCAACTCCTATCCCATGAAAATTTGTATTTATAGTTTACTCATTTTTCGATAAAATGCAATAGGGAAATTAAGGCATGGCGCAAACGCCTCCAACGCACCCATCTTCATACTTCTTCAATCATTTGCTTATAATAGCTTTATGTTTGCCAAAAAATTCTTTTATAACCCAGCGAGGATCGGCTATGAAAAAAACAATTCTATCTTTGATTTTATTGCTGTCCGCTTGCGCGTCGCCGCCGCAACAACCCGAAACTAAGCGCGACGTTCCTACGGAGGTCATCGTCCAAGCAGAAGCGACAAATGCGGAAGCGCCCGCGCAAGACGACTCGTCCGCAAATCAGACGCCGCTCTATTTCGCCGCGCCGCTTTCCGCCGGACCTGTAACGATCGTCGCGCTTGGCGATAGTTTAACCGAAGGCGACGGCGATGAATCTGGGCGCGGATATAGCGGACGGCTATTGGACATGATCAACGCCATCCGCCCCGATTCGACGCTGACTAATTTGGGAAAATCGGGTTGGAACTCCGACGCGCTCATCAACGGCGATCAAGGCTTGCCCGGTCAACTTCCGCAAGCCGCGAGCGAATTGCAAAGCGCTTCTTCGCAAGGGAAAGCGGCTTTGGCGCTCGTTTGGATCGGCAGCAACGATTTATGGTATTTGTACGAATACGGCGGCGCAATCGGCGACGCGCAAGAAGCGGACGACGCCGCTCATTTCGCCGCCAACATGGACGCAATCTTAAGCGCTTTGCGCGGCGCGGGCGCGGAAGTAGTCGTCGCCTTGCTGGACGATCAATCGTATCGTCCCGTCGCGTTAAAAGGCGAAGCCTTCACGGAAATCACGCCCAATAAGTTAAAGCGCATGTCCGCGCATGTGCAAACCTACAATCAAATCATCCGCGAGAAGGCGGAGAAATACGGCGCGTTAACGGTAGATTTCTACTCGACGGATATTTTCACCAACCCCGCCACGCTCTACGACGACGGCAATCATCCTAACTCGGCGGGTTACGACATCATCGCACAAAAATGGTTTGACGCGCTTGCGCCGTTGTTGAAATAGTTACGGACTGCCAAAATCTACGGCGATAAAATCGCCATACGAGCCGTTAGAGAAATAAGCGTAGCCGACGCCCATTTCTGCGGATTTGACGCTGAGGATCGCGTCGCGGTGAATTTGGTCGCTCATCCACCACGTCAGCGCCGCCTGCGGACCGCCGCCGCCGTAGATGATTTCCTCCACATAAGAAGCGGCGTAGCCCGCCGCCGCAACCCGCGAGCGGACGGACGAACCGTCCGAACCCGCGTGGCTGATCATGCCATTGCAAGCCATGTCGGCGGCGTGGCTTTGCGCGGCAGATTCCAATTGCGCGTTGACCGTCAGCGCGGGCAACCCCGCGTTGGCGCGTTCTTGATTAATCAACGACGCAATTTGATTGACATACCCCGCGTTCGTCGAATAGTTGCAATTTGCGCCGCCGCCGCTGACGGGCGGAAGAGTCGCGTTTGGCGCGCTGGGAGTCGTCGGCAAATTTGTCGAAGCGCCGACGGTAATCTTCACCCAAAACGTTCGCTCCGTGCCGATTGGCACGCTCTTTCCGCTGGCGTCGTGGATCGAGAAATTTCCAGTATAAGAGCCGTCGGCGGAAGGGGCGGTCAGCGAAACTGAAATTTCGACGGATTTTTTCGGCGGCGTATCCGCTATCGGCGCGGAAAGGGGCGCGTTCATTCGGTCGCCTGATTCAAATTTGACGACGTATCCCGCCCATGTGCAAGTTCCGTTGTTAATCAATTCCCAGGTTTTGACAAAGGCTTCGCCCGCTTTCATTTTCATTCCATCGGGGACGGTTACATCGCGGACGAAGACGGCGCTGTCCGTACAGTTGGGGTCGGCGGTAACGGGCGGCAAGGTCGGCGCGAGCGTACTTTCCAAAGTCGCCGTCGGCGTGGGCGGGACGTAGCCCGATTTTGTCGGCGGGAGCGTGGCGGTGATAAATTTGGGCGCGACGGGCGCAGGCGTTTCTTCGGTTTCCACCGAAATGCAGGCGGAAAGCAACGCGACGATTAAAAGAAAGGGCAAAGCGTTTTTTATTTTCTTATTCACGCGGATTCCTTTTACGGCACAAGTCGGCAGTTGACGACTTGCGCCGCGACGGCGTCGCAAAGCAGCCAGTCGTCGCCAAAGTTTGCCCAAATTTGGACTTGCTCGGTCGGCAGGTCGAGCGAAGCGATCATCAAACGGCGCGGACTTTTCACGAGGTCGCCCGCCGCCGTCAACGCAGAGACGCGCATCGCGCGCGCCGTCGCTTTGTCCACTGTGGAGAGGTCGTGGTCGGCGGCGAATTGAATCGCGCGGTCGAGGCTGAGGATGGAGTCGCGCGTTTTGGCATGGAACGCCCCGTCTGCCAGCGAGCCGACGACAAGGAAAACAATCGCGGCGACGAGCAGCGGCGCGGTCATCCGCCCCGAAGCGGAAGAGAACGCCGCTTGCTCCAAAAGCGGATATTCTAAAATCCCCGCCAGCGCCGCGCCGATTCCGAAAAAGAGAGCCGCCACGCCGACGAGCAACATGGAATTTTCCGTCGGCGGAGTAAAACGCCCGGCGAGCGCGGGCGCAAAAATTGAAAGCAGAAAACGCCAGCCGTCGAAGGGCATCCAAACCGCAAGGCAAGCGGAAGCGAACGCCGCCGTCAGCCAGGCGGAAATTGTAAGGAAGACGTTTTCGTAACGCATCGTCAGCCAGCCCGCGCCGCCAAACGCGGCGACGGAGACCAAGCCGCCAATGAGGAAGCGAACCCAGGCTAATACGGCGCGCGCTTGCCAAAGCAGAAAAGCGTCTTTGCCCCACAGGGCAAGAGCGAGCGCAACGCCAGCGGACAAGCCGTAAAGCCAGCCGAATTTTCTTTTTTCGCTAAGGATTAAATTGGATTGCATGTTATGTCAGCGCTTTGCAGACGGCTTTGCGCGGGGCGGCGGCGAGGTCGAGGTTGATTGCGGAAAGCAAAATTTGAATGGCGAGGATGACGGAAAGAGTCGGCAAGATGACGGTGCCGGTCGGCGCGGGAATGCCGCGCTCGGCGTATTGTATCCACTTTATGCCGCCGAAGATTAAGCCGAAGAGCAACAGCGGAATTCCCGTCAGCAAATAAACGGAGGTCATCGAAAAGTCAAAAATGAAATATTTCAAAACGACGCGCTTGATCAACGTCTGCAAAAGTTTGAGCGGAAATTCAATCAGCGTTCGGCGGACGGACAAACTAGAAATTTCGTTGCGATAGCGGGCGGGAATGGTTACGTCCTGCACGCGGGCGTCGCGCAAATATAAACGCGCCAACATAGACGTTTCAAAAAAATATCCTTTATCGAGGCGGTCGAGCGGCAGCGAAGCCAGCATCTCGGCGCGGATGGCAAAATAGCCGTTGGTCGGGTCAAAGACGTTCCAGTAGCCGCTGGCGGCTTTGGCGAGAAAACTCAAGCCTAAATTTCCGACGCGGCGAATCAGCGGCATTTGGCGCAGCGCGTCAAAATCGCGGAAGCGGTTGCCTTTGGCGTAGTCCGCTCGCCCTTCGATGAGCGGAAGAATCAAATCGGGAATATAGCGCGGGTCCATTTGTCCATCGCCGTCCACTTTGACGATAATTTGCGCGCCGAGTTCCAACGCTTTCTTAAACCCGCTGACCATTGCGCCGCCGACTCCTTGATTCTTTTCGTGGCGAATTAAGCAAATGCGCGCATCGTCCTGCGCGGCGGCGCGGACCAACTCGGCGCTCGCGTCGGGCGAAGCGTCGTCCACGACGACAATGTGGCGAACGAAATCAGGCAGTCCGCGCAGGACGGCGAGAATTTCCCTTTCCGTGCGGTAGGCGGGGACGACAACCGCCAGATTAAATCTCAAAAATTCCATTTTCAAAATTGTAATCGAAAAGATGATAGAATCTTTTTAAGGAGATTTCTATGGCGCCTGGAGAACGAATCCTTATCGTCGAAAACGATCCAGACATCGCCGACCTGATTGGAAGGCAAGCGTTGAAGCCGATGGGCTATCAAACTTTCGTCGCGGAAACGGCGGGCGACGCGATTCGCATCGCCGCTCAAAATCCGCCCGATTTGATTCTGACCAGCATCAACTTGCCTGGATTAAGCGGCAAAGATTTGCTCGCCGCGTTAAATTCGCAAAACATCAAATCGCCGTCCATCGTCATCGCCGCCAAAGGGCAAGAAGCGGACGCGATTCAAGCCTTTCGGCTCGGCGCAATAGACGTGCTGTTCTGGCCCCTGCGCGACGCGGAAGTGGTCGCCATCGTCGAGCGCGCCCTGCGTCAGACTCAAGAATCGCGCGAACGCCAAAAGTTAGACCGTCAACTGAAAACGACTCACGACGAATTGCAACGCCGCCTGCGCGATATGACGACCATTATGGGCGTCGCCAAAGCGGTAACGTCCGTCGGCGATCAACGCCAACTGTTCGACCGCATCCTCGAAAGCGCGGCGCAGTTAAGCGATGCGGACATGTGCTGGCTGACTTTGCGCGAAGACAAAAGCAACGCCTTCATGCTCCGCGCTCAACGCGGGCTGCCCGACTCGTGGGCGAAGAAAATGAATCAACCGTTGGACGACGGCATCAGTTCGCTGGTGGCGCTTTCCGCCGAAAGTTTATTCATCAACGGCGCGCCGCTGCAAAAATTCAAAATCGCCGCGCTGGGAAAATCGGCGGGCGTCATTCCCATCAAAATCAAAAGCGAAGTTATCGGCTTGCTGATTGTCGTCCGCAAGAGCGACAAGGAATTTCTCAAAGATTCGCAGACCATGCTCGGCGCGATGGCGGATTACGCATCGATTGCGCTGGTCAACGCGCGGCTTTTCCAAGCGTTGGGGCAGGCGGCGGAAAGCGCCCGCGTCGGCGAGAAAAGCCGCTCATCGTCGCTCGATACGATTCGCAAATCCATCCGCGCCGAAGTAGAAGCGGGCGTTTACCCGCTTAATTTAGTGTTGACGGAAATGCCCGGCGCGCTGAACGTCGAACAGAAAAAAGCGCTGGAAGCGGTTAAAGAATCGTTGATACGGCTGACTCGCGTTTCGGAAAACACCGCGCCGAGACGTTAAGGAAATGACAAAACAAGATTTTATTTTACTAGCGCTCGACACCTTTTCCGCCGCCGATTGGATGGCGCGCGCTCTGCGTTCCGCCGAATACGAAGCGCGGATCGTTCAAGATCAAAGCGAGTTAAGCGAAGCGATTCAAAAAACTATTCCCGCGCTGATCGTCGTCGGCGACACGTTTGACGGCGCGGACGGCTTCGCCCTCTCCGCCGAAATCCTCGAACGCTTTCCCACCTTGCCGATTATTTTATACGTCGAAAACAGCGCGCCGACTCTCGCGCAACGCGCCGTCCGCGCAGGGATTGGCGGCTACTTAGATTCGTCCGCAACGCCGGAGACTCTCGTCGAAGAGACGCGCCGCGCCTTATTCCGCGCGCGCAGATTAGGCGATTGGCTGCGCGGCGAAGTCAAACGCACGACCGCGTCGTTGGAGAAAAAAGCGCAATTCTCCGAATCGGAACGCAACAAATTAACCGCCATCCTCGCCAACATTCAAGACGGCATTTTGGTTTTAGACGAGACGCATCACATTCTGTTGGCGAACAAAACCGTTTCGGAAATTTTTCGCCTAAACGGAAATCCGTTGGTCGGCAGGCACGTCAAAGACGCGATACAAAACGCGGACTTAAGCGCGTTGGTAGATCGCGCCGACGACGACATCCTTAAATATCACGAGATTAACTTCCCCGACGGGCGCGTTTACAACGCGCAGTACACGCCGCTTCCGCGCATTGGCGGCGCGATTACCATGCAGGATATTTCTTACTTAAAAGAAATTGACAATTTGAAGAGCGACTTCGTCCACACCGTTTCGCACGATTTGCGCTCGCCGCTGACCGCCGTGCTGGGCTACATGGAATTAGCCGAACGCGCCGGCCCGCTTAACGAAGCGCAGAAAGAATATTTTGAGCGCTTGCGCGCCAGCGTGCAGCACATTACAAATTTGGTCAACGAACTGCTCGATTTGGGAAGGCTTGAATCGGGCATAGACGCGCGCCGCGAAAACGTGGATTTGGAAAATATCGTCAAATATTCGCTGACCATTTTTGAAGATCAAATCAAAAAGAAGAATCTAAAACTTTTCTATCAAACCGAAGGCGTCATTAAACCCTTGCACGCCAACCCGATTCGCATTCGCCAAATGATTGACAATTTGATCGGCAACGCCGTCAAATACACGCCGCCCGACGGCTCGATTTCGCTGACCATCGAAGCGCAAGAAGACCAAATCATCTTAAGCGTCGGCGACAGCGGGCCGGGAATTCCAGTGGAAGAACAAAGCCGCGTCTTTGAAAAATTCTTCCGCGCCTCAAACCGCCCCGACCACGTCGAAGGCTCCGGGTTGGGGTTAGCCATCGTCAAATCCATCGTGGACAGTCATCAAGGGCGCGTGTGGGTGGAATCAAAAGTCGGCGTCGGCTCGACGTTTATCGTCCTGCTGCCCGCCAATTCTGCGTAATTATTTTTTCGGCAATTTGGAAAGTATCGAAATATCGCGCCGATGCGAAACGCTGGGCGCGTCTCCGCCGCCGTGCCGCAGGCTGTCCATCTCCGCGCTGAAGCGCATCCAGTCTTCGACCAAAATCACTAAATTCGGCGTTTTCTTATCTTTGAAAAAAAGCGGCGAAAGGAAAAAACGCAGCGCGCCTTGCGACATCGGCAACGACTTCGCCTCGACGACAACCGCCGACATTCGCGCAATCGGCTCGACGATTTCTTCCAGCGAGTTTGGCAAACTCTTGCGCGGAAAAATCTCCCCCATCGAAGAAACGCTCGTCCGCACAAAACGCTTGTACGAAATATTCAACCGCAAAAAGGGCGTCGCCAATTTCAAATGATTCGGAAACGGCTGCACATAAGCGCTTTTGTTCAAAAGGCGCATCGCAATTCCGACGCAGGCAATCGCCGCGCCCAACCCCGCAGACAGTTGCCAGCGCCATGCGTCCCAAGCGAGGGAACGCAACACCCACGCCAACCCAATCAGCGCCAGACCCAACGTAAAGACCGCCGTCCGCCAGCGGTTCATCATCAACGTGAAAACATAAAGCGGATAACGATTTCCGCCTTTTGGCTTGGACATATCAACCTCGCTCGCCGCTTGCCGGACGTCGGGCCGAGTCGTCGTCCATTCGCCTGAGCAAACGCTCGATGGATTCTTGCAAATGTCCGCCGCGCAGGCTGAATGTGATGTCGCCGCGAGTCTTTTCGACGATGCCGCGCGCCAAATCGGTTTGACGGCGCAGTCCGCTCGTGATGGCGTCGGGGTAGTCTATCGTAATCAGCGCGGAATAAATTTCGTCCATCGCGTTCATCAAGCGCTCGGCTTCGTCGGAATATCCGTGCCGCAAAATGTCCATCACGCGGCGGCGCAGTTCGCCGACGACTTCCGCCAGCCCGTTGAGATACGCCGCCGATTCGACGCCCAACTCTTGCGGAGTCGGCATAGGTCGAGCGTCGAACAAAGCGCAGACGATATTCGCTTCGGTAAATTCTTTCAGCGCGTCTTGAGTGTAGCCCGCGTAGAACAGGTCGGGGTATTCGGCGAGGGAATTTCGCAGCGCGTCTGCCAAATTGCGGGCTTCGCTTAATCTCTCGCGGACGACGTCTTCTTCTCTGCGGTGCGCGGCGCGGATGGCGAGCGAGCAGGCGCGAGTTAACTGGCGCGCTTGCGTCAACGCCGAATCGCGGGCGGCGGAGCGGGAGTCAAAGTCTCGGCGAATTTGCTCGATGATGGATTCTAATTCCATATTATTCGGCGGCGGGCAGTTCGGGCGGCTGCTGAAAGGGTCGGAAGAGATTGTCCGCCAACGTCGGGTTGACGGGAACGACAATTTCGCCGAAAGCCGCTTCGTAACGCGCGAGGTTTTCCGTCAACGCTTTGAGCAGCAATTTGGCGTTGAGCGGAGTCATCACCACGCGAGAGCGAATCTTCGCTTGCGGATCGCCGGGCAACAGGTGCGCGAAATCAATCACAATGTCCGAAGGCGAATGCGCGATGCGCGCTAAGTTGGCGTATTGCGGTTCTAAACCTTCGGGGAGAGTCAGCGCGGGAGCGGCGGAAGGCTTAGGCGGAATCTGCGGCGCGGTCATTAGAAGGGGATGTCGTCTTCGGGCGGAAGTTCCGCCATATCCATGCCGCCAGCGACCGGCCCGCCTTCGCCGCCTTCGTTGCGCGAAGAGAGGAAGCGCACGGTCGAAGCGGTTACTTCAAACGACGCGCCCGCCGACCCGTCTTGCTTCGTCCAAACGCGCGGACCGCCGGTGGCTTTGTCGGGCGTGAGTCGTCCTTCTACCAAAACCTTCGCGCCTTTCTTCAAATATTGATTGCAGATTTCTGCTTGTTTGCCCCATGCCGAAACGCGAAACCAAATCGTCTCTTTGACTTGTTCGCCGTTGTTCGCGGTGTATTGGCGGCTGGTAGCGACCGAAAACGAAGTAACCGCCTGACCCGAAGGCGTGTAGCGCATTTCAGGGTCTTTGCCGAGATTACCAACGATGATGATGGTGTGGTACATAGGAGAGTCTCCTTAGGTTAAGGGTACCCGCCGAAACGCGACGGGGAAATAAAATGTCGAACGACGCTATTTTACTCTTACTTGCTTTGTATTGGGGAAGGGAACGCGGTAGAATTTACAAAAACGGAGGTTGAAATGAGCGTCAAACATTCTCAGAACGTGGAAGCGAAAAACGTCGCGGCGGGCAAAGACACGACGATTCAAGTGTTGATTTCTTCGCAAGAGGGGCCGAATTTCGCTTTGCGGAAATTTTCCATCCAAAGCGGCGGCGGCATGCCGCGACACACTAATTTGGTCGAGCATGAGCAATATGTCTTGAACGGACAGGCGACCGTTACCATCGGCGACGAAACGCATCAAGTTCGGGCGGGCGACGCGCTGTACATTCCCGCGGGCGTCGTCCACTCGTATAACAACGTCGGCGAAGAACCGTTTGAGTTTTTGTGCGTCGTCCCGAACAAGGAAGATCAAATTACGGTTGTGGAAGAAGGCTGCTGAATTACAAGGGACTCTTCGTCGGGATGCCCGCATTGCGCGGATATTTCGGCGGCGTGGCGGCGACTTTCTGCGCCAGCACGAGGTAGCGGTCGTCGGCGACGCCCGGCAAGTGGACGGGAATCAGGCGCGTCAATTTGCCGCCCAAAATTTTTAGCGCCCTTTCAGCGGACTGCGCTTCGGCGGGTCCGCTTTCGCCTTTTTGCGCGAGCATAAACCCGCCGACTTTGACCAGCGGCAATAAATATTCGGCGAGGATGTCGAGTTGCGCCACCGCGCGCGCCGTCGCCCAATCGTAGGCTTCGCGGTGCGCGGGATTTTGTCCTGCGTCTTCGGCGCGGGCGTGGACGACTTCGATTCCTTCCAGCCCCAAGGTTTGGACGATGTGTCGGCAAAACGCCGCTTTCTTCCCGACCGATTCGACCAGCGTAGTCTGCATGGCAGGGTAAATAATTTTTAGGGGAATGCTCGGAAAGCCGGCGCCTGTTCCCACATCAATTAAGCGGCGCGGCGGGTTGTCCTTCCAAGCCAAGACGCAGGAATACGAATCCAAAAAATGTTTAACGCGAATCGATTCTGAATCTCGAATGGCGGTTAAATTGATTTTGCGATTCCATTCGATCAGTTCTTCTTCGTACGTCGTCAGCGCCGCTTTTTGCCGCGCCGAAAGGCGAACGTTGAACAGCGTTTCTGCGTTTTGAATGAGGGCATCCATGCCGCGATTATACCGACAAAAAAAGCGAGGACGGCGTCGCCGTCCTCGCTTTTGATTTATTTCTTCTCTTCTTCTTTATTTTGCGCTTCGACTTTTTTCTTGCCGCCGCGCATCTTGCGGGAGAGCCAGCGCAAGACGATGAAAGCAAGGTAAAGCGGAATGCCGACGGTGATCAGCATGGGCAGGCCGTAGATGAAAAAGCGGATTGTGAAATCTACGAAACCTTTCCAGAAGTCGAGCAGGTCTTGAATGGCTGTCAGCGCGACGCCTTTCGGTTCCCACTTGCCGATGGTAACGGGCTTGACGGACTCTTCGGCGATCAGTTGAATGTTGATTGCGGAAAGCGACGAGGCTTCGTCGTAGTATTTTATTTGCCCTTGAATGACTTCGATTTGCTCGCGGTAATACATCAATTGATTGAAGATGTTGACCACTTCGTCGGCGTTTTGGGCGTTCTCCATCAATTTCGTCAACTCTTTTTCGGCGGCTTGATAGGTCTTCAAGCGCGATTGCAAATCCACATAATCGGCGGTAACGTCCGTCCCCGAACGATTTTCTCTGCGAATTTCAACCGCGTCTTTTTTGACAAAGTCCAGCGCGTCGGTTAATTTTTCGGCAGGCACGCGGACGGTCAAATTCGCCGAGGGCAGAGGCGTTCCGTCGCTGGAATAATTTTGCGAGAGATTCGCCGAGACGACGAATCCGCCAAAATCTTTCGCCATGTTTTGGATGGCTTCCATGCGCTGCGGCACGTCGGCGACGACGACCACGATGTCGGCGTTTTCGATGATGATGCGTTTTTGTTGCGCGGCGTTTCCATTTCCGCTGCCGCCTTTATTTGCAGAATCGGGCATCGTTTCCGGCGCCGCCATCGGCATCTCGGCGTATGATTCGTCGTAAGACTGCGGAGCAGCCGCCCCATAAAAATCGGGCGAAGGCGTGGCGGACGCCGCTCCGCAAGCGGACAGAATCAGGGCGGCGATAAAAACAAGAACGTAAGGCGTGAGGCGTTTCATCTTATTCTCCTTCTTTCTTTCATTAGTTTTGCTCAAAAGACGACACGCGCGTAAAAATAGTTCCCGCCCGCTTTACCAGCCTGCGGCAATTCTCGCGGCGTGTTTTTCGGGAAGCCCCGCCTCGCGGATGCGCTTCTGCACTTCGGCGATGTTGTACGGAACGCGGCGCGGAGTCCATGTGCGGGCTTCGCTGTCGTAAATGGCATACGCCGCGCGCGAGTCGCGGTCGCGCGGTTGACCGACGCTGCCCGGGTTGAGAATCATTTTCGGCGCGAGTTGAATGGCGACGTTCGGCGCAGTCTGCTGAACGACGACGCGCGTTCCCTTTTCCTTTTGCGTAAAACTGCATTGGACGTGCGAATGCCCGACGAAGCACCACGGCGTTTCAAAGTGATCGAAGTTCAAACTGGCGATCATCGAGTTGAGGATGTACTCCCAAAGCGGGTCTCGCGGGCTGCCGTGCGCCAGCGTCGCCTCGCCGCGCACTTTGACGGCGCTCGGCAGCGAACGGATGAAGTCCAAATTAGCGGGGCTGAGGACTTTTTCGTGATAGAGCAAAGCGCGTTTCGCCTCGCCGTTAAACGTCTCCATCGAGATGCCGCCCGTCAGCGCCACGTCGTGATTGCCCATCAAACAGGTTAAATTTTTTATCTCGCGCACCTCTTCGACGACGGCGTTCGGGTCGGGTCCATAACCGACCAAATCGCCCAAGCACCAAGTTTCGTCCGCCGCGCCCGCGTCTTTCAACACGGCTTGCAACGCGGTGTAATTCGCATGAATGTCCGACATCACTAAAATACGCATCAGCCCAACAACCTCGCAATCCTTTCGATAATTTTTTCCGCGACTTCGCTTTTGCTCGCCAGCGGCAAATCTTCGCGTTCGCCGTCGGCGAAGAGCAAGGTAACGCGATTGGTCTCCGCGCCGAAGCCCGCGTCGCTGGCGGAGATATCGTTGGCGGCGATGAAGTCCAATTTTTTGGATTTCAACTTTTCGGCGGCGTTCGCCAACAAGTCGCGGCTCTCCGCCGCAAAGCCGACCTTGACTCGATAACGCGACGTTTGACTCGCCAACGTCTTCAACATATCTGGCGCCGCCTCCAACTCGACCTGCGGGATTCCGTCCCGTTTTTTGAGTTTATCCTTCGCCGCAGCCTTCGGGCGGAAGTCCGCGCCGGCGGCCGCCATAATCAGCGCGTCGGCCGATTCGGCGAGCAGCGCGTCGAGCATCTCTTGCACGCTGACCGCGCGAATCACTTTCGCGCCGACGGGCGCGGTCAACGCGGTCGGCGCAGAGATGAGGACGACTTCCGCGCCCGCATCTAAGGCGGCTTGCGCCAGGGCGTAACCTTGCTTGCCCGAAGAGCGGTTGGCGATGAAGCGCACAGGGTCGAGCGCTTCTTGCGTCCCGCCGGCGCTGACGACGATTTTTTTGCCCGCCAACGCGCCGCCGCGCCCCAACGCCCAGCGGATATGACCGAGAATCTCCGCTGGTTCGATCATGCGCCCGACGCCGCTCATGCCCGAAGCGAGATGTCCGCTGACGGGGCCGGCGATGGTCGCGCCGCGTCCGCGCAGCGTTTGCAGGTTGGCTTGCGTGGCGGGGTGATCGAACATGCCGCCGTCCATCGCGGGAGCGAGCAACAGCGGACAGGTCGCGGCGAGCGCCGAGAGCGCGAGCAAATTGTCCACGACGCCGTGCGCGAGTTTGGCGAGCGTGTTTGCCGTGCAAGGCGCAACGACCAACAAGTCGGCGCGTTTGCCGAGGTTGACGTGCAGGACGTGCGCGTCGTCGCCCCAGAGGTCGGCGTCGGCGTAGGCTTTGCGCCCAGTAACGGATTGGAAGGTCAGCGGCGTGACGAACTTCTGCGCCGCGCTCGTGAGGATGACGTCCACGCTTGCGCCACATTGCGTCAACTTGGAGGCTAAGTCTGCGGCTTTGTAGGCGGCAATCGAGCCGCTGACGCCGAGCAAAATCTTTTTATCGGAGAAGATGGACATGGGAAGATTATACTTCCAAGCGCGCGCCTAAAAACGGGTTTGACGTCATGCTATTGTCGGCGTGCGAAATAATAAACCTATTGCAAAAGCCGCCCTCACCCTAACCCTCTCCCGTTGGAGAGGGGACTCGGTCTCCCTTCTCCCATCGCGTAGGCTATTTATGCAAGAGAGTCAATAAAATTTAAAATTACAAAAACGAGAGAATCGGGAATCGGGCTATTGACATTCCCTTAAATCTATGCCATACTTTTACACGCGCGGGGGGAAGCGCCCAGAATTGCCATCCTATGAAAGGAGGAGGTGATGTCGAATATGGATAGTTGTTGTAACACTCCCAGCGCTGCGGCATCCCTCCTCAAGTAAGTTCAGGAAGCCGCAGCGCACCCCGATTGCCGTCCGCAAGGGCGGCAATCCGCTTTAATATCTGCCGACGGACGAATCGGCTTGGACGGCGTAAGCGTCTATGCCGCCGCCGACGTCGAAGACGTTTTTGAATCCCTGACTGATTAGCCAGCCGACCGTCTGCGCGCTGCGGCTGCCGTGATGGCAAAGCACATAAAGCGCAAGGTTTCCTTGCCGCGCCGCTTCGGGGAGCGCGGACAAACCTTCGGCGGCGAGACGACTCAACGGCGCAACTTCCAGCCGTCGGTCTTGGATTTTGGCGAAGTTCAGTTCGTCCAACTCGCGCACGTCGAGCAGAATAAACTCTTCGTCAGATTTTAGTTTTTCATTTAACTCGTTGACTGAAATTCTAGGCAGCATTATTTTTGCTTTTCGAGGCCGGCAAATAGAAACGTTCGGCGTATTCTTTGACCATGCGGCGCGTGGAAAATTGCGGCAGGACGGTCTTCATCGACTCTTTCATCAGCGCCAGCCATTCGGTCGAGAGCAAATCTTTGGGGTCGCGGTTGTAATATTTGGCGATGATTTGATGTTCGAGCGTGTCGTATAAATCCAGCGCGTCCGCCGCGTCTTGCGCTTCGTTTGATTCGTATTTCGCTTCGCTGCCAATCTTCCAGCCGTTGTTGCCGTTGTAGGCTTCGCACCACCAGCCGTCCATGACCGAGAAATTCGGCACGCCGTTGATGGCGGCTTTCATGCCGCTTGTGCCGCTGGCTTCGTAGGGGCGGCGCGGCGTGTTCATCCATACGTCCACGCCTTGCACGAGATGACGCGCGAGGTGCATGTCGTAATCTTCGACGAAGACGATGCGCCCGCCGTTTTCGGCGCGTTTGGCGGTGTGATAAACCTGTTGAATTAATTTCTTGCCTGGGTCGTCGGCGGGGTGGGCTTTGCCAGCGAAGATGATTTGCACCGGCATATTCGGGCGGTTGATTAATTCGAGCAGACGCTCCACGTCCGAGAGAATCAGGCTAGCGCGTTTGTAGGTGGCGAAGCGCCGCGCAAAGCCGATGGTCAGCGCGTAGGGGTTAATCAGCACGCCGGAGGCGACGACCTGCACGGGGTGAAATCCGCCGGCCGTCCAGCGGTCGCGGACGCGCTCCTTAAGGTAAAACGACAGTTTGCGTTTTAGGTGCAGATGCACGCCCCAGAGTTCCTTTTCGGGGATTGTGTCTAAGCGTTCCATCCATTCGCGCTCGTCGAGGTGGTCGTACCAATCTTCGCCGAGATATTTTTCCAGCAAGACGTTCATGCGCCGCGCCAGCCAATTGCGGGTGTGGACTCCGTTGGTAACGTGTTGAATCGGCGCGACGTTGGATTTGCCGTCGCTCCAAAGGAACTTCCACATTTCGCGCGCCACTTCGCCGTGAAGTTGCGAAACGCCGTTCGAGGCGGCGGATAATTTCAACGCCAGCACGGGCATGGAGTAAACGTCGCCGTAAGCGATTGAATGTTTGGCGACGTCCATAAATTCTTCGCGCGACAATCCCAACTCGCCCCAATAATTTGCCAGATATTTTTCAACCAGCCAGAAGGGGAATTCGTCGTTGCCGGCCGGGACAGGCGTGTGCGTCGTGAAGACGTTCTGTCCGCGCGTGGCTTGAGCGGCCGCGTTAAACGCCGCGCCAGCGGCGACTTGTTCGCGAATCCGCTCCAACGTCAGGAAAGCGGCGTGCCCTTCGTTCATGTGCCAGACGGCGGGGTCGTAACCCAGCGCCCGCAAAGCGCGCACGCCGCCAATCCCCAATAAACTTTCTTGCATGATGCGCCGATCCAAATCCGACCAGTAGAGGCGGGCGGTGAGCAGGCGGTCGTAATCGCTGTTGCCTTCGACGTTGGAATCGAGCAGGTAAAGCGGCACGCGCCCGACGCGCGCTTCCCAAATTTGCGCGTACAGTTTGCGGTCGGGGAATTCAAAGGAGACAGTCAGCGGTTTGCCGTCTTTGAGGACGAGCGAAACGGGCAAGTCTTCAAAGGAGATGATGTTGTTGACGGCTTCTTGCCAGCCGTCTTCGGTGATGCGTTGGGTGAAATAGCCCTGCGCGTACATGAAGCCGACGGCGACCAAAGGCAACCCTAAATCGGAGGCTTCTTTGAGATGGTCCCCCGCCAGCACGCCCAAGCCGCCCGAATAAATGGGCAGCGTTTCGTGCAAGCCGTATTCCATCGAGAAGTAGGCGACGGGGCGAGTCAACTCGGCGTGGTTGACGGCAGACCACGTTTCTTTTTTGAAATAAGAATCAAAGGATTGCATGACCGCGTCGTATTGACGCAGGTAGTCGTCGTCTTGCGCGGCTTGATTTAAGCGCGCGCGCCCGGCTTCTTTGAGCATGCGAATCGGGTTGTGGTTGACTTGCTCGAAGAGGTCAAAGTCTAATCGTCCGAAGAGGTAGGCGGCTTCGGGATGCCAAGACCACCATAAATTTGTGGCGAGTTCGCCCAAGCGCCCAATGCGCTCTGGCAGTTCAAATTTTTGCGAGGGGGAGGATAAAAATTTCATAGCGGAATCATACCTTATTGTTTTGTCGGATGAGGGGATTGTACGGTTAATTTGTTGCGCGGTCAAACAATATTTTATTAGAGCGCGTCTGAAAATCTAAACGCAGAGATTTTTTTCTTTAAGTCTCGCCGCCTTTGCGGTGATATAAAATGGATTTTTCAGACGCTTTCTTGGGTTTACAATCGTTCTAATTTCTTCATCAGGAGGCATAATGCGCGGAAATCGTTTTCGGGCGAGTCAGCCCGACGAAAAACCCAAAGTTACCCTCGCGCTTTTAAAGCGCGTTCTCAGGTACGCAAAACCGTATCGTTGGCAATTAATCGGCATGTTGGCGACCATCTTGCTCAGTTCGGGATTGTCGCTACTCACGCCGCTCATCTTCCGCAACATGATTGACGTGGTGTTGCCCGCCAAAGACCTCGCCCGCCTCGTCTGGCTGACGTTGGCGCTGCTCGCCATCCCCGTGCTAAACGGCGGAATTCGCATCTCGCAACGCCGATTAAATTCCGCCGTCGGCGAGGGCGTTATCTACGATTTGCGCTCGCAACTCTTCGGGCGTTTGCAGCGCATGTCGCTGCGTTTCTTCACTAACACCAAAACGGGCGAGTTGATGTCGCGCCTTAATAACGACGTCGTCGGCGCGCAAAACGCCATCAGCAGCACCATCGTGGACATCGTTACCAACTCCGTGCAAACGCTGGCGCTGTTAATCGTCATGCTTTCGCTTGAATGGCGGCTGACCTTAATCAGCGCGTTGATTTTGCCCTTCTTCATCATCGCCGCCCGCAAATTGGAGGTCGTCCTGCGCGACATTGCGCGGCATTCGATGAGCGTCAACGCCAAGATGAACGCGCACATGAACGAGACGCTCAACATCGGCGGCGCGCTGTTGGTCAAACTTTTTGGGCGCGCCAACGAAGAGGAACGCCGCTTCCGCGAACGCGCCGCCAGCGTGCGCGACATCGGCATCCGCCGCGCGGTTATTGGCTCGTCGTTTATGGTCGTCTTCGCTTTAGTTACCGCCGTCGGCACGGCGTTGGTGTACGGCATTGGCGGTTACTTCGTCATCATGGACGTGTTCACCGTCGGCACAATTGTGGCGCTCGGTTCGTATCTCTCGCAGTTCTACGGCGCGTTGCAAGACCTCGCCAGCGCGCCGGTAGATTTTTCCACTTCGATGGTCAGTTTCGAGCGCGTCTTTGAAATTATGGATCTGCCGCTCGACATCGCCGAAAAAGAAAACGCAATCGTCTTAAAAGAAGCGCGCGGCGAATTGCAATTTGACAACGTCTCTTTCGACTACGAAACGGATTATTCGATTTTGCTGAAAGAAGTCAAACGCTACGGGCGGCACGAAGACGTTCGCGCCGTTTTTTCGGATTCGGTTTCGGCTGAGTCAGTCGGCGCGGACTCCGTCGAAGCCGAATCAACCTCCCAAGCCCGTTCCATCGCCTTAGAAGGAATCTCCTTTACCGCCAAGCCCGGTCAGTTGATCGCCCTCGTCGGTCCCAGCGGCGCGGGAAAAACGACGACAACTTATCTCATCCCGCGCTTGTACGACCCCAGCGCGGGCGTCGTCCGCGTGGACGGCATCGACTTAAAAGACCTGACGCTTGAATCTTTGGCGAACGCAATCGGCATGGTAACGCAAGAGACGTACCTCTTTCACGACACCATCCGCCTTAACCTGACCTACGCCAACCCCAACGCCGCGCAAGCGGACGTGGAGTCCGCCGCGCGCGCCGCCAACATCCACAACTTCATCGCCGCCTTGCCTAACGGCTACGACACCGTCGTCGGCGAACGCGGTTACCGCTTAAGCGGCGGCGAAAGACAGCGCATCGCGTTGGCGCGGGTGATTTTGAAAAATCCGCGCATTTTGGTTTTGGACGAAGCCACCAGTTCGCTCGACAGCGAATCCGAAGCGCTGATTCAAGAAGCGTTGAAGCGCGTTATGGCGGGGCGCACTTCGATTGTCATCGCCCATCGCCTGTCCACCATTTTGGCGGCGGACTTAATCCTCGTTATGGATCGCGGGCGCATCGTCGAGCGCGGCACGCACGAAGATTTGCTGGCGCTGAACGGTCTGTACAGCCATTTATATAACACGCAATTTAGGAGTTAGCGTTTTGTCAAAAAGCCTTTAACGCAAAAAAAAAACGACGACAATTTTGCTATACTACTTCTATGAACATTTCCGAAAACATTCATCTGCTTGGCGGGCTGTTGGGAGAGGTCATCTCCGAGTTGGAATCGCCGCGCTTATTTGAAATCGAAGAGAGCATTCGCGCTCTGGCAAAAGCGCGGCGCGGCGGCGACGCTCAAGCCGAAGCGGAATTGCGGAAGCGCGTGTCGCAATTATCCGCCGCCGACTCGCGAGTCGTCGCTTCCGCTTTTGCCGCCTACTTCGACCTCGTCAACCTCGCCGAAGAGAATCACCGCGTGCAGTTGCTCCGTCAGCGCGAGAGCGAAGCCTTCCCGCAACCCAGCGCGGAATCCATCGGCGAAGCGATTGCTTTGCTCAAACAGCGCGGCGTTTCGTCCGCGCAAATGGCGGCGCTGCTCGATTCGCTTTCCATCGAGTTGGTCTTAACCGCCCACCCCACCGAAGCCCGTCGCCGCACCATCCTCTCGAAGACCGAGCGCATCGCCGAACTGCTCGATTTGCTCAACCGCGTCGGACTCTCCGCGCGCGAAAAGCGCGACGCGCAAAACGAATTGCGCGCCGTCGTCTCCTCCCTTTGGCTGACCGACCGCGCGCGCGCCGAAAAATTGAGCGTTACCGACGAAGTCCGCACGGGCATGTATTTTGTCGATTCGTTTTTCTGGAATCAAATTCCGCGCGTTTACCGCGATTTGGAAGAAGCGCTCGCAACGCATTATCCCGACCTGACCGCGCCGCGCCGCTGGCTGAAACTCGCCTCGTGGATCGGCGGCGACCGCGACGGCAATCCCTTCGTTACCGCGCCCATCACCGCCGAAACCTTGCGCCTGCATCGCGGACTCGCCGTCGAAAACCTGCGGCGCGATTTTCAAGAGTTAGGCCGCCGCTTAAGCGTCAGTTCCAATCGCATTCCGCCGCCGCCCGAACTTTTAGCGTGGATTGAAAATCGTCGTCCCTTCCCCAAACACGTCGAGTACATCGAAAAGCGCTACGCGACCGAACCCTACCGCCTCGCGCTGGCGCTGTTAGCCTACGATTTGGGCGAAGCCTCCAAAGACGACATGACGCGCCGTTTGCTTGGCGATTACGAACATCACGCGCTGATTAACGTCGAGCATTTGCTCGAACCGTTGCGCCTAATCGCTTCCGCGCTGCCGCAAAGTTTGACGCAAAATTCTTTACAAACCGTCATTCACAAAACGGAAATCTTCGGCTTGTACGCGGCGCGTTTAGACCTGCGCGAAGATTCGAGCCGCTTCAATGCCGCGTTGAGCGAAGTCCTGCGCGCCTTGAAAATTGAATCTGATTTTGAAGCGCTGTCCAACGAAAAGCGAGTCGCGCTGTTGGAACGCCTGCTCGACGAACCGACTCCCAGCCTCGCGCCCAATTTGGGAGTCAGCGCCGCCGTCGCAGAGACTTGGTCGCTTTTCAAATTAATCGGGCGCGCCGACGAAATCTACGGCGCGGACTTGCTCGGGCCGGTCGTCATCTCGATGGCGCGTTCCGCCGCCGACGTGCTTGCCGTTTTGCTTTTGGCGCAATGGGGCGGATGCAAAACGCTGCCGTCCATTGCGCCGCTGTTTGAGACGATTCAAGATTTGGAAGACGCGCCCGCCGTCCTTGAAGAGTTGCTCGCCTGCAATTTTTACCGCCGCCATCTCAAAACGCGCAACGACGAACAGATGATTATGATCGGCTATTCCGACAGCAACAAAGACGGCGGCTACGTCATCGCCAATTGGAGTTTGTATCAAGCGCAAGAAGAGATCGCGCAAGTCGCCGCCAAACACGGGCTGCGGCTGACTCTCTTTCACGGGCGCGGCGGCACCATCGCGCGCGGCGGCGGGCCGGCGAACATCGCCATCCGCGCTCAGCCGCCGGGCAGCGTCAACGGGCGCTTTCGCTTAACCGAACAAGGCGAAATCATCGCCTCGCGCTACGCCAACCCGGGGCTGGCGCATCGCCATCTGGAACAGATTGCCAACGCCGTGCTGCTGGCTTCCGCGCCGAAAAGCGCCGAAGGGATTCCCGTCCGCTGGCGCGAAGCGCTGGATTCTATTTCGCAAGTCGGTCGGCGCGTCTATCGCGGGCTGGTTTACGAAACGCCGGGCTTCATCGAATTTTGGGAAGAGGCGACTCCGCTGGACGAGATTAAACGCCTGCACATTGGGTCGCGCCCCGCCGCGCGCGCCAAGACCGGCGCAGTGAATCAAATCCGCGCCATCCCGTGGGTCTTCTCGTGGATGCAAAGCCGCTTCAACTTGCCTAGTTGGTACAGTCTCGGTTCGGCGCTGCAAGCGTTGGACGACTTGCCGCTGCTGCGCGAGATGTACGAAGGCTGGCTGTTCTTCCGCGCTTTGCTGAACAACTCCGAGATGTCGCTGCTCAAAGCGGATATGGGCATCTCCGCGCTTTATGTCGGGTTGGCTAAAGATCAAGGGTTGGCGCAAAAAATCTTCGGCGAAGTCCGCGCCGAATACGAGCGCGCGCGCGAGACCGTTTTACAAATCAGCGGACATCAATCGCTGCTTGAACTCGAACCCGTAACGCAGCAAGCCATTCAACTTCGCAACCCCTATGTGGACCCGCTCAATTACATCCAAGTTGAAACGCTCAAACGCCTGCGCGGGCTGAAAGACCAAGAAGGAAGCGAAGCCCACGCCTTGCGCGAAGTGATGACCGTAACGATTAACGGCATCGCCGCGGGCTTGAGGAACACGGGCTAATCGCCCAAAAGCGGCGTTTTCTTGCAAAAAAGCGAAGATTCGCGCGTTATGTAATTAAACTCTAACTTTATTCCTACGCGAGAACGGGGGCTTTTTGGTAGAATTTACGAAGGAATTTAGGAGAACTATTATGGCTGGCATGAGTAATTTTACACAGCGCGCGAAGCGCGTCCTCACCCTCGCTCATCAAGAGGCGGAACGCGCTCGCCAGAGCGCCATCGGCACGGAACATCTGCTGTTGGGTTTGCTCACTGAGGAAGGCGGAGTCGCCGGGCGCGTGTTGCGCGATTTAGGCATGTCCTTAGATCGCGTGCGCGAGTTCGTCGGGCGCGTCTCTAGCCCTTCGCCGCTCTTTGATTCGAACAAAATCGAACTGTCGTCCGAGACTCAGCAAGTCCTCGAATTTGCGGTGGAAGAAGCCCGCCGTCTCGGTCATCACTATATCGGCACGGAACATATTTTATTGGGATTAGTCCGCTTTGAGAATACGGCGCTCGAAGCCTTGCGCCGACTGGGCGTAACGCCCGACCAGATTCGCCGACAGACGCGGCGCGTCTTGAACGAATCCGCCTCTTCTTCGTCGCCGACGCCGTCCGGCGCGCCCCCGACTCGCGGCGCAGCCGCCAACCCGAAGACTCCGCTGGTAGATCAACTGGCGACCGACCTAACCGCCAAAGCGGAAGAGAAAAAACTCGACCCGGTCATCGGGCGGCAAATGGAGATCGAGCGCGTCATCCAAATTTTGGCGCGGCGCACAAAGAACAACCCCGCGTTGATTGGCGAGCCGGGCGTCGGCAAGACAGCCATCGTCGAAGGGCTGGCGCAACGCATCATCGAAGGCGACGTCCCCGCGCCGTTGATAAACAAGCGTCTGCTTCAATTGGACGTCGGCTCGTTGGTGGCGGGGACGATGTATCGCGGACAATTTGAGGAACGCCTAAAACGCATCATTGACGAGTTGAAGCAATCGGGCGCGATTCTGTTCATTGACGAAGTTCACATGCTCGTCGGGGCGGGCGCGGCGGGTTCTTCCGTAGACGCGGCGAACATCCTCAAGCCCGCGCTTTCTCGCGGCGAGTTGCAAGTCATCGGCGCGACGACGCTCGAAGAATATCGCAAGCACATCGAGTCGGACGCGGCGCTGGAACGGCGCTTCCAACCCGTGCAAGTGGACGAGCCTTCGGAAGAAGAGACGATTGAAATTCTGAAAGGCATTCGCTCGGCGTACGAAGAGCATCACCATTTGGTCATCTCGGACGACGCGCTCAAAGCCGCCGCGCACCTTTCCACGCGCTACGTTACCGAGCGCTTTTTGCCCGACAAAGCGATTGACTTGATTGACGAATCGTCCTCTCGCGTGCGAATGTATAAAAGCCCCGCCGCGAAACAATCGAAAGATTTATTTAGCCAACTGCGGCAGGCGCGTCAAAACCGCTCGCTGGCGAACGAAGAAAACAACGTCGAAGACGTGCGCGAATGGGAAGAGCGCGAACTCGACCTCAACCAACAAATTGAACGTTTACGCACCGGCTGGGACCGCGCCAACAGTCCCGTCGTTACGGCGGAAGACATCGCCGAAGTCATCTCCATGTGGACGGGCGTCCCGCTGATGCAATTGACCGAAGAAGAGTCGCAGCGGTTGCTCAAAATGGAAGACGAACTTCGCAAAGCCATCGTCGGACAAGAAGACGCGATTGAAGCCATCTCGCGCGCCGTGCGCCGCGCCCGCGCTGGGTTGAAAAATCCGCAGCGACCAATCGGCTCGTTCATGTTCCTCGGACCGACCGGCGTCGGCAAGACCGAATTGACCAAAGCGCTCGCCAAATTTATGTTCGGCAGCGAAGACGCCGCCGTGATGTTAGACATGTCCGAATTTATGGAGCGGCACACCGCGTCGCGTTTGGTCGGCGCGCCTCCGGGCTATGTCGGCTACGAAGACGCCGGTCAACTGACCGAAGCGTTGCGCCGCCGCCCCTACTCGATCATCGTCTTCGACGAAATCGAAAAAGCGCACCCCGAAGTCCACAACATGCTTTTGCAAATCATGGAAGAAGGACACCTGAGCGACGCCAAAGGGCGCAAAGTGGACTTCCGCAACGCGATTATCGTGATGACTTCCAACGTCGGCGCGGACGCCATCAAGAATCAATCTTCGCTCGGCTTCGCTTTGAAGCGCGACGAAGAGACCGAAGAACGCCTGACCTACGAAGACATGCGTAAGAAGTTGAACGAATCGCTCAAACGCGCCTTCCGCCCCGAATTCATCAACCGCGTGGATGCGGTGGTCATCTTCCGCGCCTTAAACAAAGAAGACATCCGTCAGATCGTAACGCTCGAACTTGACAAAGTTTCCGAACGCCTCAAAGAACACGACCTGCGCCTCTCCGCGGCCGAAGAAGCGCTGGACTTGCTCGCCGAACAAGGTTACGACGCCGAATTTGGCGCGCGCCCGTTGCGCCGCGTCATTCAGATGAAAGTCGAAGACCCGCTTTCAGATAAATTGCTCGGCGGCGAATTCGCCGACGGCGATTCAGTCGTCGTCAAAGTGGATGACGACGGCGAAATTGAATTGGAAAAATCTGCCGAGGCGTTGGCAGAGCCGAGTCTGTAACAACCAGCCTTGACGGGGTTCGCCCCGTCGGGGCTTCATTTTCAGAACCGCAGATGAACATGCTCAAACGGTTTATCAAAATCTGCGCCGATTTGCGGCAAAAACCTTATGAATAAACAAGAACTTTACAAGCAAGCCGATTCCGCCTACCAGCGCGGAAACCGCCAATTGGCGAAAAAATACATCGCCGACCTGCTCGCCGTCTCCCCCAACGACGAAGCGGCGTGGCTTCTCCTCGCCCGCGTCGCGGACGAAAAAGAGCGCAAAGTCCAATGCTACGAACGCGTCGCAAAAATCAACCCGAAGAATCAAGAAACCAAACTGGCGCTTTCGCGCGCGCGCGCGGCGCTCGACCCGACGCTTCCGCTTGCCCGACACGCGCAAATGCGAACGCCGCAAATTTTCTCGCGCCAAAATATTTTGCGCGGCGCAATCGTCGCCCTCGCCGTCTTCTTGACGTTTGGCGCGAGCGCTTTCGCGCTCAATCGCGTCGGCGGCGACACGCCGATAGCCAAGATGTTGCTCGCCGCCACGCCTGACCTTTTGAGCGGATCTGCCGCCTTAGGCTCGGATGTCGCCCCGAAGACTCGCGCCGAAGTCGGCGAACTCTATCCGCAGTACGCCGCCGCCGTGGACGCGCTGTTGAGCGTCGCCTTAGACAGCGCGAAGGACGGCATGGAAAACGCGCCCAAACGACCGGGCGACAGCATCGTCGTTTCGGACATTTTGGGCAAAGAAGCGCGTTCCATTTTAGAAAACGGATTGCCGCAACCGGGCACAATGACTTCGATTACCATCACCGAGCAGCAAGTTACTTCGTGGCTGGCGTTGGAGATGAAGAACAGCCCCGACTTGCCATTAAGCGACGTGCAAATTTACCTGCGCGACGGCAAGGCGCAAATTTGGGGCATGATTAATGGAAAAGAAAATTCCACGTCGGCGTTGGCAGTTGGCGAGTTGAGCATCAACGCGCAGAAACTGCCGCAGATTAAAATCGAATCGCTGCAAATTGGCGGAACGTCCGCGCCGAGTTTTTTGCTCGCGCCGATGGAGTCTTGGCTCAATCAAGCGCTAATCGAAGCGATCAACGAAGAAGCGCCCGGATTACAATTAGTCAACCTTAAGGTTACGAACGGACTCATCACCGCCTCTGGGACGAGATAAAGTTCAATGGACAGAACCAAACTAAAAGTCCGCGCTGAGGCGGATTTTTTTTATCGCGGGTCAAGGAAGTTTTCCGTCCACGCCGCGTCTGAATCCGTGAAAAGGAGAAATCAAGATGACTGAAAATTTTGAAACCGTTACGCTGGCGGGCGGATGTTTTTGGTGCATGGAGGCGGTTTACGTCGAGGCGAAGGGCGTGCAAAGCGTGCAATCGGGTTACGCCAACGGACGGACGCCGAACCCGACGTATCGCCAAGTCTGCGGCGGGAACACGGGCTACGCCGAAGCCGTGCGCTTGACGTTTGACCCGTCGGTGATTTCGTTCCGCGATTTGCTCGATATTTTTTTCGTCGTCCACGACCCGACGACGCTTAACCGTCAAGGCGGGGACGTGGGCGAACAATATCGTTCGGGGATTTATTATCACACGCCAGAACAAAAAGAAATTGCAGAGGCGACCATTAAGGAATTGAGCGAGCAAAAAATTTGGGACAATCCCATCGTTACCGAAGTCGAGCCGCTGAAAAATTTTTATCCCGCCGAAGAATATCACCGCGATTATTTCGCCAATAACCCCAATCAGCCGTATTGCGCGGCGGTCGTCGCGCCGAAGGTGGCGAAGTTCCGCAAGCATTTTTTTGCGTTGTGGAAGAAATAATCGAACTGGCGCAATTCGTCAAAGCGAAGTAAGATGTAGTCTCAAAGGAGACCACATGACGCAAAAGTCAAAAGCGGTTGAAGAAATCGGCGTGCGCGAATTGAAAGCGCGCGCTTCGGACGTTATCCGCGCTGTGCGCGAGCGGCGGATACGCTACGTCGTTACCTATCGCGGGACGCCGGTGGCGGTCATCGCGCCGATTGATTCCGCCTTGCCGCAAAAAGACACGGAAGAACCTTTACAAAAAGTTCTTGAACTTCGCAAGCGAATGAAGAAGACAAAACACAACTCTGTGGAAATTCTTTCGGAGATGCGCCGATGAAAAAGGCGCTAACGGTGGACGCCAGCGTTTTCGTCAATGCCTTCAGTCCCGACGAAGACGGCAGCGAAGCGAGCATGGCGTTCTTAACGCGATTGAGCAAAGAGCGCGTCCCGCTCATTCAGCCGACGCTGCTTTTGCCCGAAGTCGCCGCGTCCATTGCGCGGAAGCAAGACAGCGCCGAACTCGCTTTGGAGTTGGAACAGGAACTAAAAGGTTTCCTCGAAATCACATGGATTGCCCTCGACGAAAACCTAGCGGATTTTTCCAGCGAGATTGCGGCGAAATATCGTTTGCGCGGCAGCGACTCCATTTACGCGGCGGTCGCTCTACGTTTTGGAACGGAACTGATTACATTGGATAAAGAACAATTGACGCGCCTGCCTAAAGCGACTCGCGTCAAAAAACCGAAATAACCATGACGAACCAAAGCCAGACGCCCAATTTCTACATCCGCGATTTGCCCATTTACGGCGACCTCGTCCTCGCGCCGATGGACGGCTATTCGGATTGGCCCTTCCGCTCGATTTGCCGCGAACTCGGCTCGGCGTTGAGTTACACCGAATTCATCAAAGCCGAAATTATTCTCAGCAAATCGAAACAACCCGCTAAACGCGCTTTCTTCAAAGAGGAAGAACGTCCGCTTGCGATTCAAATTTACGGCGAAGACCCCGAATTGCTTTTGCAAGCGGCGCTCAAAATGCAGGAATTCAACCCCGACGTAATTGACCTCAACATGGGCTGTCCCGCCAAAACCATCGCGGATCGCGGCGCGGGCGTGGGCATGATGCCTTCCCCGCTGCGGATTGCGCGCGCCTTTCGCAAATTAGTTAAACATCTGCGCGTGCCCGTTACGGGGAAAATCCGCATTGGCTGGGAGAAGAATAAAAATTACAAATTGATCGCCCGCATTATCGAAGAAGAAGGCGGCTCGCTGGTCGCCATTCACGGGCGGACGAAAGAACAGCGTTACGCGGGTCATGCGGATTGGGACGTTATCGCCGACGTAAAATCGCTGGTCAAGATTCCGGTCATCGGCAGCGGCGACGTGAAAACCGTCGCCGACATCGAACGCATGAAAGCGCACACAAACGCGGACGCGGTGATGATCGGGCGCGGCGCGATTTCCAACCCGTGGATTTTCTCGCGTCTCGACCGCGAGCAAGTCCCGCCTGAATTGGTCAAAGAGACCATCCGCAAACATTTGGCGCGCAGCGTCGAGTTTTACGGCGACGAGGACGGCTCGCGCCTCTTCCGCAAAAACGCCGTGCAATATGTGATGATGAATCACCTCACCCGCGACGAACGCAAAGAGATTCTCAAAGCGCGTCCCTCCGCCGAGTTTTTAGAACTGCTCGAACGCATTTATGATTCGCCGATGATGACAGAACTCTGAGCGCTTTTTGTTTTCAAGGTAAAATACAAATAGGAGTTTGAAGATGAAAACCCTGACACGAATTACGTTTGACCCAAATATTATGGGCGGAAAGCCTTGCATTCGCGGGATGCGCGTTACCGTTGGCGCAATCGTCGGGCTTGTCGCGTCCGGTCATAGCGTCGCGGACATCCTCAAAGCGTACCCCTATCTTGAAGAAGCGGATATTCGAGAAGCGCTGGCTTATGCCGCATGGCGAGTCGAAGAAATTGAATTGCCGCTGGCGTTGTAATGAAAATTTTGCTCGACATGAACCTATCCCCTGATTGGACAGACGCGCTTGAACAAGGCGCATTAATTACTGTGGACGAAAACAAATCGCGCGTGCGAATTTTACCTTTCTAAACTTCCTATGATTCTCGACCTTCCCCTCATCCTCGAAACGCGGCGCAGCCACGCGCTCGAACACGCCACCATTCACCTGCTCTCTCACGCGCATCCTGAAAAGCGCATGGCGGGGCATTCCAACCCCAGCGGATTTTTCCTCTTCGGCAATTTGTCCACGACGGAGATTTGGCAAGCAGCGACCGAAGCCCATGCGCGACTTAACGCGGGCGAAAGCGACTTGGCAATTCACCCAGGTTGCGGCACAAACATGGCGACCACCGCGCTGCTTTCCGCGACGTTTGCCTGGTTGCCGCTCCGTCGAAATCGGACTACGCTGAGAAGCTTGGCGCTCGCCCCCTTTGCGGTAATGCTGGCGCTCGTCGGCTTTCGGCTGAGCCGCCCGCTGGGGCCGTGGCTGCAGCGCCACGTTACCACCGAAGCGGATTTGGGCGATATGCAAATTATAGACATTGTTCCCGTCCGCGAGAGCGTGCATCGCGTCATCCTTAAATAGCGGCGCTATGCCAAACGTCTTTTTACTTTACGGCAACGACGAATTCGCCATCGCCCGCAAACTGAAAGAATTTGAATCCGATTTCAGCGACCCGACAGCGGCGGACATGAATACCACGCGCCTCGAAGCGCGGACGATGAGCGAGAACGACCTCAACAACGCGGTCAACGCCGCGCCGTTTCTCGCGCCGCGACGCTTGGTCTTAATCGCCGCGCCTTCCGCAAAATATTCAAAACCCGACGCGCGCAAAAAGTTTTTAGAATTTCTAGAAAAAACGCCCGACACGGCAAAAGTCGTTTTGTACGACGCGGTTGAAAAAGCCAAAGACGCGGAAAAACATTGGCTGGTCAAGTGGGCGGAAAAGGTCAAACCGTTGGCGCGGGCGCAGGGATTTTTCCTGCCGCATCAGCGCGACATGCCAGGCTGGATTGTCAACGAAACGAAAAATCAACAGGGACAAATCGAACCGGCGGCGGCCGCGCGTCTCGCGGAAATGGTCGGCACGGACACGCGGCAGGCGGGCATGGAAATATCCAAACTGCTGGCGTACGTCAATTGGCGGCGACCCGTTCGCGCGTCGGACGTGGAGGCGGTGTGCATCGTCGCCGCGCAGCAAAGCGTCTTCGATTTCGTGGACGCGCTTTCGCAGGGCAAGGGCAGGTCCGCGCAAAAGTTGTTGCATCGTTTGTTGGAGAACGAAGACCCGTTTGCGCTGTGGGGCATGGTAACGCGCCAATTTCGTTTGCTGATTCAAGCCCGCGAAATTTTAGACGGGCGCGGCAACAAAGACGACGTGGCGCGGGCGCTGGGCGTGCACCCCTTTGTGGCGGAAAAAACCAGCGGGCAGGCGCGACGCTTTTCGATGGAAGCGCTGGAAACGATTTATCGTCGCCTGTTGCGAATTGACGAGCAAGTGAAAACCGGTCAACTGACGCTGGATTTGGCGCTCGATTTCTTAATCGTCGAATTGGCGCAATAAAAACTTGTTTCACTGCAACTTTCAAGTTGTCTTATGGCGCGAGATAAATCGCGCCTTGCTATTGTTCACAGCAACGCGGGCTGCTGCGAAACGTCGCCTTCAGCTTTGCCGTTCCAGCCAAATTTTTTCAAGTCCACTTTGCCTTTCGCATCGAAGATGACGCCCTCCGCTTCCAACAGCGGACGTTGGCGCTCGGAGCCCGGGCGCTTGCTGATTTTCCCCTGCGCGTTGACGACGCGCTGCCACGGCACATCGTCGGGACAGTTTGCCATTGCGCCGCCCACCCAACGCGGAGCGAACGCGGCGTAGGCTTCGATGTCCACGCCGTTGGGCGGCGGAATCATTTTGGCAATTTGCCCGTAGGCGGCGACTTTTCCGCGCGGGATGAGGCGCACAAGCGCCCAGACTTGTTCGTAATAGGTTTGCGGGTTCGGGGGAGAAATAAAAGTTGGCATGATTATCTTCGCATAAGATATTGATAGAAGAACGTCGAGCGAACGTCGGCGATGAAATTTTGCGAGAGTTGGTCGGTCATATATTTTAACGTGGGAATCGCGTCCGCCGTCAGCGTGTTGGGGTGTTCGTTTTCGAGCGCGCCGGGCGGCGGAAGGTGAGTCAGCGCTTCGGCCGGCGGCGCGGACATTTTTTGCGAGTCGTCTAAAACAAAATAATATTGATACGTCCGATAGACGGAGCGGTTGATTTCATAAAGCGGCGTGAACGCGCCAAAGATTAACAAACAGAAAATTGCAATTCGCATGCGGCGCGGCGCGGATGAATTAAAGAGCGCTTCGCCGGTTAAGAGCATCAGATAAAAAAGCGGCGCGATAGAAGCGCGCATGACAAAGTCGCGCCCCGAGCCGAGTTGAATGAAGGGGATGGCCGCCAGTAGAATGCCCGTCAAAATCCAGCGCGCGTCGCGGAATTTGAACGGCGCGAGAATCAACCAAAGCGCTCCGCCTTCAAGCAAGAAAAAGGCGAGGAATTTTAACGGCGGCAGAGATTGAAATCCGCGAGATTGGGCGGCGGCGTTGGCGGAGAAGAAAAAATAGGAAAGCGAAAAAATAACGATGGCGGGAAGCAAAATCTCCCAGCGCAAATTTTTGAACGGGGTTTTGAAGTCCGTTTGGCGAATCAGTTCGAGGAAGAGATACGGCAAAAGTCCGATGGAGGCGAGCGGCGCGAAGAAAAAGCAAAGCGTCCAGAGCAGAATCATCGGCGCTCTTCTATCCTTTTGATTATTTTTTGCTTCGCGGCTGAGAGTAGCAATTAAGATAACGCATAACCACGCAGGGACGGCTTGATTGTAGACCCAAAAAAGTTGCGTGGTGAACGAGGAATATTGCAAGCCGTTTGCCCACGCTTCGAGGTGCGTGATGGGCGGGAGAACCGTCGGGTAATTTTGGGGAAATAATAACGCGCCGACAATGTCCGCGCCGCTGAAAAAGATTAACAGCAAAGCCACTTTAAGCGCGGAGGTTTTAAGGTGCTCGCTCGTCAAGCGGACGGTTAATATTAAACCGAGCCACGTCCACAAGAAGAGGGCCAGGTTGGCGATTTGCGCGTTGGTCAACTTGCCGACGAGGGCGGCGGGAAGCCAAAAGCCGAAATAATAAACCAGCGCTTTGACCGCTCCGCTGGCGGGTTGGGCGTAGTAGACAGGCCATTGGAAGGCAATCAAATCGCGGAAGACAGCGTTGCGCCAATTGTGGTCCCAATTTTGGAAGGCGTAACCGCCGATGCCGGAGAGGAGAAGCCATGTTAGCAGGACGAAGGACGAAGGACGGAGGGCGGAGGATAGATGTTTAAGGTTGAAGGTTGAAAGTTTAAGGTTTAAGGTTGAAGGTTGAAGGTTGAAGGTTGAAAGTTTGTAGAGGGCGAAGAAAAAAATGAGGGAGAGCGGCAGGGAGACGCGCAGACGAACCCAGCCGAAGAGGAAGATAAAGAAAGGGAGGATTAGGTAAAGGTATGCCAAGCGTTTCATTCGTTCTCTTCTACTCGCTGTTCTTCAACTCGTAAATTAGGTAATCGTCTTTCGCTATTGTAACGGAATAGCGCTCGTCTAAAAATGCGCGCAGTTCGGGGAAGTCGCGGCTGGCGTCCGCGCCGCTGACCCAGGGTTTATCAATGGCGCTGACTTCGACAATGAAACGCGGCGGCGACGTCTGCAGTTGAGTCAGAAAGTCGGCGCGAAGAGATTGGACGTAGGGGGTTGAAACGTGATGATAAAAGTAAAAGTCAAAAACATAATGCGTAGCCAACGGCGCGCGGACGCGCAACATAGCCAGCAACGCGCCGCCCGTCCAATCTAAATCTTGGACGGCGTCGCCAGGTTGCAGTTCGCTTTGGAGGAAGTCCGCAATTTGGGCGGCGCGGTCGGTGGAGGTAACAATCGCCTCGCCGCGCAGTTGACGGAGGAAGGTTTGCGAGGGACGGACGGAAAAAAAGATAACGAAGAGGAAAATAGCGTAAGTAATTGATAATTGGTAATTAGGGATTAGGATTTGAGAACGGTTTGAAAGAATTGAGGAGGATAGAAGAATAAGACAATAAAGAAACGGCAGGTAATGGTAGGGGAAGAATTGTCCGCTGAGGGCGGGGTAGAGGGCGTAAACCAAAGCGAGGCCGGCGAGAAGATAAGTTTGACGCTTGCGGTTTAGGAGAACGCCCAAGGCGGCGGGGATAAGCCAGAGGCCATGTCCGCCGAAGCGCCAAAGTTGAGAAAATAAATAAGCGGCGCGTTCGTTCGCAGGGACGATTTCCATTGCGCCGTTGATTTGGGCGTAGAGCGGAACGTAGTTACGGACAATGTCTAAAAAGGGATTCAGCGCGTTGACGGAAATTAGCCAAAGGATAATCCCTAAAACTGGAATGGAAAATCCGAGAACGAAGGGGAAGAAAATTTCGCGGACGAGAGATGGCAGAGAAAACTTTGAGCGGCGAAAAAAGTCGGTTGTGTCGAAAAATATAAATGGCAGGAGTCCGAGGGCGGCGTGCGGTTTGAGAGTCGCCGCCAGCCCGTAGAGGAATCCTAAAATTAGGCGTTTGCGAAAAGTCAGAGAGTCGCGCGCGCCGATCCAAATTGAAAGGGCAATGAAAATCAAAATCAAATATTCGCGTTGCAAGGAGAGCGAAGGTCCGCCTTGCAGGTATGCGAGTCCGAAGAGAACGGGCGCGGCGCAGGCGCTGAGTTTTCCGTCGCGGCGCAGGGCGTAAAAAGTAACGGCGGACAGCACGGACAAAATGGCGAGGTCGAGCAGGCGGACGCGGGTTGCGCCGAAGTTTGTGAGCGCGGCGAAAAAATAATAGGCGAGGTAAGCGCCCGGCATTTGGAAGTCGAAAAAATCGCGGTAAGGGACGCGCCCGTTTTGCATGAGGAAGGCTTCGTAGAAAAGCGGGGCTTCGTCGTGCGCGAGCGGCCAGCGGAGCGAAAACGCCGCTTGCGCGAGGAGCAAAGCGGCGAGGATAATCAAGCAGACGGCGGCGGCGCGCTGAAAAATTTTAGGCGACAAATTCCCCGCCGACGATTTCTTTTTCGATGAGGTTGCGCTGCGCGTCAAATTTGAAAGTCGCTTCGAGGCGTTGAAAGCAGCGGTTTTCGCCAATCAACACCTTGCGGACGCGGTAGGTTTCGCCGTCGTCGTAATCGGCGCTGAGGTCGTTAGCCAGGTCAATGCGCCCGACGATGATTTCGCCGCAGCGTTTACATTTGACGCTGAAACGATATTCGGCGCGGCGAGTTGGGGATTGGGAGGAAAAAAGTTTTTTGAAGAAGTTCATGGCGGGAATTATACGCCATGCGATTTTTTAAGACAAAGGAGGCGCGGAAATCGGCTGTGATTTATGGCTGTAAAGCGACGATATTTTCAAGAGACGTATTTAGAGTCTTTGCAATAGCGGATAAAACTTCAACTGAGCCCGTTCGTTTATTCGTTTCTAATTGCGATAAATAGGGAATGCTAATGCCAGATTTTTCAGCGACTTCTTGTTGAGACATTTTACGAAATTCGCGCCACACTTTTATTGCGTTTTCGCCGTCGAGAATAGCGTCCACAATTTCGCTGGGAATCAATTCGTCGTCGCCGCGCTGCAAGGATTTTTTCGCGTTGTCGTAATCTTGAACGTCGAGCAACATTTCCGCTTTTTCCACGAGTTCCAAATACGTTTCGTAAGGAACGACAGCCCATTCTGGTCGATCATTTTTTTTGATTATTTGAGCGCTCATTGATATGCCTCGCCTCTTGGGGCAATTTTCAAAACAACAATGACAATTTCTTTTTTATTGATTTCGTAAATAATTCGCCAATCTCCGACTCGCAAGCGATAGCCGTCTCTGCCTTGAAGTTTTTTCGCGTTGGGAATCTGTGCGAACGGGTCAACGGCGACTTGCTTTATTTTTTCTCGAATCAAATTCGCCGTATTACGCGGCATTTTTAGCAACGCTTTGACAGATTGAGTTGTGTAGGTTATTTTGTACACGTTTCAATATTAGCATATTGCTAATAAACACGCAATGATATTTTCGCTCATTGCCGTTTATTTTTAGCCAAAATTATTCGCCACGCGCAACAGCACGCCGTTTTGCGACGGGTCTTGCAAGAGGATGCCTTCGTCGGTTTGATTGTAGGGAATGCCCGCCGCTTCCACGCGGGCGACGACTTCGGCGCGGGCGGAAAGATTCGGGTAGGCAATGGTCAGGCAGCGCAGACCAACCGCGTCGGACGGAGGCGGCGGCGCGTTGCGTCCCTGCCAGATGTTGAGTCCGATGTGGTGGTGGTATCCGCCAGCGGAGACGAACGCCATGCCGAATTCCGTTGCGTAGCCGCGCAGGTCAAAGCCGAGAAGCCCGTGATAAAAATCCAGCGCTTCGGGGATGTCGCGCACGTGCAGGTGGACGTGCCCCATGCGCGTTGCGGAGGAGACGGGCGCGTCGAGGCGCTCGTCCTTTTCGAGATGCGTCATCAGCGCGTCCACGTCGAGCGCTTCGCGCCCGTCGCTCCAACGCCCGTCCGCCCAGCGGGTTTCGTAGACGCCGTCCTTAAAAGTCCACGCGCCGTCTTCGGGCGATTCGCAATAAAGTTCAATGCCGTTGCCTTCGGGGTCGTTAAGGTAAGTGGTTTTGGTCATCACATGATCAGTGGGCGCGTTGGGAATTTTCAAAGCGAAGAGACGCGCCAGAGCGCGGGCGAGTTCGCGGCGATTGGGAAAGAGAACCGCGAAATGATATAAGCCCGTTACGCCGCGATAGCGTTTGAGATTTGACTCCTCGACGAGATGCAGCAAGTCCGCGCCGTTGGGCGCGCCCAAGACGGCGCGATTGCCTTCGCGCACGCGCAGAACAAACCCCAGCGCGTTTTCATAAAAACGGATTTGATTGTCCAAGTCCGCGACGGTCAGCGAGACATAGCCGACCTGCGTGGCGGGGTGAACGGAAAATTCGCCAAGCGTTTTAATTTGAGTTTTCATTTTTTACCTGTAAACAAAACTCCGAAAGCGCGGCTTCGGAGTTTTATCAATTACGCAGTTTCGATTTCGACCACCCGCAAAGTCAGTAAACTTTCGGGGGCTTCAAAGCCGATTTTCTTGTGCGTCCCGTCGCAGAAGGGCTTGTTGGCGGAATGTCCGCAACGACAAAGCGCGACCATTTTTTCGACGGATTTCGTAACGCCCTCGGCGTCGGTGAAAGTGAAATTGCCGGGGATGAGGTACGGTCCGTTTTTGGCGGCTTTGATTTCGAGATTTTCAGACATGCTTCGAGAACTCCTTGAGAATAAAGTGATAACGGCTTTATTGACAACGACTTCTCGGCGCTTCTTACTTTCTACTTTTGCGGCGCTTCGTAGATGAGCGTATTCCCCTCTTGGAAAATTGACGTTAAATGGGCGCGAAATTTTTCGTCCAAAACGCGCATGGAGTTGCGCTCTAAATTTCCAATCACGATGTAGCGAATGTGATATTTTTCGATGATCGCTTGCGCTTCGTTCCAGCGCGGCGTAACGTAAAGCAGATTAATATCTTCCTGCCGCGAGCCTTGCAACTCCATGCCGCCGCGCCATTGCGACTCGTGCCCAGGCCAACCCAAGACGGCCGGATAGCCGCTATACGTCGAGATGCGCCCATAATAACTGTAACTTCCGCCGACGGCTTCGGCAACGACTCCTTCGGGACGAGTCAGCAGAAATTTAATGGCATCCGCGTCTTCCGGGTTTTCGCGTTGAATGCGCGCGAAGTCGTCGAGGGAGTAGCCGAAGGGCGGTTTGAAATCGTTGGATTTTGTGGCAATACCCAAAGCGGGGTACAACGCGCCGCAGAAAATGACGACGCCTAAAATAACGCGGACGAACCAATTAGAAAATCCGCGCAGGGATTGAATCAGCCAGCCCGCGCCAAAGGCGGCAACCAGACTCCACAAAATCCAGGCTTGATAGTAAAACTTAAAAATCGTGTTAATGCGATAACCGAATTGATCGCGCAGGTAAACGAACTCCGGCGCGAGAATGAGCATTGCGCCCAACGTCATCAGCAAAAAGAGGAAGGGAAAAGCGGACGGCGAATTTTGAGAATCGTCGTCGTCTGCGATTTGCGGTTTGGCGAAGAGGAAAGCCAGCGCGGGGATGAGGACTGCCGTCAGCGTGAGCAGGCTGCCAATTTGAATCAAGCGCCGTTGAAACGTCTCGAAGAGGAAGGTTGAAACGCTCATCTCATACGAGGCGAGCATTCCGTTGACGAAGTTGTTTTCCGTCGCAAAGGCTGCCGCGCCGAGCGCGAACATGAGCAGAATCAGCGCGAAGAGGAATCCCAGCCCGATGGAGAAGCCCAACTTCCAATTGGGGCGCGTCACGCTCTTCTTCCAGAAGAAAATGAGAAAGAGAAAAATCGGGACGAGCAGCGTCCCCCACATCACCCACAGGTGCGTCCCGCGCGCGATGTACATGAAGTTGGGCAGCAGCCCGCCCGCTTGCGAAGAGAAACCGAGATAAAAGGGAAAGTATAAAATTAACGAAAGCGCGGCGAGCGGAAAGGCGAAGAAGGTCAGGTCTTCAAGGCGCGCCCAGCGCCAGCCGCTTTCGGCGGCGCGGCGCAGGAAGAAGGCGAAGACGATAAGCGCGGCGGCGACGAGGATGTCCCAGGTATTGAGGAATGCCAGCCCGCCAAGAACCAGCGCGGCGAAGAGAAAACCGCTCCACGAGACGGGCAGACGAAAACCCGCGACGACGATTTTTGAATCGCGCCAGCCGCCGAGAAAGATGTTTAACGCCACAGCGACAGCCAGCAGGGCGAAGGGAATCGCCAACACATGCGGGTGCAAGTCGCCGAGCAAAAAAGAAAAGAAGGGAAATTCGTCAATCGCTTCGCGGAAGCCGCCGACGATGTCGTAATCTTGCATGACGCGCGAGGCGCGCCACCACCACAGGTAGCGGTCGGGCGCCCAGCCAAGCGGAAGAAGCGGCGGCTGAGACAGTTCTTTCATGTCGAGCCAAGCCCAAAACGCGCCGCGCCACTGCCCGCTGACGGGGTCTTGCGTCCAGCCGATTCCGGCGCGGTGCAAGACTTCGAGCAAGGCTTCAAAGTTGGAGACGATGAGCAAAAAAAGCGGGGCGAACAACGCGGCAGAAATTTGCGATTTGTTGTTTTCGTCTCGCGCGGGGCGCGCCGCGCTTAGCAAGTTGAAAACCACGCCGAAAGCGCCGATTGCACCGAGCGCGAAAACGAGCGCGGTCATCAGGTTGTGCGCTAGGCTGCCCGGAATGTTGGTCAGGCGGGCGAGCATGGCGGTCATCACATAGCCGAAGTAATAGTAGGAAATGGCGTAGCCCGATAGCCAAGCGTCTTGCGGCGGAAAAGTTTCGGAGCGCAGAATGGAATTGATGAACATCAACTCCATCGGCTTTTCGGTGGAGGCGAGTTCCGAGTCGGAGGCGCGGACGAAGGCGAGGAAGGCGAAGGCGGCGAGGAAGAGAATCTCCGTCGTCAAAATTAGCGCGCGCTGCGATTTGAGAAATTGGAAGATGTCCGCTTTGTTTTTATAAAAAGCGAAGGCGCTCGACGCGGTCAACAGCGCCAAAGCGAAAAGGATTCCGCCGACGTTGTTGTGGACGAATCCGAACGAGGCGAGAATCCAAAAGATGTAACCCCAAATCAGCAAACCCGCCGTCCGCGCGAGGACGTAGCCGCGATCGGCGAGGGCCGGGAAGAGCGCGTAGGTCAGCGGGACGGTCAGCAAGCCGAGCGCGACGAGGAGGAGATACCAGAGGAAGAATGCCAGCATAGAAAGATTTTAAGCGCGAAACTCTTCGGCGGAAATGACCGCGTCGAGGTTTAAGGCGCCGTAGAGGTGCGGAAATAAATCATCTTGCGAGATGTTATCCGCGGGGGGACCGGCGGGCGCTTCCCATTTCAGTTCGGCGGAAAGTTTGGTCTCGTCCGCCGAGAGCAAAATTAAATCGGCGCGTCCGCGATAGAAAGCGGCGGCGACTTGCGCGATTTGACGTTGAGTCGAAAAGTGGATGAAGCCTTCCGTCCGCAAACTGGACGGCGCGTATTCGCCCGCGTCTTGCGCGGCGTTCCAATCTTCTTTTGAGGCGATGTGAAATATCATGGCTGTTGTCTCACGCTGTAAATCGTCGTGCTTCCGTCGTGATAGACGGCGTCCCAAAAGACTCCGTCAAATTGCGCGAACTTCGTCAAGCCGTCGGGTTCGCCGGGCGTAACGGGATACACGTTGCGCTCCAATTGCCCGACGACGATATAACGCGCGTCGTATTTTTTGAGGAAGGTCAGCGCTTCTTGAACGTCGTCGGTTTTATAGAAGGCGACGACTTCGTCCACCCGCGCTTGCACCTGCGGCGCAAACATGCCGCGCTGTTGACGTTGATGCCAATTCCAGCCGACCACGCCGGGCAAGCCCGTGTAAATTGTGAAGCGCGTACACCAGCGATATTCCGAGCAATTGGCTTCGACGATGACGGGCGAACCTTGCACGTTGTCTTGCATCCAACGAATGGCGCGGTAGTCTTCTGCCAGTTCCATCGTTTCGCCGTCCCACAGTTGGGAATGCGCCATGTATTCCATCGAGTCCAACGAATGCGGCGCGTCGGGGTTGAGTCGGTCGCCCATTTTGTCGGCGGTGGCGGTCAGCGTGAAGAGGAAAGCGCAAGCGAGCAGGATGTATAAGCCCGTTTGGAAGAAGCGCCGCTGCTTGCGCCGCCATTGGAAGATGACCGGCAACAGCCAGCCAAAGGCCGCCGCCGCGCCGACGGCGAACAGCGCCCAGGCTTGCAAATACAATTTGAAGATGGTGTTCATGCGCCCAATGTCGCCGACGAGGGCGATAAATTCGACGGCGATGGTAATCGTCAGCGCCGTGCCGATGACGAAGAGCACGAAGCGTTTTTCGTCGGGTTGATCGGGGCGCAACATTAACGTCGCGCTCCACACCGCCAGCGGAAGCGCCAACAAGCCGACGTAGGCTTTCTCTATCAAGAAGAAAACGAGAAGCGCGATGACTCCCGCCAGCGCCAATTCAATCCAAAGCGCATAGCGGCGCAGTTTGCCCAAACTGGAAACGGGCGTGGCCGCCATCCACTCGCGGGTTTCCCAAATCAACCAAGCGGCGATGATAAATAGGAACAAGCCCCATTGCGTGAAGTAGGACGAAAAAGGCGTGCGGCTCGCCGTCCAAAAGGAGATGGAGTTGTAGCCTTGCCCAAACCATTTTGAGAAAGGCGCATAAAGGAGCGAACTCAAAATGTAGAGCGCCGCCATTGCGCCCAGCGCCAGCGCGGCTTTGCCAATTAACGGCGGCAGGTTAAACCAGCCGCGCCAGTTTGCGTAGCGGAAGATTGTGTAACCCAACGCCAGCGCCGCGAGCAAATAGTAGGTGTATAAATCCCAAGTGTTGGTCGGTTTGAGCGCGCCAATCATCAACGCGCCGACGACGAAGGAAGCGATCCACTCGCCGCGAGTCAGCCGCGCGCGCGCCATGACAAACGCCAACGCCCAAGCGATGATGAATAAAGCCAACGGCATGACGAGCATGTGCGCGTGCAAGTCGCTGTATAGGAAGGTGAAGAGCGGAAATTCGGTAATCTCGTTGCCCGGTCCCGAAGGGATGACGCGGCTGGGATTCCAGTACCATTCGCCGCGCCCAATTGGCAGCGAGGCGTGTTTGGCGAGCATTTGCCAAACGCCTTGCAACGCCCACGCCCAATGTTGAAAGAAGCCCGCGTCGGCGGGGATGTTTCCGTTTGGCGCGACGATTCGTTGCGCGGCGTTGAAGAGCATTTGAATCGTGCCGAGGTTGCCGAGAAAAACCATCAGCAAGGAAGCGCTCAATCCGCCGACCAATTTCAAATTAAGAATCGCGGCGGGGTTTTCGTCGCCTTGTAATTTCGTTTTGGAGAGCGCGGCGTAAGCGACGCTAAACGCGCCGAGCGCCGTCAGCCCGAACCAAGTCGGCAGCAAAAAGTTGTAAGCGATGGACGGCACAATGCCGAGCAGTTTGACCGGCGCGCCAGCCAGCACGAAGCCGTAATAATAATAATTAATGTAACCGCCCGCGTACCACGGGTCGTACGGCGGAAAACTGGCGCTCTTCAAAATCGCGTTGAAGTAGGAGAAATCCATCGGGCGTTCGCCGCCTTTGGAGGGATGCCATAAATCGGGGTTGCCAATGCGGATGATTAAGTCAATGACGAAGAAGGCGAGGAAGACAATTTCGGCGACGACGAAAAATTGACGTTGACGATTCCAGTCGTCTTTGAATTCTTCTTTGCGCCGCATCCACAACCCGACGCCTAAGGCGGCGACAATGAGAAATGCAACGCCGACGCTTAAGCGCGTGTACCCGACGCCGAGCGAACCGCCCATCCACGCCAGCCAAGCCATCAGCGCCAAGCCGACGATTCTGCCTAAGGCGTAAGCGTAGGCTTTGAAACTCGGCAGCGCCAGCCGCGCTATCGGGTAAGCGCACGCGCCTAAAATAAAGATGAAGAGATACCAAATCGCCAAGCCGACGACGGGGTATTTATTTTGCAGCCAATCGTAATCGAACAGTTGCGACCAAGTTCCGCTAGCGCGTTGATTCGCCCACGCCGCCTGCGGCAACATTAGCGTTTTGAAGTTGGAAAATTCCGGCGGAAGCAACTCGACGACTTTGCTCAAATCTACTTGATTGAAAATAGCGCGGACTTTCGCCGCGTCAAAGTTCGCCGACTTTTTGAAGATGAAAACTTTCGGGTGATCGTAAAAAGTGAAGGCTTCTTCGGCGGCGCTGTCGTTGATGACCAAGGGACCCAGCGTCGGGTAATCGGTGAAGACGGCGACCAGGTCGTAGCCGAGTTTTCCTTGATACATGCCCGGCTCGGCGCGGTAGTAACAGGCGATGATGTCTTCGCTTTCGGGGCAGCCGATTAACTCGCGGTAGTAGAGCGTGGTCAGCGGGTAGCGTTCGGGCAGGCGGGTAATCTGCGCGTATTGGTGATTGGTCGGGATGGCGAGGTAGTCGGCGTTGGAGAGCGCGTCAAGGTAGCGCTCGATTTTGTTTTCGTCGTCGCGCCAGTAAACTTGCAGGGTCAAATCGGCGTTGCTGTATAAGCTGCCGTAGGGGTCGTAGCCGTCCACGCGGAAGGGCAAGCCGTAATCGTAATCGGTTTCGTTGGCAATGGCCGAGCCGACGAGAGTCAGCGTCTCGCCGAGCGTTTCAACGCGCAAGCGATAGGCAGTACCTTTCGTCAGCGCAACGGGAGGATCGAAGGCAAAGGTCAGCGCTTCGCCGCGCGGGTCTGCCGTCGGCGAAGGGTTAAGCATGGCGGAAGCGCGAGTCAGCGCTTGGTCGGGGTCTGCGGCGAGCGAAAGCGTTACGACGACTTGCGTCGAAAAGTTCGCTTCTTCTTTGGCGTGCGGAAAAAACACGCCGCTTAAGTCGCCGTCTTTGAGCGGGGTAAATTCCGCTTCGTAAGGTTCGCCCGCAACGATGGGCAAATTGGGCGGAAAGGAAAGCGGTTGATTGAACGCTCCGTCGGCGGTTTGCAGCGAAAGGTTCATCGCGGACGGCGCGTTTTGGAAGAGCCAGCGCGAGGCGGCGATGCGCGGTTCGTCGCGCAGGTAAATGCTTTGGAAGGCGAACGCCCAAACGGCGGTAGAAATTAAAACCGCCGCGCCGAGAACGAAGGCGAAGTTTTTTCGCAGTTTCGAGCCGTTTCGTCCGCCGATTTCAAAAACGCCCCAAGCCGCCGTCATGCACAAGAGCGGATAAATCGGCAGTTGATAGCGCATGGTCGGGTTGAATTGAATGGATTGCCAGCCGAAGTAAAACGCCGTCCAGCCCCAAAGCAGAAGGTGGCGGTAGTTGCCTTTGACGATGCGCCAGCCCATGAGCAGGAAACCGAGCCACGCGAGAATACCGAGCGGAAGCCCCAGCCCCCAGACGGTGAGATTCTCAAAAGAGTAGAGATGCGTGCGTTTCGCCCATTGCAAATTCCAGGGCAGGTCGGCTTTGCCGGTGGCTTGCCCGCGTTGTTCGAGGATGCCGTTCACCCATTGTTTGCTCAGCCAAAGCCCGTCGAAGGCGTAGGGTTGAAAAACGCGGAAAGAAAGCAGGGTCGCCATTCCGCCGACGACGAGGAAGACGACGATTTGCGTCCACTCTTCGGCGGTCAGTTTGCGGCGTTCGTAAACCAGCCAGCGGACGAAAAAGGCAAAGGGCAAGAGGAAGGCTAAAGCGGCGGCGTTGATTTTGGACGCCATCGCCATGCCGAGCGCGATTCCGAATCCAATCGAGAGGTAAAGCAGCGGATGTTTTATCAGCGCGAGGCGCGGCGGCGCTTCGTCTTCTGTTTCCGTCGCCGGCGTTTTTGGCTTCCATTGCAAAATCCAAACCGCGAAGAAGACGGTCAGGAACATAAAGAAATTGACGAATAAATCTACGGTAAAAAAATGCGCTTGTTGAATCTGCATGACTGCCAGCGCGGAAAAAGCCGTCGCCAGCAAACCGATTTTTCTGCCGTAAAGGCGCGAGACGATAAAGTATAAGAGGAAGACGGTCAGCAGATCCATCCACGCCGACATTTGGCGAGAGAAGTATTTGACCGAGCCGAGATCGTCCTTGCCGACGGCTTCCATCAAAACGCGGGTGAGCGTCAGCGGCAGGTCGCCGTAAACGTAAAAACTGTACCCGCGATTGTAGGGGTTGAGCGTGGAGGCGGAACTGTCGAAGTATTCGCCGAGCGTCATCCAGCGTTGATTGTCTTCGGGGCAGGCGTCTATGGCAACGGACGAGTCAATGCAGGCGTGGGCGCGCAAGTTTTCCAACACGCCGGTCAAAAAAAGTTCGTCGGGGTGTTGATGTTGTCCCTCGCCCCAGTTATATCCCGCGATGCGTAAATATCCCGCCAGCGCGAGGATTAACAAAAAGAGAAGGTCGTACAACCATGAATATTTTTTATTCGTCATCGTTTGCTATTGCGCGTTGTTTACGGCTCCACTAAAAAGACATAAAAATTTCGATACGGAATAGGCGAAGTATAAAGGCTTAACTTGCCGTCGGGGTATAACTCGCGCAAAATTTCTCCCGTCTGCGCGTCGTCGTCTTTGTAGATGAACAACTTCGGCGCGGGAATGTCGAGCGTTTGCGGCAGTTCTTCTGGCCATTTGGCAAAGTCCGCTTCGGGCAGCCCCAGCCAATCGCCGGGCAAGCGCGTGTCCACCCAATAAGCGACGGGAACAATCCACGCCGTGTCTATTTCGCCGTATTGATTTTCAAAATCTTTAATCACCTTCGCCATATCGGAGGTGTTCCACGCGCCTTCTCGATATTGCTTTGCAAATTGATTGAAGACCAAATCATAATTGAAGTACATCGCGCCGCAGACGAGGAACAGCGCAATGCCCCAGCCCAGCCATTGTCGCCGCTTTTCGGAGCCGAAACTTGAGACGAAGCCGTCGAGCGCCAGCGCCGCGACGAGGATGACCGTAACCGCCGCCGCGCCCGTGCGATTCAACGACGGGTTTTCGCCGGGAAACGCCAACGACATGACCGAGGGCAAGATCAACACGGGAATTGAAAGCAGGAGCGTCAAATCGCGCCAATCTCTATTTCGGATGTAACGCAACAAAATCAGCAGAACGCCCAACGCGAACAACGCGGCGCTGATTAAATCCAGCGCGGGGCGAAAGACGACGGAATGCACCCAAATTCCGCCGTTGTTCCAGTTAAAAGTCAACAGCCCTTTATATAAATTTGAGAAAAAAATCTGTGCGGCGGGCGCGGGCAACGGCTCTTCTTCGCCGCTCAGACGAGTCATAGCGCGGTAAGAAATCGCCTGCGGATTTTCGATTCCGTAGCGCAGAAGCGGCATAAAGACGAAGAGCGAAACCAGGGCTGTAATCAGCAGCCAGCCCAGCGCTTGCTTGCGATCTTGCCGCGTCCGCGCATGGAGGATATACGCGCCGACGACCAACGCCGCGAAAATTGGAACGACGCGAAACGGGCTGTATCCGTGCAAGCCGACGCCGAGAAAGAGTCCCGCCCAAATGAAGTCGTTGCGAGTTTGCGTCCGCAAGCCGCGAATTAAATAGTAAAAAGTCGGCGCGAAAAACATCGGGTAAAGCGGAAAGCGCAGCCCAATGCGCGAAATGACGTTGGGCCAGTACGCAATGCCGAACAGCAACAAAGCGAAGAGCGCGGCGCGTTTTCCGCCGTATTCTTTTCCAATTAAATAAACGTAGGGCATCGTGAAAATGCCGATTAATATCGTGCCGAGTTTCAAACTATTGTAAGTAAAGCCCGTTTTGAAAATCGTCAAAATCAGCAGCGTCCAATACATTTGAAAGGCTTCGCGCCCGGTGTTGCGTTCAAAAAAGATGTAGGGGTTGCCATGCGTAATGCCGTACACGTCCAGCAGTTTTTCGGCGTGATCGCTAAACGGCTCGTTCGGCACGCCGAAGAGCATGTACAAGCGGAAGGAAAGCCCGACGGCGAAGACCAAAATCAGCGCGGCAAGGTACGCCCATTTTTTCCATTTTGCTTCCGCCGTTTCATCGGAATTTTCTTTCGGCGTTTTTATCCACAGGCTGTAACAAAGCAAAGCGACGGATAAAATCCACGCGGTTACGTTATGCCAAGTGAAGCGGTTGCCGCCGAAATCTAAAAACGAAAACACGCCCAGCCCGGCCGCCAGCACAAACGGAATCAACTTAAAGGACAGCGAATCCGCTCTGCGCCATGAAGTCGGCAACGACGGCAAAGTCCACTCGCCGAGTCGGAAGGACCACATCGTCAGCCCGAACGCCGCCAGATAGAAAACGACGGCAATAAAGCCGAAACGATTCGGCGGCTCGACAGCCAGTTGACCGATCAACGCCAACAGCAACGCCGAAAGTATTTTCAGCGGAACGGCGCTTTTCACGCCGACGACGGTTTTTTCTGTTGTCGCTTCGGTCAACGGTTCGGCTTGTTCCGCTTCGCGCCCTAGGGATTGATTAAATTCTTCGCGGCGGCGCGCGCTCCACGCCGAACTGACAAAACGAAAAAACGACGCCCAATCTTTCGTCGCCGATTTGTATAAATCTAAAACTGTCGCTTCCGACTCAAGGTTGGGGCGCGGGTCTAATTCCATAAACTCTCTCTCGCGTTGAGATAAAAATTGTAAAGAGCAATTTTATACTATTTCTTGCGGGCGATATAAAACGTGTACGTCCCGTTTTCAAGCGCTTCGGTCGAGGCGTACTTGCGGATGAAGCGCTCGGTGAAGTAGAGATTCCACTTCGTCGGCGAGAGAATCCACTTCCCCGTCAGCGCTTTGGCGAGGACGGACGGCACGCCGAAATAATGTCCCCATTCCAAGACGCGCAGCGCGGCGGGCGAAAAATAATTCCAATGGCGCTCTAAACGGAAGCCGGCGCGTTCGAGGCGCTCTTCCCAAACGGCGGGCGAATCCGCGTGGCGCACGCGCTGAATTTTTTGAAACCAAATTTCATACGGCTTGCCGAAAATCTTTCGCAACGAAAGTTGCTTGAAGTGCGTGTCGTTTGGCACGCAAAAATAAAAGGGCGCGTTCGGCTGCAAAACGCGGGCGGTTTCTTTTAAGACGGCGTCAATGTGCGGAATGTGTTCCAAGACCGAGTTGCTTAATCCGCTGGCGAAATAATTGGAAGGAAAGGGCGTTTGCGCGCCGTCGGCTTCGACCAACAATTTGTAAGCGTCGTACTGCTTCGCCTCTTTCATCGAAAAGCGCCACGGGTCTAAACCGACGTCTAACTTTTGATCGAAGGTCAACGAAGCGAAATGCCCGTCGCCGCAACCCACGTCATAGACCGGCGCGGGCAAAGGCAAATCTTGATAATAAGAAGATTCCACCGCGCGCAACAAAGCGCGAAAATAGGGAATCGAACTAACTTGTAAAAAGACAAAATCTTTTGGCGAATTTTCGCTCACTTTTTCCTCATTAGCGCTTCAAATAATTCTTCGTATTTTTGCGCCACCGTGTCGGGATTATACGCGGCGCGGATGGCGGGAATGTCCCCGCGATATTTTTCTTTGTGATCGAGGATTTCGAGAATCGCGTCCGCCAAGCTTTGCGAATCGCCAATCTGCGAGACGACGCCCATGCCGTGCATCTTGACCGGTTGGCGCACGCCCGGCAACGCGGACGGAACGCTCGGCACGCCGTTAAGCATCGCCTCGATTTGCACAAGACCAAAGGCTTCGGTCGAGTTGAGCGAAGGCACGGTAATCACGTCTAGGTTGGGATAAAACGCCGCCATTTGTTGCGGAGTCAGGTTGCCGAGAAATTCCCAGTTGCCGCTGGTTTCGTATTCGTGAATGCGCGGCATGAGGCGGTCTGAATAGGCTTGCTCGCCCATCACGTTTTGATAGGTCCCCGCGAAAAGGACTTGCGCTTTGGGATATTTTTTAAGGATGAGCGGCAACGCGTCGAGCAACACTTCCACGCCTTTTTCGGAAGCGAAACGCGCCGCCATGCCGATGACCGGCCGCCGCTTCTGCACGAGGTGCGTCTCGGCGAAGGCGGCGCGCGCTTCGGGCGTAGACTCAGGCAACTCGACGGGCGGCAGGATCGGGGTCAGTTTGGCGGCGTAATGCGAAAGGTACGGCGAATGGTCGGCGTAATCCTGCGTGTACGTTACGAGATGATTCGCCAACATCCCCGCCGCGTGATTTTGAAAATCCAAAATAAAATTGACCAAACGGTTGAACGCGCCTTGCGGAAGTTGCACGTCGCAATGATAAGTGAGGACGACGGGCTTGCCAAAAAGGCGCGCGCGCAAGGCGACGCCCGGCGCGTCAAACTGCGGCAGGTGCAACTGAACCGCGTCGTGTTGCAGGACGAGTTTAGTCGCCACCCAGCCGAAAGTCGGCGCGATGATTCCCTTGCTGACTCGCGCCAGCGCGGGAACGCGAATCACCTTCACGCCGTCCAGCGTTTCTTCCAGCGGCAGCGACGGGTCGTACTGCGTCGTCATCACGGTTACTTGATGTCCGCGTTGGATGAAGGCTTGGGCGAGGCGCTCGGCGTAGATGGTCAGCCCGCTGGTGTGCGGGCGATAATAGGTGAGAACGGTGAGGATTTTCATAGAATTAAGCGATTATACTTACATTAGTCGTCGTTTGCGGCTGGGGAGTGTTCAAACAGGTTGTTTTACATCCAAAAACAACCGATTCATTACAGTTTTACACGTTGACAATTGTATTTCAATCATTATAATTGAATAAGTTTTTTCATTTCATATTTGTCGCGATTTTTTCCATTCTGTAAAGGATACCCTATGAGAAAAAGTTCCCGCCTATCCATTTGGACTTATATTACTTTATTTGTGCTGATCGTCAGCGCCGTTCGCCCGCCCGTCGCTTACGCCGACGACGGCGACACGCCCGCAACGCCAGAAGCGACGGAAGTCGTCGTTACTGACGAAGCGCCCCCGCTCGATTCGACGGAAGCGGCAAACCCAAGCGAAGAAGTCCCCGCGCCCGCCCCGACTGAAAATACAGCGGACCAAACGCCCGACGCTGAAACTCCCCTTTTAGCGAGTCTGCCAGAAGACACGAACCTCGTCGTCTTAGACGAAGACGGCGAAGCGCTGTCCTTAGCCTCGCAACAAGCGGCGGACGCAATCGCGGTCAACGACCCGATTTGGTGCCCGGCAGGTTCTTCGCCGATTGCGGGTTCTGGCGGTTGCACGGCTTCTTACGTCAACCTCGCCTCATTAATCAACGACATCGTCAGCAACAACATCTCGCAACCCGCGCAGGCTGGCACAATTTGGATCACCAGCGGCGCGGACACTTCTCCCACTGGCACAATCACCCTTAACGGAAGTTCTCTGTCCACTTGGGCAGATTACGCGCTGACCATTCAAGGCGGCTGGGACGGCTCGGCGGCGGGAACAATCGTCGGGCAAACTAATTTTCAAAACAAAATAGGTCTCGCTATTGTTGATTGGAACGCAAATATTACGATAAACAACCTCACTCTCCGCGATACCATCAACACCGACGACAGCCTTAACGTGGGGACGAGCGGGAACATTACGCTTAATTCCGTCACCGTTCGGAACAACGACAGCGCAAACGGCGCATCATTAGAGGCCGGCGGCAACATCAACGTTAACGACAGCACATTCAACAACAACAGCGGCGGCTTGGGCGCCGAATTAACGGCTATCGGCGATATTACTGTTGCTAATAGCCAGTTTACCAATAACGACAACGGCGCCTTATTAATTTCTGGCGGCGACATTAGCATTTCAGACAGCACATTTAGAAGCAATGCCGAAGTCGGCTTGACAGCATTTTCGCTAGACGGCTCGATTGATATTTTAAACGCAACTGTCAATAACAATGGCGAAACTGGCGCCGTTTTGGCGGTTCTTAACAACGGGGATATTAGCATTACGGATAGTTCGTTCAGCAATAACGCCACTTTGTCAACAGCGACTCCTTTAGCGGGCGGCTTAACTGCCCTTATCATGGGCGCCGGTTCAATTGACCTTTCGGGCGTAAACGTCATCGGCAACCAGCAAGGAGACGGCGCCGTCTTGGGCGCCTCAAACGGCGACATCGTAGTCTCCGACAGCAGATTCAACGGCAATCAAAACGGCAACGGCTTATACGCAGACAGCGCCAACGGTTCTATCGTTGTCAACAACAGCAGTTTCGTCAACAACGGTCAAAGCGGCTTGCTCGCGGTAGCGACGGACACGATTACGGTCAACTGCGGCGAAGCCAGAAGAAACGGCGAATACGGCGTCGAAGCCGACTCGCCTTCGTTAGAACTTAATGGCGTTACGTTTAACAACAACACTTCGGGGAATTATACGAATACGGGTTCTATCGCCACTGCAACTTCTTGCACGCCTAGCCCCACGCCTACGCCGACCACGCCCGTCCCCAGCGCCACACCGACCACGCCCGTCCCCAGCGCCACGCCAGTTCCCACCAGCAGCGCAACGCCTAGCGCGCCAGAAATTACCGCCCTGAACAACGAGGCGAAAATCGCTTCATCCGCCTGGCAAATCATCCGCGTTGACGGAATCAAAAAGGATAAACAAACTCTAAACTGCGTTTCTTATCTCGGCGCGATTGTCATTCTCCCCAATCAGGATCGCGTTATTCTGCCTTGCGGCGTTGGCGAGCAAGTTACGCTGACGAGCGTCGCGCAAGATCAACTGCCCAAATCGTTAGACGACTCGTTCAGTTTTGTGTCCGCTTTCAACGCGCAAATTTTTGAGGAACTGCGCGGAAAAATGCGGGTCAATTTCTTCGTCCCCGCCGACAAGAAAAACGATTCTTACGTCGTTCTATTTTGGGACAAAGAAAACGCCAAATGGCTCGAACTGGACGGCGCGTTCAACGACGAAGGTTTTTTTGAAGCCGCCTCAAAATTTGACGGGATTTTCGTCCTAGCGAAAAAGTAACGCTCGCTTCAAACAACAAAAAAGAGACGGCTTCCGCCGTCTCTTTTTTTTAGAACAACGCCTGATGCTCTTGCACCCAATCGAAGAGCATCCGCACGCCTGCGTCCACGCCAATTTGCGGACTCCAGCCTAACTCGCGCTGGGCTTTAGACACGTCGGCGTAGAACACTTTTTGATCGCCCGGCCGCCAATCGCCGCGTCCGATTTCGATTTTTCTGCCGAGCATAGCTTCCAGTTTGGGACCGAACTCCGCCCAAATGGACATCACGTTGTCGGGCCCGCCGCCGAGGTTGTAGACTCGTCCGCGGGCGAGGTCTATTTTTTCAATCGCCAAATCGTAGGCTTGAATCAAATCGCCGACGTGCAAAATGTCGCGGACTTGTTTGCCGTCGCCGAAAATTGTCAGCGGGCGATTCATCGTCGCGGCGATGATGAACCACGCCACCCAGCCTTGATCTTCAATCCCAAATTGACGCGGACCATAAATGCAAGATTGGCGAAAGACAACGGTCGGCAGATCGTAAATCCGCGCGTAATCGCGGACGTATTGATCGCCCGTCCCTTTGCTGCAACCATAAGGCGAGTGAAAATCAAGCGGTTGCGTTTCGGGGCAGCCGCCCGTCAAATCTTTGTAACGCCAGCGCGTCGGCTCTTCGTACAACTCCACTTCTTCCATGCCGCCGTACACCTTGTTGGTGGACGCATACATCACAATCGGATTTTTCCCCGAAAGCCGCGCCGCTTCTAAGACGTTGAACGTGCCGAGCGCGTTCGATTCAAAATCGTCGCGCGGATTTACGACCGAAGTCGTTACCGCCACTTGACCGGCGAGATGCGCGATGACGTCCGCATTTTTGGCGGCGGCGGAGATTTTTTGCGCGTCGCGCACGTCGCCTTGAATCAATTCAAAGGAGTCCGCGCCGAATTCTTTTCTCAGCCATTCGACGTTGCGCTGCGTCCGCGAGAGGTTGTCGTAAATCGTTACCCGCTCGCCGCGCTGCAACAAACGCTGAACGTAATTCGAGCCGATGAATCCCGCGCCGCCGGTAATCAGATAATGTTTATGCGTCATTTTTTGTTCCTATTCGCCTTACACCCTGTCATTTCGACGAGTGAAACGAGGAGAAATCCTTTTGTGTAGATTAAGATTTCTCGGTCGCTTCGCTTCCTCGAAATGACAACTCTGTATAAAATTACTTCCTAAATTTAATGAGTTGTTGATACACGCCCGAAAGGGTTTCGCCTTCGCGCGCCAAGCCAATTCCGCCTAGCACGCCGCTGTTGAGATAATTATACAAACGCGCCGTCAGCGCCACCGCCAGCGAGGTGGATTGGTCTTTTGTGAAAAGGTACAACGCCGCGCTGACCGCCCCTTCAAACGTGCCGACCGCGCCGGGCAACGCGGGAATTGCGCCGCCAAACGCCGCCGCGCCCAAGACGAAGAACATCCACGTCAACTGCGCGTCGGGGAAGAAAGCCAGCGTAATTAGATGATACGCCCACAAGGCGACGAACCAATCCAGCGTCATCCAAAATAAGAAGCGCAGAAAAAGCCATCCGTCGGTCAGCGCCGCTAACCCGTCGAGGAAGGATTCGAGAAAGTCGCCGCCGAATTTTTGGAGGAAATTCCAGCGCGAAGCGAGTTTGTGAAAGACGCCCAACGCCCATTGACGGTTGCGCGCCAAAACGTAGAGGGCGACCAAACCGAGAATCATCAACGCGCCGACGACGTAGCCGATGCGCGCCGAGCCTTCCGCGCTGGAAACGTAGGTCAGCCCGACGATCAAAAACGAGGCGGAGAAAATTAAATCCACCACGCGCTCGATGACGATGGTCGGTAAAATTTCGCTGAACGCTATGCCCGATTTGCGGCTGAGCAAAAAGGCGCGCCCTAATTCGCCGAGTCGAAAAGGAAGAAAGGCGTTGAGCAAGTAGCCTTCGCTGGCGGCGAAAAGCGTGTCTATGTATTTGGGTTTGTCGCGCAAAAGCGTTTGCCAAACTTTGGCGCGGAAGAACATCCAGATAAACGAAAGAACCGCCGACCCGGCGAGGATGCGATAGTCGGCGCGTTGGATGGACGCCCACATAGTTTTGAAATCCACGAAGTAGAGAATTGCGCTGATGAGGGCAACGCTGATTAAGGCGCTGGGCAGAATTCGTTTTGCGTTTTTTGAAAGCTCGGTCATGGGTTCATCAATTCGCTTATGTGGTCATTTCGACGAACTGCGAAAAGCAGCGAGGAGAAATCTTTTATTATGCTCCGCGCAAGACAGCGCAACGAACAGCAACAAGACAAGATTTCTCGGTCGCTTCGCTTCCTCGAAATGACATACATTTTTTTACTCGTCGTCTAACTTCAAGACCGCCATGAAAGCGTCTTGCGGAATTTCGACGTTGCCGACCATCTTCAAGCGTTTTTTGCCGCGTTTTTGTTTTTCGAGCAATTTCTTTTTGCGCGAGATGTCGCCGCCGTAACATTTCGCCAGCACGTCTTTGCGCGTGGCTTTGACGGTGGCGCGGCTGATGATGCGTCCGCCCGACGCGGCTTGAATGGCGACGTCGTACAACTGACGCGGAATCAAATCTTTCAGTTTGGTGATCAAGCGCTGACCTTTATGGTAGGCGTCCTTCTCGTGGACAATCGCCGCGAGCGCGTCCACTGGGTCGCCGTTGACGAGGATTTCCAACTTCTGCAATTTGTCGGGGCGGTATTCGAGGAATTGATAATCGAGCGAGGCGTAGCCTTTTGTGCGCGATTTGAGATGGTCGAAAAAGTCCACGATGATTTCGGAGAGCGGAATTTCAAAATTCAACTGCACGCGATGCGGAGCGGGATTCTCTTGCATTTTGAAAATGCCGCGTCGCTTGACGCACAAATCCATGATCGCGCCGTAATATTCGGTGGGCGTGATGATTTCGATGTTCATCCACGGTTCGCGCACTTCGATAATTTTATTCGGGTCGGGCAATTCGGCGGGCGAAGCCACAGCGACGATTTTGTCGTCGTGGGTCAGCACTTCGTATTCCACCGAAGGCGCGGTAAAAAGCACGTCGAGCAAATATTCGCGCTCGATGCGCTCTTGAATAATTTCCATGTGGAACAAGCCTAAAAATCCGGCGCGAAAGCCGAAGCCCAACGCTTGCGAAGTTTCAGGTTGATAAGTCAACGATGCGTCGTTGAGTTGCAGTTTCTCAAGCGACTCGCGCAGCTCGGAATAGTCGTCCGCTTCGACGGGATAAATTCCAGCGAAGACCATCGGCTTGGGGAGGAAATAGCCGGGCAGCGGTTCGGCGGCGGGCGCGGACGCAAGCGTGATTGTGTCGCCGACGCGGCATTCGTGAACCGTTTTGAATCCCGTCGCCACATAGCCGACTTCGCCCGAACCGATGCTGTCCACAGGTTTCATGCCCGGCGCAAAAATGCCGATTTCGACGGGACGCAAATCGTTGCTGGTTGAAAACATCCGCAGCGTTTCGCCGCTTTTGACGCGCCCTTCAAAAACGCGGATGTACGCCACCACGCCTTTGTACGAATCGTAATGCGCGTCGAAGACCAACGCCCGCAGCGGAGCGTCGTCCGCGTCTTTGGGCGGCGGGACGCGCTGCACGACCGCTTCGAGAATTTGCTCGACGTTCAAGCCTTCTTTGGCGGAGACGCGCAAAACGGAGTCGGGGTCTACGCCGAGCAGCGAGCCGACGTCTTCCGCCACTTCGTCGGGGGTGGCGGAGGGCAAATCAATTTTATTGATGACCGGGACGATTTCCAAATCCGCGTCGAGCGCTTGATAAAGGTTCGCCAACGTCTGCGCTTCGATGCCTTGCGTCGCGTCCACGACGAGGATCGCGCCTTCGCAGGCTTTCAAGGCGCGGCTGACCTCGTAGCCGAAGTCCACATGGCCGGGCGTGTCAATTAAATTAAGTTGATATTGCTGCCCGTCTTTGGCGTTGTACGACATCCGCACGGCGGAGGCTTTGATGGTAACGCCCTTCTCGCGCTCCAAATCCATCGAGTCGAGCGCTTGGTCGGTCATCTCGCGCTCGGAGACGGTGTTGGTGAGTTGGAGCAGGCGGTCTGCCAGCGTGGATTTTCCATGATCTACATGGGCAATGATACAAAAGTTACGAATATGGTCGGTCATGCTTCTTTTTTTCTGCGTTTATTTTTCGAGCGGACGAAGTATAACCGATTATAGAAGCGCGATTTTGTCTTATGTGTCTAGCCGCCTTCTCTAATCTTCATCGCTGCACAGAGAAATTCTAAAAAACTCTGCGCGCTCCGCGCCTCTGCGGTGAATTATAAAAATCGCTCCCGAAAAAGATATAATCGCGTTATTCTATTTCAAGAGAGACAAAATCCATGCCATTCAAAAAACCGACTTCTATCGCCGCTTTTCTGCTGGGAGCGCTCGGCGGGCTGACGCTGATCTTCTTCGCCACTTGGGCGGATTTGGAATCCACCTTTTACGGATTCGACAACACTGGCGGCGAGCCGCTCAGCGCGTTATCTTGTCCGATATTTATGACCAAAACCGAGACGAGTTCTTTTTCCGTGAAAGTCGTCAACGAGACGGAGAAGCAGATTTTTCCGTCCGTTGTAACCAACGTCAGCACGCCCGCGACGATGGAGAAAAACAACGATCCGCTGAATTTAGAATCGGGCGCGGCTCAAACGCTGACTTGGGAAATCGGTCCGCAAAATATAGATTTGGGGCGCTTCATTTTCGTCCGCGCTTGGGTGCGCGGCGGCTACCCGATGAAAGACAAAGAAAACACTTGCGGCGTGTACATTCTTCCGCTGGCGGGCAAGGGAATTTATTACTCGTGGGGCTTGGCGTTGATCTGTCTGCTTGGGCTGGGAATCGGCTTGTATGGCGTGTATCAGTCTCAAAGTCCGGCGCGGCGCGGACACGGCGTATTTACGCAACTGCTCTTTTTTACCGTCGTCATCGTTATCGGCTTAATCAGCGTCCACATTAGTTTTTGGCTGTTGGGCGTTTTGACGTTGGTCGTCTCTATTTTGTTGACCCTGCTCTTTGCGGGCGCGTCCGTTGCGCGGGAGAATGGGTAAGGAAAAGAGTAAGGGCGAGTCTGAGACTCGCCCTTACTTAGGCTTCGCGGATTCTGGAATTGAGGTTATAGCAGTTTGCTTCAAGCGGTTCAAGTTTTTCAAGCCAGAGCATTTCGAGCAGGGTTAATTCATCGTTCAAGTTGAAATTCGGATCGTCGCGCATTTGAACTTCTTCCAATATTTCAAACGTAAAGTTTTCGGCGCCAAGTTCGTTCCAATCCGCTTGCAAGGCTTTATTGGTATGACTTCCAATTTTCAGCGTGAATTTATGGCGATTTAATGGACCTTCAAGATTCAAACTGCTGCCGAGAAACATCTTTCCGTTTAAGGTATTTTTCACGGCGTAAACGCCCGCAGGTTTAACGCGCTCTTTATATTCGCGGTGCAAGTCTTTTCTGGTCTTCGTTCGAGTTTCCATAGGATTCTTTCAATTTATCGCAGGGGCGACGCCATACGTCGCCCCTGCCTGTTTCTAATGAACTAAATGTCGCAACACCGTGTGCAGAATGCCGCCGTTGCGATAGTAGTTGACTTCGACGCTCGTGTTGAGCATGGCTTTGGCTTTGAACTCGACGACCTTGCCGTCGGTTTTCGTCGCCTTGACGGTCAACTCCGCTTTGGGTTGGATGTCGTCGTTCAAGCCTTCGATGTCGTAGATTTCGCTGCCGTCCAAGCCGAGCGCTTCGGCGTTTTGCCCGTTGACGAAGGTCAGCGGCAGAACGCCCATGCCGACGAGATTAGAGCGGTGAATGCGCTCGAACGATTCGGCGATGACGGCGCGCACGCCTTGCAGCATCGGTCCTTTCGCCGCCCAGTCGCGGCTGGAGCCAGAACCGTATTCTTTGCCCGCGAGGACAATCGTCGGCACGCCTTCTTGTTGATATTGCATGGCGGCGTCGAAGATGGACATCACCTGTTCTTCGCCGTTGTAATGTTTCGTCCAGTTGCCTTCTTTCGGCGCGACCATCAAATTTTTGAGGCGGATGTTCGCAAACGTGCCGCGCGCCATGACCAAATCATTTCCGCGCCGCGAACCGTAGGAGTTGAAATCCTTCGGCTGAACGCCGCGCTCTTGCAGGAATTTTCCAGCGGGCGAGTCCATCGCAATCGCGCCAGCGGGCGAGATGTGGTCGGTGGTGATCGAGTCGCCAAAAAGTCCGAGAGCGCGCGCGCCTTGAATCGGCTTGACCGAACCGACTTCCAAAGTCAACTCTTGGAAGTACGGCGGATGATGAATGTAGGTCGAGGCGTCGTCCCACTCGTAGAGATCGCCGCCGCCGACTTTGATTTCCTTCCACATGTCCGTGCCGCTGAACACGTCGGCGTATTTCTCTTGATACATTTCGCGCTTGACGTTGGCTTCAATCGCTTCTTTGATTTCGGCTTGCGTGGGCCACAAATCTTTGAGGTACACGGGCGCGCCGTCTTTTCCGACGCCGAGCGCGTCTTCGTTTAGATCAATGTCCACCGTGCCAGCGAGCGCATAAGCGACGACCAGCGGCGGCGAAGCGAGGAAGTTGGCTTTCACCATCGAGTGGATGCGCCCCTCGAAGTTGCGGTTGCCCGAAAGCACCGCCGCGGCGACCAAGTCCGCGCTGGCGACGGCTTTCGCCACTTCGCCCGGAAGCGGGCCGGAGTTGCCGATACAGGTCGTGCAGCCATACGCGACGACGTTAAATCCGAGTTGGGAAAGCGGCTCGGTCAAGCCCGCCTTTTCAAGATATTCGGTAACGACGCGCGAGCCGGGCGCGAGCGAAGTTTTGACGTAGGGTTTGACGTGCAAGCCTTTTTCGACGGCTTTCTTGGCGACCAATCCCGCCGCGAGCATCACCGACGGATTCGACGTGTTGGTGCAGGACGTAATCGCCGCGATGACGACCGAGCCGTGTTTCATCGGCATCGAGCCGCCGTTCGTTCCAAACGTGGCTTCTTTGGCGATGGCTTCAGGTTTGAGTTCAAAGCCGCGCTCCTTAACAGGCGCGGATAACATCTTCTGAAACGACTCTTTCAGTTCGGACATCAGCACGCGGTCTTGCGGGCGTTTCGGTCCCGCCAGCGACGGGACGACTGTGCCGAGATCCAATTCGATCAAATCGGTGAATTCGGGGTCGGGGGCGTTTTCGTCGTGGAAGAGTCCCTGCTCGCGGATGTAGGCTTCGACGCGGGCAATCGTCTCTTCGGGGCGGCCCGTCAAGCGCATGTAGCGCAACGTCTCGTTATCTACGGGGAAGTAACTCATCGTCGCGCCGTATTCGGGCGACATGTTGCCGATGGTGGCGCGATCCGGCAAAGACATGGACGCCAAGCCCGGACCGTAGAACTCGACGAATTTATCCACCACGCCTTTTTTGCGGAGCATTTGCGCGACCGTCAAAACGAGGTCGGTGGCGGTTGTGCCTTCGGGCAGTTTGCCATAAAGTTTGAAACCGATCACGTCGGGCAGAAGCATATCCATCGGCTGACCGAGCATCACGGCTTCGGCTTCGATTCCGCCCACGCCCCAGCCGCCGACGCCCAAACCGTTGACCATCGTCGTGTGCGAGTCGGTGCCGACCAGCGTGTCGGGGAAGGCGACGACTTCGCCGTTTATTTCTTTGGTCATCACCACGTCGGCGAGATATTCCAAGTTGACTTGATGCACGATGCCGGTCATCGGCGGCACAACGCGGAAGTTGCTGAACGCCTGCTGTCCCCATTTGAGGAACTCGTAGCGTTCGCGGTTGCGGTGAAATTCCATTTCGGCGTTGCGGTTGAATGCGTCGGCAGTGGCGAAGAAATCCACCTGCACGGAATGGTCAATGACCAAATCCACCGGCACAAGCGGATTGATCTTCTTCGGGTCGCCGCCGAGACGGGCGACAGCGTCGCGCATGGCGGCTAAATCCACAATGGCGGGAACGCCGGTGAAATCTTGCATGATGACGCGGGCGGGCAAAAAGGGAATGCCCGGGCGCGCGCCTTGCGGCGTCCACGCGGCGATGTGCTTCACGTCTTGTTGCGTGATTTCCTTGTCGTTGCATTGACGCAGCGCGGCTTCCAATAAAATGCGAATCGAGTAGGGAAGTTTGCTCAATTTCGCGGAAGTCAGCCCGGCTTTTTCGAGCGCGTCGAGACGGTAGATGACAAACTCTTTGTCGCCGACTTTTAACGTGCCGCGAGCGTTGAAATAATCTTGCATGTTGTGTCTCCTTTGGAGTGTGATTTAACCTTGCGTTTCAAACGCGAAGGGAACGTCACACCACAAACTTGCGAAGAACACAAAGGAGCGCCTTTGATATTCTTTGAATTTTGTGGCGGTTTTTTTTAGATGTCTTGAATTATACTGCTTGAACAGCGCGACGTGCGACAAAATTGCTTTGTCAAAAAGCGCAAGAAAACTTTGCCTTGCTTTTAGACGCGTTTACACGTTCAATTCTTTCTTAAGCCTTTTGACCAAGTCCGCTTTATCGGATTCAGAAAGGAACGCCGCTTGCGCCGCCGTCAACACGGATTGTTTCAGCGTCTCTAACGGGACGTTTAATTTTTCATGCGCGATTTGAAACTCGTCCGAAAGCGCAATGCGCGAAATGCTCGGGTCGTCGGTGTTGACTGTAACCTTCAGCCCGCGCTCGATCATGCGCGGCAGCGGATGACTCTCGATTTGCTTAACCACGCCCGATTGGAAATTGCTGGTTACGCAAACCTCAAAAACCGCGCCGCGCTCCTTCGCCAACTCGACGATGGAGTCGTCTTCCAAAACGCGCACGCCGTGCCCAATGCGTTCCGCGCCGAGATTTTCAATCGCATCGCGGACGTTCGCCGCCGCGCCCCATTCCCCCGCGTGCGCGGTAATGTACACGCCCGCTCGTTTGGCTTCTTGAAAAATTTCGTGAAACGGACGCGAAGAAAACTCCGCTTCGTTGCCCGCTAAATCGAGTCCGACCAAAAAATCATCCCGCCGTTCCGCCGTCAGCCAAGCCACTTGCTCCGCTAGTTCGGGGCTTTCGTGGCGGTTGACCGAAGCGATCAACCCGACTTTGATTCCAAACTCCTTCGCCGCTTCTCTCGCGCTGGAATCCACCCAATGCATCACGTCGTGCAACGGAAAACCTTCGGCGCGACTCAACGCGACGGGCGTAAAGCGCAACTCCAAATAGCGGACGTTGTCCTTCGCCGCGTCTTCCACCGCCTCGCGCGTAATGCGGTGAATCACCTCCGGCGTGCGGTAAAACAAACGCAGCGTTTTGAATTTTTCGAGAAAGTTGGAAAACGTCAGCGGGTCTTTTTCTTGCACTTGCACCAACCCGCTTAAACTAAACAACGACGCGGGGACGGTTACGCCGTGCTTCCGCGCAATGTCCAACATCGTGGACAAACGCAACGAACCTTCCAAGTGGCGGTGCAGTTCGACTTTGGGAAGGTCGGTCCATAAACTGGGAGTCGTTTTTTTCTTAAACAAACGATGTCTCAAATTATAGAATTATGAACGGCGGCGCTTTTTCTTTCCAACGCTAATCGTCGCCTGCGCTTCGGTCGTCGGCGCAGATTCCGTCGTCTCGATGGGCGCAATCTCCACTCGTCGCGGGCGCGCCGCAAAAGCGCGGCTAATCACCAGCGCGCGCACGTCCTTCATCAACTGTTGGAACATCGCCGACGCGCTGTGTTTGTATTGTACCAGCGGGTCGCGTTGCGCGTAAGCCTCCAAGCCGATGGAAACGCGCAAGGCTTCGATTTTCGTCAGGTACTCCACCCACAATTCGGTGAAGGCGCTCAACAGCAATTGGCGATGGACTTCGTTCAACACATAGCGGCCTAACGCGGCGGACAAACGCGCCGACTCATCCGCGCTCAAACCGGAGGCGGCGTTATTTAATTTTTCCTCGCCGAAAGCGACTCGCGCCGCCGCGCCGAAGTCCGCCAGTTTGGTCGCGTTCTGCCCGATGCGCGTCGTCTCGCTTTGCCCCCACACTTCGCGCAATTCGGCTTCCGCTTTTTCAAGGTGCGTCATCACGTCTTCGGCGATGTCGTCGGCTTCGCGCCCGTCCAACAATTGGGCGGCGTAGAAGGCGTAAGCGAAGCGCGTGAAGACTTGCTTAATCTGTTTGTGCGTGCGCGGGTCGAAGGCGGTGCGCGTCCCTTGCGAAAGCGTGATTAACAGGAGCAACCGTTCGGACGGCGTCTCCACTTTTTGGCGCTGCATCAGCGAGTCAACGTCGCGCGCAATTTGCGCGTTGAGACGTTCGCGTTTTTTCTCGAAAGCGGCGCGCGAGGTTTCCAGCAAAACGTCGGCGAGGTCGTCCCAATCCGAAGGCAACGGATTGGTCAGCGGAAGTTGTTCGCCCAGCCGATTTTGAATCGCGCCGACGACGCGCACGGCGGCAATGCCGGTCATCTGCGCGGAAACTAAATCTTGCACGTCTTCTTTCGCTTCGTCGGGGTCGTCCGCCAATTTTTTGAGCAACTCGTTGTTCGGGCGAATCGCCAAGCGCGTTAAGGCGTTAATTTCTTCCACTAACTCTTTGGCTTTGGGTTTCTCTTCGCGGTCGCCCAAAGTTTGGAAGAAAGCGTCGAGGTCGTCGTCGCGTTCGGCGAGTTGGGTTTCGAGCGCTTCGCCCGTTTTTTGAATCAGCGTTTCGATGGAATGAATCGCGTGTTCGTATTCCGCCGCGATGGATTTGGCGATGAGGTCGAGCGTCGAGGCGCGGACGTTTTTTTCGTCCACTTGGTCGAGCAGCAATTTGAACCCGTACGAGGGGAACAGCCCGTCTTTGGCTTCAAAGGGCGGCTGGACTTGATCGAGCCACGAGAGCAAACGCCACGCGCCTTCTTCGTCCGTCAACGCGGTTTCGACGCGCTGATTGACTTCGTCGTCGAGCATGTCGGCCACGTCTTGGCTTAAATCTTCTTTGACGAAAATGCGGTCGCGTTGGCCGTAAATTTGCTGACGCTGCGAGTTCAACACGTCGTCGTATTCGAGCAAATGTTTGCGGACGTCGAAGTTTGCGCCTTCGATGCGCGTCTGCGATTGCTCGATGACGCTGCTGACCAAACGCGCTTCGAGCGGAAGCGAGTCGTCCACTTTGAGGCGTTCCATCAGCCCGCTGACTTGTGCGCCGCCTTGCACGCGCATCAAGTCGTCTTCTAGCGAGAGGTAAAAGCGCGAGGAGCCTGGGTCGCCCTGGCGGGCGGCGCGTCCGCGCAATTGGTTGTCAATGCGCCGCGCTTCGTGGCGCTCCGAGCCGATGACGTGCAAGCCGCCCAACTCCTTAACGCGCTCCATGTCGTCAAAATATTGCAGGAAATTTTTCACTTCCGCGTCGTACAAACCGTAAGCGGATTCGTCCAACTGTTTTAAGGCGGCGCGGCGCTCGTCGTGCGTTAGGTCGAAGGGATCGCGTTCGCCCGATTTGCCTAAAACGCGGTTGACAGCCGAGATGACTTCTTCCGCCAACTCGCCGCCGAGTTTGATGTCCACGCCGCGCCCGGCCATGTTGGTGGCGATGGTCGCCGCGCCGAACGCGCCCGCGCCCGCGATGATTTGCGACTCTTCCGTATGGCGGCGGGCGTTCAACACTTGATGAATCACGCCGCCTTGAAAAATCTTCCGCAGGCGTTCTTTCGCTTCGGCGGGCAAACCTAAAATTTCCAAAAGCGTTTGCAAATTGGATTCGTCGTCGAGGCTGATGTTGGTCAAGCCGTGAGGCTTGATAAAGGCGCGCAAATTGTCGGGCGAAATTTTTTCGAGAGGGACGTTAAAAGGCACGAGGTCCGCAATGAGACGCCCGTCTTCTTCAATTTTATTGGCGCAGATGTAATAATCGCGCACGAGCAGGATCTGCATCAGCCGCCGCACGGGTTCGGCTTTGAGGCGGTTCGAGAGTCGGTCGGAGGATTCGACCGACGTCGTGCCGACCAAGAGCGGACGACCGAGCGCGTTATAGCGGACGATTTCTTGCACGATGGCGCGCAGTTTCGCCTCGACGCTGCGGTAGATCACGTCGGGGTAGTCTTTGCGGCGGTAGAAGAGCGGCTCGCTTTCGCCGCTTTTGGCAAAGTAGGAATAGGCGTAGCCTTCGTCGTCCTTCGTTTTGATTTCGACCAGCGGCGCCTCTTTGCCGTAAGAAAGGTATTCGAGGTTGGGCGGAATCGGCGCGACTTCTAATTTGTAAATTTTGTTAAACTCTTCGGCTTCGGTCAACGCGGTGCCGGTCATGCCCGAAAGTTTTTGATACATGCGGTAGTAATTTTGCAAGGTAACGGTGGCGTAGGTTACCGATTCGGGTTCGACTTTGACGCCTTCTTTCGCTTCGACGGCTTGATGCAAACCGTCGCTCCAACGCCGACCGGGCATCAGCCGCCCGGTGGATTCGTCCACGATGATGACTTTGCCCGCCTGCACAAGATAATCCTTGTTGCGATGAAAAAGAAATTGCGCGCGCAGCGATTGTTGCAAGTAGCCCATCAGCCGCGCTTGTTCGGGGTCGAGATCTTCGGGGCGATCGGGGTCAATTAATTGCAACCCCAGCATAGATTCGACACGGCTGACTCCGATTTCGGTTAAGTCAATCGTGCGCGATTTTTCGTCCATGTCGTAATCTTCGGGCTTCAGTTGTTTGACGACTTGCGCCATGCGCCCGTACCATTCCAAATCGCCCGAGGCGGGGCCGGAAATAATTAACGGCGTGCGCGCTTCGTCAATCAACACGTTGTCCACTTCGTCCACCATGGCGAAGTAATGTCCGCGTTGGACGCGATTTTCCAACTTCATGCTCATGTTGTCGCGCAGATAATCAAAACCAAATTCGGAGTTTGTGCCGAAGGTTACGTCGGCGCGGTAGGCTTCGACGCGCTCGACGAGGCGCAGATGACGTTGATCTTCTTGCGGCGCTTCGCGGCTGAAATCCACGATGAAGGCTTTCTGTCCGTTTTCGGTAGCCGCCGCCATTTGCAGCACGCCGACGCTCAGCCCCAGCGCGTGATAAATCGGCGCCATCCAACGCGCGTCGCGCCGCGCCAAATAATCGTTGACGGTGATGAGGTGCACGCCGCGCCCCAACAGCGCGTTCAGGTACACGGGCATGGTGGCGACCAGCGTCTTCCCCTCGCCCGTCCGCATTTCGGCGATCGAGCCTTGATGCAGCGCCGCGCCGCCGATGATTTGCACGTCATAATGGCGCAAGCCGATGGTTCGCTTCGACGCTTCGCGGACGACGGCGAAGGCTTCCGGCAAAATTTCGTCCAACGCCTCTTGTTCGACCTTTTGACGTTCTTTTTCGTCCAAGCCTTCTGTGTCGCCGGCAAATTCGACAACGCGCTTCTTGAATTCGTCCGTTTTGGCGCGCAGCGCGTCGTCGCTTAACGATTCGTATTCCGCTTCCAGCGCGTTGACTCGCTCGACGACGGAGCGATATTGTTCGACGGTTTTCTTCGCAGGGTCGCTGCTGAATAATTTGACAAAGTTCTTAAGCATGAAATCCCTTTCAACGGAAAGGGATTATAGCATGATAGACATTGCCAAATTCAAAAAATTAACAAAAAACGTTGTTTTCTACTCTACGCTTTCTACCTCGTTTATATTTTCTATATTTTCTTCAATTTCGGGCTTACCTTTATTTTTTTGATTCTCTTCTTCTTCTTTTTCTTCTGCGTCATTTGTTTGTCCTATGACGCCAAATAATCTTAATATCCAATAAGGAACGGCTATAATTGGAGTAGCAAGAAACCACAAAGCAATATCAACAAGTATATAAATAAATCTCCAAATCACGTCTAATATAAACATTAAAAGAGGTAATATTAAAGAAATAACAAATAAAATTACAACTAACCCTAACACCATTGGCGAAAAAGTTAATGCGGCTGCTAAGGAGTTGTTAATAGCCAGTAATCCATACAAAATAAACGATAATATTAAATCTGAGGTTGAGCTAGATTCTAAATAGCCTAATTGGATTAGTCTCTCAACAGCGAGCGCTAACATTACTAATATTGCGATTAATATAACAAAAGCGGCTATGGTTTTGTATATTTTTCTTTGATTAGAGTTAAGGGCATCAGTGTTTACTAATTCACCATTTCCGGACATCTCAATTAGCCACCACACACCTACAATGGCTGAAAGAAATGACCCGCCCAAAATAGCATAATCTAACCTTTGTAGTAAGTCAGGCAAATTTGCGGGCATTAGCGCCATCAAAACCATTGTATTCGCAATTATTATTAAGTCAGCAATTGCAAAGAACCAAAAACCAACAAATGTAATTAAATAACCAAATGTTCGTAATGGATGCTCAGGATTAAATGCTAAAGCTCTTTGAGCATCAACAAATTTTTTAAAAGGGTTTTCAATATCCGCTTCATTGTCGCTTTTCTTGCTTTGCGCCAACGATTCCATAAAACGCCTTGGATATAATAATGGTTTGTCCGGCTCTTCATCTTTTTCGAAAATTACAGGTTTCGTTATTAATTTACTAACACGTTCGCCCAATCTTTTCCATTGCCCAAACCAAATTAAATCTATAATAATCCAAACAGTAAGTAAAAACCAGAAATATTGCCATTGCGTCAGTTCGTACAGCGTTTGAAGAATTAAATTTAACATGCTAACTACCTCCCAATCTCATTTAATAAATTGATTTCTGCACGTTCGCCATTCCAATAAGTTGGAGTAACGGAAGCGCCAAATTCCTTAAACTCGCTATCCCAATACGACCTTGTATTTTTACAAGCAGTTGTGTCCATATCCCAACAATTTGGCAAAATAGCATAGATATTTACGCCATGTAAGTCTATATTTAAATTGTCAGGGTTGTTGGGTTTCCATGTTTCAAGATCGTCAATAATAATAAGCGTACACGTTGTATACTTAGCGCATCCAGTTCCATCTGATTGAAACACCCTTGTCGCAAAACTTAATCCGTTATAGACGCCGCCATAATAAAGTTCATTTGTCCTAAATGGTTCTTCTATTGCGTTCATATTCTGCAAAAACTGATCAAAATCAGCCTTAAGCTTAGAATTCAAATTTAATACTTCTGCAGTGGCAGTAACATCCCAGATAGCGGCAGTTGCCCCGACGTTATCGTTCCAGTACTTTTTCTGACAATTATATTCAGAGTTAACTTGTTCTTCGATTGCAGCCCTTTGCGTTTGCATAATTTTTGCCTGATTAGTTGCTTGAACAGGTCCAAAGCCGCCAACAATAGTTGGTGTTGGCACCGGGGTTAAAGTTGAATTAGGCGAAGGGGTATTGTACAAAGGCGGAACAGTAGTATAAGAAGTTTGGCGACTCACCCGTGCTGCCTCGTATGACGAGTAGCCAAGTTGGAAAATTGAAATTTGATCGCCTGGTTTTAGAAATTTAGGAACTATTTTTTGAATAAAATCCGGTATATCTTGAGTTGTTTCACGGTTTTCAAAAGTTAACGTTTCTTCACCAACTGAGCGAGGATCGTATAAAATCACATATAGATTTGTATCTGTTACCCATCCTTCAGGAGTTGAAAGAGAGATGGGCGCACATGTAGGAGTCATGGTTATAGTAGGCGTATGCGTAATAATCCCATTCGTTGTATTTTGAGCTTTGGGACTACACGATATTACAAACATCATTAATAGACACAATGTAAATATTAAGCCTGAGAAAATTTTCATTTTATATTTCATCTATTGCTATCCTAAAAAGTATAAATACTTAACTTCCCTATCTACAAATATAAAATAGGCACTATGAAATCTCCTATAAAATAGAAAAAACCATTATTTATTTGGAGATATTATCCACTATAGTTACGGGACGAAGCGAATTTCTCATATAGCAGACATAACAAAAAAATAGCCATCTACTATGACAACGGCATTCTACATTAATTCTCTATTAATTTCAAGTCCGAGACTAGACACTTTTGCAAATTTATCTTAACTGCTCTTTCAACGCCGCGTAAATGCCCGGCGCGGACGCGATAATCGAGAGCGGCGAGGAGAGATAGTCCGCGTTGCCGTCTATGGCGCTGACCGTCGCCCCCGCTTCGGCGGCGATCAATCCGCCAGCGGCGACGTCCCACGGCTTGAGCTTAAATTCCCAAAAAGCGTCGAAGCGCCCGGCGGCGACGTAGCAAGCGTCTAACGCGGCGGAGCCCAGTCGGCGCACGCCTTGCGTCTGCTTGCCGAGTCGCTCAAAGTATTTGAAGTTGTCGAGTTCGGTGTTCCAAGTGTCGTAAGGGAAGCCAGTTACCAGCAGACTCTTTTCAAGTTCGGTCGTCGTCGAAGCGCGGATTTGCCTTCCGTTAAGAGTCGCGCCGCGCCCTTTTTCCGCTAAAAACATTTCGTCGCGCATCGGGTCGTAGACCGCGCCGAGCGTGGTTTCCCCGTCGCTGGCGAAGGCGATGGAGACGCAAAAAACGGGAATGCCGTGCGCGTAATTGACCGTGCCGTCGAGCGGGTCAATCATCCATAAGTCGCCGTTGATGCCGGATATTTTTCCGCTCTCTTCGGCGAGGATAGCGCCGCCGGCAAAATGGGTTTGCACCTCGCGCAATAAAAAATCTTCCGAAGCGCGGTCTATTTCGGTAACTAAATCAATTACGCCTTTATATTGGATGTCGTGTTTTTTTTCGTAGCCGTCGCGCAGAATAGCGCCCGCTCCCCGCGCCAGACGTTCTAGGTCGGCAAGCGTCGGCTTCATTCGCCGCTCCAAATACGCTGACCGAGCGCCGAGAGTGCAAAGTTGACGGCGAGTTCGGCGGTTTTATTTTGGTCGTCCAAAATTGGGTTGACTTCGACAATGTCCATGCCGACGAGTTTTCCGCTTTCTTGAATCATCTCGCAGGCGAGGTGCGCTTCGCGTTGAGTCAAGCCCGCGGGGACGGGCGTGCCGACGCCCGGCGCGTGGCGCGGGTCGAGCGCGTCCAAATCCAACGAAAGGTAAATGCCGTCCACGTCGGCGCTGACTCGCGCGATGGCTTTCTCTAAACAGGCAACCATGCCGTAGCGGTCAATTTGTTCCATGCCCAAAACCATGACGCCCGCCTCGCGCAAATTTTCTTTTTCGCCCGCGTCCAAATCGCGCGCGCCGATGACGGCAACTTTGCGCGGGTCAATGACCGGCGTCGGCTCGTCCCACAATTGAACCAGACTCGGCTCGCCCATGCCGCACAACGCCGCCAGCGGCATGCCGTGAATGTTGCCGCTCGGCGTGGTTTGGTCGGTGTTGAAGTCGGCGTGCGCGTCCACCCAGATGACGCCCAGTTTGCGATTGCGCGCCGCGCCGCGCACCGAACCGATGGAGAGCGAATGGTCGCCGCCGATGACCAGCGGAAAATGCCCGGCTTGCACGGAAGTCGAAACCGCGCCCGCCACCCGCCGCGAGAGCGGGACGATGCAATCGAGGTATTTCAACTTTGAGTTGACGATTTTACAGGTCTCGGCAATTGGGACTTCAACATTGCCTTTATCTTCGACGCTGTAACCGAGCGCTTCAATCTTCTTGCGCAGCGACGCATAGCGAATGGCGCTTGGTCCCATGTCCACGCCGCGACGATCCGCGCCTAAATCCACTGGCGCGCCGATAATGTCAATTTGCATTTTTTCTCCTATTAATTCAAAACGCGGATTACGCGGTTCGGTAATAGCCGACGTCCACCGAATAAATTTGTCCGCGTTTGACGATGTGCCGCACGAGATTCGTCCCGTAGCGGTAACCGACTTGTTGATAATTGTTGACGGACAAAATGAGCATGTCCGCTTGTTTGCCGACTTCGATCGAGCCGATGCTGTCGGCGCGGCGCAGCGCGTGCGCGGCGTTGATGGTGGCGGCGGCGATGGCTTGCGCGGGAGTCAACTTCATGTAGCGGCAAGCCAGCGCGATGGCAAACTGCATGGACTCGTTCCACGAGGTGCCTGGGTTGCAGTCGGTGGCGACGGCGAGCAGCGCGTCCGCTTCGAGCAATTTCTGCGCGGGCGTGTAACGCCCTTCCGCCAAACCGAAGGGCGTGCAGGGCAAAGCGACCGCCACCGTCTCAGACTTTGCCAGCGCTTGAATGTCCGCATCGGACGTAACGACGAGGTGATCTGCCGACGCGGCGCCGAGTTCGGCCGCCAGCGCCGCGCCGCCGAGGTTGTCAAATTCGTCGGCGTGGATCTTGAGCGGGAATCCGAGCGCGGCGGCTTGAGTCAAAATTTGGCGCGATTGTTCAAGGGTGAAAGCGCCCGTTTCGCAGAACACGTCCACGAAGGGCGGCGCGTGGCGCGGAGCGTGAGTCTGCCACCACTCTTTGAGCGTCGGCAACATGGCGTTGACGACTTCGTCGGCGTAGGCTTGCGGGTTGTCCTTGTGTTCGGCAGGGACGGCGTGCGCGCCCAAAAAGGTGAAGACCAAATCGAGCGGGCTTTCGTCGTGCAGGGCGAGCAAGGCTTTGAGCAAACGCAACTCGGTGGAAGTTTGCAGCCCGTAGCCAGTTTTGGCTTCGGCGGTGGTCGTGCCGTTGCGGAACATCCGCAACATGCGCGGACGAGTCTCCGCCATCAAAGTTTCGAGGCTGGCGGTGCGCGTGGCGCGGACGGTGGAAAGGATGCCGCCGCCAGCCGCGAGGATGTCGAGGTAGGGCGTCCCCGCCATTTTTTTCTCGAATTCGTCGGCGCGGTCGCCCGCCCAAACGAGATGGGTGTGCGGGTCCACGAAGCCGGGCATCAGCACGCAACGCCCCGCGTCGAGAGTCGGCTCGTCGGGGTAGGCGCGGCGCAATTCGTCGGTTGTGCCGACGGCGGCGATTTTTTCGTCGCGGACGAGAACCGCGCCGTCGCGGATGATTCCCAGCGAGCCGAGCGCTTTTCCGCGTTGCGGTCCGCCTGCAAGGGTGAGCAGTTGAGAGGCTGAATGAATAAGCATAGTTCCGCCTTTTGCGAGAGATGGGGCAATTTTAACCGCAGAAACGCGCATCCGCCTAACAAGATTGCAAAATAAAAACTATTGACTCTTTGCAAAATCTGAGTAGAATAGGCGCATAAGTCAGAAGCGTTTTCTGACAATTTTTGAGAAAGGAGAAAAATACCATGTTGTTCTCATCCAAGGAAAAAGGCCAAGGTTTGGTCGAATATGCGTTAATCCTCGTTTTGGTTGCTATCGTTGTTATTGCGGCTCTCATGATCCTCGGCCCGATCATCGGTAACGTCTTCAGCAAGATTAACTCCAGTCTCGGCACCGTGTAATTTTCGGCTACTAGGCTACAAAAAAACTCCCGTCGCAAGATGGGAGTTTTTTTGTTAAGAGCAGTGAAAAAAGATTCTTCGCTCCCTTTGGTCGCTCAGAATGACATGAAATGGCAAGCGTTATTGAAGCAGAATTTCTTCCACGCGCCAGGCTTCTTCGCCCATAAGATTTTTTAGCCGCGCGAACAAGTCGGCGCAAATGCGCGTGGTGTCGTTGGGGAAGTCAATTAGATGTCCCCTGCCGCTTTCAAAGATTTGAAAACTAAATTTGTCGCGCCCGTGATGCGAAATGAGCGTGCCGTAAAGCGTTTTGATGCGGCGCTTGTCGCGCTCTTTGTCGCCCGTCGGGCGGAGGGTGATGGTGATTTGGCGCGGCGGGTGATTTTTGTCTTTGTCCTCTTTGGCAAGCGGGACGTATAACGAGGGGATGAAAATTTCGCCGCGCTCTGGCGGCAAGTCCGCGAGGGTTTGCGCTTGGACGCGGTCTGCCAGCGGCGGGGTAATCTCTTCGTTTTTCTTGAACTTCGGCGCGGGTTTGGCGGCGAGGGCGGCGTCGTCAAACGAAGGCTGCCATTCGTCTTCCCAATCGTCGGGGAAGTTTTCGGGCGGGGGCGGCATGTCGTCGAAGAAGTCGTCTTTGACGTAGGGGGGCGCTTCTTCGGCGATGACGGGCGCTTGAGAAACAGGATTCGGCGCGGGCGGAGTCGGTTGCGGGCGGCGGGGAGATTCGGATTCGCCGCGCGGGCGAAGCGGTTTGGGAGTCGAATTCGCTTTGAGGGCGGAGGAATCCGCCGCCGTCGTTACGTCAATTTTGTCGCTGATTGTGTCCGCCAAAATTTTGGGCGGGACGCCGCCTTGATCCACTTTGCCTTCAACGATGACGATTTGACCGACGGAGACGAGGTCTTTGTATTTTTCCCACGTTCGCGGGAACAGCACGAGTTCGACCGAGCCTTGAATATCTTCGAGGACGACGAAGCCCATGGCTTTGCCGCTTTTGGCGGCGTAGGGGCGGATGCTGGAAACGACGCCCGCCAAGCGGACTTTTTCTTCGTGCGCGGCTTCGCCCAGTTGCCCGCTGTAATAACTGACGATTTGCGAAAGCACGGCTTGATGTTCGTTGAGCGGGTGGTCGGAGATGTAAAGCCCGATGAGTTCGCGCTCCCAGTTGAGCATGTCGCGTTTGGTTACGTCTTTGACTTCGGGCAGCGAGATGGATTCGACGACGCCGCTCGACGCGCCGAAGAGACTCATTTGTCCCGAGTCGGCGGCGCGGAAGTGGGCGGTCGAGACGGCGACGACGCGGTCGAGCGAGGCGAGCAGCGAGGCGCGGTTGCCGAAAAAGTCTAACGCGCCGACTTTGATTAAGCCTTCCAGCGAGCGCTTGCCGACGGCGCGCAAATCTACGCGGCGGGCGAGGTCGTCGAGGTCGGCAAATTTTCCGTTGGCGTTGCGTTCGTCAATGAGCGGCTGCACCGCGCCTTCGCCGACGTTTTTGATTGCGCCCAAGCCGAAGCGGATGTTGGGCTTTGAGTCAATGTCTTCGATGCTAAAATCCCAGGCGGAGGCGTTGATGTCGGGCGGCAAAACTGGCACGCCCATGTTGCGCGCGTCGGCGACGTAGTAGGCGACTTTTTCGGTTTGGCTGGCAGAGGCGGACATGAGCGCCGTCATGTACTCGGCGGGATAATGCGCTTTAAGGTAGGCGGTTTGCACGGCGATAACGCCGTAGTCGGCGGCGTGGCTTTTGTTAAAACCGTAGCGCGCGAACTCTTCCCATTCGGCGTAGATGGCTTCGGCAGTTTCTTTTGCCATGCCTTTTTCCGTCGCGCCTTTGACAAATTTTTGCTTGTGTTTTTCGATGTCTTCTTTTTTCTTTTTCGAGATGGCTTTTCGCAACTCGTCCGATTCGGAGGGCGTGTACCCCGCCAGTTCGACGGCGGCGCGCATCAATTGTTCTTGATAGACGGGAATGCCGAAGGTGTCTTTGAAAATCGGCTCCATAGCCGGGTGCAAATATTTGGCTTGCGCTTTGCCGTGCATACGCGCGATGTAGTCGGGGATGAACGCCATCGGGCCGGGGCGATAGAGCGCGACCATCGCAATAATGTTGTCGAGATTCTGCGGCTTCATCTGGACGAGCCAGCGCGTCATGCCGCCGCCTTCCACTTGGAAGACTCCAGCCGTTTGCCCAGCGCCCATCAACTCGAACGATTGGGGGTCGTCCACAGGGATGTTGGATAGGTCAAATTTTATGCCGTGCCGTTTTTCAATCAAATCGCAGGCGCGCGCCATGACGGTTAACGTGATGAGGCCGAGAAAGTCAACCTTCAACATGCCGAGCGAATCGAGAATGCCCATCTCAAATTGCGTTACGGATTTAATCGGCGTGTCGTCCGAGTTGGAGGTTGGGCGGTGCAGCGGCAGGTATTCGGTGATCGGTTTGTCCGAGATGACCACGCCCGCCGCGTGCGTCCCCGCGTTGCGAACCGTGCCTTCCATGCGTTCGGCGAAGTCAATCATCTCGCGCAGTTTGGGATTGGAGTCGTAAATCTGCTTAAATTCTTTGACGTTTTTCGCTTCGGCGACGGTCGTTCCGCCCGCCGCAAAGGGGACGAGTTTGGCGACTCGATCCACGTCGGGCAGCGGAATGTTCATCACCCGCCCCACGTCGCGGAGGGCGGCTTTTGTTCCCATTGTGCCGAAGGTGATAATCTGCGCGACTTTGTCGTCGCCGTATTTGTTGGCGCAGTATTGCAGCATTTCGGCGCGGCGGTCGTCGCGGAAGTCGAGGTCAATATCGGGCATGGAGACGCGGCCCGGGTTGAGGAAGCGCTCGAAGATGAGCGCGTGTTCGAGCGGGTCAACCATCGTGATTTCAAGCGTGTAGGCCACAATCGAGCCAGCCGCCGAGCCGCGCGCGTTGTACCAAATTCCGTTTTGGCGGGCGAAGTTGCACAAATCCCAAACGATGAGGAAGTAGGCGTCGAAGCCCATGTTGTTGATGACGCCCAACTCGTAGTTCAAGCGTTCGCGGACTTGAGCGCTGTCGCAACGGTCGCCGTAGCGTTTTTCCGCGCCCGCTTCGCACAGCAGACGCAGGTAGGATTCCGCCGTGTGGCCGGTCGGGACGGGGAACTCCGGCAGGTGATAGCCTTTGAAGTCCAAGTCCACGTTGCAGCGTTCGGCGATGAGCAGCGTGTTTGAAATCGCTTGGGGGACTTCGGCGAAGATGCGGCTCATCTCTTGCGGCGAGCGCAGGTAATAGGAATCGTCGCTCATCCGCATTCGCTCAGGGTCGTCGAGCATCGAGTTGGTTTGAATCGCCAATAAAATATCTTGCAACTTCGCGTCGTCTTGGTTGATGTAATGCACGTCGTTGGTGGCGACGTAACGCGCCGAATAACGCGAACCGAGTTCGAGCAGTTTTTTGTTAAGTTCGAGAATTTCGGGGATGTCGTGCTGTTGCAGTTCGACGAAGAAACGGTCGGGACCGAAGACTTCGTAGTACCAATCCCATTTGCGAAGCGCTTCTTCGGGATTTTCGTTCAGCAGCGCGCGCGGAATTTCGGCGGACATGCAGCCCGACGTGCAAATCAGCCCTTCGGAGTGCGCCGCCAAAAAATCATGGTCAATGCGCGGATAGTAGTAGAAACCGTCGAGTTGCGCGGCAGAGGCGATTTTCAACAAGTTGCGGTAGCCCGCGTCGTTTTCCGCCAGCAAAAGCAGATGAAAAGAAGAACGGTCTAATTTGCCGTCTTTGTCTTTCATGCCGCGCGCCGCCATGTACGCCTCTAAACCGATAATCGGCTTCACGCCTTCGGCTTTGGCGGTTTTGTAAAAATCAATCACGCCGAACATTGTGCCGTGATCGGTAATGGCGACCGAATCCATGTTCATCTCTTTGACGCGCTTAATCAACTTCTTGATGTTTGAGAAGCCGTCGAGCATGGAATATTCGGTGTGAACGTGGAGGTGGGCGAAAGTCATGGCGGTTAAAAGGGGAACAAGCGCATTATAGCGCCTGCGCCCGATAAACAGATTAAGATTTAGAAAGCGTCTGAAAAGTCAACGCAACGGGAAATGAGATTTTTCGCTCCCTTAAAGGCTCGCTTACGGCGCGACGCGAAAATAAATAAACGGCGGCGACGTTCGGAAGTATAGTTTTTCAATGCTCAACTCGATTCGATCCTTCGTCGCTTCCGCGAAGGTTAAAGAAACGGAAAATGTGCCGTCGTCATTAAGCGTTTGAGAGCGCTTCGTTATCGCAGAGTTGGAAAGTTCCGCGCCGACAAAAAACGCATCTTGCGAGAAAGTAAATATTAATTCACGGTCGTTCGGTTTGCGAACGTCGAGCAAATAGATGCGCCATCCGTAAACAATTGGGGAAATTTCCCATTCCGCCTTTTTCGTTCCCCCAACCTTCAACGCGGACAGGTCAAAGCCAAACGACGGAGGATTTTTAGAAAAATCCTGAACGAGAATCAGTTCTTCGCCGTTTGAAGAAGCAACGATAAAATTAAACTCCGCGCCTTTTGCCAAATTTTCCGTTTGATAAACGCGCCGTATTTTAGAATCCATATCGGGCGGCGTAACGTCGGTTAATTCATATTCTTTTGATTCGTCTGTTGCGAAAGCGCGCAACGTCCAATCATTGGCTAGGGCAAGGTCGGGCGAATCAAAATTCAGCGAGACGGTAATCAGCGTTTTATCTTTGACGGTTTGAACGTTTTCTAATGTAAAGTTCAATCCCGTATTGTCCGCGCTTTCGTTCATAACCCACCCGCGAAAAGCGAGCGTTTCTTTTTTCAATGAAATGTCCCAAACGCGAATGATCGGCGTTGGAGCGTAATTCAAATATTGATTTTCAAGCGTGATTAGCGTATTCGCGTTCGCCCATTCGAGTTCGCGGTAATTAATTCCTTCGTGAAATCCAAAAGCGGATTTCAACTCGCCGTTGGACGCATCCCAAATGCGAATCGCGCTGGCGGCGGACGCCAATTCCTTCCCGTCGGGCGACCACCCCAGCGAGCCGATCCACCCGTGATGCGCTTGAATTTTGCCTTCGCAAGCGTTATTGCGCGAATTCCAAATGCAAATCGCGCCGCCGTAATGCCCCGACGCGATTTTTCCGCCGTCGGGCGACCACCGAATTTCAGAAGCCGTCAGCATTTGAGGATCCCAAAGCCGCACCCATTGATTTCTGCTCAAATTCCAGCGGCGGATGCTGTCGTTCGCATCGTCCACAGCGGCGATGCGTTTTCCGTCTGGCGACCAAGAAACGCCGAACGAAGAAACGTCGAAACCGTTTAAGCGATTCACAATGTCGCCGGTCGCAACGTCCGCGACGGACAACCCGCCCGCGTCGGGGAAGGCGATCTTTTTCCCGCCGAGCGACCACGCCAGCGCGTTTTCTCCTTTGTACGCTTTCGCATCATAAGCGTAAACCGTTTTCCACGAAGACGTGTCCAAGATGAAGACATGGATTTTTGCGTCGTCTTTCGGTTGAGAAAAACCGCTTAACGCGAGTTGGTCGCCCTGCGGAGAGAACGCGATTTGCGCGTCTCTGAGCGAGAGCGGCTGGCTGTGTAAAATATTAAGCGTTTGCAAATCGTACACAATCAAATCCGTAGATGTGGCGACAGCAATTTGCTTTCCGTCTGACGTTGCGTCAAACGAATAGATGAATCCTGACAGGTCTATAAATTGCGAAAAATCGTCAGGGAGTCTTTCGCTCGGCGGCGGATAATCTCCGAAATTTACGGAAAATTTCGTCGGCGTTGGAAACGAAGCGGAAAAATAGTAAACGCCGACGATTACGCCAACGATGATTAGCAAAAGAAAAAAAGCTTTTAGAGTGGTCGAATTCGGTTTCAAGGCGCTCTCCTTTTTTTGCATAATACACGACGAAGATTAATTTCCTCCGCCGTTTCTCCTACGATTCCCCGACAATCAAGCGCTGATTCACAAGTCTATGCGAAAAAGACTTCCGAGTTCTTGTAAAACTCGGAAGTCTCGATTACATGCCTGGAACGTATTTCTTTTCCCACTCCGCAATGGCGGCGCGGATGGCCGACTTAATTTCTTCATCGGGGACGGCGTCAATCGTCTCAAACGTCCGCGCGCCGACTTGCACTTCCAAGCCGCCTTGCGCGGAATCGTTCAGGCGAATGTCTTGTTCTTCCAGCGCTGTTCCGCGCAGGCGCGTTTGCAAGACCGCGTCAATTTGCTTGACCATGCTCAACAATTTGAATTCGGTTTCGGCGTCCGTTTTGGGTTTGGCGCGGAAGGAAATCGTCGCAGGAATCGGCTCGACGGGCGCGGCGACTCGCGGCATGGAAATCGGCTCGGAGAGCGGCGAAGTTATCGGTTGCGGAGTCGGCTTGGGGGCGGATTTGAGCGGCGCGTCGTCCAGAAAGACGCGGAAGAGGTTGAGCAATTCCAACAGTCGCTGCTTTTTTTCGGAGGAAAGCGGCGCGGTCAAAAGTTGATTGTCCATTTCGACTCGCGTTTGAAAATCGCCGCCGACTTTGATTCGCAGCAACGAAGGCTCGTCGAGGGGCGTTTGCGTCCGCGCCGCTTCGCGGGCTTCGTCGAGGCGTTTTTGCATTTCGGCAATGCGCCGATCCGCGTCGAGGCGCGCGTTCTCGACGCGCTGTTCGACGTTTTCCATTTTGCGGCGCGCGTCCACGCTGACGTTGAAATAGCCGAGCAATGCGCCGACGAGCAGAAGCAGAAATCCGCCGCCCCACACGGCGTAAGCGGGCAGAGTCATCGTAACAAAATTGACTTGCATAACTACTTCCTTTCAAGCGGTTGACAGGTCGGGCAGAAGTGCGCGCCGCGTTGCGCGACGCGGATTTTTTGAATCAGGTCGCCGCAGCGCGGGCATGGCTTTCCTTCGCGCCCGTACACGCGGAAATATTTTTGATGTTCGCCGCCGCGATACATCCAATCTATGCTCGACCCGCTGTTGCGGATTCCGCCGATTAAGACGGTTTGAACGGCGCGATGCAACGCCGCCGCCTCTTTGCGCGTTACCGAATTTGACAAACGCAACGGGTGCAACTTGGCGATGTGCAGCGCTTCGTCGGCGTAGATGTTGCCGACGCCCGCCAAAAAATGTTGGTCGAGCAGCAGCGGTTTGAGCGCGCGTTTTTTCTTTTGCAAATTCTCGTACAACCATTGCGGCGTGAAATCCGCGCCGAGCGGTTCGGGACCCAACTTGCCGAGAATTTTTTCGGGTTGGTCGGTCAGCCAAACGCGCCCAAATTTTCTCACGTCGTTGAAGGCGAGGAAGCTTTCTTCGCCGCGTTTTCCGCGCAAGGTCAGCAAGAGGCGGTCGTGTTTCTCGGCGATAATTTTACCTTTTTTCACGTTCAAATCGCCGCTCATTCGCAAATGGACAAGGAGATTGCAACGATGATCGAGTCGGATGACGACATATTTCGCCCGCCGCGAAACGCCGAGAACGCGCCGCCCGTTAATTTGTTCTTGGAATTTTTTCGGCGCGGGCATGGCAATCGTCCGCGCCCAACGGATGTCGGCGGAGACAATCGTCCGCCCGACGAGATGCGGCTCGATTCTGCGGGCGACGGTTTCAACTTCGGGAAGTTCGGGCATGGGGTTGGCTGCAAGTTTTAGGTTGAAGGTTAAAGGTTGAAGGTTTAAGGTTGCAGGTTGCGGATTACTCGTTAAACATCTCGCCGACGGAACGCCCTTCGTGGGCGCGGCAGATGACTTCGCCGAGCAGCGGCGCGACGGAGAGGACGGTAATTTTGTCTTTCAACAATTCCATTTTCTCCGCCGAAAGCGGAACGCTGTCGGTGGTGATGATTCGTTTGATGGGCAAATTGGCGAGTCGTTCGGCGCCCTTTGCCGAAAGTACGGGGTGAAAGAACGCCAAGTAAACGTCTCTTGCGCCGTGTTGTTTGACGACGTTCACCGCCTGCGAGATGGAGCCGCCCGTGTCCACTTCGTCGTCCACGATGATGACGTCGCGGTCTTTCACGTCGCCGATGAGAGTCAGCGCTTCGGCGTTGGCGTCGTTGCCTTGTCGCCGCTTTTCGATGAAGGCGATGGGCATATCCATGCTGGCGGCGTAGTTGCGCCCTTTTTTTGCGAAGCCCAAATCGGCAGAGACGACGACGGGGTTTTCCATTTCGCTTCGCAGCGTTCCGTTGATGTGTTTTACCAGCATGTGCGAGGCGGTCAGCACGTCGCCAGGGATGGAGAAGAAACCTTGAATTTGTCCGGCGTGCGGGTCGAGAGTCATGTAGCGGTCGGCGCCTGCGGCTTCGATCATATCCGCCACGAGGCGCGCCGTTATCGGCACGCGCGGCTGATCTTTTTTATCGGAGCGCCCGTAGCAAAGGTACGGCACGACCGCCGTGATGCGCGCCGCCGAATCTAATTTGAGGGTTTGGATCATAATCAGCAGTTCCATCAAATTGCGATGAACGGGCGAGGAGGTGGTTTGGATGACGTACACGTCTTGTCCGCGCGCGCTGCCGTTGAGTTTGATAAACAGGTTTTCGTTGGGAAATTCGATCACTTCGCGTTCGCTCAAAGGCAGGCTGAGGTAGTCCGCAATTTTTTGAGAAAGTTCGGGCGAACCCGTTCCCGCAAATAATTTAATTCCGCCGTACACTTTCAAATCGTGATGAATAGACATGAAGTTTATTTCTCCTTCGTTCGCGCGTCCCACTCCGAGCGCAATAGGCTCATCATCAAGACGTTTTCATGCTTTCCATTTTTATAAACGGCGTCGCGCTGTTTGCCTTCCAAAACGAAGCCGACTTTTTCGTAAGCGCGCGCGGCGCGGACGTGGCTTTCGTACACGCGCAGATAAACGCGATGCAAGTCCAGCGTCTCGAAGCAATGGCGCGAGAGGGCGGTCATCGCGTCCGTGCCGTAGCCTTTGTTCCATTCGGTTTTGTCGCCGATCATAATGCCCAATTCGGCGTTTCCGTTTCTAAAGTCCAAATTAAAAACTCCGCAATTGCCGATTATTTTCCACGTTTTATTTTTGCGAATTTCAATCGCTAACGGTCTCTCATGCCGATCCATTTTTGAAAAACCTTCAAACCAAGCGGTTTCGTCTTCCAACGACATCGGCAGATACATGGATATATTAATCGTTACCTGCGGGTCGTTAACCCACTCGTGAAATTTTTTTATGTCTTCGCGCTCGACGGCTCGCAGGCGAATTTTTTTTCCGTAAATGACGCTCATCTCGCGCCTTCCTTCAACAAGGTTTGCGCCGCTTGCCACGGCGACATTTTTCTTTCGACGACATCTTCCAGCGCTTTTTCATACGCTTGCGCCGACAACGCCTCGCGGAAGCGGGTCAGCAATTCGGCGCGGATTAACGTCTGCAATTCAACGTCGAGCCGCGCGCGTTCGCGTCGCTGCCAGCCGCCGCTTTGACGGAGGTAGTCCGCGTGGCGTTCAATCGCTTCGAGCAATTCGGGAACGCCCGTTCCGTCGAAAGCAATCGTCCGCTGAATGGGCGGAGTCCAGACGCCGTCTTCCGCTTTTTCTTGCGGGGCGAAAACGGTCATCTCTGTGCCGTGATGTTTGAGGGTTCGTTTCGTCGTCGGGCGCGACAATTCCAACATGGATTTCAGCGCCTTCTCGGTGTTTTCCACGCCCGGTCGGTCGGCTTTGTTGACGACCAACACGTCGGCGATTTCCATAATCCCGGCTTTGAGGGCTTGGATGTCGTCGCCCAGTCCGGGCGCTTCGACAACGACGGTGGTGTGCGCGAGGCGAACGATGTCCACTTCGCTTTGCCCGGCGCCGACGGTTTCGACGATGACAACGTCAAACCCCGCCGCGTCAAAAACTTGGACGAGGTTAGCGGTCGTTTGCGCCAGTCCGCCGAGCGAACCGCGAGAAGCCATCGAGCGGATGAAAATGTTCGGGTCGCCGAAGAGGTCGCGCATTCGCACACGGTCGCCTAGCACCGCGCCGCCTGTGAAAGGGCTGGACGGGTCTACGGCGATGATGGCGACGCGCTTCTCTTGCGACTTGCGATATTGCAGCGCCAATTGGTTGACCAGCGACGATTTGCCCGCGCCGGGCGAACCCGTTACGCCAACCAGATGCGCCTTGCCCGTGTGCGGAAATAATTCAATTAAAGCGGCGCGCCCTTGCGGCGTGTCGTTTTCCACTTGCGTCAGCAGACGCGCAAGCGCGAGGCGCTCTCCATTGAGAATGGCTTGGGATAAAGTCATAAAATGAAAGGATAGATTTATTAGTCGCCGCCGCTTCCTTGAAACGACAACGACGTTCTACCCCGCTACCGCCGCTTTGATGTCGCGGATGATGTCTTCGGTGTTGGCGCCCGGCCCATACACGCCGCTGACGCCGATTTCTTTCAGCCGCGCCCAATCTTCGTCGGGGATGATGCCGCCCAAAAAGATTTTCACGTCCGCTTGCCCGTTGGCGCGCAAGAGTTCGACGATGCGCGGCGCGAGCGCCATGTGCGCCCCCGAAAGCACGGACAGCCCGACGACGTCCACGTCTTCTTGCAGGGCGGCTTCGGCGATCATCTCCGGCGTTTGACGCAAGCCGGTGTAGATGACTTCCATGCCTGCATCGCGCAAGGCGCGGGCGATGACTTTCGCGCCGCGATCGTGGCCGTCCAGCCCGGGCTTAGCGACTAAGACTCGAATTTTTTTATCAGTCATGCTTCCTCAATTTTTATTAGGTTTATTGGCGATTATACCCGCATAGGCGAGAGGGCGCGATATAATTTGACCATAAAACTTCCTTCTCTTAATCTTTTTTTCTTGCCGCCTATGTGCCATTTCGACGCAGGAGAAATCTGAATTGCGTAAATCAAGATTTTCACTCTATAACCCTTCGGGACGATTCGTCCTATAATGTGGACATGAAACGCGCCCTCCTTCTCTTGACCTTTCTGCTCGCCGCCTGCGCCGCGCCCGCTGCGCAGACCTCCGAGTTTTTAGAAAACTCGGAGGTCTCAACCCCTACCCCCACCCCTAACCCCTCTACCCTTACGGGCACAAGTCCCATGGGGAGAGGGGAATCTGCCCCTTCCCCTACACCAACTCTGACTCCCCTGCCGTCGTTTTCTCGCGCGGAGTTGGACTCAATGGACGAGGCGCAAAAAATCGCCCAAGCGCCGTCCGTTGACGAGATGCCCGCTGACCTGCGGGACGTAGAAGTCCAGTGGAGCGAACCCGTCATCGCCGAGGCAGGTTGGGGGACGCTTATCCAATATTCAGGCGCGGATGAAAATGGAAATGAAGTCAACGCTTACTACGACCTTGAAAATGGAGCGTGGGTCAAGCGTTACGAGAGTCTCGACCAAGTCGCGCAAATCCCCGCAGACCAAATCCCTGCAGCGCTGGTCGTCGGCGACGAGGTACTGACGAGCAAAGTCCGCGTCAACTACCAGTGGAGCGTCCCGCCCGAAAGCGTGGCGCAAGGCTGGCAGGTCTTCCGCGACGCAAGCGGCGACGCGCAAACCGTCTACGACCCCAACGCCGACGCTTGGCTGTCGCCTGAGCAGGCGGGGATGGTCTTTATGCCCATCTCAAACGAAGAGCGCAAGGACGGGAAATATATCGAGTACGAGGTCGGCGATGACTTTGAAGGCTTTATGGCGCAGTTGATCGCCGCCGAAAAAGAGGCGCTACAAAGCGGGAAGTTCGTCATCCCTGAGAAGTCAAAGAATTATGGGTGGACTGCAAGACCGTTTCCGAAAGAAGCCAATTATGATGGAAATTATATTGAACCAATATTCAACGTTACCGATGGGGGCGAGCCTGACCAACTGCTTTCAGTAGGGATTTTAGACGGCAAAATATTTGGCTCAAAATATGCTGGGCGAAAGTTTGGAATGGTGGGGTTTGCGGTTAAAAATCCTGACGGAACGATTGGTATTCTACATGGCGCCACCCTTAAAGGATTACCATTTTTCTATTTTTATAATTCAGGAGTACGTAGAATTCCTTCTTTTTATGGAGGTACAAGAGTTCTGAATACGGATAAAACGAATGAATTTTGGTATAGAGACCTTGTTAACCAATTTCAAGGCGGAAAAGTGTATAAGCAAGGGCTTCTTCAGCAATTGATAGATGATGAGAAACAAGCCCAAATTACGCCTGAAATGGAAGCAATTCTTTTCTTTTTCTTAAACCAATAAACATTGAATAAAAACCATAATCTGCTACCATATATTCATGGCGACGTTCTGGCACAAATTAAAGACAGTACTTTTGTTAATATTTGGACTTTCGTTTTTATTGGTAGCGCCTAGACACCATTCTCCAGTTTTTGCCAATATCAATGATAGGTGTTGTAATAATGACCCTTGTGGCTTTGGGTCTTATTGTTCTATGCCGTTGCCAGCAACAGGACCTTGTGATATTGGAGACAACCCAGGCACCTGCGTCGAAACGGACAATTCAGCGAAAGAATGCATCCCTGGCGAAAAATATTGTCAGTCAGGTTACGCCTGCGGCGCTGGGACGAGTCGTTTCTACGCTTCCCCTTCTTGCGGCGGGGGGACGTCGCCATAATCGAGCACGGGGCGCATTTGCGAAGCGCCTTCGGGCGGACCGACGATTTTTTCGTCTTCCATCGTGTCCATCAAACGCGAGGCGCGGGTGTAGCCAATTCGCAACTTGCGCTGCAACATCGAGACCGAGCCTTTGCCTTCTTTGCGAACGAGCGCCACCGCGTCGTCGAAGAGCGGATCGCCGTTGACTTTCGGCGCTTCGTCCCAAAGCGGCGTTTGTTTAAGCGGCAAATTATCGGGGATGGAATCGGACGGCAGCGAGTCGGCTTCGTCGGCGGAGGGCGCGCCGCCCGCCTGTTCGCGCCAGAAATTCGTCAGGCGGAAAATTTCGTTATCCGAAATAAACACGCCTTGCAGACGGGCGGCGGAGGGCGCGTCGGGCGCTTGGTAGAGCATATCGCCGCGCCCGAGCAATTTTTCCGCGCCCGGTTGGTCGAGGATGACGCGGCTGTCGGTGTTGGAGGCGACGGCAAAAGCGATGCGCGCCGGGAAGTTGGCTTTAATTAAGCCCGTTACCACATCCACCGAAGGGCGTTGCGTCGCCAAAATCATGTGGATGCCGGTCGCCCGCGCCAGTTGAGCGAGGCGCGTAATCGTCCGTTCGGTTTCGTCGGGGGCGATCATCATTAAGTCTGCCAACTCGTCAATGACGACGACGAGGAAGGGCAATTTCTTTTCGCCTTTGGCTTTCATTTTGGCGTTGTAATCGGCGATGTTGCGCGAGCCGACTTGCGCGAAGAGGTGATAGCGTTTGTCCATTTCGCGGGTGATCCATTGCAACGCGCCGATGACGCGATCCATTTCGACGACGACCGGACCGAGCAAATGCGGCACGCCGTTATAGCCAGTCAACTCGACGCGCTTCGGGTCCACTAGCACAAGGCGCAGGTCGTCGGGGGTGTTGTACAAAAGCAGACAAGTCAAAATGGAGTTGACGCAAACCGATTTGCCCGAACCCGTCGTCCCTGCGATGAGCAAATGCGGCATGTTTTCGACGCTGGAAATCGCGGGCATGCCCGCCACGTCGCGCCCCAACGCAAACGCCAGCGGCTTTTTATACCGCTGAAAAATTTCGCCTTCGAGAATGTCGCGCAGGGCGACGCGCGCCATTTCGTCGTTGGGAACTTCGATGCCGACGTAACTGTGGCCGGGCACCGGCGCCTGAATGCGGATGCGCGGCGCGGCGAGGGCGAGGGCGAGGTCGTCGGCGAGGGAAGCAATTTTGGAAACGCGGACTTTCGTCCGAACGCCGCCGCGCGTTTCGTGGAAGAGCGGCTCGACGCCAAATTGCGTGATCGAAGGTCCGCTGCTGATGGCGACGACTTGACCGGGCGCGCCGAAGGATTTGAGCGTCTCTTCGATGAGGCGGGCGCGTTGTTGAATCGCCTCGTCGTTGATTTCGGATTCGCCGCCTTCGTCGAGGATGTCGGCGAGGCTGGGCAACTTCCACTCGATGACTGCCGCGCCGCTGCGCGTTTGCGTCGGCTGCAGGTTGACGACGTTGGCGATGGACGGAGAAGGCAGCGGCGCAACGTCTGCGGCGGGTTGGGGAGAATCCGCTTCGGGCGCAGTCTGCCGCGCCGATAAAATCCGCTGGCGCAATTTTGCGACGAGCGGTTTTAGCCAATCAAAAAGTTCGACGACGGATTTATCTAAAAAGACGGCTAAGCCGACGACCAGCCAAGCGAGGAGGGCGAAGAACGCTCCGCCCGCGCCGAATAAAAACCACAAGACGCGCATGCCTAGCTCGCCAAAGTAGCCGCCGCCTTTGCCCGCCAGAGCGACCGTTTCGGCGACGGTTTGGTCGGCGGCGAAGAAGTGAAGCAGGGCTAAGAGCCAAAAGAAAAGGAGGACGCCGCCAGCGGCGCGTTCGACGGAAAGAGTCGGGATGCGCTCGATGCGGCGGACGACCAGCCAGCCGCCGAAAATCAGCAGCCCAATCGGCAGGACGTAAGCGCCCCAGCCGAAGAGTTGTTTGACGAAGAATATCACGCCGCCAATTAACGCGGAGCGGTTGGCGGAGAGCAAGCCCAATAACATGACCAGCCCGATGAAAGAGAGGACGACGCCGACCACGTCTAATTTGCGCTCGGCGGAGAGGCGTTCCCACCAATTGGCGCTCGGCAGGGGCGGCGGAGAAAACGTCGGCGGAGATATGGCGGGCGGCGGCGCGGACGATTTTTCCGCCGCCTTTTTTTTCGGGGCGGAGAGCGTCTTTTTCTTTTTGCTTTTTGGCGCGGCAGATTTTACGAGAGGCATTAGGCGAATTATAGCGCAGAGAGAGTCTAACCTTCCGAGTTCTTTTAGAACTCGGAAGTCTCTTGCGTGATGGGCCCAGTAGGATTCGAACCTACGACCAAGGAATTATGAGTTCCCTGCGCTAACCGCTGCGCCATGGGCCCCTTGCAAAACAATCAACCAGCAAGCAGTTTCCAGCAAAGACTGGAGCGCTGTTCGCTGGTTGCTGATTTCAGAGCGGGAGATGGGATTCGAACCCACGAATGTCAGCTTGGAAGGCTGATGCCTTACCACTTGGCGACTCCCGCAAGGCGAGGTAGATTTTACATGCAGGCGGGCGAGCCGTCAAGCGCCTTGACCGTTGGAAAACAATGCGGTAAAATACCGTCCGCTTAAGGAACGCTTCCGTAGCTCAGTGGATTAGAGCGCTTGCTTGCGGAGCAATAGGTCGCAGGTTCGAGTCCTGCCGGGAGCACAAACCGTCTTGGTCAACGAGGCG
>JAIXKJ010000008.1:225297-1105297 GCA_026928255.1 Anaerolineales bacterium
GTTTTTTGTTAGGTCGCACGCCCCATCGAGGGATAATCCGAGCCTTGCCGGGAGCACAAACCGTCTTGGTCAACGAGGCGGTTTTTTGTTAGGTCGCACGCCCCATCGAGGGATAATCCGAGCCTTGCCGGGAGCGCCAGCCGTCTTGGTCAACGAGGCGGTTTTTTGTTAGGAAAAACTTACCAGAGATGAACAGAGATGAACGAAGATTTTTTCATCCTTCATCCTCCGTCCCCCATCTCTCCGTCCTCTGTCCTTTGTCCTTTCATCCTTCATAATTTATAATCCCTTCATTATGAAAAACAATAAACCTCACATTCTCCTCGTCAACGACGACGGCATCCGCTCGCCCGGGCTTTGGGCGGCGGCAAGCGAACTGTCCAAGATTGGCTACGTTACCGTCGCCGCGCCGCGCAATCAATCCAGCGGCATGGGGCGCAGCCTGCCCAGCGACTCGGACGGCATCATCCGCAAAGAACAGGTTCAAGTCAACGGTCAAGTTTGGGACGTGTACGCCGTCGGCGGGTCGCCCGCGCAGGCGGTCTTGCACGGCATTTTGGAAATCGCGCCGCACAAGCCCGACCTCGTCGTTTCGGGCATCAACTACGGCGAAAATCTCGGCTTGGGCGTAACCGTCTCCGGCACCGTCGGCGCGGCGATGGAAGCGGCGGGCATGGGCTTCCCCGCCCTCGCCGTCTCGCTTGAAACGGACCGCGAACATCACCTCAGTTATTCCAACGACGTGGATTTTTCCGCCGCCGCGCATTTCACCGCTTACTTTGCGCGCATCTTATTGGAAGAGAAAACTTTCGCGGGCATGGATTTGCTCAAGGTGGACGTCCCGCGCCGCGCCACGCCGCAAACCGAATGGGAAGTTGCGCGGCTTTCACGTCTGCGTTATTACACGCCGGTCGCCGCGCAACGCGCCTCGTGGGACGAGCCAGGCACGGTCGGCTACACGCTATCCAACAACCTGCCCGCCGAAAGCGAAGATACGGACGTTTACGTCATGCGTAAAAAGGAAAAAGTCGCCGTTACGCCGCTCGACCTCGACATGACCGCCCGCGTCAACCTTGCCGAGTTTGAGAAGTCTCTGCGCGGGTGAAGCGATAAGAGGTTGACGTTACGCCGCATTTTCTGACGTTTTTATAATCTTCAAAACGCCGCGAGTGTGTCATAATGTCCTAAACCGCGCGTATCATTTTGAACGCGACGAAAAAATTTCATCCGCCGCAGAAGCGCGCAATTCGGGGGGCGGCGCGCAAAAACGGACTCTACCTTTTGGAGGGTACCATGTCAACGACCGCAATTTCTGTTTCCGCATCTCCGCGCAAAAAAACAACCACGCTGACGTTCCGTCAAAAAAAAGAACGCGGCGAGCCGATCACCATGCTGACCGGCTACGACTACCCAACCGCGCTCGCTTTAGACAAGGCGGGCATTGACTCAATCCTCGTCGGCGATTCGCTGGGCATGGTAACGCTGGGTTATGAAAACACGCTGCCCGTTACTATGGACGAAATGCTGCATCACGCCCGCGCCGTCGCTCGCGGGGCGAAATCCGCGCTGTTAGTTTGCGACTTGCCCTTCATGTCCTACCAAGTCTCGACCGAGGACGCGCTGCGAAACGCCGGGCGCGTTTTGCAAGAAGGCGGCATGGACGCGGTCAAACTCGAAGGCGGACGCGAACGCGCCGACGCGGTGCGCGCCATCGTCAACGCCGGCATTCCGGTCATGGGGCACATCGGGTTGACGCCGCAATCGGTGCATCAACTCGGCGGATTTCGCGCGCAAGGCAAAACCGCGTCCGCCGCGAAGCGCTTGTTGGAAGACGCGCAAATCCTCGAAGAAGCCGGCGCGTTCAGCGTCGTGCTGGAAGCCGTCCCCGCCAAACTGGCGGAATACATCTCGCGCCGCATTTCCATCCCGACCATCGGCATCGGCGCGGGCGCGGGCTGCGACGGGCAGGTGCTGGTCGTCCACGATTTGCTGGGGCTGTTCGACCGCTTCACGCCGAAGTTCGTCCGCCAGTACGCCAACCTGCACGAGACGTTACACAACGCCTTCGCCGAATACATTGACGATGTGGAATCGAAGCGCTTCCCCGCCGCCGAACATACGGTTGAAATGAAAGACGAAGAATGGGAAGCCTTCCTGCGCGAAGCGTAACGGACGAGCGCATTCTCGTCGTCGGCACGGGCGCGTTGGCGACGCTCTTCGCCGCGCGTTTGAGCGCGGCGGGAAATTCAGTCGCCATGTTGGGAACTTGGCGCGAAGGCGTACAAACGCTGAATCAACGCGGGGCGCAAATCGTCGGAGCGGAAGGCGAACGCCGCGCCTACCCCGTCCGCGCTTCGGATAACCCCGCCGATTTTGCCAACGTCCGCTATGCGATTGTGCTGGTCAAAGCCTGGCAGACGGCGCGCGCGGCGGCGCAGTTGAAAGGAATCCTCGCGCCGAACGGAATTGCGCTGACTCTGCAAAACGGGCTGGGAAATTACGAAGCGCTGACTCACGAACTCGGCGCGAAGCGCGTCGCGCTGGGGACGATTGTTCTCGGCGCGACGTCGCTCGCGCCCGCGCTGGTTCAAGTCGGCGGCGAAGGGCTGATTTCGCTGGCAAAGAATTCGGCGCTGACTCCGTTAGAAGAAGCGTTGCGCGCGGCGCGTTTCAACGTGCAAACGACGGACGACGCGCAAGCGCTAATTTGGGGCAAGTTAGTCGTCAACGCCGCCGTCAACCCGCTAACCGCGCTGACGGGCGTCCGCAACGGCGAACTGCTGGCGGACGCGCAAACGCGGAAGATTATGGGCGCATTAGCGCAAGAAACGGCAGAAGCGGCTCAGGCGCAGGGAATCCGCTTGCCGTTTGAGAATCCTGTTGCGGCGGCGGAAGAGGCGGCGCGAAAAACCGCTTCCAATTACTCGTCTATGCTGCAAGATTTGCGGCGCGGCGCGCCGACGGAAATCGAAGCCATCTGCGGCGAAATTGCGCGGCGCGGCGAAGCGCGCGGGTTGAACATGCCTTATAACCGCGCCTGTTTGCGCCTCGTCCAAACGCTAATTCCAAAATAATTTTAGATGACTTTCATCCGCTTTGCGCGTGATTTCGCTTCTATCGCTTCTTTGGGCGGCATGGTAAGATTCCCCAAAACTTGGAGAAACGATGCGTAAATTTCTTTTGACATTTTTACTGGCGGCGCTTTGCCTCTTGCCGATTTCCGCTTCGGCGCAGGCGGCGGCGACGCTTTCTTTTGCGACCGTGCAGTTCTGGCCCGAATACGACGACCCGCGCATGTTGGTCTTGACCGACTTCCAAATCGCGGACGGCATTCCCCTGCCCGCCTCGCTGACCTTCCGCATTCCGCTCGACGCGACGTTAATCGCCGTCGCCTCGCAAGACGAAAACGGACAATTCCTCGATCACGCTTACGCGGGTCCGAACCCTGGCGGCGAATACCAGACGTTTAGTTTGGTCGTTGAAAAAAATATTCCCTATCGCTTTGAATATTATCAGCCGCTTTCGCGCAACGGCGCGGAGCGCGAATTTTCTTACCTTTGGAACAACGGCTACGGCGTGGAAAATTTTCAGTATTTATTTCTCGAACCGTTAAACGTAACCCAACTTTCGCTCGACCCGCAATATGCGACGAAAGAAAATTCAGACGGGTTGAATTATTACGAAAGCGCGCCCGCGCCGCTGGCTGGCGGAGCGGAGTTTGCGCTGAACGTCCGTTACAGCAAAACGACAAACGACCTCGTGGCGCAATCGCCGTCGGTGCAGATCGCCGACCCGATAGACGAGAACACGCCCGGGCGCGTCTCGCTGGCGAAAGTTCTTCCGTACGTCATCGGCGGAGTCGGCGTTTTGATGATTCTCGGCGGCGCGGCGTATTACGTCCGCTGGGGAAAAAGCGCTCAGAAAAAGCGCCGTCAGCGAAAACACGCGGAGGAAGAAAACGACGTTACCAGCGCGTATTGTCCGCAATGCGGGGCGCGCGCCAAACTGAGCGATAAGTTCTGCCGAACTTGCGGCGCGCGGTTGAGAAACGAAAAATCATAACCAAAGGAGAGACCCTAAAAAGCATAGCGCGTTTTTAGGGTTTTTTTATCCGCCATGCATCAACTGTTTACGCTCAACGTTTACTTCTTTTACGGACTGGCTTTTTTCAGCATGGGACTTTTGGCGGCGACCGAAGGCGGGCGTTCGTCCGACTTGCGCTTGCGGACGGCGCTTCGTCCGCTGGCGGGGTTTGGCGTCATCCACGCCGCGCACGAATGGCTGGAAATGTTCCGCATTATGGGACATCTCGACCACATCCCCGGCGGAATTTACCCGACGTTGACGCTCTCGCTGCTGACGCTTTCATTTTTATCGTTAGCGGCGTTCGGCGCGTACTTAGCCTTCGGCGACGAAACAACCTGCCATTGCGCGTTGACCATTCCGCTGGGCATGGCAGTCTTTTGGGGACTCGGCTATTTGATTTTGCGGGAAAAATATCCCAACGACTTGTTCTTCGTCGCCGACGCTTGGACGCGCTACGCGCTCGGCATTCCGTCCAGCCTGCTCGCCGCGGCGGGGTTGGCGGTGCAACAACGCGCCTTCCAAAAAGCGGGGCTCGTCCGCTACGGGCGCGACAGTTTTTTCGCGTCGGTCGCTTTTGTTTGGTTCGGTTTAGTCGGGCAGTTGTTCGTCGAGAAAAGTTCGCTTCCGCCTTCGACGTGGATCAACTCGCTGCTCTTCCTCCGCAGTTTTGGATTCAGCGTTCAATTTCTGCGCGCCGTCAGCGCGGCGTTTGCTTCGTTTTTCGTCATCCGCTTTTTGCGCGCCTTTCAAGTCGAGAACGACGCGAAGATCGCCGAACTGCAAGCGGCGCGATTGCGCGAATCGCAACAGCGCGAGAAACTGCGCGTTCAACTTTTTCGGCGCATCGTCGCCGCGCAAGAGGCGGAACGTCAACGCATTGCCCGCGACTTGCACGACGAGACCGGCCAATCGCTGACCGCCATCGGCATGGGATTGCGCGCCTTGTCCAACGAAGAAGATTTGCAAAAACGCCGCAACACGCTGACTCAGTTGCAGTCGCTCGCCTCAGATTCTATTCTCGAATTACAGCGCGTCATCTCGGACTTGCGCCCCGCTCACCTCGACGATTTGGGACTCTCCGCCGCCGCCCGCTGGTACGCCGCCCGCATCCACGAGCGGACGGGGCTGCAAACGACGGTCAGCATCGAAGGCGACGAACCCGCGTTGGAAGATTCGGTCAAAATCGCCGTCTTCCGCATTATGCAAGAAGCGCTGACCAACATCGTCAAACACGCGCAAGCGACGAAAGCGCAGATTCGCATCGGCTATTTGCCGCAAGAGATTCGCGTCGCAATTAACGACGACGGAGTCGGCTTTGACGCGGACGCGATTCGCGTCCGCGTCGGGCGCGTCTCTTTCGGCTTGGCGGGCATGGAAGAACGCGCCGCGCTGCTCGGCGGCGGCGTCCGCGTTTCTTCGCGCCCAAATTTCGGCACGGAGATTGAAGCCTCCGCGCCGTTGCATTGGATTGAAACGGAGGAATGATGAAAATTCGCTTGCTCTTAGTGGACGATCACGCCGTCGTCCGCATGGGGTTGAAAATGCTGCTCGGCAATCAAGACGATTTAGAAATCGTCGGCGAAGCGGCTTCCGCCGCCGAAGCGCTGAAACAAGCCGAACGTTTGCGCCCGACGGTGATTCTCATGGACATCGGCTTGCCCGACAAAACGGGCATCGAAGCCGCCCGCGCTATCAAAGCCAAATTTGCAGAAATCCAAATCGTCGCGCTCACCATCCACGAAGACGAAGAATATTTCTTTCAGATGTTAAACGCGGGCGCTTCGGGCTATGTGCCGAAACGCGCCGCGCCGGAAGAATTGCTGACTGCCATCCGCGCCGCGGCGCAAGGCGAAGTGTACCTCTACCCTTCGATGGCAAAATTTCTCGTGCGCGATTATCTCAACCTAGATCGCGCTTCGGAAGAAACGCCCGACCTCGACGGCTTAACCGAGCGCGAACGAGAAGCGCTGACTTTGCTGGCGGAAGGCGCGAGCAATCAAGCAGTCGCCGAGTCGTTGGTCATCAGCCCGAAGACGGTGGAACGCCACCGAGAAAACATCATGCGAAAGTTAAACTTGCATTCGCGCGCGGAGTTGGTGCGTTACGCAATTCGCAAGGGGATTATCAAGGCGTAGGCGTGGGGCGTTTTCCGTAGGGCAAACGTCCCATAAACGGCGCGGATGTCCGCCCGCAAATGGGGGCAAAGATGGGATGAAAAACCGATACGTTCTTTTCGGAAAGCGACTATCCTATGGGCAAATAACAAAAGGAGAATTCCATGCACACCCCAGAGTTTTTCGCCCTTTATTTCATCGCTCGCATCGCCATTCCGTTTGGAGCGCTCCTGCTGGTCGGAGAAATTCTGCGCCGCAAAGCGATGAAGTCCCATTAGCGTAATGCGCGTTGCGTAATTTGCAGCGCGTTGCAAGAATCAAGAGAGCCGTCGGCTTGATGGACGGCTCTCTTGACATTTAACTTGACAATTTGACCGCAAAGACTGCGGAAAGTTTTCTCGTAATTCTATAAATAGATTTTCCAGACGTTTTCTGAATAATCTACGGCGCGGACGGCGGCGGCGGCGCGGTTTCGACGATGGGCGGAATGGTCGTCAGCGCGGTTTGCTCGGCGTTGATGAATCCGTAAATTCCGCCTAACATGCCAATCGTCAGCACGGCGGCGATGGGGTAGAAAATGCGCTGACGTTTGCGAAGCGTCGCGGCGTCTGGTCGGCGGCGTTCGATGGTCCCGTCTTGAATATCTTCTAATTCCAGCGCGTGTTCGTGGCGCATGTCCGCTTCGTTCATGTTGCCGTTAAACATGGCTTTGTTGAAACGCTTGATATGCACGCCGTACATGTGCCAGACGATGATGGCGAGGACAGCCAGCAAGGCTTCGTTGCCGTGCGCGGCTTTGGCGGCGGGAATTAATTCGCCGGGCAAATAGCGCGTGGCGGTGATCGGATTCCACATCATAAAGCCCGTAATGCCCATAATTGCCGCGCCCCAAACGAACGCCCAATATTCCATTTTTTCTTCAAAGGTGTAGCGCCCCATTTTGGGGTACGTTTTGACGAAGCCGACGTTGTAGAGCAAGGCTTGAATGGCGTCTTTCGCGTCTTGCAGGGTCGGCATCATCGAGAGTTGATCGCGCATGACGAAGACGCGGTAACCCATAACCAGCAAGTGCCACGCCGTGCCGAGCATCATCACGACGGCGGCGACGTGGTGAATGACGCGCAAGGCGTGAATGCCGCCTAAGGCGAAGAGGATGCCTTGCGAAAGCGCGTTGTTTGGGAAGCGCTGCGGAAGTCCGGTCAGCGCGAGGGTTGTGAACGAGAGCATCATCACCCAATGCTCGATGCGGCGCGCCACAGGAAAGCGCAAGTACATTTTATTGACGGCGTCCATTAATGCTTAACTCCTTTGGCGCGATTAATCAGGCGGCGATAGACGTCGGTTAGGACGAAGAAGATCATGCCGCCCAACACCATCGGGATGAAAAATTTATAGAAGAGGTTGACGTAATAAACCAGCGGATAATGCGTCGGGCTGGGTTCGTAATGTCCCATCCACGCGGCGGGGAAGTTGGCGGTCGCGTCGGGGTGGCAGCGCTGACATTTCGTCAGCAGGTTGTCTTGCATGGCGATTCCCGTCTGCGGGTTGTTCGGGTCTGAAATATCATGCACGCCGTGGCAGTCGGTGCAGACGGCGGTGTCCACGCGCTGATCGGGGAATTGCTTTTCAAAGAGGACCGCGGTTGTGCCGTGAAAGTCGGCGACGTAGGTTTCCAAAACGCTGGTAGAAAGCCCGTATCGGGTCATCAACTCTTTGTCGCTGTGGCATTCGGCGCAGAGGGCGGGCGTGTTGTTGTGAAAGGCGTTGTCCGCGCCGACAATGTTATGCACGCCATGGCAGTCGGTGCAGGAAGGCACGTCGCGGTTGCCGTCGGCGAGGGCGCTGCCGTGCACGCTGTTTTTATACACGGCGACTTGGTCGGCGTGGCATTGCGAGCAGGCGGCGGGCAAATCTTTGCGGGCGGCGATGGTTAACTGTCCGCTGTTTTGCCCGATGATGCGCGGCTGTTCGTGCGGGTTGTGGCAGTCGGCGCAGAGGGGCGCGTTGGGGTCGCCTGCGGTCAGCGCGGCTTGGTGAACGCTGTCGTGCGCCGCGTCGTATTCTTCGTTATGACATTCTTTGCAAGTCTCGCCAAAACTTAAGCGGAAGTCGCGCACGGAGGCGGCATCCGTTTTCGGGTGCGGATATTCGCTCATGTTCGCGTGGCAATCGGCGCAGGCGACGCCCTCTTGCGCGTGGACGGAGAGTCCGTAGCGCGTGGGGTTAATGGTCGCTGGAAGCGACTCGCCGCCAAACTCCGCGCTGACGCCTTCTTCTTGATGACAAGCCAAACAGAAGTCGTTGGGCTTTTGCTCTTGAGCGGCGGGGCGCGGCGAGGACGCGGCGGCTTGCGCGGCAGGCACGGAAGCGGCTAAGGCGTAGGCAAAAAGCCCAATTCCGAGAAGCAGGCTCGCTATCCAGAAGCGCGGCGCGTGAATTTTGAATCGAGAAGGCATCGCTTAAATCCTCATCTATAAAGTGTGTTGTCATTTTGATTTTATAGGATTTCTCGGGCGCATGTTTCGTTCAAAATGACTTGCAATAATTTAAGGCGGCGACGTTCGCGCCGCCTTAAATTATGCGGGTTTACGGGCGAGTGAATCGGCTGACGTCGCCGCCCAAATCTTGGATGGAGTCGTACAGGAATTGCAGGACGAATTTGGGGTTGTGGACGTAAGCGCCCGGGTCTTTTTGGACGTAGTGATAGTTAAAGGCGGCTTTGAGCAAGCGCGGAGTCCAGGCTTTGTAGGGCTTGCCTTCGGCGTTGGAGAAGTAAGGATAGACGTTCGCGTCGTAGGCGAGTTTGCCGCCGTGACTTTCGGCGTAGGCGTACATGGCTTTTAAGAGCGCGGCTTCAAACGTGTCAATCTCGCCTTTGACGCCTTCGGTTACGTCGCCGTCGCCGTCGTAGTCTATGTCGCTCATGCGGATGGTCGTCGGGTCGGTTGTGTCGTGGCAGGTTTGGCAGGCTTCAAATTTCGGCTCTAGCGCGTGGACATCGTGGCAACTTTGGCATTTGTTCATGCGCCCTTCGGGGCTGGCGTGCATGTTTTGACCGACGTATTCTTTGCCGTCGTACATGTACGCGCCTTGCACGTCCGCGCCGAAGAGAGTCGCGCCAGCGGCGAAGTAGTGGATGTTTTGAAAGTTAATCTTCGCGTCGGGCGTGTCGAGGTCTTTGTTAGCGAGGACTTTATTCACCGTTGAAGTAGAGGAACGCCCTTGATGACAGGTAATGCACAGGTTCGAGTCGTCGGCGACGTAATTTCCGTCCGCGTCTTTGCCGCCAAAACTGACGACTGCGCCGCTGGGGAAAGTTACCGAGTTGACGACGTAGCGCTGGGGCCAGGATTTCTCGTTGTGGCAGGTCGAGCACATGAATCCGTTGGCAGATTCGGCGGGCAGGTTGACGCCGTATTGTAAGAACTGCGGAAGCCCTGTGGCGCTGTGGCATTTGGCGCAGGCGGCTTCGACTTCGTAAACGGGCGCGCCTTCGGAGTCTAAATCCCAATGGCGGAAGGGTTCGGTGCCGCCCGCGAAATGTCCCGCGTCGTTGCGCGCCAGTTTAGCGGTGTCGCCGCCGAGGTCGGCAATCGAGTCGTAGAGCAACTCGATGACGTATTTTCCGCCGTGCGCGAAAGCGCCCGGATCCTTAAGCGAGACTTGATAATTGTAGGCGGCTTTGAGCAAGCGCGGAGTCCAATTGCGGTAGGGCTTGCCGTCCGCGGCGGAGAAGTAGGGATATTTGTCGGGGTCGTATTTTAATTCCGCGCCGGCGGTTTCGGTCGAATACTTTTGAATTTGTTTTAAGAGAATCTTTCGCAAGCCTTCGATTTCATAATAAATGCCTTCTTGATAGTTGCCGTCGCCGTCGTAATCGGGCGCAGACGAAACCATGCGAATATTTTTCAGGTCGTCAATTTCGGCGACGTTCTCATGGCAGAAGGCGCATTGATCCACTTTGACTTGCAAGGTGTGCGGGTCATGGCAGCCGACGCAGGAGTCGTAACCTTCGGTGTGGGTGTTTTTCGAGTCGTAAAATTTCCCGTCGTATTCGTACCCGCCGTGCGTCATTCCGCCGTAGAGCGTCGCGGCGGCGGCGTAATAGTGGACGTTGTTAAAGCCGATGAAGGATTCTTTTCCGTCGTCCGCTTTCAACGGGGCAACCACCGCGTCGGGTTGATTGGTCGCGCCGAATTTCTCGATTTGAGCGTCCACGCTGACTTTGGATTCGCGCCCCTGATGACAGTCCATACAGCGGCTGTCGCTCCCCGCTTTGATCGTTACGCCCGACGGGAATTTGACAGTGTTCTTCGCAACCGACACGTCGTTATGACACGCCACGCATTGGATGCCTTGCGAGTGGCTGGCGGCAACAGCGGAATCTACTTTGCCCGCTTCGGAGCCGTCCGCGCCGAGAAAGTCGCGGTAGCCGTCGCTGGTGTGGCATTTGGCGCATGTCGCTGGAACGCCGTCGGGGTTTTCGTCTTTATCGTCCCATTCGCGGAAGGGCAAATCGTCCACAGCGGCGTGCGCCGAGCCGAGCCACTCCGCGAGGAAGGGCGTGTCGGGCGTGAGGGTAAAGGCGTCGCTTTCAACGGTCGGCGCGGCGGCGGGAGCCGTCGGCTGAGGTTGGGACGTCGGGGCGGATAATTGCGCGCCTCCGCAAGCGGCGAGGACCGCTCCGAAAACGAGCATCCCGCCGAGCAATATCAAAACTTTTTTGAGACTCATGAACGCTTCTCCTTGTTCTTCTCGGTTACAGCAAAGACGACATTTCTGAGAAGATAGGGCGTATTTTACTTAAGCGTAAGATTAATGCACAGTAAAAATAAGCGCAAATTAATATGACGTTTGTCATATTAGTTTTAACCAGAGATGAACGAAGATAAACGGGGATATTTTTTGCAGGGGCGAAACGCTGTGGGTCGCCCCTGCAAATATATTCTTAAATTTCCAGCCCCTTAAATTGACTCATGTACAAATGATGGAAGAATCCCTTTTCGTCTAACAACGCCTGATACGTCCCTTGTTCGACGATTTCGCCGTCGCGGATGGTGGACAGGCGGTGCGCGATGACAAAACTCGTGCGCCCTTTCATCAGCCGCAAGAGCGCGGCTTGGATGCGGGCTTCGGTGCGCGTGTCCACGCTGGAGGTGGCTTCGTCGAGAATCAAAATGCTCGGGTCGGCAAGCACGGCGCGGGCGATGGACAACAACTGGCGCTGACCTTGACTCAAGTTCGCGGCGCGTTCCGAAAGTTTGGTCTGATAGCCGCGCGGCAGTTGACGGATGAAATGATCCGCGTCCGCCAGTTTGGCGGCTTCGATGCATTCTTCGTCGCTGGCGTCCAGCCGCCCGTAGCGGATGTTTTCCATGACCGTGTCGGCGAAGAGAAAAGTATCTTGCAAAACGATGCCGAGTTTACGGCGCAAATCGTCTTTGGAAACTTCGCGGATGTCGCGCCCGTCAATGCGTATGCTGCCGCTGTTGATTTCGTAGAAGCGCGTCAGCAAGTTGATGATGGTGGTTTTGCCGGCCCCCGTCGGACCGACCAACGCGACGGTTTGCCCGGATTTGGCTTCGAGACTCATTTTCTTGATAATCAAATGGTCGGAGTTGTAGCCGAAAGAAACGTCAGAGAAGACGACGTTTCCTTGAAGAGGAGTCGGCAAAAGGGAGTCGGCGGCGGAATCTATTTCCAACGGCATGTCAATAATTTCAAAGACTCGTTCCGCGCCAGCCAACGCGGCTTGAATCGAGTTGTACATGCTCGCCAGTTGACGCAGCGGTTGAATGAAATTTTGAGCGTAAGCGATGAAGGCGGCAATCATGCCGACGGTAACGAGATTTTGCAGAGCGAGATAACCGCCCAAGCCGACTAAAACGATGATGAAAAAGTTGCCCAAGACGTTGGTAAGCGGCATAAGCATAAAAGCGTAGGTGTTGGCATACACGCCCGCTTCGTACACTTTTTGATTGCTGGCGCGAAAGCGCTCGACCGCCGGCTCGCTGCGACGAAAGGCTTTGACCACGCGCTGCCCGCTGATGATTTCTTCCATCACGCCGTTGATGTCGCCCAAATCGCTTTGCAGGCGGCGAAAGCCGCGCCGCGTGTAACGCGCGATGAAGTTGGTAAACCAGAACATAATCGGCACGACCAAAAGCGCGGAGAGCGCCAGCCAAGCGTTGAGGACGAACATGGCAATCAGAATGCCGACCAGCGAAAGGACGCTCGCCGCCAACGAAACGACGTTTTGCGAAACGGCTTGATTGATGGCGTCAATGTCGTTGGTCAGGCGGCTCATCAACTCGCCCGCCGTGTGTCGGTCGAAAAAGGCGACGGATAATTTTTGCAAACGCTCGAAGAGGTCGCGGCGCAGAACGCGCAAAGCGTCTTGCGAAATGCGCGCCATCAGCCAACTGGACAGCGCTTGAAAAGCGTTATCCAACAAATAGACGCCGAGCAAAAGGAGCGCCAATTGCGGAAGCCCGTCCGTTTTTTTGAGCGAGATAAATTGATCCACGCCGCGCCCGATTAAGTACGGTTCGTACAAGCCGAGCAAAATATAGGTCAGCACAAAAACCAAGACGAGGGACAAAATTGCGCGATACGGTTTGAGATAACCCGCGAGACGAATCAACGCGCGATTCGGGTCGCCCGCTTTTTCGATGCGGGCGCGTTGCGCCGGTCCGCGCCCGAAAGCCGTCATGCGCGGCGGGCTGGCGGGAGGAGGCGTTTTTTCGCTCATAGCGCCGCCTCCATTTTCACGCCTTCGCCCAGTTGCGAATCGTAAATTTCTCGATACACGTCGCTGTTTTCCATCAGTTCGTGATGCGCTCCCTGCGCGATAATTCTGCCTTCGTCCACAACAAGGATTTTGTCCGCGCGCAACACGGCGCTAATGCGCTGCGCGACAATCACATTCAGGCTGTCTTTCAGCCATTCTTTCAGCGCGTTTTGCAATTTTGATTCGGTCTCCACATCCACCGCGCTGGCGCTGTCGTCGAGGATTAAAATTGCGGGCTTAAGCAGCAAAGCGCGAGCGATGGCGATGCGCTGTTTTTGTCCGCCCGAAAGGTTGCCGCCGCGCTCTTCGACGCGGGTGTCGTAACCGTTCGGCAGGCTGACGATGAAATCGTGCGCCTGCGCCGCTTTCGCCGCCGCGACAATTTCTTCCTCGCTGGCGTTTGGCTTGCCGTAGCGGATGTTCTCGCGGATCGTTCCCGAAAACAAAATCGTCTCTTGCGGCACAACGCCGACGTTCATTAACAATTCGCTTTGACGCGCTTCGCGCACATCCATGTCGTTCCACAACACGCCGCCCGCCGCCGCGTCGTAGAAGCGCGGCACAAGGTTGACGATGGACGATTTTCCCGAACCCGTCGCACCGAGAATGGCGACGGTTTGTCCGGACTCGACGGTAAAGTTGATGTCGCTCAACACTTGACCGCCGTCGTTGTAGCGAAAGTCCACGTCTTCAAAGCGAACGCGCCGCGCTCGACCTTCGGGCAGACTCTGCGGCTGCGCGGAATCTTGCACTTCGGGGACGGTTTCCAAAACTTCGTTGACGCGCTCCGCCGAAGCCGTCGCCGCCGCGACGAGATTCGCCAGCATGACCATAATGCCCAAAGGTCCCATCGTCGTGTTGAGGTAGTTAATGAAAGCGACAATTTGCCCGACCGAAACGCCGTTTTGCGCGGACTGAATTCCGCCCGCCCAAACGACAATGACGATGCCGATATTAACGAAGACGTTCATCGCGGGCGAAAGCGTGGACATAAACCGCATGACCTGAATATTGCGATTCGTAAAATCTTCGTTGACGACGGCGAAGCGCTCTCCTTCGTAGCCTTCGCGCACAAAGGCTTTTACCAAACGCGCCCCCGCGATGTTCTCTTGCAAAACGGAATTCAAACGGTCTAATTTTTTCTGCACGGTTAAGTACAAGGGTCCCATGCGCGAGGTAAAAAAAACAATCACCGCCGAAGTCGCCAACAGCACGGGCAAAATCATCAGCGCCAAGCGCTTGTCGGTAACGAACATCAGGATAATGCTGCCGACCATCAACAGCGGAGCGCGCGTGCCGATTCGCAGCGACACTTGCACCAAGCGCTGAAAAATCGTCGTGTCGCTTGAAAGGCGCACCATCAGTTGACCGGTGTTTAGGCGGTCGAGGTTGCCGAACGAAAAGGATTGAATTTTAAGGAACAACGCCTCGCGCACGTCTCGCGCCACGCTCTCGCCGACTTGAATGGAAAATAAATTATTTCCCAGCGCGAAGAGAGTCTGCACGACGGAAATCGCCAGCATCCAAATCGTCGTCGTTACGACGACGCGCATATTTCCGCTGTTGATTCCTTGATCGATCACGCGCTGAATTAAGCGCGGAATCGCCAAGTCCATGATTACGACAGCCACTAATAAAATCAGCGCGACCAAACTGCGCCGCCAATACGGTTTAACAAAGTAAAGCAATTTTTTAATGTGATTCATAGTTTTACGGAAGAATTTTTTTGAAAATTTTCATGGCTTCGCTCAGCGTTTTCAACTCGTCGTCGTCGAGTTCTTTCAGCAAAGCGTCCATCCAAACGCGGGTGTCTTTGAAGACTTCGTCCAACAGGGCGTTGCCTTCCGCAGTCAACGACAAAGCGACATAGCGTCGGTCTTTCGGGTTTTGTTCGCGGGCGAGCCAGCCCTTTTTGACCAGCGCGTCTACGGCTTGACTGATGGCTGGGCGGCTGATATTTTTTGCGACCGCCAACTCGCTGACGGACATTCCGCGCCGCACAAAACGCAAAACGTGAAACTGTTCGACGGTAATCTCAAAACGTCCCGTCGCCGCAGAGCGAATGTGCGAACGGACAAAATTCCAAAACGGCGGAATCGACCCCCAAAATTCGTTCAAAACTTGATTGCGTAATTTTTTTGACAAAGGCAAATTCCTTTCATCATTCATAATTTTTCGGCAAGGCGGAAAAACGCCAAATAGATAACTATCCAAATAGTTAAGCGTTGAAACTATTTTACGACAAATTTTCCGCCGCGCAAAGGACTTAAAGAAAATGAAAACTTTCGACGTTCGCCGCGCTTCCGTCGCCGAATCGCGCCGAATTGAGTCGGCGGCGTTTGGTACAATTGGGCGCATGTCCGAATTTGACCTGCGAAAACCCCATCCCCTGCTCGTCGTTATTTCCGGTCCTTCCGGCGTCGGCAAAGATTCCGTCGTTCAGCGCATGAAAGAACGCGGCTTCCCCTTTCATTTTGTCGTTACCGCAACCACCCGCGAAAAACGTCCCAACGAAACGCACGGCGTGGATTATTTTTTTCTGTCCAAAGACGAATTTGCGCGCATGATCGAAGCGGACGAGTTGATCGAATACGCCATCGTGTACAGCGATTACAAAGGCATCCCCAAAGCGCAAGTGCGCGACGCCTTCGCCAGCGGCAAAGACGTGGTCATGCGTATTGACGTGCAAGGCGCGGAAACCGTCCGCAAGTTGGCGCCCGAAGCCTTGCTCATTTTCATCACCTGCGAAAGCGAAGAAGAATTGGAACGCCGCCTGCGCGAACGCAAAACTGAAACCGCCGACTCGCTCTCGCTGCGCATTGCCACCGCCCGCAAAGAATTGCAGCAACTCGACGCTTTCGATTACGTCATCGTCAATTACGATTTTCACCTCGACGACACGGTGGACAAAGTTCGCGCCATTATCGAAGCGGAGCATTTGAAAGTGAAGCATCGTCAGGTAACTTTGTGAACGAATTTCCCGCGCCGCATTCCGCCCATCAACCGAATCCACAGCCCCAGCCTGCCTATGCGCGGATGCCTTCCGCGCCGCCCGTCGTCGTTTACACGCTGACGGGGTTCACCGTTTTCGTTTATCTCTTGCAAATTGTCAGCCCGTTTTTCTTCGGCGTGTCCAGCGGCGGAATTGACCCCGTTACTTTTTGGGGAGCGCGAATCAGTCAAGCCATTTACGCCGGTCAACTTTGGCGTTTAATTACGCCTCTTTTTCTGCACGGCTCGTTCATGCATATCTTCTTCAATATGTACGCGCTGGTTTCCATCGGCTCGCTCGTCGAACGCTTCTTCGGGCGCGGGCGCTTTCTGCTTTTATATTTCCTCAGCGGCTTTGCGGGCAACGTGCTTTCGCTGCTTTTTACGCAAGGTTATTCCGTCGGCGCTTCGACGGCGATCTTCGGCTTAATTTCGGCGGAAGCGATCTTCTTTTATCAAAACCGCGAGTTGTTCGGCTCGCGCGCAAAACAAGCCGTCAGCAACGCGCTTTTTATTATCGTCGTCAACCTCTTTCTCGGTTTAGCGCCCAGCATTGACAACTGGGGGCATATCGGCGGTTTGCTCGGCGGGGCGATGTTCGCTTGGTTCGCCTCTCCGCTTTGGAAGCCGGTCGGCGTTCCGCCCGAATTGCAATTGGAAGACGAACGCGAAAGCCGCGAAGTCGCTCTCGGCGCGGCGCTGACGGCGTTGGTCTTCGGCGGGCTGACGATTTGGGCGTTCGTCCAACACGGGGCGTTGAAGTTTTAATCCTCAAAATGAGGCGGCGCGTAAAAATAAAAAAGCCCGTCCAACGACGGGCTTTTTTGCGAAGAAATTTTACGAATGAAACAAACGCGGGTCCATCGCGTCGCGCAGACCGTCGCCGATTAGGTTGAAGGACAGCACGGTGAGCATAATCATCAAGCCTGGATAAAACACAAGGTGCGGCGCGGTGAAGACTTGATTGCGTTCCGCGCCGAGCATCGAACCCCATTCGGGCGTGGGCGGTTGCGCGCCCAAGCCCAAGAAGGAGAGCGCGGCGGCGTCCAAAATTGCGGACGCGATTCCGAGAGTCCCCTGCACGATGAGCGGCGTGAGCGCGTTAGGCAAAATTCGCTGAAAGAGGATTTGCCAATCGTTGCCGCCTAAGGCGCGGGTGGCGAGCACAAATTCCATCTCGCGCACGGAAAGCACGGAGGCGCGCATCACCCGCGCATAGGCGGGGATGGAAACAATGCCGATGGCGATTAAGGCGTTGATGAGTCCCGGCCCTAAAACGGAAACGATGGCAATCGCCAGCAACAGCGAAGGGAACGCCAATAGCACATCCATTACGCGCATGATGATATTGTCCACGCGCCCGCCGACGTAACCCGCAATCGCGCCGAGTATCGTCCCGATGATAATGGCAAAAGTTACGGTGGAAATGCCGACGATTAAACTGAGGCGCGCGCCGTACAGCAAGCGGCTAAACTGATCGCGGATGTTTCCGTCAATGCCCGCGAGGTGTTGCGGTTGATCCGCGGGGCAGCCTAACAGATGAATACAGGGCGCGGTGCGCGCTTTGATTCTCTGCGGCGGGTTGGCGTCCAGCATGGAGAGGGTCGGGTCGTAAGGGGCGAGGACGGGCGCGAAGATGGCGATGAAAATCATCAAGCCGAGAATCGCCAATCCTGCGACGGCAGAGCGTCGGCGGATTAAGCGGCGCAGGGCAATTTGCCACATGCTCAACGATTTTTTTGCGACAACTTCCGAATTTAATACTGCGTTTGCATCAGCCGTCATTTTGTTATGTTCCTCACTTGAGACGAACGCGGGGGTCTAGGTAAACGTAGGAAATATCTACGAGCAAGTTGATGATGACAAAGCCGACGGCGATGATCAATGTAAAGGTCTGCACGACTCCGTAGTCGCGCGCGGTGATGGCTTCAAAGAGGGTGCGCCCTACGCCGGAGAGTCCGAAGACGGTTTCGGTTAAGACGGCGCCGCCTAAAAGTCCGCCGAAGGATAAGCCGATAACGGTAACTAACGGCAGGAGGGAATTGCGAAACGCATGGCGGAAGACAATGGCGATTTCTCTTAAGCCTTTGGCTCGCGCCGTGCGGATGTAGTCTTGTCCAAGCGCGTCGAGCATGGTCGAGCGCGTCATGCGGGCGACAATCGCCATCGGGATAGTGCCCAAAGCGAAAGCGGGCAAAATGAGATGCGCGATTGAATCTTTCAATAACGCCCAATTTTGAGTCAACAAGGCGTTGAGGATGTTTAAGCGTCCGCTGAAATTGAGAAAAGCCGACCAAAGTCCGCTTTCAGGGAGCGTCCATCCCCAAACTTGATAAAAGGGAGTGGAGATAATTTCGGGGCTGACTCTGCCCGAAGGCGGCAGCCAAAAGGGCGTGCCTTTTAAGGTGAGGGAAAATATGTACGCCAGCATTAAGCCCAGCCAAAAGACGGGCATAGAAACGCCGACGTTCGCCCAAACCATTGTGCCGACGTCCAGCCAAGTGTTGTGTTTGACGGCGGAGATAATCCCCAATGGAATGCCTAAAATAACGCTGACGATTAAAGCGGCGAGGCTTAATTCAAAGGTTGTCGGCAGGCGCTCAATCAACAAGCGGGTAACGGGCATGCCAAGGCGATAGGAATCGCCTAAATTTCCGCTTATCATGTCTTTTGCGTAGATTCCAAATTGAACAATAATGGGCTTGTTTAGCCCCTTTGCTTCGATGAATTTAGAGCAGACCGCCTCCGTCGCTTTTTCGCCAAGAATCGCCCGACAAGGGTCGCCTGGGATGACGCGCGCCAGCACGAAGGTAACAAGCAGAATGCCAAGTAACACAGGGATAGCCGCAACCACGCGACGAAGAGCGTATTGAATGATCATGAATTAGGCTCTCTACGAATACGGGGCGGAAGTTACGCCGCCCCGTATTTTTTTTCAAAAACAGGTTAGTCTAACGACGGATTAGGATCCGGGTTTGAGCATCAAGCCCCAGAGCAGGCTGTAGTAATCCCACAGGTTGGTGTTGCCGACATGAGCCGGGGAAGAGATGTTCAAGCCCATGTTGAAGGTGGCGACAACGTCGGCGGCGTCGAAGTCGGTGCCGTCGTGGAATTTGACGTTCTTGCGAAGCGCGCAAGTCCAAACGGTGAGGTCGGCGTTCGGGGTGCAGGATTCCGCGAGGACGGGAACGCTGGCGGTGCCGTTAATCTCGTAGCCGTAGAGGGCTTGGAGGACTTGTTCGCAACCGCGCAGGGATTCGCCGTCGGATTCGTCCGCGCAGAAAAGGCTGATGGGTTCGGCGTTCTGCATGAAGGTGAAGGTTTCGCGGTTGCCAGGGGCGGAAACGGCGAACAGTTCGCTGGTGAGCGGGCTGGCTTGCGGGTTGGTTACGTCCGCGAGGTACGCGGTGCCGGAACCGCCGTGAGCGACGGGGATCATCGGGACGAGTTCTTTAATCGCGTTGTTGGCGGCGACGTAGATGGCTTTCGCGTCTTCGGGGATGCCGATTTGCGCGCCTTCGGTCAGCTTCTCGTAGATTTCAGGGAAGGCTTTGCCGAATTCAGCATTGGCGGCGCCGAAGTGATAATCCAAGAAGTTGGTGATGTGAGGATAGTCCGCGCCCCAGCCGAGCAGGAACAAGCCGTCGAGGCTGCCGGAGTTGGCGGCTTCGATGAAGGCGCCGGATTCCATCGGGGTAACTTCGGCGTCAATGCCGAGGTTGGTCTTCAACTGCGCTTGGATGTCTTGCGCGACGGTGGAGGGTTGGGGCAGGTAGCCGCGAACTACGTCGCGGAAGTAGATTTTGGTCTTGAAGCCGTCGGGGAAGCCCGCTTCGGCGAGGAGCGCTTTCGCGGCGGCGGCGTCAAAGGCGTACCAGTCTTCGCCTTCGCAGCCGTTGGGGATGGCGCAAGGCGTAAAGTGGGAGGCGACTTCGGAGCCAGCGGGGTAGAAGGCGTCCACGATGCGTTGGCGGTCAATGCCCATGGCAAGCGCTTGGCGGACTTTGACGTCGTCAAACGGCTTGAAGGTGTTGGTCATGCCGATGTACATGACGTTGAGCGCGGCGCGTTCCATCAATTGCAGGTTGGAGTCGGCTTCAACGACGGCAAAATCTTCAGGTCCGAGGTTGTCAATGCCGTCTACGGTGCCGGATTGCAATTCGAGCAGGCGTTGAGCGGCTTCGGAGTTCCAGCGGAGGACGAAGGTTTTGGCTTTGGGAGCGTCGCCCCAGTAGTTGGGGTTGGCGGTGAAGGTAACGCTTTCGCCGCGTTTCCATTCGCTGATCATGTAGGGGCCGGTGCCGACGGGATGTTCGAGACCTTCGCTGGTGCGTTTTCCGTCGCCAGCGGTGGCGTCAATCCATTCGGAAGGAAGAATCGCAAAGGGGACGAAGGCGATCTTGGCGAGGAAGGCGGGGTCGGGGCGGCACATGGTGAAGACCACAGTGCTGTTGTCGGTCGCTTCGACGGATTGGATCAAGCCCGCGTAATCACCGTTACATTCCGCGGCGGGAACGGAAAGGGATTTGCCGTCGAAGGTCGCAATGGACACGTCGGCGGGAGCGGCTTCTTCGGTCGCCGCTTCGGTCGCGGGGGCTTCGGTGGCGGCTTCGGTAGCGGCAGGCGCTTCAGTCGCGGGGGCTTTCGTCGCTTCGGGAGCGGCGGGCGCCGCCGTCGGCGTTCCGCACGCGGCGAGGACGAGGCTCGCCAGCATTAACAACGAAAGCAAAGAGAACAGATTTCGCTTCATATCAGATTTCTCCTCCATGTGAGAAAAAGGAATTTCATTTTGCCGCGCAAAATGTGGCGGTCATTATACCTGATTGTAAAGCAACTGGGACGGGCGCGAAAAACTTTCCGCTTTTTTCGCCCCTTTAAGCGGACGATGAACTGGCGTTTGAAACGCCGATTATTTTTGACTTCATTCTCCCTTCCTTATTAGACATTATCGGAAATAGCGTGGCGGATTGTCATTTCGAGCGCTAGCGAGAAATCTTTGTGGCAGGAAGTCAGATTTCTCCTCGCTACGCTCGTCGAAATGACAAATCTAGAAGTCAAAAAAGCCGTATTTCTAATTTCAGATAGAGTCTGTTGGAAAAGGGAGAATGAAGTCCCTTTCAGCGTAGAGTCTGCTCTTAGCGGACGATCAACACCGGGCAAGGCGCGTGGGCGACGACTTTCTGGCTGGTGCTGCCGAGCAGCAATCCGGCCAGTCTGCCTAAGCCGCGCGAACCCATGACGATGATGTCGCTGCCGTGCTTTTTTGCGGCTTCGATAATCGCGCTGGCGGGGTCGCCTTCGAGAACTTCGGTGCGGATGGTGCAGGGGATTTCGCCGACTTCTTTCGACGCGGCGTTGAGGATTTCTTCGGCTTCGTCTCGTCGGTTGGCGACGACCAATTGCATATTAGGTTCGCCCAAGTAGAGCGGGATGGGGTCGTAGGCGACGACGACGCAAAAGTCTTGCGCTTGGACGAGGCGCGCCATTTCGGCGGCTTTGCGCGTGGCGTGCAGGGCGTGTTCCGAACCGTCTACGGCGAGGAGGATTCTTTCAAACATGGCGTCTCCTTTCGATTGTTACTCTTAGTATAGGTCGAAAGTGTTTTAATTGTATTGGAGGAAGGTCATTATTGAGGGTGTCAGGTGTCAGGTGTCAGGTGTCGGGTGTCGGGTGTCGGGTTGAAGGTGTCAGGTGTCAGGTTGCGGGTGTCAGGTTGAAGGTTGCAGGTGTCAAGTTGAAGGTTATGCGATGAGTCAGGGCTTGTTTGGGAAAGAGTCAGTACCTTTTGGCAAAAAGGTCAGTACCTTTTGGCGAAAGAGTCAGTACCTTTTGGTAAAAGAGTCAGTACCTTTTGGCAAAGGGTCGGGGATTGAATTATGGGGCGAGAAGGGGAAATTCAAAAAACCTCCGAGTTCTTTTGGAAACTCGGAGGCGTAGAAATTTTCTCTCAAACGAACAGCGGTTTGTTGCCTTCGCCGCGCTTGGTTACTTCCACCCAGAGCGAGGCGGCGAGTTCGTAGCCGATGAGGTGATCGTGCGGTTTCATCTGCAAGCGCAGCGGACCTTTGAACGGCGCGCAACTGTATAAGTGAAAGGGCGCGCCGGGCGTCAGCCCCAACTCGCCGATGTAGTTCAATTTTTCCAAATTATGCGTGCGGACGCGGCTGATGACGCAATCCGAACCCGAAGGGACTTCAATGAGCGGCGCGTCGGCGACGACGGGCATTTTGCCGTCTTTGCTGGGAATCGGCTCGCCGTGCGGGCAGCGCGTCGGGCGGCCGGTCAGTTCGTCCATGCGCTCTTCGATTTCGTCGTTGACTCCCTTTTCAAAAACGTCCGAAAGTTCGTGCGCCGTCGCCCAGTCGTACTTCATCACTTGGACGAGAAAGACTTCGGTCAGGCGGTGGCGGCGCAGGGCGGGCATCGCCAATTTTTCGCCCGCTTCGGTCAGTCGCGCCCCGCGATAGGGTTCGTGCACTAAATAGCCTTGCTTCTGCAAACGCTTGACCATATTTGAAATCGCTTGCGCCGAAGCGCCCGCCTGTTCGCTTAAAAGCGAAAGCGGCACTTGCTCGTAATCTTGCTGCAAGCGATACAGTTCCGCCGCGTATCGCTGCATTGCCAAACTTTCAGACATTCGTATAAAACTCCGCGCTTCAATTTTTATGATAATTATCTAAATAATTTGTCGTCATTATACTATGCGCCTTCTTCCTTCGCTTCTTCGTCGCGTTCTTGATGCAAAGAACGGAACGCCCACGCCCCCACGCCCAGCGGAATCCAAAAAGTAACGGCGCGGTACATCAACGTAACGACTACGCCTTGACTCCAATTGACCGCCAGCGAATTGAGCGCGACGGGCATAATGCCTTCGACGATGCCAATGCCCGAAGGAGTCGGCGAGACGATGAGGAAGAGATAGGCGATAGAAAAACCGGCGACGATCGTCCCCGCCGAAAAAGGGACGTCAAAGGCGAGGAAGGAGCAAAGCAAAATCGCCATCAACAGGATTTTGTCCAACACGCCCCAAAGGATGGGACGAATCAAATGCGACGATTTTTCCGTCAGCCCGCCAAAGCCTTCGGCGATTTCTTGCGCAAAGTGATAGGCGCGTTCTTCTTCGAGAAGGTTTTTCTTCCGAAAAAAACGCGAAACGCGGTTGATTCCCCGCGCAAGTTTGGCAAGCAGGTTTCCCAACCGCTCGGCGGAGCGATAGCCGACGTACAGCATAAAGGCGAAGCCCAGCGCGGCGACGAAGAGAAAAATCGAAGCGGAGATTTCGCCCGCGTCCAAATTGTTGCGGCGGATGAGGACGATTATTCCCAGCGCGAGGACAATCAGAAAGGCAGTCATGTCTGATAAAAGGAAGAGCGCGGCGGCGACAGTGGCTTTGCCCGCAGGGTGTCCGCGCCGTTTGGCTTCGGCGGCGAAGAGCGCCACGCCGCCCGCCCCGCCCGTCGGCGCGACGACGTTGACGAAAGCCGCTGCGGCGGCAATGCGGCTGAGCGACAGCACATCGTCGCGCACGCCGAGCAGGTGAAAGATAGATTGATACATCCAGCCGCTGGTGAGAAACCAAATCATTTGAAAAAAAATCGCCAACAGGAAAAAAATCAGTTTGGCTTGTTTCAGCGTTTGTAAAATAGTTTCCAACTCGCCGAAACTGGTTACAACGACAACCACGCCGAGAAAGAAAATAATAAAGATAAAAATTTTCTTCATGGGCAGGCGCGGCGCGAGTCGGCGCTTTTGAAAGAATTTATATTTTTCACGCCGTTTATTATACTGTTTTGAGGGCGTTTTATTTTATTTGTACTGGCTTATCGTCGCCAACCAGTATAATGATTTCAAAAAACGGAAACCGCCATGAAAATTAAACGCATTGCCTTTTTGCTCTTCTTCCTCTTCGCGGCGTTTCACAGCGCCTTCGCGCAGACGCGCCAACCCGTCGCCCTCGTCCTCGTCGCCGACGGACCGATTACGCCGCCCATGCGCGAGTACATCCAACGCGGCATAAAAACCGCCGAGAATCAAAACGCGGAATTGGTCGTCGTGCAGTTCAAAACGCCCGGCGGAAGCGTGATGACTATGCTGGGAATCGTGCAAATCATCCGCGCCAGCGATGTGCCTGTCGTCGTTTACGTTGCGCCGCGCAACGCCTTCGCCGCCAGCGCGGGCGCGATGATTACCATGAGCGCGCACGTTGCGGCGATGGCGCCCGAAACGTCCATTGGCGCCGCCAGCCCGATCAGCAGTTCGGGCGAAAATTTGAACAGCACAGCCGAAACCAAAGCGAAGGAAATCATCAACGCCTCGATGCGTTCGATCATCGCCCAACGCGGCGACGAAGCGTTAAGTCTCGCCGAAGCGATGGTCAACGACGCGAAAGCCGTAACCGCCGAAGAAGCCTTGCAAGCCCATGCGATTGATTTTATCGCCGACGATTTGGACGATTTGCTGCGCCAGTTAAACGGAGTCGTCGTCCAAACCGCAAACGGCGAGCGGACGATTAACACCGAGGGCATTCGCGTTCAACCCCTAGATATTAACCTCATCGAACAATTGTTGATGATGCTCACCGACCCGAACATCGCCTTTCTTTTATTAGCCATCGGCGTGCAAGCCATCCTCATCGAACTCTCCAGTCCGGGCGGATGGGCGGCGGGCTTTCTCGGCGTGGTCTGCTTGGCGTTAGCCGCTTACGGCATGGGCGTATTGAGCGTCAACTGGTTCGGCATCGTCTTTTTGCTGACTTCTTTTGTGCTTTTCATCCTCGACATTAAAGCGCCGACGCACGGCGCGTTGACGACGGCCGGCGTGGCGTCCTTCGTCGTCGGCGCGTTGATTCTCTTCAACTCGCCCGGCACGCCGACCTTTCAGCGCGTCTCTCCGCTGTTGGTGGTCGGCACGGGTATCGTCTTGGGCGGAATCTTCTTCGTCATCATGTTGATTGCGCTGCGCGCGCAACACAGCCCGATTCAAACGGGCGAAGAATCCGTCGTTGGGAAAGTAGGAGTCGCTCGAACGTCGGTAGGCGAGGCGGGACAAGTTCAAGTGCAATCCGAATTGTGGAGCGCGGAAAAGGCTTCCGATTCAGAGTCGATTCGCAAGGGTGATAAAATAGAAGTCGTTGAAATTAGAGGTTTGAGATTAATCGTTAAGAAAAGAGAAGAACCGTGACCGTTACTCCTACCCGCGACCGAGTCGCTCCTCAGCCCGACGCGCGCCCGCAGCGCCGCCCCGATTGGATTAAAGTGCGCGCGCCTTCCGGCGAAAACTACGAACGCATCCAAACGCTGATGCGTTCGAAATCGTTGCACACCGTTTGCGAAGAGGCGATGTGTCCGAACATCGGCGAATGTTGGGGACACGGCACCGCCACCTTCTTGATGTTGGGCGACGTCTGCACGCGCTCTTGCGCTTTTTGCGACATCAAGCACGGCAAGCCGACCATCATGGATTGGGGCGAAGCCGAGCGCGTGGCGCAAGCCGTGAAATCTATGAGTTTGAAACACGCGGTGATTACCTCCGTCAACCGCGACGAACGCAAAGACGGCGGCGCGCCGATCTTTGCGATGGTCATTCGCCGCATCCGCGAATTGCAGCCGGGCTGTTCTATCGAAGTTTTGATTCCCGATTTCAAAGGCAGCATCGAAGCGCTGAAAATCGTCATGGACGCGCGCCCCGAAATTTTGAATCACAACGTCGAAACCGTGCCGCGTTTGTTCAAGACCATTCAACCGCAAGACAATTACGCTTGGGCGGAAGCGACGCTGACCAACGCCAAAAAACTCGACCCCGACGTGCTGACCAAAAGCGGAATTATGGTCGGCTTGGGCGAAACGCTCGACGAAGTCAAAGAAGTGATGCGCGATCAACGCAGTTGGGGCGTGGACATTTTGACCGTCGGGCAATATTTGCAGCCGAGCAAAAAACACTTCCCCATGGATCGCTATTACACGATGGAAGAGTTCGCCGAAATCCGCGAGTACGGCAAAGAGATCGGCTTCAAGTGGGTCGAGTCGAATCCGCTGGTGCGCTCGTCGTATCACGCGGCGGATCAAGTTCGCGCGTTGAGCGTAGTGCATCGCAAGTTATACGGCGATCACGCCATGAGCGAAAATCCGCTGAACGTGGTTCGTTCAAATTGAGAGACGAAAATTCCCGTCAACTGGCGGGAATTTTTATTTCAAAAAAGGTCTTTACAAGCGCGCCAATTTTTAAGAATCCAGCGCTTGTTAACTTGTCTAACAAGGTGTATCATCGGGGGTGTCGTGGGGCGTTGCGCCCCAAAACCCCGTAATTTGAAAGAAGGAGAAAATATGAATAAGCGTTCTTTGTTCGTCCTGCTGACTCTCGTCGTCGCCGCGTCGATGATTCTCAGCGCTTGTGGCAGCGCGCCGACCGCCGCGCCCGAACCGACCCAAGCCTCCGAGCCGACCGTCGCTCCCGAACCGACCCAAGTTCCCGAGCCGACCGCCGAACCCGTCGCCGCCATCGGCAGCCCCGAACACCCGATTAAGGTGTTGTTCGTCCCCTCCGTGGATGTGGACTTCATGATTTCAAGCGGAGATTTGATTGAGAAAGCGTTGAACGAAGCGACTGGCTTAACCTACGAAGTCAGCGTGCCGACCTCCTACGCGGCGACCATTGAGGAAATGTGCGCCTCGCCGACGGACACCATCGGCTTCATCCCCGCTTTGGGCTACGTCATCGCCAATCAACTGTGCGGCGTGCAGCCTGGTTTGGCGTCCGCTCGCCGCGGCTGGAACGTGTACTGGACTGCGTTCTACGTGCCGCGCGACAGCAAATATCAAACGTTGAAGGACCTTGAAGGCGCGCGCTGGGCGTACCCAGACGCGGGCTCCACTTCGGGCTATCTGTACCCCGCTTCCATCTTCGGCGATTTGGGCGTAAAAATCGGCGAGACGATTGAAACGGGCGGACATCCGCAATCCATCAACGCGGTTTATAAAGGCGAAGCCGACGTCGCCACCGCATACTTCAGCCCGCCGCTGATTAACAACGGCAAATGGGTCATGGGCGACAGCCCCGACGTTCCCGACGATCTGGTCGCTTCCTGCGCCGTCAACGAAAAAGAAGAATTGTGGTGCGGCGATTACCGCGTCTTGGACGCGCGCGCCGCGGTCAGCGGCGAAGCGCCCGACGTGATTCAAAAAGTCCGCATTTTGGCGCTCTCGAAGGAAATTCCGAACGACACGATGTCCTTCTCGCCCGACTTCCCCGCCGACTTGCAACAGCAAATCATCGCCGCGGTAACCGCTTTCGTAACGCTGGACAACCCCGCCTGCGCCGACTCTCTCTGCAACGAGAAGTTCTACAGTTGGACGGGCGTCGGTCCCATCGCCGACGAGAACTTTGACGGCGTCCGCATTTTGGTCGCTCAACAGGGCATCACCCTCGACAATCTCGGAAAATAAGATCAAGCGTTTTTCTAATTCTTGCCCCAGAAATTTCTGGGGCAAGAATTTAATAGAGACGCGCGCCAAATTCCGCTTGGCGCGGCGCGTAAGGAAGGCGGCTCCTCCCTGTGTTAGAAATCAAAAACCTTTCCAAAATGTACGACGGCGGCGTGCAAGCCTTAAACGGCGTCAGTTTCAACGTTAAACAAGGGGAATTTTTGGCGGTCATCGGCTTAAGCGGTTCGGGCAAATCCACGCTTTTGCGTTGCATCAATCGGCTCATCGAACCGACGGGCGGACAAATTATCTGGGACGGACAAGACGTAACCGCCGCCAGTCAGGAAGAGATGCGCCTCATCCGCCGCAAGATCGGCATGGTCTTTCAACACTTTAATTTAGTGTCGCGCTCCAAAGTGATTACCAACGTCTTGTCGGGGCGCTTGGGGTACGTCAACCCGTTGTTGAGTTCTCTCAACCGTTTTTCAAAAAGCGACGTGGACATGGCGCTCGATCAACTGGATCGCGTCGGCATAAAAAATCAAGCCTACAAACGCGCCGACGAACTGAGCGGCGGACAGCAACAGCGCGTCGGCATTGCCCGCGCCATGATGCAAACCCCCGCCATGATTCTCGCCGACGAACCGGTCGCCAGCCTCGACCCCGTTTTGGCGCATTCGATTATGCAATACCTCGAAAAAATTAACAAAGAGGACGGCGTTACCGTGCTTTGCAGTTTGCACTTCCTCGACCTTGTGCATCGCTACGCCGACCGCGCCGTGGCGCTTAACGCCGGCAAATTGATGTTCGACGGATCGCCGAAAGAAATTAACGATGAAAAATTCCGAGAAATTTACGGCAAAGACGCGGAACGAGTAGGTTAGAAAAGATGATGAAAAAATCTCCGCTGCCCAAATCCATTGTCGTCGGCTTGGCGACTCTCCTAACCTTAATTGTTTTCGCCTACGGTTTCACGGTAACCAAAGTCAACTTTGAAGAGACGCGCTCCGAAAAGCGCGTGGCGTCGTTGACGCGCATTCTGCGCGCGTTGGCGCACCCGAAGATTTTTGATTACGACTATGAAACGGTCAACGTGCAAGAGCCGTTTTATTTAGGGTGTCCCGAAGGCGGCATAGAAGCGCCCAACCCCGACCGTTCGGCGGCGTTTATCCTCGTCAAAAGCAGTTGCGCCGAGCCGGGCGAAACGATTGCGTTGGAAGGACACAATTTTCAAGAGAATTCCTCGGGACCAATTTACTTCGTCGGCTTCAGCCCCGAAGCGCCAGACGGCGTTCCGCTAAAGATGGGCGATTTTCAAGCCGACGCGCAAGGCAACTTTCAAGTCGAAGTGAAATTGCCGAACCGTCAAGTCAAAGAAGAAGCGCAAGCCATTCGCGCCGTCGGCAAGACGCGCATCGGCGCGCCGAAATTTTCTCCCGAAGCGAAAGTAACTTGGGAAAAAATTGTCGAAACGGTTTTCATGGCGCTGCTGGCGACGACTTTCGGAACGCTACTGGCGGTCCCGATTAGTTTTTTCTCCGCCCGCAATTTGATGTCCGAAGTTAAGAGTCCGCTGGGCAGCATTGCCCTCGCCCTCATCGGCTGGCCGCTCGGCATGTGGCTGGGCATAAAAACCAGTCAACTTTTAACGCTCGCCTTCTCTTCGTTTTTTGATTCGTTCTTCGCAACATTGGCGGGCGCGTTAATTCTCCCCGCCGCGAGTTTAGCGTTTGGCAAATGGTTTCTTGCGAATCAAAACGAAGATTTGGAATTTCGTTTTGAGCGGCGTTTGCTTAATTTGCTTTACACGCTGATGATGTCAACGCTGGCGTTAGCCGCCGTTTTATTTGTCGGAAAATTTTTGCTTCAACTGGGCGCTTACCTCGCGCCGAATAAAGACGTGCCGCTTTACTTTTTGCGGAAGTTTGTTTCTCAATTGGGAGAAATAACCGCAATCCTCGCGCCCGTTTTCGCCGCGTTAGTCGGCGGCGGCGTCTTCGGCGGATTCTTCGCCCAGACGGGTCAACGAGCCAGCGACAAAATGCCCGCGTCCGCCGCAAAGGTTTTCAACTTAATTGCCGCCCCCGTCGCGGGAGCGACCGTCGCCGTTTTGATTATGCAAGGCTTGGATTGGTTTTACCAATATAACAACCCGTCCGTTACGCTTTACACGCCCGCCGCCATCGGCGCGGCGTTCGGGTTGGCGCTGGCGTTCGTCGTCAAACCGAAACAACCGCTCCCAGTCGGGACGGTTATTTACGGCATTTTCCGCACGCTGCTTAACGGAACTCGCTCGGTAGAAGCGTTGATCATGGCGATTGTCTTCGTCGCTTGGGTGGGGCTGGGACCGTTCGCGGGCGCGTTAGCGTTGGGTTTGCACACCGTCGCCTCGAACGCCAAACTGTATTCCGAACAAGTCGAGAGCATTCTTTCGGGTCCGCTGGAAGCGATCAAAGCCACCGGCGCCAACCGCTTGCAGACAATCGTCTTCGCCGTTGTGCCGCAGATTATCCCGCCGTATATTTCTTACACCATGTATCGTTGGGATATTAACGTGCGTATGTCCACCATTATCGGTTTCGTCGGCGGCGGCGGAATCGGCTTTGTTTTACAGCAGAACATCAACCTGCTTAACTACCGCGCCGCCAGCGTCAACATGCTTGCCATCGCCATCGTCGTCGCCAGCATGGACTACATTTCGTCCGTCCTGCGCGAGAAGTATGTCTAGCCCGAAAACTTAAGCGCCCAAAAGAATCGCTAGAATAAAGAAGACCGACTTGCGTCGGTCTTCTTTATTCTATAACAATTTATCTGCCGCTCATCATTTTTCTTTACTCGCCGTAAAATAGAAAAATACCCAACCTTTTTTGCTATGCCAGGATAGTAATAGTAGGTAAACTTTTTCATGAAAAATCATTTAGACGAGCAAGAAGCGATTAATCTGCTAAAACAGAAAGATATTAGCGGACTGGAGTTCTTGGCGATGCGCTATCAAACGAAGGCGATTCGCGCCGCTTATCTAATCGTCCGCGACCCCTCATTGGCAGAAGACGTCGCGCAGGACGCTTTTATTCAGGTTTTTCATTCCATTCGCGGATTTGACGCCTCCCGTCCGTTTGAGCCTTGGTTCATGCGTATTGTGGTTAATGCCGCTATAAAAAAGGCAAAGAAATTATCGAAACAAATTAATTTTGTCGACGAATCTGAAGCGTTCTTTGAAAGTCTGATTTCAAATTTTGAATCTGCCGAAGAACAAGTCATTTCTCTTGAAACCAAAAATCAAATATGGGAAGCCATGCGAAAATTATCGCCGCGTCAACGGGCGGTGATTGTGCAAAGATATTTCTTGGAGATGAGCGAAAAAGAGATGGCGCAAGAATCAGGCGCGGCGGCCGGAACGATTAAGTGGTTGCTGAGCGCCGCGCGCCAAAAGTTGAAAACTTTGCTGGCAGAAAGGAGCGATGAATGAAAAACCATCGTATGAAAGACTTGCTTGAAAATATCGCTCGCGACGCCGTGCCCGACAGCGTGAATTTACTGCCGAGAATTTCCGCTCAAATTGAAAGGAGAAATTGGATGACAAGATTGCGCGCTCGACCTATATTTTTAACTCTAATTATCTTGTTTGTCTTAACCTTGCTCGCGGGCGCTGTCTACGCCATCGGGCGGATGACGGGCTATATGCCAGGCGTTGGCTTTGTGGAGACTTCGGCTTTGCGCGTCTTGGCGCAGCCTGTCTCAGTAACCCGCGATGGAATTACGGTCAGCGTCGAACAGGTAATTGTAGACTCCGAACGAACGGTGATTGTGTACAAAACCGAAGGGTTGACAGTTGAGGCGGCAAATTCCAAAGGCGAAGGCGGCGGACCTTTTAGTTCGGAACATTTGCTGCGCCTGCCCGACGGAACGATTCTGAAAGAAAAAATAAACGCGGGTTACGACGGCGGCGCTCCCGAACCGTTGATTCATCAAACGCAAACAGAGGGCGGCTGGCCCAATTATGTTTGGAGGTTGGTCTACCCGCCCGCGCCTCTGGATGCGAATGAATTGACTCTGGAGATACCCATCTTACAAAATATGCCCGCTGGCGCCGCGCCTGAAAATTGGGAGATACCCTTCCGCATTAAGCCTGCGCCGCCAGAGATGACGTTTGCGCCTGTTACGGTTTTGCCAACGACAGATGTATCCGCCGCCGCAGAAGCGGAAGATAGCGCGCTATCCAACGCGACGACGCTCGACGGCTTCACGTTCCAACTCGACAATGTTGTCGAGCTTGAAGACGGTTTTTTGTTTACGGGAAATCTATCATGGGATTCCTCCGTGTTTCCAACTGGGCAGGGAATGTTGCTTACTGAAACGATTGTTCCTATATTAACAGACGGAAATAATCAGCAAATTCCTATTGAGAGAGTTCAACTTGACGCGCCTTATGAAGAGTATAAAATGGCGTGGTCTTATCGCACGAATCGCAAAGCATTTGAGGGACCGTTGACATTTACTATCTCTTCGATTCAAACAACCTATTCCACGCCTCCAACAGACTTTTCGCTTAACCTTGGTCAAAATCCACAAATCGGTCAAACGCTGGAGTTGAACCGCGATTTCCAAATTGAAGGACATACATTGCATTTGGCGTCTGTCACACTCGAAAATATGCCGCCTGACTCTGACGGAGGCGGAGGGGGCGGACTTGAATGGAATTGTGCGCGTCTGACAGTCCAACTCAAATTTGCTTTTACAACGCAAAAATCTGGTCTTGAAATTTTTATAGATGACGCCGCTCCTGAGCCAATGCCTACAGAAGGCTGTATTAGCGGCGGAGGCGGCGGAGAGAGCGAATCTATAGTAGACCCGACTCAATTTACAACTGATGTCGGTTATTTGAATATCCCCAATGGACAACATCAGTTTTCGATGACCGCCTCGATTCCCAAGACTTTTGATGGAGTATGGAAAGCGTCATGGAATCCGCCGTTGAGTTTAGAACCCATGCCGACTCCTCAGCCAGGGGCTTGTCTAACGCTCGAAAAATGGACTCAACTCACAAGTCAGAATGCCGCGCTTTCTGTCGACTTGGGAGGAAAAATCATTACCACGCTCAACGAGGGTAATCTTCTGCCGACGATCTATGTCAGCCGCCCGGACGGGTCTAACTCGCAAAAAATCGCCATCGGCGCGTGGCCTTCTCCATCCAACGATGGAGCGAAACTGGCGTACAGCGCGCAGGACGGTTTGCGCGTTATAGACCTCGCCAGCGGGCAGACTTCCGCATTCGGCGTGGACGGTTATCGCATCGTCTGGTCGCCAGACGACTCGCGCGTCATGTTTACCGACACCTTCCACATCTACACAGTCAACGCCGACGGCTCGGATTTGCAAGCCGCAACTGCAGATTCGGGGCAGGTGTTGGCGCCAGTCGGTTGGATTGATAATCAAACCATCGTGTACAGCGTTCTGAGCGGAGACGGCTTCAAACTCAAAACCTATAACCTGCAGAACGGCGGAACAGAAGATTTGTTCGCAATTCACAATAAAGCCGGCTACGCCGCCCTTTCGCCTGATAAGCAATGGCTTGTGTTTGCCGACCGCGAATTTGGAGAGACCAATTGGGGCATCTTCATCTCGCGTTTGGACGGTTCCGAGCGCAGGTTAGCGGCAGAGCCTGAAGTTCCAACTGCCTTTGCTTCGATTTGGAGTCCGGACGGGCAGTGGCTGGTCGTCAACACGCACAAGGCGGATGACGAGAACCCGCTTGCCTATGAGAATGTCGCCGTATTGGTCAACCCTTTCACTTGCGAGGCGTTTGCGCTGAATCAAATAGACGGCGCGGCGGAAGGCTGGAGCAGATAATCGAAAGAAAAAAGGCAGGCGAGTTAAAGACTCGCCTGCCTTTGAAGCGTTAACGCCTCTTTTTTACAACTCGCTCGCTCTTCTATCAATCCTATCTTTTACTCTGGCAATAAACTCGCTCAGCGCGAATCCGTTTTGCTGACTGCCTTCTCTCGCGCGCAGCGAGATTTGCCCGGCCTCCATCTCGTTCTTGCCGACCACAATCATGTACGGAACTTTCATCAACTGCGCCTGACGAATCTTGGCGTTCATACGCTGCGCGGACACGTCCGCATGAGCGCGGATTCCGTTTTCACGAAGTTGTTTGGCGATGCTCTCGGCGTACTCGTTTTGGTCGTCCGTAATTGAAATCACGCGCGCTTGTTCGGGCGAAAGCCAAACAGGGAAGTTGCCTGCATAATGTTCGAGCAAAAAGCCAATCATGCGTTCGTGCGTGGACAACGGCGCGCGGTGAATGCACAACGGAACTTCGTCGTGGCCGTCTTTATTCGTAAATTTCAAATCAAATTTGGGCGGCACGGCAAAATCCACTTGATTGGTGGCGAGCGAAAACTCGCGCCCAATCGCCGACCAAATCTGCACGTCAATTTTCGGACCGTAAAAAGCGGCTTCATCTTCCGCTTCTACATACGGCACGTTTCCGTTGTTCATCGCGTTTCGCACCATATCTTCCGTTTTGATCCACAGGCGTTCGTTGTCCACATATTTTTTGCCGAGCCCCGCCTTGCTGTGAAGCGAGAGGCGCATTACAAATTTTTCAATTCCAAACAAATCAAAATATTTGCGATACAACTCGACGACGCCCATGAACTCCCGCTCGAACTGCTCTTCGGAGACGTAAATGTGCGCGTCGTTCATTTGCATCGAGCGCACGCGCATCAAGCCGAAGAGTTCGCCCGATTTTTCGTAGCGGTAGCACGTCCCGTACTCGGCGAGGCGAATCGGCAAGTCGCGGTAGGAGCGTCCCTTCGACCCGAAAATTTTATGGTGCATCGGGCAGTTCATCGGCTTGACGTAATACTTCACGCCTTCGAGTTCCATCGGCGGGTACATGCTTTCGGCGTAATACGGCAAATGTCCGGAACGCAAAAACAGATCTTCTTTCGTTAAGTTCGGCGTGCGGACGCGCAGATAACCCGCCGCCTCTTCCATCTCTTTGGCGAGTTTTTCCAACTCTTCGATCATAATTCCGCCGTTCGGCAGCCACAGCGGCAAGCCGGGTCCAACTTCATCGTCAAAGATAAAGATTTCTAACTCCTTGCCCAGTTTGCGATGATCGCGCTTTTTCGCCTCTTCCAGTTGATGAAGATATTCTTCGAGCTGTTTTTTGTTTTCCCACGCTGTGCCGTAAACGCGCTGCAACATTTTATTTTTTTCATCGCCGCGCCAATACGCGCCCGCGATGGACATCAACTTAAAAGCGTCTTGCTTAATTTCTTTTGTGTTTTCCACATGCGGACCGCGACACAAGTCTACGAAGGTATCTTGCTGATAGATGGAAATTTCCGGCTTTTCCGTCAGCGGATTACCGTACTCGTCTAAGCCGCCTTTTTCCAAGCCTTCGATTAACTCCAATTTATACGGTTGGTTGGCGAAGATTTTTTTCGCCTCTTCCGCCGAAACGACCGTTTTCTTGAAGTCAAATTTTCCCTGCACAATTTGGCGCATCCGCTTCTCGATGGCTTGCAAATCTTCGGGCGTCAAATTGCGCGGCAGATCGAAGTCATAATAGAAGCCGTTCTCGACCGGCGGACCAATGGTAATCTTCCCGTCGGGGAACATCTCCAACACGGCTTGCGCCATCACATGCGCCGCCGAATGGCGAATTTTATAAAGGTAAGTGTCCTGATAGCGTTCTTGAATTTGTTGCGACATGGTTTATGTCCTTTCTTCGTTTCGTTGACTAACCAGAGATAACCGGAGATGAACGGAGATTTCTTCTCTATCTTCGGTTACAAATAAAAAAACTCCCGCCCACAACGGGACGAGAGTTTGCACTCGCGCGGTTCCACCCGATTTAGATTAGTTGCCTAGTTCGCTAGTTTTCTAGTTCTAACCTATCTCTTAGACCGATAACGGAGTCGTCCGTTCCGCATACTCGCCGACTGTCGTCCGCTTTCCGCTTCACGCTCGCAAGGGGTTTTCTGTAAAATTCCCTGAAAGAAACTCTCAACCGACGGTTTCTTCTCTCTGTCAGTTCCTTTTGCATACTCGTCTTGGTCAACGCGCTTGCTGATTATTATTGCTGTAAGTGGGCGAGATAGGGCTCGAACCTACGACCTTCGCGATGTCAACGCGATGCTCTAACCAACTGAGCTACCCGCCCGAAAGCGAATTGCATTATACACGATTCTTATCGAATTTGGCAATCCCTGCGGTATAATCTCGCGCTATGGCTCGTAAGAAAGCGCCCGAAGATTTATCGGTAGAAGAACTTCGCCGCCTGCTGGTGGAGAAGCGTCGCGGCGCGCGCAAAGAGCGCTTGGAACATTTCCGCCGCACAGGACGCGCAATTTCCATCGCCCCCGATTTAGACCTCGACGCCCCCTTTTCCGCGCCGACGATTGAGACGGCGGAAGAATCCTCGTCCGCGCCGACGCCCGTCGCCCCGCGCCGCAAACTGCTCGACCGCATCCTGCTCGGCGTGGAGGTTCTCGCCGTCGTCGGCTTGGCGGCGATAATTCTCAACGGCGTCGGTCTGTTGCGGACTCTCAACACCGAAGTCGTCGCCGCGCTCAACCCCGAAACCGCCGTGCCGACTCCGCTGGTGATGGCTGTCGTCCTGCCTTCGGGGCACACGCCGCCCGACGCGCAAGGCAACACGCGCCCCAACGAAGCGGAAATTCCCGCGCATTTGCTGCCGATGGTGCAATCGCTGGCCAACGTCCCCATCCCGACGGCGGCGCCCGATCAAGCGGTGCGGATTCAAATCCCAGCCATCAACGTGGACGCGCCGATTGTGCAAGGCGACGGCTGGGAGCAGTTGAAAAAAGGCGTCGGGCAATATATCAACTCGGCGGCGCCCGGACAGGACGGCAACCTCGTCCTTTCGGGACATAACGACGTGTACGGCGAAATCTTCCGCTATTTGGATCGGCTGGCGCCCGGCGATCAAGTTACAATTTTTACGCAGCAACGGCAATACACCTACATCGTGGATCATACCGTTTTGGTCGAGCCGACCGCCGTCGAAGTGATGGCGGCGACCAGTTCGCCCACTGCGACGCTCATCTCGTGTTATCCCTATTTGGTTAATGATCAGCGCATTGTGGTTTTTGCGCGATTGCAAAATTAATAAAGCGACGGCGAAGCGCCGCGCTCAAAAGGAGAAATAAAATGGCAAAGAAAAAGAAACGCCTCGCGCCCGCAACGCCCGCAGTTTCCATCGCGGCGAGCGCGTCGCAAAAGCAGGAATTTAATCCCGATTACAGCATCGTCAAAAAAGAGTTGACGCGCATTGGCGCGTTAGCGGGATTTTTCTTCATCGCGCTTATCGTCCTTTCGTTTTTCTTGAAATAAAAAACGACGGCAAAAAGCGGAGAGAATCAACCTCTCCGCTTTTTTGATTCGCGTATAATCCAAGCATGGATTCTCCGCTATTTGAAATTACGCTTGAAAAATTAACCTACGGCGGCGACTGTATGGGGCGTCTCCCCGACGGGCGCGCCGTCTTCGTTCCGTTTGGTTTGCCCGACGAAGTCGTAAAAATAAAACTGACGCAAGAAAAACAAAATTTCGCGCGCGGAAAAATCGTCGAGATTATCAGCCCTTCGCCCAAGCGCGTCGCGCCGAAATGCAAACACTTCGCCCAATGCGGCGGATGTCATTATCAGCATTTGCCGTATGAAACGCAATTGCTCGTCAAAGCGGACATCGTTCGCGATCAATTGCGGCGCATCGGCAAGGTTGAAAATCCGCCCGTGCAGCCGACGGTCGCTTCGCCAAGCGAATGGAATTATCGCAACCACATTCAATTTCACTTGACCGACGACGGCAAGTTAGGTTTCTTCCGCGCCGACGGCGACGGCGTTTTGCCGATTGAAGAATGTCATTTGCCCGAAGCGAGCATTGACAATTTTTGGCGCGACCTGCAATTTGAATCGCGCATAAATTTGGAGCGCGTCTCTTTGCGCTGCGGCGCGGACGACGACTTAACGCTCGTCCTCGAATCCAAATCGCCTGAAACGCCAGAATTAGAAATCGAAGCCGACGTTTCCGTCGTTCATCTTTACGAAAATCATCCGGTCATTATTGCCGGGCAAGATCATACGTTCGTCAAAATTTTTGGCAAAGAATTCAAAGTCTCCGCCGATTCGTTTTTTCAAGTCAACACAAAAATGGCGGAGAAAATGGTCGAGCGCCTAATTGCCCAATTGCCAATCGCTCGTCAACCCGCCGCTTTGCTCGACCTGTATTGCGGCGTCGGCTTATTTAGCAAATTTTTCGCGGATAAATATCAAAAGATAATCGGAATTGAATCGTCTTCATCCGCTTGCGAAGATTTTGTTTTCAATTTGAACGAATTTGAAAATATAGATTTATACGAAGGCGCGGCGGAAGACATTTTGCCCGCCCTCGCGCCGCAACTGATTCAACCTTTGCATGTCATCCTCGACCCGCCGCGCGCGGGATTGGACAAGCGCGTCCTCGATTCGATTTTGCAAATTAAGCCGCAAGTCGTCGCTTACGTTTCCTGCGATCCGTCCACGTTGGCGCGAGACGCGGCGCGGCTCGTTCGCGGCGGGTACGTCCTCCGCAGCGTCGCGCCGTTTGACTTATTTCCCCACACCTATCACGTCGAATCTATTTCAATTTTTGAAGCGCCGAATTAAGCGCCCGTCAAAAAGTCAAGCCAGCCGCCGCTTTTCTCTTCCCGTTTTTTGATTTCGCTTTCGACAGCGCCGTTGCGCCCGTTAATTAAAATCAAATTCTTATGCCCGTCCAATAGGATTTCAGTTTTCCAAACGGGCAGCAAAATTAACTTGAACGACTCGACCAACATTCTCGCAGAAGCGACGCGCTGAATGACGGCGTCGAAGTTTTGCTTCGCAATTTGCGCTTTGACTTTTTCCAGCGCCCGCCGACGCGCTTCCAGCGAAACGTCGCCCATCGCCGAGTCGTACAATTCAGCCACCCAACCGACGAGATAACGCGCGTCGTAAACCTTCAACTCAGAAAGGTCAAAAGAAGGGAGAAGCCGCTCAAAAGTTTGCGCGAGTTTGCGCGAGGCGGGAAGCGTTAGATCGTTTTCAAAGACCGGATAAACGTCGCGAATAGGAACGGTTTTCTTTTCCATCTTCATCGTTCGGAAGTTATATTCGTAGGTTTGCCTTTCGCCCGAATAATCCACGTCGCCGCCGATGTCGAACGTCCACGCGGGGAGATACATGCCGCGCGGCAAGTTAACCTTTTCTTCGGGGTGAATTTCGTTTTCTTCCACCCACTGAATTAGCGAATGAGTCGCTTGTTCTTGATTGAGCGCAAAGGGCAGGATGGAATCGGGCGCAAGCAAATCGTTTTCTTTTTGATAGTTGACGACGTGCGGCGAATCGCAATAGACGCAGGACGCGGAAATTTGGTCGGGCGGCAAGATAAATTCCGCGCCGCAGCCTTCGCAGTGGAAGACTTGTTCTTGCAGCGGTTTGCCGTGTCCGCGCAGGGTGAACATAGCGGCGATAAAATCTTTTTCGTTCTCCGCGCCGTTCGCGGTTCGGACGCGCTCTTCGCGCGCGCAATATTCGCAAATCAGCGTTTGACCGTCCGCCGCAAAAGTCATGCGTCCGCCGCATTTGGGACACATGAAACGGTCGGCTTGCGATTGACGCGCCTCGTCCGTCGTCGTCGGCGGCGGCGAGTTTGGGTCAATCAATTCGTCCGTTTGAATCCTTCCGTCCAAGAGCGCCAACGAGCGACGCGCGCGCGCGTAATGCAAATCATACGACAAACAATTTTCCAACGCGGCGCGTTTTTCAACGGGGTCGCTGGTCGCTTCGCTCATCCAAAACCAAGCCTCCGCCAACACGTCGTACGCCCCCGTCGTCGCGATAGCGCGTTCCAAATAAAGCCGCGCCGTAGAAAAATTTCCGGCTTTCGTTTCAATCATCCCCGAACGCAACAAAGATTTCGCGTAACTGTCTTTCATACGAATTATCCGTTTCGCGTAATGGCGTCGCTCATCTTTGCGACGCGCGCCATTTCTTTCACGTCATGCACGCGGACGATGTCCGCGCCGCGCGCGATGCCGATCGCCGTCGCCGCCGCCGTGCCTTCGACGCGCTGATCGGGCGGCAGGTCGAGCGTGAAGCCGATGAAGGATTTGCGCGAAGCGCCCAACAGCACGGGAAATCCCAACGCGCGGATTTCGTCGAGGCGGTTGATTAATTCCAAATTATGTTCGCGCGTCTTTCCAAAGCCGACGCCTGGGTCGAGGACGATGCGTTTTTCTTCCACCCCGGCTTTGAGCGCGATCTCGACGCTTTCCGTCAACTCGCGCTTCACGTCTTCGACAAGGTTTTGATAATCCGCGCCGACGTACGAGCCGCCCAAACGCGCGCGCACTTCGACGCTGGCAGGGTTGCTGCGGTTGTGCATGAGGATGGCGGGCGCTTGGTATCGCGCCGCGATATGCGCGAGTTGCGCGTCGGCGCGAAACGCCCAAACGTCGTTGACCATGTCCGCGCCCGCTTGCAACGCCGCCTCCGCGACTTGGGCTTTGTAAGCGTCAATCGAAATGAGCGCTTGCGGAAAGTTTTTTCGCAACGCTTGCACAACGGGAATAACGCGCTTCATTTCGGCTTGCGCGTCGAGCGGCTCCGAGCCCGGCCGCGTGGACTCGCCGCCCACGTCGAGAATATCCGCGCCGCAGAGGACGAACTCGCGCGCCCGCTCGACCGCCCGTTGAACGACGTCGCCCTGCGCGAGGATTCCGTCGCCTGAAAACGAATCGGGCGTGATGTTCAAAATCCCCATGATGTAAGTCCGCGAACCCCATTCAAACGTAAAGTCGCGGACTTTTAGCGTTTCGGATTTCATCTTCGCCTAAACGATCTGATCCAGCGGACGAGCAAGCCAGGCTTCGGCTTCGTTGATGTCGGTGAAGATTTTGATCGCCGCCGTAAACTGCGCTTCGCCCAATGCCGCCACCTTGCGAATTCCGTCGGCGACGGATTCGTTTGCCACCACCACCGCCGCGCGGATAAATCGCGCCGACGGGTCGCTGTTGGCGTCCACCGCAATGCGGATGACTTTTTCAGGCACTTCGGGCACGGCGCGCAAATCGTACAGGTTGCGCGTGCGGCGGTCTGCGCCGAGCAGATGTTCGCGCGCAAAATTTTGCCAATGCGCGATGGTCGCGTCGCCGAGGTCGGTAAAAGTGAGAGTCATGCCGCCGTCGCCGCGGCGGACGACGGAATAGCCGACGCCTTCTTCGGCTGTCCAATGCAAAGGTTTGGGATCGTTCATAGCGCGTCTCCTATTTTTTTATTCTTCATTATACACAGCGCAGGGCGAATTGACTCTACATTTATCATAGCAAATTCTTCTTTGAAAAGCGCTTCGCGCGCCTTAAAATCAATGCTATAATATCGCCGCTCTGCGGGCGCTTCACCCATTACATGGGCGCTTCACCCATTGTATGGGCGCTTAGCTCAGTTGGTTAGAGCGTCTCGTTTACACCGAGAAGGTCAGGGGTTCGAGTCCCTTAGCGCCCACTTCGTCAAAGCCTTGTGAAAACAGGGCTTTCTTTTTTAGCGCGGACGTTTATGCAAAAATTAAAATCCTTCTCATTCTTAACGCAACACAAAACCGCTTGGCTCTTCGCCTTGATTCTCGCCGTCGGGATGTTCGCCCGCCTCTGGCAACTTCGCTCCCTGCCGCCCGGCCTAAACGTGGACGAAGCCTCAATCGGCGTCGAAGCCTACGACCTGCATACATTCGGCACAGACCGTTACGGCATCCCCTATCCCGTCCACTTCGTTTCTTGGGGCAGCGGACAAAACGCGCTTTACGCCTACCTGCTGATTCCCTTCGTCGCGCTCAAAGACATCAGTCCGCTTGCCGTGCGCCTGCCGATGGTCTTGGCGGGCATCTTCTCTCTGCCATTAATCTTTCTCGCGGGCAAACGTCTGTTCGACGAACGGTTTGCGCTGTTGGTTATGTTTTTCATGGCGATTTCGCCTTGGCATATTGTCAACTCGCGTTGGGCGGTCGAGTCGAACATTTTGCCCTTTTTATTTTTAGCAGGATTTACCGCGCTGCTCTTCGCCGAAAAAAAGAACGCTTGGTTTTTGGTCGCCTGCGCTTTTTTCGCCGCCACGCTTTACGCCTACGGCACGGCTTACCTCGCCGCGCCGCTCTTTCTGCTGCTGAGCGTTCCGCTTTTATACAAACTCGGCCGCGTTACAAAACGTCAACTGATTTTTGGCGCGGCTCTTTTTCTGCTGCTCGCTTTTCCCATCGGATTATTCATCGCGGTCAACACCTTTCACCTCGAAACGATTCGTCTCGGCGCGTTGACCGTTCCGCGTTTGCCGGTCGAAGCGCGTTATGAGACGATGGCGGCAGTCTTCGGCGGCTCTCCCTTCCTTGCGATTTTCGACAACGCCCGCATCATGCTCGACTTGCTTTGGACGCAATCCGACGCCTACGCTTGGAATTTCGTCAAACCGTTCGGTTATTTTTACGGCGTTACCTTTCCGCTCGTCGCGCTTGGTTTTCTTTTGGCGCTGCCTTTTAAGGTTGTTAAGGAACGGCGCGCCGAACGTTGGCTGATTGCGGCATGGATGTTCGCCGCCTTCGCCGTCGGGCTGATTCACCCCGTCAACCTGACGCGCCTTAATTTGTTTTTTACGCCCGCCCTCTTTTGTCTCGCGCTGCTTTTCTGGGACCTCGAAGCGCGTCTGCCCAGAAGCATGATCTTCGTTGCGGGCGTTTTCTTCGTCGCCTTCGTCTTCTTCAACCGCGCCTACCACAGCGCGGACTATCGCAAGATCGCCGAAACGGTTTTCAACGACGGCATGATCCCCGCCATTAACTACGCCGTCAAAGAAAGCGAACCCGACGCGCCGATTTGCCTGACCGATTTGCAGTATTCGCTTTACATCTACGTTTTGGCGACGCAAAAATATAACCCGACGGATTACGTCGACGATTTGCAATGGATTGACCCCGAAGACCCCGCCGACCCTGCGCGGACGTTGGTCGCGCTCGACCGTTTTCGCTTTACCCCCAGCGCCTGCGCGGACGACGCCAACGCGACCTACATCCTCACCTTAAAGGAAACGCCGCCCAACGCGGACATAAATTACAAACCGCGCGCGTTTGTCAAGTTCGTTGTTTTCACTCCATAACGCGAATTAAACAAATAGCGCGAAATATTTTTAATATTCTCGCGTAAAAATATTTCGCGCCCTTTCGCCCTTTTCGCGCCTTTCGCGTCAAAATATTCTCGCGTAAAAAAATTAAAACTGACTCGCCAAAACCCGCAACACGCCTTGCAGAAAAACGCCGTTATTCCAGACCAAGAGCGCGAGGAAGAACAAAAGCAAAATTTGAAACGCTCGACGTTCGGCAAGCGGCTTCCACGCTAATCCCAAAAAGAGGATGAAGGCGTAGGTCCAATTTGGCGAATAGAGGAAGAGTTCCTTTCCATAGCGCAAGTGCAAGCCGACGTTTAATGCAATGCAGCCGAGCAACGCGACCGAAATTCTCCAATGCAGGTTTTTCTTAAGGTTGAGCAAAAATAAAATCCCCGCCAAAATCAATAGGGCGACCCACAGCCAGACGGCGGCGTTTTGAATCGGCAAGTCGTAGCGGCTGAGCGCGTTAATCTCCGGCTTGAAAAAGCGGAATTGAACGAAGGGAATATCTTTATCGTAAAGAATCGGCGTCGGCGCGAGGACGTTATGGAAGAAGAAGGCGCGCATTAACGCGAGAATTCGCAAGCGGTTAAGCGGAAAGAGATTCTGCTGTTCGGCTTGCAAAGTGGACGGAATAAAAAACAGCGGGTTGGAATCGGGGTAAAGCAAATTATTTAACAGCGCCAATAACACAAAAAGGACGACGACCGAAACGACAAATTGAAGAATCTTTTTCAGGTTCGGACGGACGACAAAAAGCGCAATCACGTTCTGCGCGAAGTTTGTGTAGGTGATGCCAATCGTCAGCGCGGCGGCGGCGATTAAGGGCGGCAAAGGTTTGCCTTTAATGAGCAAGACAAAAAATAAAAGCAAACTGGCGGCGAGGAAAATGTAGGATTCTAAGAGCGCGCCGAAAATCAAATGCGAGGCGCTGAATCCGAGCAAGGCGGCGACCAGCGAAGCGTGCAACGCATTGCCCGTCGCGGACTTGATTAACGTCCACGCGAGGTAGATGCAAGCCGCGCCGCCCAAGGCGACGAAGACATACGCGCCCCAAAGTCGGTCGCCTTTGAGGGCGAGGGCGATGAGTCCGATGACTGGACGGAAGAGCAAAATCATGTACGGATGCACCGAGCGCCAATAAAAATCGCGCCAATCGTCGCCGACGAGGCGCAGGCGGTAGTTTAAGCCGTCGGCGTCGAAGAAGATGTCGTCCACGTCGAGGCGCGGGTGGTTGAGCGTGGCGGCGAAAATTAGGTAGAGAACGAAGAAGCCGAAGGCGAGAGTCAGCCCGTTAAGGTTGGCGCTGACCCAGTTGTAAAGTCGCGTTTTTTTAAGGCGATTGTAAAAGCCGCTTAACTTCAAATCTAAATGCAAGCGCGCTTGCCAAGTCAGCGCGAGCGGCGCGAGGAAGAAAAATAACCCGCGAGTCGCGGCGTTCAAAATGAAATGGTCGAGCGGAAAGAGCGAAACGGTTTGACTGGCGCGAAAAAGCCAAAGGGCGAATCCGCTTAATAAAAGGAGCAGAGCCGCGTAAATCGGCGCGTCGAGTTGACGTTCATCCGCGATGCGACGCAAGCGCCCGACGAGAAAATATCCGCCGACGCCCAAGAGCGCTTGCAGAGTCAAAATCCAAAAAATAATTTCTAACGGGCTGGAATAAAAATCGTCGAGGAAGCCAAGCGCGAGAAAACTAAACAGCGAAGCGAAAAGCCAAGCGCCGACGATGCGCCGTGCGGCGCCGATTTCAAAAACGGTTTGCGCGGCGGGCGCGGAAGGCAAAACGAGAATCAGCGCGAGGGCGAAGAGCGGAAAAAATAAAAGCGCCGAGGGCGCAAACTGAAAGGCGATCAGCGCCGCAACGCCCGCCGCCCAGAGGACGAGAAAAGCGCGGACAGGCGGCGCGGCTATGAGAAAGTTTTTTTCTAAAAACGGAAGCAGGTAAAAAATAAAAGCGCCGACGGCGCAGGCGGGAACGGCAATTAAGAAAAATCGGTCGAGCGGGTCGAGCGCTTCGGCGCTGAATAGGGTTTGCGTCAACGCGAAGGAAACGACCGCCCCGACGAGGGCGGCGCTTGCGCCGCGCAAGAGGTTTTCTTTAAGGTTGCTCATCGCCTTCCGCGTTCATGTCCGCCAAGCCGGGCAGTCCGCCCGCCGAAGCCGCCGCGCGCGCGGCGCGGACGATGGCTTGCGCGAAAACTTCCGCCGCGCAGGCGCCGACCGTTGAAAGGTCGGCGCGCCCGCCGCCGGTCGCCAGCGCGAAAATCGTGTCGCCGTCGTACTGCGTGTGCGCCGGGCGAATGGCGCGCGCCATGCCGTCGTGCGCCATCTGCGCCACGCGCGTCATCTCGGCTTTGGAAAATCGCGCGTTAACCGCCACCGCGCCGATGACCGTATTGCTGAAAATCGGCGGCACGCGCGAAGCGAGTTTCATCCAATCGAGCGTCTTTCGTTTAGTGCGAATGCCCGCGATAAACTCGCCGTTGTTCGGGTCGTAGATGTCGCCCAGCGGATTGAGCGCGACGATTGCGCCGACGACGATTCCGCGCCCAAGCCGCATACTCGCGCCGCCTATGCCGGACTTCATCGCATATTTGCGCCCGAGCATTTTTCCTACGCTGGCGCCGCTCCCCGCGCCGACGTTGCCTTGCGCCGCCTCGCGCGTCGAAGCGTTGACGCAAGCCTGATAGCCCATCTGCGCGTCGGGGCGAATTTGCGAATCGCCCAAGTCGAGGTCATACAAAATGGCGGACGGCACAATCGGCACTTGCGCCTCGCGCGTTTTGAAGCCGATGCGATTTTCGGCGAGATAGCGCATGGCGCCCGAAGCCGCGTCCAAGCCGAAGGCGGAGCCGCCAGCCAGCATGAGCGCGTGGATTTTTTGCACCATCATGCCCGGTCGCAGCAAGTCGGTTTCGCGCGTGCCGGGCGCGCCGCCGCGCACGTCCACGCCGGCTACCGCGCCCTTGCGGCAGAGGATGGCGGTGCAGCCGGTCAGCGCTTGGTCGTCTTGCGCGTGTCCGACTTCGATGCCCGGCACGTCGGTGATGGAATCGCGTCGCGCGGTCATGCTCGTTTAGCGCAGCGCGTTAAGCAGCTGCTTGAATTCAGACCAATCGCTTTTGTCCATCCAAACGTCCACGTTGTCGAAAGAGACGACGTACATGCCTTCTTCGTTGGGTTTGGCGGCGATCAATTCGGAAATGGAGGCGAGCAGTTCGTCCCATTCTTCCGCGTAGAAGTGAATTGTGGCGCGTTCCAATTGCAGCGAGTAAGTCGTTTCGCCGTCGGGTTCGACGACGCTCCAGGCGATAAAGTTTTCGGTTTCGGCGAGAGTTTTTGTGTTGGGATCGTAGTCGTTCATGGGAGTCTCCTTAGGGTGAAAAGGTTGGGGCGAAGGGAAAAGTTAATTGGGATTGATCCGCTTTGGGCGGGGAAGGAAGCGGCGCAGTTTGACAATCCAGCGCGAGCCGGGCATGGGCGGTTGTTGCGTAATTTCCGCTTCGGGGAAGGGATCGAGGTCGAGCAGTTTTCGCAGGACGTAGCGCCAAATCAACGCGGCGGTGGCGAGGATGGGCGCGGCGACGACGACGCCGAGCAAGCCGAATAAATTGGCGGCGACGATGGTGGCGACCAGCACGGCGGCGGGATGCACTTTGAGCGTGTTGGACATAATGCGCGGCATGGCGACGTTGTCGAAGACTTGGTCTATCAACACCGCGCTAACTAAAACAACGACGGCGTAGGTTAAGTTGGATAAACCGAAGACGGTGTGCGGTTGAAAGTAAGAGACGATAAAGAGCAGCGTCCAGTTGATGAAGGGACCAGCGTAGGGGACGAAACGCGCCAGCCCCGCCATAGCGGCTAAGCCGATGGCGTAATTGACTCCGAGCGTCGTCAGCACGACGACGTAAATCAGCGTGGCGATGATGAAGATGATGATTTGTCCGCGCATGAAGGCGTTCCAGATAAGCCCTAATTCGCGGCTGAGGCGGGCGAGGTCTTCGGTGTAGCCTGGCACGTCCACAGAAACGATGCGATGACGGAAGCCGTTGCTTTCAATCAAAACGAAGTACGAAACGAAAAGCACGAAGAAAAACCAACCGAAGAAGTTGGCGGCGCCGCCCGCGACGGCTCCAAGAATTGACCCCGTGCGGCTTAACGCCGGTTGCAACGCGCCAAGCGCTTGTCGGCTGAGGTCGGTCAGGTCTAAATGGCTGAAATCAAGTTTGAAGGGACCGAATTGGTAAACCTGCCCAGAAATATCTTGCATGAATTGCGGCAGCGATTGCAAGGCGTTTTGAATGACGACGATTAGGCTTTGAATTTGCGAAATCAGCCCGACGCCGCCTAAGGTTAATAAGCCCAACAGAAGGGCGATAACGATTAAAAACAAAACGCTGACGCTCGCGCTCCAAGAAAGTTTCATTTTGCGATGCACGAAATCGGCGACGGGCTGAAATAGATAGGAGAGCAAAAACGCCATCGCCAGCGGCGCGATGATAAATTGAAACTTGACCAGCATTGCGCCGACCACGACGACGACGGTCAAGGCGACGACGAGTTTTGTATTTGCGCTCCAGCGCGGAGAGGGGGAGGCGGGCGTTTGTTCCATGAAATGATTCTATCAGTTTTCTCGAAAAAAAATAAACCCCGCGAATTAACTCGCGGGGCGAATTGGCGTTTTAGAAATTAGCAGCCGCTGAGGAAGGGGAAGAAAACGCACCAGCGGTAGGTCGCGTCCACCCAAACAAGAAATCCGATGCAACTGCAAATTAGGATTAAAGCGCCCGCGCCAGCGGCGATGAGGACCGTCTTGTTGGCGGCTTTTTTCGGCGCGGACGGCGGCGGAGCGTACGTCGGCTGCGGCTGCGGCGGCGCGGAGTGCGTCGGCTGCGGTTGCGGCGGCGCGGAATACGTCGGCTGCGGTTGCGGCGGCGCGGAATACGTCGGCTGCGGGACGGCTTGTTGCACGGCGCGGCGCGAGATGGCAACCGTCGCCCCTGCGTCTGCCATGAGCGCTTCGTACATCAGCACGATTTGTTCGCCAAGAGAGACGACATCGCCCGCTTTCAGCACGGCGGGCGCGGTTAGGCGCTGCCCGTTGACAAACGTGCCGTTGGTCGAGCCGAGATCGTCCAAGACGTATTTTCCGCCTTGAAACGTCAGCCGCGCATGTTTGCGCGAAACTTCCGAGTCGTTGATGGCGACTCCGTTGCCAGCGTCGCGTCCGATGATTAACTGTTCGCCTTCCAGCGGAAAGGTCGCTCCGGGCGTAGGACCAGATTTCATTACAAATTGAAATTGCGCCATTTTTCCTCCGATAATTTCAAAAGATAAGGTAGTTTACATTTACCAATCTAAAAAGTCAAACCGCCCATTTGGGGGATATGCGTTCAGCGCGGGACGGTTTTTGTGTTGCGCGGCAGGTAGATGACGAACATCGTCCCGACGCCCATTTTGCTTTTGACTTCGATGCGCCCGCCGTGTCCTTGCACAATTTGCTTGCAGATGGACAATCCCAGCCCGGTGCCGGAGATTCGCGCTTCGTGTTCGCGCACGCGATAAAATTTCTGGAAGAGGTGCGGAAGCGCTTCTTCGGGGATGCCGAGTCCTGTGTCTTGAATTTGGATGATGATTTCGTTATCCGCCGTTTCGGCGCGCATCAACACGCTGCCGTTGGGACGATTGTATTTGATCGCGTTGCTGACCAAATTCAAGAAGACTTGTTTTATTTTGTCGCGGTCGGCGTCCAAGAGCGGAAGCCCTTCGGGCGATTCCACGCGCAGGTGAATGTTGTCTTCCAACGCTTTGCTTTCCATAATGTCTTTGCATTCGTACATTAAATCTGCCAGGCTGAACACGGTTTTGCGATATTGCACGCGCCCCGATTCGAGCCGCGCCAAATCAAAAAAGGACGAAGTCAGCGCGTTGAGGCGCATGGTTTCGTTGTGGATGTTTTGCACGATTTGGTCGCGCTGTTCTTGCGACATTTCAGGGCGCAACAGCAAATAAGTCGCCGTGCTGAGCGAAGAAAGCGGCGTGCGAATCTCATGCACAAATTCGGAGATTAAATCGGATTGCTGAAAGAGGCGCGTGTTTTCGATGGCAACCGCCGCTTGCGCGCCCAAAACCAACAAAAGCGATTCGTCGTTCTCGGTAAATTTTCCGTTGTGTTTGTTGAGCGCTTCCAACACGCCGACGATTTTATTTTTAGTAATTAACGGAACGCCCAATAACGATTGCGTGGACAACCCGGTTACGGCTTCGACGTTGGAGTAAAAGCGCTCGTCTTCGTGGACGTTGGCAAGGCGCACCGACTTGCGGTTGTTGACGATCCAACCCGCGATGCTGCCGTCCATCGGCACGATGATTCCGCGCCGCGTGGATTCGTCCATGTTGGTTGAAACTTGGAAGTACAACTGCCGCGAAGCGTCGTCGAAGAGCAAAATGGACGCCGCTTCCGCGCCGCTGATTTCCGCCGCGGCGTGGACGATGCGCGAGAGCAGGATGTCCAAATCCAACGTCGAGGCGAGGTCGCGGGCAATATCAATCAGCCTGCGATAATTGTCTAATCGTTCAGTTTTGATTTCAGCCATTTAACACTTTCTCCGCAATCGCCGGCAAGACTTCCGCCACGTCGTCGAGGATGGCGGCGTCGGCGCGAACGTTGATGTAGGTCGGGTCGTTGTTGACGATAATCAAATGTCCGCCGCGATCTAAGGTTTGCATGGGCAGCCCAGCCACTGGCAACACTTCCAGCGACGAGCCAGCGACGATCATCAAATCGCATTGACGCGCTTCCTTCTGCGCCGCAGACCAAGCTTTTTGCGGCAGTTGTTCGCCGAAGAGAATCACGTCGGGCTTTAGCACGCTTCCGCATTTGGGGCAGCGCGGCATGTCGCCCTTTTCAACCAGCGCTTCGATGTACGGCGCCGCGTCTGTTTTGTAATAACACTGCGTGCAGGTTAGCGTTTTCATCGAACCGTGCGTTTCGACGACGTTTTGCGAGCCGGCTTTTTGATGCAACACGTCTATATTTTGCGTGATGACGGCTTTGATGAATCCGCGTTGTTCCAATTGCGCCAACGCGAGGTGCGCGGCGTTGGGCTGCGCCGCCGCCATCTGCCCCGCCAGCGGACGCAGCCAATGGAAGAACGCTTCGGGTTTGACGCGAAAGGTGTGCAGCGAGGCGGTTTCCAGCGGCTCGTCTTTTGACCATAAGCCGCTTCCCGCCGAACGAAAATCGGGAATGCCCGACGGCGTGGAAATGCCCGCGCCGGTCAACGCGACGGCGTATTTTGCTTGACGGATTAAGTCCGCCGCAAATTCAATTCCCGCAAGCGTTTTGGCAGAAAGCGCCTTCATTCCGCTTTTTCGCGCCTCGCCTTTTCGCGCTCGATGACCGAGTCGGCTAATTTGAGAATTTGTTGCGAGACGATATGTTCGGGTTGAGCGACCAACGCGACCGTGCTTTTGTTCAACGCGCGCGAGAACAACTCCAACGCGGGGGTCAACGACGCGGCGACGGGATGGTTCAAGCGCTCTTGCACCTTCGCCAGCGGAACTTGCGTGTCCGAACGCTGACGGTTGTTCAGCGCGAAGAAGACCGTTTTGGCGTCCACGTTTAAGTCGAGGATTTCTTTCAACAGAATCCGCGTTTGACGAATGGACGGCTCCGAACCTTCCAACACGAGAATAGTTTCAGAACAAAGCGGCAAGGCTTTTTGGACGAAGGCAGGAAGCCCCGAACCCAAATCGAGGACGACAAAACGCGCCGAAGTCGTCAACCGTTTGACGAGCGCGGTCATCGTCTCTGTCCGCGCCGCCAAATCCACGTCGCGCGGATTTTCGGAAGCGGACAAAATCCGCGCGCCGAAAGGGTGCGCCTCAAAAACGGAGTTCAACTTCTCCGCCGTAATTTCGATTGCCGTGCCTTGCAGCATTTCCGAAAGGTCGTTCTGACGCGACAACCCCAAACTCATCGCCAGCGAACCTTGACCGGGAGTCAATTCCGCGAGGACGACGTCCGCTTTGCTGCGCGCATAAATTGCCGCCGCCAAATTGGACGCAAGAGTCGAAACGCCCAGCCCGCCGCGCGCCGCCAGCACGCCAATCACATAGCCTTCTTTTTCTTCGACCTGCGGCTCTTCCTCTCGCGGACGCCCCGAATTAGACCGCGCCAATAAATCGCGGACGTGCGCTTGCAGTTCCGTCGGGTGCGTCGGCTTAGTTAGGTAATCGTCCGCGCCAGATTCAAAGCCCATCACTTTGTCGTCCATGCGGGTTTTGGCGGTGAACATCAAAATGGGGATGGAGGTTGTGGCGGGGTTTTTTCGCAGGCGGCGGGTTACTTCGTAACCGTCCATGTCGGGCATCATCACGTCCAACAAAATCAAATCGGGACGTTCCTCAAACGCCTTCGCCAATCCTTGCGCGCCGTTCGTCGCGGCGACAACCTGATAGCCCTGCCGTTCGAGCATCAACCCGACCAAGCGCAGGGTGTCCACGTCGTCGTCTACGATTAAAATTTTTTCAGCCATAAAAAATCCTTTTGCTTGCGTTTATTATAGCGTAATAAAACGCGCCTATGCTATAATGAAAAGCGGAACGTCTATCGCGTTCGAGTCTTGGGGATGACAGGCTTCGACGGGAGAGGCTGATTCCGGAATGCGAGCCGAGCGCGCGCCGACCTCGATAAATCAGCGCAAACCTTTAAGTGCCAAAAACACTTCCTATGCTGCTATGCCCCTCGCCGCCTAAGGCGAAGCCTAACAGTACGGCGTCTTAGCGACGCCGCGTCCGCCGCCGACCGTTTTCTGCCGGGCGGCGAATCGGGCGACACAAAAGCAGAATGCCGCGCATGACTCCGCTACTTGCGCCTAAGCCCAGCGGATGGTCGCAGGTTTACCAGCCCGTCGGGGCGCCTGCGATGACGATAAACGACAGGCTACGCTCGTAGAGTTCCGAGGGTCGAGTCTTTCGGACCCGGGTTCAATTCCCGGCATCTCCACTCAAACAGTTCGGCAAACGCCGCGCTGTTTTGTTTTAACTTGTGATATAAGAAGCGCCATGAAAAAAATCCTCCTCATTGGATTGCTCCTTTTGACTTCCGCCTGCCAGTTGCCCAAATCCGCGCCGACGGCTGAGCCGCTCCCGACGCAAACGCCGCTTCCCCCGCCGACGGCGACTCAGCCCGCCGCGACTTTTCCCCCAACCGAAACGGCGACTCCCGCGCCCACATCTACGCCAGAGCCGCCTCCGCTTTACTACGTTGACGAATTTGATTCGCAATCTCCTTATTGGGAATTTCTGCAAGCGGGCGGCGCGGACGCTCCGCAAACCTCCGTCCAAAACGGCGCTTTGCGCGCAGACTTCTCCTCGCCGGACGCTTGGTTCGTCGGCGTCAACTCCGCACACTCCTACGCGGACGTCGTCCTGCGCGCAAAGACCCGCATCGCCGTCGGCGGTTCGGTCGGCTTAATCTGTCGTTACTCCGCCGCAGGTTGGTACGAATTTGACGCCGCCAGCGACGGCTCGTACGGCATTTATTACGCCCAATGGCTCGCGGACGGCGTGGTCAAGTACGTTCCCATCCTCAACGGCAACAGTTCCAAAATCAACGCCGCCGAAAATGAAATCGGTTTAACCTGCGTCGGCGAACGCATTCAGGTTTACGCCAATGGCGAAATCATCCGCAACATAGACGCGACCAACTACGGGCTGGAAGAAGGCGCAATCGGAATTGCCGCCGCCGCCTTTGCCAACGTCCCCGCCGAAGCGCTTTTTGACTGGTTTCAAGTCGGCGCGGAATAAATTTTTTTACCAAAAACCTATATTTTGTTAACGGAATTCTTGCACAGGTCGCTTAATATGGGGCTATTGAAACTGAGCAAGAAGGAGATTTCACATGGGCAAAATTATAGGAATTGACTTAGGAACAACCAACAGCGTCGTCTCCGTCATCGAAGGCGGGTCGCCGACGGTTATCACAACAGCGGAAGGCGGGCGGCTCGCGCCGTCGGTTGTGGCGTTCAACAAAAACGGCGAACGCATGGTCGGGCAGACGGCAAAGCGTCAAGCGGTCGTCAACCCCGACAACACCGTTTACTCCATCAAACGCTTTATCGGGCATCGCTTCGACGAAGTTGAATCCGAACGCGGAATGGTCGCTTATCAAATCGTGCAAGGACCGACCGGCGACGTGCGCGTGAAGATTCCGGTAACGGGCAAAGAATACTCGCCGCAAGAAATCAGCGCGATGATTCTGGGCAAACTCAAAGCGGACGCGGAAGCCTATCTCGGCGAAGCGGTTACGCAAGCGGTCATCACCGTTCCCGCTTACTTCAACGACAGCCAACGCCAAGCGACCAAAGACGCCGGCAAAATTGCGGGACTCGAAGTTTTACGCATCATCAACGAACCGACCGCGTCCGCGCTGGCTTACGGTTTGGATAAAAAGAAAAACGAAACCATCCTCGTCTTTGACTTGGGCGGCGGCACGTTCGACGTGTCCATCCTCGAAGTCGGCGAAGGCGTGATCGAAGTCAAAGCCACCAACGGCGACACGCACCTCGGCGGCGACGACTGGGATCAAAAAATCGCCAACTGGGCGGCGGACGAATTCAAAAAAGATCAAGGCATTGACTTGCGCCAAGATCGTCAGGCGTTGCAGCGTCTGCGCGAAGCGGCGGAAAAAGCCAAAATCGAACTTTCGACCGTGATGGAAACCGAAATCAATTTGCCGTACATCACCGCCGACGCTTCTGGACCGAAACATTTACAACTGAAACTCAGCCGCGCAAAATTCGAGCAAATGACCGAAGACTTGCTGGCGCGTTGTCGCAAGCCGTTTGAAGCCGCGCTCAAAGACGCGGGAATGACGGCGGACAAACTCGACGAAGTCGTCTTGGTCGGCGGTTCTTCTCGTATGCCGATGGTCGCGGATTTGGTTCGCAAGTTGGCGAACGGCAAAGAGCCAAACAAAGGCGTCAACCCCGACGAAGTCGTGGCGATTGGCGCGGCGATTCAAGGCGGCGTGTTAGGCGGCGAAGTCAAAGACATTTTGTTGCTGGACGTAACTCCGCTTTCGTTGGGCGTGGAAACGATGGGCAGCGTGATGACGGTGATGATTGAACGCAACACCACCATCCCAGTTCGCAAGACGGAAATTTACTCCACCGCCGCGGACAACCAAACTGCGGTTGACATCCACGTCTTGCAAGGCGAACGCCCGATGGCGCAAGACAACATGAGTCTCGGACGCTTCCGCCTCGACGGAATTCCCCCGGCTCCGCGCGGCGTGCCGCAGGTGGAAGTTACCTTCGACATTGACGCCAACGGCATTTTGCACGTTACCGCGAAAGACAAAGCCAGCGGCAAGGAACAAAAAGTAACCATCACCGCCTCGACCAACTTGAACAAAGGCGACATTGACCGCATGGTGCAAGAAGCGCGTCAGAACGAAAGCGCCGACAAACAGCGCCGCGAAACGATCCAAGTCAAGAACGACGCGGACAACCTCGCTTATCAAATCGAGAAGGCGTTGCGCGATTTGGGAGAGAAAGTTCCCGCCGCCGAAAAAGCCTCTATCGAGAGCAAAGTCAGCGAGTTGAAACAAGCGGCGCAAGGCGACGACGTCGAGAAAATTAAGAGCCTGACCGAAGAGTTGAACAACACCTTCCACGCGCTCAGCCAGCAGTTGTACGCGCAAGATCAAGGACAACAACCGCAGCCCGAAGGCGGACCCTCTCACGAAGGCGACGTCATAGACGGCGAAGTCAACGAGTAAGCCGCGCAATCTCCGAAGTCCGCAAAGACTTCGGAGATTTTTTTAAGGTAAAATTGCCGCGCTTCGCAAACTTCGCGGGGGCGAAAAATTCTCCGCGTTTGGATAGGATACCGTTTTGTTTGAAATTTTGTTTTTAGGCACGTCCGCCTCGGCGCCCTCGGCGCATCGCGGACTTTCTGCGCAGATTGTCTCTTATAACGAATATCGTTTTCTCGTAGATTGCGGCGAAGGCACGCAGCGTCAAATTTTGCAATCGGGCAAAGGCTTCAAACGCCTCACCCGCGCCTTGCTTACGCACGGACACCTCGACCACATTCTCGGCTTGGGCGGTTTGCTCTCCACCTTTTTGCGCTGGGAAGCCATCGAAGAATTTGAAATTTACGGCAGCAAAGGCGCGTTAGAACGCGCGCGGACTTTGCTCTTTGACGTTGTGCTGCGCGGCAAAAAAACGCCCATGCCTTTGCGCCTCGTCGAGATTCAGCCCGGCTTGATCTTTGAAACCGACGATTTTTCCGTCTCTGCATTTTCCGTCTGGCACGGGCGAGCGGACAGTCTCGGTTATGTATTTGAAGAGAAGGCGCGTCGTCCGTTTTTGGCGGAAAAGGCAAACGCGCTCGGCGTGCCGTTTGGACCCGAACGCAAGACGTTGGTCGGCGGAGAATCCATTACGCTCGCCGACGGGCGAATCGTCTCGCCCGACGACGTGCTAGGCGAATGGGAAAAAGGCGCAAAGTTAGTCGTCGTCGGCGACGCGGGGCGGACGGAGAACCTCGTCGAAGTTTGTCGCGGCGCGGACGCGCTGGTTATCGAATCTACTTATTTAGAATCCGAAGCGGAGATGGCGAATCAATTCGCGCATCTCACCGCAAAGATGAGCGCGGAACTCGCGCTAAACGCAGGGGTTAAGAAACTAATCCTCACGCATATTTCGCGGCGTTATCGCGGAAAAGACACGCTTGCCGAAGCGCAGGCGATTTTCCCCAACACGGTCGTCGCGCGCGATTTTGACGCATTTACTGTCAAGAAAGAAAACGAATGAAAGACGGAAAATTTACCATCGGAATTTTGACATCAGGCGGAGACGCGCCGGGCATGAACGCCGCCATCCGCGCCGCCGTGCGGACGGCGCTGGCGAATGATATGAACGTCGTCGGCGTGTTGCACGGCTACGACGGGTTAATCAACGGCGAGTTCAAAGCGCTAGGCGCGAGAGACGTGGGCGGCATCCTGCAACGCGGCGGGACAATTCTGCAAACCAGCCGCTGCAAGCGCTTCCCCGAATCGTCCGGTCAACGCGAGGCGATTCGCAAAATGAACGAAGCGGACATGGACGCGCTGATTGTCATCGGCGGCGAAGGCTCGCTCACTGGCGCGCAAGCGCTGACGCAAAAAGGAATCAAAACCATCGGCATCCCCGCCAGCATTGACAACGACATTTGGGGGACGAACATCGCCATCGGCACGGACACCGCCATGAACACCATCATGGACGCGGTGGACAAATTGCGCGACACCGCCTCGTCGCATCAACGCGCTTTCCTCATCGAAACGATGGGGCGCAACAGCGGCTACCTCGCCATGATGGCGGGAATCATCTGCGGCGCGGAAATTGTGCTGATTCCCGAAAAGCCCGCCGACCAACAAGAGATTGCCGCCGCCGTCGAAGACGCCTACAAACGCGGCAAGACTCACGCCATCATCATCAACGCCGAAGGTTCGGACATCCGCACGACCGAGTTGGCGGCGATGATTGACGAAATGGATTTGGGCTTCAAAACGCGCATGACGATTCTCGGTCATATTCAACGCGGCGGCTCGCCGACGGCATACGACCGCCTGCTGGCTTCGCGCATGGGAGTCAAAGCCGTCGAAGCGCTGATGGACGGCGTTCACGGCGTGATGACCGGGCTCAAAGGGCGCGGCGTGGATTACGTTCCGCTGGCGGACGTGATTAACAACAAACGCAAAGTCAACATGGAATATTATCGCATGGTGAAAGTGCTGGCGCGATAAATTACGAAGACGAATGCGAAATCCGCGTCAAATATTTTTGCGCGCCGAAGCCCGCCCGCCGTCCGCTGGCGAAGCAAGCCGTGAGCAAATAGCCGCCGGTCGGCGCTTCCCAATTCAACATCTCGCCGACGCAAAACACGCCCGCCATTTTCTTTAACATCAAATTTTCGTCCAACTCGTCGAGCGAAACTCCGCCCGCCGAACTAATCGCCTCGTCCAGCGGACGCGGCGCATTTAACAGAAACGGCAACCGCTTAACCGCCGCCGCCAGCCGCGCCGCGTCCGCAAAACTTTCGGGCGCGAACTCGCGCAACAAACCGACTTTGACTCCCTTTAAGCCCAGCGTTTTTTCCAAATGCTTCGCCGTCGAGCGCGAGCCGCGCGGCGCGGAAAGCCGCGCCAAAACTTGCGCCTCCGTCCAATCGGGCGCAAGGTCTAGAGTCGCCGTCGCCTTGCCCGCGCGCTCTATCTCGTCGCGCAGCGGCGCGGACGCGGCATAAATCAAATTTCCCTCCGCGCCGTTTTTCGTAATCACAAATTCGCCGCGCCGCGCAAAATCCCCGAACGACAAGACGACCGACTTGACGGGTTGCCCTTCAAATTTTTCTTTGAAGAAATCGCTCCACGAAACGTCGAATCCGCAATTGGCGGGACGCAACGCCTCGACCTTAACGTCGGCTTTTTCTAACCATGAAGTCCACGCGCCGTCCGAGCCGAGTTTGCGCCAACTGCCGCCGCCCAACGCCAAAATCACAACCTCGCCCTGCGCGGACTGAATTCCGTCCGGCGTTTCAAATTCAACCTCCCATTGATTCTCTCGCCGCGACAATTTCCCGTTCCAGCGATACCGAGCGCGGACGGCGACTCCCGCCGCGTCGAGTCGCTTCAGCCACGCCCGCAACAACGGACTGGCTTTCATCTCGACTGGGAAAATTTTTCCCGACGTGCCGACGAAAGTTTTCACGCCGAGCCTTTGCGCCCATTCGCGCAAAGCGTTTGGCGAAAAATCATAAACCCAGCGGGCGACTTCGCCGTTGCCGTAACGCGCAACGAATTGATCCAGCGCTTCGGAATGCGTCAGGTTGAGTCCGCTTTTGCCCGCCATCAAAAATTTGCGCCCGAGAGACGGCATCGCGTCATAGACGTTGACTTGCAAGTCGGGGCTTTGCGATAAAACTTCCGCCGCCATTAACCCCGAAGGTCCGCCGCCGATAACGAGCGCCGTCGCTTTATTCATCTTCGCGTCTATCGTTCCGCGCTGACGACCGCGCCGAGCAGATTCGTCTTCAACGTCCACTCGCTGCCGACTTGAAATTGCTGAAATTCCGAAACTGAATCGGGCGAATATTTCAACTCGCCTTTGCTGGTGTTAAAGTAAACCGTCAACTGAATCGAAGAGTCGCCCAAGCGCTGACCGTTGGCGGCGGTCGGGTCGGCGTATTGCGGCGAGTAGTTCGTCCCGTTCAAATCGTACGAGCGAATCGTCGTCCACTCGTCGAGCGTGTAACTGCAATAGGTTGTGTTTTCGTTATGGCATTCTTGCACCACTTCGCCGTAACCGTTGCCTTTGTCAATCGTTTTATCTTCGCAGACTTGGCGGCTTTCGGTGCGGCAAGAAACGTCGTACGCGCTCGCGGGCGGATTGCCGATTTCATTGGTATGTTGCACGGCGCGGACTTCTTGCAGCGGCACGGAGGTTTGCCAATAGACGCTGGACACCGTCCCCGTTGTCGAACTGGACGGCAGAAGAACGGCAAACGCGCCGATGCAACAGGCGAGGAGAATCAACGCCGCGCAACCCGCAAAAATCCAATTCCGCTTTTTGTTGGCGACGGCTTTCGCTCCCGCCGTCGAAACGGGCGCGGGCGGCGCGGGCGCGGGGCGAAGCGACGCGCCGCAGTTGGAACAGGAAGCCGCGTTGGCTGTATTTTCCGTTCCGCAACTCGGGCAGACGGCGAGATTTGCGACGACAGGCGCGGCTTCCAACGCCGCTCCCGCTTGACGCAATTTGCCCTCTTTCAAATTCGCGCCGCATTGCGAACACGTCTCCGCCGCGGACGGGTTGCGCGTGCCGCAAAATCCGCAGTAGATATCCGCGCCCGCTTTGGCGGCTTCGATTTCCTTTTCGTCGGTGATTATGGCTTCTTCCGCCGCGCGTTGAAACTTCACGTCGTCCGGCTGAGCCGCGCCGCAATTTTCGCAGTTTTTCACGGGTCCTGCGTTGCGCGTTCCGCAGTTAGGACAAACCCATTCCAAACGCACAAATCCTTTGCTTTCCGTATGCATGGCATTCTCCTTTTTTGGCTGAGAGATTGTCAATCGAGTTAAGTATAGCATTTTCAAAATATTTAGAGAACAAAAGAAGCGCTTGTCGTTCAAGCGCTTCTTAAGGTTCGGATTTTTACGCTCGTCGGCGGCGCGAGGAAGTCGAACGTCAGCGAGACAAATCCACCGACTTGCCGTCCAACGTTCCCTGCACGGACGTGTCGCCAGAGTTGTAATCGTAGGTGTAAGTTAGGTCGCCCTTTTTATCGCCGCTTATGGATACGGTCATCGTCAGGATTCCTTCGTCGTAATCCAAACTTCCCGCGCCGCTTAATGCGATTCCTTTTACTAACTCGCATTTATTGTAAGCATAGGTTTCGCCGACGTCGCTCGGTCCGAAGACGATTGTTCCGCCGTAATCGCAACCGACGCTTTCATCTTCCGCCCAACTCGACGAATAGATTTCCGGCAAATAGAAGATCGCTTCGTCCAACGCTTCCATCATTTCCAGCGGATCGGAGAAATCTTTCACGCTAGTCGGCAGGTTAGGCGAATAGCGCGAGAAAATCGTCCGCTTCCAATCGGTGCATTTGATTTCGCGCTGGTCGGGAACTTTGCCGTCCACAAGCAAATCGGTTACATATTGATCGGGGCAAGCGTTGCCGTAGCCAAAAATAGAATGAACGCCGCCTTCGACGTAAATGTGATAGCCGTCGGCGAGGCGCTCTGCCACCGCTTTGCCTTCTTCAAACGGCGTGGCGGGGTCGAGCGTGGCGTTCAACACCAAAACGGGGACTCCCGGAAGAATCAACGGTTTGCGGTTGGCTTCTTCTTTCGGCGCGCTGGGCCAAAACGCGCAACTCAATCCCGTGTAAACCGAGCCGTCCAAACGCGGGACCGTTCCGTTAGAAGCCTGTCCCGCTTCAATCGTCTGTTGAACGCGCTCTTCCTGAGAGCCTGTAAAGTAGGCGTCGTCGGTGCAAAGCACGGAGAGGAACATCGTGTCCGAGAAGGTCGGGTCGCCGACGTATTCAAAAGTCGCGGGGTCAATGTCCGCGTTTTGATACATCAACCGCAGCATAGGAATAATGTTGCCTTGATTCGCAGCCGCCAGCGCTTTCAAAAACAACATGCGCGGAGTCAGCGAATACATTTGATACGCGGCGGTAAATTCAAGTTCGTTGAAAGTGAACGTCCCTTTGGCTTTTTTGCCGTTCGCCAGCGGATATTCGTAAGCGATGGGTTTTTTAGAAACTTGCGCCGCAAGTTGATCGTACACATCTAACGCTTTCTTTCCGCCCATATCCGCATGACAATTTTCGTCGTCGTCGCAAGCGTTCAACACCGCCGTTAACACTTTGTCGAATCCTTTTTCTTGCGCCAACGAAGATTGCACGCCGTTCAAAGTTAAATCTAACGTGCCGTCGAGAATCATCGCGGCGACGCGGTCGGGGTGCGCGGCGGCGTAGGTTTGCGCCACTGCCGTGCCGTAACTGACTCCGTAAATCCAAACCTTTTCGTCGCCGATTAAATCGCGGAAAGTGTCGAGGTCTTCGGCGACTTGGTCGGTGCCGTAGAACGCCAACTTGGCGGGGTCAACGCCCATTTCCGCGACGCAGTTTTCGGCGTACTTGCGCGAGGAATCAATCGCTTCTTGCTGTTCTTTGGGCGTGTCCAACCCTTCTTCGCCCGCGCTGTCCGACGAAATCATCGATTCGAGGAAGTCCGCCGCGTAGGTTTTTGGACATTCCAACGGGCTGGACAAACCGATTCCGCGCTGATCGTAATAGACGATGTCGTAATGTTCCAAAACGGACGAATCATAAAATCCCAAATACGAAGAGCTGATTCCTTCTCCGCCCGGCCCGCCAGGGAAGGCTTGGATGAACATGCCGTAACGCTCGCCCGTTGCGGGGGCAACGCCAAACGCAACGTCGAGCGTTTCTTTATTGGACGAATCAAAATGATCGAGCGGAACTTGAATCGTAACGCAAGTCAAGTCGGGCGCGTCCGCGCAAGGTTCGCCGTTTAACTCTTGCAGTTTCTCTTCAATGCTTTCTATATTTTGCGGCTTCGGGCTGACGGTCGCTTCTTCGGTTTCGCTCGGTTGACCGTTCGGCGCGGCGCTTTCCGTTGCGGTTTTTGGCGCGGAATCAGCCTTCGGTTTAAGCGACAGCGCCTGACAACTTAACGAGACGAGGACAAGCAGAGAGACGAACAAAAAAAGTTTCTTCATAGTTTCCTTTCGAGCGTGGAATTTTAATCGCATTTTACAAAATTAAGGTCTAGTTTCAATCCCCCATTCGTACCGATAAAAAATCCGCCGCCCGTCAGCATGGGGGGGACATGCTGACCGCGACGGCGGTTGACGCCAAGATACCAGTAAAGGGGAGGGCGGCGTCTTATGCTTTAATATACTACATTTTTATCAAAATTACCATAAAAATTCAGGGGCAAAAAATTACTCTTTTCCGCGCTTGAAAAGAGACAGCCATTCCTCCACCTCTTGCGCGGACGGTTTTTCCTCCGCCCTTTTTTTCGTCCGCGCCGAAGCGAGCGTTTCTCGAAGTTGCTTTGCAAATTCTTCCGAGCGCATCGCCTGCGCCCGCCGCGCGCGCGCCGCGTTTTGCACTTCATGGTCGGACGAAACCACCGTCCAATTTTTGGCGTCGCCGCCGAGATTGTCCAAGCGGCGGCGGATGGCGGAATCGGCGGTTTGTCCGCGCGGGACGAAATAGGCTTTGACTCTGCCAAACTTACGCAAACCCGCCGAGCCGGGCGGCGCGCCGTCAAAGTAAACGTCGGCTTGCTGACGGCGAATCCGCCCAAAGTCTTGCAAGAGGCGCACAAGTTCTATTTCGTCTTCGGGGTCGTCGAGTCGCAATCCTAATTTTGGAATCAAATTATGTCCGTCAATTAAATAAGGCATAGGCAAATTGTACTCACAAACGAAAACTTTTTGCGCCGCCGACGTATATAAAGATATAATCAACCGCGACTCAAAGGAGAAAAAATGACAGAGAAAAAAGGCTCTCAAATTATCGTCGCCCGACAAGGCGCTGTGCGAAATTTTATTAATCAATTCAAACTCATCCTGCGCCTGATGGGCGACAGCCGCGTGAGTTTTCTCGCTAAAATTATTCCGTTGGGCGCGTTGGCGTATTTGGTCATGCCCGCCGACCTCGTCCCCAACGCGGTCTTCCCCGTCGTCGGCGTGTTGGACGACGCCGCCGTGCTTTGGCTGGGTTCGTTCGTCTTCACCGAGCTTTGCCCGCCCGACGTGGTTAAGGAACATCAACAGGCGCTCGCCCAAGAACTTCACGCGCGAGAGCAAAACGACGACGACGGCGAAATCATCGAAGCCGACGTAAAAGAATAATGCGACGCTTGCTCGTTCCGCTTTTGCTGGCAATGTTCGCTTGCGGAAGTCGCGCCGACCGCCCGCCCATTACGCTTACGCCGCCTTCGCCGACCTTGACCGAATCTGCGCCGACGAACGCCCCCGCGCCGAAAATTGAATCAGCCACGCCCGCGCCCGAAGCGACGGCGATTCTCAACGTCAGTCAATTTCCCAACCCCGACGATTACGAGTGGAAAGAAATCGTCGGCGGGCTGACTCGCCCGGTGGATTTGAAATCCGCTATGGACGGTTCGGGGCGTTTGTTCGTCGTCGAAAAATACGGCGCGATTCGCATCTTGCAAGACGGACAATTGCTCGATCAACCCTTCCTCGACATCGCCGAGCGCGTCAACGAAAGCGGAAATGAAATGGGATTGTTGGGGCTTGCCTTTCATCCCAACTTTGCCGAAAACGGATATTTCTACGTCAACTACACGGGCGCGGGCGGAAATTCGCGCGTTTCGCGTTTTACGGCAAACGGAAATTTTGCCGACCCAAGCAGCGAAAAAATTTTGCTGACCGTTGACCAGCCGTATGAAAACCACAACGGCGGCGCGGTCGCGTTTGGTCCCGACGGGTATCTCTATCTCAGTTTTGGCGACGGCGGCTCGCAAGGCGACCCAAACCGCAACGGGCAAAACGTCAACGCCTTGCTCGGAAAAATTTTGCGAATTGACGTGAATCGCGGCGACCCGTATTCCATCCCTGCCGACAACCCGTTTGGCAACGAAGTTTGGGCGTACGGTTTACGCAACCCGTGGCGCATTTCTTTTGACCGCGCAACGGGCGATCTGTGGATCGGCGATGTGGGACAGAATCAATACGAAGAAATTGATTACCTGCCTGCGGGTTCGCCTGGCGGCGCGAACTTCGGTTGGAGCGAGATGGAAGGCTTTCACGATTACAACGGCGAAGCGAAGCCCGGCTTGCTGCTTCCCGTCGTCGAATATAGTCATCAGTTTGGCTGTTCGGTCACGGGCGGATATGTCTATCGCGGCGCGATGCCCGAATGGAACGGCGTTTACTTTTACGGCGATTATTGTTCGGGAAAAGTTTGGGGAATCATTTTCGCCGACGGGCAATGGAACTCTCAAGCGCTCTTTGATACGGGCTTAAGCGTTACCTCCTTCGGCGAAGACGAAGCGGGCGAACTTTATTTGCTTAACGATTATTCCGGCGGCGTTTATCGGCTGACGAAGAAATAGCGCAATAGGCGCATTGTCATCTCGCTTTTAAGACGCCTGTCACTAGCCCGACAGGCGTTTTTGTTCTACACTATGCTCATTGAAGTTAGGAGCGACGATGACCGCGAAAATTGTTAAGGTTGAAAAAAACGTCTATTGCGAACGACTGCAAGAGAACGTCGTCATTGAAGTCGAGACGGTTTACGCGGCGGAGAACTTGCCCGACCAAGCGCCGCGCATTCTATCCAGACGATGCGCCCACGCGATTGAATGCAACCTCGTCGAACATCCCGTCTGTGTTTTCTGCGGGACGAACCCAAACTTCGACCCGACCGAATAGTTTTGAACTCTCTCCTCCCTCTGAGTTGGTTGTAAGGCTGCGCCGCGCACTGCGCGGCGTATGCCGTTAATTATTCTTCCCGCTCTAATTTGCGCGTCAACGCCAGCAACAACGCCGAGACAAAAATCAATAAAACGGAAAGCGACAACGCCGCGCCGATGTTGCGCTCGAAGCCGAGATAGATGGCAAGCGGCATGGTCTGCGTTACGCCTTCTAAATTTCCCGCGAACAAAATCGTCGCGCCAAATTCGCCGAGCGCGCGCGTCCACGCGAGGATCGCCCCGCCGAGCAAAGCGCGCCGCGCCAGCGGCAACATCACCGATTGAAAGACCTGCCATTGATTCGCGCCTTCGACGTTGGCGGCTTCTTCCAGTTGACCGTCCACTTCGGCGAACCCGATTCGTGCAGCGCGGATGTAAAGCGGCGCCGAGACGAAAGTCTGCGCTAGGACGACCGCCGCCGTCGTGAACGGCAAACTGATTCCCGCCGCCGCCAACGCGGACCCGAAAATTCCGCGCCGACCGAAAGCGATCAGCAACGCCAGCCCCGCCACCGAAGGCGGAAGCACAATCGGCAAATCTGTCAGCATTTCGACAATCGTTTTGAAGCGCGACTTCCAACGCGCCAACAGATACGCAAGCGGCGTGCCGAAGAGAATCGCGCAAGCCGTCGAAACGGCGCTGGTTACGACGCTCAAGCGCAGCGCCGAAAACGCTTGCGCGGAAAAAGCGTCCGCGAGGAAAGCGCCGTTGAAGGCGCGAATCAAGACCGCGAATATCGGCAGCGCAAAGAGCGCCAACATAAAAAGGCTGAGAAAGACGAACAGCCATTTTGAGTCGAGGAGTTTCTTCAATTAAAGTCAATTTACCGCAAGAGGTCGCAAAGGAAAAACTTTGCGCGTCTTTGCGACCTTTTGCGGTTAAAAATATTAGGGAGCGGCGAATCCCCATTTTTGTAAAATGGCTTGCCCGGCGGGCGAGCGGACGTAATCCACAAAGGCTTGCGCGAGTTTTGCGTTTTTCGATTCGGTCAACGGCGCGATGGGGTATTTGGCGATAACATTCATTTCGGTTGGAATTTCAATCGTCTGCAATTCGGGCGCGGCGACCGCGTCGGATGTGTAAACGATGCCCGCGTCCGCTTCGCCGAGTTGAATCTTAGCGACGACTTGTTTGACATTATCTTCATTGGAAACGACGTTCGCCAAGACTTTATCTTTGAAATCCGCGCCGAAGGCGGCGTTCATCAAATCCAACGCCTGACGCGAATACTTGCCGACGGGAACTTCTTCGGCGGCAAGCACAAGTTTGATTCCCGAATTCGCCAATTCTTTAAGCGAAGTTATCTTCGCGGGGTTATTTGCGGGAAGAATCACGACCAATTTATTTTTGAGAAAAACCTGCGAGCTTTCTTTATTCACCAACGCGGACTCAATCAGCGCATCCATTTCTTTTTGGTTGGCAGAAGCGAACACGTCGGCGGGCGCGCCTTCTTCAATTTGCGTCCGCAAGGTCTGCGAGCCGCCGAAGTTGAAGGTGGTGGTCACGCCTGGATTGGCGGCGTCAAACTCTTTGCCGATTTCGGTAAAAGCGTCGGTCAGCGAGGCGGCGGCGAAGACGGTCAATGCGCGCGGTTCAGGCGTGGCGGTCTGCGGAATCGCAGTCGCTGCCGGGGCTTTTGTAGGCGCTTCGGTAGCAGGAACAATTGTCGGCGCGGGGGTCGAGGCGGACGCGCATCCCGTTACGAGCAAGGCGAACAATACAATAACGTTCAAAAAGCGTTTCATCCTATATCCTTTGAAATGTGGAATTGAGTTCTTATCTCCGCCATCCAATTTTGAATGAGGCGCATTTGTTGGAGGCGAAGGTCAAGACTTAAACGGTTGAAGGTTTGTTCAGGAGGCAAATGTTCGATAAGGTTTTCGAGGCTTTCAATGCGCTCTTCAATTTCATCGAGTTGCGATTGATAGATTTGAGGAATATTTTCAGGGCGGTGAAGTTGGCTGAAATACAGGCGCGTGAGAAATTCCAAACGGATGGAACGCGCGTTGGCGCCGACGCCCAATTCAAGCCATTCAAAAAAACGTCTGCGTCCTTGCGCTGTAATTTTGAGCATTTGACGCGCAGGCAATTTTTCCTGCTCGACCACATGCGCGGAAATATCGCCGCGCTGTTCCAGCCGTTTTAAAATAGCGTAGGCTTGACTTTGACTCAAATGCCAGACATGACCAAGTTCTATTGTGAATCTTTGGTGCAAATCATAGCCATGACTTTGACCCGAAACGAGAAAGCCCAACAGCGCAAATTCGGGGGAAAGGTTGCCTGATATACCCATTGAGTGAGTATATCAGGCAATTTTATATTTTGGCAAGGGAATTAAGGGCTGGGTCAATTGACAAACCTTTGATTTTTATGATATAAACCGCGAATAATAACGCTGTACTCATCCAGAGAGGCGGAGGGACCGACCCTTTGAAGCCTCGGCAACCAGTCAGTGATCGGCAATCAGTTCTAGCGGTCAGTGAAGAAGGTGCTAACTTCGGCAGACGCAAGTCTGGCAGATGAGAGAGGATCTAAATTTTATGTCGCCTCTCATGTAATGAGAGGTTTTTATTTTATAAAGGAAAGAAAATGGATGTTGAAAATCGTCTTGCCATTCAAGAGTTGATCGCCAAGTTCGCCACCAGTTTTGACCTGAAAGATTGGGGCGGACTGCAAGCCTGCTTTACCGAAACCTTCCGCGCCGATTACTCCGATATGAACGGAGCGCCGCCGCAGACGGTAATCGCCGCCGAGTACGCTCAATCGCGGCGCGAGATGTTAAAGAATTTTAAGTTGCATCATCTCGTGAGCAATTATGAAATTGACTTCGCCGATTCAAAGTCCGCGACTTGCCGCGCTTCGATGATCGTCTGGCGCAAGTCGGAGGCGGAACAGCAAACCGCGCATTGCTTTTATATTTTTCAGTTGACAAAGGAATCGGGCGATTGGAAGATTTACGAAATCGCGCAGAAGATTTTTTGGAACGAGCAGGCGTGAATATAAGAAGCAAGGAACAAGCAATGGCTAAAGTTCAGAAAATAAAAAAAGCGAAAAAGAAATTCAAAGAAAATAAAAAAGTCTTAAGACATAAAAAAGCGCAACCTGAAAAATTATCTGACTTTTTCAAGGCTTCGCCGCTTGTAGGAATTGAACTTACTCGCGATAAAAGCGCTGTGCGTTCACAGTTTGTCATTTCGAGCGACAGCGAGAAATCTTAGCCGCATAATCGTAGATTTCTCAACCGCCAGCGACTCGAAATGACAGTTATTATTTGCTCATAGAATTTTAGGAGAACCATGAAAAGACAATACACCAACCGCCGTTACCTCGACGCCCTCGAAAAGAAAGTGATTATTTTCGACGGCGCGATGGGCACGAGTTTGCAAAATCAAAACTTGACCGCCGAGCATTTTGGCGGCGAACAATACAACGGGTGCAACGATTACCTCGTCATCTCGTGCCCCGAAGCGGTGGAAAAAGTTCACCGCTCCTTCCTCGAAGTCGGCGTGGACGCGCTCGAAACAGACACCTTCCGCTCGAACCGCTTGACGATGAAAGAATACAATCTGCAAGAGCGCATCGTTGAAATCAACATGGCGGCGGCGCAACTTGCGAGAAAACTCGCGGACGAGTACGCCGAAAAAACGGGACAGCCGCGCTTCGTCGCTGGCTCGATTGGACCGTCTGGCAAACTGCCCTCCACCACCGACCCCGATTTGTCGAACGTAACTTACGACGAGTTAATTGCCGCGTTCGCCGAACAAGCCGAAGGTCTGATTCGCGGCGGCGCGGACTTGCTGCTCATCGAAACGTCGCAAGACATCCTCGAAGTCAAAGCCGCCATCGCGGGCTTGCATCAAGCCTTTGAAAAGACGCAAATTTATTTGCCGATTCAAGCGCAGGTAACGCTCGACACGACGGGGCGCATGTTGCTCGGCACGGACATCAACGCCGCGCTGACGATTCTCGAAGGCATGGGCATTGACGTGTTCGGACTCAACTGCTCGACGGGACCCGAACACATGCGCGAGCCGATTCGTTTTCTCGGCGAAAATTCTCCGTTGCCGATTTCGTGCATCCCCAACGCCGGGCTGCCGCTCAACGTGGACGGGCAAGCCGTGTACCCGTTGCTGCCCGAACCCTACGCAAACGACATGTACGAATTTGCGACGAAGCACAACGTGCGCGTCGTCGGCGGCTGTTGCGGCACGACGCCCGAACATTTGCGCCTCCTTGTCGAAAAACTTTCCGATTACCAATTACCAACTACCGACTCCCCGCGTCTTTTCACGCCGCAACTTTCTTCGGCGATGTCGGCGAGCGCCATGCAACAAACGCCCGCGCCGACGCTCTTGGGCGAACGCTGCAACGCGCAAGGCTCGCGCAAGTTCAAACGCCTGCTGTTGGCGGAAGATTACGACGGCATCCTCGACATCGCCCGCGATCAAGTATCAGGCGGCGCGCACGCGCTGGATATTTCCGTCGCCGTTACCGAACGCGCCGACGAAGCCGAGCAAATGCGTCAGGTCATCAAAAAATTGCAAGCAGGCGTGGACGTTCCGCTAGTGATTGATTCCACCGAAGTGGACGTTCTGGAAGTTGCATTGCAAACCGCGCCTGGTCGCTGTCTGATTAATTCGACGCACCTTGAATCGGGGCGCGCCAAAGCCGACAAGATTTTCGCGCTCGCCAAAAAATACAACGCCGCCGTCATCTGTTTGACGATTGACGAAAACGGCATGGCGAAGACCGCGCAGAAAAAATACGAAGTCGCGCAGCGCATTTACGACATCGCCGTCAACGAACACGGACTCAAACCCGAAGATTTGGTCTTTGACGATTTGACCTTCACTTTAGCAACAGGCGATGTTGAATTTATTGACTCCGCCAAAGAGACCATCGAAGGCATTCACTTGATCGAAGAAAAACTGCCGGGCGTGATGACCTCTCTCGGCGTGAGCAATCTGTCGTTCGGGTTTGCGCCGCAAGCCCGCCCAGCGCTCAACTCGGTCATGCTTTATCACTGCGTGCAAGTCGGCTTGGACATGGCAATCGTCAACGCGGCGCACGTCAAACCTTACGCCGAAATTGACGAAACCGAACGCGAACTTTGCGAGGACTTAATCTTCAACCGCCGCGAAGACGCGACGCAGCGCTTCATCGCCCACTTTGAAAATGTCGAACTGACCGAAGAATCCGCCGCCGACCCAACCGAAGGCATGACGCCCGAACAGCGCCTGCACTGGAAAATCGTCCACCGCTTCAAAGACGGCGTGGAGGCGGATATTGACGAGGTGATTAATCGTTCCCTCATCCCTAACCCTTCCCCCGAAAGGGGAAGGGAATCCCCTCTCCCTGTGGGAGAGGGACAGGGTGAGGGCAAGCCTCGCAAATATAACCCGCGCCTGCCAGACAAACTCAAAGAACGCATTCGTGAACTTCGTGAAAACGCAACCGACGCCGAAGCGTTGATGTGGCGCTTGCTTCGCAACCGCGCTATTCACGACGCAAAATTCCGCAGACAACACCCAATCAAAGGATATATTCTTGATTTCTATTGTCATGAAGCAAAATTAGCAATTGAATTGGACGGTTCGGGACACCTTGAAAAGAAGCAAATCAAGCATGACGATGAACGAACAAAAACGCTAAACGCGCAAGGGATTCGCGTTTTAAGATTTTGGAATAGCGACGTTTTGAATAACACAGAAAATGTGTTGAACGAAATTTGGATTGCTTTGGAAGAGGCGTCTGCGAACACCCTCACCCCTAACCCCTCTCCCGTTGGAGAGGGAGACTCGGACTCCCTTCTCCCTACGGGAGAAGGGCTGGGGATGAGGGCTCCGTCCAAGCACGTCATCGCCGTGCACCTGCTCAACAACGTGCTGTTGCCCGCCATGAAAGAAGTCGGCGACAAGTTCGGCGCGGGCGAGTTGATTTTGCCCTTCGTTCTGCAATCCGCCGAGACGATGAAGAAAGCCGTCGCGCACCTCGAAAATTATCTCGAAAAAATGGAAGGCGTAACCAAAGGCACGGTCGTCATCGCCACCGTGTACGGCGACGTGCACGACATTGGAAAGAATCTCGTCAAAACGATTTTGTCGAACAACGGCTACACCGTCGTGGATTTAGGCAAGCAAGTCCCCGCCGAGACGATTATCACCAAAGCGGTCGAAGTCAACGCCACAGCCATCGGACTCTCCGCGCTGCTGGTGTCCACGTCCAAGCAAATGCCGCTGATTGTCAACGAACTGCATCGGCGCAAACAGCAAATCCCGGTCATGGTCGGCGGCGCGGCGATTAATCGCCGCTTCGGACGACGCATTTTGCAAACCGAAGACGGCTCAAATTACGAAGCGGGCGTTTTCTATTGCAAAGACGCTTTTGAAGGTTTGGACACAATGGACGCGCTGATTGACGAAGAGAAGCGCTTCAACTTGCTGGAAAAAATAAATAAAGAAGCGACGATGGAAGCCAACCTCGCCGCCGCCGAACCAGCCGCCGCGCCGAGCGGAAAACGCTCCAACGTCGTCCCCGCGCCGATTCCGCTGCCCGAAAAATTGGGGCAACGCATCATCCGCGACATGCCGCTTGAAATGGTGTTGCAACACCTCAACATCAACGAGTTGTATCGTTTGTCGTGGGGAGCGAAGAACACGCACGGACCCGAATGGGAAAAATTGAAAAAAGAATTTGAAGCGCGCCTCGTTTCGATGGCGAAAGACGGCGCCAAACGCGGCTGGCTCAAACCGCAAGCGGTCTATGGCTACTTCGCCTGTCAAGCCGACGGCGAAGAGTTGATCATCTACGCCGACGCGCAAGGCAAAAAAGAAGCGGCGCGTTTGATCTGTCCGCGCCAACCGCACGGAGATTACCTCGCGCTATCGGATTACTTCGCTTCGGTCGAGTCGGGGCAATTGGACACGGTCGCGCTGCAAGTCGTAACCGTCGGCAAACTCGCCACCGCTTTGTTTGAAGAAATGCAAAACGCCAACGATTACACCGAAGCCTACTACCTGCACGGGCTCGCCGTGCAAGCCGCCGAAGCCACCGCCGATTACGTCCACAATCACATTCGCCGCGAGTTGGGCTTGGGCGCGAATCAGGGCAAGCGCTACTCGTGGGGTTATCCCGCCATCCCCGTTTTGGAAGATCATTTCAAAGTCTTCAAATTGCTGCCCGCCGCCGAAGAGGAACTGGGATTGGGGTTGACCGCGTCGGGTCAAATCAGCCCCGAAGAATCGACCGCCGCGATTGTCGTCCCGCACAAAGACGCGAAGTATTACACGCTCGGCGAAACGCGCGTCGAGCAGTTGATGAAGTAGGCGCGATGAATTTCCTCGACGCTCTTTCTCAAAAAACGCTGCTCGCCGACGGCGCAATGGGCACTATGCTTCACGCGCGCGGCGTCGGCTTTGACGAATGCTTCGACGAGTTAAATCTCTCGCGTCCCGCCGTCGTGGCGGACGTGCACCGCGAGTACATCGAAGCGGGCGCGGAGTTAATCATCATCAACACCTTCGGCGCAAATCGCTTCAAACTGGCGAAGCACGGTTTGCAGAGCAAGGTCGCGCAGGTGAATCGCGCGGGCGTGGAATTGGCGAAGCGCGTGGTGGCGGCGTCTTTCAAAGACGTGTTCGTCGCGGGCGACATCGGTCCGCTCGGCGTGCGGCTCGTCCCCTACGGGCGCGTCAAGTTGGAAGAGGCGCGCGCGGCGTTCGCCGAACAAGTCAACGCGCTTGCCGAAGCGGGCGCAGATTTGTTCGTCATTGAAACCATCGCCGATTTGTACGAAACGCAAGAAGCCGTCGCCGCCGCCAAAGGAAATTCTTCGCTGCCGGTTATCGCTTCGATGACTTTCACCCGCGACGACGTTACGCTCTTAGGCGACCCGCCCGCCAAAGTGGCGCGACGCCTCGTCGCCGCCGGCGCAGACGTGATCGGCGTCAACTGTTCTGGCGGACCGTTGCAACTGCTTCGCATCCTCAAACGCATGCGTCAAGCCGAACCGCGCGCGCGCTTTATCGTCAAGCCCAACGCGGGCTGGCCCCAACAAACCAACGGGCGCATCATGTACCCCGCCGACGAAGAATATTTTGGCGAGTACGCGCTGCTCTTCCGCGAAGCGGGCGCGACCATCGTCGGCGGCTGTTGCGGCACGACTCCGCAACATATTGCGACGATGAAAAAACGGCTGGACGCCGCGCCCGCCGCCGCGCCGCTGGAAATTTCTTTCGCGCCCGAAGAGGAAATCGCCGCCGCCCCCGCCGCCCAAGAGTCTCGCCTCGCCCAGCGCCTCGCCGACGGAAAATTTTCCATCTGCGTCGAGATGGACCCGCCGCGCGGACTTTCGACCAAAAAATTATTGGCGGGCGCTTCGCTGCTTTACGACTCCGGCGCGGACGTTATCAACGTCGCCGACAGCCCGCTGGCGCGCATGAGAATGTCCGCGTGGGCGGTTTGCGACGTGGTGCAGCGTCAGGTCGGCGTGGAGACCACCCTGCATTTCCCGACGCGCGGGCGCAACCTGTTGCGCGTGCAAGGCGACTTGCTGGCGGCGCACGCACTCGGCATTCGCAACGTCTTCGTCGTCATGGGCGACCCGACCTCGATCGGCGACTATCCCGAAGCGACCGACAATTACGACCTCGTCCCGTCGGGTTTGGTCAAACTGGTCAAGCGCGGATTTAATATGGGCATGGATCATTCGGGCGCCAGCATCGGTCAGCCGACCAGTTTCTTCGTCGGCGCGGCGCTCAACCTTTGCCCGCAAAATGTGGAAAGCGAGATTAAGAACTTGCAGCGCAAAGTCAACGCGGGCGCGGATTTCTTCCTCACGCAACCTGTTTACAGCCCCGACGACGGTCCCAAATTATTGGAGGCCTACGAAGCCAAACACGGCAAACTCGACCAGCCGATTATCGTCGGCGTATTGCCGTTGGTCAGCGCGCGGCACGCCAACTTTTTGCACAACGAAGTGCCCGGCATCGTCATTCCGCAAGAGACGCGCAAACGCATCGAAGCCGCCGGCGAAGACGGCGCGAAAGTCGGCGCGGAGTTGGCGATCGAGTTAGTTGACCATCTCAAATCATGGGCGAGCGGCGCGTACCTCATGCCGCAATTTCATCGCTACGATCAAGTTTCGGAAATTATCGTCGCGGTTAAAGAATAGGGTTAACTTTTTCGATTGTAAACAAACCAATAGACCAAGCCGACCATCGCCACGCCGCCGATGATGTTGCCAATCGTTACGGGGAGCAAATTAACCAGAAAGAAATTTCGCCAAGTGAGATGCGAAAAATCGGCGGCGCTTTTTCCGACGGCTTCAAAAAAATTCGCGCCGCCAAAATCTTTGATAAAAAGCGCCAGCGGAATGAAATACATATTGGCGACGCTGTGCTCGAAGCCCGCCGCCACAAAGGCGGCAATCGGCGGAACGACGGCGAGGATTTTGTCCGTCGTCGTGCGCGCGCTGTACGACATCCAAACCGCCATACAAACCAGCGCGTTGCACATCATCCCCAGCGCGACGGCGGGGATAAATTCCAGCGTAACTTTGGACTCGGCGACGTTGAGCGCCGTCAAGCCGACCGCGCCGCCGCCGAAGGCGTATTGTTTGCCGATAAAAACGATGGCGGCGGTCAACACTGCGCCGACAAAATTCCCCAAATAGACGATGCCCCAATTTCGCAACAGTTGAGTCAGCGTAACTTTTCCGCTGGCGAAGGCGATGGTGATGAGCGCGTTGCCGGTGAACAGTTCCGCGCCGCCGACCACGACCATGATTAAGCCAAGCGAGAAAGCCAGCCCGCCCAACAAGCGCGTTACGCCGTAAGGCAGCGCACTGGAATAAATGACCGCGCCGCTCGCGTCTTTGACGGAAATTCCGCCCGCCAAAACGGTCGTGGCGAACAACGCGCCGACCCCGATAAACGCGCCCGCGAGAACGGCTAACATAAACATATTCAACCCGTTAAGGTTGGCTTTCTTCACGCCCAATTCTTCGGCTTTGACAGCCATCGCGGGCGGAAGCAGGGCGTCGAATGCGGCGGGTTCGTTCATGGAAATTCTCCTTGCGTTCGTCTTTCTGCGATTTTATCCGACGCGGCGATTTTTCGACGCTTTTATAGGTATACTTACGTCATCATTTTTCCATTACATTTCACCTAATCGGACTTCCCTATGCTCCTCGTCATTGACCTCGGCAACACCAACCTCACGCTCGGCTTGTACGAAGGCGAAACGCTCGGCGCGCATTGGCGGCTGGCCACCGACCACAAGCGCATGCCCGACGAATACGGTTTGCAATTTTTGGGGCTTTTGCAAAACGCAAAAAAAACGCTGGACGACATTGACGGAATCGCGCTGGCTTCGGTCGTGCCGCCGCTGACCGGGCGCATTGTGCAAGCCTGCCGCGAGTATTTGCGACAAGAGCCGCTGGTTGTGGACGCGGGCGTCAAAACGGGAATCAAAATCCGCTACGAAGATCCGAAATCGGTCGGCGCGGACCGCGTCTGCGACGCGGCGGCGGTGATGAAACTTTACGGCGCGCCCGCCTGCGTGATTGACTTCGGCACGGCGACCACGTTCAACGCCATCGCGCGCGGCGGCGAATATTTGGGCGGCGCAATCACGGCGGGAATCAACCTCGCCGCCGAAGCGCTCTACGCCCGCGCCGCAAAACTTCCCAACATTGACTTGCAAGCGCCGCCGTCAGTCATCGGGCGCAACACCGTCCACGCCATGCAATCGGGTTTGCTTTTCGGCTACGCCTCGATGGTGGACGGCATGGCGGAGCGTTTCCGCGCCGAATTGGGGAGCGAGATGAAAGTCATCGCCACCGGCGGCTTAGCGGACGTGGTCGCCGTCGAAGCGCGGGCGATTGACGTCATCGCCCCCTGGCTGACGTTGGACGGTCTGCGAATTATTTGGGAGTTGAATCGTTCGTAGGGGCGCAACCAGAGATGAATGGAGATAAACGGGGATGTTTGTTCGTAGGGGCGTAACCAGAGACAAACGGGCATTACCCTGCGGCGCGGAGCAAGACGATGCCCAACAACAAAAGTCCGCTGCCGACGAATTGGGTTCCGTTCATTAATTCGTGCAAAAAGAAATACGCCAAAATTGCGGTGAAGACCGGTTCCAACGTAACGATTAAGTTGGCGGCGGTTGGCGAAAGGCGGCGGATGCTTTCGTTGTAGAAGACGAAGCCGCCGAGCGTGGGAATGATGCCGAGCAAGAAGAGCCAACTCCAACCAGAGACGGAATCTTTTAGCCAGAATAAATTGTCAACAACGGGTTGGCGGGTAATCCACATATCGTTGGCGAGGTCGAAGAAGAAGATGAAAATCGAGGCGGCGGCGAAACTGTAAAAGAGCGCCGACCAAGGCGGGATTCGCAAATCGGCGGAGACTTTGCCTTGCAGGCTGTAAACGGCGAACATCAGGCCGGTCAGCAAACCGAAGATAATGCCCAATGGGTTGAGTCGCCACACGGCGGGGTTGGCGGCGTCGGCGACGAGGACGATGCCGACGAAGCAAATTCCAATCGAAATTAATTTGAGCGCGTTGAAGCGTTCCTTAAAGAAAACGCGGCTTAACGCCGCCGTCATCATCGGCGAGGAAAACGATAACACGGTGGCGACTGTCGCGCCGTTGTATTGAATGGAAAAAATCCACATGGCGTTGAAGAGCGCCAAAACCAACCCGTACCCAAGGATGAATTTTCGATAACGCGCTTCTAACGTCAGCGAGGCGCGATTCAAAAACCATAAGCCGACCCACACGCAAACGGTAACGAAGAAGTTGCGCCAAAAGGCGATGGTCAGCGCGGGCAAATTATAGGCTGTGATGAGGTAACTGATTAAAGGTCCCGTTGTTGACCAGAGCAGGGTGGCGGCAAAGGCGGTAATAAATCCGCGCGAGGAATTGGATGCGGGCATGACTCTCCATAAAATGCAACAGCCGCCTAAAAGGCGACTGTTCTGTTGTGCCCCCACGGAGATTCGAACTCCGGTTTAAGCCTTGAGAGGGCTTCGTCCTAGGCCGCTAGACGATGGGGGCGTTTGAAGCGGGCGAGATTGTATCATTCGCGTTTTGAATCGTCAATTGAAAAGCGGCTAAAAAATCTATAGGTCTTCAAACTATTTCTTAAATCACAAAACTGACCAACTTGCCTTTGACGACGATAATTTTCTTTGGCGCTTTGCCGCCCAAATGGCTTTGAACGGATTCGTTCGCCAGCGCCGCAGCGCGGATTTCGTCTTCGCTCGCGTCGGCGGCGACTTGGATATGTCCGCGCACTTTGCCGTTAATTTGCAGCGGAATCTCCACTGAATCTTCCTTCGCGGCGGATTCGTCCACAACAGCCCACGCCTGCTGGTGGACGGAATAAGGCTTGCCAAAATGTTCGGTCCACAATTCTTCGGCGATGTGCGGCGCGACGGGCGCCAACATCTTGACATAAATTTCTCGCGCCTCGTCCCATTCGGGAGTCCCCGCCGCGCCCGCTTCGCGCGCTTTGTACATCTCGTTCAGCAATTCCATCAACGAAGAGATGATGGTGTTGAACTCGAAATTTTCAAAGTCATGCGTAACGCGCTTTAAGGTTTGATGAACTTTGCGGCGCAGAACTTTTCGCGTTTCATCCGACGCTGTCGGCGCGGCAATAGGATCGGTAAACAAAGTCCAGACGCGGCGCAGCCAACGCGCCGTCCCTTCGATGCCGTGAGAGTTCCACGCCGCGCCCTGCTGCCAACGCGCAAAGAACATCAGGTAAGCGCGCACCGTGTCCGCGCCGTATTGGTCAACCAAAATGTCGGGCGCGACTACGTTGCCCTTGCTCTTTGACATTTTGGAATTATCCTCCGCCAACACCATGCCCTGATTACGCAACTGCATCACAGGCTCGTTGCCTTCGGTGATTCCCATGTCGCGCAGCGCCTTGTGGAAAAAGCGGAAGTACAACAGGTGCATCGTTGCATGTTCGCTCCCGCCCGTGTATGTGTCCACGGGCATCCAGTAGTTATATTCGGCGTCGTCGAACGGAGCCTTATCGTCATGCGGACTCAGATAACGCAGGTGATACCACGACGAACACATGAACGTATCCATCGTGTCTGTTTCGCGGATCGCGGGCTCGCCGCCGATCGGACAGATTGCGTTTTTCCACGTGGGGTGAAACTTCAACGGCGATTCGCCCGTCGGTTTCCATTCGTCAATATCGTCAGGCAACAGCACAGGCAGTTGATCATCCGGCACAGGATTCCAGCCATGCGTTTCGCAATAAACCATCGGAATCGGCGCGCCCCAAAATCGCTGGCGCGAGATCAACCAATCGCGATAACGATAATTCACATCGCGCTTGCCGATTCCTTTTTTCTCCAAATATTCGATCACCGCTTTGATGGCGGGGTTCGCCATGCCCTTATCGTTCGTGGCAGGCGTCCCGTTGAATTGACTCGAATTGATCATCGCGCCTTCATGCGGGTACGCTTCGGTCATCGTGTCGCCGTTCAACTCGACGCCTTCAGGCTGGATGACTGGAATAATTTTCAAGCCGTATTTGCGCGCAAACTCAAAATCGCGTTCGTCGTGGGCAGGGACCGCCATAATCGCGCCCGTGCCGTAACTCATCAAAACATAATCGGCGATCCAAATGGGGATCCGCTCGCCGTTGACGGGATTAATCGCGTACCCGCCGCTGAAGACGCCCGTCTTCTCTTTATCCTTCGCTTCGCGCTGGATGTCGGTCTGCTTCGCCGCTTCAGCCTTATACGCGCGGACGGCTTGCGCCTGTTCCGCCGAAGCGATCTTCTCCGCCAGCGGATGTTCGGGCGACAAGACCATAAACGTCGCGCCCCACAGCGTATCGGGGCGGGTGGTGAAGATTTCAATCGGGTCGCCCGCTTCCGTTTTGAAAATAACCGAAGCGCCTTCGCTGCGCCCGATCCAATTCGTCTGCGAAGTTTCGATGTACTCGGGCCAGTCAATTCCATCGAAATGCAACAGTTCATTGGCGTAATCCGTCGCCTTGAAGAACCACTGTTCCAATTCCTTTTTGATGACCGGCGTGCCGCAGCGATCACAGACGCGGTCTTCGCCTTTCACCTGTTCGCGCGCCAGCGTGGTGTTGTCCTTCGGGCACCAATCCACGGTCGCTTTCTTGCGATACGCCAACCCGCGTTTATATAACTGGATGAAGAACCACTGCGTCCAGCGATAGTATTCCGGGTCAGACGAAATAATTTCGCGCTTCCAATCGAACATCGCGCCCATCGAACGCATCTGTTCTTCCATGCGCGCAATATTGGCATACGTCCACTTCTTCGGGTGGATGTTGTTCTTAATCGCCGCGCCCTCGGCAGGCAGACCGAACGCATCGAATCCCATCGGGAACATCACGTTGTAACCCTGCATCCGCTTGAAACGCGCTCGCGCATCCGACGGCGTCATCGCGTACCAATGCCCGATGTGCAAATCGCCGCTGGGATAAGGCAGCATGGTCAGCGCGTAATGCTTGGGGCGGCTCTCATCAATCACCGCGCGGTAAAGTTGATCGGCTTCCCATTTGACTTGCCATTTTTTCTCAATTTCATTCGGGTTGTATGAATAATCTTTATTGGCGTCCATACTGCCTCCGTTTCTTTTTGATCCTTAAAATAAAAAACTCCTCGTCCGCAACTGGGACGAAGAGTTAACTCCGCGGTACCACCCAAATTCGTTTTCAGGTTTCAAGTTGCAAGTTTCAGGTTGAAAGTTTCCTTCCAACGTTTACGCCTGTCAACGTTCAAACCGCACAACGCGCTTGATTTGCAATAACGGGCTAACCCGTCGCTGACTACTTGATTCGCCAACGAAGTTCCCTTGCGGGGCGACAGGCGAGTTCGGTCTAACGCGCTCCCGAGTGCGCCGACGTTGGGCTTCCACCTCGCTCTCCCAACTCGCTGACGGGACGACTTACTACTCCTGTCCTAACTTTTCTTGATTTGATTGTGTGGACCCAGAGGGATTCGAACCCTCGACCTCCTCAATGCCATTGAGGCGCGCTCCCAACTGCGCTATGGGCCCCCTTTTCAATTTATTAATTTTCAAAGTAATCAACGAATCATGTCTGATTACCGAAAGGTGGACCTGAGGGGATTCGAACCCCTGACCTCCTCAGTGCGATTGAGGCGCGCTCCCAACTGCGCTACAGGCCCGTTATTCAAAACGGCGAACGCTATTCTACTTGATGGCGGTTAGAATGTCAATAAGCGGACAAACGCAGAATTTCCGAATCGGATTTTCTCTTGACCCAAGCCCTCGAACGCTCTACAATCAAGATAATTCATCACAAAAAAACAGGAGCCTATTCATGCCAGACCATTTGTTTCGCGGTTCGCTAAAAGAACTCGACCCCGCCGTGTACGAGTTGACTCAATTTGAATTGGAACGCCAATATCGCAAATTGATTCTCATCGCCAGCGAATCGTCCGCGCCGATGGCGGTGCGCGAAGCGCTGACTTCCGCCTTTCAAAACCTGTACGCCGAAGGCTACCCCGACGAAGATTCGCGCTGGATGAGCGAAGAAGAAATTCTCGATTACCCCGCGCGTTTGGCGCATTATCGCCGCAACAGCGACCCGCGCTATTACAAAGGCGTGGAATACGCCGACGCGATCGAAGCGCTGGCGCGACGGCGCGCCGCCGAAGCCTTCGCCGCCAACGGCTTGACGGCGAATCAGATTTACGTCAACGTGCAGGCGCTTTCGGGCGGACCGGCAAACAACGCCGTTTATCAAGCCTTAATTAACATCGGCGACACGGTGATGGGACTCGACCTATTGCACGGCGGCCACCTCTCGCACGGTTCGCCGGTCAACCGCAGCGGCAAATGGTTTCACGCGGTGCATTACTCAATCAACGCCGACGAACGCTTGGACTACGAAGCCATCCGTCAACTGGCGTTGGAAAACAAACCCAAACTGCTAATTGCGGGCTACTCCTCTTACTCGTGGGTTCCCGATTGGAAAAAATTCCGCGAGATTGCGGACGAGGTCGGCGCGTATTTCCTCGCGGACATTTCGCACATTGGCGGGTTGGTTGCGGCGGGCGTGGTCGCTTCGCCAATCGGCATCGCGGACGTGATTATGTCCACGACGCACAAGTCATTGGACGGTCCGCGCGGCGCGGTGTTGCTGACGCACAGAGCCGACGTCGCCAAAAAGTTGGACAAGGCTGTTTTTCCCGGCGAGCAAGGCGGGCCGCATGTGAACGTCTTCGCCGGTTTGGCGCTGACTTTCAAATTGGCGCAAACCAAACAATTCAAAAAATTGCAAGCGCAAACGATTAAGAACGCCGTCGCTATGGCTGACCAATTTACCAAGCGCGGCTTGCGCGTCCCCTTCGGCGGCACGGACACGCATTTGGTCAACGTGGATTGCTCGTCGATCGTCAACGCCGAGGGCGTGAAGTTAAGCGGCGACCAAGCGGCGCGGATTTTGGACGTCGTCGGCGTGGTGGTTAACCGCAACACAATCCCCGGCGACAAAAGCGCCGCCGCGCCTTCGGGCATTCGACTCGGCACGCCGTGGATCTCTCAACGCGGATTCAACGAGAAGCAAGCGCGTCAACTGGCGAACGTCATCGCCGACGTGTTGTTGGCAAGCGCGCCGCACGCGGTGGACACCGCCCGCAAAGGAAAGCAACGCCGCGCTAAATTGGACTTCGCCGTTTTGAACGAAGCCAAGTTGAAAATCCGCAAGTTGGCGACCGAAGCCGGCATTGACTTCAAACCGACCAACAGCGGGTATCCGCATTTTTATTATTTGGACGACGCCTTCAAAACGGGCGTGTTTGAAATTGGCGGACGGCGCGTTCGTCAGATGTTGGACTACGTCGTTTCGTCCGACCTTTCAGCGCTGAAAAAAGGGAAGACGCAACACACGTCTATCTCCACGCCGAAGGGCGTTGTGCAAGGCTTGTTGAAAAACGTGGACAACGCCACTTATCAACTGGCGGTGGCGAAGAAAGACGCGGCGCTGACCGCGACTTGGCTGCGCGACCTTTCAGACGGCTACGTTTCCCTTGGGCTCGACGGCGAAAAAGATTTCAGCGCCAAACGCGCGCCCGGACCGTTTACGGTGCATGAGGTTAAGGCGCAATTGTCCGCTACGCAGCCGCCGCTTAAAAGCGAAGTAAAACCTTGGTTTGTCGGAGTCCGCTCAAAGGGCGAAGAAGCGGCGTTGCCATTCTTTGAATGGAGCGAACCGGAAAACGTCGAGTTGAAGAAAACGGCGCTTTATCAAACGCATAAAGATTTGGGCGGCAGGATGGTGCCGTTTGGCGGTTGGGAAATGCCGGTGCAGTACACGAGCATTTACGAAGAGCATTTGGCGACGCGCCAAGCGGCCGGGCTGTTTGACGTTTCGCACATGGGCGCGTACGACGTGCGCGGCGAAGACGCCGCCGCTTTCCTCGACGCGGTTTGCGGCAACGACTGCGGAAGTTTGGACCCCGGCGAAAGTTTGTACACGCATTTTCTAACGCCCGACGCGGACGTGTTGGACGATTTGTTAGTTTACAAACGCGGCGCGAATAATTATTTAGTGGTCGTCAACGCCGCCAACGACGACAAAGATCGCGCTTGGCTGGAAGCGGTGCGCGACGGAAAAGTCCGCGTGGATAACGCTCGCCCTTGGGCGCGGACTTACGGCTACAACGCGCAGATCCGCAATTTGCGCGACGCGAAAGCGGGCGACGCCATGCGCGTGGACATCGCGTTGCAGGGACCGAAATCGCGCGATATTCTCTTCGCCTTAGGCGCGGACGACGCGACGAAGCAACGGATTATGAACTTGAAGCGCACACAACTTTGCGACGCGACAGTGGGCGGGTTTGATTTAATCGTCTCGAGCACGGGGTACACTGGCGAGAAGATGGCGTTTGAGTTGTTCGTCCACCCGCAGCGTTCGGTTGATTTTTGGAACGCGATTTTGAAAGCGGGCGAACCGTTCGGCGTGAAGCCGGCCGGCTTGGGCGCGCGAGATTCGCTGCGAACGGAGGCGGGACTTCCGCTGTACGGGCATGAGATGGGACTCGGCTCCGGCGTTAATGGCGGGCGCGATTTGGGCGTGGCGGAAGGCGGCTTTGCGGCTTACGTTAAAACTTACAAGCCGTGGTTCATCGGGCGCGAGGCGTTTGTCGCGCGCGAGCAAGAGCGCAAGGGCGCGGTGATTCGCTTCCGCTTTGACGAGCAGCGCGTGCGGATGGCGCATCACGGCGACCCAGTCGTCAACGAAGCGGGCGAACGCATCGGCTTTGTTACCTCTTGCGCGATTGACAGCGAACGCTTTTTGACCGGGCAGGCGTTTGTCGAATCGGCGTACATGAAGGAGGGGACGGTCATCGGCGTGCATCAGGGCGGCACGATGGAACGCCCGGCTGGGATGGCGAAGGTGGTTAGTCGGTTCGCTAAGTTGTAAACGGACTTATAAACGGACTCTGTCGCGGACTCACGGACGGGAACGGACGGCGTATGCCGTCCGTTCTTTTATTTTGGGCAGCCGACGGATTCTTTTAAGACGGGCAGACCGAAGGCTTCGTAGATTGGGACGCCGTCCCATTCGGCGGGGAGGTCTAAGCCGAGCGCGAAGGCGGCGGTGGCGGCGGTGTCCACCGTGGACACGGGCGAGGTCAACTGCGCGGGGCGAACGTCCGCGCCGAAAGCGATCCACGGGATGGTTTTATCCTCAGGCAGACTCGACCCGTGCAACTGGTCGTGTCCGCCGTGGTCGGCGCTGATGATGAACAGCGTTTCAGACAGCAGCCCGCGCTGATTTAATTCGGCGACCAGTTGTTCGAGCGCTTGGTCGGCGCGGCGCAGGACGCTCAACTGCTGCCACGAAAGCCAGCCGTAAACGTGCCCCATCCAATCGGCAGTGGGGAAATGAACGAAGAGCAGACGAAAATCGGCGGGGAAGTTTTCAATCAAATCGGCGACGATGACTAAATCGCGGTCGTTGATGAATTGAAAAACGTCCACGCTTTGCGGCTCAGAAATTTGACGCAACTTTTCTTTGCCGACGTACATCACCGTTTGCCCGCCCGCCGCGTGGACGAGGTCGAACAAGTCGGTAACTTGCGCGTACCCGTTTTTGGGGACGTAATCGTTCCAGTCCACTTTGTGTTTGATGGGGCATTGTCCGCTGAGCATGGAGACGTGCGAAATTAACGTTACGCTGGGGTACACCGTTTGCGCGGAAAGCGAATAGGCGGATTGAGTCAACAGCGAGGTTAGGAAAGGCATCGGCGCGAGCGCAATCGCGTCGGGGCGAAAGCCGTCTATGGAGAGGATGACGACGCGGCGGGCATGCGGCGCGGGAGTCGTCGTCAGCGTGGCGGAAGGCTTGACAGTCGGCGTCGCCGTCGGCGCGGACACGGGCGGAAGAGTCGCCGTTTGGGTTGCTGGTTTCGTCGTCGGCGGAGAAGGCGGCGCGGATTGGGCGCAGGCGACAATCAGAAAGCAAAAGCAGGCGACGAGGCGCTTCATCGGTTAATCAAAATTAAAAAGGTGGCAACGGCGGCGCTGGCGAGGCAAAGAAAAATGAAGGTTGATAAAATGGTCGAGAAGACGCTGCGTTCGGATTGGGTTGGGCGGTTGTCTTTTTTCATGCGTTCATTGTAATTCGCTTTCAAAGGTTGATTTTTCTTTATAAGATGTTATAGTTTAGCAAAGGAGACAAACTATGCCTACATTAATTGAAATTGAAGGAATTGGACCCGCGCGAGCGGAGAAGTTGCAAGCGGCGGGCGTGCGCGGCGTGAACGGGCTTTTGCAAGCAGGCGCGACTCGCAAGGGACGTTTAGACCTCGCCAAAGCCACCGGCTTTACGCCGAAGGCTATTTTGGAATGGGTCAATCGCGCGGATTTGTTTCGCGTGAAAGGAGTCGGAACGCAGTATTCGGACTTGCTCGAAGCCTCCGGCGTGGATACGGTCGTGGAACTTTCCAAACGCAAACCCGAAGCGCTGTTAGAAGCGATGGACAAAGTCAACGCGAAGAAAAAATTAGTGCGCCAATTGCCGACGTTAGACGCGGTGAAAGATTGGGTAAAGCAAGCCAAAGGCTTGAAGCGCGTCATTCAGTATTAAGAGAAAAAATCCCGATGAAAACATCGGGATTTTTTATTTATCCGTTTTTCACCAGCGCTTCTTTCAACGTCGCGCCGAGCCGCGCAATTCCTTCGCGGATTAATTCGGGCGACGAGTACGAGAAGTTCAAACGCATCGTATTCGCTCCGCCGCCGTCGGGATGAAACGCCGTACCTGGCACAAACGCCACCTTGCGCTGAATTGCGCTTTCCAACACCTTCGCCGCGTCCGCGCCTTCGGGCATCATGCCCCAAAGGAACATGCCGCCTTCGGGTTTCGTCCAGCGCATTTCTTCGGGGAAGAATTCGTCCATCATTTCGAGCATGACGTCGCGGCGCTCTTTATAGACGGAACGAATCGCCTTGACATGCTCGTCAATGAAGCCGCCTTTGCCGACTTCGTACGCCGCCATTTGATTGAAACTGGAAGTGTGCAAATCGGCGGCTTGCTTCGCCATGACCATTTTTTGAATCACATTGGGCGGCGCGACCACCCACGCCAAACGCAAACCGGGCGCAAGCAGTTTCGAGAAGGTGCTTAAGTAAATCACGTTGCCCGTGTATTCGTGGTCGCCGTTCTCGCGGTATTGCGCGTCGAGGTACGCCACCGAAGGCAGATGTTCGCCGCTGTAACGCAACTGACCATAGGGGTCGTCTTCGACAATCGGCACGCCGTATTGATCCGCCAATTTGACCAACATCTGACGGCGCTCCAAACTGAGAGTCGCGCCGTAGGGGTTTTGGAAATTCGGCAAGACGTAAATAAATTTTGGTCCGGCGCGAAGCGCTTTTTCCAACTCTTCCACAATCATGCCGTGTTCGTCCACTGGCACGGCAACATATTGCGCGCCGTAAGCGTTCCACGCTTGCAACGCGCCGAGATAAGTCGGCGACTCGACGAGGATGCGGTCGCCGCGATTGATAAACAAACGCCCGATAAAGTCCAGCGCTTGTTGCGAGCCGGAGGTAATCAAAATATTGGCGGGCGTCGCCGAAAGTTTATAACGTTCGGTGTGTCTTGCAATCATCTCGCGCAACGGCAGGTAACCGTCCGTCGCGCCGTATTGCAAAGCCGTCGCGCCGTGAAGAGTCAACACGCGCTCGCAGGCTTCTTCAAATTCTTTCAGCGGAAAAACTTCCGGCGCGGGCAAGCCGCCCGCAAACGAAATGATGTCGGGCTGTTCGGTCAATTTCAACAACTCGCGGATGACCGAACTCTTCATGCTTTGCGCGCGATGCGCGAAACGATATTCCCAAGGCGTTTGCATAGTCGCTCCTTTGTTAAATAAAAAAGCCCGACAGATAACCCGTCAGGCTGATAAACACGCAACACAAAAGCGCAAAAAATATTTCGCTCATGCTTTATCTTACCTTTTTTTGAAGCGCAATTCAACGGATAAAAGTAATCTTGACCGACGACGTTCCGCCGCTTTTCAGCCGTCGAGCCTGATTCGGCGCTTCGACATTTTTTTACGCCGAAAGCGAATCAGCCAAACAGCGCGATGATCATCACGCCGCTAAACACAACCAGCGAGCCGACGACGCGCATTTCGCCCATGCGTTCTTTCAAAAAACGCCAACCGAGAAACGCGCCGATGACCACGCTAATTTCGCGGATTGCGCCCGTGTAACTGATCGGCGCAAAACTGTAAACGTACAACGCCAGCAAATACGCGCCGACTCCCAACGCGCCGCCGACCATCAAGATGCCGCGATTTTTCTTCCATGCGCGAAACAACGAATCCCAGCCGTAGCGAAAGCCGACGTAAGGCGCGGTCAGCAGCGGGGTGAAAACGAAGATGCCCAAACCGTATTGCAGGGACGGCGTTTGGCGCACGGCGGCGCCGTCTACGAAGGAATATAGCGAAATAACAAGCGCCACGCCCAACGCGCTTAAGATTCCTTTGAGGTGGGCGCGTTTGTTCGGGCTGTGCAACAAGCCCGCCGAGCCGATGATTGCCATGCCGCCCGTTACCAACGCCAAGCCGATGTATCCGCCGAAGGTGAGGCGTTCGCCAAGAAAGACGGCGCTCCATAACGCGAGCAAAGCGGGCGCCGCTCCGCGCGCGATGGGATAAATCAGCGAGAAATCGTGGTCGGCGTAGGCGGAACTGAGCGACATAAAATAAACGACTTCCAAGAGGACGCTGACGGCGAGGAAACCCCAAGCCTGACGCGGCGGCGCGCCGAAGAAAAACATCAGCCCCAGCGCAAGGACTCCGCCGCAAATGCTTTGCCAAGTGATGGCAAAATATTTTTCGTCCGCGCTTTTGAGCAGGAAATTCCAAGCGGTGTGAAATAGCGCGGCGAGGAGCAAAAGGAAAATAGCGAAGAGCGGCATAATAATTAAGCGCCGAATAACTTTAAGAACACGCGCCAAGCGGCGGAAGGCGTAGAGAGCGCAAAGAAAATCCAGCCGAGCGCGACGAAGTGGAAGGTGAGTAAAATTCCGCCCGCATTAAGCGCGGACTGGCGCAACGGCGTGGACGCCCACGCGGCGGCTTTGGCTTTGACCGCGTCGCTCCAACGGTTGTGGACGAAGAGTCCCAGCCCGTGCCACGCGCCCCAAAGCGCGAAGTTCCAGGTTACGCCGTGCCAAAAACCAATCAACAGCATCGTGGCGACTTGCATGAGCAGAATCATCCACGCGGCGGGGAGCGGCTTTTTCCACGAGCGCAGCCAGCGCGTAACGGGATTGAAGAAGTAAGCGCGAAACCATTGCGTCAGCGTGATGTGCCAGTTGTTCCAGAATTGCGTCAGGTTGGGTTTGAGGTAGGGCGCGAGGAAGTTTTCGGGCAGTTTGACGCCGAGCAGCCGCGCCATGCCGATGGCGATGTCGGTGTAGCCGCTGAAATCGAAGTAGATTTGAAAGGCGTAGGCGTAGACGACGACCCACATCCAAAATGTAGATTTAACTTGCAGCGCGTTCGCGTCGTTGAGGGCGATCAGCGCCAGCGCGTCGGCGAGGACGAATTTTTTGAAGAGCCCGGTCAACAAGCGCTGAGCGGCGGGGTACAGCGTCTCCACATTGAGCCCGGCGAAGGGGGCGCGCAAATCTTTAACGAAGCGCTCGACGCGGTCAATCGGGCCTGCGGTGAAGGCGGGGAAGAAGATGACGTAGGTCAGGTATTCGCCCAAGTCCACTGCCGGCAGGCGTCCCATCTGCTTGTCGCGGATGGTGTGCAGTAGACGAAAGGCGACGTAGGAAAAGCCCAACCAGCGGAAGTCAGCGGCGGAGACGTTGGTCTGCGATTGGTGCGTCAATCCGCGCAGGGCGGCGCTGAGCCAGAGCGAGAGTGCCGGAACTTTGACGAGCAGAAAAAGCCCGACGATGAGGAAAAAGCCCGAGGTCAGAAAAGCGGCGGCGAAACGAGTCTGGCGGGACAAAGCCCACAGCGCCAGTCCCGTTATCAAGAAAATGATTAATGTCGTTTCAATTTGCGGCGGGCGCGAAGCGGTCAGCAGTTGGAAATTTGCGGGCAGGAAGCGCGCGAAGTTGAGCGCGAGGACGACGCCGCCGACCAGCGCGAGCGCGCCGAAATTTTTTTTCGCTTTGCGAGTCGCGTCGTCGGCGGTGATAAACCAAATCAGGACGACGAGGACGAGCGTGGCGAGCGGCGCCCAAAAGTCGAAGCCGCGAATGGGCAGCGGCGGTTGCAGCCAAAAGATGGCGACGACGCTGACGATGAGCATGAAGCGCGCCCGCCCGCCGCGCAGAAAAGCGCCCGCCAGCGCCGAGAGCGCGGCGAGGACGAGGATGTTCGCCAGCGTCATTTAGAAGCCTTGATAGATCCAGGTCGGGCTGCTGTCGGCGGTGAAGACGATCAGCGCGATGAGAATCAGGCAGAGGAGCAAGGCGAGCAGGTTTTCGCGGAGTTTCATGGACGGTTTACGGTTTACGGTTTACGGTTTACGGTTTACGGTTGGCAGTTAATCGTTGCTATCAACCGCCAACTGCCAACTATCAACGCTCTTAACGAACGCCGCAGACCAGCCAATCGCCGCTTTGGTTGACGACTTCGTAGGTGCGGTTGGAGAGGTCGAGGGATTGCGGTTCGCCGTTGTAACTCATATCGAAGCGTCCGGCGCAATCTACGAGGGCGAGGTCGCCGTCCGCGCCCGATTGCTTGCACGATAAATCGGCGACGCTGACGTCCACGATGGCGAAGGAGTCGAGTTCGAGCAAGGCGGCGTCTTCCCAATTCGCGCAGGAGTTGGCGATTAATGTTGTCTTGTCTTTGGCGGCTAAGGCGTTGACGTAATTTTCAACCGCGCCGACCGCGCCGCCGTTGGCAGACGCCCCGCAGGCGGAAAGGAGCAGGCTCGCGCAGAGCGCGGCGATGATGAGTTTAATTTGCACAAGGTCCTCCGTTTTTGAAAAGCGATTGCGGATTATAGCACGGGGGAATTTGTTGATTAGAACGATTCCCCTTTCTGCGGGTTAAAGCATCAAACCAAAACAAGGATTTCTTATGCACAACATATTCGCCTTAATCGCCACCTTCGCTGTCGCGCTCGGATTTTTACGCATGATGGATTTCTTCGCGCATCGCGGGTGGATTGAAAGCAAACTCAGCCGCAAGTTGATTCACATCGGCACAGGCCCCATTTTTGTTTTGTGCTGGCTGCTGTTCGACGACGCGCCCTCGGCGCGTTGGCTGGCTGCGCTCGTGCCGTTCGCCATCACGATTCAATTTTGGCTGATCGGCGTCGGCTTCATCGAAGACGAAGCGTCGGTCAAGTCCATGTCGCGGACGGGCGACCGAAAAGAAATTTTGCGCGGTCCGCTGTATTACGGGATTATGTTTATCGTTTTGACTCTCGTCTATTGGAAGGATTCGCCGGTCGGCATTACGGCGCTGATGATGATGTGCGGCGGCGACGGCATCGCCGACATTTTCGGACGCCGCATTCCTTCGCCCAAACTGACGTGGAGCAAGGAGAAATCCGTCGCGGGGACAATGAGCGTTTTTGCGGGCGGGTGGATTCTCTCCGCGCTGATTCTTTTCGTCTATATCGCGGCGGGAATTTTTAGCGGTTCGCTGTCCAATTATATTTTTCCGATTACGGTCATCGCCTTCGTCGGCGCGTTGGTTGAATCGTTGCCGTATAAAGACATTGACAATCTGACCATGACTCTCGCAACGGCGTTCGCCGGACTTTTTCTTTTTTAATCGCAGATGAAAGCAGATTTTTTATCTGGTTTCATCTGCGATTGATTTTTTTCTACGCGACGTGCGCTTCGACGAACTCGTTGCGTTTCTCCATGTCTTTGCCGTAGGTGCGGAATAATCCTAAACTGGCGAGGATGCCCAACCCGTAAAAGGTCAACAACACGCCAAGCAAAGCCGGGCGCAAACCCGCCGCGTCGCTGACGCGCCCGATGAAATAGGACATAATCGCCACAACCAAATTCATAATGATATTGCTGGTGGAAATCGTCGAGGCTTTCATTTCAGGCGGGACGATGCTGAAAAAGATGATGTTCACCGTCGGCATCGTGGGATACGTGATAAAGCCGACGAGGAAAAGCGACGCCATCCACAAATTAAGCGAGAAGATGTTGAGCATCAAAATCGCGGCGAACGCGCCGACGCCCATCGAAGTCAGCGTGATCCAAGCGGGAGCGAGCGCCGTGCGCGTCCGCAGGCGGTCGTTGAGCCACCCGCCAGCCAGCGCGCCCAGCACAAAGCCGACGATGCCGGGCAACAGCGCCAACGCCGCCGTCTCCGCCGTCGGGGCGATGTTGTAGCGCGTCAAATAAGTCGGCACCCAAAGCGCCAAACACCAGTTAATCGCCGTCTGGCAGGTGTCCAGCATAAAGGCGAAAAGCAGCGAGCGCGTTTTCAAAATCTTAAAAAACTCGGCGAGAGAAAAATGTCCGCTATATTCGCTATGACGCGCTTGCACGGCTTCTTCGTTCGCTCCGCGCTGCGGTTCGCGGACGAAGAGCCAAACCAACGCGCCGAGAATGATGCCCACAATGCCGAAGACGACGAAGGGCTTGCGCCAGTTAACCGCGCCGATAGCGCTGACCGCCACCAGAGAAACCGCCGCGCCGATGGGATAAGTCAGCGTCATTAAGCCCAGCAACATGCCTTGTTTTTTCTTAGGCGCGGCGTCGGTGATGAGGGCAAACGACGACGGGTTGAAACAGCCTTCGGCAAAACTCATGCCCGCTCGAGTCAAAAGCAACTGCGGAAAATTGCCGGCGAAAGCGGTCATCCAAGTGATGGCGCTCCAAATGATCGTGCCGATGACGATGATGTTTTTCCGCACCCATTTATCGGAAAGCGGACCCCAGAAAAACAATCCGATAAACGAGGCGAAGAAAACCGCCGAATGCACCGTGCCAATGTGCGTGTCGGTCAAATTCAAATCGGCTTTGACGGCGTCCACGACGGGCGAGAGCAATTCCTTATCGGCGATATTGATGATGGACACCAACATCAGCAACGTAGTGAGGACGAAGAGATAGCGAGACGAGGCAGGACGATTCATGGAGACTCCGAGAGATATGTAGTTTTTGGTCAAACAAGGCGGACGCTGTATTTTACTCCCAAGTTTAGAATATAATCTGACAATCACTTAATCACATACTTTGGACGGTTGAAAAATGCACCCATCTTTCGTCAAACCCCGCTACGACTCAGGCGGATTTGCGGGAATCCCCCAACGCATTCAAGAAGCGTTCGCGTCTCAACAATACGACGCGGTCGTTTTGTTTTTCATAGACGCCTTCGGCTGGCGCTTCTTCGAGAAATTTCAAAACGAAGCCTTTTTGCAACGCTTCGTCAAAGGCGGAAAAGTCGAGAAGATTACCTCGCAATTTCCGTCCACAACGTCCGCGCATGTAACGACCATTCATACGGGGCTGCCGGTCGGCGCGAGCGGCGTGCATGAGTGGTACTACTACGAACCGCTAGCGGACGGCATCATCGCGCCGCTTTTGTACTCCTTCGCCGATGGCTCAAAGAGGCGCGAGACGCTCGCCAAAAAAGTTCAGCCCGCCGACTTGTATCCAAGCGGATGGCTTTACCCAACGCTCAAAAATATGGGCGTGGAATCCGTCGTTTACGGCATGCGCGATTACACGCCGTCGGTCTATTCCAAAGTCGTCATGCAGGGCGCGGAGATTGCGCCCTACAAAACGCTTTCCGAAGCGCTGGTCAACGTCCGCTTGCGGTTGGAAGCGCAAAGCGCGCCGACCTACATTCACCTTTATTTTGACTCGATTGACGGAATCGGTCACCAATACGGACCCAATTCGCCGCAGATCGAAGCCGAAATTTTGACCTTCTTGCAGACGATGGAACGCCAGTTTGACAGCCTCTTCGGCAAGAAGCGCGTCCTCTTTTTGATGACGGCGGATCACGGCATGTGCGAAGTAGACCCGTCCACGACGGTTTATCTCAATTTGGAATTCAACGGCGTCGAGCGCTTCATCCGCCGCGACAAACGCGGGCGGCTGCTCGTCCCCGCAGGCTCGGCGCGCGATATGTTCATGTACATCCAACCCGCCGCGCTGGACGAAGCGCAAGCCTTCCTCGTCCCGCGTTTAGAGGGCGTCGCGGATGTCGTCCAAACGCGGACGTTAATTGACGAGGGTTATTTCGGCGCGGAAATTTCTCAACGCTTTTTAGAGCGCGTCGGCAATTTGGTCATCTTGCCTTATCGCTATCAATCGGTCTGGTGGTATGAGAAGGATAAATTTGAGCAAAGGTTTTACGGCCACCACGGCGGGCTGACTCCGCAAGAGATGGAAACGGTTTTGTATTCGTTGGAGGTTTAACCAAAAACTCGGAGGTTTTTCAGACCTCCGAGTTTTTGCTAAATGTCTAAATTCCGCACGGCTTTGGCGTGGGTTTGGATGAACTTCTTGCGCGGGTCTACCGCGTCGCCCATCAGCATATCGAAGGTGCGGTCGGCTTCGGCGGCGTCGTCCACCGTAACTTGCAACAGCGTGCGATGTTCGGGATTCATGGTCGTGTCCCACAACTGGTCGGGGTTCATTTCGCCCAACCCTTTATAGCGTTGCAAGTTGGCTTTTTCGCCCAACTCTTTCAACACTTTATCTTTTTCTTTATCGCTATACACATAGCGGACGTTGTTCTTATACGCAATGCGATAAAGCGGCGGCTGAGCAATGTATAAATGTCCGCCTTCAATTAACTGCGGCATATAGCGGAAGAAAAACGTCAGCAACAACGTGCGGATGTGGCTGCCGTCCACGTCGGCGTCGGTCATAATGATGACTCGCCCGTAGCGCAAGCCTTCAAGGTCGAAGTTGTCGCCGATGCCCGCGCCCAAGGCGGAGATCAACGCTTTGACTTCGTTGTTGCCGAGAATTTTATCCAGCCGCGCGCGCTCGGTGTTGAGGATTTTTCCGCGCAAAGGCAAAATGGCTTGAAAGTGGCGGTCGCGCCCTTGTTTGGCGCTGCCGCCCGCCGAATCGCCTTCGACGATGTACAGTTCGGTTTTCGTCGCGTCGCGCGAGGAGCAATCCGCCAATTTGCCGGGCAACGTCAGCGACTCTAACGCCGACTTGCGGATGACGAGGTCGCGCGCCTTGCGCGCCGCGTCTCGCGCTCGCGCCGAGGTGAGGCATTTTGCGACGATGGCTTTCGCCGCCTGCGGGTTCTCTTCGAGGAAGGTGGCGAACGCTTCGCCTACCGCCTGCGCCACATAGGTTTGCGCTTCGGGGTTCATCAACTTGACTTTGGTCTGCGACTCAAACTGCGGGCTTGGATGCTTGATTGAAACAATCGCCGTCAGCCCTTCGCGGGTGTCGTCGCCGGAGAAGTTCGGGTCGGCGTCTTTTAGCAATCCGCTTTTGCGGGCGTAATCGTTGACGACGCGAGTCAGCGACGAGCGCAAACCGGTCAAGTGCGTGCCGCCGTCAATGGTGTTGATGGTGTTGGCGAACGAATAGACGGATTCGGTGTAGGCGTCCGTGTATTGGATGGCGGCTTCGATTCCGATCCCTTCGATTTCTTTTTCGACGTGGACGACGGAATGCAGCGTTTCGCGGTTGCGGTTCAAATAGCGGACGAAAGAGGTGATGCCGCCTTCAAAGTAGAAAGTCATTTCGCGTTCGGCGCGTTCGTCCACAAATTTGAGCGTCAACCCGCGCGTAACGAAAGACATTTCGCGGAAGCGTTGAACGAGCGTGTCGAAGCGAAAGTCAATGTCTTCGGTGAAAATTTCTTTGTCAAATTTGAAGGTCTGCGTCGTGCCAGTGTCGTCTTTGTCGGTTTTGCCGATTTGTTGAATCTTCCCTTGCGGAACGCCGCGCCGATATTCTTGCTTCCAAATTTTTCCGTCGCGTTTAATTTCGACGGTCATCCATTCGGAAAGCGCATTAACAGCGCTGACGCCGACGCCGTGCAAACCGCCGGAAACTTTATACCCGCCGCCGCCAAATTTGCCGCCCGCGCCGATGACCGTCATCACGACGTCCACCGTTTCCATGGGCTTGCCGTTGGAGTCCTTCTTCGAGGGGTGCGGACCGACGGGAATGCCGCGCCCGTTATCGCGGACGGACACGCTGCTGTCTTTGTGAATGGTAATGTCAATGCGCGTGCAGTAGCCTGCCAGCGCTTCGTCAATGGCGTTGTCCACCACTTCGTACACGAGATGATGCAACGCCTTAATGTCCGTGCCGCCGACGTACATGCCCGGGCGTTTGCGGACATGCTCGATGCCCTCCAACGCTTGAATGGAACTTACGTCGTACTTCGCTTGATCAGCCACAAAATCCTCCAAATGCTTACGCTGGTTTCGCCGCGTTCCCTTGCCGCAGTTTTTCCAAAACCGCTTGCACCCACGCGCTCATGTTGTAGTAATAAATAAAACTCGCCGCCAATAACGCCGTTGCCACAAAGGAATGCCCGAAGATGCCGAAGAGCGCAACCCACGAAGCGGAGGGCGAAAGCCGCCAAATGTACGTCAGCCCGTAAGAAAACAGAAAAACGGTCAGCACAAAAAGGCTGCTGGTCGGGATGGTGAAGCGCGTCAATTGCAACCCGCTTAAGAACGACGTCAGCGCGTTTTGTCGGCTCAGGAAAACGCCGTGCGCCCAAAAGAAAATCGGGACAATCGCCCACATCGAAAAGAGGGCGATTAATAAAACGAGGATGTTGGCGACCGCGTCGCTAATCTGCGCCGCCAAGCCGACGATTAGCAGAATCGGCAAAATCAGAATCGGGAAGAGAAAACTTCCCGCCGTCGAAATCAAAGCCGTCTGCACGATGGCGGCGAAGACGCGCACCCGCGCCGCTTCTTTCGGTTGGACGGCGTCGGCTACGTTGCGGAAGTACAACGCGCCGCAAATCCACCCGACGGCGATGATGGCGAAAAACCAAAGCGGCAGCGTCGCTTCGTCCACTTGCCACACGGACGCATCCCCCAACGGCGTGGCGTAGGGCGGCTGCGCGGAAAGCATTAACAGCGGGACGCCAATGGGAAAGGTGCGCGTCAGTTGAAATAAATTTACCGACTGCGACAGCGATTCGTAGGTCGTCAGCATCGTGCGGACTTGGTCGGCGGGGATGTTGAACATGCGCCAAAAGGTCGCCATGTCGCCTTCAAGCGATTTAAAAAGCGAGTCCATTTGCAAGCGCGGACCAAGCCAAATCGCCAAATTCAGCAAAAATGGAAACGAAATCAACTCGACGTGCGACGCAACCGCGTCAAAACCCGCCTTGATGGAACTGAGAATGCCGGGCGGGGGCGGCAGATTTTCGATGCGCGTAACTTGCATAACTGGTTGATTCTACCATATCGCCCGCTTCAAAAATCGCCGTTCTTGGTACAATGCGCCTATGCAAACAGAACGCTCTTCGCCGCTCCCCGCAGACCGCATGGGAGCGCTGATTGCCGCAACGCTTTTGACCTTCGCGTTGGAACGCTTCGCGCAAGCGCCAGGCTTTACCATTCACTTAAGTTTGCCCGGCTTTTATTACGCCATTCCGTTGACGTTGAGTTCGCTTTTCTCAGTCTTCGCCGCCGCGCTCGCCGCCGCAGGCATGAACTGGCTCGTCCGCGAACACCCCGCCGCGCAAAATCAAAATCCGCGCAAACACCTTTTGCTGCCCACGCTGACCGCTTTTATTTTGGGAACTCCGCTCGCGGCGCTTTCCAACAGCTCGGCGTGGTGGTGGGCGTTTGTCGTCAGCGCAATTTTATTCTCCGCCGTTTGCATCGCGGAATATATTTCCGTAGATATTAACGCCCCATTTTACGGACTCGCCCGCGCCGGGCTGACCGCCGTTTCTTACGCCTTATTTCTGCTTCTCGTCGCCTCGCTGCGACTTTCGGGCGCGCGGCTAATTTTGCTGATTCCTTTTATCTTTTTCGTTGCGGGGTTAATCAGCCTGCGGATTTTGAACCTCGACGGCTCGGACGAATGGGACTTCTCTTGGGCGCTCGGCATCGGATTAATCTGCGCGCAACTTGGCGCGGGCTTGCATTATTGGGCGCTTTCGCCGATTCAATTCGGGCTGGCGTTGACCGGCCCGCTCTACGCGCTGACTTTGCTGGCGGACAACCTCGCCGAAAATACGCCGTTGCGCCGCGCCGTCGTCGCGCCGATTCTCGCCGTCGCCGTCGCGTGGATTTCAGCGCTTTTTTTGTCGCTGTAACTTTTGGCAACTAAACCTCGGCGGACGTGTTTTACCTTTATCGGCGCGTCGCGCTATCAACTTATGGAGGAATTTGGATGGAAATGCTTTTAGCCGTTTTCGCAGTCGCGTTGGGATATTTTATCGGCGCGATTCCGACGGGACTGTTAATCGTCAAACTCGTTACGGGGAAAGACATCCGCAACGTCGAAAGCGGGCGCACGGGCGGGACAAACGCCATGCGCGCCGCCGGCTTTTGGGCGGGACTCGCCACCGCGTTGCTGGACATTCTCAAAGGCGCAATCTGCGTTTGGCTGGCAAAATGGATCAGCCCCGATTTGCCCGTCGTCCATGTCCTCGCCGGGCTGGCGGGAATTGTCGGGCATAACTACTCGATTTATCTTCCCGAACGCGACGAAAGCGGAAAAATCGTCCGCTTGCGCGGCGGAGCGGGCGGCGCGCCTTCCGTCGGCGGGGCGATTGGCTTGTACGCGCCGGCAATTTTGATCGTGATGACGCTCGGCATTATCACGTTCTTCTCCATCGGCATCGCCTCGGTAACGACGATGGGCGTGGCGTTTTACGCGATCATCGCGCTGGCGTATTTTGCTTATCGCGGCATCGTCCCGTGGACGTATCTTTGGTTTGGCGTCGGCGCGGAAATTTTATTGATCATCGCTTTGCTGCCGAACATCAAGCGCCTTTTTCAAGGCAACGAGCGCGTGGTTGGAGTCAGCCTTAACGGGTGGCTGAGAAAGCGCAAACAAGAAAAAGCGGCGAAGTGAGAAAACAAAAACAACCTCCCCAAAGAGAGGTTGTTTTTTTATATCCGTAAAAAAAATTATTTGCCGAGCGCCGCGAAAACGGCGTAGCCCAACGCGAGAAGTCCGCTTACATACGCCGCAAAAGGCAGCGGAATAAACGCCGTTAGCCCCGTCCAGAGGAAGAACAGCCACATGCACCAACCTGAAAGCGTTTTGGGTAAAGACATCGCGCACTCTCCTTTGAGTTATCCCGCTGACCGAATTGTCAACTTGACGGTAAAAACACCTTTCTAAAATTGAGGTTACGTTTTTATTTGTCCAAATGTTACAATTGAATTATGACTTCCCTTAGCATTCCCGCAGAATTTACTTTACAACGAAAGAATAAATTTGACCGTTCCACGCCTTTGCGCTGGATTTTTTCGCACATCAAACCCTATTGGCTGATTATGACCATGCTCGTCGGCGGCGCGATTGGCAACGCCGTGCTGGCGGTGGTCGTCCCCATTTTGACGGGCGACGCCTTCAACGCCATGCTCGCGCCAAAGCCCGACACGTCGGCGCTGTTGCCGCTGGCGATCATCATCGGCGCTTCGCAAATCGTGCGCGGCGTGTTGCAATTGGGGCGCAACTTCGGCGCGGAGTTAATGGCGCAAAAAGTGGAGCGCGACATCCGCGACGAGTTGTATCTTTCGCTGCTCGGCAAAAGCATGACCTTCCACAATTTGCAGCCCGTCGGCGACACGATGGCGCGCGCCACCAACGACGTGCGCGAGGTGAACTACATGTTCAGCCCTGGCGTCAACTTGGTCGTCGGTTCGTTCATGTTTATTTTGATGCCGCTGTTTTTTGGTCCGCGTTATCACCCGTCGTTAATTTTGACGCCCGCGCTTTTTATCATCATCTACTTTGTCGCGTTAGTTCGCTACCTTAAAACGCTTTCGCCCATCACCGACGACGTGCGCGCCGCTTTCGGGCGAATGAACACGCACCTTTCCGAATCGCTGGACGGCGTGGAAATTATGAAAGGCGCGGCGCAAGAAGAAGCGGAAGTGGATCGCTTCGTCGCCAACGCGCGAAAATTCCGCGACGCTTTTGTGCAACAAGGCGATCTCGAAGCGCGTTACATCGCCATGCTTTTATTGGGGCTGGCTTACGCGGGCGGACTCGTCCACGCGCTGTTTTTGTTGAAGCAAGGGTTAATCAACGTCGGCGAAGTGGTTGGTTATTTCGGCATGTTGCAATTGCTCGGCTTCCCGACGTTTTCTTCCACGTTTGCGTATTCGCAAATTTCGCTCGGCTTTTCCTCCGCGCGGCGCATTTTGGAATTAATCCAACGCGAGACGCGCCTCGACCAAAACGCTTCGGGCTTTGACGCGGACATTCGCGGCGAAATCGAATTTCGCAACGTCGCCTTTCGCTATCCCGCCGAAGGCGCGACGGAGAACGCGCTGGAACATATTTCCTTTAAGGTTCAGCCTGGTCAAACGGTAGCGCTCGTCGGGCAGACGGGCAGCGGCAAAACGACTCTCGTCAAATTAATTAACCGCATCTACGACGTCAGCGACGGACAAGTTTTAGTGGACGGCGTGGACGTCCGCGATTGGAATCTCGCTTCGCTGCGTTCGCAAATTTCCATCATCGAACAAGACATCTTCCTTTTCTCGCGCCCGATTAAAGACAACATCGCTTTCGGCAAACCCGAAGCGGAATATGAAGAAGTCGTCGCGGCGGCGCAGGCGGCGCAAGCGCACGAGTTCATTCTCAACTTTGACGAAACCTACGACACCATCGTCGGCGAACGCGGCGCGACTCTTTCAGGCGGACAACGTCAGCGCGTGGCGTTGGCGCGCGCCTTCCTCACCGAACCGCGAGTCCTCATCCTCGACGATTCCACCTCCGCCATCGACTCGGAGACGGAAGACAAAATTCAACGAGCCATCGCCAACGCGGCGCGCGGACGGACGACCTTCATTATCACGCATCGCCTTTCGCAAATCCGCTGGGCGGATTTAATCATCGTGCTTCGCAAAGGCGGCGTCGCCGCGATGGGGACGCACGACGAATTGATGCAAACTTCCGAAGCCTACTCGCGGATTTTCAAAGAATAAACTGGCAAATGCTCTGTTGCGAACAGTGTCGCTGCGAGCGAAGCGAAGCAGTCCTTTTGCAAATTGTAGAGATTGCTTCGCCGCTTTCGGCGGCTCGCAACGACAAAAATACGGTTTTTTGTAATAACAGAGCAACTGGCAAACTAAATCAACAAACGGATTAACATGGGTTTCTTTTCAGGATTAAACGACGAAAAATACGACCGCCAATACACAGACAAAGAACTGTTTCGGCGGATGACCGCTTATTTCAACTCGCAGAAGAAGCGCCTCGCGCTGGCTTCTGTCGTCATCATTGTCATCGCCGTCATCGGCGCGGCGCTGCCGATTATCGTCAGCCGCATGGTGGACTTAATCAAAGATCAACCCAGCGCCGCAGAGATTCTCGGCGTGGGCGCGGCTTTGGTCGGCGTGGCGTTTGGGCAATGGGGGTTGAACTGGCTGCGGCGCGGACTCATCGTCCGCGCGGTGGGCGACGTAGTGCTGGAAATGCGCTCGCGCGCTTTTCGCGCCGCCGCAGAACATGACCTTTCCTTTTACGATCAATTTTCTTCGGGGCGCATCGTTTCGCGCATCACGTCCGACACGAACGATTTCGGTCAACTGGTGGTCATCGTTACCGACGTGGTGGCGCAGTTCATCCAAGCCATCATCGTGGCGGTTGTGCTTTTCCGCGCCGAAGTGCGGCTCTCGCTTTTGCTGCTCAGTTTTTTGCCGGTCGTCTTCGGCGTGGCGGCGGGATTCCGCGCCTTAGCGCGGCGCGTTACCAAGCGCGGAATGAAAGCGATGGCGGACGTCAACGCCGCCATCAAAGAGACGATTAGCGGAATTTCGATTGCGAAAAATTTCCGTCAAGAAGAAAGCATTTTTGAATCGTTCGACGAATCGAACGTTCAATCGTATCGCGTCAACGTGCAGCGCGGATTTGTGCTTTCGCTCGTCTTTCCGACGCTCAACGCCCTCAGCGGAATTTTCGTCGGCATTTTGGTTTACACGGGCGGGCATAGCGCGGCGGCGGGCGCAATCAGCATTGGCGCGTGGTATCTCTTCATTATGAGTCTTGACCAGTTCTTCTCGCCCATCCTCAGCCTGACTTCGTTTTGGGCGCAAATTCAAGGCGGGCTTTCGGCGGCGGAGCGCGTCTTCGCTTTGATTGACGCCGACCCGAACGTCATCCAAACCGAAAAGCAAGACGTGCCGCGCCTGCACGGAAAAATTCAGTTTGACCACATGTATTTTCGCTATTCGGATAAAGAGCCGATTCTCAACGACTTCAACCTGACCATTCAAGCGGGCGAAACGCTCGCCCTCGTCGGGCATACGGGCGCGGGCAAATCGTCCATCGCCAAACTCATCGCCCGCTTCTACGAATTTCAGCAAGGGCGCTTGTGCATTGACGGGCGCGACATCCGCACTTTTGATTTGACGCAGTATCGCCGTCAGTTGGGAATTGTTTCGCAAGTTCCGTTTCTCTTTTCGGGAACGGTCGCCGACAACATTCATTACGCCGCGCCTGGCGTCCCGACGGAGGAGATTCTGCGGTTGGCAAAAAAGATCGGCGACGGCGAATGGCTGGACGCGCTGCCGAAAGGGTTGCAGACCGAAGTCGGCGAACGCGGAAATCACCTTTCGATGGGACAGCGTCAGTTAGTGGCGTTGATGCGCGTGCTGGTTCAAAACCCCGCCATCTTCATCCTCGACGAAGCGACCGCCAGCATTGACCCGTTCACCGAATGGCAAATTCAACAGGCGTTGAATCTCATCCTCAAAAATTCGACGAGCATTCTCATCGCGCATCGTTTGTCCACCGTCAAAGCCGCCGACCGCATTGTGGTGATGAGCAAGGGAAGCATTATCGAAGAGGGCGACCACAACGGGCTGCTCGAACAAGGCGGGCATTACGCGGAGTTGTACAACACCTACTTCCGCCATCAATCGCTGGCGTATGTGGAGCAGATGAAAGACGTAATTTCTAAATAAGCAAAAACTCCCGAAATATTTCGGGAGTTTTTTTCGCGCAAAGGCGCGAGAGATTTACAACGCCGAGCGGTCTGGCGGTTCGAGCAATTGCGCCAACTGCACCGCGCCTTCGGTGTCGGTAATGGCGTACACTTCGTCGTGTTCTTCAAAGATGGTGTCGCCGTGCGGCAACATCATTTGCCCGTTGCGGATGATGACCGCAATCACGCATTGTTCGGGCAGTTGCAAATCTTTCAACTGTTTGCCGATGGCGGGCGCGCCTTTGGGGATTTTCTCCTCGACGAACGAGTAGCGTCCGCGCCGCAGTTTGAGCAGCGTCATCATATCGCCGAGCGACATCTCCTGTTGAATGAGGTGCGCGATGACGTCCGCTGGGTTGATGGTTTCGTCCACGTGAAAATTGTCGTCGAAGAGCCAACTGTTGCGCGGGTTATTAATTCGCGCAATGGTGCGCTTCGTTTTGAACAAAGTCCGCGCCAGATAGCAGAGGGTGAGATTCGCGTCGTCTTCGCCCGTGCAAGCGACGACGACGTTGGCTTTTTCTAAACCCGCCTGACGCAGCACGTTGGGGTCGGTCGCCAACCCTTCGTAGATGACTTCCGTCGGCAGTTCATGGTGCAGACGCGCCAACAATTCTTTGCGATGTTCGATTAAGCGAACTTCGTATTTTTCTTGAATTAAGTACGCGGCGAGTTGCGCTCCGGTGCGCCCGCCGCCCGCGATAAATACCAGCATGTTACGCCTCTCCGTCTTCGCGCAATTTTTCGCGCAAGGATTTAATTCCGTTCAGCGTGGCGCTGACGGTGAGAATGTCTCCCTTTTGCAGTTTCATGTCCGTGCGCGGAAGTTGGGCGCGCCCGCCGCGAGTCAACGCCGAGCAGACCGTTTCGCGGCAATCGCCCAGCAACGCGGAAATATTCGCGCCGTCCCACTTTGCCGAAATGGACATCTCGTATATTTCCACTTCGCCGTTGCCCGCCGAGAAGACCGCGCGAAAGGCGGGGTCTATCATCAACTCTTGCACGCGCTCCGCGCCCCAAGACATCGAACTAATCGTCTGCAAGCCAAAGGCTTCGAGCATGTCGCGCATGGCGGGGTCGTAATTGCGGACGACGACTTGCTTGACGTTGGGATAATGCGAGCGGACGGTATGCCCGATGACGGCGTTCATCGTGTCCGAGTTGGTAACGACCGCCACGCCCTGCGCTTCGTCCGCGCCCGCGCGGGATAAGGTGTCGGCGGAGAGAGAATCCCCTTCGACGGTGCGCCCGCGAAAGTCCGAGCGGAGGCGGTTGAAGGCGCGAATGTTCGCGTCCACAACTACTACTTGATGTCCGTTCTCGAAAAGTTTATTGGCTAATTCCGCGCCAAACCTGCCGCAGCCTACGACAATAAAATTCATTTTGCCAACTCCTTGCCGAATATATGTTCGGTGTATAAATCTATTTCGTCATGCACATGATACGGCACGTTGGTGATGACGATGCCATGTTGATTTTTTAATTGCGCGCGCAAAATCTCCGCCGTGTTGGTGTGCAACGGCGCGGTCAGGCGGCTGTCGGAGACGAACTCCGGCACGATGACGGTGAGGATTTCGCCCGGCTGACGCTGATTGGACAGGTCGGAAATGTATTCGAGCAGCGGCTCGACGAACAAGCGATAAGGCGAATCTAAAATGACCAAGCGCACGCCGTCGCCCCATTTTTCCCACTTCTTGCGAACTTTTTCCGCGTCGCTCGGCTCGATGAGGACATGCACGGCGGTTACGTCGTCCGAAAGCAGACGCGCATAACGCAGGGCGAAGAGCGTCCCCAAATGCACGCCGCTGACCGGCAGGATGACTCGGTGCCGAACCGTGTGCGGCGGAATCACGCCGAAGTTGTCCAGCGAGAGGCGCTGAGCGACGATGCGATAATGCGCGTGAATCAGCATAAAAATTCCGACGAGAATCGGCGTAACGAGCAGGATGATCCACGCTCCTTCGGCGAATTTGGTCACGGCGAAAATAATCGTTACCATGCTGGTCGCCAACGCGCCGACGCTGTTGACGATCATCTTCGGCAGCCAGCGCGAGTCGTAGCGCAAAACCGAGCCGCGCTCTTGAGCTTCTTCGCCTGGCTTTAATTTTCCAATTTTCCACCAACGATGCGCCATGCCCGCTTGCGATAAGGTGAACGATAAAAATACGCCAATCGCGTAAAGCGGAATCAGCGCGGTAACGCTGGCGTTGAAGAGGATGATTAATACCGAAGCGATGATCGCCAGCGCGACGATGCCGTAGGAGTAAACGAGGCGGCTGCCGCGAAACGCCATTTGGCGCGGCAGAAATCCGTCTTCGGCGACGAGCGCGCCCAAACGCGGAAAGCCCGCGAAGGCGGTGTTCGCCGCCATAATCAAAATTAACGTGGTGCTGATGATGATGATTGTGTAAATCAAGTTGCGCCCGCCGTACACTGTGCGGACTAATTGCGAAATGACCGTTTCCGCTTCGGAGGGGATGGCGTGAATTTGAACCGACAAAAAGGCGATGCCCATCAGCAAGGCGCTCAAAATGCCCGACATCCACATTAGGGTAATTCCTGCATTACGGCTGCGCGGCTCTTTGAAAGCGGTGATTCCGTTCGAGATGGCTTCCACGCCTGTTAATGAAGTTGTGCCGTTTGAAAAGGCGCGCAAAATCAAAAATACGGAAATCGGTTTTAGCGCGTCCATAGCGATGTGCGGCGGATCTACGACCGCGCCCAAGCCGCCGAAGAAGTAGCGGAAAAATCCGTAAGCGGCGGTTGCAAACATCAGGACGAGGAAGAAATACGTCGGGTAGGCAAAAGCGGCGCCCGCTTCTTTCACTCCGCGCAGGTTGATGACCGTGATGAACGCGACTAAAACCACCGCCAACACGGCGCGATATTGGAAGAGAGCCGGGTAGGCGGAAACAATTTGCGCCACGCCCGACGAGATGGACACGGAAACCGTCAGCACATAATCCATCAACAGCGCCGCGCCAGTGATGAGCGCGGGCAGCTCGCCAAGGTTGTCGCGGGCGACGATGTACGCGCCGCCGCCGTTGGAATAGGCGTGAATCGTCTGCTCGTAGGAAAGCGTCAAAATGACCAGCAAGCCGACGATAGCGATAGAAAGCGGAAACGCCATGCCCATCGCCTGCGTCCCCGCCACCGCTAGAATTAGCAACATCTCTTGCGGACCGTACGCCACCGAAGACATCGCGTCGGAGGAGAAAATCGCCAGCCCGACGAATTTGCCAATGGTTTCGTGCGCCGCGTCGGCTGTGGAAAGCGGGCGTCCAATCAGCCAAGAGCGCCAATCGCGCGGAGGTTTATGGGTTGTAAGGCGTTCAATAATCGGAGTTTGATTGTTATCTTGATCTATCATCGTTCTCTTAATTCTATAAGACCTGTCAACAGACAAAAATTATGCCCTTCCCGCGGAAGGACAAGGCTGGATTATAGTCCTCTTTTTTCTTTTGGGAGCGGGAATTACAAAATTAACGATTCTTGCGAATCGTCGCTTGGCTTTTGCTTCAACGGAATTTGCAGGTAAAAAATGCTGCCCTTGCCGAGTTCGCTTTCCACCCAAACGCGCCCATGATGATTTTCGGCAATGGATTGCACGATGGCGAGTCCCAACCCCGAACCCGGCTGATTAATCCGCGCTTCGCGTTGTTTGCCGCGATAGAATTTCTCAAACAAATGCGGAATATCCTCGGCGGCGATGCCGATGCCGGAATCTTCCACCGCGAAAATCAAATCGTGCGGGTGCGAAATTGTGCGGACGGTTACTTTTTCGTTGGGCGGCGTGTATTTGAGCGCGTTCTCCACCAGGTTATAAACCGCTTGATGCAATAGCGCTTGGTCGGCTTCGACGGCGTGCGGCATATCTTTGGGAAGTTCCACTTGCAGGACGATATTTTTCTGCGAGGCTTGCAGTTGCAACGCGCCCGTTACGCGCTCGATAATCGAAAGCACCGGCACGCTCTCCACTTGCAAGCCGACGCCAAATTCGATGCGCCCCAAATCGAGCAAGTTGTTGACGAGGCGCGACATATTTTCCACGCCCGTTACGATCTTCTTGACGTATGTCTGCTGTTGTTCGTTTAGTTCGCCGACGGTGTCCAACATGGTGGCGTAGCCGCGCATGAGAGTCAGCGGCGAACGCAAATCGTGGCTGACCGTCGCCACAAACTCCGATTTCATCGTGTCCAATTCTTTGAAATGCGTGATGTCGCGCATGACGCACACGCGCCCAATCTGCCGCCCCTCCACCATGACGGGCGAAGTCGTGGCGAGATAAGTCCGCTGGTCGGGCAAAATAATTTCGGAAGATTGCATTTCCGTCGCCGCGCTGTGCAACAGTTCCAACAGCGGGCGCAATTTGATGACCTTCTCAGTTTCCACGCCGCTGCGCGCGTGTTCCGCGCCTTGACGAAGCGCGGCGTTGGCGGCGTGATTCGTCAACAGCAAACGGTTGCGCTGGTCGGTTACGATGACTGGATCGGGCGACGAGTTGAGGATAGATTCCAGTTGACGGCGCGAGGCTTCCACGTTCAGATAAAGATGCGCGTTGACCACCGCCAGCGCCGCCTGCCCAGCCAATGTCGTAACGAAGCGCTCGTCCTCTTCGGTAAAGCGCCGCTGTTGTTCGTAGCCCGCCCAGACGACGCCGTAGTAGCGATTTTCGTGGCGAAGCGCCACCGCCAACAACGCCAACGGTTGCGGCTGTTTTTCTTCAAAGGTCAATTCGCGCGAACGCGCCAAATTGGAAATAACAATTTTTTCGCGGCTTTGCGCGAGGTCGAGGATTTGGTCGTCGAGGTAGGCGTATTTTTCCGGCGCGGGTCCCGAAGCGAAGCGCGTCGGCAGTTCGGCGAGGGTGTCGGGCAAAATGCTGGGGGATAAAACGACGCGCACCGAACTTGCGCCGGTGGCTTCGGCAATCGCCTCTAACGCGGGTTTGACCGCGTCTTTCGTCTCCAACGTGGACGCCACCGCTTGGCTGACTTGCAACAAGCGCTCGCTTTCTTCCAAGCGGGCGTTCAACCCGACGCGCATTTTTTCAAACGCTCGCCGCAATTGCGCCACTTCGTCTTCGCCCGTTACTTGCAGCGGATGGTCGAGATTTCCCTGCGCGATGCGGTTGGCTTCATCGGACAAACTTTTGAGCGAGTTGGTTACCACGCGCAAGGCGAGGCGCAAGAATATTAACGCGAAGGCGGCGAGGACGAGAATCATCAACGCCAGCGGCGCGGCGATGTTGACCGCCAATTGTTGAGCGCGTTGCGCGGGGACGGTCAGCGCGACCGCCCACGGACGCCCGACGACCGGCTGATAGTAAACCATCTGCCGCGTTCCGTCGGTGGAGATGTCGTCGTAGAAAAACGGCGCGGCTCCCATCCGCCCTTCGTAGAAAGTCGCTCCGCGTTCGCGGCTGGAATCATAAAGAATGCGATTCGAGTCGTCAATCAACAAGCCCGAACCGCCGAGTCCGTTCATGCTGTCGAGGTTTTTGATTAACGGCAAAGTTAGCGGGTTGGCTTCGATGGTCGTGCGCCCAATTAACACGCGCCGCGTTGCGGGCTGGTCTTCAATCGCCGCCAAAAAAGAGACTCGCGCCGAACTGTTCCTTGCGTTCGCCGGAATGGAATAAATCTGCGTCAACACGCCTTGCGCGGCGAGCAAAACGCCGCTGTCTTCGTCGGGGTAAAGGCGGAATCCTTGCCGCGTGTCTTCGGGGTAAAGCGCTAAAACCTCTTTGGTGTTCGCGTCTAAAACGACGATTTGATCGAAGTAAGGGACGGATTTAATGTGTTCTTGAATCAGCCGAGTCAACGCCGCGCCGTTCGCGTCGCGCATGTCGGGGTCGGCGGCGAATTGAGTCGCCAGATTTTGACCGGTTTCGAGGAAGAACGGCACGCTCTGCGCCGCCGACTCTCCCGCGCCGACGAGTCGGTCTTCCAACATGCCGCGCGCGGCGCGTCCGGCAACCGCCCATCCGCCGACGAGCAGGCTGATCAACAACGCCGCAATAAACGCGCCGACGGCGAAGATGAAACGCGCTTCTAAACTTTTTTCGCCGGGCGAAGGCTGCAAGGGTTTGTTCTCTCCCCAATGCGCGGAGAAAACGACCGACGCAATTTGCGCGATTAAACCGCCGACGAGCATTTCGCCGCCGAAAGCCAACGAAACCACCAGCGCGTTGCTGAGCGCTAGATCTAAACGGGCGGCGACGGGGATGTCCGCGCCCCATTGGGTGAAGAGCGCGCTGATCGTGTAAAACAAAACGTGCGCGGGAATTAAAAGAAGCGCCGCCGCCAACGGCTGACGAAGCAAACGATACGACGACGTCCGATAACGCTGACGCACATTGGAGGAAAACCAAACGGCAAGCAGCGCAAACTCTGCGATGGGGAAGAGCGAGTAGAAATCCCACACGCCGCGCAACAGACCGGAGAACGCCCCTAAAAGCGCCGCCGCCAACGGACCGAGAAAGCCGCCGCCCAACATCCACGCGACGGCGGAAAAAACCATCAGCGCAGAGCCAGGCGCTTCGGCGGGCAGACCGGGCAAAGGGCGAGCCGCGCCGAGTCGAATTCCGATAAATAAATTAAAGACGGGAACAAGCAAAAATAAAAAGAAAAAAAGCCCCCAGCCTTTCGACGTCCACGGCGGGCGCGGGGCATGGTTGCGGCGCAGATACCACGTCAGCCACGCGAGCAAAAGCGCCCAAACCAGCCATCCTGCAAGGGTGGGCGGCGCGGGAAACGCAATGCCTGCAAGGAGCGAAACGATGAAATTCATCTTCTCAAATTATAGCCCCAAAACGCGCCCAACTTTATTTTCATTTTTGGAATGACTCCCCGCGATAGGACGGCGGCAACAACGCCGCCAATTCCTCCATAATGCGCCGCGCCGCGACGGTCAGCGCTTCTTTCTTCGCCGACGGCGCTTCGTCGAGCCGAAACGGTTTGCCGATTCGCACGTTCACCCGCGCCCGTCGCAGGCGCGCCCACGATGCGTAGAGGTTTTTATTTTCCGAGCCGAAGATGGCGACGGGCGCGATGGGAACGTCCGCTTGCAGGGCGAGGAAAGCCGCGCCGGGCGAGCCTTCTTCCAACGCGCCGCTCAACGAGTAACGCCCTTCGGGGGCGATGGCAATCGCGCGCCCTTGCGCCAGCCCGTCCAGCGCGGCGCGTAAGGCGCGGCGGTCGGCGCGGCCGCGGTGCAGCCAAATCACGCCGTAAGCGTCCATCCATTTGCCCAAAATTGGCAAGTCGCGCAATTCAATTTTGGCGAGTCCGTCGGGCGCAAAGGGCAGGGCGGCGGCTAAAGCGGGGACGTCGGCGTTGCCCAAATGGTTGATGACGATTAAATATGCGCCGCTTTGCGGAAGGTTTTCCGCGCCTTCGACGGAGAGGCGCAAGGTCAACTTGACGACGACGCGGATGAAGGCGCGGGTGAATTGACGAAACGCCAACCGCCGCCGACTCAATTCGGGCAGACGCACCAACTCGGGCTTCCACACTTCGCTGACGGGTTTGGGCGGCGCGGCGGACATTTTGTTAGCGGCAGAACTCCAAGATGCGCGAGAAGACTTGCTCTTCGGTCAGCGAATCGGTGTCGAGAATCAGCGCGTCGTCGGCGGGGCGCAACGGCGCGACGGCGCGAGTCGAATCAATGCGGTCGCGTTCAATCATCTTTTTGAGGATTTCGTCGTAATCCGCTTCCGCGCCGCGAGCGACGGTTTCTTTGTAGCGGCGGCGGGCGCGTTCTTCGGCGCTGGCGTCCATGTAGATTTTCAAATCCGCTTCGGGCAAAACCACCGTGCCGATGTCTCTGCCGACCATGACGACTTTTCCGCGCAGACCAATGCGGCGCTGTTGTTCGGTCAGCGCGGCGCGGACGCCGACGTAGGCGCTGACTGCGGAGACGTTGGCGTCCACCGCGCTGGAACGGACGTCCCAAGTGATGTCTCGTTCGCCGACGAGCAAGTCGCAGGCGCGCCCGTCGTTTTGCGAGGGCGGGCGGATGTCAATGTCCGTCGTTTGGACGATGCGCGTTACGGCGACTTCGTCGTTGACGTTGATTTTTTCGTCGAGGGCGATCCACGTTACGGCGCGGTACATTACGCCCGTGTCAAAGAAGAGATAACCGAGCGCGTCGGCGAGTTTGCGCCCGACGGTAGATTTTCCCGAAGCGGCGGGTCCGTCGAGCGCAATAATAGAAGGCGGAGTTTTTGTCATGCCCCCATTTTACTTGCTTTAAGAAAGGCATCCGAAGTCTGGCAGATTTCGGATGCCTTTTGCGATAAATTACGGCGCTTGCGTTCTGCCGTCTAAAAACAAATCTACGCGCGCCCAAAGGATGAGCCCGTCGTTGATGCCGTCGCTGGACATGGGCGGCATTTCGCGCAGAGTCGCCCAGCGCAGCCAAGTCAGCGCGTCGGCTTCGCGCCAGTTTGGCTCGCGCCGCCAGACGAATTCCTGCCCGCGATAGGCGGAAGCGAGCGCGGGGTTCGCCTCGTAGTCGGTGATGACGAAATCAGGCGCGGTGGCCGCGTCCAGCGCGGAGACGTTCGTCAGCGGGTTTTCGCGCAGAAGCCATTCCAACGCGGGCGAATTGACGTTGACGAGCGCCACGTCCGCCGAATGCGCGTTTCCTTTGCCGATGTCTGAAATCTCGCTGACCGTGTCGCGGATTAATTGCGCTTGAGTCGGAACGTTTGGAAGTTCCCACAGTTCGGGCGCGTCCAATCCGCGCAAGCCGGCCGAGCCGAAGAGTCCGCCGATGGCGAGCGCGCCCAAGCAAAGCGCCATGCCCCACACGCCGCCCAGCGACGCGACGCGAATTGACCAACCCATGCCAATCAAAACTAAACTAATGAGGATGAGCGCAATCGAGCCGAACAACATTGCGATGCGTAAGGTGAAATCTTGAGAATCCACCGCCTGCCAGTTGACGCTCGCCAGCGCCAGCCAGAAGAAAATCCACAGCACGACGACCAGAGCCGTCGCGCCCAGCGCCTCGTTGCGCTCTTCGGGGTCAACGTCGAGATAGCGCTCAAATTCCAGCGCCGCCAACGCGGACAGCGGCAAGAGCGCCCAAGTCAGGTCGGCGATTTGCGGCTTGGGCAAAACGGCGGCGAAGATTAAGGCGAGGACGAACCAAAGCGCTAAGAAGACGATTCGGCGCGAGCCGTCTAACGAGCCGCGCACGATGACAATCAGCGCCATCAGCAAAACGAAAGGCTGATAGATAATCAGCGAAAAAGGAATCGTCCACGAGGGGGCGGATTCGGGGCGGAGAAACCAATCCATAAAATAGGTTGGGATGGACGAAAACGCCGCGCCGATGCCCGCAGGCACGGCGAAGAAAAACGTCCCGCCGAGCAGTAGGACGGCGGCAAAAATTAAGAGATTTGAATACTGCGTCATCTCCGCCGAGAAGAAAGGCTTTTCGTCCGCGCTTTTGACTCGTTTGAAGAGCAGAGTCGAAATGCCGTAGGCGACGCCAACGCCGATGACTCCTTGCCAGAGGTTCGGTCCGCTGAGGAAGGCGAAGGCGGCGGCGACTGCCGCCCAGCGAAAGCGCCGCTGATTGAGCAAGCCGAACGTCCAGGCGAAAAAGGTGATTGCCAAAATCGGGCTGGCAACTTGACGCGAGACAGCCGTCAGGCCTGGGTCGAGGGCGAGGAAGAAGGCGAGGATCAGGCTGGGGCGGGGATGGAGGCGATCCGCAAAGAGGCGCGGAGTCAAAACCAGCAAACTTCCGACGAGGGCTGGAATTAGCCGCGCCAGAAAATTCGTCCCGCCGCCAAACATCAAAAAGATTAATGAGGTCGAGAGGATGTAAAGCGGGTGTGCGGAGAGCGCGGGGTGCGCGCCTTGCGAAAGGCGCAGGGCTTGCAGGGCGGGCTCGGCTTCGACGTCCGTCAGCGGGACGAAGCCGAGACCGACGAGCCGCACGGCAAGGGCGAGGACAAACGCCAGCGCGTATAATCCGTCTTCGTGTTTGAAGCGACGCAGAGTCATGGCGCAATTGTAATCGGTTTATTTTTTTGGTAAAAGTCCATTCTTGACTCCGCGCGGGCGCGCCTGTATAGTTGACGCATGATTTTGAAAAAACTTTTTTTGACGATTACGTTGGCGGCGCTGACCTTAAGCGCGTGTTCCGCCGCCCAACCCAAAGCGGACGACTCCTTGAACGTCCTCGCTTCGACTTCCGTCCTCGCCGATTTGGCGCAAAACGCGGCGGGCGAGCGCGTCCAAATTCGCGCGCTGATTCCGCGCGGCGCGGACGCGCACGCCTATCAAGCCGCGCCTGCGGACGTTTCTAAAATCGCCCAAAGCGACGTTTTGATTTTGAACGGCTTGGGTTACGAGCGCTTCATCGAGCCGCTTTTGGAAAACGCCGGCAGGACGCGAATCATCGTCGTCGCCAGCGCGGGCGCGGACGCGCAAGCCGACGACCCGCATTTATGGCTGGACGTTTCGCAGGCGATTATTTATGTGGAGAACATCCGCGACGGGTTGATTCAAGCCGACCCCGTCGGCGCGGACGAATACCGCGCCAACGCCGCCGCGTACGTCGAACAACTCCGCGAACTCGACGTTTGGATTTTCGCGCAGGTCGAGACTCTTCCAAAAGAGCGGCGCGTGTTGGTCGCCAACCACGAAGCGCTAAATTACTTCGCCCGCCGTTACGGGTTTCAAATTGCGGCAAACATCTTGCCCAGTTTCAGTTCCGAAGCGAGCGTTTCGGCGCAGCAGATTGCCGCCGCGATTGAAGCCGTCCGCGCCGCGAACGCGCCCGCCATTTTTCTCGACGAAGCCGAGAACGTAAAACTTGCCGAGCAAATCGCGTCTGAAACGGGCGCGCGCATCGCGGACAAATTGCACCTCGAAACGCTGACCGACGACGCGCCGACTTACATAGACATGATGAAATGGAACACGCGCGAAATTATCGGCGCATTAAAAGAATGATTACCCCGCATCGGCTCGACGTTCAAAACATCAGCATTGGTTACGGCGAAAAAATTATCCTGCGCGATTTAAGTTTTCAAGTTCCGCACGGGGCGCGAGTCGCCGTCGTCGGTCCCAACGGCGCGGGCAAATCCACGCTCTTCAAAGCGTTGGTCGGTTTGCTGCCTTTGCAAAGCGGACAAATTCTCGTGCATGGCGAAGCGTTACATTCGCACAATGATTGCGTCGCCTACGTCCCGCAGCGCGAAGAAGTGGACTGGCGCTTTCCCGTAACCGTCCGCGACGTGGCGCTGATGGGGCGCTTCTCGCAGACGGGCTGGTTCAAGCGCCCGTCCGCGCGGGATTATGAAATCGTCGAAAACAGTTTGGCGCAAATGGGCATCGCCGATTTGGCGGAGCGTTCCATCGGTCAACTTTCCGGCGGGCAACAACAACGCGCCTTTCTCGCGCGCGCCGTCGCCCAAGAGCCGCACATTCTGCTAATGGACGAACCTTTCAGCGGCGTGGACGCAACCACGCAAGAAGCGACGTTGCGCCTGCTCGACCATCTGCGCGAAAAACAAGTTACCGCCGTCGTCTCGACGCACGACCTCAACCTCGCCGCTTCGCGCTTCGACCTCGTCCTCTTGCTCAACCATCAGTTGATCGCCTTCGGCGCGCCGCAGGCGGTCTTCGTCAAAGAGAATTTGACGCGCGCCTTCGGCTCTTCGCTGTTGATGATGGAAAGCGGCGCCGCCCTCGTGGACGAGTGTTGCTGATGGACTTTCTGCTTGAACCGCTCGCTTACGCCTTCATGCAGCGCGGGTTGCTGGCTTCGGTCATGGTCGGCGTTTTGTGCGCCGTGATGGGGACCTACGTTGTCTTGCGCGGCATGGCTTTCCTCGGCGACGCGCTGGCGCACGCCATTCTGCCGGGCGTGGCGGTCGCCTACATCTTCAAAGGCGATCTGCTGGTCGGCGCGGGCGCGGCGGCGGTGGTCGTCGCCTTAATCATCGGCGTCTTCACCAAAGACGGCGCGGTCAAAGAGGACACCGCCATCGGCATTCTCTTCGCGGCGGCGCTTTCGCTCGGCGTGGCGCTAATTAGCGCCATGCAAACTTACGCGGTGGATTTGTCGCACATTCTCTTCGGCGACGTGTTAGGCGTCTCCGCCGCCGACCTGTGGCTGATTGGCGGGTTGAGCCTCGTCATTCTGCTCGCCGTCGTCGCGCTGTATAAACCCTTCCTCGTCCTCTCCTTCGACCCGGTCCTCGCCGCGACCTTGCGCCTGCCGGCGAACTTGTTGCGAAACGTCATGCTGATTCTCTTGGCGTTAACCGTCGTCGTCTCGCTGCAAACGGTGGGCGTCAGCCTCGCCGCCGCCATGCTCATCACCCCCGCCGCAACCGCCTCGCTGCTGACGCGCCGCCTGCTGCCGATGATGTTCGTCTCCGCCGCCATCGGCGCGCTTTCGTCAATCGTCGGCTTGTACCTTTCCTACTATCTCAACATCGTTTCGGGCTCAGCCATCGTGCTGACGGCGACGCTCTTCTTCCTGCTCGCCTTAGGTTGGAAGCGCTTGCGAAATTTGACGCGGTAAAATTGCGTCCATGCGAATTGACAAAAAAGTTTTTCTTTTAATTCTGATTTTGATTTCCGCCTGCGCCCCCAAAGCGGACTCGCCGGCCCCCGCGCCGACCGACTCCCTTGCGCCGACTTCCACAGCCGAGCCGACTTCTGCGCCCCAGCCGACGCCAACTCTCGAAGCGACGGCGACTCCCGCGCCGCTCCTCGAACGTCCGCAATACGCGCTCGACGTTACGTTGGATTACGACGCGCATGCCCTGCGCGTTGACGAAACGATTTACTACCCCAACCACAGCGGAAGCCCGCTGAACGAATTAGTCCTCGCCATCGTCCCCAACTTGTGGGAGGGCGGCTTCTCGTTGACGGCAATTTCCGTCGGCGGCGAAGCGGCGGCGAACTACGCCCTCGACGGTCAGCGCCTCGACCTTGCGCTTCCCGCCGCGTTGCCAGCGGGCGGCGTCGTCGAAATCAAAATTCAATACGCGCTGACTTTGCCCTTCGCCGAACAAGAAGATCCGAACGTGGCGCGTCCGCGCATTTACGGTTACACGTCGCGCCAAATCAACCTCGTCAATTGGTATCCTTTCGTCGTTCCATACGTCAACGGCGAGTGGCTTTTGCACGACGCTTGGTACTACGGCGAAAATCTGGTTTACGACGCGGCAGATTACGAAGTCAATTTGCGCTTCGCTGATTCGGCGAACGCGCCCGTCGTCGCTGCCAGCGGAATCGCCGAAGCGCAGCCCGACGGCGCGACGCGCTACGCGATCGAATCCGCGCGCGCCTTTGCCCTGTCCGCCAGCCGCGAGTTCCAAAGCGCCAGCCTGCAAGTCGGCGACGCAACGTTGACCAGTTACTACTTCGGCTTGTATCAAGAAGCGGGACAAGCCGCGCTGCAAACGACGGCGCAAGCCTTGCAAATTTTCAGCGCCAAGTTCGGCGCTTACCCGCACAAAAGCCTAGCCATCGTCATGGGCGACTTCAACGACGGCATGGAATATTCCGCCTTTTATTATTTGAGCAAAGATTTTTACAACCTTTACGACGGCACGCCCGCCAATTATTTAACCTTCGTCGCCGCGCACGAAACCGCGCACCAGTGGTGGTTCGAGCAAGTCGGCAACGACCAAGCCTTGCAACCCTGGCTCGACGAAGCGCTGTCCACATATAGCGAGCGTTTGTATTACGAAAACGTCTCGCCCGATTTGGTCTCGTGGTGGCAAACCTACCGCATGGATTTTTACAACCCCTCGGGCTTCGCGGACATTCCTATTTATGAAGGACAAGGCTTTCGCCCTTACACGAACGCGGTTTATTTTCAAGGCGCGCGCTTTTTAGACGCGCTTCGTCAGCGCATTGGCGACGAAGCCTTCTTCGCCTTTCTGCAAGATTACCTGAATCAAAAGCGCGGACAAATCGCAACCGCCGACGATTTCTTCCGCCTCTTGCGGACGCACACAAACACCGATTACTCCGACCTCGTCGCGCAATATTATCGCGGCGCGTACCCATAATGTTTCGCCGCGCCTTTTCCCTCTCGTTGATTTTTCTGCTCGCCGCCTGCGCCGCGCCTTTTGCGACTCCTACGCCGCAACCTTTCGGCTCTTTCATCCTGCCGACTCGCGCGCCGATAACGCCCAGCGCCACGTCCACTGAAACGCCCTTGCCGACCGAAACGCCGACAGCGACTCTCGCGCCGACCGAATCCGCCACGCCGACCCCGCCGCCAACCGCAACGCCGACCGCTTCGCCCGCCCCGACCGAATCCGCGCCGACAGTTTTTTCTTCGCGCCCTAATTACATTTTATATTCGACGTTGGATTTCAAAAATAAAACTGTCGTTACGGACGAAACGATTCGCTATTACAACAACACGGGGACGACGCTCTCCGAGTTGGTTCTTTCCGTGCAGCCGAACCTTTACCCAAACGGATTTGTCCTCGACGCCCTCGCGCAAGACGGCGCGGATTTGACCTACGCCCTCGACGGTCAGCGCCTCGACGCGCATTTAAATCAACCGCTCGCCCCCGATGAAGCGACTACCTTAACGTTGCGCTTCACGCTCGACCTGCCGCGCAAAGCGGCGGGCAAAGTCTTCGGTTACGACTTCAACCAAATCAATCTGGTTGATTGGTATCCCTTCGTCGTCCCCTACGCGGACGGTTGGATTTTGCACGAGCCCATGCCTTGGGGCGAACATCTGGTTTACGATTCGTCCGACATTGAACTAAACGTCAAAACCGATTCCGACGTTACGCTTGCCGTCGGCGCTTCGCCCGAAGCCAACGGCGAGTGGACGCGCTATCGCCTCTACGGCGCGCGGACGTTGGCGTTCTCCGCCAGCGACGCCTTCGTCGTCAGCGAGACGACTTGGGGCAACGTCGCCATCCGCTCTTATTACTTCGACGGTTTCGCCAGCGGCGGCGAAGACCTGTTGACTTACGCCAGCAAAGCCTTGCAAACGTATTCGGCGGAGTTTGCGCCTTACCCGCATCAAACGCTCGCCGTCGTCCAAGCCGACTTAGACGACGGCATGGAATACAGCGGATTAGTTTTCCTCGCCACTGATTTTTACAAACAATACGACGGCACGCCGCGCGGAAATTTGGCGACCATTGGCGTCCACGAGATCGCGCATCAATGGTGGTACGATTTAGTCGGCAACGACCAAGCCCTCGAACCCTGGCTCGACGAAGCGCTGGCGACGTACAGCGAACGCATTTTTTTGGAAAATAATTACCCCGCCAACATCTCTTGGTGGTGGCAATTCCGCGTCAACTTTTTCAAACCCGTCGGCGTCGCGGACGGGAGCGTTTACAATTACAATTCCTTCCGCGCCTACACCAACGCGGTTTACTTTCGCGGCGCGCTCTTCCTCGACGAACTGCGCGAATTTATGGGATTTGGCAATTACGCTAAATTTATCCAAACCTACGCCGAGCGCTACGCTTATCAACGCGCCACAACGGAAGATTTCTTCGCCCTCGCGCGAGAAATCATTGACCTAAACTACGACCCCTTAATCGCCAAATACTTTGCCCAAAACTATTAACCGTCAACCGTCAACCATCAATCGCCAACATGAATCGCCCCTACACCTTCATCAACGTCGCCGCAACCGCAGACGGGAAAATTGACTCCTTCGAGCGCAAAGGCTCTGCCATCTCGTCCGCGCAAGATAAAGAGCGCATGGACGAACTGCGCGCCTCGGCGGACGCGATCCTCGTCGGCGGGAAAACGCTTTTGGACGAACAGCCCAAACTGACCGTCAAAAGCGCGGCGCGGCGCGAGAGGAGAATCGAGCAGGGGCGTTCGCCCAACCCGATTAAGGTCGGCGTGGTTACGGTCGCCGACATCCCCGCCGATTCTGATTTCATTCAATTCGGCGAAGCGCGGCGCGTAATATTTACCACCGCGCAAACATCTATATCCGCGATTGACGCTTTGCGCGGCTTGGGCGTAGAAGTTTTCGTGGACGACGCGCCGCGCGTGGACTTAACGAAAATGGCGCGAACCTTAAACGATTTGGGCGTTGCGCGTTTGATGGTCGAAGGCGGCGGCACATTAAATTTTGAAATGATGCGGCTCGGACTTACAGACGAATTGTTAATTTACCTCGCGCCGTTAATCTTCGGCGGCGCGAACGCCCCCACCCTCGCCGACGGAATCGGATTAACCCGTCAATCCGCGCTTCGTCTGCGTCTCGCCGACGTAGAGCGCTTCGACGACGGCGGCGTTTTGTTAAAATATCTTTTTAAGTAACGGAGGATTTATGGAATCAAACTCGGAAACTTTATTGCACGAAAAATTTCAAATCTTGCTCGAAGAAAACCGCGACCACGAATGCGAAGGCATCGGTCCCGAACACATTTGCGTTCGCGTCGAAGCCGTCGCCGAGTTGCCGACGCGCTTCGGCGATTTTCACATCGTCGCTTTTTCCAATCAAAAAGATTTTAAGGAACACGTCGCCATCGTCAAAGGCGACGTCATCGGCATGGACGACGTGCCGGTGCGCCTGCACTCCGAATGTTTGACCGGCGACGCGCTCGGTTCGCTGCGCTGCGATTGCCGCGATCAACTCGAAGCGGCGCTGAAAAAAATCGGCGGCATGGAGCGCGGCGTGGTTTTGTACCTGCGTCAAGAAGGGCGCGGCATCGGGCTGATGAATAAAATCCGCGCCTACGCTTTGCAAGACAGCGGGCTGGACACGGTGGACGCCAACCTCGCGTTGGGCTTTCGCAACGACGAGCGCGATTACGCCGTCGCCGCGCACATGCTCTATTCGCTGAAAATTAACTCGATTAAGTTGATGACCAACAACCCCGACAAAATCGCGCAGTTGGAACAACACGGCATCCAAGTCCGCGAACGGCTGCCGCACATTTTGCCGATGAACGAACACAACTTTGATTACCTGAAAACTAAAGCCGAAAAATCGGGACACATGATTGATTTTCACGGCAAAAAACATTTCGCCGAACAAAGCGACGATTCGGTCGTCGGCGCGGAATAAAGGAGCGCAAATGAAAACGATTGTCATCACTGGGGCGGGCGGCGCGTTGGGTCGCCTCGCCGTAAAAACTCTCGCGGACGCGGGCTACAATTTGGCGCTGCTCGGCCGCGCGCAAGATCATTTGGAAAACTTAATCGGCGAGTTGGATTTGCCCGCCGCGCAAATTGACGTCCAAGTTGCGGACTTGCTCGACGAACAATCGCTGCGCGACTGCGCCCAAGCCGTCCTCTCCAAATTTGGCGGAGCGTACGCTTTGATTCATCTGGTCGGCGGCTGGGTCGGCGGGAAGACAGTGGCGGAAACGCCGGCCGACGATTTGGAATTTATGCTTAACCAACACGTCCGCACGACGTTTAATTTATTCAAAGCCTTTGAAGCGCCGCTCGCCCAAAGCCCAAGCGGACGGGTGATACTCGTCTCGTCGCCGCAATCCGTCGCGCCGACCGGCAAAGTCAGCGCTTATGCGGCCGCCAAAGCCGCGCAAGAAAACCTCGCCTTCACCTTCGCCGCCGAGTTGAAAGAGTCGCGCCTCGCGGCAAACGTGATTCACGTCAGATCCATTGACGCGCAAAATAAAGGCGCGGGAACCCGTTTGACGGAGATTGTCTCCGCCATGCAATACCTGCTCTCCGACGCGGCTGGCAAAATCAGCGGACAGCGCATCCCGTTGTATTAGGGGAGTCAAGGGGGAAAAGCGGCGCGCGCAAAAACCCTCGCATTGCATTTCAAAATAAAGCGGGATACAATCCCGTTTCATTTTGAACATGAACACCGTCAAACCGATTAACGTCCTGCTCAAAGGCGTACTCCTCTTCATTATCTTAAATCTGCTGGTCGCCGCGCGGCAACCGAACGTCGGGCGGCTTTCCTTATACAACGCGCTCTACCCTGGCCGCGAGCGTTTGCCCTTCGGCGAAACCCCGAAAGAATCGTATAACCTCAGCCTCTTCGACCTCGACGCGATGTTCGCCTCGCACATGATTTCCGCCCCCAAAGCGGACGACGAACTGCGCGTCGTTCTTATTGGCGATTCCTCCGTTTGGGGGACGCTGCTCAAACCCGAAGAGACTCTGGCGAGCCAACTCAACCGCCTGCGCCTCTCCGCTTGCGGAAAAAACGTCCGCGTTTATAATGTCGGTTATCCCACCATTTCGCTGACCAAAGACGTTTTGCTCATCTCCTCCGCGCTGACATATCAACCTGATTTAATCGTCTGGCTGACCACGCTCGACGCCTTTCCATTGGACAAGCAAACGTCCGCGCCGCTGGTCGCTCATAACGAAGTCAAGGTTCGGGAACTGGCGCTCCGCTACGGGTTAAGCGTTGCGGCGGACGATTCCAATTTGGTCAAGAAATCATTTTGGGACAAAACCTTCGTCGGCGACCGCCGCGCTTGGGCGGATTTCTTCCGCTTGCAGATGTACGGCGCGATGTGGGCGGCGACCGGCGTTGACCAAATTTATCCGTCCGCCTACGAAAAGGCGCAGACCGACCTCGACGCGGACGACGACTATCGCGGCTTGGCGCATCCGCTCGACAAAAACGCGCTGGCGTTTAACGCGCTCGAAACGGGTATCAAACTTGCAGGCGACGTCCCCGTGCTGCTGGTCAACGAGCCGATGTTAATCAGCGCGGGCGCAAACAGCGACATCCGCTATAATTTTTTCTACCCGCGTTGGGCGTACGACGACTACCGCGAAATGTTGCGCGATTGGAAGGCTCTCGATTTGTGGAATTTGATTCCCGAAAACGAGTTCACCAACAGCGCCATTCACCTGACGCCGCAAGGCGAAAGTCTGCTGGCGCAAAACCTCGCGCCGCATTTGTTGGACAGAGGGCAAACGACAAACGACAAAGGCATTTGTCCCTAGCCCTTCGTCCTTTGTCCTTCGTCCTTCGTCCTTAACCCTTACAGGAGTTTGAATTGAAAGCCCGCTTATTTTTTCTCGTCCCCATTTTCTTGTTGACGGCTTGCGCCGCCAAAGCCAACGCGGATTCGTTCGCGCCGCCGCCGACCGCGACGAAAGCGGTTTCACAAGCGACGGCGACTCACGCGCCGAATACGCCCGCCGTTCAAGCGACCTCCGCCTCCACGCCGACTCCGCGCCCAACCCTCGCCGCCGACGAGTGGATGTCCTTGCCAGTCGTGCCGCAAGTCAGCGACACGGCGCGGGAAATTTATCAGCGCGGATTAACGCTTGGGCGCGACTCGACGCGCTTTTCCAAAGTCGGCGATTGTCAAACCAACACCGATTTTTATCTGGTAGATTTTGACCACAAAGGCTGGTACAAACTTGGCGAGCAATACGCTTACTTGCAAGACACGATTGATTACTATCAAGGTTCGTTCTCGCGCACGAGTTTAGCCATGCGCGACGGCTACAACGTCGCCGCAATTTTGACTCCGTTGCGCGCCGACCCGAAGAAATGCGAGAAAGGCGAAAACGCCGTCGCTTGCGAATATCGCTTGTACAATCCCAGCGTCGCGCTCATCAGTTTGGAAACGAATTTCAACAACCGCCCCGCCGACGATTACGGCAAGTACATGCGCCAAATTATCGAATACACTATCGAGCAAGGCATTGTGCCGATTCTCGCCACCAAAGGCGACAACGTCGAAGGCGATAACAGCATCAACGCCGAAATTGCGGAGATTGCCGTCGAGTACGATATTCCGCTGTGGAATTTTTGGGCGGCGCTTCAGCCCTTGCCGCATCAAGGACACGACACGCAATGGAACGACGGTTTTCATCTTTCCTTTGCGCGCAACTTCTTCGATCAACCGAAGGAAATGACCTATGGCTGGCCCTGGCGCAACCTCACCGCGTTAGAAGCGTTGGACGCGGTAAGAAACGGGTTGGAAGCCGGTAATCAGTGAACAGTAATCAGTAATCAGCAAAAAGGAAGAAATATGACCAACGAAATCAGCGCTTCAATTGCAAAATTTATCGCCGAGAAGATTCTCAAACAGCCGGACAAAGTCATCGCCGAAGACGACGCCTTAATTTCCAGCGGGCTGATCGACTCGTTCAGCCTAATGGACTTGGCGCTCTTCATCGAAGACACGTTCGGCGTCCGCGTCGAGGACACGGAACTGAACGCCGAAACCTTTGATACCCTCAATCAACTCGCGAACTTAATTGACGGACGCAGGTCAAAAGGCCAATGACAAAGTCTTCATCTTTCGTCCTCCGTCCTTAGTCCTATGTCCTTCATCCTCAGTCCTTAGTCCTCCGTCCTTTGACTACTCTCTCCTCCCTGCTCCGCGCCGCTTACCTTGAAGCGCCCGATAAAGTCAGCGTCATTTTGCAACACGCCAATCAAGCCGACCAAACGCTGACCTACCGCGACATTCTGCGCGGCGCGAATCGTTACGCCCAAACCTACGTCCGCGAGGGGGTTCAGGCGGGCGAAGTGGTCGTCCTCATTTTGCAACACGGCGCGGACTTAGTCCACGCTTTTTGGGGCGCGATTCTGCACGGCGCGATTCCCTCGATTATGCCCTTCCTCAGCGAAAAACTCGCGCCCGAAAAATACCGCGCCGACTTGGCTTCGCTGATTTCCATAACGCGCCCGAGCGCCATCGTCGTTCAGCCCGAATTTGAATCCGACGCGCGCGGCGCTTTGGTCGCCGGCGATTCGGTGCGGCGCGTGATTCTGACGAATCAAATCGAAGCGGAATCTGAATTGGATTTTGAAACGCTCGCGGGCATGAAATCCGCGCCCGAAACGGTTGCCGTTTTGCAACACTCTTCGGGGACGACCGGCTTGCAAAAAGGCGTGGCGCTTTCGCATCGCGCCGTCCTCAACCAACTGAACGCCTACCGCCAAACCTTGCGCCTCGACGAACGCGACGTTATCGTCTCGTGGCTGCCGCTCTATCACGACATGGGCTTCATCGCCTGCTTCATCCTGCCGATTCTTTTGCGCGTACCGTTGGTTGCCATGTCGCCTTTCGATTGGGTGCGCGCGCCTTACAAATTGTTGCAAGCCGTTTCGCAACACAAAGGCACGCTGACTTGGATGCCCAACTTCGCCTACAATTTTTGCGCCAACAAAATCCGTCCGCGCCACATCGAAGGCGTCGACCTCTCTTCGTGGCGGGCGGTGATCAACTGCTCCGAGCCTGTGCGCGTCGAAAGCCACGAACTTTTTTACGAAAAATTTTCCGCCTACGGCTTGAAACAATCCGCGCTGCAAACCTGCTACGCGATGGCTGAAAACGTCTTCGCCGTAACGCAAAGTTCGCTGGATGAAACGCCCGCCGTAGATTTAATCGACCGCGAAATTTTTATGACGCAACGCCGCGCGACTCCGCCCGCGCCTGATTCTCCTTCTTTGCGTTTGCTTTCCTGCGGGCGGAGTCTGCCCAACGCGCAAGTCCGCGTTGCGGACGAGGCGCTGAACGACTTGCCTGAGCGCAGCGTCGGCGAGATTCTGGTGCGAAGCGATTGCATGTTGACCGAATATTTTCATCGCCCCGACGCGACCGAAGCGGCGTTAAAAGGCGGCTGGTATTTGAGCGGCGATTACGGCTACCTCGCCGAAGGTCAACTCTACGTTTCGGGGCGCAAAAAAGATTTAATTATTGTCGGCGGCAAGAACGTCTACCCGCAAGATTTGGAAGCGCTAGCCAGCCAAGTGGACGGCGTACACAAAGGGCGCGTGGTCGCCTTTGGCGTTTTCGACGAAGAGGAAGGCACGGAAGAGGTCGTCGTCGTCGCCGAGTCTGCGGTCAGCGATTCCGCCGCGCAAGCAGCCCTCGCGGACGCCATCCGCAAGCATGTAACGCAAAACTCCGCCGTCGCCCTGCGCCTCGTCAGCATTGTGGGCGAGAAATGGATTCTAAAAACCTCCAGCGGAAAAACCGCGCGCGCGGCGAACAAGGAAAAGTATTTGAGGGAGAGGGAAGGTTAAGGAAGGAAAATCTATACAGCGTTACTATTTCCTAAAAATAGAACAAATGGTATATTATTGTCATGAAAACTTCAGCCATTGATTTATTCTGCGGAATTGGCGGACTCTCTTATGGCTTAAAAAAAGCCGGAATTTCTGTCAAGGCGGGAATTGATTTAGATCAAACTTGTCAATTTGCTTACGAGAAAAATGTAAAAGCAGATTTTATTTCACAAGATATTTCTAAAATTAAAGGCGCGGATATAAGAAAATTATATTGGTCAAATAAAGGCGAAATTAAGGTATTAGCAGGATGCGCTCCTTGTCAACCATTTTCAACTCATGCCAATAAAATAAAAACGGATAAAAGAACGAAAAAATGGCGACTAATAACTGAATTTCAAAGATTAATTAAAGAAACAAATCCAGATATAGTAACAATGGAAAATGTTCCAAATCTAGCAAACCAAAAAATATTTGCAGATTTTGTAAGTTTTCTAAAGGAAAGAAAATATTTTGTTTCTTATTCAAATATTTATTGCCCTGACTATGGAATTCCTCAAAAAAGAAGAAGGTTAGTCCTTCTCGCTTCAAAATATGGCGATATTCATGTGATTCCAAAAACTCATTCCGAAAAAGAATACGTTACTTTGCGAGATGTTATTGGGGAGTTGCCTGCCATTGAATCTGATGAAATTTGCAAAAGCGATCCATTACATCGCACAACGAAACTTACAGAAATTAATTTGAAGCGTATAAAAGCCTCTGTTCCTAACGGCACTTGGCGAGATTGGGACGAATCTCTTTTATTAGCCTGCCATAAAAAAAAGACTGGAAAAAGCTATCAATCTGTTTATGGAAGAATGTCTTGGGACGAACCCTCATCTACAATCACAACGCAATTTTATAATTATGGAACTGGCAGATTTGGGCATCCAGAGCAAAATAGAGCCTTAACTATTCGGGAAGCGGCTTTATTGCAAACCTTCCCTCTCAATTACAAATTTTATGAAAAATCAAACGATGTAAAAATCACTCGTTTAGGCGTTCATATTGGAAATGCAGTGCCTGTCGATTTAGGATTTGTTATAGGAAAATCTATTAAATTACACATTGAGGGACATTATGGCAGAACAAAACAAAAATTTCACATTTGAAATTTCCTTAAGTGTTCTTAATCATTTAGGGCGAAATTTGTATAGAAGTTTTATTACAATTTTAGGAGAAGCTATTTCAAATTCATGGGATGCTGACGCAAAAAATATCTGGATAGAAATTGATAAAGAAGAAAATATTTTAATCATTAAAGATGACGGTATTGGAATGTCAGTAGAAGATTTTCAAAATAAATTTCTGAAGATTGGCTACTCAAAAAGAAAGGACGGGGAAGTACAAACAATAAAAGGCAGACCATATATAGGACGAAAAGGGATAGGAAAACTAGCTTTACTTTCTTGTGCAGAAAAAATAAGCGTTATTTCAAAAATAAAAGGTGAAATCAACTATATTGGAGGAGTTATTGATAATTCTGAATTAAGTCAAGCAATCACAGATGATCTAACTCCTCAACAATATGAATTAGATAATGTCCAGTATGAAAGAATACAAAAATATACAAATGGGCATGAGCACGGTACTATTATTTACTTTGAAAATATAAAAGATGGAATAAAAAACAGCGCTGAATATTTAAAGAAACTACTTGCGCTCTACTTTAGATTTTCTCTTATCGATAAGAGTTTTTGTCTGTTTGTAAACAAAACCCCCGTAACACTCGACGATTTAAAAGAGCTTTCAGAAGCAACGCAATTTCTGTGGATTATTAATAAATTAGACGATCCGTATATTAATACATTAGATAAGATCAAATCAGATCTGATAAACAAAGAACTTTCGCTTAATGTAACAGGGTTTGTTGCGTCAGTAGAAAAACCAAGATATTTAAAAATTACAGGGACTGACGAAAAGGTTGGTATTGATTTGTTTGTAAATGGCAGATTGAGAGAAAAGAATATTCTAAAGCGAATGCCTGACTACTCAACACGGCATATTGCAAGTTATTTATATGGTCAAATCCATTTCAATGAATTAGATAGCGCTGATAAAGATAGATTTACAAGCAGTAGAGACGGTGTTGTTCCGGATGATGAAAAATATAATAATTTAATTAAGGATATAAAAAAACTTTTAGAAAATATAAGTTCTGAATGGGATAAACTTCGCCTAGATATAGGAGAAGATGGGGATGATGATAATCCACGAAAAACTCCAAAACAACGAAGAGCGCGTAGTTTATACAATCTGTCATCTCAAGAATATGCTGGTAGTAAATCTGACCGTGTAAATAAATGGCTGAAAGATCTGCAATCTGATGCTGAGTTTAATATTCCAGCATATGTAGATTGTTTTCTATCGGAAAATTTAATTAGAAAATTTATTGAGGAACAGAAAATTTCGCTGTCTCCAGAAGCTGAAAACGAAAGAAACAAGTGGAGAAATGCCGAATTAAGCGATAAAGGTAAAGCGAATATTAGCGTAGACATCCGCCGAAAGAATAGCGACCTGAGCTATTTATCAATGGATGCCCTCGCAAATCTAGTGGACAAAGTGAAAGAACCGCAAAAAGATGCTGGGCTATCAAGAGATGCAACAGAATATAAACCAATGCGTAATGCTCTGGCGCACACCGCTTTGTTAACCGATATAGCAAAAGCAAGATTAACCATAGTTTATGAAAATATTCAAGGTAGGCTGAAAGCATTATTGCTTTCAAAATAGAAGATTTCTCGGTCGCTAACGCTCCCTCGAAATGACAATAACTATCTTGTAAAATGCCCAATTCAGCTCACACCGCAACAGCGTTTGCGAATCCTAATATCGCCTTCATTAAGTACTGGGGCAACCGTGACGAGGCGTTGCGTCTGCCCGTCAACGGTTCGATTTCGATGAACTTGGACGGGCTGTTTACTAAAACGTCCGTTTCTTTTAATTCGTCTAATTACGATTCGTTGACGATTAATAACTCGACTATAAAAGGCAAAGGCTTGGAACGAGTCTCCGCAATATTAGACCTCGTCCGCGCCAAAGCGGGGATGCAGGCTAAGGCGCAAGTCATCAGCGAGAATAATTTTCCGGCCGGCGCGGGGATTGCGTCTTCGGCGGCGGCTTTTGCGGCGCTGGCGCTGGCGGCGTCCAAAGCGGCGGGACTCGCCCTGAGCGAACGCGAACTTTCCATTTTGGCGCGGCGCGGTTCGGGATCGGCGGCGCGTTCCATTCCTGCGGGCTTCGTCGAATGGCAGGCAGGGACGAACGACGAAGATTCCTACGCCTATTCAATCGCTCCCGCCGAGCATTGGGATTTGGCGGATTGCGTCGCCGTGGTCAACGCCGCGCACAAGGCGGTCGGCTCGACGGAGGGACACGCGCTGGCGGGCACAAGTCTGTTGCAAAACGCGCGGGTGGCGGACGCGCCGCGACGTTTGGAAATTTGTCGCAAAGCCATTTTGCAAAAAGATTTTGAAGCGCTGGCGAACATCATCGAACAAGATTCGGACATGATGCACGCGGTGATGATGACCTCGCGCCCGCCGTTGATGTATTGGCAATCGGCGACGGTGGAGATTTTTCATCGCGTCCGCCAGTGGCGCGGACAGGGGCTGCCAGTCGCCTACACGGTGGACGCGGGCGCGAACGTCCACGTTATTTGCTTGGGCGAGTACAAAGCGGACGTGGAGAAACGTCTGCGCGAGGTCGAGGGCGTGAGCGAAGTCCTCGTCGCCGGCGTCGGCGGCGCGGCGCGGACGGAAGATTAAGCGGCGCATCCCTCTGATATAAGATTAACGCATAAGGGATATAATCCGCTCATCGCGCTTTGCGCGTGAAAGGATTTTGCTATGCAATCTGGTTTTTTGACGTTGATCGTTTTCTTCTTCGCGTTAAGCGGGATGATTTTCATTCACGAGTTGGGGCATTTCATCGCGGCGCGTTTAGTCGGCATCGAGGTGGAAGAGTTCGGCTTTGGGCTGCCGTCCTATAAATTGGCGACGCTTTTCAAATGGCGCGGCACGGAGTTCACTATCCACGCGCTGCCGCTGGGCGGGTTTGTGCGCCCCAAAGGCGAGAACGACCCAAACGTGCCCGGCGGCTACGGTTCGGCGGGACCCTGGCGGCGGCTGATTGTTTTAGTAGCCGGACCGATGATGAACCTGCTGACCGCCATCGTCGTCTTCTCGGCGCTGACCGCCTATCAGGGCATGCCTTTGGAGGGAAAGGTAAAAATTGATTCCGTCGCCGAAAATTCTCCCGCGCAATACGCGGGCATTCAAACGGGCGACGTTATCGTCTCCATCAACGGGGAAGAAACGCCCACAGTGGATTCAGCCATCGCCTTTGTGCGCGCCAATTTAGACCAACCGCTCGCCATAATCGTTGACCGCAACGGCGAGTTGATTACGCTAAACGCCACGCCGCTTTCAAACCGCACAGCGCAAGAAGGCGCGCTCGGCGTCGGGCTGACGACGCCCACGCGCCCAGCCACGCTGACCGAAAGTTTGGGCGCAGGCGTCCTCCTAACCGCCATCCAAGCCGTGACCATCGTTTACTTGCCAGTGGCGCTCATTCAAGGAGTCATCGCCCCCGACGAAGCGCGGCTGGTCGGCTTCAAGGGCATTTACGACCTCTTCGATTATTCCGTGCAAGAAGACGTTTCTAGCCGACAAGAAGCGGCGCAAGTTCAAGCCAGCAGCGGCGGCGGCTCGGCGCCCAAGCCGACTAACTTCACCTTGAACTTAATCGGCATGTTGAGCGTTTCGCTCGGCGTGTTAAACCTTTTTCCCATCCCCGCGCTCGACGGCGGACGCATCCTCTTCACCTTGCCGGAAATTCTTTTTCGCAAGCGCGTTCCCGCGCAATGGGAAAACGCCGTCAACGGAATCGCCATGCTGCTGCTCATCGGCATCATGCTTTTCGTCAACGTGATGGACTTTGTCAAACCCGCAAACCTTATTCCATAAAAAACGACAGGCGAAAAAAATCTATGGCTCAACTTACTTTTCAAACCGTTTTAGAGCATTTGCTCGACTCAAAAAAAGACATCCCGCGCGGACACCTTTCCTACTACTCCGACCTCGACCCGAAATCGCTGCGCCTCTTAATGGACGTTTGGGGCGACGTGCCGCAGCATCGTAAATTGCATTTGTTGGATTCGCTCGTCGCCGCCTTTGGCGAGGACATGCTGCTTTCTTTTGAAGATTTAGGCAAAGCGCTGCTCGACGACGCGGACGCGGAAGTCCGCGCTCGGGCGTTGAGTCTGATTGACGAATCGGACGACCCGAAACTGATCGAGCATCTGATTCGCATCTTCCAAACCGACAGCGACCTCGCTCCGCGTTTGAAGGCGGCGGCGTTGTTGGGCGACTTCGTCCTCTTGGGCGAGTTGGAAGAGTTGGACGAAAAACATCTGCGCCAAATAGAAGACGCGCTGATTGCTGTCCTGCGCGGCGACGAAGCGCCAGCCCTGCGCCGCGTCGCGCTGGAATCTTTCGGCTATTCCTCGCGCGAAGAAGCCGTCGCTATCATCGAGTCCGCTTACGAGCGCGAAGACCCGCAATGGGTCGCTTCGGCGCTGACGGCGATGGAGCGCTCGCAAGACAAGCGCTGGGATGAAAACGTCGTCGTCAAATTGACAGACGACAACGACCAAGTCCGCTTGGCGGCGACCAAAGCGGCGGGCGAATTATTTATCGAATCTGCCGCGCCGATTTTGTTAGCCATTCTCGAAGACGAAGAAGAATCGGACGAAGAAACGATGGCGGCAATTTGGGCGCTCAGTCAAATCGGCGGCGAAGACGCGCGCGCTTACATCCTCAACATGCTCGACAACACCGAAGACGAAGACGCAATCGAATTTCTCGAAGACGCGCTGAGCAACTTAGACATGCAAGAAATGGTCGAACGCTTTGAACTGCTTTCATTTGACGACGAAGACGAAGACGACGATTTGGAGGACGAATAAACATGGCAAGCAAACAAGTTTTTCTCAATTGGAATCCGCAAGAGCAATTTATCGTCCGCGATAAAGACGGCAACGCGCTGCCGATTAACGGCGCGGGGCGCATTGGCGCGTCCACGCTCTTGGTCATGGCGCTCATCGGCTGCGCCTCGTACGACGTGATCGAAATTTTAGGAAAACAGCGTCAGGAACTGACCGAGTTCAACGTCTCGGCGCGGGCGGAACAGGACGAAAATCCGCCGTGGAAATACCTCAAAATCCATGTTCATTATCAAGCCGTCGGCAAAGGCGTGGACGCGGAAAAAGTCAAGAAAGCCGTTCAACTGAGCGAAGAAAAATACTGCTCGGTGTACGCCACGCTCAAAGATTCGGTGGAAATCACGCACGAAGTCGAAACGCTCGAAGCGTAATCAACGCGCGCGAAAGAAACTTTCTCAAACGCTCGTCGTACATCAAATATGAACCGATTTAAAAGAATCCGCAAACGCGGTCATTTAAGAAGTTTGCTTTGGACAATCCTCATCGCGCTCTTCTTTTTTCGCAGCCGCGAACTCTGGTGGATTGGCGCGATAATGATTCTCGGAAGTCTGTTCTCCTTTTTCGCCTATGCGCGAGAAGCGCGGACTCCGGAAACGCCGCCATCGCCGCCGGTCGAGACGTTTACGCCGCCCCCTCCGCCCAAAGCGGATTCGTCCCCCCAAGCGGCGGTCGTCCCCCCCAGCCAAAACCTCCCCTCGAACTGCGCCAACTGCGGAGCGCCCGTCCGCGCCGCCGAAGTTCATTGGCACGGAACATCCGCTGGCTGCGCCTACTGCGGCTCGACGCTGAAGATGGAATCTTGAATTATGAATGACGAAGGGTGAATTATGAACTCGGCGCGGCGGACGTTCAATGGGCGGCGGAGACGGCGCGCGCCGCTTTTGCGCGTTGGCGCAATCAAAAAGGACATTACGATAACCGCTTGAATTCGCATTTCAAAGGCAAATTGGGGGAATTGGCGGTTGAAAAATTTTTGACAGATTGCAACTTAAAATTTGATTCGCATTTCCGCTTTGCGGAGCGGGAAAATCTAGCAGATTTGGTCGTGAAGATTAAGGGCTACCGTCAGATTTTGCGCGTGGACGTAAAAACTTGGGGAGAAATTTACTGGCGAGAATTGGGGCGTTGCGTCGCCGTCAACCAGTTGTCGGGTTTGAAAAAGAAGGCGGATGCGATTGTCTGGTGCGTTGCAGAAATTCAAGAAATCCCGCAAACGCCCGCGCCGATTCAACTGCGCCTTTGCGGCTGGTCAACCCTCGCCGACGTGGAACGCGCGCCCGTCCAGTTGACGGGCATAGACAAAATGCGTAAAGTGGAGAACCATCAACTGCCCGAAGAAAGTCTGCGCGAGATGGCGAGTTTTTTACCGTAAATTTTTGTCAATTAAAAGCCAAAGGGCGCGGAGCAAATTCCGCGCCCTTTGGCTTTTACCTACGTTTTACAACCGTTCAAATCTGGCTTGGAAGAAGCGCAGATATTTCGGCTCGTAGACCATCTTCAAGCCGCGAGTCGACTCGCGCTGGTCGTACACGGCTTTGACCGATTCGGCGACGACGTCCATGTGCGCTTGGGTGTACACGCGGCGCGGAATGGTCAGGCGCGTCAGTTCGAGTTTTGGGTAATAATGGTCGCCCGTCTTCGGGTCGCGCCCGCCTGAGACGATGCCGCGCTCCATCGCGCGGATGCCCGAATCAAGGTACAGTTCCGCCGCGAGAGTTTGGGCGGGGAATTCGACCTGCTTCAAATGCGGATAAAAGGCTTTCGCGTCAAGGAAGATCGCGTGTCCGCCAATCGGCTGAACGATGGGAACGCCCCAGTCAACCAGCAATTCGCCGAGATATAAAACCTGTCCGATGCGTGTGCGGATGTGGTCGTCTTGCACTGATTCTTCAATGCCGATGGCGAGCGCTTCCATGTCGCGCCCCGCCTGTCCGCCGTAGGTGTGCAAGCCTTCATAAACGACAACCAAATTGCGAAGTTCTTCAAACAAATCCCAATCGTTGACCGCCAGCCAGCCGCCGATGTTGACGAGGCTGTCTTTCTTCGCGCTCATCCACGCCGCGTCGGTGTAAGAGCAGAATTCTTTGGCAATCTCGGCAATCGTTTTATTAGCGTAACCTTCTTCGCGCTGTTGAATGAAATAAGAATTTTCCATGATGCGCGTCGCGTCGAGATAAACCTTAACGCCGTGCTTATCGCACAAGGCGCGCAAGGCTTTGATATTTTCCATGCTCACAGGCTGCCCGCCCGCCATGTTGACCGTGCCAGCCACGCTGATATAAGCGATGCCGTCCGCGCCGACTTTATCAATCAACGCCTGCACTTTATCGAGATCAATATTGCCTTTGAACGGATGCAAATTGGAAGGGTCGTGCGCTTCGTCAATGATCACGTCTTGGAACGTGCCGCCCGCCAGTTCTTGATGCAAGCGCGTGGTCGTAAAATACATATTGCCCGGCACGATCTGACCTTTCTTAATGACCGCCTGACTGATCATGTGTTCCGCGCCGCGCCCTTGATGCGTCGGGACGACGTGCTTATAGCCGTAATATTTCTGCACCGCCGCTTCCAGATGATAGAAGTTGCGGCTGCCCGCGTAGGCTTCGTCGCCCATCATCATCCCCGCCCATTGACGGTCGCTCATCGCGCCCGTGCCGCTGTCGGTCAGCAAGTCAATATAAACGTCTTTCGATTTCAGCAAAAAGGTGTTGAAGCCCGCTTCAATCGCCGCTTGTTCGCGCTCTTCGCGGGTAGTAACGGTCAGCGGCTCGACCATCTTGATCTTCCACGGCTCCGCCCATGAGCGGCGACCAAATTGCTGTCCCATTGTTTTCGGGGTCTCTGACATAACGTACTCTCCTTTTTGACTTTTGAATTTTTATTCCAACGGCAACGCCATCGTCGCCTTAACTTCGGTCAGCGCCAAACTGGTGTGGATGCGCTCCACGCCTGGAATGGGAGTCAATTTCTCGACGAGAAAACGCTCCAAATCCTTGCGGTTACGCAACGCCGCTTTCAGCAGATAATCGTACTCGCCGGTGATGTGATGACACTCCAACACTTCAGGCATCTCGCGGATGACGCGGCGAAAATTCTCGACCTGCTCCAACTGGTGCATCTGCAAACTGACGTGAATGAAGCACAGCAAATCGAAGCCGGTCTGCGCTCGATCGACAACGGCAACGTACTCGCGGATGTAACCTTCGCGTTCGAGGCGGCGCAGACGAGCGTGCGTGGCCGGCGGCGACAAAAACGCCGTGCGCGCCAACTCGACGTTGCTCAAACGTCCGTCCATTTGCAACGCCCGCAACAGACGGCGGTCAATTTCGTCCAACGGCGTTTCTTGCGACTCTTTTACCATAAAACACCTTCTCTTTGTTTAATTTTTTATATTTTTCAGAAGTCAAAATAAAACGAAATAAATATCTGATTCGACCGAATTATATTCCGTAAAACGTCTTCCTTAAGCCTTTTCTCAAAATAAGATAAAGCCCAATAATTTTGTTTTTTATTTGCTCTAACTTGTTTATTCACGCCAAACAAAAAAGAGACCGTAATGGCCTCTTTTTGTTTACTGTCCAAACCCCAACTCTTTCAAACTCTGTTTGCTGCTTCGCTTTCCGCCTTCTAAAACACTTCGTCCACATCTGCGTTAGACTTCGAGATCGCCAATCCACAGCGCCCAGTTGATAGCGCTTGCCAAAGGACGGTCGTCGGTAATCAAGGGAAGCGCCAAGCGACGGGCAAGCACAGCGTAACAAGCGTCGTAGGCGCTCAGTTTTTTCTCGTGGGCGAGCGCAAGCGCTTCTTCAATCAGCTCGGACGTGGAGACGGATTTCAACGCAAGGTCGTTTAAATCCTGAATGTCTTTCAGCGCGTCGGTCAGCGGGCGCTGATAACGGCGGGTGTATTTGAGCAACACATTGGCGCACTCGACGTAAAACAAGTCAGGGACGTAAATCTCCGCTTGCGGGTCTTCGGCGAGTTTGGAAAAAAGCCGCTGAACCTTATCGGAAAATTCCTCTTCGATGAAAAGTTTTATGCCGACGCTGGCGTCCAAAACACAGCGCAAAATCGTCTCGCTCATCGAGAGCGATCCTCGCGCAACAACTCAAGGGCAGAGGGCGCGCCTTCGGGAGGCGTGAAGCGGCGGCGGCGAATGGAGTTCAGCGTCTTCGTCTGTTTCTTGCGCCGTTCTTCCTCTTCGAGCGCCTGAGTCAACATGATAATCACTTGCGCGCTCAACGAACGATTTTTCAATTGGGCTATTTTTTTTAACCGCGCGTGTAAATCGTCGGGCACGCTGCGAACGTGAAGAATGTTCATCGGGTTCTCCTATCTGTCCACATTATATCAAATATGGTTGCGTAATGCAACAGAATGCTTTGAGAGGCGCAGCGCTCGTCTTAAAACCCCAACTCCTTCAAACTCTGCTCCTTGCTTTTCTTGCTTCCGCTCATCTCCTTCCAAAACGCCTCGTCATACCGCCTCGAGCGCACAGGCAACGGCATGGGGACGCCCCAGCCGAGCAGCAACACTTCCTCTTTGGGTTGCAGGCGCGCCAACATGCCGCGCAGCGCGTCGCGCCCCGAAAGCCCCGAAAGCGCCGCTTGAATGTCCAAATCGTCGCCCAGCCAGCCGCTGATGCGCGTGCCAAGTTGACTCATCACCTCGTCGTAAATTTGCGACGGGCGCTGATCCACAATTAATAACGTAACGTAATATTTCCGCAGTTCGCGCGCGATGGTGGCGAAGGTCGTCTGCGCCGCCATTTCGCGGTTGAGCAATTTGTGCGCCTCTTCGACGACGATAATCAGCGGGCGCGGTTCTTGATTTCGCGCGGGATCGTTGCGGTATTCATTCGTCCGCTTTTCCCACGCGGCGCGGATTTTTCGCGTCAAGATATTCGAGACGAAAAGATAATCCAAATCTGAATCGTATTTCTCGCTGAACGATAAAACGATATGCTTGCCAACCGCCAGCGCGTTAATAATTTGCGCCACCGACTCGGACTTCTCGACGATGTACGGCTTATCAAAGAGGCGGCGCAATTTATCCTGCAAGCCGACCGCCGCCATGACGTTCACGCCGTGCTGATTCGCCCACGCCGCCACGCTGTCGGGGTGCGGAACTTTCTTGACGCGCCCCTTCTCGTCTTCGATTTCGACTTCCTCTTGATTCATCTCCTTGAAGCGCTTGAACCACTCTTTGCCAAAAGAAGCGTACAAAGCGCTGAGTGTCGTCGGCGAGGTCTCGCGCAGATTTAACTCGCGGGTCAGCGTTTCGATGTCGGCGGTGGAGATGTCGTCCAGCGCGATTTCCAAGTTGAAACTGACCTGATTGCCGCGAATGGTCGTCCCCGCCCCCAAGCCGACGCAGTCCACTTTGCCGCCGAAGAGCGACTTCAACCCCTTGACGGGTTTCTTCGTGTCCGACGCCACGTCGTCGAAGCCGTACTCGTTGTGCATGTCCAAGACCAACACCGAGGCTTGATTGCGCTTCATCAGCCCCGCCAGCGTCAGCCGCGTGAGGAAGGATTTGCCCGTGCCTGTCGCGCCGAACACGCCCGACGAACGCTGCACAAATTTGTCCAAGTCAATGCAGACGGGGTGTCCCTGCTCGCGGGTGTAGCCGATGACGAAGTTGCCGTCCTCGTTTGGGTCGCCGAAGATTTCGGCGATGTCGCCTTCGTTTGCCAAAAAAACTTGCGCGTGATGCGGCGGGATATTTTTGACGGGCAAGATGCGCGGCTCGTCTTTGAGGTTGGCGCGCCATTCCGCATATTCGGGCGAATCCGCTTCAGGTCCGACCTCCAACATCAAATTGGGCAACACCTCAAGGTTAGCGTAGAGCGTTTGTCCGTGCAACGCTTTTGAGATGTGCGGCGGAAAACGTCCGTCCATTTGTTCGTCCGCAAAGCGCGGGTCGGTGGCGCCGAGTTGGATGTCGGTAACGATGCCGTAGTAATTCCAATCTCCGCTTTGGACGACGACGAACGCGCCCTCTTGAATTTCTTGCGGAGAGACAGTCAGCCGCACGCGGAAGTTTTCCTTCAACCCGCCGCCGACGAGATAGCCAATTTTTGTTCTGCTCATAGTTGCCTCTTTCTAAACGCGAAGGAAAATAAAAAATGGCGCCTCCCCACGTTTCTTCGCGGTTGAAAATATTCGTAAAATTATAACATCGCGCCCTTTTGCCCTCCCCCCGTTTTGACGATACAATCAGCCCATGAAAGTCGACATCCTTCACGCAAAAACTGTCCGCGCGCTCGAAACATGACCGAGACGATTCGCTTCATTGATCTCTTCTGCGGCATTGGCGGATTTCGCTTCGCCGCCGAACAAGTCTTCGCGGCGCGCAACATTAGCGGGCAATGCGTTTTTTCCAGCGACATCAACCCGCAGGCGCGGGAAGCCTATCGCGTCAACTTTGGCGAAACGCCGCAGGGCGACATCACTCAAATTCGCGCGGACGACATTCCCGACCACGACCTTTTGTTCGCGGGTTTTCCCTGTCAGCCGTTCAGCATCATCGGGCAAGGCAAAGGTTTTGACGACACGCGCGGCACGCTGTTTTTTGACATCGCGCGAATTTTGGCGGCGAAGCGCCCCAAGGGGTTTATCCTCGAAAACGTCAAACAGTTGATTGGGCATAATCGCGGCAAAACGTTGAAAGAAATTTTGCGCGTGTTGCGCGACGAGTTGGGGTACAGCGTCGCTTATCAATCGCTCAACGCGCTCGATTACGGCTTGCCGCAAAAGCGCGAGCGCGTCCTCATCGTCGGCTTTCATCGCCCGATGAATTTTGAATTTCCGCCTAAGCAAAAAGCGTTTACGCCGTTGAACGAAATCCTCGAGCCCAACGCGGACGAAAAATATTACGCCTCGAAACGCATCCGCGAGAAGCGCCGCGCCAAACACGCGCCGACGGTCAGCCCGTCCATTTGGCATGAGAACAAGTCTGGGCACGTTTCGTCCTACCCGTATTCGTGCGCCTTGCGCGCGGGCGCTTCATACAATTACCTGCTAGTGGACGGAGAGCGCCGCCTCACGCCGCGCGAGATGTTACGCTTGCAAGGCTTCCCCGACTCGTTCCAGATCGTCGGCGCGGACACGCATATCCGCCGTCAAGCGGGCAACGCCGTGCCGGTCAACCTGGTCCGCGCCGTGTTGCAGGCGTTTCTTCCCATTTTATTAGGCGGCGAATCATGACCGACGTTTTCTCAAAAAAGAAGCGCTCGGACGTGATGCGTTCGATTAAGTCAAAGGGGAATCGCTCGACCGAATTAAAATTGATCGAACTCTTCAAAGCGCGGCGCATCGTCGGCTGGCGGCGCAACTCAACGCTGAGCGGACGCCCAGACTTTATCTTCCCCAAACAGCGCGTCGCCCTCTTCGCCGACGGTTGTTTCTGGCACGGGCATTCCTGCCGCAACTTGACGCCCGCGCAAAATGCAGATTATTGGCGCGAGAAAATTAAACGCAACCGCGCCAGAGATCGCGCCGTAACGCGCGCGCTAAAAAAGAAAGGCTGGCGCGTCGTCCGCCTTTGGGAGTGCGAAATTAAGAAGGGAAAAATTGGGAAGTTGGAGAAGTGTTTGGTGATTGGGTGATTGGATGGTTGGGTAATTAGTAATTAGGTAATTAGGTAATTAGGTGATTGGGCATGTCATTTCAAAAGAGCGTTAGCGACTGAGAAATCTTTAATTAACAACGTAACAAAAAAGACACGCTCGTTTATAAGCGTGTCTTCCAGCGGAGAGGGCGGGATTCGAAGAGTCTCCCCTCAATGGGGGCGCGCGGACGAAAAAAGACACGCTCATCATAAGCGTGTCTTTCAGCGGAGAGGGCGGGATGCGAAGGGTCTCCCCTCAATGGGGGCGCACGAACGCAACAAAACTGAGTCCCCTCTCCCAAAGGGAGAGGGTTAGGGTGAGGGCGCACGGACGAAAAAAGACACGCTCATCATAAGCGTGTCTTCCAGCGGAGAGGGCGGGATTCGAACCCGCGGCCGGTTTTTAACCCGGCACTCACTTAGCAGGCGAGCCCATTCAGCCACTCTGGCACCTCCCCAATGCGAAGGTATTTTAACCGTAAATCGAAAATCGTCAATCGAAAACGGCAGCGGAAGGAGTGGGATTCGAACCCACGTTGGGGGTTGCCCAAACATGTTTTCAAGACATGCGCCTTAAGCCGCTCGGCCATCCTTCCTAGTACGGTCAAAAGATTTTACCATAGAGCGGTTTATAATCGCCCCTCATGGACGAAAAACATTACGACGCCATCATCATCGGCGGCGGCATCGCCGGGCTGACCGCCGCCCTGCACCTCGCCGAACGCGGACTCAAACCGCTCATCCTCGAAGCAGACAAACGCATCGGCGGACGACTCGCCGGCTTAGGCGACGTCGAAATCAACGGCGCGCGCTTCCCGCTGGAACACGGCGTGCACGGACTTTGGTCTGCTTACCGCAACTTGAAATCCATGCTGCGCCGACACGACCTCGTCGGTCAACTGCGCCCCGCGCAAGACGAACAATGGATTTACAAAACGGGCAACCACGTCCGCCGCGCCAACATCGGACGCGCAATTCGTCAAAGCGTCTTTCCTGCGCCTTTCCATTACGTTCAACTTTTTCTCTCGCCGCGCTTTTGGGGCATGCTCACCCTGCGCGATATCTTCTCCGTCTTTCAAGTCTGGTCGGTGTTGAGCATGTCCATCGGCGTAGACCCGTTCATGGAAGACCAACCGTTGCAAGGCTACACCTTCGACGGCGCGCTCAAACATTGGGGCGCGGCGTTGCGCTCGCTCTTCTTCGGGCTGACGCGCAACGGCCTCTCCGCCGACCCCGACCAAGTTCCGCTGGCTGGCTTTCTCGGCTTCCTGCGTTTTTACACCGTCATGCGCCGCGACGCTTGGGCTTTTGAATACCTGCCCGACGGCGGCGGCGAAATTTGCGAAAAACTGTCGGCGAAGGTAAAAAGTTTGGGAGCAGAAATCCGCCTCAATTGCAAAGCGCGGCGCGTGAAACAATCTGACGGGTGGACTGTCGAATGGGAAGAAAACGGAATGAACGGAGTCGACTCTGCCGCGCATCTCATCCTCGCCGCCGACTCGCCCGCGACGGAATCCATCATCCGTAACAGTTTCGGCGCCGACGGATTGTTCTTCCCCAAAGGCATGAGCCACGCGATCGCGCGGTTGTGGTTTGACGCGAAGCCGCGCCGCTCGCCGGAAGCCGGCATGTTCAGCGGCGACTTCATCATGCACAATTTTTTTTGGCTGGATCGAATTTACGACTCCTACCGAACTTGGGGCGCGGAAAGCGGCGGCTCGTGTTTGGAGACGCACATCTACGGGCCGCCGAGCGCGTTGGATCAACCCGACGCGGCGCTGTTGACGCGCGTGCTTATGGACGTCTACCGCGCCTTCCCCGAATTAAAGGGGCGTTTGATTCAGCCGCATTTGCAGCGCAACGCGGCGACGCACACGCTGCCGTCCATCGGCGCGCGCGGGACGCATTTGGGCGTGGAGACGCCTTGGCAAAATTTATTCTGCGCGGGCGATTGGGTGCGCCACAAAACGCCCGCTTTCTTTTTAGAACGCGCCTGCTCGACGGGACTCGAAGCGGCGAACCGCGTCTTGCGCGCCAACGGTTTGGAAGAATTTGAAATCGAAAGTTACCCGCCGCCCGAACCGCTCGCCGCGTGGATCGAAAGCCTGATGATGAAGGGCAGAAAACGTCGGCGCGGACGGTTATAGAGTTTTATACCACGCCTAATTTTTTGCCGACGTTGGCAAAGGCTTCCAAGCCTTGATTCAAATCGTCTTGCGAGTGCGCGGCGGAAATCATCACGCGGATGCGCGCCTTGCCTTGCGGCACGGTCGGGTAGCCGATGGACATGGCGAAGACTCCCGCGTCAAACAGTTCGCGGCTGAACTGTTGCGCCAACGCCGCTTCGCCGAGCATGACTGGCGTGATAGGCGTCTCGCTGACTCCCGTGTCGAATCCCAAGCGCTTCATTTCGGCTTTGAAGTATTTTGCGTTCGCCCAAAGTTTGTCCACCAGTTGAGTTGAATCTTCCAACAAGTCCACCGCCGCTAAACAAGCCGCCGTGTCCGCCGCCGTCATCGCGGAGGAAAAGAGGAAGGGGCGCCCGCGTTGACGCAGCCACTCGACGACGACCGCTTTGCCCGCGACGATGCCGCCCATTACGCCGAAAGCTTTGGACATTGTGCCGACTTCCACGTCCACTTTGCCGTGCAAGCCGAAGTGATCCACAATGCCGCGCCCGCCTTTGCCCAAAACGCCTTCGCCGTGCGCGTCGTCCACCATCAGCAAAATGTTATGCTTTTGCGCGACTTCGCAAATGGCGGGCAAGGGGGCGATGTCGCCGTCCATGCTAAAAACGCCGTCGGTAACGATTAAGGCGCGGCGGTAATTTTTCGCGTGAGTCTGAATCTGCTCTTCAAGCGATTTCACGTCGTTGTGTTCGTAGGCGATAATCTTCGCGCCCGAAAGGCGGCAGCCGTCAATAATCGAAGCGTGATTTAAGCGGTCTGAAAAAATCACGTCCTCTTTACCGACCAAAACGGGGATGGTCGCCAAGTTGGCGTTGAACCCGCTTTGGAAGGTGAGCGCGGCTTCGACGCCTTTGAACTGCGCCAAGCGCCGCTCCAACTCGACGTGCAGGTTAATCGTCCCCGCGATGGAGCGCACCGCGCCCGGCCCGACGCCCATTTCGTCGGTCGCCTTTTTCGCCGCCGCAACCAGCGCGGGATGATTGGCGAGTCCGAGATAATTGTTCGAGCAGAAGTTCAGCGCTTTTTTGCCGTCCACCGTCAGCCAGGCGCCTTGCGGCGAATCAATCGTGCGGATGTTGTTGTACAAGCCTTGTGATTTCAGGTTGTCAATTTCGTTTTGAATCCAATCTATTTTGGACATGCGAACCTCCGATTAAGTTTTCTGTTGCGGCTCGAAAAATTTGAAGCGCGCCAAGCCGTTATGATGCAGCCAATATTTGAAGAGCGCCGACACAATTCCCAAGCCGTAAACGACGCTGCGTTGAAAGTTGATTGACGAGGCTTCGGGGAAGTAGCGAGTTACGATGGGCGTCTCTTGAAAGGTTAATTTGTTCATCATGCCTTGCGCGATGATTTCGGTGTCAAAAATAAAATCGTCGCTGTTTTCCATGAAGCGCACCGTCTCTAAATATTTGCGCGAGTAAGCGCGAAAGCCAGAATGGATTTCGGTCAGGTAGCGGCGGAAGACGATGTTGGCGGCGGCGGTCAGCAAGACGTTGGCGTTGAACTTCCACCACGGCATTCCGCCTTCGATGGGACGCCCGCCCAACATGCGCGAGCCGAAGACCGCGTCCACGTCGCCGTCGAGGATCGGCTGCACCAAATGCGGGATGACCGTCGCGTCGTATTGATGGTCAGGATGAAGCATGACGACTAAATCCGCGCCGGCGGCGAGGGCTTGCGCGTAACAGGTTTTTTGGTTGCCGCCGTAGCCGCGATTTTTCTCGTGGACAAAAACCGTCAACCCCGCTTCTCGCGCCAACTGCACGGTGTTGTCGGTCGAGGCGTCGTCCACGAGGATGATGTTTTTTTTGAACGACGGCGGAATTTCATCCAGCGTTCGGTGCAAAGTCTTCGCCGCGTTGTAGGCGGGCAAGACGATAAAAATGTTAGGGGTATTTTCAGCGCTCATTGATTGAAGATTGTACAACGGTTTTAGGAAACGTCCGCCAACGCCCCCAGCACGGACATCAGCGTCGGATAATCGTCGCGCAAAAGCGTGATGGCTTCTTGCGTGGCGGACTCGACCCAGCGCGCGCCGTCCGCGCCGCGAGATTTTCCGGCCTGCAAAATGTGCGCCGCGAGGACTTCGCCGACGGGCGCGTCCTGCGCGCCGATGACGTGTCGAAAATAGCCGAAGCGCTCGGTGAAGCGCAAAATGTCTTTTTCGTCGCATTTGTAGATGACGTCCAAACTCAACGGCGGGCGCGGCGGGAGCAGATGATAGATCTTTCCATTCTGTTCATAACCGACCGCCAAAATGGACATTTCCACCGGCACGATGCGGTTTTCGCGGTTATCGCGCATTACGTCGTCCGAGACGTTTTCCGAAGTAACCAGTTGACGAACCAACCCGTCGTCGTTAATGTGAATGTCGTAAATCAGCCCGTAAACGTGGTAGTCGTCCGTCAATTTGGCGCGGACTAACGCCCCAAACGCGGGCGCGTTTAACTGGCTGACGCGACAGCCGGCAACGAAGCCCGTCGTGCTGGCGCTGAGCAAACGTCCAATTTCGATTTGAGTCATGGGTGAGTTCCTTTAAGTCCTATCTTTTCGACGAACGCGGCGAAGAAAAAGATTTCTCGCGCCTTGCGCCTTGAAATGACAACTAAAATTATTTCGCTTACAAATCTTTGGCGAATTGCTTGCCCGATTTTTCGTCAACTTCAACGCCGTGTGCGCGCAGTTCGCGGTCGAGCAGACGGTCAATCTCTTCTTTTTCTTTATATGTAACCACGGCGATTTCATGGGCGCGGTGCAAAAGGTAAGGGAACGGATATTTTGCGCCCATGATTTTGGCTTGCTCGACCAACGCGGCGTGCAGCGCGTTCAACATCGGCGGATTAGTCGCCACCCAACGCGGGACGTCCACGCGGGCGATTTTGGGGCGCTTTTTATCGCCGACGTTTAGATAGAAAAAATGGAGCGCGAGTTCGTCTTTATATTGTTCGGCAGATTTGGCTTGCATGGCGAAGAGCGCCGAGCGCTCGCCCGCTCCCAAAATTTGACCGAAGAGCCACAGGTCGGTTGCCCCCGCCAGCGGACGAGTCTTGCGTAATGCCTTCAACTCGTCGGCGTGCGCGGAAGCGACCTCTAATAATTTGACCACCCAATTGGCGCCAGGTTTGTCCACATAGCCGCCGACGATCATATTTTTCTCGCGCATGGCGCACAGCGCGTTCAAATAATCGCGCAGGGTTTTCTCAAACTCGCGCGCGTTTTCGTTGTCCAGCCCGCCCCACAATTCCAGTTGACCTTCGGTCAGCGCGATGACCGTCCCCGAAAAACGCTCGGACAGTTGCAACAGTTTTTTGCGCTCGGCGACGTCGCGCAGCAAAGCGATTTGACCTTCGCTGAAAGGTTCGTCGTCGAACTCGTCGAGCAGTTTGAACTCGGTGTCGGTTTCGACGATGGGGGCGCCGTCCGCGCCGCTTTGCAGGGCAATCGCGCCGACGTTGACGACGTAGTATTGCAGCGCTTCGTGGCGGTTAGGGACAATCTGCGAGCCGTCGGCGGCGATTAACGTCGAGGGGACAGAATCAGGCGCGGGGTAGAAAGCGGCGAGCGCTTCGTCCAGCGGCAGGGCGCAACGCAATTTGGCGTCCGCCTCTTTGGCGGATTCGACTTTGGCGCGCAGCGCGTCGAGTTCGTCGGAATAGGCGTTAAGCAAAGCCAGCGCTTTTTTTCGCGCGTCTTCTTTTTTGGCTTGGCGTTGCTTGGCGCCCGCGCCGCTTTGTTTGATTTGGGAGTATGCTTGTTGAAAATTGATTGGCACGCGAATCCGCCTTAGGGCATTTGTAAAATTCTAGTTGCGAGCAAATTATACAACAAGGGAACTTTTCAAAACGCGGCGCGTCTTATCTATAACAACAAGGAGAAAACTATGCGTACCAAATATTTTGTTTTTGCGATTTTGACCGTTCTGGCGCTGACCCTTAGCGCCTGCGGGACAACCGTCAATCAGGCGGCGCCGACAACGCCGCGCACGTTGAACGTGAACGGGATGGGCGTCGTTTACCTCACGCCGGACATCGTGTACATCAACGTCGGCGTCAGCACGCAGAAGACTGACGCGACCGACGCCGTCAACACCAATAAGGAACAGACGACGAAGGTGATTCAAGCCGTCAAGAAATTTGGCGTGGAAGATAAAGACATCCGCACGACGAATTTCAGCATTTGGTCGAGTCCGCAGTATGATTCAAACGGACAATTGACCGGCGAAATTTCTTATTCGGTGGACAACTCGGTCAGCATTACCGTGCGCGATATTGACAAGTTGGGCGCGTTGCTCGACGCGGCAATTAATGCGGGCGCGAACAGCATTTACAGCATTCAATTTGACGTGGAAGACAAAACCGAAGCCAGCAAGCAAGCCCGCGCTTTGGCGATGACGGACGCGAAAACCGAAGCGCAAGAGTTGGCGGACGTGGCTGGAGTCGGCTTGGGCGAAATTCAAACCATCAATTACTACGAGACGTCTCCTTCGCCTTATACCGACATGGGCGGCAGAGGCGGCGGCGGGATGGATGCGGCGGCAAGCGCGCCCGTGCCGATTCAGCCCGGTCAACTGGCGGTGAGCGTAACGGTCAGCATTACTTACGGGATTAAGTAAATTTTGCAGGGGCGAGTCTGGGACTCGCCCCTGTATGATTTTGTGCAAGGTTATAATACCTCCCATCTCACCCACAGGAGCGTTTCATGTTAAGAGTCGGATATATCGGTTTGGGCTTGATGGGCAAATCCATTGCGCGGAATATTTTGAAGGCGGGATTTCCGCTGACGGTGCACAACCGCTCGCGCGGCGCAGCGGACGAATTGGTCGCCGAAGGCGCTTTCGCCGCCGACTCGCCCAAAGCGCTCGCCGAACAAACGGACGTGGTTTTCACCAACCTGCCCGACTCGCCCGACGTGGAAAAAGTCCTGCTTGACGAAGCGAACGGCGTCATCGCGGGCGCGCGGGCGGGAATGATCGTCGTGGACAATTCCACCATCAAACCCGCATCAGCGCGGACGATTGCCGCAGCGCTGAAAGCCAAAGGAGTCTTCTCGCTCGACGCGCCCGTTTCCGGCGGCGACATCGGCGCGAAGAACGGCACGCTGACCGTTATGGTCGGCGGCGAAGCCGAAGCGCTGGAAACCGTCATGCCGATTTTGCGGGCGATGAGCAAAAGCGTAACGCACGTCGGAGAAGCGGGCGCTGGTCAGGTGGCAAAGGCGGCGAATCAAATCATGGTTGCGGCGCAGATGGTGGCGATGGCGGAATTGTTGGTCTTCGCCAAAAAAGCGGGCGTGGATCCGCGCAAAGTGACGGACGCGATCAAAGGCGGCGCGGCGCAGTGTTGGACGTTGGACGTTAAGCCGCCGCGTCTGTTTGAGGGCAACCGTCAGCCGGGCTTCAAGGCGCGGATGCAATTGAAAGACATGAAGATTGTTTTAGAAACGGCGAAAGAATACGGCATTCCCATTTTCGCGACGGAAGAGAACACGCGCTTTTTCCAAACGATGATCGAGCAAGGCATGGGCGAATTGGACAACTCCGCCGTTGTGGGCGTTATCGAGAAATTGGCGGGCGTGGAGATTTTATAAATTTTCCAGCCTGCAGCCTGTAACGCAAATAATTTGATAGAATCAAAACGTGGTCGAAATCAACGAGCGAGTTCCCTTTCTTAATAAACTGCACATCTTCAGCGGGTTGGATTCAGGTCAACTGACGGAGATTGCGGCGAAACTCGTCGTCATGCAATTTCCAAAAGGGAAGAAAATCATCAAGCGCGGCGACAAGCCCGACGGCTTTTATTTGATTTATAAAGGCAAAGTGCGAGTCAGCGCGCCGGAGAAAGGCGCGGAGCGTCAACTGGCGCTGTTGTACAACAACGACTACTTCGGCGAAGAAGCCTTGTTCGAGCGCAAGCGCCGTTCCGCTACCGTAACCGCAGACGAAGACTGCACGCTTTTGTACCTTTCCCGCGAACGATTTGCGACGTTAATTTCTCAGCATGAAAAACTTAAGCCGAATTTTCAAGTGGCGATTCGCAGCCGCCGCTTGGCGCGTTCGACGCATTTCAAATGGCTGGGAAAAAACGAAGTCATCCATTTCATTGCGCGGCGGCACGTCCTTCTTTTATATCGCGCATTAATCGCCCCCGTCGTCGCGTTGATTCTCCCGATTTCGTTTTTCTTTTTCGGCTTTTCGCTGCAATCCGTCACGCTGATCGCGCTCGCGTGGACTTTTCTCTTTCTCGATTTCGGCTGGGTCGTTTGGCAATGGGTTGATTGGGGCAACGACTACTTCATCGTTACCAATCAGCGCGTTGTTTGGCTGGAAAAAGTCGTCTTCCTTTACGACAGCCGCGAAGAAGCGCCGCTCGGCTCGCTGCTTTCCGTCGGCGTGGAAACCGACATGCTGGGGCGCATCTTCCACTTTGGCAACGTCATCGTCCGCACCTTCGTCGGCCGGTTGGAATTCGACCATGTAGATCATCCCGTTCAGGCGGCGGACATGATCCGCGAATATTGGGAGCGCACCAAAACGGGCGCGACGCGCAGTCAAATGGATTTAATGACCGACGCCATCAAACAAAAACTGGGGCTGCCGCTGGACAAACCGCCGAAACAGGAACTCGCGCCCGTTACGCCAGTGGACGAAGAGAAAATCTCGAACACGCCGCTTTGGCTTTTGGCGCTGCAAAGCGTCTTTCAACTGCGGCTTGAAGACGGCGGCAAAGTCATCTATCGCAAGCATTTGTACATTTTAGTCGTCCACGCTTGGAAGCCGTTGCTGACCTTTCTCGGCGCGTTGGGCTTGCTCCTCTGGCGAATTTCCTACATCGCGCGTTCGGAAGAAGTTTCCTTCTTTCACGTCAACCAATCCGGCTGGAACGTCCCCGACGCGATTTCTTCCATTATCTTCTTCGCCTTTCTGCCCATTGCGTTTTGGCTTTGGTACGAATACGAAGATTGGCGCAACGATATTTTTATGGTTTCGCAAGACGAAATTTTTGACATTGATAAAAAACCTTTCGCGCAAGAAGAACGCCGCTCGGCGCAGATTGAAAATATCCTCAGCACCTCTTATTCGCGCGACGGAATCGCCGCCAATCTCTTCAACTTCGGGACGGTGAAAATTACCGTCGGCGGGACGCAACTGGCGTTTGAAAACGTGATGGACCCCGCCGCCGTTCAAGCGGACATCAACCGTCGGCGTTCGGCGCGCATTGCGAAAAAGAACGAGAACGCCGGCTCCGAAGACCGCGAGCGCTTTGCGACGTGGATTGCGGCATATCACGAACACTTGAACGAATTTAACAAAAACTTCGCGCCGCCTGCGGAAGACGTTGACACGACGCGCCCGACTCCCACTGGCGCAAACGTCGCGCATCAAGGCAACTTGCCGATTCTCGACGACACGCACAGCCTCAACGACAACTTCGGCGGCTCGGATTTATACGACCACGACATTTACGGCGATGAAGGCTACGGTCGTCATCACGGCGGGTAAAATCAACTTTACGAGGAAAGAAATGACAATAAAAAATATCGTCCACTTGCCCGAACCCATTTTGCGGAAGAAGGCAAAAGCGGTTACGGAATTTAACAAAGAGTTGCAAACCTTAATTGACGACATGTTCGAGACCATGCGCGAAGCGCCGGGCGTCGGGCTGGCTGCGCCGCAAATTGACCTTCCGTTGCGGCTGGCAGTCGTCGAGTACCTCGCAGACGAAGAAGCGCCCGAAGACGAAGATTCTGAAAATCCGCCGAAGAAGAAACAATACATTTTGATTAATCCCGAAATCGTTCACGCTTCCGAAGAAAAGGTTTTGGGCGTGGAAGGCTGCCTTTCCATTCCGGGCATTCTCGGCGAAGTGGAACGCCATGAGGCGATTCAAGTCAAAGGGTTGAATCGGCACGGGAAACCGGTTAAGTTCAAAGTCAAAGGGTGGACGGCGCGCATCTTCCAACACGAGATGGATCACCTCGACGGCGTGCTGTTCACCGATAAAGCCGTCCGCGTTTGGCAGGCAAAAGAAGAGGAAGAGTAGCGGTTCGTTGACAGTCAACCATTTTTTCAATGTATCTAAAACGCCTTTCGCTTTCTAATTTTCGCAGCCTCACCCGCTTGGACGCCGACTTGCCCAAGCGGGCGGTTGTTTTGGTCGGGCAAAACGCGCAGGGGAAAACGTCCGTCCTCGAAGCGATTTATTTTTTGGCGGCGTTCACTTCTTTTCAAACGCACGCAGACCGGCAAATCGTCAACTTTCACGAGGCGAAAAATCCGCTGGCGGTAACGCGCCTCGTCGCGGACTATCAGCGCGGCAAAGGCAAACACCGCCTCGAAGCGCGGCTGATTCTCGAACCGAGCGGCGCGACCGGCCAGCGCTTGCGGAAAGAGATTCTGCTCGACGGAGTCAAGCGCCGCCCGAACGACGCGGTCGGTCATTTCAACGCCGTGCTCTTCGCGCCGCAAATGTCGCAGATTATCGAAGGCGCGCCCGAAGAGCGCCGCCGCTACCTCAACCTCGCGTTGGCGCAAGCCGTCCCCGCTTATGCGCGGACGTTGAGCGAGTATTCGCAAGCGCTGACTCAACGCAACGCCCTGCTCAAAGCCTTAGGCGAAAACGGCGGAAGCGCGAATCAACTCGACGTGTGGGACGAAGCGCTGGTCAAGTTTGGGGCGCAAATTATCCTTTGGCGCATTCAAGCCGCGCAAGAGATTGAACGCTTCGCGGCGCGCATCCATCACGAGTTAACGCGCGGCGCAGAAATTCTGCGCCTCGCGTACGAGCCAGCCTACGACCCGCTGCCCGCGCCAAACGGGCAACTCGGCTTGAAACTCGACGCGGCGCTTGACCGCTCCGCGCTGGATTTGAAAGACATTCAAGAGGGATTCCTCGCCAAGTTGAAGACGTTGCGCGGCGAAGAAATTGCGCGCGGCGTTACGACCATTGGACCGCACCGCGACGACCTGCGCTTCATCATCAACAAAGCCGACGCCAGCGATTACGGCTCTCGCGGACAAATCCGCACCACGCTTTTGGCGCTGAAACTCGCCGAAGTCGAATGGATGAAGGAGCGCGTCGGCGAGTACCCCGTGTTGCTGCTCGACGAAGTGATGGCGGAACTCGACGCCTCGCGCCGCGCCGACTTGTTGCGCTACATCGGCGGCGACATGCAAGTTCTGTTCACCGCCACCGACGCGGCGCTCTTTGAGCAAGGCATCATTCCAGACGTAGAAATTTGGGACGTGCAAAGCGGAGTCGTTTCGCCGAGACGTTAAGTGTTCGTTCAAAAATGCCTAACCTAAAACCCTACAAATATTTCGACCTTGTGATGACGGCTTTCGTCGCCGTGTTGATTATCAGCAACGTCGCCTCCTCCGCCAAAATTGTGGACTTGGGGATTCGTCTCTTCGGCGTGCCGCTAGCCTTCGACGGCGGGACTTTGCTCTTCCCGATTAGTTACGTCTTCGGCGACGTGCTGACCGAAGTCTACGGCTTCCGCCGTTCGCGGCGCGTGATTTGGGCTGGCTTCTTCGCCTTAGCGCTGACGTCCGCCGCCTTTGCGCTGATTGGCGCGCTGCCCGGCGAAGCCACTTGGCAAGCCTACGCGGGCGACGAAGTCTATCAAGTCGTCCTCGGCGGAGTCAGTTCGGGCGGCATCGTCCTCGCCAGTTTGAGCGGCTATTGGCTGGGCGAGTTCTTCAACTCGATTGTGCTGGCGAAGATGAAAGTCCTCACCGGCGGGCGTTGGCTGTGGACGCGCACCATCGGCAGCACCTTGATCGGCGAAGCGTTAGACAGCGCGGTCTTCGTCGCCGTCGCCTCGGCCTTCGGCGTCTTCCCGTGGAGTCTCTTCCTCGCGCTGACGCTGACCAACTACCTGCTCAAAGTCGGCATCGAAGTTTTATTCACGCCGCTGACCTACGCAACCGTCGCTTGGCTGAAACGCGCCGAAGACGAAGACTATTACGACCGAGAGACGAACTTCAACCCATTTGCGGGCGGGTAAATTTCAAATTCAAGTACAATAGGGAAATGTCAGACATCCTCGTCGTCGGTTCGCTCAACGCAGATTTGGTCATTCGCGCGCCGCGTTTTCCGCAGCCGGGCGAAACCATCAGCGGCGAAGATTTACAGGTGATTCCTGGCGGCAAAGGCGCAAATCAAGCCGTTGCGGCGGCGCGGCAAGGCGCGCAGACCGCCCTCGTCGGGCGCGTCGGCGGCGACCAGTTCGCCCCTTTCCTCGTCCAAAATTTGCAAGCCAACCGCGTGGACGTTTCGCAAGTCCGCGCCGATTCTTCCGCCAGCGGCGTTGCGATCATCATCGTGGACGAGAGCGGACAGAACAGCATTGTGCTTTCGCCGGGCGCCAACGCGAAGGTTGCGCCGCAAGACGTTGACCTCGCCGCCTTCCCCGACGCGCAGATTCTTCTGCTGCAATTAGAAATCCCTACGCCGACAGTTTTACGCGCCGCGCAAGAAGCCCATCGCCGCGGGCGGACGGTCATCCTCAACCCCGCGCCCGCCCAAGCGCTCCCCGCCGAACTGCTCGCCAACACGGACATTTTGATTCCCAACGAAAGCGAGCTGGAATTGCTCAGCGGCGAGTCTGTGCAAAACTTTTCTTCCGTCGAAAGCGCGGCGAAAAAAATAATGACGCAAGGCGTGAAAGTTGTCGTCGTTACTTTGGGCGAGAGAGGCGCGGCGCTGATTACGTCCGATAAAACTGAAATTATTCCCGCTTTCAAAGTTAACGCGGTAGACACCACCGCCGCCGGCGACGCCTTCATCGGCGGGTTTGCCGCCTCGTTGCTAAAAGGCGAATCGCTGGCAACCGCCGTCCGCTACGGCAGCGCTTGCGGCGCGTTGGCGGTTTCCAAATTTGGGGCGCAACCGTCCCTGCCGACAAAAGAAGAAACAGAAAGGTTTTTAGAACAGCGTTCATGACAAAAACTCGCATTATTCTCGACACCGACCCAGGCGCAGACGACGCGCTGACCATTCTGCTCATGCTGGCTTCCCCCGAAATTTCGCTCGAAGGCATTACCACCGTTCACGGAAACGTCCCGCTTGAAAAGACCACGCGCAACGCGCTGGCGCTGTTGGAGTTTTTCGATCGTAAAGATATTCCCGTCGCTCGCGGATGTTCTCTGCCGCTGATCAAAGCGCCGCACGTCGAAAACGACAACGTACACGGCACAAGCGGACTCGGACGAACGAACCTGCCCGAACCGACCCTGCAACCCGTCGCGGCTCATGCGGTGGATTATTTGATTCAGCGTTTTCTCGCCGAGCCGAAAGAGTTGACTCTTTTTGCAATTGGACCGTTAACCAACGTCGCGCTCGCCATTCGTCAAGAGCCGAAGTTCGCCGAAGCGATCAAAGAAATGGTGATTATGGGCGGCGCAATCCGCAGCGGCGGCAACATGACTCCGCTGGCGGAATTCAACATTTACGAAGACCCGCACGCGGCGCACGTCGTCTTCAACGCGGGCATTCCCATCACGCTCGTTCCGCTCGACGCGACCTATCAATGCCTGCTTTCCTCCGCCGACGTGGAACGCCTGAACCGAATCGACTCGCCCATCCCAAAATTCATCCGCGACGTAACCGCCGATTACATGGAATTTTATTTGAAGTACGAAGGCTTTTCAGGTTGCGCGTTGCACGACCCGCTGACGTTAGCGGCGATTATCGCGCCGCAATTGCTGACGCTCGAAAGCCATTACGTCAACGTGGACATTTCGGGCGGCGTCTCCGAAGGGAAAACTTACGCAGACTTTATGAAAGTTACGAAACGCCCCGCCAATATGCGCGTCGCTCTGGACGTGAAAGGGCGCGAATTTGTCGAATTGTTTTTAGAACGCATCGAGAAGTTTTGCGCCGCAAACGCGCCGACGAGGTAATCCATGTCCCCGAAACGAATCCTCATTGACACCGACCCCGGCATTGACGACGCGCTGGCGTTCCTCTTGGCGCTCGCCTCGCCCGAAGTTTCGCTCGAAGGCATAACGACGGTTCACGGCAACGTCTCCGCGCCGCAGACCACGCGCAACGCGCTTTCCGTTTTGGAGTTGGCGCGAGCGAGTCAGATTCCCGTTTATCAAGGCTGCGATTTGCCGCTGGTCAAAGAATCGTTGCTCAGCCCGGAGACTCACGGCGACAGCGGTTTGGGTTACGCCAACCTGCCCGAACCGACGACGAAAGCCCAAGCGCAACACGCCAGCGATTTTCTAATTGAGACGATCCTGTCCAACCCAAACGAGATGACCTTGCTTTGCATCGGCCCGTTGACCAACGTCGCGCTGGCGCTTCGCAAAGAGCCGCGCATCGCGCAAAACGTCAAAGAAGTTTTCGTCATGGGCGGCGCGCTCTTTCACCCTGGCAACACCACCGCCCAAGCGGAATACAACACCTATGTAGACCCGCACGCCGCGCACATAATTTATCATTCGGGCATGCCGATTACGCTCACGCCGTTGGACGTTACCTATCAATGCATTTTCACGCCCGACGATTTGAAGCGCCTGCAAAAGATTGATTCGCCAATTACAAAATTCATCGCCGACTCGACGCGCTTCTACATGGAGTTTCACGACGAATACCAACGCATCGAAGGCTGCGTCATCAACGACCCGCTGACCTTGGCGCTGACCTTCATGCCCGAAATTTGCGATTACCAAAACCTCGTCGCGGACGTGGACGTTTCCAGCGGAGTCGGTTTGGGCAACACCTTCGCCGACGTGTACAACTACGACAAGAAAACGCCCAACCTGCGCGTGGCGCTGGGCGTTCGTCCGCGCCAGTTTATGGAATTATTTCTAGAAAGGATGGAAAGCCTCGCGCAGAAAATTTCGTAACAAATCCGCTCGCGTCGTGTTAACAACCTAAAACCGTCTCATAAAACAACTTGGAGGAAATGATGTTCGACAAAATTAAGAGCAATTTCAACACGCAGACTTGGGTTCTAATTCCCATTGCCATCGCCATCAACATCGCCATCGGACAAATCGTCGGGTTATTGAAACTTCCCGTATTTTTAGATTCGATCGGCACGGTGTTAGTCGCCGCGCTCTGCGGGCCGTGGGCTGGCGCGTTGACCGGCACGCTCTCCAACCTCATCTGGGGCGTTACCATGGACCCCAACGCGTTGCCGTGGTGGCCCGTCGCCTTTATGATCGGTTATATGGCTGGGCGCATGGCGGAATGGGGCTTCTTCAAAAGTTGGTGGAAGATTGTCGTAACCGGCTTCGTTATCGCCATCACCGCCGCCATCGTCTCCACGCCGATTTCGGTTTACCTCTACGGCGGAATTACGTCCAGCGGCTCGTCCTTCATCACCGCCTACTTAATGCAGACGGGAACGGACATGGTCGCCGCCGTGTTTAGCACAAACTTTTTGGTCGAACCCGTAGACAAAATCATCACCGCCATGTTGGCGTTCTCCATCATTCTCGGTTTGCCCAAACGCATCGTCGGCGGCTACCCCAAATCGGAACAGGCGCAAGTCGAAGGCGGCAACACGCAACAACAGTTGTACATCGCCGTCGGCGTGATCGTCGTTTTGATTTTATTGGCGATTTTCGTCATCAGCAAAATCACCGGCGGATAATTTTTCAAGCGCCCTTTAAGAGACCGAGTTCGCTCGGTCTCTTTTTCTTTCTATGGGTATAATTCCGTTCTATGTCTGACAGGCTTTCCTTCCACGTTCAACGCGACAGTTTTCTGCATCGCCTCAACCCGTTGACGAAGTTAACGCTCGCCTTCGCGCTGGTCGTCGTCGCCTTCGTCCTCCCCTTTTACTGGACGCCGATTTTCGTTCTCTTCGCCGTGATTGTTCCGTTGAGCGTTTCTGGAAAAATCTTCCGCGAATTTTCATGGGCGGCGTTGCGCCTCATTTTGCCCGCCGTCGGATTTCTCTTCGTCATGCAAGCGCTCTTTCAACCGATTGGCGAACAGGTCGTCTTCAAGTTTTACTTTTTAGACGCGACGACGGAAAGCGTCGCCTACGCCTTTCGCAACGCCGCGCGGATTTTCGTCATGATCTCCGCTTTTACGCTCTTCCTGCTTTCGACTCACCCCAGCGAATTAATGTCCGACTTAACGCGGCGCGGATTGCCCAGCCAATTTTCCTACGTCGTCATCTCCACGCTGCAAATCATCCCGCAGATGCAAGCCAAAGCCAACGCTATCATCGCCGCCCAACGCTCGCGCGGGCTAGACACCGAAAGTTCCTTCCTCAAACGCGCAGGCGCGCTCGGTCCCTTAGTCGGTCCGTTGGTTTTCGGCTCGCTGGTGGAAGTGGAAGAACGCGCCATCGCCATCGAAGCGCGCGGCTTCACCTCCAAACGCGCCAAAACCTCGCTTTATGAAATTGCCGATTCCAAATTTGAATCGGTCTTGCGTTGGTCGCTCGTCGCGCTGGTCGTCCTCTCGATTGGATTAAATCTATGGCATTCGTAAACGTCCGCAACCTAACCTACGCCTACCCGCTGACAAAACAGCCCGCGCTGCAAGACATTAATTTGCAAATTGAAGAAGGCGAGTTCGTCGCGCTGATTGGCGCGAACGGCGCGGGCAAGTCCACGCTTTGTTACGCGCTGGCGGGGTTCGTCCCGCATTTTTTCAAAGGCGAATTGCAAGGCGAAGTCGAAGCGGACGGAAAACTTTCGTCGCAATCTACATTAAGCGAGTGGACGTTGAACGTCGGCTTGACTTTTCAAAACCCCTTCAACCAAATCAGCGGCGCGAAATACACCGTCTTTGAAGAAATCGCTTTCGGCTTGGAAAATATCGGCGTCCCGCGCGAAGAAATCAAAGTCCGCGTGGAAGAGGCGCTGGCGCTGACCGACATCCGCGAACTGGCGCGGCGTTCCCCCTATTCGCTATCTGGCGGACAACAACAGCGCGTCGCCCTGACCTCGATCTTGGTCATGCGCCCCAAACTGCTCGTCCTCGACGAGCCGACTTCGCAAATGGACCCCGTCGGCGCGAAGGAAGTTTTCAGCGCGGTTCGCAAGTTGGCGCAAGAGGGCATGACGGTTGTCATGGCGGAACACAAGACGGAATGGATCGCCCGCTTCGCCGACCGAGTCGTCGCGTTGAAAGAGGGGCGCATTTTGATGCAAGGCGCGCCGCGCGAGGTGTTGACCTCCGATTTGCTGTTTGAAAACGGATTCGGCGTTTCACGTTACACGTCGGCGGCGCGAGAGGCGCGGCGGCGCGGCTTGTGGACGAAGAAATCGTTGCCCGTTTCGTTGGACGAAGCGGCGGAAGGGTTTGGCGCAATTCGATGAACATTGAAATCAAAAGTTTGCATTTCGCCTACCCCGACGGCACAGAAGCCTTAAAAGGCATTTCGCTGACAATCGCCAGCGGCGAACAGATCGCCATCGTCGGGCAAAACGGCGCAGGCAAAACCACGTTGGCGCGACATTTGAACGGTCTGCTCAAACCGAGCGGCGGAACGGTCTTCGTCGGCGATTGGGAGACGACGCAACATCCCGTCGCTAAACTGGCGGCGCGAGTCGGCTACGTTTTTCAAAATCCCGACGAGCAATTATTCTCGCGCGACGTATTAACCGAAGTCTCGTTTGGTCCGCGCAATTTGGGTTACGCCAAAGAAAAAGTTGACGCGCTGGCGCAACGCGCTCTGGCGCTGACCGAACTGAGCGAGAAAACCGAAGTCAACCCCTACGACCTCTCGCCGACTTGGCGCAAGATGGTCGCGCTGGCTTCCATAATAGCAATGGACACGCCCATCGTCGTCTTCGACGAGCCGACCACCGGGCAAGACGCGGCTAACGTGGCGCGCATCGCGCGCGTCGTCGCCGAGCTGAAGCGCGAAGGCAAAACGGTTATCGCCATCACGCACGACATTGATTTTTGCGCGGAAAATTTCGAGCGCGTCGTCGCCCTCTCTCGCGGACAAATTTTGCTCGACGGCGCAACGCGCGACGTGCTGGGTCAAGAAGCCGTCCTCGCGCAGACCTACGTCGAGCCGCCGCAGTTGACGCGCTTAGGCAAACGCTTGGGATTAAAAGAGACGGTCGTCAATCAAGAAGAATTGTTGCAAGCCTTGAAAAAATAATTCTTATAAATTAAACCCAAAGACGACAAGCCGAAAAAAATTCGGCTTGTCGTCTCTCTAATTTCGCGGTTACAAAGATCCGCCAACCACTTTCAACGCTTGCGGCAAAATTTCAAAATTCGCTTTTCTTAAGTCGCTGCCAAAACTGGTAAACACTTCGCCGTCGGCGTGGATGTAAAGCGGCGAATCCGAAACGAGCGAAAGCCTTTTCTCAAACGTCCCCATGCGGACTTGTTCAAAACGCGCGTGCGTCCCCTTCATAAATTCAGGCACAAGGCGAAACATCGTCGCCCGCGAGACTTTATTAACCAGCACAAAGTCCAACGCGCCGTCGTCGTTTTTGGAATGCGGCGAAAGCATAAACCCGCCGCCCTCGCGCGGACCGTTGCACAAGGTCAGCATTAACGATTCGGCTTCCCATTTTTCTTTTTCGCTTTCAAGAACTAATTTCGCGGGATGATGATTAAGCAAAATGGTTTGAATGACCGCCGTGAAGTACATCAAAAAACCTTTGATGATCGGCAACTTATGCGAGCGAATGGTAACCAGCGCGTCGAAGCCGATGCCGAGCGTGTTGTCAAAATATTCTTTGCGCCCGTGTTCGTCGGTCATCAAGCCGATGTCAACGGCGCGGACAGTTTCCGCTTTTAAGGCGTTCGCCAACGCGCGATCCGACTTTTCAGAAATGCCCATCGAGTAAGCAAAATCGTTCCCCGACCCAATCGGCACAACGCCCAACATCGGGCGGCGTTCGGCGGGAATTTGCATCAAACCGTTGACGACCTCGTGCGTCGTGCCGTCCCCGCCCAGCGCCACCACCAAATCGCAGCCTTCCTCCGCCGCTTGCTTCGCCAACTCAATCGCGTGCGTCGGGTAAACCGTGCCGCTCCAACTCAACTCGCCCTCGAACGCCTGCGCGATCGGGCGCAAAAGGCTGGCGGTCTTCCAAGCGCGTCCCATGTCGGCCATGGGATTAAGAATTAATTTGACTTTTTTAGGCATTGCCGCTCCTCGATGAATTGCCCCGCCGCTTTTCTGAATTTTGAATTTTTACTCGCTTCTGGTATTTTTCTTCGCCCGAATCGGACTTAAATTCCCGGTCATCGCTTTGGCTAAGACGTAGCCGCCGCGATTGTGCTTCTTCGCTTGATACAACGCCGAATCCGCCGCGCGGATTAAATCGCTCGGTCTCTCCGCGTGAAGCGGATAAACGGCAATGCCCGCCGAAAGCCCCAACTCCATCGTCTTTCCCTGCGGAAACGGAAAGCGATATTGCGGCATTAAATCAATCGCTTTTTGCGTAACCGTTTGCGCGGCTTCGAGGTCGGTGTTGCGCATGACCAACGTCAACTCGTCGCCGCCGTAACGCGCCAAAAAATCCGAACTACGCATGCGCTGCGCGAGGAAATTAAATAAAGAATGCAACAGGTCGTCGCCGACGTTATGCCCGAAGGTGTCGTTGATGGCTTTGAAACCGTCCAAGTCCATCATCACCACCGCGAAGGGGCGTTTGGTCTGTTCGGCGAAGCGTCGTTCTTCTTGCAGGCGTTCGTCTAAGGCGCGACGATTGGGCAGCCCGGTCAAACTGTCGGTGTTGGCGGTTTCCGCGAGGCGTTTGTATAAGTTGGCGTTAAAGATTGCCGCCGCCGCTTGATCCGCCAACATGTTAATTAAGCGCCGTTCGGAATTGGTAAATTGTCCCGTTACTTTTTTCGAGAGATTCATCACCCCGATCACTTCGCCTTTGAATTTAAGCGGAACGCTGATGATCGAACCCGACCAAGCCGAGAGCGTATCGCGGTAGAGCGGGTGCGTCTCGATGTCTTCGACGGCGACGGCTTCGTTATTGCGGGCGACGAAGTACGTCAGCCCGTTGGGGCGCGGCATGGCGTAGGGGACGTTTAAGCCTTCTTCAACGTCAAACGACGCGCCAAATTTTAAGCGTTCGCCTTCGTATAAAAAGATGTGCGAACGTTCGGCGTTTTTGACAAGATGAATCGCTTCCGTCGCCAGCAGGTTAAGCGCGGTTTGCAAATCTAAACTGGAATTAATCGTCAGGCTGATGCGCCGCAGCGCGTCTAGTTCGTCCGCTTGGCTTTTGACCGCCATAATTAATTTATGCGGCGCAATCGCGTCGCGGAAAATTTCTTTCAAATCTTCCGCGCCGTCGGAGTTTTCGGAATAGCGCTCGTACGCTTCCGCAATGGCTTGCATTAAGCGTAATGTCGCGTCCCGCTCTTCTGTGGAAATATCTTCGTTGCTGGAAATAATATCCCGCGCTCGCGTCAAGATTGCTTCTTGGTCTTGCTCTTGATTGCTCATCCCTTCAAATTATACCCAAATCTTTTTTTATTCAACAACAATTTTTTTCGTAAATTTCAAAGGTGAAAGGTTTTCCTTCTTTTTTTCGGCAAAAGATAAGCCGAGCGCCTGTGTTAGAATGAATAAAAATACATGATTTGAGGCTTTCGTGAATCATTTATCAGAAATTAAACCCGCCACGCCTTTGAATCCGCGCCGCAGAGCGATTATCGTCGGCGCTTCGGTTGGGATGGGCGCGGCGCTCGCCAAGAAATTAACGCAAGAGGGATATGTCGCGGCGTTGGTCGCTCGTCAAGCGGACAAACTTAACGCTTTATGCGCGGAGATTAACGCGGCAGCCGGGGAAACGCGCGCGCTGGCGTATCCGCACGACGTAACCCATTACGACGACGTCCCCAATTTATTGCGAAAAATCGTCGCCGACTTAGGCGGATTGGACGCTTTCGTCCTCATGGCTGGAATCAACTTTCCGCCCGGCGGAATCGATTCTTACAACTTTGACCATGACCGTCAAATGGCGGAAGTCAACTACATTGGCGCGATGGCATGGCTGAATCCCGTGGCGGAGATGTTCCAAGCCGCGCGGCGCGGACAAATCGTCGGCGTGGGTTCAGTAGCGGGCGATCGCGGACGAATCGCAAATCTCGGTTACAACGCATCCAAAGCCGCGCTGGCGACTTATCTCGAAGCGCTTCGCAATCGGCTGACGCGCTTCGGCGTTAACGTCCTAACCGTCAAGCCTGGCTTCGTTCAAACCGACATGCTCAAAGCCGCGGCGGGACCGACGCCTTTCGCCATTCCGCCCGAAAAAGCGGCGGACGACATTTACCGCGCCATGCGCCGACGCAAACAGACTCTTTATACGCCTTTCTTCTGGCGTTATATTATGCTCGTTATCCAACACATTCCGTCGTTTATTTTTAGGCGGCTTTCTATTTGACATGCTAAACACCTTCACGCGACTCGAAAATTTCGGTCATTCGCTCGACGCGCCCGCCTACGTCGTTCAGCCGCGCAACGGCGTGGACGTTTATTCCGTTTTCAAAAAAGCCAAACGGCTGGGGCTGACGGTAACGGCGCGCGGCGCGGGGCGCAGTTACAACGACGCGGCGCTCAACGGCGGCGGCATTGTCCTCGACATGACCGCCATGAATCAAATTTTGGAATGGAATCCCGAAAGCGGCGTCGTTCGTTGCGAGCCGGGCGTAACGCTCGAACAACTTTGGCAGCGCGTCGAACCCGACGGCTGGTGGCCGCCCGTCGTCTCTGGCACGATGCGAACCACGCTGGGCGGCTGTCTCGCGGCAAACATTCACGGCAAAAATAATTTCAAAATGGGCGTCATCGGCGAACACGTTGTCGAGTTCGCCGCCGTGTTGCCGACCGGCGCGGAGATTACTTGCTCGCCCAAAAAAAACGCGGATTTGTTCTACGCGATGATCGGCGGCTACGGGATGCTCGGCGTGTTTACCTCGGTTACGATGCAGATGAAGCGCGTCTATTCCGGACTTTTGAGCGTGGACGCTTACCCAGCGCCGAATCTCAGCCGACACCTTTCCGCGCTGGAAGACGGCGCGCCGAATCACGATTACATCGTCGGCTGGTTAGACACGTTCGCAAGCGGCGCGGCGCTGGGGCGCGGACAGATTCACGCGGCGCGTTATCTGCGCGAAGGCGAAGACCCCAACCCGCAAGAGACGCTGAAATTAAAGAATCAAATTTTGCCGCCGATGATTTTTGGCGTTTTTCCGAAATCCATTTTGTATCAGTTTATGAAACCCTTCGCCAACAATCTCGGCTGGCGGATGGTGAATCTCGCAAAGTATGTCGCTTCGCTGCCGAAACACACTTTTCGTCAACCGCACGCGGCGTTTCATTTTCTATTGGATTACGTCCCCAATTGGGAACTCTCTTACGGGCGCGGCGGGCTGATTCAATATCAATCGTTTTTGCCCAAAGAAAGCGCCGAAGCGGCGTGGACGGAAATTTTGCGCTTTTCGCAAAAGCGCAACATGCCGTCTTATCTCGGCGTGACCAAACGCCACCGCCCCGATAACTTTCTGCTCACCCACGCTGTGGACGGCTTTTCGCTGGCGTTGGATTTCAAAGTCCGCGAGGCGACTCGTCCGCGCATGGCGGGCATGTTGCGCGAGTTTGACGAAATTGTCCTCGAACATGGCGGGCGTTTTTACTTCGCCAAAAACGGCGAAACGACGGCGCAAACCGCGCAAGCCTTTTACGGCGAAGAAACTGTCAAGCGTTTTAAGAAGTTGAAAAAACGCTGCGACCCGAACGGTTTGCTAGAATCCAATTTATATCGAAGGATTTTTGAAGGGTAGGAACTTAAATGCCCGTTCGCTGTTTGCTAACAGGCGGCGCGCAGTTTATGAGCATTGTCCGCGCATGTTTCCAGCGCAGGTAGCCCGTGAAAATCACGCGGAACGAACCGCAAGCCGTTGGTTGCCTGTAAAAGGAAGGAATAAACATATGAAGTCAAATGTAAATCGGCGATATATAAAAATAACAATTATTATTTCTGTAATCGCCTATTTTGTTGGATTTGTCTTAATTCCTAAAACAATAGCACAAGGGAATCTTAATCTTGTTTTGTTGTATCGCGTCCGCTTTGAAACTCTTGGACAATCCCCAAAAGGACATCACTATACTAATCTGTTTGATGTTTACGCCAGAGAAATTACGGAAATTCTTATGAGCGATTCTTCTTTGACTTTGAAATCTATTGATGTACTTGTAAAATGGCAACCAAACCTAGACGCTCTTGTGAATGGTCGCGGGGATGATGTGATTATTTCAAAAGATGCCGTTTCTTCGGTTGAGAACTACCTAGATATTATTGTTCAGCATGCGAGTCCTGAACTCAAATACGTCATTGATAAAGAACGGCTAGCAACCCCTTTGGGAGATATGGCGGGCATGACAATGAATGAGGCATGGGCATATCTTAATAACGATTTCCGTTTTCAGGTTCGACAAGAATTTCCTTATCCCAAACAAGATTCTGCCAATACAATTGTTGGGATATTTTCCACTAACTCTAATTTCACAATTAACTTCGACGAAGAAACATGGGCATTATTTTCGTGGAATAATGGAGTCGCAGATTCTTGGATTGCAAAGAACCGCAATCTATCAGATTGTATACTTACAACGCCAAGGTCGACCTCAGATCCTTATATGAACTTAGGTATTTCTTATAAAACTCTTGGCGATGTAAAATACAAGGTACAAACAGCAAATTTCAGGATTGGGAAGGTGGCAACAACCTCGTACATTCTGTATCAACCAATTGAGATAATGGGGCAACAGATTCAGGAAGACCGCCCGCCTTTTATTCTCTATTCAGGAACTTCAAATACAGCCCAATGTATCGAACAAAGTGAATTTGCTATTTCGTCCTTACATTTTTTGTCTAATTCTGATTCCCAAAACGTTCAATAATTTGATTTTCAGAAAATAGTTGTATCGATATGTTGATCTATTATGTCAAAATAACATTTTCTCCAAAAGCCGCCCGCCGCTGACCAACAGCATCAAGAGTTAAAAGAAAACTCGATGGAAAAGGCTTCCGTCTGCGGGAAAGAAGGTTGTTGATGTGGTTCAGGAGATTGAAAAATGATTACAGATGTAAGACCCCTCATTGAAGTTAATCAGCAAGCAATCAACCTGCTCTATAAAGAGTTAGGCGTTGTTGATGCTGTTCGTTTTCTCAAACAATTTACTCAAGGCTACGGAAACTACACTCAAGAGCGAGAAGTTATCTTTGCTAATAAATCCCTTGACGATATTGTGAGTGAAATCGAAAAATGGAGAAAAACAGCACAATAAAAAAATGAGAGCGCAGACTATTTTTATAGGCTTGCGCTCTTTCTTAATGGCAAAGGGGCTTGTAGGAAAAACTTACCTAAACGCGGCTTGCCGAACGCCAGTCGGGATGTTTTGCTCCGCGAAAATGGGTTTTTCGACAGTCTCGTTGGGCGCTTTACCACAAGGACACATAATGACATTGTTTCAACAACCAGAAAAATTGTCTGAACTCATCAAATATGCTCAAACTTTTGATATTGAAAGAAATAAAAGGTGGATTATTGTATCGGGAAAATTTGAAGGTTTTGAACCCTTTATTGTTTTAACAATTCAAGGTCTAGGAAAACTTGATTCCAAATTGGTTATTGAAGATGAAAAAATTATCAAACAAGGTGAACCATCAAACCCTACGGGTGGCCTCGTAGAACATTTGACTCTTTCCTATCTTTGGGTACTTGGAGCATACGAAGTCATTAGGACATTATCACAAAGAACGCAGGAAAATTCTTACTTCTTTCCTTCGCAGAAGAGCGAACTATATAACCTCAAAACAGAATTTGAAAGAATCAGGATTCCGCTTGCAAAATTTGAGCCTGCGAAAAAATTCAGGAAAACAGATAGACACTTTGCTACTCCAGGTTTTCATGCATCATTAGGTGTAGCATGGCAAATTTCCAATGATGTATGGATTACTCGCCGTACATTATCAGACAACATGCTTGGTCTCTTTGAAAAATTGAAAGCATAATACTCATCACTGCGCTCAACAAATTGTGCAGTGGTCCCTTAAACAGGCTCAACACAGGCGACGGGGACTGCCGCTTCGCGGCGCGCGCGGTTTATGAGCATTGTCCGCGCCTGTTTCCCGTCCGCTGGCTTGCGCTCATAGGACATAACGCACATCGTTAGACTTTGGCGTCATGTTACAATTCAATAAAAACGGAAGCAACCAATGAGAATCGTTGTTGATACATCAACTATTATTGCGGTAGTCGCTGGCGAAGCAGAAAAAGCAAGGTTGATTGAATTAACGAAAGACGCAACTATTGTTACGCCCCCTTCTATTGACTGGGAAGTCGGCAATGCCTTTTCTGCCATGCTAAAACGTTCTCGCATTACTCTGGAACAAGCCATCGAAGCCATTGAAGTCTATCAAGAAATTTCGCTTGAAATTGTAGAGATAGATTTGAAAGAAGCAGTACGGCTTGCGGGCAATCATAAAATCTACGCTTATGACGCATATATTCTTCGGTGTGCAATTGAACATAACTTGCCATTAATTTCACTCGACCAAAACATGATTGAAATTGCCAAGCAAGAAGGCATTCAGGTTATTGAGGTGTAACTATGACTACTTATTCTTATTCCGAAGCGCGCGAGCGACTTTCGATTTTACTAGAAAGAGCATTAACGGAGGGACAAGTTAAATTGAGAAGTCGTGATGGTCGCGTTTTTATTATCCGCCCTGAACGCTCCCCAAAAACTTCGCCTTTTGATGTCCGAAGCGTAAAACTTCCAATCACTAAAGTTGATATTCTGGACGCAATCCGTGAAAGCAGAGCAAGGTTCTCATAAAAAAACCGCCGAACAAAGCGCGCGTCTGATATGTGAGACTGCTGCCTCGTAGCGCGCGCGGTGTGTGAGCGTTGTCCGCGCTCGCCCACACGCAGGTATCCTGTACAAAATAAGGTTCTAAAATTTAGGTGGTTGACATTAGGCGCATCGCGCTATAAAATAAAGACGTGATAAAAAACTTCAAAGATGCTGAAACTCAAAAGATTTATCAGCGCCAACGCTCACGCAAGTTGCCTCCCGATATTCAGCAAGTTGCTTTGCGTAAATTACGCATGATAAACAACTCTATTTCCATTAATGATTTGCGCGTTCCACCCGCTAATCGTCTCGAAAAGTTAAGCGGGAATCGCGCTGGTCAATGGAGTATTCGGATAAATGACCAGCGGCGCGTTTGCTTTCGTTGGGAAGGCAGCGACGCCCTCGATGTTGAAATTACGGATTATCACTAGATTGGCAGGTAAGAATGTCTAATAAATTACAGCCCGTTCACCCTGGCGAAGTTTTACTGGAAGAATTTTTGAAGCCGCTGGATTTAAGTCAGAATCGGTTGGCTATTGATATTGGCGTAGACGCGCGCCGCATTAACGAAATAGTCTTGGGAGTTCGCAGCGTAACAGCAGATACAGCCTTGCGTTTGTCTCGCTACTTTGGCATCTCGCCTCAATTCTGGCTTGGGTTACAAGCAGAATATGATTTAGATGTTACGCTTGATTCTTTGGGAAGCCGTCTTGACAGAGAAGTACGACCGCGAGCGCCAGCATAATTTTCCAAAACAAAAGTTCCGGTAAGCGGGTAAGTTGGCTAACACGGCGCGCGCGATTTATAATGGGAGGGATGAATATAAGGTATTATATAGCCTGCTCGTCGTGTAATATCTCTTTTGGTGGTTTATTAATCGGCGAGACTGTATAAAAAAGTAATTCGGCGCATCCCATTATCAAAAAGGAATCCTTATGAAAACCGTATTTATAAGTTATTCATCAAAAGATAGAGAATTCGTTCATAAGTTAGCACTTGACCTTCGGGAAATGGGGGTAGGCATTTGGTTTGACCAATGGGAAATTAAAACGGGTGATTCAATAATAGATAAAATAAGTTCAGGACTCAGTGAGAACGACTTTCTTGCTGTTGTTTTGACACCTAATTCAGTCGCATCGGAATGGGTAAAACGAGAATTGAACTCTGCGCTTTCAAAGGAAATTTACGAACGAAAGGTAAATGTATTACCAATACTGTATAAAGATTGTATTATTCCAGTTTTGTTGCGAGATAAACAATATGCAAATTTCACAAAAAGTTACGATAATGGCTTAAAAGAACTTCTTGCAGCCATTGCCCCTGAAAACTTTGACGACACCACAGATCTAAATAAACAGTTGTCCAGATACTACATAAGGCAAGCTATTGGGTTTGAAGAAATAAATAATCCAAGCGAGGCTATCAAATATTATCAACGAGCAATTAACATTTGTCCAAGTAATGCAGAAGCCTATTATGACTTCGGGGTATTCAAAATATATTCTGGCAGATTAGAGGACGCTAGAGATTTGTTTTTAAAAACATTGGAGTTGAATCCAAAACACGCATCTGCGTTAATTAATTTAGGTGGAGTATATCTAGAACTTTTAGACGCTCAAGCGGCAATCAACGTCTTTGAAAAAGCGATTAAGTTAGACATAAAAGACTATGCCTGTTCTCGGCAACTTGGACAGGCTTACCTTTCAGTTCACATGTATCAAAATGCCATTGAGCCCTTACTCGACGCCGCATCTCTAGCACCCACTATAAGCGAATTTGCAACGGTCATGTTTTTCTTATCGGCAGCATATATGGGTTTGAATGAATTGGGTTATCAACTTGCTTATCTCGAAGAATGTGTTCTTACAAAAGAAAAGATTCAGCAGGAAGTCCCTTTTGACATTTATGCAAATCTAGTTGATGGACTTGCAAAAATTGGAGAAAGCAACAATGCAATTGAGTTTTACAAAAGAGCCGCATCTGTTTACGGAAATGACCCTAGGCTCCAAGAGTTAGAAAATGCTATTCGGATTAACCAAGAATATCTCAAATTTTTTTCAGCAGAAAACAAAATTACAAATAATAGACTCGCTTATACAACGTGCAAAGCGAATTTATTAAAAGGCAGAACAATTTCATTCGGACAAATAAAAACCGTTGCCGGGAAATCTGTTATTGTCACGCCAAAAATACAATCTTGATAGCCAAGCCTATCACTTTTAGCAAAAAGCCAGTCACCGATTAACAGCAGCGTCAAGAGTTAAAAGAAAACTCGATGGAAAAGGCTTCCGTCTGCGAAAAAAAGCCATTTCTTTTCTTCGGCGAAATGACGGCACAAACCGCGCACGCCTTTTACACGAAGAAACCGTCAAACGTTTTAAGAAATCAAAAAATGCCGCGCCCTAAACGGTTTGCCAAAATCCAATTTATATCGAAAGATTTTTGAAGAGTAGTAAAATTAGCGAACTCGAATCCCTGTTTACTGTTTCCTAATTCCTATTTCCTATTTACTATTTACTGGCTCCCCCATGACTCTTACCATCCAAGATCTCGGCTTAATAGATTACCAAAGCGCGCGGACGTTACAAGAAGAATACGCGGCGCAAATTGCGGACGGAACGCGCCCGCCGACTTTGCTCTTGTTAGAGCATCCGCACGTTTACACCTTCGGGCGCAAAGGCCGCGCGGAAAATTTAATTTGGGACGAAGCCCAATTAAAGCAAAAGGGAATTTCCACCTATTGGGTAGATCGCGGCGGCGACGTTACTTATCACGGGCCAGGTCAACTGGTCGGCTATCCGTTAATTCCGCTCAACCCGTTAAGTCAGAATCAAAAAACGGATTACGTCGGCTATGTGCGTAAAATCGAAGAGACCTTAATCAGCGTGTTGATGAGTTACGGGCTGGCTGGCGCGCAACGGGCGGGGAAAAGCGGCGTTTGGCTGCAAGCCGACGTGCATTCGCGCTGCGTCCACTGCGCGCCCGAAGACCGCAAGCGCCCGGCAAAAATCGCCGCCATCGGCGTTAAGGTGGACGCGAACGGCGTTACCCGTCACGGCTTTTCGCTCAACGTCAGCCCCGACATGGATTATTGGCAGGGCATCGTCCCCTGCGGGTTGAGCGAGCCGGTCGTCTCGCTGGCGGACGTTCTGCCAGCCGCGCCGCCGATGGACGACGTCAAACGCCGCGTCGGCGAAGCCTTTGGCGCGATGGTCGAGTCCGCTTATCTGGCGCCCCTGCGCCCGAACTGACGCTCCAATAGTTCCACCGACAAATGAATCATGGTCGGTCGCCCGTGCGGACAGGTGCGCGGCGATTCGCAAGCCTCTAAATCGTTGAGCAGACTGCGCTGTTCTTCGGGCGTCAGCGTTTGCCCGCCCTTGACCGCCAGCCGCTTGCAGACTCGCGCCGCCAGCCGCGCCTCCAACTCCGCCTGCAGCGGACTCTCGTCCTCTTCAAAATCTTCGACCAACGCCCGCAACGCGGCCTCCGCGCTGCCGCCTGCGAATAAAATCGGCATGGCGCGGACTTGAAAAGTGTTTGCGCCAAACTCTTCAACTTCAAAGCCGAAGCGATTCAAAAAGGGAAGTTGCTCGGTCAGCGCTTTGGCGGATTGCGGCGGAAGCGTTACCGCCTCCGCCGCGAGCAGCGCCTGCGAAGGGATGCTTTTGTTGGCGTGCTGCGCCATCAGTTTTTCAAAAAGAACGCGCTCGTGCGCGGCGTGTTGATCGATTAAGTACAACCCGTCGGGACCTTCCGCCGCTAAATACGTCGAGCCGATTTGCCCGATGAGGCGCAAGAGCAAACTTGCGGGTTGCAGATTTAAGGTTGAAGGTTGTTCAACCTCCGTCTTTCGTCCTTCGTCTTCTTCATGTCCAATCGTCCAGTCTATGCCGACTTGGCGGCGCGGCGTCTCTTCGTCGCGCGGACGCGAGCCCCACAGTTGCGGCGAAACCGACGGGACGGGCGTGTAGGCTAACAGCGCCTTCCGCGCCGAGCGTTGGACGAAACTAAACGCCCGGTCTTGATTCCGAAAACGCACTTCGGCCTTCGTCGGGTGGACGTTGACGTCCACGTCTTCGGGCGACATGTCGAGGAAGAGCGCCGCCAGCGGGTAACGCCCGACCATCAGCAACGTGTGATAAGCCTGCAACAGCGCCGCGTTGAGCGAAATCTCTTGCACCCAGCGCCCGTTGACGAAAAAGGTAATTTCCTTGCGGTTCGAGCGCGTCAACGAAACGGGGCTGACGAACCCGTTCAGCGTCATGCCCTCTTCGGCAGACATCACTTCCAGCATCTGCTTGGCGACGTCCACGCCGTAGAGCGCCGCCAAAATCGCGCGTCGGTCGCCGTCGCCAGCCGTTTGCAAGGTAACTTGTTTGTCGTCGGTTACTTTGAAGCGCACATGCGGATAAGCCAGCGCGTAGCGCGTAACGAGCGCGTCTATGGCGCGGCGTTCGGTGGTGTCGGTTTTCAAAAACTTCAAACGCGCGGGGACGTTGTAAAAAAGGTTTTCAACGCGCACAAGCGTGCCTTGCGGCGCGCCGACTTTTTCCACGCGGTCGGCGACGCCGCCTTCCACGTTCAGGTGCGCGCCCTCGCGCTCCGACTCTGTCCGCGAGACGAGGCTCAGGCGCGAGATCGAACCAATAGACGCCAGCGCTTCGCCGCGAAAGCCCAAGGTGCGGATGCGGAACAAATCGCTGGATTGAGTCAACTTGGAGGTGGCGTGGCGCGTCATCGCCAATTCCATTTCGGCGGCGGGAATGCCGCGTCCGTCGTCGGCGACTTCAATCAAAGTTCGCCCGGCGTCGACGATCGTAATCGAAATATTTTTCGCGCCGGCGTCGAGCGCGTTTTCGGTCAGCTCCTTGACGACCGAAGCGGGACGCTCCACCACCTCGCCCGCCGCAATCTGCGACGAAATTTCAGAAGCAAGCAATCGAATAGGCATGGGGCGATTATAATCTCGCAATGCGATTTACCACAATTTTCTTCGATCTCGACGACACGCTCTACCCGACCAACGTCGGCTTGTGGAATGCCATCAAAGAGCGCATGAACCGTTACCTGCTCGAACGCATGGGATTTCCCGAAAAGCAAATTCCCGAAATCCGCGAGCGCTATTTTTTGCAATACGGAACAACCCTGCGCGGACTGCAAGCCAATCACCAAGTGGACGTGCAAGATTACCTCGCCTTCGTCCACGACCTGCCCTTGCAGGAATACATCGCCCCCAACCCGACTCTGCGCTCGATCATCGCCTCGCTGCCAACCCGCAACTTGATTTTCACCAACGCGGACGCCGCCCACGCTGAAAGAGTGTTAGCCATTCTCGGCTTGCGCGACCTCTTTGAAGCCATCGTGGACGTGAACGCCGTCGCCCCCTATTGCAAGCCGATGCCCGAATCGTTCCGCGCCGCGTTAGAAATCGCCGGCGAAGACGACCCGTCCAAATGCGTGATGATTGACGACATCCACCGCACCACCCGCGCCGCGAAAGAAATCGGCATGTTTAGCATTTTACGCGCCGACCACTTTCCGCCCGAAAGCGCCGACGCGCGCCTGACCGATTGGGACGACCTGATTCCGCTTTTGGAGAATTCGCATGGAGAATAGCCGCGCCGCCATTGCCGCGTTAATTTTCATCGTCGTCATCGTCGGCGTGAATTTGGTCATGTACGCCGTTGTGCGCGGATTCGCGCGCGGCGGCAAGGACGACCCGCTCGTCAAAATTATGCAAGCCGTCAGCGCGAAAAAGCCCGAAGACAAAGCCGACGAGATGGACGAGTTGCGAAAGATTATGGGCGGGCTAAACGGAGAGGACGAAGGACGAAGGACAAAGGATAGAGGACGGAGGACGGAGGACAGAGGATGAAGGGTGAAGGGTTCTTATAAAAATCGAACGTTTTGTTCAGCAACCTTTAATCACCCGTTGGTATCTTTTTGCCTACGTTATTGTTGAACGCCAAAAGTTATTGTCATTGGAGGCTCTATGAGTAAAGAACTAAAAGCCGTGTTGCTTATTTTGGTCGTCGTCTTTGTCGGGTTGGGCGCGTTCGCCACTGGCTTCATCGTCGGGCATTTGCTGCCGATAGGCGGCGTTTCTCCCTTCTCGCAACAGACGGAGAATCAGCCTAATTCAGCCGAAACGTCGGCGCAGCAAGCGGCGACGCCCGAAGAGATGCAAGCGCTCTTCGCCCCCTTCTGGGAAACCTGGAATCTCGTCCACAAAAATTATGTAGACCAACCGGTGGACGACGTCGAAATGATGCGCGGCGCCATCAGCGGCATGATGCAATCTCTGGGCGACCAACACACCACCTACATGCCGCCCGAAGTGTACAAAGAAGCCACTGCAGATTTAGCAGGTTCTTACGAAGGCATCGGCGCGTATGTGGACACGACCGCCGACTACCTAACCGTAACCAGCCCCATCCCCGGCTCGCCCGCCGAAAAAGCGGGACTGATGCCCGGCGATAAAATCGTCGCCATTGACGGCGAAGATATGACCGGCATAGACGCGGAACTAGCCCGCCGCAAAGTGTTGGGGCCGGCCGGCTCGACCGTCGTTTTGACCATTCTCCGCAAAGGCGAAGATAAAACTTTCGACGTTTCCATCACGCGCCAAAAAATCACCATCGCCTCCGCCAGCGGAAAAATGCTCGAAGGCGACATCGCCTACATTCAGTTGACTACTTTCGGCGACCAAACCATGTCCGAATTGCAAAACACGCTGGCAGAATTATTGCCGCAAAAACCGAAAGCAATCATCCTCGACTTACGCAACAACGGCGGCGGCTATTTGCAAACCGCCGTCGAAGTCGCCTCGCAGTTTATGGACAAAGGCGTGGTCTTATACGAACAATTCGGCGACGGACGGCGCAACACCTACAACGTCATCCCTGGCGGAAAGTTGACCGACCCTTCTATTCCGATGATCGTATTAATCAACGAAGGCTCGGCGTCCGCTTCTGAAATCGTCGCGGGCGCGCTGCAAGACGTGGGACGCGCCAAACTGCTGGGGACCGTCTCCTACGGCAAAGGCTCGGTGCAAAATTGGATTCCGCTTTCGGGCGACAACGGCGCGGCGCGCATCACCATCGCCAAATGGCTGACTCCCAACGAACGCGCCATCCACAAAATTGGACTCACGCCCGATTACCCCGTCGAGTTGACGAAAGAAGATTATGACGCAAAACGCGACCCGCAATTGGACGAAGCCGTCCGCATTTTGCAAGGCATGATTTCCAAATAAGGAGGAACAATGTTCTTCAGCTCAACCTATCTGCTCTTTATGATTCCCGCCTTCTTGCTGATGGCGCTGACTTCGTGGTACGTCAAAGCGGCGTATAAAAAATGGGGCAAAGTCGCCGTCCTCAGCCGCCTCAGCGGGGCGCAAGCCGCGCAACAGTTGATCTCCGTCGGCGGGTTATACGGCGTGAGAGTCGGCGCCACGCCCGGCGAATTAAGCGACCATTACGACCCGCGCGACAAAACGCTTTACCTTTCGAGCAATGTCGCCAACAGCGCTTCCGTCGCGGCGGTGGCGGTGGCGGCGCACGAGCTCGGCCACGCCATGCAAGACGCGCAAGGCTACCTGCCAATGCGCTTCCGTTCGGCGCTCGTGCCGATGGTTAACATCGGCTCGAATCTCGGCTGGATTTTAATCATGATCGGTTTGCTCTTGCGGCTGACGGGAATCGCTTGGCTCGGCGTCCTCGTCTTCGCTGGCGGCGCGCTCTTCGCCCTCGCCACGCTGCCGGTGGAAATCAACGCCTCCTCTCGCGCCAAAGAATTGCTGCGCCAAAGCGGCATTATCCAAACCGACGACGAAGCGCGCGGAGTCAACGCCGTGCTAAACGCCGCCGCGCTGACTTATGTCGCCGGCCTGCTGACCGCCGTGCTGCAACTGCTCTATTACGCGCTGATGGTCATGGGCGGCGGAAGGCGACGCTGAACGTTCAAAACTCGGAAGTCTTACTTCCGAGTTTTTTGATTCTTCTTGACAAATTAGAACAATTGTTCTATATTGTATTTACCCGCTCAAAAGGAGAATCCCATGAACCGTTCTCTCAACTTTCAACTTACGCCCTTCCTCAAAAAAATGTCGTTTCGTCGCGGCGCCGTCTTCGGCGGATTAATCCTCTTCGCCTTGCTCGCCTTTGAAGTCTTCAACTACGGCACAACCTCCTTCGCCCTGCGCGACATGCTCGGCAGCCTCGAATTTGGCGGCATGTACTGGTCATCCACGCTGGCGTTCGCCTTCTGCGCCATAGACTTCGCGGGCATCGCTCGCATCTTCACCCCCGAACAAGGGCGCGACGAACCCGCCGAAATTTGGTATCTCTTCGGCGCTTGGCTGATCGCCGCCGCCTTCAACGCCGTCCTCACTTGGTGGGGCGTTTCGGTCGCCGTGCAAAATCACAACGCCTTAGGCGGCTCGCTGATCGGTCGTCAAACGCTGATTCGCTTCGCCCCCATCTTCGTCGCCAGCATGGTTTGGCTGATTCGCGTTTTATTAATCGGGACTTTTTCCATCGCAGGCGAACGCCTCTTCTCTTTTGCGGATATTTACAACCGCAACGCCGACTACCGAACCTCCGCGCCGCAACCCCGACCCGCCGCCGCCTTCCCGCGCCCCGAGCCGAATCTCCCCGCGACTTCTTATCCGCGCCCCGCGCCCAAACCGCGCCCAACGCCGATGCCGTCCTACGGCGCGACTCGCCCAGAGCCGACCTATCACCCGGTCGGCATGTCCGCCGTCAGGCGCGGAAATTCCGCGACCCGGCAATAATAAAAACGCCGTCTTTATGACGGCGTTTATTCATTTGCGTTTTAGCGCATCCCATAAACGCTCATGCCAACGTTTGCGAATCAAATAATCCAAACGATACGAAAATCGGGCGGGCATTAAGCCGAAGTGTCGAGTCATGGCGTCTACGGCGGCGGCGCGGTTGACGGCGAAATAATCCAAAAACAGCGACGAAATCGGGAAATTTGGAACGACGCTTTCCAAAAAAATGGCGAGGGCGCGCAAAGCGATTGGCGAAAGCGAAACCAAAATTCGGCGGCGGCGCGTTACGTCCATAATAATTTCGACGATTTGTTGCAGCGTAAAAAATTCGTTGCCGCCCAACTCGTGCGTTTTGTTTAACGAGCGTTCGTCGCGCAAAGTCCAAATCATGCAGGTGATTAAATCTTCCACCCAAATCGGCTGAACCACCGTCCGCCCGCCTTTAGAGACGGGAAAAACGCCCGGCGCGGCGCGAATCAAACGCGCAAGGTTGGTTGTGAAATGATCTTCTTCGCCGTAAACCAGCGAAGAGCGGATGATCGTATAAGGCGTTTTCGCGGCGCGGACAGCGTCCTCTGCCAGCCCTTTGGCGCGGAAAGCGGGATAGCCCGAAGCGGGCGCCGCGCCGACGTGACTGAGATAGACGAAGCGATCCACCCCCGCGTCTGTCGCCGCTTCGACGAGGTTCTTCGTCCCCTGAACGTCCACCGTTTGCAGACTTCCGCGCGCGCCTTGATTTTCCGCGCTAGCAAGGTGAAAGACCGTTTCCACGTCGCGCATGGCGGCGCGAAGCCCGCGCGTGTCAGCGAGCGAAACGACGGAAATTTCCATCGGCACGCCTTTCGGCAGACGCGGCGATTTCGCGGACGGGCGAATCAAAGCGCGGATGGGGTAGCCAGCGGCGTCTAACTGACGAACTAAAGCGCGCCCGATAAAACCGGTCGCGCCGACGACGAGAATCATGCGTTAAATTATAAGTCAGTTTGTCTGTTAAAAAAAATAAGCGCTCGGCGAGCGCTTATTTTTTCAAAATTTATCCCGATGTCGGAGGAACAGGCGGTTGACCGCCGCCCGAGCCCGGTTTCGGACGGGTAAAGAACCAAACGGCGACGGGGATGACGATCAAGATCAACGCCGCGCAGACGAGCCCAATGCCCACCGTAGGCGAAAGTGCGCCGTCGTTAAACGTGCCGTTGCCCGTCGCGGTAATTGCGCCAAATAGACACAAAAACAAGCCCGGACATCCGCACAAAACGACGGAAGCAATCGTGGCGATCAAATTGGTATTTTTATTCATAGTTTTATCCTTTTTACAAGCGGATTAATTTCAACGTCAGTATATGTTAAATAAAAAAGGGATGCAAGCGAATCGCATCCCTTTTTAGTACTATGCCGTTTAACTCCGCAATTTTGCGCCGAGTTCCTTTTCCAGCCGTTTGACGATTTTATTTCGTATCGCCGCCGCGTCGCTGTCGGTGAGCGTTTTTTCGGCTTGATAGGTGAGGTTGTACGCCAGCGACTTTTTGCCCGCGCCGATTTTCTCGTCGCGGTAGAGGTCGAAGAGGCGGACGTTCGCCACGCTTCGCCCGCCCGTTTGACGAATCAGCGCTTCGACTTTTTCCGCAGGGACGGTTTCGTCCACGACGACGGCGATGTCTTCGTACACGGGCGGAAATTCCGAAACGGGCGTAATGCCGTAGGTCGGGTTTAGGGCGCGGAGAGTCGCCAGGTCAAATTCGGCGGCGAGGACCGGCGCTTCGCTCAACTCGTATTTTTCTTTTACCAGCGGATGCAGCTCGCCGAACGCGCCGATAATTTTTTCGCCGATTTTGATTTCGGCGCATTTGCCCGGGTGCAAGTAATGCGAAGAATCGCTTGCGGCGTAGGAAATATTCGTTAGGCGCAATCCGCTCAAAAGGAGTTCGAGGCGGCCTTTCATGTCGAAGAAATCCAGTTGCGCGGAATCCTTCGCGTCCCAAGCCGTCGCTTCGCGCAGCCCGCTCATCACGAGGGCGAGTTTGCGCGGCTCGTCGGGCAACTCGTTTTTGCGCGGGACGAAGACGGGACCGATTTCAAAGAACGAAAACGATTCGCCGTTGCGGACGTTTTTTTCGAGCGCGTCCAAAACGGAGGCGGCGAGGCTGCGGCGCAAAACGCTTTTTTCGGGCGCGATGGGATTCGCCAGTTGCACATAATCGTCGCAGCGGACGACGCGCGATTCTTTTTCGACGGAGGTCATGCGGTAACTGACGATTTCTTGAAAGCCGAGCGCGACGAGCAGATCGCGCAGATGTTCTTCCCACTCGTGAACGGGGTTGCCGAGTTGCGGCGGAAGCGCGTCCGCGAGCGAGGAAGTCGGGATGTTGTCGTAGCCGTAACTGCGGGCGATTTCTTCCAACACGTCCGCAACGCCGACGACGCCTTCGCCGATGTCGAGGCGATGATTCGGCGCGGTAACTTGCAATTCGTCTTCGACGATTTCGCATTTGAATTCGAGGCGCGCAAGCGCTTCGGAAATTTGTTCGAGAGTCAGGTCAATGCCCAGCGAGCGTTTTACGTCTCGCGTCGAAATGCGGACGACGGCGTCTTTCGGCTTAAGCGGATATTCGTCCACAAAGCCCGCGGCGATTTTTCCGTTCGCCCATTCCGCGATGTAGCGCAAGCCGAGTTTCACGCCTTGATCGGCGAGCGCGGGATGCACGCCGCGCGAAAAGCGGAACGACGCTTCGGACGGCAAATTATGTTGTCGCGCCGTTTTGCGAACGTTGATGAAATTCCACGCCGCGCCTTCGAGCAAAATATTTTTGGTCTGGTCGGTAACTTCCGATTCCAGCCCGCCCATCACGCCTGCCAGCGCCAGCGCGCCTTGCGCGTCGCCGACCAACACGTTCGACGCGGTCAACGTCCTTTCCGCGCCGTCGAGCGTGCTAATTTTTTCGCCGTCCTTTGCGGCGCGCGTGGTAATTTTTATTTTTTTGCCGCCCGCGCGCGCGCTCAAAACGTCGTAGTCAAAAGCGTGCAGCGGCTGCCCCAATTCAAGCATGGCGTAGTTGGTCGCGTCCACAATGTTACTAATCGGGCGCATGCCCGCCAGTTTCAGTCGGCGCTGAATTTCGTAAGGGCTCGCTTTAATTTCGACGTCTCGAATCAAGCCGAAGGTGAAGCGCGGATTTAATTCTGGATTTGTGATTTCTATTTCGACAAGTTCGTTGACGGGTTGCAGGTTTAAGGTTGCAGGCTGCGCCGCCGCTTCTGGACTTTGGGCTTTTAACTCGCGCCCAAGCAGCGCCGCCAACTCTCTGGCGACTCCGACGACGTTCGCCACGCGCCCCATGTTCGGCAAAATGGAAATGTCCAACACGGCGTCGCCCATGTAATCGGCGAGCGGCATGCCCGTCGGCGCGTCGTCGTCGAGCAAGATGATGCCGTCGCTTTCTTCGGTGATGCCGAGTTCCTTTTCGGAGCAAACCATCGAGTACGAGTCCACGCCGCGAATTTTGGCGCGTTTGAGCGTCATCAACACTTGACCGTCGGCGTGTCCGTCGTATAAGGTCGCGCCTTCTTTGGCGTACGCCACTTTGAGCGGCTGATCCAATTTACCAGCGCCTTTAAGGTGAAAGATGTTCGGCGCGCCCGTTAAGACGACTTGATCTTTTTCGCCGTCGTACAAATCGAGCAAGGTTAATTTGTCCGCGTTGGGATGCGGCTTGACTTCGCGCACTTCCGCCACGACGATTTTTTCTCGATCCCAGCCGATGCCGTTGGTTTTGAATTCGTGCTTTTCGCCGTCTTTGTAAATCGGCATGGGCAAACCGACGTAAAGGATTTCGTCCACTTCCATGCCCGCCAACGTGAGTTTGCGGGCAATATCTTCGACGGAAAGTCCGTCGAGGTCAATAAAGTCTTTTAGCCAAGAGATGGGGATTTTCATAAGTTCCTCAAAACTGTTCCAAAAACCGCGCGTCATTGCCCCAGAAATAGCGGATGTCATTAATCTTATTCCGCAGCATTAACTGGCGCTCGGGCCCCATGCCCCAGGCGAAGCCCGAATAAATTTTCGGGTCGTAGCCGCCCGCCGTCAGCACGTTGGGATGCACCATGCCGCAGCCGAGAATTTCCAGCCAGCCCGAATTTTTGCAAACCGCGCAGCCTTTTCCGCCGCAGACGAAACATTCCACGTCCACTTCGGCGGACGGTTCGGTGAACGGGAAGTACGAAGCGCGAAAGCGCAGACGCGCCCCCTCGCCAAACATGCGGCGCACGAAATCCGCAATTGTGCCTTTCAAATCCGCGAAGGTGATATTCTTCCCAACCGCCAGCCCTTCCACTTGATTGAACTGCACTTCCGAACGCGCCGTAATTTGCTCGTAACGAAAACACATGCCGGGCAACGCAATGCGAATCGGCGGCGGGTCGCTGGGGTTCGTCGCGACGAATTGGCGCATAGCGTGAATTTGACCGGGCGACGTGTGCGTCCGCATCAAAAGCGGGTTGTCCGTCTCAACATCCGTTTTGATAAAAAACGTGTCTTGCATATCGCGCGCGGGATGATCGGGCGGAAAATTCAGCAACTGGAAATTATATTCGTCCGTTTCCACTTCGCGCGAAGTATAGACCTGAAAACCCATCTCCGCCAAAATGCTCAACACGCGCCGCAATTGCTGCGTGGACGGATGCAAACGCCCGACGAATTTTGCGCGACCAGGAAGCGTAACGTCCAATTTTTCTTCCGCCAAAGATTTCGCCAACGCGGCGCTTTTCACCGCCTGCGCCTGACTCTCAAATTCGGCTTCCAACTTAACCTTGACTTGATTCGCCGCTTGCCCGACGACGGGTTTCTCTTCCTTCGAGAGTTTTCCCAACCCCGAAAAAACCGACATCAACGGCGAACTGCGCCCCAAATTGGCGACGCGCCACGCTTCCAACGCCGCCGCATCCGCAACGGATTGCAGCGACTCCAAAGCCTCTTTCTCGATTTGATTTAATTTGTCCAACATACGCACCTCGTATTATTAATGGCTTGCCCTTCCGCGATAAATAAAAAAATCTCATCCCAAAATTGGGACGAGATTTCAAACCTCGCGGTACCACCCAAGTTAGCCGCAGACCATGCGACTCGCTCTGTCTTGTGTAACGTCAAGAAAACGGTTTGCGCTACCAAAAAACCTGATACCTGATACCAAGTTTATCTTCACGCAAACGGCTCAAGAGGGAACTTCGATTGATTTTCACTGAGCGCAATTTCAGCGATTGCTTGCGCCTCTCTGCCAGTTTCTTTCAATTTACTTTACTCTGTCTCAGCCTTTTTTGAATTCCCGTAATTATCCGCAAAAACGGGGATATGTCAAGCGCGAAATCCTTTGATAGAATCAAAACGCCTTATGAATCAAAAAGTCCGCGCCGCCGACCTTTTTCTTTTAATCGCGCTTCTCTTCGGAATTATCCTGCGCTTTTACCCCGTCTTTGCCAACGGATTTCCGCTAAACGACGGCGGCATGTTTTACGCCGTCGTCTCGGACATAAAAGAGAATCGCTATCAGCCGCCGTTGACCCTCTCCTACAACCAAGCGGACATTCCCTTCACTTATCCGCCGCTCGCGTTTTATCTCGTCGCCGCGCTGTCGGATTTAATTCCCGTCCCGTTGGTTAATTTTTTTCTTTATCTTCCCGCGATATTTAACACGCTTTCCATTTTCGCGCTTTATTTATTGATGCGCGAAATCGCTTCCTCGCAAGAGGACGCCGCCTTAACGACCGCTCTTTACGCGCTGACAGGCAACGCCTTCGCCTTTCAAATTATGGGCGGAGGCGTTACCCGCGCTTTGGGCGTGTTGTTCCTTTTGCTGACGGCTTGGCAAGCGGCAAAATTATTCCGCGAGTATCGCCCGCGCCGACTGTTATTCACGATTCTCTTCGGCGCGGGCGCGACGCTGAGTCACCCGCAGGCGGCGCTGCACACAGCCGCTGTCGGCGCGATTTTATTTTTGACTTACAGAAGAACAAAGCGCGGAATCCTCTCGGCGTTAATCGTCGGCGCGGGCGTTCTCTTGCTTAGCGCCCCGTGGTGGACGAGCGCCTTATCGCGTTACGGAGTCGCGCCGCTGCTCTCCGCCAGCGCGACCAGCGCCCGCAGTTTATCTTCCTATCTTTATACGCTGCGCGCATTTTCTCCGTTAAATTTTTCCGCGATTCCATTTTTGATTTTTATGTATCTCGGAATTTGGATTTCAATTCGCAGACAAAATTTTCTCTATCTCGCGTGGATGACGCTTTCAATTTTGCTCGACCCGCGCGGCGCCGGAAATTTGATTCTGTACGCGCCGAGCGCCGCGTTAGCGGCGATTGGACTGAATCAACTTTCGGCGCGGATAAATCATCAAAACGCCGACGCGCTTCAACGTCGGGCGGGCGGCGTTATTGTTTTCAGTCTGTTCCTTTGGATTTTTCTGCTCGCCAGCGCGACCGATTTTCAGTTAATCAATAACAGTTTGAAAAAATCCGATTTGGAAATTATGGATTGGGCGAAGCGCAACACCGAAGCGGACGCGGCGTTTGTCATTGCGGACGGTTCGACCGCGCCGCAGAACGACCCGTTTCAAGAGTGGTTTCCAGCGCTGACGGAACGCCAAAGCCGCACGACGCTGCAAGGGTTAGAGTGGACTCTCGGCGAAAAATTTTTTGCGCGTTTCGAGCAGTTGACGGCGCTGCAACAATGCGCGGACATGACCTGTTTGCAAACGCGGACGAGCGCCGACCGCGTCGAGTTTGATTATTTGATTACGCTCATGCCCGCCAGCCAATACGCGGACGAAGTCGAGCGCGTAACGCGCTTGAACGAGTCGGCGCGCGCGGCGGACGATTTTATTTTTATAACGCAAATTAATAACGCGCTGATTTTTAAGCGAAGATAATTTTTTGCCCGATCATTTCGGCAACGGCGGAAGTTCTTTTTCATACAGCCAATTTTGAAAGAAATCGCCCAGCGCTTGTCCGCTGACTTGTTCGGCGACGGCGATAAAGTCTTCGGTTGTCGCGTTGCCGTATTTATATTTTTCCGCGTAGGTTTTTAGAATCTTAAAAAACGCTTGGTCGCCGACGGTCAAACGCAAGGCGTGCAAAGTCAACCCGCCGCGCTGATAAACGCCGTAGTTAAATAAATCGTCGGCGGCGGGCGAGCCGGGCGGCGAAAAATATTCGGCGTTGTCTTTCATCATATTGTACGAGCCTTCCGCCCAAGCGTTCAATTCGCTCGCGCCGTAAAGGTGTTCCGTCCACAGCGCCTCGCCGTAGGAAGCGAATCCTTCGTTGAGCCAAATATCGCGCCACTGCGCCACGCTGACCGAATCGCCGAACCATTGATGCGTCAACTCGTGGGCGACGACCAACTCGGACGATTCGGGACTGTCGGGGTAAATCATATCGCTGCCAAAAATGGACAGCGTTTGATTTTCCAGCGCCGCGCCGAAGGGCTGATTCATCATCAACGCGCCGTAAACTTCAAACGGGTACGCGCCGAACAACTCGCTGAAATAATCAATCATCTCGCCTTGCCGCGCAAACGCTTGACGATAGTCTTTTGACAGACTCGCGTCAAAATAATTGCGGATGGGAACGCCGCCCGCCGACGTAGAAGTCTCGACGTCAAAGTCGGCGATGTTAATCGTCGTCAAATAACTCGCCATCGGGTCACGGACTTTGAAACTGTAAGTCGTCGAATCGCCGTTGTCTGTTTCTTCTTCCAAAATTCCGTTCGCGGCGACTTCATACGGTTTCGGCACGGTTACGACGATTTCATAATTCGCCTTGTCCAGCGGATGATCGTTGGACGGGAAAAACGTCGCCGCGCCGTCCGGCTCGCTCAAAACGTAAATGCCTTTTTCAAAGACGATCCACCCTGTCGGGAAGTACAAGGCTTTGGACATCATCGGCTTGGGGACGCCCGCATACTCAACGACGACGGCGAACTCCGCGCCTTGCTTTAATTCTTGGGCGGGGATAATCGTCAACTCTTGGCCGTCGCGCTCAAACCGCGCGTCCGCGCCGTTAACCGTAACCTTAACAACCTTAAATCCCGAAAGGTCTAAATTGAAGCGGCTTAAGTTTTGCGTTGCGCGGGCAATCATAGTTGTCTTGCCGTTTAGTTCGCTGGTCTTAACATCCTTCACTAAAATTTCCAAACGATAAGAAAGCGCATCGTAACCGCCGTTGCCAAATTCGGGGTAAAGCGAATCTCCAACCCCCGCCGCGCCGATGGACGAATCGAGCGAAGCGGCGGCAGTCGGCTTAAGCGGCGTGTTCGTGGAAATGGGAACGGGCGCGGGTTGGGTCGGCGCGGACGAAGGAATCAGCGTTTGGCAAGAAAGCGCCGTCAACACAAAAAGCGAGAGAAAGAAAAATTTTTGTTTCATTGAATGTCCGCACCCTTCCATTCTTTCATAAATTGGTCGAGAAAATTTTCCATCACGCGGTGGCGTTCTTCCGCAATGCGTTTCGCAGATTGCGTGTTCATGCGCTCTTTCAGCAAAAGCAACTTTTCGTAAAAGTGGTTAATGGTGTCGCTCTTGCTTTTTTTATAATCTTCAAAATTTGCGTGCATGTGCGGCGCAGAATTAGGATTGTACAACGCGCGATTTTTATATCCGCCGTAGGCGAAGGCGCGCGCGATGCCAATCGCGCCAATCGCGTCGAGGCGGTCGGCGTCTTGCACAATTTTTCCTTCGAGCGAATCCATCTCGTCCGCCACGCCCGCGCCCTTGTACGAAACGCGCTTGACGATCGCGCAGACGCTGTCGGCGAGGGCAGGCTCGACGGCGCAAGACTCAAGCCAACGTCTGGCGCGCAGCGGCTCTTCGCTTTCATTAAATTTCCAATCGTCGAGGTCGTGCAACAGCGCCGCCAATTGCGTAATCAAAGAATCCGCTTTTTCAATTTCACAAAGCGCGGCGGCGGTTTTCCAAACGCGCTCGATGTGAAACCAATCGTGTCCCGAAGCGTCGTCGGCAAATTCGCGCCGCACATAATCGGCAGTTTTTTGGATGAGGTTGTTTTCAGTCATGGCGCGATTATAAACAAAATTGTCAGGCGCAAATTGGCAAAAAGGAATTATCTTTATGGCGAGGAGAAAAAATGAAACGCCGCATTTTATTGATTGGATTTATTTTTTTCGCAACGGGATGCGCCGCCAAAGAAACGCCGCCTCCCCCGCCGACGCCGACCGCCAGCGCGACGCCTGCGCCCACCCCCACGCCGATTCCGCCCACGCCGACTCGCGTCGAAATCGTCGCCCAAGTCAGCGCGGACTCCGCCAACTGCCGCTTCGGGCCGGGCACGGTGTACGAGCCGCGCGGCGAAATTCGCAAGGGACGTTTGCTGACCGCCGTCGGGCGCAACGTCAACGCGGATTGGTGGCAGATTAAAGATCCGCTCAACCCTGGCGGCTTCTGTTGGATTTCCGCGCAGACGACCGAATTGCGCGGGGAAGCCGAGTCGCTGTCCGTTGTTTCGCCGCCGTCGGTTTCCGTTCTGAAAATTGATTTGCGCGTCGAGCCGAAATTGATTTCCGTAAGTTGCGATCAATTTCCGCAGGCGATTTTTCTCGAAGCAGTCGTTACAACCGACGGACCGACTCTGCTCAACTGGCAATGGGAAAGCAACGTCGGCGTTATTTCCGACGTCGGCACGATAATTTTTGACGAGTACGGCTCGAAGATCATTAACGATTTTTATCGAATCAGCGCTCCGGGCAGTTATTGGATTAAGTTGAAAATTATTTATCCTAACGCGACGGAGGGCAAAATCGCATTTTCGGTTAATTGCTCGTAACTTCAAAACTCAACCGCGCTTGGTATAATTTAGCCTCACAACATTAGGAGTTAGAGCATGAAATATTATATCTGGACAGAAGGCTGCCAAATGAACGTCGCCGACTCGCAACGGGTCAGCGCCTCGCTCGAACACTTGGGCTACGTCAACACCGAACTCCCCGAAGAGGCGGACGTTATCGTTTTGAACACCTGCGTCGTGCGCCAATCCGCCGAAGACAAGGCGATTGGGCGCGTTACCTCGTTCAAAAAATTGAAAGACCAAAACCCAAATTTGACCATCAACCTGATGGGCTGTCTCGTCGGCGTGCGCGGCGCGGAAAAACTGCGCGAACGCCTGCCCTATGTGGACGTCTTCTCGCCGCCCTCCGACCCTGGCCCGCTCATCTCGCATTTGACGCAAGGCGAAATCCGCTCGTTGGAAGATTCAGAAACCGCGCGCCGCTTCTTGATGATGGACGAAGAGTTGCAACTTCCAGCCGCCGAGCGCGGAAAAACCGTCAGCGTGCATATTCCAGTCGTGTATGGTTGCTCGCACGCTTGCGCTTTTTGCATCATCCCCTACAAACGCGGCGTCGAACGCTCGCGCCACGTCGGCGACATCGTCGCGGAAGTTCGCTCGCTCGCCAAACAAGGCGTCAAAGAAATTACCTTGCTCGGACAAATCGTAGATCGCTACGGCGTGGACGTCGCCGACGGGCCCAAACTCGGCGACCTATTACGCACCATCCACGACGTGGAAGGCATCGAGCGCATCCGCTTTTTGACCTCGCACCCAAACTACTTCGACGACGATTTGATTCAAGCCATCGCCGAATTGCCGCGCGTCATGCCGCACATTGAACTGCCCATTCAAGCGGGCGACGACGGCGTGCTTGAAAATATGAAACGCGGCTACACCCAACAACAATACCGCGACCTCATCGCAAAAATCCGCGAACGCATTCCCGATTGCTCGATCGCCACCGACATTATCGTCGGCTTCCCTGGCGAAACCGAAGAGCAATTCATGGAAACTTACCGCGTTCTGGAAGACCTCAGATTAGACGTGGCGCACCTCGCCCGCTACTCGATGCGCGAAGGCACGGTCGCCACGCGCCGCATGGACGACAACGTCCCCGAAGAAGAAAAAATGCGCCGCTTCCGCGTGTTGGAAGATTTGCAAGAAGGCATCGTCGCCGAAATTAACCAAAAATATTTAGGGCGCACGGTGGACGTGCTGTTTGAGGAAAAAGTCAAAGACCGCTGGAAGGGGCGCACGCCGACCAACAAACTGGTCTTCGTCCAATCTGACGACGACCTGCGCGGCAAAGTTTTGCCGGTTACTATCACATGGACGGGACCTTGGTCAATGCAAGCCAACCTTTTTGAGCAGCAACTGATTCGGTTATAAATCTATAATCGCAGAGAAACGCAAACGAACGCAGATAATTCTGCGTTCGTTTTTTATTAACCGTTTGTCATTTCGAGCGAAGGCGCAGAATAACCTTAACAAATTTCAGTGATGAGCGTCCGCACCGCGCCAGCGGACGTTAACGCTTGCGCCACCGATTGCGCCTGAGCCTGATTCGTCAACGCAATCATATTTCCCCCGCGCCCGCCGCCGCTGAGTTTTGCGCCAAGCGCGCCCGCTTTGCGCGCCGTCGCAACCAGCGCGTCTAATTCCGCCGAAGAGACGGTCATCTCTTGCAAAAATTCGTGATTTTGATTCATCAACTCGCCCAACGCTTCGGGGCGCCCCGTTTCGATAAAATGACGCGCCATCGTCGAAATTTGCGCGATCTCGTCGAAGAGCGCTTCAAAGCGATTCGTGTCGCGCAGCCACAAACGCCGCACGCCGCCGACGGATTCTTTGGTCGGCGCGGGCACGCCCGTGTCGGCGACGACGAGCGTAAACGGTTTGGCGCAAGCGAAGGTTTCGATGGGTTTGCCTTTAATAAAGTAAACGGGCATGTCATAGGCAATGACGGCGTTGTCAATGCCCGAAGGCGAACCGTGATACAACTTCTCGATTTCAAACGTCATTTGGTTGACTTGCTCGACGGGCAGCGGTTGATGCAAAAATTCGGAGAGGGCGCGAAGCAAAGCCACCGAGACGGCGGCGCCAGAACCCAATCCCGCCGCGACCGGCAAATCGGATTTTATCGAAACGCGCAAATCGGGCGGAGCGCTTAAGCTGAGGCGTTGAAAAAGGTCCGAGAAAACGCGAGAAATTGGATGGTCGGCAGGCAGCGCGGAGAGTTCGCCGTGAAAATTAATCAGCGGCGCGTCAAGCCACAGGCCAGGCGAATCCGAATCTAAAACTTCCGCTTCCACCCGCGCTTGACGAATTGGCGCTGCGAGCGCAGGGCGGCTGTAAACGACGGCGTGTTCGCCAAAGAGGATGATTTTGCCGGGTGCTGAAGATTTCATACGAAATAAAAGATGACGACGACGCTCGCCGCCCAAAGCGCCATTGAAAGTTGAAAGGGGCGGTCCGAGAGCAGCACGTCTTCCGGCGCGCCGCCCGCGTGTTCGACTTCGACGAGGTAGAGGTAGCGAAAAATTGAATAAACCATAAAGGGGATGGTGAGCATGAGCGAGTGATTCTCCGGCACGTTGGGCGCGGAAAACGTGTAGAGCGAATAGGCGACGATGGTCGTGGCGGAAACGATGAGGATGTATTGATCGAGCAGCGATAAGGTGTAGCCGTCGAGGACTTTGCGATGCGAACCCGCGTCTTGCGCGAGCAGCGCCAATTCGGCGCGGCGTTTGCCGAAGCCGAGAAAAAGCGAAAGCAAAAACATGACGATATAAAGCCAAGGCGAAAAACGCTCGACGCGAATCAGCGTTACGCCCGCCGCCACGCGCAAAACAAAACCCGCTGCGATGAGCAACACATCTAAAATGGGAACGTGTTTCAGCCGAAGCGAATAGGCTAAATTGAGGACAAAGTAAATTGCGACGACCAAGCAAAAAGTCGGCGCGAGAAAGTAAGAGGCGACAAAGACAAAGAGCGCGATGAAACTCCCCCACGCCCACGCGGCGCGGACGGACAAGACGCCCGAAGGAATCGGGCGATATTTTTTTTCGGGGTGGCGGCGGTCGGCTTCCACGTCGGCGAGGTCGTTGACGATGTAAACGCAAGACGAGATTAAACAAAAGAGCGCAAAGCCCGCCAGCGTGCGAACGAAAGAAAGCGGAATAAATAATTGCTTGTCAAAAACCAGCGCGGCGAAGATGAAAATATTTTTTGTCCATTGGCGCGGGCGCATGGTTTTTATCAGCGCGGTTAACATCCGCTTATTTTACCTGATACAATATTTTTATGTCCAAAATTCGGTTAGACGTTTTGCTGGTGGAAAAGGGATTGGCGGACTCGCGCGCCAAAGCGCAAGCGCTGATTATGGCCGGGCAGGTGCGCGTCGCCGACCAAGTCGCGCTGAAACCTTCGATTACCGTTCAACCTGATTCTGCGCTGACGGTGGATTCTGGCCCCAAGTTCGTTTCGCGCGGCGGAGAAAAATTGGAAGGCGCGTTGGACGCTTTTCAAATTGACGTGCGCGGTTTTGTCTGCGCCGATGTGGGCGCGTCCACCGGCGGGTTTACGGATTGCCTTTTGCAACGCGGCGCGGTCAAAGTCTACGCAATTGACGTGGGCAAAGGAATTTTGCATTGGAAACTTCGCAACGACTCGCGCGTGGTTGTGATGGAAGAGACCAACGTCCGCTTTGTGGAAGCGCTGCCCGAAAAAATTGACTTCGTTTCGATAGACGCTTCGTTTATTTCGCTGAAAACGATTTTGCCCGTCGTGCAAAAGTGGAAGCCGAATCAAATCGTCGCGCTAATTAAGCCGCAGTTTGAAGCGGGGCGCAAGGAAGTTTCTCGCGGCGACGGCGTCATCCGCGACGCGCAAATTCACCGTCAAGTGGCGTTGGATATTTCACAATTCGCCCAAGCGCAAGGCTGGGGAATTTTAGGACTCGTCCGCTCGCCGTTGACGGGACCGAAGGGCAACGTCGAATTTTTGTTATGGTTGGAAAACCGTCCCAACGGCGCGGCGGCGGAAGAATTCGTCGAGGCGGCGATTCCGACGAGCGAGTCAAAATGAACTGTCCAAAATGCGGCGCGGAATTAATTCAAAAATATTATAAAGGCATGTTTGAAGCGGACGTTTGCCCAAACTGTTTTGGCATGTGGCTGGATTTTGAGGAGTTGGACAAACTGGAAGACGCGGCGTTCGGCGAGGACGATCAAAAAGGCTCGCTCATGCACTTTCAAACGCGGACGCAGTTCGCTTGTCCGCGATGCGGCGCGGCGTTGGACGAATTTCAATATCGCTTGTACGATTTGCGTTTGGACGCTTGCGCGGAAAATCATCACGGCTTTTGGCTAGACGCGGGCGAAGACGAGCGCGTGTTGGAAATTATGCGGCTGCGGGCGGAAGAGATGCGCCGAAAGTTCGCCGTCGAATCAGAATGGAAGCAAGCGCTAAAAGCGATGCATTTATTTTTGACGAGAAAATGATTCGCGCCAACGAAAAGTCAGCGCGGCGACTGCGAGATGCCAAAGCGGAACCCACCAGAAAAAATAATTGTGGCTGTCGGTTTGCGCTTGTCCGCTTGCCATCAAAACCCACGCGGCGAGATACGCGCCGACGATAAAAATCTTTTGCCGTTTTCCCGCGTCGACGTAAACATAAATCAACAGCGGAAGCAGAGCGACAAAATCCCAACTGCCGATGTAAGGCGAAATTAAAAGCGAAAGTCCCAACGTCCAAAAGGCGGCGCGGACGGGGTCGAGGCGCGTCCACAAGCAAAGCGCGAACGCCGCTATCAAAACGACGGCGACAACCCAAAGCGTCATGCCCGCCGTCACGCCAAGCGAACGGATAAAAAAATTTTGCAGAGTCGGAAAAGTCCACGCGGCGTTGGAACTCATGCTTTGCAACGCGTCGGGAATCCAATTGGGGTAAGCGATAAAAAGCGGCAGACATAAGACGACGCAAGCGGACGCGACGCGGAGGATCAACGCCGCCGCCTCTTTTGCGCCGCCGCGCCGATAACTCCACAGCGTCAAGCCGAGCAGAGAGAGAGTCATCAAGTGCAGTTTGGTCAGCCCCAACGCCAAGACAAACGCGCCGAGCCAGCGCTTCTCTTTGACGACGAGCATTGTCCCCGCAACGACGCAGAGAGTCGTCGTCAGAGAAAATTGACCGAGAATTAAATGGTGAATCGTCGAAGGGAAGAAGAAGGTCAAAAGACAAACAACGATTAAATTGAAAATTAACTTGTCTTTCAAACGCGCCCAATAAACGAGGGCGGCGAGTTCGGCAATGTTGACGAGAAACCAGATTCGCTGGGCGAGACTTTCGCTCAACGCGCCGAGCGGGGCGAAGAATCCGACAGCCATCGGCAGCCAAGCGGCGGGCAGTTCGGGGTTAAGCGGCGCAGTGGCGTAGGGGCTTTGTCCGCGCAGGAGGAGATAAGTCGGCGCCCAAAGTTCGTTGTAGAAATCTTTGCGCGGAACGAGCAGACTCCAATACATCGCCGCCGCGCCGACGGCGAAGATAAATAATAGAAGGAGGAGGATTAATTTCTCTCGTTCTTGCGGCGAAAGTTCTTTAGCGTCGAGTTTGAACGGCATGGGAAGAAGAAAATCATGAAGAAGGGTTTCTCGCCGCGCGGCGGCTCGAAATGACAAGGATATTGTTCGGCGTCATTTCGAGCGTCGGCGACATCGCGCCATAGGGCGGGAATCTAAATGTTTATAAACAATGCGAATCTTTGTCGTTAAGATTTTTTCATTCGCAAGAAGAATTTGGTAATCTCTTCCGCGACGGCGGGCAAAAGCGCCAAACCGACGACCAGCGCCCATTCGGTTGCGCTTAAGAAATGCGTGTTAAAAATCGGCTGCAAGAACGGCACGGCGCAGACTAAAAGCAACAGCGCAATCGAAGCGCCGACGGCGTATTGCATGGAGCGGTTCGAGAAAACGCCAATTTGGAAAATCGAGGCGCGTTCCGAACGCGCGGTATAAGCGCGAAAAAGTTCCGCTAACGAGAGCGTAACGAAAGCCATCGTTTCGGCGGTTTGCACGTCCACGCCGCGCCAATCGTGCGCGAGGACAGACGAAAGCAAATTCGCGCCGTCGGGGAACGAAGCGCCCGCTTCCAGATGCCAAGCCAAGCCCAAGACAAACGCCGTCAACACCGCGCCCGTCTGCGCGAAGGTTTGGATGATGATTCCAATTCCCATCGTGCGGTTGACAATCGGTTCGGATTTGGCGCGGGGTTTTTGCTCCATAATATCGGGGTCGCCTTTTTCCATCGCCAACGCCAACGCGGGCGCGCCGTCGGTGATGAGGTTAAGCCAGAGCAATTGAATCGCCGTCAGCGGCGCGGGCAAGCCCGCCAGCGTAGCGAGGAAGATAATCATAATTTCCGCGACGTTGGACGAAAGCAAGAAGAAAACAAACTTGCGGATGTTGGCGTAAATAATGCGCCCCTGCTCGACGGCGGAAACGATGCTGGCGTAATTGTCGTCGGTCAAGACCATGTCCGCCGCGCCTTTGGCGACGTCCGTGCCGGTAATGCCCATCGCCACGCCAATATCGGCGCGTTTGATGGCGGGCGCGTCGTTCACGCCGTCGCCGGTCATTGCCACAATTTCGTGGTTGGCTTGCAGCGCGTCCACAATTCGCATTTTATGTTCGGGCGAAACGCGGGCGAAAACGTCGGTGTCTTCGATGACTCTTTTAAGTCCTTCGTCGTCAATATGATCTAATTCGGCGCCCGTCATTACGCCTTTGCCCGGCCGCAACAAGCCGATGGATTCGGCGATGGCTTTGGCGGTGGTGGGAAAATCGCCGGTAATCATCACCGTGCGGATGCCCGCTTTGCGCGCCTTTTCGAGCGCGGGTTTGGCTTGTCGGCGCGGCGGGTCCATCATGCCGATCATGCCCGCGAAGACCAGATTCTTTTCAAGGTCTTCGGTTTTGACTTCTTCGATGTTGTCCGGCACGTCGCGGTCTAAGCGATAGGCAAAGCCGAGAACGCGCAGCGCGTCTTGAGTCATCGCGTCGTTGGCGGCGAGGATGCGCGCGCGCGCTTCGTCGGTCATCTCGCGCGGTTGATCGTCCGCGCCTTGATATTTTGTGCAAAGCGAAAGGATAATATCCGGCGCGCCTTTAACGGCGATTACGTCCCAATCTTTATATTTTTCGTCTATGAACGAAGGCGAGAAGGTTTGCTTGGCGTTGCCGGGCGTTACGTCGTGGATGGTGATCATGCGTTTGCGGTCTGAATCAAACGGCACTTCGTTTTCGCGCGGATAGGCTTCGTCAATGTTGACGTGAACCGCGCCCGCTTTTGCGGCGGCGACGAGCAACGCGCCTTCGGTGGGGTCGCCGACCACGCGATAAGTTTTTTGCGAATTGGATTCGCCGGCGATTTCAATTTCCGCGTCGTTGTTCAGCACGCCGAGCCAAAGCGTCGTCATAATGGCGGGGAAGCGCTTCGCTTCCACAACTTCGCCGTCGGCGTGGAACTCGCCTTCGGGGGCGTATCCGCCGCCTGAAACGCCGACGAATTGTCCGTCTGCCCAGAGGCGGGTTACGGTCATTTCATTTTGAGTCAGCGTGCCTGTTTTATCCGAGCAGATGACCGTCGCCGAGCCGAGCGTTTCGACGGAAGAGAGTTTGCGAATCAGCGCGTGGCGTTGAATTAACTCGCGCATGCCCAACGCCAGCGAAATGGTTACGACGGCGGGCAGCCCTTCCGGCACGGCGGCGATGGCGAGGCTGATGGCGATGATGAAAACTTCGGTGATTTCGGCGGCGAAGGTTTTGAAATAGTTAAGCGGGTCGGCAAACAGAAGGTTAATTTCTGTGTAGTTAACCAGCGCGGCGATGAAGACGACGAAAACGAGAATCAACGCGCCGACGCTGAGCGACTTGCCCAGTTGATCGAGGCGGCGTTGCAAGGGCGTTTCTTCGGCGTCGACATTTTGCAGCATCGTCGCTATCAGCCCAAGTTGGGTGTTCATGCCCGTGCTGGTTACCACGCCGCGCCCGCGCCCGTAGGAGACGACCGTCCCCATGAACGCCGTATTTTTGCGGTCGCCCAGCGGCACGTTTTTGTCGAGCAAGGTAACGGCGTTTTTTTGCACAGCCAGCGATTCGCCGGTGAGCGAGGCTTCTTCCACGCGCAAGTTGACCGCTTCCAGCAGGCGCAAGTCGGCGGGGATGAAATTGCCGGCTTCGAGGAAAACGATGTCGCCCGGCACGAGGTTATAAGCGGGGATGGGCTGATGCGAGCCGTCGCGCAAGACTTGCGCTTCGGGCGCGGCAAGTTTTTGCAGGGCAGCGAGCGCTTGTTCGGCGCGTTGTTCTTGCACGATGCCGAGAATCGCGTTGACGACGACGATTGCCAAAATAGCGGCGGCTTCTAAATAATCGCCTAGCAGCGCGGAAATAACCGATGCGACGATTAAAAGGATGACGACGAAGTTATTGAGCTGCCCCCACAACAAAGCGAGAAAGCCGACGCGCGGCGCTTCTTGCAGCTGATTAGGACCGTAGCGCTCTAATCGTTTCGCGGCTTCGACGCTGGTCAACCCTTCGCGCTTCACTTCCAAATCGCGCAACACTTGTTCTGCTTCCAGCGCGTGCCATGCGGTTGATTCTTGCTTCTTTGTGTCCATTTAACGCTCCTCGAAAAAAAAAGACCGCGCGCTTAAAAAGCGGCGGTCTTGCCAACGCATGTCTGCGCACGGATTGCCGATGACGCTTCGCGCCAATGGGATGACGACAATCCATCCTGTGGGGAACAGGCGGCTACTCCCCAACCAAGCGAAGTGTACTCTATGGCGAAAGAACCTGTCAAGAAAACAAACTCTCTCCGTTTGGAGAGAGTTTGACGAAAACCCCTAGATTGCAATTAGGCTGGAATTTAGTTTGCTGAATACGTTGCCGATGATCGGACCGAGAATTAGCAGAGCGACAAAAACGACAATGGCTACTAAAACAAGAATCAAAGCGTACTCGACTAGTCCTTGCCCTTTTTCTTGGGGCGAGAATAACATGGCGGCTTTCCTCCTTTCTTGTCAAATTTTCAAATTGAGACATACCCCCATTTTGCAACAAAACAAGGAAAGTTTCAAGGTCTCTTAAGGGTTTTGAAAGGTTTTAGTCGCTATAAGTCGATTTCTATTTATAGCTTTCTAAATTAAGTTATTTATTATTTAGATTGTTTTCTGAATACTGAATTACATCCAGATTTCCACTTAAGAAAAAGCGCGCTTTATTTTCCGCCGCTGTTGCGGAAAATAAAGAAGGCGCATATGGACGAGCGCGTTCTTTAAGCGGAATGTTCATCCAATCTAATAATGTAGGCAAAATATTTTGATGGCTGGCATGATAGTCTAGATTGACAGAAGGCAAATTCTTTCCAAAAATAATTAATGGGACAGTCGCCTCTTTCGTTGTGTAGTTGCAATGAAGCCAAGTCGCGCCATCTTCAAAGATTGTATCGCCGTGATCGGCTGTATAAAGGATGAGCGTTTGATCCAAAAGGTTAGGGTTTTGAAACAGTTCTTTGAAGAAATCATCCACATTATAGCGGATTCCGTTATCATAAGGGTTCTTTACGAGGTCCGGTTGGAGTTGGTAATCCGTTGGCATCGGCGTCCAAATTGTCGCTTCAGGCGGATAGGATTCCTCATACAGAAAATGCACCCCGCGTTTGTTTAACACAATCAAGTTTCCCGCGCTCTCTGAAACAATTTGATTAATCAAATCAGCGGCGCGGAAATCGGCTTGCTGATCGTCGCCTAAGTCTGCGGCTTTATACCATTTATCAATATCAATAAGATCGTTCGCGTTAAGTCCATTCCAGAGGACGTTCGTCTGGGCGTCTATGTAATAAGTTGTATATCCTGTTGCTTTAGCGTATTGAAATAACGTGGGATATTTGTCGGTATCTTCAAATGAATCTATGCCCGGCTGCGCTCCCGTCAAAATAAAAGAGTTGGCTAAATAACTACACGTCGCGCTCGCGCTGGCAAGCCCCCAGTTTAGAATAGAATCTTGTTCCTTTATCAAGGAATCAAGAAACGGGGTTGTTTCGCGATCATATCCATTAATGCTTAAGTGATCTCCGCGAATACTTTCGTCAATAATTAAAACAATATTGTTTTCAGGCGGGTTGTTAGGTTTGTGAATTTTCACCGCTTCTCTTTGAACGACGAACACGTTCTCGGCGGCGAACAGAGAAATCGTTTGATAGAAAGAAGAAAGAGATGCCCCAAAATTCAAGACAGATGTATTGAGAAAAAAATAGGGAAAGCCCGTCAGAAGCGTCAAAGCAAAAAGGCTGATGAAAATCGTTAAACTTTTTCTCCAAGCATGAGTCCCTCGAATTAATAAAAGCGCCAGAAAAAACACGATAACTGGAATCAAAAAATGCCAATTGAAATAAAGGACGCTCGCGCCTCGCCAGGTGGCAAATGGAGTCGCGTTCGCAATATGCAGATCAGGCGTGGATAGAAAACGTCCGACCGCCTTCCAAAAGCCGTATTGCACTAAAGAAGGGATAAAAAATAACGTAAAATAAAGCCAGCGAAAGAAGTTTTTGCTCTCAAGTGCCGCCCAAATAAATAGGAAGCAAAATATAAACGAAATCATCCCTGAAAGCGCGGCTTCGTTTATTTCGATTCTAGTTCTGCTAAATATGACAATATTATGAAAAAATTGCCTTTGAGGAAAGCCAAATAGCCATTCTTCAAATCCGTATAACAAAACAACAAAAATTAACGCGCTTGTAAATCGCTTATTTGAAAAAACGGATTTAAAGCTTTTAATAATTCTCGCCATTTTCATTCCTGCAGTCTTTCCCATTCGTCCAACTTCGCGTCCATCTCAGTTTGGACGCGGTTATATTCCGCGCCGACGGTCGCCGCCGCTTGCGGGCTAATCAGCGGACTCTCCAACTGCGCGGACAAATTCGCCAGCGCCTTTTCTAACTCCGCAATTTGATTCTCTAATTCCTGAATCTGCGCTACGCGCCGCCGCTCTTCTTTCAACTCCGCTTTGGACTTGGCGTTGTTCTTTAACCTTGAACCTTCAACTTTCAACTTAGAACTCGAATCCGCCCGCCCCGCCATAAACGTTTCGCACTCTTTCTGTTCGCGTTCGGCGCGCAGTTGCGAATACGTCCCCTTAAACGCGGTCAACGCGCCTTCGTCGGGGTTGACTTCCCAAACTTGAGTCGCCAGCGCGTCCACAAGATAACGGTCGTGCGTGATTAATAGAATCGTGCCGCTGTAATCTTCCAACACGGATTCCAAAACTTCCTGCGAGGGGATGTCCAAATGGTTGGTCGGTTCGTCGAGCAACAATAAATTGGTGTCTTGCAGCGCCAACTTTGCCAGCGCCAGCCGTCCGCGCTCGCCGCCCGAAAGCATGGACACTTTCTTGTACACGTCTTCGCCGCTGAAAAGATACTTGCCTAAATAATCGCGGATTTGACCGGGCAGCCAACTCGGCATGAGCGAATCAATTTCTTGCAACAGCGTGTTTTCAGGATTCAGCCCTTCGTGCGCCTGCGCGAAATAGCCGATGTGCAAACTCGCGCCCAACGTTACTTCGCCGGCCAACGGCTCTAACTGACCGAGAATGGTCTTCAAAAAAGTGGATTTCCCCGCGCCGTTCGGACCAATCAACGCCGCGCAATCTTGTCGGCGCAATTCAATGTCGGGCGACTTGAACAAAAATTTATCGGGGAATCCAATTTCCAAATCTTTGGTGCGGACGACCAAATCGCCGGAGCGTTTTTCCGAGCCGAGCCGCAAATGCAAATGCGGCAGAGTCCGCACGGGCGAACGCAACGCGTTGATGCGCCGCCCCGCTTCTTCCACGCTCATAATCGAAGTCGTAACCGAAATCTCGCCCGCCGTCTCGCTCCACTTTTGACTCAACGCCGCCTCAAACCCAATTTGCTCGATGGCTTGAATCAAACGCGAGATGCGCTTCAACTTCCCTTTGGCTTGCAACACGTTTTGCCCCGCAACATTTTTGCGGATGTATTCCATCTCTTTATTTAATTTTTCTTTTTCGCTTTCAAAAATTTCTTGTCGCCGCGCAATGCGCTCTTCGCGTTGTTTCAAATACGCGCTGTAATTGCCGTTATAAATTTCATAGGCGCCGGGCAGCATTTCTAAAATTACGGTGCTGACCTTATCCAAAAAATAGCGGTCGTGCGAGACGATAATCGCCGCGCCCTCCCATTGATTCAAATAACCTTCCAGCCATTCGACGGCGCGAATGTCGAGGTGGTTGGTCGGCTCGTCGAGCAGCAGAATATCCGGGTTGGAGAGCAAGAGGCGGGCAAGAAAGGCGCGGGTGCGCTGTCCGCCGGAGAGGTGATTCAAAGATAAGGCGTAGTCCGCCGCGTCAAACCCCAAACCGCTCAACACTTGTTTGATGCGCGTCTCATATTCATAGCCGCCGCGCCGTTCAAAATTCTCTTGCAATTTGCCGTATTCTTCCAGCACGTCGGGGTTGGTCGCCATCAACTCTTCGAGGCGGTGCATTTCATTTTGTTGGTTGATTAAATCGTCGAAGACGGAATGACAGGCGTCCCATAATGTGCCTTGCATGTGGAAGTCCGCCTCTTGCGATAAGTACCCGCCGCGGACTCCCTTCGAGCGGATCACTGTTCCAGCGGAGCTTTCATCTTCGCCTGCAAGGATTCGCAAGAGCGTGGTCTTGCCCACGCCGTTGGGTCCGACGATGCCGAGCCGCGAGCCTTTCTCGATTGAGAAATTCAAGTTGGCGAAGATGTCCGTTGCGCCGTAAGATTTGGTGAGGGAGTTGGTAGAGATGAGGGGCATGAGTCAGTGAACAGTGTTCGGAGGTCAGTAATCAGTATTCAGTAATTCGTAAAATGCCCCCGAATTATACTTGCCAACAAAGACATCGTAAGTTGCGTAAGTCGTGTAAGTTAGGTATAATATGTCCATCAATAAAACGGCTAGACCGTTTTACCCGCCCCAAACGATAAGGTAGCCAAGTGAGGCTGTCTTTCTCTTAGGAGAATAGTTTGGGGTGTTTTATTTAAGAAATTTTCCAATAATCTACAATGCGTGGGGAAATTATTTGAAAATGTTCAATTGAAATTTCCATTGCTTGTAAACGAATCGCGCCAGCAATCATATCTGCTAACTGCAATCCATCTTCATTTTTCGAATCGGCGCCAATAATATTTTTGAATGGTCTAATTCTTTCTTCACTTTTGCATCTTTCAGAAAATTGAACTCGCAATTGCCTAGAAAATGAAGGTGTAGCTCCATCTATAATTAAAATATCATTTGATATATCTAATTCACTGGCTCTTAGAGTTAATCTTATTAATAATTCAATGATTAATTGTTGCGGAGATAAATTGTGAAACATAAAACCAATTGATGATTTATCTAACACGGCAACTCGTACTCGGAAAGGAATTTCTAATATGTCTTTGAAGAAACGGTCTTTTTGATTGTTTGTTGTTTTATGATATTTGAATTCAAAGCTAGATGATAAGTTTAATGACTTTCTTAAGTTTATTAATGGAGTTAAAGAAACTCGTTCGGGTAATTGAACCATTGCAAGCACAAAGTGGCTAGAAGAGCTAGCTTGCCCATCTAGCCCCGCATCTCCCGATTCATCCGTGAAAAAATATTGAGTCATAATTAATTATCCCAAGTCATTTCCTGAAATAAAAATGCGGGTAGATTTTACTCTATCCGCGTTGGGTTTGTTGTGTTGGTGAAGTTATTTTCTTATCTCAAATCACGCACCCACTTGACGCTGTCTTGTATATCTTCGCGTCCGCGCCAAATGCCGATAAAAGCTTCGTCGCGCATACGAACAGCCTTCCTGTTTTTGCGTTTCACAGAAGGTTTGTAACGCGCTTGTAGAAATGAGATGAAGTCCATCACCTGCTTTTGCGCTTCAGGAGGAAGATCGTTGAAATTTTGCCAGAGGTTGTCTTGTCTCATGGAATTGCTCCTCATTGAATTATACGCGGAATATGGGATTTATAGGGCAATCGCATTAGAAAATTTTGATGCCAAAAACCCAGCTTTTTGTTTGAGAATCCACTAATCCTCACGAATTCACGCTAATCTTTTCAGAAAAATTTGTGCAAATTAGCGGATAGAAAGCCCAAATGCGATTGCCCTATTCTTCATCCCTCGCCTAACGCAGTAGATTGGCTTCAATAGACATTATCGGAAATAGCGTGGCGGATTGTCGTTTCGAGCGCTAGCGACGTTGTGCCCGTAGGGTAGAAATCTTTTGGGCAGGAAGTCAGATTTCTCCGCGCTATGCCTCGATAAACTCGACAGCCACGCTCGTCGAAATGACAAATCTGGGCATGTCGCATGCCTATAAAGTTTCCTAGCCAATCAAAACAGATAGGCGGATTGCGCCTTTTTCTCGATTTATGCACCAAAGCCGATAGCAATTATGAGTTTTGTTATTTCTTCTGCAAAATCATAACTGCCGCTTCAGCTAAAGCCAAATCTTCAGTCAGCAATGAGCCCTTACGCAATAGATCCAAGACGGCTTGGGTGTGGATATCCATATTCTGCCAGTCATCTTTGTTCTGTTCACTAAGGAAAGGGTTTGCTACACCATAAGTAAATAACCAAATAGCCTGATTGCCTTCTACATCTTTAAATTCATGTTCAGTATTAGCATTCCCCCCAATAGGCATTTCCCAGTCTTCACCTTCTGCATATAGTAGAAGATATTTGTTCCATGGAATGACAGCCATGCGTTGTAAGCCCAACAACACGCCATCAGCGCTATACATTGGCACACCAATCTCGACAACACTATATGAACTCGGTCTTTCTCTCCCCGTATCAAAGAATGCTTGAGTGATGACGGGGCGTAATACCACTGCTTCGGTATAGGCACCCTTGAGATTATATTTGTCAGATTCAGATAAGTCTGTTTGTGTTTCGCGATTAATAGACCCTTGTAGGTAAGCTTGGGTTCGGGTCAACCCAGTAAAAGTACCTTCAGAATATATGTCTCCAGTCCACTTAATTGCATCACTGTTCACATCTGTTACTGGTTCTTTCGGCACGCCATCAAAATTTGTAATCAGGTATTCATCCCCATTGTAATCCGTGTAGTACCAGTTGTCTGCCTCATCCTGACGAACTTTGTAGAAGGTGATGAACTTGCGTTGCTCTGGCGTCGAGTCATCTTCCAACTTACGCATTTCCAAATCATTCGAGAGGTAGGCTGCGCCGTTGAAGGTCACTTCTTGTGCTTTGGCATTGACCAACTCCGCAATTTTCTCTCGTACCAAATTGACAGTCCCCTCTGGCAAGCCCGCCATACTAAAGTTCTGAGGGTTGTCAAGAAACTGCTGGGCGATCTCGCCCGCATGCTCCGCCAGCGCCGCATCCAGCGCGGCCTGTTGCTCAGGCGTGAGCGCGCTGCTGTCCACTGGCTCGCCGGCGAGGATATCGGCGGCTAGTTCTTCAATTGTCTTTGCTTTTTCTGTCGGCGTTGGGACGATTTTTGTGCTTTCAACTGGGGGCGTTTCAGTAGATAGCGGCGTTGAAGCAACCGTCGCTTGCGCTGGCGGCGCGGATGCGGCAGTTGTTCGCGGAGCGCAGGCAGTCAGCAAAAAACTGATGATAAGTAAAATTTGAAACGGTTTCATCTCGCGCCTTTCATGCTGTTGTAAATTATACAATTGATTTCGCGCCAAGTACCGCTTACGAGTTACAACTTTACTTCCCCTCCTCCACATCCACATGACCTGGCTTCTCCTTCCCCAATTCCAACGATCGCTGATAAGCCGCCCAAACCGCGCGCGAGATGGCCGTGCGGAAGCCGGCTTTTTCCAAATAATAAATCGCCTCAGCGGATGTCCCACCTGGCGAAGTGACTTGATTTCTTAAAGTAGCAGGATGTCTGCCCGCGCTTTGATAAAACGAAGCAGAACCTTTGATAGTTTGCAATACCAATTGTTCCGCAATGCGGCGCGGAAACCCCATGTGAACGCCCGCGTCAATCAGCGCTTCGGTGAAGAGGAAAACGTAAGCGGGACCCGTGCCTGAAAGCGCCGTCGCCATGTCGAGATAACTTTCGTCCTCGACGAAAACTTCCTCGCCCAAGGCGCCGAGAATCGAGCGCGCCATTTCGCGCTGTTCTTCGGTCGTCTCTTTGGACGCAGTCCACACCGTAATCCCTTCGCCAATTTGACCGGGCGTGTTTGGCATGGAACGCGCCAGCGCTTTGTGCTTCAACCCCGCGCCGATTTTTTTCATCGTCGCCCCGGCAATAATGGACAGAACCAGCGCGTCGGGCTTAATGTCGCGCAGCCCTTTCATCACGTCGGTTAAGCGCTGCGGCTTGACCGACAGCACGACCACGTCCGCGTCGCGGCAGGCGGCGGAATTATCCGTCGTGCATTGGATGCCGTATTTGCGAATCAATTCCGCGCCGCGTTCTTCGCGCGGGCCGGCGGCGGTGATATCTTTCGCGTCCGCCAATTTTTTGTTGAGCAGTCCGGCGATCATGGCTTCCGCCATTACGCCCGGACCGATGAAGGTGATTTTTTTGTTAATCATCTTTCTATTTTACCTGAGGAAATTCCCCTTGACTCATCCGCGAAAGAGTCATAGAATAACGCCCGTCATGCTTAAGTCTGCTCGCTGGTTTGCGTACTTTTATTTTACGGCTCCCAATCGGTTGCCGTTGGCGGCGCTTAAGTAGACAAAGCGAATTTTTTTGTGTACAAAAGGGCGAGACCAAACGGTCTCGCCCTTTTTTTATTTCCCCCGCGCGGGGACAACAAGGAGAAGCCTATGTCCATTCGAGGAATACGCGGCGCGATTACCGTCGCGGAAGACGAGGCGCAAGCGATTTTGCAAGCGACTTGCGAATTACTGCAAGCCATTCTCGCCGAGAACGACGGGTTGCAAGCGCAAGATATTGCCAGCGCGCTCTTCACCGTCAGCGACGATTTGAGCGCCGCCTTTCCCGCGCAAGCCGCGCGCGAGTTAGGCTGGGATTTCGTGCCGATGATTTGCGCGAGAGAAATCCCCGTGCCGAACAGTTTGCCGAAGACCGTCCGCGTTTTGTTGCATTGGAACACGGAAACGCCGCAAAAGGAAATCAAACACGTTTACTTGCGCGAAGCCGTCCGCTTGCGCCCCGATTGGGCAAATGCCTAACGCTTTTCGCGCAGGAAGAGGCGTTGAAAAAATAATGCGAATGACGCGGAAATCTCAAAATTGTTCGTGAAATTCGCCATAAAAAACTTACAGAGGAAAAGGAAAAAACTATGATGATCATTATGCGCCCTGGCGCCCCCCGCGAAGAAGTTGACGCTGTAATCAAAGCCGTCGAGGACAACAAACTTTCCGCGCACCCGATCTTTGGCGTGCAACAAACCATCGTCGGCGCGGTCGGCGAGGGGCATTATGTCGCCAAAGAGGTCTTCGAGGCGCTGCCCGGCGTGCTCGAAGTGCAGCGCATTTCCAAACCGTACAAGTTAGCCTCGCGCCAATTTCAAGAATACGATTCGATTTTTGACTTTGACGGCTTCTCCGTCGGCGGGACGGAAATTCCGATTATCGCCGGACCCTGTTCGGTGGAAGGACGAAGTCAAATTTTAGAAATCGCTCACGCCGTCAAAGAAGCGGGCGCAAACGCCTTGCGCGGCGGCGTCTTCAAACCGCGCACGTCGCCCTACGCTTTTCAAGGGCTGGGCGAGGAAGGGCTGGAATACATGGCGGAAGCCCGCGAGCAGACTGGGCTGCCGTTGGTGGTCGAGGTGATGGCGGTTTCGCAAATCAACATGATGGAGCGCTATGTGGACGTCTTCCAAGTCGGGGCGCGCAACATGCAAAACTTCAACCTGTTGCGCGCGCTCGGCGAATCGCGCACGCCGGTTCTTTTTAAGCGCGGCATGTCGGCTACGATTGAAGAAATGCTGATGGCGAGCGAATACATCCTCGCGGGCGGCAACCATCGCGTCATCCTTTGCGAGCGCGGCATCCGTACCTTTGAAACCGCCACGCGCAACACAACCGACATCAACGCCGTGCCCGTCCTCAAAAAGTTGACTCACCTGCCGGTCGTCATTGACCCCAGCCACGCCACCGGCGATTCGGACTTCGTCGAAGCCGTCGCCAAAGCGGGCGTCGCCGCCGGCGCGGACGGCGTCATCGTCGAGGTGCATCAAGATCCGCCGCGCGCCGTTTCAGACGGCAAGCAATCGCTCACGCCCGAAGCCTTCGCCCGCATGGTGAAAAAGGTCAAAGCGGTGGCGGAGGCGGTTGACCGCAAGCTCGTTCCGCAACATGTCGCAGTCTGACTTTGACCTGTCCAAAGCGAAAGTTGTCGTCGTCGGATTGGGATTAATCGGCGGCTCGTTGGCGTTGGGCTTGCGCGGAAAGTGCGCGGCGCTTTATGGGATTGACCCGCGCCCGGCCGCGCTCGAATTGGCTTTGTCGCAAAAAATTGCGGACTTCGCCCAAAGCGACTCTGCCGCGCTCGCCCAAGCGGACGCGATTCTGCTCGCCGCGCCGCTCCCCGCTATTTTGAGTTGGCTGGAAAAACTGCCGACGCTCGTTCCGCAACCGTGCGTCGTGATGGATTGCGGTTCGAGCAAACGCGCCGTCGTCGAAGCATTGGACAAATTGCCCGAACGCTTCGACGCCCTCGGCGGACACCCCATTTGCGGCAAAGAAAAACTCGGCTTAGAAAACGCGGACGCGCGCATTTTTCACAACGCGCCTTTCGCCGTTACGCCCTGCGCGCGGACGACGACTCGCGCAAAGTCGGCGGCGCGGCAAATTATTTCCGCGCTCGACGCCAATGAAATTGAGTTGGACGCCGCCGAACACGACCGCATCCTCGCCGCGACCAGTCATCTCCCTTTTCTGCTCGCCTCCGCGCTGACCTTGTCCGTCCCGTCTGAGTCTGCGCCTTTCATCGGGCCGGGCTTCAAGTCCGCCAGCCGCCTCGCGGACACGCCCTCCTCGATGATGTTGGGCGTGTTGCAAACCAACCGCGAAAACGTCCGCGCCGCCCTGCGCCGATTGCAGACCGAACTGGGGCGCATCGAAACGCTGCTCGCCGCCGACGATTTCTCCGCGCTGGAAAACTTGCTTCAACAATCCAACGCCGCCTACCAACACCTCGCCGCCAACCTAACGCCCGACACCTGACACCTGACACCTGCAACCTAAAACCTGAAACCTATGCTCCTCCCGCCCACCCTTCGCATCCGCCCAATTGACCGCCCGCTAAACGCCGTCGTCCGAGCGCCTGGCTCCAAATCGCTGACCAACCGCGCCTTGCTCGTCGCCGCCCTCGCCGAGGGGACGACCACATTAACCAACGCGCTCTTCTCCGACGACTCGCGCTACTTCGCCCGCGCCCTGCTCGCGCTCGGCTTTGACGTGCGACTCAACGAAGCCGACTCTTCGATGACCGTCGTCGGGCAAGGCGGGCGCATCCCCGCGAAAAAGGCGAAACTCAACATCGGCAACGCGGGAACGGCGGCGCGATTTTTAACCGCCTTCCTCGCGCTGGGAAAGGGCGCATACGTTTTGGACGGCAACCCGCGCATGCGCCAACGCCCGATTGGCGATTTGGTTGCTGCGCTGACTCAACTCGGCGCTGACGTCCGCGCCCAAGGCGGCTGTCCGCCGTTGGAAATTTTCGCCGACGGCTTGCGCGGCGGCAAAGCGCGCGTCGCGGGCGACGTTTCCAGCCAATTTTTGTCCGCGCTTTTGATGGTCGCGCCCTACGCAAAAAATAAAATTGAAATTGAGTTGACCACCGAATTAAATTCCAAACCGTACGCGGACATGACGATTGAAATTATGAAAGAGTTTGGAGTCGAAGTTGAACGCAATGATTACTCGCGCTTCGCAATTGGCGCTTCGCAATATTTGCCAATCGCCAATTACCCCATCGAATCAGACGCTTCCGCCGCCTCGTATTTTTTCGCCGCGCCAGCCATTTGCGGCGGAAGCGTTGCAGTAGAAAACATCTCGCGCAAATCAAAACAAGGCGACCTAAAATTTTTAGACGTATTAACTCAAATGGGCTGTACTGTCATCGAGACAGATAACCGTTTGCAGGTTGCTGGCGCTTCCGAACTTCGCGGGCTTGACCTTGACATGCGCGACATCCCCGACACCGCGCAAACCCTAGCCGCTATTGCGCCGTTCGCCTCCTCGCCGACGCGCATTCGCGGCATCGCTTCGGCGCGAGTCAAAGAGACCGACCGCGTCCGCGCCGTGTGCGCCGAGTTGACGCGGCTTGGCGTCCGCGTGGAAGAACACGCCGACGGAATGACCATCTACCCAACGGAGACTCTGCGCCCCGCGACCGTCCAAACCTACGACGATCACCGCATGGCGATGGCTTTCTCCTTAATCGGTCTGCGCTTCGACGGCGTAACCATTGACAACCCCTCTTGCGTCTCAAAAACGTTTCCCAATTTCTTTAAGGTTCTGGAGTCCTTGCGATGACATTTTTTCAACTGGGACTCATCGGCTACCCGTTAGGGCATTCGCTCTCGCCGCTGATTCATAACGCCGCGCTCGCCGCCTGCGGACTGCAAGGTTCGTATTCCTTATTTCCCGTCGCGCCCGACGACCAGCGCGGACTGCGCGATTTGTTAAGCCGCGTCCGCGCGCGAGACATTGCGGGGCTGAACGTAACCATTCCGCACAAGCAAAACGTCGCCGCGTTGACGGACGAACTGACGCCCGCCGCGCAAGCCATCGGCGCGGTTAACACCGTTTACTTGCGCGACGAAAAACTGGTCGGCGACAACACCGACGCGCCCGGCTTTCTGTCCGATTTGAAAAAGGTTCGGGGCGAAGAAAATGACGAAGGGCGAAAGTCGGCGTTGGTATTGGGGGCGGGCGGCGCGGCGCGGGCGGTTGTCCACGCTTTGCTCGGCGAGGGTTGGCGCGTCGCCGTTTCCTCCCGCCGAAACGAACAGGCGCAAGGTCTGGTTGCATCGTTTTCAAATTCGCAAAAACTTTCAACCTGCAACTTGCAACCCGCAACCCGCAACTCGCAACCTGCAACCTTCAACCTCATCGTCAACGCCACGCCGCTGGGCATGTTCCCGCGCGCGGACGAAACGCCCCTGCCCAACGCCGCTTTTTTTCACGCCGACCTTTTTGTTTACGACCTCGTGTACAATCCGCGCGAGACGAAACTAACGCGTCAAGCGCGGACGCGCGGCGCGCGCGCGGCCGGCGGAATTGGCATGTTGGTCGAGCAAGCCGCGCTGGCCTTCGCCCTGTGGACGGGCTGCAACCCGCCGCGAGAAACCTTGCGCGAAGCGCTCGACCGTCAGCCATAATTGCAACCATCAACCATTACGGAGTTCTTATGCCTTTACGTTTTTTCACTGCCGGCGAATCGCACGGGCCGGCGCTGACCGCAATACTAGACGGAATGCCCGCGGGCTTGCCGCTCGCGCCCGAAGCCGTCAACCGCGAATTGGCTCGCCGCCAAAAAGGTTACGGTTCGGGCGGACGCATGAAGATTGAAAAAGACACAGTTCAAATCTTAGGCGGCGTGCTGGGCGGAGAGACGAGCGGCGCGCCGATTGCGTTGCTCGTGCAAAACGACGACCACGTCAAATGGAAAGGCAAAGCCGTCGCGCCGATGACCGCGCCGCGCCCGGGCCACGCGGATTTAACCGGCGCGGTCAAGTACGGCTATAAAGATTTACGTCCCGCGTTAGAGCGCACCTCCGCAAGGGAGACGACCATGCGCGTTGCGGCGGGCGCGGTTTGCAAAGAACTGCTGGCGCAATTTGGAATTGTCGTCGGCGGTTACGTTTCGTCCATCGGCGAAATTCAAGCCGACTTGGGCGAAATGCCTTACGAAGAGCGCTTTGTCCGCGCCGAAGAATCGGACGTGCGCTGCCCGCAAGAATCGTCCGCGCAGGCTATGCGCGACGAAATCGAAAAAACCATTCACGGCAAAAACACGCTCGGCGGAATTTTAGAAATCGTCGCGCTGAACGTCCCCGTCGGCTTGGGCAGTTTCGCGCAATGGGATCGCCGCCTCGAAGCCAAGTTGACGCACGCGCTGATGTCCGTGCAAGCCATCAAGGGCGTGGAAGTCGGCGACGCTTTTGAAAACGCCAAACGAATCGGCACGCAAGCGCACGACGCGATTCAATTGCCAACCGCCAATCACGAATTGCGCCGCGCTTCAAACCGCGCGGGCGGCATTGAAGGCGGAATTTCCAACGGACAGCCGATCGTCCTCCGCGCCGCGATGAAACCGATTGCGACGACTCTTCTGCCGCAAGCCACTGTGGACTTGGCGCTGGGCGAAGACGCGCCGACAAAATACGAGCGCTCCGATTTTTGCCCCGTGCCGCGCGCCGTCCCAATTTTGGAAGCGATGGTCGCCTTCGTCCTCGCCGACGCGCTGTTGGAAAAAATCGGCGGCGATTCGCTAAACGAGATGAAGCCGCGCTTCGCCGCGCTGCGTAAAGCGACGCTCGCCGATTTGCCGATGGACAACGCGCCGCACGTTTTTTGGGAATAAGATGACGCGCATATTTTTTTACGGTCCGCCCGCTTCGGGCAAAACGTCGGTGGGCAGAATCGTCGCGCAGAATCTGCGTCTGCCGTTTGTGGATTTAGACCGCCGCATCGAATCGGACGCGGGCATGTCCATTCCGCAGATTATGGCGCAACGCGGCGAAAGCGCCTTCCGCGATTTGGAAACGTCCGCGTTGAAAGCGCTAATTGAAAACGAAAGCGAATATTTGGTCGCGCTCGGCGGCGGCGCCTTGTTGCGCGAAGAGAATCGCGCCCTCGCCGAATCTGGCGGAAAAATTTTGTTGCTCGACGCGGATTTGCAAACGCTGTTCGAGCGCGCGCAACGTCAGCCGAACGAACGTCCGCTGTTGACGGGCGAGTTGAAATCCAAACTTGAAGCGCTGATGAAAAAACGCGCCGCGCATTACGCCTCCTTTGCGCCGCGCCTGCGCGTGGACGGAAAGAGCGCCAAACAAAACGCCTTCGAGGCGCAGGTCTTGCTGGGGCGGCATCGTCTGTCCGCGATGGGCGCGTATGACGTAATTGTTGATTCGCTGTTCAAAATCCCCAACCTTAACAACCCGCTGATTGTCAGCGATGAAAACGTCGCGGCGCATCACCTTGAGAAAGTTCAAAATTTATTCGGCGCAAAAGCGGTCGTCATTCCGGCGGGCGAAGAGCATAAAAATTTACAGACCGTTTCGCGCTTGTGGAAGTCCTTTCTCGAAAACGGCTTAGACCGCAAAAGTACGGTCGTCGCGTTGGGCGGCGGCGTGGTCAGCGACCTGAGCGGATTCGCCGCCGCGACCTACATGCGCGGCATTGACTGGGTCGCCCTCCCGTCCACGCTGCTGGCGATGGCGGACGCTTCGCTCGGCGGCAAAACGGGATTCGATTTGCCCGAGGGGAAAAACTTAATCGGCGCGTTTCATCCGCCGAAAGTTGTCGTCGCCGACGTTCGCCTTTTGCAAACGTTGCCTGAACGAGAATTAATTTCTGGCATGGCAGAAGTTGTCAAACATGGAATTATCTCCGACCCAGAATTATTTGAGTTATGCAACAATGGTTTGGATTGGGTGAAAGATAATTTAGAGGAAGTCGTCAAACGCGCGATGGCGGTGAAGATTAAGGTCATCGAGGAAGACCCGTATGAAAAAGGAATCCGCGCCGCGTTGAATTTGGGACACACCGTCGGCCACGCGGTGGAGTTGGTCAGCCAATTTGAACTGCGGCACGGGGAAGCGATCGCCATCGGCATGGCGGTCGAGGCGCGCTATGCGGCGCGAATCGGGCGGACGAGTCCGAGCGCGGTCGAAGCAATTGAATCCGCATTGACGAATTTGGGGTTGCCGATTCGCATTCCCGAAAATTTAGCGCGCGAAGAAATCATCCGCGCCATGCGCGTGGACAAAAAGAAAAGCGCCGCGTCCGTTCGTTTCGCGCTGCCGGTTGAAATTGGAAAAGTCGAATTGGTCGAAGCGGAAAATTTGGACGAGGTGATTCCATGAAGATATTAATTTTGCACGGACCAAACTTAAATTTATTGGGGACGCGCGAACCGCAAGTCTACGGCTCGACGACGTTGGACGAGGTTAACCAAAAGATGATGGATTTGGGAAAAGCGTTGGGCGCGGAAGTCTCTTGCTTTCAATCAAACAGCGAAGGCGCGTTGATTGACGCGCTGCACGAGGCGCGGACGTGGGCGGACGGCGCGGTTTTCAACGCGGGCGGATACACGCACACGTCGGTCGCTTTGCGCGACGCGATTTCCGCGATTGAAATTCCGGTTATCGAAGTTCACCTTTCCAACGTGGACGCGCGCGAAGAGTTTCGTCAGCGCTCGTTAATTTCGGCGGTCTGCAAAGGCAAGGTCGGCGGGTTTGGCTGGCGCTCTTACGAATTGGGTTTGCGCGGACTGGTTGATATAATCAAGGGACGATGACTCAAACCATACCTTCCGCCGAACCGTTTTTCTTTCCCGGAAATCGCACGGGCGTTTTGCTCGTTCACGGCTTCACCGGCGCGCCCAAAGAAATGCGCTGGATGGGCGAATACTTAAATGAACAAGGCTACACCTGTTTAGGGATTCGTCTGGCTGGACACGCGACGACTCCCGAAGATATGATTCGCTCGCGCCGCGCCGACTGGACGGCTTCGGTCGAAGACGGCTACAACCTCCTGCGCGACTCGACGGAGCGCGTCTTCTTCGTCGGGCTTTCGATGGGCGGAATTTTATCGCTGTTGATGGCGGCGCGTTTGAAAGTCAGCGGCGTGGTCGCCATGTCCACGCCGTACGAGTTGCCGGGCGGCGCGGAAAAATATCCGACTTGGACGCTGAAATTATTTAGTCGCTTTCAAAAATACTTAATCAAATCCAACGAAACGCCGGGCGCCTCTTGGTTTGACAAAGACGCCTATCACAGTCACGTCTCCTATCCGTTCAACCCGACGCGCTCAGTGGCGGAGTTGAAAGAACTGCTCAAAGAAATGCGCGAGGCTCTGCCCGCGGTTAACGCGCCGACGTTGCTCATTCACTCGAAGAACGACCATTACGTTTTGCCCGAAAACATGGAGCGCATCTACGCCGCGTTGACCAACGTCGCGGACAAATCGAAAGCCTACGTCGTCGAGTCGGGGCACGTCATCCCGCGCGACGCGGCGCGTCTGCAAGCCTTCGAGTTGACGCGCGATTTCATTCAGCGCGTCGAGCGCGCCTAATTTATGAATCGCAATTTAGTCTTAATCGCCGCCTCGCTTTTTTTGTGGGGCATTGGCGAAGGCATGTTTTACAACTTCATGCCGATTCGTTTGGAAGCCGACTTTTTGTTAAGCAAGCAGCAAATCGGCTGGACGCTCGGCGCGTTCGGTTTTTTTATGGCGCTGATGCACCTGCCGATGGGACACCTCTCCGACAGGCTGGGGCGCAAGCCGCTGCTCCTCGCCGCGTGGCTGGCGGGACTCTTCGCGGCGCTGACCATGGGCTTGGCGAAAAGCCTCGTCGTTTTTTTGATCGGCTTTTTCGCCTACGGCATGACCGCCTTCGTCTCTTCGCCGCTCAACAGTTACATCACCGCCGCGCGCGGCTCGCTCGATTTAGGGCGCGCGCTCTCGACGATTTCCGCCATGTTCAGTTTCGGCATGACGCTCGGTCCCGTCAGCGGCGGTTGGATCGCCGAACGCTACGGCATGAGCGCCAGTTACTTGGCGGCGTCCGCGCTCTTCGTTTTTTCTAACGCTTGCTTATTTTTCATCGAAGCCCAACCGCTGGACGCGCAAGATGCGTCCGCGCCGCCGCCGACCTTGTGGAAAAATCCGCGCTTCGTTAATTTTCTCGCCGTCTATGCCCTCGCCTTTTTTGCGCTGTACCTCGCCCAACCGCTGACGCCCAATTTTCTCGAAGGCGTCCGCCGTTTGTCGTTGACCGAAATCGGCTGGATTTTTTCCGCCGGCGCGTTGGGCAATTCGATGATGATGTTGTGGCTCAGCCGCCTTCAGCCGCGTCGCGGATTCATCGCCGCGCAATTTGCCGTCATCCTCTTCGCCGCGTTGATGTGGCGCGGAGTCGGGCTGCCGATTTTCATGCTCGGCTATTTTCTCTTAGGCGGATTCCGCGCCGCCAAGCCGCTAGCGATGGCGCAAATCCGCGCGTTGATTCACGGCTCGCAGATGGGGATTTCCTACGGCGCAATGGAAACCGTCGGCTCGGTCATCCTCGTCATCGCGCCGCCGATTGCCGGTTTTATTTTTGACCGCAACCCGTTTGCCATCTATCCGCTGGCGATGGGCGTCATCGCGCTTTCGATAGCGGTCAGTTATTTCTTCGCGCCGCGCCCAGTGGACGAAGGACTTGCGCCGACAATCTAACCCCGAAAGGAAGCCATGTTAGAAATTGTTCAATTCACGCTCGGTCCGGTCGAGACCAACGCTTATCTCGTCGCCGACCCTGAAACCCAAGAAGCCGTCGTCATCGACCCTGCTTGGGACGGGCATATCATCCTCAACGCCGCGCAAGATAGAAATTGGCGCATTGGACATTTGTGGTACACGCACGCGCACTTTGACCATATCGGCGGCGCGGGCGCCATTGCCGACGCGCTCAACCCCTTGCCGCACGCCGCGCTGCACCCCGCCGACCACGTCCTCTGGCGCGAGGGCGGCGGCGGCGCGAAGTTCGGCTTTGACATCGACCCTGGCCCCGAACCGACGATTGATTTCGTTCACGGCATGACGATGAAACTCGGCTCAAACGAGTTTGAAGTGCGCTACGCGCCCGGCCACTCGCGCGGACATTGCGTCTTCTACGTCGCAAAAGAAAAAGTCTGCTTTTGCGGCGATTTGATTTTTTATGAAAGCGTAGGGCGCAGCGATTTGCCGGGCGGCGACTTCGCAACTTTGGAGCGCAGCATTCGTACACAGATCTATACCTTGCCCGACGAAACGCGCCTGTTGCCCGGTCACGGGGCGCAGACGACGGTAGGGCATGAGAAAGTGTATAATCCGTTTGTTTCTGAAAATTAGCAAGAGGAGAAAATTGCATGAAGGACTATAACGCCAAACCCCCGCGCCTAAACGTTTCCGCTATTCCGCGTTTGCTGGTCATTGCGGTCGTCGTCTTCGTCGTTATCGCGGGCGTCGCCGCCGCCAGCCAGTCGTTTTGGTATTTCACGGTCATCAACCCCGACGAAGTCGGCTTGACCATCCGCGCTGGCGAAATTGAAGGCGTGCGTCAACCGGGCATCGCGTTTGATTTCGGTCTCTTCGTAGATGTGGTCAAAATCAAAACCAGCGCCGTGCCGATCACGGTGGACGATTCCGAACTAATCACCGTAGATAAACAGCGCATCGGCTTGCAAGTAACGGCGGACGTTTTCCGCCCGCGCGAAGCGGACATCGTCATCGCCAACTTTCCGCGTTATCGCAACATCTACACCGACGACGTGTCGCTCTCGCAACGTCTGACCGCGTTCACCCTGCAAGCCATGAAGGTCTGCGTCGGCGACAAAAAATTCGACGAAGCGGTCATCGGCTCCGGGCGCGACGTGTTGCGCTCCTGCATAGACACCGAAGTCAGTTCTTTAGCCCAGCCTCTCGGTTTGGAAGTCCGCAACGTCGCCGTGCCGCAGGTTATCATTTCGCCCGAAGTGCAAGCCGCGTTAGACTCCATCGTCCAAAGCCGACTCGCCACCGAAAAAGCCAAACAGGACGCCGAGAAAGCTAAGCAAGAAGCGGCGGCGGCGCAGGCGGCGGAAGAAGGGCAGATTCGCGTCGAGCAATCTAAATTGCAGGAAGAGGCGCGTCAGCAAGCCGTCTTGCAACAATTGAAGCAAGAGCAACTCAAAGCCGAGTTGGCGGTCATTCAGCAAGAGACGATTAACGCGCAACAACAATTGAAGTTGACCGAAGCGCAACAGGCGGTCGCCAAAGAGCAAGCGCAAGTGGACATTGCCAAAGAGTTGGCGATGGCGGTCTTATACGCCGAGCATCCGGAATACGTCGCCTTGCAAATGGCGTTGGCGAACGCGAGCGCCATCAAAGACACGGATAAGTTTATCTTCACGCCCGAAGGCGTCTTCCCGAATTTGATTTTCAGCAACGGCATGTTGCCGACTTATCAAGTTAAATAATTGAAGCGAACAAAAAAAGAGACGGTCTTGCGACCGTCTCTTTTTGATTTAAGCCTTGAACATGCTCAAAAGCATTTTGAATTGCGTTACGGCTCTTAAGTTATGCGCTTCGTTAGACGGCATAATAATCATGTCGCCGCCTTTGAGCGTGTGATGCACGCCCGAAAGAGTCAAATCCAACTCGCCTTCCAAAACTTGAATCATCGCGTCGTAAGGCGATTTATGCTCGCTCAGCCCTTGCTCCGCGTCGAAGGCGAACAAGGTCGTGTTGCCCGAATCTAACTTGGTGATTTGACGACTGACCACCGATCCTTCTTGATAGTTGATCATATCGGCAAGGTGAAAAACTTGAGATTTTGGCGCTGCAGCCATGAGAGATTCCTCCAAAAAGTGATGTTACCTATAAAGGTTCTTGCGCCGCGCATTATACTACGTTTGGCGGCATAAATTTTTATCGAACCTCAAATAGCGCAAGCGCGCCCGACGGGTTGATGATTTCTTTTAACTGCGATATAGGGATTTTCACCGTCTGCGGGCCGGCGGCGTAAGAGGCGACTTGATATTCGTCGAAGGTAATTATCAGCGAGCCGTCGTCCGCGAGATTCCAGCGCGTGTAATTTCCAAGATCTGGCGCCGCGCCAACGGAAAAATCTTCAAAGCCAATATCGCGCGCCGATAATTCCGCCGCGCAAAAATCGGAAATCGTTTTCAGGTAATCCGCGTTGGGGACGAAGAGTTCGCTTAATTGAATTTCGCGGCTGTTCGCCAAATCGTAGTTGACGGAAATGCTGTAATGACTAGGGTGCGCCGCGCCGTCCATATAAAGCATGACGAGAAATTGCAAACTCCACACGTCGCCGCGCTGACCGATCAATTGATATTGAATGTCCAACGAACTCCCGTTTGCAATCGGCGGCGCGGACGCATACGAGAGCGTGTCGGTTTTGAAAATCTCAACTTCATTTTTTACGATTTCCGTCAAATAGTCGTTGAAAATCTGAACGCGGGAATCGTCCGCGCCGACCAACTGCGGAATCTGCGCTTCGATTTGATACGGCGGTTTGTCGCCCGCCTCTTTCCACGGCGACGATTGAAGCGTCAGCCCCGAACTGATCCACGGCGAAACGGTCGGCTGCGGGGTTCGCGTCGGCGCGGAAGGGACAAGCGCGGAACAAGCCAACGTCAACAAAGTTATAACGGTTAAGAGCGCAATTTTAGTTTTCACGAAATCTCCTGTTGGGTTAAATTGTATCGCTTTCTTTGAAAAACGTCGTCGAACGAAATAAATTTACAGTACAATACTTTCCTATGAAAGAATTCATCTACTCGCGCAACGCGGTTTACGAGACGCTTCGCGCCAAACGCCGCCAATTCTTCTCCATCCACATCGCGGACGGGGCGCAAGAAAAAGGCAAATTAGCGGAAATTTTGCAACTCGCCGCGAAGCAAAAAATCAAGGTTTTGCGCGTTCCGCGCGCGCGCTTGGACAAAATGTACGAGCGTCATCAAGGCGTGGTCGCCGAGGTCGGCGGCTATCCCTACGCCGACATTGCCGACATCCTCGAATGCGCCGCCGACGAGCCGCCCTTTGTGCTGCTGCTCGACTCGCTGCAAGACCCGCAAAATTTTGGCGCGCTCATCCGCACGGCGGAAGCGGTCGGCATTCATGGCATCGTCATCCCGTTGGCGCGCTCGGTGGAGGTAACGCCGGCCGTCGTCAACGCTTCTTCGGGGGCGAGCGAACATCTGCTCGTGGCGCGCGCCAATTTGGCGCAGGCGATGGAAACGCTCAAGGATGCAAACCTTTGGCTGGTTGGGTTGGATCAGGCTGGGGCGGAGGTCGAGGCGAATTCTCGTCATTTGAATGGCGCGTTGGGTTTGGTCGTCGGTTCGGAGGGCGAAGGCTTGCGCGAGTTGACTCGCAAAAAATGCGACGTGATTCTAAAACTGCCAATGCGCGGAAAAATCGAATCGCTTAACGCGGCGGTGGCTGGTTCGGTGGCACTGTACCTCGCTTATTTGAATCGCAATTAGGAGACCTTATGCCCGAAGGCGTTTATCATTTTCCGAAGGGTTTTTTGTGGGGGACGGCGACTTCGTCGCATCAAGTGGAAGGCGGCAACCTTAACAACAACTGGTCGCGTTGGGAAGCGGACGGGCGCACGAACGGGTCAGCCGCCGTCGCCGCCGATTGGCAAGGCGGACGCTGGCGCGAAGACTTCGACCGCGCCGCAGAAGGCGGACAAAACGCGCATCGCTTTTCCATCGAGTGGAGTCGCGTGCAACCGACTCCCGACGCTTGGGACGAAGACGCTATTGAAAAATATCGCGCCATGCTGCGCGGACTGCGCGAGCGCGGGCTGACGGCGTTGGTTACCTTGCATCACTTCACCGACCCGCTGTGGCTGAGCGAACGCGGCGGCTGGGAGAATGACGAAGTCGTCGCGCTCTTTGAGAAATACGTCCGCAAAATGGTAGACGCGCTGAAAGGCTACGTTACGCTTTGGGTTACGATTAACGAGCCGAACGTCTACGCGCTGAACGGCTATGTGACCGGCGAATTTCCGCCGGGCAAAACGGACGTCAAACTTGCCATGCGCGTTCTTGCCAACATGGTCAGAGGGCACGCCGCCGCCTACCGCGCCATTCACGAATTGCAGCCCGAAGCGCGAGTCGGCTACGCTTTGCACTTCCGCCCGATGGTCGCGCGTTCGCGTTGGTCGCCGCTCGACCAGTGGATGCGAAAAATCCGCTACGAAGGCGTGAACATGGGCTTCCCGACGGCGATTTCCGACGGCGTGATGAAAACGCCGGTCGGCAACTTCAACGTCCCCGAAGCGAAAGGGACGCAAGATTATCTCGGCTTAAATTATTACTCGACCGACACGGTTTGGTTCGACCTTTCCAAAGCGAGTCAATTGTTTACCAACGCGGGATACCCAAAAGACGCGGACTTAAGCGCGACGGGCATGATCGCCAACCTGCCGCAAGGCTTGTACGATTCGATTCATTGGATTGTGAAGACTTATCCCAAACTGCCGATTCTCATCACGGAAAACGGCGTGGAAGATTTTGACGACCATTTGCGTCCGCGCTATTTGGCGCAACATGTGCATCAAGTTTGGCGAGCCGTCAATTTCAATTTCCCGGTCAAAGGCTATTTCCATTGGTCGCTGGCGGACAACTTTGAATGGGAGCGCGGTTGGACTCAACGCTTCGGGCTTTGGGGTTTGGACGTCGAAACGCAAAAGCGCATTCGTCGCCCGTCGGCGGATTTATACGAAGCCGTCTGCAAAGAGAACGGCATTTCCTCAGAGATGGTTCGCAAATATTGCCCCGAAGTTTTTGAAAAACTTTTTCCGAGTTAATTCACTTCCACAATTGACCGTAACCGTATTCGCCTTCCAACAACTTTCCTTCGGCGAAGCGGCTCAATCGAAACGGCGCGATGTCCGCCGTTTTTGATTCGCCGTCGAGGATTAATTCCACAAGGCTGGCGCCAGCGGCGGGCGACGTTTTGAAGCCCGTGCCGCTCAACCCGCAGGCGAGATAGAAGCCGCCCAAATCCGTCGCGCTGTAAATGGCGCGTTGATCGGGCGTGATGCCGTCGCGCCCGACGTGCACGGAGTGCAAACCGCTCTCCCCAATTTTTGGAATGCGCCGCATCATTTGCTCGATTAACGTGTCGAGAAAATTTGGCGCGGGCGTTTGGCTTTCCGCGTCGGGCGTTTCGCCGCGTAGCGATTGGTCTTCGCCGGCCGCTAAAATCAGCGCCGCGCCTTCGGGGCGAAAATAACAAGTTATCGCGTCGTCAATCACGGCGGGGATTTTCCCCAGCGACGGCGGGCGGTGCAAAAAGGCGACGTCGTGCGTCCAGGTAACCAGCGGAACTTCGACGTCCGCCAGCGCCGCGATTCGTTTCGCCCATCTGCCCGCCGCGTTGACGACGATTGGGCTGGAGAATTCTCCGCGACTCGTTCCCACGCCGATAATTTTTCCGCCGCTCTGCCGCACGGACGTTGCCTCGCAATTTTGAATTAATTCCGCGCCCATGCGCTTAGCGGATTCAAAAAACGAGTTAGTCGTCAGCGTCGCGTCGGCGTAGCCTGAATCAGGTTCGTAAGCGGCGTAGTCGAAGTCATCCGTCATCAGGTCGGGGAAGAGGCGTTTCACCTCGTCCGCTGAAATGACCGACGTGTTGATGCCCATCCGCTTTTGGTTTTCGACGTTGCCGCGCAAACGGTCTTCGTGTTCGCGTTTGGCGATTTGCAAAAAGCCGGTGCGCTGAAATCCGCAACTTGCGCTGAGCGAAGTCGAAGCGTTCCCGCCGACGCGCTCCTTCCAAACGCTGAAATAGTTTTGATAACTGGCGAAGGTGAGGCGCGATTCGGCGGCGAGGTCGTAATGCATACGGACGAGTCCGCTGGAATGGGCGGTCGCGCCGCCCGCAACGACGTTGCGTTCTAGGACGGCGACTTTGAGTCCGCGCTCGGCGAAGTGGAAGGCGAGGCTGGCGCCCATTACGCCCGCGCCGATAACGAGGGCGTCGTAGGTTTGAGTCATGGTTGTTTCCTTTATGGCGTTACGTTCGGGCAGCCGCCCTGACGCAGCGGATCGAAGGGCATGCCGAAGGCTTCATAGACGGGGATGCCGTCCCATTCGGGTTGCAGCGGCAGTCCCATCGCAAAGGCGGCGGTGGCGGCGGTGTCCATAATGTACACTTGCGTTTGCAACTCGCCGGGCGCAACGCCTGGCCCGCTGACGACCCAAGGGATGGTCATCGCTTCGGGCGTTACGTTGCCGTGCTTCGGGTTGGACGTGTTGCCGCCGTGGTCGGCGGTGATGATGAAGAGCGTCCCGTCGTAATAGCCGCTTTTTTTCATCGCGCTGATGAAACGCCCCAGCGTTTGGTCGTTGCGTTTGTAAGCGCTCAACTGCTGTTTGGAAAGCCAGCCGTTTTTATGTCCGGCCGTGTCGCCGTCGAGGAAGTGAACCAACATCACGCCGAAGCCTTTTTTGATTTGGTCGAGCGCCATATTGTCGAGCGAGATTTCGTCTTCGATGTCGTCGCTGTTGTCCACCCAGCCGAAGTAGTCCACGCCGTTGCTCAGTTGACGCAATTTTTCTTTGCCCGCCACTACGACCGTCCGCAAGCCGACGGCGCGCGCCAAATCGAAAATGTCCGTGCCGACGGCGTAGCCGTTGCGCGGGACGTACTCGTTCCAACGCACGCCGTTCTTGGCGGGGCACGTCCCCGTAACCATAGCGGCGTGAGCCGGCAACGTCGAACTCGGTTTGACGGTCTGCGCGCGCAAAGTGTAGGCGCCGCTTTCCATCAGCGCTTGGACGTTGGTCATCTTCGCCAGTTCAATCGCTTCGGGGCGCAGCCCGTCGAAGGTAACGATGAAGACGCGCGAGACGGCGGGCGGCGGCGGCAGTTCGGGCGTCGGAAGCGCTTCTTGCGGCGCGGACGGCGCGGGGCTGGGCGTGAGCGTCGCCACCGGCAAAATTGTCGGCAGTTCCTCAGGCGCAGTTTCGGGCGCGGATGAACACGCGGCGAGAATCAGCGCGAGGAGTAAAAGGGTAAACCGCTTCATTGAAAGATGACCAATGACGAAGGACGAAGGACGTGGAAAAATCTTTGTCCTCCGTTCTCTGTCCTCCGTCCTTATTTCAACATCGGCATCTTGATTCCATGCCGCTTCGCCGCTTCGATTGCGATCTCGTAGCCCGCGTCGGCGTGGCGGACAACGCCCATGCCTGGGTCGGTGGTCAGCACGCGCTCCAAACGTCGCGCCGCTTCGGGCGTGCCGTCGGCGACGATGACCTGTCCCGCGTGTTGCGAGTAGCCCATGCCGACTCCGCCGCCGTGATGGAACGAAACCCACGTCGCGCCGCCGACGGCGTTGATCAGCGCGTTGAGAATCGCCCAATCTGAAATCGCGTCCGAGCCGTCGCGCATGGCTTCCGTCTCGCGGTTGGGCGAAGCGACCGAACCCGAATCCAAATGGTCGCGCCCAATTACAATCGGCGCTTTGACTTTTCCGCTGGCGACCAACTCGTTGAATTTGAGTCCCGCCTTCACGCGCTCGCCGTAACCGAGCCAGCAAATGCGCGAGGGCAAACCCTGAAACGGAACTTTCTCTCGCGCCATTTTTAACCAACGGTGCAGGTGCGCGTCGTCGGGGAAGAGTTCCATAATCGCCTGGTCGGTGGCGTAAATATCTTCTTCATCGCCAGATAAAGCCACCCAGCGAAAAGGTCCCTTGCCCTCGCAAAACAGCGGGCGGATGTAAGCCGGCACAAAGCCGGGGAATTCAAAGGCGTCGCTCACGCCATGATTAAATGCCTGTTGGCGCAAGTTGTTGCCGTAATCAAAAACTTCCGCGCCCGCTTTTTGAAAACTCAACATCGCGCGCACATGCTTCGCCATCGAGTCCATCGCCAGCGCTTTATATTTTTCTGGATTTTCGACGCGCAGTTGATTCGCCGCCGTAACGCTCAAGCCGCTGGGGACGTAAAACAACGCCTCATGTGCCGACGTTTGATCGGTTACCACGTCGGGAATGATTCCACGCTGAAAGAGTTCACCATAGACGTCTGCCGCGTTGCCGATGAGGCCGATGGATTTCGGCGTCTGCGCTTTGACGTTTTCCTCGACCAGCGTCATCGCCTCTTCGAGGTTGTCCACCACCACGTCCACATAGCCGATGGCGCGGCGGCGTTCGGCGCGTTCGGGGTCTACTTCGACGATTAATCCCACGCCTTCGTTCATGGTAATCGAAAGCGGCTGCGCGCCGCCCATGCCGCCCAAGCCCGCTGTCAGCACGAACTTGCCTTTGAGCGAATCCCAGCCTTTGAGTTTCGCCAGCGCGCCGAAGGTTTCATACGTCCCTTGCAAGATGCCCTGCGTGCCGATGTAAATCCACGAGCCGGCCGTCATCTGCCCGTACATGATCAATCCCTTTTTGTCGAGTTCGTCGAAGTACTCCCACGTCGCCCAGTGCGGCACGATGTTCGAGTTGGCGATTAACACTTTCGGCGCGTCTGTGTGACTCTTGAACACGACCACAGGTTTGCCCGACTGCACGAGCAGCGTTTCGTCCGCTTCGAGATTTTTCAGCGATTCGAGAATCGCGTCGAAGGCTTCCCAAGTGCGGGCGGCTTTTCCGCGCCCGCCGTAGACCACCAGGTCTTCGGGCTTCTCCGCCACGTCGGGGTCGAGGTTGTTTTGAATCATGCGGTAGGCGGCTTCGGAAAGCCAGTTCTTGCAGGTCAGTTGCGTCCCGCGCGGCGCGCGGACAGTGCGAGAGGTGGACATGCGTTGCTCCTTAATAAATAAAAAACTCCTCTCGTCAATTATAGCCGAGAGGAATCTCTTTTTCCTTACGCGCCTTTCAACGCCATATCCGCAAAGTTGACCTGCTTCAAATGCGCCACTAGGCGCTCTTGCGCCTCGCTCCATACCGAACGCAGCGGACAGGTCTCCGCCAAGAAGCAAGAAGCGTGATCTTCGCCGACGCAATCGTTCAAACGAATCGGCCCGTCAATCGCCTCGATGACTTCCAACAGCGTAATATCTTTTGGGTCGCGCGCTAACGACACGCCGCCCTGCGCCCCGCGCGAAGTGTTCAACAACCCAACCACCGAAAGTTGCGCGACAATCTTCGCCAAAAAAGAAGGCGGAATGTGCTGCTCGGCGGCAATCATCCCCGTTGCGGTGCGCGCGCCGCGGTTGCGCGCTAAATGTAAAATCGCGCGCACGGCATAATCGGCTTGTTTCGTAATCTGCATCATAACCTCGCTTATTTGGGCAAAACCTATCAACAAACGCGATTTTATAATCAACGCCTGCTTCGGACAAGTGATACAGGTCATGCGCTAAATATGACCTTTCGCGCCGAATTACTTCTCCCGCTTCAACGCCGCGCTCAACGCCTGATCTAACGAGCGGACTTCGACCACTTCAATCCCTTTCGGATATTCTTCGCCCTTACGCAACGCCTTGGGGACGATGGCAGTTTTGAAGCCCAACTTTTGCGCCTCGCGCAAACGCGCCGCCATTTGACCGGGCATACGCAACTCGCCCGCCAAACCGATTTCGCCAATCAACGTCGCGTTGGCTTGCAAAGGCGCGTCGCGCCACGACGAAGCGATAGCGGCGGCGATGGCTAGGTCGGCGGCCGGCTCGTCAATTTGGATTCCGCCCACCACGTTGACGAAGACGTCCTGCTCCGCAAGTTTCAACCCGACGCGGCGCGTCAACACGGCGACGATCAACAGCAGACGGTTAAAGTCCGCGCCGTTGGCGGTGCGTCGCGCGTTGCCGAATTGAGTCGGCGAGGTCAGCCCCTGCACCTCGACGAGGATCGGGCGCGTGCCTTCCATCGTTACCGCAATTGCCGAGCCAGCCGCGTTAATCATCCGCTCCGCCAAAAACGCTTCGGAGGGGTTGCTGACTTCGATCATGCCGCCTTCGCGCATTTCAAAAACGCCAACTTCGGAAGTCGCGCCGAAGCGGTTCTTCACTGAACGCAAGAGGCGATAAGCCTGAAAGCGGTCGCCTTCTAAATATAAAACCGTGTCCACAATGTGTTCCAACACGCGCGGGCCGGCAATCGCGCCTTCTTTGGTAACATGCCCGATCATAAAAACCGTTACGCCGTTGGACTTGGCCAATTCGCGCAGTTGCGACGAACATTCGCGCACCTGCGACACCGAACCCGCCGACGAGTCCAACGCGGAAAGGTAGGTTGTTTGAATCGAGTCGACGATTAACAAATCGGGCTGCGTCTCGCGGACGTGATTAAAAATAACTTCAAGGTTTGTTTCAGTAACTAGCAATAAATTTTGCGGCAAGCCTTTTCCGCTTTTGTCTAACCGCGAAGCGCGCATTTTTATTTGCCGCTCAGACTCTTCGCCCGAAACGTAAAGCACGCGCTGAGTCTTGCCCATTTCCAGCGCTGTTTGCAACAACAACGTGGACTTTCCAATGCCCGGGTCGCCGCCGATTAAGACAATCGAACCTGGCACAATTCCGCCGCCCAGCACGCGGGCAAACTCGGCAATCGGCAAGCGGACGCGCTCTTCCGCGTCGCCGCTAATTTCGGAAATCGGGCGCGGTTGCGAACGTCCGCTTAAGCCGCGCGCGTTGACCGCGCTTTTCTTCGCCGCCGATTCGTCGTGGACGACCTCTTCCGCCATGCTGTCGAACGCGCCGCACTGCGGGCATTTGCCCATATAACTCGCGGCGACTCGTCCGCATTGCTGACAAACGTAGCGCGTGTGAATTTTTGTCTTTGCCATTGCGTTAGTATAACAGAATTTTTGTTCTGATTTCAAAATCTGCTATACTCGCCCGCGCCAAAGGAGAATCAAATGAAACTCATCGCGGGTATTCTGATTGCCGTTGTCGCGTTTTTACATTTGGGCTTTCTCTATTTAGAAATGTTCCTCTGGGACAAGCCCTTCGGCAGAAAAACTTTTCGCATGACGGAAGAGCGAGCCAGACAATCTAAAACATTAGCCATGAATCAAGGTTTGTATAACGGATTCCTCGCGGCGGGTCTGATTTGGGGATTATTGGCGGGCGACGCGATAAAAATCTTTTTCTTAAGTTGCGTGATCCTCGCGGGAATTTTCGGCGCGTTCACGGTGAACAAGAAAATTTTTTACGTTCAAGCCGTCCCCGCCATTTTGGCGCTCGTCATTTTGTTGACGTTTTAGCCGCCCGACTTAACTACAAATTTTCTTTGCCGACGACGCGATTGCGCCCGGCATTTTTCGCTTCGTATAAAGATTGGTCAGCGCGTTGGATTAAATGGTCGAGCGTGTCGTCCGCGCCTTGAAACGCCGCGACGCCGAAACTGGCGGTGATGCCGAAATCAAATTGAGCGCTCTCCAACGACGAACTTGCGACGATTTGCCGAATCCGTTCGGCGGTTTCGACGGCTTGCTCCAACTCCGTTTCGGGCAAAAGCGCGATAAATTCTTCGCCGCCGTAACGCGCAAAAATGTCCACCTTCCGCAAACTTTTGCGGCAGACTTTCGTAAAGCAAATTAACGCCTCGTCGCCCGCCTTATGCCCGTATTGGTCGTTGACATTTTTGAATTGATCAATATCCGCCAGAATGATCGAACACGGCGTATGGTAGCGCAGCGCGCGCTCGATTTCCGCTTCGGCGAGCGTAAAGAAATGACGGCGATTGTAGATGGAGGTCAGCGGGTCTTGCATGGCGATTTTTTCAAGTTCCATTTGCGTTTGCTTCAAATGCGAAATGTCGCGCCAGACAATCAGCCGTCCAAGATAATTTTTCTTTCTATCGTAAAGCGGAGAAATTTGCAAATCAAGATAATTCTCCGAACCATTTCCCTCTAGGATTTCAACGCGCGCGCGACGCACGTCCATAAATTCTTCGACGATTTCTTCCCAACGCGAAAAAACGTCCGCGACGGGTTTGCCCAGAATGTCGTCTGGCGCCGCGCCGATTCCTCTTGCCGCCGCGGGGTTGATGTCCACAACGCGGTTGGAAGCGTCGAGGGCAATGACGCCGTCGGTCATCTCTTCGACCAGCGCGTCCCGCGCCACAGGGACGATGTCAAACAGGCGGTAATGCAACACAGCATAGGCGAAGGCGAAAGCAGCGAGCGAGGTAGAGAAGGGCGTGTTATCCGCGTAGGGAATGGGGCTGTAACCAAAGACGAAGAGAAAACTATTAACCCACGGAATGACCGCGCCGATGATGATGACGCCCAACCGCCGACGATAAATCCCCGACGTTTTTTGGAAGCGGCGAACCAGTATGACGAAAGCAAGCAAAATCATCAAGTAGGAATAAACGACGTGCGCCCAAAATACGGGACCGCCGCCTTGAATCATGGTTGCGCCCAGCGGGCGTTTACCGCCAAAGAACAAGCCGTGCCAGGGGTCGCTCCACATTAGGATTAAAACGGTCAACGGCTCGACGCATAATCCATAAAGAAGCGGTTTCTTAATCCAGCGTTCTTGCTCGGAGACCTGCAATGCGAAAATTAAAAAGATTCCCGGAATCACCGTCGGCGCGACGAAACTAACGTCCAGCCAAAAAGTGGGGACGGGAGTCGGGGCGTTCGCCCAGAAAAGCCCGTAGGTAAAATCCCACCAACATAAAGTCGCAAGATATGCGATTAATGGAATAGACCCCGAAGCGAAAGGACGGCGCTGCCAAACAATAACGCCCACCGTGAAGCAGACTGCCCCCGTTGTGAAGAGGATAACGCTGTAAAGTAAGTCTGGCGGAGTCATAAAATAATCCTTCGCGCTTATTGAAACGATAAATTAAATTTTCTTATTAAACATTATCGGAAATAGCGCGGCAGATTGTCATTTCGAGCGCTAGCGAGAAATCTTTGTGTCGAGAAGTCAGATTTCTCCTCGCTACGCTCGTCGAAATGACAAATCTAGAAGGCGAAAAAACCTTATTTCTAATTTCCGATAGAGTCTATTTATTCTTTCACAATATTCGCAAAATCCGCAAATAGACCATAGGCGGTTTCGACGGGTCCGCCGGCCATGCCCGGCTTTTCGGAAACAGAAATCGAGTAATCTAAAATTACGTCGGTGCGAAAGGTGATGCCCGTGCTGGAATCCATCATGCCGTAGAGCGGAGAAGCCGCGTCCACCAATTGCGGCGTTACGCCAACCTTGATTTTCCCGTCGGCTTTTTCGGCGAAGCAGACCAACTTATAGCGTTTGCCGTCCGCTTTGGCTTGGGCGATCATTTCGGTTGTGATGCCGCGAATGCCAGTCGGGTTGACTTCTTGCGGCGTGATAGGCGCGTCCCACAAAACCGTTACCAACGCGGCGACTTTGATGGCGGCGTCCCAACCGTCCACGTCGTTGGTTGGGTCGGTTTCGGCGAGTCCGATTTTTTGCGCGTGCGCCAGCGCTTGTTCGTAAGTCTCGCCGCTTTCCATGCGGGATAAGATGACGTTAGTCGTGGCGTTGAAAATGCCTTTGAAGGATTCGAGCTCCGCCAGCGGAAAGGCTTCGCGCATAACTGAGAAGACGGGCGCGCCGCCCATGACGGCGGATTCAAAGCGGAATTTTTTTCCCTTTGATTCGGCGAGTTGAGTCAACTCTCGATAGCCATGCACGACGGGACCTTTGTTAGCGGTGATGGCGTGCATTCCCAAATTCAACGCGGCGCGGATGTGATCCAGCGCGGGTTGACCAGTCTGCGTGTTGACCGGCGAGTTTTCAAAAAGCGCGTCGGCGCCGCAGTGTTGGATGACGTCGAGCGAATTGGCGATTGGGAATTGAGAATCATTTAGCGACGAAATATCCTGTCCGCTTTCAGCGAGGTCTAGCGCCTTTTGAATGTCGAGCCCGTTCGGGTTGACGGCGCAACCGTGCCGTCCGGTCGAAATGCCGACGAAGGAAAAGGTAACGTCATATTTGGATTTCAACAACTCTTGTTTGCGAACGAGCAGACGAGCCAACGAGCGGGCGACGTTGCCAAAACCAATTAATGCGAGTTTATAGTGCATGGGGGCTCCTGTGGGGTGAAGGTGTCAGGTGTCAGGTATCAGGTTGAAGGTGTCAGGTGTCAGGTGTCAGGTATCAGGTTGAAGGTTGTAGGTTGAAGGTTGTAGGTTTGGTTAACTTGCAACCTTAAACTTTGAACTTTAAACCTTAAACTTTTAACCTGCAACCATCTCAAATTGGCGGATAAGGAAAAGCGCGTCGTTCTTGCGACGGATAGGGGAAGGTTTGACTCTCTAAAATCTTTTCGGCGCGACGCAAGAGCGCGTCCGTTTCGTTGGGGCTGAGATAAGACTCGAAGAGGGCAGACCAGTTTGAAGTCGAGGAAAGCGGCGCGAGCAGTTGATTGGGAATCTCTTCGCCGGCAAAATCCCAAATCACAGTGCGGAGTTTGTCCTCTTGATGAAAGCAAACGCCGTGATCAATGGCAAAAAGTTTTTGCGTGCGCGCTTCAAAAAAAACGTGACCGCCTTTGCGGTCGGCGTTGTTGAGCAGCAAATCAAAAAAAGCGACGGGGCGCAGTTTGTTTTTTTCTTCCTCCGAAAAATTGAAGTAGTGATGCTCGATATCGTACTCGACATATTGCTGCAACGAACCCGCGCCGTAGGGACCGTCCTCGCGGTAGACGGTGCAGGGGACGAGACGCAAGCCCAGCGCCTCGCTCAGTTGATAGGCGGCGACTTCGCGCAACGCCAGCGTGTTTTCGGGAAAATCCCAAAGCGGCTGCTCGCCTTTGCTCGGTTTATACACGGCGGGGAAAATTTGATTTTCAAATTCCACTTCCGCGAGAAAGGTGTAGTTTGAGCCGAGCATGAACTGACCTTTGAGTTTATATTCGCCGTGCGTTAATGCGGATTGAATGACGGGCATGGGGAGCGGGTGTCAAGTGTCAGGTGTCGGGTGTCAGGTATCAGGTGTCAGGTTTTCAACCGCCAACTGTTAACCGTCAACTGTCAACCGAAATTAATGCAAATGCCCGTTCTTCTTTGGGCAGAAATGACCTTCCGCTTCCATCGGCTGACCGCATTGCGGACAAATCGGGCGGCCGCGCGAAGAGACTTCTTGCCCCCAACGCGCCAGTTGACGCAATTGGTCGCGCGTAACCCAAAACCGAATCTGCGACGCTTCTTCTGAATCTTGTTCTTCCAATAGCAACTCTTTGGCAAAGACAACCGCCAAATCGCGCTCTTGGTCGTAACCCAGCCCGATTTCGCCCGCGCGAAAAAGCGGATTTTCCGGCGGCAGAATCCGCATTGCGTCTTCCGCGTAATCGCCGTCGGCTTCTTTCAAGTTGGGATATTTGCGGCTCAACTCGCCGAGAAATTGCTCCACGCCGATGGCGAGCGTCAGCAATTGCGCCTTTTCGATAATAACCGTATAAGCGCGGTTTTCCGAGTAAGCGCGCAAATAAAACACGCGCTGACCGGGAGCGCCAATCGCGTCGGCGGTGATATGGTCGCACGGATCAACGTCAATATTAATAGGCATGGACACCTCGTTTAAGAGTATACCAAAGTATAATGCAACCAACTCAAAGAAGGAGACGCGCATGTACGACAAGAAAACCCTCGATCAATTAAAACAATCGCTTTCGCAATGGGAAGAAACCTCCCTCAAAAAAGCGCTGACTCAACTGCCCGAACGCGCCGACGAATTCATCACCACCTCGTCCGAACCGATTAACCGACTCTACACGCCGCTCGACGTCGCCGACTTAGATTACGCCGCCTCTCTCGGACTGCCGGGCGAATACCCCTACACGAGAGGAGTCCACCCGACGCTGCATCGCTCCAAACTGTGGACGATGCGTATGTTCGCCGGCTTCGGCACGGCGGAAGAGACCAACGCGCGTTTCAAATATTTACTGAATCAAGGTCAGACGGGTTTAAGCATCGCCTTCGACCTCGCCACGTTAATGGGCTACGACACCGACCAACCCGAAGCGCTCGGCGAGTTTGGCAAATGCGGCGTGGCGATTTCTTCTTTGAAAGATATGGAAATCTTGCTCGAAGGCATTCCGCTGGATAAAGTCTCGTCGAGCATGACGATTAATTCGCCGGCCGCCATCATCTGGGCGATGTACCTCGTCGCCGCCGAAAAGCAGGGCGCGCGCTTTGACCAGTTGCGCGGCACGACGCAAAACGACATCCTCAAAGAATTTATCGCGCAAAAGGAATTTATCTTCCCGCCTAACCCGTCCATGCGCTTGGTGGTGGACACGATGGAGTACGGCGCGCAACACGTCCCGCAGTGGAATTCGATTTCGATTTCGGGTTACCACATCCGCGAGGCGGGTTCGACCGCCGCGCAAGAGTTGGCGTTCACGCTGGCGGACGGCATGGAGTACGTCCGCTGGGGAATTGAGCGCGGCATGGACGTGGACGAATTCGCGCCGCGCCTCTCCTTCTTCTTCAACGCCCACAACGATTTCTTTGAAGAGATTGCCAAATACCGCGCCGCCCGCCGCATTTGGGCGCGCGAAATGCGCGAGACGTTCAAAGCGAAGAATCCGAAGTCATGGCTGTTGCGCTTCCACACGCAGACGGCCGGCGTTTCGCTGACCGCCCAACAGCCGGAAAACAACATCGTGCGCGTGGCAGTTCAAGCGCTGGCCGCCGTCTTGGGCGGAACGCAATCGCTACACACGAACTCGATGGACGAGGCGCTGGCGTTGCCGTCCGAACACGCCGTCAAAGTGGCGTTACGCACGCAGCAAGTGATCGCCGAAGAATCGGGCGTTACCAACACGGTGGATCCGCTTGGCGGCAGTTTCTTCGTCGAGGCGCAAACCGACCGCATCGAAAAAGATGCGTATTCTTATTTTCAGCGCATCGCGGATTTAGGCGGAGTCATCCCCGCGTTAGAAAAGGGATTTATGCAAGGCGAAATCGCGGACGCGGCCTATCGCTATCAGCGCGAGATTGACGAAAACCGCCGCCGCATTGTCGGCGTCAACGCTTACCTTGACGACCAGCCCGCCGCGATCCCAATTTTGGAAATGGACCCGAACGGCTACGAGCGTCAGGTGGCGCGGCTGAACGAAGTCCGCAACACGCGCGACAGCGGGCGCGCCGGGCAAACGCTGGACGCTTTGCGAATCGCCTGCGAAGGGACGGAAAACACCATGCCTTATATTTTGGATTGCGTCCGCGCTTATTGCACGCTGGGCGAAATGATCGGCGTGATGACGAAGGTCTTCGGCAAATATCAAGAACCGGCGATGATTTAGATTTATTCGTCGCTAACGCTCTTTGATTTTATTGAGGCGAGTCGTCGGCTCGCTTCAATTATTTAACACGCGCAAAATAAATTCCGCCGTGCGTTTGCCCGACGAAGCGTCGGTAAACGTAATTTCATCTTCGATAAATTTTCGGCGTTCGGCGGAATCAATTGATCTATCTTTGAGGTAAAGATTTAACGCCGCTTTTAATTCGTTCGAGTGGGTCGCCACTCTTCCTGCTTTTGCTTCTCTGAATCTTTTGTGCGTGGGCCAATTTCCGATCTCTTTCAGCGAGAGCGAAAATTTATTTTTCTTGCTCCAGCCGCCAGGCACGTCAATCGTCGCGGCGATCATCGGCGTATCGTGAACAGCGGTCTCGACCAGCATGGTGGAATAAACCGTAACGACCACGTCCGAATAGGTCATCATCGAAGATTTTTCGTCCATGTCTTCGCCGCCGTAATAGCCGAGCGAACCGCCCAGCGCGACCGGTTGGACGACGTGAACGTGCGGATATTTTTTCTGCAACTCGAAAACTTGCTTGCGTTCGTCCGCGAAGATTTTCGGCTTGTCTTGAAAATGACTCGGATGCAAGCGAATCAACAATTGCGAAGGTTCCGCTAACGAATCAGACGAAACTAATTTTGCCAGCGCTTCGATATTCGGAAAGTTCGGCGCAAAGTGGACAAAACTGCTGGCGTAGGAAATTAATTTTCGGTTTGGGTCAAGCCCGTGCAGTTTGAAATATTCGTCTTTGGGCATCAGCCATTGTTTACGGAAGTATCCGTCGTAAGAGGGAATGCCGCCGATGTTGACGTGTTCGGGATTCCAGTCCGAGCCGTAAACCAGTTCGTCCTTTTGCAATTGCGACCAACAGGTTGCATATTGCACGTCCGCGCCGCTGACGTTGTACGAAGACGAATTGTCCCAGCCGACGATGACGGTCATGTTCGGGATTCCGCGTTGGGCGGATTCGCGCAGAAGATAACGGTCCATGCGCCAGCCAGGCGTGGAGGCGATGACCAAGTCGGGTTGGTAGCGCTCGAAGAGGTCGGCGTAAATTTCGGGCGTGAAGTGGCGTTGCATCCGCACGAGAAGTTTGCGCGCCCAAGCAAAATTCCGCAAGAGCAAAATCATCAGCGCGGACGGAATCCACACGCCCAAACGAAACTTCCACGAGTTCTCCGCCCAGACTTCCCAGATGTGGCTGTCCATGGCTTCGGTGTTGATGCGGCGCGAGCCGCCGACGCGGCGCAGGTAGGCGAGCGCCCATTGCAGGCGCGGGCGGAATTTTCTGGCGTAGTCGTGCGCTCGGTTGAGGCGTAGTCCTTCAAAGATGATAGACGGGCGGTTGACAGTGGGCGGTTGACGGTTGTCAGCGGAGGACGAAGGACGGAGGCTGCCAAAGCGTTCTTGGATTTTGGTTTTGGTGTCGTCGTCGGTTAATAGAATGACGTCCACGCCCGCGTCGAGCAGCGTGGAGACCACATCGCTTTGCAGGAAGTAGATCAGCGCCATGCCGTGATCGGCGGAAATAAAGATGCGTGTCATTTTTTCAACACCAACTGATAGCCAATCGCGGCGGGGTTCTTCGCGGCTGCGGGCGTTTGGACGCAACCTTTGCCAATCAACGGTTTGAGCAGGTTGACCAAGCCTTCGATCAAAATCAAAATGCCGCGCCCCGCCCAACGCGCCAAACGCGGAAGTTTGGGCAGAACCCAAAAGCGCAGGTTGCGAGTCGCCTCGCCGAGAAAAAAAATCGGGTCGTAGTAGCCTTCGAGCAAGGCGACTTCAAAGCCGTGTTGCCGCGCCATTTCTTCCAGCGAGTAATGCGTGTAACGTTGAAAGTCAAACGGCGCTTGATGAACCTTAATCATAAACGGCACGGCGATGATCAACGAACCGCCAGGCTTTAACAGGGAATGCAGCGCGTCGAGCAGTTCGTGAAAATGGTAGACGTGTTCCAGCACGTTCATCAGCGCCAGCGCGTCGAAAGTGTTTTCTTTGAACGGGACGCAGACGGCGAGGTCGCAGGCTAAATCCACTTCGGGGTAGGGGACGATATCTACTGCCAGATAATTCCGCCCGCGAAAGATGGCGGCAAAGTCGCCGTGCCCGGCGCCGACGTCCAAAATCAGCGCCTCTTTGTCCAAGCCTGAAATTTGCTCTTGCAAAAATTTCCAATTCGCCTGCCGCCAGGGCGTTCCTGCGTCGGGTCCGCGCTCAATTTTTTCGTAGACGTGCGCGGTCTGCGGCATCTCGGTGAAGACCGGCTTGCCTTCGTAAAGCGGGACTTCATAGCCGTCGCGCGGACAGCGCCAGCGCGTTTCCTCTTTGACGAAATCCCCTTTGCAAGTCGGGCAAACAATTAACTCGTTCATGGCGTTATTTGTAGTACAGGTTGAAGATGGCGTTGTACAGCGCCATCAGCGGTTTCTTAAGAATCGGAAGTTGCCAAACGCTTTTGGATTTTTCGCGCGCCGCCGCGTCGGCGGATGATGTGCTGGGCAGCGTGTTGCTCATGTTTTGCGCGTACCGTTCGGCGGGCATCAGGCGCAGGTAGCCGGCGGCGTCCATGCGCTCGTCCAACTGGCGGACTTGTCCCATCGGTTTGTCCATGTCAAAGGGCAGAAATTGCTGCAAGACGGATTTATACGCCGTGAACTGCCAATGGCTGGCGCCCAAATAAGCAGAGAGGTTTTTATACTCGACGAAATAATCCGTCGTCTCGGCGTAGATTTTTTTCAACTCCTCGTCCGAGAATCCCAGCGTGGTCGAAAACTCGTAAAACCATTCGTAGGGCAGAATGTCGCCTTGTTTGAGTTCGGCGTTTTGCTTCGCCCAAGCGATGGACGCGCTCAAAAAATTTTCAGGCGTGCGAAAGGGACGCGCCGTTACCATGCCGACGTTGGGAAAGGTCTCCAAAATTTCAACCGAGCGCGCAAGCCAGTTGGGATAAAACAACACGTCCGCGTCGGTGTAGGCGATGATTTCGCCGGGCGCGCCCGCCAGCATGACGTTCCACGCGCCGCCTTTGCCCATATTTTTTTCGGACAAAATCAAATATTGGATTCGTCCCGCTTCTTTCTCTGCAATCAAAAAATCGCGGACTTCGGCGCAGGAGCCGTTGTCGAAGACCATCAAGTCAAACGGCAAGCCTGCGTCCGCGCGCATGGACTCAAGCGAGACTTTCAGCACGTCGAGAGTCTCGGCGTAGAAGCCGCTCAGGAAGGGGGTGTAATTCAACAGCGCGACGGTGATCCGTTCGGGCTTGGCGACAGACTTCGCAGATTTGGCGGGGTTTTGACCTTTTCGCATGGGGTATCAGGTATCAGGTTGAAGGTTGAAGGTTGAAGGTTATTTTCCAAATAATTTTTGGATGCGTTTTTTGCGTCGTTTGGGGACGGCGATTTCTTCAATCCGCTCTTGCGGCAGAAAAAAGAAAAGCGCCCGCAAGAACAATTCCAGTTTGCGCGAGAAACGCGCCGCTGTCAACGGCGGGCGCACAAGTTTACCACCGCGCAGTTGATGCGTCGCGTCCAAAACCCGGTAGCGCGTGTTCGCCGCGCCGCCCGCCAGCCGAATATTCTCGTTCGTTTCGGGGTGGTCGTAATGCGGCTTGGCGTTCGGCAAATGCGAGTAATCGTGATTTTGATGAACGATCATCAGCGACGGCGTGCAATCAATCACCGCCCACTTTTCGCGCCGCGCTTTGTAAATCATCCAATTGTCCCAGCCCGCCCTGCCGATTGTAAAATTCGGAATATCTCGATAGCAGCTTTTTGGGAAGAGGAAAAAATCGCTGCCTGCGGGACGATGAAGGTTATTTTGACGAAGGACGGATGACCGAAGACGAGAAGCCCAGTCGCCGCTAAAATCAATTGGCGACGTGAGGTCATAATCCCAGCGTTGACTCAACGAAACGAATTTGTCTTTCAGCGTCGCCGCCTGCTTCGCGCACTCGACGAAGTCGGGCATGAGAATCATGTCCGCGTTGACGATGCACAGCAGTTCGCCCTTTGAGTTTTTCCGCGCAATTTCAAACATAGAAGAAATCAGCGGCACGCCGTTCTCATTGCATTGCACATCTGGAATATGCTTTATATTAAATTCTTTTGCCGTTTCTGATAACCCTATTTCATCGCCGAGCAAAATAATTTCAACGTCGGGCAGCAGAGTCCATGATTGAATGGCGTTGCGTTGAATCAGCGCAATGTGCGGATTAGTAAACGGCTTGGGGGCGGAGAAGAGGGTGAGTAAGGGCATGGGGTCAGTAATCAGTTACCAGTTACCAGTGATTAGTAACCAGTAGTTGGCAGTTAGTTATCGGTTGCTCTTTCGTCAATATCGTTGAGCATTTTATGTTTGACGTTGGCGTTGATTTGCGTCAGTTCAGGATGATCGTGAACTAAATCTAAAACTTCTTTCCATGTGAAATCATCGCGCCCGTCAAAATGGTTGTAAACTTCGCGCATAAATTCTAAATCTTCGGGCGTGTCCACCGTCCAGCGGTAATCGCCAAAATCGGTTGTGTGATTCAGCAAAGCGACTTTATATCCTCTTGGAGATTCTCCCACTGACAACTGCCTACTGACAACTGTCAACTGAACTCCTTCGTAAAAATACGGCATGACGTGTTCGCGCTGTTGCGGCTCTTTGGCTTTCTGCCACGCCTGTTCCAGCGCCTTGAAGGTACACGCCTCGACGTCCAAGCCAATTGGATACGTCCGATTCCACGGCGGCGGCAAACGGTTACAGACAAAATCATACTCATCTTCAAGCAATGCGTTGACGACGTTGTCAATCAACGCGGGGTCAATCACGGGACAATCCGCCGTAATGCGGACGACCACATCCGCGTTGAATTCTTTCGCGGTTTGATAGTAGCGATCCAGCACATCGTACAAACTGCCGCGCGCAAACGGGATGCCGCTGAAATCGCAGTACTCCGCTACAGGGTTGTCGGACGAATCGGTCGTGGTGGCGAAAACAGTTTGAGAAACAGAATCCGCCCGCGAGGTCCGAACGAAGACGCGGCTCAACATCGGCTGACCGGCAATATCCGCCAGAATCTTTCCCGGCAGGCGCGAGGAGGACATGCGTCCTTGAATAATGGCGATGACTTTAGGTTTCATGTTAGAGAATTTACCACAGAGAACACGAATCTACTCCGCGTCTCCTTCAAACGGAATCGGCAGCGGCACGACAAAACCCTTCGCGCGGAATTTCTCGACGTATTCGCGCACGATCCAGTAATCCAACCCGACCTGTTCGGCGATGTCGAAGACGGTGTGTTCGCCTTCAAAGCGCATCATGATCTTTTCGATAGCGCGGTTGAGCGCCCAGTTCTCGCGCCAGTCCACCCACAAGCCGTTGCCGCTGAGGAAGACCGGCCCGCGAAACGTGCGCTTCGGCGTGTAATTCGTCGCGTAAATGCGGATGATGTCTTCCGCCGTTTGCGCCGCGCCGACCAACATCTCTTCGTGGATGATGTCGAGGTTGTCGTCGGTCGTGTGATATTCGTCGTAGTGCCAGCGGTTGATGGAAATGCACGGCACGTTGACGCCCGGCCCGTTGATGACGCGCTCGTCGTTGGCGGGCGCGGCGGCGAAATCGCGCTCGTCGTGCGTTACGTTTTGCAACACATGCTTTGTTACGCGATCTAACAAATGCGTATGTTGGCGCGTGTGATGCCATGCGATTTTATTTTGATTGCCAGTCATCTCCAAAAAGATTCCGCCGCGTAAGTTTGGGATAAGATTTTCGTTCTGCGAAAGATAAACAATCGTGCCAATCGTCTCCGCCCCAAACCAAAAGCGGACGCTCATCGAGCCTGTCGGCAGCGGATTTTTGGCGAGGCGCTGGGCCAACTCAATCGCGCTGACCACGCCCGCGCCGTCGTCGTTGGCTTGCATCGGGTGGCAGGTGTGCGCCTGGACGATGATCTCGCCCGCGTCGGGATTCGCGCCGCCTTCGGGGTGAATCAGCGCCGTCGCTATTTTAAATCCCTGTTTTGGGTCAGTGATGAACTCGGATTTAATCACCGCTCGATATTTTTTATTTCGCGAGAGTTTATCGAATTGATTCTTCGGCAAGCAAAATCCCCAATCGCGTTCGTAATATTTGAAGACCCAAGGAATTGCGTGCGGGCGTTTCTCGTTGAAATACAAATGCGGCTGTAATTCTTCAAAAGAAAGCGTTTTATCAACGGGCAAAGAATACGAAACGATGTGCAGCGGATTATTTTTGAAATCCACAACGCGCTCGCCGTCTTCCGTTTCCAAATACGCTTCGTGGACGACGTAACGCTCTGGGACTTGCCACGTCCACGCGGGGGTGAGCGGCGCGTAAGTTTCGATTTGATAGTTGGACGAAGCGGGCATATACGCGCCGATGATTTCCAACGTCTTATCGTGGTCGTCGGATGCGAGCGTGCGGTGCAACGGGTAAAATTCCGCGAGGATGGATTTGAGGGATGCGTAGGGTTTCATAGCCTAACGATTAAGCCTTCTTGCGTTTTTCCAGCCAGCGTTTAAACGAAGCAGGATGTTCGGTCGAGCGCTTGCCAAGCAATAAGCCTTCTACGCCGATGTCTTCGTCTAAATCGGGCCAAGTCAAACCATAGCCCGCGCCGGAAATTTTTACGTTGGCGCGTTCGGCGGGCGTCCCGTAGGCGAGGCGCGGATACCAACCAATCGGAACAGATACCGTGCGTCCGTCGTCTAAATCAACGGACAACGTGTCGTCTGTAACCGTCGCTTTGAGCGCCTTAGGCAGAACGAGGGTTACCGTTGCAGAAAGAGTCCCATTCATTTCGCAATCTCTCCAAATTTTCTAAAACAAGCCGTTCAATGTCGCGCAATTCTTTGCGGCTGTATCCGTAATTTTCCGCCAGCATGACGGGATCCAACCAAAATTTTGCGCTCATCTCGCCGCGATCGATGTGCATGTGGCGCGGCTCGATACAATCATAGGAATAGAAATAAAACCGATAACCTTTAATACGCAACGCAACGGGCATTAATTTCTCTCCTTTTCTATTTTACTGCGCCGTTCGTTAATACTTCGGTTCTTCAATATAATGCAACTTCTCAGGGTGTTCTCTCACAATCACGGACATCTTGTCAAAAAATTCGTTCGCTGTGGAATGATGCACCTTCGCCGCGCCGACTTGAACCTCGCGGATGACGCCCGCTTCCAGCAACTCGTTCATGCCCGGCACAATGTAGGTTTTGACGCGCTGATCTTTTCGCACAAACATCGAGTACATTTTAACTTTCGGCTGGCGGTCATAGCCGACGTAAATTCCCGAAAACTCTTTCACGCGACGGTAATCGCAGCCGACGTTGTACTCGACGTAATGGTGCATAGAAAACGTGCTGTTGAAATCCAAACCAATGCTGACGATTGTGCCGTTGATTTTGTGGAAGAGCGCAAAGGCTGAGTTAGGCCCGTAGGCTTCCGCGTCGTCGGCTTTGGCAAACTCTTCCGCGCGCGCGCCAATGACGGCAAAACTATAAATCGGGTGCGGCGTCCGTAGCGCGTTTGGGCGCAACCGCGCAATCTCCGTAATCGCGCCCATCTTCGAGGGCGTTTCTTTCACGTCAAAATAATGCGTCTCCGTCCACGATTGAAAATTGAAATTCGGGAACAACAGCGTGCCGTCTTTGCCCGCCAACTCGACGAGCGCGTCAATTACCGCGTCCGCGCCGCCCTCTACGCCGCCGAGCGATTTATACGACGTGTGCACCGTCAGCGTGTCGCCGTTTTTGATTCCAATTTGTCCGAAGCCGTCGAGCAGTTGTTCTTTTGTAAGCATAAAATCCTTTGCCTTTGTCATTTCGAGCCGCATCGCAGCGAGAAATCTGATTTTAATTGGAAAGACTTCTCGCTCACGCTTGAAACGACATTTGACGATAGACGTCCATCAGCCTTGCGGCGTTCTTCTTCCAATTTGCGCGCCGCTCTGCCGCCCTTCGAGCGGATGCGCCAACCTCAGGCAGTTTCTCCCGCTGATTAATCGCCGCGAGAATTTTCTGCGCCAGTTGATGCGCGTCGCCGTCTTTGAAGAGCCAGCCGTTTTCATTTTCGACAATCCATTCTTTGTTGGCGGGAATGTCCGAAACCAGACAAGGCAAACCGCAAGCCAGCGCTTCCATCAGCGAAACGGACGAGCCGTCCACGTGCGAAGGCGAGATATATAAATCGGCTTGATGATACCAGTAAGGCAAATCGTTTTGCGAAATTTGTCCGCCGTAGGTTACGCGCTCGTCCGCGCCGCCGCGCCGAAAGATTTGACGCAACGTCGCGCCTTGCGAACCGCCGTTTAACAAAATCAAGTTGACGTTTTCCTTTTGCCGCGCAACCTCGACGAAGGCGCGCGCCAGCACGTCCACGCCGTAGCGCGGCTCCCAAGCGCGGTTGCAAAAGAGGGTGAAGGTCGTTTTGTCGCGCGCTTCCGCTTTGGGCGAGAAATGCTCCAAGTCCACGCCCCAGGGGAAGACGACCGTCTTCTGCGGATTCATGCCGTAGGCGACGGCTTTTTCGCGCGTTACGTTGGCGTCGCTGATGAAAAAATCTGAGCGACGAAGAGCATAACGAGTCGCCCATTGCATCCATTGATTTTTGTTTACGTCTTCCATCAAGTCGAAGCCCCAAGACATGGTCAACAGCGGGCGCGCGCCAGCCAAGCGAGCGATCAAGGCGCAGGTTTGAATCGGCCCCGCGTGGACAATGTCCGCTTTGAGTTCGCGCAAGAGACGTTTGAAATCCCAAACCAGCGCGGGGAGTCGACTCCAACGAAAGGGTTCGCGTCCGCCCTTCCAATGAATCAACGTTACATTTTCGGGGACGGGGCGATCTTCCACTTGGCGGCGATTGCCTTCGAGTTGAACGAAGAACGCCTCGTGTCCGCCGTCGCCGATGGCTTTGAGGAAGCGGTGGTCGTGGGTGGAGTAGCCCAGCGAGAAGTAGAGAATTTTCATGTCCCTAATTCCAGCCAGCGCAGCTCCTTGCCTTTGGGCAGGTCAACCAGCGCTTTCGCGCCGACCACGTCTTCAATCTCGTGCGGTTTGACGGCGCCAGGCGTGGCGGGGCGCAACACGTCAATCATGTCGCGCGTGAAGGTTTCGCCGGCTTTAATGTCCCGCGCGGCGCGCAGACAGCGGCGTTGGACGACTTTGGTTTGCTGTTCGTTCTCGGCGATAAATTTATCGGAACTGCCGAAGGAGCGTTCGAGCAGGCGCGTCTCCGCGACCATCATCGCCCAGTTTTCTGGATTCATCGCAAATTTGTGGTCGGGACCTTCGCGGTCGTTGCTGTCGGTGAAGTGGCGTTCGATCATCCGCGCGCCCAGCGTTACCGCGCCGAGAACTGGAGCGAGGGCGTGCGTGTGGTCTGATAAACCTAAAACCACATCAGGGTACATCACTGAAAAAGTTTTCAGCACGTTCAAATGCAAGTGGTCGTAGTTGCGCGGGTCGGCTGTGTAATTGGTGTTGCATTGCATGAGACACAACTGCTTATTGATTTTCAAAATCGCGCGCACGGCGTGTTGCACGTCGGCGATGTCCGCCGCGCCGCTGGCGATGATCATCGGCTTGCCTTTGGAGGCCATGTGTTCCAGCGCTTCAATCCAATCAATTTCGCCCGAACCCGCTTTGAAGGCGGGGACGTAAGGGTTGACGTGCTCGATGGAATCGTAATCATAAGGCGAGGTGAAAAAGTCAATGCCGACCGCGTCGCACTCCGCTTTGAGAATCGGCGTCCAACTCTGCGAGACGGACGCGGCGGCGTACACTTCGGTAACGGATTTCTTCCACGACGCCTGATGGCTGACTTTGGAATCCATGTGCGAGAAGCCGTAATCGGAGACAATCTTCGGCGCGATGAAATGTTGGAATTTGGCGGCGTCCGCGCCGGCTTCTTTGGCGAGGCGAATTAATTTTTTCGCGCGCTCCAAGTCGCCGTCGTGATTCGCGGCGATGTCGGCGATGAAGTAGGTCGGGTGGTTTAATCCGATTGTGCGGTTGTTGATTTTGAAGTCCATGGTTGCTCCTTTACGCAATTAACCTTGTAGCCACAAAAGCAGCGCGATTAACGAAAAGCCGTCCTTAATCGCGCCTTCCTGAATCATGGCGCGAATCTCGTCTTTGGCGAACCAACGGATTTCGGCAATCTCGTTCGGGTCGAAGTCTTGCGCGCGTTCGCCCGCTTTGCAGAAGACGATGTGAAAAACTTTGTTGGCGCTGCCGTTCATGGGGTGAAAAGTGTAAACCAAACGATGCTCCGACGAAGCGTAGCCGGTCTCTTCGCGCGCCTCGCGTTCGGCGGCGGCGAGGAGCGACTCGCCGACCTCCACGCCGCCGGCCGGCAGTTCCCAGTCCGCCGCGCCGGTGGTGTAGCGCGGCACGCGCACGAACATCGCTTCGCCCGCTTCGTTTTCCATCAAAGCGGCGACGGCTTCGCGCTCAAAATCCAGCAGGTGAAATTTGTCCACGATGAAGCCGTTTGGGAATTTCACCGTGTCTTTGTACAAATTCACCCATTCGCTTTCGTAAACAACTTCCCGCGCGAGGCGTTCGGGTTTTAGGGATGAAGTCAAATTAACGCTCCTGTGGATAAGTCCGCCCATTCTGTGGATAACTTTCGGCAAAACGCAGATAATTTTCTCATAACTTTTTCAATTCCTGATGAAAAATTGCGGATAATTTCGCAAAAAACGCTTATTTCTGTTGATAACTGCGGATTTTCTGTGGATAACCCTGCCGAAACTGTGCGTAAAACCCGTCCAAACCTGCGGAGAAACTGGGGAGTTCTTCGCCCAAATCTGCGGATAACTTGCGGGTAGAAAGCCAAAGGTTGTGGGAACGCTTCGCCCTTAAGTTTGACTCTTCCACCGACTTGGGCGCGATTCTCCCTTCGGGCAGTCCGAAGCGACGGGCGACATCCACGCCGAATTGATGCTTGCTCATCGGTTGCGCGCCGACGACGTGGTACACGCCGCTCAACCCGCGCTCCAACATGTTGACCAAAATCCGCGCCGTGTGATTAACCCACATCGGGCAAAAGATTACGTCGGTGAAACCGTTGACATTTTCTCCCGCGCTCAGGCTGTTGACGAAAAATTCCGCCAGACTGCGCCGCCCGCCGAGACTCCAACCGTAGAAGTTGACTCGCGCCACAACCGCTTGCGCGTACTCCGCCAAGACGGCTTGCTCGCCTTCCAACTTCGTCCGCGAGTAAACGCCGACGGGGTTGGGCGCGTCCGCTTCGTTGTACGCGCCGTCCTTTTTGCCGTCGAAGACCGCGTCGGTGGAGACGTGAACAAACGAGATATTGCGACTCTTACAAGCCTGCGCGAGAACGCGAGGCAAATCAACGTTGATTTGTTTGGCGAGTTCGGGATTCTCTTCGCAATCTTCAAGGTTTGCCAATGCGGCGCAATTGACGACTGCTTCTGGGGATTCAGAATCAAGAATCGAGTCAATGACCGAAGCGTCTAACCTTTCTCGACGCAACACTTTGAATGGAGCGTTGATCAGTTTTCCGCGGTCAAGTCCGATGATTTCGTGTTCGCTCATCATCTCTTGCGCGAAGTTGACGCCGAGCAATCCGCTCGCGCCGGGGAGAAGGAGTTTCATGTTTTAGGTTCTAGGTTGAAGGTTTAAGGTTGAAAGTTTAAGGTTACAGGTTAAAGGTTTTTTACTTGCAACTTTCAACTTGTAACCTACAACCTGCAACTCCTTAACCTTCTAGTTTTCCTTGCGCGAACAACTCCTCAAACGGCGCGACGTATTTTTTGATGCCTTCCACGTCCAGCCATTGGTCGTTGGTTTCGCTGGAATAGTAAAAGCCTTCCGCAAGCGGCTTGCCTTTGTCGCGCCATGAGTATTTGAACCACGAGCCTTCGGCGGGCTGCACGACGTACATATTTTCAACTTCGACAGTGTGGCGCGCTTCGTCTTCAGAGAGCAAGGCTTCGTGCAATTTTTCGCCCGGTCGAATGCCGATGATTTCCAATTGCGCGTCGGGCGCGATGGCGCGCGCTAAATCCACGACTTTGGTGCTGGGGATTTTCGGCACGAAGACTTCGCCGCCTTCCATCTGTTCGATGCTGTTGATAACGAAGCGCGCGCCTTGTTCGAGCGAAAGCCAGAAGCGCGTCATGCGCCCGTCGGTGATGGTGATTTTTCCGCCCGCGCGTTGTTTGAGGAAAAGCGGCACGACCGAACCGCGACTGCCGACGACGTTGCCGTAGCGCACGCAAGAAAAGCGCGTCGTTTCGCCGCCCGCGTAGGCGTTGCTTTGAATGGTCAACTTCTCCGCCGCGAGTTTGGTCGCGCCGTACAGGTTAGCTGGGCTGACGGCTTTGTCGGTGCTGACGGTCAGGACTTTTTTCACGCCCGCGTCCAACGCCGCCTCGACGACGTTCGCCGTGCCCATGATGTTGGTCTTGACGGCTTCCATCGGGTTGTACTCGCAAGCGGGGACTTGCTTCAACGCGGCGGCGTGCACAACCACGTCCACGCCGCGCATGGCGCGAAGCAGCCGTTCGCGATCGCGCACGTCGCCGATGAAGTAGCGCAGACGCGCATCGCTATACCCGCCGACTTGCATTTCGTGCTGTTTCAACTCGTCGCGGCTGAAGATGATGATTTTCTTCGGTTGCTTTTCTTCGAGCAATATTTTCGTAAACTTCTTGCCGAACGAACCCGTTCCGCCGGTAATAAGCACAACTTGATTTTTCCAGTCCATAGGTGTCTCCATTTACTTCTTAATCACAATCAGCGGATATTGCCCGTTTTCGGCGAAGAATTTCGGGAACGCGTTTTCCAGCCAGAAGACGAGGCGCAGAAGGACGCGCCCGCCGAACGGACGAACGTAACTTCGCAAGGTGTTGGTGCTCAGCCCGCGCCAAACTTTGATTTCGACGGTCATCTTCGAACCGAGTTCGCGCCGTATCCAGGCGGGGTTAATTTTTTCGACAAAAGTGCCTTCCGCCGAATCGACGCCCAATTTTTTCTTCTCTTTGACCGGCAACCCGCGCAGTTTGCGAAACCATCGCAGCAGATTTTCCGCGCCGCGATTGAGGGGCGAATCGCTCCACCCGTTGACGATGGCCGCCGTCCGCTTTGGGGCGAGCGTGCGGTAAATTTCAGCGTAGGCGTTGGGATGTTCGGTCAGCGCGAGATGATGAATCGCGTGCATGGAAACCGCGCCGTCAAACGCGCCGTCTTTGAAAGGCAGATGCGCCAAATCGCCGACGACAAACCAGCCGTGTTGGCCGATGCGGTTGCGCGCTTCGCGCAGCGCTTGAATAGAAATATCCAAGCAGACGCGCTTTTGGTAACCCGCAGAGTACGTTTTATACTCCTCGTATTGCACGGGGCCGGAACCCGCGTCCAAAAGGAAGCGCCCGTTGGGGAGCAAACCGTTCAGCACGCGCAGGCGCGTCTTGCGGATGTACTCGCTTGAAACGGGGCGCAAATCTTCGTAACGCGCGTTTTGATAGTTGCCGTCGTCTTCTTGCTTCCAGCCGACTTCGTCGTAAAATTTGCGGACTTTTTGTTTAGTGTTCGTCATCTAATTTCTACTTTTTAGTCATTCCAAGAGAATGGCTCTCCAATTAAAACGTCAAAAGTTTTTTTGAAACGCGCCAAGCCTTCGGCGCTCAACACGCTTTCGAGCGGATGTTCGGCGAGGTCGTCCCAAAAATTCATCAAGCGCCAGGGGAAGGGGCGCGGATATTCAAAGAAGAAACGGTAGGCGTAATTCCAAGCGAACTCGATTTGTTTTTCATTTAGCCGATAAGCGGAAATGTCGGCTAAGACGTTTTCGAGCGTCGCATAATATTCGTCCCATGTGTTTGGGTCGAGCGTGATGCCGCGCCCGCGATAATGCGTCTGTCCGCACGAGATGACCGGGCACCCGTTCATCGCCGTTTCGAGTCCGACGGTCGTCGTGTACGCCAAGCCGACGTCGGCGATTTCGATTAAATCATAGGTGTTGATTTCGTCCAACGCGCCGATGAGGCGAATATGACTCGGCAATTCGGGCAGCGCCTCTTTGACCACCGCCGCCATAGATTTGGCTTGCGGCACAAGTTTTTCGCCAGGGTGCACGCGGACGACGAGTTGCACGTCGTCGCGTTTGGCAAAGTATTGAACGGTCTTGGTCATCCACTCGGTCATGGATGCGGCGAAGACGTCGCGCCCCAGCGTTAGGCTGTCGCCCAAGACGTTCGCCGCCAACATGACGACCGGGCGTGCGTCCAATTTTAGCGCTTTGCGCGTTTCGTCCGCGCCTTGCGAAGAGACGTATTGCCACAGCCGTTTGGACTTGCCCCACACGCGCGCGCCGCGCCGCGCGTTTTCCAAATCCGCCACGCGCTCGTACATCGCGTCGCTCATCGGCAGTCCGCAACGGGCTTCGACGAGGTAACCCGTATCCTGCTGCATGATGGACGAATTTTGCGCCAGCCAAATTTGCTCGCGCTGATCGTTGAACTCGTAAGTTACCGCGTCAACGCCTAAATGCCGCGCAACGCGAAAGACGATTCCCATTTCGAGAATCAACCCGTTGGGAATCAACACCACATCAGGTTTATTTTTTTGCATCCAATCCAATGCGGCGCGCGCGGCGAAGGTATTTCTTTTGATTCTTAAATTATACAAGGCGCGTTCTTCGGCGTTTTGCATGTCCGCGTCTTCGCGCATCAGCGTATATTGCGCGTCCCAAAGCGAGATTTCTTCCACGCCCGATTGCAAGGCGGCGGGCAGGTCGGCGCTCGCGGGGTTAATGTCCAACATTGAAACGTGCTTGACCAACGGCGTCAGCGCAGACAGCGCGTCGCGCGTGTGCAAAATCCGTTGACGTTGCGTGAAGGCGTCCTTCTCGCGATGCCACTCGGAGTAGGGAAGCGTCATCAGCGTTACGTCGTGTCCCAACCCCGCCAACGCCAAACTGATGTACGCCGATTGTTCGATCCAATAATGCAGCGTTGAAAAAAATAAAACTTTTTTCGCCGAATCGTTTTCGCGCGCACAACGCTTCGCAACATCCACAGCGGCGGGCAGCGAATGTTTGAGGCGCGTTAAATTGTAATGCTCGCGGCGCGGACGATTTTTGGCGCGCAAATGCCAATCCATTTCAACGGCGAGGGGCAAGTTTCCCAAAAAGTTGCGGAGCGAAGAATTTGTTTTCATGCGTTAAGGTTTAAAGTTGAAGGTTTAAGGTTGAAGGTTTAAGGTTCAAGGTTTAAGGTTTTCAACTTTCAACCTGCAACCCGTAACCTGCAACCCATAACCTGTAACCCGTATCCTATAACCCTCTAATCCACTTTCTCGATTTTCCAATTCAAGCGCGGACGCGCGGGTCCCACGCGCGGCTCGCCCCACTGCGTGCCGGGCGCGCCAGAAATATCCACGTTAAATGCCAGCGCGTTCTCGTCCATAAAATAGCGCCGCACGCCGAAGGAACTGGCGTTCACGCCGACGGCAAAGCGCCCTTCATTGAAAGTGTCGGGCGGAATTTCCACGCGGCTGACGTAACGCCCCGCCGCGCGCGAATCAAATTTTTCGTAGAGCGCGGGCGCGTCGGTGTCAAAACTGGCAAAGACGTATTCGCCGCGCATCGTGCTGAGGTAGAGTCCGACGCGCAAGCCGGTCAGCGGCGCGGATAATTGATACTCGAACTCGATCACGGTCGACTCGGTGGAACGAATCGTGTCCACGATTTTTCCGCCGCTCTCCTTGACTTTGAGGCTGATCGGCGTAAACGGCTGACTCGCCGCTGGAACGTCGTCCGCCTCCCAAACGCGCTCGCCCGCTTGCGACTGCCCCGACGAAAGATAATAGTCCACCGCCTCTTGCGAAGGCGCGCGCATGATCATTTGCCCTTTTTGCAAAACAATCGACTCTTGCGTCAAACGCAAAATCGCAGACATGTTGTGGCTGACGAATAAAACCGTGCGCCCTTGTTGCGCCACGTCGCCCATTTTGCCCAAGCATTTTTTTTGAAATTCGGCGTCGCCCACCGCCAACACTTCGTCCACGACGAGGATTTCCGGTTCGAGGTGCGCGGCGACGGCGAACGCCAAACGCAGATACATGCCCGAAGAATAGCGCTTGACCGGCGTGTCGATAAATTGTTCCACTTCCGAGAAAGCGACAATCTCGTCAAATTTCGCGTCAATCTCCGAGCGTTTCATGCCGAGAATTGCGCCGTTCATGTAGATGTTTTCGCGCCCGCTCAGTTCGGGGTGAAAGCCGGTGCCGACTTCCAAGAGCGAGCCGACACGTCCGCGCACGGTAACTTCGCCGACGGTCGGTTCGGTAACGCGCGAAAGGATTTTGAGCAGCGTGCTTTTGCCCGCGCCGTTTTTGCCGATGACGCCCAAGACTTTGCCCTCTTCCAAATCGAAAGAAACGTCTTTCAACGCCCAAACGTAATTTTGATTTTGCCGGTGCGCGGATTTGCCCAGCGCGGCTTTCGCCAAACGCACAGGCGCGGACATGGTGTCCACGATGACGTCGCGCAGCATGTTATAGCGGAATTTCGTCTCCGCCGCGCCGATCTTATATTGCTTGCCGATATTTTTTACAGAAATAGCAGTGGTCATAGGTTGAGGGTTTCAGGTGTTAGGTTGAAGGTATTAAGTGTCAGGTTTCAGGTTGAAGGTTTCAGGTTTAAGGTTTCAAGTGTCAGGTTGAAGGTTATAACTTGTAACTTTCAACTTGCAACCTGTAACCTGTAACTTAAATCGTATCCGCGAAGGTCTTTTCCATGCTTTTGAAATAAAACAGCCCGCTGACGAAAATCAGCGCCGCGATGCCCGCCGAGACCCAGAGCGTGATGTCCGGCCCGTTGCCAACGCCGAGCAGCGCCCAACGAAAGCCGTTGACCACTCCTGCCATCGGGTTGAGAGAATAGACGATCTGCCACTTCGGGGAAATAACGGAGGCGGAATAGGCGACAGGCGTGGCGAACAGCCAAAACTGAGAGAGGAACGGCAAGGCTTGATTCACGTCGCGGTATTGCACGTTAATCGCCGAAAGCCAAAGCGCGACTCCCAACGCGGTAACAATCGCCAACAGCAGGAAGAGCGGCAGCGTCCACAATAAATGCCAGGCGGGCGCGACGCGATAATAAAGCATCAAACCGACGAGCAAAACGAAAGCGATGAAAAAATCCACCAGCCCGGCGAAGACCGAAGCGGCCGGCAAAATCAAACGCGGGAAGTAAATTTTCGTCACCATGTTTTGGTGCGCAACCAAAGCGCGGCTGCCCTGATTGAGCGCGGTCGCAAACAAGCCCCACGGCAACAGCGCCGTAAACGAAAAGATGGGGTACGGCACGCCCTCCGTCGGCAGTTGGGCGACTTTGTCGAAAAGGAAGGTGAAGACCAGCATGGTCATCACGGGTTGAATGACCGCCCACGCCATGCCGAGCATAGTCTGCTTGTATTTAATTTTGATGTCGCGCCAGACCATGAAGAAAATCAACTCGCGGTAAATCCACAAGTCGCGCAGATTTAACGCCGCCAGCCCTTTGGTCGGTTTGATGTAAACGGTGTGAGGTTCGTGTGTCATAGGTTGCGAGTTACGGGTTTAAGGTTGCAGGTTTTAGGTTGCAGGTTGCAAGTTTAAGGTTGAAGGGTGAAGGTTACAGGCGTTGACTTGTAACTTTCAACCCGTAATTTTTGACCGATTCTCTTTAAACCATTCAATCGTCTTCTGCATGCCATCTTCAAACGAAACTTGCGCGCTCCAGCCGAAGAGTTCTTTCGCGCGGCTGACGTCCAACCCGCGGCGCGGCTGACCATTGGGCTTGTCCGTCTGCCAGACGATTTTCCCTTGAAAGTCAGTTAAGCGCGCTACCATCTCCGTCAAATCTTTGATCGAAATTTCGTAACCCGAACCCAAGTTGACGGGCAAGTCGCCGTTATATTTTTCGGCGGCGACGACAATGCCGTCCGCCGCGTCTTCGACGTATAAAAATTCGCGCGTCGGCGAACCGTCGCCCCAAGCGGGAAGTTCCGCGTCGCCGCGTTCGGTCGCTTCAATCGCCTTGCGGATTAACGCAGGAATGACATGCGAGGTTTGCAGGTTGAAATTATCGCGCGGACCATAAAGATTGACGGGCAATAAATAAATTGCGTTAAATCCGTATTGCTGACGATAGGTCTGCGCTTGGACGAGCATCATCTTTTTCGCCAGTCCGTAGGGCGCGTTGGTCTCTTCGGGGTAGCCGTTCCACAAATCGTCCTCTTTGAACGGCACGGGCGTAAACTTCGGGTAAGCGCAAACCGTCCCTGTGGCGACAAATTTTCCCACGCCATTTTTGTAGGCGTGGTGCATAAGTTCCACGCCCATAATCATATTGTCGTAGAAAAATTCGGCGGGATGTTCGCGGTTGGCGCCGATTCCGCCGACGTTGGCGGCGAGGTGAATCACGACCACGTTTTTCGGGTCAACATTTTTTAGCGCGTCGGCGTACAAACGCTCGACGGCTTCGCGCTGAGTCAAATCGTAATCTTTTTTGCGCGGGATGAAAATGTCCGCCGCGCCGCGTTCTTTTAGTTTTTCGACGACGAACGAGCCGAGAAATCCGCCGCCGCCGGTAACGATAATTCTTTTATCTTGCCAGTAGGTTTCAGGTTGAAGGTTTAAGGTTGAAGGTTTATTATTCGACATGGTATTCCGCTCCATCTTCCCGCATTCTGCGAGCATTGGGTTGAGTTTCTAAATATTGAATAAATTTTGCGAGTTGCTTGCCGCAAATTTCTGCATTTGAAAACATTTCTGAAAATTGTTCTTCCGTAATATAGCCTTGATCTTTTGCTACATAAAGTTGAGCGCGCAATTCGCCCGCCGAGCCTTTTGCGTAGCCAAGATATTTTATAAACAGCGCCTGCGTTTGGCTTTCAAAACCTTCGGCGATATTAGACATGATCGAAACAGAAGCGCGCCTCATTTGATCGCGTAGACCAAAGTCCCGAGAAAAAGAGCCGTCTGTAGAATATTTATAAATTAGATTTGTTAAATCTTTGGCGCGTTGCCAAACATCCAACTCTTCAAATCGTTTCGCCGTTGTCATAACCTAACCTTCAACCTTCAACTTGTAACCTTAAACCTATAACCTGCAACCCGCAACCTACTGCACAATAAACTGCGCGTTGCGATATTTATCGTCGGTCGGCTTTTTGATTAAGCCCGACTTCAAAGCGAACAACACTTCGCGCACGCCGTCGTCCACAGCGAGAGTCGGCGCGAAGTTCAACGCCTTGCGGATTTTCGCAAACGAGACGGTTACGTCGCGCATGTCGCCGCCGAAGGTCAGGTCTTTGTACTCCACTACGGTTTCAGGAATCCGCTTAAGGATGAAGTTGACGATTTCGTTCTTCGAGTAGTTTCCGTCGTCCGCGCCGAGGTTGAAAACCTGCGCGGCGATTTTTTCTCGCTCGGCGTTCAGCCCCAAAATGATTCCCGCCGCCGCATCGCGCGCGTGGACGAACGAACGCGAGTACCCGCGCTGATAGATGACCAGTCGGCGTTTGGTAAAGGCTTCCAGCACGAATTGGTTGACGATTAAATCAAAGCGCGTGCGCGGCGAAAGCCCGTAGAGAGTCGCCAGGCGAAAGATCAACGGCGCGCACGCCGAATCTTTTTGCGCCAGCAAATACTCTTCGGCGGCGATTTTCGTCTCCGCGTAAAGCGATTGCGGGCGCAAAGGCGTTTCTTCGGTAACCGCTTTGCCGTCCTCCGAATAGCCGTAATTGCTGTACGTGGACGCAAAGATGAAACGCTCCGCGCCCAACTCGGCGGACTGCTCAAAGGCGAGTTGAGTCGCTTCGACGTTGTACTTCCACGCCACCTGTTTGCCGACCGCCTGACAAGCGGGAAAGCCGACAATGCCCGCCAAATGCACGACAGCGTTCGGCTTGTCCCAATCGCGTTTCAAAGAATCTTTGATGGCGCGCGGCTCGGTTACGTCGCGTTTGACGAAATGAAAATTAGGATGACTCATAAACGGCAAAATGCTTTCGCCGCCGAAGAGCAGCGAGTCAACCAGGGTAACTTGCCAGTTTTGGCGCAACAGTTCCGAGGTCAGCAGCGAGCCGATGTAGCCCGCGCCGCCGGTAATCAAAACGCGGCGTTCGCTCATTCTAAACCTTCCAACCGAATTTTATATCCGTCTAAAATTAAAGCGGGAATATTTTTCTCGTTAACAACCGCGATATTTTGTTCAAGACAAGTTAGTTTGCAAATATCCGCCACATCGCCCGAGCCGACGATACGCACGCGGTCGTAGCCCGCCTTGCGAATTTTTGCAATTTGCTCTTTCACTTTTTGGCGCGTGCGGCGATACATCGAAAACGAAGTTTCGACGTAATTCAGCGCGAGACGCGCGCGCAACGCCAAACCTTCGGGCGTGATGATATAACGCAACTTTTTGCGTTCGGCGCGAGAGACTTTGAGCGCGCCTTTGGCGACGAGGCGCTTAATGTGCCAATTCACCGTGCCGACCGCCACGCCCAATTGCGTCGCCAGCGTGGATTGATTAATGTCGGGGTCGCTTTCGATGCGCTCCAACAAGGTGAGTTCTCGCATTTCTTCGTTTGTAGATTCGGCGCTCATGCTTTATAATTCCAAAATTCAGTCGCTGAATTATAACTCACTTTTTGGACGCAACTCGACGCATGTTTTCCCCTTCCCCTTTTGACGACGCCGCGAAAAAATATCGGCAAACGCGCATTGACCATTGGAATCAAATCGCCGAAAAGCGCGACTCTTGGCGCGGCTTGGGCGGATGGTATCACCGCCGCTTGCATGAGATTTACAAATTCCTCGTCCCGCCCAACGCGCGCGTTTTAGAAATCGGCTGCGGGCGCGGCGACTTGCTGGCCAGCCTCGCGCCGTCCAAAGGCGTGGGCGCGGACTTCTCGCCCGCAGCCATCGAACGCGCCCGAGCGCGACATCCCGAATTGGAATTTCACTGCCTCGACGCGCACGACCTTTCCGCGCTCGACGGCAAATTCGACGTCATCATTTTTTCCGACATCCTCAACGACCTCTGGGACGTGCAGCGCGTCTTTGAGCAGGCGCAAAAATTTTGCGAACCGCGCACGCGCCTGATATTAAATTTTTACAGTCACCTTTGGCAAGCGCCGCTGGCGCTCGCGCAGCGCCTGAACCTCGCCGCGCCAATGCTCCGCCAAAACTGGCTGACCCGCGAAGACGTGGACAACCTCTTGCGCCTCGCCAACTTCGAGCCGATTCGCGCCTCGAATGAAATCCTCGCGCCGCTGCCGCTGGGCGGTTTCGCCAACCGCGTCCTCGTCCGCTTGTGGGGCTTGCGCGAGTTGGCGCTGTCCAACTTTATGATTGCGCGCCCCGCGCCGCAACCCGCCGCCGCGCCGAGCGTTTCGGTCGTCGTCGCAGCGCGCAACGAAGAGGGCAACGTCAAAAATATTTTTGAGCGCGTGCCGCAGATGGGTTCGCGCACGGAATTAATTTTCGTTGAAGGGCATTCCAAAGACCAAACCTACGAAGCGATTGAAAAAGAAATCGCGCGGCATTCGCGGACTGCGAGTTTATTCCGTCAACCGGGCATTGGCAAAGCCGACGCGATTCGACTCGGCTTCGAGAAAGCGGCGGGCGACATCCTCATGATTCTCGACGCCGATTTGACCGTTCCGCCCGAAGATTTGCCGCGCTTTTACGAAGCGCTGGTTTCGGGCAAAGGCGAGTTTATCAACGGCGTGCGCCTCGTCTACCCGATGGAAAAAGAAGCCATGCGTTTCTTAAATTTTCTCGGCAATAAGTTTTTTAGCATGGCGTTTTCGTGGCTGTTGGGGCAGCCCATTAAGGACACGCTTTGCGGGACGAAAGTCCTCTGGCGCAAGGATTACGAAAGCGTCGCCGCCAACCGCGCCTACTTTGGCGACTTCGACCCCTTCGGCGATTTTGACTTAATCTTCGGCGCGGCGAAACTCAACCTCAAAATTGTGGATTTGCCCGTCCGCTACCGCGAGCGCGTTTACGGCGAGACCAACATCTCGCGTTGGAAGCACGGCTTGCTGTTATTCAAAATGGCGGCTTTCGCGGCAAAGCGAATAAAATTTATCTAAAAGGTTTGTCATTTCGAGCAAAGCGAGAAATCTTTTATAGAAAACAAAAAAGGAAACCATGACTCTAAAATTAAAACTGTTGCCCCGCGAAGAATATAAAGGCGTGAACGACCTCGACCCGATTAAATATTATTATTGGCCCGTATTCGGGGCGATGTATCGCCGCCGCGTGGAGTTGGCGTTGGAGCAATGCGTCGGCGGCGAGCGCATTCTCGAAGTCGGCTTCGGCACGGGGTTGGCGTTTTTGAATTTGCACGACCTCTACCAAGAGATTCACGGCATTGACTTAACCGCCGACATCGAAGCGGTCAAATCCGTTTTTGAGCCGAAGGGGATTCCGCTCTTTCTCGAAAAGGGCGACGTTTTAGATATGTCCAATTATGCGGACAATTCGTTCGACGCGGTGTTGATGGTCAGCATTTTGGAACACCTTAAACCCGCCGAGTTGGAGCAAGCCTTCAACGAAGTTAAACGCATCCTCAAACCGGGCGGACAAATGATTTACGGCGCGCCGGTCGAAAAACCGTTTATGGTTTTCATGTTTCGTCTGCTGGGGCACGACATCCGCGACGAACATTTTTCGACGGAGAAGGAAATCGCCGCCGCCGCGCACAAGATTTTCTCGCGCGGAAAAGTCGTCGGCATGAAAAGCATTCCGCCCATCGCGGGGACGGTTTACACGGTCGGCAATTTCATCAAGTAAAAAATCAACGCGCGCGTTCGTAGATTAAGATGTCGGGGTTGACGGCGGAGATGGTCAACTTCGGCAGATAAGACGGCAAGCGATAACGATATTCCTTCGTCAGACGAAACGACGAAACGTCGCCGTCTAACAGGCGTTTGAAGAAATCGCATTCGACGGGAATCGTCGCGCAGATTGAATCGTTGTAAAACCGCCGGTAGGTGTAACTGTCTATCACAAAATAATCAACGTCGCGCGCCAACAAGCCCTCTTCGCCTAAGTTATAACCAAGCGGTTCGACGTCGTTCGGGTATTTGACAAAATAAATCGGGTAGTTCGTCGCGCTGCGAAAACGTCCGCGTTCGACGCGCGGCGGGTAGAGCGTGTACTCTATATTTTTTTGATAGCCGCGTAGGGTTTCAATGTACGCGCTGGCGGGGATGCGCGAATCGTTTAAGAAAAGCAGCGCGATGCTGCCCAAGCGCAACGCGGAGTAAACGAAGCCAAGCGCCAAAACGGCAAACGTCAGCGGGCGCAGGAAGCGCCATTGTTGGCGCGTCGAGAGGCGCAGAATTTCATCCGCGCAGAAAGCGGACAGTAGAGAAAGAAAAGGCGTAAAGGGGATGAAGTAGCGGTCAATGTAGTTGATCGAAATCAAAAAGGGCAAGTCAAAAATTAAAACGGCGGCGAGCAAAACGACGACGCCCTGTCGCCGTTTTCCGTCAAACTCGACTTTGCCCCATTTCCACAAAACCAGACGAAGGGCAAACCAAAGAAACGAAAAAAGAAAAGCGTAATAAGCAAACGCGCCGACCGCATTTTTGAAGACGCTCCACTGGCCGTATAAGCCGACGGGCGAGCCGGAATTAAATCCGTATTGCGGATAATTCCTTAAGGAAACGAAAACTTCCGTAAAGTAATGAAGCGGTTCAAGGAGCGAGCGCGGCGTGCCGAGTCCGTATCCCAAATAGGCGACGACGGCGCCGAGCGCCAGCGTTCCGCCGAGCGTTAACCAGCGCCGAGCAATCTCGCGCCGATGCGTCAAAAGATACGTCGCTATCGGCAACAAGATGACGCTGCCGCCGGTGTACTTGCTCGAAGCCGCTAACCCGACGCAGAAAAAAGAAGCGAAAAGCCAACGCTGTTTTTTATCATATTGATATTTGAGGACAAAGAACACGCAGAGGACGGTGAAAAATTGCAAATACAAATCGTTGTGCGCGAAGCGGCTGTTTGCCGCCGAAATTCCGCTGGCGATGTAGAACAAGCCGGCCAACGCAGACGCGCGTTTGTTCGCGCCGATCATCCGCGCCAGATAGTAAACCAACGCGCCGACCAACGCGCCCAGCAACGCGGAAAAAGAACGCGCGGCGACGATGAAAGCGTAGGTTGAATGTCCCGATTTATAGACGACATAGCCGATGGCGTACATGACATATTTCGGCAGCGACGGGTAGTTGTAATCGGGTTCGTTCACGTCAAATTGCAAGCCGCCGCTTAAGGCTTTGTCCGCGCGCCAAATCATCTCGTCCGGATTCCACAGCGCGGGCGCGCCCCAACTGTTGCCGGGCAGCGCGGCGGCGAGGAAAAGAATAAAAATAATCAGCGGGATAAAAAATTCATAGCGCGAAAAAAACGCACTTAATTTCTTTAACATTATTTCTCCAACAATTTTGGCAAACTCGCGCGGACGGAAATCAGCGTTGTCGCGTCTTCGTCGTCGTCGCCAGTTTTGAACTCGGCGCGAATCGCCGCCTTCGCTTTGGCGAATTCGTCGGGCAAACGCTCGATGACTGCAAATTCCGCGTTTTCAAAATTTGCCTCAAAGACGCGCCGATAATCTTGCAAACGATAGCGGTTTAAATTGCTGGTCGGATTCAAAAAATTCTTCCAAATTTTTTCCGAATACTTTAACATCTCAAACGGATATTTGAAAAAATGATCGCGCAAATCAACAAAGTGCAAATGGACGCCTTTTGGCGCGGTCAGCGCCGCCAGCGCTTGGGCAACGCCGGGCACGTCGTCCAAATGCTCGAAGACCGAAGTACTGAGAACGATATCCGCTTGGGCAATTTGTTTTTGCAGCGACGCTTCGCGGATGTCGCCGTGCAACAAGGTGATGTATTCGCCGCGCGGGCGGACTTCGGCGTTTTCCTCTTTCAGGTATTTTCTATACTCTGAAAGCAGTTCGCGGTTGCGTTCGTCATCCAACAGGACGAAATGATCGCAAAGAATCACATGCGCCGCGCCGCGTTGGAGCAAGTCCGCGCCGACGGCAAAGCGCCCGCCGTAGCCAAAAACGAGAACGCGCTTGCCCGCGAGCGAAACGCCTTGCGCGGACAATTCTTCCGAATAGCGCGCGGAGGCGGCGAAAGGGTCGGTTGATTCCAACCCTGGTTTAATGATCCAGCGTCGCTTAAGCAAGAAGCGCGCGAGATTTTCCGGCATGAAGTGGCGAATTAATCGAAGCGTTAAATAGCGAAGGTTCATTGTCTCGTCTTTCAATGCGGAAGAACTTGCGAGCAATCGTCCGCGTTGGGGTTGGGCACAAGCAACATGACGTTGACTTCATTATAGGTTTGCAACTCTTGGTAATAACACAAGACGGGCGCGGACACCCAAGTTACCCAAGCGTTGTTCTCCTCGCCGAATTGATAAGAACTGTCTTTTGAAACGATCTTCAACGGCTCGCTGACAATGAGCGAAAAACGCCGCGCGGCGAGGTCTTGATAAAACGGCGCGAAATAACTGGCGCGTCCGCTGAGGGCTTCGTTCATCAACATCTTTTTTTCGTATTCAGGGACGAGCGTTACGCCTTGAATATAACCGAAGGTCAGCAATTGGCGCTGGTCAATAAATAAAACGTCGCCCGAAGTTTTAGCGCGGTCAACTTCTTCCTGAATGCCGCTCAACGCCGCATGGATCGTTTCGCTGTCGGGAAGCATGTCGAGTTCTTTGACGCTCTTTACGTCGGTCAGCGTTTTCAGCGCCTCGGCTTGATCGCCGAAATCATGCGAACGCAATTGCATGAGCGGCGTAAAAGCGGGGATAATTAGCGAAAGGATTAACGTCAGGCGAATCCAAGTCGGCATTGGGTTTTGGAGGATGGCGTCTTTTCCGCCGCCGCGCCAAGCGAGCAACGCGACAAAAGCGACGCCGATTAAAAACATATCCAGATTGTGCAAGTCGCCGCCGCCGCCGATTTTGGCGCTGACGATTAACCCGACGGCTAAAAACGCGGATAACGGCGCGGCGATAGCGAGTTTTTGCCAAACGTTTAACGCCCACTTTTTGGACGCGACGAGCCAGAGCAAAAGGAGGAGCGTCGGCAGGACGGCGACGAGCGCGCCGAGCAAAATGCCGGCGCCGTACGTCGAGTTGGGCAGCAGACGATACCACAAGAGCGGCTGGTCGGCGACGGCGTCGGAAACGAAGCCGACCGTCGCGCCTGCGCCGGTCAACTGCTCGCTCACGTCCGCGACGGCGAGGTTGGAGATGTGAAGGAGCGGCAAAATTTTCGGGAGCAGGAAGCCGCCGAAGAGGCCGGAGAAACCCAAAGCGAAGACGCGAGTCCACGTTTGGCGATTCAATCTTCCCGAAGAAAGCGGCGCGCCGACCAATTCAAGCGTTCCAATCCAAATGGCGGGGGCGAACATCCAAGTGAAGCGGCTGGCTTGGGCGAAGTACCCCGCGTAAATAATCAGCGGAACGGCGAGCCAAAGCGGTTTGCGCCAAATAAAAATCGTCAGCGCGGCGGCGAGAATCAACGGAGGATGAATCGGTCCTTGTCTTAAGAAGATGAAAATCCAGAGCGTCAGCGCCGCCCAAACGCGGAGGTCTTTTTCAGCGACGATATAAGCCGCCAGCCCGATAAAAAAATACGGGAGGATTAACGTCAGCCCGACCCAAAGGCGCTCGCCCGCGAGGGAAAGGTTGGGGAGCAGAAAAGCGACGCCGCCGACGAATTGGCGGCCGGCGTCGAGCAGGACGTAAACGTCTTGGTCGGCGTCGAGCAGGTAGCGCTCGCGCCCGAACATCATGGAGTAATCCCAAATGCGGTTGCCTTCCGACCAACCGAGCGAGAAGGGGTAGTCGGTTACGTTTTGCAATGAGACGGCGACGACGAAGGCGCTCGACGCGAGGAGCAGCGCGGCGAGCAGGGGTTTCCATTGAATGAAAGATTCGCCGCGCGAAAGGATAAAGGACAGCAGCGCGACAGTCAGCGCCCAGAGCAAAAGGCGGAAATACGTCCCGTGAAAGACGACGCCCCACATGGCACGCTGTAAAAAGTAAACGGGGAAAATTAAGAGCGCGGCGGCGAGCAAGACGTTCCAGCCGCGCAAGGCATTTCGCAATTTGTTAAGGTTTTGTTCAACCTTAACAAATCGTCCGCGTTGGAGAATTTCGCCGCCGACGATTGCATAAAGAAACAAGCAAAACAAAACAAAGGCGCAAAAAAGCAAAAACCATTTTGCCGAAAACAAGCCGACGGCGACGCCTGTGCCCCAGGCGACGTCGTAAAATTCCGCGCTTGCGCCGAAAAGAATCCGCGCGAGGACGGCGATAAGAATTATTTTTTCAATTTGGATGCGCTTCATTTTTTACGTCTTTTTGACGTTTAAGCCTTCTTCAAAGATTTGCAAATATTGTTCGCACATGCGATCGATTGTGTAGGATTCCAACACGCGCTGTCGCGCGGCGGCGCCCATGCGGCGGCGGTCTGCGGGCGATTGCGCCAATTGTAATATGGCTCGCGCCAACTCGTCCGCGCGTTGGGGCGCGACCAAAATCCCCTGCGCGCCCGATTGAACGACCTCGCTCACGCCTTCGACTGCGGTTGCGACGACGGGCAGTTCGGCGCTCATGGCTTCGAGCAAGGCGAGCGGCAACCCTTCCCAACGCGAGGGCAAGACAAAGACGTCGGCGGCGGCTAAAAGTTCGGAGATGAAATCCCATTGACCGAGAAGTTTGACTCGACTCTGCAAACTTAAATTTTCAACTTGCGCTTGCAAAGTTTCGCGCAAGGGACCCGCGCCGCAAATTCCAGCGACGACGCGCGAGTCTGCTTTTGCAATTTGTTCCATTGCGGCGATAAAAAATTCGTGTCCTTTTTCATAAACCAAGCGCCCGACTGCCAAAAAGAAAAGGTCGTCTTTGTCTAAGCCAAGTTTTTTTCGCGCAGATTCGCCGTTTATATTGGAAACGTCCAACGGTTGAATGGCGTTGTAGATGATCTTAATGCGTTGCGGGCGAACGCTCGACTCGATCGAGTTGTTTCGCGTTCGCGTCGAGGAGGCGACCAGCGTTTGAATGATTCCGCAGTTGACGAAAAAGGAATGCAACCGATCGCGCCATTTGGACATGCCGCGAATCTCGCCAAGATTCGTCCCCACGCGGACGGGAACTCCCGCCAGCCAAGCGAGCGGCAGCCCAAGCATGTTGCTGTCGTGCGTGAAAGTTAGGACGACGTCAAATTTTTCGCGCTTCAAAATCTGCCAAAGGGTTTTTAACCCGTTTAATAAATTGACGACGTTGCGAAGTTTATTGGCTTGCTTGTCGAAAGCATCCAAACTGCGGATTTCAAAAGGATGCGCTTGTTTCCATTTTTCGCGCAAGTTATCGCGGTCGTAAAAAAAAATAGCGGATACGTTATATCCGCGCTCGTAGAACCATTGGGCTTGTTCTAGCAAAAGTTTTTGCGCGCCGCCCGTCGCCATTTGAGCGCCGAGAAATAAAATAGAGCGAGGCTTCATTATTTTTTCGCCGCTATTTCTTCAAGGAATTGCAAGCGCATTTCTTCTTTTTTATGTTGATCGAAACGCGCGGCGACGGAGGCGAAGTCAACTCGTTTGCCGCGCATGGCGTAAGCAAATTGACGAATGCGCTCCGCGTTTTCAATTACATTTTCTTCTGTATTCGGGATGCGTAAAATTGTGTCTATTTCGATTCCGCGCAAATCGGTATCGTCGTAGGCAATTATAATTGGGATTTCATACGCCAACGCCTCGCGGACTTTCAGCGGCGAGGCTTCGTCCATTTTTTTTCGATGCAAGGCGAGCGTTCCCAACACGACGTCGGTTTGCGCCAAAATATTTTTTACGTTTTCTTGATCGAGAAAGCCGAGCAATTTTACGTTCGACGGAATCAACAAATTCAAATCGTTTTCGGCATAACCGACGACGTTAATCTTCACGTCTGGCGCAATTTTGGCAAACTCGATGATTTTGTCCACGCCGTGCCAATCCGCGCCGGGCGAGCAAACCATCGTCAAAATCGGTTGCGGATTTTGCGGCGGCGGCAGCGCCTCCGCGCAAGTTAAATCTATGCCGTTGGAAATGACGCGAAACGGTTTTTTATACTTCGTCAACAGCGTTTTTGCTAATTCGTAAGAAGGCGAGATAAATCCGCTGGAACGCCCGAAGGTGATTCCGCGCGTGAGGCGATTCGTCCAATAGAAGAACGCGCCGCGTTTGCGATATTCCGGACGGTCGTCGGAATTGATTTCTAAGACGACGGGCGCAATCTTAAAGAGACAATGCAAAGGATAAGAATACAGCCCGAAGCGCAAATAAACCGCGTCAGGTTGATAGCCGCGAATCTCGTCCAACATGCGCCGCAAGGCGGAGGCGCGGTTAATCTCGCGTTTCAGGAGGTTGGTTTGCGCGTCAAAAAGGAAGGGGCGCTCTTCGGGGAAGGGAATTTCGGCAGGCGTGAGGCTGAACAAAACGACTTCATGCCCCGCTTCGCGCCAGAGGCGCATTTGCGTTTTGATTTTTTTTCCCACGCCGCCGCGCATAATTTGCGGCGCGACGTGGACGGTTACATAGGCGACGCGCATACGGTTTTATTTTTCTCTTGAAATTTATCGAGCAACGCTTGCGCTTGCGCGAAACGCCACGCCGCATGAATGGTCGCTTTATCGTTTACATTAAGCGCGTTTTCTAAATCGCGTTTGATGCGTTTGCCGTCCCAAAACGGCGCGGACATAAAATCGTCAGAGGCAACCGCGTCGCGGATAAATTCGCGCCCGCGCGGAGAGTTCCAGCCTTCGTCGAGGTTGGGGAAGCCTAATTTTTTTGTGCGTTTGCGAATCGATTCGGGGAGGATGCCTTTCATCGCGTCGCGCAGAATGCGTTTGGTGTATCCGCCGCCGATTTTATGAGACGAGGGAAGCGCAAAGGAAAACGCAACCAAACGCCAATCCATCATTGGCGAACGGACTTCCACGCCGTGCGCCATAGACAGGCGATCAAAATTTCTTAACACCGTCGGCAGATGCGTGAAATGGAAATCCGCGTAGAGCGCTTTGAAGAGTTCGTCGCGTTCCGCGAGGCGCGGCGCGTCTTCTTCCATTGCGGGCGTAGAAAAAGGCTTGGGTCGAGAAATCAGCCATGAAGTAGAAGAAGGGGCGGACGTTTTTTTCGTCAGGCGTTTTTTCAGCGCGTTGACGTAGGTTTCGAGTCCGTGAGTCAGACTCATGCTGTTGCGAATGAGCGCAAGTTCGGCGCGGCGCAACGGGTTGGCGTCGCGCATGGCGGCGAAGACGTGCCAAGTGTAGCCGCCCAGCGCTTCGTCGCCGCCGTGTCCGTCAATGGTAACGACCACGCCGTGTTGTCGTTGCATTTTGTGGACGTACCACGGACCGAGATGGATGTCGGAAAGTTCTTCAAATTGATAAAGGATTTCGTCGAAATGTTCGAGGTACATCTCGGCGTTCATTTCGCAGTAGATCGGCGTAACGCCCGTTTTGCGAATCACTTCGTCGGCGTAGCGGCGCTCGTCAATGATTTCGCCGCGCCAGGTTCCGACGAACGCCTTTTGCCATTCGCGCGCCATGCGCGTCGTCGCGTCGCCCGATTTGCGAATGTGACTCATTGACGAAAGCACGGAACTTGAATCCAAGCCGCCGCTTAACGCCGTGCCAATGGGAACGTCGCTTCTCATGCGGATGCGGCAAGCGTCGAGAAACAACTCGCGGTATTGCGCGACTTGCTCTTCGTAGGTTTGCGGAACGTTAGGCAGATGGTCGAGCGTATGCCACCAACGACGAATTTTCATTTCGCCGTCCGCGTTCAAGGTTAGGCAGTGTCCGCCCAACAAACGTTTGGGCCCTTGAAAGAGACAATCTTCCGCGCCTTCGACATGCGTTGCGTCCGCCAGCGAGTTGGCGAGGACGGTCGGGTCGTATTCGGCGCGGAATCCGTCCAACGCGAGGAAGGCTTTCATCTCCGAAGCGAAGGCGAAGCGTTTGCCGTCGAAAAAATAAATCAGCGGTTTCACGCCGAAGCGATCTCGCGCCAGAAAAAGTTTTCGTTCGCGGCTGTCCCAAATCGCCAACGCCCACATGCCGTTCAGTTTGAATTGAAAATCTTCGCCCCATTGGTCGTAAGCGGCGAGAAGCGCTTCGGTGTCCGATTCGGTTTTGAACGCATAACCAAGCGCTTCAAGTTCTTTTCTTAATTCAATAAAGTTATAAATTTCGCCGTTGAAAACGATCCAATACCGCTCGTCCGCGTAAGACATCGGTTGCGCGGCGCTCGCGTTCAAGTCAATGATGGCGAGGCGGCGATGCCCCAAGCCGAGATTGGCGGATTCGTCCACATGGACGTCCCAACCGTCTGGCCCGCGATGCGCGAGTTGATTCGTAAATTGGATTAACTCTTCGCGTCGAATCGGTTTGCCGTTTAGATTCCACATTCCAGCGATGCCGCACATAAAGTTAGCGCTTCCTTATCTCGACGAGGGTTTGAGCGAACGCCTCGAAGTTGGTCGTTTCATTGTAGCGTTTCTGCCACACGTCGCGGCTGCCTTTGCGCTTTTCCAACCACGTTTCTCGATTATCGCAGACGTTAAACAGCGCGTCGGCGATTTCGTCTGGCGTTGGATTTTCGTTTAGCAAAAGTCCGTTTTTCTTTTGGACAATTTCCACATTCCCGCCGACGGCTGTAGCGATCAGCGGAATTCCGCAACTGACGGCTTCCATCATCGCCACCGAAGTCCCTTCGGTGGAACTGACGTTTAGAAATACGTCTATGGGATTTGCAAGATAGGTTTGAATCAACTCGCGTTGACTTTGATAACCGGGAAAATCAATTTCCAAATTGGCGGGCGATTCGTTCAAAGCGCGGCGCATATAATTTTTTCTAATTTCTTCCGCGCCGCCGAAGTGCGTCCACGCTATTTTTTGAGTCGGGCGTTTTTTCGCGGCGGCGACGACGCCTTCAAACAACAAGTCTATGCGTTTGACGAAATGAAAACTGGAACAAGAAATCAAACGCAACGCGCCGTCTTGCGAAGCGGACGAAATTCCGTTTGGGTCTTTTACGCCAAGCAGCGCCGTTTGATATTTCTCTTTGAATTGCGGATATTTTTCTTTAAGGTAATTCGCGCCGATGTCTGAGTCGGCGAACAAGCCGTCTGTTAAAGAAATGGCGTTTAAGCGCAAGGGCCAAAGCTTATATTTTTCTTCGTATAAATCGTAACCATGAACGCGAGAGATTAACCGCAATTGCGGTTCGCTCCGCTTCGCCCAGCCCAATCCCGCGCTAATTTCTGTAAACCAGTAGGTGTAGCAAATCACATCTGCGGCGGACGTCCGCTCTGCGGCGAGCCAATTCAACACCCAATTTTGCGTAATCTTCGCGCCCGAAAGAAAGAAGAAAAGCCTTTTCAAGTAAGCGAGCGACATTTTTTCAGGCGTCGATTTTTTCAACTCGCGCAAAATATCTTTGGAAAATAGCGCAGATAGAAAAGCAAACATTCGTTTTGCAAATGAGAAATTATCGGCAAAGTTCAGTTGCGTTTGAATCCCTTGCGAAAAAGGCAAAAGCCGCTCATGCTTTTCTTTTGGGATTAATACAATGCGTTCAAAGTATTTTTTTAGAATCTCAATTTCGCCTTGAAGAAATGTTTGTTCTCCAACCGCATCGTAAGGGTAGGTCGTTGTAAAAATCAGCAAAATCATACTAGGGCAAAAACGCTTCTTTGTGTTTGGCAAATTCTTCGATAGCCAGTTCGTAATCGTCGTGTCTGCCAATGTCCAGCCAGTAGCCGTCAAAGTTGAAAATGTTGACCTTCTCGCCGCTTCGCATTAACTTCAAAACCAGTTCGGGCAAATCCAAGCGCTCGTTTTTCGGAATGAAATTCAAAATCTGCGGCTCGAAGAGATAAATGCCCATGCTGACCGAGTAATGGTAAGTCGGTTTTTCGATGTAATCGGCAACCCAATTATCTTCGTCCGCTTCGATGACGCCGAGGTCAATTTTCACGTCGCGTTGATAGCAGGCAATGGTCGCCAACGCGCCGCGCCGACGGTGATAATCGAGCATCGCGCCGTAATCAATCGTCGTCAACAGGTCGCCGTTCATCACCAGAAAAGTGTCGTTTAAATTAGACACAAGCGCAATCGGACCCGCCGTGCCAAGCGGACGTTCTTCGCGCGAGTAGTCAATCTTCGCGCCGAACTTGCTTCCGTCGCCGCAATACGCCATCAGCAATTCGGCGAGGTAGCCGGTCGCTAGGGTAATGTCGTCGAAGCCTTTTTTCTGCAATTGACGAATCACAATTTCGAGAATTGGCATTTCGCCGATGGGCATCAGCGGTTTGGGCAAAACGGTGGTGTACGGGGCAAGGCGCGTCCCTTTGCCGCCGGCTAGAATTATCGCTCGCATCTCACACCGCGTATTGGTCGGGTCGGTAGAGGTCAAGGTGGGCAGAGATCCACTCGATGGTTTCTGTCAGCCCCTCGTCAAGCGAGATGCGCGGCTGCCAGCCAATGAGGCGCTTGGCTTTTTCATTCGACGCCCACAGTTTCATCACTTCGCTTTTGTTGGGGCGCACGCGCTGCGGGTCGGAAACGATTTTTGGAGTCTTGCCAATGATGCCAAAAATTTTCTGCGCCAAATCGCCAATGCGAATGGTGTTGTCGTTGCCAAGGTTGACTTCCTCGCCCAACACGCCTTCGGCTTCAGCAACCTTAACAAACCCGTCGGCGGTGTCTTTGACGAAGGTGAAATCGCGCGAAGGGTCGAGGCTGCCGAGTTTCACTTCGTCGCGCGTCAGCGCTTGGACGATGATGGTCGGGATGACCGCCCGCATGGATTGACCCGGGCCGAAGGTGTTGAAGGGGCGCAAGGTAACGACCGGCGTTTCAAACGAACGGTAAAAACTTTCGGCAATGCGGTCGGCGCCAATTTTGCTGGCGGAGTAAGGCGACTGTCCTTGCAGCGGATGTTTCTCGTCAATCGGCACATATTGCGCCGTGCCGTACACCTCGCTAGTGGAAGTGTGCACCACGCGCCGCGTCCCCAAATCGCGCGCCGCCGCCAACACGTTGAGCGTACCCATCACGTTGACGTCAATCACTTCGCGCGGGTTGACGTAGGAATACGGAATGGCAATCAACGCGCCGAGATGAAAAATCGTGTCCGCGCCGCGCGCCGCGTTACGCACCGCTTCGGGGTCGCGCAAGTCGCCTTGCACAATTTCGATTTGCGAAAGAATTTGCGCGTCGAGCCATTTCAACATGCCCAAATCGTTGCGCGAGTTGTAGCGCACAAACCCGCGCGCGCTGGCGCCCTCGCGGACTAAACGCTCAATTAAATGGCTGGCGATAAATCCGCCCGCGCCGGTGACTAAAACTTTTTTTCCGTTCCAATTCATTTTGACTCCGTTTTTACGCGCTCGCGCCAATCGGCAAGCATCTCTGTCAGCGATTCGTTCAACGAAACGCGCGGACTCCATCCGGTCGCTTTTTTCAACTTTTGATAACTGCCAAATTGGATAGGCGCGTCGTTTTTTTGCATCCGCGCCGCATCTTTCTTGACCGATAATTTTTTCTTCGACCGAGCCGTCATCTCGTCGAGACATTGTTGAATCGCCGTCGCCGTTCCCGAGCAGACGTTATAGATTTGTCCGCTGACGTCTTTTTCTGCGAGCAAAAACAAAGCGCGCGCCGCGTCGCGGACGTCTAGAAAATCGCGTTGCGCGTCGAGGTTGCCGGTGATAATTTCGTCTTCATCCGAAATTTCCGCCAGCGCAATTTGACGCGCAAATGCCGCGCACGCCAAATCAGGCGACTGCCCGACGCCAAGCAAATTAAACATGCGCGTTACGACGACGCTTAACCCGAACGCATAATCATACCGCAAGGCTGCAATTTCTTGCGCCGCCTTGCTGACGGCGTATTCCGTAATCGGGCGCAGAGGCGAACGCTCGGTAATGGGTCTGGCGTTTTTCGTCGCGCCGTAAACCGCGCTCGAACTGGCTACAACGACCTTCGGGCGTTTCTCCAATTGCGTCAGCGCGTCAAAAAGATTTAACGTCCCGAACAAATTGCTTTCATAATACGCCTGCGGATTGGGCGATTTGATGACGCCCGCCAAGTGAAAAACCGCGTCGGGTTGACAATCGGCTGCGACGCGAGTCAGCGCGGCGCGGTCGGCGAGGTCGCCGACGAAGGTGCGTTCGTCAGCCGCGCGGACGTCGAATCCGAAAACGTCCCAACCTTCGCGCGTCAACTCAGCGCGAAGATGCCGCCCGACAAAACCAGAAATCCCCGTAATCAGCGCTCGCTTCATTGGCTAAAAACTTTCCTCATTCCTTTTAACGTTCCTTTCAACCCCTTCAGGCTGTGAAAATTTGCCGCGAACAAACCGAGCAGCGCCCAAGCGTAAAACAACCAGCGCCATTTTTCGCGCGCCCAACTTTTGCGAAAGAGATAATCATAATTGACGACGCTCATCTGCGCCCAGCGTTGAACGTTAAGGCGGTTCATCGGGCTTTCGTTGTGCAGCAAAGTCGCCGTCGTTTGGTAGTAAATTTTATACCCCGCGTCCAGCGTTTGTTTGGAAATGTCCGCGTCTTCCATCAAACCGTAATGCGCGAGCGCTTCGTCAAATTGGATTTTCTCAAAAACCTCGCGGCGAAAAGACATGCAACAACCCGAAAGGCATTCGATAAATCCGCTTGGCTGGTTGCGGCGCGGATGCGAGGGCATGCCCGAAAGGTAAAATTTTCCGTTGCGCGTTCCGACGACGCCGAAGAAAAAACGAATCGAAGAAAATACGACGCGCTCTAAATTTAGACGAAAAGTCTGCGGCGGCGCGTTGACGATTTTTCCGCCCGCCGCGCCGATTTCATGATTCGCATCTTCGACGAAAACTTTCTCCGCTTCGGCAAGATAATTCTCGGCGAGCGTTACGTCGTCGTCGAAGAAAAATAGCAAATCATTTTCACACTCGCGGACGCCGCGATTGCGTTGCAAGGTTAAACCGGGTTGCGTGTGAAAATAGCGGACGGGAAAAGGCAAAGTTTGCGAAGCGAGATAATTTTGCAAGCGCCTTTCGTCGGACGAATCAACGACAATCAATTCGTTGGGCAAACGAGTTTGCCGCACAATGGACGGCAGCGTTTTTACAAAATCGTCGAAGCGATTGCGCGTGCAAATGATGACAGAAATTTTCATCAGAGACTCAAAACCTTTTCAAAAATTTCTTCATGCCGCGAAATAAATTTTTCCAACGAAAATAAATCCACAGCGCGTTGACGCGCCCTTTGCGACAACTCCGCGCGACGAGTAAAGGCTTGCAAGGCGGCGTCCGCTAGGGCTTGCGGTTCGGGCAGGTTGATTTTCTCCCAATCATGCTCGACTTGCGCGCCGACGCCCGCCTCGCCGACCAATTCGGGAACGCCGCCGTTCTTCAAATAGACGACGGGCAAGCCCAACGCCAGCGCTTCCAGCACGAGGCCGGGCGACGGGTCGGCGTATTTTGTGTGCAATAATAAATGCGCTTGCGCGTACAAAGCGGGCGCGTCGGTTTGGGCGTAAGTTCCCGTAAAAATTACCGAGTCGGTTAAGTTCATTTCGCGCAGCGCTTGTTTTGTCCACGCTTGGGCTTCGCGGCGCGGAAGCCAAAGGGCGCCAGTTACAATCAGTTTTGCGTTCGGCTCGGCGCGGCGCAAAACCGCCAGCGTTTGCAACGCCAATTCAAGGCGATACTTTTCGTATTGATTGCCGCCCAAAAGCAAGGTCAGCGCTTGGGGCTTTTGCGAATCGCTCGCGGGCGAAAAGAGGCGGACGTCCACTGGATTATAGACAACTTCATGGGGGACGTTCGGCGGCGAGATGTAACGCTCGGCGCTGTCATTGCAAAATTGACTTTGATAGACGATGAAATCCGCGCGTTGAACGAGCGCTTTCAAAGGGCGATTCGAGGCTTGGTAATTCTCGCCGTCCCACGCGGGGAAAGCCACGCCGTTTTGGTTGACGATAATTTTCAGCCCTTTGCTTTTGGCGCGTTGCAAAATTTCCGTCTGCAACGGATGCCCGACGCTGCTGACCGCGTACAACAAATTTGCGGACGGAAAATGATGCGGAAAATTTTCCGCGAGATAGGTCAACTTGACCGCGCCGCCGTGCGCGAACTGGTCGCGCCGCGCTGGCGGATTTGGAAAGCGCGGGCTGAGATATGCAACCGCCAGGCGGCCGTCCGCTTTTTGAAGCGCCGTCAACCTTAAACGCGCGGGCGCAGAACGAACCCAATCCCTTAAAGCAAAGATGCGCCGAAAAAAATTCGGAAAGGTTTGTTTAAGGGAAGAAAGCGCAGAACGAATCATCACGCGCCGACAAAGCCTTTCATAAAATCTGCCCAGAGCGGAATTTGACTTTCATAACTGTTGGCTTCAGCGGTCTTTCGTCCTGCCGCAAGCATGGGCTGAAGATCCGCTTGGGACGAGCGATATACTTGAAGGGCGTAAGAGGCGAGCGCATCTACATCCTCCGAGTCGGTCATAAAAGCGTTCTCGCCGTGTTGCGCCAAATCCATCGCCTGCCCGACGCGAGTGGTAACCAGCGGAACGCCGCTCGCCATGCTTTCCAAGATCGCTTTCGGTCCGCCCTCCTGACGCGAAGCGACGACGTATAAATCCAACGCTTGAAATAATTCGGCAATTTCAGGGTACGAGTTTAGATATTTATGCAGATACGGCACGCCGACCTCTTCCAGCCCTTTCTTAACAAATCCGCGCGCGGGGCCGGAAAGCAAAACAAACAATTCGGGAATATCGCCCTTCAATTGCTTCATCACGTCCACAAACACGTCGGGACCTTTAATTAATTTTGGCTGCGTCCCGTCACCCCAACCGACTCCGTCTTTTTGAAACGAACCGACGACAAAAGCAGATTGCGGAAGCCCTAACTTTTCCCGCGCCGCCCGTTTTTGTTCGGCAGAGCGAAAGGGGAAAAAATCCGTATTAATTCCAATTGGAATCAAAAAAACTTTCGACGGGTCAATTCCTGTTTCCAACGCCACGTTTTTCATTTCAGAATGCGAAACCTGCACGCGCGCAATTTTTTCATGCTCGGCAGACAAGGTTCGATAAAAACGGTCAAACAATTCGTCGCCAGTGTTTGGCTTGCCGTGAAAATAAGCAAAGCCGATGCGGTTCGGCAAAAGTCCGCGCCAATCGTCTTTCGTCAAAACAAAATGGTTTGAAAAAAAGACGGACTGCGGTCGCCGCGCGTGCTTCCAAATCGGCTTGGCAAGCGGCACGTTCAACGCGCCGCAAATTTTTTTCAACTCGCGCATTTCCCAATCCAACACCCAGCCCGCGTCGTCGCCGTACAAAATCAAACGCGAATACGGCTGCCAATTCCACGAAGCCGCTTTGAGCAAATTAATTCCGACCGTGCGCGTCAACTCTTTCATGCGATTAATTCCAGAACTCTCAAATAGCGCGCGCTGACTTCCTCGATTGTCGGAACGACAATTGCGGACTGAAACGCCTCATACTTCGACGCGACATGATTCAGCGCTTCGGGCGCTTCCTCCGCCGAAGCGAATCCCGCGCCCGCGCCGCCGACGATTTCGGGGTGTCCGCCGCTTTGCAGATAAACGGCAGGCAGCCCGCAGGTCAGCGCTTCGATTAGTGAATTGGAACACGGGTCGTTTTTACTGGCGGTTAAGTAGACGTCATGCTCGCGGAACAACTGCGCCATGCGATACGAATCCACCGCCGCCAACATGCGAATATTTTTGAAAGCAACCGGACTGCGCCCGACGAAGGTCATTTCGTAACGCTCCCAATCTAAATGTTCGTCCAACCATTGATATGTATCCGCGCCTTTGTTGACGTTGTCCGACCAACTGGAAGCGATTATTTTTATTTTTCGATTGCGCGAAAATTCAGCCCGTCCGCGCGGATGAAAAATGTCGGGGTCGGCGGCGTTCATAATCACAATTGGATTCTTAAACTCCAAGCCGAGTTCGCGGTGTTTTTGCAAACTGTACTGCGATTGAAAAATGGTCTTATCGGCGAATTGGCGGTTGAGCGCTTGAATGGTTTTATCCGCGCCGTCGTCGCGCCCGCGATAGACGTCAATCGGCCCGTCCACGCGGTGAACGTAAAGCGCGGATTTACGACGAGTCCAACGCAAGCGCCTCGCGCTGAAATTAAAGGAATTGAACAAACAAGCGCGAGTCGTCCGCGAGACGCGGTTGTTCTCGACGCGCAAGCCTTTCGTCCGCGCTTGTTTGCAAAAGGCGCGCAAAAATTGATGTCCGCCGCCGGTCGGCGGCGGCGCGAACTCGTGAAAGACGGACAAGTCGGCGGAGGAAAACGCGCCCGCCGCAAGCGCTTGAACGTCGGAAACTATTTCGCGGATGTGCAACTTCATGTCAGCGGACGGCTTTCACAAAATAACCGGTCGTAAATTTTTGGCGGTTAGCGTTTTCCTTGCCATACAACGCCAAGTCGAGCGAACATAATCCGCGCGAGAGCCATTTGAGCAGCCAACGAGTCAACTTGCTGACGAAGGTCTTCCCTTCTTCGCCCGCGACGCCCAACTCGCAAAGCAAGCCCAAAACGCCGAAGTAACCGCCCATGCGATAGACGTCTGCTGATTTGAACTCGCGAAAGAGGTAACGCAAGCCGTCTTCGGTGAAGCGCTGAAAATCGTGCGGGTCGGCGTGGACGGGGTAAAAGAAAGGCGTCGAAGCGAAAACTAAACCGTCGGCGCGAAGGAGGCGGTGAATTTCATCCACGCAGGCTTGCGGATTTGGGAGATGTTCCAAGACTTCGGTGCACAAGATGCAATCCGCGCTGGCGGAGGATAGCGGCGCGCGGGTTACGTCCGCGAAGATGTTGGGGCGGGTGGACAAGTCCAAATTGAGGTAACGCCAGGAGCGGGCTTGTGCTTCGGGCGGCTGAAAACTTCCGCGTTTGCTTTGGCGTTTGCCGCCCAAGTCGAGGACGTCGCCGCGCATTTGGTCGGCGAAGGCGCCGAGGCAGGCGTCCAGCCAGAGGCGGCGGTAGGTAACGTAATTTTTTTTCCAGTAGGCGGCGCGTTCGGGGAGAATAGATTTCATTTTAGAGTCTGCTTTGAATCATATTTGTCAAGCGGACGGCGGCTTGCCCGTCTAACGCGCCGCATTCGGATTCGGCGTAGCGGCGGCGGGCTTCGCTGTCTAATGTTCGGTCGCCGAGATAGGCGTTCAGCGCGTCGAATAATTCTTTTTCGTTTTTCGCCACGCGCGCCGCCGCCAAACGCAACGGACGGCGATTGTGAGTCTGGCGTTGTAAAAAGGAGGTAGTTACGCTGAAACGCAAGCCGAAGGCGTACGAGTCAAATCCAACATGAATGGTCGGCAGGTCGCAAATGGCGGCTTCCAGCCCAATGGTGGAAAAGTAGTTGACCATCACGTCGCTGTAACGGAGCAGGTAATTTAATTCGTCGGGGGTTTCGTCGAAGGCGAGGTCGACGCGAAATTCGGCGGAGCGGTCAGCGTTGGCGTCCACCGCGCCAGAGTTGGAAATGTAAGCGCCCGCTTGTTGAAAGAGATTTTGCAAAACCGTCCAGGCGGGGGCGTTGGTCAACTTTGGGTGTGGGTAGGGGCGGACGATTAAGTTAAACGGCTCGCGCCAAACTCTTTGCTTTTGCTCGACAAAGGCGCGATAAATGTCAAAGTAATGGTTGATGTTGACGCCGCCGGCAAAAAGAATCGTTTTCTTCAATGGGTCGAGATTAAGCGAACGCAGAAATTCTTCGCGGCTTTGGGGCAGCGGAGTCATGAAACGGTCGTATTGCACGGGGCCGGTAATTTCAAGTTTCGCGGCGGGGTAGCGATGCAACTTCATGGCTTCGTCCGCCATTTGCTCGCTCCACACGGCGAGGCAGGTCGGCGTAAATCCGCGATAGCCCATGTTGACGATGTTGTCGTAATTGGTGATGGCGGCGAAAGTCGGCAGCCCGATGCGTTGCGCTTCGCGGGCGAAAGCGCCTTCGTTCCAAAAGCCATAGTTGCCCATGCCGGGCGTCAACACGCAGGAGACGTTTCGTTCCTTAAATTGTTTTTCGTGTTCATGCGTCGGGTAGAGGCGCGTTTCCAACTCAGCCAGCAAACGCCCCATCGCGGGCAGACGGCGCGTCGCGCCGACGAACGTCATCTGCGCGGACATGCCGAAGAGCGTGGCGTCGAACAGTTTGCTTTCGATCACCTCGCGGAAGCGCATGTCGGTCGTTTCGGTTACGACGACGAAGCGGCGCAACATTCGCAATTGTTGCAAGAGAAAATGTTTTTCATATTGCGCGTCGTAGCTCTCGACTTGCAACTCAAAATATTTTTCGGGATCAAAATCGAAGGCGCGAAAATAAACCGGGCTGAGAAAATACAGCGGCGCAAATCCGCTTTCTGTTAAGCGGCGGCGAAAAGAAGGTTGATGAAAGGCGCGCGCCGCCATTTTGCCGTGCAAAGGAATTGCAATTTTTATTTCGGTCATTTCATCCGCAATATTGCATAATGCGCTTCGAGAGCGAAAGCCCGTCCAAGCCGTGAAAAGCCAGCGCTTGTTGCGGCGTGCCGCAAGCGGGGTAGCCTTCCACTGCAAATTTGACCATCTGCTTGCCGTTCAACAAACCGCGTTCGGCGCAGACGGTTAAGAGGTTGTCCATCAAACCGCCGGCGGGGTGATGGTCTTCGAGCATGAAAACGTTTGCGTAAGGCGCGAGCGTTTCGGTCAGCCAAGCCGCGTCCACGCGATTGAGCCAGGGCATGTTGACGACGCTCAGGCCAAATCCGCGCTCGGCGAGCAGTTCGCTGGCGAGCAGCGCTTCATGCAACATGACCGGCCCGTAAGCGAAGATGACCGCCTCTTTCCCCGCCGCCAGTTGACAGCCGCGCCCAAGCCGAAATTCATAACCCGCAGGGAGCGCAACGCGGCGCGGACTGGGGCCAATGATCAGGCGCAAGGCGATCACATCGTCCGCCTCATGGACGGCGTAATTCAGCGCCATGCGCGTTTCGTCCGCGTTGCAGGGTTGCAAAATCACGCAATTGGGCAGCGCGGAGAAAAGCGAAATGTCGCGCAGCGATTGATGCGACTTGCCCGGACCCGCAGGGATTAACCCCGCGTAATGCAGCGCGTAAATGATTTTTGATTTTTCGCTGGCGGCGTTATAAATCTGCTCGTTGGCGCGCGAGGCGAGAAAACTGGCGAAGGAGTTGACGACCGGCAGCAACCCCTGACGCGCCAGCCCCGCCGCCATCGAAACCATATCTTGTTCGGCGATGCCGTTTTCGATGAAGCGTTCGGGGTAGGCGCTTTCAAAATCGCGGACTTTGCAATCGGAAGAGAGGTCGGCGTCCAGCACGACGATGTCTTCGCGTTCGGCGGCGAGTTCGACCAGCGCCTGCCCGTAAGCGCGGGAGACGTATTCATCTGTCGGCTTGACGGCGAGACGCTCCAACGCCGCTTGGCTGAGCGGCTCGCCTTCCAGCATGGACGGGCTGGCTGTTTTCGCTTCCGCCTCAACGGGAGTCAAACGCAACGGGGCAAGCGAGACAGCCGCCAGATCGGCGTCGAGGCGTTGAATTAATTCCGCATATCCCATTGCAAACGCCGCGTCATCCGGCGCGCCCGAATGCCAAGGGTAGAGTCCCTTGCCGATTTCCAACGCGGCGGGGTGTTCCATAAACGAAACGCCGCGCCCTTTGATTGTGTCGGCGATGATGATTTGCGGCTTGCCTGTAACCTGTTTGACTTCGGCGAAGGCGCGCTCGATTTGGCGGAAGTCGTGCCCGTCCACGCGGACGACGTGCCAGCCGAAGGCGCTGAATTTTTCGTCAAGGTTGCGAAGTTCCATAATTTCAGAAACGGGCTTGTCGGATTGGATTTTGTTATCGTCCACGATGACGGTAAGGTTGTCAATTTTTTGATGCGCGGCGGCGTTCAGCGCTTCGTAGTTTTGCCCTTCTTGCAGCTCGCCGTCGCCGGTCATCACATAAACGCGCCCGCCGAGTCCGCGATATTTTTTCGCCCACGCCATGCCGCGCCCTTTGGACATGCCCATGCCGAGCGAGCCGGAGTTGGCTTCCATGCCGCGATTGCCGACGTCGGGGTGGCCATTCAAACCGTCGAGGCGGCGCAGAGACATAAGCGCCTCGTCGGAGATTTCGCCAAGCGAGTGAAGCGCGGCGTACAAGCCAGGCACGTCGTGCCCCTTCGACGAAAAATAAATGTCGCGCTGCGGGCTGTCAAAGCCAACTTGCAGCGTGTTCATCTCTTCGTAGTACAACCAGACGACGAGATCCATCGCGCTGAAACTCGAACCGAGATGCCCCGACCCAGCGCGCTTAACTTCGGTCAACGTGTTGGCGCGGCACATGTCCGCGATGAGTTGCAGTTTTTTGTATTTGTCTATCGCAGAATTTTTCACGCGCTGAAATTCTTCAACGGGGATTAATGTTAGTTCGACCATGTTTCCTCTTTAAGACGCCGCGCCTCATTCCGCGCCCGCGCCTGATGCTTCTCTACGAAATTTTTTCTACCTTCGGCAGTTGCGCCTCTCCGCTGGCGACGAGACGTTCCGCTAGATCCCAATCGTAGGGATGGTTCACGTCAAAGCCTTCGTACCCTTGCGAGATGAACGGCATAACCGTTTCGCCGGCAATTGTGCGCCCGTCAAAGACCGCGCGCGTCCAGGCGATTTCAAGGCTGGCGTTTTGCGAATAAATTTCAGGCAAGCCTTGATAGGGAGCGCTGTGCCAGGGCTGTTCGCGCGAGCCGAAGGGAAGCAACGGCGTCATGCGTTTTCCGCGAACGACCCACATTTTGCCCGGATGTTCTTTAACCTTCTCCACCGCGCGCAGCGAGTCCGCGCCCGCTTCGGATTGGAATTCGCGCCAAGCGCGTTGAATAGTGGACGGCAAGCGGAAGGGGCTGGTCGGGCGCAGAATGCTGAACGCGTCGTACTCGCGCCCCATCTCTCGCAGACGGCGCAACGTAAAATCCACCCATTCGATGTCCAGAGAAAGGTCGCCCGAAATTTCGGCGGGGCGCAAAAAGGGAACTTCCGCGCCGTACGAACGAGCGATTTCGGCGTACTCCTCCGAATCGGTCGAGACGAGCGTTGCGGCGAAGACGCCGCTTTGGCGGGCGGCGCAAACCGAATAGGCCAACAGCGGATGCCCGGCCAACGGGCGGACGTTCTTTCCGCGCACTCGTTTCGAGCCAGCGCGCGCGGGGATTAACGCGATAACGGAAGGATTCTCTTTGCTCATACTTGCATCGGGTCAATGTTGACGTACACGTCTTTCAACTCGGAATACACGTCCAGCGCTTCAGTGCCCGGCTCGCGCGAACCGTTGCCCGAAAGTTTGCGTCCGCCGAAGGGCATGTGCGGTTCGGAGCCGTGCGTCCCGGCGTTGACCACCGCCACGCCCGTTTGGACTTTATCGTAAAAGCGCACGGCGCGGTGAATGCTGCGCGTGTGAATGCTGGCGGTCAACCCGTAAGGCGTGTCGTTCGCCATTTGCAGCGCCTGTTCAAAATCTTTCGCTTTGAACAACAGCGCCACAGGACCAAACAACTCGCATTCAGAAATCTCGTCGTGCGGGTTAACGTTTTCAATTAACGTCGGCGCCATGTAATAACCGTCTTTGTGCTCGGCGTCGGTCAGGCGTTTGCCGCCGCATAAAATCGTCGCGCCGTTTTGCTCGGCTTTCTCGACCGCCGCAAGCATGTTCAGCAACTGCCCCTCGTTGATGACCGCGCCCAAATCACAATCGTCCGCCGTTCCAACTTTCAACCTTTGCGTTTTCTCCGCGAGCAAATCGCGGAACTTCTCATAAATCGCTTCAAAAATAATCACGCGGCTGGTCGAAGCGCAACGCTGACCGGCGTTGCTAAACGCGGAAAGCAAAACCCACTTCGCGGCGTTTTCTAAATCGGCGTCGTCGCAAACCACCAGCGGATTCTTCCCGCCGAGTTCTAACGAGATGCGCGCAAAACGCTCCGCCGCAACGCGATTAATAACGCGCCCTACGTCGGTCGAGCCGGTAAAACTGATCACGTCCACATCTGCATGGGCGACGAGCGGCGCGCCCGCCTCTTCGCCGAACCCCTGCACAACGCTCAACACGCCGTCGGGCAATCCGGCCTCTTTGGCAATCTGTGCAAAAATCCAAACCGTCGCGGGCGTGTCTTCGGCGGCTTTCAGCACGGCGGCGTTGCCGCAAATCAGCGCGGGAAAAACCTTCCAAGCCACGTTGGCAATCGGCGTGTTGGCGGCGATGATTAAGCCCGCCACGCCAATCGGCTGACGAATGGTCATCGCGTATTTATTTGCCGCGCCGCTGGTCGTCGTGCGCCCGTACAAACGCTGACCTTCGCTGGCGTAGAACAAGCCGCACTGAATCGCGCCGCCCGTTTCGCCCAACGCCTCTTTCATAGACTTTCCAGTTTCGGCGGCGACAATGGCGGCGATCTCGCTTTGACGTTTTTGCATCTCGGTTACGATTTTGTGCAAAATTAACCCGCGTTGCACGGCGGGCGTGTCCGCCCACGCGGGCTGGGCTTTCTTTGCCAACGCAACCGCGCGCTCCACGTCCGCTTGCCGCGAACGCGCCGCCTTGCACAAAAATTTTCCGTTGGCTGGGTTGAGTTTATCGAACCATTCGTCGCGTTCGGTCGGCTGTTCTTGCGCGCCGATCCAGTTGGGGATTTTTACGGGGAAACTGTTCATTTCAAATTCTCAAACGAAAAGTTTTCGTCTTCCGCCAAAGCGCTGACCAGCGTCTTGCCGACGACGTTGTCCAACTCATAAGGCGGGATGCCGTCACTGGGCGATTTTATGGCGACGTCGGCGCGGGTCAAGACCCGCCCAGCTGGAAGGTCTCGCGCCGCGACCAATTTTTTTCCCATCTTATGAATCGGCTCGACTTCGCTGGGGTAGATGCGCTTCTCGCCGTCGCCTAAGGCGATCTTCACCCGCCGCAAATCGCGGACGAGTTTTCGCATGCCAATCGGCTCTAACGAAAAAGCGTGGTCGGTTCCCTTCCATGTGTGGTTGAGCGTAAAATGTTGTTCGACGATGCGCGACCCTAAGATATAAGCGGCGAGCGCCATTGCAATTCCGTTTTCATGGTCGGACAAACCGACGACGACGTCGGGAAATTTTTCTCGATAGGTTGAGATGACGCGCAAGTTTAAATCTTGCGGTTCGGCGGGGTAGGAAGCGGTGCATTGCAAAATCGCCAACTGCGAATTGAGCGGCATGATCGCGTCGTAAGCGCGTTGCACGTCTTCCAGCGCGCCGCCGCCGGTGCTGATGATCATCGGCTTGCCAATTTTGGCAACGTGTTTAAGCAACGGCGTGTTCTTCAAATCGCCCGACGCAATTTTATAAAGCGGCATGTCCAATTCGGCGAGGAAGTCCGCGCTATTTAAGTCGAAGGCGGTGGAGAACATGATAATGCCCAACTCTTCGGCATATTTTTTCAATTCGACGTATTCATGTCTGCCGAATTCCAGCGCTTCGCGGTGTTCGCCGTAGGTCGCGCCGAAACTGTTTCTGTTCTCGTAAGGTCGGTTGTAGGCTGTTTTGGTCAGCAGGGATTTGTTGTCGCGCTTCTGCAATTTGACCGCGTCCGCGCCGCATTCTTTAGCGACCTTAAACATCTCCATCGCTTTTTGCAAATCGCCCTGATGGTTGTTGCCAATTTCGGCGATGATGAAACAATCGCTGTCGTCGTTAATCTCAAGTTCGTTAATGGTCAATTTTCTATTCATGCGGATATTTCCAATCCTTTGTAAACAAAATATCGTAAACGAACGGGTATGTCTTAAATCCCGCGTGTTGAATGCGTTTTGTTTCCACAAACCCCGCAGACTTAAATATATCAAACAACTCGCGGACTCGCGCGTCGTCGGCTTGAGTTTCCGTTACTTCGATCATCACAGACTTGACGGCGCTTCCCGCCAGCAGGCGTTTCATCCCTTCGACGATTTCTTTCTCGCCGCCGTCCACGTCAATTTTGACGTGCGTCGGCGCTTCAAAATTATGCTCTTCAATTAACTCGTCCAACGAATAGGCGATTACTTTTTGACTAAACGCGGGGGCAAAGGTTTGCCCCGTCTGGTTGACGGCGGAATCGAGCGTGTGCACCGACGCGCCGGGCGTTAAGTCCGTGTAATTAAACGAATGGATTCCGCCGCGAGCGCCGAGCGCGAAAGAAAACGGGAAGACGACTTCGCCAAATCCGTTCGCCGCGATGTTTTTTATCAACGATGCGAAGGTCGAAAAAGACGGCTCAAAGGCGTAAACCTTCACTTGTTGATTGTGAATTTTCGCCGCCGTCAAACTGAACATGCCGACGTTCGCGCCGATATCGTAAAACACTTCGCCCGCTTGAAAACTCGCCAGCCAATCGGTCATGCCGTCGTCAAATTCTCGCTGACTGCGCCGCAATTCTTTAACCGACGAAACGTAGCACTGAACGCCTTTACAAAAAGCCGCTTCTTGGTACAGCGGAAGTTTGTCCATCAGCCGCGCTTTGAAAGTCGGTCCAAAAATATTGATCATTTGGTAAGCCAGCGCGTCGCGCCAGCGTTCTTTTTCAGCCATTGAAATTCCTTAGATTGGGTTTTGAGCAATCGTCCAATTCAAAAGCGGACGGACGACGCCCGCCAAATTTTGCGAGTAATCGCCGCGCGCGGAAAGAGCCATCATCGAATCGTAGACTTGAAAACTAATCCCGTCTCTTAAGTTGACGTAATGTTTCTTCGCGCCCGCCGAAGAAAAAATTGAAACGTTGAGCGCGTATTCGCTTTCGGTCAGCAAATGCGCGGGGACTTTTAACACAGAGGTATATACGCCGCTTTTTTCGCGCGTTGCTTCCGTCGGCTCGACGGACGAAAACGCCAACACGCCTTGCGTAATAAAATTTAACGCGCATCGAAAGCGCAAATTCGACTCGTTGACTCGATAAGTTAACTTAATGAAAATATCTTCGCCGACTTCAAAAACGGCTTTCGATTTATTTTGTTCGTCAAAAATGCCGACTTCCAAAAGCCGCAACTCGTTTGTGCCCGGCGCGTTGCCCGCTTCCCATTGGCGAACTCCGCTTTCCTCCGCCGCGCCCGCGAGATATTTCGCCGTAATTTCCGGCGCCGCCCCGTCCGCAATAAGTTCGCCTTTGTCTAACAAAACGGCGCGGCTGCACAGACGATTAATCGCCGCCATGTTGTGGCTGACGAAAAGCACCGTGCGCCCCTGACTGGCAGTCTCGCTCATTTTGCCGAGACACTTTCGCTGAAAAGCCGCGTCGCCGACCGCCAGCACTTCGTCCACCACCATAATTTCAGGGTCGAGGTGCGCGGCGACGGCAAAGGCGAGGCGGACGTACATTCCGCTTGAATAGCGCTTGACGGGCGTATCCACAAATTTTTCCACTTCGGAGAAGGAGACGATCTCGTCAAATTTTTTGGCGATCTCGCGGCGCGTCATTCCGAGAATGGCGCCGTTGAGGTAAATGTTTTCTCTGCCAGTCAACTCGGGGTGAAAGCCCGTGCCGACTTCCAACAAACTGGCAATGCGCCCGCGAACTTTGATTCGTCCGCCGCTGGGCGCGGTTACTTTGGAAAGCACTTTTAGCAAGGTGCTTTTTCCCGCGCCGTTCCTGCCGATGATGCCTAACGCCTGCCCTTCGTCCACAGCAAAACTGACGTCTTTCAACGCCCAAATCAACCCGTCGGTGCGGTTGCCGTGATCCACATCGCCAATCTTCGCCAGCGGATCGGGGCGTCTGCGGACTCGCGCCCACCAGCGATTTAAATCTTCGTACAGCGTGCGGTTGCCAATCGCGCCCAGCCGATATTGTTTCGAGACGTGTTCGACAGAAATAGAAACGGTCATACGGTATCCATAAACGTGGCTTCGATGCGGTTGAACAGCAGAATGCCAATCGTCAACGCCAGCAGCGTGAAGACGACGCTATACGTCAACAACGCGGCGTTTAATTCGCCCGCTCCAAGAAACGAATAGCGGAATCCTTCCACGACGGAGGTTAAGGGGTTGGCGAGAATCAAGATGCGATATTTTTGCGGAATGGACGAAAGCGGATAAATGACGGGCGTGGCGTACATAAATAATTGCACGCCGAAACGCACGAAGAATTGCAAATCGCGGTAGCGCGTCGTCAACGCGGAGACGATGATTCCTAACCCCAAGCCCAAGCCAGCCATAATCAAAAGGTAAAGCGGAAGCAGCGCAACGCTCCAATTGGGCGCGACCAAACCTTTCGCCCAATAGTAGGCGACGAAAATTAAAAACAACGCGAATTGAATCGCAAAGGCAATTAAGTTGGAAATCAAAATCGAAATCGGCACAGCAAGACGCGGAAAATAAACTTTGCCAAATAAATTCGCGTTGGAGATAAAGGTCGTGGACGTTTTATTGAGGCATTCCGCGAAGTAGGCCCAAATGACCGAACCCGCAAGATAGAATACAAAATCAGGCAGCGCGTCCGTTGGCAGGGAAGCGATTCGCCCAAAGATGACGGTGAAGGTCAGCGTGGTTAATATCGGTTGAATCAAATACCAAAGCGGACCTAAAATAGTCTGCTTGTAAACCGAGACAAAATCGCGCCAGATGAAAAGTAAAATTAAATCGCGCGCGCGCCACAGGTCGCCCAGCCGCCAGTCAAACCAATTTCTTTGCGGCTCGATAATATCGGTCCATTTTTCCGAATGTTCTGTAATCGTTTCCATTTATTTTTCTACAAACTCCCTCGCCGCCGCGATGACTGCGTCTTGCATCGCTTCCGTCAATTCTGGATAAAGCGGAAGCGCCAGCGTTTCCTTCGCGGCTTTTTCGGCGCGCGGAAAGTCGCCGACTTTGTAGCCAAACTTGCGGCAGGGGTCTGCCAAATGCGGCGGAATCGGGTAATAGACGTCCGAGGCGATTCCTTTTTCCTTAAGGAAGGCTTGCAGCGCGTCGCGCTTCTCAACGCGGACAACGTACAAGTGATAAACGTGCTTCGCGCCCTCGCGCTCGATTGGCGTAATCAGCCCCAACGGCGCAAGCGCTTCGTTATAGCGTTTCGCCAACGCGCGACGCTTGTCGTTCCATTCGTCCACATGCGGAAGTTTGACTTGCAGCACGGCGGCTTGCAGCGCGTCGAGGCGGCTGTTGTAGCCGAGCATTTCGGAGTAATATTTTTTCTTCCAGCCGTGCGCGCGCAGCATACGCATTCGTTCCGCCAGCGCCGCGTCGTTGGTTACGGCCATGCCGCCGTCGCCGTAGCCGCCGAGGTTCTTCGTCGGGAAAAAACTCAAACAGCCGACGTCGCCCAACGCGCCGGTCTTCGCCCCAAAATATTCCGCGCCGAAGGCTTGCGCGTTGTCTTCAATCACTTTCAAATTGTGCTTGCGCGCAATTTCCGAAATCGCCTTCATCTCTGACGGATGCCCGTACAAATGGACGGGCATAATCGCCCGCGTCTGCGGTGTGAGGGCGGCTTCGATGCGGCTCGCGTCAATCTGATAACTCTGCGGGTCAATGTCCACAACCACAGGTTTTGCGCCCACCGACATGACCGCGCCCGCCGTCGCAAAAAACGTGTAAGCGGGGATAATCACTTCGTCGCCCGCGCCAATCTCCAAAGCGCGCAAAGCGATGATCAACGCGTCCGTGCCGGAAGCCAGCCCGACGGCGTGCTTCGCGCCGAGATAGGCGGCGACGTTTTCCTCAAACTTCGCCACGTGCGAGCCTAAAATAAAATGTCCCGTTTCCAGCGTGGACAAAACCGCCGCGTCCATTTCTTCTTTGATGGAATGATATTGCGCGACGAGGTCAACTAACGAAATCATGCTGCGCCTCTTTCTGGACGAATGGCTTGATCCTGTTTTCTGTAAGCGTCTCCGCACTTCGAGCAGACGGCGCGTTCGTCGGCGAAGGTCAGTTGCTCGCCGCATTGGCACATCCAGCCGCGCAGGCGGGCGGGGTTGCCATAGACCAGCGCGTAATCGGGGACGTCCTTCGTAACCACCGCGCCCGCGCCGACGAAGCAATAACGTCCAAGCGTAACGCCGCAAACGACCGTCGCGTTCGCGCCGATGGAAGCTCCGCGCTTGACCCGCGTGGTCTGGTATTCGTCCCTGCGGCTGACGTGGCTGCGCGGATTAATCACATTCGTGAAGACCATCGAAGGTCCCAAAAAAGCGTCGTCCTCGACGATGACGCCCGTGTACAGCGAAACGTTATTTTGAACTTTGACGTTATCGCCGAGCGTTACGCTCGAAGCGACCAGCACATTTTGCCCGATATTGCAGCGTTCGCCAATCTTCGCGTCGGACATGACGTGGCAAAAATGCCAGATCTTCGTCCCCGCGCCGATTTCTGCGCCTTCGTCTATGTAACTGGATTCGTGCACAAAGTAATCGTTCATTTTTTATTCCTTGTCATTTCGACGAACGAAGTTCGGAGAATTCTTTATTTATACGATTAAGACTTCTCAGTCGCTTCGCTTCCCTCATTAGACTTCTTGCAAAAGTCGCCCTCACCCTAGCCCTCTCCCAAAGAGAGAGGGGACTCAATCTCCCTTCTCCTTCTGGGAGAAGGGTTGGGGAGAGCGCCACGAAGTGGTGTGAGGGGGGAATGAAATCAAAAATAATCATTTAGGTATCTATGCAAGAGATCTATTTTCATTCGGGACAAGCTTTCGCAATGACAGAGCGGAAAAATTTTCACTTTCTCAAAAACGGATGCGCCAGCGAATCAAGCGGCGAGATGGGCGCTTGACGAATGTCGTAAGTCAACTGCACGGAAGGGCGCGCGTCGCTGATGCCAAATCCGCGCCCAGCGAGCGTCTCCTCGTAAACTTTAGTGTGCAAATCGGTAAAGCCTTCCGAAAATTCAATCTCGTTTCCGTCCACCGTAATCGAGCGGTAAGTCGTTTTGTTGTTCGCCTTCGCCTGTCCGGGCAAATCGTTTTTATTGACCGAAAGAAACCAGCGCACGCGCGCGCGTTCCAATTCGATGAAGCCCGACATGCGCTCTTCGTCTTTGTGATACACCTTGACGCCGCTCGCCGCGCCGAAGAGCCACATCAGCAAATCGAAAAAGTGGATGCCGATATTGGTCGCCACGCCGCCCGATTTTTCGTAATCGCCCTTCCACGAAACCTGATACCACGGCCCGCGGCTGGTGATGTAGGTCAATTCCACGTTGTGAATATTTTTAGAATCTTTCAGCGACTCGCGCAGCGCCAGCAGACTGGGATGCACGCGCAATTGCAAAATCGTGTAAATGCGGCGTCGAGTTTCGGCTTCGAGTTCTTCGAGCGCGTCCAAATTCCACGGGTTGATGACCAACGGCTTTTCGCAGAGCGCGTCCGCGCCAGCGCGCAGGGCGAGGCGACAATGCGCGTCGTGCAAATAATTCGGCGAGCAAATCGAAACGTAATGGATGCGCTGCGCTTCGGGTCCGCGCTTTAATTTTTCGAGATGGCGGTCGAAGCGCTCGATTTCGGTGAAGAAGCGAATGTCGTAGGAATATTGATCCAGCACGCCGACCGAATCTTTCGGGTCTACCGCCGCAACCAAACGGTTGCCCGTGTCGCGGATGGCGCGCAAATGGCGCGGGGCGATGTATCCGCCAGCGCCGACGAGAGCGAAATTTTTCGACATAGGGTTTCCTATTTCTCGCGGACGCGATAGCCGCGCCCGTCTGTTTCTAAAATGCAGCCTTCGGGCAAATCGGAGATTTTCAAGCCCGCTTCGATGCAAGTCAAACGCAAGATGTCCATCAGCGAATCGTCGCCGTTAAGGTAAACGCTTTTGATTTTGCGCCGCTTCAACTCTGCGGCAAGCGCTTTGGCTTCTTCGCGCAGACCGCCGTACACTTTGAGCGAATCTCTCGCGTAGTTCACGGCGCGTTGCGTGAAGATTTTCATGCCGTCGGAAGTGAGGTCGTATTGCAAGCGCGTGCGATCCAAATGCGAAACCTTGACCCAGCCGCGCGCGACAAGGCGCTTGATGTACCAGTTGACGCTGCCAACCGCGATGCCGAGCCGTTTTGATAAGTTCGCCTGCGTAACCAGCGAGTCTTGCGCGATTTCGTTCAACAAGGCGTATTCGTGTTCTTTGATTTTTATCGTCATAATGAGCGTTCAGTTTCTGAATTCTCGCATAGAATCCCCCGTTCGTCAAGCCGAATCTTATCGTCCAACGGCGCGGCGCATTAATTCTTCGTATTCGTCGGCGATTTTTGCAATGTCAAAGTTTTTGGATTTTTCCAAACTGGCTTTGCGGAAGCGCGTCAACCTTTCGCGGTTAGAGAGCAATTCGCGCAACGCGGCGGAAAACGCGGCTTCGTCTTTCAGGTCAATCAAATGCCCGTTTTGACCGTCGTCCACTAAATCGAGGAATCCGCCGATGCGGCTGGCGACGATGGCAAGCCCCTTAACCAGCGCGTCCACGCCGACGATCGGCAGCCCTTCCGAAAGCGAGGGCATGAGCAAAATGTCGCTTTGCGAAAATTCGTCCAACACGTCGTCGGGAGTAACCCAACCGCGCAGTTGAAAACGTTCGCTCATGCCGCGCTTTTCGATCTCGGCGCGGACATCGTCCAGCAGTTCGCCGTCGCCGAGCAGGGCGCAAGTCCACGACAGATCTTTCAGCGCGGAAAGAATCCGCACGATAGCCAGCGGATTTTTCTGCGAGACGAAGCGCCCGGCAAAGATCACGCGCGGCGTCTCGCGGACGACGATTTCTTCCTGCGGCAAATGCGTAGAATCCGCGCCGTTGTGGATGACGCGAATGTCGGCGTCGTAATGTTGCAGCGCCAGTTGACGGGTAAACTCGCTGACCGCCGCCGTCTGCGCGGCGCGTTTCCAAATCCATTTTGTGAACGGTTTAATCCAGCGAAACCAATACGCGGTCTTTTGCGGCACGCCGCCCGGCACGTCGCCAAGGTGCGCCGTCAGGATGTAGGGAATGCCCGTCAGCGCGGAAAGGGCGAAGGCTAAGGCGCCGGCTGGCACGGCAAAATGCGCGTGAATTAAATCGGGACGCGCGCGCGCAATCAAGCGCAACCCCGCAAACAGCCCGACGAAATCGAACGCGAGCATCGCCTGAAAACTGGCGACGAAGGCTTCGCGGCGCAGCGAAGAAATGCGAATTACGCGAAAGCCGTCCAGCGTTTCGTCGCGCGGCAAGCCGTCCATGCGCGCCGTCAGCACGGTAACGTCGTGTCCGCGCACGGCAAGTTCGCTGCAAATATCGTAAGCGGCTCGTCCGCCGCCGCCGCCAATCGGCGGGAATTCGTGAATAACGGTGAGAATACGCATCAGCGGTTGAAAGGGTCTTTGCAAGGCGCGGCTGCGGAGCGCGGCTCGTAGATTTGCAAATTATTCGAGGTCAGCGAAAGGATTGGCTCATAGTTGCACAAGAGCGGCGCGCCGACATAACGCACCCACGCCGCGTCCTCTTCGGCAAACGCGCCGTCGGTTCGCACGGCAAACTTCTGGCTCTCGGCGACAATCAGCGCGAAACGGCGGTTTTGCAAATCGGCGTAATATTTTTCCAAATACGGGCGGTTGTGCGACATCGCCATTTCCATCAATTCGCTTTGTTCGTAATCGGTCGTCAGCGCAACATTTTTTAAGTAGCCAAAAGTCAGCAGTTGACGTTCGGTAACGAACAAAATTTCGCCGTCATTTTGAAGCGCCGCTTGCAGTTGACGAATGTCCGCGTCCGCGATTTTTGAATCATACGCCGACGGAAAACCCATTTGACCCAGCGCAAAGCCGAGCGGAATCAGCAAAGCGAGAAACGCCGCATTCCACCCGAGAGCGTTCCACTGCGCCGACGCATTTTCTTCCGCCGCGACTCGCTTCGCCCAAAAGGCGGCGGAGAGAGTCGCCAGCAAAACGAGGAAAGCGTCCATGTTGTGCAGGTCGCCGCCGCCGCCAATCTTCACGCTGACCACCGCCCCGCCGACGAAGAGAACCGTCAACAGCCCGCCCAGCGTCAGCCAGCGCAACGGGTGAAGCGCGTTTATATTTCCGCGAATAATCTGCCGCAACGCAAAAAACAGCGGCGCGGAAACGAGCAAACTGCCGAGCAAAATCCCCAGCGGATAAGTCTCATTCGGCAGCAGACGAGTCCAAATTAGGTCGGAGGTAAAACTCGAAGCAAAGGCGGCGGCGTCCGCGTTGCCTGAAATTTGAATGTAAAGCCACTGCGAGAAGAGCGCGGCGATGAATCCGCTTGCGCCCCAAAACAGCGGCGTTCGCCAATATCCCCAGCCTTTTTTATTCAGCGGCGTTTCCAGCAAGTAGATTGCAATCGCCAACATGGCGGGGACGGGAAACCAGTTGACGCGGCTGACGCCCGCCCAAAGCGAAGCGAGCAAAATAAAAATCCACGAGCGGCGCGGCGCGTTTGACGAGACCCCCGCGAGAATCAAAATCGTCATGGCTTGCAGGTGATAATAGACCGCGCCTTGAAAGAAAAATAAAAACGCCCACGCGACGAGGAAGAAACGCGCCCAACCGCGGACGCGCGCAAAGCGAGCCAGGCTGAGCGCCGCGCCGAGCGTCAACACGAACCAGAGAAGCGCTTGCCAAAGGCGGTGCGCCCAAAGCGGCAGCCCGTCTATGAGGAAGGGCAGCGAAAGCAAAAAATAGCGCGAAGGGTGCAAAAAAGGGAACGCCGTTTTTATTCCGTACAATTTTTGCGCGAAAAATAACGAGGCGTAATAATGGCGTCCCGCTTCGGAATAGCCGATGGAAAACGGGTCGGCGGAAACGGCCGAGAAAATTCCGCTCGTTTGATAGAGCAACCCTTGCGTCAACAGGACGAAGGCGAAAGTCGTTTGCCAATTTTTCTTAAGCAGAAATTTTAAGCCAAACGTTTGGAGGAGACTCGCCCAAAGGAATATCCACAAAATCGGCGTCGCTTGCGGAAGAAAACTTCCGAAGACGACGAAGCGGAAAACCCAAACCGAAACGAAGCCGACGAGAATCAGCGCAACGCAAAACGCGGCGCGGACAAAATTCAGCGGGCGTTCTGTCAGCGAATCTATTTTGTCGGCGAGGCGTTGTAGCGCGGACGAAAACGAAAGCCAAAGCGCAATTAAAGCGGCGATAGCGAAGACGAAAATTAAGCCGATCCATTTTGAGCGCAGGAGCGCGATCTCTAATTCTTGCGCGCGCGCCGCCGTTTGCCAAATCGCCAACGCGCCGACGACGGTTAGCGCCCACAGCCAAATTTGCAAAAATTTGCGCGTCGAAACAAATTCCATTTTATTCAGCCGCCGAGTTTTTCTTTTCGTTCATCGCCGCCAAAATGGAGGGCAGAAAAAACGCGCCGGGCAAACTGGCGAGAACGAAGAGGAAGCGCGTCAGCAGGGCGACGGTGGCGCTTTCGGAGGAACTCAACCCGCCGAGTTGCGTCAGCAAAAACGTCAGCGAGAGTTCTTGCACGCCAAGCCCATTAATGGAAATTGGCGCGAGGGTAACGAAATAAGTCAGCGTGTACATGCCCGCCGCCAGCCAAAACGAGACGCGGCGATCCATCCCCTGTACGAGCAGGACGAGCATCCAATAAATAAAAAATTGATTGCCCAACGTGGCGAGCAACGCGCCGCCCAAGCCGAGCGGTTTTTTAAGCCAAAGCGAAAAGGCTTGCAAAGAGCGCTTGACGAAGTCCGCCGCTTTTTGCGTCAGCGCCGCGACGCTCAAAGATTGAAGCGCCGCGCCGTTCAGCGCCTGCAGCGGAATCAACCCCAGCGGCGAAGCGAGAACCATGCCCGCCATGCCAATCAAGCGATCGACGACTAACGAAGCCAAGCAGACGGCGCGGTCGTAGCCCATTTGCATTGCGCCGCCTAAACGCACCACGTCGCCGCCGACGGTGGTCGGCAGAAAATTGGACGAAAAATTTCCAGTGAACATCAGCGCGACGGCGCGGGAGTAGGGCATGTCCACGCCGGCCGAACGCAAAAGCGCAAACCAACGCGCCGCCGCGAACAGGCGCGAAATTAAGAGCGAGGCGAAAGCGAGCAAAAAGTAAACGGGAGAAACGCGGCGCAACGCGGAAAAAACTTCTCCGTCGCCTTTTTCTTGAATCAAAATCAAAAGCAGAATCAACGCCAGCAGACTGCCCGCGCCGCGCATGACCATTGCGCGATGTTCGCGCAGCCAGTTAATCATGGTCGGCGACGTTAATTTTTGTGCGGACGGTGTAGGTCGGCTTGCGCTGGGATTCGTGATAGGTGCGGACTAATAGTTCCGCGATCAAACCCATCAGCATAGATTGAAAGCCGAGGATGAAGAACATGGCGCTCGTCTGGAAGAGCGGCGAGCCGGTAACCGCAATGACAAAGAAGATTCGTCGGACGAAAAGATAAAGCATCAACGCGGCGCTGGCGAGCATCAAAATTAAGCCCGCGCCGCCAAAAAGGTAAATCGGTTTTGCCGAATAACTGATTAAAAACTTAACGGTGAACAAATCCAAAATAACTTTGGCGGTGCGCTCCAAGCCGTATTTCGTCTGCCCAAAACGGCGCGGGTGATGGTTGACGACAATCTCGGTAATGCGCGCGCCGACGGCGTTGGCGAAGACGGGGATGAAGCGGTGCATTTCGCCGTACAGGCGGAAGCCTTCTAAAACTGGGCGGCGATAGGCTTTAAGCGTACAACCGTAATCGTGCAACTCGACGCCCGTAACGCGCGAGATGAGCAAGTTCGCCATCATAGACGGGAAGTTGCGCGTAAGGGCGTTGTCTTTGCGGTTCTTGCGCCAGCCGCTGACGAGGTCGTAGCCTTCGTCGAGTTTGGCGAGCAACAAGGGGATGTCGGCTGGGTCGTTTTGCATGTCGGCGTCGAGCAGGATGATGATGTCGCCTTGCGAATAATCCAAGCCAGCGGCGATGGCGGCCGTCTGCCCGAAATTGCGGCGGAAGGAAATCACGCGGACGTGTTCTTTATCCTTTTCGGCGTATTCGCGCAACACGGCGAGGCTGTCGTCCGAGCTGCCGTCATCCACCAGCACGACTTCCCAAGTTCGGTCGAGCGAATTCATGGTTTGGTAAATCGCGTCAAAGAGCAGCGGCAAAGTGTCTTGTTCGTTATAAACTGGAATGATGAGAGAGAGGTTCATGGCAATCGTTTGAAGATCCTTAATTCGGCGCCGTCCGCGCAGGCGGGCGAGGCGCTCGGTCGGGCGTATTCCTTAAAATTTTGCGGCGTTAAAAAATTCTTCCACGTCATGTAGCGTTTGGCTTCGATGATGAAAACGTCCGCTTCGGCGCGCCAACGCGCGTCCAACTCGGCATTCCAATGGCTGAAATAATAGAGCGCGTCCGCGTCGCCGCCGATGTGGTAAGTATATCCGTCGTTGATTTGCGGCGGGAAAATTCGCGCCTGCGGGACGTAAACCATCGGCGTAAACGCGTTGCCTCCGTCCCAATATACCAAACTTCCAGCGGGAATGGTCGCCGCCAAATACGCGCCCAATTCTTCGTGAGCGCGGATGACGTCGGTTTGGCAATCGCGACGGCTTGCGCCCAAATTCAAAATTGGCGAAAGGAGAAAGCCGACGATTAAAAAAGAATGGATGAAAATTAAGGCGAAGTTTTTTCGCGTTCGTTTCCAGATGAAAAACGCCGCGCCGTAGACCGCCGCCCAAGCGATCAAACCTAGCGTGGAGCCGACTCCGCGCCGAATCTGAATCAGCGAGAGGTCGAAGGCTTGCTGCATAAAATCGGCCAGCGGCGCAAAGCCCAATCCGTCGGCGCGAAAGCGGGGCACGATGGGCAGGTATAACATCCCGTCGCTGATTTGTTCAAAGAGCGAGTAGCCCATTCCCATCGCGGCGAGCGGCGCGATGACGAGAATCAACGTCCGCGCCAGACGGTTTGGATTGCGATTCCAGATTTGCCAAAAAACGAGGACGAAAAATAAAACGCCGAGCGGGTCAAAAAAGCCGAGATAATTGGCGAAGCAAAAAACGCAAGAATAACTTTCATAGCGACTCGCCAGCGACGCCCAGCCATGCATGGCGGCGAGGACGAAGTAACTGACGGCGAGGAAAACTGCCGCGCGAAAAGCAGCGGGCGAGGTGCACGCGGCGCGGCGCGGAAAGAGAATCAAAGCGAACAGTCCGCCGAGCAGGGCGACGAAGTGATAACGCAAACCTTGAAAGAAAGCGTTGAGTCGATTCCAAAAATCAATGTCCGGATTCCAAACGGGGACGGAATCGGCGGGGACGCGAAAGGCGTCTAAAAAGGGAGTCAGCGCTTTGGGCAGCCACGGCGCCCAAATGGTCAGCACGCGCGGCCAGTAAAGCGCGTGCAGCGCCAGCAGGAAAAGCGCGCCGACAGCCAGCGCCCAAAATCCTTTGCGCTTTCCGTGCTGCCAAAAAACGTAGAGGACGACGAAGGGCAAAATCGGCGCCATGTTTTGACGGGTGAAAATCGCCGCCGCCGCCAAAAGCGCGGCGAGGACAATCTTCCAGAGCGGGCGTTCTTCGTCGAGGACGAGGACGCAGATCCACGCGACCATGCAAGCGACGAGGACTTCCGAAACCGCTTGCGCGTAGAGTTTGACAACCATCGAAGCGGCGGCGAACGTCCAAACCGAAAACGCCGCCAGCCAAGCGTTCGTCCAACGGCGGGCGACGATCCAAACGGCGAGCAGCGTCAGCAAGCCGAGAAAAATGGAGAAGTAACGCCCAGTCCGCAGGCCGGCGCCGAAGATTGATTCGACCAAGCCTGGAATCAAAAAGGCGAAGGGCGCTTTGTTGGTCAACGGGCCGTGCGGCTCAAACGGACGATAGATTCCCTTAAGGTAAAAGATGCCCTTGATAAGGTACGAGCCTTCGTCCAAACTGCTGACGGTTGTGTGCGCGTAAATCAGCGCTTGAATCAAAAAGAGAAGCGCCGCGACTCCGGCAAACGCGAACGGAAGCCAAACGGGCGTTTCTCTTTTGAAAATTTTCACGGCGGTTATGGCTGCGCCGAAAGCGTCAGCCTAATTTTTGTTGGCGCGCCAAATCGGAATCCACCATCATGGTAACCAGTTCTTTGAAGGAAACTTGCGGCTCCCATTTCAATTGCGCGCGCGCCTTGCTCGGGTCGGAGATTAACAAATCCACTTCGGCGGGGCGGTAAAAGCGCTCGTCCACGACGACGTATTCTTTATAATCCAAGCCGACGTGCGCGAAAGCGATCTCGCAAAATTCGCGCACAGAATGCGTCTCGCCCGTGCCGATGACGTAATTATCGGGCTGGTCTTGTTGCAACATCAGCCACATGGCGCGGACGTAATCGCCAGCGAATCCCCAATCGCGTTGCGCGTCGAGGTTGCCCAAGCGCAACTCTTTTTGTTTTTCCAATTTGATTTTCGCCACCGCGTCGGTGATTTTGCGCGTAACGAATTCCAAACCGCGGCGCGGACTTTCATGGTTGAACAAGATGCCCGACGTCGCAAACAAATTAAACGACTCGCGGTAATTGACCGTAATCCAATGTCCGTACACTTTCGCCACGCCGTACGGGCTGCGCGGATAAAAGGGCGTGCTTTCCTTTTGCGGAACTTCCATCACCTTGCCGAACATCTCGCTCGACGAGGCTTGATAAAAACGAATCTTCGGGTTGACGAAACGAATCGCTTCGAGGATGCGCGTTACGCCGAGCGCGGTTACGTCGCCAGTTAACGCGGGCTGATTCCACGACGTCGGCACAAAGGATTGCGCCGCAAGGTTGTAAACCTCGGTCGGCTTGTGTTCTTCCAACAGCGAAAGCAGCGAACCTTGATCTTGCAAATCGCCTTGCAGGACGATCATATCGTCCAATAAATGTTCGATGCGTCCAACGTTGGTCGTGCTGGAACGGCGCATCATGCCGACGACTTGATAGCCTTGCGAAAGCAGCCACTCCGCCAAATATGAACCGTCTTGTCCCGTAATGCCGGTGATTAACGCGCTGGGCATAAATTCTCCTATTTCAAAATTCAGACGTTGAATTATACACGATGTCTATAATCGCGCCACGCGCCCCAAGCGACGATTGCCGCCCACAGCGTCAAAATTAGCAAAACCATTTTAGCGAAGGGTATTTGTCCGCCAATGTGCCAATAACGATTGGCGTACCATTGCGCGAAGACGACGACAAAAACAACTTCCATGCTCAAAACGCGCAGCCCCCAAGCGTTCCGCGTCTCGCGCAGCCACATCCACGCCTCGCCCGCCAGCAGCGCTTGCCACAAAAAAAGGATGGCGCGATAACGCGGGTTGTCCCATTGACCGCCGCCGCCGCGCAACGCCGCAAACAGAATCCACGCCCAGACGACAAACGCCAGCCAAAGCGTCGCGCCGCGCCGCTTTTCGGACCTCGGACTTAATGCCGCGCCAAAAGAGAGAATCAACAACGGAAGCGCGGCGTACCAACCCGCCGCCCGCAAAATGCCGATTACCTTCCAAAGGATGGTCGTCGGCGCGACGAGGATGGCTGGCAGAACCGGCTGCAAAACGCCGTAAAACATGACGAAAGGCGATTGCATCCAAAGCGGCATTTCGTCGAAGAGTTTTTGTATCCAACCCGATTCGCGTTCGATTTTGTACGAGTTCCATTTGAAGGATTCGCGGACGAAATTTTGTATCACCGCCAGCGGACCGTCGCCGCCGAGATTCCCTTTGGCGTTCAACGCCGACGAAAGCAGAAACAGCCCGCCGACGAAGACGACGCCCAAAATCAACGCCGCCTGCCACGAAAAGCGCCGACGGTCGCCGTCAAAGTAGAGCCAGCCGCCGAGAATGATCAAAGTGATCAGCGCGATGGAGGGCGAGACGAGCAACATGCCGACAACGCCCAACGCCAGCCAAGTCAACGAGCGCTTTTGGCGACGAATTTTCCAATCCATAAATCCCCAAAAACTGAAAGCGCTAAACGCCAGCAAGTACGGTTCGCGCATGACGACGCCGCCAAGCAAAATGGTTTCGGGATAGAGCGCAAAAATCCAGCCGACGACGCGCGCGGTTTTTTCGTCCCACTGCAAGCGGACGGCTTTCCACAAAAAGGGCGCCCCCAGCGCGCCCATCCACGCGGAAAGCAAAACCAAAATCAAAACGCGATGCGCGTCGGGCGAGAAGGCGCGGTAGACGAAAGCGGCGAAGGCGAGCAGTCCGCCGTATTGGTCGGAGGCGTAGCGGTTGTTGAAGGCGTCGGCGATTGGGCGTTCGGAGGTCGCCAATTGCCAGGCTTGCGCGTCGCGGCGGTAGGCGTCGGTGTAGGAGAAGCCCGCGCTTTGCTCTTCGTCGTCCGCGTAGCCGTAAACGGGCAGAAGCAAATACGCGCCGACTCCGCCGAGCAAGCGCAGAGCAAACGCCAGCGCGACCATCCAAGCGAGGATTTTTCCGCCGCCCGCCCAGCGCGTTGCGACGGTCAACGTCCACGCGGCGAGGAAGAAGAGCGACGAAAACGCCCACCCGCCAACGAGCGGACTCCCCGCCTGAACGCTGGTCAGCGCCGCGCCCGCCGCCAACGAAAGCGGAACAAGCCATAGAAGATCGCGCAGTTGAAAAAATTTCATCTTTTATTTTTTAAGCGCAAAGGTTTTTTCATAATTCATAATTCCCTAAATCTCTCGCTTCGCTCGAAATGACGGGTCTATTTTTTCCATAATGCGTTCTTCGCGTTTGAGCCACGTCAGCCGCTCGACGTCTTTTCGCGCTTGCGCCCCCAACGCGAAGCGCCGCGCTTCGTCCGCGAGCAGGGATTCAATTTCTAACTGCCACTCGTCAATAACCGTTTGCCAATCTCCCGCTTCGCAAAAGACGGCGTTGCCTTCGTTCAACACCTCGCGGATGGACGGCAAGTCCGCCGAAAGGATGGAGCGCCCAGCCGCCATGTACTCGAACATCTTCATCGGGTTGATGACCTCGGCAATGTCCTGTCCGCTCGACGCGGCAATCGAGCGCGAGTAAGGCATCAGCAACACGTCCGCCGCCGCCTGATACAGCGGCACAACCTCGTGCTGGACAAAACCGGTCATGGTTACGTTAGTCGCGTTTGCATCGCGCAATTTTTTTTGCCACTCGCCGACTAATTCGGGCGAGCCGCCAACCCACAAGAAGTTAACGGCGGGCAGACGCTTGGCAAGCTCGAACAATAAGTCCGCACCGCGACCAGGGTAAATGTGGCCGGTAAAACCGACGGTCAAGTTTTCGTTAAGGTTCAAGCGTCGCCGCGCTTCGGGCGGACTCGGCAAATCGGCGTAGCGTTCCAACTCGACTCCGTTGGGGGCGATTAAAAGCGCCTCTTTCGGGAACTCGAACTTTGTCGAACGCCGCAAAGCTTTTTCCAACGCCGAGACGGTAACGGTCATCAACTTGCGCCCGCCGCCCCGCCAAAATTGGCGCATCCACCAGGCGCCGAGTTTGCCCGAATTGTCGGCGTGCATTTCCAAGACGACGGGACGGCCGAGTCGACTCGCCAGCGCCGCCGACTGCGGCAACCAAGTGTAGATTAAATCCGCGTTGAATTTGTCGGCGGCGCGCTGGGCGCGGAGGATAAAGTCGAGGCGTTTGAGTCGCCGAATGGACGGGAGCAGTTCAACGTCTGGAACGAGGCGCAAGCCGTAATGCGCCATGAGGAATTGCGAGTCGGGAAGCGGGGCTTCTTTCGGCGCGAAGACCTTAATCTGATATCCCAATTGCATTAACGCCTGCGCGACTTTCAGCGCTTGAATCGAATTGGCGGTCAGCGACGGAATGCGCGAGTTAGTAACGAGCGCGATTTTCATTTTCACGAATTTTCCGCAAGCCGCGCTCGACCATTAAACTGACCGAGGCGACGTAATAAAAGGAGAGCAACCCGCCGGCGGCGGCGATGCCGTAAAGCGGGACGAGCCAAAACGAAAGCGCGAGTTTGACCAGCCCCGCCGCGAGCGTGGCGTAGATCGGGTATTGCGGCAAACCGAGCGCCAGCAAAAGCGGACGATTCCAAAAGAGGATGTAGTTGAAGACCAAGCCGACGGTCAGCGCGACCAGCGCGGGATACGCGGACAAAAATTCCGCGCCCGAGTAAACGCCGATAACCCAACGCCCGAAGAGAATTAACCCCGCGCCGAGAACCAAATTATAAGCGAAGGAAAAGGCGGTGATTTTTTTGAGAAAACTTTTTAATTTGCTCCACGCCGAATCCACCGCGAGGTGATTGATTTCGGGGTACGTCGTGGCGATGAAGGGGTCGGCGGGGATGGCGAGAAAATAAACAATGGTGTAGGCGACGCGATAATAGCCGGCGGCGGTCGTGTCTAAAAAGAAGCCGACCCAAATCAACTCGCTCTCGCGGAAGATTTTGATGAGCGTGGCGCTGACGTTGGAACTGACGGCGAAATGTAAAATCTCGCGCCAAGATTCAATCGCCGAGAAGGGCGCGCGCGACCAGCCCGCGCCGAGCGCTTTCCGCAGTTGAATTTGCGCGACGAGGAACATGCCCAAACCGAAAATCACTTTGCCAATTAAGTAAGCGAACAGCACGACGGTCAGCGAGCCGTCGAAGACGTAGGCGGCGGCGATGATTAACACGGTGAAGACGCTTTGAATCAAATTGATTACGCCTTGCCAGTGAATCAGCCCGACGTTTTGCAAAACGCCGGTCGAGGTTTCGGTGTTGAAGTTCGCCAGCAGCCCCAAGGCGAAGACGATAAACATCCACGCGGTTTGCGGCGTTTTAGCGATGTGGACTTCCGCCCAAAAGGCGGCGGCGAGGACGATCAAAAACGCCAGCGTCGAAACCGTCGCTTCCGTCCACGCGGCGGCTTTGATCAGCGCCGCCGCTTTTTCGGTTTCGTTTTTCTTCAGATATTTTCCGCCGTAGATGACGACGACTTCGCTCATGCGAAAGGACAGCACGCTGTTGACCGTCGCGGCGAATGCCATCACCACGCCGATTAAGCCGAAGCCCGCAGGACCGAGCAAGCGCGTTGCCATCACGCCTTGCACAATGCTCAACGCCAGCGAGAGGCTGTTGGCGCTGAACAACGATCCGCTCGCGCGAAAAATTTTCATAAAGAGCGGATCGTTTTTGAATTTAAGAATCAAAGACATAAGTTAAGGCGTGAGGACGTCCTTCGCCCAAGCGCGTTCGGCGTTGTACCAATCAATCAATTCTTTCAGCCCTTGTCGCAAATTCACTTGCGGCTGCCAGCCGAGCATGTCGCGCGCTTTGCTCACGTCGGCTTGATTGGTTCGCATGTCCGCTAAATTGGGCGGACCATATTGCACGTCGGCTTTTATGCCCGTCAAGTCTTCGACCAACGCCACCAATTCATTAATCGTAATCACTTCGTGTCCGCCGAGGTTGATAATTTCGTAGCCCAGCGGCTTGAGCGCGGCAATCGTCCCGCGCGCGATGTCGTCAATGTAAGTGAAGCCGCGCGATTGTTCGCCGTCGCCGTTAATGCGAAGCGGCTGCTTTTCGAGAATCCACTGCACGAAGCGGAACATCGCCAAATCGGGGCGACCAGCCGGGCCATAAACGGTAAAGAAGCGCAGAATGGTCGCGTCAATTCCGTACAAGTGATGATAGGCGTGCGTCAGCGCTTCGGCGCCTTTTTTGCTGGCGGCGTAGGGCTGCATCGGCTCGCTGCTCGACGCGCTTTCGGGCGTCGGGTAGGGCGGGTTTTCGCCGTAAATGCTGGACGTGGACGCCATGATGAATTTCTTGCAATCAAATTGGCGGCAGACTTCGAGCAAATTCAACGTGCCGACAACGTTTGATTCAAGAAACGCCCACGGATCTTCCACGCTGTAACGCACGCCCGCGCGCGCCGCGAGGTGAATCACGCCGTCTAACTTTTCGCCTTTGAACAAGTCAATGCACGATTTTTCGGACAAGTCGCGGCGGTGAAATTTGAAGCCCGCCCGCGCCTGCAATTTCCGCAAGCGATATTCCTTCATGCGCGGATCGTAGGCGTCGTTGACGTTGTCAATGCCGATTACCGCGTGTCCTTCGTCTAATAACATTTCTGCCACGCGCGCGCCGATAAATCCCGCCGCGCCGCTGACTACATACTGAGCCATGTTTCTCCTTACAAGCGTTCCACGTTGGCGAACTTCCCCAATTTTCCGGTCGCGTTGCGCGTGTCAAAAATAAATTTTGCCGCGTCAATAATCGCCTTGTAATCGTAAACTTTATGATTAGTAACGATGACCACCGCGTCGGCGTCTTTCACCGATTGCGTCAAGTCGTCTTCGCTGTCCATTTGCCAGCCGTCGTACTCGTGATGAATGTGCGGAATGTACGGGTCGTGGTAACGCACGTCCGCGCCTTTTTTACGCAACAAACCGATGACATCCAACGCGGGCGATTCGCGCACGTCGTCAATGTCGGGTTTGTACGCCGCGCCCAAGACTAAAATCCGCGAGCCTTTCAGCGTCTTGCCGAGATTGTTCATCGCCTCCAACACGCGCCCGACGACGTAACGCGGCATGTTGGTGTTGACTTCGGAAGCGAGATCAATGAAGCGCGCGTTGTAATTGAAGGAGCGCATTTTCCACGAAAGGTAAAGCGGATCAATCGGGATGCAATGCCCGCCCAAGCCTGGACCAGGCGTGAACTTCATAAAGCCGAAGGGTTTGCTCGCCGCCGCGTCAATGACTTCCCAAACGTCCACGCCGAGATATTCGCACATGACCGCCAACTCGTTGACCATGCCGATGTTAATCATGCGAAAAGTATTTTCCAGCAACTTGGCCATCTCGGCCGCCTCCGCCGAAGAGACGCGATGAATCGTTTGGATCGCGCCTTCGTACCACGCCGACGCGACTTCGCCGCAGGCTTCGCTGATTCCGCCCAAAACTTTCGGCGTGTTCTTCGTCGTGAAATCTTCGCGGCCGGGGTCTACGCGCTCGGGCGAAAACGCCAAGAACCAATCTTCGCCGACGGTTAAGCCGTGTTCCGCGCCGAGTTTGGGCAAGAGCAACTCGCGCGTCGTGCCCGGATAAGTCGTTGATTCTAAAACAACGACCATGCCTTTGTGAACGTATTTGCTCAACTCTTCGATGGCGGAAATAATAAAGGACATATCGGGGTCGCCCGTTTGGCGCAACGGAGTCGGCACGCAAATGCTGACGGCGTCCATCTCGCGCAAAATGGAAAAATCGGTTGTGGCGCTCAGCCGCCCCGATTTCGTCAACGCCGCGACTTTTTCGGCGCTGACGTCGGGGATGTAGGATTCGCCTTTTTGCAACGCTTTCACTTTGCGCGCATCAGGGTCCACGCCGACGACGTTAAACCCCGCTTCGCCAAAGACAACCGAAAGCGGCAATCCGACGTAACCTAAACCCAACACCGCCATCTTCGCAGACTTATCACGCAGTTTTTGAATCAACTTTTCTTTTATAGACATTCGTTCATTTCTCCGTCTTCCATTGCGTCAAATCGCTTAGCGACATCAAGATCGCGTCTTCGTGATTGTCTTTATAATATTCTTTTCGTCGTCCGTCTTCGACGAAACCCAACCCGCGATATAAATTTTGCGCGGCTTCGTTCGTCTCGCGGACTTCGAGCGTAGCGCAAATCGCGCCTTCCGCGCGCGCCGCCGTCAGCGCATGAATCAACATTTGCTTGGCGATTCCGCGTCCGCGATAATTTGGAAGCGTCGCAATCGTAGCGACGTGCAGCTCGTCCACAATCAGCCAGCCGACCATCATCGCCGCGACGACTCCGTTTGCGTCCGCCGCCCAACAACGCGCCGCCGGATTTTCTTCCAACTCGAAGCGAAAGGAGTGCGGCGGCCACGGCAACGAAAACGAAATTTGGTCAATCGCAATCGCCGCGTCGAGGTCGGCGAGAGTCATCTTGCGAATTAAAACGTCCATTGCCTATTCAATCGGAGAGCCTGCCGCGTGCAAATAAATCGGCGCGAGCGCGGCGGGGTCGTCGACGTCGTCCGCTTGCCAACGCGCCCAAGCCAACTCCGCCAAAAGGGCGGGGCGACGAACGCACAACGCGGGCGACGCCAAACGCAGATGTTTAACTTTGGAAATTTTCTTGCGCTCTTCGGATGTCAACTCGCCCGCGACAACGGCGGGATAGGATAACTCCGTCAGCAATTCGTCTAAGGTTGCGCCGCGCGCCGCGCCTTGGGCTTGCCAGCCCGTCCCCAAATTTTGATACGCGCCGAAAGCGACTCGCGTCCGCCCGGCTTGAATGAGCGCCGCGAGCGGAATGTCCGCAAGCGGCTGCGCCGCGGCGATGACGTCTAAGGTGGGGATTCCAATCAGCGGAATGTTGCGCGCCAACGCGACGCCCTTCGCCAGCGACAAGCCGACTCGCAGACTGGTGAACGAGCCCGTCCCAATGGCGACGCCCAAAGCGCAGACTCCGCTCAGAGAAACGCCGCAACGCTTCAAAAGTCCGGAAAGAGCCGAAGCGAGTTCGACGGTGTGATGACGTCCGCCGACCCAATTCGTTTCGCCGAGAACGCGGTCGCCGTCGTAAAGCGCCAGCCCAATTTGCGCGGTGGATGTGTCTAAGGCAACCAGCATGTTAACCTCCCAGCGCCTGACGAACGGAATTTAGAATTTGATCGCTGCGTTTGCCGCGCGCGTGAAAATTCATTTGACGATGCTCTTCCGAAAGGTAATCGAGGCGCGCGTCCAAACGCTCGGCGGGAAGAATCTCGCTCAGCCGCTCGGGCCATTCGATGATCAACGCGCCTTCGGCGAGCATGGCGTCGAGGTCAAGTTCTTCGGCTTCGGGCGCGGAGGCGAGGCGATAGGCGTCCATGTGAAAAAGCGTTGCGCCGTCGGCGCGACGATATTGATTAACGAGGATGAAGGTCGGGCTGGAAACCGCGTCGAGCGAACCCCAACCTTGCGCGATGCCTTGCGTGAAGGTGGTTTTGCCCGCGCCGAGATCGCCTTGCAAGCAGACTACGTCGCCGCGTTTAAGGGCGGCGCCGAGCCGCATTCCAATGCGGCGCGTCTGTTCGGGGCTGCGGCTGAAAAATTCCAGCATGTGAACGTCAAGAATAGGCATGGGGGAGAAATTATACCTAATACGCGACTATGACCGCGTCTCGCATTATTTTTTCGGCGGAAGTATTTTTTCTACTTCTTCGCTAATTCTCTGCGGAATTTCGCGCATTTCTTTGGATACTTTTTGAGAAACTTTTCTCGGCAATTCGCGCACTTCTCGCGAGACTTTTTTCGGCAGTTCGTTCAAGCGTTTCGGGATCATGCGTTGAATTAAATGTCCGCGCCAGTTTTGCAGAATGGCTTCCATGTAAAGTTTTTCCAACGCTTTGACCTGCGCTTCGACAGAATATTTTTCGCTCAGTTCCAGCGAGCGCTGACCGAAGCGCCGCAGGCGTTCGCGGTCGAGGATTAAATCCGCCAGCGTGTCGGCGTAGCGTTTTACGTCAAGCGGAAGCGCGTACCCGTTTTGCCCGTCTTCCAACATGCCTTCAAAGGCTTCGTCTTGCACGGCGACAAAAGGCAGCCCCGAAGCGACGGCTTCGATGACCGAAATCGGATGAACTTCCGTCGTCGAGGCGGAGAGAAAAACGTCGGCGTCGTGCAAAATGTCGGGCAGGTCGGCGCGGTTGATCATCCCCAAAAAGTGGACGCGCTCGTTGGCGCGAATCGCGTTCGCTTTTTCTTCGACGTGTTTGCGCGCGCCGCCGTCGCCGACGAAAACCAAATGCGCGTTCGGGACTCGCTCGGCGACGAGGTCGAAGGTTTCGACGATGAAATCCAGCCGCTTTTCGGGGTCAATGCGCCCGACGAAGAGCAGAATCGGCGCGTCGTCGGGAAGGTCGAGGCGTTTGCGTAAGGCGCGAGGATTCCGCGCCGTTTTGAACATGCTCAAGTCAATGCCGTTTGGAATCACGCTAATCGGCTGTTTGACTTTTTGCTTAACCAACAAGCGATAAAATTTCGGCGAAGGGACGATGATTTGATCGCCTAAATTAGTGGACGCTTTGCTAAACCACGCCGCCGCATGTTTGAAGAGATTCGTGTTGCCGACAAATTTGATGTAATGGGTGTAATCGGTGATGGAGGTGTGGTAGGTGTAAATCAGCGGCAGGCGTTTGGTGGACGCGGTGAGGTACGCCAACAAGCCGACGCTGGCCGGGCTGTGCGCGTGCAAGACGTCGAAATGATCGCGGGTTAATTTCCAAGTCGAGCGCGGCGTGCCCAACACGGCGACGTAAATCGGCGGGTTGTTCAAATATTTGAGCGAAGGCAAGCGGACGATGTTTGGCTGGTTGTCTTTATAGCCCGGAAATTTCGGCGCGAAAATCGTAACTTGATGTCCGCGTTTTTTTAATCCTTCCGAGATCATTTGCAAAGAGACCGACACGCCGTTCACTTGCGGCGCGTAGGTGTCGGTGAACAAACCGATACGCAACGAGCCGACGGGACGTTCCGAGTTATTTGATTCCATGATTCCTCTTAACCGAAGACGAACGAAGATAAACGGGGATTATTTCATCATTCATTCTTTGTTGCGTCTCGTTCTTGTTGCGAGAGATTCGCCTTCATGCGTTTTGTCAACTCGCGGCGAGCGAGCATGACGCGATGTCCGCAGCCTTGACATTCCAAACCGATGTCCGCGCCGAGCCGCACGACAATCCACTCGTAAGAGCCGCAGGGGTGCGGCTTCTGCAAACGCAGGCGATCTTTCATTTGCAAGTCGGGCAACATAAAATGATTATACTCGTTGCCGCCGCGCAAGATATGAGACTATAATCGCGGCATGAGCGACTATAAATTTTTCCACCCTACCGAAGTCCGCTACGGGGATTTAGACCCGCAGGGACACGTCAACAACGCCAAATACCTGACGTACTTTGAGCAGGCGCGCGTCTACTATTTTATGCAGTTGGGCTTGTTCAGCAAAGACCAATCTTTCATGGAAATCGGCGTCATCGTGGCGGACATTCACATCGTTTATCGCGCGCCAACGCATTACGGCGACAAGGTCAAAGCGGGCGTAAAGGTAACGAAAATCGGCAACAAATCCATCACCGTCGAGCAATGCATCACGGACGCCGACACGGGCAGAATTATGGCGCAAGGCGAGGTGGTTTTAGTTACCTTCGATTACGAAGGCTTAAAAACCATTTCCGTGCCGGACGAGTGGCGCAAGAAAATATCCGAGTTTGAAAATTTATAATAGATGAAGGTTACAGGTTTAAGGTTTAAGGTTTAAGGTTGAATGTTGCAACCTGTAACCTATAACCCGTAACTTGTAACTTGTAACTTGTAACCGAGGTCTCCATGCTCCCAAAAATTGACGAAACCTACTTCACCAACTTTCTCGTTGACCTGCTCAACGTCCCCTCGCCGACGGGCTTTGCCAGCGCGGCGATTGACTTCGTAGAAAAAGAATTTGCTAAATATCCGCAACTTAGCCTTTCGCGCACGCGCAAAGGCGCGCTGCTCGCCAAATGGGAAGTTGAATCCAATCTGCCGCCTGTGGCGCTGACCGCGCACGCCGACACGCTCGGCGCGGTGGTCAAAGAAATCAAAGGCAACGGACGTTTGCGTTTGAGTCGCATCGGCGGCATTCAATGGCCGACAATCGAAACCGAAGGCGTTTGGGTTTTTACTTCGTCGGGCGAAAAGGTTCGCGGCTCGGTGTTGATTGAAGTCGCATCGGGACATATCCACAGCGGAGCCGACCTGCCGCGCGACGAGCGTCATCTCGAAGTGCGCCTCGACGCGCGGACGACATCCGCGGCGGAGACGCGCGCGTTGGGAATCAACGTTGGCGATTGCGTCGCCTTCGACACGCGCACCGAAGTTACCGACGGTTTCATCCGCTCGCGCTTCCTCGACGATAAAGCCTGCGTGGCAAATCTCGTCGCGGCGATTAAGTCAATGGTTGATTCCGCTCAAAGTCCGAAGCGCAGCGTTTACTTCCTCATCTCCAACTACGAAGAAGTCGGGCACGGCGCGTCAACGGGCATCCCCGCCGACGTTGAAGAATTGGTTACGGTGGACATGGCGGTCGTCGGCGAAGGGCAGGCGTCGGACGAATTTCACGCGACGCTGTGCGTCAAAGACAGCGGCGGACCGTATCACGAAGGCTTGAACAAAAAGCTGCGCGGCATCGCCGAAAAATATCGCATCCCCTACAAGACCGACGTTTACCCGTTTTATGGCTCGGACGGCGAAGCCTTTTGGCGGGCGGGCGGCGACGTGGCGCTCTCGCTCATCGGTCCCGGCATTGACGCTTCGCACAATTACGAACGCGCCCACCTGGACGGCTTAAACGCGACGACGAATTGGATCATGGCGTATTTGCTGGCAGAGTAAGAAAAGGTAATATTTCAAACGAACGCGCTATCTTTATCGGTATATTATTTTTAGGAGTTGTTATGCCTCTCGATACAATTGAAGCGAAGATCGGCTCGATCGCGCCGGACTTCAAATTAGCCGCCACCAACGGGGAAGAAATTTCGCTCTCCGATTTTCGCGGCAAATCGAACGTCATCATGTTCTTCATCCGCGAAACCAGTTGTCCGCAATGCCGCACGCACGTCGCGCATCTCGGTCAATTGTACGAGCAGTTCAAAAGCGCGGAGACGGAAGTCATCGTCATTCTCGGCGAAGGAGTCGAGAAGTCCAAAAAATATGCGGACAAATTGCATTTGCGCTTTCCGATTCTCGCCGACCCCGACCGCCATGTTTACACGCTTTACGAATTGGAAAAATATTTTGTCCTGTTGCAGCGCACCGCGTCCATCGTTGTGGACAAGGCGGGCGTCGTCCGCTATTTGAAGCGCACGACCATTCCGAACGTCTGGCTGCAAGAAAGCCGCGAACTGCTCGGCTTTACGCTCAGCCTGGAGTAACAAGGAAACGTCCCGAAGATTTATAAATCTTCGGGACGTTTTTTGCTAAATGTAAAAATGATTCGAGCCGCTATTTGCAAAGGATAAACAATTGCGCCGTAGAATGAAGCGCGACGTTTGCCGACGCCGTAGTACAACCTCAGCCACCATTCGGACGGGGCGGAAAATGTGCAACGCAAAAATTTCAGCCAGCCGATTTGCTTTCTTTGAGCAAACGTCCGCTGGGGCCAGCCGCAGGGATATTGATTGATTCCGTTAGGCGGCGGATTTGAAGCGGAAATCCATTTTATTTTTACAAGCGGGGGCGTAAGGCTGTAAAACGTTTCTAATTGATTTAATAAAACAGAATCGCTGCGGCGCAGAGATTCCCAATTTATTTTATCGGCGTGTTGCTCGGCGAGGCTGATCAGATCGGCGATCCATTTAAGTTGCAATGGTTTATCTTCGGCGGCGGCGAAGAGATGACGACGAAGATGCCGCGAAAGATAACGCATGGTCGGTAAAACGTCCGGAACATAAATCGTTTGTCCTTCAATCGTCAGCGATTGAGGCGCTGCATCTAACCCGTCAAATTCGCGCGATGCGTCTTCGTGAAAGTGAAGTTCCACGCGGGTGGAGAGACCCGCTTTCAGCGGAGAATCCGCCGTCAGTTCGGCAGGGACAGGCTTGGGCGCGGAAGGAAGCGCATCCACGCGGAAGTTGGCGCTTGCGAGCAGGTCAAGCGCGGGGCGGGAATCCTGCCAGCGAATCAGCAAATCCATATCGCTGACGGGACGCAAAGCGGGATCGGGATAACATTGATAGGCAAGCCCCAAACCTTTTAATAGCAGCATTTGAATGCCCGCCTGCGCGAAGAGCGCGTTGACTTGAAGCAGCGTTTGAGCGTGAACGCGATTGGCGGCGCGATGACGCGCATACAGCCCGTCCAGAATTTGAGCGGTTTCTTTTGGAATGGCTGCGTTCGCCCGACGAAGATGATGGCGCAACAACGGCGCCATGCCATGCAGTTCGGCTTGAGCGGGCAACTCGTCCCAAGCGTTGAAGCGTTGGAGTTGACTCGTCAGCCGTTCGTAAAAAATGGGATGCCCTTCGGCGCGGGCGCACAACGCCAGCAGGCGATAGGTCGGCTCTATGCGTTCTGTTGAATCCATTCGGCGGCGCTTTCGACGTTGGAGTAAATCAGGCTGTAGGCTTGCGTTTGTTTGACGAGGCGCGCGGCGACAGACATGCCGCCGTCGGAGAAATTGCGCGCGTTGACGAGACATTGCAATAAACGAAACAACGCTTCCGCTTGCGTCAACCGTTGAACGCTCAACGGCGCTTCGGGGATATATTTTGGAAACAACGTCAGCGAAGGCGCGGCGGAATGACAGACGGCGTTTGGGTTAAGCGCCGTAGGGACAATCCACGCGCTGTTGTCCGCAAAGCGCAGAAAACCCCGCGAGCGTTCGTCCGCAAGCCAACGCCGCCAGATAAATTCCGAGCCGCGCTTGAGGATGATGGAACGGCAAAACCCGCGAATTTCTTCGCCGCGCAAAGGGACTGAAACAACTTCGTCGGTAAGGTATTGAAAACCGCAAGCGGTCAGCCACGCGGTTAGGGATGATTTTCCGCTTCCGCTCTGACCGCAGAGCATGATTCCGCGCCCCCGATGCGCCAGCGCCGCCGAATGAAAAATCAGATGAGACGCGGCGGCTCCGTTCAATTGGGCGAGCGCGTCGCGCATCAAAAGCGGAAGAAGCGCGTCGAATTGGATTCTGGAAAAAAGAACGCCGCCGTTGACGTCCGCTGAAAAAGTGGAATCGTCCACAGCGGCAATTCGGTAGGTTGCAACAAGTTGTCCATCCGCGCCTTGACAGTGAATCAAATGCGCGTTCAGCGCTTCAAGAATGCGCCTTTCGTCAGCGACAAAACGAACGACGCCGCCCGCGAAATGAATCGCAATGTCTGCGGGTTCGCTCACATCGTTTGCAATACGCCTTGTTCCAACATCGTTTGAATCGTCGTCGTTACGTCGCTTCGGATTTCCGCGCTCGCTTCGGGATACGCCGCCGTCAGAATTTCCACAATTTCATCCACGCTGCGGATTCCGTCGCACAACTGCCAAATCAACGCGCAAGTCGAGTTGCCGTGAACGACAAGGTTACGAGTCGGATGAAGCAGAACGATTTCTCCGTCCAGCGCTTCGAGTTGGAATCCCGCTATCGGCGCGGGGATAGCGCTGCCCTTCATCAATCGCTATCAGCACAAAAGGTTGTTATCTTCAAAGGTCTGCGTGTCGCTGCCAGAACCGTCTGCGGGGTTATCAAATTCCCATAATATGGAAATTATTTCGGGAAGAGTAGGAGGAATTTTAGTCGCATCAATCGAAAGAGTCGCTGTGCCTGTTCCGTCCGTCGCCACAGTTCCCGTCGGCGAGGCTGGCGAATTGAGCGTCATGTGAGTCAGCGTAATCGTATAGCGCAAAAGAATGCCGGGCGTAGGCGGAGTGATTGTCGCCGTTGAATCAAACGGCATTGCCGCAGGGCAAAAATTAGCGCCAAAGTCGTCTGGTCCCGCCGCGATTGTGTGCGCTCCGCCGCTGGTTTGCGCGTGCGCGGGCAATACGCCGAAGTCTGCATCGGGTTTAATCCATTTATCTGGAATATTCGCCAACGCAACCGCGCCTGCGGCGGCGGTCAAAATTTTGATGGCGTCGCGGCGCGACACTTTTTCAACGGGCTTGTTTGACATAAGCATGCCTCAAGAAATTTTTTTCGCATTTTATCACAACCTTTGTTTACTTGTCCGCCCATTTCCTTTATACTTGTCCTATGAAACTAGACGCCGCTCTCCCCCCCGTTTCTTTGAAGGAAATTCCCAACATTGCGCGCGCCGCCGAAGCGCTCGGCTTCGCCGCTTTATGGACACAAGAGACTCAACACGACCCGTTTTTGCCCTGCGCCCTCGTCGCCGAACATTCGTCCAAAATGCAGACGGGCACAGCCATCGCCGTGGCCTTTGCGCGTTCGCCCGCCAACCTCGCTTATACTGCTTGGGATTTAGCGGCGCAATCCGACGGGCGTTTTATTCTCGGCTTAGGCACGCAAGTCAAAGCGCACATCGAGCGGCGCTTCGGCGCGGATTGGCCCGCGTCCGTAACCGGCAAACTGCGCGAGCAGATTCAAGCCGTCCGCGCTTTATGGGATTGCTGGCAAAACGGGACGAAACTTAACTTTCGCGGCGAGTATTACAAAATCACGCTCATGTCGCCGTTTTTCAACCCGGGCAAAATCGAACATCCCGACATCCCGATTTACATCGCGGGAGTCAACACCGGTTTGGCGCGGCTGGCGGGCGAAGTCTGCGACGGCTTTCACGCCCACCCGTTCAACTCGCCGCGTTATATGAACGAAGTCCTTTTGCCCGCCATCGAAGAAGGCTTGCAAAAAAGCGGACGCAAACGCGCGGATTTTTCCGTCTCGATGACTCCCTTCGTCGCCACATCTCCCGAAGAGGAAGCCTTTGCCCGAATGCAAATTGCGTTCTACGCCTCGACTCCTTCCTATAAACCCGTCATGGATTTATACGGCTGGGGCGACGTCGCCGAAAAACTTTCGGGCTTCGCCTCCAAAGGCGAATGGGCGGAAATGCCGATGCTCGTCAACGACGAAATCCTCGCCGAATTTTGCTTGATGACCACGCAAGAAAATCTCGCCGCCGATTTGAAGAAGCGCTATCAAGGCATTGCAGACCGCATCACGCTCTACGCGCCCTTCGTCCCCAACGAAAAAGACGCTTGGTGGAAGAAGTTGGCGGAGAGTTTTAATTAAACGCCCTTGCAGTATATCTCAAATTGAGATATACTGTTGACGTGCATATTATCACTCGCAAAACGCTGATTAAATTTTGGGAAAAACATCCCGACAGCCAAACCGCTTTACAGCGTTGGTATAAAATCGTTTATCGCTCCGATTTCAAGACTTTTTCGGAGTTAAGAAAAACTTTTCCTTCTGCGGATCAAGTAGGTCATTTTATCGTCTTCAATATCGGCGGCAACAAATATAGATTAATTGTTTCAATTCACTTTAATCGCGGAAAGGTCTTTATTCGTCATGTCTTAACTCACGCGGAGTACAATCAAGGAGATTGGAAAAAATGACGCTTGCAATTAATAAACTTCAAAGCAATTGGGCGAATATCAGCCCATTGCTGACAATTCGTAATGAAAAAGAATTAGACGGCGCGATTGTTCGTTTAAACGAACTGCTCGACAAAATCGGCGATAATGAAAAACATCCTCTTTATAGTTTGTTAGATATTCTCGGGACATTAATTGAAATTTATGAAGAGGAACATTATCCAATTCCAGAGGTCAGCGGATCGGACGCATTAAAATTCCTCATGGAAGAACATAATTTAACTCAATCCGATTTGCCAGAAATCGGCTCGCAAGGCGTCGTTTCCGAAATATTAAACGGCAAACGCGATTTGAACGTTCGTCAAGTTCGCCTATTGGCGAAAAAATTTAACGTCTCGACGGCTGTATTTATATAAAAAGGAATCTTCATGCGCCTCTCCGACTACCAAAAAAAATCGCGGGCAACCGCCAAATATCCCGTCATCGGGCACGGCGTGATTTATCCCACGCTCGGCTTGGTCAACGAGGCGGGCGAAGTGGCCGGTAAAATCAAAAAAATCTTCCGCGATAAAGACGGTCAAATCAGCGACGAGGCGCGCGAAGCGCTGAAAGCCGAACTCGGCGATGTGTTGTGGTACGTCGCGCAAACCGCCACCGAACTCGGACTTTCGCTGGAAGACATCGCCGAAGCGAATCTCGCCAAACTGCTCGACCGTCAAGCGCGCGGCAAAATTCAAGGCGACGGCGACAACCGCTAGAATCAAAAGAGGACGCATGAACTGCGTCCTCTTTTTGAATCGCAAACTCGCTAGACCTTGCCGGTCATAATCGCCATCTTCACTTCGCCGATGGCTTTCGTTACCTGAATTCCGCGCGGACAAGCGTCCGTGCAATTGTAAATCGTGTGGCAACGCGCCGTGCCGTCCGTCTCGGCGAGGATCTGCAAGCGCAGGTCGGCGGCTTGGTCGCGGCTGTCGAAGACGAAGCGATGCGCGTTGACAATCGCCGCCGGCCCGTAATATTCGTCGTTCGCCCAGTAAGACGGGCAAGCGGTCGTGCAAGCCGCGCACATAATGCATTTGGTCGTATCGTCAAAACGCGCGCGTTGCTCGGGCGTTTGCAAGCGCTCGCGTCCGTCGGCGGGTAGCGGGTCGTCGTTGATGAAGTACGGCAGCATCTTCTTATAATTGTCGAAGAACGGCTCCATGTCCACAATCAAATCTTTCTTAATCGGCAAACCGAGCAAGGGTTCGATGGTGAGCGTCGTCCCCACGTCGCGGATGAGCGTTTTGCAGGCTAGGCGATTTTTCCCGTTGATTCGCATCGCGTCCGAACCGCAGACGCCGTGCGCGCAAGAGCGGCGAAAAGCCAGCGAGCCGTCCTTATGCCCCTTGACCAATTCCAGCACGTCCAACACGCGGTCGTTTTCGTGCGCTTCCACCGTGTAGGTTTCGTAATGCCCGCGTTCGTCTTTCTCCGGGCTGTAGCGTAAAATCTTAATCGTAACGTCCATGCTGCACCTCTAATAGACTCTGGGTTTCGGTTCGTATTTCGTAACGACGACCGGCTTGTAAGTAATGTCCAACTTGCCGTCTTGCTTGCGAATCAGCGTGTGCTTCAACCAATTTTTATCGTCGCGTTCGGGGTAATCTTCCCGCGAATGTCCGCCGCGCGATTCTTTGCGGTTCAAGGCGCTGGCGGCGACCAACTCCGCAATTTCGAGCAAGTTGCCCAGTTCCCACGCGTTCAACATTTCGGTATTAAACACTTTGCCCGTGTCGCTAATCTTCACATGCTTAAAGCGCTCTTGCAACTCGCGCATTTTGTTCAACGCGGACGTCATATCTTTTTCGTTGCGATAAATGCCCACGTCCGCGAACATGACGCTTTTCATTTCATGGCTGATGTCGTAGGCGTTTTCTTTGCCCGACGCAGTTCGCAACGCCTCTAATTCGGACCTCGCGGCTGAGTCAGCGTTCTCAGGCAGATTCGTCCATTCGGCGGATTTGGCGTACTCGGCGGCGCGTTGACCGGCGTGTTTGCCAAAGACGACCAAATCCAAAAGCGAGTTCGTCCCCAAACGGTTCGCGCCGTGAACGGAAACGCAAGCGCATTCGCCTGCCGCGAACAGGCCGGGAATCAGCGTGCCTTTATCGTCCACCACCACTTCGCCGTATTTCGTCGTCGGGATGCCGCCCATCGCGTAATGCGCCGTCGGCTGAATCGGCATCATCTGCGTTACGGGGTCCACGCCAAGATAGACGCGGCAGAAATCCACAATGTCCGGAATCTTTTGCAGAATCGTCTCGCCGGTAATTTTGTACGGCGTGCCGTCGGGATTGGTGCGTCCGTCTTCGGCGGCGTACTTGTTGACCGTTTCGGGGCGAATGTCGAGGTAAACGTAATTCTTGCCGTCCACGCCGCGCCCTTCTTTGATTTCGGTATAAATGGCGCGAGAGACCACATCGCGCGAGGCGAGGTCTTTGACGGTGTGCGCGTACTTGGGCATGAAGCGCTCGCCCTCGCCGTTGATTAAAACCGCGCCTTCGCCGCGCGCGCCTTCGGTGATGAGAATGCCCAGTTTGTAAATGCCCGTCGGGTGAAATTGGAAGAATTCCATATCTTCCAGCGGAATGCCCTTGCGGAGCAACATCGCCATGCCGTCGCCCGTATAAGCGTAAGCATTAGACGTTACCTCAAAGATGCGCCCAAATCCGCCGGTGGCGAAGATGACTGCCTTCGCGTGAAAGGTGTGCAGTTCGCCGGTGGCGAGTTCGATGGCGACCACGCCCGTCGCTTTGCCGTCCACCATGATGAAATCAATCGCTTGAAATTCGTCAAAGAAGTTGACCTTGTTCTTCAAGCATTGCTGATAGAGCGTTTGCAAAATCATGTGCCCGGTGCGGTCGGCGGCGTGCGCCGCTCTCCTCACGGGTTTGCCCGTTTCGTTGTTAGTGTGTCCGCCGAAAGGTCGCTGCGAGATGCGCCCTTCGGGCGTGCGGTCGAACGGCAAACCCATGTGTTCCAATTCAAGCACGGCGTGAATCGCCTCGCTGGTCATAAACTCAATCGCGTCTTGGTCGCCGAGATAGTCCGACCCTTTGACGGTGTCGTAAGTGTGCCATTCGGGTTTGTCTTCTTCATAGTTGCCCAACGCCGCGGAGATGCCGCCCTGCGCCGCGCCGGTGTGCGAACGGGTCGGGTACATTTTGCTGATGACGGCGGTCTTCGCGCCGCGCGAGGCGTAAAGCCCCGCCATCAGCCCCGCGCCGCCCGCGCCGACGACGATCACTTCAAATTGATGAACATTTGCCATGAAATAAAGCTCCTCTATCCTCTGCGGCTACGCAGACCAAATTAGCCACAAGCCCATGAAACTCCAAGCGACCATCATCACCATGCTCAGCAGACGCACAACCTTGCGCCCTTTTTCGGTGTTGATGTAATCGTCGGCGATAACGACCAGCCCATGCACGCCGTGCGCCGAAGCAATCAGCAGCAAGGCGCTGGCGGCTAACTTCCAAAAGGGAGTTGACCACGCGGCGGTGTTGACTACGTCGGTATTTTCAACGTGATGAATTTGCGGCATGAACGCCCAACGCATCACGTCGGCGAAGTTCATCTGATTGCGCGCGCCCATAATCAACGCGCCGACCAGCCCCAAAATAATGAAGGCATACATCGCCAACGCGGAAAGGCGCGTGAAGAGCCACATAATCGATTCAAAGTTGTAAAATCCGCGATCTTTTAACGTGAGCGGTTTTTTATGAATGGTCATCTCAGCCTCCAAACGCCGTTTTGAGAATTGTAAAAACCGCGAACCCGTAAAGCGGAATAAAGACCGCCCATTCGATCCAAATCGCCTGCGTTTGATGTTCGAGCAGTTTCGGGAATAAGTCCAGAATCACAATCCGCAAACCGTTGATGGCGTGGAAGAACACGCAAAAGAAAATAAAAATTTGGAAAATCCAACTTTCATAAACGGCGTTCAAAAACTCGCCCAATCCGCCGCCGACGAACGAAGCGAGAATGTGCATGCTGATAAAAAGCGCCATGCCCAATCCGCCGATGCGGTGCAGGATAAATGTCAAGTATCCCGCCGGTCCGCGATAACGCAACGCCGTCGGAAGGCTGACGTTCCTACTCAATCCCATAACTGCCTCCATAGTGATTTTTTGCACAGGCGCTTATTCTACCGCCTATCTCGTTTTTTTTTAAGAGAAAAGGGCGGGAATTTTCAAAGGTGTTAATTTTGGCATCTAAAAAAACTCCGAAGCCTTAGAGGCTTCGGAGTTTTGATTCAGCGCAATCATTTGCTCATCCACTCGATGACCGCGTCGCCGAACTCGGAGCATTTTAATTCTTTCGCGTCGTCCATGTTGCGGGCGAAATCGTAAGTAACGGTTTTGGCGTTGATCGCGCCTTCCATGCCTTTGACGATTAAATCGGCGGCTTCCGTCCAGCCCATGTAGCGCAGCATCATCTCGCCGGAGAGGATGACCGAGCCAGGGTTGACCTTGTCCAAGTCCGCGTATTTGGGGGCGGTGCCGTGCGTCGCTTCAAAGATGGCGTGACCGGTGGCGTAGTTGATGTTGGCGCCGGGCGCAATGCCAATTCCGCCAACTTGCGCGGCGAGCGCGTCGGAGAGGTAGTCGCCGTTGAGGTTCATGGTGGCGATGACGTCGTAATCGCCCGGACGAATTAAGACGAATTGCAAGGTTACGTCAGCGATGGTGTCCTTAATCATCAATTTGCTTTTCCATTTTCCGTCGCCGTGCGTTTCCCAGAGCGCCAGCGCCTCTTCGACTTCGGCTTTGATGTCCGCTTGTTGCGCGGGGGACATCATGTCAAAGCCAGGGTCGACGATTTTGGCGTTTTCTTCGACGCTAATTTGGGGATTTTTTTCCTTGTTGCTGAAAATCCAACTTTCGCGTTCGGTAACAATCTCGTTGCGGAATTCGCGTTTGGCGAGCGCGTAACCCCAATCCTTAAACGCGCCTTCGGTGAATTTCATAATGTTGCCCTTGTGGACGAGGTTGACGCTCTTGCGTTTGTTTTCCAACGCCCACCCAATCGCGGCGCGGACGAGGCGCTCGGTGCCTTCGACGGAAATCGGCTTGAAGCCGATGCCCGACGAATCAGGGAAGCGCATTTTCGCGTATTCTTTGGGGAAGGCTTCCTTAAATAAATTCTTGAATTTTTGGCTGTCTTCCGTGCCGTTGGCAAACTCGATGCCGGTGTAAATATCTTCGGTGTTTTCGCGGAAGATGACCATGTCCACTAATTGCGGATTTTTGACCGGCGAAGGCACGCCTTTATACCAACGCACCGGGCGCAAACAAACGTACAAGTCGAGCATTTTTCGCAGCGCGACGTTCAACGAGCGAATGCCGCCGCCGATGGGCGTGGTCAGCGGGCCTTTGATGCCGACTAAAAATTCTTTGAAGGCGTCGGCGGTTTCGTCGGGCAGCCAGTTGCCGAACATCTTGAACGATTTTTCGCCGGCGTAAACTTCCATCCAATGAATTTTGCGTTTGCCGCCGTAGGCTTTTTCCACCGCCGCGTCAAAGACTTTGGACGAAGCGCGCCAAATGTCGCGCCCTGTGCCGTCGCCTTCGACGAAGGGGATAATCGGGTTGTCGGGGACGTTTAATTTTCCGTCTTGAATTGAAATCTTCGCCCCGTCGGCGGGGACTTTTACGTTTTCGTACGCCATTTCTACCTCTTTATTGGATTAATATTTTAATGGATTCCAAACAGAATCAAATTGCGCTGGATTATAACATCCGCAAAGCGCTATACTCGCGCCATGTTAAAACTTCCCGCGTTAGTTGACGTCCACGTCCATGTGCGCGAGCCGGGTCAAACGCACAAAGAAGATTGGGACAGCGTTACCCAAGCCGCGCTGGCAGGCGGCATTGCGACCATCCTCGCCATGCCCAACACTCAGCCGCCAGTCTTCGACGGGGCAACGCTCGACCTCGCGTTAAACGCCGCCAAAGAAAAAGCCCGTTGCGATTACGCGCAATTCGTCGGCGCGGGACCGACCAACGCAAGCGTCGTCGCCGCGCTCGCGCCGAAAGCGGCCGGGCTAAAGATGTACCTCGATTCCACCTTTGGCGAATTGCGCCTCGACGACATGACGCTTTGGACGCCGCACTTTCAGCAATTCCCCAAGTCCGCGCCGATGGTGATGCACGCCGAAAGTCGAACGCTGGCGGCGGCCATTTTATTTTCCGCGATGTACGACCGCCCGATTCACATCGCCCACGTTTCGTTGCGCGAAGAAATTTTGCTCGTCAAAGCCGCCAAAGAGCGCGGACTGAAAGTTACCTGCGAAGTCTGTCCGCACCATTTATTTTTGACGAAAAGCGAAACGCCCTCGGGCTTCGCGGAAGTTCGTCCGCGTTTGGCGACGCAAGCGGATGTGGACAGCCTGTGGGCAAACCTCGACGTGATTGACTGTTTCGCCACCGACCACGCGCCGCACACCCGCGCCGAAAAAGAAGCGCAGAATCCGCCGCCCGGCTTTCCAGGCTTGGAAACGATTCTTCCGCTGCTGTTAACCGCCGCCAGCGAAGGGCGCATAACCATCGAACAGATCGTCGAAAAGATGCGCGTCAACCCGCAGAGAATCTTCAATTTGCCCGAACAACCCAAAACGTGGATCGAAATAGACGAAAACGTCCAATACGAAATCCGCGCCGCCGAAAGCTTCACGCGCTGCGGCTGGACGCCCTTTGAAGGCTGGCGAGTCAAAGGAAAAGTCCGCAAAGTGGTTCTGCGCGGAAAAACCGCCTTTGAAGACGGGCAAATCCTCGCCCAAGCGGGGAGCGGCAGAAACGTCCGTTTAGACTATCCGCAATTAGAGGCAAGCCCCCACATATTGGGCTAGTTGTTCGGACAATATTTCTTTCCAAAACGACCTAAACTGTGGATAACTGCCCTTTATCTGTGGAAAACTACCCTTCACTGTGGACAAAGGCGAGTTTTCAACCCAGAACCGTCAAGTTTGTTAATCGCAGCTACCCCCATATATGGGGGGTGGCATTTAGAAAAATCCAACATATAGAAAACGAGAATTAACTTCATTTTCGGCGCAAAAAATCTGCGGATAAGTTATCCAGAAAATGTCCACAGCGAAGAATCGGCTTGGGCGGAGAGTCCAGCCTACGTCTAGGGGGGCGGCGCGGGTTTCGTCCACATCTGGGGGATGCGGGCGCTTATCCACACTATCCACAGCCCCTACTATTATTACGAATCCATTATCATACTTATAAACCCCTTGAATCTATAAACGGATTCCTATACAATCCACATACGTTTAGTCCCCACTCTGTCAACCTTGGGAGGTTGCTCATGGATATGATCAAAGTTTCTGCCAACTCCCGTACTGCCGCCGTCGCCGGGGCGATTGCAGGAGTCATCCGCGAACATAAGCGCGCGGAAGTGCAAGCCATCGGCGCGGGCGCCGTCAATCAAGCGGTCAAAGCGATGGCGCTGGCTTCGAGTTATCTTAAGAACGACGGCATCGAGATTTCTTTTTCGCCCGAGTTCGTGGATATTGAAATCGAAGAGAAAGTTCGCACAGCGATTAAGTTCGTCGTGGAATCTCGCGCCGTTCCCGTCGTTGAATAAGCGAATAAGACGCGCATAGGGCGCTATAATTTCAGCGCGTAGATTCGCGCCCTTTCTTTGGCTTGAAGCGGATTCTACGCGCCGAGCCTTTATGCCCGCCCGCATCCGCCTTCCGCGTTTCGCCCTCGCGTTGATTTTCCTCGCGTTGTTCGCGTTCTCTTCGCGCGCGGACGGGGTTGACGCGCAACCGAATGCGGCTTGCCCTGGCGGGGTGATTACGCAGTGGACTTTCTTTGGCGACGTTACGACTCCGTCCACAGGCGCGGGCGTTTACACAAGAGGGACGGGCCTCAACACTGAAACTTATGTAATCAGAAATCCCGATAAAGCGCTAAGCTTATCCGGTTGGAATGTTTCTTCAATAATCGTCCCCGACGATTATGTGGAATTCGCCGTAGATACGACGGGGCGCTCTGACATAACGATTGGATTTGATTATTACTCTACGACACAGGGACCGACGAATTTAGACCTCCAATATTCCACAGACGGAAGTTCTTTTACTTCTTTTTCCGACACTACCTTAACTAGAGACGCTCATTTCTACACGCTTTTTTATAACTTGTCCGCAATTGCCGGCATAAATAATAATCCGAATGCGAAATTTAGATTATATGGATATATCAACCCAGCCCCCGGCGGCGGAAATTTGCGGTTGGATAACGTAACGATTTCCGAGTCTTGTCCGACGCCGACGCCCTCTCCTACGCCGATAAAAATTCCAGGCTTGACGATTTCCAACGCCGTCAATAACCCCAACCCGCTTGTCGGCGCGAATATTCTCTTCACGATAAAAGTAGAGAATCCCGTCGGCAATTTATTAGACGCGAACAACGTCAATGTGGCTGCGGCGCTCCCCGTCGGGTTGACTTATATTTCAAATGCCGCTACGCAGGGAAGTTACGACCCGGCAACGGGCGTGTGGTCGGTTGGCAATATCCCCGTCGGTTCGAGCGCCGAACTGGCGTTGACGGCAAAAGTGATTAACAGCGCGCCCTCCGTTTTTGCCGCCGTCGCAACGTCCGACGAATATTTAGACGTTTCCGCCTCGCAAACCTTCGCGCCGACTCCGCTTTCAGGTTCGGCGGAATTGGCGCTGACTCAAACCTTCGCCATACGAACCGACGCCCCCAGTCAAGTTGACGTTACCGTTTTGCTGATCAACAACGGATTAGACTCCGCGACGAACGTGAAAGTCCGCGATTTGCTGCCTTCGGGTTTGACCTACGTCTCGCATTCGCAATCCAACGGAAGTTACGACCGAACGAGCGGAATTTGGACGCTCAACTCGTTGGCGAACGGCGCGACGGCGACGCTGAAACTCACCGTCAAGGTGGCGGCGAGCGGAACGTCCACCAAGAACACGGCGCAAATTATCGCTTCCGACCAATACGACACGGACTTAAGCAACAACCTCTTCGCGCTGGAAGTTCCCATCGCCGACGTCAGCCTGACGCAATGGCTGGACCAAACGCCGACCACCGCCATCTTCACCGTTACCGCAACCAACAGCGGACCCGACCCCGTGACCCTGAAAATTCAATCCAACCTGCCGACTCTTTCGTCGTACGTTTTCGTCTCTGCGGGCGCTTCGTCGGGGACGTATGACCCCGCGAGCGGAATATGGGACTTGACGCTGGCAAACGCGACGAGCGCCACGCTCACGCTGACGACCAACCTCGTCGGCGCGTTGCAATCGCACGTTGTCGAAGTCGTTTCCTCCGACGCGCCCGACCCCGACTCGATTCCCAACAATCACGTCCGCGCCGAAGACGACATGAGCGGGCTTCCCTACGCCGACCTAAGCCTGACGCAAACCGCCAGCAAAACCAACCCCAGCGTCGGCGAAAACGTCGCGTTGACGATAAAAGTCAAAAATAGCGGCGCGTCAAACGTCGGCGGCGTTCAAGTCAAAACGCAGTTGCCGAGCGGACTCGCCTACGTCGCTTCCTCTGCGACCCACGGAAGTTACAACGCGGCGAGCGGAATTTGGAACGTCGGCTCGTTGGCGAACGGCGCGACGGCGACGCTGACGCTGACCGTCAACGTGTCCGTTGGCGGCGCGTTCGTCGTTCAATCGGAAATCTCCGCCGCCAACCTTTACGACCCCGACTCGACTCCCAATAACGGAGAAGGCGACGAAGACGACATCGCCAAAACGACGCTGACCACGCCGTCGGCGCTTCGTTCGGTCATTATCAACGAAGTGGCGTGGGCGGGAACGTCGTCCGCGCTGAGCGACGACGAATGGATCGAACTGTACAACCCGACCAATTTCGCCGTCAACATCACAGGCTGGACTCTCAAAGCCGCCGACGGGACTCCCTCCATCACGCTCAGCGGAAGCATCCCCGCGCATGGATTTTTCCTGCTCGAACAAGGCGACGACCACACCGTCTCCGACATCGCCGCCGACCAAATTTACAGCGGGACGATGTCCAACAGCGGCGAGAGCCTCGTCCTGCGCGACGGCGCAAACGCGATCATAGATACCGCAAACGGCAACGGCGGAATGTGGCCCGCTGGCAGCGCGTCCACCTACGGGACGATGGAGCGCGTCGGCGTTACGGCGGAAAGCGACGTCGTTTGGCGCACGAACACGGGCGTAATCAAAAACGGAAAGAACGCCAACGGCGGCGACATTTGGGGAACGCCCAAACGCGCCAACTCCGCCAACCTTTTGCCGACGCCGACGGGAACGCCCTACAAAGGTCCGACGTTAACGCCCACCGCCGCGATTCCGCCGCGCCCGATCTTCAACGAAATCCTCGCCCGCCCGGGCTTTGACTGGAATCAAGACGGCGACCTCGACGCCTTTGACGAATTCATCGAAATCAAAAACCTAACGGCGATTGAAATCTCGCTGACGAATTGGAAAATCAAAACGCTCAAAGGCGGCGTATTTACTTTTGCAAACGTCAACCTCGCGCCCGGCGAACGCAAAGTCTTTTACGGCAAAGAAACCAATTTGCGCTTAAGCGACGGCGGCGAAACGCTGACCCTCGTCAGCCCGCAAGGGAAAATCTACGACACGTTTTCCTACTCCTTCGCGCGGACGGAGAATCAATCCTTCTGCCGCCTGCCCGACGGCAGTCCCGCCGACAACGCCTGGCGCGAAGATTGCATCCCCACGCCCAACCTCTCTAACACCCGCGAAGGCAAAGCGCCCGTCGCGCCTGCGCCCGCGGCGGACGTCTGCAATTTGCCCGACAGCATCCCCCTCGACTTCTTCCTCGCCGACTGCCGCGCATACGGCGCGGGAATTTGGAATCCGCGCCATTGGCTGCAACCGCTTCCGCGCTGGCTTGTCAGTCAAACCTCCAAATGGGATTCGTTTATTGAGTAATCCGCTTTATACGGCTCGCAACAACAAACTTTCAGGAGACTATGGAAACCTTTTTCTCTTTGCTTGAAAAACGCGCGGACGATTGCTCCTCGCTTTTGTGCGTGGGACTCGACCCGCACCTTGACGAGTTGCCGACTCCCAGCCCCGCCGCCGCGCTGACCTTTTGCCTTAACCTGATTCAACAAACCGCCCCCTACGCCGCAGCCTTTAAGCCCAACGCGGCGTTCTTTGAAATCTTCGGCGCGGAAGGTTGGACGGCGTTGAAGCGCGTCGTCGAAGCCGTCGGCGAAGAATCAAGCCGCTTGGGTTCGCGCATCCCCGTCGTCTTGGACGCGAAGCGCGGCGACATTTCGTCCACCGCCGAAGCCTACGCCCAATCCGCATTTGAAGAACTCGGAGCGGACTGCGTTACCTTAAGCCCCTATCTTGGCAAAGATTCGATTGACCCGTTTTTGAGTTATAAAGAAAAAGGCGTTTTTCTCTTGTGTAAAACCTCCAACAAAGGGTCGGGCGATTTGCAAGACGTCGCCCTCGCCGACGGCGACTTGCTCTACGAGCGCGTGGCAAAATTGGCGGAGACGTGGAACGAGAAAAATAACGTCGGCTTAGTGGTTGGCGCGACGCACCCCGAAGCGATGAAGCGTGTCCGCGTCGCCGCGCCGAACTTGTGGTTTCTCGCGCCGGGAGTCGGGGCGCAGGGCGGCGAACTGCAAGCGGCGTTGCGGGCGGGTCTGCGAAAGGACGGCAAAGGTCTGCTCTTGCCGATGTCGCGTTCGATTGCCCGCGCCGAAAATCCGCGCAAAGCGGCGGCGCAAATCCGCGACGAGATTTTGCGAATTAAGGGCGAATTATGAATTATGAAAAAAACTTTTGTGGTAAAAAATAAAGTATGAATCAATTGCCAACTGCCAACCGCCAACTCGCCGACGCTTTGCTCGAAGCGGGCTGCATCAAGTTCGGAAATTTCACCCTTAAATCGGGGCTAAAATCGCCAATCTATATTGATTTGCGTTACATCATTTCCTTTCCGAAATTGCTCGAACAAGTCGGCGCGGCGTATTTGCCCCTGCTGGAAAAATTAACTTTCAACCGCCTGGCGGGCTTGCCTTACGCCGCCATTCCGATAGCGACTGCCATCTCTTTGCAAGGAAATTACCCGATGATTTATCCGCGCAAGGAAGTCAAAGATTACGGCACAAAAGCGGACATCGAAGGCGAATACCGCGTCGGCGAGACGGCGGTTGTGATTGACGACCTCGCCACCACCGGCGGAAGCAAATTTGAAGCCATCGAAAAACTGACCTCCGCTGGTTTAATCATCAAAGACATTGTCGTTTTGGTAGACCGCCAATCGGGCGCGAAGGAATCGTTAGAGGCGGCGGGCTGCGCCTTTCACGCCGTGTTGACCATTTCGCAAGCGCTGAATCATTGGGAAGCGACCGGCAAAGTCGAAAAAGAAAAAATCGCGGAGACGCGAGCGTTTTTGGCGAAGTAATCGTGTATTCCATTCTTCGTCCGCTGCTCTTTCGCCTCGACGCTGAACTCGCGCATGGACTCTCCCTTCAAGCCTTGCGCTTCGCTGGAAATTTTTCCCCGTCAAGAAAACTGCTCGAATGGATTTATCATGCCCCGCCTCAGCCTGTGGACGTCTTCGGGTTGACGTTCAAAAATCCGCTAGGGCTGGCGGCGGGTTATGACAAAGACGCCGTCGCCGCGCGCGGAATCGCCGCCTTAGGATTCGGTCATCTGGAAGTTGGCACGGTAACGCTCAAAGCGCAAGCGGGCAACCCCAAGCCGCGCGTCTTTCGTCTCGTCGAAGACGAAGCCGTAATCAATCGCATGGGTTTTCCTTCGCGCGGTTCGGAGTTTATGCAAAAACAGTTGACGATTACGCCGCGCCCGCATCCGCTGAAAGTGATGTTGCAAGGGTTTCGTCCGCAGTCGGCGAAGCGGTTGAAGTTGGACGCGATTCTCGGCGTGAACATCGGCAAAAATAAAGATACGCCCAACGAAGAAGCCGTCTTCGATTACCTTGCCTTGTTGCAAAATTTTGCCAACATCGCGGACTACATCACGGTCAACGTCAGTTCGCCCAACACGGTGGGACTGCGCGATTTGCAAGGGCGCGCCGCGCTCGAAGCGCTGTTGACGCAGCTGCATCATCAACGACGAATAGAAGAGGACGCGCTGAAAAAGCGTCTGCCGATTCTCGTCAAACTTGCGCCCGATTTGTCCGACGCCGAATTGGACGACGCGCTCGAAGCCGTCGTTCGCGCGCGCATGGATGGCGTGATTGTTGCGAACACGACGTTAAGCCGCGAAGGGCTGAAGTCAAATGATCGGGGAGAAGCGGGCGGCTTAAGCGGGAGTCCGCTTAGGGTTAAGAGCGAAGCGTTTCTTCGTCAAACGCTGAAACGGTTGGACGGAGAAATTCCGGTCGTCAGCGCGGGTGGAATTATGACTCCCGACGACGCCAAACGCCGACTCGATTGGGGCGCGTCGTTGATTCAAATTTATTCGGGGATGATTTATCGCGGTCCGCGTTTGGCGAAGGAAATTTTGGTTTCGTAATCATTGCGCGGGGCGCATGACGGGTTGCGGCGCTTCGTCGCGTTTGGCGAAAAAATCGTCGGGCAAAAGCGGCGTTAACTTGCGCGGCGCGGAAAGCGAATCGGCGGGGACGATGTAAAGGTTAATCGGGCTTTGGCTGCCGAGTCGAATGTCTTGAAAGGCGAAGAGGGCTTGCGTTCCGTCGGGGCTGAAGGTCGCGTCGCGGTAACAGCAGTTGTTTTCGTAGGGCGCGGCTTTTTCGGCTTTGTGGGTGAAGAGGTTGTAAAACGCCAAATCGCCGAATCCGCCGTTGCGGATGGCGCTGGTGAGGAAGAAGAGCAAATCGCCGTCCCAATTAAAGCTGGAAATATTTTTAGAGAACTTAAAACGAATGGCGGGAAATTCGTCTATTTTTGCGTTGGGCAGATTGTCGCAATTGGAAACGTCGTACAGGCGAATCGTGTCGGCGTACGCGCCGCCGTCGTTGGCGATAAATTGAATGGCAAGTTTCGTTCCGTCGTCCGACCATTGCGCTTTTTGAATCATCAATTTGTTGAAGAAACATCCGCCCATTGCGAGCAAGGCGCTTTTGCGGTCGGCGGCGCGCAATTTTTCCGCGTCGAAAGGCGCGATGAATAATTCGCGGTTAAGGCTGATGGCGACTTGCTTCCCGTCGGGCGAAACGCTGAAACTTTCAAAATATTCGGCGGAGAGGAAGGTCGTCAAAATGTCTTCCACTTCGGTTTCGACGTTGACTGTTTTGACCGATTTTCCGCTCATGTAAAGGACGGTTTTTCCGTCGGGCAGCCATTGCAAATTAAACTTCGGCAGCCCGTCGTTGGTGAGTTGTTGCGCGTCGCTGCCGTCCACGTTGACGGTCCAGATGTCGCTCTCTTTGACGAAGGCGATTTTGTCCGCGCCGCCGACGACGGGCAGGCTGGATGCGCTTTCAGTCGGCGCGGATTCCGCTGTGGGCGTTTCGGTTTCGGGCGCGGCGCTCGGCTCGGAAGTTGGCGCTTCGGTTTCCGTCGCGGCGAGAGTCGGCGCGGCGGTGTCCGCAATGACGGGGGCGGTCGGCTCGACGGGCGTTTGCGGCGCGGTCGGCGCGGCGAATACTTTCCCTAAACTGACGACGATTATTGCGCCGATGATAACGACAGCGACGCCCGACCAAATCCACGCGCGGCTTAGCGAGCGAGACGACGGCTGCGCGGGTTGAGTCGGCGCGGCGTTTTTGCGTTTGGACATTTGCGTCGCGCTGACCGATTCCGTCAGCGGGTTTTCTCCGCGCAGGCAGGCTTTGACGGTTTCGACCATTTCCACAGCGGAGGAGAAGCGGTCGTGCGGGTCTTTCGCCAGCGCTCTGGAAATGACTTTTTCCATCCAACTCGGCAAGTTCGGATTCGCGTCGAGGATGTGCGGCACGGGTTCGGTGAGATGTTTTAGCGCCAAGCCGAGCGGCGTGTCTGCGGTGAAGGGCTGTTTGCCAACCAACATTTCGTAGAGGATGACCCCGAAAGCGTATAAATCGGAGCGCCCGTCTATCGGGTCGCCGGAGGCTTGTTCGGGCGACATATAAGCGGGCGTGCCGATAATGGCCGAGCCGGTCAAGTCGCTGGCGTTGTCGCCTTGCGTAAATTTTGCGATGCCAAAATCCGAAATGAGCGGGACGTTGTTTTCGGTGAAGAGGATATTGGCGGGTTTTAAGTCGCGGTGGACGATGCCTTTTGAGTGCGCTTCGTCTAATCCGGGCGCGATGGCTTCTAAAATTTTGACGGCGTCTTCGACGTTGTACGGTTTTTCTTTGATGCGCTCCGAAAGCGAACCGCCGCCCATATAGCGCATGACGAAATATGGCTGTTCGTCTTCCGCGCTGACGTCGTACACGGGCACAATCGAAGGGTGTTCCAACTGAGCGATAATCTTCGCTTCGTGTTGAAAGCGCAGGCGAAACTTCGGGTCGGAATGTTGCAATTCCAGCGGAAGGAATTTAATCGCCACCTCGCGCTCAAAGCGCGGATCGTATGCGCGGTACACGGTGGCGAATCCGCCGCGCCCCAGTTCGCCTTTGACTTCGTAACGACCGATTTTCTCTGGAATAGGCATAAAGGCAAGTATAACGATTTCGGGAATATTCCGCCATTGCAATTTGATGGCGCAACCTCCGTTTGCCAATTCTGATAAATTTCTGAAACAATTAATTCGACCAAATGTGGTATATTCCCGCGCAGGTAAATCTTATGGACGATAGAATCACAATCATCGAAGGACCGCCCCCCGTTTTTGAGCACGTCAACGACGGCTGGGCAATGGGCTTGAACGAAAGCCCCAATCACACCATCCCCGCGCTGACGCGCCTGCGAACCTTCAACGGACCCGCGCTGGTCGAACGGTGCTACAACGCTTGGCGCAACCAATCTTCCATCCGCCTGCATTACCGCAACGAAAGCGGGCTGGAACAAACCGCGCCCATCCTCGCCGCCCGCAACGTGGACACGCCCGAAGGACACGTCTTGCTGTTGTGGGTTTATCTCGACGGCGAAGCGGTGGAATACGAGATAGACGATTCCCTCGACGACGACCTCGACGACTTTCTCGACGAATAAACGGTACAATGGATGACAGTCATCGGCAAGATGGCTGTCATTTTTTTATTTTAGGATGCTTATGACCTCGCTTCAAACGGACCTGAAAGATTCGACTCTCTATCTGACTCTTAACCGCCCCGAACGCGCCAACGCCTTCAACTTTGAAATGACTCAAGCTTTGCAAAACGCCTTGACCGAAGCCGAGCGCGATTCGCAAGTCCGCTGCGCGGTGATTACGGGCGCGGGAAAAACCTTCAGCGCCGGGCAAGATATCCGCGAGATGAAAGAATATAGCGGCGAAATTTCCTACGCCGAGCATTTAGAGAAAACCTACAACCCGCTCATCTTGCAATTGCGAGAGATGGGCAAACCTGTAATTGCCGCCGTCAACGGGGCGTGCGCGGGCGCGGCATTTGGCATTGCGCTGGCGTGTGATTTGCGCGTGGCGCACGTCCGCTCGTATTTTGTCGTCGGATTTAGCGGCATTGCCCTCGCGCCCGATTCGGGCGTTTCGCTGCTTTTGCCTGCGCTCGTCGGGCTGGGACGCGCTCAGGAATATTTCTACACCAACCAACCCATCTTCGCCTACGAAGCGCGGAAGTTGGGCATCGTCAATCGCGTGGGCGAACTCGGCTTTCAGCGGACGGTCAGGCAAACGGCGCAGGAACTGGTTCAAGGTCCGAGCGAGGCGTTTGCGTTGGGCAAGCGCGCCTTCAACGAAGCGGCGTTGCCGAATCTGGCTCAAGTCCTGCGCGGAGAGGGAATTCTGCAAGAGCAAGCGGGAAGAAGCGACGAGCATCGTCTGGCGGTGAAAGCGTTTTTTGAGAAGCGCAAGAAATAGCGAGCGCTTAATCGCATTGACGCAAACTTGAATCTCTTGTATAGTTTGAGCGGAATCGCGGATATGAGAATTATCAAAAACCATACGCGGCAAAATAAGCGGGCTTCCTTGCGAGGCGTCCGCTTATATTTTTTCCAAAACCTCTGAGGAGCATACAATGTCAGGACAGATTAATGCGTTTGAGATGGCGCAAAAGCAATTTGACACAGTCGCCAAGCAGTTGCAACTCGACGCCGGCGTTTCGGAAGTGTTGCGCTGGCCCATGCGCGAGTACGCTTTTCGCATTCCGGTGCGGATGGACGACGGCTCGCTCAAAGTCTTTCAAGGCTTTCGCGTGCAACACAACGACGCGCGCGGACCGAACAAGGGCGGCATTCGCTTTCACCCCGCCGAGACGATTGACACCGTCCGTGCGCTCGCCACATGGATGACCTGGAAATGCGCCGTGGCGGATATTCCGCTGGGCGGCGGCAAAGGCGGCGTGGTGGTGGATCCTGCCGCGCTGTCGGTGCGCGAAAAAGAGGAACTTTGTCGCGGCTGGGTTCGCGCCATGTGGAAGAACATCGGTCCGCGCAACGACGTTCCCGCGCCGGACGTCGGCACGACTCCGCAGATGATGGGCTGGATGATGGACGAATATTCGCGCCTCGTCGGCGAGTACACGCCGGGCGTGTTTACCGGAAAACCAGTCGGCGGCGGCGGTTCGTTGGGGCGCACCGAAGCGACGGGTTTCGGCGTGGTGTATTCCATCCGCGAAGCGATGAAGCGCATTAACATGGATCCCAAGAAAGCGGTTGCGTCTATTCAAGGGTTTGGCAACGTCGCGCAATACGCCTCTATCGGATTTATCGAGATTCTCGGCGGCACGGTAGCCTGCGTCTCATGCTATGACCGCCACGACAAGAAAGCCTACACGTACAGCAAAAAAGGCGGCATTGATCCGCATTTCTTGAAATCCATCGCCGATCAATACGGCACGATTGACAAAGCGAAGGCGCAGGATGCGGGCTATCAAGTCGGCGATGCGGACGCCTGGCTCTCCGCCGAAGCGGATGTGTTAATCCCCGCCGCGCTTGAAGGGCAAATTAACGGCGACTCGATACAGAAAATTTCTAAGGGCGTCAAACTGATGGCGGAAGCGGCGAACGGTCCGACCACGCCCGAAGCGGACGAAGTCATCAAGAAAAATAAAATTTTCGACATCCCCGATTTTCTTTGCAATTCGGGCGGCGTAACGTGTTCGTACTTCGAGCAGGTGCAAAACGATATGAACTTCTACTGGCACAAAGACGAAGTGCTGGAAAAACTCGACCAGAAGATGACCTCCGCTTTTCACAGCGTAGTGGACATGGCCGAAGAAAGAAAAGTGTACACGCGCGACGCGGCGTACATGGTCGCCATTGACCGCGTGGTCAAGGCGATGGAACTGCGCGGCTGGCTTTCGGCGGGCGCGTAGATTCGCAATTGGCAATCGAGAACTCGGAAGTTTTCAAAACTTCCGAGTTCTTTTTGTTGATACAATACCTAATCCCTAATTATCCATTACCTAATCTACGAGGTTTTTATATACAAGCCAACTTTCAATCGGAGTATAATCGCCGATATAAGCGAGGCAGCCATGACAAATTTAGAACAGACTATTATGTTTGAAATTTCTTCTCTACAAGAAGCGCAGCTTGAAGATGTTTTGAAGTACGTTCGCTATGTTAAATTTGGCATGTTGGATAGCGGAGAAATCGAAAGGCGTTTTGACGAATCTTGGGCGCGGGTACGCGCGCGCGCGAAAGAGTTAAACATCACCCAAGCGGATATCGAGGCTGAAATTCGCGCCGTCCGAGAAGGCAGATAATGCGTGTCGTTTTAGACACAAATATCATTGTCTCAGGATATTTGGGCGGTTATTTAGAAGCAATTATCGTAGCGTGGAAATCGGGGGAGTTTACTTTGGTCGTGAGCGATACGATTGTAAACGAGTATTTGAAGGTTTTAAAACGACCCAAATTCAAAATTGAAAAAATCGAAATTGATGATTTTTCAGCCCTGCTGATTGATAAAGCGGAGTTTGTCATCCCTTTGGAGGAAATTACTGCAATTTCAGCGGATGAAACCGATAATAAATTTCTTGAAGCGGCGGTTGCCGGTAAAGTTAATGTGATTGTCAGCGGAGACGATCATTTGTTAGACCTTAAAAATTTTAGAGATATTCCCATCCTTTCAGCCAAAGAGTTTCTTAAACAATTGAATAAAATTTAATTACAACTATCTGAGGAATTTATGAAACCCGCCTTCAAATGGAACGACCCCTTCCTGCTCGACGACCAACTCACCGATGAAGAGCGCATGATCCGCGACGCGGCGCGCAAGTATTGTCAGGAAAAACTCATGCCGCGCATTCTCGAAGCGAATCGCAACGAAATCTTCCACCGCGAGATCATGAACGAGATGGGCGCGTTGGGTTTGCTCGGCTCGACCGTCGCGGAGGAATACGGCGGCGCGGGCTTGAACTCCGTCGCCTACGGGTTAATCGCCCGCGAGGTCGAGCGCGTGGACAGCGGCTACCGCTCCGCGATGAGCGTGCAATCGTCGCTGGTGATGTATCCCATCGAAACCTACGGCACGGAAGAACAGCGTCAGAAATATTTGCCCAAACTCGCCAGCGGCGAATGGGTCGGCTGTTTCGGGCTGACCGAGCCGAATCACGGCAGCGACCCCGCCAGCATGGAAACCCGCGCCAAAAAAGCGGGCGGCGGCTACACCCTGCACGGCAACAAAATGTGGATCACCAACTCGCCCATCGCAGACGTCTTCGTCGTCTGGGCGAAACTCGACGGCGAGATTCGCGGCTTCATTTTGGAGAAGGGCATGAAGGGCTTGTCCGCGCCGAAGATTGAGGGCAAGTTCAGCCTGCGGGCGAGCGCGACGGGCGAGATCGTCATGGACGAGGTTTTCGTCCCCGCAGAAAATATTTTCCCCGAAGTGAAAGGCTTGAAGGGTCCCTTCGGCTGTTTGAACAAGGCGCGCTACGGCATCGCCTGGGGCGCGTTGGGCGCGGCGGAATTTTGCTGGCACGCGGCGCGTCAATACGCGCTCGACCGCCCGCAGTTTGGGCGTCCGCTGGCGGCGAATCAAATCATTCAATTGAAATTAGCCAACATGATGACTGAAATTACATTGGGTTTACAAGGCGCGTTGCGCGTCGGCAGATTGATGGATGAAAATAAATCCACGCCTGAAATGATTTCGCTGGTCAAGCGCAACTCGTGCGGCAAAGCGTTGGAGATTGCCCGCGTCGCCCGCGACATTCACGGCGGCAACGGCATCTCGGACGAATTTCACGTCATCCGCCACGCCATGAATTTGGAAGCGGTCAACACCTACGAAGGCACGCACGACATCCACGCGCTGATTCTGGGCAGAGCGCAGACGGGGATTCAGGCGTTTTCGTAAATGAAAAAATCGCGGCGTTCTTATAGAGTCTAATTCCCCGCTTGACATTTCCCTGAAAAACGATATATTTGAACTGTAAGTTAGATTAAACCTAATGTACAGTTCAAATTATGAAAAAAGGCGACTACCTAAACCTCATCCTCAGATCAGACAAGACAATTTTCACGCTCAAAGAGATTATTTTGCTTTGGCGCGAAGAAAATACGGACGCGGCTCGCGTGCGATTAAATTACTACGTCAAAAACGGGGATTTATACAGAATCCGCAAAGGCATATACGCTAAAAACAAGGGCTACAACAAATCTGAATTGGCGACTCGCATTTTTACTCCCGCTTACATCAGTTTTGAAACGGTTTTGGCGAGAGAAGGTTTGATTTTTCAATTTCAAACGGCGCTTACCGTCGCTTCATACTTGACGCGAAACGTGAGCATTGACGGACAGACCTATTCTTACAGAAGAATAAAAGATACGATTCTAACCAACCCAATTGGAGTGAATCAGGAAAATAGTCTCTCTATCGCTACTAAAGAGCGCGCTTTTTTAGACGCGCTTTACAATCATTCAGATTATTATTTTGACAACTTGCGTCCGCTAAACTGGGATTTGGTTTTTTCTATATTGCCTTTATATCGCAATAAAAAAATGAATCGAAGAGCGCGGGAATTAAGCCAATTATGAAATTAGATATATCCGTCCACAAAACAATTTTGTTTCAGATTTTGAAAGATATATATTCCGACACGAGCATTTCTCCATTTTTGGGATTCAAAGGCGGAACGGCGGCTCTGATGTTTTACGGCTTAGATCGCTTCTCGGTTGATTTGGATTTTGACCTGCTGAATGAATCCAAAGAAGACGTCGTCTTTGAGCGAATTTTGAAGATAGTTCAAAAATATGGCATCGTAAGAGAATCGTATAGGAAAAAATACAATTTATTCTATTTGCTTTCTTATGAAGATAAGTCTCACAACATTAAAGTTGAAATTAATCGCCGTCAGTTTGGTTCAAATTATGAAATAAAAACCTATTTGGGCGTTTCTGTGCTCGTTATGACAAAAGAAGATATGTTCGCGCATAAACTTGTAGCCATGTATGAAAGGGCGGGCAAAACGAGCCGTGATATTTACGACGTTTGGTTCTTCTTAAATAATCGTTTTCCAATTAATAAAGGAATCGTCGAGCGGCGGGCGGAGACGTCTTTTGATAATTTTATTGACCTATGCATTAATCAACTAGCGGAAATGAGCAATCGCCACATTCTGCGCGGCGTGGGCGAACTCTTAACTGAGAATCAAAAAAATTGGGCGAGAGCGAATCTGCGCGAAGAGACCATCGCTTTGTTGAAATTACGGCGAAGCGTTTGAATTTCTGTTCAGGCGTTTTCGTAAATGAAAAAAGCAAACCTCCGAGTTCTTCAAAAACTCGGAGGTCTAAATTTCGGGGGTTTTTATCGCGGCTCGATGGGGTAACCCGCCTCTTGCCAGGCGGCGAATCCGCCGAGCAAGGCTTGCACATTTTCATAACCGTTATGCAAAAGTAAGAACGCCGCACGGGCGCTCGTGTGTTCGTTCCGTCAGGTGCAGTAGGTGATGATCCGCTGATTCTTGTCGAGCGAGAGATTTTCAATCTGCGTTTCAAATTTTTCCAGCGGAATGGACAGGGCGCCGCGAATGTGCCGTCGGACGTAAGCCTCCGCGCCGCGCGTGTCCACGAAGAGGGCGGACGCGGAGTCGTAGGCGGCTTTGGCGTCGGCGAGAGAAATGCGCGGGACGTCCGCTTCGGAGCGCGGCAGGTTCGAGGGAGAAATCGGCGTCTGGATAGAATCCGCTTGGGGCGGAGTCTGCGGCGAAGCGATGGCGTTGCAGGCGAGAGTCGTCAGAAAAAATATCGCGGTTAAGAGAATCGGTTTTTTCATGATCAATTTCACTATTAGCCTGTCATCTCGACGAACGAAGCGAGGAGAAATCTGCGCTTAAGATTTCTCAGTCGCTGACGCTCCTTCGAAATGACAAGGCGGTTTCGGCGGCCTTGCTTTTACAGTTTGCAAAAACGCTCGACGCGCTCGCCGATGATCGCCAAACTGTCGTCCCAGAATTTGCGCGTGGTGATATCAATGCCGAAGCGCTGGGCGAGTTTGGCGGCGGTCTCTTCGCCGGTCGAAGCCAGCAGCGCTTTGTAGGCGGGGATAAAATCGGCGCCGCGCTGTTGATAGACGGCGTACAAGCCGGTGGCGAAGAGCAGACCGAAGGCGTAGGGGTAATTGTAGAACGAGAAGCCCGACGAGTAGTAATGCGGTTTCCAAGTCCACATGTATTTTTGCAGGAATTTGGCGTCCAGCCCGTCGCCGTAGGTTTCTTTTTGGGCGCGTTCCATGATGTCGTTGATTTCGTCGGCGGAGAGTTCGGATTTGGCGCGGCGCTCGAAGACTTCCTTCTCGAACAGGTAGCGCGAGTAGATGTCCACCACCACTTGCGAGGCGTTGTTCAGTTGCGCTTCGAGGATGGCGAGAATCTCTTGCTTGTCGGTCGCTGTGGAAAGCGCCGCTTCGGTAATGATGGTCTCGCACATGATGGAGGCGGTTTCGGCGAGCGTCATCGGCGTGGACTGTTGCAGTTCGGTTTTGCCCGCCTGATAGGCGCATTCGTTGTGGAAGGCGTGCCCCAGTTCGTGCGCCAGCGTGCTGACTTGGTCGAAGGAGCCGTCGTAGTTGCTCATGATGCGGCTTTCCTTAACGGCTGGCACGCCCATGCAGAACGCGCCGCCGCGTTTGCCTTCGCGCTGTTCGCCGTCAATCCAGTTTTTGTCGAAGGCGCGTTGGGCGAAGGCGCCGAGTTCGGGCGAGAAGCGGTTGAAGTTTTCGACGATGAAGGCGTTGGCTTGCTTCCACGAGTAAGTTTTGTCGGTCTTGCCGAGCGGCGCGAAGAGGTCCCACCAGGCGAGTTTTTTCTTGCCGAGCAATTTGGCTTTGTGTTTGAAGTAGCGGCGGAAGGTCGGAAAGGAATCGCGCATGGCGGCGAGCATGGCGTCGAGCGTGGCGCGGTCCATGCGGGCGGCGTCGATGGAGGCGCGCAGGTTGTCTTCGCGCCCGCGCTTGCGGTCGAGGGTGATGGTCTCGCCTTTGACTCCGTTCAAGCAGGCGGCGAGCGCCTCTTGCGCGGATTGCCAGGCGACGTTTTCGGCTTCGTAGGCGCGGCGGCGCACGGACGCATCCGGGTGCGAGCGCAGGTTAATCAGCGCGGGCATGGGCAATTTTTGCGTCTTGCCGTTCAGTTCAAAGTCCGCGCTCATTTGCGAAGTCAGCGTGCCTTGCAGTTTGCCGAAGGCGCTGCCGCCGCTGAGGGTCAGTTCGGCGGCGAGGGTTTCTTCGGCGGGGCTCATCAGATATTTGGATTGTTGCGCCGCTTCGAGCAGGATGAAGAGGTGCGCCTGCGCTTCGGGGGCGGTCTGCGCCGCTTTGCGGATGGCGGCTTTGCCGAGCGTCCCCGCCCAGGCGCTGAAGCGCGTTTGCAGAACGCTGGCTTGCACGTTGATTTGTTGAAATTCGGAGTAGGCGCGCATGGCGTCCGCGTTGCGCGAATCGGTGGAGATGAAGGAGTGCAGGTAGGCGCCGAGCGTGCCAGCCAGTTCAAACAGTTCGTTCAGCCGCCGCACGGATTCGCCGAGCAGTTTGCCCAGTTTCTTCGGGTCTGTTTTGGCGTCCGTTTTTTCGGCTTTTTGCAGGAAGACGCTCAACTCGTCTAACAGGGATTGATAGCGTTTGACGGCGCTTTTGAATTTCTTTGAATCGAGAGAGGGGTATACGTTGGTCATGTCCCAACGCGGCGCGGATACGGGCATAGAAGTCTCCTTGTGGATGTGTGTTTTAAGATTTTTCATTTCGAGCGAAACGAGAAATCTTTTCGCGTAAACGAAGTATACCGCCGACGAGAACGACTCGCGAATATAAATTAGGGATAGACGGGGATATTTTTTCGTCGCCGCAGGTTTGGGTTTATAACAATAACGAAAGCGTCCCGAAGGTTCAAAACCTTCGGGACGCTTTGCCGCAGGCGTAACCTGACTGACAATATTTCACGCCAGGGATGCATTCTTTCGCTGAATTATCTGTTTCGACGCAGGTGCCTGGTCTTTGACGAATATCACAATAACCAGATTGTAAACTACAATAAGCCCCCCAACCACAGGGACTATCATCACAACACCGATCTCCGATATTAGCAATAACTTGGGAGTAGTGTTTGGATATTGAAAGTAAAAACAAAAACACTAAAAGTAGCAATGAGATTTTCTTAACTCTGTGCCAAAATATCACCATAAATATATGGTAACAGATTACAGCTTTTATTCAACAATTATTGATTCAAGAAATAAAAAAGTATCTTCTCCATTTCAGGCGTAATTTGCGCTTGTTCTTCATCATCTACTAATTTTTGGAGTAAGGCTTGTTTAGATGCCATACTTCCCTGAAATTGATTAACAGGATGTCGATACCAAAATATATTACCAATATCGCTTTGCTTTTCTATTGTAGAACTGAAAAATGAAGGAATGCGGTGAATCCCTGAATTATATTCTGTAAAGAACCAAAGATCTTCAGGATAAGCTCCATGTAGAATACCAATTGTTCCATCAGGATTTTTGACTGCAAATCCTACCATTCCAAACTTGCGCCCAGCATATTTTGAGCCAAATATTTTACCGTCTAAAATCCCCGCTGATAGTAATTGATCAGGCTCGCCTCCATCGGTAACGTTGAATATCGGTTCAATATAATTTCCATCATAATTGGCTTCTTTCGGAAACGGTCTTGCAGTCCACCCATAATTCTTTGACTTCTCAGGGATGACGAACTTCCCGCTTTGTAGCGCCTCTTTTTCGGCGGCGATCAACTGCGCCATAAAGCCTTCAAAGTCATCGCCGACCTCGTACTCGATATATTTCCCGTCCTTGCGCTCTTCGTTTGAGATGGGCATAAAGACCATCCCCGCCTGCTCAGGCGACAGCCAAGCGTCGGCGTTGGGGTCGTAGACGGTTTGCGCGTCGCCGCTTGCGTCGCGGAAGACCTGCCAGCCTTGCGCCACGCTTTCGGGCGGGACGCTCCACTGGTAGTTGACGCGGACTTTGCTCGTCAGTACCTCGTCGCCGACGACCAGCGCCGCAGGGATTTGGTCTGCGGGGATTTGCGCGACTTGGTCGAGACTCTCGCAGCGCTTGACCCACGCTCCGTTTTCAAGGTCGTAGTAAGCGTTGACTTCATTTCCATTTTCATCCGCGCCTGAATATTGGACGAGCGTCCCCCAACCTGCCTCGACGATGACGGGTTCGCTCCACTCGACTTCTGCGCTTTGCAGGTCGGCGGGCATTTCGTCAGCGGATGGCGCTTGGGCGATTTTTTGCGCCTCGTCCATTGAGTCCAATTCCGCGCGAGAGAATGAAGGCAGAGGAGTCTCCGTCGGCGTGGGGGAAGATTCCCCTCTCCTTGTGGGACTTGTGTCCGTAAGGGTAGAGGGGTTAGGGGTGAGGGTCAGCGCGGGGGTAGATTTCTCCTGCGTCGAAATGACAGGCGTCTGCGTCGGCGCGGCGCAGGCGGCGAGGACGAAAATGACAAGGACGGGGAAGAGTCGTTTCATGGCAGCCTCCGCGTTGATTATATGGCAAAATCATCCCGAAGGGCTAACCGTCGGCGCGGCGCATACCACTTCGTGGCACATGTGCGGCGAGGACGAATATGACAAGGATAGGAAAAATGCGTTTCATGGCAGAGCCTCCGCATGAATTATATGGCGAAAGCGTCCCGAAGGTTCAAAAACCTTCGGGACGCTTTGCAAGGATTCAGACTCTCCCTGCCCATGCCCCCTTTTTCCTATATTCAAATTCCGTCAATCTCATGTATAGTTAACGCACGGAGGCGCTTGCTATGAAACAAGATAAATTTCTGCTCGGCATTCTAATCGGCATCGGCGCGTTGATCGTCTTGGCGCTGACGCTCTTCTTCTTGCGGCAAAGTCCGCAAGAGTATTTGCCCGAAGACGACCCCGCGGGCGTGGTTCACAATTACGCGCTGGCGGCCATCAATAAAGATTACCAAAAAGCCTACGGCTATCTCGCGGACTTGGAAAATAAACCGACCTACGAAGATTTTCGCAAGTCCTTTTTGACGAATATGATCACGCCCGATAACGTCAGTTTGGACGTTGGCGAGACGACGATTACGGGAGCCAACGAAGCCATCGTCAGCCTGACGACCTACTATTCCTACGGCGACCCGTTTTCTTCGCGCATCGGCAGTTCCGACAACGCGATTTTAGTCAAACAAAACGGCGCGTGGAAGTTGACCTCCATGCCTTATCAATTGTGGGATTGGAATTGGTATCAAAGCCAATAACGCAACGACAGGAGACCACTGATGAAAACCGTCCGCCGTTTATATTTTTACGCCGTCGCCGCCATTAGCGCGGAAGTTGTGCTGTGGGGCGTCGTCAACTTGTTGCGCTCTATCTTCGGTTCGCGCAGGTTCGTCAGCGGAGTCGGCGCGGGCGACCTCGCCGCCGCGTTGGCGCTGATTTTAGTCGGCATCCCCATCTTTGCCGTGCATTGGCTTTGGGCGCAGAAAACGTCGTCGCGGGAAGAAGAAGAGCGCTCGGCGGGAGTCCGCGCCGTGTTCTTGTACGGAATTCTGCTGGGGACGTTAATTCCCGTCGTACAAAATCTGCTGGCGTTGATCAACCGCCTCTTCCTGAATGTCGCGCATTTGCCGACAACTCGCGCGCTGTTCGGCGGAAATCAATCCTGGGCGGATAACCTCATCGCCGTCGTCGTCAACCTGCTCATCGCCGCCTATTTCTGGAACGCCCTGCGCGCCGATTGGGCGCAGATTGCCGAGCGCGAAAGTTTTATCGAAGCGCGGCGTTTGTACCGCTTCGGCTGGCTGCTCTGCGGTTTGTGGATGACGCTCTACGGGGCGCAACAAGCCCTCTCTTATGCGTTCGCCTTTCAGACGACCACGCTCGGCGGAGCGGGGAACGCAACCGCCATTAACGCGCTGGTCTTCCTTTTAGTCGGGACGCCGATTTGGGCGTACACCTGGAGCGTCTTACAAAATGCGCTCGGCGACTCTGACGAAAAAGAATCCTACTTGCGCTTGGGGGCGCTCTACTTGCTCGCGTTGGGCGGCGTGATTGTTTTCCTCAGCGCCAGCGGAACGCTGCTTTATCAAATTTTGAATCAAACGCTGGGCGACAGAAAGTCTGCAAGCGATTTCCTTCGCGGTTTAGGCGGCTCGCTTTCAATGGCGATTCCCTTCGGGACGCTCTGGGCGTATTACGGCAAACATCTCAATTTGCAATTCGCCTTCGACGAAAACCTGCCGCGCCGCGCGGGCAAACGGCGTTTGTATATTTACGTCCTTTCGCTCTTGGGGCTTTCCGCCACAATTTCGGGGACGTTGAGTCTCTTCGCAGCGCTGATTGATTTTATATTTGAGCGCTACCCTTTGAGCGGCAATCTTGGCGCAATGCTCGCTACCCCGCTGTCGCTTTTGGTCATCGGCTTGCCAGTCTGGTTGACAAATTGGAACGCGGCGCAGATTCAAGCCCGCGCCGACGACGAAGTGGGCGACCACGCCCGCCGCTCGCTGATTCGCAAAATCTACCTGTACTTCGTTTTGTTCGCGGCGGTCATCGGCGTGATGGCTTCGGCGGGGACGTTAATCTTCACGCTGGTCAACGCCGCGCTGGGCGGAAGCGCATCTTCCATTTTGAAATCCGTGTTGATTGAATTGACCGCGCTGGTCGTCTTCGCCGTAGCGCTGGGTTATCACCTGCTGGCTTTGCGCGCCGACGGCTCGGCCCGCGCCGACACGCTCGCCGAAAAACAATCGGCATATCGCGCGGCGATATTAGACGCGGACGGAAAATTTGGCGAGGCGCTGAAAGCGGCTTTCGCCAAACGCGCCCCAAACATCGCGCCGACGGTTGTCAACGTCAACGCCGATTTCCCCGCCGACTTGCAAGCCGACGCGGTCATCTTGCCCGGCTCGTTGGCGGTCAACACGCCCGAAAACGTCGAAGCGTGGCTGCGCTCGTTTAGCGGAAAAAAACTAATCGTCAGCGACGAAGCGGCGGGCGTGTTCTGGCTCGACGACTTCGAGCGCGCGGCGGATTTGTCGAAGGCGCTGGCGGAAGGTCAAAACCTGCGCCCGCAATCTTCCAAACGCATGAACTCGCTGTGGACTTACGTCGTTTACGTCGCCGCGGCGTTGTTCGCTTGTCAATTTTTAGCCGTATTAATCGGGTTGGGCGTAACGCTATTGTCGGGCGGTTTCTAGGTTAATGATATACTTTCAAAAAAATTATTAAGCGAGGCGCAGATGAAAGTAACCGTCCTTCAAGAAAATTTGGCTCGCGGACTTAGCGTGGTTGCGCGCGCGGTTTCTTCGCGCAGCACCCTGCCCGTTTTATCGAACATTTTGATCGCCACCGACGAGGGGCGTTTGCGGCTTTCCGCCACCAATTTGGAATTGGGCATCACCTGCTGGATCGCGGCGCGCATCGAAGAGGAAGGCTCGACCACCGTGCCTTCGCGCACCTTTTCGGATTTGGTCAACACCTTGCCGAGCGATCAAGTCGAGTTGACGTTGGACGCGAAGACGCAGAGTTTGCACGTCAAATGCGGCGCGTCGAACAACGACATCAAATGCATTGACGCGCAGGAATTTCCGCCCATGCCCGCGCCCGAAATGAAAGACGCCGTTCAACTGAACGTGGCGGATTTCAAAGAGATGATTCAACAAGTCGCCTTCGCCGCTTCCTCCGACGAAGCCCGCCCGGTGTTGATGGGCGTTCTGATGAACGCCGAAAAAGACAAACTGACTCTGGCGGCGGCGGACGGTTTTCGTTTGTCGGTTCGCAAGGGACAACTTTCGCAGGCGGTGAAAGAGGCGATTAACATCATCATCCCTTCGCGGGCGTTAAGCGAATTGGCGCGAGTCGCCCACGACGGCGAAGAGCCGATTTATATGGTCGTCCCCAAACAGCGCGGACAAGTCCTCTTCCGCGTCAAAGACGTGGAAGTCGTCTCGCAGTTGATTGACGGCGCGTTTCCCGATTATCAGCAAATCATTCCGCGCAGTTACAAATCGCGCACGCTGGTTTCGACGGCGGCAATGCTCAAAGCCTGCAAGCAAGCCGAAATTTTCGCCCGCGAAGGCTCGAACGTGGCGCGTTTGGACATCAAAGAATCCAAAGGCGAGATGCAGCCGAGCGAAGTAGAAATTTCCGCGACGTCGGAAGAGACCGGCAAAAACGAAACCATCGTCGAGGCGACGGTGGACGGCGGCGGCGTGCTGATCGCCTTCAACGTCAAATTTTTGCGCGAGGCGCTGGAAGCCGTCAAAACGCCGAACGTGGCGCTGGAAACGACGGCGCAAAACGCGCCGGGCGTCATCCGCCCGGTCGGCGACGAGGACTTTTTGCAAGTCATCATGCCCATGCATTTGGGGTAGCAACGCGCATGTCATGCAAAATCCGTCAGAGTTGACTCTGGCGGATTTTTTGTTATAAAATCGGACAAAGGAAAAATTATGACTCTCCCCAGCGCTTCGATGGACAACGTATTGCGGATTCTGATTGCGTTGAGTCAGTATCCCATTCTCAGCGGACGCATTCGTCATCAAATGCGGAAGACGCTCTACTCGCGCGGCATCGTCCCCAAAGAGGCGTTCAACGCGGAAGTGAAGCGCAAAGCCGTCGAATCGCAAACGCTGGAAGGGCTGAAAAACCCGCTGGCGGACGAGTCGAACGAAATTTGGCAGTTGCGCCTTTCGCGCGTCAAAGATTCGCTGACCGATTTTTACTTCGCCTACAACCTGCCCTACTCCGAATTTGAAAACGTCGTCCGCGCCGTGCTGGCGGAACGAGGCCATCTTGACGCGGACTTCGTTTGGATCAACCCCGAACTCGCGCCGCAAGAAGTTCTCTTCGAGCAAGCGGAGATGATCGAATCCATGCCCGAAGCGGACCGAAAAAAATACACGGCGCGATTGCAAGCCGTCATCGCCGTGTTGATTCGCACGATGATCAGCGATCAATTGAAGTACATCAAAATCGCGCGTCAATGGCTGACGGTGAAAGACCTGCGCGAAGTCAGCCGACGCAAAATCGGCGGCGGAAAAATCGGCGGAAAAGCGGCGGGCATGTTGCTCGCCATGTGCGTCCTGCGCGAGACCGCGCCGCAAGAAATCCGCGAGCGTTTTCGTTTGCCCGTCTCCTATTATCTCGGCTCGGACGTGTACTATAACTTTATGGCGCTGAACGAACTCAGCGGCTGGAACGGGCAGAAATATAAAACTGAAGAACAAATGCGCGCGGACTTTCCGCAGTTGTGCGAAGATTTTGAAAAAGGACAATTCGCGCCCGAAGTCATCGAAAGCCTCAGCCGCGTTTTGGAAGAAGTCGGCGAACGCCCGCTGATCGTGCGCTCGTCCAGTTTGCTCGAAGACAACTTCGGCGCGTCCTTCGCCGGGAAATACGAAAGCATTTTTCTGCCCAATCAAGGCGCGTTAGACGAGCGCCTCGCTGCGTTGACGCAAGCCATCGCCAAAGTGTACGCCAGCGTGATGAACCCCGACGCGCTCATTTATCGCCACACCCGCGACCTCGCCGATTACGACGAGCGCATCGGCATTTTGATTCAAATTGTCGAAGGCGAAAAAGTCGGCAGATATTATTTTCCGCACGGCGCGGGCGTCGCCTTCAGCCGCAACCTCTTCCGCTGGTCGCCGCAAATCAAACGCGACGAAGGCTTTTTGCGACTCGTCTGCGGGCTCGGCACGCGCGCGGTGGATATGGTCGCCGACGATTACCCGCGCTTGGTGGCGCTCAGTCATCCGCGTTTGCACTCGTCGTCCGACATCCGCGCCATTCAGCGCTATTCGCAACACAACCTCGACGCGATTGACTTGCAAGCCAACGCCTTCGTTACCGTGTCGGCGCGCGAAGCGCTTCAAGCGGATTTTGCCCCGCTGCGTTTCATCGCTCAAATTGAAAAAGACGGATACCTCGCGCCGATTCGCTCGCGCCTCGACTCCGCCGAAAATTTGACCGTTACCTTCGACGGCTTGCTCTCGCGGACGCCTTTCGCCGAGTCCATGCGCGTCGCGTTGAATCTGCTCGAAAAGCATTACGGCTCGCCAGTGGACACCGAATTTACGGTGGAAATCGTCAACGCCGATTCTCAGCCCGACGTGCAAATCGTCATCTTGCAATGTCGTCCGCAAAGCCGCATCCGCGAAGCGGACGAAGTTTCAATTCCCAAAGATTTGGCGAAGCAAGACTTAATTTTTTCGTCGCAGACGATGGTGCCGCTCGGCGCGGTGGAAAATATCGAATACGTTTTATTCGTTCCGTCCAAAGGATATTTTTCTCTCGAATCCGAATCTGAACGCGCTCAATTAGAACGCGCTATCGGTCAACTCAACGCCGCGCTGAAAGGCAAAACTTTTATCGCCGTCGGCCCGGGTCGTTGGGGAACGTCCTCGCCCGATTTGGGCGTGCGCGTCGCCTACGGCGATATTTACAACTCGCGCGCGTTGGTCGAATTGGCGGGCGAAGAAATCGGCGCTTCGCCCGAACCGTCCTTCGGCACGCATTTTTTTCAAGATTTGATGGAAGCCAATATTTACCCGCTCGGCGTTTTTCTCGACGAGCCGCAAACGGTTTTCAACCGCGCCTTTTTCTACGACACGCCCAACCGCCTCTCCGAATTTTTCACGGTAGAAAACCCGCGAGTCGCCGCCGCGTTGAAATTAATCGCCGTCGCAGACTATCGCGCCGACGCCCGCATGAATTTGATCATGGACGGGAACAAGAGTCAGGCGGCGGCGTTCCTTGTGGAAGAGGACGCAGAGAAAATAAAAGACGAAGACTAAAAACAAAATGGGCGACTTGACATCGCCCATTTTTTACGCCTTGCGACAAGAACAGATGTTCTAATTTGCATTCGCCTCAAACTGGACTTATCGCTTGACCTTCCCCGTCAAGTTGATTCTCCGCCGAAGAAAAAAGTTCGTGCAGCCAAATCACAATTCCAACGCTGGCGATGGCGAACAACCCGATAAAGGATTCGAGAATCAGCGCATTCACTTTTTGCGCGAAATACACGGCGACCGCGTCCAACGCCGTGTGCCATAAAACCGCCAGCCAATACCAATAGGCTTTCTTGCTGACCAAGCCGTACAAGACCATCGTCGAAAGCGCGAGATGCGCGCAAATGGCGAAAACGCGCTCGGCCAATCCCAACAGCGTGTGATACCACGGCACAGACCAATACATTGCGATTTGTTGTTTCGCCAATTCCAACTGTTCAGGCGGAACGCTCGCTAAAGCGGACGAATCCATCGAACGATACGCCAACATTCCGATAAAAGTCGCGGCGCTGATAACGCCGAGCAGAATCGCTTCCGTCCCGCCGTGTCCCAAACCGACGAAGAATCCTTCCTTCCACGAGCGGCTGTTTTTGAGAATGAACTTGAACAAAACGTAACGCGCCGTCTCTTCAAAGAGTCCGGCGAGGAGACCCAGAATCAAGGCGGTGGCGACCAGCCCCAACGATTGAAGCGTCGCGTTGAGCGCCATCACCAGCGGAATGTGCGGAATCTGCGAGGCGATGAACGTCAGTCCGCCCGCTAAAAACAACTTCCACGAGAGGTTGAATTTGCGCGAGAAATACCAGCCCGCCAAAAGCGGAAGCAGAATCATCCCCAAAAAACTGATTGGATAAAAAACAGTAAGCATGACGACCTTTCTTTTATGGCTGATGGTTTAAGGTTACAGGTTGAAAGTTTAAGGTTGAAGGTTGTAACTTTCAACTTGCAACCTGTAACCTACAACCCGTAACCTATAACCTGTAACCTGCAATCCAATGTTCCACGTGAAACTTAACTGCGCGTCTCGGCGCGGTAAAGGATGTACGAGTAAACGACCAAGCCGATGACGAAAACAATCAGCGGGACGATAAGAAGCCAAAACGCGAACGCTCCGCCGATGAAACTGCCGAGCAGCGCCAATCCGCCCGCGAGCATGAATAACGTCGAGCCGAGTTGATGCGTCTTATCCCAAACCGAATCGCTGGAAAGCGTCCACGGCGTGCGAATGCCGACGAACCAATTGCGTTTCACCTTTCGCAGCATCCAGCCGATGAGGATAAACAAAACGCCGAGCGGCGACAGCATGGCGGCGCCCATTTTGAAATTTTGATAACCGAGATTCCACGCCAACGTCAGCCCGTGGGCGTAAAGTAGAAAGGCGACGATGAAGGCGATGAACAAGTTGAACTCGCGGCGAAATTGCGCGATGTTGGCTTTGAGCGGGTCAAGATTGGGGATGACAAGGAACAACGCCAACATGCCCAGCGTGATTAGCGGCATCATCAAAACGCCCCAAAATTTAGACATGTACCCGTCCGCCTGATCGTTGACGTTCCAATGCGAAGCCATCGAATTGGGCAGTTGATTCCAAAACGCAAGCCCCGCGACGACGGCGACAGCAATCAAAATTAGAGACCAAATAACCGTATTTTTTGTAGACATGATTTTCTCTTTTCGTTTCACGTGAAACAACGGGTCGTAAGTTGCAAGTTACAGGGTGCAAGTTTTTATCTGCAACCTTCACCTTTCAACCTGAAACCTGAAACCCTCAATCGTCCTTCGGCAAATTCTGCGCCAGCGAAACCATGCCGCTCAACCCGCCGAGATTCATCGTGTCCACCGCCGAGCTGGGGACGATGACCAACGCGCCTTTTTCTTTCAGCCCTTCAAAGAGCATATTCATAGCGCGCAAATGCAACGCCGTCGGGTTGTTGATGTAGGCTTGCGAGGCTTCGGCAAACGACGCGGCAATCTGCTTTTCGGATTCGCCCAAAATTACCCGCGCTTGGCGTTCGCGTTCCGCCTGCGCCTGACGCGACATCGCGTCTTCCAAATCCTGCGGGATGACAATATCGCGGATTTCCACCGACTGCACGGTTACGCCCCAAGGCGTTGTGCGCTCGTCAATGACGGATTGCAACTCTTGGTCAATGGCGCTGCGCCCGACCAAAATATCCGCCAGCATCTTTTTGCCGATGATGTCGCGCAACGCGGTCTGCGCCGCCCAATCCACAGCGGCGCGGTAATCTTCCACTTCCAGCGCGGCTTTTTCCGCGTCCCAAACGACCCAAAACAAAACGGCGTCCACATCCACTGGCACGGTATCCTGCGTCAGCGTTTTTTGCGCGGCGAACGGCGTAACCATCACGCGGTGATCAATCCACGTCGCAATCGTGTCCACCATTGGGAAGATCCAAAACAGCCCCGCGCCTTTCAAACCTTTGAATTTCCCCAGCCGCAAGACCACCGCTTTTTCCCACTGCGCGGCGACTTTGACGGCAAATAAAACGTAAACGGCAATCAACATCCAAACCGTCAGCCAAACGGCGATGAGCGCGTCCGCAACTTTTCCGTCGCCAAGCGCCACGCCCAAAATAGCGACGAGCAATAACGCGCCAAACGTCAGACCCGCGATTGGCGGGATATGTTGGTCGTTCTTTTTGGATTGGAAGATCGAACTAAATTTTGCATTCATGGAATTTTCTCCTAATTGGATTTACGCCTCTTCCTGCGACTTCAAAATTTCTCTCACCATCTGGCGGATTTCTCGCCCCAAGAATCCCAGCCGCAACGCCTCGTTGACGAAACGCTCCGTCAACTCGGACAGCGCTTCGTGGCGCAATTTCTCGGCGGCGTCTGCGCTTGGGATTTCTACGATGAACGTGCCGCGCCCTTGCTGCGTGGAAATAATCCGCGCCTCGTCCAATATGCGATACGCCCGCGCAATCGTGTTAAAGTTGACGCGCAATTCTTCCGCCAACGCGCGCACGGTGGGCAGTTGATCGCCCGGCTTCAAAATTCCGTTAGCGAGCTGACTTTGAATCTGATTCACAACCTGCGTGTAAATCGGCAGACCCGAATGAAAATCAAGGTGGAGGGTGAGGCGTTTATTCGTCATAGTTTATTGTACTAATTGTATCAATGAATGCATTGTAGCGCTTAAAAGGCTTTTGTCAAGGAATAAAATTGCCGCGCAATTTTACATTCTCCGCGAAAAAAAACTGCGAATTTCAACGTCTGACCTTGTCTAAACTTATAGAATAACAAGGATCGGCATGGTAGAATCATAGAAAGGAGCGAAACAAATGGAAGCAAAGAAAAGCACGTGGACGGAAAAAAAGGGCTTAGCCCAAATGCTTAAAGGCGGCGTAATCATGGACGTGGTCAACGCCGAGCAAGCCAAAATCGCGGAAGAAGCCGGCGCCTGCGCGGTCATGGCGTTGGAGCGCGTCCCCGCCGACATCCGCGCCGACGGCGGCGTGGCGCGCATGAGCGACCCCGACATGATTTTGAAAATCATGGACGCGGTAACGATTCCCGTCATGGCAAAATGCCGCATTGGTCATTTTGTCGAAGCGCAGATTCTCGAATCCATCGGCGTGGATTACATTGACGAATCCGAAGTGTTGACTCCCGCCGACGAAGAACATCACATTTTGAAGCACAACTTCAACGTGCCGTTTGTCTGCGGTTGCCGCAACATTGGCGAAGCGCTGCGCCGCATTGGCGAAGGCGCGGCGATGATGCGAACCAAAGGCGAAGCGGGCACCGGCGACGTGGTCGAAGCCGTGCGCCACGCGCGCAGCGTCATCGGCGACATCAAAAGAATTTCCGCAATGGAAGAAGAAGAATTGATGACCTTTGCCAAGAACAACGGCGCGCCTTACGAATTGGTAAAAGAAATTAAAGAATTGGGGCGCTTGCCAGTCGTCAACTTTGCGGCGGGCGGAGTCGCCACTCCCGCCGACGCGGCGCTGATGATGCAACTCGGCGTGGACGGCGTCTTCGTCGGTTCGGGCATTTTCAAATCTGGCGACCCCGCCAAACGCGCCGCCGCCATCGTCAAAGCCGTAACGCATTATCAAGATGCGTCCATTCTCGCCGAAGTGAGCAAGAACCTCGGCGAAGCGATGGTCGGGCGCAACGTCTCGCAAATGCCGGAAAGCGAACGCCTCGCTGGGCGCGGGTGGTAGTTTAGGAAGCATGAAAATTGGCGTTTTAGCGTTACAAGGCGATTTTGCCGAACACCTCGCCATGCTGAAAAAAATCGGCGCGGACGCGGTCGAGGTTCGCTTGCCCGAACACCTCGACGGCTTAAACGGGCTAATCATCCCTGGCGGCGAATCTACGACAATTGGCAAACTGTCCGTTCATTATCATCTCATCGAACCCTTGCGCGAGTTTGGAAAATCCCGCGCCATTTGGGGAACTTGCGCGGGCATGATTTTCCTCTCCAACGACGCGGGGCGCGACCAGCCCTTGCTCGGCTTGATGGACGTGCAAGTCAAGCGCAACGCCTTCGGGCGACAGTTGGATTCGTTTGAGACAGATTTGCAGATTGACGAATTAAGCGAAGCGACGAAAGACGACGCGCCCTATCACGCCGTCTTCATCCGCGCCCCGATTATTGAATCTGTCGGCGCGGAGGTGAAAGTCCTCGCCGCTTTGGCGGACGGGCGCATCGTCGCCGCGCGACAAGGGCGTTTGCTTGCAACTTCGTTTCATCCCGAATTAACGGACGATTCGCGCTTTCACAAATACTTTCTTTCGCTGGCGGCGTGATATAGTTATGGAGGCGGGGGAAACTCCGCCTTCATGCAATGACCATTCGCCCGCTCACTTTATTCGACTTGCCGCTCGTTCGGCGTTACCGCGACGACGCGCTCACCTTAGACCACATTCGCGCCCTCACACGCGGACATCCGCTGGGCGCGACGGGGTTGCTGGCATACGTCAACCCCCTGCGCCACATTTATTCCGCGTTGATAGACGACGACGCGCCGCTCTTGGGCGGAATCATCCAGACTCGCGGCGAGCCGTTCGCCAAATTGCTTTACCTCGCGCCGACTTCCCATTTTGACAACCCGCAACTGCCCGCGCTGCTCGAACGCCTCGTCGTTCGGGCGGGGAAGTGGGGCGCTTTTCACGTCATCGCCGAGACGGACGAAAGCGGCGCGGCGTTTAGCGCGCTGCGCCAAACGGGATTCGCCGTCTACGCTTGGCAGCGAGTCTGGGACGCGAGTCTGATTCAGAACGCCGACTCCGCCCCAAAGTCCGGATGGCGGCGCGCGCAATCTTTCGACTTGCCCGCCGTGCGGCGCATCCATTATCAAATCGTCCCGCAACTGCTTCATCCCGTCGACCCCGCGCCAAAACGCCCAAACGGATTTATTCACGCCGACGGTTCGTGTTTTGCCAGCGTCTCTTACGGCGCGTACGGCGCGGCGCTGACGCCGTGGATTTTGCCAAACGAGAGCGACGCGGCTGAAAAAATTTCTTCGCTCATCGCCAGCCTGCCGCCGCAACACGGACGCCCGCTCTATATCAACGTGCGCTCGTATCAAGCCTGGCTCGAACCCGCGCTGGAAGATCTCGGCGCGAAGGCTTCGCCGCGCCAAGCGGTGATGGTGAAATATTTATCTCGATTGATTAAGGACGAAGCGCCCGCTCGCGCTCCGCTTTCGACGGCGCGCGCTCAGCCGACGCAAATGAGCAGAATGGACACCGATGAGTAATTGGAAAAAACATGACGACGGAAAAACGGCGGGCGGGGCGCTGATTGTTGCCGACGAACAGTACGGCGACGGCGCGCGCATCACGTTGAAGCGCGGCGCGGACTTTTACTCCATTTCGTTGCAATTGCGCGGGTGGATCGAACACACCTCTTTTGCCCCAACCGAAGCCGACGCGCGGCGCGAATATCGCGCCATGCGCTCCGCCGCGCTGCCGATTGTCGAGCTGATTGACGCGGGCGTGAGCGACATCAAAGTTTGGGAAGCGATCTCGGAGTTTGTGCGAAAGTTTTCGTAAGAGACGAAGGATGAAAAGGCAATTTATGTTAAAAGCGCTGATCTTTGATTTCGACGGGCTGATACTCGACACCGAAACGCCCGAATTTTTGGTCTGGCAGGGGATGTACCGCGAGCTGGGACTTGAACTGCCAATGGACGAATGGCGGCGCGTCGTCGGCGGGTATGGCGTGGCGCGTTTTGACCCCGCCGAAGATTTAGTCCGCCTTTCGCACGGGCGTTTGGATTACGAATCCTTGCGCGAACGCTACCGCGCCGAATCGAGCGCCATCATCCAGTCCGCGCCGATGTTGCCCGGCGTAACCAACTGGCTCGACGAAGCGCAAACGCGCGGACTGCGCCTCGCCATCGGATCAAGTTCCTCGCACGACTGGGTGGACGGCAACACGCAACGACTCGGCATTTACGACCGCTTCGATTTCATCGTCTGCAACGACGACGTGGCGCCCGGTCAAACCAAACCGCACCCCGACATTTATTTGAAAGCGCTCGAACTGCTGCAAGTGAAAAGTAGCGAAGCCGTCGTCTTTGAAGATTCGCTCAACGGCGTGGCGGCGGCGCGCGCGGCCGGAATTTTCGCCGTCGCCGTCCCCAACCCGCTCACCGCGCAAATGGGAGTCAGCGGCGATTTGACTCTCTCTTCGTTGGCGGATTTGACCTTGCCCGAATTGGAAGAAAATCTAAAATAGAACGCTCCTGATACCTTTTGAGAGACTTCGCCAGCCTCGCAAAGTTACACTCGGAAAAATTTTCAAGGAGACGCAATGAAAAACAAACTCGCAAAACTTTGGATTTCTTCCCTCGCGCTCGGCTGGCTGTTTGACTTCCTCTTTTGGGACAAAGGGTTCGGAATCAACTTCGCCGCTTTTTTTACGGCTTGCTTAATCGTCGGGCTGTATTTTCTCCTCAGCGACGGCATTCGTCCGCGCCGCGCCGCCCTTTGGCTGATTCCGCTTTTCGGCTTTTTCGCAGCCGTAACCTTTATCCGCGCCGAAACGCTGACCGTTTTCCTCGCCGTCGTTTTTTCTCTCTTCACGTTGACTCTCTTCGCCGTCGCTTATCGCGGCAAAAATTGGACGCGCTATTCCTTCGCGGATTACGTCGTCAAATACGCAAAGGCGTTATTGGGCATGGCAGTCAGCCCGATTACGGCGAGCGTCCAAGCGCGTAAATCAGCGGACAAAGAACCTTCGGCAAAAGTCAACGCCATGCCCTTTCTGCGCGGACTGCTCATCGCAATTCCCATTCTGTTAATTTTCACCTCTCTGCTTTCCGACGCCGACTTAATCTTCAGCCAAAAATTAAACAACTTATTAAATATCTTCAACGTCGAAAAGCTGCCCGAATATATCTTCCGCTTGTTTTATATTCTCGTGTTGGGCTATTTCTTGACTGGAACAATTTTGCGCGCCGCAACTCAACCCGCCGACGAAAAACTCATCGGCGAAGAGAAACCGCTCCTTCCGCCTTTTCTCGGCTTCACCGAATCGTCCATTGTGCTGGGCGGCGTGGTCGCGCTCTTCGCCGCATTCGTGTTGATTCAATTCCGCTACTTTTTCGGCGGCGAAACCAACATCCATTTAGACGGCTTCACCTACGCCCAATACGCCCGTCGCGGCTTTGGCGAATTAAACACAACCGCCTTCCTCGCTTTGCTTTTGCTGCTTGCGCTCAGTTCAATTACAAAACGCGAAAACGAATCGCAACGCAAAACTTTTTCCGCGCTCGGCGTCGCGCTGGTCGGCTTGTTGCTCGTCATGCTTTATTCCGCTTATCGGCGGCTGGTTTTGTACGAAGCCGCTTACGGTTTTTCGCAACTGCGAACCTACGCCCACGTTTTCTTAATTTGGATCGGCTTGCTTTTGATTGCGACCATCGCCCTTGAAATTTTACGCAAGGAGCGCTTCTTCGCGTTTGCCGCGCTCGTCGCCGCCGTCGGATTTTCCGCCACGCTGCCGATTCTCAACGTGGACGCTTTCATCGTCCGCCAGAATATTCAACGCGCCGCCTCTTTCTCCGCCGACGATTTCGACTCGCCCTATTTCGTCGAACTCAGCGACGACTCTATTCCGCCGTTGGTTGCCGCTTTGCAGGATTCTTCGTTGAGCACTTCCATTCGTCAGCAGGTGGGCGCTTCGTTGGCTTGTGTCCGCTATCGGCGGGAAAGCGGCGATGAATCCGCTTGGCAAGCCTTTCATCTCTCGCGTCATCGCGCGAACGCGGCGCTTCAATCCGTCGCTTCGCAATTGGATGCGTTTGAAATTAGCGAAACCTATCCGACGAAAGCCGTTGCCGCCGACGGCGCGGAATTTTACTGCTCGCCCTATTATTACGACGCGAGGTAAGAAGACCGCTAATTTGCCTGTCTATAAAAATATTAAAGTTTTTTCAAAGGACATCCAATGGATTTCAAACTGACGATTTACTCGGACTATATATGACCTTGGTGTTATGTCGGCCAGGGTGTGGTCGAGGGGCTTAAGCAGGAACATAACGTAGAGGTGGATTGGCGTCCGTATTATTTGCGTCCCGACACGCCGCCCGAAGGCATGGAGCTGCCCGATTACATCAAGCGGGCGCACGCCAGCGGCTCGGAGGAACGTCTGCGCGCCATTGCTGATTTATACGGCATGACCTACCGCTCGTTGACGCGCATTTACAACACGCGCCTAGCGCATGAGGCGACGGAGTACGCGCGTCAAAAAGGGAAAGCCAACGAATTTCATCATGTCGTCTTCCGCAAGGTTTACGCGGAAGGGCAAGACCCTTCGCTGTGGGCGACTCTGCGCGCCGCCGCCGAAGAGGTCGGCTTAAACGCGGACGACGCGCAAAGCATCGTCGAGAGCGGAGAATACACCGCCGAAGTTGCCGAGCAAGTTAAACACGCGCAAGCCATCGGCGTAACGGGCGTGCCGACGTATGTGATTAACGACCAATACGCCATCGTCGGCGCGCAACCCTACGAAGCGTTCCAAAACGCGCTGGCGCAGATTGCGGGCGGGAAATAAAATTACACGAGCCGCGTAAGCGGCTCGCGTAGTTTTAAGGGCGGTTAGGGTTTCCATTTAATATGACCGTTAACGCCGTATTTTTCAAATACCGCAAGAATGTCGGCGCAAAAATTCATTATGAATGAGTCGTCTTTAGATTTTGCCAACTCGTACAAACGGATAAACATCTTCTTTCCCGTTTCGGTTTGCTTATAATTTTTCTTTCTGAAATTATGTTCGGCGCAAAGCGTTTGACCGTTTACAACTTCTGCTTTGCCGCCTTTATCTTTTGGCATAATGTGGTCGGCGTGAATTTCCACGCCGTCTTCTCTTCCGCGTCCGCAAATAACGCATTGATAATGGTCGCGGCGAAAAATTTCTTCTTTTTGTTCCGACGTGAAATTTTCAAGTTCTCGACGAGCCACCGCTTGCGGATCGTATTTATAAACGCCTTTTCTAACTTTGATTAAAACGCCTTCTTGATGCAATAAACGAATTGCCCGCCACGGATCTCTGGGCGGCATTTTGTGTTCTGATAGCCACTGCGCCGTTACCCAATCCACGACGGGTCCGTGTTCAAATTCTTGATTTGGATGGCTGAAAAAGAATTCAAGAACTAATTCGCGAATGGAACGAGTCATGGGGTTTCCTGCAAAGCCTCAAAGGCTTCTTGCGTCGCCGCCGTTAAATTAATAATTCGTTTCCTTGATAACTCGCAATAATTTTCATCCACTTCAATTCCCACGCCCTTTCTTTTATTTTGAACGGCGGCGATGACCGTCGTGCCGCTTCCGCTGAACGGGTCGAGAATCGTATCGCCGACGTAACTAAACATCTTCACGCAACGTTTTGGCAGTTCCAGCGGAAACGGCGCAGGGTGTCCGATGCGTTTTTTGCTTTCGCCGTTAAACGTCCAAACGCCGTTTGTCCATTCCATGAACTCGGTTTTTGTAATGTCCGATTCTTTGCTTCCGCTAACTTTCTTCCATTGCTTTTTATAGAGGATGACGATTAATTCAACGGGCGCGATGACGTAAGGGGCGGACGCGCTCATCCACGAACCCCAAGCCGTGCGGCGAGAGATGTTCCCTTCGTTCCAAATAACGGTGGAATGATATTGAAAACCGATTTCTTTAGCGAGAGTAGTAATATCCGCGCCGACGCTTTGTTGCCCGCCTTTGTTTTTATCGAGCGGAATGTTTAAACAAAATCGTCCGTCGTCTTTTAACCAACTGAAACAGCGGCTCATCCATTGCCGAGTAAATTCTAAATAGTCCGCATAAGAAATATCGTCTTTGTGGGAATTATATTGAATGTCCACATTATAAGGCGGAGAAGTAACGATTAAATCAATGCTGTTATCTTCAATAAGGCGAGTCGTAATTACGTCGTCATTTACGATTTTTGCCGAATTGTTGTCAAAAAAAATATTGGGGTTTGTCATTAGGGTTTTCTACTTCTTTCTAATTTCTCGTCATTATAAACCGCGCGCACTATTTTCTTTTATAACGCGCCGTCATCACTGGACAAGGCGCTCGCTCCATCACTTCCGACGTAACGTTCGACGAATACTTTTGCCGCAGCGACATTCCGCTATAGGACGAGCCCATGCACAAAAGGTCGTAATCGCCTTCCGCCGCCTCTTTCAGAATCTCTTCCACAATCTGTCCTTGTCGCGCTTTGACCGAAGCCGCAACGCCCGCCGTCCGCGCCGCCTCTAACGACTCGCGCAAATTGCGTCCAATAGGCGTGTCCGTTTCAGTTAAGGTCTGCCAATTTTTCGCCACCGTTTCCGCCGTCGGGTAATTAAAATCAATCGGCGGGACGACATGCAACAAGGTCAGTTCCGCGCCGCGCTTCATCGCAATCTGCATCGCAATATCTTCCGCGCTCACCTCGTAGCCCAGCCCGCCCACGCTAATCAAAATTTTTTGCGCGGGGATTTTCGCCTTCGTCGCATAAAACAGCGGCTGCTCCACCGCCTCGATAAAATCTCGAATGGAACGCCCCTTCACCCAATGCTGAATTGGCGAACGCCCCATCGGCGACAAGACGACAATGGAATCGTCCTCGCGCGCTCGTTTCGGCACAATTTCTTCCGCGCCGCCATTCTGGACTTCGAGTTTATATTCCGCGCCGCGAGCCTTAAACAAGCCGACGGCTTTTTCAAAAATCTCTGTCAGCGGATAGGCGTCGTCAATTGCGGCGGGGTTGTCCTCTTCGTTGATTCCCAACAGCGTGATTTTTCCTTGCAGCGTTTCAGCGAGCCACGCGCCTTGTTCGAGCGCCGCAAAACTTTCTCGATTTCCGTTTGTAACGATTAGAAGATTAACAGACATGACCCATCCCATTAACGAAATAATAGCACGCCCAAAATTCCCGCGCCCAACAACACCAGCGGGGAGGGAACGTCCAGCCAAAAGGCGACGGCGCTTAACGCCGCGATGAACAAAGCGCGTTTATCCGCAACTTTATTTTTTCCCACGCGGAATAATTCCCACGCGACCATAACAATCAACGCCGCTACGGCCGGGCTCATCCCCGCGACGAAACCGGTCAGCCAATTTTCATGTTGAATTTGCCGTAAAACCAAAGACAGCGCAAGCATCATCACCGTCGGCGGCAGGACAGCGCCCAACAGGGCGATGAAAACTCCCGTTACGCCGCTGGCGGCATGTCCGATGAACATTGCCAATTTCAGCGCTTCGCTGCCCGGCAAAAAATTGGAGAATCCGACCGCTTCGACAAAGCGCTCTTCGGTCATCAACGAGCCGACGGATTCTTTGTACAACAATCCAATCGAAGCGGGACCCGAAGGGGAAATTAAATTAACTTTGAGAAACATCCAGAATAACTGGAAATGTTTTGAGGATTTCAACCAATTTCTCATAGGTTAGATAAAAACAGCGCCCCGATAATTCCGGCGATGACAATCACGAATCGTTCGGGAATTTTTCGATACATGGCGATAAAACTTGCCAACGCCAACCCGCTGCCGACCCAACTTATTCCGCCGCCTTTTTCAAAAATCTTCCAGGCGGTAAAAACCATCAAGACCGAGATGGCGGGAGTCAACCCTTCGACGAAACTGCCAATCCACGCTTCGCGCCGTAGGCGATGCAAAACCAGCGTTACGCCGAGAATAATCAGCGTCGGCGGGAGGATGGAGGCAATCAGCGCGACTAAACCGCCGAGTATGCCATGCGCCGCATAGCCGACGTACATGGCGAGTTGCAGCGCGTCGCTGCCCGGCAACACGGACGAAAAACCGACCGCTTGCACAAATTGCTCTTCGGTTACGAAACGCCCAACCGCTTCGTGATACAGCAATCCAACCGACGCGGGGCCGGAGGTGCTAAGCAAATTAACTTTTAGGAACGTCCAAAACAATAACAGGAGTTCGTTCATTCGCCGAAGTGTATCACGCCTTCTAACGCCAATAGACGAATTTTAGTCGGCAGCCCGTCGCCGCCGCCGTAGCCGTGAAGTTTGCCGTCCGAGCCGAGAATGCGATGACACGGCACGACGATTGGCACGGGGTTGGTCGCGTTGGCAGAGCCGACGGCGCGGTAGGCGTTGGGATGTCCGATCTTTTGGGCGATGTCTTTATACGTCCGCGTTTCGCCGTAGGGGACGCGGAAAACCGCTTGCAAGGCTTTGCGTTGAAACGGCGTAAACGGCGACCAATCAATTGGCGCGCTAAATTCTTTTCGTTTGCCGCTGAAATATTCGCGCAGTTCTTTGACGTAGGGCGCGAGTTTCTTTTGATTTGGAATAAATTCGCCTTTGAATTTCTGCAAGTAGGAATCCAGCTCGGGCTGACGATCCGCCCACTCGACGGCGATTAAGCCCGCGTCGGTGGCGGCGAGGCGGAAGTCGCCAAAGGGCGTTCCGTTTAATTCTCCAAGATAAATTTTGAAAGTTGTCATCATGTTTTCTCCGTCAACCTTAAGCATACCCAAAAACGTTTACAGACTTGTAAGTTATCGAACAATCGTAGGGCAATCGTAGGTTAATCGTCAAGTTGCTTTTTGAGAAGGGTGATAAATTTGAGCGCATAAGGTGATTTCTCTTCTCCTCCTTTCAAAGAGAACCGCGGTCGGCGTCCGCGGTTCTCGCATTTAACGGAATATAATTTTGCGATGGGATTTTTTTGCTACATCCTCGAATGCGCGGACGGGACGTTTTACACAGGTTGGACGACCGACCCCGAACGGCGCGTGGCGCAACATAATCGCGGAGTCGGCGCGAGGTACACGAAAACTCGCCGACCGGTGAAGTTGGTTTATCTCGAAGAACAAGCGGACAAAATTTGCGCGTTAAAAAGGGAGAGAGCGATTAAGGCGCTCTCTCGAAAAAAGAAAATGGACTTGCTCGCGCCTGAATAAAATCTTAATCCGTAAATAGCGGCAAATGTCCCAACGAGCGGATGTTCATCCACTGCGAGCGGTCGCCTTCGGTGAGGATTGCCGCCTCGCCGACCGCCGTCGCCTCGGCTTTGTCAATCACCATTCGCATTCCTTGCAGCGTCGAACCTGTGCTGATGACGTCGTCCACAATTAGAACTTTTTTGCCTTTGATCAAAGCGCGGTCTTTCTCGTCTAAGAGCAGCGTCTGCGGTTGACCGGTGGTAATCGAAAGCGTCTCGGCGCGCAGGACGTCGCCCATATAAGGCTTGTACGTTTTCCGCAAAACGACATACGGTTTTTGCGTCTCTACCGCCAGCGCGTGAGCGATGGGAATGGACTTCGCTTCGGCGGTAACGAGCAAATCAAACTCGATGTCTTTCACTTGTTCGGCGAGGGCGCGCGCGCTGGCTTGCACCAATTCCACGTCGCCCAAAATGTTAAGGATGGCGATTCGCAAACCGGGTTTAATTTCAAACAGGCGCAGATCGCGCTTCACGCCCGCAATTTCGATGGAATAAACGTCGTGTTGAGTCATAGGAATTCTCCGCAAAAAATCGCTGAAAGTTTATCACGAATTTCAATTAGAAAATTTGTGCTATACTTTGTTCATGCGCCCTATTCGTTCCTCTGAAATCGGCTCGTATCTTTATTGTCGTCGCGCTTGGTATTATCGCAAGAGCGGCGTGGAATCAAAAAACCGCGCGGAGATGGACGCTGGCACGGCGCTTCATCGTCGGCACGGACGGCAAGTCTTCGCCGCTTCGCTCACGCGGACTTTGGGCTGGCTTCTGCTCGCCGCCGCCATCCTCGCGCTGACGGCGTATATCGCTTTCCAATTATGACCGCGATTGTCTTTGTCCTCTTTTTTCTGGCGCTGATTTTTTTCTGGCAGTCGGGGCGGCAGCGCAAAGCGGCGGGCTTGCCCGGCGGACGAGTCGTCTATTCCGACACGCGCGCTTGGAGCAACATCGCCAAACCGTTGTATTATCCCGCGCTCGGCTTAACGGGCAAGCCCGATTATCTCATCCAGAAAAAAGGGGCGATTATTCCCGTCGAAGTCAAATCGGGGCGCGCGCCCGAAGCGCCGTACGATTCGCACATCTTTCAATTGGCGTCTTATTGCTTGCTTGTGGAAAAGACCTACGGCTTTCGCCCGCCGTATGGAATCATCCATTACGAAAACCGCGACTTCGCCGTAGATTACACCCGCGAGTTGGAAGCCGCGTTAATTGAATTGCTCGCCGACATGCGCGAAGACGACTTGCGCGGCGGCGAAGTGAATCGCTCGCACAACCAACCCGCCCGCTGCCGCGCCTGCGGCTTCCGCGACGTCTGCGACCAACGGCTGGCGTAAATTTTCAAGGCGAAAGACAAAAGGTATAATTCGCGCATGTCTTCGCCGTTTACCCCCAAACGCATCCTCGTCGCGGCTTACCCGAAAATGAAACCCGCCTTCGTCGAAGCGGAAGCGATGTCCGCGTTTTTTAAGGAAAAAGGAATCGCCAGCGCTTTCGGCTCGCTTTACGATGAAGAACTTCGCAAGCGCGTCAAAGGCGGCGAGTTTGATTTGCTGGTCGCCGTCGGCGGCGACGGGACGATGTTGCGCGCCGGGCATCTCTGCGCGCCGTCGGGCGTGCCGATTCTCGGCGTCAACTTGGGGCGCATCGGTTTCCTCATTCAAATTGAACGCGGCGAATGGCGCGATTATTTCGTCAAATTGTTGAGCGGCGAATCGTGGATCGAACAACGGATGATGTTGCGCGCCGAACACAGCCGCGCTGGCGAAAAACTGCATTCGTCGCTGGCGTTGAACGAAGTCGTCGTCGGGCGCGGACAATATCTGCGCCCCGTGCAACTGAACGTTTTTGTAGATCAGCGCGAACTGACTCGTTACGTCGCCGACGGCTTAATCGCCGCCACCGCCACCGGCTCGACAGCCTACGCCCTCGCCGCTGGCGGACCAATCCTTCCGCCCGATTTACGCAACATCTTGCTCGTGCCGATTGCGCCGCACCTCTCCGTCGATCGCACCGTCGTCCTCTCCGAAGGCGCGGCGGTCAACGTCTTCGCTCAGAGCGAAAACGCCATTTTCAGCGTGGACGGTCAGCCGCCCATTCCGCTCATGGAAGACGACCTAGTCAGCATTTCGGCGGCGGACGTAACCGCGCAGTTTGTGCGCTTTGGCGACCCTGGCTATTTTTATCGCAACGTAACCATGCACCTTAACGAAAACTCTTTAGGACAATTATGAGCGAACCGACAACCTTATACTGCTACGCTCACCCCGACCGCGAAACGACCTTGCGCTGCAAACGCTGCGAACGCCCGATTTGCGTCTCCTGCGCCGTTTCCACGCCGACCGGCTACATGTGCAAAGACTGCGTCCGCCAGCGGCAAAAAACCTTTGACACGGCGCTGACTCAAGATTTTATTTTAGGTTTCGTCGTCGCTGCCGCGCTTTCGGGCGTCGCCTCTTTTCTGGCGACTTTCGTCGGCGGGCTAGGCTTTATCGGCTGGTTTTTGATTATTTTCGGCGCGCCAATTGCCGGCGGAATCATCGCCGAAGCCGTCCGCGCCGTTACCAAACGCCGACGTTCCCGCGCTTTATTTCTCACCGTCGGCGCGGGCGTAATCGTCGGCGCGTTGCCGATGATTCTCATCATGCTGTTTAGCATGAATCTTTTCGGCTTAATTTTTCAAGGCATTTACTTGTTCATCGCCGCGCCGCTGGTTTACGCGCGTCTTTCTGGAATCCAACTTTCACGGTAGCCTATGCTCGTCGAACTTCGCATTCAAAATTTTGCCATTATAGACAAACTCGACCTGCGCTTCGGCGGCGGATTAATTATCCTCACCGGCGAAACAGGCGCGGGGAAATCCATCATCCTCGACGCGATGCTGCTCTTGCTCGGCGGCAAAGCGGACGCGGCTTTCGTCCGCGCCGAATCAGAGGCGGCGTTTGTCGAAGGGGCGTTTCAACTCAAAGGGGCGGAGCGCGAAGCGATTCACGAAATCCTCAAGCGCGAAGAACTGCTCGACGATCCCGATTACGTTACCCTCGCGCGCGAAGTCCGCAAGGAAGGGCGCAGCGTGGCGCGAGTTAATGGGCGCGCGGCGAGCGCGAGTTTGCTCAAAGAACTTGGCGCGTTGTTGATTGACATTCACGGGCAAGCCGAACACCTTTCGCTGCTCGACCCGCGCGCGCATCTCGGTCTGCTGGATCGCTACGCCGACGTCGCCAAACCGTTGAGCGAGTACCGCCAAACCTATCACGCGCTGACGGCTTTGCGCCGCGAGTTGAGCGACTTGCGCTCTGCTCAAGCGGATTCAGAACGGCGCGTTGAAATGTTGACCTATCAAGCGGACGAAATTGAATCGGCGCGGTTGAAAGTCGGCGAAGAAGAAGAATTGCGAAAAGAGCGCGACCGACTCGCCAACGCCGAAACGCTGGCGCAAAACGCGCAAGAAGCGCTCGTCGTCCTCGACGAAGGCTCGCCCGAAACGCCCGCCGCCAGCGACCTCTTTGGGCAGGCGGCGCAAGCCCTTTCCGCGTTGGCGAAAATTGACAAAGAGCAAAGCGAGTTGGCGAATCAAGCCGAGTCCATGCTCGAAGCGCTGGCGGATATCGTCCGCGATTTGCGCGATTACCTCGAAGAAATCGAGTTCAACCCCAAGCGTTTGGACGAAGTAGAAGAGCGGTTGGATTTGATTCACTCGCTCAATCGAAAATACGGCGGCAGCGTTTCCGCCGTCCTCGCGCGCGGCGCGGAAGCGAAGCGTCAACTGGAAAACATCAGCGGCGCGACGGAGCGCATCGCCGAGTTGGAGTCGCAAGAGTCCAAACTGCTGCAAACGCTCGCCGCGCAAGGCGACGCGCTTTCCGCCAAACGCAAGTCTGCCGCGCAGACCTTGAGTCAAGGCATCGAAGCGGAGTTGAACGATCTGAGAATGGAATCCGCCAAATTTGGCGCGGACTTCCAAACCAAACCCGACGCAAACGGCATTCCGCTGGCGGACGGAACGCGCCTCGCCTTTGACCAAAACGGATTCGACCGCGTGGAATTTCTCGTCGCCCCAAACGTCGGCGAAGGGTTGAAGCCGTTGGCGAAGATCGCTTCCGGCGGCGAAACGTCGCGCTTAATGCTCGGTTTGAAAAACGTCATGGCGCGCGCCGACGAAGTCCCTTCGCTCATCTTCGACGAAATTGATCAAGGAATTGGCGGGCGCGTGGGCATGACCGTCGGACAAAAACTTTGGAATCTCTCGCGCAGTCATCAAGTCTTTTGCGTAACGCATCTTCCGCAATTGGCGGTCTTTGGCGCGGAACACTATCAGGTGCAAAAAATGACTGACAAGGGGCGCACGCTGACGCGCGTAACGCGCCTCGAAGGCGAAGCGCGGCTGTTGGAACTTTCGCAAATGCTGGGCGAAGTCGGCGAAGGGACGTTGCGCTCCGCGCATGAGTTGTTGCAAAGCGCACATAAATTTATTCAAGAAAAAGGGAAATAAAAAACGCTCTCGATGAGCGTTTTTGGCTATTAAATGTTGAACGCCAGGGTGAGGGGGGCACCCTAGCGGTCAACGATTGGAATCTTACACTGGGCGGCGTTAAAAGTCAAGAATCATAGAATAAGAAAATGTTAAGAATTCAAGATGCCCTGAGCGGGGATCGAACCCACATCTAAGCCTTAGGAGTGCCTTGTTCTATCCGTTGAACTATCAGGGCGACAGGAAGATTATACTAAAATTTTCGCCGCGTTGCGTCCCGCCGCGCCGCTGATTCCGCCCCCGCCATGCGCGCCGCTGCCGCAGAGATAGAGATTATCAATCGGCGTTTTGTGATTCGACCAACCCGGAATGGGGCGCATAAAGAGGAATTGATCGAGCATGAGTTGTCCGTGATTAATGTCGCCTTCGGTTAAGCCGTAGGTTTCTTCCAAATCTTTGGGCGTGATAATACGGCAATTGGTAATGAGCGATTGGAGATTGGGGAAATATTCGGCGAGCGTATGAATGGCTAAATCTTTTAACTTCTCGCGTTCCACGTCCCACGTTCCATGTTTCAGGTTGTACGGCGCAAATTGAAAATGAATGCTGACAACGGACTCTTTCGCGGACTCGCGGACGGGAACGGACGTAATCTCCAAATACGGCTTCTCGGAAATCTCGCCATACTTCGCCGCGTCGTAGGCTTTCTCCAAATATTTGACGGACGGCGCGACGCATAACGTCCCTGCGGGGATGCCGTGATCTCCGCCAACTTGCAAATGAACCTTCGCAACCGATCCGCGCATTTTGATGGATTGCGCGTTCCAGACAAATTCGGGCGGAAGTTCGCGCGCGCCGACGAGCTTCAGCAGCGTATGCTTCGGGTCGGCGGATGAGAGAACCGCGTCCGCTGAAATTTCTTCGCCGTTCGCTAAAACGATTCCTTTGGCGCTTTGATTTTCAATTTTGATTTGGGAGACTTCGGCGTTAGTCCGAATCTCGCCGCCAAACGATTTGACCGCGTTCGCCAGCGCGGATGTGATTTCGCCGATTCCCCTCACCCCTGACTCCTCTCCCTCTCCCCCAACCCCTCTCCCACTGGGAGAGGGGAGCCGAAGGCGGGGTGAGGGAATGAGCGCCAGCCCGCCGCGATTCAACCAGTTATGAATAAGCGTGTACCCCGTCCCCGCGGACATCGGTCCCAGCGTCGAGCCGTGAATCGCCACCGAAGCAATTGCCGCCTTGACGACTTCCGACTCAAAATATTCTTCCGCCAATTCCTGCGCGGACATCGGCAAGGCGCGGATGAAGTTGAGCATGTCCTTGCGCCCAGCCAGCCGTAATTCGAGTCCCAATTCCAAAAGCCCGTAGCCCTCGCGCAGATTCAGGTTCTTTGGCAGGCGCGGCATAATGGTCGCATAAGCGACGTCCAAAATATCCGCGCATTGATTCATAAAGCGGATGAACTCGTTCCAGCGTGAAGCGTCTTTCTCGGAAAATTTCCGGATCGATTCTTCGTTCAAGGTTAAATGATTTCCGTCCGCTTGCAGAGAAATAAAATCGGATTTTTCCGTAGCCGCTGGAAGCGACAATTTCAAATCTTTGATAATGTCGGGGCGCAGCCTTCCGCCTGTTTGCACGGAATCAACAGCGAAACCTTCGCCGAAAGATTCGGTAACAACCGTCCCGCCGACGATGGCACGGCGTTCGAGAACCAGAACCTTTTTGCCGCGCTTCGCCAAATACGCGGCGGCGACCAGTCCGTTATGCCCCGCGCCGATGATGATTGCGTTGTAATGGTTTTGCGTCATAGAATATTTCCTTCTTCGGCTATAATCCTTTTGTTAGGCTGACATCCTTCAAGGCAGGAGGTCGAAATGAATGCTATTGTTGAAAAGGTCGTCGAACAATTACAGTTTTTGCCGCAAGAATTGCAATGGCGCGTTTTAGAATTTACGCGCACGTTGGCGGCTTCCAATCTGCAAGGCGTTGCGGGTTCGCAGTTGCTTCGATTTGCGGGAGCGATTCCCATGAGCGACGTTCAGATTATGAGCGAAACCATCGAACAAGGTTGCGGGCGAGTGGATGCGGATGAGTGGTAAATATTTGCTAGACACCAACATCGTAATCGCTCTTTTTGCCAACGACGCTTCGGTTTTGGAAAACCTTGAACAAGCGGCGGAAGTTTTTATTCCAAGCGTAGTCATTGGCGAATTATTTTTCGGCGCGCATAAATCAGTTCGCGCAAAAGACAACCTTTCTCATATTGACGATTTCGCTTCCAGCAATCTCGTTCTCGGATGCGATGTGGAAACTGCTCGTATTTACGGCGAGATTAAGAATAATTTGCGAGTTAAAGGTCGCCCGATTCCAGAGAACGATATTTGGATTGCGGCGATCGCGGTTCAACATCATTTGACGTTAATTTCACGAGACGGACATTTTAGCGAAATTGAAAATTTAGAAGTTCTTGTGTGGTGAACTTCGGTCAAAGAGAAAATTTCGTCCATTCTTCGTTCCCTAAAATCCATCCTTCAACATTTCCTTCGCCGCCAACATGCCGGGCGCGCCCATCACCCCGCCGCCGGGATGCGCTCCGCTCGCGCCGAAATAATAGCCTTTGAGCGGCGTGCGGAAGTCCGCCCATTGCGGCACGGGGCGCAGGAAAAAGATTTGATGCAGCAGCAGCTCGCCGTGGAAAATATTTCCGCCCGTGATGCCCGCGATGCGCTCGATGTCCTTCGGCGAAATGACTTGCATTCCCACAATGCACTCGCGGATGTTCGGCGCGTATTCTTCAATCGTCGAAATCACCGCTTCGCCCAAATCGTTCCGTCGCTCGTCGTTCCAGCCGCTTTCCAAATCATAAGGCGCGTACTGCACAAAGCACGACATCACATGCTGACCAGGCGGCGCCATGTCGGGGTCAATCATCGAAGGGAAGATCATATCAATATACGGACGCTTTGAAATCTGCCCATACTTCGCGTCGTCGTAGGCGCGTTCGATGTAATCAATGCTCGGGCTAATCGAAACCGCGCCGCGATGCAAGACCGAGTCCGCGCCATTTCCTTGATACGGCAACGCGCTGAAATTCGGCAGTTTGCTCAACGCGATGTTGACCTTGCCCGACGAGCCGCGCGTGCGGAAATTTTGAATGGACGTTACAAAATCATCGGGCAGATATTTTTGCTCGACGAATTGCAAAAACGTCCGCTTCGGGTCGGCGGCGGACATCACGACTTTGGAATCGATCTCGTCGCCGTTTTCTAAGACCACGCCCACCGCGCGTCCGCCCTTGATCTTGACCTGCTTCACCGACGCTTCGACTCGAATCTCCACTCCCAGCGCTTGCGCCGAATTCAAAATCGCGCCGCTGACTCCGCCCGAACCGTTTTTGGCAAAACCCCAAGCGCGGAACGCCCCGTCAATTTCGCCCATGTAATGGTGCAACAACACGTACGCCGTGCCAGGCGAGCGCGGACCGAGAAACGTGCCGATGATTCCGCTGGCGGCTTTTGTGCCTTTTAGCGCGTCGGTCTCAAACCACTCTTCGAGCAAATCCGCCGACGATTGCGTGGCGAGTTTGGCGATTCGGTACAACTCCTTTTCGGAAAGCGACGCCGCGTACTGACCGACTTTCAGCAAGCCGAGCATGTCGCGCAGACTTAACGACGACGGGTCGGGCGGAATCAAATTGATGAGCGGCTTAATCGCTTTGGCGGCGCGCGCCATGACGCGGGCGTACTCGTCGTAGGCTTCCGCGTCCTTCGGCGAGTGGCGATAAATTTCGCGGCGCGTTACGTCGTGGTCGTCCCACGCGGCGAGGTAGTCGCCGTTTTCCATTGGCGTGAACGTGCTGGGCAAGGGCAGGATTTTTAACCCGTGTTTGGGCAATTCCAAATCGCGGATGATTTCAGGGCGCAGCAGACTGACCACATACGAAAACTCGGTGAATTTATAGCCAGGAAAAATTTCTTCCGTCACCGCCGCGCCGCCGATGATGGGACGGCGTTCCAGCACAACGACCTTCTTCCCAGCGCGGGCGAGATACGCGGCGGCGACCAGTCCGTTATGCCCGCCGCCGATGATGATTGCGTCGTATTGATTTGATGTCATAGTTTTTCTTTTCTGGTTGTAAGTTACAGGTTGCAGGTTACAAGTTGAAGGTTTTTTAACTTTCAACATTCAACCTGTAACCTTGAACCTTAAACCAAATTACTTCCGCTTCCACTCTGGATCATAAAACGGCAACTTGACTACCTTTGCGGGCGCGTGTTGACGGTGATGCTCGACGGTGATTTCCATTCTTACATCTGTACCAATTTCATAATACGGCTTTTGCAAATGGGCGAGCGCGATGTAAGTTTTCAACAATGGCGACCACGTGGACGTGGATGCGTAGCCGACCTGCACATTGCCCCCTGAAAGGGGGTTGCCCGAAAGAATCGGTAGGCTTCCGCGCACAGCCATACTCGGAATTTGCGGCGGCAAACCGACTCGCTTGAAAATCTTTTCCATGCCGACCCAATCCACTGCCAAGCCGACCATTTTCCACGCCGAGCCTTCGCGTTTTTCTTTTTCCAACGCGCGCCGCCCGACGAAGTAGCCAGGCTTGTCGAGCGCGACCGTCCAATCCAACCCCAATTCAAACGGCGACGACTTTTGCGATTCAACCCACGCGTGAGTCGCGGACGTGTAATCCACGTCGAGCATGAACAAGCCCGCTTCGACTCGCGCCATGTCCATCGCCAAAATGCCGACGGGCGCAATGCCGTAATCCGCGCCGACGCTCATCAGCGCGTCCCAAATTTTGAGCGCGTCTTTGGCGTCCATCCAAATTTCGTAGCCGAGATCGCCCGTGTAACCCGTGCGCGAAATCGTAACGTCCGCGCCGCGAATTTTATTTTTCATCATGCGGAAATATTTCAGCCCGTCCAACGATTCTTCCGCAACCAGATTTAATATCTTGCGCGTGTTCGGTCCCTGAAAACTCAACGCCGCCACGTCGTCGGTAACTTCTTGAATCGCCGCGTCCATGCCGACGGCGTTCATCGTCAGCCAGCGCAGATTTGGTTCGGCGGCGGTCAGGCGGAAGGTCGAATCGTCGAGGCGCGTGATCGTGCCGTCGTCAATCATCTTGCCGTCTTCGTCGCACCAGCCCGTGTAAGCGACTTGTCCCGTTTTCATTTTATAAACGTCGCGCGTGGTAACGCGATGCAGAAGCGCCGCCGCGTCTTTGCCCGTGATGACGTACTTCATCAGCGGCGAGACGTCAATCAGCGCCGCCGCGTTGCGGATCGCCCAATACTCGCGGTCGAGCGTGTGTTCGTACGAGCCCGCGGCGAAATATCCCGCCCACTTGCGCCAGTTCTGCGGCTGGCACAGCGCGGACGTTCGTTCGTGAAACGGAGTAGTTTTGAGGTTGAGCATAAGAATTTCCTTGTGAAGGAAGATTGTACACCCGCGCCTAATTCTACAACAATGAGAGATTAAACAAAAAACGGGCTGTTCTTTCAGCCCGTTTTTTGTTTGCAGAGCGTTCAGTGTTAAATGATAATCGCCACGCCGACGAAAATCAACACAAAGGCGGCGAGGATGCAAAAAAGCGCGTTGCGAAAGCGGACGGAATCCGCCGCGCCTTTCCAGCGGGCGGGGAGATGTCCGAGAACCGCCGCGACGATCATAATCAAGCCGTGCGCCGCGCGTTGCCAAGCGAACTCCGCGCCGCCGACCGCCATCCAAATTAAGAGGGCGATTCCCAGCGTGGCTTGCAAATCCATCAAACCGCTGAACGCCGCCGACAACCCGCGGTCCATGCCTTTGAACGCGCCGCCTTTTAACCAGCCCAACGCAAATTTGACGATGGCGACCAGCGCGACCAAAACGATCAGCCAGCGCAAGAACAAATGAATGCTGTATAGAATTTCCATCAAAGCCTCCGTAACACGAGTAAAAGATTTGGCTATTATACTTGTGTCGAACTGTCATTTCGACGAATGAAACGACGAGAAATCTTTTTCAGTTGAAATGCCGCTTTATAATACCTTTTTTACATCTTGGAGGAACGCATGACATACGAAAACATTATCACCGAAATTCGCGGGCGCGTGGGCGTCGTGCAACTTAACCGTCCAAAGGCGATGAACGCCTTCAACCTCGCCATGTTGCGCGAAGTTTTCAACGCGCTGGACGCTTTCGACAGCGACGCAAACGTCGGCGCGATGGTCGTTACCGGCAACGAAAAAGCCTTCGCCGCCGGCGCGGACATCAAAGAAATGGCTGAGCAATCCTTTGTCGAGATTCTCGCCAACGAACACCTTAAGATTTGGGATCACATTCGCGCCATCCGCAAGCCGGTCGTCGCCGCGGTTTCGGGTTGGGCGCTGGGCGGCGGGTGCGAATTCGTCCTCTCTTGCGATTTAGTCGTCGCCAGCGAAAGCGCAAAATTTGGTCAGCCCGAAATCACCATCGGCGTCATCCCTGGCGCGGGCGGCACGCAACGGCTGGCGCGTCTGGTTGGCAAACATCTGGCGATGGAAATGGTTCTCAACAACCGAACGCTTTCCGCGCAAGAAGCCGAGCGCTTCGGTTTGGTCAACCGCGTCGTGCCGACTGCAGACTATCTCGACGCCGCCGTTGCCTTCGCGCAAGAGATTGCCGCGCGCGCGCCCGTCGCCGTCCGCATGGCGAAGGACGCCGTCAACGCCGCGTTTGAAACCACGCTCACTGAAGGGCTCGCCGTCGAGAAGCGCGACTTCTACGCGCTCTTCGCCACCGAAGATCAGAAAGAAGGGATGAGCGCCTTCATCGAAAAGCGACCCGCGCAATGGAAGGGCAAGTAGCGCGTGCCCGCCGCTTTTTCGGACCTCAAACCTGCGCTTGCCGACCTGAGCCTGAGCAAACGCTTCGTCCTCGTCCACGCCTCGCCGACGATTGACGCAAACTCGTTGCTTGAATCTCTGCTCGCAACCACGTGCGGATTCATCACGCCGACCTTTACGCCCAAAACGCTGTTGCCGTTTGACTATCACCCCGCAACCTCTTCGGCGGACGCCGCCCTCTCCGCCGAAATTTTTTCTTCGTCCGCGCCGACAGACGAAGCGCTGGGCGCTTTCCCCGAACTCGTCCGCCAACACGTCAAAGCGAAACGCTCCGCGCATCCAGTTTTTTCGTTTGCCGGCCTCGACGCCGATTTTGCGCTAAACACGCAAACGCTCTTCGACGTGTACGCTCCCATTGCCGCCCTCGCGCAGGAGGAAGGAGTCGTCCTGTTGGTCGGGTTGGATCAGCGCGTTAATTTCAGCGTTCATTACGGAGAGAAATTAGCGGGGCGCACGCAATTCGTCCGCTGGGCGCGCGCCGAAAGCGGCATTGTCGAATGCCCAAACTTCCCCGGCGATTCGGAAGGCTTCAACGCCGTTGCGCTTTCGTTGAGACCCTTTACCCGTCAAGCGGAAGTTGGCGGCGTAATCATTCAAGCGATTCCGCTCAAAGATTTATTGCGAACGGTCGTCAACAAAATTCACGAAGACGCCTATTCGTTGCTTTGCGCCCGCCCCGATTGCGAACGCTGCGAAGCCGTGCGCTGGGGATGAACGGAGAAATTTTCCTTCATGGCAAAGATTTCTCGCCAGCGCTCGAAATGACAAATTGAATGATTGCAAAACAAAAAGACTCCCAAGTGGGAGTCTTGTGAGCGCGGAGGGGCTCGAATACATCCCTCGATGGGGCGCAAAACAAATTATGACTAAGATTTCTCGCTGACGTTCGAAATGACAAATTGAACGATTGCAAAACAAAAAGACTCCCAGTTGGGAGTCTTGTGAGCGCGGAGGGGCTCGAACCCTCAACAAACGGCTTAAAAGGCCGCTGCTCTACCATTGAGCTACGCGCCCGTTGCCAAAGCGGTTTGCATTCTATCACGACAACAAGCGAGAGTCAACGTAATTAACGGAGCAAACGGCGCGTCTATTCGGCGGAGGCGCCATGAGCGAAGTTAAATATATTACCGAACAAGAATTTCAAGAAGAAGTCGTCAACTCGCAAATTCCCGTTTTAGTGGATTTTACGGCGGGTTGGTGTCAGCCGTGCAAAATGCTCGCGCCTATCGTCGAAGATTTGGCGGAACAGTGGAAAGGCAAAGTCAAAGTCCTCAAAGTGGACGTAGACCAAAATCAAGGCGCGGCGATGCAATACAGCGTGATGAGCATTCCGACTCTGATTTTCTTCAAAGGCGGCGAAGTCAAAGAGCGGATGACGGGCTACGCGCCCAAAGATAAAATCGAAGGCAAGTTCGCGCCGCATTTCTAAGCCGACCATTTGACTCTCTTCGAGAGACGACCGCCCAAACGACGGTCGTCTTTTCGTTGACGAGACGCGCCCCTTCTGGTATCATTACGCCCGCTAAAAACCAGCCTGCGCTGGGTTTGTTGTTTATTAAGAAGAGGAGAAACACATAAGCGCCAACGAATTTCGAGTGAATGAAGGCATCCGCGTTGCGGAAGTGCGCCTAATCGGTCCCGACGGGGGCAACGTCGGCGTCGTCTCTATTAAAGAGGCGCTCCGAATCGCCCGCGAAGCGGACTTAGATCTTGTCGAGGTCTCGCCCAGCGCCAACCCGCCCGTCTGCCGCGTGATGGATTTTGGAAAATTCATCTACGAGAAGGCAAAGAAAGAACGCGAAGCCAAGCGATCGCAAACCAAGATCGAGGTGAAGGAAATCCGTCTGCGCCCGAAGACCAACTCGGCGCATCGCGGCTTCAAAGTGGACGACGCGCGCCGCTGGCTTTTGCAGGGACACAAAGTGCGCGTTACCGTCAAATTTCGCGGGCGCGAGATGGATTACCCTGAAATCGCGCTGGAAGATTTGAAAGAAATCGCCCTCGACCTTTCCGACATTGCGGTTGTGGAAGTTCCGCCGCAAATGGAAGGACGCACGATGTTGGTTGTCATGGCGCCCGCTAAGGCTGCGGCGGCGAAAAAGAAAGAGAAAGCCGAATCCGCCGACGTTAAGAATGAGGCGTAAATCGAGAACGAGCAAGACCCCAAGACGCGAAACTCTGCGGGCGTAAAAAAACATCCGCAGTTTATTTTTTTTGAAAGGAGCGATACGCGATGCCACGCAAAGCAAAAACCGGCAAATTTAAGTTGAAAACCCACAAGGCGACTTCCAAACGATTCCGCTTGACGGGTTCCGGCGTGTTGGTTCGCACAAAGGGCGGAAAAAGCCATTTGCGCCGCCGCACGTCCGACCGCACGAAGGCTCTCTTGAGCAAGACGATTGTGGTGCAAGGTCGCAAGTTCATCAAACGCATTAAGCGCTTGGCGCCGAATATGGAAGGCTAACCTTCCGGTGATTGTCGAATGAGTTGCGGCTTTCGGGTGTTCGCAACTGCCGCGTCCATAGCGCGGCGACGCCCGCGAGTTTGCAGGAGGTTTAGATATGCGCGTTAAAGGAGGCCCGCAAGGGCATCTACGTCACAAGAAAGTTTTGAAATTTACAAAAGGGCAGCGCGGAAGCAAACATCTTTTGTTCCGCCGCGCCAACGAGGCGATGCTGAAAAGCCTGTGGTACGCCACGCGCGATCGCCGCGTCCGCAAGCGCGATTTACGCAAGTTGTGGATTGCCCGCATCAACGCCGCGGCGCGTTTGAACGGCACGACGTACAGCCGTTTGGTGGCGTCGCTGCGAAAGGCGAAGATTGAGATCAATCGCAAAATGCTCGCCGACATTGCGGTGAGAAATCCGCAAGCCTTTGCCGCCGTTGTGGCGCAAGCGAAGTAAATTTGAGAGGCGACCGAAGAGGTCGTCTCTTTTTTTAGGGGTACAATGGACGCATGAATTCGGTAGTTGTTTATTTTTATAATTCATCCTTTTATGATTCTCTCGCGTCAAAATTCAAAAATTAAATTCGTTCGCGCTTTGTTAGGACGCGCCAAAGAGCGCCGCGAGGCGGGCGCGTTCGTCGTGGAAGGCGTGCGTCTGGCGGAAGAGGCGGCGAAAGCCGATTGGAAATTTCGCTTTGTCTTGCACGACGAGACGTTAAGCGAACGCGGGAAAGCGTTGGTTGAGAGGTTAAGGTCAAAAGGCGCGGACGCGGAGGAAGTCTCTGTCGAGGTGATGAAATCCGTCAGCGAGACGGAAGCGCCGCAGGGCATTCTCGCCGTTGTGGATTTTGCTAATTTGCCGATTCCAAAGCAGCCCGATTTGATTCTCATTCCTGACCAAATCCGCGACCCTGGCAACTTGGGAACGCTGCTTCGTTCGGCGGCGGCGGCGGGAGTTAAGGCGGCGCTGATTCCGCCCGAAACGGCGGACGCATTTTCGCCGAAAGTTTTGCGCGCGGGAATGGGCGCGCATTTTCGTTTGCCCGTCCGCGAGACGAGTTGGAAAGAGATTCGTCAAATTGCGGAATTAAACAGCCTGCAAGTTTTAATCGCGGATATGGACGGCGCGTCTTGTTGGCAAAGCGACTTGACCCAGCCGACGGCGCTCATCGTCGGCGGCGAAGCGGGCGGCGCGAGCGAGTCTGCGCGGGGGTTGGCGGATGGGAAAATCAGCATCCCCATGGCCGACGAAACCGAATCGCTCAACGCGGGAGCGGCGGGGTCTATACTTATGTTTGAGGCGTTGAGACAGAGGACGGAAGACGAAGGATGAAAATTCGTTCCATCACTTATTTCTGCAACCCAAAATTTCCGCTGGATGAAAAAGTTTTGCGCGAGGCGGGGAATTTTTTAGCGCGCGCGAAATCCGCTTATGAAGCCGATGGCTGCGAAGTGCAAACCGTCCGCGTGGCGACGACTTCGTTCGCTCAAATTTTAGGCGAGAAGCAAATTGACCAAACGCCAAAATATGCCGAACAATTAATTAACGCGTTGAAAGAAATCGGCGTGAATTACGCGGCGTTGGGGCCGGCGCTTCCGCAAATTCCGCGCAGTTATGAAATCATTCCCGAAGCGATTTCCGTCAGCAAGGACGTTTTCTTCGGTGGCGTGATGGCGGATTCGCAAACGATGTACATGAAACAAATCAAAGCCTGCGCGGAGGTCATCGTTAAATCCGCGCCGCTTGAAGCGAACGGATTCGCCAATCTGCAATTTGCGGCGTTGGCGAACGTCGGCGCAGGCGCGCCGTTTTTTCCCGCCGCTTATCACGACGCGAGTCAACCCGCTTTTGCCGTCGCAACCGAAGCGGCAGATTTGGCGGTCAATGCGTTTGAAGGGCAAAAGACGATGGAGGAAGGACGAAGGACGCTGGTCGCCGACATTGAAAAACACGGTCAAGCGTTGGCGCGGATTGCGAAAGACGAACTCGCGCAAATTCGTTTTCTCGGCGCGGATTTCTCGCTCGCGCCCTTCCCCGACGACGCGCATTCGCTGGGAAACGCCGTCGAGCAGATGGGCGCGGCGAAAATTGGCTTGCACGGTTCGCTCGCCGCCGCCGCGCTTCTCGCCGAAGCAATCGAACGCGCCAATTTTCCGCGCGTCGGTTTTAGCGGATTTATGCAACCGATTTTGGAAGATTCAATTTTGGCAAAACGCGCCGCCGAAGGGACGCTGACCGTCAAAGACGCGCTGCTGTACTCCGCCGTCTGCGGCACAGGTTTGGACACGATTCCGCTGGCGGGCGACGTCCGCGCCGACGAACTCGCGCCGCTGTTGCTGGACGTCTGCGCGTTGGCGCTGCGTTTGAACAAACCGCTCACGGCGCGGCTGATGCCCGTGCCCGGCAAAAAGGTCGGCGACGCGACGAATTTTGATTTCGCCTTTTTTGCCAACAGCAAAGTCATGGCGTTAGACAGCGAGCCGTTGAAAAATTCTCTCGCGGACGACGCGCCCGTTTCGCTCCGCGCGCGCGGCGGCGCGGATATTTTTTAAGGAAGCCAATCACGCGAGTCGGTGTTATAACTAGCGGCGCAAGTCTCGACATCAAATCAACTTAGAGGAGGCGTTAGTGGACCTAACGAAGCACGCTTTTTTTGAGGGAAAAATCATCCCATTGGGCGAAGCGAACATCAACATCGCCACACACGGATTTTTATACGGCACCGCCGTCTTTGGCGGCGTGCGCGGTTATTGGAACGAAGAGAAGAAACGTCTCTTCGTTTTTCGTCCCTACGACCATTTTTATCGTTTGATTAATTCGGGGCGCATGTTGGCGATGAACATTCCGCAAGACGAAAACGCGCTGACTCAACTGCTGCTCGATTTGTTGCGAATTGACGGCTGGCAACAGGACGTTTACATCCGCCCGACGATTTACAAAGCGGATTTAGGAATCGGCGTGCGTTTGCACAATTTGAAAGACGAACTTAATATGTTCGTCATCGCCTACGAACCGTACGTCAAAAACGACGCGAACGCGCATGTAACCGTCTCTTCGTGGCGGCGCATTGACGACAACGTCATCCCTGCGCGCGGAAAGGTGGCGGGCGCCTACGCCAACTCCGCGTTGATTAAGACCGACGCCAACCGCGCAGGCTTCGACGAAGCCATTGTGTTGGACAACAACGGGCACGTCTCCGAAGGCTCGGCGATGAATATCTTTATGATGCGAAACGGGCAGTTGGTCACGCCGCCAATTACGGACAACATCCTCGAAGGAATCACGCGCCGCTCGATTATGGAAATTGCCCGCCGCGAGTTGAATTTAGAAGTCGTCGAGCGAACGATTGACCGCACCGAACTTTTCCTCGCCGACGAAGTGTTTATGACCGGCACCGCCGCGCAAGTCGTCGCCGTTACGCGAGTGGACTATCGCAACGTCGGCGGCGGCGAAATGGGCGAAGTTACTTCCAAATTGCGGACTCTCTTCGACGACATTGTGCGGGCGAAAAATCCCGCTTATTCGGATTGGAACGTAGGGGTATAGGTTAGGAAGCGGAGAACAGAGAATAGACGAACGGATTGCTCGTCTATTCTCTATTTTTATTTCGCGTTTTCTTTGAACTTAACTAAAATCAAATTTTTTCCGCAGTCGGCGTAGGTGTTGATGGGGATGGCGTCTGAAAGCGGAATCGCCGATTGATCGAGAATCTGAATCGTCAGCAGGTTGTTGGAATTTTGCGGCGTCGTCCCTAAGAAAAACTCAAAGCCCGATTTGCCGTAAGCGGGCGCAATGCCGCTGACGGTTAATTCGCTTTTGGTTTTGCTGTCGTAATAACCGACTAAGCGAACGGTAACGCCGATCATGTCTGCGCCTTTGGCGTTGAGAATCGTCCCCGCGACGCCTTGCCAATTGCAAGCCGCTTCGGGGTGGATGATGGAACTGTCAATGTAAGTAACCGTTCCAGAGAAGGGCGCTTTGGGCGTGGCGGTCGGCGTGGGCGGAATCGGCGTGACGGAAGGCGTGATGAGCGAGACGACGGTCGGCGAGGCTTCCAGCGTAAACGTCGGCATGGGGGTGGGGAAAGGCGTTTCCGTCGGTCCGAGCGGCGTGGGCGTCCAGGTGGCGGGCGGTTGAATCTGCGTAATGGTCGCCGTCGGCGGAAGGTCGCGTATGGGGTTGAGCGGGTTGAACGGCGCGGTAGGCGAAGAGAAAACGGCGAGGGCGTAAATTGCGACGCCGACGATCGCCAGAATTACGAGGATGCTTAACATATCCCACACGTCGAGATGAAAAGAAGACAAAGACGGTTTTTTGGACGAGGGGGAGTAATCGTCGTCGTAATCGTAGTCATATTTGCTCATAAAATCGCTCCAAATGCGCTAAGGCGCGAGAATAACAATGTCGCCATTTTGGCGTTGTTCCGTAATCCAATTTTGCAAAGCGCGTTCTTGCATTAATAAAAGCGCGTCGGGCGAAAGCGGATGTTCGCCGCGCTCGACGGCTTTGAAGATGTGAAAGCCCGCGTCGGTGCGAATGACGGCGCTCGTTTCGCCGACGTTTAGCGCGAAGGCGGCTTCGTCGGCTTTGGGGTCGAGCAGATAGCCTTGCGGAATCCAGCCCAATTCGCCGCCGGTCAGCGGGTCGTAACGCGCCGCGAGTTTGTCGAAGTCGGCTCCCGCTTGCAATTCGGCTAAGGCGCTTTGCGCGTCCGCTTCATTGTAAGTCAAGATTTGACGCAGGTGAATCTGTTCCGTTGATGTCGGCGTGTCGGCGGCGATTTTGTCGCGCATTCGCGCAGACTCTATCGAGCGCTTCAATGCGGCGCGGAAGGTTTCTTCGTCGTACCCATGCGCGGACTGCCACTGACGGAGCGCGTCCGCGCCGCCGAGTTGATTCGCCAGCGCGTTTATGCGCGTTTGCAAATCTGCGTCGTCGGCTTCTAGGCTCGCTTTTCGCGCCGCTTGGCTGAGCAAAATTTGCGCGACGAGGTCGTCGAGGACGACGGTTTTCGCGTCGTTGGCGGAACGTCCCAGCGCGGTTTGGGCGGCGCGATAGCGCTCGACTTCCGCTTCAAATTCGGCGATGGAAAGGTACTCTCCGTTGACGATGGCAATCGAAGGCGGGGGCGTGGCAGTCGGCGGAATCGGCGTGGCGGAAGGCGTCGTTGGCGCGGGCGTTTCCGTCGCGGAAGGCTGCGCCGCGCCGCAGGCGGTCAACGTCAAAGCGAAGAAGAGCGCAATCAATAATATTCGGTTGGACGACATTGGCAAGATTATACCCGTTTGGGAATAAAAAAATGCAGGGACGACGGCTGCCGTCCCTGCATTTTCGATAAGCGGATTTTAGTAATCCATGCCCATGCCGCCCGGAGGCATGGCGGGAGCCTTGTCTTTTTCGGGCAGGTCGGTGATGAGCACGTCGGTGGTGAGGATCATCGCGGCAATGGAGGCGGCGTTTTCGAGCGCGCCGCGCACGACTTTGACGGGGTCAATCACGCCCGCTTTGATCATGTCCACGTATTCGTCGGTGAGGACGTTGTAGCCGATGTTGACGTTTTTCTTCTCGGCGGCGGTGCGGCGCACGGTGTCAATGATGACCGAGCCGTCTTGGCCGGCGTTGGCGGCGAGTTTGCGAATCGGGGCTTCGAGCGCTTTCTTGACGATGTTGATGCCGACTTTGACTTCTTCGGCTTCGTCGTCTTGCGCCTTCGCTAATTTGTCCAACTTGGCGGAAGCGTTGATGAGGGAAATTTCGCCGCCCGGCACGATGCCTTCTTCGACGGCGGCGCGCGCGGCGGAGAGGGCGTCTTCGACGCGGTGTTTCTTTTCCTTCATTTCAGTTTCGGTCGCCGCGCCGACGCGGATGATGGCGACGCCGCCGCTCAACTTGGCAAGGCGTTCTTGCAGTTTTTCTTTGTCGTAATCGCTGGTGGATTTGTCAATCTCGATGCGGATTTCTTTGGTGCGCGCTTCAATGCCCGACTTTTTGCCTTTGCCGCCGACGATGGTGGTGTTTTCTTTGTCGGAGACGATGCGGTCGGCGCGTCCTAAATCTTGGACGGTGGCGCTTTCCAATTTGCGTCCCATTTCTTCGGAGATGACTTCTCCGCCGGTGAGGACGGCGATGTCTTGCAGCATGGCTTTGCGGCGGTCGCCGAAGCCGGGGGCTTTGACGGCGAGCACGTTAATCATGCCGCGAATTTTGTTGAGGATGAGGGTGGCGAGCGCTTCGCCGTCCACGTCTTCGGCGATGATGACCAATTCGCGCTTGCCGACTTGGACGAGTTTTTCCAACAGCGGGACGATGTCTTGCGCGGCGGAGATTTTCTTATCGTAAATCAAAACGTAAGCGTCGCTGATTTGGGCTTCCATCTGTTCGGCGTTGGTGATGAAGTACGGCGAGAGGTAGCCGCGGTCAAATTGCATGCCTTCGACGAATTCGGTTTCAAACTGCATCGTCTTGGACTCTTCGACGGTAATCACGCCGTCTTTGCCGACTTTGTCCATCACGTCCGCAATCAGTTGACCGATTTCGGCGTCTGCGGCGGAGTTGGTGGCGACGGAGGCAATTTCTTCTTTGGTGTCAATCTTGGTGGAGTTCTTTTTCAACTCGGCGACGATGGTTTCGGTGGCGAGTTCGATTCCGCGTTTGAGGAGCATCGGGTTGTAGCCCGCTTCGAGCGCCTTTAAGCCTTCGTTGACGATGGCGTGGGCGAGGACGGTCGAGGTGGTCGTGCCGTCGCCCGCGATGTCGTTGGTTTTTGAGGCGGCTTCCTTCAAAAGTTGCGCGCCCATGTTCTCAAACGGGTCTTCGAGTTCGATTTCTTTGGCGACGGAAACGCCGTCATGGGTGATGGTGGGCGAGCCGAATTTGCGGTCAATCGCCACATTGCGTCCCTTCGGTCCGAGCGTGGCGGAAACCGCGTTGGCAACGACGTTCATGCCGTTGCGTAACTTGCGGCGCGCCTCTTCGGAAAATACTAATTGTTTTGCTGCCATAATTTCACTTCCTTTTTCGGGGTGTTATTTTTTGTTTGATAAAGAAAAAGAGTTAGCCGACGATGCCGAGAATGTCGTTTTCGCGCAAAATGAGCAATTTCTTGCCGCTCATTTTGACTTCGGTGCCGGAATATTTGGCGAACAAAACGATGTCGCCCACGTTCACGTCCATTTCGACGCGCTCGCCTTTATCGTTGCGGTCGCCCGCGCCTACCGCCAACACTTTGCCCTGCTGAGGTTTTTCCTTCGCCGTTTCGGGGAGGATGATGCCGCTCGCGGTGGTTTCCTCTTGTTCAACGGGCTCGATCAGCGCGCGGCTGCCGAGGGGTTTGAACGAAATCTTTGCCATTTTTGATCTCCTGTACGATTTTAGTTGTTATCATCAATTTAGCGCTCAACCTTCATGAGCACTAATAACCGTATCTTACACAGTTAAAAAGGCAAAGTCAAGGGACTTTATTAATATTCTTATATTTTTCTGACGATGTTTTCGCCCCTCTTTTTTGAAATGTCGTATTCGCCTACGGCGTGGGCGTCGGCTCGACTGTCGGCGCGGGCGTGGGGGCGAAACTGCAAATCGTCCGCACCACCGCCATATCCGCCGCGATGTTCGGGTCTTGGACGTATTCCGATTTCTCGATTCGCGCCGCCACCGCCAGCGCTTGCGGACATTTGTTATTCTTCGGCGTGCTTAGCGCCGCCAACTCCGAAGCGAGGATGTCAAAATAGTAAACCGTGCTTCCGTCTAATTCCAACGGCTTAACTTGCGCTTCCACGTCGTTGGGTCCGCATTCGCCGCGCGCGGGGCAGGACTCTTGCGGCGTGCAGCCGTCCACCGCGCAACCGAGCGCGAGGATGCCCGTCTCGTAGTTGCGGTTCTTGTGATACAGCACGCCCAACTCGCCGTACAGCACCGCGTTGTCCGGCTCGAACTCAATCGCCTTTTGGATGTTGCGAATGGCGATGAAGAACTCGCCCATCTGCGAGTAAGTTTTGGCGATGGAAATATACGGCGCGGGGTCTTTGACTCCCAATTGGGTGTTGATGCGCGCCGTCTGCGCGAAGTATTCCAGCGATTTTTCAAATAGGTCTTTTTGCACTTGCTCGTTCGGGCTTTCAAACGCCAGCCGCCGATAGCCCGCGCCCGCCCGCAGATAAAGGAAGGTCATATTCGGCGCGATGGCGATGGCTTTGTCGTAGGCTTCGATAGCGAGCGCGTATTCGCCCAACGACTCCAACACCGAAGCGTGGACGCGATGCACGTCCATCAGCGAGGAATCCGCCGCGAGCGCTTGTTCGATGATTTGTTGCGCTTGCGCCCACTTTTGCTGATCCACTAAAATTTCGGCGTAAAAGGCTTGCGCGAGGACGTTGGTATTATCGAGCAGCATGGCGCGGGTGGCTTGTTGTTCTGCGTCTTGCAAAAGCGATTGGCGCTGACGGGCGTCCGTTACATAGGACGCTTTCCAGTCCAGCGCAAAGGCGTACACGGCGTGCGCGTCGCTGCTGTCGGGGTTGATTTCAATGGCTTTCTGCGCGGATTCAATGGCTTCGTCGAGGCGGGCGAGCAAAGCGGGGCGTTGAACGATGAGCGCGGTGGAATACACTTGCGCGCGCGCCAACTGCGACCAAATTTCCGCGTTGCCTTCGTCCACGAGGGCGGCTTGTTTGTAGGAGGTAATCGCGCCCGGCACAATGTGTCCGTTTGCGTCTTTGGAGTCTTCCAATTTGCCGGCGGTGAAGAGCGCGTCGCCTTCTAATGTGTAAGAGACGGAAGAGCGCGTGGGCGTGGCGGTGGGCAGGAAGAGCGGCTTAACGTCGCCTTGTTGCACCGAGCGGATGAGCCAAATGCCGCCGAGAATGAGCAAGACAAAAAGGAACACGCGATAGACTCGCGTTCCGTTGCGTTGACGGAATAGGTTGCGTCGGTTGTAGATGTTCATGGTTCGAGCGTGGATTCAGTTCCGGGTTCGGGAGTCCCTGTCGGCGGGGCGGGCGGCGCGTTCAAATTCTGTTGGCAGCGTTCGTTAATCGCCGCGACGTTGTCCATTGCTAATTCGTCGTTGGGGATGCGCGAAGCGATCAACTGCGCGATTTGCACGGCTTCGCCGCATTGGTTGACGCGAGCCAGCGCCAAGCCGTAGGTGAAGTAATATTCGGCGATGCGCGGCGAATTGGGCGCGAGGTTGATGGATTTGATTTCTTTGCCTTTTTCAGACGTTCCGCCTTTGACGACGAAGGCAAGTTCGACGACGGATTCTTCGTAGTAGGCGTTGCGGTAGAGCATAACGCCGTAGTTGCCGCGCAGGTTGGCGTCGGCGGAATCGTTGCTGACGGCGGATTCGGCGAATTGCATGGCTTTGCCGTATTCGCCGACGGTGGCGTAGGTGCGCGAGAGCAGCAGGTCGGGGTTGGGGTCTTCGGGGTTGAGGGCGTCGGCGCGGGTGAAGGAATCAATCGCTTTGTCGTAGATGCCGAGAATGCGGTAGTTTCTTCCGAGCGCTAAATATAAATCGGGGATGTTGGCGTTGATGTTGAGCGCTTGTTGATATTCGCCGATGGCTTCTTCGTAGTTGCCGGTCGCTTCCAACAGGTAGCCGCGCGCGCGGTGCGTTTCGAGCAGATTGGGCGCGAGCGCCTGCGCGACTTTGGATTCTTCGATGGCTTTTTCCAAGCCGTCGAAAGCGCCCAAGCCGCTGTAATATAAATCCACGAGGGTTTCGGTGTAGTAGGCGTGCGCCAGCGCGTTGTTCGGGTCGAGTTCCAACGCGCGTTTGATGCTGGATTCGGCTTCGACGTATTGCTCTTGAAAGTTGAGCGCCCAGCCGCGCACGGCGTGCGCCATCGAGTTGGACGGGTTGAGCAGCAGCGCGTCTTCGGCGGCGGTTTGCGCCTCTTTGTATTTGCCCGCGAAGACTAAAGTCCGCGCCAGCGTGATGCGGATGACGGGGTCGTTCGGCTGCGCGGCGAGCGCTTGTTTGTAAAGGTCAATGGCTGGCAATAATTTCCCTTGCGCGAACATTTCGTCGCCTTGCGCCATGAGCGTAACGGGCGAAGTAGTCGGCGTGGGCGTCAACGCGCCGATGGGGTTAATGTTGACGACGACGTAACGGTTGACGTACGCCGCGCCCAAAATTAAGAGACTCAACAACGCCAGCCGAAACCAGTTTGGTCGGTTGCGGCGTTTGTTCATGCTCCATTTGCTTCCTCTTAAATACATAAATTCATATTACCATAGACGATTAAAACTTCTGTGAGAGGGGAAAATTTGCCTTTCGTTTTTCGCTAACGCTCAAAATGGCAAACCTTATGTGCTAAAATCGCGCCATGCAATTTGAGGTCTTCACCCTCCTGCCCGAAGTTTTCCCTTCTTATCTTGAAACCAGCATTCTTAAACGCGCCCGCGAACGCGGACTGATTCGCGTCAACGTCCACAACATCCGCGATTACGCGCATGACAAACATCACACCACCGACGATCAACCTTACGGCGGCGGCGGCGGAATGGTGATGAAACCCGAACCAGTCTTTGAAGCCGTCGAAAGCGCGTTGGGGACGTCCGCGCCGGGTTCGGAGATTCCGGTCATTCTGCTCACTCCGCAAGGGCGCGTCTTCAATCAAGAAGTTGCCAAAGAACTTTCGCAACATCCGCGCCTGGCGCTCTTGTGCGGACGTTACGAAGGCGTGGACGAGCGCATCCGTCAGCGCTTGGCGACCGACGAAATTTCCATCGGCGATTATGTGCTGACCGGCGGCGAACTCCCCGCGCTGATTTTGATAGACGCGGTCTCGCGTCTGCTGCCGAACGTGCTGGGCGACCCGACCGGCGCGGAAGACGACTCGCACGCCATGGGCTTGCTCGAATATCCGCATTACACTCGCCCGCCCGTTTTTCGCGGAGACGCCGTCCCCGAAGCTTTGCTTTCGGGCGACCACAAACGCATTGACCGTTGGCGCAGAGAGCAAGCGCTCGAACGCACCTTCCGCAAACGCCCCGACATGCTCGAACGCGCCGACTTAAGCGACGCGGATCGGAAGTTCCTTAAAAGTCTAACCAGCAACTTGCAACCTTAAACCCACAACCTTCAACCTTAAACCTGCAACCTTAAACCCGTCGCAACCCCTTTCACACTCGCGGAGGAAACAATGACCAGATTGAATTACGGAAAGACCTTCTTGCTCGGTTTTGGCTTTTTCGGCGTCAGCATTATTTGGGGCGTGTACAACGCTTTCGTCCCTATTTTTCTCGCCAACAAATTTGACCTTTCGCCGGCCATCATCGGCTTCTTTATGACGCTCGACAACATCGCCGCGCTGTTCATTCAGCCGCCGGTCGGCGCTTGGTCCGATCGCCTGCGGACTCCGTTGGGGCGGCGCATTCCGTTCATCATCGTCGGCGCGCCGATTTCCGCCGTCGCCTTCGGCTTGATTCCTCTCGCGGCGGCGCTTCCGCTTTTTGTGGCTTGCACAAGCACGCTGCTGCTCAGCGCCGCGCTTTGGCGCACGCCCATCGTCGCGCTCATGCCCGACATCACCCCGTCCAAATTTCTGTCAAAGGCGAACGGCATCATCAACTTCATGGGCGGAATTGGCGCCATCGTCGCCTTGCAAACGGGCGGAATTTTGTACAAGATAAATCCCAGTTTCCCCTTTTGGCTGGGTTCGATTTTAGTCATCGTCGCCGCGCTAATCGTTTTTCTCTTCATCGAAGAGCCGAAAGAATATGCGGAAAGCGAAGAACAGCCGGGCATCATCGCCAGTTTGAAGGAAGTCTTCAACGACCCCGACAAAAGCGGCTTGCGAATTTTATTCGCCATCTTCTTTTGGTTTGTCGGCTACTCGGCAGTGGAGACCTTCTTCACGCTCTACGCTCATAACCATCTCCGCTTAAGCGAAGGCGACAGCGCGACTTTACTTTCCGTCTTGCCGCTCTTCTTCGTCTTATCCGCCATTCCGGCGGGCATGGTCGCCGAAAAGATCGGGCGGCGCACGACCATTTCCATCGGGCTGATTATCTTATCCATTATGTTATTTTTGCTTTACATCACCCCCGCCGACGCGCTGCTAGTCGGCGTTGCGCCGTTGCCGCTGGTCGGCATTCCGCTCGTCGAAGGCGGAACGCGCATGTTGACTCTCGCGGGCGTGTTGCTCGTCTTCGGCGGCATTGGCTGGGCGTTCATCAACATCAACTCGCTGCCCATGATCGTAGACTTAACCAGCGCGGCGCGCATCGGCACGTTTACCGGCTTATATTATCTTTTCTCCACCTTTTCCGCCATCGTCGGACCCAACCTAAACGGCTGGGCGGTGCAACTGACGGGCGGCAACTACAACACCATTATGCTCATCGCGCCTTTCTTTATGCTGGCGGCGCTGGCGCTAATGACGGGCGTGAGAAAAGGCGAAGCAATTATCAACGAAGCCTGACATTAATTTGCTTCGCCGCATTTTCTTGACCTTGACTTTCTTCTCCGTTCTGACGGCTTGTTCTTCGCCGACAGATTGTTCGCGCGCGGACGTCTTCTGCGCGGCGCTCGTTACCGACACCTTAGGCTTGGACGATAACGGCTTAAACTCCGCCTCTTGGGCGGGACTGCGCCGAGCGGAAGAGGACGGAATCATTAATCAACTTGATTTCATCGCCTCGACAGATTCCCGCGATTACCCAAAAAATCTCGCTTACTTCGTCCAGCGCAAATACGACCTAATCGTCGCCTCCGGCGTTTCGTTGAGCAAAGCAACCTTCGCCGCCGCCGAATCAAACCCGCAAATCGTTTTCGTCGGCGTCAATCAAACCTTCGACGAAACGCTTCCCAATTTAGTATCTGTTACCTTTCCCGAAGACCAAATGGGCTTCGCCGCAGGGACGCTGGCGGCGGAATTAACGCGGACGAATTACGTCGCCGCCTTTTGCGAAACGTCCGGCATTGCGGCGATGAAGCGCTACTGCGAAGGCTTTCGCGCAGGCGTGAAATACGTCAACCCGCAAGTTAAGGTTTTGGTCGTTTACCGCGATGACGGCGACCGCGAAAATTTATTCGCGGACGAATCTTGGGGGTATCAATCCGCGCAAAAGGCAATCTTGCGCGGCGCGGACGTGATCTTCGCGGCGGGCGGCGTTACCGCGCAAGGCGCGTTGAAAGCCGCGTCCGATTTGAAAATCCCCGCTTTGGGCGCGGAGCGCGATCAGGCGGCGGCGTTGGGCGAATCCGCTTCCAGCGTGGTTGCTTCGTTTTATGGGCAGAGTCAACTTGCGACGGAGGAAGCGGCGCGTTTAATCCGCGCTGGGCAAACCGTCCCCGCGCATCTGCAAGGCGAATTTGGCTACACTCCGTTAAAGCCGACTTACCCAACGGGGATGAGCGAGCGGCTCAACGCCGTTTTAGAGGCGCTGAAACGCGGCGAAATCGGACTAGACGAAAAAGAATTGCGCTAACGTTGCGCGGCTTGCGAAAAGGGTTGAGACGATATATACTAGCCTTGTCGCGGGGCGTTTGGAACGCCCCAATATCATCTTCTAGAGGAGAAGAAACATGAAGAAGTTTTATCTCGTTATGGTTGCGTTGATCGTCGCTTCGATGGTCTTAACCGCCTGCGGCGGTTCCGCCGCCGCCCCCAGCGGAGGAGATACCGCCGCGAGCGCCTTCAAAGTCGGTCAAGTTACCGACTTGGGCGGCATTGACGACAAGTCCTTCAACGCCACCGCTTACGCGGGCGTAGAAAGAGCCGTCAAAGATCTCGGCGTGCAAGGCAAATACCTTGAATCCACGCAACAGTCCGACTACGGCAAGAACATCCAACAACTGTTGGGCGAAAAGACCGACTTGATCATCACCGTCGGCTTCTTGCTCGGCGTGGACACCGCCACCGCCGCGAAAGCCAACCCCGACACCAAATTCGCCATCGTGGACTATTCCTACCCCGACTGCTTCGGCGACGCGAAGGAAGGTCAAACCTGCGGTTCCGCGTCTGAAATGCCCAACGTCTTGGGCTTGACGTTCGCCACCGATCAAGCGGGCTTCTTGGCGGGCTACGCCGCCGCCGCTTCCACGAAGACGGGCAAAGTCGCCACCTTCGGCGGAATCAACATCCCGACCGTGAACATCTTCATGAAGGGCTTCCAAGCGGGCGTGAAATATTACAACGCGCAAAAGGGAGCGAACGTGGAAGTTCTCGGCTGGGACACCGCCAAAGACGACGGCTCTTTCACCGGCAACTTTGACTCCCTCGACGACGGACGCTCCTTCGCCGAATCCTTCGTGCAAGAAGGCGCGGACATCGTTATGCCTGTGGCTGGACCTGTGGGTCTCGGCTCTGCCGCGTACTGCAAAGAAACCGGCGCCTGCATGATCGTCGGCGTGGACACCGACTGGACTGTCTCCGCTTCCGAATACACGGACGTCATCCTCACTAGCGTAATGAAGAAGATGGACAACGCCGTTTACGACGCGATTAAAGCCGCGAAAGACGGCTCCTTCAAGGGCGGCTCTTATGTCGGCACGCTTGCCAACGGCGGCGTGGACATTGCTGCGGTCAAGGGCGCTTCGAGCGACCTCAACGCCGAGTTGGACGCGATTCGCAAGGGCATCATTGACGGCTCGATCGCCGCGCAATAATGCTCCATCGTTTCGAGGAAGCGTCAGCAACCGAGAAACCTAGCATGTAAAAAAAGTCGAGAGGAGAGATTCTCTCGACTTTTTGTTTTTGCCGTTTGAAGTTGTCATACATTTTTTGTCGTCATCCTTTATAATTGAAACGCGCAGGAAAAATTTTGTCGAAGAATAAATAGCGGAGGGCGCGACATGACTCATGTTTTGGAATTGCGCGGAATCACAAAACGATTTCCGGGCGTTCTGGCGAACGACAATATCAGCATTACGTTGCGAGAGGGGAAAATCCTCGCCTTGTTGGGCGAGAACGGCGCGGGCAAAAGCACGTTGATGAACGTCCTCTACGGGCTGTATCAACCCGACGAAGGGCAAATTTTGGTGCGCGGAAAAGAAGTCCAAATTCACGGACCGAACGACGCCATCGCGCAAGGAATCGGCATGGTGCATCAGCATTTTATGTTGGTGCCGGTGATGACCGTAACCGAAAACGTCATGCTGGGAGTCGAGCCGACGAAACACGGCGTTTTTCTGGATCAAGAAAAAGTCGCCAAACGCATCCGCGAGATTTCAGACGAATACGGTTTAGAGGTAGATCCCGACGCTTACGTCGGCGATTTGCCGGTCGGCATTCAACAGCGCGTAGAAATTATCAAAGTGCTTTATCGCCACGCCGACATTTTAATTTTGGACGAGCCGACGGCGGTTCTGACTCCGCAAGAGGTAGAAGGTCTGTTCAAAATTATTCACACGCTGATTAATGCGGGAAAATCCATCATTTTCATCACGCATAAATTAAAAGAAGTGCTGGCGGTTGCAGACGATATTTCCGTGTTGCGGCTGGGCAAGATGGTCGGCTCTGCCGACCCGAAGCAAGCGACGACGGAATCGCTCGCGGCGTTGATGGTCGGGCGCGAGGTGGCTCTCACCGTCGAGAAAGAGGCGGCGAAAGCGGGCGAAGCGGTCCTCGTCGTCAAAGATCTTTTTGTGCGCGACGAACGCGAGCATCTCACCGTGCAAGGCGTGTCGTTTGAGGTGCGCGAAAGCGAGACGCTCGGCATTGCGGGCGTGCAAGGCAACGGGCAGACGGAGTTAGTGTACGCGCTGACGGGCTTGCTGCAAGCGGAAGCGGGCGAGATTCACCTGACGGGAGAATCAATAAAGCAGGCGACTCCGCGCCGCATTCTGGAAAGGGGCGTGGCGCACATCCCCGAAGATCGTCAGCGGCACGGGCTGATTCTTTCATTCCCCATCTACGATAACATGATGTTATGCACATATTACAAAGAGCCGTTTGCGAAGGGCGTCTCTTTGCAACAAAAGGCGATTTTTGAAAACGCCGAACGTTTGACGGAACAATACGACGTGCGGACGCCAAATATTTACGTCCACGCGGGGACGCTTTCGGGCGGCAATCAGCAAAAGGTAATTGTCGCGCGCGAGTTTTCGCGCCCGATAAAATTGCTCATCGCCTCGCAGCCCACGCGCGGACTCGACGTCGGCTCGATTGAATACATCCATTCGCAGATTGTCAAAAAGCGCGACGAAGGCGCGGGCGTGTTGCTCGTCTCCTCCGAGTTGGACGAAATTTTGGCGCTGTCCGACCGCATTGCCGTTATGTATAAAGGGCAAATTATGGCCATCCTCGACGCGAAAGACGCGACCAAAGAACAGTTGGGCTTGTTGATGGCGGGCATTCACCCGACTGCGGAAATTAGAAATTAGGAGTCGTTCTGTGAGCAACTTAACTGTCCCTGCTCCGAGCGCGGAGAAAAAGGAAAGCAAAATCGGCGCGATTTGGCGGGCTATATCCGTCCCCGTTCTCGCCGTCGTTACGGGGTTAATCGTCGGCGCGATTGTGATTCTCGTCAGCGGCGAAAACCCAATTAGCGCCTACGGCGCGCTGTTTACGGGTTCGTTCGGTTCGCCCGCCGCTTACGTTGAAGGCTTTTCGATTTGGTTTTCCAGCGGGCAGACGGGCGCTTTAGTCCGCGCTTTTTACCCGCTGACGGAGAGTCTCGTCATCGCCACGCCTTACATTTTCGCCGGGCTGGCTGTCGCCGTCGGCTTTCGTTGCGGGCTTTTCAACATCGGCGCGGAAGGGCAATTTTTCATCGGCGCGTTATGTTCGGCGTTCGTCGGTTACAGCCTGCGCGGCTTGCCGATGATCGTTCACCTTCCGCTGGCAATTTTGGCGGGCGCGTTAGGCGGCGCGCTTTGGGGCGCAATTCCAGGCTATCTCAAAGCGAAGTTTGGAGCGCACGAAGTCGTCAACACGATTATGATGAATTGGATCGCTTTCCGTTTGAGCGATTGGCTTTTGAAGGGACCGATGAAAGCCTCCGGCTTTCGCCCGGTTACGCCGAACATCGCCGCCTCTGCGGAACTTCCGCGCTTCTTCCCCGACCCGATTCGTTTCAACCTCGGATTCTTTCTCGCGCTGTTGGCGGCGTATCTGCTTTATTGGTTTTTGTTCAAGACCACGCTCGGTTTTGAAATCCGCTCGGTGGGCGCAAACCCCGACGCGGCGAAATATGCGGGCATGAACATCATCCGCAATTTTGTGCTGGTGATGGTCATCTCCGGCGCGTTGGCGGGGTTGGCGGGCGCGGCGCAAGTTCTCGGCGTAGACCATTGGGTCGGGCAGGGATTTTCGGCGGGCTACGGCTTCGACGCGATTGCGCTCGCCTTGCTGGGACACAGCCACCCGGCGGGCGTCGTGCTGGCGGCGTTGTTGTTCGGCTTTCTGCGCGGCGGCGCGACGAACATGCAATCCATTGCGCGCATCCCTATTGACATCATTTCGATCATTCAAGGCATGGTCATTATCTTCATCGCCGCGCCCGCCATCATTCGCGGATTGTACCGCTTGCGCGGCGCGAAGGACGACGACGAAGCCGTGCTGACTCGCGGCTGGGGCAAATAAACGAGGTCTGTATGAATCACGCTATTTCTGAAACCAATTCTGCGGCGAAAAAGAAAAACCGCTTTTCCTATGGAATCGTATTAATCGCCGTCGGGCTGTTCATTTATCTGGCGTTTGGCTTAAACACCGAAGCCGGGCTGGACGCCGTCTTCGGTTTGAATCTTGCAGGTTCAAACGCCGCGCTCATCCCCGACTTGACCGTCCCCGCGCTGCCCGTCGTTTACTTGATGACGCTCGTCGCCGTTTTCGTCGGCGCGTATCAAATGGCGCGCGGCTCGCGCTCGACGGGTTGGCTGGTCGGCGTGATTGCGGTTACGTTCATTGTCGCCTTTTTGATGTGGGCGGCGCAAGGCAAATCTTTTAACTTGACCGGCATGTTGAGCAGTTCGTTAGTCCGCGCCACGCCGATTGCGTTGGCGGCGTTGTGCGGAGTCATCAGCGAACGCTCGGCGGTCATCAACATCGGCTTGGAAGGAATCATGCTCATTGCGGCGCAGGTCGCCGTGCTGGTCGCCACGATAACGAAAAGCCTGTATCTCGGATTGTTCGCCGCGCTCTTCGTCGGCGGGCTGGTCGCCGCCGCGCACGCTTATTTGGTCATCCGCTATAAGGTGGATCAAATCGTCAGCGGCGTCGCCGTCAACATTTTCGGCGCGGGCATGACAGCGTTTGTCAGTTCGCGCTTTATGCAAAGTTCCGGCGCGGCGTTGAATAATTCCGGCACCTTTCCGATTATCTCGATTCCTTTGCTTTCCAAAATTCCAATTTTGGGTCCCGTGTTTTTTGAAAACAATTTGATCATTTACCTGACCATTATTTTGGTCGTCGTGATGCACGTCGTGCTTTACCGCACGCCCTGGGGCTTGCGAACCCGCGCCGTCGGCGAACACCCCAAAGCGGCGGACACGCTGGGAATCAACGTGTATTTTACGCGCTACGTCAACGTCATTGCGGGCGGAGTGATTGCGGGCTTGGGCGGCGCGTATTTTACGCTCGGCTCGGTCGGGCGTTTTGACGAAGCGATGACGGCCGGCAAAGGCTTCATCGGTTTGGCGGCGATGATCTTCGGCAATTGGAATCCCGTCGGCGCGTATATGTCTTCGCTCATTTTCGGCTTCGCCGATTCGCTGCAAGTCAAATTGCAGATTTTACGCATCCCGATTCCTTCCGAATTTTTATTGATGGCGCCTTACATCGTAACGATGATTATTTTGACGGGCGTGGTCGGGCGCGCCATTCCGCCCGCCGCAGACGGTCAGCCTTACGAGAAATAAATTCGCCGTTTGGCAAAATCAAAAACAGGAGTTTGCGCTCCTGTTTTTGATTCTAGGAGTTAAGATGGATGTCCAAAAAGGCGATTCACAGTACAATCATTCGATAAAAATTAAGAGGAATACCGATGAAAAAAATAACCTACTTCTTTTCCTTGCTCGTCGTCGGAATTTTAGTTTTGAGCGCCTGCAATTTGCCCACGAATAATCCGCAGGCTGGCACGGCGACTTCCGCCGCTCAAACTGTGGAAGCCTTCCTCAGCGCCACCGCCACCGAGACGGAAATGCCCGCGACGGGAACGCCCGAAGCGACGTTCACGCCGCCGCCGACCGACACCGCCACGCCCGCTTTCACGGCGACGCCCGTCTGCCCGCAGGCGCAATTCATCACCGACGTTACCATCCCCGACGGAACGGTAATGACTCCCGGACAAACTTTCACGAAAAAGTGGCGCATCCGCAACACCGGTCAATGCGCGTGGAGCGGATACAGTCTGGTCTTTGACACGGGCGATTCGATGGGCGGGCCGGCTTCGCAAGCCATCGGCTCGATTAACCCGGGTCAAGAATTCGACCTCGAAGTCAACTTAACCGCGCCGACCGCGCCCGGCAGTTATCGCGGCTATTGGCGCATCGTTACCAACAGCAGCGTCCTCGTCCCGATTTTGAACGGTTATCAAGGCCGAGCCTTTTATGTGGACGTCAAAGTTCAAGCGCCAGTGACCGCCACGCCGACGAACGCGCCCTTCGCCGTGACCAGCGTTACCTTCACTAACACGGGCGGTTGCAACGGATTTACCACGACCGCCAGCATTACCGTCAACGGGCCGGGAACCGTTAACTTCCACTGGATTCGGAGCGACGGAGCCACATCCGCCCCCCCGCCGCCATTAGTTTTCACCGCCGCCGGAACTAAAACAGTAAGCGAATCTTGGACGACAACCGTCAGCGGAACGCACGGGTTTGACATTTACATTGACAGCCCCAACCATCAGCAATTCGGAAGCGCGACGTTCACCTGCCCGTAAAAAATAAAAATCAGCGCTTCACGAAAACAAAAAAACAAGATTGATGTTGAATGAGCTCAGTCGGACAATCGAGAGATTGCCCGACTGAGCAGGAGCGCCAAGCGACGTAGAGATAATCAAAAAAGCGCATTCGACGACGGATGCGCTTTTTGCTTTGCCAGTATAATTTTCTGCGCTTGAAAGGAAAGACATGCCAAAAAATAAAACGCACAAAATCTTCGCGCTCTTGTTCGCCGCCGTCTTCTGGCTGACGGCTTGCGGCGAAAAGCCGAACCCTGAAATTGCGATTCAAACCTCGGTGGCGGAAACCGTCGCCGCGCAAACGCCAGTCGTCATCACCCAAACCCCGGCTGACACGCCCTTCCCGACCAAAACGCCCTTCGCCGCGCCGACGTTCGATTCTGCGCCGACGATGCCGCCGACAGCCAGCGGTCTGGTTGACGGAAAATTTGAATGCGCCAAAGCCAGCCTGCAAGACGAAACCGTCGTGGACGGAAAAATCTTCAAAGCGGGCGAACAGTTCGTCAAAACGTGGTACGTCAAAAACGAAAGCCCCTGCGTTTGGGACGAAACCTACCGCATCATCTACTGGGACGGCGATCTGCTCGGCGGCGCGTATTATTACCCCATGCCGCAAGCCGTCGCGCCCGGTCAAACCGTACCGATTACGGTTTTATTCACCGCCCCCTCCGCGCCGGGAAAATATCGCTCGTCGTGGAAGTTGCAAACGCCCGACAAAATCTCCTACGGCGCGGGCATGTACGACGCGGCATTTTACGCCGATATCGTCGTCGCCGACTTGACGACCACGACCGCCCTCGCCTACGATATCGTCGCCGCCGACTTGACCATCACCCGCGAACCCGCTTACGGCTGCGAACCCGCCAACATGGTTTACACCGCGCGCGTCGTCATCTCGACCAACGGACCGCTAAAATTCAAATATCAAATTCGCCAACAAGACGGAAACAACTCGTACAAACGCGAAGGCGAAACCAACGAATCCGGCAAATTTACCGACTCGAAACACACTTGGATGTTGGGACGCGCCGCCGACCAAAACAACACGCGCTGGATGCAAATCGTCATCACCGAACCGTTTTACAGGGAATATCCGCCCGTTTATTTTGAATTCTACTGCCCGTAAATTGGGAACTGCGCGGATGGCAGATTCGTCATAACCGTATGGAGGAAGCATGTCTCGAAAATATTTCTCGATAACGCTCGCGCTCGCCGCGCTGTGGATCGCTCAACTCGCCTGCAACGCGCCGTCCGAATCTGCCACGCCCGACCCCTTCGCCACGCTCAACGGACTCTACACCGCCGCGGCGCAGACTCAAGAAGCGCCGACCACGCCCACGCCCGGCTTGCCTCAGCCGACAGAGACTGCCGTCGCTTCGGAAATTCCGCTCACAGCGACGAATCTGCCTGCTTTGCCGCCGCCCGCTCAAACGTCAAAATGCGACGCGGCGCAATTCCTCGCCGACGTAACCTACCCCGACGGCAGCCTCGTCGCCCGCAACGCGACCTTCGTCAAAATCTGGCGCATTCGCAACGTCGGAACTTGCACATGGACGACTTCCTACGCCGTCGTTTTCGTCAGCGGAAACAGCCTAAACGCGCCCGCCGCGATTGCCATGCCAGGCAGCGTCGCGCCCGGTCAATACATCGAAATTCCTATTGCGTTAACCGCGCCCAATCAAGAAGGAAATTATCTCGGCTATTGGAAGTTACGCAACGCCAGCGGCGCCTTGTTTGGAATCGGCGCGCAAGCCAACGACGCTTTTTGGGCGAACATTCGCGTCGGCGGACCGTCTTATGTCGCTTATAACTTTGCCGACAGTTATTGTCAGGCGAATTGGTCGAACGCTTCGAGCGCGCTGCCTTGTCCTGGAACGCAGGGCGACGGGAGCGGCTACGTCGTCCGCTTGAAAAATCCGGTCATGGAAAACGGCGCAACCGAAAACGAACGCGGTCTGCTGACTGTGCCGCAAGACGTTCGCAACGGAATCATTCGCGGGCAATTCCCCGATTTCAAGGTGCAGGCGGGCGACCGCTTCCGCGCGATTATTAACTGCCAATATCAAGCCAAAAATTGCAACGTCATTTTTCGCCTCAATTATTTCAGCGACGGACAAATAAAAACGCTCGCCAGTTGGGCGGAAATTTACGAAGGCAAATATTACCCCGCAGACCTTGACTTAAGCGCCCTCGCGGGAAAAACCGTCAAGTTCATTCTCGTCGTGGACGCCAACGGCGGCAATAACCAAGACTTCGCCATTTGGCTCGACCCGCACATCGTTCGGCAGGGAGTCGCGCCGACGGCGACCAACACCTCCGCGCCGACCAAAACGTCCACGCCGACTGTCGCGCCGCCGACCGCCACGCCGACAAATCCGCCTGTGCCGACCAACACGCCCGCGCCGACGAACACGCCGACGGCGACGCCTTTCCCGTCCGACACGCCGACTCCCACCGAAACGCCCGTCCCGTCCGACACGCCGACTCTCACGCCCACGCCGTAACCTCTTAAAAACATTTACGATATAATCAAGTTAACCATTTTTTGGAGGTTCTATGATCAATTTTCGCAAGTTTCGCGGGCTGACGGTTTTCGTCCTCGCGGCAGTTTTCGTCAGTTCGTGCAACATCGGAGCGACCCCGCCGCCGACTCAAGACGTCGGCGCGATTCAAACGCAATCCGTCGGCTTGGTGTTGACGCAAGCCGCGCTGCAAATGACGCAAACCGCCGCCGCCATCCCGCCGACGGCGCTTCCCACCGAAACGGCGGCGCCGACCAACACGCTGCCGCCCGTTCCGACTACAGACCTGTTCGACCAGCCGACGATTACGCCGTTCGCCTTCAACACGCAACAACCCGGCTTAACGCCCTTAGCCCCAACCACGCCGACGCTGGCGATCATCAACACGTTAACGACCAAAAATGGCTGCAACGACGCGCTTTATCTCGGCGAAACCGCGCCTTACGATCACGACCCGGTCAAAGCGGGCAAAGAATTTCAAAAAGCGTGGACTTTGCAAAACAAAGGAACTTGCATCTGGGACGAAGGTTACTCTTTTGACTATCTCGAAAGCTACTTCCCCGACACAGACGGAACGAAACAATTAAAAGGCTACGATATTGTATTAAGCAAAAGCAAAGCCGAAGATTTCACGAAACCGAATCAAAGCAACAGTTATGTCGTCAAATTGACCGCGCCTTTAGAGCCGGGCGAATATAAAGGCTATTGGAAAATGAAAGACGACGCGGGCGAATATTTTGGTCCGCTCGTTTATGTTTGGATTAAGGTCGAGGAGAAAAAGTAGCAAATTGGCAAGAGGAGATACGTTATGAAAAAAATACTTTCCTTTCTTCTATTGACGCTCATACTTTCCGCTTGCGCGACGCCCGCGCCGGTCGAACCGACGCCGGACGTTAACGCCGTTCGCACGTCCGCGGCGAACACCGTCGTCGCCGAATTTACGTTGACCGCCGCTTCCTTCAGCCCGACGCCCGAACCGCTGCCGACAGAGACTCCCACAGCGATACCGCTCCCTACCGAAACGCCCGCGCTGATGGTTACTATTGACCCGACTCAAGCCGCCCTCACGCCCGAAGCGCTTTGCGACGATTACGATTACGACGTGGCGACTCTCGACGTAACCATCCCCGACAACACGCCCATTTCGCCCGGTCAAGAATTTGTCAAAACCTGGAAGATTAAAAATATCGGCATCTGCACTTGGGATACAAATTACAAAGCCATCTTCTCGTACAGCAACCCGCCTAATCAAACCATGAGCGCGCAACCCATCCCCTTGCAATCGCTCGTCGCGCCCGGTCAAGAAGCGGACGTGTCCGTTCAGTTCAAAGCGCCGACCACGCCCGGCGAATACTTGGGCGTTTGGCAAATGGTAAACGCCAAAGGCATTCCCTTTGGAAAGCCGGGCAAACAACTGCTTGTGAAGATTGTTGTTAAATAACTCGGCGTCTCTCACGCAAGCCGTAAAGGAAAAAGTGCGCCAACTAGGATTCGTCCTAGTTGGCGTTACTTCTTCCGCGCCGCCCGAAAATTTCGACATCTTCGCCGAATGGCTGCAACAAGGCAGACACGGCGCAATGGGCTACCTTTCGTCGGAGCGCAACGTCCCGCGCCGCGCCGACCCGAAACAGATTCTGCCCGAATGCGAATCCATCCTCGTTTTGGCGCTGCCGTATTCTCCCGTCAACTCCGAAATTAAAAATCAAGAATTTCAAATCGCCGCCTTCGCGCTCGGCGCGGACTATCACGACGTCATCCCGCCGCGCTTAAAAGAAATTGTCGAATTCATCGAAGAGCGCGTCGGTCATCCCGTCCCCAACCGCTATTACACCGACACCGGACCCGTCCTAGAAAAAGAACTCGCGCAACGCGCAGGCTTAGGCTGGATCGGCAAAAACTCTCTGCTCATCAACCCGCAAAAAGGCTCGACCTTCATCCTCTCCGAAATTTTGCTCGGCGTCCAACTCGAACCCGACGCGCCCTTCGCAACCGACCACTGCGGAACGTGTGCGCGTTGTCTCGACGCCTGCCCGACGCAATGCATCCTGCCCAACCGCACCATAGACGCCCAACGCTGCATCTCTTACTTGACCATCGAAAACAAGGGCGACATCCCCGAAGACTTGCGCCCGCAGATTCAAAATTGGGCGTTCGGCTGCGACGTTTGCCAGCAAGTCTGCCCGTGGAATCGCTTCTCGTTGCCCGCCGACTTTGCGCTGCAGCCAACCCTTTCGCTTCCCATCCTGACCCGCGAACTGCTTCTCGCGCCGACGGAGTTTAATCAACGCTTCAAAGGTTCGCCCGTCAAACGAGCCAAGCGGCGCGGATATTTGCGGAATCTCGCCGTTGCGGCGGGCAACAATCAAAACGAAAAAGATTTGCCCATTCTCGAACAAGCGGCGTTGGACGACGAGCCGTTAATTCAAACGCACGCGCAATGGGCGTTAGAAAAAATCAAGAAAGATAAAAAATGAGTCAAAATAAATTATTGTTGGCAACGAACAATTCGGGAAAAGTCGTCGAACTGCGCGAACTGTTGAGCGGAATGAATTTGGAAATTCTGACTCCGTCGCAAATTAATTTGCATCTCGACGTAGATGAAAACGGAAGCGATTACCGCGAAAACGCGGCGAAGAAAGCCCTCGCCTTCGCCCAAGCCAGCGGACTTATTTCCCTCGCCGACGATTCGGGTTTGGAAGTCGAAGCGCTGAACGGGGCGCCCGGTTTATATTCGGCGCGTTATTCCCCTAAGCCCAACGCCGACGATAAAGATCGCCGCGCTTATCTTTTAGAAAAACTGCGCGATAAGCCGCGCCCGTGGCGCGCGCGTTTTTGCGCGACGATTGCCGTCGCCAAACCGAGCGGCGAAATCGAATATGCGACGGGCGAATGCGTCGGCGAAATTATCGGCGAAGAACGCGGCGCGCGCGGATTTGGTTACGACCCCATTTTCCTGTCCCCCGAATTGGGAGAAACAATGTCCGAAATAACCGTAGAAGAAAAAAATGAAATCAGCCATCGCGCTCGGGCGCTTTTGGCGGCAAAGCCGATTTTGCAAAAAATATTTTTCGGCTATTCATAAATTTCTTCCAAAAATTTTTTAAGCAAACGCGCGACTTCTTGCGGCTGTTCGAGCGTCAGCAAGTGGCCGCAATTTTCTAAAAGATGAAACTGCGAGTCGGGTAGATTCTCTTTCAGGTATTGCGAATGCTTGGGCGGAGTCATGCGGTCGTCCGCGCCGCAAAGAATCAGCGTTGGACAATTTATTTCCGCTAAACGAGTCGTCGCGTCGAATAAATTGCAGGCGCGAAAATCGCCCGACAAAACGGACGGGGCGACGCGCTCCATATTTCTTTGCGAAAGCGCCACAAGGTCTGGCGAAGCGGCGGCGCTGAAACAGGCGCGGTTAATGCGCTCGACAGCGGACTTAAACATGGCGGGGTCTTCCAACAAGTCAAGAATGGACTGCGCCACGCGCAACTTCGCGCCGCCGCCCAACAAGGCTAAGGCGCGAACCGTTTGCGGATTTTTCAACGCCAACGTCAGCGCGATTGCGCCGCCCATCGAATGCCCGCAGACGACGGCGGAATCAATGTCCATGCTTTTCATAAAATCGAGAACGTTGTCCGCGTAGGCTTCAACGGAGGTTCTGCCTTCGCCAGCGGATTCGCCGTGCGCGGGCAAGTCGAGCGCGTATATGGTTTCGTTTTGCAAACGGCGCAGTTCGGGGTGAAAGGTTAACAAACTGCCGCCCGCCCCGTGAATAAAAATCAGCGGCGGACGGGCGCGATCAGCGTTTTTTGAATGCAAGGAAAAATGGAGTTTTGCGGCAGACGGCATTAAGAGTTTCGGCGGGCGTAATGCAAACGGTCTGCGGCTTCTTCGGTCAGCGGAATAAAGACTTGCACGTTCGTCCCCTTGCCCGGCGCAGAATCAATGTTCAACACGCCGTTGACCAGTTCGGTGCGCTCGCGCAGGTTGACCATGCCCAAACTGCTGTTGGCGCGTTTCTCGTAATTTTGCGACATGGCTTGCACGTCAAACCCTTCGCCGTTGTCTTGAATTTCTAAAAGCAACAAGCCCGTTTCCGCTTGACGCAAACGCACAGCGATGACCGGCGCTTTGGCGTGTTTGCGCGCGTTGTTAACCGCCTCTTCGATGATGTAAAACAGCACGCCCTGTTTTCCCATTTCCAATTGCTCGGCGGCGTTCGCGTTAATTTCAACCGCGACTTTTTGATCGTAAGTTTCTTGCATCTTCTCCGCCATAGATTTGACCGCCGCGTCCAGCCCTTGCGATTCAAGAATCAGCGGGCGCAACGTAAAGAGCATATGACGGATTTCTTTTGTTGTGCGGTGCGCCAACTCTTCCAGTTTGACGAGTTCTTCGCTCGCCATTTTCGCGTCTTTCGCCAACATGCGGCGGGCGATATTAATCCGCATTGCCATCGCCGCGATGGATTGCGTCGGTCCGTCGTGCAAATCGCGCGCCAATTTTTTGCGCGTTTCTTCGTACACGTCCGCCATGCGTTCTTTTTCTTCGACTAAATCTTGATAGAGCCGCGCGTTCTGAATGGCGATGACCGATTGCCGCCCGATGATGTCCAAAAGGTTGGCGCGTTCGGCGTTGAAGTAATCCGCGTCGGGGTGGGCGAAAAGCATCGCGCCGTAAACGTTGAATCCGCTGCGGAGCGGGAAGACGTAACCGCTAGTGCAGTTGCGAAGCGCCACGACGCGCCCCAATTCGGGGTCGTAGCCGATGTCCTTAAACGCGACGGGGTCGCCTTCGTCGAGCGCTTTTTTGAGAACGCCCTCTTCGCCCGAAAATTCGATTCGCATGTCCGCCGTGGTGAAGCGTCGCGCAGAACCAATTTGCAACTTTCCGCCGTTGAAGAGCATCATCGCGCCGACGAGCGGATCGCTGGAGGTTTGTTCGTTTTCTTCTACAAGACTGGGGTTGAGCGCCCTTGCGCTCATATTCATCGCAGAATCTAAAACGCGCTTATAACTTAAGGTGGACGAAAGTTCGGAGGTCAACTCGTAAATGGCGCGCATCCGTTCGTTTTGGATGGCGTGTTTTTTCTCTTCCGCGTCCGCCCAGAAAGCGCGATTTTTTCGCAGGTGGTCGGAAAGCCTGCGCCCCAAAAAGCCGAACACGCCGCCGAACGCGCATAAGCCGATGGTTATTCCAAGCGCGAGATAAAGGTCGTTTTCCGTCACGCCGACGTAAATTACCAGCCCTGAAAATAAAATCGCCGTCAGCGCCGCGCCGACCCATTCAAAGTAAATGGCGCCGGTTAAGATGGGCAACAAGCCCGCCCAAAACGCCGGCCCGCGAATTTTGCCTTGCACCCAAAAGAACGCGCCCGCGAGGACGAGGTCAATGAGCAAATTAAGATAACGCTGATAATTGGGGCGCGTGTTCAACCCGGCAAAAGCGGTCATGCTCAAATTCCAAGCGCCGAGCAGGACCAGGGGCCAAGTAACGCTAAACGCTAATTTATGTCCCAGCCCTAACGAAGCAACCATGCCGATTAACGCCGTCCAACGCAGAGAGATCACAAACCAATCGGCGACATAAGGCGTATCGTAGCGTTTCATCATAACTGGTCAATCATAACGAGAAAAGGACGATTTCGCAATGCTTTCGGCTTACAATTGAATTACGCATTATTCTTCATAGCCCATGCGTTTCAAATACGGAGCGAGCGCTTCGCGTAATTTGTCTTTTTGCTCGTCGTTAAATTGTCGGCGGAAGGCGCCGATTTTTTGTTGATAAAGCGCCGTCTGTTCGGGGCTGGGGCGATGACGTTCCAGCGCGGCGCGGACTTCGGGACGGGCGCTGTCCGCTTTCAGATAATTCGCCAAGCGGACGGCTTGCGCTTCGTAATTCGACAGCATGTCTTCATAACGGACGACGAAGACTTTTTTCTGTTCCGTCCAACGCTCCCAAATGCGGACGTATTGCATCATAAATTCCGCGCCTTTATCAAAGGTAGAAAGATACGAAAAAGCGTTGGGGCGTCCTTGCGAAAGCGCGGTTTGACCGAACTCCATCGCCGAGTAGAGCGCGTCGCGCGGGTCGCGGTAAATGTACGAGACGCGCAACCAGCCGACCGACGCCAGCAAACGCGAAGCGCGAGTCGGCGGCGTGTGCGCCTTAATCGCAAACGAAGCGCCGACGAGAGCCGGCAGCGAAACCGCCGCCAAACGCCGCGCCGAAAGTTTGCCGATGTTGCACGTTTCTTCGGTGAGAATTTCTTGCAATTTATATTTTTCGCGGACGCGGCGCGGGTCGGCGTAACCGAGCGCCAGCGTCAAATCGCGGACGAGTTCGTAATGCCAGCCCGAACCCGCGCGCGGCATCCCTACGGAAAGAACAATCATAAAATTTCCCTTCTCGATTGCGGCGCGGCAAGCCCCGCGACAATTCCCAACGCCAGCCAAAGGCCGGGTTGAGCGAACGAATCTTGAGTCGAATTATACAGGGCGACGGAGATCCAAGCAAAGACTGCGGCGACGGCGGCGAAGCGCGTCCACGCGCGATTTTGTTTTAACAGCGAAAGCGCGTCGCCCAGCAGATGAAAAAAGAAAGCCAGAAAAAGAATCAAACCGAACAGCCCTGTTTCTGCCAACAAGCGAACGTAAAGATTTTTCGGGTTGGGGTAGAGCGCGCTCGACGGGTCGAGTTGCCGCGCAATTTCGGGGACGAAGGTCAGCGCCCATTCGGGCAAATGGGCGTAGATGTAAAACCCGCTGCCGCCCAAGCCGACGCCGGTCAGCGGGTAATCTTCAAACGCGCCGAAAGCGCCCGCCGCGTAAGCGCCGCGCGCGCCCGCGTAATTGTCCACGAGGTACTCGGTCAGGCTGTCGGCTTTGGAGTTCCACAAGCGGTTGAAATAATCTTTCTGCGCGAGGAAGGAGAACGCGCCAGCCGCCGCGCCGACGAAAACGACAATCGCGCCGACTCTCAATATCAAGCCTGCGCCGCGCCGACGGAATCCGCCGACGAACCAAACCCATAAAGCGCGCAGAGAATCGCGCCCGAAGAGCAGGACGATTAACAGCGAAACGAAAGCGGAGATGAGCAATCCGCCGCGCGAGTAGGCGGCGAGCAACGTCAGCGCGGAGAGCGCCAGAAGCGCAGGCTCAAGCCACGAGCGGCGAGAGACGCGGTACTTCGTCAAAAGGGCGGCAATCAAAAAAGGCAGAAAGATGGTTGCGATTTGACCCGCCAACCAAGCGGGTTCGTAAGCCAGCCCAGAGACGCGGTTTTCGCGGACGAGTTCGCGCATGGAGAAAGCCAGTTGCCAATGGGTTACGGTTTCGCGGTCGAGCAGGCGCGTGTAGAAGGTCAGCGCTTGCAGGGCGCTCCAAGCGAGGTCGAGGCATAAGCCGACGAAAATCCAGCGGACGCTGAAGCGCAGGTCGGCTTCGTCTCGATTCATCCACGCGGCGGCGACGAAAAAGGCGACGCCAATAAAAAGCGTCATCACGGCGCGGACGGCGCGCGCGTCGTAGGTTTGTCCGCGCAGGGGGACGGGGGCGAGCGCGGCGCCGAAGAGGGTTGCCAACAGCGCGAAGAGGACGAAAGCCGTCAAGGGCAAGAAGGAGTTAATTTGCGCGAGTTGAATTTTTTTGCGCCGCGCTTGAATCAGCAGGAGCGGAATCAAAAGCGCCAGCGGGTACAGCGCCAGCGGGCGGACGAGCGTCCCCGCGCCCAAGCCTGGAAACCAGCGAAAACTGGTAACGGGTAGGGCGGTCAGCGCCAAGCCCCAAAGCAGGCGCGGCAGGTTGTCGAAGGAGAGCAGGCGTTTCATTTTGGTTTGACAAACAAAACGCCCAGCGCGGCGAAGGTCAAAAAGCCGAAAGCGCCGACCAGCAAATAACGGCTGAGCGGGACGCTGCGCTTCACGGGCAGGTTTTGCGTCTGCACGGCTTCGAGGCGGATGAATTCGTTAAGGTTGCCCGCCCGTATCTCGGCGCGGACTCTTTCGACGAAGGCGTTCGCCCAAGCAGAGGCGAGCGCCGCCGCCTTTTGTGGATGCGCGTCGTCGGCGTAGAAGCGCCAGCCGGCTTCGGCGGGTTGGGCGAGAGTCAACGCCCCGCCGCGCAAGTCCGCCACGGGCGCGCCCAACGATTCCAAAACTTCGTCCGACCAAGCCAGTTCGACCATCTTGCGCGCTTCGCGCTCGAGGTAGTAGAAATCCTGGCGGTCGCTGTTTTCGGGGAAGGCGGACTCCAAATTGAAGTCCACGTTGACGACGGCTTGCGCGCGATAAGGCGGCGGCGCGAGGACGTAAAGCGCCGCGCCCAGCGCCGCGCCAATCAACGCGCCCAGCGTCCAGAAGCGCCAGGCTTTGAGCAGGCGGATGAAATCGTCGAGGGAAGGAGGGGCGAGGAGAAGGTTCATAGGTTGGTTGGCGGTTGGCGTCATTTACTATTAACCGTTTACTGTTTTTTTATCCGCCATTTCCACAGCGGACCGATGACTTTACGCAGATAGTATTTTGCCACAATTGGCGAAAAAAAACTGCCGCCGTCGCGGTAATGTACGCGCAACATTTCCTGCCAGCCGCGCATGTCGTTGACGTTGGTCTTGCTCGAAGCGTGGATTCTAAAATTCGCCCAAGTGCGGTTCGGCAGGTAGCGCAACGGCGCGCGGCGGGCGAGGCGCGTCCACAGGTCGTAATCCATCGCAAAATAAAAAGATGGGTCGAGCGGCGCAACTTCGCGCCAGAGCGAAGCGCGGAAAAAAGTCGTCTGCTGCGGGATGTGGACGTAGCCGCGCCGCAACTTTTGGTAATCCGTCTGCCGCGCCGCGAACGCGCCGATAACTTCGCCCGCTTCGTTGATGAAATTGCAATCGGCGTACGCCATGCCGACTGCGGGGTTTTCGTCGAGGAATTGAGCCGCCTCCGCGACGACGTTGGGATGAGCGTAGGTGTCGTCGGAGTTGAGCCAGGCGAGGATGTCGCCGCGCGCGCGCGCAAAACCTTTATTAATCGCGTCGGTCTGACCTTGATCCTTTTCGCTGACCCAAGCGGAGATTCGCCCTTCATGCTTTTTGATTACGTCCAAACTGCCGTCGGTCGAGCCGCCGTCAACGACGATGTATTCAATGCGCGGGTAAGTTTGTTCCAACACGGAAAGAATCGTCGCTTCAAGGTACGGCGCTTGGTTGAACGAGGGCGTGATGATGGAGACGAGAGGCTGCATGGCTTACCAGTCCGCGTCCGCGTAGAAGCGTTCGGCGACGCCGCGCGTCGTCTTGCGGATGCGTTCAATTTCGTCTGGCGCGAGGTTCTTCTTCCAGTTGGCGAGGTTGGCGCGGCTGTCCAATTTGACCGAGTGCGTTTTGTTGCGCGCCAATTTAGTCGGATTTTCGGAACTGCTGGAAGTTTGGATGACCTGTTCGACGCGCGGCGTGAAGTCCAAATTCAGCGCGGCGTACAAAGCGCGATAGCCGCCGACCGGGTCGAGGGACAAGTCTTCGTGTTTGACGATGCGGAACTGCGGAAAGTCGGCGCGCAGCGAATCGACGAAACGGTAGACGAGCGTCCACAACAGCGCCGCTTGCCCGACGACGTCGTCCTTGTGCAGCGCTTCCATCGCGGCGCGTTGGTCTGCGAGATGATCGCGCATGAGCAAAGGTTGGTCGAGCAGGTTGCCGAAGTCGAAGGTCCAATTTAGGCGTTTGAGGCTGGCGGCGAAAGCGGCGGGGTGGCGAACGGTGATGACGACTTCGCAATTCAACCTGTGCGCGAACCAGACGGAAGAAAAAACAGCGAAGGGGTCTTTGAGCAGAGCGCGTTGTCCGCGCAGGGCGGCGTTGAAGAAAATATGAAGGTCGCGCCCCATGCGCAGAAAATCTTTGAACGAGCGCAGGGAGCGCAATTCAAGAAACGTGTGATATTGAAAATTCAGCAGTTCGCGGAAGGCGGGCAGGTAGGCGCTTTCGTTCTCCTCCGTGATGTAAGCGTACCAGCGCTCGACGGGCGCGCGGTAAACGCCCGCGCGATGCCAGACGTTGAGCGGCTCGCTGACGTACGCCACATCCGACGCGGCGGCGAGCATTTTGCCGACCCAAGTCGTTCCGCTGCGGTGCGCGCCGGTGACGAGAATCGGTTTGGGATTATTCATTTAGCGTCTCTATCAGGTCGTCCGCGCCGACGGCGCGGATCGAACGAACTCCGTAAAATCGCGCCGCGCAGACGTTGACCCAATGCGTCGGGTCTTCGTCTAATTCTTTAACGCCGTACACGCCGTCGAGCGCTGGGACAACTAATTTCTTTTTTCCTTTTGCAATGCGGCGTTGAATAAACGCTTGGCGCAAATTCCAAACGGCGGCGCGTTGACGGTATTCGGGCAAATCGTTTTGGACGATTTTTATCGTTGCGCGAAGCGGATAAAAAATAGCGAGCGTTGAAAAAAGAATAAGCGCAATTTGCGTCGGAATCTTCTTGTTGAAATTAAATTGCGAGATGTACGCGCCAAATAGATTTCCTTCCAAAATCAAAACGACAAGAACGATAACGGCGGCGAGGAAACGCATTCGCGCGACGGGGTAACTTTGCCCGAAGACGCTGGGCGCAAAACTGGCGGCGATTAACAGCCCGCCGACGAGCGGCGCAGTCAGCGCTTGGAGCAGAACGGCGCGAGGTTGAACGGCGCAGGCGGACGACGAGTCGGTTTGGGAGAAAATCAGCGAGAGGAGGAAGGGAAGCGCAAACGAGAGCGTCAGCGGAAGCGGCAAGCGCAGCGCCGTGTCGCGCGTAAATTCAAAGGCAAAGAGAAAAGAACGCGCTGCGACAAAAACCGCGTTTGCGTTTTTCTCTTGAGCGACGTCGGAAATTGCCGGCGAAAACAGCATGATTAAAAATCCGAGAAAAATGCCGAACAGCATAAAACCGATCGAGGTCAATAAGCGCTTGCGCGACGGAGATTTGTCCCAACGCCAAACGGCGCCCGCCAATAAAGGAAGCGCGACCAAGAGCATAGTCGTTGGCGGTTCGGAAAAGCCGGCAATAATAAAAGAGACAAAGAGAAATAAAGCGTAGAAAAAATAACGCGCATACGGCCGCAAAGCGCGACGCGACAGGTTAAGCGAAAGAGCGAAGAGCAGACAAAGAAGAACGAGCGGCGCGAAATGCGTCATCGCGGAAGAGCGCCAGTAGACCGTTTGAAAAAGATTCGGCGCTTGCAAAAAACTCATAAAAGCAATTAACGCGCCTAAAAAAGCGTTCATTTGCCAAGTCCAGCGCGAGCCAACGTATTGTTGAATTTCATGGACGAGCAAAATGACTCCAACCGTCCATAAGAAAGCGGTTAAGGTTATCGAAATGGGCAGACCGCCTTCGCCGAGCCTTTCGCTCAAGCCGACAAACAGAATGTTTGAATAGCGCCCAGCCGCCCGCCATTCGCCATCCACGTAGCGGTTGACAATCGCTTGCACAAGCGGGGCGGAAGTCGTGCGCGTCGCTTCGCAGTAATCGTCCGCGAGATAGTAGGAAAATTTGCCCAAATAAACGTAAGCGCCGAGCGCCGTCAACAAGGCAAGAATCGACAACAACAAAACAATTTGAAACGGAGTTTTTATTTTGAAAGTCATGTTATCCGTTATCGCAACCGATAGACGACGTACCCTTCGCCTTCGGCGTAAACAGGGTATTCGCTCAATTTTTCTTTTAACAGCGGCTGGAAGGCAAGGTCGTCAAAATCGGTAACGAGGAATAAATCTTTTTTCGCGGTTAAATCGTCCCATTGTTTTTGAAAATCTTTTTGCGCGACGCCGCGCTCTTTGCCGTAAATTAAATCGCCGTGCGATGGCCAAGACGTGATGTTTTGTCCGCCCCAGTAGGCTAGGCGCGCGCCGTAATCTTGCGTCAAGCCAATCGTATTGTATTCGCCAGTGGACTTGTGCACCTGCGCCCAAAAAGCCGCCTGCGGACGATAGTCCGCGGCGTTGAGTTGGTTGCGGACGCTCCACGTCGAAGCGCAAATTCCGAAAAGCAAAATTGCAGACGCGGCGAAGCGCGAAAACGTCGCGGGAGTCAACGCGGCGAGTTGACGCAGGAGGAAGTCTGCTAGCGGCGCGAGCGAAAGCGCGAGAATGGGAATCAGCGGCAGGGAGTAGTAATCGTGGGTGGAAATGTGAAAGTTAAAGTAAAAGCCCAACAGGGCGTACCCCGCCCAAAGTCCGAGAAGGAAGCGGCGTTTTGAGCCGTCGTAAAAAAATACGCCGAGCGCCGCCAACGTCAACAACGCCGCGCCCGCGATGAGGTGAAGCATGTTCAGCCAGCCGATGTAATAGGACGGGCTGAGGAAGTAGGCGGGGATGAAGCGCCCGCCGAACTGTTCGCCGAGATAGCCCGCGCGAAGCCCGTAGACGAGGTAGCCCGCGCCGGGCGCCGCGCCGAGCGCCGCCATCGCGTAGATTTGCGGATTCTTTAAGGTTGAGCGAATCGTCCCGCGAGCGAGCGCCGCGCCGACTGCCGCGCCGACGACGACGAACGCCGCCGGAAATTTGACGAAAATCGCCAGCCCGCCGACGACGCCCGCGGCGAGGGCGAAGCGCCATTGCGCGTCTTGCGCCCAGCGCCAAAGCGCCCAAAAGAAAATGACGACGAGCATGACCATCAGCGGGTCGGGTTGAAAACTGCGGCTGGCGATAATAGCGTAAGGCGCGAGCAGATAAACGGCAGTGGCGGCGAGCGCGCCGTCTTCCGCGACGAGGAGGCGGGCGAGCCAATAGAGAAACGCGCCGCCAATTAACCAAAACGCGGACGAATACAAACGCGCAATCCAAGTTTGTTCGCCGGTCAAACGGTACGTCCACGCGACGATACGCTCGAAAATTTCCGGCTCGACCGACGCGCGAATCTGCCATTGCCCGACGGCGAACTCGCGCTCTTTGGGCGGCAGGTCGGCGCGGGCTTCGTAGTACATGCCGCGCGCTTTAATCAGCGAAAGCAGTTGACGGGTGGAGTGAAAATCGAGCGGCAGGTCGGTTAGGTCGTACAAGCGGATGGCGGCGCTTAAGGCGAAGAGCGTCAGCAAGGCAACCGTCCGCGCGGATTTTGTCGAAAAAAAAGGTTTGGCTTGGTTCATAAGGCGGGGCAATTGTAATAGAAATTTATGAGAGGGATTAATGCGCCCAGCGCGTTATTCAGAGAAATTTTTCTTTCGGTTAGATAGAAATATTTCCCTTATTTTTTTCAAGCCCAGCCAGTTCAAAATTGCGGACGCGAAAAGGTTCAGCCGCGCCAGCGCAACGGGCGGATAAATGAAGAAGGCGCGAAACCAACTCTTCAAAGCCTGCGCGGGAAATCCGCCGTCGAGTTGATAGCGCGCGTCCACGCGGAAGGCGGCGGCGCGCGCGCGACGCGCAACGCTTTGCAGAAGCGGCGCGAGGGTCGGGTCTTGCGCGGCGACGTCTAAAATGCGGAAGGCTTCGCGTCCGAACTCGGCGGCGCGGGCGACGTTCTTCGCTTCGGCGTGATAACGCGCCGCCGCCCACGTCTGCGGGACGTGCAAGATGCGCCCTTGTTGGGCGAGTTGAATCCAAAGCAAATGATCGAGCAGAAAGTGAAGCGAGGGATTAAGTCCGCTTGTTTTTTGCAGCGCGGAACGGCGAAAAAAAACGGCCGGCTGACCAATAATTTGAAAGCAAAGCAAATCCTTTAAGGAAAGTTGTTTGTAGGTCAGCGCGTTGAAGGGCGCGCCGCTGGCGTCCACTGCTAACATGTCGGCGTAGATTAAGGTTGCGTCGGGGTTTTCGTCAAAGGCGCGGACGGCGGCGCGAATGGTTTCGGGCAAGTAAAAATCGTCGGAGTTGAGCCAAGCCACAATCTCGCCTGTGGCGCGGGCGAATCCTTTGTTGATGGCGTCCGCTTGCCCGCTGTCTTTTTCGCTGACCCAATACGTTAATCGCTCGGAATATTTTTTGATGATTTCGAGGCTGCCGTCGGTCGAGCCGCCGTCTATGACGATGTATTCAATCGGCGAATAGTTTTGCTCCAAGACCGAGCGCAGGGTTTGCTCCAAGTATTTGGCTTGGTTGAACGAAGGCGTAATAATGGAAACGAGAGTCATGGGAAGAGCGAGTCGTAATCGGCTTTGGGGAAGACGGTTAATTTTCCGCCGACGGTTGCGTCCACAATTTGACGCCCATCTTTGGCGAAGGCTTCGCGCGCCATGACGTAACCGACTTCGGAGGTGTCGAGGTCGGGCAGTTGCCACCGAACGCCTTTGCCGAAATAATTGGGCAGGAAATGGTTTGCGTCGTCGCCTTCGGAGATGACGGTTTTGTTGGCGTCGCCTTTTGTGGCGAAGTTGTGATCTACGCCGACGAGGATCGCTTTTTCGATTCCCATGTGATAGGCGAGCTGCAGCGCGAGGTTGGTTACCGTCGCGCCTTCCCAAACTCGTCCGCGAGAATCTGTCACAAAACGCGGGCCGGTGTAGGTCGTGTAAACGAAAGTTGGGATTTGCGCCAGCGACAAGTCGGCGGGGTAATGTCGGCGCGAGCGCCAGGCGATGAATTGCGGGACGTCTAAGGCGAGGAAGTCGGCGACGAATTGCTCGACGACCAAGTCGTTAGTTACACAAAGGTAGGATGTCGAAAATCCAAGTTCTGGAAAGGCAAGATAAATTCGATTCATACCGAAGGTGATTTCGTCTTTCAGTTTGGACAAATCCGTTTGTTTGAGCGAAGGACCGTTGCCGATGATGAAGGCGCGTTTTCCGCGATGGACGTCTTTCAGCGCGGCGAGGCGCTTGATGCTTTCGCGGCGCCACGGGTGAAAGTAGGCGGCGGGCGCTTGCGGCAAACGGCGGACGCCGTCGTAAACGTCGCGGGAGAAGCGCCAAACTGATTCGGGAATAAAGCGTTTGATTGCGCGTTTCATGCTTCGAGGTAATAATCTTTCAGGGCGAATAGGTCAATCAAAATGATGACGTCCAACAAAGCGACGAGGACGAAGACAAAATCTAAAACGCCGAAAATCGTATAAAGCAAATGTCCCGCGGCGATGACGGCGCAGAGAATCAAGGTCAGTTTTTCGCGGCGTTCGACGATGCGCGCGCCGTACAAAAGGACGACGACCATAAACACAAAAAAGATGCCGACCAGCGCCGAAGCCCAACCATTTTTGTCCGCCGCCATTTGGTAAACGTAGTACGCGCCGAGCGCCGCCCAACACGCGGCGTTGACGCGAAACAAAAGTTTGGCGATGAATAGGCGCGTCTGCATTTTGCCGTTATCTTGCGTTTTTTTTCTTTTGCGAGTCATGTTACTCCGTGCTTAAGCGCGCCGTCGCGCCGCCGTCCACGATGATGGCTTGCCCGGTCATAAACGAGGAACGTTCGTTGTCGGCGAGGAAGCGAATCGCTTCGGCAATTTCCTGCGGTTCGCCCACGCGCCCGTTGACCGTCTTGCGCGCGAGGTTGTCCAAGCGCTCCCACACGTCGCCCGCGCCGACATGCCCGCGCGCGAGTCCGTCGCGTAACATGGGCGTGTCCACCGCGCCGGGCAAAATAGCGTTGACGCGAATATTATCGGGCGCAAACTCGATGGACATGGCGCGAGTTAGCGCCAGCAGGCCGCCTTTGGACGCGGCGTAGGCGGCGATGTTGGCTGACGTCTGCACCGCATGCACGGACGAGACGTTGACAATCGCGCCGCCTCCGCCGGCCGCCAAGAGCGGATGCGCCAGTTTGACTCCCAAAAAGACCGAGCGCAAATTAGCCGACATGACCGCATCCCACTCTTCGACCGACGTTTGCATGAGCGGCTTGGCGACTTGCAGCGCCGCGTTGTTGACCAGCGCGTCCAGCGAATCGGTCAGCGATTTGACGCGCTCGAAAATCGATTCGATTTCTTCGGGATGCGAAATGTCGGATTGGACGAAGAGTCCGTTTTGCGGAAAGTCCGCGCCAAACGGGCTGCGATCCACGCCGACGACGCGCCAGCCGTTTTGGGCGAAGAGAGCGACGACGGCGCGTCCAATTCCGCCCGCCGCTCCGGTGATGAGCATGGTTTTTGTCATGCGCCAATTGTACGTTGAAATCAAAATTTTATCCGCGCCATTTGCAAATTTATTCCGTTGGCGTTAATATTCTTTTCTTTCAAAAAAGAACGCTCTTTTAAGGATTCAAATGACCTCTCGCTTTTCCGAGTTTTTTACCCAACGCCTGCTGCGCGGACTTAATCGCCGCGTTAACAATTTCAAAATTGCGACCGTCTCGCGTCTGGTAGCGCGCCGCTCCCCGCCGCCGAGCGGCGCGCCAGTCGTCTTCTTCAAAGCCTCGTCGGGCATTGACGACCTTTCATGGAACAGCGGATTTCATCTGCTGGCTTCGTGGGCGTTGCGCCTGCGCGGAGTTCCCGTCGTTTACTTTGCCTGCCGCGCGGGCATGAGCAAATGCGTCTTGGGAACGAACCGCGAAGACCCATATAAAGAAATGCCTTGCAAATCGTGCATCGCGCAATCGAAGGCGCTGTACGCGGGCGTCCCCGCTCTGGCGAAGGATGAAGAAAAAAGCGCGGCGGTTGATTGGTTTACTTTTCAGCGCAACGCGGAATTGGAAAACGAAATTTCCAACTTAAGCGTGGACGAACTCTCGCGCGTCGTTTACCGCGATTTGCCGCTCGGCGCGTTGTGCCTGCCCGCGCTGCGCTGGGTTTTGCGTGTCCACCATTTGGCGGACGACGCGACGACGCGCTATTTGCTGCGCGAGTACATTTTGTCCGCGTGGAATGTGGCGCAAAAATTCGCGCAACTTTTGGATGAGACTCAGCCGCGCGCGGTGATCGTCTTCAACGGGCAATTCTTCCCCGAAGCGACGGCGCGGCACGTTGCCCTCAAACGCGGATTGCGCGTCATCACCCACGAGGTCGGTTTGCTGCCCGCCACCGCCTATTTCACCGACGGCGAAGCCACCGCCTACCCGATTAAAATTCCCGACGAGTTTGAACTCAGCGAAGCGCAAAACGCCAAACTAGACGCTTACCTTGCCAAGCGCTTCAAAGGCGATTTCACCATGGCGGGCGTCAAATTTTGGGCGGACATGAAAGGTTTAGACGAAGCCTTTTTGCAAAAGGCGGCCGGCTTCAAACAAATTGTCCCCATCTTTACCAACGTAATTTTTGACACCAGTCAGCCGCACGCCAACACCGTTTTTGACGACATGTTCGATTGGTTAGATTTAAGTTTGGACGTCGTCAAAGAACACCCCGAAACGCTGTTTGTCATTCGCGCCCACCCCGACGAGTTGCGAGTCCGCAAAGCCAGCCGCGAAACCGTCGGCGGCTGGGTCGAGGCGCGCCAAGCGGACGCTTTGCCGAACGTCGTTTTTATCGCGCCAAACGAAACGCTCAGTTCCTACGAGTTGATTCTCAAATCGAAATTTGTCATGATCTACAACTCGACCATCGGCTTGGAGGCGTCGCTGATGGGCGCGGCGGTTTTGTGCGCGGGCAAGGCGCGTTTTACGCAATACCCAACCGTCTTCTTCCCGCAGACGCAAAGCGAAACGAGACAAATGATGGAAGAGTTTTTAGCGGCGGAGAAGATTGCAGTCCCCGCCGAGTTTCAGCGCAACGCGCGGCGCTTTTTGTATTATCAACTGTATAAAACGTCGCTGCCGTTTGGCGATTTCTTAGGCAAGTCCATTCGCCCCAGCGAGTCGACGTTGAAGACCTTCCCTTTGAGCGCTTTGCAAAAGTCGGCGGCGCTTCAAACTTTTTTGGAAGGCGTCTTAAACGGCGGAGATTTTTTGTTGAACGAGTAACGTCGGGCAAGGCGAATTGAACGAACGTATAAAATTTCGCAAATATTTTTTTCGCGCAATTCGCATTAACTCAAAATGACAACGCGAATTAATCTTTCAGCGTAATATATTTTTTCTTCTTTAACTTCTGGCGCGGATTAATTCCCGCCATTCCCGCAAAGGCGGATTGAATGGCTTGCATGTCGGCGTCGGCGTCGTCTGTCGGGTAAAAGGTTTCGCCGAAATGGACGACCTTTCGGACGCCGTCCACTTTTGCCATGACGATCGGAATGCCCGCGCTTTTGGCGATGTGATAAAAACCGCGCTTCCACTCATGGACGTGATAGCGCGTCCCTTCGGGGGCGATGACTAAAATAAACTCGTCTTCTCGATTGCAGACTTCGACCATCTGCTCGATCAACCCGCTGGATTTTTTCCTGTCTACGGGCACGCCGCCGCACCAATAAAAAAACCAGCCGAGCGGATTCGTGAACAACTCAATTTTCGCCATGTAGCGCGTGCTAATTTTTAGGCGGAAGATAATGCCGAGAAAAAGCAGAAAATCCCAATTGGAGGTGTGCGGCGCGCCGATGACGATATATTTTTTCAAATCGGGCGGAGCGCCGTCCACGTTCCAGCCGACGGAACGCATAATTCCGTTGCTGACGGCGCGCAAAATCGGGCTGACGACGGGCGTGTTAAAGATGGTATTTTTCAAGAGAAATCCTAATTGGGCGAATGGGAGCGACGGCGAAATTATAACCTTTATAATAGGCGCAACTTATGGAAATCCCTAAATCCTGCTCGCTCGTCGTGCGCGCTTATAACGAAGAAAAACACATCGGACGTTTGCTCGAAGGCGCGCGCCGCCAAACCGTCGCCGACGCGGAAATCATCCTCGTCGACTCTGGCTCGACCGACGCGACCGTCGCCGTCGCCGAATCCTACGGCGCGAAGGTCGTCCGCATTCCGTCGGCGGAGTTCACCTTTGGGCGTTCGCTCAACTTCGGCGTCCGCGCCGCGACGCGCGAGTTAATCGTCATCGCCAGCGCGCACGTTTACCCCGTTTATCCCGATTGGCTGGAAACGCTCTTGCGCCCCTTTCAAGACGAAAGCGTCGCGCTGGTTTACGGCAAACAGCGCGGTTATGAAAAATCGAAATATTCCGAGATTCAGATTTTCCACCAATGGTTTCCCGACGCGAGCGACCCTCGTCAGGCGACCGCGTTTTGCAACAACGCCAACGCCGCCATTCGCAAAAGTCTGTGGGAAAAACACAAGTACGACGAAACGCTGACCGGGCTGGAAGATCTGGCGTGGGCGAAGTGGGCGCAGGCGCAGGGCGGCGCAATCGTCTACGCCGCCGAAGCGGAGATTGTCCACGTCCACAACGAGACGCCGCGCGGCGTCTTCAACCGTTACCGCCGCGAGGCGATGGCGCTGCGCCGCATCTACCCCGAAACGAACTTCAACTTCTACGATTTCATGCGCCTGACCGCCGCCAACATTTTCAGCGACTTGTGGCACGCCGCGCGCGAAAAAACGCTGCTCAAAAACTTCGCCTCCATTTTTTGGTTTCGCTTCATGCAGTTTTACGGGACGCGCGTCGGACACCGCGAGACCAGTTTGGTCACGCCGCAACTGCGCGAGACTTTTTACTACGCCCGCGAGCGCAAAAAGAAAAACGAAAACAAACGCGACGTGCCGCCCATTCGCTACGAGGATTGACAAAGAGAGTTGTGCGATAAAATATCAGCATGAAACTCGCCGCCCTTGTGCCCATGCGTCATCACAGCCAGCGCGTGCCCGGCAAAAACTACCGCCCGCTGGCCGGCAAGCCGCTCTTCCATCACATTTTGGAAACGCTGCGCGCCGTGCCTGAAATTGACGCCATCCTCGTGGACACCGACTCCGAACCGATACTCGACGACCTGCGCCGCCACTTCCCCGACGTTCGACCGCTTCGCCGCCCCGAACATCTGCGCGCCGACGACGTCCCTATGAACGAGATTCTGTTGTACGACACCGCGCAGGTCAACGCGGATTTTTATCTGCAAACGCATTCGACGAATCCGCTGTTGAGAAGCGAAACGCTTCAAGCGGGCATTCAAAAATTTTTTGCGGAATATCCTAAATACGATTCGTTGTTCTCCGTTACCCGTTTGCAAACGAGATTGTATTTTCAAGACGGCAAGGCAATCAACCACAATCCGCGCGAACTGTTGCAAACGCAAGACCTGCCGCCCGTTTACGAGGAAAATTCTTGCATGTATCTTTTCACGAGAGAAAACTTGCAACGCAAAAAACACCGCATCGGCGACTCGCCGCTGATGTTTGAAATCCCTGCCGAAGAGGCCTGGGACATTGACGAAGAATTTGATTTTGAAATCACCGATTTTTTGATGAGGAAGAGACTCAACCGATGAAATACGCCGTCTTATTAAGCGCGCCGTACATGCTGCCTTTTGTCGAGCGCTTTCGTCCCGTTTTTGAAAAATACGACATCGAATTAATTCTGCCCGACGTGCAAGAGCGCATGGAAGAAGCGGACATCCTGCGCTACGCCGCGCAATTCGACGGCACAATTTGCGGCGACGACCGTTACAGCGCGCGCGTCATCGAAGCCTGCGCTCCGCGCTTGAAGGTCATCTCCAAATGGGGCACAGGCGTGGATTCAATTGACGCGGCGGCTTGCGCCAAATTTAACGTCAAACTCGGACGCACGCCGAACGCCTTTACCACTCCCGTCGCGGACACGGTCTTAGGCTACATCCTCGCCTTCGCCCGCCGTCAGCCGTGGATGGACAAAGAGATGAAAAACGGCAAATGGGAAAAAATCGCGGGCAGAACCTTAAGCGAATGTACGCTGGGCGTGATCGGCGCGGGCAATATCGGCAAAGCGGTAACGCGCCGTGCGCGCGCCTTCGGCATGAAAGTCTACGGCGCGGATATCGCCGACGTGGATCACGTCTTTGTCGGCGAGACGGGCATCGAGATGACGACGCTCGAAAACCTGTTGCGCCAATCCGATTTTGTCTCCGTCAACTGCGACCTCAACCCGACTTCGCATCACCTCGTCAACGCCGACACGCTGGCGCTGATGAAGTCCGATGCGATTCTCATCAATACCGCGCGCGGGCCAATCGTGGAAGAAAAAGCCCTTATCGCCGCATTGGCTACGGGTCAGATTAGCGGCGCGGCGTTGGACGTCTTCGAGTTTGAGCCGCTGCCCGACGACAGTCCGTTACTAAAAATGGACAACGTCCTGCTTGCGCCGCACAATTCAAATTCCAGCCCGGCGGCGTGGGAGCGCGTGCATTGGAACACGATTAAGAATTTAGTCGAAGGGTTGGGGCTGACCTACAACGCGCCATGAAATTTATTCGCCGCGTTCTCCCCTGCCTTTTTTTAGCGGCGCTGACCGCGCTAACGCTCGACCTCGCCAACCCGCATTTTGACAAGCCCGCGCGCGACGGCGGATTTTTCCTTTACGCCGGCCAACAAATTTTGGACGGCAAATTGCCCTACCGCGATTTTTGGGATTCCAAGGGTCCTGGCATTTTTTACGTCAACGCGCTTGGCGTCGGCTTGGGCGGCGGCTCGCGCTGGGGACTTTGGGCGGTCGAATTTCTCTGCCTCTTCGCCATGTTTTGGATTTTGTACAAAGCGCTCGCCAAACGCTGGGGCGAAGGCGCGGCGCTCTTCGGCGCGGCGCTGGGCGGCTGGGGCTTGCGCGCTACGCTCGGCTACGGCAACTACACCGAAGAGTACGCGCTGCTTTTTAACGCGGCGGGCTTGGCGCTGTTTCTTTCCGCGCTGGATGAAAAGAAAACCGCTTGGAAGTATTTCGGCGTCGGCGCTTGCTTTGCCTTAAGTTTTTCCTTCCGCGCCAACAACATCGGCGGACTGTTTGCAATTCTCGGCGCGGCCTTTCTCTTCGACCTTTTCAAACGTAATTTTGCCGACGCAATCAAAAACGCGCTAATCACGCTGACGGGATTCGCCGCTCCGCTTTTGCTGTGGACTCTCTACTTCGCGTTGCGCGGCGCGGCACACGAGATGTTCTACGCCGCCATCCTTTTCAACTTCTCCTACGCCGCCGCGCAAGAACGCGAATGGCTAGACCTCTTCGGCGGCTTCGGCAAGTACGGCATGGGCTGGGTCGGCTGGTTGACGTTGGCGGCGTGGCTGCTCGTTGTCTTTCGCGTCTTGTCCAATTTCGCGCAACGCAAAGCGACGCGGCTCGACGCCTTCTTGCTGATTTGGTTTCCAATTGAAATTTTATTGAGCAACCTTTCGGGCAGAAATTTTACGCATTATTACGCCAGTTGGATTCCCGCAGTGATATTTTATTGCGCGCTGGCTTTCGCAGACCTCTGGCGTTGGGCGTTTCACGTCCCCGCGCGCGAAGGCTGGACGGGCGCGATGACCGTCGCCGCTTCGTTGACTTTGCTCGTCGTCTTCTTCCTCGTCGCGCCGTCCGCGTGGACGCGCTACGCGCAGACCATCCGTTCGGGCGGCGGCGAGTACGCCGACCCCGTCGCCGATTACGTCCGCGAGCACAGCCAGCCCGAAGACGCGCTTCTGACTTGGTATCCCGAAATGGGCGTCAACTTTATGTCGCGTCGCGTCTCGCCGGTCAAGTACCTTTACTATCCGCTTTTTCTTGGCGCTTCGCTGACGACGGACATCGAAGAAAGTTACTTCGCCGATTTGACGCGCCGCCCGCCCGAACTGATTTTAGATTGCGCCCGCTCCGTAGACGCGATTCCCTCGCTCGACCTCGCAACCCGCGAAGAGCAATTTTCCACGCCCGGCTTAAAAAGAAAGATGTACATTCACCCCCGCATGAACGACATCTTTGATTTCGTCGAAGCCCGCTACGCGCTGGAAACGACGCTTGATTCGTGCCTGATATTTCGCTTAAAGAAATAACCTACGCATCCGACACGCGGCGCAATTTCTTCATCGAGCCTTTTTCTGATTCATAAACTTTCTTCACGCCGTTGCCTAATCCTGCCTCGATAACGCGGATGTATTTGACCAGCCGCTCAAACCCGCCCGGCTCGACGGAGGCGGCTTGGTCGCTGCCCCACATGGCGCGGTCGAGCGTGATGTGGCGCTCCACCGAACACGCGCCGAGCGCCACCGCCGCCGTCGACGGAATCAACCCGACCTCGTGCCCCGAATAACCGATGGGCGTGTTGGGAAATTCTTTTCGCAGCGTTTCAATCATTTTAAGATTCAATTCTTCTGGCTCGCAAGGGTAGGCGCTGGTGCAGTGCATGATGAGGAGATTCTCCTCGCCGACGGCTTGCACGCCTTTGTGAATTTGCTCCATCGTGGACATGCCCGTAGAGATAATCAGCGGTTTGCCCGTCGCGCGGACGCGCTTCAACAAGCCGTGATCGGTCAGCGAAGCGGACGGGACTTTATACGCGGGCGTGTCAAACTGCTCTATAAAATCCACCGAAGGCTCGTCCCACACCGAAACCATCCAATCAATTTTCTTTTCTTTGCAATAGCGGTCAATTTCGCGGTACTGCTCTTCGCCAAACTCAACCTTGTAGCGGTAATCCAAATAAGTGATGTAGCCCCAGGGCGTTTCGCGCATTTGCTTTTGCTGTTCGGGCGGCGTGCAAATTTCGGGCGTGCGCTTCTGAAACTTGACCGCGTCCGCGCCCGCGTGAACCGCCGCGTCGATAATCTTTTTCGCAATTTCCAAATCGCCGTTGTGGTTAATGCCGACTTCGGCGATGACGTAGGCGGGATGTCCGTCGCCTAATTTTCGATTTCCAAATTTAATTTCACGAGCCATATTTTCTCCTATGGATTGTTTGCTGATAACTGATAACTGCCTACTGTTTGCCGATCTTCGCAAGAATTAAATCGCACAACTCGCGCAACGCGCCGAATCCGCCGTTGGTTTTCAAAACGTAATCGGCGGCGCGCAAAACTTCGGGATAAGCGTCCGCGACGGCGACCGACCAGCCCGCCACTTCAAAGCAAGGCAAATCGTTGAAGTCGTTGCCGAGATAAACGACCTGCGCCGCGTCAATCTTTTTCTCGGCGAGATATTTCTTTAAGACTTCGCCTTTCTCGTCCAAGCCGACTCCTTGAAGCGCCTCGACTTTCATCTTTTTGGCGCGCATCCGCACGACGGGATTTTCCTCCGAAGAGAGGATGACCACGTCCGCGCCTAATTTGCGGATGTCGCGCACGCGCATCGAATCGTGACGGCTGGCCGCCACCGTTTCCTTGCCGTTTTCGTCCACCCACACGCGCCCGTCCGAAAGCACGCCGTCAAAATCGGTAACGATTAATTTTATCGCGTCCGGCATTTTTCGGCGCGGCGGGCGCGGCGAGACGACGTCTAAGCCGTTGTAAATCAGCGTTTCGTATTTTGCCCAATCGGCGGGCGTGTCAATATCCGCCGTATATTTCGCGTCAATCACCAGCGGATAAATCGCGTCGCCGGTCAACGATTTTTTGTCGAGAATGGTCGAAGCGCGAATCGCGTCAATGTGTCCCGTTTGCCAATAAATCGGCGGCAGAATTTGACGCGGCGCGTTGTACGGTTCGGCAATTCCTTCGACTTCGAGCAATTGTCCCAGCGGACGCTCCGCGCCATTGAAGCGCCACATCTTAAACGGGTTTTGCGCGGCAGGCACCACGCCGCGAACGCAATCCGCGTCGGGGTGCGTTCGCAAAATCCGAATCGCGTCGTCTATCATGCCCAGCGGGCGTAGCGGCGAGGTGGGGCGCAGTTGAATCACAATTTCAGGGCGATAACTTTCCACGTCTTCCAGCCATTTGAGCGCGTGTTCAAAAACGGGCAAATCCGTCGTTTGGTCTTGCGCCAACTCAAGCGGACGTAAAAAAGGCGTTTCCGCGCCCCACTCGCGGGCGACGGCGGCGATCTCTTCGTCGTCGGTGGAGACGATGACGCGCGTTGTCAGTTTGGATTGTTTCGCCGCGGCGACGCTCCACGCGATGAGCGGATAGCCCGCAAAGTTGCGGATGTTTTTGCGCGGAATGCCTTTCGAGCCGCCGCGCGCGGGAATGAGGGCGAGGATGTCGGTCATAGGTTTTTATCCAGCAAAAGCGGATTGCTTCATTTTCTTCTTTACATTCGCAGGCGCAGATTTTACGCCCCAAATTTTTGACAAATTCTCCGTATGAATATAATCTTGATAATATTTTTCAATATTATCCGCGTCGCGGATTTCTTCCAGCCGCGAACGAATCATTTCCGCGTTCTTCGGATCAATTTCAATTCCAACGCTGTTTCGATTTAATTGACGCGCCGCGACCAACGTCGTGCCAGTGCCTGCAAACGGATCCAGCACAGCGTCGCCGACTTTTGACGAAGATAAAATAATCCGCAACAAAAGCGCGAGCGGCGCTTGTTGTTTATGGAAGCGCGCTCCGTCTTTATTACGAAGCGCTTCGTCGCCTGCAAAATAACCCGACGTTAATTCGCGGATGTCGTCCCAAACGTCGGTAACGTACAAACCGTTTTCGCGTTGAAATTTATAGTTCGGCGGCAAGGGCGGCGAAATCCGCAGACGATTAAAGACTCGCGCCTTTTCTCCTTTTGCAGCATACGCAATAATTTGATACTGCTTGCCATATTTGCTGGAAACAGGCACGGCGGACGTTTTTTTCTTCCAAATAATTAAGTTCTGGAAAGTCCAACCTGTCTCGCGCAAACACCTTAAAACATCTTCGGTATTTTTCTCGCGTTGCATGAAGTAAATTGCTCCGCCATTTGACGTAATGTTAAAAGTTTTTTGACAAACTTCTTTCATCATGTTCCAATATTCTTCAGACGAGAGGTTGTCGTTATGAAAAGAATAATCTTTGCCTTGATTAAACGGCGGGTCGAGAAACGTCAAGTCAACCGCTTCGGAAATTTTTTCGCGGCTTAGCGACTCTAAACAATCGCCGATTAATATTTTGTAATCAGACATCTCCGCTCCCGTCCTACCACGCCGTCCAGCCGCCGTCCACGATTAGGTTATTGCCCGTCATATAAGAGGAAGCGTCGGAAGCGAGGAACAATAACGCGCCGTTCATTTCGTCCTTTTTCGCCATGCGTCCCAAAATGGTTTTCGCGGAATAATTCTTGACGAAATATTCTTCGTGATTGTTAAACACGCCGCCGGGCGTCAGCGCGTTGACGCGGATTTCCGTCTCGGCGTAATAGGCGGCGAGATATTTCGTAAAGCCCAAAATGCCGGCTTTGGTTACGGTGTAATAAACCGGCTTATACGCCACGCGCTTGCCGTCTTTAATGTAAAGACGCTGATCGGGACCGTTCAAACCGTAAGTCGAGCAGATGTTGATAATGCTGCCTTTTTTTCCTTGCGCGATCATCTGTTTGACGCAGGCTTGCGTGACCAAAAACGCGCCGGTCAAGTTGACGTTTAACGCGGCGTTCCAATCATGCAGCGGATAATCTTCAAAAGCGCCGGGCGCAATTCCGCGCTCGGCGGCGGCGGGATCAAACTTCGGGTCGAGCGCCGCGCAGTTGACGAGGACGTCGAGGCGACGATAACGCTGGACGGAATCAGAAACCAGTTCTCGGGTCGAGTCGGGGCGGGTTACGTCGAGCGGAAAAGCGCTGGCTTCGTATCCCGCCTCTTGCAGGCGAGTCGCGGTTTGCGTCGCCAGTTCCAAATTCAAATCCGCCGCGACGACCGCCGCGCCCGCTTCGGCGAGCGTTTTGCAAAACTCAAAACCAAGCTGACCGCCGCCGCCAGTAACGACCGCGACGCGCTCTTTCAAACTGAATTTATCAAAAATAGTCATTGAATTTCCTTTGAGGGCAATTATGGGAAGGCCGTATAAATTTTATCGCCTTGTCCTTTGAACGCAAGGCGCAGATTTTCCGTCAGCGTTTGGTAAACGGCTTGCTCGGCTTCGCCGCGTTGAGCGACGTCGAACAGCGCCAGCGCCGCGTCGCCCGAAAGGACGTCGGCTTGCAACGCCGCCGCGCCCTCGTCGAAACGTCCGCGCGGCAGGTTGGTCACGGGGTCGACGAGGTCGGGCAGGACGTACCCGCCGCGCCCGGTGTAGAGATAAACCGCCGCGACTTCGTTGGAGTAAATGCGCGTCTCGGCGGGGAGTCCGCGCAGGAATTGTATCGCGTCCGAATCAAACCATTGAAACGAGGCGTAGCCTTGCCCGCCTTTACGCAAGTGAACGACTTCGGCGTTCAACCCGTAAAGCGAAAAAGCGACGGCGCACAAGGCAATGAGGTAAATAATAAATCGTACATGGTTGCGAGCAGATTGAAGAAGTTGACAAATAAAATAAACGGCAAGCGCAATTAGACTCAAGTAAAGCGGCGCGAGAATGCGGATTTGAAATTTTGTGCTGGCGTCGAAGAAAGTCATCGAAGCCAGAATCGAGGCGAGGTAAGCGAAAAAATATAAAGCGTTAACGAACGACAACGTCTCTGGCGCGGGCGAGGCGGGGTTGAAAAATTTCCTCCAAGTTTTGAAAATTGTCCACGCGAACAAAGCGAGAATCAGAACAATAATCAACGTTGGGAAAAAGTTTGGAATTTGATCGAGCGCTTTGCGCCATTCGTCTATCGGGAGCAAAAACGCGGCGACGTTGGAAATTCCTAATTGAAGGTTGCTTTCGGCAATCGGATGATAAAGCAAAGAGCGATTGGTGGCGTTGTCGGTCAGCAGGCGGTTGCGAAGCGCCCACGCCAGCGCGAAGGGCAGAAAGGCGGCGAAGTAAACGGCGGCGTAGATTAAACGCTTTTTCCATGTGTCGTGAAGAATCAACAAGGCGACGAGCAACGCGGCGAACAGCGCCAAACCCGCGTAACGCGCGAGGTACGCGCCCGCGCTGAGGACGGCGGCGAGAATCAAAAAGTTGACGGGGCGTTTGGACGCGCCGTCCGCATATTGCGAGAAGACGAGGAAAGCGGCTAAGGTCAAAAAGAGATAGAGCGGCTCGCTCATGGCTGTGGTGTGAACGTAAAAGAGCGCGGGGTTAATCAGCAATAAAAGCGCGGCGGCAACTCCCGCCAGTTGAGATTTGGTCATGCGCCAAGTTGACAAGCCGAGCAGAAAAATATTTCCGCCAAATAAAAGCGAGTTGACGAAGCGCGTCCCGCGCAAGGGGTCGAGTCCGCTCAAGCCGACGAAGGCGAGCAAGGCGGAAAAGGCGGGCGGAAAGTGGGTTACAAATTTGTTGGAAGCCAGCCACGCGGCGCGATACCCTTGCCCGGCCAATAAACTTCGCGCCCCCGCAATGTAAGCGATGGAATCGTCGAAAAGCCCCAGTCCCTGCGGCGTGGCGTAAAGGACGAGAAAAGTCCCTGCAAGGGCAAACAGCCCCAACGTCGAAAAAGAGGCGAGGCGCGATTTGGTCATCATCATGAATATTATGCGCTGTCATTTCGACAAGCGAAACGCGGAGAAACTTTTTTCTTAAGGTCGCGCTTGAAATGACAATGTAAAAAGACTCGACGGGTTTTATCCAAACCCGCCGAGTCCGTTTGCGTTAGTTGAGCGGGAGCAAGAATCCTTGCTCTTCCAAGTATTGCACGATGGCGCGCGCGTTTTCTTCGGGCGAAGAGCCGTAACCTTTGAGCGTAATTTCGGGGCTGATGGGCGGCTCGTAGGGGTCGTCCACGCCGGTGAAGCCCATCGGTTTGCCGTCGGCGACGGCTTGACGCGCTTTGGCGTACAAGCCTTTTACGTCGCGCTCCTCGCAGACTTCGACGGGCGTGTCCATAAAGACTTCGATGAAGTTCTCGCCGACCATCTTCCGCGCTTCTTCGCGGGTGGCGCGATAGGGGCTGATGGCGGCGCAGACGACCGCCCCGCCCGCGTGGACGATTTCGCCCGCCACAAAACCGATACGCAGAATGTTCGTGTCGCGGTCTTCTTTGCTGAAGCCCAAGCCTTTGGAAAGGTGCGTGCGAACCACATCGCCGTCGAGGATGGCGGTTTCGCGCCCGCGTTCGAGCAACAGCGTGGTCAACACTTGCGTCGTGGCGGATTTGCCCGAACCGCTTAAGCCGGTGAACCAAATGCCAAATCCCTGCTTGTGGCGCGGCGGGTACATCTCGCGCAAAATCTCGGCGGTTTCGGGGCGCGTGAACCATTCGGGCAGCAATTTTCCTTTCGCCAAATAATCGTTGCGGACTTGCGTGCCGGAAATGTTGGCGGTCTTCGCGCCCTTCGGCACGTCTTTTTCTTCGACGTAACGCCCTTCGTCGGGAAGATAGACGAGCATCTCGAACGGAATCATTTTGACGCCGAGTTCGGATTCGTATTTCGTCATGTTCTCTTGCGCCTCGTACGGACCGTAAAACGGTTTGCCCGTCGAATCATTTCCCGGCCCCGCGTGATCGCGTCCGACGACGAAGTGATTCGCGCCGTGATTGCGGCGGATGATGGCGTGCAACAACACCTCTTTCGGTCCCGCCATACGCATCGCCAGCGGAAGCAGACTGAGCAGCGTGCTGTTTTTGTCGTAGTGATTATCCACCAGCGCTTTATAAGTGCGGACGCGGGTGTAATGATCCACGTCGCCGGGCTTGGTCATGCCGACGGTGGGATGAACCAACAGCGAGCCTTTGACTTTGGCGGCGGCGCGTTTGGTCAACTCTTCGTGAATGCGGTGCAGCGGGTTGCGCGTCTGAAAAGCGACGACGTTGTCGTTGCCCAGCGCTTCCAACTTTTCGCGCACTTGCGCGGGGGTGCGGCGCAAATTGATAAAGTCGTAATATTTCGGCAAGTTGACGACTTGCATCGGTCCCGAAATACAAACGCGATTCCAGCGCGCCATTTCGGAGACCATCGGATGTTTGGGGTCGGTCGTGCCGTAGGCGAGTCGCGCTTCGGTTTCGGGGTCCCAGCGAAAGACTTCGTCAATACGCATAATGGCGATTAAGTCAAAATTCGCGCTGCGAAGCGCCAACTCTTCGCCGACGGTCGGCAGTTCGTTCGGGTCGGCGGTCAACGTGATCGGCAGCGGGAAGAGCGTGCCGTCCGCGAGGCGCATTTCGCGCAGAACGCGGTCGTAGTCGGCTTTGCCCATGAAAGTTGTCAGCGGCGAGAAGCCGCCAGTGGCGATCAATTCAAGGTCGCACAGGTTGCGCATGGTGATTTTGATCGAAGGCAGTTGCGCGGCGCGCGCGATCAATTCGTCGCGTTCGGCGCCGCTTGCGACCAAATCCACTAATTTTCCGCCATAAGGCGTGATGAGTTTTGCTTTTGCCATTAATTTGCTCCATTTCAAGGACGCTTTGTCCATATTTTGTTTTCGATAGAGGAAGATTATACTTCAAAATTCATTGACTGAATTTTGAAAAAATTATAACTTAATCAACGTCCTCGTCTTTTGCGATTCATGCACGGCGGCAATCATCTTCTGAACCTGAATTCCGTCTTCCAGCGTGCAGGATGGATTCGCGCTCCCTTTGACCACGTCCGCGAAATGTTTCATCTGCTCGACGAACATGACGTTGCGCTCCCAGCCTGACGGCAACGGATGCGTCTCCCAAATCCCCTCACCCTTCGTCCCTCTCCCATCGGGAGAGGGGTTGGGGAGCGCCCGATAAATCCGCGCCGCGCCGTCGGCGAGATTCCACTTGACCGTGCCGTTCGTGCCGACAATTGTGAAATGATGTTCGGGCGGCTGCTGGTTGTAATCCAAATGCAGACTGCCCAACGCGCCGCCCGCAAAGCGCAGGCCGATTTTGGCGGTGTCTTCCGCCGTTACTTCGAGGTCGCTGATTTTGTCCGCTAAACCCCAAAGCGCCTGCGCCCTTTCGCCGACCAGCCAAGGTAGGTAATCCAACGAATGGCATTGCGTCGCCACCACGCCGCCGCCCAAATCCGCGCGCGCCGCATAGCCTTGACGATAATCCTCCCACGGGTGCCAGGCGGGCAGATACTCGCCAAAGTGGACGTTGGCAGAAATCACGCGCCCAATTTCGCCCGCCGAAATCCATTCTTTGGCTTTGACCAAGCCTGGATGAAAGCGAAATTGAAAGGCGACCAAAATCTGCGCCCCGCTTTTTTGCGCGGCTTCTTGCAGCGCGTCCACGCGCTCCATCGAAGCGGCAATCGGCTTTTCGAGCAGAATCGCGCAACCCGTCCGCGAGGCGGGGATGGCGACGTCCAAATGCAGCGCGGTCGGGTTGGAGACAATCACCGCGTCGGGCTTGTGTTTTTTCAGCGCTTCGGAAAAATCCGTTTCGACGGGATAGCCAGCCAATTCGTCGTCGGGGAGCGTGGCTTTGCCCGTGCGATACAAGACGATGTCCGTTTCGCCCAGCGCAATCAAATTGCGGAAGTGTCGTCGTCCAATCGAGCCGAGTCCGGCGATGAGGTATTTCATTTCTCATAGCCCCGCTTCGCCAACGCCTCGCCCGCAACTTCATTGAAAACAGAACGGTCTTTCGCGGCGAACAAATTTCGCCAATTGCCCGCCTGACCCTTCGGCAAAAAGGACGCGATGCCTTCGTTGCGCTCGGCTTGCCAAACTTCATCGGGGTTGGAATTCATTTCAGCTTGAATCTCCGCTTGCAAAGAGTCGCCCGCGTTTTGGACGTTCAAAAATTGCCAAAGTTTGTTTATTTCTTCAACAGGCTTCGCCAGCAAATCTTCGTAACGCAGCGAGCGATAATTCTCCGCGTAAAGTTCTCGCGCCGCCGCGTCAATTTCGCTTACGTCGTCCGCCCAACGCTTGGCGACTCGGCGAATAAACGTTTCGGTGAAAATCGAGCGCGTCCCGTTTGTAAATTGCGCGGAATCTTTTTTCAACGCCTCGATAATTTGCTTGTCCTCCGCCGTTAAATATTTTGACTCTTCGACGAAATTGCGGAAGCGTTCGGAGACCAACACGTCGCGCCCGTCGCGGACGATGTAGATAATTTTCGCGTCGGGATAAATTGCGCGCGCCTCTTTCACCGCCTGAGCGTGAATCGCGGACGAGGGACTTTTATCGCCGACGATGCGCTTCCCAACTCGCGCCGCGTCGCGTTCCATGATGAAGTCAGCGGCGGCGCGCAGGACGAGCGGCGAAAGGTCGCGCCCGTGATTCCAGCGGTTGGATTTGCGCGTCAGCCATTCTTCGGCGGCGGGAGAATCCACTAGCGATTTGAGAGTCGGCGGACGGGTGAAAAAATGCGCCTGATAGTTGCAATGAACTTCGGGGTGCAGACGCAACAAGCGCATCAACAGCGTCGTCCCCGAACGGGCGTGCCCGAAGATAAAAAATTTTTCGCGCGGGAAAAATTGTTTAACCTCCGCAACCTCTTCTTCTGTAATGGGCGGAACGGGGTTGCGGGATTTTTTTTGCGATTCGCCTTTGAGCAAAATTCGGGCGGCGGTTTTAAAACGCGAGAGCATACAGGGAACTCCAAATTACGATTTCCCTATTTTTACCACAGGCGCTAGGTCAACATTCTTTTCAGATTTTCAAACGCTTCTTCTTCGGACGGGTCGGCGCCGTAAGCCATCGCCAGATAAAAAGCCAGGTAATCGCCGAAGAGAATCAGCGACCAAATTTGCGCGATCAATGAATCGCCGCGCGCTTCGATGACGTCGGTGTTTAAGCCTTCGAGCATAAACGCTTGACGCATCAAATCGGAGCGCAAATGGTTGCGCGGATGATCGGACTTGGCGCGCATGAATATCGTCATCGTTTGCGCGTTGAGAATCGCGCTGGGGTTGACCGTTCCAATTAACGTGTTATGCGTCGCTTCGGGGACGATTTCAAAATTGGCGGCGGATTTGGCGAGTTGATTGATCTGCGTCTTCCAGCGCCGCGCCACGGGGGCGAGTTGTTCGGGCGCGACGATTGTTACCCAACGCCCAACGAGTTGACCCGCGTAACGTTTGGCGGGATTCGTCGCGGCGGTCATCTCGGCGACGATATAGGCTTTGGAATTTTCCATCACGCGCACGGCTTCGGCAACCTCGGCGGACGGGTCGGGGATGAGTCCGAGCCGGGCGAACAGACTCAGCGTCAGCGCGAAGGGGTAGGCGAGCGCCATCGTGTCCGCGCCGTCGTAGGTGAAGGTCCAATGCGGGATGTTTTGCTCACGAGCGCGTTTTGTCAATTCGCCGCCGCTGGAGATGACGAAAATTTTGCATCCGTTCTTTTGCGCGGACTCAAACGCCGCCAACACTTCTTCCGAGTTGCCCGAATGCGAAACGCAAACGACCAGCGTTTTTTCGTCCGCGTAGGCGGGCAGCGAATAGCCGCGCAAAACGCTCAAAGGGAGTCTTAAGCTCGGGGCGGCGGAAACAGCCGCGAGGTCCGCGCCGGTGGCGGAATCGCCCATAGCGGAAATGACGATATTTTGCAATCCGTCAAAATTGGCGAGCGGCGCCGTTTGGGCGAAGTTCCACGCAACGTTTAGTTGATTGGGCAAACCGTCAATTTGCGCTAAAAAATTTTTTGTGTCGAGGCGCTTGAAGAGGTCGAGGTCGTCGAGGTTCATGGTTTCCTAAATAGACCTCCGAAGTCTTTAAGACTTCGGAGGTCTGTGTTAATTTAACTCGCGTCTTTAATAAACTTGCTTAAATCTTTCTTCAACTGTTTGAGCGAAGGCATGTGGACGTACATCATGTGCCCGGCTTCGTAGTAACTCATGCGGACGTTGCCGCGCAATGACTCGTCCAGTTGCAGGTGGTTGAAGGTGTACTCGGTGGCGAAGTAGGGCGTGCCGAGATCGTAATAGCCGTTGGCGACGAAGACCTTAAGGTATTTGTTGAAGGTCATCGCGGCGCGCAGCGTTTCGGCGACGTTGACGTATTCGTTTTGAAAATAGCCGTACGACCATTGCCGCCAAACTTTATCGCTCATCACTTCGTAGGGCGTGTCGGTTTCAAATTTCAATTCGCTGCGGATGTAATCGTTGAAAGCCGCCGTGTACGGCCCGTTGACTTGCGCGAAGAGCGGGTCGTATTCAAAGGTTTCGCCCACGCCCGTGCGGTCTCGGCCGGTGTAGCGGCTGTCGAGTCGCCCGATGATTTTGTTTTGATCGCGCAACAACTCTTTGAAAAAGTGAAACGTGTGAATGCGTAAATTTCCGCGCTCGATGAACTCGACCGAGATGCCCGTCAGCCGCGACAATTTTTCGGCGACGGCGCGCCGCTCTTCTTTGGAAAGCGCCGCGTCTTTCATCAAGGCGACGGCGTACTCGTTGAGCGCGAACTCTTCCGACTCTTTCAGCCAAGTTTTGAGCGGAATCTTCTGGTCAATTTTTCCGTGATACCAAGCCGTTGCGGTGTAGCCCGGCACAAAGAGAATGTAGGGCAAGTCGTTGTTTTCGTTGAAGTCAATTGTCGTGAAATCCAACACGGCGGAGATGAGCATTAAGCCGTTGAGCGTCATGCCGTGTCGGTCGGAAAGGTAGCCCGAAAGCCCGGCGCTGCGCGTCGTGCCGTAGGATTCGCCCGCGAGGAATTTCGGCGAAAGCCAGCGGTTGTAGCGCGTAGTGTACAGGCGAATGAAATCGCCCACCGAAGCGATGTCTTTTGTAAAGGTGTGCCAATCTCTCGATTTTTCGCCGTCCACCGGGCGGCTGAAGCCGGTGCTCATCGGGTCGATGAAAACTAAATCGGTTTCGTCGAAAATCGAATATTGGTTGTCCGTTAGGCGGAAGGGCGGTTTGGGCATTTCGCCTTTGTCGGTCAACACCACGCGGCGCGGACCTAAAACGCCGAGGTGCAGCCAAATGGACGAGGAGCCCGGCCCGCCGTTGAAGGAGAAGGTAATCGGACGTTTCGATTTATCTTTGACTCCGTCCAAGGTGTAGGCGGTGAAGAACATTTGCGCGCGCGGCTTCTCGACTTCGGGTTGTTCTTTATCGTCGCTTTTTTCTTCCTTCATCACGATCGTGCCGGTCGTTACCGTGTATTTGAGCGTCTTGCCGCCCATCTTAATGGCGTGTTGCGTAACGACGATGTTATCTTTCGGCTCGTCTTTTTTCTTTTCTTCGTCTTTCGCTTTGTCTTTCTCTTTTTCTTCAGCCATGAGAATCTCCTTTATTTGATTTGATTGACAAACGTATAAATTTCCTTTTTATTCCAACCGCTGACTTCGGCTAACGCGGCAGAAATTTCCTTCGCAGATTTTTCGCTTCGCAATTCTTGCTCAATCGCGGCGCGGAGTTCTTCCTCCGTCCAGCGTCCTTCGTCTTTTGACGTGTTGCCTTCGATGACTAACGTAAATTCGCCGCGCAACTCTTTGGACGAGAAATATTCAATAGCGCCGTCGAGATTTCCGCGCCAATATTCTTCGTAGAGTTTGGTCATCTCGCGCGCGACGCAGATTGGACGCGCCCCCAACACCGCGCGGACGTCCGCCAGCGAATCCAACAGGCGATGCGGCGTTTCAAAAAAAATCAACGTATGCGGTTGACGCGCAACTTCTTCCAATTTTTTGCGGCGTTGATTGGATTTATGCGGCAGATAACCGAGATATAAAAACGAATCGGTCGGCAAGCCGGAAACGGCTAAGGCGGCGATCGGCGCCGAAGGACCAGGAATCGGTCGAACGTCGAAGCCGGCGGCGAGCGCGGCGCGGACGAGTTCGTAGCCCGGGTCATTAATCGCGGGCGTTCCCGCGTCTGAAATTAACGCCACATCTCCGCCCGCCAGCGCGTCGAGAATTAAATCTAACTTTTGGATTTTGTTGTGTTCAAAATAACTGGTCAGCCGCGTTTCGATTTTTAAGCGCTCCAACAACGCGCCGCTGTGGCGCGTGTCTTCGGCGGCAATCAGTTTTGCTTCGCGCAAAATTCGCTCGGCGCGCGGACTCAAATCTTCGAGGTTGCCGAGCGGCGTGGCGACGAGGTAAAGAACGCCCATTATTGACAGCCTTTGAATTGCAGGCTGACCGTAACGCAGCCCGCCTTGTCTCGCGGAATTTGGACGCAGCATTGGTTGGCGGAATTGTAAGTTGAATCTGCCGAGCAACGCGCCAATTCGGAATCGGAGAGCAGCGGCGTTTGACACACTTCAAGGTCGAGCGTTTTGAAATCGGGGCCGGAACATGAAATCGTTTGCCGTCCGTTCGCTCGCAATTCGCGCCGACATTTTGTCCCTTCCGCGCTGGAATCTAAAATCCGAAAAAGCCCCGGGTCGGGGATGCTGACGTAAGCGTAAGGAACTTTTGCAAAGCAAAAATTATCGGTAATGCGGACGTTCGGTTCGGGGAAGGACACGTTCGCCGAACAGACGGGCGCGAATGAATCGCCGCCCGCGCTGGGGGTAGCGGGGACGAGCGGCGAAGTCGGCGCGACTCGCGCTTCGGCAGTCGGGCTTGGAACGGCGTCGGCGGAGTCAAAAAGTTGCTTGCCGAATAAAAAGGCGGCGGCGACGAGCGCCAAAAGAATCAAAATGCCGGCCATCCACAGGCTGGCGGCGGAGCGTTTCGACTTGAACGCCGGGCGCGAGCCCGCGTCGGTGATTCGCAATCCGCTGGCGGTGCCGAAGGCGATGGCGTTTAGCGCTTTTGCCAAATCAATCGGGCTGGCGTAGCGTTGCGATTTATCCTTCGCCATCGCCGTTTTGATGACTTCGTCCACGTTGGAGGGCAGGCTGGGGAAGGCTTTCAAAATTTCCGGCACCGGCTCGTTGACGTGCTTGACGGCGACTCCCATCGGCGTGTCGGCGCTGTACGGCTGACGTCCGCTGAGCATTTGATACACGATGACGCCTAAACTGTACACGTCGCTGCGCGGATCCACCTTTTCGCCTTGCGCCTGTTCGGGGCTCATGTAGGCGGGCGTGCCGAGCGCCAAGCCGTCGGTGATGTTGACTCCCGCTTGAGCAATTTTGGCGATGCCGAAATCTGAAACGAAGGGGTTGTCCTCTTCGTCGAAGAGGATGTTGTCGGGTTTTAAGTCGCGGTGGACGATTCCCTTGCGATGCGCGAAGGCTAATCCCTGCGCGATCTTCGCCGTAATCCGCGCCGTCTCTTCGATGGGCAACGCGCCGAGCGCGATGCGGTCCGAAAGCGAGCCGCCGCCCATATAACGCATGACAAAATACGGCTGACCGTCAAACTCGCCCATATCATAGACCGGCGCAATGGCGGGATGTTCCAGCGCGGCGATGGTTTTTATCTCGCGTTCAAAACGCTCGCGGAAAAGCGGATCGTGCAGCATTTGGCGCGGCAAAACTTTGACGGCGACTTCGCGCCCGGAATTTGGGTCGGCGGCGCGATACACCGTCGCCATGCCGCCGCGTCCTACTTCCGCTTTGATGTCGTAACGTCCGATTTTCTTTGGCAGGGGTGGCATGGGTCAAGTATAAACCAGCCAAAAGGCAGAGGCAAGAAAATAAAACAAACAACCGCCTTGCGGCGGCTGTTTTGGACTTGAAAGGATTATACTTAACCCGCGTTTTCGGCGTTCTCGGCGGTTTCGGCGGCGGGCTGAATCTTTTTCAAAACCAACATGCCCGTCTTCATTTCGACGACGTTATACCCGGCGGGCAAAGCGTCGAGCGCGTTTTCCTTAATCTCTTTGGAAAAGAAAAACATTCTGCCGTTCGAGTGCAAATAGTAGGTCGTCCCTTTGGAATTCGTGTGCGAGTAAGCCATTTTTTATCTCCTAGTTGATTGAATTGGGAAAAGTGTAGAACATAGTTTCTAGTCTGTCAAGTGAGAAGTATAGACAAATTTGGAGGAAATATGAAAATCGTCGCCTCTCTATTAGACTTAAGAGCCGCTCGCCTCTCTCTCGACGGGACGACGGGTTTTGTCCCGACGATGGGTTATCTCCACGACGGGCATTTGTCGCTGGTTGCCCGCGCCAAAGCGGAAAATCAACACGTCGTCGTTTCGATCTTCGTCAACCCGACTCAATTCGGCGCAAACGAAGACCTTTCAAAATATCCCCGCGATTTAGAACGCGATTTAGATTTGCTTCGCCCGCTCGGCGTGGACGTCGTCTGGACGCCGACAGCGGAAATGATGTACCCGTCGGGCTATCAAACTTGGGTGGAGGTCGAGGCGTTGAGTCAGCCGCTGGAAGGCGCGATGCGCCCGGCTCATTTTCGCGGCGTGGCGACGGTGGTGGCAAAACTCTTCAACGCCGTGCAGCCGACGAAAGCCTACTTCGGTCAAAAGGACGCGCAACAAGCGGCGGTCATTCGGCGCATGGTCGCCGATTTGAACTTCCCCTTGGAGGTCGTCGTCTGCCCCATCGCGCGCGCGGCGGGCGGGCTGGCGCTTTCCAGTCGCAACAAATATTTGGACGAGTCGCAACGCAAGGGCGCGACGGTTCTCTTCCGCTCCTTAAGCGCGGCGCGAGATTTATACGAAAGCGGCGAGCGCAACGCGGAAACGTTGAGGCTCAAGATGAAAGAAGTTTTGGCGGGCGAAGCGCTGGCGCAAACGCAATACGTCTCCTGCGCGGATTATGATTCTTTGCAAGAGTTAGATTTCGTGCAAGGCAAAGCCCTGCTTTCTATGGCGGTCTATTTTGGCAATACGCGCTTAATTGATAACGCAATTTTGGGCGGGTAGGAGGCGACATGCGCCGCGCTTCGATTAGGTTTTTTGAACGCTTTCAATCGTTCTTTGCTATAATAACGTTCAGTCAGTCCGTTATTCTGCCCAACGCGCGGAGTCTGTGGCTGAAAAGGAGCGCAAGTGAAAAAAACCTTTACCGCTTTTATCGAATACGACGAAGAAAGCAAACTTTATGTGGGCATTGTTCCCAACGTGGTCGGGGCGCACACTCAAGCGGAAACGTTGGATGAATTGCAACGTAATTTACAAGAAGTATTGGAACTGTGCATTGAAGAAAACCCCGAGATCGCCGACGAGCCGCTGAATTTTGTCGGCACGCAACAGGTGGAAATCGCATTATGAACAAGTTGCCGATGGTCAATTTCAAGACGATGGATAAACTGCTCCGTCAACTTGGTTTTGTCATCGTGCGCCAAAAGGGAAGCCACGTTTTTTATCGTCACGCAGACGGCAGGACGACGACGCTCCCCAATCACGGACATAGGGATTTAGCCCGACCGCTCATGCGTGAAATATTGCGAGAAATTTCCATCTCGCCCGATGAATTTACAAAGTTGCTCAAAAAACTCTAGCGCAGGGGATGGATATTTCGCCATTTAACGTCCCGAAGGTTTTGAATCTTCGGGACGTTTTCGCCATATAATCAACGCGGAGGTTGCCATGAAACGAATCTTCCCTATCCTTGTCATTTTTGCCCTCGCCGCCTGCGCCGCGCCAACGCAGACTCAGACCTCCGAAGTCTTCGAGACTTCGGAGGTCTCAACCCTCACCCCCACCCCAACCCAAACCCTCCCGCCGACCGCGACGCCCACCGAAACGCTCACACCGACGCCGACCCCGTTGCCCATCCCGCCTGAGGCGCGGACGCTGGTTGAGCAGGGCGCCGTCTACGACGACGAGAAAAAACTTGCCTACGACCCGTCAACTGGCAGGGTGTTAGGCTGGGAAGATTTGAATGGCGAGTGGCACGATTTTGGAGAAGGCTTTGTAGAAATCCCAGCCAACGTCCCAGACATTCCACCTCTTAGAGTACCAATTTATCGGACTATCGAGGATGCGTTGTGGGCAGAAAAAGATAGGATGGCATGGAATGATGATATGGGAGTAAGAAGATATAGACCTGAACAAGAGGCTAAAATGAGAGAAGAAACAGATATTTATTGGACACCCTTTCGTGAAAGCAATATGACTGAAATAGAAGATCATTTTTACTCGTTTGTATCACTAAAATCAACTAAAGATCCGTCAAATACTCTTTCTATAGACGTCTTATCAAACCTGTGTCTATCAAAAAATGACTTAGAGGTTGCAAGAATTATCTTTAGATCAAAATCAACTAATTATCTTAAAGCAACTTTCTTCGTTGTTGGCAATGATGAGGAAATTTATAATGCTCTAATGAACGGTGAAATTTATATACCAGGGCCAGGCGAGGCGCGAGAAGACTTTGTTCCAACTGCAACTCCTACCCCATAAACAATATTTGAGGTTGTACATAGCCTCTTTTTTTAGGCGAAAATCCCCGTAGGGGCGAGTCTGAGACTCGCCCCTACGCGCTACGCGCCCCCACGCAAAACGGACGTGTTAAATCTGCTCGAAGCGATCCACCGGCACAACGAAAAGCGTGGCGCGTTTTTTATCGCCGTTGGGCGGCAACGCCTGGCGGACGGCGCCAATCGCGGAATCCACTTGGCCGTCGTCCACGCCTAAGAGCATGGTTACCACGCCGCTGCGGAGGAAACCGCCGGTCGAGGCGACGCGCGTTACGCGAAAATTGGCGGCGGTCAGCGCTTGGGTGAGGAGGTCCGCGTCGTGATCGTGGACGATAACAATGATCATTTTCATGGCGATTCTCCTTTTCTAAATTTGTTCAAAACGCTCGACGGGCAAAGCGAAGACCTTCGCGCCGCCAACGGTAACTGGGACGGGCGCGGGCATCGGCATCGGCGAGCCTTCCATCGGCAGGGACATATATTCGATTCGTCGGCGACAGACTTCGCTCAACACGCTCAACGCGGATTCGGCTTTGTCGGCGGGCAAGCCCATCAACAGCGTGGCGTTGCGCCTGCCTAAAAATCCGCCCGAACTGGAAAGGTGCGTGGACGCCGCGCCCATTTTTTGCAAAGCGCGCGAGGCGGCGTCGAGGTCTTGTTCTTGAACGACGGCGATTAACAACAGGTAATTTTCCATATCTCCTCCGGCTTTTTTTCAAGGTCATCGAGTCGCAAGGAATTATAGCCCGTCGGCGGATGAAATTCCGTGCACGCGCGGCGCAGGCGTAACGATTAAGATTCCCGTGTTCGGCTGATTCAAATCGCCGACAACGCTTTGCGTCGCTTGCAAAATTTTGTCCGTCATCGCGTCGTCCTTCGCCAGCGTGAAGAGCGTGCGGCTGAAGGTCTGCGGCGCTTCGTAGAAATTTTCCAACGAGGGCATCAACGGCATGTCTTCGTTCAGGGCGCGGCGCTGTTGAATGCGCCCCATGCCCGAACTGAATAAAACCGTCGCGCCGTTCACGCCGATTTTGTTCCAAGCGTCTAACAGTTCTTCCAAGAGGTCGGGATCGTGCAAAACAAAAGTAACGAGATACATGATTAAGATTCCTTTTGAGGTCGAGCGAAAAGTCCGCGCAAAATGGGCGGAGTGATTAATGTGGTAACGACGATCATCACGACAATCGCGGAAAATTCCGCGTCGGCGACGAGACCTTGAGTCGCGCCTACGCTGGCGACGATCAACCCCACTTCGCCGCGAGAGATCATCCCCGCGCCGAGTTGAACCGATTCGCGCGTCGTCAGTCCGCCCAATTTTGCGCCCCAGCCCGAACCGAGCCATTTGCCGACGACGGCGACGACGATGATGACGACGGTCAGCAAAATGGCGTCGGCGCGGAAGTCGCGCAAGTTAATGGACAAGCCGATGTTAACGAAGAAGATTGGCACAAACAACCCGTACGCCAGCGCGTTCATCCCCGTTTCGACGCGCTCTTTTTCGGCGCAGCGCGAGAGCATTAAGCCGGCAATGAAGGCGCCGGTAATCGCCGCCATGCCGCCGAGAATTTCAGAAGCGATTCCGTAAACGAAAAGGATGACCAACGAAACCGCCAGCAAACCTTGACTGATATGCAGGCGCTCCACGCGGCGCAAAATCCACGGCAGAACTTTGAGTCCTAATCCGATAGAGGCGGCGAGGAAAAAGATCATGCGAAGCAAAATAACCAGCACGCCGAGCCAATCTCCCGCGCCGCTTTGCAAGGCGAGGAAAATCGAAAGCAAAAGGATGACCAGCACGTCGTCGAAGACGGCGGCGCCGAGCAGGCTTAACCCCACGCGGCTTCGCAAGACTTTAAGTTCGATCAAAGTTTGAGCGGAGATGCTGACGCTCGTCGCGCCCAAAGTCAACCCCAGAAAGAGGGCGGCGGATTGGTCAAAGCCGAAGAGCAAGCCCGCGCCCCATCCCAAAAGGACGGGGAAGACGACGCCCAACGACCCCGCCAACCCAGCCACGCGCATATTTTCGCGCATCTCGCCGAGGTGCAATTCCAAGCCTGCGAGGAACATTAACAGAAGAACGCCCAACTCGCCGAATTGCGAAATGGTCTCCGCTAACTCGTGTTCGACGAAGGGCAAATTGAGCAAATTTAACAGCGACGGTCCGAGCGCAATGCCGACCAGCAATTCGCCTAAAACCGAAGGTTGACCGAAGCGAACGCTGATGTAGCCCGCCGCTTTTGCGGTCAATAGAATGATCGAGAGCAAGAAGAGGAGTTGAAGAAAGGGAATCATAGTTTTAGTTTTTACCATAGACGAACAAAATTAAGGCGAGGAATTTCGCCGCGCATATTCGGGCATTTCAATCATCGGCGGGCGTTCGTATTCGGGGATGTGTTCCACGTCGAGGAAGTAGCCTTTGGCGTTGTGGCGAATCAACTTCATCGAGCGGTTTACGTCTTCCAACACGGCGCGCCCGAAGCGTTTTTCCAATTTGCGAATCACGGTTTGGATGATGGCGAAAGACATTTTGCTCAGCGCTTCCAACGGTTGATTGTGATGAACGCGCTCCAACAAATCCACTTGGGCGATGGCGTCTAAACCGAAGTTTTCGTAAATGTCAATCAGCAATCCCGTTTCGACTCCGTAGCCCGAATAAAAGGTCGAGCGTTCCAGCGCGGTTCGCCGCCCGGCGTATTCGCCCGAAAGCGGCTGCACGACTCCCGAAAGTTCGGGATAAAAAAGATTCAACAGCGGACGCGCCGTCAACTCGGTAACTCGCCCGCCGCCGCCCGCCTGCATCTTCGCCCCGACTCTTAAGGGGCGGCGATAAAAGCCTTTGACAAACTGAATGTTGGGATTGCTCAACAGCGGTCCGATGATGCCGTACACAAAACGCGGGTGAATGTTGACGATGTCGGTGTCAATCCAGGCGACGATGTCGCCTTGAGTCACCAGCAGACTCTTCCACAGCGCTTCGCCTTTGCCCGAACGCGCGCCCATGCGCGGCAAAAGTTCTTGATGAATATAAACGGGGACGCCCTCCTTCGCGGCGATTTCGCGCGTGCGGTCGGTCGAGTTGGAATCGATCAGAACGATTTCGTCTATCAGCGGAAAGCGGCGCATTAAAGTTGACTTCATCGTGCGGATGACTTTTTGTACCGTCGCTTCTTCGTTCAACGCGGGCAACGCTAAACTGACGGTCAGTCCGCGCTGTTTTTTCAGTTCGACCATTTCGCGCAGCGCGCCGAACTCGTCGGCGTGGAAGGTGTTTTCCGCGAACCATTTGTCCACCAAAATTGAAATGGCGTTATAGCCGGAGGCTTCGTCAAAATGTTGCGGCGCCGGGCGTCCGCTTTTGACGGCGATCACCGCGCAAGGCGCTTCGCGCAGAACGCGGTCTGCCACATAACCGAGCGAAGACGAACTGGTAACCGGGTCGTTGGTCGCGCCCATGATGACCGCGTCCGCGTGTTGCGCGTTTTTGAGAATCGCTTCCGCCGCCAAATCCGTAATTTCGATTTTTTTCTCCACTTCGGGAATTTGTCGCAGCGCCTGATTCAGCGCCTTGAACGACGGTTCGGCGTCCGTTTCAGATTCGCCCGTTTTGCGGATGTGCAGCGAGGTCATCTGGCTGGGGCGCAGCCCCAAGCCGACGCGCACCGCCAATTCGGCGTGCGGTCCGCCGCGCACCGTCGTTAAGACGTGTTTCGGCTTTTCGGAAATTTTTCCGCGCACCAGGGCAATATCGCAAGGCGGACGAGTCAGCGCGTCGCTCGCGGAAATTTTCAAGGCGCTCAAATGACCGTCAAATTCCATGCAAAGCAAATCGGGTTTGATTCTTTGCGCGAGGGCGTACAACTCGTTCCACGGTTGATGCGAAACGATCACGCGCGCGCGGCTGACGATGCGCTCGTCTTTGTCGAGCGCGCGCAGAGTCCGCCGCAAGGCCCGCGCCGATTCCGCGCCGACGCTGAGCGACTGTTCGTCGGGGATGACGACCACGCCGACGAGGATAATTTCCGCGTTAAATTGCCGCGCCATGTTCAGCGCGTTTTCTCCCGCTCCGTTGCGGATGAAGGGAATCAAGATTTTGTGAATGGGTTTGAATTCAGAGCGTTTTTGCATAAGGTTTCTTTCTTGCCGCGTTTAGATTAACAACGGCGCGATGTGTTCGCGGTAGAGCGCTTCCCAGCGGAAAGCGCTTCGCGCGCGGACGGCGAGTCGCGCCGTCGGCGAGGCGTTGAAATAGTCGGCGACGAGGCGCGCAACTTGGGCGGGGTCGTCGTCGGGCGAGAAAAAGAAGGCGTCGTCCGCGCCTATTTTTTTCAGCGGCGGAATGTCCGCGCAGAAAGCGGGCAGATGGCTGAAGCCCGCTTCGAGCAGCGGAATGCCGAAGCCTTCTTCGCGGCTGGGGAAGAAGAGCGCGTCGGCGACGCGGTATAAATCTCCGATGACTTCGTCGGGCAAAAAGCCGTCGCGCAGTTCGGCGAGAAAATGCGCGGACTCTTGCAATTGCAAGTTCTCCCTTAATTCGCGCAACATTTCAAAATAATGGACGTTGTTCGGGTTGTGCGGTCCGAGCGGGCCGGCGACGACCAACGCGGTTTTTGAAAATGTTTTTTTCAACTCCGCCGTAACGCGCAAAGCGAGCTCGATGTTTTTGCGCGGCGTAATGCGGACAGGCAGCAGCAGAATCGGCGCGGCGTCGAGCAGGCGGGTTTGATTCAGCAGCGTTTGAGTCAGCGCTTCGAGTTTGTAAAAACGCGCCGCGTCCACGCCGTTGGGAATCACGCGAATCGAATCGCGGCGCAGGTTCATTAAGTCCGCCAACTCGTTTTGGCGCAACTCCGAAATGACGACTTGCGTCGCGCCGCCCCAATCGGTTTTGAGCAAATTCCACGGATAGCCTTCGTACAATTCGTCGCGGTAGCGCGGCGTCGTCCACGCCAGATCGTGATGCCAGAGAATTAAACGCGGCAAGCGTCGAGCGCGATGAAGTTGATGCAGCGCGGCGGTCAGCGCCAAATTTTTGTTCAACGAGCAAACGTTATGCGCGACGAGGACGTCCGTATCCGCGAGGGCGTTTTCTAAATCCGCCGCCAGTTCGTCGCGCAGCAAATCAAAATCGGCGGGGACGCGCCCTTGATCCAATTCGCGTTTGACGGCGGCGACGCGCTCGTGGCGCGAATCTGCCAGCGGAATGCGGACGAGCGGAATCGCGTCGCTTAACGATTCGCCGCGCGCCGCAATCAATTGAACGGCATGTCCGTTCGCGGACATCAGCCGCGCGTGATGTCCGATGACGCTTTCCACGCCGCCGACGACGGGCGGCGCCGAGTAATGCAAGAGAGAAATTTTCATACTGGGTATCCTAAACAATCGGCGAGGACGGCTTCTAATCGGCGCTCTAAAACGGCGTAGGAAAAATAACGCCGCGCCAATTCGTAGTTCGTCTCCGCCCAACTTTGCGCCAATTCGGGATGTTGCAATGCGTTATGCACCGCGTCCAATGTGGACGGGCTGATAAAGCCGTCAAACCACAGCGCGCGAAAGCCTTTGGGTTTGATGTCCACTTCGTAGATGGAATAGTTGTTAACCAGAATTAAGCGCTTGTAGTAAACGGCTTCGAGAAAGGCGTTGCCGAAGCCTTCAATCGCGGACGGGTAGGTGATTAAATCCGCTTGCGGGTACACGTCGCCGAGCGTGTAAATTTTGCGTCCGTCCGCCGTTCGTCCGCGCCGCTCTTGCACCTGACTCGACTCGAAATGAATCGTTACGTCCAGCAAGTCGGCGTACTCGCGGATGTAGCGCTCGTAGGCTTCGCCTTCGTCGCCGCTGGCGTGCGAAATAATCAACTTTGCCGGCAGTTTGAGTCGGCGCATTAACTCGACGGCGTGTTCGATGCCTTTGCGTTGAATGACCCGCGTCGGCTGCAAGAAAAAATATTCGCCGTCTTGCACGCCGAAATCGCCGCGAATCGATTCGACGTAAGAGTCGGGCGGCGCGGGCGGCGAATCAAAATCCATCACGTTGGGAATCACCCGCGCCGTCGCCCCGCAGCGAGTCGCAATTTGATGCGCTTGCACGCTGTTGATGACGACGTGTCGAACGGAAGGCAAGGTCGGCGGAAAGGCTGCCGCCAAATAATCGCCTACGCAGTTGACTTGAAAACGCTGACGCTCCCAATGAAAATCGTGATGATGCGCGATGGTCGGGTAGCCCGTTTCGGCGATGAATTCGGTAATGGCAAGCCCCAGCGGCAGGTTGAGCGGAATGGTCAGCGCGTTTTCGACGATCAACACTTCAAGGTCGAACTGTCGCGCAAATTGATACAACTCTTCTTTGAAATATTCCTTTAATTCGTTAATACGTTTCGTCATCCGCGGCGGGCGGACGTAGATCGAAAAAAAATCTTTGTGCAAGTGCGCCATTTCAGGATGCGCTTCGCGCGCTTCGGTCGTAACCGTCCAACTGCCGGAATAGGCTTGTTGATTGATGCGATCAATGTCGGGATGGCGATAATGCGCTAACGGCGCGACGCGCGAGACGTCGGCGGGGCGGTCGCATTCGCCCGCAAAGTAAAAACAGCGATGCCCCAAGCGTTCGAGAACCGTCGCCCATTTTTCCGTCTCCAACGAAACGCCGTCCGTGCCTGCAAAACGGGTGGAGATAAAACCAATATTGCGCGGGGAAGGATTCATAAAATGTCCTTTTATTCAAATATTTTTTCGCCTGTAAAATTTTTCGTTTTGGCAAGCCGCTTTGCGATAAAGATTCTTCGCTACCGCTTGAAACGATCCTCTGTTTCATTATTTTTGACGCCGTCCAACGAAAGCCACAAGACTTGATACGGCGCGAGCGCGAACGATTTTTGATTCAGCGCGAACGAAACTTTTTGCGCGGAGACGTTGTGCAAACAAATCATGCGCCGCTCGCCCGAAGGCGAAACGCGCTCGACGGAAAATACCGACGGGTGCGCGTCATGGATAATTTGCGTCCCGTGCGGGTGAAAGGCGGACGACGCGCCGCGCATTTTCAGCAAGCGGCTGTATTGCGAAAAAACTTGATACCGCAGCGACGTCGAATCGGCAAGTTGATTTTGCAATTCGTCAAAACGCAGCTTCTCGCGGTTGACGGCGCGGTGATGTCCGCTTTGAATTGCGCCTTCGCGCCAGCCGCGCGAGCCGAAGAGGCTGTGAAAGTAAATTCCCGGAACGCCGATTAACGAAAGCATAATCGCTTGCGACGCGATAAAACGCGCGACTTGCAACGTCAACGGTTCGCCGCCGTTTGGATTAGAAAGCGCGTCGAAATAGTTGACGTTCATTTCGTAAGGGCTTTGCGTTCCGTCCGCGTTTTGCTTGTGCGAGATGAATCCGCCGTGCGCGAGCGCGTTTTCGACGAGCGAGTCAATTTCGGCGTTGGATAAAATTCCGCGAGCAGGATTCAGCCCAATTCCGTCGTGCGAGGCGAGGAAGTTGAAGAAGGTCGTTTGACGCGACGGCGGCGTCAAGGTCTGCGCCCAATTTGATAAAGTTCGCGCGTCGCCCGTGCGGAAGGCGTTCAGCGTCAGCGGCGGCAAGGCGAAGTTGTAAATCAGTTGCGCTTCGTTCGTCCCGTCGCCGAAGTAGGAAATGTTGTCGCGGTGCGGCACGTTGGTTTCGGTGATGAATTGAACGTGCGGCGCGACTTCGCTCAGCGCGGCGCGGAAGAATTGAATCGCGGCGTGCGTCTGCGGCAGATGAATGCAACGGGAGCCGATTTCTTTCCAGAGATAAGCAATCGCGTCGAGGCGGATGAAGTCCGCGCCGCGCTCGGCGTAGAACAGCAACGCGTCGAGGACGTCGAGTAAAACGTCGGGATTTTTGAAATTGAGGTCAACTTGGTCGGCGCTGAAGGTCGTCCACACTTTTTTGATTCCCGTCGGCGTTTGAAAGGGCGTCAGCAGCGGCAGCGCGCGCGGACGGACGACTTGCGAAAGGTCGGGGTCGCCTTCGACGACGATGAAGTAATCTTTATAGCGCGAGTCGTCTTGCAAGAATTTTTGAAACCATTCGCTTTGCGATGAGACGTGATTGATCACGCCGTCGAACATGAGGCGAAAATTTTCGAGCGCGGAAATGTCGTCCCAGTTGCCGAGCGCGGGGTCTACGCGACGATAATCCACAACCGAAAAGCCGTCGTCAGATGTCCACGGATAAAAGGGCAAAATGTGAATTCCGCCGACGATTTCGCGCAGATGTAGGTCGCAAAATTTTTTCAGCGTTTGCAAGGGGATTTCATCGGACGCTTGAACTTGATCGCCATAAGTAATGAGGAGCGAATCGCGTTCGTTTAATTCGGCGCGGCGCGGTCGAATGCGCGGGCGATATTCGTCGAGCAGGCACAACGTCCGTTCGAGAGTCGGCGCGGCGGCATGTTCCCCATAAAGAAATAAAAGCGAGTCGCGGAGTTTGTTAATCGTCAGCATTCGGCTGAGATTTTTATACCATGAATTGAGGGGAAATATTGGGGCGTTTCGCGCAATTCGTTTCGACAAATTTACATTTCCACGATTTGCGGCGCTTCGTCTTTGACGATGGCGCTTTCGCCGTTTGGAAAAGTGATCGTCGTTTGCTCTAATCCGCGCACGACGGTTAAGCCTTTGTGCTTAATCGTCGTTGAAAAGGGGAACGGGTTGCGCCCTTCCAAGCGCACGCGCGTGTCGGAGAAAATGGTTACGCCAAGCGCGCGCATAAACAAGCCGACTGGCGCCAGCCCGCCGACGGAATTTCGCTCGCCGATTCCCGTCCCTTTTTCGGCGTGGTAACGCGCAAAGAAAGCGCGGTTTTGTTTCAAGTTTTGGACAATGGCGTTCATCATGCGCGAGACGATGCGCGCCGCTTCGGCGCGGAAGCCGTAAGCCAGCAAACCTTCGGCAATCAACAAGTTGAATTCGGGGTTGACGGCGGCGACGTTCTCGACGTTTTTCTTGATTGCGCCCGCCAACGCGGACAAGCCGAAGCGCTTAGCGAAGCGTTCGTTCGTCATCAAGTTGCGCCCAATCAACGCCGACGCGCGTTGTTCGTCCAGCGCCTGCGCCCAAAGCGGAAGCGTCAGCGTCAGATCTTCGGCGCTCAAATCCGCCGCGCGGACGATGAGTTTGTCTTCCGCGCCCAAGCCTTTGACGGCGATTCGCCCAATGCGCGAGAAGGTCGTCTGCGTCGTCGCAATCCAGCCGCCTTCGCGGCGTTGAAATTGACTCGCGCCGACGACTTCCATCTCGCCTTTGGCTTTGATGAAATATTCGCAAATTTCCGCTTCGGGGCGCGAAGGCAACGGGTCTTCGCTTTGGACTTCCACAACCAAACGAACGGGCGTTTCAGATTCAAATTTCGGGCGCGTTGTGCCGTCGCCTTTTCGCCGCGCGACGACTTTTGCTTCGGAGGTCGCTTTGGTGTCCGCGTCGCGGTAGGCGTAAAAATCAGCGGACGGATTCCAACTTGCGTTTAGCGCTTCTTTTAATTTTTCGGCTTGCGCGTAAATCAGCGCGGTTTCTTCGTCGGGCTTGCCTAACTTGCGCCCCAAGCGAATCAACATCCGCGCTTCGCGGTAGAGCGCCGCTTCCAACGCCGGGCTGTGGACGGTCGAAATGTTCACGCCTTGCGCTTTGGCGTCCCACAGGTCGAAGAGCGGATTATCTTCATAACCCGTTTGCAACGGATTGTCCCATTCGGGAACGCCGTCGCGGTTGCGGTCGTGCGCGGCGGAAAACCAAGACCAAAAGAACTTGACCAACTTCGGGAAGGTTTCGCGCAGAAAGTCTACATCTTGAGTCGCCTGAAAGTAGGCTTGCGCCAACGAAGCGAGGAGCGGCGGCGAGAGAAAACGTCCGCGTTGATTGGCGATGCCCGGCTTGCCGTCCGCTTCGCCGTCTTCGTTTTGCGCGGACAAAAAATTGAGCAAAAGATTCTTCGCCGTTTGCGGCGCGGCGCGCAAGACGTTGGCGAGGTAGTAGGCGTCCAGCGCAAATTGTCCGTTCCACGCGGGCGGGTAATCTGTGCCGTCGCCTTTGTTGGAAAAACCGTGATTAGGCGAGCGCGCCTGCACAAAAGAAGGCTGCGGCAACGCGCCGCCGCTCATCATTAACCCGTGCGCCGCTTTTTGACTGAACGCCAGAGCCGCGTCCCATTCGGGGTCTTCGGTGCGGATGTCGTAAGTTTGCGCCGCGTCGAGGATTTCAATGCGCGCCAATTCCGCTTGCCAAGGGCGGGCGGCTGTTTTGCGCGCCAAGTCAAACCCGTTGGGGACGGTGTCGAGCGCGGCTTGGGCGAAGGAAATGGTTCGGGCGGCGCCAGGTCCCAGTTCGAGGTCCAGAAGAAGCGAGGCGAAAGGTCCCGCGCCGTGTTTGGGTCCGCCAGTCATAAAAATCACCGGCGCAATTCCGCCGCTTTGACCTGCCAAAATGTTGACCAGTTGTTGTTGAGTCGGGATGATGGATTGCCCGCCAAGCGGGGAGAGAGCGGCGCAGACTTCGAGTTGCACGACGCGCGCGGCGGAGGTTTTGTTGACGACCGTTACGCGCCCGGCGACGGCGGGTGATTCGGGCGTCCACAAATCGAGCGCGGCGTGCAGCGATTCAAAGGGAACAAAATCAAAGGTTAGGAAGTTAGGATAGAAGCGCCGCAGAGTCGGTTTGACGGAGAAGGCGTTTGGGTCGGTCAGGCTGACGCCGTTTTCGCTGAAACGCAAGAAGAGGCGCATTGAACGCGCGCGCGCGCCAAAGGTAGTGGACAGCCCAAAGAAGGAGCGTTCCGCGTCGTTGTCGCCGAGTTCCGCTTCCCAGATGTGATCGTTGACGTAATCTGTCGAGCAAAGGCGGGCGTCCGCCGCAAGGGTGAGGTGGAGCGGATCGCCGAGATGGAGAGACCAGTCGCGCATCCTCTAATTTTACGGGCGAATGGGCGGACGGTCAAACAGGTATAATTTGGGAATTAGGCAAGTAGGAATTAGGAACAGGAGAAGAAGAAATGGGTTTGTATTTTGAAGAGTTTGAAGTCGGGCAGACGGTGAAGACGCTTTCGCGCACGGTCGGCGAAGACGCCATCAACAACTTTGCGGGCTTAACCGGCGACTACAACCAGATTCACACCGACGCGGAGTTCGCCAAATCCACGCCGTTTGGTCAGCGCATCGCGCACGGGCTGTTGGGCATTTCCGTCGGCGTCGGCTTAATTATGCGAACTGGGTTGCTTGAAGGCACGGTGCTCGCCTTCCGCGAAATTCAAGAGTGGAAATTCGTCAAACCGATTTTCATCGGCGACACGATTCACGCCGTGTTAACCGTCGCCGAAACCAAAGCCATGCCGCGCATCGGCGGCGGCGCAATCATCGCCGTTGTGGAAATCCGCAATCAAAAAGACGAAACCGTCCAAAAAGGGACGTTGAACTTATTAATGTTGAGCAAGCCCAAACAGGATTAAGCATGAATCAAGACGAAAGCGACCGAGAACGCCTGCAGCGTTTGTTGCGCTCGGAAGAAGAAACGCGAAACGACTTAGACCCCGCGCCGCCCGACTCGACCCAAGTTTTTCGCAAACCGATGGGCGGCACCACGCCGCTGATTCGCAATTTGCCCGAGCTCGACGAAAACAATATGCCGCTGCCCAACCGCGTGGACGAAACCGATTTGGAAGGCACGCGAGTCAGTTCCGCCGCCTATCGCCGCAGCATAGACCTGACGCCGACTCAACCGCCGCCGAGCGCCCAACGCCCAGCCTACCGCTTGCCGTACAGTCAAGGTCAACCGCCGCCACAGCGACCGTCCGCGCCGAAGGCGAAGCCCTCTTTCGTCGAGCGCTTTCGCGGCAAGAAAGGCTGCTTCGTTCGCGGATTAGTCGTTTCCATTTTTGCCTTCGCCCTTATCGCCCTGTGCGGAAGTTCGATCTTCGTTTATCAATATTATAAAATTGCCAGCACATTGCCCGACGTGGGCGATTTGAAAAATCACGCTTCGCAGTTTCAGACGACGCGCATTTTAGACCGCAACGGGCGCGTGCTGTACGAACTGAACGACCCGACCGCCGGGCGGCGGACGTACATTCCGCTCAGCCAAATTTCGCCGAATCTCGTCGCCGCCACCATCGCCACCGAAGACAAAGATTTTTACGACAACCCAGGCTTCGACCCGGTCGCCATCGTCCGCGCTTTGTGGCGCAACTACAAAACGGACGGTCAAGGCGGCGGCGCGTCCACGATCACTCAGCAGTTGGCGCGCGCTCTGTTGCTTTCGCCTGAGGAGCGCGCCCAACGCACCGTTTCGCGCAAGTCGCGCGAGATCATCCTCGCCGCCGAAATTACGCGCCGCTACTCGAAAGACGAAATCCTCGAACTGTACCTTAACGAAATTTATTACGGCAATTTGGCTTACGGCGCGGAAGCGGCGGCGAACACCTACTTCAACAAATCCGCCAAAGATTTAACCGTCGGCGAAGCGGCATTTCTCGCAGGCTTGCCGCAGTCGCCCGCCGTCTATGACATTTACACAAACTCGCAGCCGACGCTGACTCGTCAACAGCAAGTTTTGGTTTTGATGTTCGACCTCAGCCGCACGAAAAACTGCATCGAAGTCGGCGAGGGCGTTAAGCGCGTCTGCGTGGACGCAGTCGTCGCCACGCAAGCCGCCAACGAAATCAAAGCCTACAACTTCATTGCTCCCGTCTTTGGCGCGGCGCGTTATCCGCATTGGGTGAATTTCATCCGCTCGGAATTGGAAAGCATGTTCGACGCGCAAACGATTTATCGTTCGGGCTTCACGGTTTACACTACGCTTGACCCCGTTTTGCAAGACCGCGCTCAAGAATTAGTGAGCAATCAAATTGCGGCGATGACGGAGAACAACGCCAAGAACGGCGCGTTAGTCGCCATTCAACCTTCGACAGGACAAATCCTCGCCATGATCGGCTCGCCCGATTTCAACAACGCGGCAATTTCGGGGCAAGTCAACATGGCGCTCAGCCCGACTCGTCAACCGGGTTCGTCCATCAAACCGTTAACTTACGTCGCCGCTTTTGAAAAAGGCTGGACGCCCGCCACCTGGATTTGGGACGTGCCGACTCAATTTCCCGACGGCGCGAATCCGCCTTACGAACCGCGCAACTACGACGGCGCGTTTCACGGCGGCGTAACCGTCCGCACGGCGCTGGCGAATTCGTTTAACATCCCTGCCGTCAAAACGCTGGAATTTATCGGCATTTACGACGACCCGAACACGCCGCAAAAAGACGGCTTAATCGGCATGGCAGAACGGCTGGGTATCACCTCGTTGACGCGCAACGATTACGGCTTGGCGTTGACGCTCGGCGGCGGCGACGTCAGCCTGATGGAAATGACCGGCGCCTTCTCCGTCTTCGCCAACGGCGGAAAGAAACTGCCGCCGGTCGCCATCCTCAAAATTACAACCAACGACGGAAAAATCGTTTACCAATACGAGCAGCCCAAAGGCGAGCAAGTCATCCGCCCCGAACACGCCTATTTAATCACGTCCATTCTTTCGGATAACGAAGCCCGCAACTTCACCTTCGGGCGGCACTCCGCCTTGAATTTATCCTTCCCCGTCGCGGCGAAGACCGGCACCACCAACGACTTCCGTGACAACTGGACGATGGGCTACAACCCCGATTTAACCGTCGGCGTTTGGGTCGGCAACGCGGACTATACGCCGATGGTCAACACCACCGGGTTAAGCGGCGCGGCGCCGATATGGTCGCAGTTCATGGAATTCGCCGTGCCTTACCTGACCAACGGCGCGCCGACTCAATTCTCGCGCCCGCAAGGAATTGTAGACCGCATCGTTTGCAATCTCGGCGGAACAGAGCCGACCAATCAATGCGGCGGAGAACACAACGAAGTTTTCGCCGCCGACCAATTGCCGCTTCCCAAAGAGCAAGGGTTAATCCGCCGCATGAAATTGGACAAGTGGACGGGCTACGAAGCCTCCGACGCTTGCAAAGGACCGACCGACGAAAAATTAGTCATCAACGTCAAAGACGTTTGGGCGCTGAAATGGTTCAAAACCGACGCGGGAAAATTCTGGCTGACCGACAACGGCTTGGACAAAGACCTCGACCTCCTGCCCGAACGCGCCTGCAAAAAAGACGACCCGCAGCCAGAAATCGAAATCAACTTCGCGGACGGACAACCCGTCCTTGAAAGCCTCGTCGAAATCAAAGGCACGGCGGCGTCCAGCGGCAATTTCAAAGAATGGCGTTTAGAATTCGGCGTCGGCGAAAAACCCGATTCGTGGAAAAAACTTGCCGAAAGCGATCAGCAAGTCAAAGACGCGACGCTCGTCGAGTGGGATGTTTCCGACTTGCCGAGCGGCATCATCACCTTGCGCTTGACCCTCATCGGCGAAAAGGCGGAAGTTCAAAAGAAAATCCGCATCAACTTAATCGCGCCGACTCCGACCTTGCCGACCGAAACGCCGACAGGAACGCCCACGCTGATACCGACCGAAACGCCGCTCATCATTCCGCCGACGAATACCCCCGCGCCGATTCTGACTGACACGCCGCTTGTTATCCCGCCGACGGAAACCCCCACGCCGATTCCGCCCCCGTCGCCGACGCCTTAATGTAGGAAGAATCTTAACAAAGCGGATTCCGTCTTGACTCAACGGGGCAGAATCTGTATAATCGCCCTCTTGAACACAAAAACGAGACAAACCTTAGCAAGCGCTTGAGAAAATAACTCAAAGCGCTTGCCTTTGTTTGTCTCTATGCGGCGTTATCTACGCGCCGTTTGGCTTGTTTCAGAATTTTATTTTTTGGAGAGATTCCAATGGAAACCAAGGGATTATCAGCGCTCCGCATCAGCCTCGCCTCCCCAGCGACCATTCTATCATGGTCTTACGGCGAAGTGCTAAAACCAGAGACGATCAACTATCGCCGACTGCGCCCCGAAAAAGACGGCTTGTTTTGCGAAGCCATCTTCGGACCGACCCGCGATTGGCAGTGCTACTGCGGCAAGTATAAAAATCCGCGCTACAAAGGAATCACCTGCGAAAAATGCGGCGTAACCGTTACCCGCGCCGCCGTCCGCCGCGAGCGCATGGGGCACATCAAACTTGCCGCGTCCGTCGCGCACATTTGGTACACGCGCCGCATCCCTTCGCAGATGGGAATCTTACTCGACGTTTCGCGCCGCAACTTAGACCGCGTGCTGTACTTCGCCCAATACATCGTTACTTATGTGGACGAAGACGCCCGCAAAAAAGCGCTGCAACGATTGGAAGACGAAATCAACGTCTCCGAGCGCGAACAGGCTTCCGAGATTAATAATCGCATTATCGAAATCAAAACTAAACGCGACGCCGACATCGCCGAATTAAAGCAAAAGCAATCCGCGCTTGAACAAAACTACGACGAAGGAATCGCCGAACGCCTCGACCCCGTCATCCGCGAAGGACAAAAGCTTGAGCGGCTGCTTCAAGATCAAATGGGCGAAGCGGCGAAGAAAGCCGTCGCTTTTGAAGGCGGAGAAAAAATCATCGAAGCGGGCGAAAAAGTCGCCAACAAGCACATCACGCTGATTCAAAAAACTGTCCAGAAAAAATTGGAAGCGTTAGAGAATCAACTCAAAGACAAACGCCAAGCGGAAATTAGCGAACTGAAAAGCGCCGCCTCCGAAGTGAAAGCGCGCGCGGATTTGGACATGGAAGCGCTTCGCAACCAACTCGAATCGCAAACGTCCGCTTCGTCGAACAACACCTCGCGCTTGCGCGACGAACTGCTCGAACTGCGCCCCTTCACCTTCGTCAGCGAAATTCGCTACCGCGAGTTGAAGCAACGCTGGGGACAGGTCTTCCGCGCCGACATGGGCGCAGAAGCCTTCCACGATATTTTGGCGCGCCTCGACCTTGATCAACTTTCCAAAGACCTGTGGCACGAAGTCAAAACGACCAAGAGCAAGCAGAAACGCAAAAAAGCCACCACGCGCCTCAAAGTTGTGGAAGCCTTCCGCCGCTCTGGCAACCGCCCTGAATGGATGATTTTGACCGTCTTGCCCGTCATCCCGCCCGACTTGCGCCCGATGGTGCAACTCGACGGCGGACGCTTCGCCACTTCCGACTTGAACGACCTCTATCGGCGCGTCATCAACCGCAACAACCGCTTGAAGCGCCTGCTCGAACTCGGCGCGCCGGATGTCATCATCCGCAACGAGAAGCGCATGTTGCAAGAAGCGGTGGACAGCCTGATTGACAACTCGCAGCGCGGCAAGGCTCTCTCTCGGCGCGGACGCCGCGAACTGAAATCGCTGAGCGACATGCTCAAAGGCAAAAAGGGACGCTTCCGCCGCAACCTGCTCGGCAAGCGCGTGGACTATTCCGGGCGCTCGGTCATCGTTGTCGGTCCGACTCTCAAATTAAATCAATGCGGGCTGCCGAAGAGCATGGCGCTCGAACTCTACCGTCCGTTTGTCGTCTCGCGGCTGGTGCAAAACGGCTACGCCGCCAACGTCAAAGGCGCGCGCCGCTTAATTGAGCGCAACCGCCCCGAAGTTTGGGAAGCGCTGGAAGCCGTCATCGGCGACCGCCCCGTGCTATTAAACCGCGCGCCGACTCTGCATCGCCTTGGCATTCAAGCCTTCGAGCCGATTCTCATCGAAGGTTCGGCGATTCAACTTCACCCGCTGGTTACGACCGCCTTCAACGCCGACTTTGACGGCGACCAAATGGCGGTTCACGTCCCGCTTTCGCAAAAGGCGGTGCAAGAAGCCCGCGAGTTAATGCTCGCTTCCAAAAACCTGCTCAAACCCGCCGACGGCGAGCCAATCATTTCCCCGTCCAAAGATATGGTTTTGGGCGTGTTCTACCTTTCGATGGAACAAAAAGCGGCGCACAAAGGCGACGGGCGCGTCTTCGCCGACGCGGACGAAGTTGAGTTGGCGCACGCGCTCGGTCAAATTCACGTTCACAGCGAGATTAAGTTGCGCGCTTCGACGTGGTACGACGACAATCACAAACGCTTGCCCGAACGCGAAACGCGCATTCTCAACACGACGGCGGGGCGCGTGCTGTTGAACCGCATCCTCCCCGACGAAGTGCAATTCGTCAACCGCCGATTGGATCGCGGCGGCGTGAAAGACCTCATCGCCGAAGTGTACGAATTATGCGGACAAGAAACCACCACCAACGTCGCGGATCGCATCAAGAGCATCGGCTTTGAATACGCGATGAAATCTGGCACAACGCTCGCCGTCGCGGACATTTCCATTCCGCCGGAACGTAGAGCCATTATTGACGAAGCCTTGAAATTGGTCGAAGTCGCGCAACGCGACTTCCGTCGCGGCTTGCTGACCGAGCAAGAGAAAAACGAGCGCGAGATTCAAATTTGGCAGGAAACCACCGACAAAGTCGGCGACGCGGTTAAAAAGCATATGGATCCCGACGGCAACCTTTCGACGATGGCGACCTCCGGCGCCACCAAAGGCGGATTTTCGACCATCTCGCAGTTGGCGGGCATGCGCGGTTTGATGGCGGATCCGTCGGGGCGCATTATCCCCATGCCGATTCGTTCTAACTTCCGCGAAGGGTTAACGGCGCAAGAATACTTCATCTCGACGCACGGCGCGCGCAAAGGTCTCGCGGACACAGCGCTCCGCACGGCGGACGCAGGCTACCTGACTCGCCGCCTCGTGGATATCGCGCAGGACATCATCATCAACGAATATGACTGCGGCACGCGCGACGGCGTTTGGATTCGCCGCGCCGACGACGTCGCCGGTCAAAAAATGGACGGGCGCATTTACAGCCGCCTCGCCGCCGAACGCATCATCCACCCGCAGACGGGCGAAGTGTTGGCGGAATATAACGACGTCATCACGCACGACTTAGCGCGAGCCATCGCCGACTCGGGCATCGCCGAAGTGAAGTTGCGCTCGCCGATGACTTGCGAACTGAATCACGGCATCTGCGCGAAATGCTACGGTCTCGATTTGGGGCGCGGCAGCATGGTGGCGCTCGGTTCGGCGGTCGGCATCGTTGCGGCGCAATCCATCGGCGAACCCGGCACGCAGTTGACGCTGCGAACCTTCCACACGGGCGGCGTCGCCTCGCAAGGCGCAACGGACATCACCACCGGTCTTCCGCGCGTGGAAGAAATCTTTGAAGCGCGCAAAGAGCCGAAAGGCGAAGCCACCGTCGCCGAAATTGGCGGAACGATTCACGTTCAGCAATCCGAAAAATACGCGGACATGCGCGAAGTTCACATCACGCATTCCGAGATGACGCATCAAGAATACGAAATTCCCGAAGAGTGGAAGATCGTCGTTAAGGACGAATCCGAAGTGCAGGCGGGCGAAACGCTCGCCACGCTCGGCAATGCGACGATTGTCTCTCACTTCGCGGGGAAGGTCGCCGTCGAAAAGAAAGAGCGCAAGGTTATCGTCTCTTACGAACAACGCGAAGAAATTGTCCTCGACATCCCGAACACATCGCGCTTCCTCGTCCGCGAAGGCGAGCATGTGGAAGCGGGCACGCCGCTGACCGAAGGGTCGCTCAACCCGCATCGCGTGTTGAAAATTCAAGGACGCGACGCCTGCCAAATGTACTTGCTAGTCGAAGTGCAAAAAGTGTACCGCTCGCAAGGGCAGAACATCCACGACAAACATTTCGAGGTCATCATCCGCAAGATGTTGAGCAAGGTGCAAGTGCTGCGACCGGGCGACACCAAATACCTGCCCGGCGACGTGGTCGATCGCCTTGAAATTCGCAAAGTCAACGAAGCGTTGATCGCCGAAGGCAAACAGCCGGCGCGTTTCAGCGAAGTGTTGCTCGGCGTAACCAAAGCCTCGCTCTCGACGGATTCCTTCCTCTCCGCCTCGTCCTTCCAACACACGATCAAAGTGTTGGCGAGCGCCGCCATCGGTTCGACCACCGACCCGCTCTACGGTTTGAAGGAAAACGTCATCATCGGCAAACTCATCCCCGCGGGGACGGGCTTCATTCACGGGCGCTTCACAACGCCCGACGAAGAACTGCTCGCCGAAGAAGCGACCGACGCGGAAGAAGCATCGGACGCGCTGACGGACGAATAAACCCTCAAACGCCTCGAATGAAAATTCGGGGCGTTTTTATTTCTCGCGGCGCGGATATAATCGGCGCGATGAAACGCCCGTTTTCGCAAAAGCCGCAAGGACAACCGACTCGCGGAAAGACCGCCGACAACCGTTTGCGACGCGCGGATAATTTCATCTTGCTCTACGAATCCGCGCTGCTGACTCGCGCCGACGGCGCGTTCGCCGATTCGTTTTTTGTCGATCTCGGCTACGGGTTTAACCCGCGCACGACTCTCGAAAGCGCCGAACGATTTCGGAAAATAAACCCCGACTTGAAAATTCTCGGCGTGGAAATTGACAAGGAACGAGTCGAAGCCGCGCTGCCTTTCGCCGACGAAAAAACGTTCTTCCGCTTAGGCGGTTTCAACTTGCCGCTGCAAGGCGCTGAAAAAGCGCGGCTGATTCGCGCCTTCAACGTCTTGCGACAATACGAAGAAAAAGATTTCGTCCCCGCTTGCGAACGTTTGGCGGAATACGTTTTGCGCGGCGGGTTGCTGCTCGAAGGCACATCCACGCCGTTTGGAAATGTCTGGGCGGCGAATCTGGCTCGGAAGACCGAATCCGCTGGATGGGCGTTTGAGGCGTTAATTTTTTCCACGAACTTTCACGGCGGATTTACCGTCGAAGAATTTCAAACCATCCTCCCGAAAAATTTCATCCACCGCATGAACGAAGGCGAATTGATTTACGATTTTTTTCAAGCGTGGAAACGCGCGGCGCGAGAGACCTCCGCAACGAAGGCGTTTGGCGCGAAGAATTGGTTCGTCTCGGCGGCGGCGGCGTTGTCAAAAAACGGATTTGACGTAAACTTAAATAAAAAATGGCTGAACAAAGGCTATTTGATTTGGCGGCGGAACTTTTGACGGAAGCGGCGCGTCCTGTTTGAAAGGAAGGTTGACATGCGTAGAAAAATTTTGACGTTAGCGGCGCTGATTTTTGCCGCGCTGGCTTGCTCGGCGCCGATTGATTTTGCGCCGCCCGACGCGGACGCGATGCGGACATCCGTCGCCGCGACGGTAATTTTTGACCTGACCCAAAACGCGCCGCAAGCGACGGCGACGGAAGCGCTTCAACCGACGCAGCCGCCCGCCGAAACCGCAACCCTCGCGCCGACCGCTTCGCTCGAACCTTCGCAAACGCCGTCCGCCACGCCGACGCTGACTCTCGTTCCAGTCATCCCCACGCTCGAACTGTTGCCGACGGAAAGCGTCCAAATTTCGGTTTCGGTCAACACGAATTGCCGCACGGGGCCGGGCAAAGCCTACCCGGTGGCGGGCGCGTTGATGGTCGGCAAAACCGCCCAAGTTTACGGCAGCGACCCGACGCAGCGCTATTGGTACGTCCGCAACCCCGACCCAGGCGCGGAATATTGCTGGGTTTGGACCGAATACGCGACGCTGACTGGACCGTATTTGTCGCTGCCCATTTTTACGCCGCCTCCCACGCCGACGGCGACCAACACGCCCACGCCGACGGCGACGCCCAAGCCGCAAGCAAAATTTTCGGCGGAGTACGTCGGCAAAGATTCTTGTTCGGGCTGGTGGCTGGAAGTCCGCGTGAAGAATACAGGCACGCTGCCTTTGCGCTCGATGGAATTCCGCGTCATAGACACGACCAACGACCAAAAGAAAACCGCCCTCAGCGACAGTTTCGTCAACAAGGACGGCTGTTCGAGCGAAACCTCGAAAGATAAAATTTTACCCGGCGACGAGTTCACAATCAGTTCGCCTATTTTGTCCTACAACCCCAACGGACATCACATCATCATCCGCTTGACGTTGTGCAGTCAGAACGGACAAAAGGGCGACTGCCTGCAACAAAAAATCGAGTTCGACCTATAAGCGCGGACGTTTTATAATGGGCGCATGTCTAAACTGAGAAGATTTCTTCTCCCGTTTGCGGCGTTTCTTTTATTCGCTTGCGCGACGCCCGGCGCGGAGTTAATGAGTCCCGACGATTTGAACACCGTCATCGCGGAAACCATCGTCTTCGATTTGACTCAATCCGCGCCGCCCGCCACAGCGACGCCGCCCAGCGTCGTCCCGTCCGACACGCCCACGCCCACGCCGACGCTGATTTATCTTCAGCCGCGAGTCGCCTCCGAAACGCCGACGCTGACTCTCGCGCCCGAACTTGTTACGCCTTCGCCTTTGCCGACGGACACAATGAAACCGCCGACGGTTAAGGTGAAGGTAACTCGTCCCACGCACTGCCGCAGCGGGCCGGGCCAAACCTACGACATCGTCGGCTCGTTCTTAGTCGGCATGAAAGCCGAAGTCATCGGGCGCGACGCAAAAGGGAAATATTGGTACATTCCCAACCCTTACGTCTTCACCGACTATTGCTGGATTTGGGGCGAGTACGCCGTCTTTGAAGGGAACGAACTGCTCGTCCCCGTGATGACCTCGCCGCCCACGCCGACTTCCACGCCGACCGCGATTCCGACTCTCGACTTCAAAACGGAAACGTCGGGACATTATCCCTGCGACGGAAAACATTGGCTCAATTTTACGATTACGAATAACAGCAAAAATTCGTTCGCTTCGATTCGCGTAACGATGACGGATTTATCCGAAAACGTCTCGCGCTCGATTACAGCGAACGGCTTTTCCAGTCAAGTGGAATGCAACAAACCGAAGGCGGCGGAATTTCTTTTGCAAAAAGCTTCGACGAAAATCAGCGGACCCAAATTTGAATATGATTTTCGCGGACATGAAATTCAGGTTGAAATTACCGTTTGCTCGGAAAAAGATTTGAAAGGCGTTTGCGGCGCTCGTCAATTTAAGTTTACGCCGTAGAAAGCGTCGAAAAACTTAACCGCTTGACGCTTCGCTTCTTTCCCCGTAAGATAAGCCCCGCAATAGAACAAATTTTTCACGCGAAAGAAATCGTTTTTTCTTCGCGGCGATTTCTTTTGGAGTTTTTATGGAAACTGGCATTGTCAAAAAAGTAGATATTGATCAAGAAATGCAGCAGGCGTATTTGGATTACGCCATGTCGGTTATCGTCTCGCGCGCGTTGCCCGACGCCCGCGACGGCATGAAGCCCGTGCAGCGCCGCATTTTGTACGCCATGTACGACATGGGCATCCGCGCCGATTCGGCGTATAAAAAATCTGCCAGAATCGTCGGCGAAGTGCTGGGCAAATATCACCCGCACGGCGACTCGTCGGTGTACGAGGCGATGGCGCGCCTCGCGCAAGATTTTTCCATGCGAACTATGCTGGTGGACGGGCAAGGCAACTTCGGTTCGGTGGACGGCGACCCGCCCGCCGCCATGCGTTACACCGAAGCGCGCCTCACCTCCGCCGCGCTGGATATTCTCACCGACCTTAACAAAAACACGGTGGACTTTGTCGCCAACTTTGACGACACGCTGCAAGAGCCGAGCGTGCTGCCCGCCGCGCTTCCCAACCTGCTGGTCAACGGCGCGACGGGCATCGCCGTCGGCATGGCGACCTCTATTCCGCCGCACAATTTGAGCGAAGTCATTGACGCGCTGATTTTCATGTTGGAGCGTTGGGAAAAACTCGACGACATTAACGTCGAGCAGTTGATGAAATTCGTCAAAGGTCCCGACTTCCCGACGGGCGGCTTAATCGTCGAAGAAAAAGGCGGCGAGGGAATCGAGTCCGCTTACGGTTCGGGGCGCGGACGAATCACGGTGCAGGCGAAGGCTCACGTCGAGGAAATGGAGCGCGGAAAAAATCGCATCATCGTTTCCGAGTTGCCGTTCATGGTCAATAAATCCAGCCTCATCGAACGCATCGCCGAGTTGGCGCGCGACGGACACCTCGAAGGGCTGTCCGATTTGCGCGACGAATCAGACCGTCAAGGCATGCGTATCGTCATCGAACTGACCAAGAACGCCGACCCGAAATTTGTGCTGCGCGACCTGTATAAACGCACGCCCATGCAAACCACGTTCAGCATCAACCTGTTGGCGCTGGTGGACGGCGAGCCGCGCACGCTGACGCTCAAACAGGCGTTGCGCGTTTATTTGGAGCATCGGCTGACGGTCGTCAAACGTCGCGCCGAATTTGATTTGGCAAAAGCCCAAGCGCGGGCGCACATCCTCGAAGGTTATTTGGTCGCCTTAAAAAATCTGGATGAAATCATCGCCCTCATCCGCTCCGCGCCGGATGTCGAGACGGCGCGAGCCAAACTGATGAAGCGCTACAAACTGACGGAGATTCAAGCGACGGCGATTCTCGACATGCAATTGCGCCGTCTCGCCGCGTTGGAACGCAAGAAAATTGAAACCGAATATAAAGAAGTTGCCGCGACGATTGCGGCGCTGACCAAATTGTTGAAGACCCCCAAATTAATGCGCGGCGCGGTTGCGGACGAATTGCTGAAAGTGAAAGAAGCCTACGGCGACCGACGGCGCACGCAGATTGTCAGCGTGAAGGAAGGCGGCGCGGCAAAAGCGCTGACCGCCAACGACTTGCTCCCGCAGCAAACCGCGTGGATTGGCGTAACCGCCGACGGGTTGGTTTCGCGCGCGGCGGACGACAAACAGTCGAAACATTCGGGCAACGACGCGCCGCGATTTTTGGTCAAAGCCTCGACGACGGACACGATTTATTTCGTCAGCAAATTGGGCAAAGCCGCCGCCGTGTCCGCGCATTTGATTCCCGAAGCGGAGAAGTTGAGTCAGGGCGTTTTGTGGCATCGCGTTTCGCCGTTGAGCGACGCGGATTCGCTGGCGGCGGTTTTCGCGTTGCCGCCCAATAAGTCGGCGTTGGGCGAAGAGATTTGCGTCCTGACGGCGACGCGCTTCGGCATGATTAAGAAAAGTTTGATTAGCGAGTTGCCCGGTCCTTCGTCGCAAACCTTTACGCTGGTCAAGGTCAACGAAGGCGATAAGTTGACGGCGTTGGGAATCACCGACGGCAAAAAAGAAATTCTGCTGGTTACGGCGGGCGGAATGGCGATTCGCTTCAAAGAAGACGACGCGCGTCCGATGGGGTTGGTTGCGGCGGGCGTGAACGGCATGAAATTGGACGACAAAGACGAAGTGGTCGGCATGGAAATTTTGCCGACGGACGGCGAAATTTTCCTGCTGACGAACGACGGCAAAGCCAAGCGCGTGGAGCAAAAAGATTTTCCGCTGCAAGGGCGTTATGGCAAAGGCGTGGTCGCGTGGGATTTGCCGAATAAGGTTGCGCTCGTCGCGCTCGCCAGCGGAAAGCCAAATTTGGTCGCGTCCGTTCATTTGAGCAAAGGCGCGCCCAAGTCCGCGCGGCTGGACGCGGCGGGTTTGCGAAAACGCGCGTCCGCGAAAGGCGACGTCGTTGTGGACGTCAAAGCCGGCGAAGCGGTCACGGCGCTAACCGTCGGCTGGACGTTGGAGCGTTATCTCAAAGCGCCGAAAGAAGCGCCGAAAAAGAAGAAGGCGACGAAGAAAAAGTAACGCGCCGCGTTGACTGTGCGGCGGCAAATCGTCCAGCAAAAGTACCGTCCCGAAGGTTTTGAACCTTCGGGACGATTCGTCCTATAATGTGGACATGAAACGACTCTTCCTTTTCTTGACCTTTGTCCTCGCCGCACATGTGCCACGAAGTGGTATGCGCCGCGCCGAAGGTTAGCCCTTCGGGATGATTCGTCCTATAATGTAGACATGAAACGCCTCTTCCTTCTCTTGACCTTTATGCTCGCCGCCTGCGCCGCGCCGACGCAGACTCAGACCTCCGAGTTTTTAGAAAACTCGGAGGTCTCAACCCCTACCGCGACGCTTGTCATTTCGACGCAGGAGAAACCTTCCCCCACGCCGACGGAGATTCCTCTACCGTCGTTTTCTCGCGCGGAGTTGGACTCAATGGACGAGGAGCAAAAAATTGCCCAAGCCCCATCCGTTGACGAGATGCCCGCCGATCTGTGGGACGCAGAAGTCAAATGGAGCGAACCCGTCATCGCCGAGGCAGGCTGGGGGACGCTCGTCCAATATTCAGGCGCGGACGAAAATGGAAATGAAGTCAGCGTTTACTACGACCTTGAAAACGGAGCGTGGGTCAAGCGCTACGAGAGTCTCGACCAAGTCGCGCAAATCCCCGCAGACCAAATCCCTGCGGCGCTGGTCGTCGGCGACGAGGTACTGACGAGCAAAGTCCGCGTCAACTACCAGTGGAGCGTCCCGCCCGAAAGCGTGGCGCAAGGCTGGCAGGTCTTCCGCGACGCAAGCGGCGACGCGCAAACCGTCTACGACCCCAACGCCGACGCTTGGCTGTCGCCTGAGCAGGCGGGGATGGTCTTTATGCCCATCTCAAACGAAGAGCGCAAGGACGGGAAATATATCGAGTACGAGGTCGGCGATGACTTTGAAGGCTTTATGGCGCAGTTGATCGCCGCCGAAAAAGAGGCGCTACAAAGCGGGAAGTTCGTCATCCCTGAGAAGTCAAAGAATTATGGGTGGATGGATGAGAAAATAGTTGTTGGTAGCGATAGCGTTACTTTTGTTGAACCAATATTTAATGTTGCCGATGGCGGTAAACCTTATGCGTTAGTTTCAGTAGGAATATTGGACGGTGGCGATGTATTTGGCGATAAATATAAGGGGCGCAAGTTTGGAATATTTAGTTTATCTATTAAAAACCCTAATGGCTCGATCGGTATTCTTCATGGTGCCATTCCAAAAGGGAATATCCCTTGGTTTTTTGATGTTTTTGTAAATGGACAACGAAATATCCCTGTTTTCTATGGAGACACCATAATCGAGGAAAGTTATGCTAATAACGGGTTTTGGTATATTGAACCGCTTAGTCAAATTCAAGGTGGAGGCGCATACAAGCAAGCATTATTAGAAAAAATGGTTATAGATGGTAAAGAAGCAAAAATTACTAAAGAGATGGAAGATGTGATTTACTTCTATTGACCTAAGTAATAATTGATAAACAACTACGATCTGCTATCATAGAATTATGACTAAATGGCTCTTTGGGGTAAAAGGGTTCTTTCTTTCTATTGCAGTAGGCTTATCATTGTTTTTAATGACATCTGTTTATAAAAATGTAAACGCTGGCGCAGGCGATCGGTGTTGTTCAAGTGATGTATGTGGCTATGGTTATACCTGCGTTAATATCCCACAGAATTGTAATGTTAGTCAGACAGGCACCTGCGTCCAGACACAGTATGAATGCATCCCTGGCGAAAAATATTGTCAGTCAGGTTACGCCTGCGTGGATTATATGTGTGTGAAATCAAACAGTCAGGGGACGCCATTGCCAACATCAGGCGGGGGGAACAACCCTCAAACCAAAACCTGCGGCGCTGGGACGAGGTTGCGCCCGCACCGTCCCGAAGGTTCTCAACCCTTCGGGACGCTTTGACGATTCGCCTATAACCCGCCGTCCCCCTCCAGCCCCAACTCAGGCGCGATCTTCCGCATCGCCAAAATCACATTGCCGACGTGTTCCCAAAGGTCTATGCCAAACTCCTGCGCGGCGGACTCCATCTCCTCGCGGTTCGTCCCTGCGGCGAAGGCTTTGTCCTTCCATTTTTTCTTGACCGACTTCGCCTCCAAATCGGACAGCGAGCGCGAAGGGCGCACCAGCGCGACGGCGGTAATCAACCCCGTTACTTCGTCGCAAGCGAAAATGGCTTTGCGGCGCAACGTCTCGCGCGGCATGTGCAAATGCTCGGCGTGACTCAAAATGTCCTGCACAATATCTTCGGGGACGCCGCGCTCGCGCAACATCGGCGCGCCCGCCTGCGGATGTTCTTCCAGCGTCGGGTGAATCTCCCAATCGAAATCGTGCAACAAACCGACCAGCCCCCACGCCTCCGCGTCCTCGCCAAATTTCTCGGCGTAAAAACGCATCGCCGCTTCGACCGAAAGCATGTGCCGCACTAAACCTTCATTCTTAACAAATTCGCGCACCAGCGCGAGCGCTTCATCGCGTTGCATAAAAAACTCCTTCGATTTTATTTTATCAAGTCCGCTAAATTTAACCCCGAAGCCGCCATGTACTTCAAAAACTCGGCGTAAGCGTCGTCGCTGATGTGGCGCATTTCGTCAAACCCGTACAACGTCTGCAAAGCGGATTTTCCTGCGGGCGTCAGGGCAAAATCCAAAATGGCGCTTTCGACGGCGCGGCGCATTTCAAACGGCAGCGCGCTCGCCATCGAAATATTTTCATAAGGGATAATTTCCGGAATGCGCCAAACAATTTTGACTTTATCCGTCGCGTCGGCATAACTCGATTCGAGCGCTGGCGATTTTCGCGCGTCAATGAAAGTCGCGCCGAAGTCGCAAATGCCCGCGGCGTAGACTCCGCGCACCACGTCAATTTGCCCGTCGAGGAACGCGCCGCCGCCAATCTTGACCTTTGCCTGATTCAACACCCCCAGCGGAATCGCATACCCCGAAGGCGACGTCGCGTCGCTCCAACAGGCTTTTTTGTCCGCAAACTGCCTCAAAGCGACGGCGGCGTCCGCGCTGTTTTCTCCGCGCGCTTCGTCGTAATAAAGCGCAAATCCGCTTTGGCGGTTGACGATGAATTGCGCCCCGTAAAAAATTTTTCCGTCGAGCGTCCGCGCCAACAACGGCGAGACTAGCCGCCTTTCGCTCGCCAGCGCGAAACCGTAAGGCGAAAGCGAAACGATGTGCGCGTTGCCTTTTTCAAGCGCGTCTATCAGCGCCAATTCGGAAGGCGGCGCGACGGCGCTGACTCGGTATCCGCTTTGCTTTTCGATGAAAGCCGCCAGTTGATTGGCGGCGGAAATTGCGTCGGCGCTGGGGTGCGGATTCGGCGCTAGGGCGAGGAGCAAAGGATTCTGGTCGGAACCCGCCGTCGGCGTGGGGCGCGGCGATTGAGTCGGCGGCGCGGACGTCGCTTCGAGAGTCGCGGTCGGTTGCGGAGTCGGAGTCGGCGTTTGCGACGTTAAAGAACATCCAAGCGTAAATAAAAGTGTTAAGAAAAGAAACGCTTTGCGCGTCTTACAGGATTGTTGGGTGTGAGGCATGGCGACCTTGCTATAATACTCGAAAGGCAAATTGAAAGGAAGAACATGAAGAATACGTTTAGCGCTGTGATGTCTGTGTTGATTTTAATCGTGCTTGCCGCGGGCGTCTATTTTATCGTGCAAACCGTGCGCGATACTGCCGCGAGCGCCGCCAAACCGTTTGAGCAGGTTAACCAAGCCAACCAAGCGTTGCAAACGCAGGTCTCGCAATTGGCGAATCCCACGCCGACGATTATCCCCGACCCTGTAACCTACATCAACGAGATTCGCGCGTTGGCGCGTTTGGAGACCATTCAATACAGCGTTTCGCAGGTGATGACCGGCGAAATTAATCAAGGCACGTTTGGCTTTGCCTTCGGGACGAAAATCCTCGCCGTCGTGCATGGCACGGTGATTGCAGGCATTGACATGGAAAAGTTAATGCCCGAAGATATGCGCTTTGAAAATAATGTTTTGTATGTGAAACTTCCGCCTGCCGAAGTGTTGGCAACCACCCTAAACACCGAACGCACCGAAGTTTACACGCTGCAAGAAGGCTTGCTAGCGGACGTGGATCCAAACCTTGTGCTGACCACCATTCAAGGCGGGCGCGACAAAATCCTCAGCGTGGCGCTGGAAGACGGCATTTTGCAACAAGCGGAACGCAACGCGCAAGCCTATTTGTTGAAGTTCTTTAACGCGCTGGGGTTTAATAAGGTTATTTTTTCGTAAACGAGTCGGCAAAGTTCGGAGGTCTGAAAAGACCTCCGAACTTTTTTGTAAATTAATCCCCAATGACCTAATCGTCTAACATCATCCGCGCCGCTCGGCGTCCAATCTCCACCGCAAAATTCGTCCCGCGATCCCACGGGTAAACCTGACTCATCGAAGCGAAGAACAGCCCGTCTAACGGCGTTTGAATGGCGGGGATATTTTTGGAATGCCCTACCAGCGGAATCGGTTGCGCGTAATTCGTTTTATGCACCCAAATTTTATTAATCCACTCGCGTTTGAAATCGGGGTTAAACTTTTGAAAAGCGGGGATGAAACGCTCCAACAATTCCTCGTCGCTCATCGAAAAATACTCGTGTCCCAACTCCAAATAATCGCCCGCGTAAACAATATGGTCGCCGCCGAAATGCTTGCTCGAAACAAAGTTCGTGTGTTCCACCAGCGCCAAAAACGGGTAGCCTTCGTCCTTCGGCACGTTGAACCAGTAATAACCCTCTTTTGAAATCGCGTGTTTGAGCGAGAGCGTCATCACCACCGCGCCCATAGATTTCAATTCCAGCAACCCCTTCAAATAGGATTCGGGCAATTCGGGACACAACTTCGCCAGCAGATTCGGCGACGACGTAACCAACACCTGATCGAAAATTTCGCCGTCCGCGCTTAGACCTGAATCTTGATTCCGCTTAATGGAATTGATTCTCGTTCCGAAGCGAATCTCCACGCCGCGCTCGCGCAACTTCTCCGCGAAGAGATCCGCGAACTTTTGGAAGCCGCCCTCAAAAGTCCCCAGCCGCGTCGTGCGGACGTGCATCCGCGCCCACATCCACGCCATGTTGACTTCTTTATAATGCGAAGCGAATTTGCCAATCAGCAGCGGTTGCCACATCTGCTCGTAGACTTGTTTGCCCGCGTATTTCGTCATCCACTCGTGCGCCGTGAATTTTTCCAGTTCGCGCCAGTTCTTCGTCAGCCGCAAATACAAGCCGACGAAACCAAAGCGGATTTTATCAATCCCAAACCCCAAACCGGGAAAGCGCAGCGCGTTGAGAATCGAATCGAAGGGATACCATTTGCCTTTGTACAGCATCACCGTCAGCGGGCGCGGAAAGAGGACTTTATCTTCCAGCCCCAACTCGCGGATTAAGCCGAGCATTTCGCTGTCCGATTGAAACCAGTGATGATAAAACTTCTCCACCGACCAATCCCAATGCGGCTCTTTGAATCCGCTTGCCAGCCCGCCCGCATAATCTTCCGATTCAAAAATCGTAACGTCGTGTCCCGCTTTGCGTAAATCCCACGCGGCGACCATGCCGCCGTATCCCGCGCCGAGTATTGCAATTTTCATTTGCCATTCCTTGTTGGTTTTATCAAAATTAGAGATTTACCATTGTCTTTTTTCCAACCGCTCTGCCAGCGCTTTCAATTTGCCCCAGCGTTGGCGCACGACGTAAATCATCGCCAGCGTTTGCTCCCAGCGCAATTCGCAATTGGGCAGGTTGATGACTTCTTCCAAAACCTCGATGGCTTTTTCGTCGGAGCGTTTTGTCCGCGCGTACTCTTCCGCCAACTGACGCAGGTACGTCTCGTTCTTTTCAAGCAGACGTTCCGTTTTCTGCGTGTTTGTCGCGCTTTGATTTTGACGACGAATCACGTCGCGCACGGCGCGTTCCAATTCGTCCATCGTAAACGGTTTGACCAAATAATGTTGAATGCCGATGGACATAGCGGCGCGAAACGCGCTGGGGTCTTTTTCCGCCGAGACGATAATGCACCCCGTTTGCGGATTTTCTTGCGCGATTTTTTTATACGCCAACAACCCGTTGACTTTGGGCATATTAATGTCGAGGATGACGATGTCGGGGCGTTGTTGACGCGCCATTTCGACGGCTTGCGCCCCGTCCAACGCGAGGGCGACGACCTCCACTTCGTCAATCATCGAAAGCATAACGCGCGTGTTGCGGCGCGTCTCTTGCACGTCGTCGGCGACGAGGACTCGTTTTTTTTCGGTTTGCGGCTGCATAGGATCCTGCCTTTATTAACGCGGAAAAGATGCAGCCAAGTATAACCGAGCAAGCGCTTCAAAATGCGCGCCTATCGGAGATGTAAATTTACGCTTCGACCTCTTCGCGCAAGGAATCGTTCCAGCGGACGCCTTCGCGGGTTAGGTAATACGCGCCCAATAAGGTGATGGGAAGCCATAACGCCACATGCAAAACGAGAGTGTAGCCCGCGGCGACGGCTTGATCTACGCCGTAAGCGGTCAGCACGGCGATGCCCGGCGCGTCAAACGTGCCGATATAACCCGGCGCGGACGGAATCGTCGTCGCCAAGTTGACGATGCCGTTCATCAACATCAGCGCGAAGAACGAAACGCTAAAATTGAAAGCGTGCATGACAAACCAATATTTCCCCGTCTCTAAAAGCCAAATCACGACCGAAGTGAAGAAAACCATCAAGACGTTTAACGGCGAGCGCAACGAAGCCAGCCCGTCGAGGAATTTGTGCATAACGCCGTTTAATTTTTCGTGAAAGCGTCGCGGCGTTAAATGCTTAATTGCCCATGAACCGAGTCGGATAGTAATTTGCGGGAACATCGCCGCCAGCAAAAAAATAATCAACGCGCCGAAAAAGACTCCGCTGCCGATCAGCGCCGCTTGTTGAATGTTGCCGACGAAGCCCGAAGCGTCGGTCAATTTCGCCAACTCCGCCAAGTTGACGAAGACGAAACCGAGCATGACCACGCCGTCGAAAATGCGCTCGACGATGATGGTCGCCAGCGAAGCGGAAACGGGCACATCCTCTTTGCGTTTGAGAATCACGGCGCGCAACACTTCGCCCGCGCGCGCGGGATAAATATTATTTCCCATGTAGCCGATGGTCGTGATTGGGAACATGGTTTTCGTCGGAATGGCTTTGATGGGTTTGAGCAAATAATGCCAACGCCACGCCCGCGCCCACACGCCGACGAAATAAACCGCAATGCCCGGCAATAGCCAAAAATAATTGGCGCGTTGCATAGCGTTCCAAAAATCGCCGAGGCGCAGTCCGCGCAGAGAGAGCCACAAAAAGAGGACGCTAATCAGCGCCCCAAGCCAGAAATGCCATTTTTTCATTTGCATAAGACGAAATTTTACCAGAGAGAAAAATTCCCGTATAATCCCCGCCCTGAAAGGAAGACAATGAAAAAAGCGTTTCCCGTTATCCGCGATTACGCGCTGATCATTTTGGCGAATTTGATTCAAGCCGTCAGTTTGCGTTTGTTTTTTATCCCCGCCGACCTCGCCTCTGGCGGCGTGAGCGGCATCGCGCAGATGATTAATTCCCGCACGGGCTGGCCCATCGGTTTGATGGTTTTGCTCGGCAACATTCCGCTGTTTATTTTGGGCTGGCGCTTTCTCGGCGGATTCAAATTCGCCATGCGGACGCTGGTCGCAATCGCCTCGTATTCTCTGTTTACCGATTTGCTCGTGAAAATTCCCTACTTCGTCGAATATTCGCAAATCTTAATCCGCGATTTACAAGGCGATATTTTTCTGAACGCGCTTTACGGCGCAATCGTCAGCGGCGTGGGCTACGGGCTGGTGTATCGCGCGCGCGGCACGAGCGGCGGCACGGACATCCTCGCCCGCATCCTCAACAACTGGCGCGGCGTTTCGATGACTCAAAGTTATCTGCTTTCAGACGCGCTGGTCATCCTTTTGGCGGGCTTCGTCTTCGGCTGGAAGGAAGCGCTCTACGCGCTCGTCGCGCTTTATGTCAGCGGTTTGGCGGCGGACGCGGTGTTGGAAGGCGGCGGCACAGTCCGCGCCGCGATGATTGTTACCTCCAATCCCGAAGAAATCGTTCAGCGCATTATGAATGAAATGGTGCGCGGCGTAACCTGGCTGGAAGGCAGAGGCGCGTACAGCGGCGAGTCGCGCCCGGTGTTGTATTGCGTCGTCAGCCGCGCCGAAGTGGCGACGCTCAAAGCCATCGTCCACGAAAGCGACCCGCGCGCCTTTCTCTCCATCGGCGTCGTCCACGAAGCGTGGGGGGAAGGCTTCAGAACCTTAAAGGGAAAATAATAAGACTTCCGATTTACTTTCTCATCCCGTAGCCCAACTGTTTGAGCGCGTTGGCGTCGTTGCGCCAATCTTTCGAGACCTTGACGCGCAACTCCAAAAATACGCCGCGCCCGCTCATCTCTTCGATCTCTTTGCGCGCCGCCGTGCCGATGGACTTCAACATCCGCCCGCCTGCGCCGATGACGATTCCTTTTTGCGACTCGCGCTCGACGAAAATCGTCGCGGCGATGTAAGCCATATTGCTTGTCCCTGTGCGGGAGTTTTCGCGTTCCTTAAATTCGTCAATGCGAATCGCCAAACTGTGCGGCACTTCGTCGCGCAGTTTGATTAAGCACGCCTCGCGGATTAAATCGGCGGCGATTTCTTTTTCGTATAAATCCGTAATTTGATCGTCGGGATAATCCGCCTCTCGCTCGGGGGCGGCTTGAATCAGCGCTTCGAGCAGTTCGCCCAGCCCCAACCTTTGGCTCGCGGAAAGGGTCAGCGTTGCGACGGCGTTGTTGATTAATGCGCGATACTCGTCCGCGCGCGCGGGCAATTCGTCGGGTTGGATTAAGTCCGTTTTGTTAAGGACTAGCATTCGGCGCGCGCGCGGCGCGATTCCGTTTAGCAAAACGGCGATATTTTTATCTTCGTCCGTCGGCGCGGAGGAAGCGTCCGTCAGCCAGAGAATTAGATCCACGCCGCTCAGCGCTTCTTCGGCTTCTTGATTCAAAAACTGACCGAGTTTGTGTTTGGCGTTGTGAAGGCCGGGCGTGTCCACGAAGACGAGTTGCGCGTCGTCGAGCGTCAGAATGCCGAGTTGACGGCGGCGCGTGGTTTGCGGGCGCGGCGAAACGGCGGCAATTTTTTGCCCAAGCAATGCGTTAATCAGCGTGGATTTTCCGACGTTGGGACGACCGACGACGGCGATAAAAGCGGAATGATGTTTGCTCATTTATTTTGTTTTCCAATTTGCAATAACAAGCGAGTATTAAGATTTCAAGCAAATCTTTGCCTAAGAATATCACACCTGTTTTGTTTTCAATTAAAGTCTAATGTTCTTCCTTATGATTTAATATCGTTATCAACGCCGAAGTGCGGGTATCTGGGAAGTCCCCTAATTGAAATAAATTGCTATTAATGCTACAATTTTAATTGCCAATCTTGACTTGCAGGATCGTAACCAAGACAAGGAGGCAATAGATTATGAAACATCGTTTTGTAAGAATATTAATTGCCCTGACGCTGCTATTTACTTGGTTTGGGGCGCAGTCAACGCCTATCGTTGCTGCTGAGGAACGCTAAAATGCAACCGAAAAAAATAACTTTCAATTCGCAAGCGTCGCGGTCTTGTTAACTGTAGCGCTTGTAGCGGCAGTCGGCTTTTATGCTTCCCGCCCGCAGGCTGTCGTTGCCGCCCATGCACAGGCGCAAACTTCCTACCTTAACGAAACGTCCAATATGCCTACTCCCCACCCTGACGATGAAGTATTATCTCAAACTGTAAACGACGTTACGTTTACAATCACATCGGCTCAAATTATAGAAAGCGGCGTACAAATTGGAATCTGTTTCAGCGCTCCTGACGGCGGGGAGTGGTATCCAATGCCTGGACATTTATTCTACGGTTCATACGAAATATACCCAGACGAATTTGAATTTACCACTGAAACACTGGCTGACGGGAAAAACTTTGGCGAACGTTGCGAATTAGTTCGTTACCGAATTGACGACATAGAGAATATCACGACCCCGCTCCAATTTTCGATTATTGGTATGCGCGCCATGCCGCGAGAGATGTATTCCCCTTGCGAAGAGTTGCAACAGAGATTAGACACCAGCCCCAAAGCGCAATCTTATGGGCTGAAAGCGAGTTGCCAAGATAACGCCGACGGCAGTCGGTCTGTTACGCTTTTAGAAAATAATAAATCTATCGCCGCTGAAGAGGCTCAAAAAGTTTTAGACAGCATTGACAGCGCTAAGGTCGAGGGAGTTTGGGAATTTACAATCACGAGCATCGAAAAATAAAATAGCGCATTGAAGTCCTTAAATCTTCTTCGTCAAATAATATTCTCCGCGCTCGAAGCCGCGCTCTAAATAATATTGGCGAGCGCCAATGGCGGAGATGACAGCCATTCTTTCAAAGCCGTTTTGCTTGGCGATTTTTTCCGCCTCTTCCAGCAGGCGCGTCCCCAAGCCGACGTGTTGCGCCGCGCCGCTTTGTTCCGCGCCGACGCCCAGCGATTGCCCGTAGACGTGCACTTCGCGGATTAACGCCGCGCCGTCAAGGTCGCTCATTTCGGTTTTTGGCGCGTCGTTCGTCGGCAGCGAAAGGCGAATGAAGCCGGCGATTTTGTCGTCCGCCGTGTCGAAGGAGACGAAATGTTCGTCGGCGTTTGCGGCGGAATAGACCAGGTCGTTCAAGGTCAGCGCCGCGCGTTTGACGGATTTTCCGCGCACTTCGCGGCAGCGAATGCACTGACATTTTCCGCCGCGCCGCTTCAATTCGTCGTGGACGTCTTGCCGCAAACTGGTGCGCCGATTCCCCTCGACGACGTTGTTGCCCGGTATGTCGCGGATGATTCGGTTCACGCGGCAATAGCGCGGAATGGACGGTTTGATGTCGGCGATTAGGTTGACCAACTCGGAAGTTTCGTAAGGCGTAAACTCGCCGCGCTGCCAGTACTCGTACAACTCGGCGTTTGCCAATAATTGATTCGGGTAAATTTTAATTTCGTCGGGGCAGTAGCCTTCCCACATACGCAGGAAGTCGGAGCGGTCGCTTTGCGGCGTCGCGCCCAAGAGGTTGGGCATCCAGTGCAAAACGATTTTGAAGGCGGCGGCGCGCAACAGGGCGGTCGCTTGGCGCGTGCAGGCGACGTCGTGTCCGCGTTTGTTGATTTCCAAAATAGAGTCGTCAAAACTTTGCGCGCCCATCTGCACTTTGGTAACGCCCAACGTTCTCAGCCAGCGAATTTCGTCGGGATTAATTTCATCGGGGCGCGTCTCGATGACCAAGCCGACGTTGCGATGCGGCGCGGTCTCGTTGACGAGTTGCGCCTGCGCCAACAGAGCGGAGAAATCGAGTTTCTCTTCGCGTTGCGGCTCGTCGGCGCGGAAGAGTTCGACTTCGTTCATCGCGTCGAAACAGCGCCCGATGAACCAGGCTTGATAATCGCGCCGATAGGACGACCACGTTCCGCCGAGAATTAGCAATTCAATTTTATCGGTGGGATGTCCCAAATTTTGCAGGGCGCGCATCCGCGCCGAGACTTGGCGATAAGGGTCGAAGCGGTGTTCCAACGCGCGCATTGCGCCCGGCTCGTCGGGCAGATAACTGCGCGGCATTCGCACGTCGTTCGGGCAGAAGACGCAGTTGGCGGGACAAGGGTAGGGCTTGGTCAGCACGGTAACTGTGGTTACGCCGGAGAGAGTCCGCATGGGTTTCATGCGAATTTTTTCCAACAGCGCCTGATTTGGCTCGATGCTTTTGTCCGCGATCATTTTGTTGTAGGCGGCGACCAGCGCGGCTTTGTTCAAATAGCCGCCGCTTTTGAGCGGATGTTTGCGGATTAACGTCAGCGGGTCTTCGCCCGCGCGAATTTTATTAAGCAGAAAATGCGCCAACTCCATTTTTTCAGGAGTCAGCGCGTTGACCTTTTTCCAGCGTTGTCGTTTGTCGGCAAGTTCCATGCTTCTTTTCAAAAAATAACCGTTAATAGATTGTCATTTTTGTTTAAGACAAAATAGTTGTTAAAACGCGCGCGTTGCGGCGAAACTTAAACTTGACTTTGATTATAGCCTAATTGGAACTTTCCACTTCGGAGATGTTTTTTTTCTGGAACATATCCGTGTGCAAGCCGCACTCGATTTTTCCGCGCCCCGCCCAACGCCCGGCGCGTTCGTCGTCGTCCGCGCCGATGGCGATTGTGCAAGGGGCGCAGCCCACGCTGCGGTAGCCTTTGTCATACAGCGGATGTTTCGGCAGGTCGTGTTCTTTGGCGTAACGCTCCACGTCCGCTCGCGTCCAATTCAACAGCGGATTAATTTTCAGCAAGCCGTTTTGCATTTCCAAAATCTTCGCCTGCGCCCGCACCGACGTTTGATCGCGGCGGATGCCGGAAATCCACGCCTTCATCCCTTGCAGGGCGCGTTGCATCGGCTGAACCTTATTCAAATAACAGCACAGGTTGGGGTCGTCAATCGGCAGCGTGCGGATGTTTTGCAGCGCGAAAGCGTCCCAGCGCGGGTCGCGGCGCAAATCGCGGACGTTCAAATTCCAGTCCGCCGCCAATTGCTCGCGGAACATCAACGTCTCCCAAAAGTGATAGCCCGTGTCGAGGAAGAAGACAATCAAATTGGGGTCAATGCGCGTCGCCATGTGCAGCAACGGCATAGATTGCGTTTGGAACGACGAACTCATGGCAATTTCGGGCGAGTATTCTGTTACCGCCCAGCGGATGATTTCTTGCGGGGTCTTCGTCTCAAACTCTAAGGATAGATTCTCAATTTCGGATAAAGCGACCATAAAAAAATTATAGCGCCGCAAACCGTTATAATTCGCGTATGGACGCTCACATTGCAAAAGAGTTAAGCGAGATTAATCGCAAATTTTACGATCAATTCAGCGACTCGTTTTCGGCGACTCGCCGACGTTTGCAGCCGGGCGTACAAAAAATTTTAGACGAGATAGAGCCGCGTCAATCCGTTTTGGATTTGGGCTGCGGCAACGGAAATTTCTTGCGCGAGTTGCGGCGGCGCGGACATCAAGCGGCGCTGTGCGGCGCGGATTTTAGCCGGCCTTTGCTTCGAGAGGCGGAATCTGCGCTGGATGTGGATTTTCGCGCAATAGATTTAATGCGCTTAGCGGAAATCGGCGAGCGCTTAGCCATTGACGGCGGCTGGGACGTGATTACGATGTTTGCGACGCTGCATCATATCCCGTCCAATAAAATCCGCTTGGACGTGTTGCGAGCGGTCAAAAAACTGCTGCACCCAAACGGGAAATTTTATTTGTCGAATTGGCAATTTTTGAACAGCGAAAAGCTGCGCGCCCGCGCGCAAAATTGGAGTCGCGTCGGCTTGAGCGAAGCGGATGTGGACGCGGGCGATTATCTTTTAGATTGGCGCGGCGGCGGCGAAGGGCTGCGTTACGCCCATCATTTTTCGGCGGAGGAACTGCTAGGGTTGGCGAATCAAGTTGAAATGCGAGTCGCGGCGCAGTTTTTATCCGACGGAAAAAACGGGCGTTTGGGCTTGTATCAAGTTTGGCAAATCTAAACGATGACGTTGTTCGGGTTGGCGATGTATTGCCACCAGTTGTTGTGAACGCCGTTGAGCCGCCCGGCGACGCGCGGCATGTGGTTGAACCACCACTTGTGATGGGCGCGGATGTCGCCGCCGCCCCATTCGTCGGCGTTGACCGCGCGAACGTCGCCTTTGAAGTTGGGGAAGTTTAAGCGCCAGTCGTAGCACTCGCTTTGGACGAAGGCTTTGTTGCCCCAGTCGTAATCGGCGCGGCTGTTGGGCGCGAAGTGGATGTTGCCGCAAGCGGCTTTGCCCGGCGCGGCGATTTCGTAGCGCGAAAAGCGCTTCCATAAATTGGCTTCGCCGACGGTTTGGCTGAAGGCTCGCTCCATAATTGACTCGGCGCGGTGCCCGTAGGCTTCGAGCATTTCGCCGACTCCGCGCTCGTAGGAAAAACCCATAATGATGAAGCGCCGTTTGCTTGCTTCGGTGTTGAGCAGCGGCGGCGCGTTGCACCAGAAGGCGCCCGGTCCGCCCATGATCGATTCGTAGAATCCGGCGTAGGGAAAACCAAAAGTCCACACTTCGTCAATTTCGCCGCGCGCGATGCGCGTTAAAAGGTTGTGTTGACGCAGGATGGCGTAATAGTCTACGCCGGAGGGCGTGTGTTGCGGCGCAACGCGATTCCAAACGTCGAGGTAGGTTTGCGGCGTGTCGCGGAAGCCGTCAGTTTTGGCGGGGAATTCGCGCGCGTCAATGCGTTCGGCGATCTCGTAGCGGACTTGTCCGCCGCTGATTTCTAAAATGTCGGAGGTGAATTCCGCCAATAAATCGGGGACGTTGCGCCAATTCATCAGTTGAGAGAGCGGCGCGCCTTTTGCGTCTATGATCGGGTCGTAAACGATGACCGCCGCTTTACTGCGGATGATTTGCGCGGGTTCGATGAAGTTGTCTTTCGGGTAGGGCGCAGGGCGAAAAAAGTCAACGATTCGTTGCAGAAAGTTAAACATGCGTTCCTCCAAAATTTAACCGCGTAGATTCCTCAGCCGTTCCTGCGGAATGACAAACGCTCTTTACGGCATATTCGCGGAAAAATAAACTTGACCGTCCGCCGCCAAGTAGAGGACGTGGTCGGGGCTGACGGTTACGGCGCTGATCGGGCTGGGCGGAATCGGGTTGACTTTGCCCGTCGTCGGCTGAAATTGATTTTGCAGTTCAAAGGCGCGCGGCGCGAAGCGCATCACGGTTTGATGTTCCGCGTCGAGCAGCAAGAGCGAAGGGTCGGGCGGCGCGGCGAATAAAATCTGCGTGAAGTGCGCTTCGCCGAATAAGTCTAAATTTTTATAAGCGGGAAAAGGATTTGCTTTCTTCACCGGGTCTTGGCAGTTGGACGCGCTCGTGTTAATGCGGCTGTACGAGCAAAACGAGACGCGCCCGTCGGAATGAAGCAGGTACATCTCGTCGCCAGAGACGACAAAATCAATCGCGTCTTGCGTCGGCGTTTGCTGACCGAAGAAAAAGTAAGGACGATCCACAAAAGCGGATTCTTTGCCGACGTAAACCCAAACGGCGCGTTTGGGCGCGTCCAAAACGTATAAATTGCCGGCGTTCATAAAGAAGCGCGTAACGCGCCCCCAATTCGTGTCGGGCGGCGGAGGAAGTCCCGTCTGCGGGGTGGCGCCCGGTTTGCAGTAAAGCAGGTTGCCGCCCGCGTCAATGCCGAGCAAGGTCGCGTCGTAGATGTTGACGAGGGGCAGAGTCAAAATATCCACCAGATGACCGACGGGGTTGCCGACGCCCGGCTTGCAATTGAAAGTCGCGTCCAATTCAAAGCCGCCGTTGCCCGAAGGGACGGCGCGCAGCGCTTCGCCTTTTTCCGCGTCGAGCAGGTACAGTCCGCTTTCGGAGGCGGCCATGCGGCTGATGTTGACGTTTGGCTTAACGCTAAACGCCGGGCTGAATTGCATCCGCAAAATGCCCAAGAGTTGGTCGCGCCGCGTTTGCGCCTCTTGACGCAGTTTGCTTGAATCCGACGTTACGCTGTGTTTTTCGGCTTGGTCTAAATTTTCGAGCACGTTTTCCCACGCCACGCGCTGTTCGACGGGGTCGCTGGCTTTCAGCGCTTGTTGCTCTAATTGCGCGGCTTGATTGTAATAGGTTTCGTATTGTTCGTTGCGCCCAAAACGCAGATAAATCACAATGGCAATCGTTACGATGATTAATGGAATCACCGCCGCAAGGAATCCCATAAACGAGGCGGAAGAAAGAAATTCGCTTCGGCGTTCTTCGTCGGGCAACAAACGCGGAAGGAAACGGCGCAAGCGTTCGCCCGACTCGGCGCTGGCAACGCGGACGCTTTGCATAAAACTGATAACGCCCTTCGCCGCCTGACGCATCCACGGCGCGGGTTCTTGTCGTTCGCGGCGGCGCGCAACGCGCGGAAGGGGAATTTGCGCTTCGGACTCCGTCGGCGCTTCTTCGGCAACGACGGTTTTTTCTTCCTCTATTTTTTCTGCAACGCCTGCGTTGACGCTCTCTTCTTCGGCGGATGATTCCGCTTTGGGCTTGGCGCGCGGAATGGAGGCGGGGAAGTCGCGCGTTTCAGCCTTGCGCGGAAGTTTGTTCAGCGGGTCGTCTTCGTCGGCGGCGGGTTGCGGGTAAGCGGAAGGCTGCGCGAAGTGCGCGTCCGCCGTCGGCGCGGAATCCGCTTCGGGGTTGGAGGGCGAGTCCGATGTCGCAGGTTGCGGCGGCTCTTCCGTTTTGGCGATGGTCGTCCCGCGCAACAGGTTGACCAAGCCCGTTCCGTCCGCAAAGCGAATCAACGCCGCGTTAAGGTCTTCGCTCGTGAGCGACGTCAAACGGCGGCGCAAGGCGGCGAAGGAAGTCGGCTGCGCGTCTTGCAGCGCCGCGTTCCAAGCGTCGGGGACGCGCCCGCAGAAGAGCAACAAATCGTCGGCGCTGACTTCGGCTTGCGCGTAATAGATGTTGAGCGTTTGACTCGCGCCCGCGCCGCGCCCCGAAATCGTCGGCTCGAAATAATGACGCGCGCCGTTCGCGCCGAACGAATAAGCGTGAACGGGACCGTTCAACGAAAAGATGCATTGCTGTTCTCGCAACGCCGCCAACGCCAGCCACGCCAGCGCGTATTCGCCGCGATGTTCGGGGCTGAGGTTTCTGTTTAACAGAGTCTGATTCAGCGAACTGGCGGCGGCGCGCAAAGCGTTCGTAATCGAATGCGGCGTTTGGTAAAAAGCGTCGGCGACGCTCTCGACCAAAGCGCGATACTCGCTCGTCGTAACGACGGCGTTGCCGACCAGCGCCAAGTAAACGATGAGGCGGTCTTGTTCGCGCCCGCGCGCGGAGTTTTGCGGCGGCTGAAAGGCAGCCGTGCCGAGCGCGTCGTCGGGTTCGTTTCCTTGAACGCGATATAAAGGCGAGAGGTTAATATCCAGCGTCATGTAAGATTATCGCTTAAGTCCGCTTCATTATAACTGCTATGGACTATACCTTACTCGAAAATTTTTCTCAAATTCAAGCGGACGAATGGAACGCGCTGTTAAAAGAATCGGTCAGCGACACGCCTTTTTTGCGTTACGAATATCAAAAAATTTGGTGGGAACATCGCGGCGGCGGCGAATGGCAAGACGCGCGGTTGCGGTTGGTCGTCGCCCGCGAAGGCGAGAATCTCGTCGGCGTTGCGCCGCTTTTCGTCGCCGAGCATGAAGGTCAGCCCGCGCTTTTGCTCAACGGCAGCATCGAAATTTCAGATTATTTGGACGTCATCGTCCGCGAAAAAGATCACGCGCAATTCATCGGCGGCTTGCTCGATTTCCTCGCCGCATCCCCCGCCGACGTTGGGTCGCGCCTCGATTGGTACAACCTCCCCGACGATTCGCCCACGCTCGCCGCGCTCAAAATAGAAGGCGAAAAACGCGGCTGGACTCACAGCGAAGAAATTTATCAGCCCACCCCGCGCATTGCCTTGAACGGAAGTTTTGACGATTACCTCGCCAAAATTGACAAAAAACAGCGCCATGAAATTCGCCGCAAAATGCGCCGCGCCGCCGAATCTGATTTGGGCGTTCGCTTCGTCGTCGCGGATTCTTCGTCCGATTTTGAAGCGCAGTTAAACGATTTTTTCGAGTTGATGAAACAAGATCCGCAAAAAGAGAATTTCCTGCACCCCGCCATGCGCGAACAGATGGCGGCGTTTCTCCGTTCCGCGCATGAGGGCGGCTACCTGTGGCTCGCCTTTTTGGAAGTCGGCGGAAAGAAAACGGCGGCGGCTTTGAACTTCGATTACAACGGAAAATTTTGGGGTTACAACTCCGGCGTCAGCCGCGAGTACATGGAACTTTCGCCAGGCTGGGTGTTGACGGCGCAAGTCATTCAATGGTGCTGCGAAAACGGGCGTTACGAATTTGACTTCATGCGCGGCGATGAAGAGTATAAATATCGCTTCGGCGGAGTCAACCGTTACGTTATGCGCGTTCGGTTGAGCAAGTAATTAACCCTCATCCCCAACCCTTCTCCCTCAGGGAGAAGGGAGTTAACTTTTTGAGAGAAGGGCGTAAAAATCCCCCCTCTTTGGGAGAAGGGTTAGGGTGAGGGCGAGGGAAAGGATAACCTCACTCGCCGACGATTCCGCCGTCGGTCAATTTTCGCAAATCGCTCAGCGCCGCTTCAATCTCATGCGCTTCGACGGGGCGGTCTTCGTCGCGGTGTTTCAACGCTCCCGCGTTGGCTTTCTCTAACGCCAAATCCTTAATTGAAGCGTCGCTTGCGACCGCCTCTTTCACTAATGCCGCGCCTTGCGAATAACCAATAATCGGGTTGAGCGCCGTAACGATGATGGCGTTCTTCGCCAGCCAGCCTTCCGCTTTTTCGACGTTGGCTTGAACGCCTTTCACGGCGCGTTCGGTGAAAGCGTCCGTTGCGCCAATCATCACTTGCATCATCTCAAAAAGGTTGTGCGCGATGATGGGCATCATCACGTTCAATTCTAGTTGACCAGCCTGCGCCGACATGGCAATCGTCGTGTCGCAACCGACGACGTGGAACATGGCTTGGTCGAGCATTTCCGCCAGCACGGGGTTGACCTTGCCCGGCATAATCGAAGAGCCAGGCTGAACGGCGGGCAGGCGAATTTCGTCGAGTCCCGTCGAAGGGCCGGAAGAGAGCAGGCGGAAGTCGTTGGCGATGCGGATTAAGGTCAGCGCCATCGTGCGTAACGCCGCCGAAAAATCCGCCGCGTCCGACATGGATTGCATCGACTCGAACAAATTATCCGAAGTTTGCAAAGGCATGTTCAGCGTTTCCGATAAAACCTTGACCATGCGGCTGTGATATTCGGGGTGCGCGTTCAACCCCGAACCGACAGCCGTGCCGCCAATGCCGAGCCGCTTCAAGCCTTCCGCCGAGCGGCGCACGCGCTCGCTGTCGCGCTCGACGGCTTTGGCATACGCGCCAAATTCCTGACCGAGCCGCACGGGAACGGCGTCTTGCAAATGGGTGCGTCCTGATTTAACGATGCCGTCAAATTCGACGGCTTTGGCTTCCAGCGCCGTTTGCAAATTTTTCAACGAGTTCAGCAACTCGTTCAAACGCCACAACGCGCCGACGCGAATCGCGGTGGGGATGGTGTCGTTGGTGGATTGCGCCATGTTGACGTGGTCGTTCGGGTGGACGTAGTACGCGCCGAGTTCGCCGCCCAAAATTTGCGTGGCGCGGTTGGCGAGAACTTCGTTCGTATTCATGTTATGGCTAGTGCCAGCCCCTGCCTGAAACGGGTCTACGATAAATTGCGAATCCCATTGCCCGCTCATGGCTTCGTCGGCGGCTTGAACGACGGCTTGCGAAAGTTGTTGCGCGCTGAATTTCTTTCCATTAACCTCGCGGTCGTGAAACAAGCCGAGATCGTAATTGACGATTGCCGCCGCGCGCTTCACCGCCGCCATAGACCAGATAAACGCCCGCCACGGGCGCAAGCCGCTGATGGGAAAATTGTCTGCCGCGCGTTGAGTCTGTACGCCGTACAAGGCTTCGGCAGGGACGTTTAATTCGCCCAATGAATCTTTTTCTACTCGAAAATTCCGCTCGTTCATCGCTCCTCCAAAAGGAAATTTTTGCCTATTGTACCCGCTCGCGGCATTTCCTTCTTAAGCGGGTTGTTTTATAATGGGCGGAAATGTTAAACCGCCTGCGGCGACTGCTTATTCCGCCTATTTTTGAGAGCGAAGACAAAACTCACTCGGCTCAAATTTTGAACGCGATTTCTTGGGTGTTGATGATCGCGGTTTTCTTGTTGGCAGTTCCGCGTTGGGTGACCGGCAGTTGGATGCACCCTTCGACGGGAAATTTTATTTTTCTTTTGCTAGCCGTCGCATTAATCACGCTGACGCTGACTCGCGGCGGACACATCCGCGCCGCGGGGCTGTTTATCGTCTGTTGCGCCTGGCTAACCTTAATCGCGCAAACCTATTTCTCAAACGGCTTATGGGATTTAACGCTCCTCGCCATGCCCGCCTTTATTTTGCTCGCCGCGTTGCTCTTAGGTTGGCGCGAAGGGCTCGCTATGGGGGTGTTAAGCGTCGGCGTGATTTGGGTTTTCGCCTATCAAGAATCGTTGCATCCAAGCCCTTTGCCGATTCGTCTGCCTTATAAATACGCGTGGAATCTCAGCGTTATTTATATAGTTACCAGTTCCTTAGTTTATATTTTAATTTATCGCCTAAACCGTTCGCTGACCGACGCAAGGTTGGAACTGCGCGAACGCCTGCGGACGGAAGAAAAACTGCAAACGCAAGCGGACTACCTCGCCGCGCTTCACGAAACGACCTTCGGCTTGCTCAACCGCCTCGAACTATATCCGCTGCTGAAAACGATTCTGCACCGAACTTCTGATTTGCTGGGGACGGAACACGCCGCCATTTGCTTGGCAACAGCCGACCAATCTTCTTTGTATCAAGAAATGGGCAACGGCATTTATGCTCAATGGAACGGCGCTTATCTCAGCGATTATTACGAAGAAGAAGGCGAAGGGGTATCGGGAAAAGTTTGGAAAAACGGGGAAACATTCGTTGTTAATGAATACGACTCATGGGAAGGCAAGCTTTCCCCGTCGGTGGGAAAAGGCATCCGTTCGATAATCGGCGTTCCGCTTAAATCAGGCGACAAAGTCTTGGGCATCCTCACCGCCGCTTCTCTTGAAATCCCGAATTTTTTCACCTACGAAAAAACAACCTTGCTGGAACGCTTCGCGGCGTTGGCGTCGCTGGCGATTGATAATGCGCGCCTGTACGAAAGCGCGCAAAAAGACATCCTCGAACGCCGCATCGCGGAAGAAAATCTGCGTTCGAGCGAAGAGCGCTTTCGCAAGGTGTTCAACAACGGCAACGTCGCCATCTGCATCGTTTCTTTGGGCGAAGGCGTTTTCTTAGACGCGAATCAAGCGTTTTGGGATTTATTCGGGTTTGACGCGCAAGAGGCGTTGGGACAATCCGCCGCAGAACTTAACCTTTGGAACAGCGCCGAAGAACGCGCGCAATTTATGAAAGAGTTGTTGAAAAAAGGATCGTTGGAAAACGTCGCCTCCGAATTTTCGGACGGAAAAGGGCGAGAGCGCTCCGTGCTTGGCTCTTACGAGCTGATTGACATTCGCGGGCAGCGCTGCATTCTGTGCATGATTCACGATGTGTCCGAACAGCGGCAGGCGCAGCGCAATTTGCAAGCCAGCGAAAATCGCTTGCGCGCCATTCTGGCTTCGATTCCCGACATGACGTTTGAAATCTCCAAAGACGGAACTTTTTTGGACATGATCGCCTCCGCCGAATTAGTGCCGATTTTAGAACCGCAAGAATTCATCGGAAAAAATATCAAAGAGATTTTGCCGACCAGCGTCGGCGAACAGACGATGTTTGCGTTGGAACGCGCAATGGCGACCAATCAGGTTCACGCTTTTGAATACGGGTTGCCGCCCAATGAAGAAGTCCAATTTTTTGAGGCGCGCGTCGCGGCGGTGTCTTCTGAATCGGCGTTGATTATGGTGCGCGATATTAGTCAGCGAAAATGGGTGGAAACCGAACGCGAGACATTAATCAACGAGTTGGAAAGCAAAAATGCGGAATCGGAAACCTTGCGCGAAAGCGCTTCGATCATCGCCGAAACGCTCGACGAAAATAAAGCCGTCAGTTTAATTTTAGATCAATTGGCGAAGGTGATTCCCTACGACAGCGCTTCGGTGCAGTTAATGCGCGGCGATAACTTGGAAATCGTCAGCATTCGCGGACTAGAGCCTGCGAAAGATCACCTCAATTTGCAATTTCCTATTTACGAAAAAGAGCCGCTTTATCCGCTGATTATGGGAAAAGAGCCGTACTTATTGGTTGAAGACGTTTTGGATTTTTTTCCAAAATTCTACGAAGGGTTTGAGGGCGCGCTGCATCGGGAAATTCGTTCTTGGCTGGTTGTGCCGATGAAAGTAAAAGGGAAAATTATCGGCGTAATTACGCTGGACGGATATTCTACAAGCAAGTTTAATCCTAAGCACGCCGAACTGGCGCTGGTGTACGCGGGGCAAGTCGCGGTGGCGTTGGAGAATGCGCGCTTATTCAGCGACTTGCAAGACGAACTCATCGTCCGCAAAGCGCTGATTGAAGAATTAGAGAGCAAAAATGCGGAATTGGAACGCTTCACTTATACCGTTTCGCACGATTTGAAATCGCCGGTGATTACGATTCGCGGCTTTCTCGGCTTCCTTGAAAAATCCGCGTCGAGCGGAAATATCGTCCGCCTGCGCGAAGATATTAAACGCATTTCCGACGCGACCGATAAAATGCAAACGCTCCTCAACGAATTGCTCGACCTGTCGCGCATTGGGCGGCAAGTTAACGAACCCGCGTTGGTTTCGTTTGGCGAGATCGTTTACGAAGCGCTTGAACTTGTGCAAGGGCGCATTCAAGCCAGCCATGTGCGGACGATTGTTCAAGAAAACATGGAGTCCGTTTATGTGGATCGTCAGCGCATTTTGGAAGCCGTGCAAAATTTGATAGATAACGCCGCAAAATTTGTCGGGAAGAATCCGCTGATTGAAATTGGTCAGCAAGGGCGGGAAGGCGAGATGGCGCTGTTCTTCGTCCGCGATAACGGCATTGGCATTCCCGCCGCGCATTACGAACGCATCTTCGGCTTGTTCAACAAATTAGACGCGGGCTCCGACGGGACGGGAATCGGGCTGGCGCTGGTTAAGCGGATTATCGAAATTCACAGGGGGCGCATCTGGGTGGAAAGCGAAGCGGGCGGCGGCTCGACTTTCTACTTCACGCTGCCCGCCGAAGCGCAAAGCGATTCGTGATATAACTGGCGCATTCTTTTTTCGGAGGTTTTTTTTATGAAACGCGCGGTCAGCGTCAGCATTGGATCGTCTAAAAGAAATAAAACGGTGGATATAAATTTATTGGGGGAAACGGTTCGCATCGAGCGCATCGGCACGGACGGCGACATGGAAGCCGCCGCCCTCAAATACAAAGAACTCGACGGAACGGTGGACGCCTTCGGCGTGGGCGGCGCGGATTTGGAAGCGCTGATTGACGGCAAAGCGTTCCCGTTTTATTCGGTGCGCCCGATGGTGCGTTACGTCAAAAAAACCCCGCTAGTGGACGGCGGCGGTTTGAAAAACACGCTGGAAAAAACCGCCGTCGCCTTTTTGGAAGAGCGGCTCGGCGACTACATCCGCGAGCGCGGGCGCAAAGTCTTAATTCCCGTCGGCGTGGACAGATGGGGCATTTCCAAATCGTTTGCGGACGACGGCTACGAAATCGTCTTCGGCGATTTAATGTTCGGCTTAGACATTCCGATTGCGCTTCATTCCATTAAGACGATGAAGACCCTCGGCAGTTTGCTCATGCCGATAGCCGGACGGCTGCCGTTTAGCATGGTTTACCCGACCGGCGAAAAGCAGGAAAAACACGTTCCGAAATTTGTTAAATATTATCAATGGGCGACGGTCATCGCCGGCGATTGTCATTACGTCAAACGCCACATGCCGCTGGACGGCATGGACGGCAAAATTGTGCTGACCAACACCACCACCGACGAAGACGTGGAATTTTTCCGCAAGGCGGGGATTAAATACCTGATTACCACCACGCCCGTTTTTGACGGGCGCTCCTTCGGCACGAACATGATCGAAGCCGCGCTCGTGGCGGTTGCCGGAAAAAATCGTCCGCTGACGTGGGCGGAGTTGGAAGAAGAAATCGTCAAGCTCGACATCGAGCCGCAGTTGCAGGAGTTAAATTAATAAATGAAAAAAATGAACGCAATCGTTACGGCGGGCGGAATTCCGCGCCCCGAAGACCCGCTGTACCCGTATTCCAACGGAAGTTCCAAAGCGCTGATTGACGTGGCGGGCAAGCCGATGGTGCAATGGGTTCTCGACGCATTAAGCGCCGCAAAAAACATTGACCAAGTGATTGTCATCGGGCTGACCGCCAAAAGCGGCGTAACTTGCAAGAAACCGCTGCATTTTATTTCCAATCAAGGGCGCATGTTGGCTAACATCGTCGCGGGCGTGAACAAATCGCTCGAACTGAACCCCGAAGGCGAATATGTGGCGATTGTTTCCTCCGACATCCCCGCGTTGACTGGCGATATGGTGGACGCGCTCGTCGAGACGGCGATGGAAACGCAAGACGACATTTACTACGGCGTTTGTCCGCGCGAGGTGATGGAAGCCCGCTTCCCGACGGCGAACCGCACCTACACCAAATTGAAAGACATGCAAGTCTGCGGCTCGGACGTAAACGTCATTCACGTCAGCATGACCACCGACCATTTAGACACTTGGGAAGCGCTCATCGGCAATCGCAAAAGCCCGCTCAAACAGGCGGGCGTTATCGGCGTGGATACGCTCCTTCAACTCGCCTTGGGTCAGTTCACCTTGCAAGGTTTGGTCGAACGCGCCTCGCAGCGAATCGGCGTCAAAGGGCGCGCCATCGTTTGGGACCGCGCCGAACCCTGCATGGACGTGGACAAGCCGCATCAACTCGAACTCATGCGCGAAGAGATGGAAAAAATTCAACGCGCCGCAAAAAGAAAATCCGCCCGCAGTTTAAGCGAACGCAAAATTACGCAAAAGAAAGCGACGATAAAAAACAAACCATGACCTTGCGCGGCATCCTTGAACTCGACGAGCGGCTTTCGCGTCAAATGCGCGTGGCGGAAAAGCCCGGCGCGTTGCGCGGTTTCGCCGTCTTCTTCGCACATTCGGGCGACTCGTGGTTTTGGTTCGCCGCGCTGATTCTGCTTTGGTTTTTCAGCGACTCGGCTTGGCGGCATTGGCAAACGGTCGTCTTCTTCGGCATGGGCGGTTTGGCGGCGGTCGTGCTGGCGGTCAAATTCCTCGTCAAGCGCAAACGCCCCGAAGGCGAATGGGGCGGCATTTATCGCAACAGCGACCCGCATTCTTTTCCGTCGGGACACGCCGCGCGCGCGTTTCTCATCGCCGTCGTTTCGTCGGCGCTCGCTCCGCTTTGGCTCGCCGCCTTGCTTTGGCTTTGGGCGCCGCTCGTCGCGCTGGCTCGCGTGGCGATGGGCGTGCATTACCTTTCGGATATTCTCGTCGGCGCGGCGCTCGGCGTCCTCGTCGCTTGGCTTGGCTTTCAGTTTTACCCGCCGCTGATTAACTGGTTCGCCGCCGTCAGCGGCTTTCGCTTTTTCTAACATGACGCGCGATTTGTTCGTTACGCTTCATGCGCAAGATTTGGGATACTATCGCATCGTCGCCGAACTGTGGGGCTTGGAATTGGAATCCGTCGAACCCGCGGCCGCGTTGGAAGAACTGTGCGCCGCGCTGCTGGATTTGGAAACGATTGCCGAGACCCTGAGCATTCTCCCCGCCCAAGCCCGCGCCGCGTTGGACGAATTGCTGGCGGCGGACGGCAAAATCGAATGGGGCGCTTTCTCGCGCAAGTATGGAATCATCCGCGAGATGGGCGCGGGCAAACGCGACAGAGAACGTCCGTACCTCAAACCCGCTTCCGTTTCTGAATTTCTTTTTTACCGCGCCTTGCTCGCCCAAGCCTTTTTTGAAACGGACAAAGGGGCGCAAGAGTTTGCTTACATCCCCGAAGATTTATTGGAAGCGTTGCGCGAATTAAACTTGGGCGCAGACGCGCCGCCCGCGCGCGCCGACGAAGCGCTGGGGCGCTCTGCCACGCCGCTGGAAAAAGCGTTTGAAATCCCCGCCAATGATTTTATTTTGGACGACGCGACCACTTGCATTGCCGCGTTGCGAATCGGGCAAAAAGTTGACCTGCGCTTCGAGCGCGAACTCTTTGCGTTGTTGGGCGTGGCTGGCATCGTCAAAGACGGCGGCGTTTATCCCGACGCGGCGAAAAAATTTCTCGAATCCTCCCGCGCCGAAGCGCTGACTTGGCTCTACGAATCGTGGAAGGCATCGTCTTCCTTTGACGAATTGCGCCTCATGCCCGAAATCGTTTGCGAAGGCGAATGGCAAAATCAGCCGCAGACTACGCGCGAATTTTTGCTGGATTTATTGAGCGCCATTCCGCAAGGCAAATGGCAAAGCCTCTCCGCCTTTGTGCGCGGCGTGAAAGAAAAATATCCCGACTATCAACGCGCGGCGGGCGATTACGATTCGTGGTTCGTCAAACGCGCGGCGGACGGCGAGTACCTGCGCGGTTTTGCTTATTGGGACGCGGTGGACGGTACGTTAATTAAATATCTGATTCGCATTTTACATTGGCTGGGGCGGGCAGACCTCGCCGCGCCGAGCGAAGGGAAAGACATTAGCGCGTTTCGTCTCGTCGAGCCGCGAAGCGAACTTCCGCAAGCGGAGAAAATTTACGTCGCGTCGAACGGGAAGATCGTCGTCTCGCGTTGGTTTTCGCGCGCGGCGCGTTATCAGTTGGCGCGCTTCTGCGAATGGGACGAAGCCAAAGGCGACGATTACGTTTATCGCATCAGCGCCGCGTCTTTGACGCGCGCCGCCAAGCAAGGGCTGAAAGCCGAGCAACTGTTAACTATGCTGGTCAAATACGCGAAGGATGCTGTGCCGCCGCCGACGGTCAAAGCGCTGAAACGCTGGAACGCCAACGGCGTCGAGGCGCGGATGGAAAATTTGCTGGTCTTGCGCTTTGCCAAACCCGAAGCGCTGGATGAAGCGCGAAAATCGAAAGCGGCAAAATACTTCGGCGAGCTGCTCAGCCCGACGACGGTCATCGTCAAAAGCGGCGCCGCGCGTCAGGCGTTAGCCGAACTCGCCGAGTTGGGTCTGCTGGCGGAGGTTAAGGAATGAAGGCGGCTGATTTTGTTGCCAATTTTGGCGATAGCGGCAAACGGCGGCGCTACGCCGCTTGCTCCGCCTTCCACTGTTTGAGGAAGCGATCTACGCCCTCGAAGACTGGGACGGTCGGGTTATAGCCCAACTCGTTTTTTGCGGCGGAAATGTCCACAGTGGAACTGTACGCCAGCAAACTGACCGACAAACGAGTCAGCGGCGGCTCGGGGCGGCCTGGTTTGAGCGAGTAGATAAATTCCGTCGCCATCGCGGCGGCCAGCGTAACGCCAAGCGGAATGCGCTTGGTCGGGCGCGGGTAGCCCAATTGATCGCACAGGTAAAAAATCACGTCCCAAATTTTGACCGGCTCGCCGTTAGAGATGTTGTACTTTTTGCCGAGCGTGCTGGCTGGCGAATTGACGCAGAGCAAAAGCGCGTCGAGCACGTTGCCGATGTAGGAGAGGTCAATCACGTTTTGACCGTCGCCGAGGATGGCCAACTTTCCGCTTTGGATGGTTTTAATCAAACGCGGAAAAACGACCGTGTCGCCTTCGCCGAACAAAGCGCGCGGACGAATGGAGACGACCGGCAGCCCGGCGGCGAAGGCTTTGTCAACTTCCGCTTCCGCCAACAATTTGGTAACGGCGTAAGGCGTAATCGGCTTTTTCAACACGTCCGCTTCTTTGACGTTTAACCGCGAACGGTAATCAAAATAAAAACTGGGCGTAGAAACGTGCACCAAGCGCTTGACGTTGTTCTCCAAACAGGCTTGCGCCACGTTGCGCGTGCCGACGACGTTGGCTTGATAAAAATCTTCGTAACGCCCCCAAGGCGTGGGCAGCGCCGCGCAGTGAAAGACGACCTCTTGACCTTTGAAGAGGTCTTTGAGGCGCTCGGCTTGCGTGATGTCCGCTTGCGCGGCGCGGACGCCTTGCGCTTCGAGTTCTTTAAGTTTGGCGGCGTTGCGCCCCGTTCCCGTAACGTCCCAGCCCATGCCTTTGACGCGACGCGCCAACGAACCGCCGACGAAACCCGTCGCGCCTGTGATCAATGCTTTCATAAAATCTCCTTTTGTCCGCGCTGAATTTTTTATAAGCGAACGAATTGTATCGCTATTTACTGGATATTCGTCACTAGAAAAAGAATCGTTTTCGCGCTATGATGATTCAAAATCAGGCCGTGATGCGCTGTCGAATTGGAGGATAATATGACCGCGAATTTGAACGATCCCATGGACCCCGTCGAAGACCGCAACGCAATGCTGGAAAAAGCGCTGATTGAGGAGTATCTCAAAACGAACGGACACACTCAAGAAAGCCTTAAGAAATTGCCGCCAGAGCAAGTTAAGAAAATTATGCAAGACGCTTCGCAGTACGCTTCTTTGAAGTTGGAAGAAGTGGAGGCGCGGGCGAACTTTGTCAAAGGGCTGCAAGAAGGCTCCGCTTCGTTGGAGAAGTAGCGTTACGTCGCCCGCTGACGAGCGACGACGGCGATATATTCCATAATAATTTTTAGCCCGGCGAAAACCGTCGCTTCGGACGGGTCGAGCGGCGGGGCAATCTCTACCGCGTCTAAACCGACGAGCGGCAATTTTTGCGCGGACTGAATCAGCGTTAACACGTCGCGGGACGATAATCCGCCAAATTCGGGAATGCCCGTGCCGGGCGCGACGGACGGGTCGAGGCAGTCAATGTCCAACGAGATGTGAACCGCGTCGCAGCGGCTGAGGACGGCGGACACGTCCTGCGCGACGTTTTTCATTCCGCGCTCTGCGACGTCGGCGGCGGTATAAACATGAATGCCGCCGTTTTCAATTAAGTCAATTTCTTGCTCTTCCCAAGAGCGCAAACCGACCATGCACACGTCTTGCGGCGCGACGCCAAATTCCAAAGCGCGGCGCATCGTGTTGGCGTGCGAAAGGCGCGAGCCGTCGAAGAAATCGCACAAGTCGGGGTGCGCGTCTATCCATAAAATTCCCAATCGTTGATTTGAATAGCGCTCGCGCTGTCCCTGCAAAACGGGAATGGTAATCGAATGGTCGCCGCCGAGAACGATGGGCATGTTCGGCAGCGAGGCGATTCTCTGGCGCACAAGGTCAAAGTCGGTGGCCGGGTTTTGAATTTGAATGTCGCCCAAGTCGCAAACGCTCAACGCGGACAGGCGCGTGCGATTCTCGCTGAACGGAGTCGCGTGGCGCGACCAATGCCGCAGGCGTTCGGGCGCGAAAGCCGCGCCTTTGCGCGCGCTGGCAAGCCCGTCAAACGGGACGCCGAAAATCGTGAAATCGGTCTCTGCGGGCGAAGAATCGGGGCGGCAGAGATCGCCCCAAAGTCCGTGCGTGCCTTCTTCTGTCATAATCTCTCCTTTGCGTTATTGTACCTGTTGACCCGCGTTTTGATTTCCCGTACAATGCGTTTATGCCGAAAATTTCAGGTTTCTATTTGCCTGACCACGACCCTCCAATATAAACGTCTTTTTGCCATTTCGAGCGGCAACGAGAAATCTTCGCTCGTCGAAACGGCGAAAATGATTTTAGATTTATCGTCCTAACTGATGAACCGACTTAATGGAGGAACTATGAAAACCGAGTTTGTTTCTAAACGCGCAAAACCCTACGCCGACGTCCCCGACGAAAAATGGAACGACTGGCGCTGGCAGTTGTCTAACCGCTTAAACACCGTAGATGAAATTGGCGAAATTATTCCGCTGACCGAAAGCGAGCGCAAAGCCTTGCAAACGCAAGGGCTTTTCCGCGTGGATATTACGCCTTACTTCATCTCGCTGATTGACCCCGATGACCCCGAAGACCCCGTCCGCCGCCAAGTGATTCCGCGCGCGGAAGAGTTGCAAGCCTTCACCGCGATGATGGAAGATTCCCTCGCGGAAGATCGCCACTCTCCCGTGCCTGGCCTTGTCCACCGTTACCCGGACAGAGTCCTCATGCTGGTAACGACTCAATGCGCCTCGTACTGCCGTTATTGCACGCGCTCGCGCATCGTCGGCGACCCGCATCAAACCTTCAAGCGCGAAGAATTTGAAATGCAGATCGAATACCTGAAGCGCACGCCGCAAGTCCGCGACGTGCTGCTCTCCGGCGGCGACCCGTTGGTGCTGGCGCCAAAAATTTTGGAAGAATTGCTGTCGCGCCTGCGCGAAATTCCGCACATCGAAATTATCCGCATCGGCTCGCGGGTGCCGGTTTTCATGCCCATGCGCGTTACGCAAGAACTGTGCGACATGCTCGCCAAATATCACCCGCTGTGGATGAACATTCACGTCAACCACTCCAACGAAATCAGCAAAGAACTTGCCGAAGCCTGCGACCGTCTGACGCGAGTCGGCATTCCGCTGGGGAATCAATCGGTGCTGTTGGCGGGCGTGAACGATAACGTCCACATTCAGCGCCAGTTGGTGCAAGACCTCGTCCGCATTCGCGTGCGCCCGTATTATCTCTATCAATGCGACCTTGTCGAAGGCGCGGGACACTTCCGCACGCCGGTGGCAAAAGGCATCGAAATCATGGAAGGGCTGCGCGGACATACGTCGGGCTACGCCGTGCCGCAATACATCATTGACGCGCCGGGCGGCGGCGGAAAAATCCCCGTCATGCCGAATTACCTGTTGAGCATGTCCGACCACAAAATCATCCTCCGCAACTACGAAGGCTACATCGCCACCTACGAAGAGCCGACGGATTACCTGCCCTCCAAAGCCGCGAAATTTAAGGGAGTCAAGCGCGTCGAAGCGGGGCAAGAGGGGCTGGTCAGTTTGCTCGAAGGCAAAGAAATGTTCATCAAGCCCGAAGGCTTTGACGAACTGCACAACCGACATGGAATCCAACATCGTTTGAAGAACGAAGAAAAGTGGAAACCGCTGGGCATCGGCTCGGAAGAAAGCGCGGATGGGACTAAGGAGTGATACGCGCTTTTGCGGGGGCTGATATACTTGGACCTGACGGGCTGAACCCGTCAGGTCTATTCAAATTAAGGAGATTTCCATGAAGAAACTATCTATCCTGATCGCCCTCGCGGCGTTGTTGACGGGTTGCTTGCCCGCCCAGCAAACCTCCGTCAACGTGCAAGATCAGGTCAACACGGCGGTTGCGGGAACGGCGGAAGCGAATCAACGCATCGAGCAATCGGTGGCGGAGACGGTCTCCGCGCAAAACAACGCCGACGCGCCGCTCGCCACGCAAGCCGTCGTGGACGTGAAAAATTCCAACGCGCAAGACGCGAACACGCCGACCCCGACCGAAACGCCGACGGACGAACCCGCGCCGACAGACACCCCCGAACCGACCGCCACTGCGCTCGTAACGGCGACCTTCACCCCCAAGCCGACGCGCATCATTCCGCAATACGCTTGCTCCGTCTACAAAAAGACGCCGGTAGACAACGAAACCTTTAGTCGCGGCGGAAAATTCGACGCGAAATTCGTCATCACCAACACCGGCTCGCACGTTTGGCCCACGGGCATTGACTTCAAATACGCCGGCGGAACGGCATTCGCCACGCAACGCATTGAAATCCCCGTCGCCCTCGAACCCGGTCAGTCCTACGAATTTCAACTCGACGGCAAAGCCCCCGACACCGCCGGGCGCTACGTCATGAACTTCCTCGTGGACGGACCGATGTGCTCGGCGTACATCGCCATCAACGTCAAGTAGGGCGCGGATATGCACGGGCGCAACCGTAAAATCATTTCTCTGCTCGTCGGCTTGATGTGGATGTTCGCCTGCGTTCCGTCTTTTGGGACGTCCGCGCCGCCAATTCCAACCTTTGACGTAAACGCCCCATTGACCGTCATCGTCCAGACGGCGGAAGCCGCCGCCGTGCAAACGAAGCGCGCCATGCCGCCCACGCCCACGCCGACTCTGGCGACCAACACGCCCTTCCCGACGATTACGCCCTCGCCGACGGTGCTTTTCGTTTTGCCGACCGCAACGCCTCTGCCGACGGAAACGAAATTGCTGCGCTCCAACGACGACCTCGCCTGCCAAGTGCTTTCTGCCGAACCGACCGAAACGCTGAAACCTTCGCAGAAATTCACCGCCAAGTGGACTCTCGCCAACATCGGACGTTCCGCGTGGGACGCGAACAGCGCCGACTATCTTTACATTGACGGCTACCGTTTGCACATCCAAGACGGTTATGACTTCCCCGCGAACGTTTCGCCCGGCAACACGGTGGAATTGAGAGTCGGCATGCAAGCGCCGCCTTCGCCCGGAAAATATTCCACGTTTTGGGTCATCCGCATGGGCAAGACCTATTTTTGCAAAATGCAATTAGACATTAACGTAGCGCAATAATCAAGATAAAAGACCCCTTGCAAAAGGGGTCTTTTTGTAATCATGCCGCAGAGCATTGAGGGAATTTTATTTGCGCTGTTTGTTAAAGATAAATTTCCACAATGCGTAGATCATGCTTAAAATAAGCGTTACAAAGAATACCGAAGACAAAACGCTTTTTGCAACCGTCGTAAAACTGGCGGCGGCGACAAGATTCGGACTAATTTTCGGGTATGCCTTAATCATCAAAATAACGAGAATATTTTCCGCGTAGTCAAATAAACCGGCGAAGACGGGCAGATAGAGGGCGTAATAAATTTTTGATTCTGGCGCGAAAATCTTTTTCAGCGTCCACGCGAATAACGCGGAGTAAAAGAGAATAAACAAGCCAGGGTAAATAAAATCCAGAGGCAGTTGTAAAAACAGATATAAATTTCGACCGTCCGCTCCGATGGCGGTTAGAAAAGATTCTGCGTACTCGCTCGTATAGCCAGACGGGGAAACGTCAAATAACTTCATGTCTGGCGCGGCGGCTGTTACTTTTGGAATTGAATAGAAGAGAATGGTCAGGTAAACAGCCATTGTGATTAAAAATAAAAAGATTAAATTTTTGCCGGTCGAATAGCGTTGAATTTTTTTGATTAGATTCATCTTGTCCCTTTGTTAAAAATTGGCTTCTTGTATGATCGTCGTTTGATTATACAAGAAGCCAAACGTATTTTGGCGCGGACAAATAAATTAGTCGCGTTTTTTCAACTCGTCGCGGAAGATGGCGCTCATCACTACGCTGACGACGCTCATCACCAAACTGCCCAGCAGCGCCGACCAGAACCCGTCCACATAAAAGGGAATGTCCAACGCTTGCCCGACGGAACTGGCGAGCATTAACATCAGCGTGTTGACGACGACCGTGAACAAGCCCAGCGTGAGGATAATTAGCGGGCAGGTGAGAAACTTCAACAGCGGACGAACCAGCGCGTTGAGCAAGCCGACGATGAGGGCGAGGATGAGAATCCCAACCCAATCGCCTGAGTAGATAATCCCAGGAACTAACCAAACGGCGGCGAACAGCGCCGCGGCGTTAATCATCCAACGGATAATAAATTTTGTCATTTCGACTCCTTTGGTTAAATCTACGCAAAACGAATTAAGAAGTTGCTCGCATCCAAATCAGCGTGCGTTGCGGACGGAAGCCCGCGTCTTCGATTGCGCCGTCGAATAAATCGGCGGGGAATTCGAGCGAAAGCGAAGGAACTTCTCGCGCCAAGTCGCGCCGCGCTTGCAGCAGAGTCGCCGTCAGCGCTTGAGGGTCGCAATCGGGGAGGGGAGCGGCGAAGAGACTGCGACCGCGCTCGGTGGGAATCCACGACAGCGCGGCGAGGAAATTTCCGCCGCGAAGCGCCGCCCATTGACGGACGTCTTCGCCGAGAAGTTTGGAATGCAGTTCGTTTAATAAACCAGGTTTGAGCATGGAAAAATTCCAGTTGACGTACCATTGAAATTCGTCGGGGTAGAAGCGGGCGAGCGCCTTCTGTTGCGCTTCCCAAAATCGCGCCGAGCGCGCGCCGACGCGAAGGTCGGTTTGAAAAGGCGGCGCGTCTAAATGGGCGTAAGCGTGCCACGAAGTGCGGCGGGCGCGTTCTTCAAATCCCAACGTTTGATAAAGATGAATCGCTTCGACGTTATCGGCGCGGACGTGCAGCCAAACGTCGTCCGCTTTTTTTTCGCGGGCGTGTCGCATAGCGCGGACGGTTAACGCGCGCGCGATTCCGCGCCGACGATATTCGGGCAACACGGCAACGTTGGCGATTAAATAAATGCGGCGTTTTTTGTCGCGGAACGGCACGAGGCTGACGTTGCCGATGACTCGCGAATCTTCTTCCCAAACGTAGCCGGTCAGCGGCATGGACGTCGTTTCCGCCACGCGGTTCGCCCATTTGACGAACGAGTTTTCGCTGCCGGTGCGGCGCATATCGCGCACGTATTGCCGACCGTCGCTGTCCATCGTGGACGAAAAACAGCGTTCGATTAAATCCGCGATGGCAGGCAGATCGCGCAGCACATTCAGCGGACGCAAAGAAAGCGAACTTTCCGTCTGCGTCAAAAGACGAGTGGAAACCATGGATAAATTATATCCCTTTGCCTCGATCCAATCGCCTAATTCCCTAATCTCCAACTTCCCAATTTACAATATACTATTCCCATGACTTCTACTTTGCCCATCTTGCGCGCGCGGCGCGAACGCCGATTGGCGAAACAAAAACGAAACGACAATCGCTCTCGCGGCGCGGCATTAAGCGTCGGGTTGATTGTTTCGATGGCGCTCGGCGCGGCGCTGCTCCTCGCCGCCTTCGCCTACGCCGACGTCGTCCGCGATTTGCCCTCGACGGAGATTCTGCCGCTCCTGCTCGACCCGCCAAACGGCGCGCTCTTGCAGCCGACTCGCGTTTACGACCGCAGCGGAACGCATTTGCTAAAAACCTTCGCGCCCGACGAAACCCCGCGCCGTTACATTTCCGTCGGCGAAATCAACGCGCAAACGCTCGCCGCTTTTTCCGCCGTTTCAGAATCTGACCTCGCCCTCGCCCAAAAATTAATCGCCGATTTGATTCTGTATAACGAAGCGCCCAGCCTCAAACGCGACCTGCGCCAACGTCTGCTGGCGCTGCAAATCCTCTCGCAATTTGGGCGCGAAAAAATCGTCGAGTGGACTCTCAACAGCGCCGACTTCGGAACCGACGCCTACGGCATTGACTCCGCCGCCCGACTTTACTTCGGCAAACCCGCCGCCGAACTAAACCTTAACGAATCCGCTATGCTCGCCGCAACCAGCGAAAGCCCGGCGCTTAATCCGTTTAGCGCGCCGCAAACGGTCTTGGAACGTTCGCGCGAAATTTTGGAAATCATGCGTCAACGCCGATTAGTCTCCGCCGCAGAAATTGATTTGGCGCGGACGGCGACTCCCGCCGTTCAGCCCGCGCCGCAGACTCCGCCCGAAGCGGCTCCCGCTTTTTTGAACCTCGTCCTCGCCCAAGCCGAGTCGCAAATTCCGCGCGCGCGTTTGTTGCGCGGCGGCATGACGATCATCTCTACGCTTGATTACGACTTGCAACAAAGCGCCCTTTGCTTGACGGAACTCTACGCGGCGCGGCTGGCGGTTTTGCCTTATGAGAGTTGCCCCGCGTCGTCGGCGCTTCCGTCTTTGCCGCCGCATTCTGCCTACGCCGATTCGTCCGTCAGCGCCGTCGTCCTCGACCCGACGACCGGTCAAATTTTGGCGTTGGTCGGCGAAACAAATCGAGGCGCAGAAACGCCTTTGCTCGGCGCGCACCCTGCGGGGTCCGCGTATGATGCGTTCGCTTACCTCGCCGCCTTCGCGCGCGGATTTAGCCCCGCCTCGCTGACTTGGGACATCCCGTCGAGTCAAGAAAATCCAAATTTTGACTCAACCTATCGCGGCGCGATGCGTTTGCGAATCGCGCTGGCGAACGACATTCAAGTTCCGTTGCTCACCTTAAAAAATCAAGTCGGCGCGGAGAACGTCGCCAAAGTTGCCGCCTCCTTTGGCTTGAACGTCAACGCCGACGCTTCCATGCTCGACCTCGCCAGCGCCTACGGAGTCTTCGCCGCGCAGGGCGTCCGCTTTGGGCAAATAGTTGACGAGAAACTTGCGCCGTCGGCGTTGCTGCGCGTGGAAGACGCAGACCATAATCCGCTGATGGATTGGTCGCTGCCCAAAGCGCAGACGGTGGTTACGCCCGCCATGTCTTATTTGACGACCGACGTGTTAAGCGACGAAGCGGCGCGTCGGTTGACTTGGGGCAGACAAAACGTTTTGGAAATCGGCAGACCCGTCGGCGTGAAGCCCGCGCAAACGGCGGACGGAAAAAACGCCTGGACGATTGGGTACACGCCGTATCTTTCCGTCGTCGTGTGGAGCGGCGTTCGCGGCGAAGACGACGCGCTGACGCCGCGTTTCCCCGCCGCGCTGTGGAGCGGAATTATGCAAGTCGCTTCGCAGAAATATCCGTCCAGCGGGTGGGCGTTGCCGCCCGGCCTGACGCCGATTACCGTTTGCGACCCTTCGGGCATGTTGCCGACCCGCGAATGCCCAAACTTGGTCGGCGAAATTTTCCTCAACGGCAGCGAGCCGACTCAAGCGGATAATTTGTTCCGCGAGTTTTACGTCAACCGCGAGACGGGTTTGCTCGCTACCGTTTTCACGCCGCCCGAACTGGCGGAAAGGCGCGTTTATATGCTCTTCCCCGACGAGGCGCGAGCGTGGGCGCAAAGCGCAGACTTGCCTCTGCCGCCCTCTTCTTATGACGCGATTCAAGCGCCGCCTATTAATCCGTATGTCAACATCAGCGCGCCCGCGCTTTTTGCCGAAGTCAGCGGCAAGGTTCTCATTCTCGGCGCGGCGACGGGCGACGATTTTTCCTATTACCGCGTGCAAATCGGCAAGGGGATTAACCCGCAAGAGTGGATTCAACTCGGAGAAGATCGCTACGAGCCGGTCAACGGCGGCTTGCTCGCCGAATGGGACACGACCAATTTGAGCGGACTCTACGCCGTGCAGTTAACTGTCGTCCGCGCCGACCAAAAGGCGGAGACAGCGATTATTCAAGTAACGGTGAAGTGAAAGAACGTTCTCGTTATGAGCGCTACCAAGAATCTATAAAAAACGAGCCGTTTCGCGGCTCGTTTTTTATCTAATTTTTCTTCTTGCGTCCTTTTTCCTTCGTCGCCTTTGCTTTTGGCTTCTTTGCAACCGGCAGCGCTTCCAATTCGTCCACCAGTTGACTTAACATGTCAAATCCGCCTTGCCAAAATTTCGCGTCGCGGATGTCGAAACCCGCTTCGCGCAGAATCTTTTCGGGCGCTTCCGAACCGCCAGCGGCGAGGATTTTGAAATACTTCGCCTTAAACGGTTCGCCTTCTTCTTTGAATTGACGGTACAACGCCAACACCAGCAATTGCCCAAAAGCGTAAGCGTAAACGTAAAACGGCGATTGATAAATATGCGGAATGGTTACCCACTCCCATTTGAATTCGTCGCTTGTGTTGAGCGCGTCGCCGAATTGTTCGTTAAGGTTGGCGAGGTAGGCGGCGCATAAGTCGTCCACCGAAGCGTTCTTTTGCACCATCTCGTGCGCTTGCTTTTCAAAAATGGCGAAGAAGGCTTGGCGCATAATTGTCGCGTAAGAATCGTCCATCTGTTTGAAGAGAATGTCGCGGCGCACCGCTTCGTCTTTTTCTTCCGAAAGCAGTTTGTCAATCAAGACCATTTCCGCAAACGTGGACGCGGTCTCCGCCAGCGGCAGGGAGGGGAAGAACGTGAAGACGCTGTGTTTTTCCGCCAGCATAGAATGAATGGCGTGGCCGAGTTCGTGCGCCAGCGTCGCCACCTCGCGGCTGCTGCCTTGATAATTGACCATCACATACGGCGTCTCTTCGGGTTCGTAACCCCAGCAAAACGCGCCGCCGCGCTTGCCCTTGCGAATTTCGCTGTCAATGCGCTTTTCGTCAAAGACGCGCTTTGCCAGTTGCGCCGTTTGCGGCGAAAAACTTTCAAAGGCGGAAAACACCATTTCGACGGCGGCGTTCCAATCGTAATTTTTCTTGGATGCGGAAAGCGGCGCGTAAATGTCGTAGCGACGCATTTTCTTTAATCCTAAATGTTTGGCTTTAACTTTGAAATAACGCTGAAACACGCCGACGTTTTTGCGCGCCGTGTCGAGCAACACGTCCACCGCTTCGTCGGGGATGTCGTTGCTCAAATTGCGCGAAGCGATGGCGCTTTTGAACTTCCGCAAGCCGACGTTTTCGCTGTGCCAATCGCGCAAAATGGTTTGATAAATTTGCCCCAAAATAGGGCCGTCCGCCGCGTACACCTTAAACTGCGATTGATAACTCGCGGCGCGGACTTTCGCTTCGGGGTTGTGGCGATAGGCGGTCAACTCGGCGAGAGTCATTTCCTTTTCCTTCGCGTCGACTTTGATCTTAAACGAGTAGCGATTCGTGATCGAGTCGTATAAATTGCCGAGCGCGCTCGCGCCGTTGACGTTCTTCAAGTTGACGATTTTTTCTTCCGCTTCGCTTAAGGTGTGCGGTTTGAAATTCCGCATGGACTCAAGATAATAGCGATAATCGCCCGAAGCGTCCAACAAACGCTTGGCGTTTTCGTCGTCCAAATCTTTCCACCACAGGCTGAAGAACAACGTCCGATTTTGAATTTCGGCGAAGAACTGCTGAACGCGCGCGTTCAACGCCTGCGCTTTTTGATCTTGCGTATCCGCCGCAAAAGACAAACCCGCGAAGGCGAACAACTTGCCCGCGACGCGCGTCGCCGCTTCTTCGACTTTGAGGATTTCTAAAAACTGCTCGGCGGAAATCTCCGCCGACAACTTCTCGCGCGCCCCTTCGAGAGTCGCCGTCTGCTCTTCGATCATGTCAAACGCCGACTCAAGGTCTGGGCTGTCGTAGCCCGCGTAAAGTTGCGAAAGGTCCCAACCGGAAAGTTTGTATGTCATCGCTGCTCCTTAAGTTAATTCTGTCATTTCAAAGGAGCGTTAGCGGCTCGAAATGACAGTAAGATTTATAAACTGGATCGAACGTGCATAATGTCGCCCTCTTGGACGATATATTCTTTTCCTTCAAGCCGAAATTTGCCTTTTGCCTTCGCTTCGTTAATGGAGCCGAGTTCGATTAAATCCGCATATGCCACCACTTCTGCGCGGACGAATCCGCGCGAGAGGTCGGTGTGAATTTCGCCCGCCGCTTCTTGCGCCGTCGCGCCGCGCCGCGTTACCCAAGCGCGAACTTCGTCCTCGCCGACGGTGAAGAACGTCAACTCGCGCAGCAACTCGTAAGAGAGATTGATCATGCGGTTGAGGCTTAACTCTTGGATGCCGTATTCTTCCATAAACATCGCCGCGTCTTCGTCGGGAAGTTGAACGATGTCCATTTCGAGTTTGCCCATCAACGCCGCGCTGGGATGGTCGAGATTCGCCTCTGGCGCGGATTGCCCCTCGCCTAAATTGAAAACCGTCAGCAGGCGTTTGCGAGTCAGCAAGCCGAAACTGGCGAGTTCTTTTTCCTCTTCGGCGTTGAGTTCCAAATCGCGCAAAGGTTGATTGGCAGAAAGCGTCCGATACAATTTTTCAAACAACTCGGTTTGACGCGCGTTGAGCGTTTTGTCCGTGCCGCCTTTTTTGCGCTCTTCGGTTAAACGCTCCAACTTGCGCTCGACGACGATTAAATCGTTCAACAATAATTCGCCGCTCATCGCTTCCGCGTCGCGCAGCGGATTCACGCTGCCGTTGGGGTGGGCGACGTTGTCGTTGTCAAAGGCGCGGACGACGAGAATCAGCGCGTCCATTTGGTTGAGCAAATTTAACAATTGACCGGAAATGCCGCTTTTTGCCGAGCCGCTGTCCAGCCCGGCAATGTCGGCGTAGGCGATTTTGGCGTAGACCGTCTTGCGCGGGTTGAACATCTTTGAGAGCAAATCCACGCGCGGGTCGGGCACGTCCACGACGGCTTGATGAACCTCGAAGCGTCCGGCAGAGGCGTTGGTCGGGGCGTTGCCGCGAGTCAGCGCGTTGAAAATGGTGGTTTTTCCAGATTGTGGCAGTCCAATAATTCCTAGTTTCATCTTGACCTTATGAATAACAGTGATATACTTGCGTTCGCAATTGAGCCGAAGTGGCGGAATTGGCAGACGCGCACGACTCAAAATCGTGTTCCCTACGGGAATGAGGGTTCGATTCCCTCCTTCGGCACACGGGATTATACCCTCATCGGCGACGTCCTCCAAAACGGAGGACGTTTTGTTTTAATCCCTCTTCGGTAACATTGACAAACGACGTTGAGATTATAAAATAACTCGCATAAAATAAAAAAGGAAGCCGCATGACCAGGCTCTATCTCTTTTACTTGCTGTTTGACTTAATTTCAATCGTCGCCTATCCCTTTGTGTTTGTCGCCTATCGCCTGCGGAAGGCGAAGGGTGTAAAATAGAGGAAACGCTCGTTCGCAAATAAGATTCCGGGAGGCTCTTTTATGCCGTCGTACAACGAAGTCTTGGCTGTCATCTTGGGCGGCGGTCGCGGAGCGCGACTCTACCCGCTGACGCAAATGCGCTCGAAACCCGCCGTTCCTATTGCGGGCAAATATCGCCTGATTGACATCCCCATCAGCAACTGCATCAACTCGGAAATTTTTCGCATCGCGATTCTGACTCAATTTAACTCGGTTTCGCTTCATCGCCACATCACGCGGACTTATAACTTCGACTCCTTCCATCAAGGCTGGGTGCAAATTTGGGCTGCCGAACAGACGATGGAAAGCGCCGACTGGTATCAAGGCACGGCGGACGCCGTCCGCAAGCAGAGTTTGGAAATTCAAGTAACCGGCGCGAAGTACGTTTTAGTCCTCGCGGGCGATCATCTCTATCGCATGGATTACAAAGCGATGGCGGAATATCACTGGGCGAGCGGCGCGGACATTACCGTCGCGGTGCAGCCCGTCGCGCAAAACGAAGTGCAGCGCTTCGGCGTCTTAAAGCGCGAAGCCGACGGCAGAATCACCGAATTTGAAGAAAAGCCAAAGGACCCCGAAACGCAAAAAAGAATGGTCAGCCGCGACGACCCCGAAAAACCCTATCTCGGCTCGATGGGAATTTATATGTTCAACGCCAAAGCGCTGTTAGACCTCATCCGCGATTTGCCCGACAAAGACGACTTCGGCAAAGACATCATCCCCGCGGCGTTGAAAACGCATAAAGTGTACGGCTTCGACTTCAACGGCTACTGGCAAGATATTGGAACGACGCGCTCGTTTTACGAAACCAACCTCATGCTGACGACCTCCAACTCGCCTTTTGATTTTTACGACGACAAACTGCCCATCTACACCGACACGTATTATTTGCCCGCGTCCACTGTGGAAGACAGCCGCCTGCAAGACGTGTTAATCGCCGAAGGCAGTCAAATTCTCAAAAGCGACATTACCCATTCAATCATCGGCATTCGCAGCCGCATTTCCAGCGGGTGCGTCATCCGCGACAGCATCGTCATGGGTTCGGATTATTACGAACGCGGACATACCGAAATCACGCTCGGCATTCAAGAGAATTGCTACATCGAAGGCGCAATCCTCGACAAGAACGTCCACATCGGCGCGAACGTAACCATCCGCCCCTTTCCGCGCGGCACTGATTTAGACAAAGGCATTTGGTTCGTCCGCGACGGAATCGTCATCATCCCCAAAGACGTCGAAATCCCGGCGGGGATGATCATCGCGCCCGATTCGATTATTGAAGACGCGAACGATTAAGCCGTCGCGTTGCAAAGCAACCTTAAAAATTATGCTATACTCGCGCCTATGAAGCCGACGCGCGAATTTTGGCGCCGCTGGGCTGAGTCCTTGCGACGCTATCAACTTCATAATTTTGCCGCCTTCTTCCTCGAAGCGGGAAGTCCGCTTGCCTTAATCGGCGCGCAGGCGCTGTACTTTGGCGAAGGCTTGGTCAAAAACGAACAACTTTCCGCACTAGCAAATTTATTGGAGGACGACCAAGAAATGCGCGCCTTCGCCGATTTTCTGAATCAAGGAGCGGACGCATGATTGCGTTGACGATAATCCTCGTCGCCGCTTTTCTTCTGCTGGGGCTGACTCTTTGGAAAAAGCGCTCGCCTTCGCCTTTGCGCGAAATCCCCGCCTTTGACGAAATGACCCGTTCGCTCGACTTAAGCGTCGAAGACGGCAAACGCCTGCACCTCTCCTTAGGGCGCGGCGACTTGCTCAATTCAAGCGGCGCGTCCGCGTTGGCGGGCTTGGCGTTATTGCGAAGCGTTGCCGAACGCGCTTCCGTCGGCGATAAACCTCCCGTCGCCTCGTCGGGCGACGCGGCGTTGGGGCTGCTCTCGCAAGACACGCTTCGGGCGGGCTATCAAGCCGCCAGCGCGGACGACGCGCACAGTCAAAATCAAGGGCGCGTTACGGGCTTGTCGCCTTTCAGTTATGCGGCGGGCGCGATGTCCATTCCGCAAAGCGAAGACGTCTCGACGACGATGATATTCGGGCATCTCGGCGCGGAAGCCGCCCTGCTCGCCGATTCCGTCGAACGAAGCGGCGCGAACTTAATCGGCGCGTCCGACCATTTAGAGGGGCAAGCCGTTTTGTTCGCCGAAACGCGCAACGCCCTCGTCGGCGAAGAGTTGTTCGCCGCCAACGCCTACCTTAACGCCGACCCCTCGCACGACGCGAGTTTAACCTTGCAAGATATTTTCCGCTGGCTGATCATCCTCGCCCTCTTGGGCGGATCCGCCGCGAAGTTTCTGGGGATGTTCTAATGCGTATTCTTGCCGCTATCGTCGCCATTGCCGTCGGCTTGCTGGTTTTGCTGGGATATTTTGTTCCGCAAGCGGCGGTCTTTCAAACGCTCTTGCTCAACTGGGCGATTATTTTCGCCGCCGCCGCCGCGCTGGTCGGGATGTTTAACCTGATTAACGTCCACGCGGAAAAAATTCGCAAAGGCGATAAAAATAAACTGTACAGCGCCGTGTTGATTGTCGGATTAATCGCCGCATTCCTCGCCGCGCTGATTCTCAAACCGCAAAACGCAATCGTTCAAACTTTTCTCGTCAACGGAATCATCGTCCCCGTCGAAGCCTCGTTAATGGCGCTGCTGGCAATTTCGTTGCTGTACGCCGCCGCGCGCTTATTGCGCCGCCGCGCCGACTTAATGAGCGCCGTCTTTGTCGCCGTCGCCGCCTTGCTCTTTCTCGGCTCGGCAACCTTGCCCTTCGGCGACATGCCGCTATTCGGCTCGCTGTTGCGCCCTTATATTTCGCAAGTTTGGGCGTTGGGCGGCGCGCGCGGAATTTTAATCGGCGTCGGCTTGGGCGCGCTGACCGCAGGCTTGCGCGTCCTCCTCGGCGTTGACCGTCCGTACGGGGGCGCTTAATGGCGGATAAAATCATTTGTCCGGTCTGCGGCGCGGAAAATTTCGCCGATCAAAAAGTCTGCCATCATTGTCAAACGCCGCTTGTGGACGACGCGCTCTTTCAGCCCGGTCAAGCGCCGAGCGAAAAAGACACGGGCGAACTCGAACCGTTGATGCCGCAATGGCTGCGCGATGCGCGTCAGCCCGACGAAGAGAGAAAAACCCCGCCAGAACGTCCGCCCGCGCCGACTCAACAACCGCCGCAAACTCCGTCGCCGAAAGTTGACCGACCTTCCGCCGAACCCGCTTCCAGTCTGGATTTTTTGGCGAGTTTAGGCGCGCAAGCGGACGACGACGATGAAGAAGAAATTCCCGATTGGCTGGCTAGCATTACAGGCGAATCCGCGCCGAAAAAAGAAAGCGCGGACATGCCAAGCGGAATTCGCTGGGCGGGGGCGAACGAACAAAGCGCCGCACCAGAAGCCGACGACACGCCCGACTGGCTGGCGGATTTGCGTCAAGCGGACGCGACTCCCGCGCAAAGCGAACCCGCGCCTGAATCAGATTGGTTTAGCCAAAGCGAATCGCCTTCGCAAACTTCGTCAGCGGACGACACGCCCGATTGGTTGAAATCCATGCAAGGCGCGGACGCGACTCCCGCACAAAGCGAACCTGCGCCTGAATCAGATTGGTTTAGCCAAAGCGAATCGCCTTCGCAAACTTCGTCTGTGGACGACACGCCTGATTGGTTGAAATCCATGCAAGGCGCGGACGCGACTCCCGCGCAAAGCGAACCCGCGCTTGAATCAGATTGGTTTAGCCAAAGCGAATCTTCTTCGCAAATTTCGTCAGCGGACGACACGCCCGATTGGTTGAAATCCATGCAAAGCGCGGAGGCGACTCCCGCGCAAAGCGAACCCGCGCCCGAATCCGATTGGTTTAGCCAAAGCGAATCTTCTTCGCAAACTTCGTCAGCGGACGACACGCCCGACTGGTTGAAATCCATGCAAGGCGCGGACGCGACTCCCGCGCAAAGCGAACCCGCGCCAACGGACGACACGCCTGATTGGTTGAAAGGTTTGCCGCAAATGGACGGCGAATCCGCCGAACCTGCAGGAGTTACGCCCTCTGCGGACGACGCGCCCGATTGGCTCAATCAACTGGGAAGCGTCGGCGGAGAAAGCGTTTTTCCGTTTGCCGAATCTGCTTCGGCGGAGTCGGCGGCGGGCGAGTCTTCCGTCCCGTCTTGGTTGCAAAGCCCCGAAACTCCCGAAGAAAAACCCGCCGTCTCGCCCTTTCAAGACGCGCCGTTCCAAAGCGTCAGCGACGACTTGTTTGGCGACATGCCTGATTGGTTGAAATCTGCCGCGCCCGATTCGACAATTTTTGACGACGCCGCGCCCGCCGACTTTGGACTTCCCAAAGCGCAAGAAGCGCCCAAAGCGCCGACCTCCGCGTTTTCGGAAGACCTCTTCGCCGACGCAGGCGACGCCGCGCCCGCCGAAATTCCGGATTGGCTTTCAAGCGCAATGTCGCAACCGAGCGCCAACGTCCCCGCCGCCATCGAAGGCGGCGACGCGCTCGCGCCGGACATTTTGCCTTCGTGGGTGGAGGCGATGCGCCCGTCCGACCAAAGCGGCATGGCGGGAATCGTCCGCGCCGCGAACGAAGCCGCGATGGAATCCAAAGGCGCGTTATCCGGAATTTCGGGCGCGTTGCCTTTTGCCGCAGGCTTTGCGCCGACCAGCAAACCCAAAGCCTACGGGCTGAAACTAAACGCCAGCGCCGACCAACTGAAACACGCCGAAATTTTGGAACAAATTCTCGCGGCGGAAACATCCGCGCCCGCCCGCGCCGCAAAGCGGACGACGCGCTCCGCGCGCGGACTGCGTTGGGCAATCGGGCTTCTGCTCTTGCTCGTCGCGTTATTTAGCGCGTTTTCTAATTCGCAAATTTTCGCCATGCCAAACCTCGCTCCGCGAGAAACGCTCGATGCGATTTCGCTGGCGCAAGGATTTGCCGAAAACGCGCCGATTTTAGTCGTCGCGGATTACGACGCGGCGCGTTTCGCTGAAATGGAATCCGCCGCCGCGCCGCTCTTCGACGGATTGCTTTTGCTCAAACATCCGCGCCTGACCTTTATCTCAAACCGTGAAATGGGCGCGGCGCTCGTCGAACGTTTGATGAACGGCGCGTTAGCCTTTCACACGAAAAACGGCGCGACGTATCTCAACTTGGGCTATCTCGCGGGCGGACAAGCGGGCGTCCGCGCCTTTGCCGAAAATCCGCGCAGCGCTGCGCCGCTGGACGTAAACGGACAGCCCGCCTGGGACGCGCCGCAACTGCAAGACGTCGTCGCGCTCGATCAATTTGCGCTCGTCGTCCTCGTCGCCGACAACGCCGACTCGGTGCGCGTTTGGGTCGAGCAGACGGAATCGGCGCGCGGCGCGACTCCGCTGTTGGTTGTTTCCAGCGCGCAAGCCGCCCCGCTGATTCAACCGTACTACGAATCCGGTCAAGTTCGCGGAATTATTTCGGGCGTATTCGGCGGCGCGCTTCTCGAACGACATTTTAGCGGCGGACGGCCGGGCATTGCGCGAAGTTATTGGGACGCTTACAGCGTCGGCATGTTGCTGGCGGCGGCGTTTTTGATCTTGGGAGGGTTGGTCAACTTTGGCTTGGGTCTGCGCGAACGCTCCGCGATGAAAGAGGGGAAATAAGATGAACCTTTTCGACCTGATCGCGGGCGCGATTAGTTTTTTGCTAACGCTGATGATTTTGAGTTACTTCGTCGGCGACAACCCGCTTTTCAAAATTGCGGCGTATTTGTTCGTCGGCGTCGCTTCGGGTTACGTCGCCGCCGTCGTCTTTTGGCAGGCGTTGTACCCCAAATTGTTCGCGCCCACCGCGCAAGTTTTATTTTCGGGCGCGTACAACGAAGGCTTGTTGCTCGTCGTCCCTTGGCTGGGCGTCGCGTTAATTTTGATGAAAGGCTCGCCGCGACTCGCGGGCGCGTCTCAAATTCCGCTGGCGTTTCTCGTCGGCGCGGGGGCGGCGGTCATCCTCGTCGGCGCGTTGACCGGGACCATCCTTCCGCAAGTCAACGCGGCGATTAACGTTTTCGACTTCCGCAACAATGACGCTGGCGCTTTTGAAATGCTAACCAGCGGCGCGGTCGCGCTGGTCGGCGCGGTTGCGTCGCTGACGTATTTTCACTTCAACGCCCGCCGCAAAGCGGACGGCTCGACCCAACGCTTCGCGCCGATTGAATGGCTGGCGTGGATCGGGCGCGTGTTTATCGCCATCGCCCTAGGGGCGGTCTTCGCGGGCGTTTACGCCGCCGCGCTGACAGCCTTCATCGAGCGCGTTTCGTCGCTCGTCATCTTCGTCAAAACCTTGTTGGGAATGTCGTAGTATGCCCGCCTCTTTAGTCTCCAACAACTCTCTGCTCGCCATTGACGTGGGCGCGGCGAACACCCGCGCGGCGTTCTTCGACGTCGTGGAAGACCAATACCGCTTCGTCGCTTCGGGCGTCGCGCCCAGCACGGCGGAAGCGCCGTACAAAGACGTTTCCGAAGGCGCGCGCAACGCCGTCTTGTCGTTGCAAGGCGTTTTGAAAAAGACGCTGCTCGACCCGACCTCGCGCGGCATTATCGCCCCCAGTCAACCCGACGGTTCGGGCGTGGACGCAGTCGTCGTTACCGTGTCCGCCGGGCCGGCGGCGCGGGCGTTAATCGTCGGCTTGCTGAAAGACGTTTCGTTAGAAAGCGCCCGCCGCTTGACCGAATCAACCTACGCTCGCGTCCTCGACGCGCTCTACCTCGGCGACCCACGCAAACCCGAAGACCGCATTGACGACATCCTGCGCCTGCGCCCGGAAATCGTCGTCTTCGCTGGCGGCACGGACGGCGGCGCCGCGCATTCGATTCGCTCGCTGCTGGAATCGCTCGAAGTCGCCTGCTACGTCATGCCCGAAGAAAAACGTCCCGCCGTGTTGTTTGCGGGCAACGAAAATTTGAAAGAAGAAATCGAAGCGCGCATCAGCGGACTCGCGTCCGACTTTCACTTCTCCGCCAACATCCGCCCTTCGTTGGAAGAAGAAAGCCTCGAACCCGCCGAATACGATTTAGCGCAAATGCTCGTCGCCATTCGCAAAAGAAACCTGCGCGGGCTGGACGCGCTTAACCTGTGGGCGGGCGGCAACACGCTCCCGACCGCCTACGCGACGGGGCGCATGGCGCGCTTCTTCTCCGGGCTGTACGGCGGCGGCAAAGGCTTGCTCAGCGTGGATTTGGGCGCCTCGTCCGCGACGATTGCCGCGGGTTTCCCCGAACAAACGGTTTTGAAGGTGTATCCGCAATTTGGTTTGGGCGAAAGCCTTTCCGAGTTGTTGCGCCACACCAGCGTGGACGACATCTTGCGCTGGTCGGCGTACGACATTCCGCCCGCCATGATTACAGATTATCTCCACCAGAAAGCGCTCTATCCCAGCGCGATTGCGGCGACGATGGAAGATTTTGCCATCTCGCAAGCGGTCGCAAAGCAAGCCTTATATTTGGCGATGCAAGCGGCGCAAAAAGATTTTCCGAAAGACGCCGCCTACATTCGCCCGGACCTCGCGCCGCAATTTGACCCGATCATCGCCGCAGGCGCCGCGTTGAGCGACGCCGCCCAACCTGGTCGAAGCCTGCTCATGCTTTTAGACGCGGCGCAACCCGTCGGCATTTCATCGGTGATTCTCGATCAAAATAACCTGTTGCCTATGCTCGGCGCCGCCGCGATGCAAAACAGCGTGTTGCCCGTGCAAGTTTTAGAGTCGAGCGCGTTTTTGAGCGTCGGCACGGTGATTTCGCCGGTGGTCAAAGCCAAATACGGCGCGCCGATTCTCAAAGCCAAACTGATTTACGAAAACGGCGCGGAAGCGAATGTCAACTTGAAATACGGTTCGTTAGAAACGCTGCCCTTAGCGAACGGCGAAACGGCGAAACTGTCCCTGAGCGTTTCTCGCGGCGCAGACGTCGGCTTCGGCGCGGGAAGAGGCGTGAAAAACCTGTCCATTAGCGGCGGCGCGTTGGGCGTCGTCTTCGACGGGCGCGGGCGTCCGCTGGCGCTTCCTTCCGACGCGGTGCGGCGGCGCGAACTTATCAAAAAGTGGACTTGGACTTTGGGAGGCGAATGATGTTGGCGCCCGTTCATCACATTGCGGGGTTTACGACCGTCGTCCGCGAACGGCTTTTGCCGACGGCTGGCGAAGTAACCGCGCGCAACGGACAAAAAGTCGGCGCGAGCGACGTGGTCGCCGAAGCGCGTTGGGCGCGAAAACACGCGCTGTTGGACGTCGCCCGCGACTTGAACGTCTCGCCTGAAAAAGCGGACGATTTGATTCAATGCAAAGTCGGCGACAAAGTGAGCGCCAACGCGGAGATTGCCATCGGGCGCGGCTTGTTCGCGCAGACGGTTCGCGCCCCCAAAGACGGGCGCGTGGTCGCCGTCGGCAACGGACAAGTTTTGCTTGAAATTGAACAAGCCAAAATGGAATTGCGCGCGGGGTTGCCCGGCACAATCATCCAAACGATTCCGCAACGCGGCGTGATCATCCAAGCCTCCGGCGGGCTGACTCAAGCGCTGTGGGGCAACGGCCGCATTGACAGCGGGTTGATGGTCAACCTCATGGAAGGCGCGGACAGCGTTCTCTCCGCCGAGCGCGTGGACGTGAGCATGCGCGGTTCGGTCATGCTCGGCGGCATGATCAAAAACGCCGACGTGTTGCAGGCGCTGGCGGAACTTCCCGCGCGCGGGTTAATCGCGTCCAGCATTCATCCGTCCGCGTTGGCGAAGGCGCGCGAAATGCGCTACCCGATTATTGCCACCGACGGAGTCGGCTCGTTGCCGATGAACTCTGCCGCGTATAAACTATTAAGCACAAACATCCGCCGCGAGGTTGCCGTCAACGCCGAAGCCTACGACCGCTACACAGGCGCGCGCCCGGAAGCATTCATCGCCTTGCCGATTACCAACGAGCCGCCTATCTCTAACGACACGGCAGAGTTCGCGCCCGAAGCGCAGGTGCGTTTGCGCCGTCCGCCGCACATGGGCAAAATCGGCGTGATCGTCGCCGTCAAAACCGGGCTGACGACTCTCCCCAGCGGGCTTCGCGCCCCGGCGGCGGAAGTCAAATTGGAAAATGACGAAACCGTAATTATTCCGCTTGTAAACATGGAAGTTGTGGGATAATTGCCAAATTCGTAATTTGAAATTATTAAGGAGCGCGACATGGCATTTGACGAACCGAATTTTGACTTTGACGACCCGACGACTAACGACGACTCTTCCATGCCTGAAGAGTCGGGCAATAACCGCACCTTCTTAATCGCCGCCGCGGCGCTGGGCGGAATTATTTTGCTCTCCATCGCCTGCATGGCGGTCATCTTCTTCGTAACGCGCTCGAACAAAAATCAAGCGGCGGCGCAAGCGCAGAACGCGACTCAAACCGCCGAAGTCGCTGGCAACTTCATCAGCGAAGCGCTGACCGCCACCTTCCAAGCCTCGATTCTTCCCACCGCCACCGAGCCGCCGACCGCCACCCCGACGGCGGTTATCAGCGTCGCCACCGCCACGCACACCCCCGACCCAAACGAAGCGCCTTCGGGCAATGACGCGGGCGGCGGAACGGGCAACGGCGCGAGCGGCGGAACAATCGTCGGCACGCCAGCCGCCGCAACCGCCACCGTCGGCGCGGCGTTGACGCAAGCCGCCATCGCCCAACTGACGGTCATCCCCACCACCACCGCCTTGCCAAAAACCGGCCTCGTGGACGACGTTGGCGTGCCGGGCTTGATTGTCATGGCGCTGGCGTTCGTCATCGTAATTTTGGTCGCCCGCCGTTTGCGCTTTGCGCCGACGCGCTGAATTTTGAAAAAATAAGCAAAGCGTCTTCGCAACCCTGCGGAGGCGCTTTTTTTGACCCGTGAAAAATAAACCCGATTGCGGCGCGTTGAACGACGAAATACAGAATCGGTCGGCGCGAACATCGGGAAAATCCATCGCTTTTTTAGACGAGGCATTTATGCTAAAAAAACAATTTCCAATACGACAAGGGGAATGGGGAATCGCGCTGACGCTGGGTTTTATTCTCTTCGCTAATTACGCCGCAATGGGAATTACAAAAGTCGTCTCGGTTTCCGGCTTCTTAAGTCAAGTCAAAGATCATTACATCCTCCTCGTTTGGGCGGTGGACATGGCGCTGTTAATTCTGGCAACCGGCGTTCAATCGCTGATTGTGGATCGCTTTAACCGCATCAAACTGTTGATGGGCGTTCTGTTGGTCTTCGCCGCGCTTTACGTTTTTCTTTCCATCACCTTCAAAATTCCGCGCTTCCCCGCGTCCGTCAGTTACGCGCTGGTTTATTTATTAAACGATCAGCAATGGCGTTTTTTCCCGGTCGTCTTTTGGATTCTCGTCAACGACATTTACGACCCCGCGACGGGGCGGCGCATTACGCCGCTCGTGGCGAATTTTGCTTTTTTGGGAACAATCGTCGGCTTGGCGGTTGCCGCCGTAGATGCGCGAGTCCATTTTGGGACGTTCAATTTATTGATATTAAACGCGGCGATTTTCATCCTCGCTTGGGGAATCGCTCGTTCGCGTCTGCAAGCGGTGAAACTTCCGCCGCCCGCCCGTTCGACGGATTCCTCCATCAAAAAAACTTTGACCGAAGGCTGGGAGTTTATCAACACCGTGCCCGCCTTCGCCTATTTAGCGCTGGGCATGTTGGCGGCGGGCTGCATTATGACCATCCTGCTCTTCAAAGCCATCTCCGACGCGAAGTTTGATTTGGCGGAAAACTTTCAGACGTTTTATGCGTTTTACAATCTCGCCATCGCTTTCGCTTCGATTATTTTGCAAAGTTATTCGTCGCGCATCATCGAATGGCTGACCTTGAAACGCAGTTTTTTGATTCAACCGTTTGTGATGGCAATTTCCGTCGTCGTCAATTTTTTCGCGCCGGGCTTCATGGTCAGCGCTGTGGCGCAGGGAATTTCTCGCGCGACCTACGATACGTTGGATTTATCCGCTCGCCGCGCTTTTCAAGCGATGGTGCCAAACGAAAAACGCGGCAGAGTCAGCATGTTTATTGACAGTTATCTCCCTTCGGGCGGAACGATTATCGGAAGTTTGCTGACTTTTGCAATCATCGCGTTGGCGTTGAAATTCGGTTTAGAACGAGATTTTTACACGCGCATTTACGTCGGCGTCGGCGTGGTCATCGCGGCGATTTCTGTTTACGCCTCCTTTCATGTGCGGGCAACGTACGAACAAAGCATGTTGAATTGGCAATTGAAACGGCGTTCTCGCGCCGCCAGCGTGTTGGATAAATTGGACTTTGACGATAAGGAGTAATTAAATTATGGCGGCTCGTTTAGCGGTGGAAGAAGGGAATGTGGCGATTTATGATGTATTGGGTTCGGGCGACCATGAGCGCATTGAAGCGCTGCTAGAATTGTATGCGCGGCTGTTTCCGCAGTATGAGCATTACGTCCCGCGAATGAGACGCCGCGCCGAGTTTGGCGCGGAACATCGCGCTGGGCATATCGTCCATTATTGGCTGGCGGAAGTGGACGGACGCCCCGCCGGGCTGCGGACTTTCCGCTATGTGCGAAATCGTCATTGCGGGCTGGCGCACGCGCTGGCGGTAGACCCCGCCTTTCGCGGGACAACTGTCGGCGGAAAGCGCTTGGCGGTGTTTATGATTTACGAATGTTTGAATCAAATCATCCGCGACGCGCAAGCGGCGGGCGACGAGCCGCCGCTGGGCATGGTCAACGAAGTGGACCCCGACGAACTGATGAAGCATTACATCCGCAACGGGTTGATTCAACTGCCGATAGATTACGTCGAGCCGATTTTCGCGCCCGAAGCGCAAGGCAGAAGCCGCGAGGACGAAATCAACGCGGCGGAATTTCATCCGATGAAAATGGGCTTTTTGCCCAATCCGCAGGTTAAAATAGAAGGCTATTCAAAAGAGATGATTGAGAACTTCGCGCTGGCGTTTTTGACGGATCATTACGGCGTCCCCGCCGAACACCCCGCCGTGCGCCAAACGCTAAGCACGATTAAGAGGAGCGAACATGCCTGAGCAAAAAACAGAACCGCGCAAGCAGCCCGTCCATTTTGTAAGTTTGCGTTTGAAAATTTGGATCGGCTTTACGCTGATTTTTACGCCGGTGTTTATCGCCAGTTATTTTTGGTTTTTTGAGTACACTTCGCAGCGCGTTTTTCAAACGATTACGGATAACTTAATGGAGACGATTAACGGCGCAGTGAAAGGCATGGACAAAGAAGGCTTTCAAGAATTGTACGCCGAAGAAAGCGCGGACAATCCGCTTTGCCCGCCGGCGAAGGACGCGCCCGCCGACCAAAACGGATATTACCCCGAAGACAATCCGCTTTATATCGCGCATGAAAACTGGCTGGAAAAAGTTCAAAACATCAAACCGCAGACGCGCATTTACACCTATATTAAAGGCTTGGACGCGGGCGAGATTATCGCCATCGGCAGCACCGGCTATTTCCGCGAGCCGCGCGGCGGATTTAAGTTCTGTCAACGCTATACGTCTTCGTCGTCTAACATCTATCAAGGGCTGACGACGCGCACCGACGCTTGGGAAGCCTACACCGATTCCTTCGGCACCTGGATTACGACCTACGCGCCAATCATTGACGACAGCGGCAAAACCGTCGGCGGCATTGGCGTGGACATTGACTCTTCGTATGTGAATCAAGTCCGCGACGAGATTTTGAAAAAAGGGACGCTGGCGTTTGTCGTCAGTTACGGCTTAATCTTCCTCTTGGTATATTGGCTCTCTGGGTTTATGACGCGCCCCATCATCGGCTTGGCGGGCGTCGCCAAACAAATCGGCGAAGGCGATTATTCCAGCCAGTTTTTAGACAAGATGACGCTCAAAAACTCGCGCGATGAAATTGACACGCTGGGCGACGTTTTCAAAATCATGGTGGATAAAGTGGCGAAACGCGAAGAGTCTCTGCGCGTCCGCGTCAAGCAATTGGAAATTATGGTGGACAAATCCAAATTAGCCGAGCAAGTGAGCGAAATTGTGGACAGCGATTTCTTTCAAGATTTGCAAACCAAAGTGAAAGGCATGAGAGAGCGCTTTGAAAAAGGCGACGATAAAGAATAAGGCGAGAAAAACTTACCTCGACCAACGCGCATAGACCGCCTGCGAAAGCAGGCGGTTTGCGCTTTTTTCGCGCGTAACCAACTCGCCGCTGTCGAGCGTCCCCTTGTGTCTTTTCATCATCTCGTCCAACGCCTGCGCGACGTGAATCGCGGAAGCGCGCACGGCGTACACGGTGATAATCACAAACAGCGGACGCTCGCTTAAGCAAGCGCGAATCTCGCTCAAAAGATTCGGCAGCGATTTATAAACTTCCCACACTTCGCCTTTCGGTCCGCGCCCAAATTTGGGCGGATCGAGAATCACGCCGTCATATTTTACGCCGCGCCGCGCCTCGCGCTGGACGTATTTCAGCGCGTCTTCGACGACCCAACGCATGGGCTTTTCGCTCAACTTTGAGAGCGCTTGATTTTCTCGCGCCCAAGCGACGGATTTTTTGGATGCGTCCACATGCGTAACGGACGCGCCCGCCGCCGCCGCCGCCAGCGAAGCCAAACCCGTGTAGCCAAACAAGTTGAGGACGTTCGGGCGAAAATCCGCTCGATGGATGGAATCCGCCATAAAGTCCCAATGGGCGGCGACTTCGGGGAAAACGCCGAGATGGCGGCCGGGCGTCGTCGTCGCCGCGAAGCGCAACTCCGAATCTAACAGCGGATAACGCATAATCCACTTTTCTTCGACTTGTTTTTTCAACTGCCAATGTCCGCCGCTTTCTTCGCCGCTGGGGATGAAGACCGCGTGCGCGTCGTCCCACGCGGAGCGGGGCAGGGCGCGGCTCCACATCGCTTGCGCTTCGGGGCGCGAGAAAACGTATTTGCCGAAACGTTCGAGTTTTTGCCCGTCGCCGCTGTCGAGCAATTCGTAATCTTGCCAGCGCGAGGCTTCGAGAAGGGTGAAAGTGGTCATAATCCTCAATGAAAATGAAAGGTGAAAAGTTGTCCCTACCGCTTGATTTTTTGCCTTGAAAGAGTATAATGTGGTATAAAGTGGTAAGAAGTGGTAACAGCGCCGGGCTCCCGGCGTTGACGCATTAAAAGGAATGTTAGCACAAATGTTCTTAGGTCAATTTCAACATAACCTCGACGAAAAAGGGCGGCTGATGATTCCGGCGCGCTTCCGCGAGGCGTTGGAAGGCGGCGCGTTCATCACGCAAGGATTCGACAAATGCTTGATGGTGATGACCGAATCCTACTTCATGCAGGTTTACGAGCGCATCGAAGCCATGAACCTCGCCGACCCGACCGCGCGTTTGTTGCGGCGCTTAATCCTTGCCAACGCTTACCCGGTTGCGACGGACAAAGTCGGGCGCATCCTCGTTCCGCAAAATCTGCGCGCCTTTCTCGGAATCGAAATCGGCGAGTTGACGGTGGCTGGGCAAGGCGGCTACTTTGAGATTTGGACTCCGCCCGCGTGGGACGAGCAAATGGCGCTGCTGCAAGATGTCGAAGCCAACAACGCCCGCTTCTCCACGTTGGACTTGTCGAAGACGGAGAGCAAGGAAGAGGAAGGCGAGTAATGAACGGTTGGCGGTTAATAGTTGGTAGTTGATGGTTGATGGTTGATGGTTGGTGGTTGATAGTTAATCTAACTCCCAATTACCTAATTACCTAATTACCTAATTACCTAATTACCTAATTACCTAATTCCTAATCACCTATTCCTAATTACCCAATCACTAATCGCCAATCTCATGCAACATAAACCTGTACTTTACCAAGAAATTATACACGCTCTGCAACCCCGCGACGGCGGGCGTTATGTGGACGGCACGTTGGGCGCGGGCGGACACGCTCGCGGCATTTTGGAGGCTTGCGCGCCGAGCGGTCTCTTGCTGGGTTTCGACGTGGACCCGCAGGCGTTGGCGTTGGCTCGCGAGACCTTGGCTCCTTACGAGCCGCGCGCGCATTTCGCGCAAGCCTCCCATAGCGCGCTGAACGAATGGCTGAAGCGCTTGGGTTGGGACTCTGTGGACGGCGTTCTGTTGGATTTGGGCGCGTCGTCTATGCAGTTTGACAACCCCGAACGCGGATTTTCCTTCATGCGCGACGGCGCGTTGGACATGCGCTTCGGCGTCAACGCGACGATGAGCGCGGAAGAAATCGTCAACGCTTTTGACGAATCGGAGTTGGCAGATTTAATCTTCCGCTACGGCGAAGAGCGAGACGCGAGAAAAATTGCCCGCGCCATCGTCGCCAACCGCCCGCTTCGCACGACGGGAGAATTGGTCGCCGTTATTGAAAAAATTCGCCCGCGACGAGGCGACAAAATTCACCCCGCCACGCAGACTTTTCAAGCGCTGCGAATCGCCGTCAACGACGAATTAGGCGCGGTGGAGAAAACGCTTCCGCAGGCGGTCGAGGCGTTGACCGTCGGCGGGCGGCTGGCGGTGATTTCCTTCCACTCGTTGGAAGATCGCATCGTCAAAGAATATTTTCGAGAGCAGAGCAAGGAATTAGTCAACCCGCCTTACGAGCGGATTTACGAAGAAGAACGCCCGGCGCGGACGAAGGCGCTGACCAAAAAGCCGATTACGCCGAGCGAAGAAGAAATAAGAGAGAACCCGCGCGCGCGCAGCGCCAAATTAAGAATTGTCGAGAAATTATGAACATATCAAACGTCAACTTTCCAAACGTCAACCGCATCATCCATGCGTATCGAGTCGCGCCTTGGCGCGTTCAACGCCAGTGGATTGGCGCCGCGCTGGTCGTTGTGGTCGTCCTTGCGATGGTTGCCGCTTTGTACTTGAACATCGCCTCGCGCACGGCGATTGCCGGACGCGAAATTCAAGACCTGAGCGAGACGATTTCCTTCAGCCGCCAAACCAGCGCCGACTTGCAAACCCAGTTGGCGAAGTGGACGTCGGCGCAATCGCTCGAACAACGCGCGCGCAAGATGGGCTTCCGTCCCGTCGCGCCGAACGAGACGGAATATGTCGCCGTGGCGGGCTACGTCGCCAAAGATTCGATTGACCTTTCCTCGACGGCGCTTCCGCGTTTGAACGCGCCCGCGATTTCTCCCGAATACAATCAATCGCTGTTGGATTGGATGGATCGGCGTTTGGTTGCGCGGAGCGTTTATCAATGAGACAACGCTACGGGCGGCGCAGTCAATTTTTAGCGGCGATGTTGGCGCTTTTCGCGCTGGGCATCGTCGTGCAGATGACGCGCATTCAAAACAGCCCCGAAGCGGAAACCTTCCGTCAACTTTCGCAAGATTACGCTTACGAGTGGCGCGCCTTTTACCCGCGTCGCGGCGAAATCTACGACCGCAACGGATATTTGCTGGCGGGCGAAAAAATCGTGTACGAAGTCGGCGTGGATTTAAACATGATGACCGACCCGCACGCCATCGCCTACGCCGTCGCCGACGCGCTGGATTTGAACTACGACAACTTGATGTCCGTCATGCAAAATCCGCCCGACGGGCTTTCCTACATCGTCCTCGCCGATTACGTCGAAGCGCCGCAGGCTGGCTATTTGCAAGAGTTGAAAAAAGCGCTGAACGATCAAGCGCCGAACGGCGCGCTCGGCGGGTTGACCGGTTTGCAGTTTAAGTCTCATCCGCAGCGCAGTTATCCCGAAGATTCGCTCGCCGCGAATCTGCTCGGATTCGTCAACCGCGAAAATAAAGGCTACTTCGGCGTGGAAGAAAAATACGACAGCCTGCTGGCGGGAAATCCCGTTACCGTGTTGGTGCCGACCAACCCGACCAAAGCCTTTGAAATTCCCGACGTGCCGGACGGCACAACCTTAATCTTGACTCTCAACCGCGACTTGCAAGCCGCGACGGAAGACATCCTCGACCAAGCGCTGAAAACCTACGGCGCGAAAGACGGCGTTATCGCGGTGATGAATCCGCAAAGCGGAGAAATCCTCGCCGCCGCCACGTCGCGCCGCATGGACTTAAACGAGTTTTGGAATTATTCCAACATCTACGATAACGCCGCAGAGTTTGACCCGATTATTTCCAAAGCCTACGAGCCGGGTTCGGTAACGAAAATTTTGACGATGGCGGCGGCGCTAGACAGCCAGACCGTTACGCCTGAAACGACCTACCTCGACACGGGCGAAGTCCTCATTGGCGGCGTAACCATCCAAAACTGGGACCTCAACCCCTGGGGCGTACAAAATATGGTCGGCTGTTTGCAGCACTCGCTTAACGTCTGCATGGTCAACCTCGCCGTGAAGATGGGCGCGAACACGTTTTATTCCTACATGGACGCCTTCGGCTTTGGACACCTCAGCGGCGTGGACATGGCGGGCGAAGCGGCAGGCAGACTCAAAATCCCCGGCGATTCGGATTGGTATCCCGTAGATTTGGGCACAAACGCTTTCGGTCAAGGCGTGGCGGCGACGCCCTTACAAATTATGACCGCCGCTTCCTCCATCGCCAACAACGGGCGCATGGTCGTCCCGCACATCCTCTACGCGATGGCGCGCGACGGACGCCAATACAAAGTCCCCGATCAATTTGGCTCGTCGCCCATCTCCGCGCAGACGGCGCGCACTCTCAGCGAAATGCTCGCCGTCTCGCTTGAATCGGAATCGTCGGTGGCGTTGGTGCCCGGTTATCGCGTCGCGGGAAAGACCGGCACGGCGCAAGTCCCCGTCAACGGGTATTACGACGCTTCGCAAACCAACGCCTCCTTCATCGGCTGGGGGCCGGTGGACGACCCGAAATTTATGATTTACGTTTGGCTGGAAACGCCGACCGCCTCGCAATGGGGCTCGGAAACCGCCGCGCCCGTCTTCGCGGAAGTGGCGCAACGCGCCGTCATCCTGCTCGACATTCCGCCCGACGCAATTCGTTTGCAGATCGCGCAAAAATAAATGCTGACCCTTGCGGACGTTCTCGAAGCCCTCACCTCGACCCGCCCCGCGAACGCTTCGGCGCTCGTCGCGGAAGGCGTAATTGATTCGCGTCAGGCGACGCCCAATTCGCTTTTCATCGCCATTCCCGGCGAAAACACCGACGGACATCTTCACCTCGACGACGCTTTCAAACGCGGCGCGACCTTCGCCTTAATTCAACGCGACGCGGACGCCTCTTTCCGAACGCTCGACCTGCGCGGCGGCTTGTCGGCGGACTCTCCGCTGAATCTGGATGCGCCCCTCTGCTTGCGCGTGGATAACACCGTCGCCGCTTTGCAGCAAATTGCGCGCTTTTGGCGGCGCAAATTGACGAACTTGCGCGTCGTCGGAATTACCGGCAGCGTGGGAAAGACCACCACCAAAGAAACCGTCGCCGAGATATTAAGCCTGCATTACCGCACGCTGAAAAGCCCCGGCAACTTAAACAACGAAATCGGCTTGCCGTTGACGATTCTTAAGCTTAACGAACGTTACGAACGCGCCGTTTTGGAAATGGGGTTTTACGTCCCCGGCGAAATTCAACTTTTATGCGACATCGCCCAACCGCAAATCGGAGTCGTCTCCAACATTGGCACGGTGCATGCCGAGCGGGCGGGTTCGCAAGAAGCCATCTTTCGCGGAAAGAGCGAACTGCCCGCGGCGCTCCCGCCCGACGGAGTCGCCATCCTCAACTTTGACGACCCTTGGGTTCGCAAAATGGAAGAGAAAACCAAAGCGCGAATTTTCTTCTACGGGCTTTCGCCCGAATCGCATTTATGGGCAGACCAAATCGAAGGGCTCGGCTTGGACGGAATCCGCTTTCGGATGCATTACGGAAAAGAAACCATCTACATGCGCGTGCCGATGATCGGACGACATTCCGTGCATACCGCGCTTCGCGCCGCCGCCGTCGCCTTGAACGACGGCATCACTTGGCAGGAAATTTTGGAAGGTTTGTCTCGCGGACAAACTCAACTGCGGCTGGCAACCGTCCGCAGCGAAAGCGGCGCATTAATCCTCGACGACACCTACAACGCCGCGCCCGAATCGATGATGGCGGCGTTGAATCTGCTCGACGAATTGGACGGGCGCAAAATCGCCGTCTTAGGCGATATGCTTGAATTGGGACAATACGAACGAGTCGGACACGATCGCGTCGGAGTCCGCGCCGCGCAAGTGGCGAAAATTCTTCTCACCTTAGGACCTCGCGCGCATTTCATCGCAAAGGCGGCGCGTCAGGCGGGCATGAAAGAATCCGCCGTTTTGGAATTTGAAGAGATTGATTTGCTGATTGATTGGCTGAAAAATAATTTAACGTCGCGCGACGTTGTGTTGATTAAAGGCTCTCACGGCTTGCGGATGGATCGCATCGCTTCCGCGTTGGAGGTGAACTCGTGAGAGACATCGCGCTTTCATTAAGCCTTGCGGGGTTGGCGTTTGTGATGACCGCCATTTGGGGAAACCCGCTGTTGCGGATTTTGCGTCATTTCAAACTGGGAAAAATCATCCGCATCGAACAGATGGGCGTACACAGCGCCAAAATGGGCGTCCCGACGATGGGCGGCGTGATGTTCATCGCGCCCGTTTTGCTGCTCAGCGGGCTGCTCAACGCGGTGGCGTTAATTGGCGTAACCGTCGGCGGGGTGGGGCGTTCGATTCTGCTGCCGATGGCGGTGATGCTTGGCTTCGCCGTGCTGGGCGCAGTGGACGATTTGGAGGGCATTCACGGCAAGCGGCGCGGCGACGGAATGCGCGCGCGCACAAAATTTGCGGCGCAAGTTTTTCTCGCGCTGGCGACAGCCTACATTTTGAAATACGTCATTCAAGCGCCGGAATTATATCTGCCCGGTTATTTCTTTGAGATAAAACTCGGCTGGGCTTATGTGCCGATTGCGGCGTTTATCATCGTCGCCGAATCAAACGCCGTCAACTTCACCGACGGCTTAGACGGCTTGGCGGGCTTAATCGCCGCGACGGCGATTGCCGCGTTTGGCGGAATCGCGCTCATGCAGGAACAAATTTATTTGGCGCGTTTTTGCTTTTTGCTGGTCGGCGCGTTGTTCGGCTTTTTGTGGTTTAACGTCCACCCCGCGCAGTTGATTATGGGCGACACCGGCTCGATGGCGCTGGGTTCGGTTTTAGCCGTCGTCGCGCTGATGACCGGCCAATGGCCCATGCTGTTAATTATCGCCATTGTTCCGCTGGCGGAAATGATCAGCGTCGTTATTCAAGTCGTTTACTTCCGCTTAACGGGAGGCAAACGCTTTTTCAAAATGACGCCGATTCATCATCACTTTGAAATGATTGGCTGGAGCGAAACGCAAATCGTTCAGCGCTTTTGGCTCATCGGCTTGTTGGCGGCGCTGATTGGCATCGGGCTTTCGCAGGTTTGACGATGAGAGATTGGACGAAGACTCGCGTTTTGATTTTAGGCGCGGCGCGGCAAGGAGTCGCGTTGGCGCGTTGGCTTTCGCGGCACGGCGCGGCGCCCGTCTTAAGCGATTCGCGCCCCGAAGAAGATTTGGTCTTGGCGAAGAAAGCCTTGCTCGGCGAAAAGGTGCGCTGGGCGTTGGGCGGGCATCCGCTGGAATTGCTCGACGAGTGCGATTTGCTTTGTCTGTCGGGCGGCGTGCCGCTGACGTTGCCCGTCGTCCGCGAGGCGTTGCGGCGCGGCATTCCGCTTTCCAACGACACGCAAATTTTCATGGAAGCCGTCCCCTGCAAAACAATCGGCATTACGGGTTCGGCGGGAAAAACGACGACGACGACTCTCGTCGGCGAAATGGCGAAAATAGAAACCCGCGACCAAACGCGCGCGGTCTTCGTCGGCGGCAACATTGGCGACCCGCTCATCAACTACGCGGACGACATGCGCGCCGACGATTTGGCAATTTTAGAACTCTCGTCTTTTCAACTCGAACAGACGACGCTTTCGCCCAACATCGCCGCGCTGTTGAATCTCACGCCCAACCATTTAGACCGACACGGGACGATGGAAGCCTACGCCAGCGCCAAAGCGCGGATTTTGGATTTTCAATCCGCGCAAGATACGGCGATTATCGGACGCGACGACGACGGCGCATGGAATTTGCGCGAGCATGTTCGCGGCGCGTTACAGGCTTTCAGCCTGCGCGAGTTGGACAAAGGTTTGAACGGCGCGTGCTTGCGCGACGGCGTTTTATATCTGCGAGAAAATTCCGCCGACGAACGTTTGCTGGCGCGAGAAGAAATTCACCTGCGCGGCGAGCATAACGTCGCCAACGTCCTCGCGGCGTTTGCGATTGGACATGCGGCGGGCTTTCATTTAGACGCCATGCGCGAAGCGACGCGCGAATTTCGCGGCGTTCCGCATCGTTTGGAATTTGTGCGCGAATTGCGCGGCGCGAAATGGTATAACGATTCCATCGCCACCGCGCCCGAACGCAGCCTGGCGGCGCTTCGTTCGTTTGACGAACCGATTGTTCTGTTGCTCGGCGGGCGCGATAAAAATCTGCCGTGGGGCGCGCTGGCGAATCTCGTCCGCGAACGGGTGAAATTTACGGCGACCTTCGGCGAGGCGGGAGGGATGATTCAAGAAGCGCTGATTCGCTTGGGCGGAGTCCGCGCCGCGCAAATTGGGCGAGCGGATTCGCTCAAAGGCGCGATTCAACTCGCGGCGCAAGAATCATCCGCTGGCGACGTCGTCTTGCTGTCGCCGGGCTGCACGAGTTACGACGAGTTTGTAGATTTTGCGGAGAGAGGAGCGGCGTTCAAAAAATGGACATTGGAACTGACGTAAGAGAAACGACAACGCAAAACCGTTTGCGCGGCGGCTTTGATTTGCCTTTGCTGGCGATTACGGCGACGCTAATTATCTTCGGCTTGATTATGCTGTACTCCGCTTCGTGGGATTTTTCGCGCGCGGCGTATAACGACGCGGCGTATATGTTTAACCGCCAGTTGATGTGGCTCGGCTTGGGGCTGGTCGGCGCGGTTGCGCTGGCGTTTTTAGATTATCATCGCTGGCGCAAGTTGATCGTCCCCGCAATGGCGCTGACCGTCGGCATGTTAATCGTCGTCTTGGCGCTGAGCGAAGCGCGTTTCAACGCCACGCGCGCGCTGTTCAACGGCTCGATTCAACCGTCCGAGTTGGCGAAGTTGGTTTCGATTTTATATCTCGCAGTTTGGCTCTACGCCAAACGCGACTCGCTGCAACATATTACCTTCGGCTTGATTCCGTTGGGCGTGATTCTTGGATTCGTCGGCGGCTTGATTTATTTGCAGCCCGACCTCAGCGCCGCCGCCACCGTGTTGGCGTTGGGCGGATTGCTCTTCTTCCTCGCCGGCGGCGACATAAAACAAATCGGCGGTTTGCTGTTGATTGCCGTCGTCGTCGCTTGGCTGGTGGTCTCGGTCAGTTTGACCGGTCAGCAGCGCATCTCCGATTTTGTGGCGGGAATTAAAGACCCGCTGCAAGCCTCGTATCACGTTCGCCGTTCTTTTGAAGCCATCGTCAACGGCGGATGGTTCGGCGTGGGCATCGGCAACTCGGCGTCTAAGGTTACGGGGTTGCCCGTCCCGCCGACGGACAGCGTTTTTGCCGTCGTCGTCGAAGAGTTGGGCTGGGTCGGCGGCGCGGGCTTAATCGCTTTATTCGTCGCGCTCGTTTGGCGCGGATTGATCATCGCCCGCCGCGCCCCCGATATGCTCGGCACGTTAATCGCTTCCAGTCTGGTAATTTGGATCGGCTTAGAAGCGCTGATTAATATGGCGGTGATGGTCGGCTTGCTGCCCTTCGCTGGCAACGCGCTGCCCTTCGTCAGCGCGGGCGGCTCAAATCTAGTTACCACGTTGGCGGCGTTGGGCATCGTTTTCAACGTCTCGCGCAACGCCAACAAAGCCAACGAAGTCAACGACGAATGGAGGTCGTATCGTGCGCTTATTAATTTGCGCTGGCGGCACGGGCGGCGGGGTGTATCCCGCGCTGTCCGTTTACGAAGCGCTAAGGAGTAAACGTCCCGACATGCAAACCTTGTGGGTCGGCGGCGCGGGCGGCATGGAAGAAGACCTCGTGCGGCGCGCTGATATTCCTTTTCGTTCCATTCACGCGGCGGGCGTGCATGGCGTCGGTCTGCGCGCCTTGCCAAAAAATATCTGGCAGTTGGAGCGCGGCGTTTTCGAGTCGCGCCGCATCCTCAAAGATTTCAAACCCGACGTGTTGTTCTTCACCGGCGGTTACGTCGCCGCGCCGATGGCGGTCGCCGCGCGCGGGCTGCCGATGATGTTGTATGTGCCGGATATCGAACCGGGCTTTGCGCTTAAATTTCTCGGTTATTTTGCGGATTTGATTGCCGTAACCGCGCCCGATTCCGCGACGTACTTCTCGCGCAAAGAGCGCGTCGTCCACACGGGCTACCCGCTTCGCGCCGGACTTTTGAACTGGTCGCGCGAAGACGCTTTATCTCATTTTGAGTTGGATTCTTCCCTTCCCGTGCTGTTGGTTACGGGCGGAAGCAAAGGCGCGCATTCGTTGAACCTCGCGGTCTTCAACGCGCTGGACGCGCTGTTAGATTCGGCGCAAGTCGTCCACTTGACGGGCGCGTTAGACATTCAAGCCGCCGAAGCCGCCGCCGAAAAATTATCGGCGGAAAAGAAAAAGCGCTATCGCCCGTTAAACTATCTGCATGAAATGGGGGCGGCGCTTTCCGTTGCGGACTTGGTCGTCTCGCGCGCGGGCGCGTCGGTCATCGGCGAATATCCGTTCTTCGGTTTGCCCGCCGTGTTGATTCCTTATCCGCACGCTTGGCGCTATCAAAAAATCAACGCCGATTATTTGGCGCGGCGCGGCGCCGCCGTCGTCTTGCAAGATGAATCGTTGAACGATAAACTATCAGACGTCGTTCAAGATTTGCTGAATGACCCGCAGAAACGCGACGCGATGCGCGAAGCGATGCGGAGCCTCGCGCTGCCAAACGCCGCGCAAGCCATTGCCAGCCAATTGGAAAATTTGGCGGGAGACGAAACCTTATGATGAGCGTTGTTTATCTCTTTTGGATGTTTGTCTTTCTCTTCGGCGTCATCGGCGCGGTGCGCGGGTGGGCGAAAGAGTTGATGGTCATTTTCAGCGTGGTTACCGCGCTGGCGGTGAATTTGCTGCTGGAAAAATACGTCCCGCTGACTCGCAATTTGGTCAACCCCGCCAATCCCACGCAAGACGCGCTGACCGCGCAGTTTTGGATTCGCTCGATTATTTTAGTCGCGCTGGTTTTCTTCGGCTATCAAACGGTGAACGTCTCGCGCTTTGCGTCGAAGGCGGCGCGGGAGCGTTTGCAAGATTCAATGTTCGGGGCGGTGTTGGGCGGCGTGAACGGTTATCTCGTCGCGGGTTCGCTGTTGTTTTATAACCACATGGGCAATTACCCGTTTCCTAAAATCATCAGCCGCGCCACCGACCCGCAAATTGTGGCGGCGATTGACCGTTTAATGCAAGCCTTGCCGCCGCGTTTTCTCGCCGAGCCGCAAGTGTATTTTGTGGTGATTATTATTTTGATTTTCATTATTGTGGTCTATATTTAGGACGAAGGACAAAGGATAGAAGACGAAGGACGAAGGACAAATGACGAAGGATAGAGGAAGATGACTCGCGTTCATTTCATCGGCATTGGAGGTTCGGGACTTTCCGCGATTGCGCGTCTGCTCAAAGAGAGCGGCTGCGACGTAACGGGCTCTGACAACGCGCTTTCTCCTTTCGCCGCCGAATTGCAGCGCATCGGCATTCAAGTTTTTATCGGGCATCACCCGCGCAACGTTCAAGGCGCGGATATGGTCATCCGCTCGTCCGCCGTCGGCGACGACAACCCCGAAGCGCAAGCCGCGCTGCAAGCGGGCATTCCGCTTTATAAACGCGCCGATTTTCTCGGACGTTTGATGGAAAACAAAACGGGCGTGGCGGTGGCTGGCTCGCACGGCAAGACGACCGTCGCCGCAATGATCGCGTGGATGTTGACTTCGCTCAAACGCGACCCGTCCTTCATCGTCGGCAGCGTGTTGAGCAATTTGGGCGTCAACGCGCACGCGGGCAAAGGCGCGCCCTTCGTCATCGAAGCCGACGAATACGACCGCATGTTTCTTGGGCTCAAACCGCGCATTGAAGTTGTAACCAATTTGGAGCACGATCACCCCGATTGCTTCCCAACCTTTGACGACATTCGCTCCGCGTTTGAATCTTTTATTGATTTGCTGCCGCAGAACGGCGTCTTCATCGCCTCTTCCGAAAATCAAGGTTCGGCGGCGCTGATGACCTATGCGCGCCGCAAAAAATTAAACGTCGTTTCATACGCGATTGAAAACGACCTCACCATCAACTGCCCGCAGTGGATGCAAGCCCGCGACCTGCGCCCCAACCGCAAAGGCGGATTTGATTTCACCGTCGCCTCAAATTTGGACGGCATGTTAAAAGCCTTCGGCGTTTCGCTGCAAGTCCCTGGCCAGCATAACGTCCGCAACGCGCTGGCGGCGCTCTGCGTCGCTTCGGCGCTGAAATTGCCGATGAAGGAAGCGGCGGCGGCGTTGAATCAATTCACAGGGACGAGTCGCCGCTTTGAATTAAAGGGCGAGGCGAAGCGCGTCTTATTTGTGGACGATTACGCCCATCACCCGACGGAAATTCGCGCCACGTTGGCGGGCGCGCGCGCGCGTTATCCCGAACGCCGCATTTGGGCGCTTTGGCAGCCGCACACCTACTCGCGGACGCAAACGCTGCAAGCCGAATTTGCGCGCGCCTTCGACGACGCCGACGAAGTTTTAGTTACCGAAATTTACGCCTCGCGCGAAGCGCCGCAAAATTTTTCTGCGAAAGAAGTCGTTGCGGCGATGACGCATCCCTCGGCGCGTTACGGCGGCTCGCTGGACGAGACGAAAAAATATTTGCGCGACCATCTGCGCCCCAACGACGCGCTGATTGTCCTTTCGGCGGGCGACGCCAACCGCCTGATTGACGAATTGATGAAAGAACTATGACGATGACGGAAGCGACTTTTTCATTTGACGTTTTGCGCGAACGCTTCGGCGGCGCGTTGAAAGAGAACGCGCCGCTCGCGCCGTTCACCTCGGCGCGGATTGGCGGCGCGGCGGACTTTCTGCTGACGGTTAAATCTGCCGACGAGTTGGCGGAGGCGATGCAAATCATTTGGGAACAGCGTCTGCCGCATTACGTTCTCGGCAGCGGCTCGAATGTTTTGGTCGGCGACGAAGGCTTTCGCGGCGTGGTCGTTTTGAATCGCGCAAAAGAAGTCCGCTTTGAAGAAGGCGACGCGCCCGCCGTTTGGTGCGAGTCGGGCGTGGTGATTGCCAATCTCGCCAAACGCTGCGCCGCCAAAAACTTGGGCGGACTGGAGTGGTCGGGCGCGGTGCCGGGCACGGTCGGCGGCGCGGTCTTCGGCAACGCGGGCGCGTTCGGCGGAGAGACAGCGCAAAGTTTGGCGTGGGCAGAAATCCTCACGCCCGACGGGCGCGAAAAATTTACGTCCGAACAAATGAAGTATGGCTATCGTTCCAGCGTTTTGAAAAGCGGCGAGTTGCAAGGCGTCGTGTTAAGCGCATTGCTAAAATTAAAAAACGAGTCAAAAGAAGAAGCGTCTGCTAAAATCGGACAGTTTAGCGCGCGTCGAAAAGCGACTCAACCGCCGGGCGCCAGCATGGGTTCGATGTTCAAAAATCCGCCGGGCGATTACGCGGGACGCTTAATCGAAGCGGCGGGCTTAAAAGGGACGCGCGTTGGCGGCGCGGCAATCAGCGAGGTTCACGCGAATTTCTTTGTCAATCAAGGCGAGACTCAAGCGCAGGACGTCCGCGCGTTGATTCGCCTCGCGCAAGAAACCGTTTTGGAAAAGTTCGGCGTAACGTTGGAATTAGAAATCGAGTTGGTTGAAGTTTGAAATGACGATGAAAAAGATTCGAGCGGCAATTCTCTTTGGCGGACGATCCGGCGAACATGACGTTTCGCTGATGTCCGCGCGCTCGGTGTTGGCGGCGCTCGACGAAGAGCGCTACGAAATTATCCAAGTCGGCATTAGCCGCGAGGGAGAGTGGTTCGCGGGCGAAAACGTCCTCGACGCTTTCGAGCGCGACAGCGTTGAAGGTTTGAAGCGCGTCGTTTTGCCGGGCGTCCCCTCGCGCGCCGCGCTCTACGAGTGGCGCGACGACAACGCGCTAATCAAATTTGCAGAGGCGGACGTTTACCTCCCCGTGCTGCACGGCACGTTTGGCGAAGACGGCGCGATTCAAGGTCTGCTTGAAATGGCGGACGCGGCTTACGTCGGCGCGGGCGTAACGGGCTCGGCTGTCGGCATGGACAAGGGCGTCTTCAAAGAAATCATGCGCGCCTTAGATATTCCGATTGTGGATTCGATTTTGTTGTCGCGCGGCGAAATCGAAACAGACCTCGCCGCCGCCGCGAAAAAAGCTGAAGCGTTGAGCGCATATCCGCTTTTTGTCAAACCCGCCAACTTAGGCTCGTCGGTGGGAATCAGCAAATGCAACTCTCGCGCCGACTTGCTCGAAGGCTTGCAATTTGCCGCGCTTTACGATCGCCGCGTGCTCGTCGAACGCGCCGTCAACGACGCGCGAGAAATTGAAATCAGCATTTTGGGCAACGAAGACCCGCAGGCGTCGGTCTGCGGCGAGATTTTGCCCAGCCGCGAATTTTATTCGTATGAAGCGAAATACGTGGACGGCGCGTCTGGCTTAATCATTCCCGCGCCGCTTTCCGCGCCGACGGCGCAACGCATCCGCGAGTACGCGCTGCTCGCCTATCGCGCCATTGATTGCGCGGGCATGGCGCGCGTGGATTTTTTCGTCGAGAAAGAAACGGAACGAATTTATTTGAACGAGTTGAACAGCATTCCCGGCTTTACGTCTATCAGCATGTATCCCAAACTTTGGCAGGCAAGCGGACTTTCTTATCCGCAGTTGATAGACCGCCTGATTGAGTTGGCGCTGGAACGCAAAGCGCAACGCGACCGCACCGAACGACGGAGGACGGCATGAGCGAACGCCCGACAACTTCTCGCGCCGAGCAAGCGCGTCAGCGCCGCTCCGAGCGGACGAAGAAAAATTTGCAAAAGTCTTCGCGCCAACAGCAGACGCAGCCGCTGAGCCGCGTCGTCTCGCGCGCGCAACAGACCGCGCCGCTGACGTCCGCGCCGAAGAAGAAGCAGGCGCGGCATTACGACGTGATTATGGGCATGCCGCAATTCCCCGCCAGACGCCGCAAATTTACGCTGCCCAATTTTCCGCGCCTCGCGTTGCCGCGTTTGCGCCTGCCGCGCATCTCCGCCAATTGGCGCATCGGCGCGGCGCTCTTCGCGTTGATTTTCGGCGCGGCGTTAATCTACGCTTTTGAAGCGCCTGTTTTTTACGTCCCCTCGGCCACGGTCTTTGGCAACACGCGCATCCCCAGCGAAGAAATTAATGGCATTTTAGGCGTGTCCGATCAAATTATTTTTTCGATACAACCGCGCCAGTTGGAGCGCCGCCTGCGCTTGAATTATCCCGAAATCACGTCCGCGCAAGTTCGCGTGGATTTTCCGAACGTCGTGCAAGTGTTTGTTGCCGAGCGTCAGCCCGTGCTGCTTTGGCGGCAAGACGGCGGCTTCGCCTGGATTGACGAAAGCGGCGTAGCCTTTCGCCCGCGCGGCGAAGCGGATTTAGTCGTCGTGCAAGCGCTCGACGCGCCGCCCGCCGGAACGCAAACGTCGAGCGACCCGTTCAGTCCGCCGCCTTTTATCCAAAAAGATTTAGCGGACGCCGCCCGCGCTCTCGCGCCTTTTGTGCCTGATGGGGCGACCCTAACCTATTCCGCCGCCGACGGCTTCGGCTGGACAGACCCGCGCGGTTGGACGGTCGCTTTTGGAACGTCCGCGCATGAAATGCCGTTGCGGATTCGCGTTTATGAAGCGCTGGTGAATTCGCTTTTGCAAGAAAACAAAACGCCGCAATTTATCAGCGTCGTCTACCCCGACGGACCGTACTACCGTATGAGCAAAGCGCCGACGCCGATTCAACAAACGCAAGACGAAACCGATTTAGACGCGGAAGAACTTGGAACAGAGAGTCCTTAATTATGGAAGAAATTGTTGTAGGCATTGACGTAGGCACGACAAAAATTTGCACCCTCGTCGGGCGAGTGGAGGACGATAAATCCATCCGCATTTTGGGCGCGGGCGTCGAGCCGTCCGACGGCATCCGCAAAGGCATCGTCGTGGATCTCGCCGCCGCGTCTCGCGCCATCAAACGCTCGGTGGAGAAAGCCGAAAGCACGTCCAGTTTGGAAATTACGACGGCGTTCGTCAGCATGGCGGGCGGACACGTTTCGTCCGTCAACAGTCGCGGTTCGGTCGGAGCGCCTGGCGGCGTCATCGAGACGAGTCATTTGATTCACGCGCTGGAACAAGCGCAAGCCATCGCCATTCCGCACGACCGCGAAATTATTCACGTCATCCAACGCGGCGCTTCGGTGGATGGACAAAGCGGAATCAAAAATCCGGTCGGAATGCACGGCTACAAATTGGAAGTGGAAACGCATATCGTTACCGCCGCCAGCGCCGCGATTGAAAATTTGCGTCAATGCGTCAATTCCGCTGGCGTGGACGTTCAGCAGTTCGTTTTGAATCCGCTGGCTTCGGCGGAAGTTACGCTGACGGAAGAAGAGCGTCAAATGGGCGCGGCGGTTTGCGACATCGGCGGCGGCACGACCGACCTTGCCGTCTATGTGGACGGCGACGTTTGGCACACAATGGCGCTGGCGGTGGGCGGCAATCACGTTACGCAAGACGTCGCGCAAGGCTTGCGCCTTTCGCCCGCGCAAGCGGAAGACGTGAAAAAACAGCAAGGCAGCGCGTTGGAAGATTCGATCAACCCCGAAGAATATTTTTTGATGCGCCCCTTCGGCGAAGATAAAGACGTGCGAATTAATCGTCAAGACCTCGCGCACATTATCGAAGCGCGGGTGGAAGAAATGTTCGAGTTAATTTTGCAAGAGATCAAACGCTCCGGTTACGACGGTTTGCTCCCGGCGGGAATCGTCCTCACTGGCGGAACGTCGGAGTTGCTGGGCATCGTCCGCGTGGCGAGCCGCGTCCTCGATATGCCCGTCCGCGTGGGACAACCCGAAAACTTAAAAGGTTTGGTGGATAAACTAAACTCGCCCGCCTATGCCACCAGTTTTGGTCTGTTGCAATGGGCGATTAGCATGCACGGACATCAAGCGATTATGCCGCGAGGCAAACGCCGCAAACCGCGCGCGGAAGGAGGCGCCGATCTCAGCGCGATTAAAGATTGGATGAAACGATTGCTGCCATGACCGCAAAAAAAATAAAAAATTGGGTCGCTGTTTACCCTGTTAAAAAATCAACTTTTCGTTTAAGATTAGGCATGCCCTTGCCAGGAGGAACACATGGAACAAAATAAAAAGAATTTGCCGTCCGAAGCCTTTGCCCGCATCAAAGTGATTGGCGTGGGCGGCGGCGGACAAAACGCCGTCAACCGCATGATGGAAGAAGGCATTCAAGGCGTTGAATTTATCGCCGCCAACTCCGACGCCCAAGCGCTGACTTTATCCCGCGCCCCGATTCGCGTCCGACTCGGCGACAAAATCACGCGCGGACTCGGCGCGGGCGGCGACCCCGAAGTCGGGCGCAAAGCCGCCGAAGAATCCTCCGACGAACTATACAGTGCGCTCAAAGGCGCGGATATGGTCTTCGTCGCGGCGGGCATGGGCGGCGGCACAGGCACGGGCGCCGCGCCAGTCGTCTCGCAGATTGCCAAAGAATGCGGCGCGTTGACCATCGGCGTCGTAACTCGCCCCTTCACCTTTGAAGGCGGACGCCGCTTGCAGTCTGCCGAAGCGGGCGTGGCGAAAATGAAAGAACACGCGCACACGCTCATCTCCATTCCCAACGACCGCCTGCTCCAACTCGCCGACAAAAAATCTTCCTTGCAAGACGCCTTCCGCATGGCGGACGAAGTGTTGCATCAAGGCATTCAAGGCATCTCCGAATTAATCACCATTCCCGGTTTAATCAACCTCGACTTCGCCGACGTGAAAGCCATCATGTCCGAAGGCGGCGCGGCGTTGATGGCGGTCGGGCGCGGCACGGGCGACGACCGCGCCAAGAACGCCGCCGAACAAGCCATTTCCAGCCAGCTGCTCGACATCACCATTGACGGCGCGCGCGGCGTGCTTTTCAACGTAACGGGCGGACCGAACATGACGCTCTTTGAAGTCAACCAAGCCGCCGCCATCATCCGCGAGACGGCGCACCCCGACGTGAACATGATCTTCGGCGCGGTGATTGACCCGAACATGGGCGACGAAATTCGCTGCACGGTCATCGCCACCGGCTTTGAACGAAGCGCTTCCACGCGCCGCGTTTTTGACCGCGCGCCGCGAGTCGGCGAACGTCCGCTTTCCGCGGCGAACACGCCCTTCCAAGCCCGCGCAAGCGAAACGGCAAACGTCGACGCCGAAGTGCGTTCCTCCGCCGACGTGAAATCTCAGCCGTTGCAAGTCAGCAACGACGACCTCGACGTGCCGACTTTCTTACGCAATCGCCGTTCGTAACTTGAACTCGTGAAACGAGAAAAGACCTTGAAGATGCAAACCTTCAAGGTCTTTTATTTTGGTAAAATAAGCCCATGAGCGCCAAACGCCCCGACCTTCCGCAACGGTTGAAAACAAAACCCGCGCATTATTCGTACCTGAAACATCGCCGACAGGCGACGCGGCAAATCGTCCTGCCTGTGGCGTTGAGCGCGTTGGCGCTGGTCGCGTTGACGGCGTGGATTGGTTACGCGACCTTCAATCAAAACGGCGACGTCGGACGCTGGGCGGCAATCTCGACGATTTGGATTGTCATTCCGATCATGTTTGGCGGATTAATCGTCCTCGCTTTTTTGGGCGCGTTGATTTACGGCATGGCGCGTTTGCTGGACGTTTTGCCGCATTACACAAACGTCGCGCAGAATTACGTTTTCATCGCGCGCGGATATATCCTGCGCGGGGCGCGGGCGGCGGTCAAACCGATTCGCGCCGTCAACCGCTGGATGCAAACGGCTAAAACCTTTTTTGAAAGGATTGTTCCATGAAGAATACGAAGTTGCTTTTAGGCGGCGCGTTAATCGGCGCCGCGACGGGGTTGATTGCCGCAATGCTCATCAACCGCGGCGCGGAAAAAAATGAAAATGAAACCGCCATCACCGCCGGACAGGGCGTCAAACTCGGCGTGCTGGTTTTCGGGCTGCTCCGCGCCATTTCCGCTTTGACGGACGATTAGCGAGCAAAAGAAAAACAAGCGACCGAGACGACTCGCGTCTCGGTTTTTTTTTTATTTTTGAACGCCGTATTTTTATCGTTCAAATCCAATAGATTGCCAAACAAGGAAATATTATGCTATTGCCCATTCGCTGGAAAACCTTCGCGCGCGATTTTCTTATTATTCAAGTCGGTTTTGCTTTATTTGGAATTTCCATCGCGCTGACCATTCAATCCAATCTCGGCACGGGGACTTGGTCGGTGTTTGAAGTGGCAATTGCCAACATCACAAAGTTGAGCGTCGGCGCGATTACCGTTTGGAACGGATTCGCCGTTTTGGTCGTCGCTATTTTGCTGAAAGAAAAAGTCGGCTGGGGGACGTTGGCGAATATCCTCAGCATCGGTCCCTGGCTCGACTTAAGCATGAAATTGATTCCGTCCGTCAAAGGGAATTTGATTTTGCAAAGCGCCATGCTTTTGGGCGGCATTTTGCTGCAAGGCATTGCCAGCGCGGTTTACATCGGCGCGGACGCGGGCGCCGGCCCGCGCGATAGCTTAATGCTGGCGGTTCATCGCGTAACGAAGTTAAGCCTGCGTTTGGCGCGGGCGATTATCGAAGTCGTCGTTTTTATTATGGGCTGGCTCTTGGGCGGACCGGCCGGAATCGGCACGCTGGTTTTTGCTTTGTTGATTGGTCCTGCCGTGCAATGGGCGTTCCGCGTTTTTCATGTGCGCCCGCACCAAGTCAGCGAAGAGACGCAATTTGAAATTGAAGGCGGCGTGGAATAGTTAACGCGAAACGCGAATTTGCTTTTGAAGTTCGAGCAAGATAAATAACGCCAATCCCGAAAAGGCGGCGAGGGTGAAGGCGCTCGACGAAAGCCGAGCCAGCCCGAAGAAGTTCGCCCACGCGGGGAGGTAAAGCGTCAGCGCCAAAAGTAAAACGACGCTGAATAAGATGATGAAAAAAGCGCGCGGGCGTCGTTCGTCCGCGTTGACGTTTTGTTCGGAGTACATCGAAAGCGCGTAGAAAATTTGCATAAACGCCAGCGAAGCGAAGATTGTCGTCTGCGCTTCGCGAGTCCGCGCGGCGAGCAAAAGCGCAAACGCGCCGCCGAACAGCCCAATCAAAAACAAGCGCGGATTCCAAAATCGCTTTTTCCGCAAAGTGGACGACGGCGAAGAATCTTCCGCGCCGAGCGCCATGCCGAGCAAACCGTCCGCGAGGAGAGTCAGCCAAAACACTTGCAAAGGAAGCGGCGAAGCAAGCCCGAAAATTGGCGCGAATAAAATCGCCAAAATTCTTCCCATTGCGCCCGCCGCCATTAATTGAGCGCCGTTAAATAAACTTGCAAATATTCCGCGCCCTTCTCGAACGGACGCGAGCAACGTCGTAAATTGATCGTCGAGCAAAATTAAATCGGCGGCTTCTTTCGCGGCGCTTGCGCCCGCAATTCCCAACGCAACGCCGACGTCCGCAAAGCGCAAGGCGGGCGCGTCGTTGACATCTTCGCCGACGAGCGCGACGATTTGTCCGCGCGCTTGCAGGGCTTGCGTAATCCGCGCTTGCTGTTCGGGCGCGGCGCGTAAAAATACGCTTACGTCGCCGACGAGATTTTGCAATTCGTCGTCGTTCAAACGGGCGACTTCCGCGCCGCTTAAGGCGCGTCCGCTTTCGTCTAAATTTATTTCGCGGGCGAATTTAAGAGCCGCTTCGGGCGCGTCGTCGGAGAAGAGCAACGGGCGAATTCCTTCGGCGCGCGCGGATTCAATTGCGGCGCGAATTTCGGGGCGCGGCGGGTCGCTCATGCCGAACATGCCGACGAAAGTAAAATTTTGTTCGAGGTCGGTTTGCAAAATTTCGGGAAGCGCGTTCAACAAGCGAAAGCCGACGGCGACAACGCGCATCCCTTGTTGAACGAGGCGTTCGTTCGCCGCTTCAATGCGAGACTTCCGCGCCGCGTCCAACGGTTCGGCTTTCCCTTGCTCCCAAACCTGATTCGACGCCGCGAGCAATTCGTCCGCGCCGCCTTTGCAAAAAGCGATGTAGCGCTTCTCGCCGAGTTCCAACCCTGAAAGCATGGTCGGCGCGTATTGACCGAGATGATGAACGACAGTCATGCGTTTGCGTTCCGAGTCGTAGGCGAGTTCTGCGGCGCGAGGGAAGGAGATGTCGAGCGAAGATTTCCAATAGCCCATTTTGGCGGCGGCGACGATTAACGCGCCTTCAATTGAATTGCCGATGGCGTGCAGGCGGTTGTCGCCTTCGTCCACGAATTTGGCGTCGTTGCACAACGCGCCGCCAATCGCCGTCAGCGAGAGGGAGGATTGGGCGGCGGCGTCCAGCCCGAGCGGGGAGCGCGGCGCGCCGTCGCCGAAATCGAGCGCGTAGTCTGCCGTTTCGAGCGCGGCGACGATCATGCGGTTTTCGGTGAGGACGCCGGTTTTTTCGACGCAGATTGCGTCAATCGCGCCGAGCGTTTCAAGCGCGGACGCGCGACGGACGACGACGCGGCGTTTTAGCAGGCGTTTTGCGCCGCGCGCGAACGATACGGCGGCGACGACGGGCAGGCTGACGGGCGCGGCGGCGAGGAGCAGGCTGACGATCGTGTCAAAATTTGTTTTGAAGAAAAGGGCGAAAATTAAACCGAGCGCGGCGAACAGCGTCAGCGCGGCGGAGAAGGAGTCGAAGCGGCGGCGCAGGGGAGAAAGGCGCGGGCGCGCGTTTTGCAGGGCGACGGCGATTTTGCCGAGTTCGCTTGCCATGCCGACGGCGACGACGACGCCCAGCCCGCGCCCTTGCGCGACTCGCCCGCCCAGATAGGTCATGTTGCGGCGCTCGTTTAGCGGCAGGGATTCGTTGGAGAGGGCGGCGGCGTGTTTGCCCGTCGGGTCGGATTGGTCGTCGAGCGCGGATTCTTGAATTTGCAGGTTGACGGCTTCCATCAGGCGCAAATCGGCGGGGACGAGGTCGCCGCTTTCGAGGCGCACGATGTCGCCCAAGGTCAACTCGCGGGCGGGAATTTCTTGCGTCGCGCCGTCGCGGATGACGCGGGCTTTTTGCGCGGTCATCTTTTGCAGTTCTAAAACGGCGGAATCGGCGCGGCGGTTTTGGACGAAGTCTAACGCGAGGTAGGCGACGACGAGGACGAGCGCCAGATAGGCGACGAGCGGGCGGCTGCTAAACGTCGCCGCGAAAGCCGCCGCGAGCATGAGCAAAGTCAGCGGCGAGGCGAAGCGCGTTTTCAGCGTTTGCGAAAGCGTTTGCGAGCGGGGCGCGGAGATTTCGTTCGCGCCGTATTTTTGCGCGTTGACTCGCGCTTGCGCGGCGCTTAAGCCGCTTTCGGCGGACGAATCCAATTCGCGCAGGGCGGCTTGCGCTTCGACCGTGTGCCAGTTCATCAAAAATTATTTGACCATGCCCATGGCTTTGCCCGCTTGGTAGATGACGTCCATCGCATATTCGATGTCGGCGGGGTTGTGGGCGGCGGTTACGGTGGCGCGCAGGCGCGACATGCCTTCTTGCACGGCGGGCGAGACGACCGGCAGCACGAAGACGTCTTGCTCTTGGCAGCGTTTGGTCAGTTCAAAGGCTTTTTCGTCCGTGCCGCATAAAACGGGGACGATGGCGGTTTCGGTTAAGAGCGTGTCGAAGCCCATGCCTTTTAAGCCGTCAATGAAGAGGCGCGTGTTGGCGTTGAGGCGTTCGAGGCGTTCGGGTTCGTCGAGGATGATTTTGAAGGCTTCGTTGGCGGCGGCGGCTTGAGCGGGCGGAAGCGCGGCGGAGAAGATGTAAGCGCGGCTGCCGTGCCGCAGAAAGTCGATCAACTCTTTTTTGCCGGCCACATAGCCGCCGACGGAGGGAATGGTTTTGCTGAGCGTTCCCATTTTGATGTCAATGGCGTCGTAGAGGTTGAAGTATTCTTCGATGCCGGTGCCTTTTTCGCCCAGCACGCCCAACGAATGCGCTTCGTCAATCATCAGCCAGGCGTTGTATTTTTGCGCCAACTCGGCGATGCGCGGCAGGTCAATGATGTCGCCGTCCATGCTGAAGACGGAATCGGCGATGATTAATTTTGAGACTTCGGACGGCGCGTTTTTGAGCAGACCTTCGAGGTGTTCCATGTCGTTGTGGCGGAAGCGGCGAAATTCCGCGCCAGACATGAGGCAGCCGTCCACGATGGAGGCGTGGTTGATCTTGTCGGAGAAGACGTAATCGCCGCGTCCCATTAACGTGGAGATGGTCGTCAGGTTGGTTACATAGCCCGACGTGTAGGTTACGGCGGATTCGGCGTGTTTGAAGTTGGCGATGGTTTCTTCCAACTCGTTGTGCAGGTCGAGCGTTCCAGCCAGCGTGCGGACGCCGTGCGTCCCTGTGCCGTATTTGTCCACGGCGCGTTTGGCGGCTTCGTTGATGCGCGGGTGACCGATTAAGCCTAAGTACGAGTAAGAGGCGTACATGCCCATCACGCGCCCGTTGACGCGCACTTTTGATTCGGGCAGCATTTCTTGCACCGCTTGATTGTAAAAGTAATAGTCGTTGTCTTTTAGGGAATCCAGGCGTTGCTTGAGAGCGGCGATGCGCCGAGCGCTGTTGTTGTCTATACTGTGGAAATCCATTCAGTCCTCCAATAAGGGAATATCCAAGTTTAGCCGAGCGCGGGTAGATTGTCTAGTAGGGAGTTGGCTTCTGTTCGAGCGAGCAGGGGCGTCGCTTTTGCGTGTTCGTATTTGCTGGGGATGTCAACGCTTGCGTTTTTGCAACTTCTGCCAGTTTCTTGAGAATTCTTTCAAATGTGCCGGCTTTGACCCATTCTTGGAGATAGGTTTGGTACGAGGGATGCCAATCGAGGCGGATGAGCGGATTGTGTCTTTTTCTCGATTTGTGCGCCAAAGCCTTCGCGCAAGTAAAAGTTGACATTGGCGCTGGGAGCGATGACGCCTGTGTAGCGACAGAGGTAGGGATTGGCAGGGTTGAGCGGGGCAGGACAAGAGCAGACATAATTTTTGTCGCCTGTCTGGGCGCTCAGGTCGAGGGTGACACTGAAATTGGAGCCTGCGGAGCTGGTGTTGATGGAAAAGATGTTGGTGGTGGCGAAGCCGAAGCTAGCGGGATAGGACTTGCCTCCTTTGCTGGCGGCGAGGTTCCAGCCTGTGAGGGTGAGGGGGTTATTGTCTACTTGGGCGCAGAAGTTGCCGCTGGCGACCGCAGCAGTGTCGAGCTGGATGGAGCCTTGTATCACGGGTGGCTGTGTGGGTGCAGGTGAGGGAGTGCCTGTGGGGGTGGGCGTGGAGTCGCCATCATCTCCGCCCTCGCCGCCACCTGGGGTTGGGGTGGGAGTAGGGGCGCAGTTGCAGAGGACATCGGCGGTTTCGTAGATGCAGTTGCCGCCCACATTTTTGCAAGAATCGCATGAGGTTCGATCACAACAAACTCCTGGTGCAGGATGTTTATTATAAGGGTCGCTTAGGTCTTGGCAGTTATTACCAGCATTTGTGTCATAACAGTTGTAAGTGGCGCACTCACCCGCAATGGGGCAATTCTCATCGGTAGGATAATTGAGGGCGTGGGAATAAGTGCAAGTTTGGATGCCACAGTAGCCACTACAAGGGTCACAGGTCGTAGGGTTACATGCTGCTGAGATAGAGCTCTTAGTTGTCAGCAAGAGAAGGAAAAAAATAGCAATGCCAGTAATAAGTTTTAATCGCATAAGCCAGTAGCAACAATTTTTTGTACATAATTAGTCCTAGTTGGGTCAAAATCTGCGGTGAGTTGGACGAGGAGCAAGGTAAGCTGATTGCTTTGCTCGACGAAGTCATTGAAGCTGATGATTGTTTCTCCAGGAACAAAGAGGGGTTCCCCATCCTTGACGGGAATCTTTAGGTTGCGCAAAGCAAAACTTTTACCCGTATTGGGGTCAGTATAGATTTCTGGCACACAGTACATGGTTTGAGCTGGAGATAGTTTTAGCATAGCAGGTTCGAATAAATTATTTTGAGTAAAGGCGATGGCAGCTCTGATATGGAGGATTTGTGAACTCTCATCGTATCGGTCAAAGTAGCCTTTGAGGACCGCATAATTATGCAAACCGTCGGAATTGTCAGTTTTGGCGACTTTGGAGCGGTCTGGAATCTGCAATTTTATATTGGCTTTTTCCCATTGACCAGTAAATTGATTGTAAATATCACCTTCTAATTTATTGTCTTGAGTTTGGCGAAATAGATAATAATAACTAGCAAAAATAAACAAGGCAATTAGTAATAAAACGAGCCATACCTTCTTCACCCGCTCAGTGTAGCATGTTCGGTTGAACTAAAACAACAGGATATTAGATATCAGTCTTTTAGTTGCCTGATTCTTTTACAAGTTGGTTTGCTGTTATTAACACTAGATCATTGCTGGTTTTTTCCCCTGTAATGATACCCTCAGTCAGATGTGGTGGCGCAAGTCCTTCATAGTCAGTGGTGACTTCTTCTCCATTTGATCTCGGATAGGTAGTAGCAAAGGCTGCTTTTTGGTCGGTTAAATACATCACATAATATAAGTTGTTTTCCCCCAGTTCTTGCCAGAAAGGGGTTCGCGTGGTAATTTTTCCAGAACTTCTGGCTGTTAAGTTATCTTCATAAAGAGCCATGTTGCCAGTTAAGAGTACCGTCTGCACTGAAAATGGGTTATTTTCGTTTATGATATAACCGATCAGAGTGCCAGCATCACCAAAACCAACAATGTTAATTCCTCCCACTTCTTTGCTCAGGATAATGATGGGCTGCATAGTTCTTTGACGACCATCATCTTTTTTAAACTCATACTCTGGGATAGTTAAGCCAAGTAGGTGTTTGTTTTCTTCTGTCACCCACTGCAGGTCAACAATTTCCGTATCGGGCCAGTTGAAATCGCCATTTTTAATGTCCTCTGCTGATTTGATGTTTTGCGAACCAGCAATCTTCACCCACCCGCCCTCGTAGAAAATATGGGTGTATCCTTCAGCATCAACAACTTTGGGAAGATACAGTGTAATGGTTTGCTCTTTGGCAGTGGTGCCATTATCCACAGGCAGGAAATCGCCAGTGTTGGGGTCAATGTAAAATTTTTTGCCCGATGGGTCAGTCCAAATCACGGGGTTATCGCCGCGCAGTTCATTTTTTAGGTCACAGTAGGCAATGCTAAACTCCTGTCTGAGTGCAAGGGGTAGGGAATCAATTACACTACTGTCGATCTCCCCATCCAAATACAACTGCGCCATCTCTTTTGCATGGCTACTTAACTCCTGCGCTAACTGCGCCTGCTGCTCAAGCGTGAGCGCGCTGATGTCCACTGTCTCGCCGGCGAGGACGTCGGCGGCTAGTTCTTCAATCGTCTTTACTTTTTCCGTCGGCGTTGGGACGATTTTCGTGTTTTCAACTGGGGGCGTTTCAGTGGATAGCGGCGTTGAAGCAACCGTCGCTTGCGCTGGCGGCGCGGATGCGGCGGTTGTTCGCGGAGCGCAGGCGGTCAGCAAAAAACTTATGATAAGTAAAATTTGAAACGGTTTCATCTTGCGCCTTTCCTAAAAGACTAACAGCAACACCGCCAATAATCACTCCCTGATAGCGGTGTTTTTCCAACAAGCGATTAAGCGACTCAATCGTGGCGCGAAACGGCTCGACGTTTTTATCCAGTTTCATAATGCGCCCTTAATTTAGCCCACCGCGCAAAAACTTCTATCTCGCTTTCGTCCCTCTCGATATTCATGCCTGTTGAGATAGCAAAGCGGACAATTGCATTTAGTTTTTGCCAATGTTCTTCCAAGGTCATGGCGCGTAACTCCTGACGTTCAAATTCTTCCGCCTCTTTCCAACGTCCGCGCAGGTGATAGACCAGTTCTTCTTGGTTCATAACTTAATTATAGCATGTAAAAATTGTCTCATTCATACAACCCGTTCTCAACTCGATATTTTTCGCGCAAGTCGTTTAAGCAAACCCACTTTCTGTTTTCGCGCAAAAACCAATGTTCCCAGCCGTTGCACGGCGCGCCGTTCATGTAATGACCGCCTACTTTATGGATGCTTCCTTCAAAGCCGTCCGCCGCGCGCAGTCGCGCGTCGGGTTTGACGGCGGCGAAGCGCGTTTTATCTTTCTTGAAAAAAAGTTTTTGACCAGCTTGCAGCAAACCGTTTTCGACCAGCGTCGAGAACGCCACGCGCGGCGCGGATTTGCGCCTGCCGCTCGCGTCGAAAATTTGCGAATCAAATTCTGCGGGCTGAATCGCGTCAATCCGTTTTTGCGCCGCTTGGACGTATTTTTTCTCGCGCTCCAACCCAATCCAATTTCGGTGCAGACGTTTGGCGACCGCGCCCGTCGTGCCGCTGCCAAAGAACGGGTCGAGGACGACGTCGCCCGCTTTGCTCGACGACAGGATGACGCGATAAAGCAGCGCTTGCGGCTTTTGCGTGGAGTGAACTTTTTTCCCGTCCTTGTCTTTGATTCTTTCTTTGCCCGTCGCCAGCGACAAAAGCCACCAATCCGAACGCATTTGTTTTTCTTCGTTTAAGCCTTTCAGCGCTTGATGATTAAACGTATATTTTGCGCCTTTGCCAGCGCTTGCCCAAATTAAAGTTTCGTGGGCGTTGGTAAAACGGACGCCGCGAAAATTGGGCATGGGGTTGGTCTTAATCCAAATCACGTCGTTCAAAATCCAAAAGCCTAAATCTTGCATAATCGTCCCGACGCGAAAAATGTTGTGGTACGAACCGATGACCCAAATCGAGCCGCTCGGCTTCAAGACTCGTTTGCAAGCCGTCAGCCATTGGCGGGTAAATTGGTCGTAGGCTTGAAACGAATCGAATTTGTCCCAACCGTCGTTGACCGCGTCCACTTTGCTCATGTTTGGGCGGTGCAATTCGTTTTGCAATTGCAGGTTATAAGGCGGGTCGGCGAAAATTAAATCAACCGATTTCGCGGGCAGCGAATTTAGATTCTCGACGCAATCGCCTTGGAGAATTTGATTGAGCGGCAGTTTCATGCGCCCGCCAAATTTCGCAACTGGTCTTCGCCGATAATTTTCACGCCCAGCGTTTGCGCCTTCGTCAACTTTGAGCCTGGGTTTTCGCCCAAAACCAAATAAGACGTTTTCTTGCTCACGCTGTCAACGACCTTTCCGCCGTTTTCTTCGATGAATTTCTTCGCCGCCTCGCGCGATAAAGTCGGCAGCGCGCCGGTTACGACGAAGGTCAGCCCGCTCAACGCGCCGACGGATTTTTCCGCCGTTTGCTCGCGCGGGTCTATGCCCGCCGCTTGCAGTTTTTTCAGCAACGCCTGATTAGCAGACCGCGCGAACCAATCCACAATCGAGGCGGCGATGTTGGGACCGACTCCCTCGATTTGCTGCAACTCGTCCGCTGTGGATTTTTCCAGCGCGGAAAGGCTGCCATAACGCCGCGCCAAATCGCCAGCCATCACTTCGCCCACGCCGCGAATGCCGAGCGCGATAATCACCCGCCGCAAACTTTGACCTTTAGCCTGTTGCGTCGCCAGCAACAAATTCTCCGCCTTCTTTTCGGCGAAGCCTTCCAGCGTCAGCAGGTCTTCTTTTTTAAGCGCGAACAAATCCGCCGCATCTTTGACCAGCCCGGCTTGAATCAACTGCTCGACAATTTTAATTCCCATGCCGACGATGTCCATCGCGCCGCGCGAGACGAAATGCTCTAAGTTGCGGACGAGTTGCGCCGGGCAAGCGGCGTTGACGCAGTACCACGCCACTTCGCCCTCGATGTGTTCCACGTCCTGCCCGCAGGCTGGGCAAACCGTCGGCGGCTGATAGATTTTTTCCGCGCCCGTGCGCGCGTCCACGACGGGGGCGATGATGTAGGGAATCACCTCGCCCGCGCGTTTGACCAACACCCGATCCCCGATGCGGATGTCCTTCTCGGCGATGAAATCAAAATTGTGCAGCGTCGCGTTGCGGACAATCACGCCGCCAATTTCGACCGGTTCGAGAAGCGCTTTGGGAGTCAACACGCCCGTACGCCCGACCTCCACTTCCACGCCGAGCAGTTTGGTAGTTACTTCGCGCGCTGGAAATTTGAAAGCCGTCGCGCCGCGCGGGTCCTTGCCGACCACGCCCAAATCGGCGGCGAGAGTCAAGTCGTCAATTTTGATGACCGCGCCGTCCGCTTCGTAGGGCAGCGCGTCGCGCCCCATTTCAAAGGTTTGCGCGTAAGCGATCGCGGACTCAATGTCGTCAAAGCGGCGCGCGGCGTCGCTGACGGGGAAGCCCAGCGCCTTCAAGTATTGCAGCGTCTCCCATTGCGAGGTCGGAATGTCGCCGCCCTCCGCGTGGACGATTTGATAGGTCAACAAGGTAATTGGGCGCGAGGCGGTCAACTGCGGGTCCAACTGACGCAACGAACCGGCCGCTGTGTTGCGCGGGTTGAGGTAAGTCTTTTCGCCGGCTTCTTCCAATTTTTTATTTAGCGCTTCAAAATCTTTTATGCGAATGAACGCCTCGCCGCGCACAACGATATACGGCGGCGGACGAAGCGCCGAATCGTCGAGCGGAATTTTCAGCGGAATGGCGCGCACCGTTCGCAGGTTGGCGCTGATGTCCTCGCCGACTTCGCCGTCGCCGCGCGTCGCGCCTTGCGCGAACATCCCGTTGCGATAATGCAAAATGACCGACAAGCCGTCAATCTTCGGCTCGACGACGAACTTCGTCCGCTCCACGCGCTCGTCCAATTTTTTGACGCGCTCGTACCACGCGCGCGCGTCGTCCGCGCCGAAGGCGTTTGCCAGCGAAAGAATCGGCGCGGGGTGGCGCGTCTTTTCAAATTTTTCCGAAGGCTTCGCCCCCGCGCGTTGAGTCGGCGAATCGGGCGCAACCCAATCGGGATGTTGCGCTTCGAGCGCTTTCAACTCGTTCAGCAGGCGGTCGTATTCAAGGTCGCTAATCAACGGCGCGTCGAGGACGTGGTAGCGATAATTATGCAAATGAATTTGCGTTTTCAGTTCTTCGTAACGGGAGTGTTCGCTCATGCTTTGGATTATAGCAAAAAGAAAACCCGCCATGCGGCGGGTTTGAATTATTCAATCTTCTTCCAAATGTCGGAAGGCGGACGGGAGAGCGGGCGCGTCATCGCCGAAAGACGCGCTTCGTAAGCGGGTTCGCTTTCAGTGGAGAAATGCGGCGAAACGTCGAAAAGTTTGCGCTGAACGAGCAGATCCGCAATGCGTTGCGCTTCGGCGCGGGCGAACTGGGGCATTTTCTCGTGAAATTCCGTCAGGTTAAAACGCCCCAGTCGGATGACAAAGTTCACGGCGGAGCGCAACGGCTCGGGGAAAAAAGGAATGTCGGACGGGCGCAGGTCGTCGCGCCGTTCTTCTAATTCTTGAATTATTTTTGCGAAGAGCGTCTCGCTCATGCTGCCCTTTCTGCGGGCGTTTATCCCTTGATTTGATCTACGACGCTGCGTAACCCTTGCGTTACGGGGTGATCGGGAAATTGAACGGAAAAAATGCCGGAACTGGCGAGCATCATCATTTCGTCCGAATGCGGCAGCACCGCGCCGACGGTCGCTTCGTAGGTCTGTTCGACGCGCGCGCGAACTTCGTCGAAGTCCCAGCCGCTGGGCGTTTTGTTGACGAGGATGAGCATCTTCGGCACGCCCAATTTTTTGGCGACGTCCACCGTTACCGCCGTGCCTTGATAATCCTGTTGGTCGGGGCGCATGATGATGACCAGCGCGTTGGAAATGGCGATGGAGAGCAGCGTCTCTTCGTTGAGGCCGGGGTGCGTGTCAATCAGCAAATAGTCTAATTTTAGTTTTTCGATCACGTCGCGGAAGCCGTCGTTGAGCAAGCCCACGTCGTAGCCTTCGCGCAGGATGCGCGCAATTTCGCCGGCTTTGATGCTGGAAGGGATGAGGAAAATTTGACCTTTGACTTCCGCGCCGATATGGCCGCTGACGTCTTGCGCCGCCTGTTCGATGGTGCATTTGCCCCAAAGGTAATCGTTGAGCGAATGCTCCATGTCCGATTCGTCTAAGTTGAAAAGGACGTGGATGCCGGGCGAGGCGATGTCCGTATCCACAACGCCGACGCGCGCGCCGTCCATTGCCAGAAGCGCGGCGATGTTCGCCGTCGTGTTAGATTTTCCCGTGCCGCCGCGAAAAGAGTGAACTGAAATGATTCTAGACATGCGCCTTCTCCAATATAAAAGGTTTGAATTGCGTAAACGTCAAGTTGAATTATAGTACAACTGAAATGAAAATCAATCCCTACAATTTGAAGAATATTTGTGTTATATTGCCTTTCCAAACGGAAAGGCGAAATCACAACCCATTTCTGCCTTTATTAGCGACTGATTATGCAGAACAACTCTCCTCACCAGCAAGAGATTAGCGACGAAGTCCTCATTCGGAGATATTTGAATGGGGAAGTTGAGGTTTTTGACTTGCTTTATTACCGTCATTTGCCGAAAGTTCACAAGCGGGTGCGCTATGTCATTCCGCCCAACGACGTGGAAGACGTAACGCAGGAAGTTTTCATCGCCGCCGTCAAAGCCTTGCCTTCTTTTCGCGGCGACGCAAAATTCAGCACCTGGCTGCGGACTCTGACGAATCACAAAGTGGCGGAGTATTATCGCAAGCGTTCGCGCAAGCAAGAGCCTCAAATTGCCGCGCTGACCGAAACGCTGGCGCATCCGGATAATTTGTCGTTTCATTCCGTCGAGGAGCGAATTTACTTGCAGCGAGCGTTGATGAGTCTGCCTGAAAATTATCGAGAGATTTTATTGTTGCGTTTTGCCGAAGGGTTGCAATTTAATGAAATTGCCGAAGCCGGCAATCGGAATTTGGAAGCCACAAAATCGTTGTTTCGCCGAGCCGTTACCGCGTTGCGTCATTGTTTGGAAGAATAAGCATGAATCAGAGGAACGAATCTGTAGAGATGGATAATCAACTTGCGGAATTTTCGGATCGGATTTTGAACGACGAAGAAACCGCTCGCGCCGAAGGATTGACGGGCGAACTGGCGGATTTAGAAAAAACCGTCCTGCGGTTGAATGCCGCCGCCTCGCAAGAGGCGTTAAACGAAGCGCAATCCAAGCGGATGCTCTTGCGCCTTAAAGAACGAATGCGGCGCGAGCAAGAAGAAAAAGCGCCGTTCTGGAAGCGTTTTTTCAACCCGCAATTTGGCTTTCTCGTCGTTGCCGCGGCGCTGACGCTCTTCCTTGTCGTTAACGCGCCCGCCGTCGTCAACCCCGACTTGTCCGGAACGGCGACTTCAAAAAGCGGCGTTTATGTCGCGGCGGGCGTGTTGACCTTGTTCATGGCAGCGTATTGGCTCATGCGTAAAAAATAAAATAAAAGGCGTCGCCGCGATTCTGTAATCCTCTTTTCTTGCAGGGCGTGTGCAGATAAGGTATGATTCGTCTATGCTCGTAATCGCCCTGATTATCGCCTTTACTTTTCCCATTGCGTTTTTAATTGCCTTAAAGCGTTTTGACTTATATCAAACCAATAAGCCTTATCTAAACTTGCTGACGTTGGCGGGCGGCGTGGCGGCGTATTTCTTCGCCGCGCAAATTAATCCCTTGTTTGTCAAAACAGGGCTGGCGTCGTGGAGTCAAGTAGCGCGCTTCATCGCCCCCGTTTTGGAAGAGATATTGAAATCTGTCATTTTGATTTATTTGATTCGTCAGGCAGATTTCAACTACATCGTGGACGGCGCGTTGTACGGCTTCGGCGCGGGCGTCGGCTTTGCGGTGATGGAAAATTACGAATACGTCGTCGGGCATCCGCAGGTGGCGTTGATGTTGGCGCTGGCTCGCGTCTTTTCCACGAACTTAATGCACGCCGCCGGCAGCGGAATCATCGGGACGGCGTTCGCCTATCAGCGCGGCGACAAAAACCGAAAACGCGGCGCGGAAATTATCGTCGGCGGCTATGTCGTCGCCGTCGTTTTTCACGCCTTGTTCAACGCGATGGTCGGCGCGGGCGCGGCGCTCTTCGTCGCTATCGGGTACGGCGTAATCGGCTTAACGGTCATCTGGCTGATTATTCGGCGCGGCATGAAAATTCAAAAGCAGTGGGTTGCCGAGACGTTAAGCAAAGCCGACCGCGTTACGCTGGAAGAGACCAAAGCCGTCAGCAATATCGAGTTGATTAACGAAGCCTTGACTCCTATCGAGCGGCGCTTCGGCAAGAACAGCGCCGCGTTGGTGCGGAAGTTGATTTATAAGCAAGCGGAAATCGGCATCAAACAAAAGTTATTGGAAAGCGCCTCTGTCGAAACGCGCAAAGAAGACCTTAGCGCCGCCATTCGAGATTTGAGACAAGAGATGGACGCGCTGAGAAGTCAAATTGGACCGTATTGCATGATGGCGGTGCGCGAAGTGTACATCGGGCAGGAAGCCAGAATTTGGGAACTGCTCAACGCCCGCATTGCCGCGGCGGGGACGACGCAAAAAGGCGGCGGTTTGTGGGACCGCGTCGTCGAGAAGACGAAGAAAAAAGAAATTCAAGATCCGCTCGTTTTGCAAAAATTGCGCCAAGCGGAAATTTTCAGAGAACTTTCCGACGACGCGCTTAACGCCGTCGCGGACAGCGTCGCGTTGCGCCGTTTTGCGCCGAACGAAGCGCTGATGCGAAAGGGCGAAGACGCGGATTCTTTCTTCGTCGTCTTAAACGGGCGAGTCAAAATTACGACGGCTGACTCGCACGGACAAGAACTGATCATTAACCAAGTCGGTTCGGGCGAGGCAATCGGCGAACTGTCCATCATAGACGAACGTCCGCGTTCGGCGAGCGTGATTGCGTTGGAAGACATCGAAGCGGCGGAGTTGACGAAGGAATCTTTCTTCGCGCTGCTGACTCAACGTCTGGATGTGGCGCGCGGGGTTTTGAAAGGCTTTTCCAGCCGCCTGCGATTTTCCACGACCTATATCGAAAAGTTGATGGATTGGTCGCAAAAAATATCGGCGGGCGATTTCTCCTTTTTGGAGAAAGCCGAATCCGCGAACGAGAACGACGACGAAAAAGCGGCGCGAATGCTTTCCGCGTTTTATAAAATGGGGCAAGACGTGCAAGCGCGCGAAGAAGAATTAAAACGTCAGGTGCAAGAGTTGACGTTTCAAATTGACCAAGAACGCCGCAAGCGCGAATTTGAAGAAATTACCGGCACCGAGTTTTACGCGAAGTTGAAAGAGCAAGCCCGCGAACTTCGTCAAAAACGTCGGCAAGATTCATAATCTCGGAGGTTTGCATGAGTCAAGGAAAAATTGTTTCCATCCATTCGTTTCGCGGCGGGACGGGAAAATCAAACACGACGGCGAACTTAGCCGCGTTGACGGCGTTGGAAGGCAAACGAGTCGGCGTGGTGGACACGGACATTCAATCGCCCGGCATCCACGTCCTCTTTGGTTTGGACGACGAGAAAATGGGAAAGACGCTCAACGACTTTCTGCATGGCAAGGCAACGATTCGGGAAGTCGGCTTTTCCATTGGAGAGAACTTAACCGCAGAAGAAGGTCGCGCAAAATTGGCGGGCAAAAAACTTTGGCTGTTCCCTTCCAGCATCAAAAGCCGAGAGATTAGCCAAATTCTCAAAGAAGGCATTGACTTCAACTTATTGAACGAAGGTTTGCAATCGGCGATTAAAGAATTTGATTTGGATTATCTCTTCATTGACACGCACCCGGGCTTGAACGAAGAGACGCTGCTCTCCATCGCCATCTCGGACGCGCTGTTGCTGATTCTGCGCCCCGACAATCAGGATTTGCAAGGGACGTCGGTTACGGTGGATGTGGCGCGCAGTTTGGACGTGCCGAATCTTTTTCTGCTGATCAATAAAGCGCTTCCCAAGTACGATTTTGCCGCGCTGAAAGAGAATATCCAAAATCAATTTCAACTGCCGGTGGCGAGCGTCTTGCCGCTGTCTTTCGACATTGCCGAAAACGCCAGCGGCGATTTATTCGCCTTGCGCCATCCGCAACACGAATGGTCGCAGGCGTTGCGCGGCGTGTTGCCGTACATTTTGAACATCTAGGAGGCGACGATGAAATGCTGGAGTTGCGAAGAGGACGCGCGCGCCGTCTGCACGTTTTGCGGGCGGTTTGTGTGCAAAGAACATTATAAAGATATGTCCACGTTTATTACGATGTTCGTCGGCGCGAATAACATCCCCAAAGGGCTGGCGGTCGCCAACGTCATCTGGTGCGGACTTTGCGAGCCGCAGCCCGAACCGATCAGCATGCCCGAATTGTATTAAGCGAGGTTGTCATGCCCGGCATTTTTGACCGCCTTAACAAAGAAATAAAAGACAGCCAAAGGCAAGAGGGAATCAGCCCGCTGGACATCGCGCAACTTCCGCCCGCCATGCGGAAGATTATGCGCCTGATGTTGCGCGAAGTGCAAGCGCCGTACGCGCTGATTTGCGAGACGATGGAAAAAGTAGCGGAACAAGAGCGCCTCTCTCGCTCCGCGTTGGACGACGCGCTGGCGGCGCTGACCGAACAAGGCTGGCTGATTCAAATCGGCGCGGGCGAAAAGGCGCTTTATAAAGTCAACTTGCGCCGCAAAGAAGGCAGCGCGCTCATGTCTGGAATTTGGTCTTCGTTAGACACAAAACTGAAAAAAGATTCTTCCGATAAATCTTAAGACGGCGTTTGAAGACTTAAACGCAAATTTACTCTTCTTTTGCTTTCTTCGCTTTCAACTCAAACAAATTCATCAAGCGGCTTTTGCCTTTTAAGGCGACTTCGCCCAACGAAACGCATTCGTAATTTGACTCGACGGCGCGCTGCACGGATTCTGAAATGACGATTTGATTCCGCCGCGCTTGATTCATCAAACGCGCCGCCGTGTTGACCGTGTCGCCTAAGACGTTAAACTCGCGCCGTCCGCGCGGCTCGCCGACTTCCGCCGCAAAGGCGGGCCCCATGTTGATTCCAATTTGGCAGTAAATTTCGGGGCGCACCCCGCCGATGGTCGGGGCTTTGGCGGCGATTTCTTCCACCGCTTTTCGGATGGCGAGGGCGGCGTCAGCGGCGCGGAGTTCGTCGTCTGTGTGCGCGTTGACCGCGCCGAAATAGACGACGATATCCGACCCCGAAAGGTGATAGGTAACTTTTTTGAGAATGCCGCCTCGCGCCTCGACGATGGCATTAATCAGCGAAAAGGCTTTAGAGAAGTTGACGGCTAACTTGCGCTCTTCGCCGGGCAAGGCGCGGTCTGCCGCTTCGGGCAAACCGACGAAGTTGATGAAGACGACTGTCGGGTTGATGAAGTCGGGGCGAATCTTGCGGTCGGCGGCGCTTTCAATCAGCGTCGAAAGAATCGGTTCGGGGATGTAACTGGCGAGCGGTTCGATGGAATCGAGCAAGCCGTTAATTTGACGCAAGACTTCCGTCTTGTCCATTTTGTTTAACAGCACGGCGCTCGCCATGCGCCGCCCGGTGGGGATGATTTCGTAATCGCCTAAATCTTCGGCGCTGAAATCGTCTATCGCCAGATGATAGTCGGAGTCGCCGTCTTCAAAGCGGAAGTCGTCTTTGACTTGTTCGTACGCCGCCTGCGAAACGTTGACGCGCTCGTTGCGCCCGTGGCTTTCGGTCAGTTTGGCTTTTTGCACGTCTTTGCCCAGCAGCACATGCTCCATGCGGCGCGGCGTGCCGATTTCGGCGGTGAGGAAGCGCCCGTAGTGGACGCCGATTCTCATTTTCAGCGCGACGGCGTTCGGGTCGGATTGCGGCGCGGAAAAGGCTTGCATGGCGCGTTGCATCCGCAGCCCGGCGCGGATGGCGCGTTTGACGGCGTCGGCGCTGTCTTGTCTTTTGGCGAAGACGATGAAGAGCGCGTCGCCCGTAAACTCGACCAATTCGCCGCCCGATTTGCCGACGATGGAAATCATCGCCGAGAAATATTTGGTCAACTCGGCGAGGATGTTCGCCGCGCCTTCGCGCCCTTTGGCGGCGTTGGCTTCCATGAGTTTGGTGAAGCCAACCAAGTCGGTGAAGATCATCGCGCCGTGCTGCCATTCGGTTTTTACGTCGCCCGGTTTGAGCATGGAGACGTTAATTTGGCGCGAGGTGTAATCGTGCAAGATGCGCTGCAAGGTTCGCAGGTGATTATGCACGTCCACCATCACATCCACAGAGGGGTTGCCCCACATCGAGGCGTATTTTTCCGCAGGCAATAAATAGCGCAGACGACTTTCAATCGAAGCGAGCGGAGTTTCAGGCAACATGATTCTTATTATACATGGATGCGCCCGATAGTAAGTTATGAATTATGAAGGATGAATTATAAAAAATTCGCGCTATCTGTATTGGACGATTAATAGACTCTATCTGAAATTAGAAATACGGCTTTTTTGACTTCTAGGTTTGTCATTTCGACGAGCGTAGCGAGGAGAAATCTGACTTCTCGACACAAAGATTTCTCGCTAGCGCTCGAAATGACAATCCTGCCACGCTATTTCCGATAATGTCTAATTAATCCAAACGGGCGAACTGCTGGAACTGGATTCGGGCGCGATGCGCGCGAACTCCCCGGTTAGCAGGAGGAGGGAGTAAATCCCCATATCGCCGCGAGATTGGAAGACGAGGCGCAAACCGTCGGGAGACCAAGCAGGGACGCCGAAAGGCTGCGTGTCGGGCGGCGCGATTTGCGTCGTGATTTTTGTGCCGACGTTGAAAAGGTGGATGAAACTCGAACCGTTGAGAGACGCGGTAGCGGCGATTTGTCCGCCATCGGGCGACCAAACGGGGAGGCCATATTCGGCGAAATCGGAGAAGCAGTCTTTATTCAAGCCTGTGCGATCAACGACGCAGATTTTGGAAAGCGTCCCTTCAAAAGATTGAAAGGCGATGCGGCTTCCGTCGGGCGACCACGCGGCGAAGTTGTCGGCGTTGGGGGCGGTCGTCAGCGTGGAAACCGACCCGTTCAGCGAGAGCAGGAATAAATCCGAGTTGCCGAAGCGGTTGCTGGCGAAGAGAATTTCGTTCGCGGTTGGAGACCAAATCGGCGCGGTGTCGCCCGCCGGGTCGTTGGTCAGGCGGACGGGGTTCGAGCCGTCGGCGTTGACGACGTAAATTTCGAGGTTGCCGTCGCGGAAGGATTCAAAGGCGATCTGCCGCCCGTCGGGCGACCAAGAAGGCGAGGAGTCTTTGCCCGCCGCGTCGGTGAGGCGCGTCATTTCGCCGCTGACGATGTCGAAGACGTAAATGTCGGCGTTGTCGTTGACGGTGGCGGAAAAGGCGATTTTCGTCCCGTCGGGCGAAATGCGGATGGGCGAGCCGCCGTCTATGGCGGCGTCGACGGCGAGGCGTGTCGGTTCGCCGCCGTTGGGCGAGGTCATGTACAGGTCAGTTTGTCCGTCGCGGTTAGAGGCGAAGATAATGCGCCCCGTCGCGGGCGGAATGGGCGTGGCGGTCGGCGCTTCGGGGATGGCGGTCGCTTCTTCCGCGACGGGAGTTTCAGCGGAGGGTTCTTTCGCACCGTTGCCCCCGCCTGCCGAGCCTTTTAAGGCATCAGACGAGGAGACTCCGCAAGCGCCGAGTAGAAACGCCAAAAGAAGGGCGCTCAATAAAAAATAAATAGACGAGAATTTCTTAGAAAAAGGGTTCATATTTCCAGCAATTAGTACTTTTTTACTAGCAGTTTCAACCGTTAGTAGATATTTATCCCCCAAATGTGCTTACAGCGCAACCTCAAACGCTCTACACTTTTGAAAGCCAAACCCTTTGCGATATACTACCGTTATGTCTCAGCGCGTCGGCTTTTTTGGCGGGACGTTTGACCCGCCGCATCTCGGTCATCTCATTTTGGCGGCGGAAGCCGTCGCCCAATTCCAGTTGGACGTTTTCCTTTGGATGTTGACTCCTAACCCGCCGCATAAAATCGGCGCGGATATTACGCCGCTCGCGCATCGCGCCGCAATGGTCGAGCGCGTCATCGCCCGCGATTCGGCGTTTGCGCTCTCTCGCGTGGATATAGACCGTCCCGCGCCGCATTACACGGCGGACAGCGCCCGTCTGCTTGCCGAGCGTTATCCCAACGCGGAACTGTACATGCTGATTGGCGGCGACTCGCTACACGACCTCCCAACTTGGCGGCGCAGCGCGGACCTCGTGGCTGAAGTTTCCAAAATCGGCGTGATGCGCCGCCCAAACGACTCGGCGGATTTGTCCGCGTTGGAAGCGCCCTTGCCCGGCATTACGGCGAAGACGCGCTTTCTTGAAGCCTTGTTGCAGCCGATTTCGTCCAGCGAAATTCGCCGCCGCGTAAAAGCGCGCGAGATGTATCGTTATTATCTTCCGCCCGAAGTGTACGAATACATTGAAGAACAAGGTTTGTATCGGTGAGAGAAATTTTTTGGAATACGAGGGATAAAAAAATCCGCTTCGATGGAGAATCAAAGCGGATGGGGAGAATCAGGTCAACGTCTAGTTTAAGCGGGCGGAAGGACTTCCGTAGGGGCGGCTTGAGTCCGCGCTTCAAAGAGAGTCAAAACGCAGGCGCCCGTTCCGACCAATAACGTCAACGCCGAAGGAATCCAGCCGACGCAGGGGATGAACTTCGAGAACTCGACGACGATCATCAACAAGAAAATTCCGACGCCGCTGACGAGGACGGGCGACCAAACTTGATTGAGCGACTTGGCAAGCCGCGCGCCGACTTCTTGCCCTAAGGCGATTGCGCCGAAGAGCCAAAGCAACGGAAGGAGAAGCAGCACAACGGCGACGACGGGGATGAGGATTATCGTAATCGCCATAACGATCAGCGCGATTGGCGTTGCGACGGCGAGGATTAATCCGTAACCGCCCGCGAGCAACGGCTTGCTCGTAATCGTGCTGGCGACGCGGTCAATTTGCGGCTGCAAGAAAAGCGAAAGCAACATGCCGATGACGGCAATTAATACCGACCAGCCGAAGCGCCTTGCCGCCGTCCAAAGCGGACGTTCCGCGTTGCGACGAACGGGGAAATCGGGATCTACTTCGACGGTTGGGTTGTTGCGCGGGGGTTTTCCGCTGGCGATTTGACCTTTGACGATTGCGCCGTCTTCTCGCTCGATTTGCCCGCCGAAAGAAGAAACGTCGTTGACCGTCGAGCCGTCTTTGAGCGAAATCTGTCCGCCGAAAACGGCGACGCTCCCGTTAACCGTTCCAGCGACCGCGCCTGACCCGCCGAAGATGGCGACGCTTCCGTCAAGGACGGCGTCTTTGGCGAGCGACAAGTTGCCGCCGAAGACCATTACCGAGCCGCTGATGCGCGAGCCTTCTTCGGCGGTGAAATTTCCGCCAAAGATGATTGCGCTGCCGTCGAGCGTTTTGCCCGCGTTCAGCGTGTAATTTTCGCCGAAGAGGATGATGCTGTTGTTTTGCGTGTCGTCTTGCGCGCGAACGCCGACGAAGGGAATCGTCGCCAGCGCGGCGAAGAGCAGAATGCGAAAGAGGGATTTTATTTTCATGCGAAAACTCCTTGCGGGCGGCGGAAGAGATGCCAAACGGAAGCGAACCATAACGCGCCGACGCTGACAAACGCTAAAAGGATTGCCGCCCAATATTTAGCAGGCACAATTTGAAACGCCGTCGAGAGGAAGAGGCGAAAAGTTTGCAAAGCGGCGACGACAAACGCCAACAGGCTTGCCATATCAAACAGCCAGCCTGTCGGCGAAGCGAGAACGGACGTAAAAATAGGGACGAGGAAGATGCCGATTATCCCGACTCCGCTGGCGATGAAAAGGAGGATGCCGAACAAGCGCCGCCGCTGTTCCGCCGTTTTGAGCGCGACGAGGCGCTGTCGGAAGCGCAGAGCGAAACCGGGCGCGGGAGAAACCGTCCGCGCCGCGAAGAGGGCGAGTTTGGTCTCCGCCAGCGCGGAACAAATTTTGCAAATTTGCAGGTGCGCGTCCAGTTCGCGCTTTTCGGCGGGGGCGAGGATTTTATCTTCCAGCAGCCAAGTTTCAAAAGGCTGGTGATTCATGGCGTCTCCTTTTCATGGCGAGCGCTAAATCGTCTTCTTGCGCGTTCCATAGGTTGGCTAATTCTTTTCTGGCGCGGTGCAGGCGGCTCTTAACCGCGCTGACCGATAAATTCAACGTCTCGGCGATTTCTTTTTCCGAGTAATCGTACCAATAACGAAGGACGATAGCGGCGCGGTCGGCGCCGTCCAAATCTTTTAACATGGCGTGGACGCGCTCGGCGCTTTGTCCGCGCATGGCTTCGCCTTCGGGGTTGGGCGCGTCGAGGTCGGGCATCTCGAAAGCGTTGCCGTCTTCGTCTTCCGCGTCCAACGAAAAGGCGGAAAATTTTCTGCGCCGAAGGCGGTCAATGCAATAATGCGCCGCAATGGAAAGCAGCCAAGTTGCGAAGGGGCGTTTTATGTCGTAACGGTTGAGGTGTTGATAGGCGCGTAAAAACGTCTCTTGCGCGGCGTCTTCCGCAAGCTCGGGTTCGCCCAACATGCGATAGCACAAGTTGAAGACCGGAGTTTGATAGGTTTCGACGAGTTTGGTAAAGGATTCGTCGTCGCCGCGTTGCGCCTGAGAAACCCAGACTTGTTCTTCGTTCACGTTGCTCCTTAGAAAGACGGTCTATTCTTTCTACGCGGCGTTACGAAAAAGGTTTCAGGGAAGTTGCGACTTCTCAATTAAATCTTTGGGCGTCGCCGCGCCGCAATTCGGGCAGACGTAATTTTGCGCGACAGGAACGTACGAGCGCGAACAAAACGGGCAGGTAATCGGCATCGGCTCTTTGGGAACTTCTTTGACGACTTCCTTCGTTACCTCGCGGGTTTCGACTCGCGTTCCGCCGCCGCCAAAATTGGGGATGATGATGTCGCCGACGGAAGCGGAGATTCCGCCGGCGGATTTAGAGGAGGACGAAGTCTTTGTGCCGCCCGCTATGCCGCCTAAAAGCGCGCCTTCCACTGCGCCTTTGGATGAAGTCGCGCGGACGCTCGAACTGTCGAGGAGAGAAGACAATCCGTTGCCGCCCGACGATTTGGACGACGAACTCTTTGACGACGATTTCTCGCTCGAACGAGACGAGCCGCCGCCCGATGAATCCTTCGCCAACGCGCCGATGACGGCGATGATAACGACGACGATGACGATAATCGCAACGGTGAGGAAGACGATGATGGCGGTTAAGCGCAGGGCGCGTTTGAGGTTGTAAAGCTCGTAGCCGTAACTGAAAATGAAAACGCCGCCGACGTAAAACGGCGCGAGCAGGACGATCAAAAATGCGCCAGTGTCTTCGTCAAATTTGGCTTCGCCCCAAGTCAAGTAGCCGACGACGAAAATCAGCGCCAACGTAACTAGCGCGATTGCGCCGCCCGAAATTAACAGCGGCAAAGGCCGGCCGACTTTTTCTCCGTCGTTGTTGTATTCGACAACCTCGTTTGATTTTTCGCGGACTTGTCGCGCTTTGAACTCTGAAACGGTCATGGCTGAAAATCCTTTTAACGGCTTTCTTTGGCGAACGCATCCATCTGCGCCAAAACGGCGGCGACTTGTCCGCTGGAAATGTTGAGGCGATACATCGAGTCGAATCCGTCGCCGAGAATGTATTTAATTGTACGCCACGAACCCGTCTGCGGTTGCGCCGCGCCGAGCGGAATCAGCGCGACGGCTTGCGCCCACTGCGGGTGCGTCTTCTCGTAATCGCCGAGCAATTCCAACGTCGAAGAGCGGATAGGGAAATTATGCGTCGCTTCCGCCCAACGCGCGTCTTGTTCTTTTTCTAAAAGCCAACGCGCAAAGAGCCACGCCGCCAATTGTTTTTCCGCGCTGGATTTAAGGATGACGTATGACGAGCCGTAAATCGCAATCACGCCTTCGCCGCCGTTGGGGAAGGGCGAGACGCTCCACTCATCGCGGTTTTCGGCGGCGACGAAAGCCCGCGCGACGTCGGGCAATTGGTTGAGGGCGACGCTAATCGTCAACGCTTTGCGATTGACAAACGCCGCAATCGGGTCGTCCGCGCCTTGCCAAGCGCAGCCCGCTTCCGAAAGTTCGCGCAAATATTTGAAGGCTTCGATGTTGTTCGGCGCGAGGAAGCGATACGCGCCGTTATCGAACGCGCCGCCGCCGAACGCCAAAAGCCACGAATAAGCGGTCATCGGGTTTGTGTCCGCCAGCCAGCCGCCGAAGGCGTCATTCTCGACGAAAGCGTCTTGCTTCATCGCGTTGTGCGCGGCGCAGACCTGCTTGCGAAAATTCTCCGCCGAAAGCGGCGCGGCGGGAAGATTCAACTCTTGCGCCCAAGTCTCGTTCCAGAGCAGCACGCGCGCCGCGCGTTGCGCGGGCAGCCCAATCCGCGTTTCGCCCGAAATATCTTGCTCCCAAAACGCGGCGGGAATGTCGCTGGGGTCTATGCCGTAGCGCGGGTCGGCGACGTAATCGTTCAACTCCGCAACGGCTTGTTGGTCATGCCAACTTTGCGCGTGTTCGGGCAAAGCGATTACTAAATTTGGTTTCTTCTCGGTCGGCAGCGCCGCCGTCGTCGTTTCATATAAATAAGAAAAATTAATTTGACTTTGCGCCTGAACGATTATGCCGTAAGGGTTTTCGGCGTTAAATTCTTTGACGAAAGATTCAAAGAGACTTTGCTCGACACCGAACCACGGCGTCCAGACGACGATTTCCACGCCGCGCAACGCCGCTTCTTCGACGTTGATTTTGCTCTGCGCCGTCGGGCTGGATTCTACGCTGACGGCGGGTTGAGTCGGCGGTCGAGTCGCCGTCGGCGGAATGACTGTCGGCGGCGCGGGTTGCAACTCCGCGTTGCAAGCGTTCATCCACAAAGCGGCGCAGACGAAAATCCAAAGAAATTTTTTCATGGCATCAAAAGCATAAACGGAACGGGCGTGAAGACGAGGACGAAGACGACGATCATCGCGTAGGCGACGATCTTGCGCGGCTTGTCCAACTCGGTGATTTGGTCCATCGGCTGCGCGTTGACGCGCCCCAGCCAAAAGAGCAACGCCGCCCAAAGCCACCATCCGCTCCAAAAGAAGCCGAAAACCAGCAGCAAGCCGATGATGACCGGGAAGGCTTTGCGCGCTTTTTCGCCGAAGAGCGAGTAGACGACGTGGCCGCCGTCGAGCGTGCCTGCGGGGATGAGGTTGAGCGCGGTAACGAGAATCCCCGCCCAGCCAGCAAAGGCGACGGGGTGAATGAACACGTCCACGCCGCCGAAGGGAATGGGCTTGCCGGTGAAAAAATATTGCAGCCAATAAAGAATCCCTTGCGGCTCGGCGGGCGCGGGCAAGAGTTTGCCGAAGACGACGAATTTCGCCAGCAAATAAATTAAGGAATTGCCTTCTAAAAATCCGTTAGGGTTTGGGTCAATCGTTCCCGTCGTCGAGAGCGCTAAACCGATTAATAAAACGGGGATGGCGACGACTAAGCCGGCAATCGGTCCCGCGACTCCAATGTCAAAAAGGACGCGCTTATTCTTTGGGATGCCGCGCATGAGAATCGCCGCGCCCATCGTCCCCAGCGGGCTAAACGGAAAGGGGATGAAGTAAGGCAGCGTGGCGGGCGTCTTGTGATGGCGGCTCATAAAGTAATGCCCCAATTCGTGCGCCAACAAAATGCCCAGCAAACTTAAGGCGAAGGGCCAGCCGCTGAAAATGTTTTTGACCAAGAACAGAATTTGGCCAGCCGCGTCTTGCGGCACGGGGCCGTCAGTTTGCACGCCGGCCAAGAGCACGCTGAAAATTGTCAGCACGAAGAGGATGATGTTGACGGAGACTTTGTCCGCTTTGGGGTCGGGCAGTTTGGGCGCGAGGTAAATGACCTGCCCGCCTTCTTCCGCGCGGAAATGGGGGGAGAGTCGGTACGGGGCGAGCGAGTCCGCTAGATGGTCGTAGGCGGCGGCGCTGTCGTCGCTCAAAAGTTGACCGCGATAGCGAATCAAAAATCCGTTCGGCTGACGAGAGGAATCTAAACGGGTGATATCTTCGATGCGAAAGACGCGCGCCACGAGTTGATTCAAAACTTCGGTTTCAGGTTGAGACATAAAATTCTCCAAAAAAGACTTTGGAGTTTTCCAAAGTCTAGGTAGGCGGGAGTGGATGGGAGTCGAACCCACCGCGACCCGCAACGCGACTCGCCGTCGGTTTTGAAGACCGAAAAGCCCACCGGGACTTAACCACTCCCGCGAGCAAGGATAACCGAGAGAGAATAGATTGGCAAGCGGGGATTATAAATTTGGGAAATCGGTTGGGAGAATAGGGACGTGAAAGGCGGCGAAATAGCCAAGCAGAACGACAACCGCCGCCATCGAAAGCAGACATAAAAAAATAAATCCGACTAAAACCAGACTCGTCCATGCCAGCGCTTTTCCGCTTTCGCGGGTTTGGCGGATTTGAATCAGCGCGACGATTCCATAAACGATAGAAAGAACGCCGCATAAAACGCTGAGCGGAAAGCAGACGAAGCCCGTCAGCGGAATGGGAACGATTCCTCCGCAAAGCGAAACGAAAGCGAGAATTCCGCAAATGAGGCTGACGGTCGCTTGCTTATTTGTTGACGGAGAAATTGATTCGTTCGGTAACATGACTTAAAAATAAAACCGTCCCCGGCAGGACGGTTTTCGCGCTAATCTCAATCTGTTAGGCAAGAGGATTTGTGTCAATCCCTCGATGGGAAACGTCCGACCACAAACCTCTTGCCCTTCTCAATCTGTCGGGGCGAGAGGATTTGAACCTCCGACCCCTTGCACCCCATGCAAGTGCGCTAGCCGGGCTGCGCCACGCCCCGATTGAGCGAAGCGCATTATAGCCCTTTCTTTTGAGAAATGCAAATCGAGTTTTTCGCATGACCGCCTCGCATAAAACCGACGCGCCGCAAACCTTTTATGCTAAAATACGCCCATTGGAGTTTCCCTATGTCTTCAGAAATGATCGAAGTCGTCATTGACAGCGTCCGCGTGCATTTGATGACGCCGCACCGAGTCGTCGTCTTAAAACAAACCGACGAAGAACGCTACCTTACCGTTTGGGTCGGCGCATACGAAGCGGAAGCCATCACCGTCGCTATGCAAGAAGTGGAAGTGGCGCGTCCGCTGACTCACGACCTTATCCGCAACGTCCTCAAAGCGTTTAATGCCCGCGTCTTGCGCGTGGAAATCGTCAAACTAGAATCCGACATTTTCTACGGCAACATCGTCGTCGAGACGGAGGGGCGCGAAATTCAGATCGACTCGCGCCCGTCCGACGCCATCGCTTTGGCGGTGCGCGCGCGCGCTCCCATTTTCGTGCGCCGCGACGTGATGGACGCCGCGGGCGTCTTCCGCGACGAAGACCTTTTAAATCGTCCGAGCGAATCTGCAAAACGAGAAAAAGAAACGCCGCTTCTCCCCGACGACGCCGACGACCGCTTGTCCGTTTTCAAAGACTTTATCGAAAAACTCAACATAGACGATTCTGACAAGGACAACCCCGACCAGCCTAAGAAATAACGATGACAGATTTTTACCCCGAAGAATCCGCCGCCCCCGCCGCGCAAGGCAGACCGCACAGCAAAGAAGCCGAAGAAGCCGTCGTTGGGGCGGTGTTGATTAATCCCGAAGTTTATTACGACCTCGCCGCCTTTCTCTCCGCCGACGATTTTTACATCCAACGCAACCGCTGGGTGTGGGAAGCTTTTACGCGCCTGCACGAGACGCGCGCGCCGATTGACTTGCTGACCTTAAGCGACGATTTGCAAAACGCCGGCTTTCTGGCGGAAATTGGCGGCGCGGCATACTTGACCTCGCTCATTAACCAAGTCCCGACTTCGCTCAACGCCGAAGCCTACGGGCGCATCGTCGAAGAGAACGCCATGCGACGCAAGATGCTCGACGCGGCGAGTCAGATCGCCACGCTGGCGTGGAAAGGCGACGCGATTGACAACGTCGTCGGCGAAGCGGAGAAAGCCGTCTTCGGCGTGAGCGAACGCCGCGCCAAAGGCGAAGTCGAGCCGATTCGCAACGTCCTTTCGGAGTATTACGATCAAGTCGTCGAACTTGCAAAAATCGGCGCGGACTTTCAAGGCGTGCCGACCGGCTTCGTAGACCTCGACAAAATTTTGCGCGGGCTGCACCCTTCCGATTTGCTCATCGTCGCCGGGCGTCCAGGTCAGGGCAAGACGGGTTTCTTGCTTTCCATCGCGCGCGAAGCGGGGCTGACGAACAAAAAGCACGTCGCCATTTTTTCGCTGGAAATGTCCAACGAACAAGTCGTTCAGCGCTTGATCGCTCAACAAACTGGAATCTCGTCGCAAAATTTGAGTTCGGGAAAGTTAGAAGAAAACGAGTGGGAACTTTTCGCGCACGCGATTGAAGTCTTCAACGACACCAAAATATTTTTGGACGACACGCCCGCGCTGACTCCGCTGCAACTGCGGACGAAATGCCGCCGTCTGCACCTTGAATATAAATTGGATTTGGTCATCATTGATTATTTGCAATTGATGACCGGCGACACGCGCAACGACAATCGCGCTCAGGAAGTCTCGCAGATTTCGCGCAACTTAAAAGTGTTGGCGCGAGAATTAAACGTGCCGGTGCTTGCCGCCGCGCAGTTAAGCCGCGCCGTCGAGCAGCGTTCGGATAAACGCCCCATTCTTTCGGATTTGCGAGAATCGGGGAGTCTCGAACAGGACGCGGATATCGTCATGTTCATTCATCGCCCCGACGAATATGAAAAGGACGGCGACAAAGCGAACATCACAAAGGTTTCGGTTGCCAAGCATCGCAACGGACCGACCGGCGAAATTGACTTAATCTTTCGCGGCAGTTTGACGCGCTTTGACAACGCCGTAACCAAAGCGTTCCGCCCGAACGAGTAAGGCGGACGCCATGCCTTTTGACGGGTTCACATCTGCCGAGACGTTCGCGCAAATTCCGCATTCGTTCATCGCGTTGACGCGCGAAATTGAAGACATCGTCGAGTTGAAAATTACGCTCTACGCGATTGCGCGCATCGAACGCATGGAAGGCGTCTTTCGCGGGTTGAGCGAAGCCGACTTCGACGAATCCGCGCTGGGGTTGAGCGTGGAGGAGATTCGGCGCGGGCTGGAGAAAGCGCTCGAGAGGCGCACCATGTTGAAGTCCGAGAGAGGGGCGCAGGCGTTTTACTTCCTCAACTCGCCGCGCGGACGACTCTCCGCCGCGTCCTTTTCAAAAGGAGAGATTGAGCCGACTTCTTCGCGTTTGCCCAACCCGTCAAATTTGTTTAAGCTGTACGAAAAAAACATCGGCGCGTTGACTCCGCTGTTGGCGGACATGCTGAAAGAAGCCGAGCAAAATTACCCGAGCGCGTGGTTTGAAGAGGCGATTGAAATTGCGGTCAGCCGCAACGTCCGCAATTGGAAATATATCGAAGCGATTTTGCGGCGTTGGAAGGAAAACGGAAAAGATGAAAGAAGAGATTCAAAAGACGTTGTCAAAGACGCGAAGCGCTACGACGAAGGCGAGTTCTCCGAGTTCCTCAAACGCGATTAAGAGCGCGGAGAAACCGCTGGGCGACCCGAATTGCCCGCACTGCCACGGCGCGGGGTATGTCCGTTATGACGTGCCGCTTGACCACGAAAAGTTTGGCAAAATTGAAGCCTGCGTTTGCCGCGCCAAAGACGTGGCGGACGCGGCGCGCGCGCGCTTGTTTGCGTTGAGCAATTTGAATCGGTTGAGCCATTTGACTTTTGAAAATTTTAGCGCGGGCGGAAATTCGAAGGCGAAATTTATTTCGGCGCAAGAGCGCGAGAATTTGCGCGTCGCCTTTGAGACGAGCGAAGAGTACGCCAAAAACCCGCAGGGCTGGCTGTTGTTGGAAGGCGGCTACGGCAGCGGAAAAACGCACCTCGCGGCGGCGGCGGCGAATTACGCCGTCAACCGCGGCCTGCCGACTTTGTTCATCACCGTCCCCGATTTGTTGGATTCGTTGCGCTTCGCCTACGACGACCCCGAAACGACCTTTGAACGACGCTTCGACGAAATCCGCAATTCGGAGTTATTAATCCTCGACGACTTCGGCACGCAGAACGCCACGCCTTGGGCGCAAGAAAAATTATTTCAAATTATCAACTATCGTTACATTAACAAATTGGCGACGATTATCACCACCAATTTAATGCTCGACGAAATTGAAGCGCGCATCCGCTCGCGCTTGCAAGACGAAAGTTTTGTGCGCCATTTGCGAATCCTCGCGCCCGATTATCGTCGCCCCGAAGAGACCAGCAACCCTGGCGTTTCGATGTTGGCGCTGCCCGAAATGAAAGCGATGACGTTTAAGTCCTTTCAGCCGCGCCATAGCGAAGTCGGCACGGAGGCGGTAACTACGGTCATCACCGAGAAGGCGGATCGCTTCGGCAACAAAGTGAAGGACAAAGAAATTACGCGCGTCAAAATTAATAAAGACGACGTGAAAACCTTGGACGAAGCGCACAACGCCGCGCTGGAATTTGCGGAAAACCCGAAGGGCTGGCTGGTCTTCTTGGGCGATTCGTTCAGCGGAAAAACGCACCTCGCCGCGGCAATTGGCAATTACCGCATCGGCTTGGGCGGACAGGCGCTCTTGATTGAAGTAACCGCGCTGCTCGATTATCTGCGTCAAACCTTTCGCCCCAGTTCGGACGTTTCCTTTGACCGCCGCTTCCATGAAATCCGCACCACGCCGCTGCTGATTCTCGACGACTTAAAAGAAAGCGGCGCCAGTTCGGCTTGGGCGGAAGACAAACTGTACAGCGTGTTGAACTATCGCTACAACGCGCACCTACCGACGGTCATCACGTCCACTATGCGCGGCGAACGTTTTGCGTTGAGTTACCCCAACTTGTGGAATAAACTGCTCGACCCCGAAAAATGTCAGGTGATGGCGATCAACATGCCGCCGTACCGAAAGGCGCATAAAGGCGGACGAAAGAAAAAGGCGTAGCGCCTCAGCGGTTCTCTTTTTCATAATTCATAATTTCCTATTGCCTTTTTTCGGCGAACGCTTGTATACTGGCTTTTATGAATCCTCTGCCTATTCCCGATTTTTTTGATTCATCTCGCGTGGGCGAAGTGTGGAAAGTAGATTACGCCGCCCGCGCCGAAGACGCGCGCCGCTACGCGCTGCAACATGACCTCAAACCGACTTCCGCGACGACGGAGCGCGTCTCCCTTTTGCTGGTGGACGAACAAAATACCTTCTGCGCGCCGGGCTTTGAACTCTTCGTCGGCGGGCGAAGCGGAAACGCCGCCGTCGAAGACAGCGTCCGCTTGTGCGAATTCATCTACCGCAACGCAGGGAAGATCACGCACATCGCCGCCACGTTGGACACGCATAAATCGCAGCAAATTTTTCACCCCGTCTTTTTTGTGGACGCAAACGGCGCTCACCCCGCGCCATACACTGACATCCGCGCCGAGGATTTGCGCGAAGGCAAATGGACCTTCAATCCCGCGCTGGCGCCGCAGTTCGGCATTGCGCCGCAGTACGGTCAACAGATGGCGTTGCATTACGCCGAAGAGCTGGAGAAAAAAGGCAAGTACGCGCTGACCATTTGGCCCTATCACGCCATGCTGGGCGGAATTGGTCATGCCTTGCTCGCGTCTATTGAAGAGGCGCTTTTCTTCCATTCGCACGCGCGTTTGAATCAGCCGCAGTTCATCCTCAAAGGTCAGCAACCGTTTACCGAAAATTATTCCGCGATTGGACCCGAAGTGTTAAGCGGACCCATGGGCGAGACGTTAGGCAAACGCGACACGCAGTTAATCGAACATCTGCAAGAGGTAGATAAACTCTATGTCGCTGGTCAGGCAAAAAGTCATTGCGTGGCGTGGACTGTCCGCGATTTGATTGACGACGCGCTGACGATTGACCCCGCGCTGGTCGAAAAAATTTATCTGCTCGACGATTGTTCCTCGCCGGTGGTCGTGCCGAACGCGGTTGACCACACCGACGCGGCGAACGAAGCCTTTGCCGCTTTTGCGAAAGCGGGGGCGCATCTTGTGAAATCTACGGACGATATTTAATCATGTCTATCTTTGACGGAAAACGCCTGACCAACGACGTCTTTAAGTTGGACATTGAACGAATGCGGCAAGGTTGGTATTCGGACAAATATTTTGAAAACATCAACCGCATGTTGACGACGCTGGCGAGCGAAGGCTACGTTTATAACGGCGAATTTCACAACCTGCCCGAAGGCGTTTCCGCCGAGGGCATCGCGGCGGGCGACATCGAAGTCGAAATGCAATGGTTCACGCGGCGCATGGGCAAAACGACCGTCGTCGGCGTGGACAAGGCGCTGGCTATGTTGCGCCATTGCGCGGGTTATTATGACGGCGAAAATTTCGTGGACACGTCCGATACGTTGGAAGTCTGGGCGGTGCAAGACGGAACAACCGTCAAATATGACGGCGACCCGACCAAAATTCAACCCGTCATGCGCGTGCGCGGACGCTACCGCGACTTCGCCTTGCTCGAAACGCCGACGCTGGGCATCCTCACTCGTTCCAGCCGCGTGGCGACCAACGTCTATGAAACGCTGGTGGCGGCGAAGGGCAAGCCCGTTTTGTTTTTCCCCGCGCGCTTCGACGTGCATGAAGTGCAGGCGGCGGACGGTTACGCTTACAACATCGCTTTGCAGCGCTTTAACAAAGATCAAGCCCGCGAATTGGGTCCGTTCGTCTCGACCGACGCGCAAGGCGACTGGTGGGGCGGCGCGGGCGGCGGGACGGTGGCGCACGCCGCCATCGCTTCTTTTCTGGGCGATACCGCCGAAGCGATGATGCAGTTCTCTTACATTTTGCCGGCGCACATTCCGCGCATTGCGCTGGTGGATTTTAACAACGATTCAATCCGCGATTCGCTGCGCGTGTTGGACGCGATGTTCGCCAAATATCGCGCGTTGACCGACGAAGGCAAAACCGACGAAGCGGAAAAATATAAACTTTACGGCGTCCGTTTGGACACTAGCGGGAACTTGCGCGACGTGTCCGTGCCGCCGCTGGGCGACCCCGCGCTGGATTTGGGCGTCAACCCGCGCTTGGTCTTCAACGTCCGCTCGGCGTTGGATGCGGCTTGGGAACGTTGGGACTTGCCCGCGTCGTGGAAAGAGGCGGCGCGCGAGTTCTGTCGCAACGTCAAAATCGTCGTCTCCGGCGGGTTTAATCCCGATAAGATTCGCAAGTTTGAAAAATTAGGCGTGCCAGCGGACATCTACGCGGTCGGTTCGTATTTGTTCAGCAACGGCAACGGCACGACGACCGATTACACGGCGGACGTGGTGCGCGTGAAGGTGCACGGTCAATGGACGGACATGGCGAAGGTCGGGCGCGGCGTGGGGCACAACGAACGGCTCGAACGAGTTTGGTAAATTAGCCGAAACGCCCCATAATATAATCTTCGGTTTTTTTCTCTTTGGGCGCGGTGAAAAGTTTCGCGCCCTCGTCGTATTCGATTAGTTCGCCTTGCAAAAAGAAGGCGGCGTAATCCGCTGTGCGCGCGGCTTGTTGCACCGATTGCGGGACGAGAATGACCGTGTACTCTTTCTTCAACTCTTGCAGCGCCGCTTCGACTTTGCCGGTCGAAATGGGGTCGAGTCCCGAGGTCGGTTCGTCGAGCAAAATAATTTCGGGTTGAAGCGCCAACGCCCGCGCCAGACAAACGCGCTGTTGCTGTCCGCCTGAAAGCGCGGCGGCGGGGTCGTCGAGGCGCTCTTTGACTTCGTCCCAAATGGCGGCGAGTTTCAAACTGCGCTCGACGGCTTCGTCCAATTTGGCGCGGCGTTTTTCGCCCGCCAGTTCCAACCCGTAAGTTACGTTTTGACGGATGCTCATCGGCAGCGGCACGGGGCGGGCGAAGACCATGCCCACTTTGCGGCGCAAGGCGATGACGTCCGTTTTTGGGTCGAGGATGTTTTCGCCGTCAATCAGGATTTGCCCGCTGGCGGTTTTGACTTCCGCCAAATCGTTGAGGCGATTGAGACAACGCAACAGCGTGGACTTTCCGCCGCCGGCCGGACCGAACAGCACGGTTACCGCGTTCGGGCGAACGCCCATGCTAATTCCGCGCAGAGATTCGGTCCCGTCGGAATATTGGATGGAGAGGTTATTAATTTGGATTTTCATTTGGGGGAAAGGAAATTTTATCAACTAAAAATTTTTGAATAGACGCATAATTAAGCATATATTTCGGCGGGCGCGGCTTTCCATTGCTTTGGCATAAATATTTAAAATAAAATCCCCGCCATTCCATTTGCCGCCAGTTGAAGTTTGCGTTTCGACGTTTTATCAAAGTTATTTTACTTAGAATTAGCGTGTAAAATTGGCGTTGTCATTTACAAAAGGCATAATATGTTTGATTTACTTCACTCGCCATTCCAACCTACTTTTGAAGAGTTTGCCAACAGTATCGTGTCTGATTGCTTTATTTGCTCGCCATATATAACTTTTGGCCCAGTTAAGATGCTAATACAAGCATTTGCTAAAAAGAAAATTGACAGCGGCGTTCAAATTAACATACTGACGGATATTTCATTAAGAACGGTAGTTCAAGGGGCTACTGAAATACCAGCATTATTGTATTTGCTCGATAATCACCCGAACATAATCATTACCTATTTGCCAAGAATCCATGCAAAAGTTTATATCGCGAATAAATCAAGCGCAATTATAACATCTGCGAACTTTACAGATGGAGGTAGAGCGAGAAACTTTGAATATGGAATAAAAATTAACGATAGCAATGTGGTTCGAAAAATTCAGAATGATATAAACGCTTATAGAAAATTAGGAGCAAATGTAAATCAAATCCAACTTACGGAAATTCAAAGGCAAGTTGAAAATATTAAAGACGCAATCCAAGTTGAACGAAAGGCAATCTCGCATAAAATCCGTTTAGAGTCAGCGAAACAAGAAAGAATTACTGAAGATAACCTGATACGGATAAGGGTAAAAGACAGGAGTATAAACTCCATATTTTCGGAAACTTTGCTCTATCTATTGTCCCAAAAGCCAATGGGAACAGAAGAATTACATTTACGAATAAAGAACATTCATCCAGATTTGTGTGATGATACTTTTGATAGAGTTATCGATGGAAAGCATTTCGGAAAATTATGGAAACATCAAGTCAGGAACGCGCAGGCATATCTAAAAAAGACAGGTATCGTATATTACGATAAGGATTCCAAGTTATGGCACAAAACATAGAAGTGAACATACCAATTGTTTGTGAAAATGATGAATGTAAAAACTGCGGCAGTCTTATCAACATTATTAGCGAAATAAATATCCAGGATGTAGATTTGTTTTATGAAAACTACGATGGCTCAAATGAACATGATTATTGTCCAATTTGCGGGCAATTGGGCATAGCAGAAGACCCAGTTCTAAAACCGTTTCTATCCGATTAGATTATTTTGAGTCAACCAACAATTCTATAAATATGTCAGTGTTTGTGATGATAGGACAAAGGCAGATGACGGAGTCTGAGGCGAGACGCTTCCAGCCATTGGGTCAAGCACAATATCATTAGGCTCGGAGAAGCATAAAATTAAATCTACCACTGCCTTTTCGCCCGCGCGCGCGAGCGGATGACCGTCGCAATCACGTTCATCGTCAGCACGAAAACCAATAAGACCAGCGCCGTCCCGTATTGGATTTGAATCGGCATGTTCGGCACTTGCGTGGAGATGACGAAAAGATGATAGGGCAGCGCCATCGTCGCGTCGAAGGGGGAATGCGGCAGACGCGGAAGAAAAAACGCCGCGCCAGTAAAAAGAATCGGGGCGGTTTCGCCGGCGGCGCGTTCCAAACCGAGTATGACTCCCGTCAAGATGCCGGGCAGCGCTTCCTTCAAAATCACTTTGCGGATGGTCTGCCAGCGCGTCGCGCCGAGCGAAATGCTGACCGTGCGAAAAGATTGCGGCACGGAGCGCAGCGCTTCTTCGGTGGCGCTGATGATGACTGGCAAAGTCATAATCGAAAGCGTCAGCGAGGCGGCGAGGATGGACGAGCCAAGCCGCAAAAAGACGACGAATAATCCCAAACCAAACAAGCCGTAAACGACCGACGGAATCCCCGCCAAGTTGACAATCGCCAAGCGGATGAGGCGCGTGGCGCGGTTGTCCTTTGCGTATTCGGCGAGGTAAATCGCCGCCGCAATGCCGAGCGGAACGGAGAAGGCGGCGACGCCGAGCGTCAGATAAAGCGTGCCGACGATGGCTGGCAAAATTCCGCCGCCGCGCATGCCGTCGCGCGGAAAGCCGGTCAGGAACTCCCATGAAATCGCCGAGCCGCCTTGAACCAAAATGAAGATGACTGTGCCGATAATCGGCAGCACGGTGGCGAAGGCGATTAAGGTAATGAGCGCAAAGCCGACTTTTTGCGTCGCGTGGCGATGGCGCGAAAGAAATTTCATCATGACAAAATCCGCTCCGCTCGCCGCCGCGCGCGGAAGATGACCGACGAGGCTAATACGTTGACGAGCAACGAAATCAAAAACAAGATAATGCCAATTAAAAAGAGGACGTGATAATGCGCGCTGCCGTTTGCCACTTCGCCCATTTCGGCGGCGATGGTGGCGGTCATCGTGCGGGCGGGGGCGAAGAGACTGCCCAACTTAAACGCCAGAACTGGCGCGTTGCCGGTGACCATCATCACCGTCATCGTTTCGCCGATGGCGCGCCCGATGCCGAGCATCACGCCGGTCAACACGCCCGATTTGGCGGCGGGCAGCGTTACGCGCCAAATGGTCTGCCATTGAGTCGCGCCGAGCGCCCAAGCGCCTTCGCGGTAAGAACGCGGCACCGCGTCGAGCGCGTCTTCGGCGACGGAGACGATGGTCGGCACGGCGATTCCGCCCAAGAGCAGCGAGCCGGTGAAGGCGGTCAGACCGGTCGGCAGGTTAAGAAAGAGGCGCAGATAAGGCGAGACGACGAGAATGCCGAGAAACCCCAAGACGACGGAGGGCAATCCGCCGAGCAATTCGACCAGCGGTTTGAGAATTTCGCGCACCCAACGCGGGGCGATTTCGGCGATGTAAACGGCTGTGCCAATGCCCAGCGGGACGGCGATCAGCGCCGCGCCGAACGTAACCACGAGCGAGCCGCTGACGAGCGGCAGAATGCCAAAATAATTTTCGATGGGATACCAGCGCGTCCCAAACAGCGAGGACAAGTCGGCTTTGCCGAGCGCGGGCAAACCTTCGTTCAAGAGAAAGAGCAAAATTAACGCCACAAAAACAATCGCGGAATAACCGCTGAGTTTGATAATTTGCGTGATGATAAACTCGCGCCAGTGTAATGATTTTTCCATGTTGACTCTACTTAATCGGCACAAAGCCTAACTCGGCGACCAACGCTTGCGCTTCGGGCGAGAGAATCCATTCAAGGTAGGCTTGCAAATTGCCCGTCGGCTCGCCGTTGGTGTACATAAAAAGATCGCGCGCGATGGGATACGTTTGGTCGTTCACCGTCGCAATGGACGGCAGAACGTAAGCGTCGCCTTCCTCTTTGGCGACGGCAATCACCTTCAAATCGCTCGGCACATAGCCCAAACCGTCGTAACCGATGGCGTTCGGGTTTTGGCGCGTCTCGGCGACGATGCCTTCGGAGGAGGGCAGCAAAAGCGTGTCGGGCGAAAAAAACGTTTTGTTGTTTTTATCTCCCAGCCTTAAAACAGTTTCCAAAAAATAAAGGTGCGTGCCGGAATTCGTCTCGCGCGAAAGTTTGACGATCGGGCGGTCTTCGCCGCCGACTTCATTCCAGTTGACAATTTTTCCGCTGTAAATGTCCGCCAGTTGACGCAGCGTCAGTTGACTGACGGGATTGTTCGGGTTGACGATGACGGCGATGGCGTCGCGCGCGACGATATGTTCCAGCGGCGCGACTCCTTTAATTTGGGCTTCTTCCAACTCTTCGGCGCTGATCTTGCGCGAGGCGCTGGCGAGGTCTGCCGAGCCGTTGATTAACGCCGCGATGCCGGTTCCCGTCCCGCCGCCGGTAACGGAGATGCGCGTGTCGGGGCGTTCTTCCTGATATTTTTCCGCCCACGCCAACGCCAAGTTGACCAACGTGTCCGAGCCTTTGTTCTCGATGGTTTGCGCGGGCGGCGCGGAAGCGTCCGCCGAAGAGCAGGCGAGCAGCGCGAAAGTTAGAAAAAAAATAAAAGCGCGTCTTATGGATTTCATTGGCGGAAATTATACCCGTCCGCTTTTGTTTTGATACAATCGCGCTATGACCGCGATTCAGCCTGCCTTCTCCGTCCAAAATATGGACTTCTACTATAACGCCGCGAAGAAAACGCTTGCCGACATTAACCTTGAAATTCAGCCGCAAAAAATAACCGCCTTGATTGGACCTTCGGGTTGCGGCAAGTCCACTTTTTTGCGCTGCCTTAACCGCATGAACGACACAATCGCCGGGACGCACGTTGCGGGAAAAATTCTGCTCGACGGCGAGGACATTTACGCGCCCGCCATGGATGTGGTAACCCTCCGTCAGCGGGTGGGGATGGTCTTTCAAAAGCCCAACCCCTTTCCGCAATCCATCTTCGACAACGTGGCGTTTGGCCCGCGCGTAATGGGCATGGACGTCAACCTTAACGACGTCGTCGAAGAATCGCTTAAGGCAGCCGCGCTTTGGGACGACGTCAAAGACAACCTAAAGTCCGACGCGCTCAGTTTGTCCTTAGGGCAACAACAGCGGCTGTGCATCGCCCGCGTGTTGGCCATGCGCCCCGAAGTGATTCTTATGGACGAGTCCACCTCCGCGCTCGACCCGATCGCCACCCTGCGCGTCGAAGAGTTGATGATGACCTTAAAAGAAAAATATACAATCGTCATCGTTACGCACAACATGCAACAAGCCGCGCGCGTTTCTGACGACACAGGATTTTTTTGGATGGGCAGTTTGGTCGAGTTCGCGCCGACCAACGAAATGTTTACCGTGCCAAAAGAAGAATTGACTGAAGCCTACATCACCGGACGAATGGGGTAAAAATTTTCCCTGCGGGCGCGATGCCGCTCCGCTCGTTGAAATGGTAAACGCCAAACCCTATTTTTGATTCTTCCAAAACTCGTCGTCGCTGACTTTGATCTCGCCCAACTCGCCAGTGGCGACGAAAACCGTCCGCTCGCAAATGTTGGTAACGCGGTCGGCCACGCGCTCCAAATTGTGCGCCACCCACAACAGCCAATTAGAACGCTCGATGTTCTTCGGGTCTTCGATGACGAAAATCATCAACTCGCGATAAATTTGATTGTAGAGCGCGTCCACTTCGTCGTCTTCGACGGGGATGGATTTTGCCGTCTCCACGTCGCTTTGCAAAAAAGCGTTCAACGCGCGGTGCAGCATGTCCGCGCCTTTTTCCGCCATGCGCGGAATGTCAATCAACGGTTTGAGCAATTTCTCCTCGCCCATCCGCACGTTAATTTGCGCGATGCCTTTGGCGTAATCGCCCATGCGCTCCAACTCCGAGATGACCTCCATCATCGAAGCCAGCAGGCGCAAGTCGCGCGCCATCGGCTGTTGCGTGGCGATCAAAATCATCAACTGGTTTTCAATCGCAAAGCGCCGCTTATTAATTTCTTTGTCGTCGGCGATGATTTTTTCAGAAGCCTTAATGTCGCGCTTCTTCAACGACTCCACCGCGCCGACAATGGCGCGTTCCACCAGCCCGCCCAACGCCGACACGTCGTCTTTGACTTGCTGAATATCGTTTTCAAAAGTTTTGCGAATCATGCTCTCTCTCCGTTGCGCCCATTTTACACGATAGAACGGGTAAAATAAAACGATGATAGCGACTCCCTTTTTTTTGACTCCGACTTACCGCGATTACGTTTGGGGCGGAAGACGCTTGCGCCCGCAGCAGACTCCCACCGCTGAAGCCTGGCTAATTTACGAAGGGAATCGCGCCGCTTCCGGCCCGTATAGCGGATTCTCCCTCTCAGACCTTTCCCTTCAATTTGGCGCGGACTTGCTCGGCGAAAAAGCCCGCGCGCAGACGGGGACTCGCTTTCCCTTGTTGGTTAAGATTCTGGATTGCGCTCAATGGCTTTCGTTGCAAGTTCACCCCAACGACGAACAAGCGCGAAAGTTAGAAGGCGAAAATCATTTCGGCAAAACCGAAGCCTGGTACGTTTTAGACGCCGAAGCCGACGCGCAATGGGTGGCGGGCGCAAAGCCGAACGTCTCGTCCGCGCAGTTGACTTCCGCGATTGAAAGCAAAAGCGAAGCGCTGTTAGATTTGTTGCAAACGACAAAGGTAAAAAAAGGCGACGCGATGCTCGTTAACCCAGGCGTCATTCACGCGCTGGGACCGGGCTTGCTCATTTACGAAGTGCAGCAAACGTCGGACATCACCTATCGCGTGTACGATTGGGGACGACCCGAAAGCGAAGCGCGGCGTTTGCACGTCGAGCAAGCCGTTGTGGTAGCGGACGTAAACGCGCGCACAAACCTTTTGTCCGCGCCGACGATGGGCGACGGCGAAATCAAAACGCTGATTCAATCCGCGTATTTTTATATGGACGCGATTCAAATTGAAAAAGAAACTGTCCGCTTGCAGACGGGGGGCGAATCCTTTCACGGGTTGACCGTGATTGAAGGGCAGGTTCAAATTTCGGCGGAGGAAGAGGCGTTCGCGTTGAATCCGTTTGACACGCTGCTCGTCCCCGCTTGTTGCGGCGCGTATCAAATTCGGGCTTCGGAAAAAAGTCGAATCTTAAAAATTGGCGTGTGAGCGTTATTTCTTTTTTCTGAAAATTAATGGCGAAATAATAATGAGGACGATGACGACGCCCATGACGAGGATGCCGTTCGTCGAGCCAACTTCGGATGCGTCGGCAAAGGGCGTGGGCGTGGCTTGTTGAAGCGCGAGGGCGGCGCTGGGCGCGGCGGCGTGGACGTTGAAGTTGAGCAAAATCAAAAAGGCGGTTAAGACAACGAGCGCCGCGCTGACGATTAAAAACTTTTTGGTTTTCATGGCGCGTTAATTATAAGTTGAAACGCGCCTTCTGAACGACGAAAGATTCGCGGAATCGGGAATCGGTTTTCGCAAACGGGGAAATCAAATGCAACTGCCTTTAACTTAAGATAAAAGCAAAGTGAACTGCTTGTACCTTTTCTCACTTTTCAAGTATAATGCGCCAATCGCGCTACGGATAAGGTAGCGCGTGATTTGAATCAACCCTCAGAGCGCGAGCAATTTGCGACAATGGGCGGTTCTTTGCAGAGAGAGTAAGGCGTTTTTCGTCGTCGTAAAAAGCGGCGGCGCGGCGCTTAGTTCATTTTAGGAGCATCCATGATCCAAAAGTTTTTTAACTGGTTGAAACAACCGCTGGGTTTGATCGCCTCGGGAATTGTGTTCCTTGCGTTGGTTAGCGCGGTCGTCTATGGAATTTGGCGAACGCAACAAGCGCCCGAACAACCGATTCAATTTCCCCATAAGACGCACGTCAACTTTGGCATTCAATGTTTGTATTGCCATCCGGGCGCGGCGCGCGGGCCGGCGGCGGGAATTCCCTCGCAGGCGAAGTGCTGGGCGTGTCATAACCAAATTGTCAAAACGCGAGACAGCGCGTTGCTCGCCCCGCTGAAAGACGCGGTGCTGAGCGGCAAATCGTTAGAGTGGGTGCCGGTCGCCATCGTGCCGGACTTCGTGCATTTTAACCATCGTCCGCACATTGCGGCGGGGAAGAATTGCGAAGAATGTCACGGCGATATGACCAAAGTTACTGTGGCGCAAAACCCGCAGGACATGACGATGGGCTGGTGCTTGAATTGTCATATTAAGAACGCAGGCGACGATCAGGAAAAACTGGTCAAGTTGACCGACTGCGGAACGTGTCACTATTAAACCGGGCGAAAGGAAAATAAACATGAGCGAACAAGTATCCCGGCGTGATTTTCTCAAACTGGCTGGTCTCGGAGCGGCGACCACCGCAATCCTTACTGGTTGTGGTCCCGCTTCGCGTTATGTTAAGCGCGAGCCGTATCAGCAGATGCCCGAATATAACCTCGTCGGGCAGAGCACATATTACGCCACGACATGCCGCGAATGCGCGGCGGGCTGCGGACTCGTCGTCCGCACATATCAAGGGCGCGCCATCAAAACCGAAGGCAACGCGCACCATCCTCTGAATCTCGGCAAAACCTGCGCGCGCGGACAAGCCACCTTGCACGGCTTGTACAACCCCGACCGCGTTCAAGGTCCGTCCACTGGCAGTTGGGACGCGGGCATTCAAGCCGTCGCCGACGCTTTCAAGAAATACAAACCGAGCGAGATTGCCTTTTTAATGGGCATGACGCCCGACCACCTGTACGACCTCGTCTCCGATTTGGCGCAGTCAACGGGCATGAACGCGCCTTTGCGCTACGGCGCGTTGGGCATGTTTGAATCCCGCGCCACGTTGAGCAAAGCCGCCGAGAACGTTTTTGGTCAGGCGGGCTTGCCGTGGTTCGACGTCGGCAAGGCGCAAATTGTCTTTTCCTTCGGCGCGAACTTCCTCGAAACTTGGCTTTCCCCGCTGGCTTATACGCGCGGATTTGCCGGCTTGCGCGAAAAAGAAACCAAACTGCGCGGAACGTTCGTTCAGTTTGAGTCGCGCATGTCCGCGACGGGCGCCAAAGCCGACAAATGGATTCCCATCCGCCCCGGCACGGAAGGTCTCGTCGCGCTGGCAATCGGCAGACTCGTCTCCGAAATTCGCAGCGGCGCGGCGCTTCCCGCCTTCGCCAACGTAGACCCCGCGCAAGTCGCCGACGAAGCGGGAATCAAATTGGCGACGTTGGAAGAACTCGCTTCGATGTTCGTCAACTCGAACGTGCTCGCCATCCCTGGCGGCGCGGCGTTGGGTCAAACCAACGGCTTGGAAATCGCCGAAGCGGTTTTGACCTTGAACGCGCTTTCCAACAACTTCGGCAAACCGGGCGGCGTGTACCTTTCCGCGCTCGCGCCGAATCAAGAAGGAACCAGCCGCCCCGCCTCTCCGATTGAGATGTACGATTTAGTCGAGAAGATGAAAAGCGGCGCGATTAAAGCCCTGTTCGTTCACGGCGTAAATCCGATTTTTGAATTGCCGAAGACGCTCGGCTTTGAAGCGGCGCTCGCCAACGTCGAACTTTATTCGTTCGCCACCTTCCCCGACGAGACCGCCGCAAAAGCGAAATATCTTTTGCCCGACCATCACAGCCTCGAATCTTGGGGCTATCAGCGCGTGGCGACTGGCGTGGCGCTCCCCGTCCTTTCGGGGTCGCAACCCGTCGTTTCCCCTTATTATGACACCCGCGCCACCGCCGACGTGCTCATCGCCGCGGCGCAAGCGGCGGGCGGAAAGTTCGCCTCCGCGCTGCCGTATAAAGACGAAGTGGACTTCATCCAAAATAAAGTCGCCAGTTTAGTCGGCGACGCCAGCGGCTCGTTCTCCGCTTCGGATACGGCGACCTTTATGGCGCGCTTCCAACAATATGGCGGATGGTTCCGCAACGTCGAATCGTTGATTGTCCCCGACGCTTCCAAAGCGCTCTACAACCCCGTGAAGACGACCAAACCGTCCTTTGCGGGCAACGGCGAATTCTTCTTCGTGCCTTTCGTCTCGCCGACGTTGGCGGAAGCGGGCGCGAACAAGCCTTGGCTGCAAGAACTTCCCGACCCGACCACGACAGTCATGTGGAACACTTGGGTTGAAATTAATCCCGACATGGCGAAAGAACTTGGACTCGCAAACGACGACCGCGTGCGAATCACAAGCGAAGCGGGATCGGTGGAGGCGTTCGTTTATCTCTACCCCGCCATTCGCCCCGATACGGTTGCCATGCCGTTTGGACAAGGTCATACCGCTTACGGGCGCTACGCTGAAAATCGCGGCGCGAACCCCGCCGACTTATTCGGCGCGTACTACAACGACGCGGGCGACCTTGCTTTTGCTGGTATGAAAGTCAAAATTGAAAAGATCTCTCACGCTGTAAAGAACGGCGGGCTGTCGCGCATGGAAAGCCTCATGGGCGTTTACGGCGAGGGACTTGGCGGCGAGGAGCATTAATCATGATTAGACCTGATGAAGTAAAAATGAGCGTGGAAGAGACCGGCAAGTGGGGCATGACTATCAACCAAGACGTTTGCACGGGCTGTCAGGCTTGCGTGGCGGCTTGCGCGATGGAAAACAACATCTCCTTCGTCGGCGAAGAAGATTCAGGCTACGGGCGTTCCATGCACTGGATTCGCATCGAGCGCTTTTGGGAAGGCGAATATCCCGACGTGCGGATGACCCCGCAACAGCCGATGATGTGTCAGCAATGCGGACATGCGACCTGCGAACCCGTTTGCCCAGCCTTCGCCACCGTCCACTCGCAAGCGGAACAATTAAACCTGCAAGTTTACAACCGCTGCGTCGGCACGCGCTATTGCGCCAACAACTGCCCCTATCAAGTGCGCGCGTTCAACTGGCGCGATTATCAACGCCCCGAACCGCTGTCCAATCAACTCAACCCCGACGTAACCGTGCGCCGCATGGGCGTAATGGAAAAATGCACCTTCTGCATTCAACGCATCCACCGCGCGCAAGACACGGCAAAATCGGAAGGACGCGAAGTGATGGACGGCGAATTTACCACCGCCTGCGCGCAAGCCTGCCCCGCCGACGCAATCGTCTTCGGGCGCGTGGACAAGCCCGAAACGCTGGTCGCTCAAATAACGAACAACGGGCGCGGCACGAAACACCTCGCCGAACTCGGCACGCTTCCGCATGTAACTTACTTCAAGGAAGGGTAATCCATGGCAGATAAAAAACCGCACGACGAACACTCGCACGAAGAGGAAATGCGAAAAAAGCATTTAATGCTCGACCCGCTTCCTCGCGGAAAGATGAACGAAATGGTCATGGAAGCCATGTTGGAAAAACCGACGTGGAAATTCTGGGTCGTTTTCCTCGTTCTGTCTTTCATCGTCGCCTATTGTTTGTTCTATAAATGGTACGTCCTCATCACGAAAGGGCAGGGCGAAGCGGGCGTCATGCGCCCCGACTACTGGGGCATCTTCCTCGTCAACACCGTGTTCTGGATCGGCATCAGCCACGCGGGGACGTTCATCTCCGCGATTTTGCGCGTCTTCAAAGCGGAATTTCGCCGCCCCTTCACCCGCATCGCCGAATTGATGACCACCTTCGGCTTGGTGCAAGCGGGTTTCTCCGTCCTCATGCACATGGGGCGCACTTGGCTGTTCTACTGGCTCATCCCGTATCCTAATCAACGCATGTTGTGGCCTAACTTGCACTCCCCGCTGACGTGGGACTTGCTGGCGATCACCACTTACCTGCTCTCGTCCACCATGTACCTCTTCTTGCCGCTCATCCCCGACGTGGCGATGGCGCGCGACCGTTCGACGGGTTGGCGCAAAAAATTCTACCGCGTTCTGGCGCTCGGTTTTCGCGGCACGGAAGGCGAATGGCGACATTTGCACAACGCGATGAACATCTTCGCTTTCGCCATCATCCCCGTCATGTTCTCGGTGCACACCATCGTGTCTTGGGACTTTGCGGCGGCGACTCGTCCGGGTTGGTCTTCGACCATTTACGGTCCGTACTTTATCGTCGGCGCGTTGCACTCGGGCATGGGCGCCGCGGCGGTCGTGTTGGCGGTCGTGCAAGGCACAATGAAGAATATGAAATACTTCGTGCGCGGCGAACACTTCGACGCCATCGGCAAATTGATGTTGATTATCTCCATGTCTTGGGCGTATTTCTACTTCAACGATTACATCGTGCAGTGGTACGGCGGCGACAAATGGACGCGCATCATGCTTCACTTCCACGAGGCGGGTCCGTTGGGCTGGATGTGGTTCACGATGTTAATCGTCAACATCGCCATCCCCTGGGCGGTCCTTTGGAACGCGAAATGGCGCTCCAACCCGTGGATTATCAGCGTCGTCGGCATCGGCATTAACGTCGGCATGTGGTTTGAACGCTACTTAATCGTCCCTGTTTCAGTGGCGATCAACCGTATGCCCTTCACTTGGCGCTTATACCAGCCGGGCATCGAAGTCCCGATGGGCATCGGCACGCTGGCGTTATTTATCCTGCTTTACATGATGGCGTCCAAGTTGATTCCGTTCATCCCTGTTTGGGAAGTGCAAGAAGGTCAACTGGCGCACGAGTTCAAGAAATTCGGACGCGAGACGGTCGTCTCTGTCAGCGAGTTGGAATAGGAGATTAGAATGACTGAGACCAAACAAAAAGAAGTGGACCTCCTCGCCCTCTTTTCGGATGTGGCGCCCGCCGCAGACGCGGTGGAGCAGTTGCGCCTCGTCGGAGTACGCGACGACGAAATTAACGTCCTCTCCGGCGTTCCAGTCACCGGCGCGATGCTTGGGCGCGAACCGCACCCGACCAACGTGCCGAAGATCGCCATGGGCGGCGCAATTCTTGGGTTTTTAACGGGCGCCTTCCTAACCTTCGTTACGCCCTACTGGTATCCTTACCCGATTCGCGTCAGCACGCAAGCCTACGTTCCCGCTCCGCCGACCGTCATCGTGCTGTTTGAAATTACCATGCTGGGCATGTTGCTTTCCACTTTCGTCGGCGTTTTTATGGACAGTTTCTTCCCGAACTATCGCCCGATGAAATACGTGCCCGAAATCAGCGACGGCAAAATCGCGGTCTTCGTCGAATGCGAGAGCGGCGACCAAAATAAAATTATAGACTTATTGAAAAAACTTGGCGCCGAGTCCGTCAAGCCCGCGGAGGCGCAACACCTATGAGCCAAAGACTTTTCAAACAAATTATGGGGCTGGTCGCCGCGCTGGTCGTTGTCGGCGCTGTGGCTTTGTTCTTCGCCTATGAAGTCGTCAAAATTGATTGGGTCGTTTTTATGGAAATTCAGCCCTCCTTTGACCATCAGGAAGACCCGCTGCCCGTTCCGGCGCGCTCCATCCCCGTAGAAGGCGCGGCGTACATTCCAGGCGAAGGTGAGCCGATTAACCCAATTCCCGCCGACGACGTTTCCATCGCGCGCGGCAAGGAACTTTTTCAAATCAACTGCGTGATGTGCCACGGCGGCGAAGGCAAAGGCGACGGCACGATTGGGGCGTTCTTAGTCAAAAAGAAACCCGCCGATTTGAGCAGCGACGCCGTGCAAGCCAAAGCCGACGGCAACCTGTTCCTGACGATTTCCAACGGCATCTGGAACCCCGACAGCACGCTCTTCCCCGACGTGAAATTCTCCGGGCAAATGCCGCCGCTGGCGGAAAATCTCACCGTCCGCGAACGCTGGGATGTGGTCAACTATATTCGCACGCTAAAAGCCGGTCAGTAGGAGTTTGGAATGAAAGACGACGTACGAAAATATATTTACGGCACGTTAATCATCTTCCCGATGGGGCTGCTGACTTGGGGACTGATTGTGTACCTTAGTTCCTGCGGATTTTCCTTCGCCTGCGAACGCGCCCGCACGCTGCCCGAAATGACCTCTGTGCCGACGTTGATTCCCGCCACGATGCCTGTGGCGACGGTCGAACCGCCGCATTTGGTCGTGCCGACGGATAAATGCCGCGTCTCTGGCGTGAATTTGATCGGCGCCTGGGTCAGCGCGGGTTCGCCTGAAACCGACGCCTTCCCCTTCGCCGACGCGGACGGCGCGAAATGCGAAGCGACTTATGCCGACGTGCAATCGCTCTTTGCCCGCTCGAACATTTGGTATGCGGGTTCGCTTTCTTGCGTCTTCTGCCATTCGGATTTAGCCGTTTCGCCCGCGCAGTTGGATTTGAGCAGTTACGAGGGCGTCCTCGCCGGCTCGCGCCGCGCCGATAACGCCTCCAAAGGCACGGATATCCTCGGCGGCGGAAATTGGGAATCGTCCCTGCTGTATCAGTACATCGCCAAGACTCAGCCCGAAGTGGCTGGGCACGACGCGACGCTCGATTCAAACATGATGATTTACGCAGGCTCGCCGATTAAGTAAAGAAAAAGTTGTAAGCGTTTTTAGACTTCCGAGTTCTCTTATAACTTGGAAGTCTATTTATTTCTAGCGAAAGAGGGCGGAATTCGAATGTCATCTCCTCAATGGGGACACGCGAACCCATAAAAAACTCCCGTTTTAAGAGAGTCTTCTCAGCGAAAGAGGGCGGGATTCGAATGCCATCCCCTCAATGGGGGCGCGCGAACCTATAAAAAAACTCCCGTTTTAAGAGAGTCTTTTCAGCGGAGAGGGCGGGATTCGAACCCGCGAACCTTTTGGGTTACACGCTTTCCAAGCGTGCGCACTAGGCCAACTATGCGACCTCTCCAATCAAGCGGACGAATTATACCAGATACCCTTAATTCGGCAAGTTTGGCAAAGGCGCACAAAAAACGCTCGAATTATTATATTGACCGCTTTTCAATTCGCGCTATAATGGCTTCGCCCCGTTTGGGGCAAAATTCAAAATGCCATTATAAAAAAGGAGTATCTTATGTCAGACACTTGGCTCGCTACGCTCATCACCGAAACCCCGCAGGAAGGCTTTGAACTCGCCATTACCCTCAGCCGTCGCGGCGTGAAGTACACCCAGCCCGACGTGGAAGTTTTGCACAAACTGCGCCCGGACTATTCCAACAACGCCGATTCGTTGACCGCCGCTTCGCAGGTCATTGCCATCAACTTCCAGACCATCGCCGCCGCGAACAACTATTGGCGCAAGTAGCATTAAACGACCTTAATCGTTTAACTGCGTCGCTTTTGCGACGCGGTTTTTTATCTCGTAAGATTTCAGGGGGCGCGGACTGTCCGTATTGCGGAGAAATATAATGAAAAAATATCGTCCGCAAAAAATGTTTACGACTTTGCACGCCGCCGCTTACCGCCTTTCGCGCGGAAAAATCGGCGGCAAGATGGGGCGCTTCAACGTGGCGCTGTTGACGACCACCGGGCGCAAAAGCGGAAAGAAGGTAACTTGTCCGCTCGGCTATTTTGAACGACCCGATGGTTACGTCGTTATCGCTTCTAATGGCGGGGCGCCGAAACACCCGTCGTGGTATCACAACTTGACCAGCGATCCACAAGCCGTTTTTCAAGCGATGGAAAAAGTTGTGCCGGTTACCGCCGAAGTTTTGACAGGCGAAGAGCGCGCCAACGTTTGGCGAGACGTCGTCGCCGCCGTGCCGATGTATGCCGAATATCAAAAAGAGACGGAGCGCGAAATTCCGCTGGTGTTGTTGAAGCCGACTGAGAATAAATGAGGCGTCGGCACATTCCGCTTATCCGCAATAAAAAATAAGAGGACGAGCCGACGCTCGTCCTCTTTGCTTATTTGCCTAACTTTTTCTTGAAGGCTGCCGTCAGCGGCGGGAGAATTTGGAACAAGTCGCCGACCACGCCGTACTTGGCAGCTTTGAAAATCGGCGCGTCTGCGTCTTTGTTGATGGCGACGATGACCTTTGCATTTCTCATTCCTACTAAATGCTGAATCGCGCCGGAGATGCCGCAGGCGATGTACAAGTCGGGCGTAACCACTTTGCCCGTCTGCCCGACTTGGTGAGCGTAGGAAATATAGCCGCCGTCCACCGCCGCGCGCGAAGCGCCGACCGCGCCGTCGAGCGTTTGGGCTAATTCGGTAACCAGCGCAAAGCCTTGTTGGGCGCGCCAAATTTCGGCTTGCTTTTCGTCTAAATCGGCGGGCGGCGTGAGCGCAGGGTTGTTGGAAACGCCGCGCCCGCCAGAGACGATAACGCCCGCGTCGCCCAAGTTGACGACGTTTTCCGCCGTCGCATAGCCTTCGACGTTGGATTTCGCTTCGCCCGCCGCCGCGACTTTAGTAATCGCGCCGCTTTTCCCTTCTTGACGGTCGGGCTTGGGGAAGGCGCGTCCGCGCAGGGTGGCGATGGCTGGCGAAGCCGCGCAGGTAATTTTCTCAATCAACTTGCCTTCGTAAATTGGGCGCGCGCCGACGAATGACGCGCCGTCGGCTTCGAGCGAAATGAGGTCGGTCATCGCGCCGCTGTTTAAGTCCACAGCCGCCATCGCCGCCAACTCTTTGGCGCGCGAAGTGGTCGGGAAGAGGATTAAGTTCGGGTTGTGCGAAGCGGCTAAGGCGGAGAGAGTCGCGGCGTAGAGTTCGGCGCGATAATCGCTCAACGAAGCGTCGTCGGCAAACAGGACTTCGTCCGCGCCGTATTCCAAAGCGGACTGAGCCACGCCTTCCGCGCCCGCGCCGAAGACCAGCGCGAACGCCTCGCCGAAAGTTTTTGCGAGACCGAGCGCCTCCCACGAGGCGGGTTGAACCTCGCCTTTGAAGTGATCAATGTAAACAAAAGTTTTCATAAGACTTTCTCCGCGATGATTTTGTCGGCGAGTTTTTCGGCGATCTCTGCGGACGTTTCGCCGCTGATGATTTCGACGGCGCTTTCGCGGGAAGGCGGCGCCAGCAATTCGCTGCGCGTTACAACGGCGCTCGGCGCGTCCGCGCCTAAATCAGCCAGCGACCAAACGGGGATGTTCGCCTTTGACGCTTTGCGGATGCCCATAAAGGACGGGTAGCGCGGTTCGCCGATGCTTTGCACAACGCTGACGACGGCCGGCAAGTCGGCTTTGACGATTTGTCGCCCTTCTTCGAGAACGCGCTCGACGGTTACGGCGCTTCCCTCGACTTTGACGCTGCCAGCCAAGCCGAGCATTGCCCAGCCGAGCGCGCGCGCCGTTTGCGGCGGCGTAACGCCCGCGCCGTTGTCGAGGGTTTGACGGCCGAAGACGACCAAATCGGCGCCGATTTTTTGAATCGCCGCCGCGAGGATTTTCGCCGCGCCGACGGAATCGATGGTCCCCAACGCCGCGTCTGAAACGAGGATGGCTTCGTCCGCGCCCATAGCCAAGGCGTGTTTCAAGGCTTCCTTCGCGGATTCGGGTCCGATGCAGAGGGCGGTAACCGCGCTGCCGCCGACGGCTTCTTTTTGTTGCAACGCGCCTTCGACGGCGTACTCGTCAAACGGGTTGATGACCAGCGGCGCGTCGCCCCAGGAGACTTGCCCGTTTTCGGCTTTCACTTTCGCTTCCGAATCGGGAACTTGTTTAATACATGCGATGATTTTCAAGGTGTCCTCCGTGTTGTTGAACTATCCTAAATATGCCCTTACCACTAAAACGTCCATGCCGACCACTGCGACAAAGCCCAATAAACTAAACGCTTTTTGCCAAAAAAGCCAACTTTTTTTATTTTCCAAACGCCGCAAGAAAAAAGACTTAAACGGCAAAGGGATTTTTTCGTTGGTCAGGCTGGCGTAGAGGTCTCGATAATATTCGTCGGTTTTGAACCAAAGTTTATAACTGTTGGACAAAAACATAAAACTGAACAAAAGGAAAACGACGACGAACGCAAACGGCAATTTCTCCATGCCGTTCGTTATCCCTTACTCGTTTCTCGCGCCGCTTTCGCCTGCTTGACAATGTCTTCCACTTGACCGAGATGGTCGAAAGCGTGCGTCAGCCCGCCCAAGAAGCGAGCGACGCAGTTATACGACCCCGCGCTGGAATAGGGGGCGTAGGCGTTTTCTAGATTGGGTTGGTCGGGCCACATGGCTAGTCCGCCCAACGCCATGCGCCGCGACTCTTCAACGCGGCTGCGGCAAGCCTCGACGGTTTTTACCGTCGTCCAATCCGTTTCCCAACGCGAGCGCCCGTGGAATTCGACGCCGCGCGCCAATTCCGCCGACAATGCCGCCGACTCTTCCATCGAAGCGGTAAAGTGAACGACGACGTGCCCCAACGTCCAAGCCTGATTGTCGTCGCCGCCTTCGGCGTAGGGGTCGTGCGCGTTCGGGTCGACGGGTTGAAAGACGACGTCGGCGTCGGTTGAGTCTTTCATCAGCGCCTGAAAGCGGTCGTACATTTCGTTTAACTCGCGGGCGAGGTCGTCCGCGTTGAGACCTTTGGCAAGGTCTTGCATCTTAATTTCTTTTTTGAGAACGGAAGCGTAATTTAACATGAAACTCCTTTGATGATTTTAGCGATTACCGAAAGCTGGACTCGCTGATAATTTTTCCCGTTTCTGAGTCTAAATCGCAGAATTGTCCGCCGTTCGTGAAGGTGGAAATTGTGCCGTCGTCGTTGAGGCGCATTTTGGTGAAGAGGACGTTTTGAGCAGGCTTTTCCGCTTCCCAAAGGATTTCGCCTTCGGAAGAGACGAGATAGATGTTACTTTTATCAACGGGAAACCCCGCGTGCGATTCGAAGACGACAGAACCTATTTTTAGTTCGATTGTTTTTTCAACGCTGGTGTAAAGCGGAGTAAGCGGCATAAAGAAAACCCTTCACAATTTGGATGCGCGTATTATATCTTAAACTTACCTTCCCTACCGCTCGGTAGGCAAAAAGATTTGGCGTGTGAGGCAATAAAAAAACCCGACGCTGTGAAAAAAGCGTCGGGTTAGGGGATGGGACAATCCTCCGTCATTGCTCTTGAACTCCCATATCGCCGAGTTCGTCTGGGCTGTATTGCGCGAGGAACAGGTCGGAACTCGCCAAGGCGAGAGCCAGCAGAATTGTCGCCGCAATGAAAACGATCATTTGGAGCCTCCTTTCTTCGTTGATTTTGCTACGCATACTATAACGATTTTCTTTTCAAAAAGTCGCGTTCTTTGCAGGACTGTAATGGTTTAACAATTCATTTTTGAAAGGTCGCGCTTTGCATTGACATTCGGCGCGTTTAGGATAAAATACATCCCGCTGTTCACGTCTATGCCGAAGTGGCGGAATTGGCAGACGCGCTACGTTCAGGGCGTAGTGGGGGTTCCCTCGTGAGGGTTCAAGTCCCTCCTTCGGCACAGGAAAAGACTCGCAGACGCGAGTCTTTTTTGATGGGCAGAATCCGCTAAAAGGGAGAATGCGGCGTGGTATAATTCCGCTATAAAAACGCGCTTTCTTCATCTAATGCGACGCGAAGTTTTTGCCCGCCTTCGCGTCTTTTTTATGTCATTTTGACGCGCAATAAAAAAGGATTTTTTATGGCTGAAGAGACTTTGGTTGCTGGAAATATCGAAGCGGTGGACATTAACGAACAAATGCGCGAAGCGTATTTGGATTACGCCATGAGCGTGATTGTGGCGCGCGCCCTGCCCGACGCGCGCGACGGGTTGAAGCCTGTGCATCGCCGCATTTTGTACGCTATGCACGAACTGGGTCTGCGCTCGAATTCGTCGTATAAAAAGTCGGCGCGTATTGTCGGCGAGGTGTTGGGCAAGTATCATCCGCACGGCGATTCGGCGGTTTATGAATCGATGGCGCGCATGGCGCAAGATTTTTCGATGCGCTATATGCTGGTGGACGGGCAAGGCAACTTCGGTTCGGTGGACGGCGACGCGCCCGCCGCGATGCGCTATACCGAAGCGCGGATGCGAAAGATGGCGGAGGAATTGCTCGCCGACCTCGAAAAAGACACGGTGAATTTTGGTCCGAACTTTGACGATTCGCTGCAAGAGCCGTTGGTGTTGCCAGCGCGTTTGCCGAACTTGTTGTTGAACGGCGCGTCGGGGATTGCCGTCGGCATGGCGACCAATATTCCGCCGCAAAATCTGCGCGAGTTGACGGGGGCGATTAATTATCTCATCGAGCGCTATGACACGATTGACGACGTAACCGTCGAAGAGTTGATGAAATTTGTGCAAGGTCCCGACTTTCCGACGGGCGGGTTAATCGTCGGCGCGGAAGGCATTCTTTCGGCGTACAGCACCGGGCGCGGACGAATCGTCATGCGCGGCGTGGCGCACATCGAAGAGACGAAGGCTGGGCGTTATCAAATTAACGTTACGGAGATTCCGTATCAGGTCAATAAATCGAGTTTGATCGAGCGCATCGCCGAGTTGGCGCGGGACGGAAAGTTAGACCAAATTTCCGACTTGCGCGACGAGTCGGACAAGCGCGGCATGAGCATCATCATCGAACTGAAGCGCGGCGCGCAGCCGAAGAAGGTGTTGAATCAACTTTATAAATACACGGCGTTGCAGTCCACCTTTGGCGTGCAAATGCTGGCGTTGGTCGAAGGCGAGCCGCGCACGCTGCCGTTGAAGCGCTTGCTGCAAATTTTCATCGAGCATCGCCAAACCGTCATCACGCGCCGCACCCAATTTGATTTAGCCAAAGCCCAAGCCCGCATCCACATTTTGGACGGTTATCTCATTGCGCTCAACAACATTGACGCGGTGATTAAAGTCATCCGCGAGGCGCAAGATGCGGACGCGGCAAAAGCGGCGTTGATGAAACGCTTCAAGTTGAGCGAGATTCAATCGCAGGCAATTCTCGACATGCAGTTGCGCCGTCTCGCCGCGCTCGAACGTTGGAAGATTGAAGAAGAACACAAACAAGTTTCCGAGACGATTAAATATTTGGAAGATTTGCTCGCCCACCCGAAAAAGATTTTGGCGTTGATCAAAGACGACATGAACGACGCCGCCGAAAAATACGGCGACGACCGTCGCACGAAAATCGCTGCCGAAGCCCGCGAGGACATTCACGAGGAAGATTTAGTCCCCGACGAAGCGGTCTTAGTCAGCCTGACCGAGCGCGGATATATCAAGCGCGTGGCGGCGAACGCTTTCCGTCATCAAGGGCGCGGCGGACGCGGCGTGAAGGGACACACGACCAAAGACGAGGACGAAGTCGTGATGCTCATTCCCGCCCGCAGTTTGGACACAATGCTTTTCTTCACCGACAAGGGAAAAGTTTATTCTGAAAAAGTTTATCAAATTCCCGATTTGGACCGCGCGCAAAAAGGAATTCCGTTAGTGAACGTCTTGTCGCTGACTCCCAACGAGAAAGTTACGGCGGCGATGTCGGCGCGCGAATTTTCGCCGAATCAATTCTGCGTGATGATGACCGCTCGCGGGCGCATCAAGCGCGTGGCGCTGGAAGAATTTTCGTCCGTGCGCCCTTCGGGGTTGATCGCCCTCAACCTCGACGAAGGCGACACGATGGGCTGGGCGCGGCTCACTTCGGGCAAGGATGAAATTATCATCGTTACCGAAAACGGGCAAGCGTTGCGCTTCGGCGAGGACAAAGTCCGCGCGATGGGGCGGCAGGCGGCGGGCGTGGTCGGCATCAAAATGAAAAAAGACGACGTCGTTACCAGCATGGACGTGGTCGCCAAAGACGGCGCGTTGCTCGTCGTTACCAGCGGCGGATTTGGCAAACAAACGCCGTTGAAGGAATACGCGCCAAAGGGGCGCGCCACGCACGGAATTTCGACCATTGACCAGAAAGCGCTGAAAACTATCGGCAAGATTGCGGCGGCGCGGGTCGTCAACGAGGACGACGACTTGACGATTATGACCGCCAACGGCGTGGTCATCCGCTTGAAAGTTAAGGATGTGAAACAAGCCGGGCGCTCGACTCGCGGCGTGCATCTCATCAAGCCGCAAGAAGGCGACAGCGTCGTCTCGGTGGCGCGCATCTCCGCCGAGGATTTGAAGAAAGTCGGCGCGACGATGGAAGAAGCGCAAGCCGAACCTCAGCCGAAATTAGTGTAGGGTTTGCGCCTTTTGCTTTTTCCCTCACCCTAACCCTCTCCCAGCGGGAGAGGGGATTTGTATTCTGCCTAGCCCTTCTCCCTTTGGGAGAAGGGTTGGGATGAGGGATAAAAACAACCATTACCAAACTCGCACAAGAAGCCTAATCAAAAAGCGGACGAAGAATTCTTCGTCCGCTTTTTTGACTTAAAGAAAATTTACAGCGCGATTTTTCCCGTAATGAACAAACAGAAAAAACTTAACATGCAAGTCGCAATTAATAACAAGAATAAAAGGACAAAGCGCTGCAACGACGTCATGCCCAGCAGTTTGGGCGAGCGGGCGCGGCGCGGCGCGGCGGGCGCGAACGACGATTTGGCAACGGGCTGTTGCGCTTCCTCTTCAAATTCGTCCTCGTATTGTTTCGCGGCGTCGTTTCTAAGATCGTCAAACATAAGTACCTCTGTTTATTTTGAGTATATCACGCCAGCGGACGCAAACTCACGTCCCCGAAGCGCGCGATGAAGAACGCGCCTTGCTCGTCGCGCAGACGCAAACTGCCGTCGGATTCTAACCCGTCCAACACGCCGTAACGCGCCGCGCCGCCTTCGCGGATTTGAACCGAACGCCCGCGAAAGGCTAATTTCTCCGCCCAATCTTGAATCAACCGATCTTCGCCAAGCTGTTCGCGTCGGCGCAAAAAGGCGCTCAAAATGAGGAAGACGACGTCCTCGCGTTTGGGCGCGATTCCAAGCGCTTCTTCCAAACTGACGGCGGGAAACGTCAACAATTCGGCGGGCGGAACGGACGTCCGCATGACGTTTACGCCGACGCCGACCACGAGCGAATCCGCTTCTTCGCCGCGCCAAACCGTTTCAATCAAAATGCCGGCGAGTTTTTTTCCGTCGAGCAAAATGTCGTTGGGCCATTTGATTTGAGATTCGAGTCCGAATTCAGCGCAAGCGTCGGCGACGGAGAGCGCCGCGAGACCGACCATCCGCGAAAGGTGTTCGCGCATCGGCGGGGCGGGGCGCAAGATGAGACTCATGGCGATTGCGCTGTTTTTTGGCGTCATCCAAATTCGGTTTAAGCGCCCGCGCCCTTGTGTTTGTTCGTCGGCGACGACCAGCGAAAAGTCGTCCGCGCCGCGAGCCGCCCAAGCCAGCGCTTCGTCGTTGGTCGAGCCGAGCGATTCGACGTAACATAATTTGCCGAGTTCGAGTTTTGCGAGTCGTTTTCTAAGGGAAGATTCGTTCATCGAATGCGGACGGCGTTATTGCACGATGGTATAGGGGTTGACGTTCGCGCCGCCGATGCGGATTTCAAAATGCAAGTGCGAGCCAAACGAGTTGCCCGTGTTGCCCGCCAACCCAATTTGCGAGCCTTGCCCGACGACTTGACATTGGCTGACGAGGATGGCGCTTAAGTGGGCATAAACCGTAATGTAGCCGTTGCCGTGATCAATTTGGATGACGTTTCCGTAGCCGTAGTTCCAGCCGCCTTGCGCCATCGTAACCACGCCCGCGCCTGCGGCATAGACTGGCGCGCCTTCGTAGGCGCTGATGTCAATGCCGAGATGTCCCGGCTCGTACACGTTGCCTGAAAGCGTGTGGTCGTCCGCGGGCCAGCCGAGACTGTTCGCCACCGGTCCGCCGCCGCAGACGTTGGCGGCGTTGCCCCCGCCGGTGCCGGTGTTCGCGCCGCGCGTGTTGGTCGGCAGTTGCGCCGCCCAGTTGGCGAGTTCGCGCGAGCCGCCAGGGATGAAGATGTTTTGTCCGGCTAAAATTTGCGGGTCGGCAAGATCCACGTCGTTGCCGGGAAAGTCAATAATATCGTCGGCGTTTGCGTCAAACTTTTTGGCGACGGAAGCGAAGGTGTCGCCCTCTTTCCAAAGGTAATACAAACCGTCGGACGGCGGAATGAGCAATTCCATGCCCGGCCGCAAACTGTGCGGATTATCTTCCAATTGCTCGTTGACGTACAAAATGGTTTCAGATTTGACCTTAAATTCTTCGGCGATGTGGTACATCGAATCGCCGCGCACGACGCGGTACAGTTCGGGCGTGTAGCGCGGACGTTGCGGTTTATTCGTCTTCACTTCTAAATCGCGGTAAATGGTGGGGAACAGGCTGTCGCTGTCCGTCGCGTTGGCGCTGGGGTCGAACGCCAGACCCGCTTCGTCGGTCGGCGCCGCCGTCGGCGCGGGGACGTTCACGGTAACGGGTTCTTGAACGCTTTTATAGTACAGCGTTCCGCCCAATAAAGCGGCGACGAGAATCAAAGTCAGCGCCCAACTGACGAGTCCAAAGCGGTCTGTTTTTTTTGTTTTTTGGCGCGGCTCGGTCGGCGGTTCGTCCGCCGCCGAAACGACGTGGGGCGTTTCTTCCGCTTCGGCTTTTTTTCGAGATTTTATTTTTTGAAAGACGTTCATTTCGTACTCTTGAGAATCTCCGTCAATTATCTTTGGTGAGGTTCTCTAAAAATTCGTTGTTGTTTTTAGATTTGGACAGCCGCGTGAGAATCGCTTCGGTGGCGACGGACGGATCCATGCCCGCGCCTTGCGGTTGTTGCGAGGTCATCTGCACGAACATGCGGCGCAACAGCCAGACGCGCTGCAACAGGTCGGGCCCGAGCAGCAAGTCTTCGCGGCGCGTGGACGAGCGTTCAATGTCCACGGCGGGGAAGGTGCGGCGCTCTTGCAGTTTGCGCGAGAGGTGCAATTCCATGTTGCCCGTGCCTTTGAATTCTTCGTACACGACGTCGTCGAGGCGCGAGCCGGTGTCTACGAGACAAGTGGCGATGATGGTCAGCGAGCCGCCTTCTTCGACGTTGCGCGCCGCGCCAAAAAATCGTTTGGGCGGATACAACGCCGACGGGTCCATGCCGCCCGAAAGCGTGCGTCCCGACGGGGTAACGACGAGGTTGTAGGCGCGCGCGAGGCGGGTGATGGAATCCATGAGGATGACGACGTGCCGACCAATTTCTACGAGGCGTTTGGCGCGTTCCAACGCCAACTCCGCCGTGCGGACGTGCGAAGTAACCGGCTCGTCAAAGGTCGAGGCGACGACTTCCGCGTCCACCGAACGGTCCATGTCGGTTACTTCTTCGGGGCGTTCGCCGATGAGCGCGATGATTAAATGCACGTCGGGATATTTGGTCGAAATCGAATTTGCGATTTGTTTCAGAATGGTGGTTTTCCCCGTTTTCGGCGGCGAGACGATTAGCCCGCGCTGCCCTCTGCCGATGGGCGCGATCATGTTAATCAAACGCGGGGCGAGGATGTCCCCCGCAGTTTCGAGGTCGAAGCGCTTGTCGGGGAAGATGGGCGTTAGATGTTCAAAAAAAGTTCGCTGCGACGCTTCTTCGGGGTCTAACCCGTTGATGGATTCTACTTTCAGCAAGCCGAAGTGTCGTTCGCTTTCTCGCGGCGGACGCACCTGCCCGATGACCAAATCGCCGGCTCGCAAATCGTAGCGGCGCAACTGCGCCTGCGAGACGTACACGTCTTGGTCGCTGATGCGGTAATTGGCGGCGCGCAAAAAGCCGATGCCCTCGTTCATAATTTCGAGAATGCCGCCGCGCAGTTCGATGCCTTCCTTCTGCGCTTCCGCCTCGCGGATCATCATCGCCAGCGTTTCTTTCTTTAAGCGCCCGGCGTTGGGAATGTTTAATTCTTTCGCCATGCCGCGCAGTTTGGCGAGCGGCTGATTTTCCAGTTCGAGGATTTTCATTCTCGTTTCTTTGGAGAGGACGACGGAATTGTCGGCGCTGAGGGCGAGGGGAGAATTTTCCGAAGCGCTGGCCGCTTTCGGCGCGGGGCGCGGCGGCGCAGGCGGATAGTTCGGCTCGAACGCGGAGTAATTTCCGTTGTTCTGTTTGCGCTGGTAAGGCTTTCTTACCGAAGGTCGGGGGCGGTTAGGCGTGTTTGTAGATTTAGGGGGCATATAAATTTCAACTTTGCGAAATAAGGAATGTGAAAAGCGACCAGTCTCCGTTTGGGCTGGTTAATTTCCTGATGACTTTTGAATGAACGATGGGATAAATTTCAAGAGATTCTGGCTAAATGGGCAGAGGATATTGCTTGCTGTTGAGTTGACAAAAGAATTATAGCGCATCTAATAAGGAATGGCAAGCGCCTTTTATTTAGGGATATAATCGCCGAAACTTAACTCAGAGGAAGTCCATGCTAAATCCTGTTCTTTTTAGTTTCAAATTGTTTAATTTCCACGTCGAACTGACGTGGTACGGGTTGATTGTGATGACCGGCGTTTTAGTCTCGGCGTGGATTGCCGAACGCGAAGTGCGCCGACGCGGCGAAAACGGCGAAGTGTTGATGGACGGCATGATTTGGGCGGTCGTCGCCGGCATTGTCGGCGCGCGCTTGTGGTATGTGATGAACGCGCTCATCGGCGGCAATCGCTCTTTCATCGAAGACCCGCTTTCTATCATCCGCCCGCCGATTGCGGGTTTGCACATCTTCGGCGGATTTTTGCTCGGCGCGGCGGCGTTGATTATCTATCTGCGAAAAAACGGCTACGACGTTTGGCTGTTTATGGACGCCATCGCGCCCGTCGCCTTGTTGGGGCAAGCGCTCGGCAGATGGGGAAACTTTATCAATCAAGAGTTATACGGTCCGCCGACGAAATTGCCGTGGGGAATTTTCATCCCCGCCGACCGCCGTCTGATGCAATTTGCAGATTTGACGAAATACCCCGTCGAGACGACGCGCTTTCACCCGACCTTCGCCTACGAAATGATTTTGAACGTCCTCGCGTTTCTTTTCATCCTCTGGTATTCGCGGCGCGGAGAAGAAGACCCCAAACCAGGGACGCTTTTCAGTTTGTGGCTCATCTTCGCCGGATTTATTCGCACCTTCATTGAATTCTTTCGCCCCGACCAACCGCGACTTGGAAACACCTTTATCACAACTTCGATGCTGGTCGCTTTTCTGATGGGCGTGGCGGGCGTGATTCTCTTCCTTGCGCGGCATGGAAAAATCAAAATTGCGGCGCTGGCAAATTGGGAAGACGAGTATTTCATCAAAGAGACGAAGCCTTCGCCTCGCGCCCGAGTCGCCGAAGCGCTCAAAGCCGAAGAGGAAGAAAAACCCGCGCCCAAGCGAAAACCGTCCGCCAAAGAAAAAGAATCGGACGAGTAAAAACTATCCCGCTAGAATGCGGCGCGTTTGCTTTTTGTCGTCTTCAATTTGCGCCATCAACGCCTCGACGGTCGAGTAGCGAATCTCCTCGCGCAAATGGGCGACGAATTCCAATGTCAGCGTTTCGCCGTAAATGTCGCGGTCAAAATCAAGCAAATGCGCTTCAAGGCTGGGCGTGGTTCGTTCGGGCGTGAAGGTCGGGTTGAAGCCGATGTTCGTCGCCGCCATAAAACGCTCGCCGCCGAGCCGCGCCCAACAAGCGTAAATGCCGTTCGGCGGCGCAACCTTCTGCGGCGGATAATCCACGTTTGCCGTCGGGCAGTTGATTTGCTTTCCGCGCCCCGCGCCGCGAATCACCTCGCCGCTCATGCGATAAAAATCGCCAAGCAGATTCGCCGCCGCGCCGACTTTGCCTTTGGCAATTAATGCGCGAATTTGCGTGGACGAGACGACGCCGCTTTCCCCGCCCAAAGCGGACACCGTTTCGACGGCGTAGCCCAACGCCAAGCCGATTTCCGTCAGCCGCGCCGCGTCGCCTTCGCGCCCTTTGCCCAGCGCGAAATCATAACCGACGAAGAGGCGGCTGAATCCTAAACGCGCTTTGAGTTGCGAAATATATTCGTAAGCGGACAGTTGCGAAAGTTCGCGGGTGAAGCGTTGCGTGAAGACGACGTCCGCGCCCAGCGCTTGCAGCAGACTGGCGCGTTCGTCGGGCGTGGTCAGGCAGGGGATTTCCCTTCCGCTTAACACAAACGCGGGATGCGGGTCAAACGCGAGGACGACGGCTGGCAGGTTTTTTGCGTGAGCCGCCGCGATCATTTTTTCAATCAAGGCGCGATGTCCGCGATGAACGCCGTCAAACACGCCGATGGCAAGATAAGAATTCGAGAGCGAGATTTCTTCGAGAGAATGGATATGACGCATAAATAAAGCCGCCTTTGCACGGCGGCTTTATTTTATCATTTGCGCGCACCGCGCCTAATCAGACGTGAAAAATACTTTCTTCGGCTGCCACTCTTTTTCGCCCGTTTCGGCGTTGTCCGCTTGAACCATCAGCGCCACTAATTCGCCTTGCGTGCTGACTCCGCGCACTTGCTCGTAAGCCAAATCGGCGGCTTGCGCTTTGACGCGATGCCCGTGTCGGACGGCTTCGACTTCGTCGGGGTTGAGTTCGACGGCGTGCCAATCGCCCAGCGCTTCGGCGGCGGGGATGAGGTACTGATACCAGTTGCCCGCGTTGAAGGCTTCTTGCAACTTCCGCAAGGGGACGGCGTCGCGCAAAGTAAACTTTCCGCTTTTTGTGCGGCGCAATCCCACTAAGTAGGCGCCGCAGCCCAACTTCTTTCCAAGATCGTGCGCCAACGAGCGGACGTACGTCCCCGACGAGCAGTGAACGTCAATGACGACTTCGGGCGGAGTCCATTCGAGAACTTCCAAGTGATGCACGGTGATAGTGCGCGGCTCTAACTCGACGGTTTCGCCTTTGCGCGCCATTTCGTAGGCTTTGCGCCCCTGCACTTTGACGGCGGAATACGGCGGCGGCACTTGCTCGATTTCGCCGATGAAGGTTTTCAGCGCTTCTTCAAATTGTTCTTCGGTAACCTGCGCGGGGTCGGTCGTGGGGGTGAACTTGCCTTCCGCGTCGTAGGTGTCGGTCGTGCCGCCCAAGCGGATGATGGCTTGATAGCGCTTATCCGACGCGGAAACGTATTCGCTTAAGCGCACGGCGGGCCCCACCAACACCACCAGCACGCCCGACGCTCTGGGGTCGAGAGTCCCCGTGTGCCCGGCGCGGCGCAGATTCGCCCCGTCGCGGATTGCCTGCACAACGTCGTGAGAAGTCATGCCGACTGGCTTGTCAATGACAAGCGCGCCAGATATAGCGTTTTTTACGTCTTGACTATTCATCATAAGATATGGCCTCCTGATTGGTCTGTGTCTATTATGACATATTCGTTTCTAGGTTTAATTAAAATTGCATAGCGCGTTAGTACTATGCTCCTTACAAATTTAACAACTCGCGCGTCGCTTTTAGAACTTTTTTTTGAACGTCCGCCAGAGTCCCGTCCACGTCGGCGCCTGCGGCGGCGGCATGACCTCCGCCTTGAAAGCGCTTGGCGACGGAAGAAACGTCCACGCCCGCTTGAAGCGCGCGCCACGAAATCTTGACGCGGGCGTTTGCCTGTTCGACGAAGATCATCCCGACTTTGTTCCCCTCGATGGCGGAAATCATGTTGATCAAGTCCGCGTCGTCGTTGCCGCCGTACCCCGCAGACTTTCTGTCCGCGAGCGCGAGCGTCCCCCAGACGATGCCGTTTTCGCTTCGCAAACTGGAAAGCCCCGCGCCCCAATATTTGGCGGCGGAGAAGGATTTTCGCACGAGCGCTTGCATGTAAATTTCTGGCAAATCGGCGCCTGTTTCCATCAACGCGGCGGCTTGGCGCAGCGCTTCGGGCGTTACGTTGGACGTGCGAAAGCCGAGCGTGTCGGTTAGAATGCCAGTCAACAGCGCGGCGGCGACCGGGCGCGTAATTTCCAGTCCCCATTGCGGAAGGTACTTGGTCAAGATGGCGGCGGTGGCGACTTCGTCCGCTTCGACGAGATTTAATTTCCCGAATTTTTCGTTGGTTTTGTGGTGATCAATGTTAATGTCGGGCTGACCGAAATTTTCAAAGATTTTCCCCGTGCGTTTGAAGTCCGCGCAATCTACGGTGATGAAGGTGTCGTGCGCGCCGTTCGGCTCTTTTTTGACGAGTTCGCTGCCTTCGAGAAATTTGAAAGACGAAGGGACGCCGTCCGCGAGCGCAATTTCGACGGTTTTTCCCGCGTTAATCAACGCCAGCCCCAGCCCCAGCGCCGAGCCGACGGCGTCGCCATCCGGGCGGACGTGCGAGGCGATGATGATTTTTTGCGCGTCGGCAAGGCGGCGCGAAATATGGTCTGAGATAGATTGAGTCATAGAAAATCCCTCCGAGTTGGAAGCGCAATTCAAAAAAGTTAAAACTTTTAACGCGAATGACGCGAATAGTTTTCGCGCCATTCGCTTCTTTTGCGTAATTCCGTTATTTTTATTCTGTTCTTTTGTTCTTCAAATCCGCTAATATTTTTTCGATGTGATCCGCGTTTTCGGGAGTCGGGTCCCAGTGAAAGCGCAGGCGCGGAAAGGAGCGCAGTTCGACGCGGGCGGAGAGGGCGCGGCGCAAAAATCCGCTGGCGGAATTTAATCCCGCCAACGCTTCTTCGGCGCGAGACGCCCCTTCCACCGCCGAGACGTAAACGTTGGCGTACGAAAGTTCGCGGTCAACTTTTACGTCGGTAACGAAAACTTGCCGAACGCGCGGGTCGTTCACCTCGCGGAGGAGCAACTCCGAAAGTTCGAGTTGAATGCGCTCTTCAATGCGCTTGATTCTAATTCCAGACGGCATGGCGAACGCTTACTCCAAAATGTAGCAGACGACGGTGTCGCCCGCTTGAATGTCCGAAAAGTTTTTGAAGCCGACGCCGCACTCGTATCCCTGACGAATTTCCTTCGCGTCTTCCTTTTCGTGGCGCAACGAAGAGAGGTCGCCTTCGTAAACGATGTCCGAGTTGCGATAAAGGCGCACCTTCGCGCCGCGCCGCATTTCGCCTTCGGTAACGCGGCAGCCAGCCACGCGCCCAAATTTAGACGCGCTGAAAACTTGCAGCACCGTCGCCTTGCCGAGAATTTTTTCTTTGTAATCGGGTTCGAGCATGCCCTTCAACGCCTTCTCGATGTCTTCGGTCATGCGGTAGATGATTTCGTAAAGGCGAATGTCCACGCCTTCTTTTTCCGCCATGCGCCGCGCGTCCACGTCCGCTTGGACGTTGAAGCCGATGAGAATGGCTTTCGAGGCGGAGGCGAGCATTACGTCGTTGTTGCCGATGTTGCCCGTTTCCGCGTGCAAAACGTGCAGGCTGATTTCGCCTTGCCCGAGTTTGTTCAATTCGGTGATGATCGGGTCGAGCGAACCTTGCACGTCCGCTTTGACGATGAGATTTAATTCTTTCGCTTCGCCTGCTTTGACTTTGTTGAACAAATCTTCCAGCGAAAGTTTCTTGCGCGATTGCGATTGCTCCTTCAACGCCGCTACTCTCTCGGCGACGATGGCGCGCGCTTCCTTGTCGGAAGCGACCACCTCGAACACGTCGCCCGCAGACGGGACGTCGCTCAACCCCATCACCGCCACCGGCGTGGACGGTCCCGCCTTTTTGACGGGCTTGCCTTTGTAATCGCTGATGGCGCGCAATTTGCCGTGCGCGATTCCCGCGACGACCACGTCGCCCGCGTGCAGCGTCCCGTTTTGCACGAGCAAGGTCGCCAGCACGCCTTTGGATTTGTCCAACTCCGCTTCGATGACCGTGCCGAGCGTTTTGCCGTTCGGGTTGGCTTTAATTTCGACGTTGTCCGCAACCAGCAAAATGGCTTCGAGCAAATCGTCAATGCCTTTTTTCTGCTTCGCCGAAATAGGGATGACCATTGTGCTTCCGCCCCAATCGTCGGGGACGAGTTCGATTTCGGCAAGCTGCTGTTTGACGCGGTCTGGGTTGGCGTTCGGGCGGTCAATTTTATTCAGCGCGACGATAATCGGCACGCGCGCCGCTTTGGCGTGCGCGACGGCTTCTCGCGTTTGCGGCATCACGCCGTCGTCTGCCGCCACAACGAGGATGACCACATCCGCGCCTTGCGCCCCGCGCGCGCGCATTTGCGTAAAGGCGGCGTGGCCGGGCGTGTCGAGGAAGGTGATCAAACGCCCCTTCATCTCGACTTGATACGCGCCGATGTGTTGCGTAATTCCGCCGGCTTCGCCCGCCGCCACATCCGTCGAGCGGATGGCGTCTAACAGGCTGGTTTTGCCGTGATCCACATGCCCAAGAATAGTAACAATAGGCGGACGCGATTTCAGTTGCGCCTTGTCTTCGTCGGCGATCATCTGCCGCCACAAGGGCGCTTCGCCGCTCTCTTCCGCCGCGGCGTCTTCGACGGCTTGGGGCGCCGCCTCGTATCCGTATTCCGCGACGACGATGGCGGCGGTGTCGTAATCCACCGTTTGATTAATGGTCGCCATCACGCCGTTGGTCATCAATTTTTTGATTAAATCAATGGGGCTTTTTTCAATCATTTGAGCCAGATCGCGCACGACGATGCTGGCGGGAAGTTCGATTCTATTTTCGCTCATAAGCCGCCTCCTTCAAATTCTAAGAACAGGTCTTTTCTTTGTTTCGGGCAGCCTGCGAGCGGACGTTCGATTCGTTCGCAGGCTTAACCGTCGGTCTCCGCTTCGGGCAGAGACTTCATAAATTCTTCCAAACGGGCGCGGTCTTCCGCGCCAATTTCCGTCTTAAGCGCGTTTGCCAACGCGCCTTTTAATCCGCGTTCCCAGCACGAGCGTTTGTCGTGCAGGTACGCGCCTCTGCCCGCCAACTTGCCGGTCGGGTCGAGCCGAACGCCCTCCGCCGCGCGGACGACGCGCAACAATTGCCGTTTGGGCAACGTCTCGCGGCAGCCGACGCAGGTGCGTTGAGGGATATGCTTTACGCGATGCGTGTTTTTCTTCGCCACGTTTGTTTACTCCCCTGCTCCACGTCGGAGGAGGGAAAAACAACTACTCCCAATTGTCGTCGTCGTGATCGTCGCCGCCGCGTTTGTGTTTCTTGCGCGAGACGACTTCGCCGAGACTTTCGTCAAATTCTAGGGCAACGCCCTTCTTCTTGCCTTTTTTGCCTTTTTTCTTGTCGTCGGATTCTTCCGCGCTTTCTTCGCTTTGGAACATTTCCGGCTTCATGTCGAACAATCCGAGGCTGACTCCGTCTTTGGAAACTTCGCCGTCTTCTTCCTCTTCTTCGACGACTCGTCTCGGCTCTTTCTTCTTTTCGGCGGGGTTCTCGGCGACCGCCTCGACGACGGCTTCTTCTTCCGCGACGACGACAGCGGCGGGCGCTTCGGCAACGGCTTCGACTTCCGCCGTCGCTTCCGCGACAGGTTCGGCGTACGTTTGCGCCGCGAGAACTTCCTCAATGTGAGAAATGACCTTCGCGCCGATTCCAGCCAGACCCAAAACTTTGTTCGGGTTGGTTTTCAAATCAAACATCAACTGCCCGACGGTTTCGTAGCCCGCTTCGGTGAGGATGTTGAAGACGTGTTCCTTAAGCGCGACGCTGTTCAGCGGCGCTTCAAACGCCGCTTGCGGAATTTCGGCGCGAATCGCGGCGACGGCTTCGTCTTCCGCTTGTTGCGCTTCTTCCTTGACGGCGATGACGCGGCGTTCGACGAGGTCTACAAATTGTTGGACGACGGCGAAATCTTCGGGCGTAATGCTGCGATTTTCGGCTTTTTTGAGGAGCGTTTCTTCCACTTGCGGAACGAGCGCCGTCGCCTGGCTGACCGCGCTTTGCAGTTCTGCGTCTTCTTGAAGTTTGGCGAGCGCGTCGCCCGCCGCTTCCAAAATGGATTTTACGTCAATGCGCCAGCCGGTCAATTTGGCGGCGAGGCGCGCGTTTTGTCCTTCGCGCCCGATGGCGAGGCTGAGTTGATCGTCGTGGACGACGACGGTGGCGGTGTGTTCCGCTTCGTTCAAATACACGCCGCTGACTCGCGCCGGGCTGACCGCTTTTTGAATATAGACGACGGGATTCGCGTCCCATTGAATGATGTCAATTTTTTCGTCGTGCAGTTCTTTGACGATGGCTTGAATGCGAACGCCCTTTTGACCGACGCACGCGCCGACCGGGTCAATGTTGGATTGCGGGGCGGCGGCGACCGAAACTTTAGCGCGTTCGCCCGGTTCGCGGGCGATGGAGCGAATCTCGACGATGCCGTGATAAATTTCAGGCACTTCGTTTTCCAGCAAGCGGCGCAAAAAATTGCGATGCGCCCGCGAGAGGATGATTTGCGGCCCGCGCGCGCCTTCTTTGACTTCGATGACGACGGCGCGAATGCGGTCGTGCAGTTTCAAGCGCTCTTTAGGGATGCGCTGATTGTTCGGCATAACGCCTTCGGCTTTCATTTCCAAACCGAGCGTAACGCCCTGCGCGTTAATCGCCTGCACCAAACCCGAAACGATTTCGCCTTCTTGTTGTTTGTAATATTCGATTTGATTGGCGCGTTCCGCGTCGCGGATGCGCTGTTGGATGACTTGCCGCGCCGTCTGCGCCGCAACGCGCCCGAAGTTGTCGGGCGTGCTTTCCATCATCACCATGTCGCCCGCCTGACATTGCGGGTCCGTTTTGCGGGCGTCTTCCAGCAGAGTTTCGGTGCGTTCGTCCACGACGCTGTCTTCCACGACTTCTTTCTCGGCGAACACGGACACGTCGCCCGTGTCGGGATTAAGTTTGGCTTCCACATGTTGCGCGGCGGACGCGCCCACGGCGCGGCGGTAGGCGGAAACCATCGCCGATTCAATCGCGGCGACGACCACGTCTTTGGCGAGTTGTTTTTCTTCCAGCATTAAATCGAACGCTTGCGCGAATTCACTCTTTGCCATCGTACTGCTCCAAAACTCCTTAGAAAAGCGAAGAAGTGGGGGCTGCCCACTTCTTTGTCGGTTGATATTGGGTTGTCCCTTGCGAATGGGATTTTATAGCAGAACGTCGTCAGCGTCAAGATAGAGATTTGTTAATCCGCCAATTTTTCCAGCGCCGCGCTCAACGCCGCAACCGCTTGCGCGTACTCTTCCAATTCGATATGCTCGTTGGGCGTGTGATCCAAACTCGAATCGCCCGGCCCGTACACGACGGCGGGACAGCGCCAAACGGGCGCGACGATGTTCAAATCCGCCGTGCCTGTTTTGTAGACGAAGCGCGGCTCTCCGCCCTGCGAGCGGATTCCGCTTAAGAAGGCGCGCACCAGCGGAGTGTTCTTCTCGCAACTCCATGCCGCGATGGGATGACCCAGCCGCTCCACTTTTGCGCCGCCGACGAGTTCTTCCAACTTCTGATACCACTCGTCGGGCGAAACCTCCACGGGCAAGCGGACTCCGACTCGCAGAGTCGCCTTCTGCTCGAAGCCGTCTTGACTCGAGTCCACGCCGCGCAAGGTTAAGAGCAATTGGTCGAAGACGCGCTTTTTATCTTCGTTGAATTGAGCAACATGGACTTTGATTTTCAGCCACAAGTCAACGGCAACTTCCGCCGCCGTTTCTTCTCCGCTGGCGGTGTGCGTTTGTTCTTTGACGACTGTTACGTTCGCCCACGCGCTGCCTTTATATCCCAACGCAATTCGATCCCAACGATTCGGTTCGCCGATGATGGCGAAGTCTGGTTGATATTGGTTGACAACAAACCTCGCGCCTTCCGAATCGCGTTCCTCTTCCACCGCGCCGATGACGACGAATTGCCAGCCATCCCTCGCGCCGACGTTTGCCACCGCGTCCGTAAAACACGCCAGCGGACCCTTCGCGTCCACCGCGCCGCGCCCATAAAGTCTTCCCTCTCCTACAGGGAGAGGGACCGAGGGTGAGGGCGGGGTGAGGCGAACCTCAATCTCACCAGGCACCGTGTCAATATGCCCAAGCAAAATAATCTGCTTCGCGCCCGCCCCCATCACGCCGACGGCATTGCCTGCTTCGTCAATGAAAGCGTCGTCGTAGTTCAGCGATTTCATCCGCCCAACCAACCACTCCGCCGCCCCGCGCTCCTGCCCCGACGGGCTGTACTGCGAGACGAGTCCAATTAAAGTATCGCTCATTAATGATCCTTGACCAAATATTAAATTTCTTGCAGAAATAATATGCCCTCATCCCCAGCCCTTCTCCCGTAAGGAGAAGGGAGTTAAGCTCCCTCTCCCTTTGGGAGAGGGTTAGGGTGAGGGAGATTACAAGAAGCCTATTGTCCTTCGTCCTCCGTCCGCGAAAGGACTTCGCTCAGCGCTTCCACCAAACGGTCAATCTGCTCGTAGGTGATCACCAGCGGCGGCAGCAAACGGATGACCGTCATGCCCGCGTTCAAAGCGATGATATGTTTCTCTTGCAAGGCTTTGACGTACGGCGCGACTTTCTGCTTCATCTCGATGCCGATCATCAGCCCCAGTCCGCGCACCTCGCGGATGTTCGGCGACTGAATCGCGCTTAACTTCTCCATCAGATATTTCCCCTTCGCCGCCGCCTGTCCCACCAAATCTTCTTCCGCGATGACGTTCAGCGCCGCGTTCGCCGCCGCGCACGAAAGCGGATTTCCGCCGAAGGTCGAGCCGTGCACGCCTGGAACTAAATTCTTAATCCTCTTTCCAATTAACACCGCGCCCATCGGGACTCCGCCCGCCAGCGATTTGGCGCAGCACAACAAATCGGGCGTAACGCCAAAGTGTTCGATGGCGAACATTTTTCCCGTCCGCCCAAAGCCCGTTTGAATTTCGTCCACAATCAGCAACGCGCCGCGTTCGTCGCAAATCCGCCGCGCCGCTTGAATGTATTCCGCCGAAGCGGGATACACGCCGCCTTCGCCTTGCACAACTTCCAAAATCACGGCGGCGGTTTCTTCGTCCACCGCTTTTTCCAGCGCTTCGATATTGTTATACGCGACGTGGCTAAATCCAGGCACGAGCGGCTCGAAGCCCTCGCGGTATTTTTTGTTGTAGGTCGCGGAGAGCGAGCCGTAGGTGCGCCCGTGAAAAGCGCGCATCGCCGCGACGATATTTTTTCGTCCCGTAGAGAGGCGCGAAAATTTGAACGCCGCCTCGACGGATTCAGTTCCAGAGTTGCAAAGAAAGACGCGATCTAACCCGTCAACCAGCGACGTCAACTTTTGCATGACCATTGCGCGTTGATCGTTCGGAAACGACTCAAATAAAGTGATCAGCGTGTTCGCTTGCTTGTAAAGCGCTTCTGCAATTTTTGGGTGCGCGTGACCGAGATTGGCGACGCCATGCCCCGCCGCGCAATCCAAATATTCCACGCCGTCCGCGTCGAACAACAAAGCGCCTTGTCCGCGCACGATGACCAGCGCCTGTTTGGCGTAAGTCCCCGCCGCGTGTTGATTTTCGATTTCGATGATTTCGTTTGCGTTCATTGAATGACTGTCCCGTTTCCCGCCAAAGCGTTTGAGATTGGATTTTGCGCGCGCCCGTCGGCGATGACCACGCGCCGCACGCCGCCTTTCAGCGCTTCTTCCGCGCCGAGAACTTTTTTCTTCATGCGACCTTGCGCCGCTTCGCTCGCCGCCGCGAGTTGACTCTGCGGCAGTTGCCGAATAAGCGTTGATTCATCTGGAAAATTCTTCATCAGACCAGGCACCGCCGTCAGCAAGAGCAGACTCTCCGCCCCCAGCGCCGAAGCGACCATCGCCGCCGCGCGGTCGGCGTCCACGTTTAGCGCTTCGCCCTTCTCGCTGACGGCGACGGGCGCAATCACAGGCAAGCAACCCATATCTAAAAGGGATAATAACAAATTACCATTTACCCGTTCTATCTTCCCCGTGTAATCGTCGCGGATAATTTTGCGCTTGCCGTTTTCCACGCTTTGAATCGATTCTTTGCGGACGGCTTGCATCAGCCTGCCGTCTAAACCGCACAAGCCAAAAGCGTTGACTCCCAGCATTTGCAGTTGCTCCGTCAACAACGAGTTGACCTTGCCGTTGACCGCCATCAAAAAAATTTCCAGCGTTTTTCTATCGGTGTATCTGGACGTGTAACCCGAAGGCGAAGTGATCATCTTCGGCGGCGCGCCCAAGCCTTCGCCGAGCGCGTTCGCTTCCGCCGAGCCGCCATGCACGAAGACGAGTTTCTTTCCCGCTTGCAACAACTCCGCGGCGTCGGCGCAAATTGCGGAAAAATCCACGCCCTCCGTCCCGCCGAGTTTAACTACCGTGATTTCCATAAGGTCTCCAGTTCAACTGGTGGTCGAGTAGTGGCGCGTAATCGTCGCGCCGCGTATCGAGACCACATCATGAAATTCTATGTTTTTCTTTAATCGCTGGTTTCGATACATCCCGCGAGAAGCATCGCGGGACTACTCAACCAGCAGAACATGTTAAATCGGATGCAACCCCGAGAACTCCAAGCCCAGCGTCTCGTCCCAGCCCAGCATCAAGTTCATGCACTGCACCGCCGAACCCGAAGCGCCCTTCATCAAGTTGTCAATCGCGGACATCGCCACGACATGCCCGTTGCTTTCGTCCAGTTCAAAGCCCAAGTCGGCGTAGTTTGACCCCGCCAAAATCTTCGGCTCGGGGACGCGGTAAATGCCGCGCTGTTCTCTCACCACGCGGATAAACGGATTTTCGTTCGCCGCCGCGCGATAGGCTTTCCATAAGTCTTTGGTCGCCACGCCCGCTTTGACCTTCGCATGCGCTGTCGCCAAAACGCCGCGAACTAAATCCACGGCGGTCATGGTCAACGAAACATCTTTGACTCCCATTTCCTGAATCACTTCCGCCGTATGACGATGACCGAACGCCGAAAAGGTGCGGATGACGTTGGCGCGTTCGGCGTGCAGCGAGCCGCTGTTGCCTTCCGCGCCGCCTTCGGACGAACCGACCTTGACTTCAATCAAAATCGGCGCGGACGTATCCAGCAAGTCCGCTTTGATTAACGGAAGCAATGCGAGATTGCTCGCCGTCGCGTTGCAGCCCACGCCGCTGATGTAACTCGCCTTTGCGATTTCGGCGCGATGCAATTCGGGCAGACCGTAAACGAACTTGTCCAACCATTCGGGCGCGGCGTGTTTTTCGCCGTACCATTTCTCGTAGAAGTCCGCGTCGCGCAAGCGGAAGTCCGCCGAGAGGTCAATGATTTTCGTCCCAAGTTTGGCGAAGTCCGCGATATTTTTTTGCGCCTGTCCGTGCGGCTGCGCCAAAAATAAAACGTCCGCAGGTTCAAGTTGCGACGGATCGCTAAATTTCAACTGCGTGCGCTTCCGCAAATTGGGGTGCGTCTGATAGACGTACTCGCCAACCCGCGAGCGCGAAGTCGCCTGCTTGACTTCAACCTGCGGATGACTCAACAACAACCTTAACAACTCTCCGCCGCCGTACCCCGACCCGCCGACAATTGAAACGCTAACCATCAATAATTCCTCCGTTTTCGTTCGTGAATCCGTTTTAGAGTCCGTTTACAGCAGTCCGTTTATAGACCGCCCAGCAGCCGCGCCAAAATCGCTTTTTGCGCGTGCAAACGGTTGTGCGCCTGCGGAAAAATCACCGAGTGCAAACCGTCCGCCACGTCGTCGGTCAACTCGTGATTGCGATGCGCGGGCAGGCAATGCATGACGATAACGTCTTTTCGCGCCTCGTCCACCAATTGGGCGTTGACTTGATACGGCGCAAAAATTTCGTCTCGTTTTGCGGCTTCCGCTTCCTGACCCATGCTCGCCCAAGCGTCGGTGTAAATCACGTCCGCGTTTTTGACCGCTTCATGCGGATCGTTATAAAACGCAAGGCTCGCGCCCGTTTCGCAAGCGATTCCCTTTGCGATTTCAACCGCCTTCGCCGAAATCTCATAGCCGACTGGATTCGCAATCGTAAAGTTCCAGCCCAATTTGGCGCAGACGTGCATCAGCGAGAGCGCGACGTTATTTCCGTCGCCGACAAACGCCACGTTCAGACCTTTGGCTTTGCCGAATCTCTCTTGAATTGTCAGCGCGTCTGACAGCGCTTGACAGGGATGATTGTAATCGCTCAACCCGTTGACGACAGGCACGGACGACCACTCCGCCAATTCGAGGATGTGTTCGTGCGCGAAGACCCGCGCCATGATTCCTTGCGCGTATCCCGCCAACACCCGCGCCACGTCCGCCACCGATTCGCGTTGACCGAGTCCGATCTCTGCGGGCGAAAGGTACATCGCATGACCGCCCAAATGCTGCATCGCCATCTCAAACGAGACGCGCGTCCGCAAACTGGGTTTTTGGAAAACCATCGCCAGCGCTTTGCCTTTCAACAAAGGCGCGTTGCCGCCGTTGAAATATTCCTTCTTCAAATCTATGGCGAGGTTTAATAAATCCTGCAATTCCTCCGCAGAGAAATCGGCGATATGCAGAAAATCTTTCTTCACCGCAAACTGCGGGCTGACCTTTACTTGCATCGCTTGCACGTCCATAATCGCTCCAATGATCTTTCTTATAAACGGACTGAAACGGATTACGCAAAGTCCGTTTTTATCCGCGAATCCGTTTTAGAGTCCGTTTACCACGCCCGCCGCATACTCCACAATCTCGCCCGCGATGTCAATCCCACTGACGGGCTGCATGGTGTGAAACTCCATCGTGTGATTGATCTCGTTGACCACCAAACCTTTTTGCGGATGTTCGACCAAATCCACCGCCAGCACGCCGCCGCCGACGGATTTCGCCGCCCGCAGACAAATGTCCTCGATCTCTGGCGTGATCGGGCACAACTCGCCTTCGCCGCCGCGCGCCGTGTTCGTAATCCAATGTTCGGATTTGCGATACATCGCCGTCAACACTTTCTCGCCGATGACAATGGCGCGGATGTCTCTCCCAGGTTTGGCGATATATTCCTGAATATAAAAAACGGAATGTTGCACCGACCCCAGCGTGGACTTGTGTTCCAGCACCGCTTCCGCCGCGTCGCGGTCGTTGAGTTTCGCCAGCAAGCGCCCCCACGAGCCGACGACGGGTTTTAGCACGACGGGATAGCCGAACGCTTCAATCGCTTCCAGCGCCGCTTCGGGCGTGAACGCCGTCGCGTTGTGCGGCTGCGGAACTCCGTCCCGCGCCAGCGCCGCGCTGGTCATCAACTTATCGCCGCAGATTTCCGCCACCGCCGCCGTGTTGACCGTCGGCACGCCGAAAGCGTTCAACAGGCGCAAGGCGTACAATCCGCTGTTGTAACTGATGCTGCGTTCGATCACCGCGTCGTACTCGCGCCACGGCGCCGCGTCGTCCAAATCAAAATGAATCGCGCGGTCGTCGAGGCGCTCGTAATCAATGCCGCGCTTTTCCAACGCGCCGAAGATCCACTTCTCCTCCACGCGCACCCGCGAATACAAAACGCCAAACTTTAATCGTCGTTGCATACATTCTCCAAACTGGCAGATTACTAATTACCTAATTACCTAATCACCCAATCCCTACTCCCCCCAATCCTCCTGCTCCATCGGCGCAAGCTGCACCGCCGCAGGGTCGAGCGCGGTAACTTCCAAATCCACGCCGCAATCCGAGCAGACCAAAATCTCGCCGACTTCCGTTCCAGCGGCTAACTCAATCTGGGCTTCACATTCGGGGCAAATAACGTTGTTCATTTCTTACTCTCCTTTGATTTTTTGAATTTGATTTAGAACCGATTGCAGGCTTGCGCCGCCAATCGTATTTCTTTTGTTGATGGATTCCAGCGGATTAAAAGCTTGATACACGTCCGCCGCAAACTTCGGACTTATTGCCTGATACGCTTCGAGCGGCATTTTCTCCGCCGACACATTTCTCTCCCACGCCGCGCGGACGACTTGTCCCGCCGCTTCGTGCGCCTTGCGAAACGGAACGCCCTTGCCGACCAAATAATCCGCCAAATCCGTCGCCAGCATGGATGAATCAATTGCGCTCCGCATCCGTTCCGCTTTGACGCTCATCGTCCGCAAGGCTTCGGCGATGACGGGCAAAACTGCCAGCAGCGTGTCCGTCGCCTGAAAGACGGGCGCTTTATCTTCCTGCAAATCTTTATCGTAGGTAGACGGCAAACCTTTGAGCGTCGCCAATAAACCCGTTAGCAAACCGAGCAACGTCCCCGCTTTGCCGCGCGCGAGTTCAAACACGTCGGGATTTTTCTTCTGCGGCATTAAACTCGAACCCGTCGAAAACGCATCGGACAACTCGAAGAAGCCGAATTCCGCGCTGGTGAATAAAACAATTTGCTCGGCGAGCTTGCTCAAATGAACGCCGATCATCGTCGCGCAGAAAAGATACTCCGCCGCGAAATCTCTGTCGGAGACCGCGTCGAGGCTGTTTTGCGAAACGTCCGCAAAGCCGAGTTTTTCCGCCAACGCGATTCGGTCAACGTCAAAGGGGACGCCTGCCAACGCGCCGCTCCCCAATGGCAGAATGGAAACTCGCTTCGTCAAATCGTTTAATCGTTCAACGTCTCTTTGCAGCGGGTGATAATGACTCAGCCACCAATGCGCCAATAAAATTGGTTGAGCGCGTTGCAAGTGAGTGTAGCCAGGCATGAAGATGACGTTCTCATCTTTTCCCTCATCCCCAACCCTTCTCCCATAGGTAGAAGGGAGTCGAGTCCCCTCTCTCTGTGGGAGAGTCGTCAACTGCGCGACATGATTCTGTTTTTCTCGAGTAGAAGGGAGTCGAGTCCCCTCTCCCTGTGGGAGAGGGCTAGGGTGAGGGAGCGCTTTCTCGGCATTCTCGACTAACGCCGCCTGCAAATTTTTCAGCGCGGATTCCAATTCGGGAATCGCGCTCAACATCCACAAACGGAAGTCGGTCGCCACTTGATCGTTGCGGCTGCGCCCCGTGTGCAATTTGCCCGCCGCCTCGCCGATGAGTTCGGTCAACCTGCGCTCGACGGCGGTGTGAATATCTTCGTCGGAGGGGACGAAGGAAAACTGTCCCGAAGAAAATTCTTCTCGGACGGTATCCAGCCCAAAGGCGATGGCGGCGCGTTCTTCGTCCGAAAGAATGCCCGCTTTGTGAATCGCGTCCGCCCAGGCGAGGCTTCCGTCCACGTCTTGAAGCGCGAGGCGTTGATCCACGCTTAGCGAAGCGTTGAGTTCAAACGCAAGTTGATTTGGCGATTGGGCAAAGCGCCCGCCCCAAAGAGTCATAAGTTTCCTCGTTGATTGGCAATTAGTAATTGGTAAATTACTAATTACTAATTCTCTATTCTCTAATCCCTTTTGAATTTCGAATAATCCGGCTTCGGCATATCGAGCCCCGATACGGGCAAGCCGTTCAAGCCGCGCACTTTCAGGCTGAGACCGTACAAGCGGATGAAACCTTCGGCGTGGCTTTGGTCGTAGACGTCCTCTTCGCCGAAGGTGGCGAAATCTTCGCGGTACAAACTGAACGGCGATTTGCGCCCCGCGCTGATGATGTTGCCTTTGTACAGTTTCAAGCGAACCGCGCCTGTAACGGGCACTTGCGTGGAGTTGACGAAAGCGTCCAGCGCTTCGCGCAAGGGCGTGAACCACAAGCCGTTGTAAGTCAACTCGGCGTATTTGACGGCGGCGATTTGTTTGAAGGCAATGGTCTCGTGATCGAGAATCAGCGATTCGAGTTCGCGGTGCGCGTAATGCAAAATTGCGCCGCCGGGCGTTTCGTACACGCCGTGCGATTTCATTCCGACCAGCCGATTTTCGACCAAATCCACGCGCCCGATTCCGTGATGTCCGCCGAGCGCGTTGAGCGTGGACAAAATTTGCGCGGGCGAAAGTTTTTCTCCGTTCACCGCAATCGGGTCGCCGCTTTCAAATGCGATCTCCACATACTGCGCTTCGTCGGGCGCGTCTTCCGGCGACGCGGAAATTTGATACATGCTTTCTTCGGGTTCGTTCCACGGGTCTTCGAGCAGACCGCCCTCGTGCGAAAGATGCCATAGGTTTGAATCGCGGCTGTAAATAGATTTGACCGTCGCGGTTACTGGCACGTTATGTTTCGCGGCGAAAGCAATCGCGTCTTCCCGCGAGCGGATGTCCCATTCGCGCCACGGGGCGATGATTTGCAAGCGCGGGTCGAGCGCCATCACCGTCAACTCAAAGCGGACTTGGTCGTTGCCTTTGCCCGTCGCGCCGTGCGCGATTGCGTCCGCGCCCGTTTGATGCGCGACGTCCACTAGATGTTTGGCGATCAACGGGCGGGCGAGCGACGTGCCGAGCAAATATTTGTGTTCATAAATTGCGCCCGCTTTCAACGCGGGAAAAATATAATCGCCGACAAATTCTTCTCGCATGTCGTGGATGACAAACTCGTCCGCGCCGCTGTTCAACGCTTTTTCTTCCATGCCGTTCAAATCTTCGTCGCCCTGACCGAGGTCGGCGCAAAAGCAAACCACTTGACAGCCGTAATTTTCTTTCAGCCACGGCACAATGACCGAGGTGTCCAATCCGCCCGAATAGGCGAGGACGACTTTCTTCACTTGCGGTTTTGATTTCGGACTCATTCATCTCTCCAATTTGAAAATAAAAAAGCAGCCCGTCCGAGAAGGATGGGCTGCTTGGGTTGACATGCGATTCGCCTAGTTCATAAATTCGCGTTCGCGTCGTCAAAACAAAAAACTCCCAGCCTTCTAAAAGAAGCGGGCTTCTTGGCACGACGGGTACGCGGTAAAACAAACAGGGCAAACATTGGGCGCTATTCTACTATCAACTGGAAATGAGTCAAGTGTTTTAAGGCGGCAATTTAAAAATAGATTGTCGTCATTGTTTCGGCTGTTTTCAACTTCCGCTTTTGTTTTCAAGCAAATTACGCAAACCCCTTGACATATCGCCCGCGCTTGCATAGAATACCGCCCAACATGAAAATCATTTTGACGACCGCCGCCTGTACTTTCGGCATGACCATGTCCACCACCTCCGGGAATCACCGCGAGGCATTAGCGCTTGGTCAAAGATAACCGTCAAAACGGAATCAAACGAAACACGCAAACGCCTCGCAAACCGCGAGGCGTTTTTATTTGCCGCAAGCCTCTCTTTCAGAGAAGCGCAAAGGAGAAACGCCTATGAAAAAAACGTTGGTGATGAAATTCGGCGGAACGTCGGTCGGCTCGGCAGACGCGCTGAAAAACGTCGTGCAAATTATCCGCGACGCAAAAAAAGATTGGGGACGAGTCGTCGTCGTAACGTCCGCGATGAGCGGCGTGACCAACCTGCTGCTAGACTCCGCCGCCGCCGCTTCGCAAGGAAAACTGGATTCTCTTTCAGAAACCGAATCTTCGCTGAGGGCAAAACACTTCGCCGCCGCCGACGCGCTCGTCCCCGACTCGGCGCGGCGCGAAGCGCTCAAAGCGGAGATTGAGAAATTAATTCAAACGCAGATGAATTTGTGCAAAGCCGTCGCCGTGCTTGGCGAAGCCAGCCCGCGCGCGTTGGACGTGGTCGCTTCGCTCGGCGAGCGCATGAGCGTGCGCCTGCTTGCCGCCGTCGTCGAAAGCGGCGGGGTGCGCGCCGAAGCGCTGGAAGCCAGCGAGTTTATCGTTACCGACGGCGAGTTCCAAAACGCGCACCCCGATTTAGGAATCACCGTCGAGAAAACGCGCCGACGACTTAATCCGCTCTTGGACGAAAATGTCGTTCCGATTGTTACCGGTTTCATCGGCGCGACGGCGGAAGGGCAAGTTACCACGCTGGGGCGCGGCGGCAGCGATTACTCGGCGGCGTTAATCGGCTTTGCGCTGCCTGCCAACGAAGTGTGGATTTGGACCGACGTGAACGGCGTGATGACCACCGACCCGCGCATTGCGCCCAACGCGCAGACGCTGCCCGAAATTAGTTATAACGAAATCGCGGAATTGGCCTATTACGGCGCGAAAGTTTTGCACCCGAAGACGATTCGCCCGGTGGTCGAGGCCGGCATCGGCTTGCGAATTTGCAACACGTTCAACCCGTCGCACCCTGGCACGCGCTTGACCGCCAACGGACATTCCAACGGCTCGAAGGAGAAACCGGAAAAAGTCATCAAAGCCGTAACCGCGATTCGTTGCCAACGTTTGGTAACCATCGAGGGGCGCGGCATGTTGGGCGTGCCGGGCGTGGCGGCGCGCGCGTTCAGCGCGGTCGCTTCGACGGGGACGAGCGTCCCGTTGATTACGCAAGCGTCGTCGGAGCAGTCCATCTGTTTTGCGATTCCCGCCGACACTGCGCCGTCCATTTTGCGCGCGTTGGAAAAAGTTTTCAAACACGAAATCGTGCGTCAAGACATTGACCGCATTTGGTCTACCGAAGACGTAACCATCGTTACCGTCGTCGGCGCGGGGATGCGGCACATGGCGGGCGTTTCGGGCAAAGTGTTCAGCCAACTTGGCGCCAACGACGTCAATATTCTTGCCATCGCGCAAGGCTCGTCGGAAGTGTCCATTAGTTTTGTAGTGGATCACGTCAACACGGAGACGGCGGTTAAGTCGTTGCATGAGTTGATTGTGCGTTGAAATCTTGCCAATTACCTTCTCAAAAGGAGTTTTTATGTCTCAGTTTCAAATTCCCGTCGCCGTGTTAGGCGCGACGGGTTCGGTCGGTCAGCGCTTTGTTTCGCTGTTGGAAAATCACCCGTGGTTTAAGGTGGTCGCGCTCGCCGCGTCAGATCGTTCTGCGGGACAAAAATATTCTCAAGCGGCGCATTGGGTGTTGGATACGCCCATGCCCGCTTACGCGAGGGACATGGTCGTCGTCCCCGCTTCGACGGAAACGGTGGACGCCAAAATTGTTTTCTCCGCGCTGCACACGGAAGTGGCCAACGAACTCGAACCGCAGTTTGCCAAAGCCGGCGCGGCGGTCTGCTCGAACGCTTCGTCCTATCGGCGCGGCGCGGACGTCCCGCTGTTGTTGCCGGAAGTCAACGCCGACCACATCCGCTTGATTGAACGTCAGCGCGAAAATAAAAATTGGCGCGGCTGTATCGTCGCCAACCCGAACTGCACCAGCACAGGCATGACGGTTGCGCTCCACGTTTTGCATCAAGCCTTCGGCGTGAAGAAAGTTTTTGCCACCTCGCTGCAAGCGCTTTCAGGCGCGGGCTACCCGGGCGTGTCGTCGCTCGACATTATGGACAACGTGATTCCCAACGTAGCCAACGGCGGCGAAGAAGAAAAGGTGGAATGGGAGCCGCGCAAAATGTTGGGAAAATTAAACGACGGAAAAATTGAGTTGGCGGACATTCAATTTAGCGTGCATGCCAACCGCGTCGGCGTGATAGACGGGCATACGGTTTGCGTCAGCGCGGCGTTGAATCAACCCGTCGAGCCGCAGACCGCGATTGAGGCGTTGCGCGATTACGCCGCTCCGCCGTCGGCGCGGGAACTGCCGTCGAGTCCGCGACCGGTGATCGAAGTCAAGGATGAGGCGGATCGTCCGCAACCGCGATTAGACCGTTTGACCGGCAACGGCATGACGACCGTCGTCGGGCGCGTGCGAAAAGATCCCATCTTTGATTTGAAATTTGTCGTCTTGTCGCACAACACGATTCGCGGCGCGGCGGGCGCGTCTATTTACAACGCGGAATTGTTGACCAACGAAGGACTTTTGTAATTTAAAAATTGACCCCAATTTTTACTTGACAGGTTATATATACAATGATATAAAACGCGAAATTAAATATTCGCTCTTATCCAGAGAGGCGGAGGGACCGACCCTGAGAAGCCTCGGCAACCGAACCAAAAGTTCACGGTGCCAATTTCGGCAAATAAGGATGGCAAAAGCCGTCCATATCTGGAAGATGAGAGGATGGCGTAGACGTATGCCTCTTCTTGTGCTTTCAGAAGAGGCTAATTTTTTTAAGCGCAAAAAAGTTAACTCTTCTGACGGGCGGATAAAAATCAACCAAGAGGAGAACTTTCAGTATGTCCAGCATCAAAGATCGCAAGTTAGGTTTCGCCACCCGTCAGCTTCACGCGGGCTATTCGCCAGAGGCGACGACGGGCAGCCGCGCCGTGCCGATTTATCAAACGTCGGCGTATCAATTCAGAGATACGGAACACGCCGCCAATTTGTTCGGGTTGAAAGAATTGGGCAATATTTACACGCGCTTAATGAACCCGACCACCGACGTCCTCGAACAGCGCGTCGCTTCGCTTGAAGGCGGCGTGGCGGGACTCGCCGCCAGTTCGGGACACGCGGCGCAGGCGCAGGCGTTATTCACCTTGCTCAACGCGGGCGACCACATCGTCGCGTCCTCGCACTTATACGGCGGAACGTACAGCCAATTCGCGTACACATTTCCGAAGTTGGGAATTGAAACCACGTTCGTTGACCCGACCGACCCGAAGAATTTTGAAGCCGCGATTCGTCCGAACACCAAAGTCATCTACGGCGAGACGCTCGGCAACCCCGATATTGCCGTCTTCCCGTTTGAAGAAGTCGCCGAAATTGCCAATAAGCACAAATTGGTTTTGATCATTGACAACACCTTCGCTTCGCCGTACCTCATCCGCCCGATTGAATGGGGCGCGCACATCGTTACGCACTCGACGACGAAATTCCTCATCGGCAACGGAACGACCATCGGCGGCATCATCGTGGACGGCGGCAACTACGATTGGAGCAACGGCAAGTTTGAAAACTTCAACACGCCCGACCCTTCGTATCACGGACTCGTCTATTCGTCGCTGACGGGGGCGGGGCTGCCGCCTTTCGCCATCAAAGCCCGCGTCCACGTTTTGCGCGACATCGGCGCTTGCCAAGCGCCCTTCAACTCGTGGCAGACGTTGCTCGGCATCGAAACGCTCAACCTGCGAATGGAGCGCCACGTCCAAAATACGCAAGCCGTCGCGGAGTTCCTCGAAAAGCACCCGAAAGTCAGTTGGGTTAAATATCCTGGACTCAAGAGCCATCCCGATTACGAACGCGCGAAAAAATATCTGCCCAAAGGCGCGGGCGCGATTCTCGGCTTCGGCGTCAAAGGCGGACTGGAAGCGGGCAAAAAATTCATCGAAAGCCTGCAACTGGTCAGCCACCTCGCCAACGTCGGCGACGCGCGCAGCCTCGCCATTCACCCCGCGACGACCACGCACAGTCAATTGAACGAAGAGCAATTGCTCAGCGCGGGCGTCAGCGCCGATTTCGTGCGCCTCTCCATCGGCATCGAAGACATTGACGACATCCTTTGGGATTTGGATCAAGCGCTTTCGTAAACTATGAATTGATAATGATGAAGGGCGAAAAAATTCATCCTTCGTCATTATCCTTTATCTTATGCCCGTAAAAATCCCCTCTACTTTGCCCGCGCGGGAAATCCTTGAAGACGAAAATATTTTCGTCATTGAGGAAGACCGCGCCTTGCATCAGGACATCCGCGCCTTGCGCGTGGCGATTCTCAATCTGATGCCGACCAAGATCGCCACCGAAACGCAGATTTTGCGTTTGCTTTCCAACTCGCCTCTGCAAGTGGAAATTACGCTGTTGCACACCGCCACGCACGAATCTAAAAACACCGACGCGGGGCATTTGCTCAAACATTACCAAACCTTTGAAGACATAAAAGGCGAAAAATTTGACGGCTTAATCATCACGGGCGCGCCCGTCGAACAGATGCCGTTTGAAGAAGTGGACTACTGGGAGGAACTCGTCCAAATTCTCGATTGGGCGAAGACGCATACCGAATCCACATTTTCAATTTGCTGGGGGGCGCAAGCCGCGCTTTATCATTATCACGGAATCCCGAAGTACGCTTTGCCGCGCAAGATGTTCGGCGTGTTTGAACATCGCCTCTTGAATCGAACCGAAAGCCTGATGCGCGGGTTTGACGACGTCTTCCTCGCGCCGCATTCGCGCCACACCGAAATTCGCCGCGCCGACATCGAGAAAGTCCCCGAATTGCAAATCCTCGCCGAATCGGACGAAGCGGGCGTGTACATCGTCGGCTCGAAAGACGGGCGGAATCTCTTCATCACCGGGCATTCCGAGTACGACCCTTTCACGCTTAAATCTGAATACGACCGCGACGCGGGCAAGGGGCTGTCCATCGGCGTGCCGAAAAATTATTACCCGAACAATGACCCGTCGCTTCTGCCGAACGTGCGTTGGCGCGGACATGCGAACTTGCTTTACGCGAACTGGCTGAATTATTACGTCTATCAAACCGTGCCGTTTGACCCGAACGAAATACCGAGCAAAAAAAAATAGAGAGCGCCGCGCCGCTCTCTATTCCCGCCTTTTTTTCAAACTTGACTTATCCGCGAATAATCCGTTCGCCTTCGTAAAGTTTGATTGCCGCGAACATCAGCGCCGCCGTCAGAAGCAAAGTGGCGAGCGCGGAGATAAGAATGTTTATTGCGGAAATCGGCTCGGCGCGCAGGAATTGATTAATCAAAATCTGTTGCCCAAAGGTTGGGATGAGCATCGTCCACAGCGCGGGCTTGACCGGCAAAAAGGCGAGGGCAATGCCCGGCAGCGAAGGAATCAGACTGACAAAAGGCAAATAAGAGCCAGCCTCTTTTGTCGTTTTAGCGAAAGAGGCGATCAGCGTTTCGACGGCGCAAGCCAGCAGCGTAATCGGCAGGCAGACTAAAAAGACGGCGACCAATGTCCCGATGTTGAATCCGATTTGAATGCCGAGCAACTTTTCAACGGGAAGAATGGCGAAGATCGCCGCAAAGCCCGCCAGCGTAATGAATAAATTAATCAGCGTAAACGGAATCGCCGCCAGCGCTTTGCCGAGCGCCACGTTTCCGCGTTTGACGGGGTTGATCAGCAGCGGCTCTAACGATCCGCGTTCGCGTTCGCCCGCCGTCGCGTCGGTGATGACCGGCGCCGCTCCGTTGAAGATGGCGAAGATAATGAAGTAAGGCAGCATCGAAAGGAAGATTAACGCCTGACTTTGCGGCGTGGCGACGTCCGCTTTTTTGATTTGCACGGCGCGAATTACTTCGGGGCTGATTCCGCGCGCGGTTAGCCGCAACGCGCTGATATACGTATTGTAAAATTCCAGCGAGGTTTTAGCGCGTTCGATGTCCGTCGCCGCCGATTGGCGCGTGCTGTCGTAAATCAACTGCAGGCTGGCGGTTTTCCCTTCGGAGAAATTGTCGCCGTAATCTGCGGGGATGATCAGCGCGACGTTAATGTCGCCGGCGACGACGGCGGCTTTCGGGTCGTTTGGCGCGGGCGTAATTTCAATGTTTAACGTTTGTAAAAAAGCGACTAAATTGGGCGCATTCTCCGCGCCTGCCGTCGGCAAAATTAAAGTCTGATCCAGCGCGCGGGTAAGAGTCTTGCCTAAAAGCATAATCATTGCGCCCATTAAAATAGGACCGAACAAACTCCAAAACACGCCCGTCATCCAAGTGCGGCGGTCGCGGATGTTGTCCAACACTTCTTTTTGAAAGATAACCCAAATTGATTTCATCGCAGCAATCCCTCCTCCGAGCCGATGGCGGCGACGAAGGCGTCTTCTAAAGTTTCTTTTCCAGTTTGGCGTTTTAACTCGTCGGCGTTTCCGTTGGCGACCACTTCGCCGCGCGAAATGATGACAATGCGATTGCACAACGCCGCAACTTCCTGCATGATGTGGCTAGTGAAGACCACGCATTTTCCTTCGTCGCGCAGGCGCGAGACGAATTGACGCATGGCGCGGGCGCTCATCACGTCCAAGCCGTTGGTCGGTTCGTCGAGCAAAATATTTTGCGGGTCGTGCACCAAAGCGCGGGCGAGCGCCACTTTTGACTTTTCGCCGGTCGAAAAGCCTTCGGTTTTGCGGTCGGCAATTTCGCGCATTTCGAGCAGAGCGAACAACTCGTCCATTTTTTTCTCCAACGCTTCGCCTTCCATGCCGTGCAAACGCCCGTAATAGCGGATGTTCTCGCGGCTGGTCAAACGCGGATAAAGTCCGCGCGCGTCGGCGAGGACGCCGAGCCTTTTCTGCGCTTCGAGCGGGTTCTCGCGGACGTCGAATCCGTCCACTGTTGCGCTGCCGCTGTCGGGTTTGAGCAGGGCGTAGAGCATTCTCAGCGTGGTGCTTTTGCCCGCGCCGTTAGGACCTAACAGCCCGGTAATCTCTCCGTTTGGCGCCGAGAAAGAAACGTCTTTGACGGCGCGAACGGCTTTGAACGATTTAGAAAGTTGATGCGCTTGTATCATGATTCATCCTTACGGTTTGGGTCCGCTGAAATCTACGAAGAAGGGCGGCGGCGCGACAGACGCGGCGCAAGACGCATCCAACCCGTTGACGGAGGCGGCTTTGACGAAGTCGGAGAAAATTTTTATGCCGCAGAGGGTTGCAAAATTTCCGTGTCCCATGTTGTCAAAGACGAGGTGAAGTTCATTGCTCAACTCGGCGGCGACTTTGTCGGCGTGGACGGGCGGCGTGATTGGGTCGGATGTTCCGGAGTAGATCAAAGTCGGGACGTTGGAATGGATCGGCTGGCGAAAGTCGGCGGAGACGGCGCCTTTGGGCCACGAATCGCAAACTGAAAGGAAGTCTGCGGTCATATCGCCAAAGACGCTGTCTTTGCTTTCTTGCGCGGCTTCTTCTTTATTAATCAACGGCGCGTCTTCGGCGCAGGCGACGGAGTAGAACATGCCGTCATAAATTCCCATGTCCGCCAAAAAAGATTGAGAGAGCAGCGGAAGATAGTTTTCGGCGTAGGCTTGATGGATGGAAAGCGGCAACATGGCGACGAGGTCTGGCACATATAAAATGTTGAAGACCATGTCCGTAACGAGTTTGCGCGTAATGGTCGCATCGAGCGGATGATTGGTGAGCGGGTGGGCGACGGAAATTTCAACGGGCGCTTCGTCCAGGCGTTTTAATAAGCCGTCAAACTCGGAGCGCAATTTTGGGAAAGCGCTCGAACAAGCGGAGTCGGATTCGCAACGCGCGAAGAAACGATCTAGCGCGGCTTGTCCGTCGCGGCTCGCGTCTTGAAACAGGACGAAACTTTCATCTACGACGGCGTCGAGGGTTAGCGTGCGAACGCGGTTGGGGAACATCCGCAAATAGGTTAACGCGGCGCGCGTGCCGTAGGATGCGCCGTATAAGTTGATGGTTTCGTATCCTAGCGCGGCGCGGACTTCGTCCAAATCGGTCATGGCGATTTCGGTGGCGTAAAAGCGCAGGTCGGCGTTTAACGTCGGCGGGCAGGCTTGCAACTTTGCGCGCGCTTCGTCTTGGCTTAACGCTTCGTCTTCGGGCGTAAGACAACGCAACGGGTTTGATTCTCCCGTTCCGCGTTGATCTACTAAAACGATGTCGCGTTCTTGGCGGACGTTGGAGAGCAAAGCGGACATTGCGGGGAACGTCTCGATTGCGGATTGTCCCGGTCCGCCTGCCAGCATGAAGATCGCGTCGGGTTGAGGGCTGCGAGAGACGGCTGGAATGACGGCGATGTGCAGGTCAATTTTTCGTCCGCTTGGGTTGGCGCGGTCTTCGGGGACGGTTAAGATTCCGCAGCGGGCGTTGGTTTGCTCCCCTCGCGCGGAAATCAGCGGGCAATCTTCCAGCGGAATCGAAGGCTTGGGCGCGGGCGTCTGGCTGACGGTCGAGCAAGCGGCGAGCAGCGTCGAGAGCGATACGATAAACGTAAAAAGAATTCTATGTAAACGGTTCATTGGCAATCCAATTAGACGGAATATTATGCGTCTTCTTCGGGGATGAAAATATCCTCGATTTTTTGAGCGAAGACTGCGGCGATTTTGAACGCCAGCGGCAAACTGGGGTCGTACTTCTCGGTCTCGATTGCGTTGACGGTTTGCCGCGAGACGTTGAGTTGTTCGGCTAGGTCTGCCTGCGACCAGTTTCGTTCGGCGCGCAAGACTTTGAGTTTGTTCTTCATTTATATCTCTTAGAGAACCAGAAAAGGCTGAGTCCCCAAAAGGCGAACATCATCGGCATGATTAAAAAAGTGGGAAATTTAGGGAAGCCGATATTCTCTAAAAAGCCGTAAGTGAAGGTGATGAAGGCGGTCAGCAGCGCTGAAAACGAAGTGGCGAGAAAGTATAGACGTTGCATCAACTCGTCGCTGTCGCGCATGACGCGCATGATGCTGACCAACACGCCCGCAATGGGGACGGCGGGCAACAGGGCGATCATTGTTTTGAGCGGTTGCCCCATCTCCATGCTTCTGAGCAAGTTTAAACTGACGATAAGCGTTACGCTGTAAATTGCGAACCAAACGATCATCTCTCGCGTATAACGCTTCATTACATCTGACGGCTTCATTTAATCCTTTGTCATTGAAGGCGAACGCCAGCGCGACGCCTAGTCCGATGACCATGCCGACTGCGAAATTACGCAAGGCGACGCTCATTGCGGCTCCAATGCCGACTCCGATAATTAGTGATTGCAATATTTTGTTTTGTTTCATTTTTCTCTTTTCTTGAAGTAAAGGTTACTTGACATTCAAGAGTGTAAATCAAATTTTACTATTTGTCAAGGTTGCTTTACTTGCGAATTTTACCCTTAAGTAACGAAAAGAGGCGATGTCGCGCGAATGGATTTATTTCACATCCGTTTTTCTTGTAAGAAAATGCTAATTTAAAAAGAGTACAATAATTTATTTTATTCAATGAATCTCGCAAAAGGAAAATTTTATGAGCAGAGATGATGATCGCCCAAATACAAACAAGATGATTCATCCGCCTGTTGTGGCTTTGATTTGTCTTTTACTCGCCGTCGCCATTGGACAGTTCGCGCCGTTTCCAAATCCTTTTCCCGCGTATCTAAAATTTTTGGGGGTTGGAGTAATCCTGATTGGGTTGGCGTTGGGCTTTGGCGCTTTCGACCAATTCCGCAAGGCGCAGACGACGCTCGACCCGCATGGGTCGGTCAAAACAATCGTCTCCAGCGGAATTTTTCGCTTCACGCGCAATCCAATCTATTTGGGATTCTTCTTGATGATCGTTGGCTTTCCGCTGTTGGTTGATTCGCTGTGGGGCGTCGTCGTCTCGCCGCTGTTTGCGCTGACGCTCAATCGGTTAGTGATTGAGAAGGAAGAAACTTATCTAGAACAAAAATTTGGGGAGCCGTACGCAACTTACAAGTCTAAAACGCGGCGTTGGTTGTGAAATCCTTGAAAAGAATTAAAACTCCCTCTTACCAAGAGGGAGTTTTTGCGCCTTGACTTTTTCAAGATTTTGAATATAATTTGTTTAGTAAATACTAAACGTACTAATAGAGATGCTATGACGACAAACGCGCAAATCAAACAAGATTTTATTCAAGGAATGAGCGGCATCAGCCAATTTTGGGGATTTCCCAAAGCGTTGGGGGCGATCTTCGGCGCGCTTTACCTTTCGTCCGCACCGCTTTCGCTTGACGAACTTGTCGAAGGCACGGGCTTAACGAAAGGCGCAATCAGCACGAACGTCCGCGCTCTAACGCGCATGGGGTTGATTCATCCCGTGACCAAACTTGCCGATCGCAAAGATTATTACGAAGCGGAAACCGATTTTTATAAGTCCGTTCAAGTTATGTTGCAGGGGCGACAGAACAGCGAGTTTGACCGCGCTATTCATTCCGTGCGGGAGACGTTAGAGCAACTGGAAGCGGGCGCGGGGTCTTTCGATAAAAAAGAACGCGCTTTTCTAATCGAAAGATTGCAAGCCTTGCAGGAGTTCTTCAACGCGATAGATAGTGTTACGCGCGCAATTTCAAAATTAGACCGTTTAGGCATCCATACGGTTCAAAGCGTAATAAAAATTTTGAAGTAAGCGTATAAAGTTAGATCGTTTGCGGTAAGCCGATTTGAGAGCGGTTTGTTTAATATTGCTATTTCACAAAAGGAGAGACCTAATGAAAATCGCAGTCACTGGCGCATTTAGTTATTCAGGGAAATATATCACCCGTCGCCTGCTCGCTCAAGGACACGAAGTGATCACCCTCACCAATCATCCTGAGCGCGGCGGTATCTTTGACGGTCAAGTTAAAGCGTATCCGCTTAACTTCGACGAACAAGCGACCGCCAAAGCGCTGACGGGCGTGGATACGCTCTACAACACGTATTGGGTGCGGTTTGACCGCGGCGCTAATACACAACCCAAAGCCGTTGAAAACACGCGAGCGTTAATCGCGGCGGCAAAGTCCGCTGGCGTGCGGAAAGTAGTTCACATCAGCATTGCCAATCCAGACATTGACTCGCATTTGCCTTATTACTGGGGAAAAGCCAAAAATGAAAAGGCAGTCATTGAAAGCGGCATGGCTTACGCCATCTTGCGCCCCACTGTTCTGTTTGGCAAGGAAGACGTGTTGATCAACAACATCGCTTACTTAATCCGTCGCCTGCCGATTTTTCTCCAAATGGGCGACGGACAATATAAAATTCAACCCATTTACGTCGAAGACCTCGCGGATTTAGCGCTTCAAGCCGCCGCGCAAACCGAAAATGTGATTTGGGACGCGGTCGGTCCAGACGTATTTACTTTCAATGAATTAATCCAAACCATCGGCGCGACGGTCGGGAAAAAACCTTATATCGTTCGCGCGCATCCGCGCGTGGCGCTGATCGCCGCGCAATGCTTAAGCGTCTTCGTGCGCGACGTGTTATTAACTCCCGAAGAAGTGGACGGTTTGATGGCAGACTTGCTGGTTTCTTCGCAACCCGCTAAAGGTAAAACCAGTTTGCGAAAATGGCTTGAAGAAAATAAAGCGACGGTCGGGGCGCAATACGCTTCCGAGCTGCAGAAGCATTATTAATTTACGCCGCGAGTCGTCGCTTCAAATTATTGAAATGAAGATTTAGTTTACGCGCAGTTTATCTTTGCGAGAAATTTCTATGATTACTTGCCGCGCAAAACCACATTATCTACATATATTAAAAGCGGAAGATCCGCCGTGCTTGCTCCTGGATGGTCAATGCTGATAATAACATAACGACTCAAGCGCGGTCCAAATACATCTAATGGGATTTGAACGTGCTGCCATGTGCCTGGCTGAAGCGTGCCGCCTTCAATAAACTGACTTTGCAACAATTCAACCCGATAGATTGCGGGCTGATAGGAAGGTCCGCGCAACGTAACGCCAATCGTGTAAACTTTTGGCAAGTTTTTCGGCTCGACATATAAATCAAAATCGAGCCATTGATATTTATTAAAATCTACTTGATCGTTGCGAAAATCAAGCGACCAGAACTGATAAAGATTTACTTTAATGGCGTTGCCGCTCATGGCAATGTCAGATTGGTCAAATTGAATGCTGTCGGGTCGTCCCTCAGGAGGATAATTACTCCAAGCAGAGTTAAGCCTGTCGCGATAGATTACTTCTGTTTGATTTAGATCGGCAGGCGGCGGAATAATGGGCGTAGAAGTTGGGAGAGGAGGCGCTCCAAAAAAGGAGCGAATCACATTTTCGCTAGGCTTGCCTAAAAAATCGTTATGAATGTTCCATGGCTCAGGGTAGTTTGACCAACCTTCAAACGCATAGCAAAAAATGCCTTCCACCCAGTCTTTTCCATGAAATGTGTCGAAGACCGCCTGAAACAGGTCGCTTTGTTCCTGTAGATCAATCTTATTTGAGGAATCAAGATAATTATAGTTTTGAGTTTGCGTGTGAACGCTCCAAAAGCCGATTTCAGAGATCAAAATTGGTTTGTTCCATTTTTCTGAAAGAGCTTTTAAGCGTTCGGCATAAGGCTCATAAGCGCGATCTAATTGCTCGACAGAAGGATCTATCACGCCTGGCAGGCTGAGATAATACGGATGCGCGCCAATCGAATCAAGCGCGTCCCAAAATTTCGCTTGGCGGAGCGGACGTTCCTCATCAAACGCTACGGTAACTTTGCCGTGATATACCGCTCTCACTTGCGCGATTAACTCTCGCCATTCTTTTTCCCGATGGGCGGTACTGTCCAATTCAGGGCCTATGACGAGATAGTCGGTTCCGACTTCTTCCGCCAATTTAGCATAACGCAGGATCATTTCCCCATAACTTTTAAACCAAGCACCCCATTGTTCTTCGGTATAAAATTTTCCTATATCCCCATGCCAATATTGTCCCCATCCAAGCGTTGCGATAATGTGTTCGCTCATAACGCGCATTCCCAACCGATGAGCAGTTTTGACAAGGTAGGTATATTCTTCGTCGGATATAGCATGTAATGGATCGCAGTAGACTTCGACGCTCCTCACATCCCTTTGGTTACATTCAACGTGCAGTTTTATCCAATTTGCCCCTGTCGGCACAACTAGATTTTCCAACATCCACTCTACTTCTGATCTGCTATTTCCCCCAGGCACTGCCGGATAATAGACCAGCCCATTCATAAAATTCGTCATAGGAGCCAAAGTTGGAGCGGGAGTCAAGGTGGGCGTAATGGTTGGAACAGGCGATGACGTAGAAATAGCCGTCGGCGTTGCTGTTTCCGTCGGCGGGATTTTTGTGACGGTTGTGACGGTTGGCGCACAAGCAACAAGCATAATGGTCAAAAGTAGAGTGGATAAAAATATTCTCTTCATAGATGTTGTTCCTTGACGAGGTTAATACTTTTAATGAGCGTTTTGAGACACCGCTACAATCGTGCTACTTCCATCTACTTTTTGAACAACATATATTTTTTCACCCGCGACATCAATATATGAAACTACACCTGATCCGCCAAACTCCCCGCTTCCGCTACTGTTTACCCAAACGCCATCTTGTCCGCCACCTTCCCAAAAAACACGAGCATTAACATTTCCCCAAGGGTCATTCCTTCTATCTCGAAGTATTAAACGATTAGCCATTTTGCGCTCCTTTAAGTATAGTTGTTTAATAAAAATCAAAACGTCATTAATCGGGCTTCCGCCAAAGTTTTGAAACGAGAAATTTCGTTTAAGGCTTCGCCCTTCATTTCTGGGTCAACATCATCAAAATTAAGTTCGTCAATATTGACATTTCCGATAATTGTGTAAATTTCTTTTGCTCCAAATAATTTATTCTCTGTGCAGAAGTCTGCAATCCCAAGCAATTTGTTAGCAAAGAAAAAGAATTCAGTTGCTTCCATAACGTAATTTGAATCAATTTCGGTGTAAATTGCGAGAAGTTTTTCTAACTCTTTTCTAAAAATAGACTTTGACATGCTTACTTGTGCCGCCGCCGCTCCCGTGCCGATAGCCCTTCCAACGCCTTCAAAGATAGCGCCAACAATGTCTCGGCTTTGAGGTATTAAGTTTGAAACTCCGCCATTAAGAAATAGAACGTTATCGCCAGAAATATATGTCTTTATCAATTGCGCTCTAAATTCAAGATGTTCGTTTTGAAGGGCTATATCTGCATGTTTGGTCGCAGAGCTTACTGCATCACTTGAAAATTTAGCGGCATTTCTATCTTGTCTCTTTGAATAACTGATAGCCAAGTCATAGTAAAGCATTGCGAGGAATGAATAAACACGAGGTAGAGGTTTTCCAGCCTTCTTTAATGCCAATAAAAATAAACCTTCGGCATTTTTATATGAGGAAATGTCATCTTTTTCTCCTGCAAAATCCCATTCCTGCATTGCATTTCCAACAATTGTTCCAATTTCGTCCGCCATGATGGTTTCCCTTTTAATATGTGACAAGCATGATCAACTTGAAGTTTATAGGGCTGTAATTTCGTACAGGTAGAAGGTTCGGCTTAATAAGGCTTATCAAAAATAATATTGGGTCGCCAACAATAATAGCGACAGCCGCAACTAGGCTAACAAGCCCTATGTAAGGCACACCTGCATTTGCTAAAAATATCGCTAATAATCCCAGCGGCAATAAAATAACAAAATATAATGCGGGAAGTAATAACATACTTGCCGCTTCCCCAAATGAATCATGCATTACTAGTCTGATAATAAACCACACAATGCCTGCGGCGACTGACCGTAAGAAGTTCAGAAGTAGCGTTGCGCCCCACTGAACATTATCCAATGATGTATTCGACATTGACTGATTTCTCCTTTTGTTAGCAGGTCTATTCTTAAAATAGTACTTTACGGACATCGAGGGATTCGCTCAACATCCCATAAGCCATTCTTATTAATGACCAGCGCCTCGTCATTCACCCAATTCCCGTTATTGCCGCGATCATAGGAATACTCAACGATCCACGCTTGAATAACGCCTCGCGCTTGCGCGGTTGGTGATATTTGATTACATTCGCCAATTCTTGCAACATAGACATTCGTAGGTCTATACTCAGATGGAGTCATCGTGTTGTCGGTTCCAACATGCCTTTCAATGAGCGGCAGAAGCGAATCCTCTGTGGGTCTGTATGTTGGATTTCCGCCGCCTCCCCCCTTAATCATCGCGACAACGCCTACCGTCACGGCGCAACACAAGCAACAAGTAAGAAATATTCCAACGAATATTAAAATAACGGGTTTCTTTTTTATCAAATTTGACATTTCGGACATAAATAAATACACTCTGATTGTATGTAGATAATCAACGCTTCGCAAAAAGAATCAAGCCAGTTCAAATTTAGTTTCATCAAATTGTGTTATCACTGAATTGCACGGTTACATTATCGTCAATTTCGCCGTCGTAAACTTCCCATCCGTTGACGTAAATCGTCCCGCCTCCGCCCGAAACGCTCCAAGATACGTTTCCAGAGTCGTTCGTCCGACCTGTGGAATATGCGCGTCCGCGCCAACTAATCTGAACGTCTGCGCTTATAATTGGGGCTTCCTCATGATTAACGACTTGGATGGTGATCATCGGCTTCTCCTTTAGCGTAAAATCAAAGAATGTATAATTATTTTCGCCTGCCGATTCAGGCTAGGCAGAAATTATCTTAAACGCATTTTGACGTTTTGTATCTGAAAAGAATCTGCAAAATACTGAAATCCGCACGCTTCTCGGAGTTTAGGAAAAACAGCGCTATGGAAGATCTCACAAGAGAAGTTACCAAGGTATTACGCAATCTTAATCAACCCGATAAATGGAAGGATTCTCCCTGGCTTTCGTCCTGTTTGGTTCAAGAGCGCCTGGCTTCGGGCAAAGCTCAAACGCCTTATCAGGCGGTAAAGTCTATATTTGCGGATACGCTGAATTTATTATCATTAGAAAGTCCCTACTACGAAGATATTCTGCGCGGCAGATTTTGGGAAGACCAACTGGTAACGCAGATGGTCCAAAACGGACGACCGCAATACTGGGAAGAAAGAAATTTTTATCTGTATCAAAAAAAAGCGATCGCGCGCTTCGCCGCTCTGCTTATCGAGCAGGAAATAAATTGCCGAGAATCCGCCCAAGTTAGTCATCTCAAGTACGCGCGTCTGGCTGATAAAAATAAAAATCCTGCCGCCCGGATCGCGCTCTTCTCGTTATTCGGCTTATTATCGTTATTTTTTATTTTTCGAGAGAATTTTTATTTGGCTTCGACAACTTATTCAAATAAAGCATTAACTTCGCCAAGCATTCCGACGACGCCGACAAGCGCGGACAAAACAATCGTCTTTCAGGAAAATTTTGACGACGGAGCGCCCATTGAATTTAAATATAAAGTCGGACTTTGGGAAGTCGTTTCAAACGCCGACGGAAACCGAGCGCTAGACATCAACAGTATGGATTCGTCCATTGAGTATCCCGTCATTGAATTTGGGAAACCCGAGTGGAAAGATTTCATTTTTGAATCGCGGGTCAATATCGTTGATTACAGCGTCAAAAACGACGCGCCGTTAGCGTCCATTCGATTTCGCGGAATCTACAAAATCGCCTTCACGCCTTATTGGAAAAGCGTAGAATTAGTCCTCGATCCGCCCTGGAAAAGCGTCAGCGAAAGGACGATTGAAATCCGAAGAAATACCTGGTATTCCGTCCGAATTGAAGTTGCGGATTCCACCGTTAACGTCTTTCTTGACGATAAACTGACGCTTTCAGAAACCATTTCAAGCGAAGTGGCGGGCATGTTCGGCTTCTCCACTTGGCACAACGCGCACGTCCAATTTGACGATATTACGATTCGGGCGACCCACCCATAAGCCGCCTTCACTTTAATAGTACAATGGGGCAAGCACGATATTTTTTTCAATTTACTGGAGTTTCTCTATGGCAGAAAATTTTGATGTGGTTGTCATCGGCGCGGGACCTGCGGGTTACGTCGCCGCGATTCGCGCCGCGCAATTGAAACAAAAAGTCGCCGTTGTGGACAAGCAATGGCTGGGCGGCGTTTGTTTGAACGTCGGCTGCATTCCCTCGAAGTCGCTGCTCAAAAACGCGGAAGTGGCGCACACCTTGCGCGAGCGCGGCAAAGAATTCGGTTTTTCGTTTGACAATTTGAAACTCGATTTTGGCGTTGCGGTCAAACGTTCGCGCGCCACGTCCGAGCGGCTCGTCAAAGGCATCGGCTTCTTGATGAAGAAAAACAACATCGCCGTTTTCATGGGCGAAGCAAAGTTCAAATCCAAAGACACGCTTAACGTAACGGATAAAGACGGCAAAGTTTCCGAATTGAAAGCCAAGAACTTTATCGTGGCGACCGGCGCTTCGGCGGCGGCGCCCGCCGCGTGGAAGGTGGACGGCAAAAAAATCGTTACTTATAAAGAGGCGATTTTGCAAGATACCTTGCCGAAGTCGGTTGTGATTATCGGCTCGGGCGCAATCGGCGCGGAATTTTCCACCGTGTGGAACGCCTACGGCGCGGATGTAACCATCGTCGAAATGTTGCCGCGCATTGTGCCGTTGGAAGACGAAGAAGTCTCCAAAGAATTGGAAAAAGAATACAAGAAACGCGGAATCAAAATTTTGACCGGGCATAAAGTCGAATCGGTCGAGGCGACCGCCAAAGGCGCGAAGGTCAAAGTTTCGGCGGACGGCAAAGAGACGATTCTCGAAGCGGATCAGGCGCTGGTCGCCATCGGCTTCCGCCCCAACTCGCAAGGCTTGGGCTTGGAAGAAATCGGCGTAAAAATTAACGAGCGCGGATTTGTTGAAATCAACGAGAAGATGCAAACCAACGTGCCCGGCGTTTGGGCGATTGGCGACGTAACCGGCAAACTGATGCTGGCGCACGTCGGCTCGGCGATGGGCATTGTGGCGGCGGAGCATATCGCCGAACACGAAACTGTAACGCTCGATTACGAAATGATGCCGCGCGCGACCTATTCTTATCCGCAAGTGGCGTCCTTCGGGCTGACCGAAGCGCAAGCCAAAGAGCGCGGGTTGGACGTCAAAGTGGGGCGTTTCCCCTTTCAAGCCAACGGCAAAGCGCTGGGACTGGGCGATTACGCGGGCTTCGTCAAAATCGTTATGGACTCAAAATACGGCGAGATTCTCGGCGCGCACATGATCGGACCCGAAGTAACCGAACTCTTGCCCGAACTGACGCTGGCGCACATGATGGAATTAACGCCGCATGAAATCGCGCGCAACGTCCACGCGCACCCGACGCTTTCCGAAGCGCTGATGGAAGCGGCGCACGGCGCGGACGGCAGCCCGATTCACATCTAAAATTCGCGTTCAATAAAGAACTCCGAGTTTTCAAAAAACTCGGAGTTCTTTTGTTTAGTCAACTTGAAAATTAATATGAAATGTGCTATTTAAGAGGGAATATATTTCATAAAAAAGGCAAACAAATGCATCGAGAGCGAATTTCTGAGAACGTCTATTGGTTTCAAAGCGAAGTGTACGCGCAAGTTACGGCGGGCGTGGTTGTCGGTCCGCAGTGGTCGGTGGTGATTGACACGCTCGCCCTCCCCGAAGAGACGCTCGCCATGCGCGAGTTTATCGAGCATGAGTTAGGCTCGCAAGTTCGTTATGTCGTCAACACGCATTATCACGCCGACCACGCTTGGGGAAACTGCTTCTTCCCCGACGCGATCGTGTTAGGACACGCCAAATGCCGCGACTATTTATTGAAAGACGGCGCCGCTTCGTTGGAAAGCGCGCGGAAACAAAATTCTAATTTGCGTCAAGTGAAGATTGTCGCGCCGCAAATTACCTTTGCAACAGGCGAAATGACGCTGCGAGTCGGAAAGAAAAATTTGATTCTGACGACCACGCCAGGGCACAGCGACGACGGAATCTCCGTCCTCGTTGAAGAAGATCGCGTCCTTTTTGCGGGCGACGCTTTTATGTCGCTGCCTTTCATCGTGGACGGCGACGCCGACGATTTGCTGGCTTCGATTAAGAAAATCGGCAAAATGGGACTCGAAAATATTGTGCAAGGCCACGGCGATATTATCCTGCGCGGCGAGATTGACGCGGCGGTTAAGGAAAATATCAACTACTTGAACAACATCAAAAAAATTGTCAAAGCAAGCGGACGGCGCAAAAACGCCGAAGAATATTTGGAAGAAATCACCATTGAAGAATGCGGCAAGAGCCGCGTCCACCTTGGCGGTTTGGCGGAGACGCTGCATCGGCGCAACTTGCGCGCTTTGCGCTATCAAATGTTCGGAGAATAAATTCCGCGCAAAAGGCAAAATGGGCGATTTTTCAAAAATACACGACCGCCGTCGGTTGACGCGCTACGCTTGGATTTCCATCGCCGCCGCCGCGCTGACCATCGCATTAAAGGCGCTAGCCTATTTGCTAACCGGCTCGGTGGGCTTGCTTTCTGACGCGCTTGAATCCATTGTCAACTTAATCGGCGCGTTGATGGCGCTCGCCATGCTGACGGTAGCCGCCCGCCCGGCGGACGACGATCACGCTTACGGACACAGCAAAGCGGAATATTTTTCCAGCGGCGTGGAAGGGACGTTGATTCTCGTCGCCGCCGCCAGCATCATTTGGAGTTCCGTCTCGCGGCTGATTCATCCGCAGCCGCTTGAAAAAATCGGCTTGGGGTTAATCGTTTCGCTCGGCGCGACTCTCGTCAACATGGCGGCGGCGTATATTATTTTTCGCGCGGGAAAGCGCTATCAATCCATCACGTTGGAAGCCAACGCCCGCCACCTGATGACCGACGTCTGGACCTCTGCGGGCGTAATTGCGGGCGTGGGCGCGGTATCGCTCAGCGGCTGGGAACGCCTCGACCCGATGGTGGCGTTGATTGTCGCCGCGAATATTATTTGGTCGGGCGTTCGCATTGTCCGCGACTCGGTGCTGGGGTTAATGGATACGGCGTTGCCCAACGAAGAACGCGCCCTAATTATTAAAGCATTGGATAGTTACGCCGCTCAAGGAATCCAATATCACGCGCTGCGGACTCGCCAATCGGGCGCGCGGCGTTTTGCTTCGTTTCACGTCCTCGTCCCCGATTCGTGGACGGTGCTGGAAGGACATCAATTGCTCGAACGCATCGAAGCCGACATCCGCGCCGCGTTGCCCGAAATCACCGTCTTCACGCATCTCGAACCGCTGAACGACCCGTCCTCGTGGGCGGACACGAATTTAGACCGCCATTAAAGGCATTCGCCGTCGTCGCCGACGTAGCAGAAATCGCCTTGAAACAAACGCCATTCTTGCGTGAGTTTGGCTAATTCTTCGAGGTAAGGGCGAATCTCTTCGCCGCTGACGACGCGCTCGTTGTTGGCGATGACGGGCAGCGTTCGCTTGGCGAATAGTTCTTTCGCCCGCGCCTCGTCCACGACGACGCGGTCATAGCCCAGAACCAACTCCTTGAATTCCGCTTCAATCGCGTCCGCCGCCGGGCTTTTTTCCTCTCGATAGAGTTTTATCATTCTTGCTCCTTTCCTTTTTGGACGGCTTTGGCGTTTGGATTCTTTCATCTCTGCTTTGCTTGCGGAGGACTATAATCTTCTCAAACGTTTAACACTTTCCTGGAAAGAGCAAACCATGAATCAACTTCCATCTGACGAAAAGAAACCCGCCGCATGGAGCGGAAACGACGCTTGGCTGGGGCTGGGCTTAATGCTGATTGTTTCAGTCGTTTACTTCGCGATAATTTTTTCTTTGAAAAATCAAGAAAATATTCTCGTTTATTACGTCGCGTCGTTTGAATTTACTTTGCTGATTCCCATTGCCGTTATTTTCTTTTGGCGCAAGGTTTCGTGGAAGGAATTAGGCTTTCAAAAATTTAGCGGCGTATATGCGAATCTCGCGCTCGGTTTTGGGTTATTAATCGGCGCGTATATTTTGGTAATCGTCAATAACATCGCCATGATCGCCTTAGGCGTCGTTACCCAAGCAGACGTTCTCTCCGAAATGATTGGCGAAGTTAATGCGCCTTACCTCTTCGCCTTTACGACGGTCATTGTCGCGCCGATCGTTGAAGAAATGTTCTTTCGCGGATTTCTGTTCAAAGGCTTGCGCGAAAAATACGGCTGGATTCACGCGTTGTTTTTTAGTTCGCTTATTTTCGCCATCTTTCACGGACAAATCGCCACGCTGATCCCGACGTTTTTATTGGGCGCGTTGTTCTCTTATATGTATCAGCGCACGGAGTCAATTTATCCGGGAATAATCCTTCACTTTTTCGTCAACGCGCTAGGCTCTGCCGCTCTGTTGCTGATGTAGGTTAAATTAACGCCAGTTCGGCTCGACGAAAACGTCCGCCCAAGGCAGGCGAAAGGTGAAGATAAAGTAAAGCAAAATCGAAGCGCAGAATAAAATCCAAAGGACGGTTTTGAACTCGCGCGAATAGGAAATTTGCGCCATGCCGCGCTCAAAAACCGCGACGAAGTAGGTCGCAACGAGCAGAATGAGGTTGGCGTAAAGCGCTTCAAATACGAGCGATTCTACGCGCCCAATCAGCGCGGGAGCGAGATACCAAAGCAGAAAAATCACCCAAGGGAAAAAGACGGCGGCGGACAAACGCGAATACAAAAACGCGGATTTATCTTGAACGTCTTTTTTCGTCAGCGCATATTCGACGACGCTGGTCAGCAAATAGGCGAAGAATCCCGCTTTGTAATGCTGGAAATTTGACTCGTTCGTGGCGAAAAATAAAGTCAGCGGAAAGACGGGCAAAACTTTGAAAATTAAATACATGGCGATAAAGACCGCCCAAAGGAAGGCGGTTTTTATAAAGGGATTCCAAGCGGAAGAAGTTTTTATGAGGTTGCTCCTAAACGAAATTAGCGCCAGAAATTTTGCGTCCACGGCAGCAGGCGCAGGGCGGTGTCAATCAACAAGCCGAGCATGAAGAGCGAGCCAAAGGCGCGGTTGTTGCGAAACGCAATCGGCGCGAAGAAGAGCGGCCAGCCGCCCTGTCCCGCAGGAAAATTTTCGGGGCGAGCGAGCGGCTTCGGCTGAGTCAGCGGCGGCAGGCTGTCTTTCAGGGAAGGCAGCGCGAAGAGCACAATCAACATGGCGGGCGTGAAGAACCGAGTCCCAATCAAATGCAGGGTGAAAAGATAAGGGGCGATCATCATGGCGATGATAGTATAACGCGCCGCTTTTTCGCCGATGACGACCGGCAAGGTGTGGATGCCTTTGGCGCGGTCAACGTCAATTTTATCAATATGTTTGCCGAAGATGACGGTAGTTACGCCGAGAACGTAGGGCAGGCTGGCGATGACGACCGAGTTGTTCCATTGCCCGCTGAGGACGTAGTAGCCGCCGCCGATCATCAGCGGACCCCAAACGAGCAGGACGGAGAGTTCGCCGAGCGCCAGGCCTTTGAGGGGCCAAGTGTAAAAGAGGACGAAGAACGCGCCCAGCCCTAACAAAACCCAAGCCGTCGTGGTGAAATGGACGTTCGCAACTAAATATAGCCCGGCGATTAAGGCGAGCGCGCCGGTAACGGCGAAGTAGGTTAAGTGCTGGCGTTTCGTCATCAGCCCGCTGGCGATCGGTTGCGCGCCGTACATGGTGCGGTAGTAGTTGTCTTTGTCCACGCCGCGAACGTAATCGGTGAAATCGTTGAAGATGTTGTTGCAAGCGTGCGCCATGACTAAGCCAAACGCCAACGCCAACCATGTCAGGAAGTTGCCCGCGCCGTCGCGCCAAGCGAAGAGTCCCGCTAAGGCGGCGGAGATGAAGGTCATAATCAAAACAGCGGCGCGGGCGGAGACGAGCCATTTTGAGACAACGTCCAGCGCGTCCCATTCTTCTTTTGAAACTTCGGGGATGACGTTTAGCGCTTTTTTCCACATTGCAAAATTCATAATTTATCGCTCCTCTTTTTGGGCGATTATAGTGAAATAAGACCTGATTTATTCAGTATAAAACGTCATGCAATTTTTGGCTAAACGGCATATTTGAATCAGTCGCCCAATTCGGGAACGGTCGGCGGCGGGGTGCGATGCGCCAAAAGATTTTCGCCCCAGAAGACGATCAACGCCAGCCAAACCGCGCCGAAGCCGACGAGTTGAGCGTGGTCGAAAGTCTCCTTGTAAACGAAAACGCCGATGAGGAATTGAAGCGTCGGCGTGAGGTATTGCAAAATGCCGACCATATTGAGCGGAATCTCTCGCGCGGCGGAAGCGAAAAGCAAGAGCGGAATGGTGGTTACCGCGCCCGCGCCCATTAGGAGCAAGTCGGTCGCCGCGCCGCGATGGAGAAAGGCGCCGCTTCCGCTCATGTTGACGAAGAGCAAATAGGCGAGCGCAAAGGGCAACGCGATGCCCGTTTCGAGAGTTAAACCGTAAAGCGAGCCGAGCGGCGAGATTTTTTTCAGCAAACCGTACAAACCAAAACTGACGGCTAACGCCAGCGCAATCCACGGCAGACGTCCGTATTCGACCGTCAGCCAAACGACGCCGAAAGTCGCCAGCACGACGGGAATCCACTGCGCGGGGCGCAGACGTTCGCGCAAAAAGAAGACGCCAAAAAGCACGCTCAACAGCGGATTAATAAAATAGCCGAGACTGGTCTCGATGACGAAATCCGCGTTGACTCCCCAAACGTAAATTAGCCAATTGACGGTCAGAAAAAAACTGGCGACGGCGTAAATGCCGAGAGTCTTTTTATTGAAGGCGACCGAGCGAAAATTCTTCCATTGTTTGGTCGCCAAGAGGATGACGATCAAAAGGGCTAGAGACCAAAAGACGCGATGCCCGATAATTTGCAAGGCGGGGACGTCTTGCAACAACTTCCAATAAAGCGGAAACAAACCCCAAAGCGCGTAAGCGAACACGCCGTAACCGATGCTTTTTTTCATGTGTCTCCTTGATGTTGAAAATTGGCGTTAATGTTTCATTTCTACCATAGAGCGCGCAAAGAACACAGAGGCTTTTTCTTGCAAATTTTTTGGCAAAAAAACGTAAATATTAAGAATCAAACAGCCGCAAGCAAAACGCCTGCGGCTGCTAACTTTCATTTCTTATATCTTTACGCCGCGCAACCTTAAACTGTTGCTGACAACGAAGACGCTGCTGAATGCCATCGCGCCGGCGGCTAGCATGGGGTTCAAATAACCGAGCGCCGCGGCGGGGATGAGGACGACGTTATAGAAGAACGCCCAAAACAGATTTTGCTTAATCGTGGTTACCGTTTTGCGCGAGAGTTGAATCGCGCGCGAGACGCCGCGCAGATCGCCGCTCATTAAGGTAACGGGCGCCGCCGCCATTGCCACGTCCGTGCCTGTGCCAATCGCCAACCCGACGTCCGCTTGGGCGAGCGCGGGCGCGTCGTTCACGCCGTCGCCGACCATCGCCACAATTTCGCTCTGCGCGCCTTGCAAGCGCTTGACCTCGTCCGATTTCCCTTCGGGCAACACCTCCGCCAGCACAACGTCAATGCCGGCTTGTTTGGCGATCGCTTCGGCGGTTTGTTGATTATCGCCGGTCATCATCGCCACTTTTAACCCCATCGTGCGCAAGTCGGAAATTGCGCCCGCCGAGTTTTCTTTGATGGTGTCGGCGACGGCGATTATCCCTGCCGCGACGTTGTCCGCCGCGACCAGCATGGCTGTCTTCGCTTCGGATTGCAAACGCCGCATTTCGGATTCAAGTCCGCCAAGCGCGACGCCGTGATTTTCAAACATGCGCTGATTGCCGACCATTACGCTTCTCCCCTCGACTTCGGCTTGAACGCCATGCCCAGCCTCTGCCTTAAACCCAGACGGTTCGGCTAATGCCAGTCCGCGCGTGGTGGCTTCCGCCCAAATGGCTTCGCCCAGCGGATGTTCGCTGCCCTTCTCGACGGACGCCGCGAGGCGCAACAGTTCGTTCTCGGCAACCGACAACCGCTCGCTGACGACGATGTCGGTTACCGCCGGCTGCCCTTTGGTGATTGTCCCTGTTTTATCGAGAACCACCACGTCAACTTTGCCGGCGCGTTCCAGCGCTTCGCTGTTGCGGAAGAGGATGCCGGCTTCCGCGCCTTTGCCCGCGCCGACCATAATAGCCGTCGGCGTAGCCAGCCCCATCGCGCAAGGGCAAGCGATGACCAGCACGGCGACCATGTTAATTAACGCGCGCGTAAATTGATCGCCCGTTTGCGGCGCGAGGAAGTACCAGCCCGCAAAGGTCAACAAGGCGATGACGATGACAATTGGCACAAAGACGGCTGAGACTTGATCCGCCATTTTTTGAATCGGCGCTTTGCTGCCTTGCGCGTCTTCCACTAACTTGACAATTTGCGCCAGCGCGGTTTCTTTGCCGACTTTGGTCGCTTCAAATTTCAACATGCCCAATTTATTGAGAGTCGCCCCGGTAACCGCGTCGCCGGGCTTTTTCTCGACGGGCAACGATTCGCCCGTCAGCATGGATTCGTCAATCGAACTGCGCCCTTCGATGACTGCGCCGTCCACCGGAATTTTCTCGCCAGGCTTGACGATGACCACGTCGCCGACGCGCACATCGTCCACGGGGATTTCGGCTTCCGTGCCGTCGCGCACGACGCGGGCGGTTTTGGCGCGCAAGCCCATCAATTTCTTAATCGCTTCGGAGGTGCGCCCCTTTGCCCGCGCTTCCAAATATTTGCCGAGCTTAATTAAGGTGATGATGACCGCCGCCGTCTCAAAGTAGACGTGTCCCATAATCCAGCCGAAGGTGATCGGCAGCGAGTAGAAAAACGCAGCGGACGAACCCATGACAATCAGCACGTCCATGTTGGCGGATTTGTTGCGAAGCGCTTTGAACGCGCCGACGTAATATTGCCAGCCGACGTAAAATTGCACGGGCGCGGCGAGGGCGAGCATCAGCCAGTTGAACCACGGTTTCGCTTCGCGCATGCCGCCCATGTCCATGCCGCTGTAAACGAAATTGGGCAGCAAGCCGAAGTCCTTGCTCATGGAGAGGATGAAGAGCGGCGCGGTGAAAATTAAGCCGATGATTAACAGCCGCCGCTGTTCGTTGATTTCGTGTTCGCGCGCCAACGCTTCAGCGTCTTCCGCCGCGCCGCCCAATTCGAGCGCTTCAAACCCAGCGGACGAAACCGCGCGACGCAATTCCGCTTGCGAGATGATGGTCGACACATATTGCACGCGCGCCTTTTCATTGGTAAAAGAAACTTGCGCTTCGAGCACGCCGTCTAATTTGGCGAGCGTTTTTTCGAGGCGACGCGCGTCGTTGTCGTCGGAGAGGCGCTTGATGATTAATTCCGCTTCGCCGCTTGCCACGCCGTAGCCGGCGCGTTTGACGCGGGCGATGAAATCGCTCAATCCGAGTTTGGCGGCGTCAAAATCAATAGTGGCGCGTTCGGACGAAAGGTTGACCACCGCGTTGTCCACGCCGTCGAGTTTTTTCAAATTCCGCTCGACAGTGGCGACGCAGTTGGCGCAGGTCATGCCGGTGATGGGGAGGGTGAGTTGTTTGGTTTCTGTCATAACGGTAAATGAGTAGGGCGTTAGGCAATTAAGGGATTAGGTAATTAGGGATTAGGCAACTAGAGATTAGGTAATTAGGGATTAGGCAATTAGGGATTGGGTAACTAGGGATTTGGTAATTAGGAATTGTTATCCCCAATTACCAAATTACCTAGTTGCCAATTACTGATTCCTTAATCGCCTATTCTTTACAACGTAATCAAGCCTTCGGCGGGGTATTTAATTTCCGTCAATAGGGCTTTGATCTTCGCCTCGTCGGCGGGGTCTTCAAAGGTGATGGTTACTTTTTTGCTGTCCGCTTCGGCTTTGACGGATTGCACGCCTTCCAATTCGCTCACTTCGGTTTCGATAGTTCGGGTGCAATGTCCGCACGAAATGGCGGGGACAGTATAAGTTACGGTAGTCATGGAAATACTCCTTGGGGTTGGTTTTTATTTTAGGTTCAAAGTTGAGCAGTTCAACTTCTAAACTTTCGCAGACATTTCAAACACTTCGGTAATTTCTTTCAACACGCGCTCGCGTTCTTTCTTGTCGCTGCCTTGAATGGCGGCGGTAACGCAAGCGTCGAGGTGTCCTTCCAAAATTTGCACGCTGACTTTATTCAACGCCGCCTCGATGGCTTGAATTTGACGGATGACGTCAATGCAGTAGGCGTCTTCTTCAACCATGCGAATCACGCCGCGCAGGTGCCCCTCGACGGTTTTCAACCTTCGGATTGTGGCTTGATTTTCCATAAAATGCCTTTCTGCGCTTTAGATAAAGTCAACGTGATTTTTCTTACCCCTCCCCTCTGGGGGGGGAATAGGTCAACTATAAAGCGACTCTATGATTCCGTCAAGCCTACAAATACTGTGTGATTAATAGTACAATCGCGCTATGGATATTTCCCCCGACGCTTTAAAACAGGTCGTCGCTTTGCAAAGCGCAACCGACGACGATTTGCATTTGATTTATAAAAACAGCGTCGTTCGCTCCGTCGAAGAAGACGGTTATTTTTTTATGCAAGGCGACGAAGCCGCCTATTCCTACGTCCTCGCCAGCGGACAAGTCAAATTAATGCAGTCCAACCCGCAAGGACAACAAGTCAACTTGCGGACGATTTCTCCCTGGCAAATGTACGGCGCAATCGGCGCAGTGCGAAAGGATAATCCCGTTTATCCCGTAACCGCGCAGGCGATGGAAAACAGCGCCGCGCTTGCCATTCCCAATTCGTTTTTTCGTTCGGCGCTTGAAGAGCGCCCCTACCTCGCGTTTGGCATTATGAATCAAATGACTTCTTACATTCAAGAGATTCAAATTCGCTATCGCGAACTCGCCACCGAAAAAGTCGAGCAGCGCGTGGCGAACACGCTCGTCCGCCTTGCGGGGCAATTGGGCGTTCGCGCTACGGACGAAGTAAAAATTGAACTCGCGTTTTCGCGGCAAGACGTGGCTGAGATGAGCGGCACAACGCTGTACACCGTCAGCCGCTTGCTCAGCGAATGGGAACGGCGCGGCGTCATCAAGGCGGGGCGCGAAAAAATTATCGTCGTCAAACCGCACGAATTGGTGCGTATCGCAGATGGAAAGGCTTAATCCGCTTTTTGTTTGCGCTGGCGCAAAGAGCGATTGAGAAAAATAGGCTATCCTGCGCCGCGCCATGATTGATGATTTGAACCTCTCTAATATTAATGTAGAGAACATGCTGCAAACCGAGCCGGACGCCGTCCGCTTTTTTCTAGACCGAAAATTGCGTTGCGTCGGCTGCGAGTTTGCGCGCTTCTGCACGCTGGGGGACGTCGTCCGCATGTACCATCTCGACGAACAAGAATTTATGGAAGCCGCCAAACAAATCGTCTTTCATACCAAACCAACAAGGAATTCAGAATGAGACCCTATTTGAAGTATGTCGTTTTTTTTACCCTGCTAGGCGCGCTTCTCGCCGCCTGTTCAGGCAAAGATTTTCTCCCCGTTGATAAAGAATACACGCTGACGACCGATATTAAAGACGGAAAATTCGTCTTTATCGGCATGAGCGGCGATATTCGCGGGCAAGAAAACCCCACGCTCAGCGCCAAACCGGGCGAACGAGTCTCCGTTACTTTGTTCAACGGCGGCGAAGGACAGCATAACATTTCCTTCCCCGAAGCGAAGGCGACGAGCGCGACGGTTAAATCCAAAAACGAGCAAGCCACCGTTACCTTCGTCGTGCCTAACGTTCACGGCGAAATGGAATATTACGACGGAGTCGGCAACCACGCCGAATTGGGCATGCGCGGAAAATTCGTCGTCAACGAAAGCGGCGCGGCGGCTCCTTCGATGAATATGAGCGCGCCCGTCGGCGACGCGGCGGTTATCGCCGCCTTCCAAAAAGGCACCTGCGGCTCTTGTCATAACATCTCCGGCATTCCCGGCGCCGTCGGCGTCGTCGGTCCCAACTTAGACAAAGTCAGCATGGAAGCGGCTTCAGCGCTAAAAGATTCCGCATACAGCGGACACGCCGCCAACGAAGAAGAATTCATCCGCGAGTCAATCACCGACCCCAACCTTTACATCGCGCAAAACTGCCCGACTGGCGCTTGCTCGGCGAACGTCATGCCCGCCAACTTCTCGCAGACCTTGACCAACGACGAAGTTAATTTAATCGTCGGCTACCTCAACGGATTGCCCGACGGCGCCTACGGCGCTCCGCCGCCCTCCGCCGAGACCTCCGTCGCCGACAACAGCGGCGCGGACATCATCCACGACCCCGCCAACATCCCCGCGCCGATTGGCAAACGCGAACCGCAAGTCGTCCGCATTGACCTCGAAGCCACCGAACTCATCGGTCAACTCGCCGACGGCACAACCTACACTTACTGGACTTTCAACGACATCGTGCCTGGTCCCTTCTTCCGCGTCAAACTCGGCGACACGATTGAAGTTCACATGAAGAACTCTATGTCCAGCACGATGAATCATTCGGTGGACTTCCACGCCGTCACCGGACCAGGCGGCGGCGCGGTAATGACGCAAACCAAGCCGGGCGAAGAAACCGTCTTCACCGCCAAAGCCATCAACCCGGGCTTGTTCGTTTACCACTGCGCCACGCCAATGGTCGCTCAGCACATCACCAACGGCATGTACGGCTTGATCCTCGTCGAACCCGAAGAAGGCTTGCCGCCCGTTGACCGCGAATTTTACGTCATGCAAGGCGAAATCTACACGGCAGGCGCCTTCGGCGAACAAGGCTACCAAATGGGCGACGTCGCCAAACTGCTCGACGAAGAACCCGAATACTTCGTCTTCAACGGCGCCGCCAACGCGCTCAGCGAAAAGAAACCGCTCAAAGCCAAAGTCGGCGAAACCGTTCGCATCTTCTTCGGCGTCGGCGGACCGAACTTCACCTCGTCCTTCCACGTCATCGGCGAAATCTTCGACCGCGTGTACGACCAAGCCTCGCTCACCGCTCCGCCGCTGACCGACGTGCAAACCACGCTCGTCCCGCCCGGCGGCGCGACGATGGTCGAATTCCACGTCGAAGTGCCGGGCAACTTCGTCCTCGTAGATCACGCGCTTTCGCGTTTGCAGCGCGGTCTGGCGGGCATCCTCGTCGTCGAGGGCGATCAAAACCCTGAAATCTTCAACGGAACTGTTACCGAAGGCAGCGGACACTAAACAAAAATCAGCCCCGCCGAGTTTTCGACGGGGCTTTATAATTTAAGGATGAAAAAACAAACGCCGCTTCTTTCGACGTTCAGCCTGATTCTGTTTCTGTTAGCCGCGTGCGCCCCCAAGCAGATTCAACTCCCCGACGAGTTCGTCAAAAAAGCCGTCAGCGCCACGCTGACCGCCCTCCCCGCGCCGACGCAATCCGCGCCGCCTACCGCGCTTCCCGCGCCGACGGCGTTTTCGTTGGCTGGCTTATTTTGCGAATATCAATTCTGCATCGGGCATCCGTTAGACGTTGCTTTTTTTGACGTGAGCGCCAAGCAAAGTTCTGCGCCGCCGAACACATACAGTCAAGGCATCCTTGCCGGGCTGAACGGAAAATTATTCATTCAATTAATTTGGCAGTTGTCGCCTGGCTCGTCCAACCCGCAATTTCTTTTTGACGCGATTCTAAACGACGCAGTGGATGTTGCCGCAAAAAATTCCAGCGTCTTTTTAGTGCGCGGCATGAACGTCGTCTATGACGACATTTCCAGCACGGCGACCTCGACCTTGCCCTACGGCGGCGGCGGCGCCTGGACCTGCGGCGACCGCGTTTTTGCGTGGAAGGTTTATACGCCGCAAGCCGAGAACGCCCGTCCGCTTTTTGACGCGGCTTTAGACCGTTTTATTTGCGAATAAAAAAGGAGAAACCATGAGCGTTGAATACGATGTTACAAAACTGCAAGCGCGAGTCCGAGAATTAGAAGAGCGCCTCGACTTTCTTTACCAAGCGTTAAACATAACCTACGCCCCGTCGAATTCAAACAGAATTGACCCGCGCATTATCGAAGCGCTTCAAAAAGGCGACAAGATCGGCGCAATTAAGATCTACCGCGACATCACCGGAGAAGGGCTGGCGGAAGCCAAGTCCGCGATTGACGCCCTCGCCGTCGCGCTTTCGTAGCCTTCGGCGCAGGGAACAAAAAACGTCGGAAGTTTTCCGACGTTTTTTATTTCTACTTCTTATACCCTCGCGGATGCGACTGATGCCACTCCCACGCGCTGGAAAGGATGTCGCGTAAGTTTGTATATTTTGGCTGCCAGCCCAATTCGTCTTTGATTTTTTGCGGCGAAGCGACCAAACGCGCAGGGTCGCCTGCGCGGCGCGGCTGCTCGACGACAGGGATCGCGTGTCCCGTCGCCTGACGCGCCGCTTCGATGACTTCGCGCACCGAAAACCCGTTGCCGCTGCCGACGTTGTAAATCATTTTGTCGCGCTCGTCTAACGCGCCCAAAGCGAGGATATGCGCCGAAACCAAATCCGCGATGTGAATGTAATCGCGGATGCACGTCCCGTCGGGCGTGGGGTAATCCGTCCCGTAGATGGCGGCGGACTCGGCTTGACCGAGCGCAATTTGCAACACGCGCGGAATGAGATGCGATTCGGGCTGATGCGCTTCGCCGCGTCCGGGCAATGCGCCGCAAGCGTTGAAGTAGCGCAAAATCGCGCAACGCAGCCCAAAGATGGAGCGATACCATTCCAACGCTTGTTCGGTCATCAATTTGGTTTGCCCGTAAACGTTGGTCGGACCGAGCGGCGAATTTTCGGTCAGCGGCTCGTCGCTGGATTGATAAACCGCCGCGGTAGACGAAAAAACAAATTTACGCACGCCCGCTTTGACGGCGGCGTCTATCAATTGCGCCGAGTTGGAAAAATTGTTCATAAAAAAGCGGCGCGGATCTTTCATGCTTTCGCCCGCTTCGATGAAGGCGGCGAAGTGCATGACCGCGTCGTATTTTTTCTCGTTGAGCGCTTCAATGAGCGCGTGGTTGTCGTCCAACGAGGCGTGGACGAAATGCGCGTCGGCAGGCACGGCTTCGCGGTGACCGGTAACCAGCGAGTCGTAAACCGTTACCGAATGCCCCGCTTGAATCAGCGCTTCCGCCGTTGCCGAGCCGATGTAGCCCGCGCCGCCCGTTATAAAAATGTTCATAAACGCTCCTTAATAAAATAAATTATACCGAATTTGCTAGGGCGTTTTTTCTTCGTCCCAGCCTGCGGCATACCATTCTAAATACTCGCGGACGTGTTCGCCCCAATACGCTTCGGAGTGGTCGCCAAGGTAAACGCGAAACTCGTGCGGATGATCCAACGCGACGAGGTCTTCTTCAAATTCAAAAACGCTTTTCCACTCTCGGTCCACGTCGCCAACGTCAATCCACAAACGCGGACGAGAATCGTCGGGAATGTTTTTGACGAGATTTCGCAACATCGTCCCGTCGCCTTTGAAGATAGCGGGGGAGTGCAAACCGATTGCGCCGAATAAATTTGGATTCTGCAAACCGAGTTCCGCCGCCCAGCCGCCGCCGCGAGAAAGCCCGCCAACGGCGCGATAGGCGCGGTCGGGAATAGTGCGATACTTTTCGTCCGCATAAGGGATGAGCGCGTTAATCAGCCGTTCGCCAAAACGCCAGCCCGCTTGTAAATTCCACAAACTGTCGTCGGGGAAGATAATGATGAAGGGAACGCTTTTTTGAGAATGAATCATCTCGTCCGCCGCTTGCGGGACGCCGAGCCGAATCCATTGATCGTCGGTGTAGGTTTGTCCGTGCAATAAATATAAAACGGGATAACGCGCTTCGGCGGAATCTTCGTAACAAGGGGGAAGATAAATGAGAAAGGGCTGTTGCGGATTCGTCGTCGAGACGAGGTCTTCTTTGACTTGTCCCGCCTCGTTGCGACAAGCGGGCGGAGTCTCCGTCGGCGCGGGCGGAAGCGGACTTGGCGTAAACGTCGCCGTCGGAATGGAAGTCGAAGTCGCGGCGGGGAGTCGCGTCGCCGTCGCGGTTGGCGGAATCTCGTTTGCGGCGGCGCAGGCGCACAGTCCCAAGAGAAGCGCGAACGAAGTCAATTTTTGAACGGCTTGACGGGTATTCATCCTTCGCATTATACTCGGCAGGCTTGTTTGTCATCGGGGCGTGGCGCAGTCCGGCTAGCGCGCTTGCTTTGGGAGCAAGAGGTCGTAGGTTCGAATCCTATCGCCCCGACAAAAAACAGTCGTCGGTTTCCCCATTGAGGGGATGCTACGAATCCTATCGCCCCGACAAAAACTGTCGTCGGTTTCCCCATTGAGGGGATGCTACGAATCCTATCGCCCCGACAAAAAATAGTCGTCGGTTTCCCCATTGAGGGGATGCTACGAATCCTATTGCCCCGACAAAAAACAGTCGTCGGTTTTCCCATTGAGGGGATGCTACGAATCCTATCGCCCCGACAGAACTTTCCTTGTCCGTTTCCCTCCGTGAATCCGTGACAGAGTCCGTTTACTCCCTTTTGTTATGCTAAAATTAAGCCAGAGGTTTTAATATGACAAAGAAAATTGACGGCGTAATTGAAGCGGTGCGTTATAAGAACGGACAAATTGTCTTGGCGCGCGGGTACGAACGGCGCGGATTTACCTACTCGGACCGAGTCCTCTTTGACCGCAAAACTTTATTAGAGCGTTTGCAAAAAGGAATGCGCTTTTCGGCGGGGACGCGGCAAATCTACAAAGCCAGCACCTTCACGCTTGCCAAACCGATTCAACTCGTCAAAGCCGACGGGCGCGAATATATCTCCACCGATGAAAACGCGACCCAAGACGAACTCGAAGGCGTTCCCTTTTTCTAGGCGATTTCTATGAAAGTATATGAGCGAACTCCGTTGTTGGACGCGCAAGGGAATTTATCGCCCGTCGCGCGGATTCAAGGCACGCTGAAATATGGATTAAATTGGGCGAACGAACTCGAGGCGCAAAAAGTCGTTATGGCGCAATTTGCGCGGACGTTGGAAAAAGGCTTCGTCGTCATTCGCAACTTCAACTTGCCCAAAAGCGACATCATCATTCCGCTGATTTTGATCGGACATGGCGCGCTTTTCGTAATTTTAGCCACGCCGATTAAAGGCGAGTTTGAGGCGAAAGAAAACGAATGGAACACCGTCAAAAACGGCATTGCCGCGCCCGCCAGCCGCAACTTGATTGACCAAGTCTCCAAATATGCGCGCGTGTTTCAACGCTACCTTTCGCTGAATCAAATTAACGTCTCCGTGCCAATCGAGCCGATTCTAATTTTGACCAACCCTGGCGCCAACGTCGAATCGCATCGCCCCGTCGCCCGCGTCGTTCGCAGCGACGCGATAAAACAATTCGCCAGTTCAATCAACCAAGCCAACCCGATTCTCCGCGCCGAACAAATCGTCGCCTTAGCGGACTTAATCGTCGAGCCGCAGCTCAAAGAGGAAAATCAAGACCTCGCCGCGCAAACGGAATTGGACGCGCCTGAGGCGCAACCCCCGCCCAATGGACAGAAAAAAGCGGCGGCGCGTCCGGCGGCGGCAAAGGCAAAAAAGCCGACGCTCTCGCGCAATCAAATGATTCTGCTCGCCGTCTTCGGCGTCTTTGAATGTTGCGTCATCGCCGTCGGCGGATATTTCCTCTACACTCTTTTATAATTTTTGAACGCGCCTTTTCTCTCCATCGTCATCCCCGCTTATAACGAAGCCAAGCGCCTGCCCAATTCGCTTGAGCGAATTTTCGCTTTCCTCGACGCGCAAGATTATTCCAGCGAAGTGATCGTGGTCGAAAACGGCAGCGCCGACAATACCTTCCAAGTCGCTAAGCAATTTACGAAAGAACACCCCAACCTGACGGTCGTGCAAGAAAGCCAAAAAGGCAAAGGCAACGCCGTGCGGCGCGGCATGTTCGTCGCGCGCGGCGAATTCCGCTTCATCTGCGACGCCGACCTCTCGATGCCCATCGAAGACCTGCCCAATTTCCTCCCGCCCGCCATCGAAGATTTTGACCTAGCCATCGCCTCGCGCGAAGCCGAAGGCGCGGTGCGCTATAACGAGCCGCCTTATCGCCACGTCGGCGGGCGCGCCATCAACTTCATCGTGCGCCTTTTTATTTTGCCCGGCTTGCACGACACGCAATGCGGCTTCAAATGCTTTCGCGCCGAAACCGCGCAAATCCTTTTTGAAAAACAAACCATGCTCGGCTGGTCTTTCGACATCGAGTTGCTTTACCTCGCCCGCCGTCGCAAATTACGCATCCGCGAAATTCCCATCCACTGGCACTTCGACGCGGACAGCAAAGTCAGCGCTGTGCGCGACGCTCTACGCATGATCGGCGACATCTTCCACATTCACCTCAACGCTTTGCGCGGCGTCTATGGGCGTAAAGCCTGACTTAACGCACGAGTCCGCGCTGTGGACGGCATACCCGTTAATTGCGGGATTAGACGAAGCGGGGCGCGGCGCGTTGGCGGGACCCGTTTGCGTTGGCGCGGTCATCTTGCCAACTAACTCCGCGCCGCTTTTACAGACCTTGAACGGAGTCCGCGACTCCAAACAGTTGACTCCCCGAAAGCGCTCCGCGCTCGCGCCGCTGATTCGAGAATCCGCGCTGACTTCCGCCGTCGGCTTTTCCTCCGCCGCAGAAATTGACTCAATCGGCATCGTCGCCGCAATACGACTCGCCGCCGTCCGCGCCTTGCAAGCGTTGACGTTCGCCCCCGATTATCTGCTGACCGATTTCCGCTTAGACCTGCCCGAAGCGGAACTTTCGCAAACGGCGTTGGTCAAGGGCGATCAACTTTCGTTGACGATTGCCTGCGCGTCCATCCTCGCCAAAACCGTCCGCGACGAAACCATGCAAAACTTAAGCGCCGAATATCCCGCTTACGGATTGGCGAAACACAAAGGCTACGGCACGTCTTTTCATCGAGAAAAAATAATTGCGTCGGGCTTTTCGCCCATTCATCGCAAGACGTTTCAAATAAAAAAATAACCGCGAGAAAATTCCCGCGGTTGCCAATTTTTCTAATTCCTCTATCGCTTCCCCAACTTGCTGCTGGGTTTGCCCGATTGCCAGGCGTAAAATCCCAGCCCCGCGCCGCCGAGAAGCAAGACCGCGCCGAACAGCGCCAATCCAATAGATGCGCCGCCGCTTCCGCCGCTTGGCTGATTTTCTTCGGCTTTTGGCGCGTCGCCCGCCACCACGTCTTTGGATTGCGCGCTGAAGCTGACAAAGGCGCGGTCGCCAGCGTTGACTTTGAGCGAGTAGTTCAAATCTATCGTCGGGTTGTAATTGTCGGGAAAGGCGGCGGAGACGTTATAAATCCCTTCGGGGACGTTAGTGAAACAAATGCCGGGATAAGAAGCGCCAGACGACGCGACCGTTTTCAGCGAAGCCGAATACTTGCCGTTGATTTCCGTTACGTCCACCGCGCCGTCCGCGACGACGGGTTCGTCTTCTTGACGTTGCGCGTCGCCGTTTTTGTCGTCGTACAACAGCACGCAGACTTCCGTCAGCCCTGAAAGCGGAGTCGGCGTAACGGTCGGAATTCCCGACGTCGCCTGCGCTTGCGCCGTCGCCGTCGGCAGCGCCACCGCGCCGATTAATAATTCTTGACCTTCGACGAGCGAACAGGCTTCGTCTAATTTAGGATTTAATTGGCGCAACTGCTCGACGGTAATTCCGTTCAGCGCCGCCACGCGAAAGCAATTGTCGCCCGCTTGAACGATGTAGATGATGCGCCCGTCTTCGCCGGGTGTCGGCGTGGGAATCTCTTGCTGACGGCTGGGCGCGGCGCCGACGGGCAGCCACATGCCGAACAACACGAACCCGATTATCGTCAAGAAGGCGAAAAAACGCTTTGAATTCATCGTGAAAATTATATCAGATTCAAATAGGGATAAAATAAAGGCGGAAACGAGGCCTTATGAAAACGCTCATCAAAAACGGGACGCTGATTACCGCGTCCGAAACCTTTCGCGCCGACTTATTAATTGAAGGCGAAAAAATAACGCGCGTCGGATTTAATTTGACGGAAAGCCCCGACTTGCAAATTGACGCGACGGGAAAGTTGATTATGCCCGGCGGCGTAGACCCGCACGTCCACCTCGATTTGCCGATGTTCGACACCGTCTCTTCCGACGACCATTACAGCGGACACAAAGCGGCGGCTTTCGGCGGCACGACGACGGCGCTGGACTTCGTCGTCTTGGAAGACGAAGGCTTCGAGCCTTCGGTCGAGTTGTGGATGAAGAAAGCCGAAAAAGCCGCGATTGATTATTCCTTCCACATGAACTTAACGCGCTTCGACGACGACCTCGCCCAAAGCATTCCGTCGCTGATGAAAATGGGCGTTCAAACCTTAAAGGTTTTCACCGCCTACAACGGACGCCTGCGCCTCGACGACGGCGGCATCTTCCGCGCTTTGCAAATTGCGCGCGACAACGGCATGTTGGTCATGGCGCACTGCGAAAACGGCGACGTCATCGAAAGGCTGACCGAGCAAGCCCGCGCCGAGGGGCGCTCCTCGCCGATTTGGCACGCGCTGACTCGTCCTGCTTGGGGGGCGGTCGAATCGTCGCTGCGGATGGCGGCGATGGCGGAACAAGCCGACGCGCCCGTTTACATCGTCCACATGAACGCGGCGGGCGAAGTGGACATGCTGCGCTACGCGCGCGAGCGCGGAGTCAAAGTGATGGGCGAGACTTGTCCGCAATATCTTTTTTTCACCCTCGACCATATCGCCCGCCCCGACGGCGCAAAGTGGATTTGCTCGCCGCCGATGCGAACCGAAGCGGATAACGCCCGCCTGTGGGAAGGGCTGTCGCAAAATATTTTGCAAACCATCGGCACCGATCATTGTCCCTTTTTCTACGACGGGACGCGCCCGATTCTTTACGAAGGCGAAGAAATTGCCATCCCTGGCAAAGAACTGGGACGCGACGACTTTACGAAAATCCCCAACGGCATTCCGGGCATTCAAGACCGCCTGCCCGTTTTATGGACCTACGGCGTGAACGCGGGCTACCTCACGCCCAACCAATTCGTCGCGTACACCTCGTCTAACCCTGCAAAAATTTTCGGCTTGTACCCGCGCAAGGGCGCGTTGATTGCGGGCGCCGACGCGGACGTCGTCATCTGGGATCCTGAAAAGCGCGTCAAGTATGGCAAGGCGCATTCGCATCAACGCACCGATTACAACGTGTATGAAGATTGGGAACTTAAGGGTTATCCCGAAAAAGTTTTTCTGCGCGGCAAATTAATTGTGGACGGCGACCAATGGAAAGGCGCGCGCGGCGGCGGCGAATTTCTGAAGCGCGGCGTCGGCGAAGTGTTGTAAAAAAACTGCGAGGTCTATTGACAAACCCCAACCCGACAACCTGCGAAGCGCTCATCGTTCACTGCATAGATTTCCGCTTGCAAAAATTTCTTCATGCGTGGAGCGCCGAGCGCTTTGGTTACGACAACTTTGACATTCTCGCCATTGCGGGCGCCGCGCGCGATTACGAAACCATTTTCAAGCATGTCCAACTCGCCGCGCAAGTTCACAACATCCAAACTGTTTGCGTCGTCAACCATGAAGATTGTCGCGGTTACGGCGCGGAGGGAACGCGCGAACGCCACAGCCGCGATTTAAACGAAGCGCGAAAAAAAATTAACGCCGCCTTTTCGCATTTGAACGTCGAGACCTATTACTTGCATTTAGACGGAACGTTTGAACTGATTTTGCCATGACTCAACGCCTGACGCTTTCGCCGCAAAACCCAGACCCCGAACTGATTCGCCAAGCCGCAGCCGTGATTCAACGACGCGGTTTGGTCGCCTTCCCGACTGAAACCGTTTACGGGTTAGGCGCGAACGCCCTCGCCGCAGACGCGGTGGAAAAAATCTTCCGCGCAAAAGGACGCCCCGCCAACGACCCGTTGATTGTGCACCTCGCCTCGCTCGCGGACGTAAAGCGCGTTGCCGCCGACATTTCGCCCGTCGTCGAAAAACTGGCCGCCGCCTTTTGCCCAGGCCCGCTGACCTTTGTTCTGCCCAAGCAGCCTTTCGTCCCGCTGACGGTTACGGCGGGGTTAGAGACCGTCGCCGTGCGCATTCCGTCTCACCCGATTGCGTTGGCGCTGATACGCGCCAGCGGCGTCCCCATCGCCGCGCCGTCCGCTAACCGCTTTGGACACACCAGCCCGACGACGGCGCAACACGTTTGGGACGATCTGCACGGGCGCGTTGACTTAATCCTCGACGGCGGCGCGACCTCCATCGGCGTCGAATCCACTGTGCTGGACGTCAGCCGCGAAACGCCGACGATTCTGCGACCAGGCGGAATCTCGCGCGAAGACATCGAGCGCGTCATCGGCGAAGTGGCGTTGCGCGACAACCGCCCGTCGGCGGAAAACGAAAGTCAAATTTCGCCGGGACTTTTAGGCAAGCATTACACGCCCAAAGCGGAGTTATTTTTTTGCGTTGGAGAAAAAGCGCAGGCGTTGGAAAAACTGCGCGAGTTGGCGCATCAAGCGCGGACGCAGGGAAGGCGCGTCGGGTTGCTGCTCGCGCAGGACGATTTGCCCTCGTTTGAAGACTGCGTCCCTTACGCGCTCGGCGCGTCCGACGATTTGCAATCCATCGCGCGGAATTTATACGCCGGCATGCGCGCGCTGGACGATCAAGGCGCGGACATAATTCTCGCGCGCGATTTTGGCAAACGCGGTTTAGGCTTGGCGCTCTACGACCGTTTGCTGCGCGCCGCGAGTCAGGTGATTGAGGTTTGAGGAAAATTTCGCGGAGGCGCGAATTATCTCTTCCCTTCCAAAATTTCTTTCACGCGCGGAAAATCTTTATAATAGCCGCGATACGATTCGGGCAACAGCGCCGCGATGCGACAGAAAACCTCGTCAATCGCTTCGCGCAGCAGGCGCTCGCGCTCCGCGCCTTTGGCGGACTTTATGTCGGGCGGATGGTACAACTCGCTGTCGGCGGTCAGCGTAATTTTTAAGCGACGAAACGATTTCAGCCGCGCGACGACCTCCGCGTCTTGCGTGCCGGTGATGGCGACCGGCAAAATGCCGACGCGGGCTGAACTGGCGATGTAGATCGCGCCCGCTTCCGCTTTGAGCAATTGCGCGGATTTAGAGCGCGTGCCTTCGGGGGCAATGACCATCACCGCGCCCTTTTTCAGACGCGAAATAAATTCCTTCATTGCGCTCAAGTCCGCTTCGCCGCGAGTCAGCCAGGTTACGTCGAAGAGGCGACCGAGCAAACGTCCCCACCAAATTTTCTTGTATTTATCCGTCAGCGGATGAATTAAATCGTCGTTGTCGAGGACGTAATAAGCGACCAAAGAATCCAAACGCCCAAGGTGATTGCAGGCGAGCATATATCCGCCTGCTTTGGGCAGGTCGTCCGCGTTGCCGCGCACTTCGACGTCCGCAATTAAGGGCAAAATTTTTCGCGCGCAAAAACGGAGAAAGGCGGCGCTCATGATTTTTCTTTTAGCAGTTCCTTTAAGGTTGGGTGTTCGGCGTAATAGCCGCGATAATGTTCGGGCAGCAGCGCGGCGATATGACACATGATGACGTCCGCGTATTCTTGTAAAATTTCGTCGCGGTTTTCTTTGGGGAAGGGCGGCAGCGTGAACGGTTTTCCCGCGACCAATTTTATCGAACTGCGTTTCAAGCGTTTTAAGTTTTGAATGACGACTCGGTCTTCCGTGCCGCTTAATGCGACGGGGACAATCGTCCAGCCCATTTTGGCGGCGAGGTAGGCGACGCCCGGTTTGCCTTGCGCCATCTTCTCGTCGCGCGCGCGCGTGCCTTCGGGGGCGATGACCAGCGTCTGCCCTTCTTCCATGCGCCGAATCATCTCGCGCATGGATTTCAAATCGGGGTTGAAGCGGTCAATGAAAATCAATTCGAGGCGCTCGCCCATCCAATGTAAGAACGGATGCGTCTTCCATTTTTCGGCGATGGGGATGAACAAATTCCAATCGTCGAGCGCGTAAAAAGCCAGCGGCGCGTCTAAAAAACCGAGATGATTCGTGGCGATGACGAAGCCGCCTTTTGCGGGCAAATTTTCGTAACCGCTGACGTCCACGCGGGCGATGAGGTTAATGACAAAACGAATAAACCAAACGACGAAAGTTTTCATGCCGATAATTTTAACCGCTATTCGCGGCGCAAGATGTGCGTAAAAACCGTCGCGCCCGAACCGCCGATATTTTGCGCCATGCCTATGGAAGCGTCCGCAATTTGAGTCGCGCCGCACTCGCCGCGCAACTGCTGAACGACTTCGACGATTTGGTACATGCCCGTCGCGCCGACCGGATGTCCGCGCGCTTTCAACCCGCCTCGGACGCAAATTGGAATTTTTCCGTCAACCCCAATCTGATTCTCCAACCCCAGCCGCGCCGCTTGTCCGCGTTCGGCGAAGCCAGCCGCTTCCAGCGAAAGCGCCGCCATAATCGAGAAAGCGTCGTGCAGTTCAAAGAAATCAATTTCTTCGGGTTTGATTCCCGCCATGTCGTAAGCGCGTTTTGCCGAAAGGTGCGCCGCGTTAAGGAAGAGCGGATCGCGCCGCGAGTGAACGGCGATGCTGTCGGTTGCCGCCGCCGAAGCCGCCACGACGATTTTTTCTTTGCCGCGAACTTTTTCGGCAGGGACGATTAACGCCGCCGCCGCGCCGTCGCCGATGGGCGAAGCGTCGAGCAGATTAATTGGCGTGGCCACCATCGCCGACTTTTCAAATTTCTCGACGTTGATTTTTTCATGCAGTCGCGCATAGGGGTTGTGCAAGGCGTTGGCGTGCGCGTTGATGGAGAAGGGCGCGAAGTCTTCGTGCTTCCAGCCGAACTCGTGCATGTAACGGCGCATGACCAGCGCATTAATGCCGACGAAAGAAACGCCTTGTTCCAACTCGTAGTCCGCGTCGGAGGCGGTTGCCAGCGCGGAGGTAACGTCTTTGCCGGCTTTGTCGGTCATCTTTTCCACACCCAGCGCCAACGCCGATTCGACCTCGCCCGAAGCGACCGCCGTCAGCGCCGCGCGAAAGGCGGCCGCGCCCGAACCGCAAGCCGCTTCGATCTTGACCGCTTCCTGTTTCCAGAGGCCGATCCAATCGCCGAAAAAAGCGCCGAGTTGATTTTGTCCGCTGAGGATAGGCGAAAGCATATTGCCGACGAAGAGCGCGTCCGCGCGTTCGACGCCCGCGTCGCGCAGCGCCGTCAGCGCCGCCTCGCCGCCAATCTCGCGCAACGACTTGTCCCAATGTTCGTCCACTTTGGTTTGTCCAATGCCCAAAATTGCAATTTTTCTCATGGCGCGATTCTATCGCATTTGGCTGTCAAGAACTATCCGCTTTGTGCTATGCTTTGAAAAATTCTTTGACAAGGAGAAATTAATGCGGAACTTTTTAATTTTGACGTGGGCTTTCGCCGCCCTTTTGAGCGGATGCAAAACGAAAGAACGGACTTACGCGCCCCCGCCGCTGGCAGACGATTGGTCGGCGACGCTGACGCAATCGGGCGGGCTGGCAGGAGTCTTGCGTTCGGCGAGCGTCGCGTCGAACGGCGAATATCAAATCACGGACGAAAGCGGCGAGGTTGTCCAAAGCGGAACTTTGAGCGAAGCGCAACTTTCGCAATTGACGAATTTAATTTCGGAGTTCAATTTTGTCGCGCCCAAGTCCGCCGCAAACTGCGCGGACTGCTTCAACTACAAACTCGAAATTGAAAGCGGCGGGCAAAAGATGATCGTCCAAGTTGACGACCTTTCGCTCAAAGATTCAGGCGCCGAGCCGCTGATTCTTTTCCTGCGCGAAATTTTAGATTCGGCTTAAGATGAATCGTTCGCAGTGGCGCGAAGCCTATTTGCAAAAGGTGGCGCAATCGTCGGAGGAGGGGGCGGCGGCGGCGCGCTTCGTGCGCGAGAAAAACGTCAAAGTCGGGTTTCGGCGGGCGCGGAAAAACGTCGCCGCGTTTTGGACGTTCGCCCGTTCCTTTTATCTGAACAAGGCGCATTTCACGATGGAGTCCGCGCTGACTGACCCGCGCGCCTGGACGCTCTTCGTGCATGAGGCGCGGCATTTGCAACAAGGGGCGCTGACCGCCGTCTCTGTGTACGGCGAGTTGGACGCTTGGCAATATGAGTTTCGTCTGCTGAAAAAAATCACGGGTTGGACGCTGCACAAAGATTTGGAAGAACTGCTGGCCTTGCCGCTCGGTTACGACCGCGCCGTGTTGCGTCGTGCGCGCGCGTTGATGACGAAATTTGCGGGCTTCGGTTACGGCGCGTGGATTTTGCCGCTGTACCCCGTTCAACGAGAAATTGCCTATTGGTTCGGACGACGCTTTGAATGAGAATGTTAACAAAAGTAATAGGTTGTTTTAATGTAAAAAATTATTTTTGGCGTATGCTGTAAGCAGGAACAAGAAAGGAGGTTGCAATAGACACACCGCCTGAAATGCAAGCCCAAAGGAAGGGCGACGCGCTGTAACTCGGCAAGCAGGGACGCAGGCTAAGCCGAACGTTCTCCGAACGATAGGAAGGTCGCGCCTCCGCCCTTCTCTGAAATAGTTCGACCCGACGGATGGGTAAACTCCCATCCGTCTTTTTTGTTAACGGAGCGAATGAGTTTTATAATTTGACCATGAAACGAATCTTTCCCGTCCTTGTCATTTTTCTGCTTGTCGCTTGCGCCGCGCCGACAACGCCGACGCCTGTCATTTCGACGCAGGAGAAATCCACCCCGACGCCCACCCCAACCCAAACCCTCCCGCCGACCGCGACGCCCACCGAAACGCTCACGCCGACGCCGACCGCGCTGCCCATCCCGCCTGAGGCGCGGACGCTGGTTGAGCAGGGCGCCGTCTACGACGACGAGAAAAAACTTGCCTACGACCCGTCAACTGGCGCGGTGTTAGCCATGCTTGGCGCAAACGAAAAATGGTACTACTACGAAAACGGCATTTTATCTATCCCCGCAGGCGACGGCTCGGGCGACCCGCCCCTTGACGTGCCTATCTACAACAACATAGAGGACGCGCTCTGGGGAGAAAAGGATAAATTCCCTTGGAATGATGATAGAGGGAGATATCTTAGTCGTGGAATGATGGAAGAGTTTAATCGAATAGGTCGTGTTTACTTGGGTCCGATGACTAGAAATGAGCCTATAGAGTGGCCTGATGAAGATTTCTTTGGCAAAAGTGGCGTCTTATCATCCACTAATAGTCCTGACGATAGTTTTGCTTTTTCGATCTCCAATTGGCAGATAACAGGCGGTCGAGTAATGATTAAAGTGACTATCTTCTCAGAGACATCAAATTATATGCCTCGGATCGTTTTTGTTGATGGCGATGTGAGAGAGGTTTATGAGGCGTTGATGAATGGGGAGATTTTTGTGCCTGGACCTGATGAAGTGCGAGGTGATGTGAGCGCTATGCCTGCTACAACTCCAACTCGCACTCCGTCTCCAAGGTTTGAGGTTGAATAAAGCCCTCTTTTTTAGTAAAGTGAGGATATGAGAGGGTGGCAAGCAATCGCTTTGAGTGTGCTGATATTATTGGGCGCTTTGATAGTGGCGCCTGAGGCTCGGGCTGCCTGCACCGCCACTAGTCAGCCAGTTATAAGGTGGGGCGACGACAAACCGAATGATACGTGCGATAATGTAAATGGCAAAGCGAATGGGACTACCTACTACGCCTGCGATACATATTGCACTAATCAAGAGGAGATAAAAAACCCTGATGGAACTAATGGCACGCAGTGTGTCGGCGAATGGAGGAAGGGGTGCTATTGGCATAATTTCAGATGCGATGAATCTTGCGATGGCGCTGGCAAAAATCCAGGCGGGGGGAGTGGAAGCGGCGGGGGAGGTACTCAAACCAAGCATTGCCCTGATTTTTCAGAGCCTGTGTGCGGTTCGCCAAAGTTATTTATTCAGAATGGGACTACGGACGACGTCGGCATAGGTGATTCTATGTGTATAGGATCCCAGCGTTGTAATCAAAACGCCCTTCACCGTCCCGAAGGTTCAAAACCTTCGGGACGCTTTGTTATTGTTATCCCTCAAATCCAAACCTGCGGCGCTGAACAAATATCCCCGTTCATCTCTGGTTGAAAGGAATTCCGTTAAGGTCGAAAATTACCGAAGCGCCTCTAACGCCTTACGCATCTTATCCAAGCCTTCTTTCAAGCGGCGGCGCGACGTGCCGAAATTAATGCGGACGTGTCCCGCTCCTTCCGCGCCGAAAATCTTCCCTTCGCTGACGGCGACTTTGGCGTTCTTCAAAAAGAACTTATATGGCGAGCCTTTAATTTTCGTCTGCGTGAAATCCAGCCAGCCGAGATAGGTTGCGGCGGGAATCGTCGTGCGGACGTCGGGCATATATTTGCCGACGTATTCGACGAGGTAGTCGCGGTTTTCAACTAAGTGGCGGCGCAAGTCGTCGAGCCACGAATCGCATTGGGCGCTGTACGCGATCTTCGCGGCGTGCAAGCCCGGACTGGCAACGTGCAAACGCAGACGGTTCAACTCGGCGTTGTAACGTTCGCGCAACTCGCGGTTGGGGATGACGGCGAATCCGCAGAATAGGCCGGGGATGTTGTAAGTCTTCGAGGGCGAAACCAGCGTGATGGTGTGGCGCTCGATTTCGCGCGAGAGAGTCGCCATCGGCGTGAAGGGATTGTTGTCCAGCAAAAGCCCCGAATGAATTTCGTCCGAAACGATGATTACGTTATGCTTAATGCAAATCTGCGCCATGCGGGCTAAATCGTCGCGCGAGAAAATGATTCCCAGCGGGTTATGCGGATTGCAGAGCAAAAAGATGGCGGCTTTCTTGACGCGCTTCTCGAACAAATCCCAATCCATTTCGTAACTTAAAATATTTTCGTTTATACGTTTGACGAAGGGAATGTCAACTTGCGGAATGCCGATATTATTTTTGATTTCGTGAAACTCGTTATAGACCGGCGTTTGAATCGCTACGCCGCGTTTGGGCGAACAAAAGGCGCGCGCCGCAACGCTAAATCCGCTGACGATGCCGGTCGCCGCCGAAACCGCCTGCGGCTTAACCTTCCAACCGTAAAGCGTCTCCATGCGTTCGGCGACGGCGGCGAGCAGTTCTTTGTCCGCCCACTCGTAGCCGTAAACGCCGTGATCCAGTTGACGGCGCAGCGCGTTCAAAATCGGTTCGGGGGCGCGGAAGTCCATGTCCGCCACCCACATGGGCAGCACGTCTTTGCCGTATAAATTCCATTTGATGTCCGTCGTAAATTTGCGGCGGTTGGGGGTAGAAGTAAAGTCCGTCATCATTTCTCCTTTGCCCTGATTGTACTTTCAAATTTTTCTCAAACGCGCAAATCCTGATAAAATCAACCCTTGAGAATCGTTTCTCAGCACGCATCCAAAAATTTAAGGATCCCGCCCTGAATGAAATTCAACTTTCGGCTCTTTTGGCGAACCTTCTATCGCTCTTTCTTTGACTCGAAAAACACGCCCGCCCGCCTGACCAAAAAACGCCTAGCCTTCTTAGCCTTGTTTTACGCCGTTTGGCCCCTCGGACAAATCGCGCATTGGTTCTTCTTCCGGCTCGACGACCTGCTCTTTCCCGCCTACAAAAATCAAGCGATTGAAAAGCCGCTTTTCATTTTAGGAAATTTTCGCAGCGGCTCGACCTTCCTTCACCGTTTGCTCTCGCGCGACGCGGAAACCTTTACCAGCCTGACGACTTGGGACATCTACCTCACGCCTTCCGTTACGCAAAAGAAAATTACGCAACTCGTCGCGCGTTTAGACAACAAATATCTCGGCGGCGTTTTGCATCGCGCCTTGTTCGCCTTCGACCGCGCCACGCTCGGCAAGTTGAAAATTCACCCCATTTCATTTTTTCAACCCGAAGAGGACGAGAACATCCACCTGCACATTTGGGACGGATTTTTCGTTACCTTTCTCTTCCCCTTCATGGACGAGTTCCCCGATTACATCCATTTCGACCAAGCCTTAAGCGCCGAACACAAACGGCGCATTATGACTTTTTATAAATCCATGTTGCAGCGTCATCTCTACGCCAACGGCGCAAAATATTTCGTCGCAAAAAATCCGGCTTTCAGCGCCAAAATCGAAACGCTGGTTGAATTTTTTCCCGACGCGCGCATTCTCTACCTCGCCCGCAATCCGCTCGACATGCTGCCGTCCACCGTTTCGTGGATTAATTACGCCCGCAGTCAATTCACGGGTCCCAACGCGGGATATATCTACATTGACGAAATCCTTGAGATGACCGCGCATTGGTATCGTCATCCGCTTCGTTACATAGACGCGCACCCTTCGCCGCGCAACTTAATCGTCAACTACGACGATTTGATCCAACGCCCGGAAGCGGTCATTCGCGGATTCTACGAACAGTTTGGCTATCCCGATAAACCGGGTCTGCCCGTTATCATTGACCAAGCCGTCAAAGAAACGCTGACCTTCAACAGCGATCATTCGTACTCCTACGAACGCATGGGCTTTACCCGCGAAGAAATCGTCGAACGCTACCGAGATATTTTCGAGCGCTTCGGTTTTGAAACGCGAGACGAAGAAGCGCTAATCTCCGTCCCGCGTTTGCAACTCGAACGCTGATTTTACGCTTTGCCCAGAACCATCGCCAATAACGCCATGCGCGCATAAAGCCCGTATTCCATTTGGCGGAAGTATGCCGCGCGCGGGTCGTCGTCAAAATCGGCGGAGATTTCGTTCACGCGCGGCAGCGGGTGCATGACGATCATTTTCTCTTTTGCCGCTTTCATAATTTCAGGGTTAATCACATACGCGCCCTTGACCGCTTCATAATCGGAGAGGTCTTCAAAGCGCTCTTTTTGCACGCGGGTAACGTACAGCACGTCGGTGGTTGGCAAAATTTCTTCCAACGCGGAATATTCCGTTTGCGAAACGCCCTTCGCGCCGACTTCCTCCACAACATCTTGCGGCATCTTCAAAATATCCGGCGAGACATAATTAAGTTTGACGTTGCTAAATTGCGAAAGCAACCGCGCCAGCGAATGAACGGTGCGCCCGTACTTCAAATCGCCGAGCAGCGTTACGTTCAAATCGTCGAGCCGACCGAGTTCCTCTAAAATGGTCAACGTGTCGAGCAAGGCTTGCGTGGGATGTTCGCCCACGCCGTCGCCCGCGTTGATGATCGGCTTCTTCGCCGCCTTCGCCGCAATCGCCGCCGACCCCGTTTCGGGATGACGCAAGACGATAACGTCCGTGTAGCATTCCAGCGTGCGGATGGTGTCCGCTAAACTTTCGCCTTTGGTTACCGACGAATACTTCACCTCGTTAATCGGAATGACGCTGCCGCCGAGTCGTTCCATCGCCGCCGTGAACGACGACGAAGTGCGCGTGGACGGTTCGTAAAATAAATTGGCGAGAATCTTCCCTTTGAGCAAATCAAACGTGCCGACGCGCTCGACCATGCCACGCATTTGTTGCGCCACGCCGAAGACGTACTCTAAATCGGCGCGGCTAAACTGCTTGACCGAGATAATGTCTTTGCCGTACCAAGCGGCGTTTTTGTTTTCGCCGAAGGGCAGGTAAGGGGATGAAGAATTTGTGGGCATAAATTGAGTCTCCTAAAATTTGAAATTCTCGCCGCAGCAGGCGAGAGGTATAAAAAAAGCCTGACATGTGTCAGGCTTTTTGAAAACAAATTAATGAAAATGGAAAGCGCGCCGCGCAGCGTTTTCTGGCGCAAGAGCAAAAGTTGACGGATTCTTTCTCGAAACATCGGCGCGATTATACTCGCATTTTTCTGCTTGTCTAGGCAGGAATTAGAAACTGGTCGAGAGGTCGGCGTCCAAGCCGTTGGCGGCGGCGATCTCTTCCAGCAAAATTTCAATTTCGTCGAGGAAGTGATCGAGCGCGGACGTCTTTTCCGCGAAGCCGTCAATCAAGCCCAACGCGGCGCAGGCGGAGCGCCAAAATTCGAGATGGTCGCCGCTCAACACAGCGGCGGATAAAGTCCAAGTGTAAAGAAGAGGCCAGAGCGCGGAAAGCGGCGTGTCGCTTTCGAGCAAGGCTTTGATGCCTTTTTCGTAGTAATTTTGGCGCGTCGGGTGAATCCGCATTTCCACGCCGGGCGTTTCGGCGGCAAGTTTGAAGGCGTGCTTCCAATCGTTGAGCCAGCCTTTGACTTGGTCGAGGTTGGTTTGATTCGCGCCGAGCAAAGCGTAAACGGCGGCGAGCAGGTTCGGGCGCTGCGCGGATTCGGCGCGGACGGGGAAGTCGAGCAACAGGCGGCGTTCCCAAATGGGCGCGCCGCTTAACTCGGCGACGGCGTTAATCGCGTGAAAAAGCGAATCCATATATTTGCGAATTTCGCGCGCCCCGACTTCGCCTTCGTGTTCGGCAATTTCAAACCAAATGTTGCGCGCTTTGGAGAGCAGCGCGTGGCAGCGTTGCAAAGTCAGCGGCGGCTGTTCAAACTCGAAGCCCGCCCGCAGACTGGCTTGGATGAAGTCGAAAAATTTTTCGCGCTCGTAGAGCAAAACGGGGTCGTACATCTCCCAGCCCAGCCACGGGTCGCCGCGCAACTCGCGCGGATTTTTGAATTCGTCTTGGGCGCGGCGGCGGATGTCGAGGTGAAAGTCGGGCGTCAGTTTGACGAACTCGCGCGTTTTCTGCGGCGGCGTTTTGTGGACGAAGACCAAGTCAATGTCGGCGCTTCCGCCGAGCATCGGCTCGACGCGCAACGATCCGCTTAAGTAAGCGGCGACGATGTCGGGATCGTTGTAGGCTCGTTCTTGAACAGTCTCTTTGGCAATGCGTAAAAGCGAATCTTTGGTAACGCGCATAAATCTCTACTCCATCGGCAGGGCGGGTTGATATGGCGGCAGCCCCAGCGCTTCGCGGATGCGGTTCTCGATAAAATTGACATGCTCCGCGTTTTGAACGAAGTCTAAATCGTCCATGTCAATTTTCAAAATCGGCGTGCGGTCAAACGGTTTAGAAAAAAAATTATCGTAAGCGGCGTTTAATTCTTCGATATAAGCGCGTTCGATTTGACGTTCGTAAGGTCGGTCGCGCAGGGCGATGCGGCGCATGAGCGTTTCGGTGGAGGCTTGCAAGTAAACCAGCAAATCGGGCTTTGGAATTTTTTCGCCCAGCGCTTCGTGGACTTTGTAGTACATGTCCAATTCGTCGCCTTTAAGGTTGATGCTGGCGAAGAGCGCGTCTTTGGCGAAGGTGTAATCGGCGACGAGGTTTCTTTTCGCCGAGAGCGCTTGCGGCGCGACGTTGTTCTGCTGACGATAGCGGCTGAGCAAAAAGAAAATTTGCGTTTGAAAAGCGTAGCGCGCGCGGTCGCCGTAAAAGTCGGAAAGAAACGGGTTTTCCTCGAACACTTCCAACAGCGCGTCCGCCTCAAAAACGGGTTGCAGTAAACGCGCCAGCGTGGTTTTCCCCACGCCAATCACGCCCTCGATAGCGACATACATCAACAAGTTCTCCCGAATAAGATGATTAAAGGATACCATAAAAGAACGAGGGACAAAGGACGGAAGGCAGCGCGATGATTGTATAATCGGCGCATGGCAAAAATTTGCATCACGCCTTTTGTGCAGGGGACGGGCGGCATGGCGTCCTTTCGCTTGAAATTTGAGCAGGGATTAAAAGCCCGCAACATCGGCGTAACTTACGATTTAGACGATTCCTACGATGCGCTGTTGGTTATCGCCGGCACGCGCCGCCTTTTGGATTTGAAGCGCGCGCGCCGACGCGGCGTTCGCGTCGTCCAACGCTTGGACGGCATGAACTGGGTTCAGCGCGTCAGGTGGTCGGGACTAAAATACACCGTGCGCGCCGAGTATGGAAATTGGATTCTTTCCTTCATCCGCAACCGCCTCGCAGACCGAATCATTTATCAAAGCGAATTCGTCCGCCGCTGGTGGGAGGCGAAATACGGCGTCGCGTCCGCGTCGGCGAGCGTCATCGTCAACGGCGCGGACTTGTCCGTTTACGCGCCCAACGTCGCCGACCAACCGCCCGCCGACGTTTATCGCATGTTGTTGTTGGAAGGCAGTTTGGCGCGCGGCTTAAATTCCGGTTTGTTTTACGGCGTTGCGGTTGCAGAAAAAATGGCGGAAAAATATCCGATGGAAGTTGTCGTGGCGGGGACGGTGGACGAAGCGACGCGCAAAAAAATGAAAAGCAAAATCCCCGTGAAATTTCTCGGCACAATTCCGCGCGAAGAAATTCCGCGTTTGATTCGGTCGTCGCATGTGATGTACTGCGCCGAGGTCAACCCGCCTTGCCCCAATTCGGTCATCGAAGCGCTGGCCTGCGGGTTGCCCGTCGTCGGCTTTGAGAGCGGCTCGCTCAAAGAGTTGGTCGGCGACGAAGCGGGCGTGGTCGTCCCTTACGGCGCGAACCCGTGGAGGTTGGAAACGCCGAACATTAACGCGCTGGCAGAAGCGGCTGAACAAACGCTTGAAGCGCAGAGTCAATTTCGGGCGGCGGCGCGGCGACGCGCGGAATCGCGCTTCGGCTTGGAACAAATGGTCGAGTCGTATCTAAACGTCTTGTTGGACTGAGGACGAAAGACGAAGGATGAATGATGAAGGATGAAGGCTCTCGCTCTTACGATTTTCTCTGGCTGAGCATTGCGCTTTTGCCGTTGCTTGGGCTGTCGTTTATGCTATCTGTGCCCGCGCAAGATTATTGGTGGTATTTGCGGCTGGGCAAAGACATTTTGACGCAGGGCGCAATTCCGCTGACGGACGCCATGGGGCACAGCCGCGCGGGCTTGCCGATTTTTTATCAGCAATGGCTTTCGGGGATTCTCTTTTACGGGGTATATCAAATCGGCGGCGCGGCGCTGACTTTTTTCTTACGCGCCGTTCTCATCGGGTTGACTTACGCCTTAATTTGGCGCTTGATGCGTTCCTTCGTCGGCGCGCGCACGGCGACCATGCTCGTGATTGCGCTCGGCATGTCCACGTCCAGCAATTGGATGATTCGCCCGCAGTTGTTCGCCTACCCGCTGTTTATCCTTTGTCTCTACGCGGCGCGGAATTGGCAGCAAGGCAACAATAAAACGCTTTTCCTCTTTCCGCTTTCAACGCTGCTTTGGGTTAATTTGCACGGCTCGTTCGTCCTGCCGTTTTTGATTGTCGGCGCGGCGCTGATTTTCGGGCGCGGCGAACGCAAGCCGTTGCTCTACGCCGTCGGCGCAATGCTGGTCGCCAGTTTGCTGAATCCGCGCGGGGTTGACGTCTGGCGTTATCTCGTCTTCATCCTCAACAACCCGTCCGATTATTTGTTCAGCGTCGAGTGGCGTCCGCCGGTCAACGCCGGCTGGCAGATGAACATCTTCTTCGCCTGGCTGTTGATTTTTCCGGCGCTCGCCGCTTTTTCCAAACAGCGCCTTTCGCGCCTCGATTGGATTCTCTTTCTCGGCTTCGGCTGGCTGGCGCTTTCGGGCGTTCGCTATGTGATTTGGTTCATGTTCCTGCTGGCGATTTTCAGCGCAAAATTAATCGGCGAGTGGACGAACGTGCACATTGACAAACCGATTGAAAAAATCAACCCACGCTTGAACGCGGTCATTGCCGCCGCGCTGCTTTTGCTCTCGCTGATTTTTATGCCCGGCGTCCGCGACTCGTGGTGGGAAGGCGCGCCCGATTTATATGAGTTGACCACGACGCCCGTCGCGGCGACAGACTTTTTGCAAGCGCATGAAGACTTGCCCGCGCCGCTTTGGAACGATTACGCTTTCGGCTCTTACCTTGAATTTTTTCTGCCCTCGCGCCCGACTTGGATGGACACGCGCATGTACAGTTTTCCGCAGGCGATGTGGGAAGAGTACGTCCGCGTTTCGGGCGGCGAAGGCTGGCAAGAGATGTTTGACCGCGAAGGCATTAACCTGCTTTTGCTTTCGCAAGCCGCGCAGCCGAATTTGATTCGCGCCGTTTCGCAATCGTCCGCGTGGACGTTGGAGTACGAAGACGAGTACGCCGTCGTCTTTTCGCGCCGCGAGGCAAAATGAACTTCAACGGAAAATTAGGTTTGCAACAGCGCGCGCTGCCGAGTTACCGCGTCCCGTTTTTTGATTTGCTGGCGGAGCGTTGCGAGCGCGGAATGAGTCTCTTCGCCGGACAACCGCGCCCCGCGGAAATGATCGCCGTCGGCAAAACGCGAATCGCGCAATACGCCGAAGCGGAAAATGTTCATTTGCTAAACGGCAGATTTTATTTCTGTTATCAAAAGGGGTTTATCCGTTGGCTGGAAGAATCTCAGCCCGACGCGCTGATTTTGGAAGCCAACCCGCGCTATTTGTCCGCGCCTGCGGCTGTGCGCTGGATGCGCCGACGCGGAAGAAAAGTCGTCGGCTGGGGGCTGGGCGCGCCGAAGCAAAATGCGTTTTGGAAGCAATTTATCCGTCAATTTGACGGAATGCTGGCGTACAGTCAACGCGGCGCGGACGAATATGCCGCGCTCGGTTTTCTGCGCGAGAAAATTTTCGTCGCGCATAACTCCGTCTCCCCCGCGCCAACCTTCAACCCGCAACCTTCAACCTTCAACTTGCAATCTTCAACCTTAAACCTTCACCCTACAACCTTAAACCCGCAACCTGCCGCCTCCATCCTCTTCGTCGGACGTTTGCAAGCCCGCAAACGAGTCGACTCGCTCATCCGCGCCTGCGCCGAAATGGAGTCCAAACCGCAATTGGTCGTCGTCGGCGAAGGTCCCGAAAAAGGGGCGTTGCAAAAGTTGGCAAGGGAAGTTTACCCGTCAACGGAATTCGTCGGCGCGAAACACGGCGCGGATTTAATTCCCTATTTTCAACATGCGGATTTGTTCGTCCTGCCCGGCACTGGCGGGCTGGCGGTTCAAGAGGCGATGAGTTACGGCTTGCCGATCATCGTCGCAAAAGGCGACGGCACGCAGGATGATTTAGTCCGCGAGAAAAACGGCTGGCAAATTACCCCCGAAGATTACGGCGCGTTAGTTGCGGCGTTGAAAAACGCGCTGACGGACAGGGCGCGTTTGCGAGAAATGGGAAAAGAATCGTTTCGCATTGTCGCCGAAGAAATTAACATCCAAAGAATGGCGGATGTCTTCGTCGAGGCGCTGAACGCGGTTGCAAAATAAAGGCGACTCGCGAGTCGCCCTTACGCAAACCGTTCCTGCAATTTTTTTATAAATTCTTTCTGCCCCGAAGCGTATCGGGTCGCCAGCGCGTTCAAGCGCAAGTTGATTCGTTCGCCGTTGGTTAAGACGATGACAATCCACTTTTGATTGAGAAATCCGCCGACGCGAACGGATTGAATGTCGTCGTAGGCAATTTCGCTTACGCCTTTGTTTTCCATCTTCAACGAGAAAAATCCCATTTCCGCCGCGAGCAATAAAATCCGTTTGGACGCGAGCGCGGCGAAATAATAACCGCCGCCCATTAGATTTAATCCGTCCGCGCGAATTACCTCGCGCGGCGATTGCGTGAAGAGAAAGCCGACGGCGTTAATCGTTTCGTCGGCTTCGAGATGCGGCGCAAGTTCGGCTTTGACGAATTCTTCGTAAACGGTCGTCATAATTTTGTCGGCGTGTCGCCGATAATTTCCCAGCCGCGTTCGACGGCAATTCTCTTTAAGAGCGCGTCGGGGTAAACCGCAACGGGATGGTCGGCTTTTTCAAGCATGGGCGCGTCTAAAATTGTGTCGCCGTAAGCCACGTCCACGCGCTCGACTCCCAAGCGGCTGAGGACGCGCTCGATCTTTTTTTCGTCGGCGACGATTTCGCCGACCATGCGTAATTTCCCGTTGACAATTTCCGTCGGCGTGCCGATGACTTCCGCGCCGATGCGTTTGGCAAACGGCTCGATGAACGGCTCGACCATGCTGCTGGCGATGTACACTTGCGCCCCCGCCTCGCGGTGCGCGACGAGTCGCGCAATCACGTCTTCGCGACGCTTCTTCCATAAATCTCGCTCCACCAGCCACTCCGAAACGTCGCGCACTTTTTCAGGCGTCGCGTCTTTGATGTAGCCGAGACTTTTTATCATCACGTTCTGCCCCCAAACCTGCCCGTTGATGATTTTATTTTTTGCCAAAATGTAAGAGGGCAAAACCGACGCGAGGCGCCAATTGGCTTCCGCTTTGCTCTGGTTGTGCCGCACCCAGTCCACCACGCCGATAAACGGCGAGCCAGTCGTCAGCGTGCCCATCATATCTGAAACGACAATCATAGTTGCTCCTTTGAAGTTGGGTAAATTGTGTCGTTGCAAAAAACTCTGCGAAGTATAATCGGATTATGGACAGCAAGACTCTCGCCGTTTTAGAGTACGACAAAATATTGGAACGCCTCGCGCGTTTCTGCGATTTTTCCGCTTCGATGGAAGCGGCGCGCGGACTCAGCCCCAGCGCTTCCTACGACCTGGCGCTTTCTCGACTCGCCGAAACGACGGAAGCCCGTCGCCTGTTTGCGGCGCAAAACGTCGGCGTTGGCGCTTCGCGCGATATTCGTTCGGCTGCCGCGCTCGCCGCGCGCGGCGGAGTCCTCGACCCGCAAACTTTATTGGACGTAAAATCTACGTTAATCGCCTGCCGCGATCTGAAAAAAACCTTTGAGAAAAAAGAAGGCGACTATCCGCGTTTGTGTCTCATCGCGCAAGGGCTGCCTGAAACGCGCGGCATCGTGGACGCAGTCTCGCGCGTCCTCTCCGAGCGCGGCGAAGTGCTGGATTCAGCGTCGGTCAAACTGGCGGACATTCGCCGTAATTTGCGCGTCGCGCGCGAACGCTTGATGAATCGCTTGCAGCGTTACCTCAGCGATTCTAAAACCGCGCCGATGCTGCAAGAAACGCTCATCACCCAACGCGACGGGCGCTACGTCATCCCGTTGCGCGCGGAATTTAAGGGGAAAATCAAAGCCGTCATTCACGACCAATCGGCGAGCGGAGCGACGCTTTTCATCGAGCCGTTGCCTGTCGTCGAAGCCAACAACGAAATCCGCGAATTGCAATTGGCGGAGCGCGACGAGGAGCGCCGCATCCTCGCCGAAGTTTCCGCGCTGATTGGCGAACACGCGGACGAGTTGAAATACGGCGTGGAAAATCTCGCCGCCTTAGACCTCGCCTTCGCCAAAGCCAAATATGCCGAAGAACTGCAAGCCAGCGAACCAGAACTGATTCAGACGGACGACAAAGGACAAAAGACCGACGACCTTCGCCTTTCGCCTGTCGTCCGTTTGCTCCATGCTCGCCATCCGTTAATTGATCCGCGCAGCGTCGTGCCGATAGACATAGACCCGCGCGAAGGGACTCGCGCCATCGTCATCACGGGTCCCAACACCGGCGGCAAAACCGTTTCACTGAAAACCGTCGGCTTGCTGGCGCTGATGGCGCAAAGCGGTTTGCACATCCCCGCGCAAAGCGGTTCGCAGCTGCCCTTCTTCCGCTCGGTTTACGCCGACATTGGCGACGAACAATCCATCGAGCAATCGCTTTCCACTTTTAGCGGACACATCGCCAACATCATCCGCATCTTAAAGAAAATGGATTCGCGCTCGCTGGTCATCTTCGACGAACTTGGTTCGGGCACCGACCCGCAAGAGGGGGCGGCGTTAGCGCGCGCGATTTTGAATCACATGCTGCAAATCGGCGCGACGACTTTTGTCGCCACGCATTACCCCGAACTGAAAACTTTCGCCCACGCGACGGAGAACGTCGTCAACGCCTCGCTTGAATTTGACGTAAAAACGCTGCGCCCGACGTATAAACTGACGCTCGGTTTGCCGGGCAGATCGAACGCCCTGGCCATCGCTCAACGGCTGGGACTTCCGCAAGAGATCATCGAATCCGCCAAAGCGGAAATTGATCCGCTCGATTTGCGCGCCGATAAATTGCTGGACGACATTCGCAAGGAGCGCAACCGCGCCTCGCGCGAACGCGAGAAGTTGGAAAAACAGCGCGTCAAGTTGGAAGAGCAAAACGCGGACTTGCAAAAACGCCTGCGTCAAATTGAAGACGAACGCCGCGAAGCGCTCGCCCAAGCCCGCGCCGAAGGCGAATTGGAAGTCGCCATTTTGAAGCGAAACATCGCTTCGTTGAAAGCGCAGATGAAGAAAGCCAGTCAATCGTTGGCGAGCGTTCAAGCGCTGGAAGAAAAAACGGAAAAACTGGAAGAGTCTTTTGCAGACAAAGGGCAAAAGAAGAAAGACGTTCCGTCGCCGTCCGTCCGCGACTCTTCGTCAGTGAAGTTGGGAGAAAAAGTTTGGGTGAGTTCGCTCCAAGCCGAAGGGGTAGTAACCGCTCTCGGCGAGTCCGATGCGGAAATTCAAATTGGGACGATTCGTATGAGGGCGAAATTTTCCGATTTATCCAAAAAGCAGACAAAGGACGAAAGACCAACGACCAAAGAAACGCCTCGACCTTCGTCCTCCGTCCTCCGTTCTCCGTCTGCCGCGCCCAAAATGGAAGCAGACCTGCGCGGGCTGACGGCGGAAGACGCGCTCGATAAATTGGAAAAATATTTGGAGCAAGCCTATTTGGCGGGAATGCCGTTTGTGCGAATCATTCACGGCAAGGGGACGGGGCGGCTGCGCCAAGCCGTGCGCGAAGCCCTGCGCGGACACGCTTACGTCGCGTCCTTTGAAGAGGGCGGACATACCGAAGGCGGCGAAGGCGTAACGGTGGCAAAACTAAACGCGAGTTAACGAGTATAATTTTTTGGGAGACGCCGCTTATGTCTATTGACGACGCGATTCAAAAGATGACCGAAATCGTCCAAGCCGCCTGCGCCGACGCGGAAATAAAAGCCGTGAAAATGTCCGACGAAGAAGCGCGGCTGACCGTGCTTGCGCCTGCGGACGACATGCAAAAAATCAAAGACGCGACCTTTATGCCCGCCATCGAAATGCTCAACAGCGACGGCATGGATGTTCAAGTTTTCGTGTACGACAAAAACGCCCCGCCGCTCAAAGGTTAAATTCCTCGTTCGCTATTTCCAATCCCCTTAAACCGTAATGAAAAAATTAACCCCGTTTTTTTTCGGAGTTCTGCTCCTTTTATCTGGATGCGGAGATTTTCTCGCCGCGCCGACTCCCGCGCCGACGGCGACTGCAACCGCGACGGCGACGGCGACGATTACGCCCACGCCTTCATCCACGCCCACGCCGACGCAGACCTTCACGCCGACGCCGACGGCGACCGCCGTCCGCGTGGTTTTTGGTCCAGGCTCGATCACGCTGCCGATTTTGCTTTATCATCACGTTCAGCCGGTCGCGTATTTGAATCGCTTCATCGTTCCGCCCGAACATTTTGAACAGCAGATGAAACTCCTCGCCGATTGGGGCTACGAGACAATCACCGTCGAGCAGTTGACTCAAGCAATCGTCAACGGGGCGGAACTTCCGCCGCGCCCGATTCTCATCACCTTCGACGACGGCGACGCGGGAATTTTTGAAAATGCTTTTCCCGTCATGCAAAAATACGGTTTCAAAGCCGTGTTCTATTTGGTGTCCAATTATTTGAACGCGCCGGAATTTGTTACGACCGATCAAGTCAAAGTATTAATTAACGCGGGATGGGAAATTGGCAGTCATGGTTTGGGGCATTTAGACCTTACCAAATCGCAGGGACATCAAGAAGACGAAACCCGCGAATCCAAACGTCGGCTGGAAGAGATGTTCGGCGTCCCGGTTAATAGTTTCGCTTATCCCTTCGGCGCGATAGACGCGAGCAGCGCCAACTACGTCGTGTACGCTGGGTACATCGCCGCAATGGGATTGGGACCGTTTCCCAGTCAAGGGTTGAACAACCGTTATTATTTGCAGCGCTGGGAAGTGGAAGGCGATTTCAAAATCGCCGACCTCGCCGCCTTTCTGCCTTGGAAGGGCGACGAAGCGCTTATCCCCGCCGACGCCCCGCTGATGACTCCGACTCCGTAGCGAATATTTGGAGAAATGTCAAAGATTGCCTTTGGCGTTTTCGCCGAACGTCAGTAACTGAAGCCGAATCGGAGTCGGAGCGATTCCAACCCGAATTTCTAGCGTTAATTCCTTTTTTTTTATGCTACACTTCGCGGATGGAAACGCTGTCCTCCGCTCTCGATTCCCAATCTCCCGAATTCAAAGCCAACGCGCAACACAACCGCGCCCTTGCCGAAGATTTGAAACGCCGACTTGCCCAAGCCCGCGAGGGCGGCGGCGAAAAATATCGCAAACGCCACGAAGCGCAGGGAAAACTTTTTGTGCGCGAACGCATCGAGCGTCTGCTCGACCCGGGCGCGCCGTTCCTCGAACTCTCCGCGCTGGCGGCGACAGGACTCTACGACGACGAAGCGCCGAGCGCGGGCATCGTCGCGGGCATTGGGCGCGTCTCCAATCGAGAGGTGTTAATCGTCGCCAACGACGCGACCGTCAAAGGCGGCTCGTATTTTCCGCTGACCGTCAAAAAGCATTTGCGCGCTCAACAAATCGCGGAAGAAAATCATTTGCCCTGTTTATATCTCGTTGATTCGGGCGGCGCGAACCTGCCCTTTCAAGACGAAGTCTTCCCCGACGCGCACCACTTCGGGCGCATCTTCTACAACCAAGCGCGGATGTCCGCCAAAAAAATTCCGCAGATCGCGGCGGTGATGGGCAGCTGCACGGCGGGCGGCGCGTACGTCCCCGCCATGAGCGACGAAGCGCTGATCGTCAAAGGCGCGGGGACGATTTTTCTCGGCGGTCCGCCGCTGGTCAAAGCCGCGACGGGCGAAGACGTGAGCGCCGAAGAACTTGGCGGCGCGGACGTCCACACGCGCAAATCGGGCGTCGCCGATCACTTCGCCGAAGACGACGACCACGCCATCGAAATCTTGCGTTCAATCGTCGAGACCTTGCCGCGCGGACACATCCACTCGTTTCTTTCGGGGCTGGAAGTTTCTCCGCCCGAAGAGCCTTTGTACGCGCCCGAAGAGTTGTACGGCGTCCTGCCGCGCGCTTTCAAAGAATCTTACGACGTGCGCGAAGTCATCGCCCGCGTTGTGGACGGCAGCAAATTCCGCGAGTTCAAAGCGCGTTACGGCACGACTCTCGTCTGCGGCTTTGCGCGCATTCACGGCTACCCCGTCGGCATCATCGCCAACAACGGAGTCTTATTCAGCGAGTCCGCGTTGAAGGGGACGCACTTCATCGAGTTGTGCGACCAGCGCGGCATCCCGCTTATCTTTTTGCAAAATATCACCGGCTTCATGGTCGGCAAAGAATACGAAACGGGCGGCATCGCCAAAGACGGCGCCAAGATGGTTCACGCCGTCGCTACGACTCGCGTCCCCAAGTTGACCGTCGTCGTCGGCGGCTCGTTCGGCGCGGGCAATTACGCAATGGCAGGGCGCGCCTACGGCTCGCGCTTCTTGTGGATGTGGCCCAACGCCCGCATTTCCGTCATGGGCGGCGAGCAAGCTGCGAACGTCCTGCTCACGATCAAGCAAGATCAACTCGTCCGCGAGGGCAAACCCGCTTTGAGCGCGGAAGAGGCGCAAGCCTTCAAACGTCCGCTGTTGGAAAAGTACGAACGCGAAGGCAGCCCGTATCATTCTTCCGCCCGCCTCTGGGACGACGGCGTGATAGACCCAGCCGACACCCGTCAGGTGTTGGGGTTGGCTTTATCGGTAACCTTGAACGCGCCGCAGACCGAAGGCGGATTTGGCGTGTTCAGAATGTAACGAGGAGCGACTATGAAAATTCTGATTATTGGCGGAACGCGATTTGTCGGCAGACATTTGGTAAACACCGTCCGCGCGCGCGGACATGAAATTACAATTTTCAATCGCGGCAAGACCAACCCCGTGCTTTTTCGGCGGCTGAACAACATCCGCGGCGACCGCGAAACCGACCTGCATTTATTGAACGGTCAATGGGATGCGGCAATTGACACTTGCGGTTATCTGCCGCGCCTTGTGCGCCTTTCCGCCGAAGCGCTGAAAGAACGAGTCGGGCAATATATTTTTATTTCCAGCGTGGCGGCATACGCCAATTTTCAGAAAATCGGAATCAAAGAAAGCGAGCCGTTGGCGGCGCTGAAAGACGAAGGCGCGGAAGAAGTGAACGACCAAACCTACGGCGGGCTGAAAGCCTTATGCGAAAAAGCCGTGCAAGAGGTTTACGGTCCGCGCTCGTTGATTATTCGACCGGGCGTCATCGTCGGCCCGCACGACCCGACCGACCGCTTCGCTTATTGGCTGCTGCGAATCGCGCGCGGCGGCGAGGTGCTCGCCCCCGACGGACCCGGCGCGTTGACTCAATTTGTGGACGTGCGCGACTTGGCGGAGTTCGTCGTTCGCCTTGCCGAGATGAACGTCTCTGGCGCGTTCAACGTCGTCAACCGCCCGCAGACTCTCGCTTCCGTTTTTGAGACCTGTAAAAAAATTAGCCAAAGCGACGCGACCTTCCGCTGGGCTTCGCGCGAATTTTTAGAAAGCCATAACGTCAAAGCCGGGCGCGACCTTCCGCTGTGGTCTCTCGAAGGCATCGAAAACGCGGGCATCGCGCAAGTCAATTCGTACAAAGCCGAGCAGGCGGGCTTGCTTTTCACCTCGCTCGAAGACACGGTCAAAGCCGTGTACGATTGGGAGTTTGAACACATCATCAGCCACAACTTAAAAACAGGCTTGTCTTACGAACGCGAAAAAGAATTGCTGGAAGCGCTGCCTCATGTTTCGTAAAATCCTCGTCGCCAATCGCGGCGAAATCGCCATCCGCATTATGCGCGCCTGCCGCGAACTCGGCGTGCAAACCGTCGCCGTTTATTCCGAAGCGGACAAAAACGCGCAACACGTCCAATTTGCGGACGAGGCGCTTTGCATCGGCGGCGCCGCGCCCAAAGAATCCTACCTTAACGCGGACGTCATAATTCGCGCCGCGCTCGATTCCAAAGCCGATGCGATTCATCCAGGCTACGGTTTTCTCTCGGAAAACGCCGCTTTCGCCGCCGACGTCGAATCAGCGAATTTGACTTTTATCGGCCCCGCAGCCGATTCGATCCGCGCGATGGGCGATAAAGCCGCGTCCAAAATTTTGATGAAGCAAGCCAACGTGCCGACCGTGCCCGGCGTTGAAGGGTTAGAAACGTACGACGAATTCAAAAAAGCGGCGGACGAAATCGGCTACCCTGTGTTGATTAAAGCGTCGGCTGGCGGCGGCGGAAAGGGCATGCGCGTCGTCTCTGCCGAAAGCGAGTTGAAGGAAGCCATCGAGTTGGCGCGCAGCGAAGCGCGCAACGCCTTTGGCGACGAGCGCCTGTTGATTGAAAAATACCTCGAAGACGCGCATCACATTGAAATCCAAGTCTTCGGCGACAAACACGGCAACCTCGTCCATCTATTCGAGCGCGAATGTTCGGTTCAAAGGCGACATCAAAAAATCATCGAAGAATCTCCTTCGCCGTTGCTGACTCCCGAGCTGAGAGAGCAAATGGGCGCGGCGGCGGTCAAGGCGGCGAAAGCGGTCGGTTACTATAACGCTGGAACGGTGGAGTTTATCTTCGATTCTAAACCGTCAACCTTAAACTTGAAGCCTTCTTTTTACTTCCTCGAAATGAACACGCGCTTGCAAGTGGAACACCCCGTTACCGAAATGGTCAGCGGACTCGACCTCGTCCACTGGCAGATTCGCGTCGCGGCGGGCGAAGCCTTCCCGTTCGCGCAAAGCGACTTATGCCAACACGGGCACGCCATCGAATGCCGCATTTACGCCGAAGACCCCGCCGGCGGATTTTTGCCGAGCACGGGCAAGTTGCTGCAATTTATCCCGCCGCAGGGGCCGGGCATTCGCGTGGATTCGGGCTTCGCCGTCGGCGACGAAGTAACGCACTTTTACGATCCGTTGCTGGCGAAGTTGATCGTCCGCGCCGAAAGCCGCGCCGATGCCATTGTCCGCATGGAGAACGCGCTCGCCGATTTTATCGTTCACGGCGTAACGACCAACATTGATTTTATGCGCGCCGTCCTCGCTACGGACGACTTTCGGCAGGGCAAAGTCTCCACGCGCTGGGTGGAAGAAAAATTTGGCGCGTGGTCGCCCGCGCCAGCGGACGCGCTGACCGTCATCGCCGCCGCCTTGGCGGACGTGGTCTTCGTCGGCAAAGCGCAATCCGCCGTCTCTAACGAAAGCGACCCGTTCAGCCCGTGGAAGCAAACGGGGAATTATAGAAACTGATGAAAACAACCTTTGGTTCTCGCGTCATTGAATTGAACCCGTCCGGCGAAAATTACGTCGCCGTTTACGACGGAAAAAAATACCGCGTAGAAATTCTGCGCGTCCACCCCGCCAGCGGGCGCATTGACCTGCGCCTCACCGCCCTCGACCCGTCCGTTTCACTCCGCGATTCCGCGACAGAGTCCGTTGATGAGTCTGTTTATGTCTCATCTGACAAAACCAAACGCTGGGTAACCGCCCGCGGGCAAACGCTGACGTTGACAAAAACTTCCGGCGCGAAGCAAGGCGTCCGCCACGATCACGCGGGCGGACTGATTGCCCCGATGCCCGGTCAAATTCGCAGCGTCGCCGTCGGCGCGGGCGACGCCGTCAAAAAAGGTCAAACCTTGTTGACGATGGAAGCCATGAAAATGGAAATCCGCATTCAGGCGTTGAAAGACGGCGTGGTCAAATCCGTTTCTGCGGCGCCTGGTCAGGCGGTGGAACGCGAGCAGATTTTGATTGAAATGGAGGATTGATGACTGGAAAATTTTTCGACGAGTTGGAAGTCGGCATGACCTTTCAACACGGCGGACGCACCGTAACCGAAATGGACAACGTGCTTTTCTCGGCGCTGACCATGAACCCGCAAGCCTTGCACGTCAACGAAGATTTCGCCTCAAAGACCGAGTTTGGTCAGCGCTTGGTCAACGGAATTTTTACCTTCGGTTTGGTTGTCGGCTTGACGGTGGCCGATTTGACCGAAGGCACCATCGTGGCGAATTTGGGCTACGATAAAATTTTGCATCCGCGCCCCGTCTTTCACGGCGACACGATTTATGCCGAAAGCGAAATCGTCGAAAAGCGCGAATCGAAATCGCGCCCCAACGCGGGCATTGTGCGAATCAAATGTCGCGGCAAAAAACCCGACGGAACAATCGTCGTCGAATTTGAACGTACGGCGTTGTTTTTGAAACGAAGTTAGTAAATAGGTAAATAGGTAATTGGTAAATAGGTGGGTGAGAACATTTGAACTTGCAACCTTCAACCTTCAACCTGTAACCTGTAACCTTCAACCTATAACCTGTATAACCCGAAAGGACCTCTATGCGATCACGACGCGCTTTACTTTACATGCCCGGCGACAACTGGAAGATGATTGCCAAATCCGTTACCTTAGGCGTAGACTCAATCTGCATGGACATGGAAGACGGGGCGGCGGTCAACAAAAAAGCCGAAGCCCGCGCAACCATCGTCAAAGCCCTGCAAGAGTTAGATTTCGGCGCGAGCGAAAAGCTGGCGCGCATTAACTCGGTCGGCTCGGGCTGGGAGCGCGACGACATTGAAGCCGTTCTGCCCTTTCGCCCCGACGGCATCGTCATTCCCAAAGTCGAATCGTGCGAGCAGGTGGAATGGGCGAGCCGAATCATCGAAGACGCGGAGTTGAAAAACGGCTGGCAAGTCAATTCGCTGCGGATATTAATTGGCGTGGAAACCGCCAAAGGAATTTTGAACCTTAAAGAAATCGCCGCGCACCCGCGCTTGGACGCGGTCATCTTCGGCGGAGAAGATTTCGCGGCATCCATCGGCGCAACGCGGACGAAAGAGGCGCTCGAATTGCTCTACGCGCGGCAGGCGGTTATCGTCGCTTGCGCGGCGCACGACTTGCAAGCGCTGGACATCGTAACCATTGATTACAAAGACGCGGACGCGCTCAAAGCCGAATCCGAATTTGGGGCGCGAATCGGTTTCGTCGGCAAACAGATTATTCATCCCAATCAAGTGCAAATTGTGCAAGAAGCCTTCACGCCCTCCGACGAAGCGATCGCTTATGCGCGGCGCATCGTCGAGACGTTTGCAGCCAGTCAAAAAGAAGGCAAAGGCGCTTACGCGCTGGACGGAAAAATGATTGACATGCCGCTCTTACGCAACGCGGAAAAAACGCTGGCGCGCGCCAAAGCGGCGGGAAAATAACCGTTCGCTGTCAACTGTCAACTGTCAACCGTACTTCTCCCTCATCTTCGGCAAAAAGTAATCGTCAAAGAAACCGTCGGCGTCGTAGCGCGGACTCCAATTCCAGTCGCGGCGCGCGCGCGAGTCGTCCACGTCGGCGGGCCAGGAATCCACGATGCCCTGTCGTTGCGGATTGGGCGCGAAGGAAATTTGCGCCTGCGGAAACGCGCGCAACGTCCGCTGACGGAACTCTTCGGCGCTGAGCGAAAACGCGCCGACGTTATACACGTTCGCCGTCAACGATTCGCGCGGCGCGTCCGTCAAATCTAAAATGGATTGAATCGCGTCGGGCATCGCCATAAACGGCAAGCGCGCGTCGGCGCGGACGAAACAAGCGTAGGCTTCGCCCTTCGCCGCCGCGTGCAACATTTCGGGGCCGTAATCGCTCGTGCCGCCGCTCGGCATCGTCGCGGCGCTGACCAAGCCCGGAAAGCGAAGCGCGCGAAAATCCAGCATGGCCGGCGGGTTGTCGTTCAAATGTTTTTGCCCGTAAAATCCGCCGTAATAACCGCCCAACTTTTCGCAATACAATTTGTTGCAGCCGTACATCGTGCGCGGGTCGTTCCACTCGTTTTCCTTAACCGCTTCGGCGTTTTGCTTCGCTTCGAGCGAGGGCAACCCGTAAACGGCAATCGAACTTGGAAATAAAAACTTTACGCGCTTGTTATATTTTTCGGAACGATACGCCGCCATCGCCAGCAATTGCATCGTCCCGTCCACGTTGATGCGGTGCGCCGCTTCGGGCGCTTGCTCCGCTTTGGAAGAGAGCGAAGCCGCCAAATGAAAGATAACGTCAAAATCGTAATCGTAAAAAACTTTGGCTTGAAAAAGCAAATCGCCTTGAACGTGCTCCGCGACCAAACCCTTAATCGAATCGGGCAACGGCGCGAGGTCGGACGTAACGATGCGATGTCCGCCGCGCCGCGTTAACTCTTGCGCCAACGCCTGCCCAATCTCGCCGCAGGCTCCGGTAATCAGCGCTTGTTGTACGCTCATCTTCGTCTCCTAATATGCTAGAATGTCTTAAACATTTTACGCCATAATCCGTCGTTCAATTCATGACTTTCAAAAAGATTTTACTTTTTATTTTCCTCGCGTTAGGGATGACTTCTTGCTTCGCGCTAGATGAGACGACGACAGAAACGCCTTCCGCAACGGAAACCGCGCCGCCTTCTCCGACCCGAATCTGGTTTCCCCCGTCGGCGACTCCCACGCTGAGAACGAGCGCCACAAAAGCCGCCACGCCCGAAATGCGTCCGGCTGTCGGCGAAGAAATTCTGCGCGACGACTTCGCCGATTCCGCGTCGTGGGACGGCGGCGCGATGATTGAAAATTCGCGCCTCGTCCTCGCCGCCCCCAGCGGAATGTATATGACCAGTCTGCGCCGCGACACTTTGCTGACGAACTTCTACGCCGAAATTACCGCCGCGCCGAATTTGTGCAAAGGAGAAGACAGTTACGGACTCCTCGTCCGCGCCAACGGCGCTTCGTATTATCGCTTCGCCCTCGACTGCAACGGCAACGTCCGCGCCGAACGGATTCACAACGGCGTGCGCTTAACTTTGCAAGAGCCGCTCGCCAGCGGAGACGCGCCGCTCGGCGCGCCGAGCAAAACGCAAATCGGCGTGTGGGTTGTCGGGCGCGAAATGCGCCTCTTCCTTAACGGGCGTTATCAATTCAGCGTCAGCGACCCCAGTTTTGCAATGGGGACGTTGGGCGTTTTTGTCCGCGCGGCGGGCGAAACGGCGGCGACGGTTTCCTTTTCCGAACTCGTCGTTCGCAGCGTGGATTACGTCCCGCCGACCGCAACCCCCAGCCCATAATCTATGCTTGCCGCTTCCGACTTCGTCCGCTTGTCTTACTCTCCCGATTTGACTGAAGCCGGAATTGCGTACGCGCTTCGTTCGCTGGCGTATTCCGCCGAACGCGACCCGCGCATTTTGTACAACCGTCTGCGGCGGGCGGCGGCGAATTTGGCGGCGGAGTTAGCCTTTCGTCGCTACCTCGCCCAAGCGAACATCCCCTTCGCAGTGCAAGCCGCCGCTCCCTTCACAGACCGCGAGCGCTTTGACGTAACGTTAAACGGGCGGCGTTGCGATGTGAAATCTTTCCTTATTTCGCGTCGCGAACAGATTTTGCAAATTCGCGCCGACCCTGCCGTTTTGCTCGAAGCGCAAGCCCTCGTCCCCTCGGACATCCACGCCAACGACGGACATTTTTATAACGACTTGTACCTCTTCGCTTTTGCGACGGGCTTGCTCGCCCTTTCGTCGGACGATTTGCAAAAAGCGCTGACCAAAAAATTGCCGCATTATTTGACTTGCGCCGCGCCGCTGACTTGGCGCAGACCTGCGCGGTGGACTCCCTTCGGCGCGTTAACTCTCAAATCCGAAGCGGACGCGGAATTAATCGTCGAAGTCAACGGACAAGACGAGATGCGCGAGAGCAAGCAAATCGTCGTTCGTCTTCCGCCGCGAACCGCCGTCCGCGTGGACGAAGATTTTTACTCGCTGACTTCGTTGCGCGCGCAAGGCGTCCCGCAGGCGCGGGTGGGCGTCCGCAGCGAGGCGCGGCGCAAAACGATTTTGATTGCGCCTGCGGAGTGGTCGAACCTTTACGTTTACGGCATGGACATTTTTTTCGTCGGCGGCGTTTCGTATGAAGAGTTGAGTCAACGAGCGACGCTTTTGCCGCCCAACTCGCGCACCTTTCAATACGAACGCACGCAAGCGAAAAATCTTTGTCTGCCCGTGTCAAAGTTGAAACCGATGCAAAAGTTAATACGGACGAAGTAGAGACGTTATTAACAGAAACCGTTGCCTCAAAAAATGGATTTCTCCTCGCTGCGTTCGTCGAAATGACAAATTTAGAGAGTGTAGATTTATTGTAAAAGTCGCCCTCGCCCTAGCCCTCTCCCAAAGGGAGAGGGGATTCAGTTTCCCTCGAGTCTAATTCATAGTAAGATTGCCCCGTATGGAATCAACCGACAAGCCCGCCTCCGCCGCGCCGCGCAAGCGCAAACCGCGCGGAATTAATCCCTTTTTCTCGACGTTGGGCGCAGCCGTATTAATCGCCACGCTTTTCACCGCCTGGACTCCCAACAGTTTTTTCGCCAACAACTTGCGCGAGCAACTGCGCGCTTTGCTCACGCCGCAAGCCGCCGTCGCGCAAAATGCCGGTTCGACGGCGCAGCCGCAAGTCCGCATTGGCATCGTCGCGGGACACATGGGCAACGACTCGGGCGCGGTCTGCTATGACGCTTCGAGCGGTCAAGCCGACTTGACCGAAGCGGACGTCAACCTCTCGATTGCGACTCTCGTGCGGCGCAGCCTCGTCGAGCGCGGCTATCAAGTGGATTTGCTCAACGAGTTCGACACGCGCCTAAACGGCTATCGCGCCGCCGCGTTGGTTTCCATCCACAACGACTCTTGCGATTACATCAACGACGAAGCGACGGGTTTCAAAGTCGCCGCTTCGCTTGAAACGCGCGACGTCAACCGCGCCAAACGCCTCATCGCCTGCATTACCGACCGTTACAAAAGCGCGACGGGGCTGCTTTACCACGCCAACAGCATCACGCCCGATATGACTCAATATCACGCTTTTTCGGAAATTGACCCGAACACGATCACCGCGATTATCGAAACCGGATTCCTCAACCTCGACCGCGACTTGCTGACCCGACGCGCCGACCTCGTCGCGGAAGGCGTAACGCAAGGCATTTTATGTTTTATCAACAACGAAAGCGTGCTGCCCAACCCCGTTCAACTGCCGACGATTTTGCCGTAACGTTTTAGAAAGCCCTTGCTTGTTGAAATCGGACGAAATCTGTTTATAATATTCTATGGCTTTTGTTTCTTACTCGTAATCAAAGGTGTCTTATGCTTAATCGTCTTCCGCAAGCCAAACCGCAAACGCCCCCGCAAAATTCGCCGCAACAAAAGACCGTCGAGAAAAAGCGCAATTTTATTTTTCCCATTCTGTTAATCTTCGTCGGTTACGCGGTGTTTGGATTCGCCGCCTGGTCGGCGGCAAGGTCGCCCGTCATGGCGTCTATCTTGCATCGCAATTCAGGCTCGACGGAATTTCAACAAATTGCGCCAGGACGTTCCTTCGCGCAGATTTCCCTCCCCAAGCCGACTCGCTCCCCGCAAGCGGACGCGCCGCAAACCGCGCCGCAGCCGACTCTCGCGCCGACGGTTGAATCTGCGCCCGAACCGACTCAACTTCCGCCGACCTTGCCGACGGCGACCGAAGCCGTCGTCGCGGAAACGGAAGCCGTCGAAACAGAACCCGCCGTCGCGGCGGTGGCGGGCGCGGAAATCGTCGCCGACACGCCCACGCCCGAATACGTCGCTCCGACGGCCGCCGCCGTTGCGCCCGTCGTCTCGCCCGGCAACGGCGTGCGCTGGTTTGACGTGGACCTTTCCGACCAGATGATGTACGCTTACGAAGGCGACACGCTGGTTCGTTCGTTTGTGGTTTCGACCGGACTCTGGCAAACGCCGACGTTGACTGGGCGCTTCAAAGTGTGGATTAAACTCAAATCCGCGCCGATGTCGGGGCCGGGCTATTACTTGCCGAACGTGCCGAACATCATGTACTACGACGGCGATTACGGCATTCACGGCGCGTATTGGCACAACAACTTCGGCGTGCCGATGAGTCACGGGTGCGTCAACCTCAGCCTGCCCGACGCGGAATGGGCGTATGATTTTGCGTCGGTCGGCACGGTGGTGAACATCCATTATTAAGCGTTATGCAAAAGGCTTTATCGCGCCGCGATTTTTTGAAACTGAGCGGATTGGGATTCGCCGCGTTGGCGCTTTCGCCGCTGAACTTGCGCTTCGACGATCCGTTTGAAAGTCAGCAAGGGCGCGTAACGACGCGCATGGTTTGGGCGTATGCCGAACCTTCGCTTGCGGCGCGGAAGACGCTCATCTTGCCGCGCGACGCGGTGGTTTCCATTTCCAACACGGCGGCGAGCGCGGACGACGATTCGCCTCAGCGCGTTTGGTACGAGTTGGGCAAAGACGGCTATGTCTCGTCGGAAAATATTCAGCCCGTTCGCACGACGTTAAGCGCCCCGTATCGCGGCGAAATTCCCAAAGAAGGCTTGCTGGCGGAAGTTTGCGTGCCGTACAGCGACGCTTTCGTCGAACCCAATTTTGAATCGCAAGTCGGCTATCGCGTCTATTACGAAACGACGCATTGGATTCAAACCGCGAGTCAAGATTCCAGCGGACAGATTTGGTATCAAATTCTCGAAGACAAATATCGAAAAAATTATTACGTCCGCGCCGAACATTTGCGCGTGATGACTGCCGAAGAACTGGCGCCGCTCTCGCCGGATTTGCCGTCGAGCGAGAAGAAAATCCGCGTGTTGTTGGAGCGGCAATGGGTGATCGCTTACGAAGCGGGGAAGCCGATTTTCAGCGTGCCTGTTTCGACGGGCGCGCGTTTGCGAAGCGGAACGTACACCACGCCGTCGGGGAAATTTATCACCTCGTACAAGCGCCCGTCGCGCCACATGGCGGCGGGAGAAATCGGCGCGAACGGCTTTGACTTGCCCGGCGTGCCGTGGGTGCAATACATCACCAAAAGCGGAATTTCTTTTCACGGCACGTTTTGGCACAACAACTTCGGCGCGACCATGAGTCACGGCTGCATCAACATGACGTCCGCCGCGGCGAAGTGGCTGTATCGTTGGTCGTCGCCGTCCGTGCCGCGCGACAAAGAATTCGTTTACGGTTACGTCGGCACGCAAGTCGAAATCGCCTGACTCATTTATTTCTCAACCTTATCCTTTACAATATCGGCATGTCTATTAAGAAAATTTCTCGCCGCGATTTCTTGAAATTGTCCGCCGCAGGCGCGTTGGGATTATTCCTCTCCGAGTTGAAGTTGGAACGCGCCTTCGCCGCGCCGCCGACCTCGAAGGGACTCGCCGTGTTCAGCGGCGTTCCCATTTACGACGCGCCCTCCGTCCGCGCCAATCAAACGGACGCGCTGCGAAAGGATCAAGTCATCTCGCTTAAAGCCGAAACGCAAGGCGATTACATTGACAACCCGAACAACACCGTGTGGTACGAAACGGACGGCGGCTACGTTTATTCCGCGCCGATTTTGCCGGTGGAAGAAAATTATCAGAAAGCGATTTACGAAGTTCCCGTCGAAGGAAAGTTGGCGGAAATTTCCGTGCCGTACAGTTTGACTTATCGCGCTCCGAATCTTTTTGCCAAAAACGCGCATCGCCTTTATTTCGAGTCGACGCATTGGGTGAAAAAGGTAATCGTCAACCGTCAAGAGAAAGGCGTGTGGTACGAAATTTACGATAAAGTTTTGGCGGAATCCTTTTACGTCCCCTCGTACAACATGCGGATTATTTCCGAAGAAGAAGTAACGCCGCTTTCGCCCGACGTGCCCAACGAAGAGAAACTCGTGCATGTAGACCTCGCCTCGCAAATGGTAACCGCGTTTGAAGGCGATAAACTCGTCCTCACCCAGCGCTGCGCCAGCGGCTGGGGCGGGGCGGCGACTCCCAAAGGTCAATGGGAGACGTATCATAAAGGGCCGTCCATTCACATGACCAATCAAGGCGACGCGGTGGCGCACATCTACAACTTGGCGGGCGTGCCGTGGTGCAGTTTCTTCACCGGCTCGGGACACGCTTTTCATGGGACTTATTGGCATAACGATTACGGTCAGCCGCGCAGCAACGGCTGCATCAATTTGCCGTCTCGCGTCGCTAAATGGGTGTATCGCTGGACGAACCCCGCCGTGCCGTACAACGTAGATTATTTGAACCTGCCCGGTCAAGGCACGAAGGTCATCGTCGAATAGCGGCGCGTTTTCAAAAAGGAGAAGCCATGAACGCCATTTTTCAAGCCAATCAATATTTGCTCAAACGTCAAGTTTTTGCGTTGACGGGGAAATTTCGCGTTTACGACTCGAACGGAAATTTGCTTTTGTTCAGCGAACAAAAAATGTTCAAACTGCGCGAAGACATCCGTGTTTATGAAGACGAAGGAAAAACGCGCGAAGTGTTAATGATTAAGGCGCGTCAGATTATTGACTTCTCCGCCGCTTACGACGTGATCGACAGCGCCAGCGGACAGAAAGTCGGCGTGTTGCGCCGCAAGGGAATCGCCTCCCTTTTGCGCGACGAATGGGACGTTCTAAACGCCAACGACGCGCCGCTGGGGACGCTCGTCGAAGACAGCATGGGCTTGGCGTTGTTGCGCCGTTTTTTGGTCAGCCTTGTGCCGCAGAATTACGACCTATTCATCGGGCAAAATCGCGTCGCCGATTTGCGCCAAAATTTCAACCCGTTTACTTATCAACTGAATATTGATTTCAGCATGGACTCCGCCCGCCAGTTAGACCGTCGGCTGGGAATTGCCGCCGGCATTTTGCTCGCCGCCATTGAAGGGCGACAGGAGTAGGCATGGCGCAAGCGCTTTTTGCCGGCCTCGTCGTGGACGAAAGCGGGCGTTCCGTGCAAACTGCCTTTGTCGGCGGCGAACCGACCTACGTCGTGGACGACGACGGCTTCCTGCGCCACATTCCCGCCGAGCAAATAGACCGCGCCGTTTTGAATCAAATGGCGCAGATGATGAAAGGCAGCGAAGATTTGCTTTCCGAGCAGGCGGCGAAAATGCTCGGACAGGACGACCCTTTTTCGCGGGCGATGATCGAAAATCAATTGAAAAACATTGACCAGCAATTTGACGCGGCGCTGCAAAGCGGACTCCCCGAAGAAGCCCGCGCCTACTTGGGCATGGCGGGCTTTAAGATTGTCGTCAACTATCGCGGCGAGGTGGTGCGCGTCGAACAGCCCCGCGCCGCCGCCGATGACGACGAGTAACTCACTCTTTTTCGATTACCCAAAAATGAGACAAGCCGAAGACTTTCAACGGCGTGGACTCTAACCATTGCAACGCGGCGCGGATAAATTTTCCGAACGCGCCGAAGCGGGCGATGAGGTTGTCGTACGCGCCGAAGATGACCGTCCGCTCGACGAATTTAATCGGCAAGCCCTCGAACAATTTTTGCAAATCGTTTTTAGAATAAACGCGCACGTGCGGCGCGAGTTTGTCGCGCCATTTGCGCGGTAGATAATTGACCAACGGCTTGTTGCCAAAATAATATTTTCCGCGCCAAAAGACGCCGTGCGTCTCGAAGGGATAGCTGCGATTGGGGCAAAAGATAATCATCCGCCCGCCGCGTTTGAGGACGCGCGTCATCTCGCGGACGGCGGCGCGGTCGTCCTGAACGTGTTCGATCACTTCGTGGCTGAGAATCAAATCGAAGGTTGAGGCGGGCAGCGGAAGAAATTCGCCGGCCGCGTTGATGATTTTCGTCGCGTGATTTTTCGCGTCGTTGGCGCGTTCAAAGTCAAACTCAAGCCCGATTGCGTCCGCGCCGAGTTCGTGCATCTTCTCGACGTACATGCCTACGCCGCAGCCGTTTTCTAAAACCGCGCCTTGCATGCGCGTTTCGGCGAATTTTGCAATCATCGCCAAACGCCGCTTTTGTCCGTCGCGCCAAACGTAGGAAGGCTCGCCGCGCAGGGCGGCTTTGTTTAGGTCTCGTTCTGTCATGGCGCGATTATACTTTGAACGTAACCCCCATTCATCTCTGGTTGCAGACGGACGCTCCCAAAACCCAATTTCCCCCTTGACGTATTTTCAAATGTGCCTATAATCGGGCGAAATCAAAAGCGCATGAATCTATTAACTCTCTCCCTTATTGTCATCCTTATTGTCGTCCTCATTATTGAAGGACTATTTTTGGTTAGGATGGCAACGGAGCGAGCGCGATAACGCGCGAACCCAGTAAAGCGAAAGCCGCCCTAACCACGGGCGGCTTTTTTATTTCACGACTCGGAGGGTTCGCGCCCGCCGAGTCTCCACGAGGAGACAGTATGACCGAAATGAAAAAGAACAGCCACGCCATCACGACCGGACCGAATCGGGCGGCGGCGCGCGCCATGTTGAAAGCGGCGGGGTTCAGCGACTCCGATTTACGCAAGCCGATCATCGGCGTCGCCAACACTTGGATTGAGATTGGTCCCTGCAACTATCACCTGCGGCGGTTGGCGCACAAAATCAAGGAAGGCATCCGCGCCGCGGGCGGCACGCCGATGGAGTTCAACACCGTCTCCATTTCGGACGGCATCAGCATGGGCGCCGAGGGCATGAAAGCCTCGCTCATCAGCCGCGAAGTCGTGGCGGATTCAATCGAGTTGGTGGCGCGCGGCAATCACTTCGACGGCATCGTCTGCATTTCGGGCTGCGACAAGACCAACCCAGGCGTGATGATGGCGCTGGCGCGGCTCGACATCCCAGGTTTGGCGCTGTACGGCGGTTCGATTCATCCCGGCAAATTGGGCGACCAATCCCTGACCGTGCAAGACGTCTTCGAGGCGGTCGGGGCGTACTCGGCGGGGAAAATCACGGAAGAGGAATTCGCGGCGGTCGAGAATCACGCCTGCCCTGGCGCCGGCGCCTGCGGCGGACAGTTCACCGCTAACACGATGTCTACCATCATGGAATTTATGGGCGTCTCGCCAATTGGCTTCAACAGCATCCCCGCCATGTCGGAAGATAAAGACCGCGCCGCTTTTGAGACGGGCAAACTGATCATGCAAATGCTCGAACAGGATTTGCGCCCCAAACAAATTTACACCCGCGAGGCGTTCGAGAACGCCATTGTCTCCATTGCCGCGACGGGCGGCTCGACCAACGCCGTGTTGCACCTGTTGGCGCTGGCGCGCGAAGCGGGCGTGGACTTGCACATTGACGACTTCGACAGCATCTGCGCCAACGTCCCGCTCATCGCGGACGTCAAGCCCTTCGGCAAGTTCATGGCGGCGGACATGCACGAGGCGGGCGGCATCCCCTTCCTGATGAAAACTTTATACGAGGGCGGTTACTTGCACGGCGATTGCCTGACCGTCAACGGCAAGACAATCAAAGAAGTCGCCGAGACCGGGCGCGAGACTCCTAATCAGCAAGTTATTCATTCGTTGAAGAAACCGCTCAAAGCGCACGGCGGACTGGCGATTTTGCACGGCAACCTCGCGGAAGAAGGCAGCGTCCACAAGGCGGCGGCGAACAACGTCCAACACTTCGAGGGGCCGGCGAAGGTCTTCGAGCGCGAAGAGGACGCCATGAAAGCCGTTACCGACGGAAAAATCGCGGCGGGCGACGTGGTCGTCATCCGCTACGAAGGTCCGCGCGGCGGGCCGGGCATGCGCGAAATGCTCGGCGTAACGGCGGCGATTGCCGGCGCGGGGCTGAGCGACGACGTGGCGCTGTTGACCGACGGGCGTTTCAGCGGCGCGACGCGCGGCATCTCGGTCGGGCATATCGCCCCCGAAGCCTACGTCGGCGGGACGATCGCGCTCGTCAAAGACGGCGACGTCATCACGGTGGACGTGGACAAGCGCGAGTTAAAGGTCGCCGTCGGCGAAGAAGAACTGGCGCGGCGCAAGTCCGCGTGGAGCGCGCCCGAACCGCATTACAAGCGCGGCGTGATGGCAAAATACGCCCGCATGGTGTCTTCCGCTTCGGAAGGCGCGATTACAGGATAAATACAACTTGCCGTTTTGACGACTGAATAAAAAACAAAGGAGAGAAGAAAATGAAAATGAGAGGCGCTGAAATTGTTTGGGAATGCCTGACGCGCGAAGGCGTGGACGTGGTCTTTGGCTACCCAGGCGGGGCGAACATGCCCATCTACGACGCGATGTTGAATTACCCGGTGCATCACGTTTTGGCGCGCCATGAGCAGGGCGCGGCGCACATGGCGGACGGTTACGCTCGCGCTTCGGGCAAAGTCGGCGTGGCGATGACCACTTCGGGACCGGGCGCGACGAACCTCGTTACCGGCATTGCTACGGCGATGATGGATTCAATCCCGACGGTTTTCATCACCGGGCAGGTGCCGTCGCATCTCATCGGCGGCGACGCTTTTCAAGAAGTGGACGTAACGGGCATCACCCTGCCGATTACCAAACACAATTATTTGGTCATGCACGCGGAGGAACTCGCCGAGACCATCCGCGAGGCGTTTCACGTCGCCCGCAGCGGACGACCGGGTCCCGTGCTGATTGACATCTGCAAGAACGCGCAAGTGGAAATGTGCGACTTCGTTTACCCCGAATTGAAATTACGCGAACGTCAATCCGCGCCTTCGCCGCGCGTTTTGTTGGACGAAGCGGCGCATCTCATCGAGAAGGCGAAGCGTCCCGTCATCCTCTGCGGACACGGCGCGATCATCTCCGGCGCGGAAGAAGAGTTGATGAAGTTCGCGGTGCAGACGCAAACGCCGGTCACCAGCACGCTTTTGGGCTTGGGCGCGTTTCCCGCTTCGCACGAGTTGAGTCTCGGCATGATGGGCATGCACGGCGAGTCGCACGCCAACATGGCGATTCAAAACGCGGACTTATTGCTCGCTTTCGGAATGCGCTTCGACGACCGCGTAACGGGCGTCCCGAAGACCTACGCGCCCGGCGCAAAGAAAATCCACATTGAGATCGACCCCGCCGAAGTGAATAAAAATGTCCGCGTGGATGTGCCGCTGGTCGGCGATTTGAAATCCGTTTTGCGCGATTTGCTTCCGTTGTTGGGCGAATACGATCACGAAGAATGGAAACAGGAAATCGCCGCGTGGAAAGCCGAATCGGATTCGCGCAACATCATCAACTGGGAAGACGACGGCAAACTGTACGCGGCGCACGTCGTCAACGATATTTGGGAAGCGACCGGCGGCGCGGCGCTGGTTACGACCGACGTCGGTCAGCATCAGATGTGGTCGGCGCAATATTATCTGCTCGACAAACCGAACCGCTGGATCACTTCCGGCGGCGCGGGGACGATGGGCTTCGGTTTGCCGTCCGCGATTGGGGCGTGGTTCGCCGCGAAAAATGAAGAAGTGTGGGCAATCGTCGGCGACGGCGGCTTCCAAATGACTTCGCCCGAATTGACGACCGCCGTGCAGGAAGGCGCGAACGTCAAGGTTGCCGTGTTGAACAACCGCTTCTTGGGCATGGTGCGCCAGTGGCAGGAATTTTTCTTCGAGAAGCGCTACTCGGCGGTGAACATGCTCACGCCCGATTTTGTCAAACTGGCGGAGGCGCACGGCATCCCCGCTCGGCGCGTGACCAAACGCGAAGACGCGGCGGAAGCGATTGAATGGGCGCGCAAGACCGAAGGTCCGGTCGTCTTGGAATTTAGCATCGAGATGGAAGACGCCGTCTACCCGATGGTGCCCGCTGGCGCGGCGCTGCACGAAATGCTGCAAAGACCGATGAAGGCGTAAAGAGGAGAAACCATGAATTACATATTTGTCGTGTTAGTGGAAAATAAACCGGGCGTGTTGAACCGCGTCGCTTCGCTGTTTCGCCGCCGCAACTTCAACATCGAGTCGCTGGTGGTCGGGCGCACGGAAGACCCCGCCGTTTCGCGCATGACCATCGTCGCGGAATGCCCGAACGGCGAAGCGGCCGCGCATCGCATCGAGGCGAACCTGTATAAATTAATCAACGTGATTGACGTGCAGGACGTAACGCATCAACCTTCGGTAACGCGCGATTTGGCGTTGATCAAAGTGCGCGTCGGACCGGAACGCCGCGCCGAAGTCAACGGGCTGGCGGAAATCTTCCGCGCTCACATCGTGGACGTGGCGGCGGATTCGGTCGTGGTCGAAATCACCGGCACGGAAGATAAGATCGAAAGCATCATAGAGTTGCTGCGTCCGATTGGCGCGTTGGAAGTGGCGCGCACCGGCAAAATCGCCATGACGCGCGGGCAGAACGACGGCGTGCGCCGTCTGCCTGGCATGAACGGAAATCAGTACGACGAGATGATGATGGAAATGGCGGAGATGACGCCGTAGGTAGTTGGCTAGTTGGCTAGTTTGCTAGTTGACTGGTTTGCTAGTTGATAACCTGAAACCTGCACCTGAAACCTGAAACCTGCAACCTGTAACTTAAAACTTAGGAGAAAACATGACAAAAATCAATTTTGGCGGCGTGGAAGAAGACATCGTTACCCGCGAGGAATTCTCGCTGGAAAAAGCGCGCGAGGTGTTGAAAGACGAAGTCGTGGCGGTGCTGGGCTACGGCGTGCAAGGTCCCGCGCAAGCGATGAACATGCGCGACAACGGCGTTAAGGTCATCGTCGGTCAGCGCGAGGGGACGAAGAATTGGGACAAAGCCCTCGCCGACGGCTGGGTGCCGGGCGAGACGCTCTTCTCCATCGAAGAGGCGGCGGAGCGCGGCACGGTCATTCAATATCTGCTTTCGGACGCGGGTCAACGCTCGCAGTGGTCGAACATCGTCGAGAATTTGAACGAAGGCGACATGCTCTACTTCTCGCACGGGTTCGCCGTTACCTTCAACGACGACACGGGCGTCATCCCGCCGCCGCATGTGGACGTGGCGCTGGTCGCGCCGAAGGGTTCGGGGCGCAGCGTGCGGACGAACTTCCTCGACGGTTCGGGCATCAACGCCAGTTACGCCGTCAAGCAGGACGCGACGGGCAAAGCGACCGAACGCACCGTCGCCTTGGGCATCGCCATCGGCGCGGGCTACCTCTTCCCGACGACGTTCGAGAACGAAGTCTACTCCGACTTGACGGGCGAGCGCGGCGTGCTGATGGGCGCGTTGGCGGGCGTGATGGAAGCGCAATACAACGTCCTGCGCCAGAACGGACATTCGCCCTCCGAAGCCTTCAACGAAACGGTAGAAGAACTGACGCAGTCGCTCATCCGCTTGGTGGGCGAAAACGGCATGGATTGGATGTACGCCAACTGCTCGACGACCGCTCAGCGCGGCGCGTTGGATTGGAAAGATAAATTCCGCGATGCGGTCGCGCCTGTTTTCTCGGATTTATATAAATCGGTGAAGAGCGGCGCCGAAGCGCGGATTACGCTCGAAGCCAACAGCAAACCCGATTACCGCGAAAAATTGGACGAAGAACTCGCCGCCATCCGCGACTCGGAAATGTGGCGGACGGGCGCGGCGGTGCGCTCGTTGCGGCCGGAGAATTGGAAGAGCAGTTAACAGTGAACAGTTGTCAGTTGACAGTAAACAGCGAATACCCGCCGCTAACTGTCAACTGACAACCGCCAACTGACAACCGCCAACTGATAACCGTTGTATTTGGAGACGCAATGAATAATTATGTAAAGATTTTCGACACCACCCTGCGCGACGGCGAGCAATCGCCCGGCGCGACGATGACCTCCGCCGAGAAGTTGGACGTGGCGCGTTCGCTGGCGGCGATGGGCGTGGACGTCATCGAAGCGGGCTTTCCCGCCGCCTCGCCAGACGACCTTGAAGCCGTCCGCCAGATTGCGGCTGAGGTGGGCAATCCGCCTGATGGGAGTCCTGAGGCGAAAGTCCCGACCGTTGCGGGCTTGGCGCGGGCGAATAAATCCGATATTGATAAAGCGTGGGAAGCGGTCAAAGGCGCGAAGAAACCGCGCATCCACACCTTCCTCGCCACGTCGCCGATTCACATGAAACACAAGTTGAAGATGGATCCCGAAGAGGTGATTCAGCGCGTGAGCGAAATGGTGGCGCACGCGAAGTCGTATTGCGACGACGTGGAATTTTCGCCCGAAGACGCGGGGCGCTCGGAGCCTGAATTTTTGTACGTCGTTTTGGGCGAAGCGATCAAATCGGGCGCGACCACGCTCAACATCCCCGACACGGTCGGTTACACCACGCCTGACGAATATTACGCGCTCATCAAAGGCATCATTGACAACACGCCTGGCATGCACGCAGGCATTACGATTTCGGTGCATTGCCACGACGATTTGGGCATGGCGACGGCGAACACGCTGGCGGGCATCCGCGCGGGGGCGCGGCAGGCGGAAGTAACCATGAACGGCATCGGCGAACGCGCGGGCAACACCTCGCTGGAAGAAGTCGTCATGGCGTTGAAGACGCGCCACCCCGTTTTCGGTTTGGAGACGGGCATCGAGACGCAGCAACTTTCGCGGGTTTCCAAACAAGTCAGTTCGTACACGGGCATTGCGGTTCAGCCGAACAAAGCCATCGTCGGCGCGAACGCTTTCGCGCACGAAGCCGGCATTCATCAAGACGGCATGTTGAAAAACCAAAGCACCTACGAGATTATGCGCCCCGAAGACGTGGGCGTCAATCAGACCAATTTGGTCTTGGGAAAACATTCGGGACGCGCCGCGCTGCGCAATCGCCTCGCCGCGATGGGACATGCGCTCGACGACGTGGAACTCGACAAAGCCTTTGCGCGCTTCAAAGATTTGGCGGATCGCAAAAAGACCATCACAGACCTCGACCTCGAAGCGTTGGTCGCCGACGAATTTTACAAACCGCGCGAAGTCTTCCAACTTGACGATTTGATCGTTACCTGCGGCACGATGGACATGCCGACCGCCACCATCCGCCTGCGCGGACCCGACGGCAAAATTCACGCGCACGCCGCCATCGGTTCGGGTCCTGTGGACGCGACCTACAAAGCGATTCGCGCCATCGTCAAAGTTCCGAATCATCTCATGGATTTCAACATCCACGCCATCACGGCGGGCATTGACGCGCTCGGCGAAGTAACCGTCCGCATTCAAGCGGCGAAAGCGCAGACCGCGATGAGCGCGCAGAGCGAACGCGAATATCCGCGCATTTACAGCGGCAACGGCGCGGACTCGGACATCATCGTCGCCAGCGCCAAAGCCTACCTCAACGCCTTGAACAAATTAATCGTCTCTCAAACCGAAGATACCGAAAAAGAGAAAAATAATTTCGGAGTTATGCTGGGATAACGAATATAAGATTTCCCTCGCCCTAACCCTCTCCCGTAAGGAGAGGGGACTCCCTTCTCCCATTGGGGGAAGGGCTGGGGATGAGGGCGGCATCTTAAGCAATCTCATCATCATAAGAGAGCGCTTTGGGCTGTCGCCCTCGCAACGACATCACCAAAAGGAAACCTATGCCAAAAACGCTTTTTGAAAAAATCTGGGATTCGCACGTCGTCGCCGAAAGCGCCGACGCGCCCGCCGTCCTCTACATTGACCTGCACCTCGTCCACGAAGTAACCTCGCCGCAAGCCTTCACCGGGCTTCGCAAACGCGGACTCAAAGTCCGCCGCCCCGATAAAACGCTGGCGACCATGGATCACTCCATCCCGACCACGCCGCTCGACGTGCCGATTCTCGACCAACTCGCCGCCGCGCAAATCAAGCAGATGGAAGTCAACGCCGCCGAATTTGGCATCACCCTGCACGGCATGGACAGCCCGCATCGCGGCATCGTCCACGTCATCGGTCCCGAACTCGGGCGCACCCAACCGGGCATGACCATCGTCTGCGGCGACAGCCACACCGCCACGCACGGCGCGTTCGGCGCGTTAGCCTTCGGCATCGGCACCTCCGAAGTGGAGCATGTGCTGGCGACTCAATGCCTCTTACAGAAGAAACCCAAAACCTGCGAAGTCCGCATTGACGGCAAATTGCAGCGCGGCGTTTCCTCGAAGGACATCATCCTCGCGCTGATCGCCAAAATCGGCGTTGGCGGCGGGACGGGGCACGTCTTCGAGTACACGGGCGAAGCCATCCGTGCCTTGACGATGGAAGAACGCATGACGATTTGCAATATGTCTATTGAAGGCGGGGCGCGCGCGGGCATGATCGCCCCTGACGACGCGACCTTCGATTATCTGCACGGACGCGAGTTTGCGCCCAAAGGCGCGGACTGGGACAAAGCCGTCGCCCGCTGGCGCGAACTTCCCAGCGACGAAGGCGCGACCTACGACAAAACCGTTACGCTCGACGCCTCCGACCTCGAACCGATGATTACCTACGGCACGAATCCTGGCATGGGCATGAGAATCACCGGCCGCATCCCCACGGCGGAGTCCTTCGCCGAAGCCTCGCACAAAGCCGCCTTTGAAAAAGCGCTGACTTACATGGGCTTGCAACCTGGTCAATCGTTGCTCGGGCACAAAGTGGACGTGGTCTTTCTCGGCTCGTGCACCAACTCGCGCATTTCCGACTTGCGCCTCTCCGCCGCCATGCTCAAAGGGCGCAAAGTCGCCGACCACACCCGCGTGATGGTCGTGCCTGGCTCGCAGGAAGTGAAGAAACAAGCCGAGCAAGAAGGCTTGGACGTCATCTTTAAAGAAGCCGGCGCGGAATGGCGCGAAGCGGGTTGCAGCATGTGTATCGCTATGAACGGCGACCAACTCGAATCGGGTCAATACGCCGTCTCGACCAGCAACCGCAACTTTGAAGGGCGGCAGGGCAAAGGCGGACGCACCTTCCTTGCCAGCCCCATCACCGCCGCCGCGAGCGCCATCAACGGCGCCGTTACCGACCCGCGCACAATAATGTAATTCAGAATTCTGAATTCAAAATTCTGAATTGGAGAACTATGGCTCAATTCACAACCCTTACCTCGCGCATGATTTCCATCCCCGTCAACGACATTGACACCGACCAAATCATCCCCGCGCAATTTCTCAAAGTAACCAACAAAGACGGTCTCGCCGACGCGCTCTTCTTCAACTGGCGCTACAACGACGACAAATCCCCCAAAGCGGATTTCATCCTCAACCAGCCCGAAGCGCAGGGCGCGCAAATTCTGCTGGCGGGCGACAACTTCGGCTGCGGGTCGAGCCGCGAACACGCCCCCTGGGCGCTGACCAGTTTCGGCTTCCGCGCCGTGCTCTCGACCTCCTTCGCCGACATCTTCCGCAACAACGCCTTGAAGAACGGACTCATCCCCATTGTCGTGGACGAAGCGACGCACAAGATGTTGCTCGATTTACACGACGAAGCGCCGCGCGCCGAACTGACGGTTGATCTGGCGTCCCAAACCGTATCCTACCCTGGCGGCTCGTTCTCCTTCCCGATTGACGCTTTCAACAAAACCTGTCTGCTCGACGGCGTGGACGAACTCGGCTACATCATGGGCTTTGAAGAAAAAATTGCGGAGTATGAAGCAAGAGCGTAACTGGTGATTGGCAATTACCAGTTGCCAATTACGAGAGGCAACCCACATGGATTTACCCCTTATCTAAATCTACGACACCACCCTGCGCGATGGAACGCAATCCGAAGGCTTCAACCTTTCGGCGAATGATAAAGTCCGCATCGCGCAAAAACTGGACGAAATCGGCGTGGCGTTCATCGAAGGCGGCTGGCCCGGCTCGAATCCCAAAGACGTGGAATTCTTCGAGCGCGCGCGCGACATGCAATGGAAACACGCCACCGTCGCCGCCTTCGGCTCGACCTGCCGCGTCAAAGGCGGACCCGAAGACGACGCCAACATCAAAGCCCTGCTCGATTCGCACACGTCGGTCTGCACGATTTTTGGCAAAACGTCCACACTGCATGTGCGCGAAGTGCTGCAAACCACGCATGAGGACAACCTACGCATCATCGAAGATTCCGTCGCTTACCTGAAAGCCAACGGCAAGCGCGTCATCTACGACGCGGAACACTTCTTCGACGGCTACAAATTGGACGCCGCCTACGCGCTCGAAACCTTGCGCGCCGCCATTCGCGGCGGAGCGGAGACGGTCGTCCTCTGCGACACCAACGGCGGGACTCTCCCCTGGGAGTTGGAGCGCATCATCCGCGAGTTCAAAGCGCAGATTACGCATCCGTTCGGGGCGCACACGCACAACGATTCGGAATGCGCCGTCGTCAATTCGTTGATCGCCGTGCGCGAAGGCGCGATCCAAGTGCAGGGGACGATTAACGGCGTCGGCGAGCGCTGCGGAAACGCCAACCTGATTTCCATCATCGCAGACCTTGAATTGAAGATGAGTCATCCATGTTTGCCCGCTGGCAACTTGACGCAACTCTACGACCTGTCGCATTTCGTCGCCGAAGTCGCCAACCTCACGCCCGACGAGCATTTGCCCTTCGTCGGCAAGTCCGCCTTCGCGCACAAAGGCGGCGTGCACGTCGCCGCGATTCGCCGCTCGCCGCAATCTTATCAACACGTCGAGCCTGAATTGATTGGAAACGAAATGCGCGTCGTCGTCTCCGATTTATCGGGGCGCGGAAATTTGCTTAGCAAAGCGGAAGAACACGGCGTGGAAGTCGAAGGCGCGGAAGTCGTGCCTGTGCTCAACGAAATCAAAGAGTTGGAAGCGCGCGGCTTTTCCTTCGAGGCGGCGGAAGCGTCGGTGGCGATGATGTTAAAGCGCCAAGAACACGGTTACAAGCCGCCCTTCGAGTTGATTGATTTCGCCGTCAACGTCGAGCATCGGCAGGGGCGCGGCGTCTTCGCCGAGGCGACGGTCAAGGTGCGCGTGCAGGGCGAAATCTTGCACACCGCCGCCGAAGGCAACGGACCCGTCAACGCGCTGGACATCGCCTTGCGAAAAGCGCTGAGCGGCTATTACCCGCAAATCAACCATTTCGCCTTGTCCGATTACAAAGTCCGTATTTTGGATTCGGATCACGGCACAGAAGCCATTACCCGCGTGTTGATTGACACGCGCAACACGACCTCGCGTTGGAGCACCGTCGGCGCGGGGACGAACATCATCGAAGCCTCATGGCGCGCCCTCGCCGATTCGGTCGAGTACGGGTTGATGGTGGCGCATTAGTTTTAGACGGAGGACGGAAGACAGAGGACAGAGGACGGAAGCCTATCGGCTCGCTCCCTTATCCTTCGTCCGTAGTCCCTAGTCCTTCGTCCCTCGTCCTTCATCCTTTATCAAATTGGAGTCCCCTTGGAATTCAAAATCACCTTACTGCCAGGCGACGGCATCGGTCCCGAAGTGATCGGCGAAGCCGTGCGCGTGCTGGAATCAATCGCAAGCAAATATCGCCATTCCTTTCATTTTCAAGAACGCCTGATGGGCGGCTGTTCGATTGACAAATTCGGCTCGTCGCTGACCGACGAAACCCTCGCCGATTGCGTCGCCTCGGACGCGGTTCTGCTCGGCGCGGTTGGCGGACCGAAATGGGACGACCCCCGCGCCAAAGACCGTCCCGAACGCGGCTTGCTCGCGTTGCGTAAAGGGTTAAAAGTTTTCGCCAATTTGCGCCCTGTCAAAGTCCACCCCGCGCTGGCGGACGGCTCGCCGCTCAAAGCGGAGAAACTCGCGGGCGTGGACATGCTCGTCCTGCGCGAGTTGACGGGCGGCTTGTACTTCGGCTTCCCCAAAGGGCGCGACGTCAAAGACGGGCGCGAACGCGCGGTGGACACGCTCGAATATTACGATTACGAAATCCGCCGCATCGTGGAGTTGGCGTTCAAACTGGCGCGCGGGCGCAAGAAAAAAGTCTCGTCGGTGGACAAAGCCAACGTGCTGGAATCGTCGCGTTTGTGGCGGCAGATTGCGGTCGAAGTCGGCGAAAAAAATCCCGACATAGAATTGGAACACATCCTCGTGGACACCGCCGCCATGCGCCTCATCTCTGCGCCCGCGCAACTGGACGTGGTGGTTACCGAAAACATGTTCGGCGACATCCTCACCGACGAAGCCTCTGTGCTGGCGGGTTCGATGGGCATGTTGCCCTCCGCTAGTTTGGGCGAAGCGGGCGTCGGGCTGTACGAGCCGATTCACGGCTCCGCGCCAGACATCGCAGGCAAGGGAATCGCCAACCCGATTGGCGCGGTTCTCTCGACGGCGATGATGTTGCGCCACTCCTTCCATTTAGAAGAAGAAGCCGCCTCGATTGAACGGGCGGCGGAGTCCGCCATCGCCGACGGAGTCCGCACTGCGGATTTGGGCGGCAAATCTACCACGCGCCAAACGACGGATGAAATCATCAAGAGATTATAATATTTTAGATGTCATTGCGAGCCGCTGTTGGTTGAGTGCGAAGGTATCGAAACCAAACGGCGAAGCAATCTGCTTCAAAGAGACTGCTTCGCTTCGCTCGCAGCGACAATCCATTAAAAGGAGACTCACATTATGGGAATGGAATCCAAATTCATCTGGAAGAACGGCGAACTCGTGCCGTTTGAGCAAGCGACCGTGCATTTTCTCACGCCCGCGCTGCATTACGGCGCGGCAGTTTTCGAGGGCGTCCGCGCCTACAACACGCCAAAGGGTTCGGCGATCTTCCGCCTGCGCGAACACACCGAACGTCTGTTTGATTCGGCGCGGGTGTTGGGCTTCCGCGAATTCCCGTGGACCGTCGAAGAGGCGATGAAGGCGCACAAGGACGTAGTCCGCGCCAACGGCTTTACCGATTGCTACATCCGCCCGCTGATTTTTCTCGACGGCGGCGGCTGGAACTTGAACGTGGACAATGGCAAACCCTCGCTGATGATCGCGGCGTGGGAGTGGAACAACTATCTCGGCGAAGAAGCGCTGGCGAAGGGCATCCGCGCCAACGTCTCGTCGTTCACGCGCCATCACGTCAACGTCAGCATGACCAAAGCCAAGATTGCGGGCAACTACGTCAACAGCATTTTGGCGAAGACCGAATCCGAGCGCGGCGGATTTCAGGAAGCGATCATGCTCGACCCGCAAGGTTACGTCGCCGAATGCACGGGCGAAAACCTGTTTGTCGTGCGCGACGGCGTGATCTACACCGCGTCCACCGCGCCGATTTTGGAAGGCATCACCCGCGCTTCAATCGTAACCATCGCCAACGATCTCGGCTATCAGGTGCGGGAGACGCCCATCTCGCGCGACCAACTTTACATCGCGGACGAAGTCTTCGTCTGCGGCACGGCGGCGGAATTAATCGGGCTGAGCGAAATTGACCACCGCGTCATCGGCGACGGCAAATCGGGCAAAATCACGCGCGAACTGCAAAAAGTCTTCTACGACGCGATTCGCGGCAAGGCGGAGAAGTACGAATCGTGGTGTGATTACGTCGGGTAGAGGACAAAGGACAGAGGACGGAAGACGGGGGACAGGGGACGGAGACGGCGGATAAAACCGCCGTCAATTATTTATGGTATAATCCCGCCGCCTTAAAAAGGCGCATCTTGCCTGGGACGGGCAATAAGCGTCCCTGAGCGGGTCATCCACCCCGCTAAACTCGCCCCGTTCCGCGCCGTTGATTTGCGCGTTGGAGAACGGACATTAGGAGAAACATGGCTAGTATTTCTATGAAGGCGTTGCTCGAAAGCGGCGTCCACTTTGGGCATCGCACCAACAAGTGGGACCCGCGCATGAAACCGTATATTTTTACGGAGCGCAACAGCATTCACATTCTCGATTTGCAACAAACCGTCAAATTGGCGAACAACGCTTATCAAGTCATCCGCGACGTCGTCGCCAACGGCGGAACGGTGTTGTTCGTCGGCACGAAGCGCCAAGCGCAAGAAACCGTCATGGAAGAAGCGACTCGTTGCGGAATGCCTTACGTTACCGAACGCTGGCTGGGCGGCATGTTGACCAACTGGTCAACCATGCACCAACGCATTCAAGAGTTGGAACGCCTTGAAAAATTGCGCGACAGCGGCGACATCAACCGCTTGACCAAAAAAGAAGGCTTGCTCATCGAACGCGAAATTAACCGCCTGCAAATTCGACTCGGCGGCGTGCGCTCCATGAAGCGCGTTCCTAACCTGATATTCATCGTGGACGTCGGACGCGAAGACGGCGCGGTAACCGAAGCGAACTTGCTCGACATCCCCATTGTGGCGTTAGTGGACACAAACTGCAACCCGCAAAACATTGATTACGTCATCCCTTCCAACGACGACGCGATTCGCGCCATCAAACTGCTCGTCTCCAAAATGGCGGACGCCGTCCTCGAAGGCAAAGCCTCGCGCAAAGACGACGAAATCGAAGAAGAAGCCGCCTCTGCCGAAGATAAGCCGAAATCTCGCTCGCGCAAGATTGTCGAAAAAGACGACCAACAAGCGGACGAAGATCTTTTGGGCAAATCCACGCTCGCTAAATTGTCCGCTGCCGAAGAAGCCGCCGAAACGCCCGCTGCGGAATAAAGATTTAGATTTAAGGATAGAGATACAATGCAAATTACGACTGAAATGATTAAGCAGTTGCGCGCCGCCACGAACGCCCCCATGTTGGACTGCCGCAAAGCGTTGCAAGAAGCCGACGGCGACTTTGACAAAGCGGTGGATTGGCTGCGAGAAAAAGGCATGGCGACCGCCGCCAAACGCTCCGACCGCGAAGCCTCCAACGGCGTGGTCGAGTTGTACGCTCACGGCGGCGGACGTGTCGGCGTGATGGTCGAAGTCAACTGCGAAACCGACTTCGTCGCCCGCAACGAGCAGTTCCGCAATTTGGCGCATGAAATCGCTTTGCAAATTGCCGCCGCCGCCCCCAAATACGTCAGCGCGGACGAAATCCCCGCCGCCGAATTGGAGCGCGAAGCCGAAATTGCCCGCACCCGCGCCAAAGAAGAAGGCAAGCCCGAAAACATCCTGCCGAAAATTGTGGAAGGACGCATCGAAAAATACAAAGACGAAGTCAGCCTCTTGCGCCAAGCGTACATCCGCGACGAATCGGTTACCATCGAAAAACTGATTCTGCAAAACGTCGCCGCCATCGGCGAGAGCATCGTCGTCCGACGCTTTCAGCGTTGGGAACTCGGCGAGAGCGTCGGTTAATTAATTCAAAAAGCCAGCCTTCGGGTTGGCTTTTTTTCTGTATTAAATTTCGGAGGAATCAACATGGCAGAATTAAAATACAAAAGAGTCTTGCTCAAATTAAGCGGCGAAGCGTTGGGCGGAACTTCCGGCTTCGGCATTGACGTGGACGAAGCCGAAGCGATTGCGACGCGCATCAAAGAAGTGTACGATCTCGGCGTGGACGTGGCGGTCGTCATCGGCGCGGGCAACTTGTGGCGCGGCAAGCAAGGTTTAGAACGCGGCATGGATCGCTCCACCGCCGACTACATGGGCATGCTCGCCACCGTTATGAACGCTATGGCGCTGATGGACTCGCTCGAACGGATCGGCGTGGTAACGCGAGTCATGTCCGCGATTGAAATGCGCGCCATCGCCGAACCGTACATCCGCCGCCGCGCTTTGCGTCATCTGGAAAAGCGGCGCGTCGTCATCCTTGGGGCGGGGACGGGCAACCCCTTCTTCTCGACGGACACCGCCGCCGCGCTTCGCGCCACCGAAGTCGAAGCGCAGGTCGTCATCAAAGCCACCAAAGTGGACGGCGTGTACGACTCCGACCCGAAGAAAAATCCCGACGCGAAAAAGTTCGATTCGCTGACGTATATTGACGTGCTAAATCGCCGCCTTGAAGTGATGGACAACACCGCCATCACCCTGTGCATGGACAATAAAATTCCGATTCTCGTCGTCAACTTGTGGGACAAACAATCGCTGACCCGCGCCCTCTACGGCGAAGCCGTCGGCACGTTGGTAACCGAATAAGCGCGGTATAGCCTAAATTTCCGTTTTAAGGTATCCTTGCATTACGATTATTTTTGTGGAGGAAGAACGTGAGCGACGAAATAAAAGGACTACTCAAAGACGCGGAATCGCGCATGCAAGGCGCGCTTCAATCGCTGACTGCCGACTTAAGCGGCATCCGCACGGGGCGAGCCAGCCCGGCGCTGGTCGAACGACTTCAGGTGGACTATTACGGCGTTCCCACTCCGCTGCAAAATTTAGCCACCATCAGCGCGCCCGAACCGCGCACGCTGACCATCAAACCGTTCGACGCGGCTTCCGTCAAAGATATTGAAAAAGCCATTCAATCGTCCGACTTGGGCATCAACCCCAACTCGGACGGAAAAGTGATTCACCTCAACCTGCCGCCGCTGACGGAAGAACGCCGCCGCGATTTGGTCAAACACATGCACCGCCGCCTCGAAGAAGCGCGCATCGCTGTCCGCAACGTGCGCCGCGATCAAATGAACGACATCCGCGAATACGAAAAAGAAAAATTAATCACCGAAGACGACCTCAAACGCGGCGAAGACGACTTGCAAAAGTTGACCGATAAATTCGTCGAAGAGATCGCTTCGCTTGGGCAAAATAAAGAAAAAGAAATCATGGAAGTGTGATTCGCTAACCAAGAGGCAGCGCAATGACAGACCTTCCCGCGAACATCCCGCCTGAAAAAACTCCGCGCCACGTCGCCATGATTATGGACGGCAACGGGCGCTGGGCGCTTCAACGCGGACTGCCGCGCCTCGCCGGCCACAAAGCGGGGACGGAAAACCTGCGCCGCATCATCCGCGCCACCGTCGAATTTGGCGTGAAGTACCTCACCATCTACGCCTTCTCCACCGAAAATTGGGGGCGTCCCGCCGAAGAAGTCAACGGCTTAATGCTCATCTTGCAAAACGTCATTGACCGCGAACTCAAAGAACTGCACGCCGAAGGCGTTCAACTGCGCCACATCGGGCGGCTGGAACGGCTCGACCCCGCCGTGCAGAAAAAAGTCTTGCGCGCCATTGACCTGACGAAAAACAATCAGCGCCTCATTCTCAACGTCGCCTTCAACTACGGCGGACGCGACGAAATCGTCAACGCCATTCAGCGCATCGTCAAAGAAGGCATTCCCGCCGACGAAGTGAACGACGAATTAGTCAGCCGTTACCTCTTCACCGTCGGCGTTCCCGACCCCGACCTCATCGTCCGCACGTCGGGCGAATTGCGAATCAGCAACTTCCTAATTTGGCAAGCCGCCTACTCTGAATGGTACGTTACGCCGACGCTCTGGCCCGATTTTGACAAAGAAGAATACCGCCGCGCCTTGCAAACCTACGCCAACCGCGACCGCCGCTACGGGAAGGTCTCTTCGGGGGAATTACAAGGGTCGAATGCGTAAACGATTAATCACAACTTTTATCTTAATCGCCGTCGGGCTGCCCTCTATCATCCTCGGCGGAGTCCTTTTCTACATCTTCATCGGAACGTTTCTAATTGGCGCGGCGTGGGAATATGTGCAACTCTTCCGCGCCGCAAAATTTGAGCCGAACCTCGTCGTAACCGTCGGCGGCGTCGCGGCGTTGACCTTTGCGCGGACGTTCGTCCCCGCCGTTGCACCGCTCGTCTTAACGATAGCCGTCCTCGCCGCGATGACCGTTCACCTCGTCGCCTACGAACACGGGCGCGACCAAGCCGCGCTCGATTTCAGCGTCGCCGTCGGCGGCGTGGTTTACATCGGCTGGCTCGGCTCGTATCTCTTCGACTTGCGAAATCTGCCCGAAGGCGGCTGGTGGTTTATGCTCGTCATGCTTTGCGTTTGGCTCGGCGACAGCGGCGCTTACTCCATCGGGCGCGCTTACGGCAAACACAAAATGACTCCGCGCCTCAGCCCGAAAAAAAGTTGGGAAGGCTACGCCGCCAGCATTTTGACGGGCGCGATTGCCGGCGGACTGTACGTTTGGGTCTTCCAAACTTTCGCCGAACATTTGCATAACATCGCCATTTGGCAAGGCGCATTAATGGGGCTGATTATCGGCATCCTTGCCACGCTCGGCGACTTAGGCGAAAGCATGCTCAAACGTCAATCGGGGCTCAAAGATTCAAGCGGCATTATGCCCGGACATGGCGGCTTCTTCGACCGCATTGATTCGTGGCTGTGGGGTGCGGCAATCGGCTATTACTTTCTAATCTTCTTCATCATCTAATCTCGGAGGATATTTATGGACGTTCTCGGCGCTACGCCAACCCGAAACCTTGCGCTCGAACTGGCGCGCGTAACCGAAGCGGCGGCAATGATGGCAGGTCGCTTCATGGGGCGCGGCGATAAAGAAGGCGCAGACCAAGCCGCCGTCAACGCGATGCGGCTCATTCTCAGCACCATTGATTTGAACGGAATCATCGTCATCGGCGAAGGGGAAAAAGACCAAGCGCCCATGCTTTATAACGGCGAAATCGTCGGCAACGGCTCCGCCCCAGACGTGGACGTGGCGGTTGACCCGATTGACGGGACTCGTCCGCTGGCGTTTGGTCGTTCCAACTCGCTGGCGACGGTGGCGCTCGCCCCGCGCGGCACAATGTTTGACCCAGGTCCCTTTGTTTACATGAACAAAATTGCCGTCGGTCCCGAAGCCAAAGGCAAAATCAACATCGAGAAATCCATCACCGAAAATTTGCAAGCCATCGCCAAAGCCAAAGGCAAAGCGGTGGAAGATTTGACGACCGTCATCCTCGACCGTCCGCGCCACGACGGAATGATTGCCGAAATCCGCAAAGCGGGCGCGCGCATTCGCCACATCCCCGACGGCGACGTCGGCGCGGCGCTGATGACCGCCTGGCACGAATCAGGCGTGGACGTTTTGCTCGGCGTGGGCGGCACGCCCGAAGGCGTTTTGGCGGCTTGCGCGTTGCGGGCGATGGGCGGCGAAATTCAGGGCAAACTCTACGCGCGCGACGAAGACGAACTGCGACGCGGGCGCGAGCAAGGCTACGACTTTGACAAAGTGTTGACGATGGACGACTTCGTTTCCTCCGAAGACGTTTTCTTCGCCGCCACCGGCATCACCGACGGCGAACTGCTCAAAGGCGTGCGCTACTACGGCGACCGCATCACCACCGACACCCTCGTCGTGCGCGGATTAACCGGCACCGTGCGTCAAATCGCCGCGACGCATAAAGTGATGAAATTGGACGACCTCAGCGCGATTCGATATTAGAAAAATCCGCTTGACATTCTTGCAACTTGCGCTATAATGTCGCTCGCATTCCTCGATAGCTCAATTGGCGGAGCGAGCGGCTGTTAACCGCTAGGTTGTAGGTTCAAGTCCTACTCGAGGAGCCATTGACCTAAAAACCTGCCCAAGTCATTTTGACGACGGCAGGTTTTTTTGTTAAAAATAAGCGGCAATCATCCCCAAGTAGACTGCCGCTTATTGTGCGCCAAGCAGAAAATAATCATGAACCTAACGCTCCGCCCGCCGCTTGAAACCGACTTGCCGATTCTCTTTCAACAACAACTCGACCCCGAAGCGGTTGCCATGTCTGCTTATCCGTCCAAAGATCGCGGCGAATTTATGCGCCATTGGGAAGGAATTTTGAAGGACAAAAATATCGTCGCCCGAACGATTCTTTACAAAGAAAAAATCGCCGGACATATTTTAAGTTGGAAGGAGGGAAAGTACGAACAGCGCGTCGGCTATTGGATTGGCAGAGCGTTCTGGCGGCGCGGGATTGCGTCCGCCGCGCTGGGGGAATTTTTGACGGTTGCGAAAGTCCGCCCTTTATATGCGGAAGTAGTCCGCCATAACCTCGCGTCTCAGCGGGTGTTGGAGAAGAACGGCTTTGAGCGTTTGGACGACGGCGGACGAATTTGGAAGTATCGCTTATAAGGATTAAGCGCCAATAGCCTGTTTTACGAGCGCTTTGATCTTCGCTTCTTCGGCGGCGGTAAGCCGAAGGACGGCGTAAGAAGTCGCCCACATGTTGCCGTCGTCAAGTTTGGCGTCGTGTTGAAAGCCCAAGGTCGCGTAGCGCACGCCGAATTTGCTTGCGGCTTGAAAGAAGCAGATCACCTTTCCGTCTGCGTCGGCATAAGCCGGCATTCCGTACCATGTCTTTGGCATGAGGGTCGGCGCGACGGACATAACCAGTTTATGAATGCGTTTCGCCAAAGACGAATCGTCGCCTTTCATCTTCTCGATTGCAGATAGAATGGCTTTCTCGCCTTCTTCTCGATTTTTACTTGCGCGCGCTTCCGCTTTCATTTCTTTGGCGCGTTCTCTCATGGCGGCTTTTTCTTCATCCGACCAAGTTTGAGCGTTTTTTTTCGTAGTCATTATCGTCTCCTTGTTTGAGCCTTTTTATTCATAACCACTATAGTCCCCTTGTAAAGCGCGGATAAGACCCCAGCACGCGCAAGGTCAGCGCGTATTCGCCCAAGTGGGCGAGCGCTTGTTTAATTTTTTCATCCTGCGCCGCGCCGATTAAGTCGGCGTAGAAAATATAATCCCAGGGCGTGCCTTGCAGCGGACGCGACTCGACTTTGCTCAAATCAATGTCGCGCGAAGCGAAAGCGGACAAGGCTTTGTGCAACGAGCCGGGAATATTTTTCAGCGTAAAAAGAATGGACGTTTTCGCCGCCGCTTGCGGGACAATCGGTTCGCGTTGGATGACGAGGAAGCGCGTGTAATTTTGCGGGTTGTCCTCGATGCCTTCTTCTAAAATTTTCATTTCGTATAATTCCGCCGCGCGTTTGGAAGCGATGGCAGCCGTGTCTAACGCGCCGGATTCTTTGAGCATTTTCACGCTGCCCGCCGTGTCGTAAACTTGCTCCATCGCAATGCCTTGCGCGCGCAAATAATCCGCGCATTGACCCAACGCCTGCGGATGACTGATGGCTTTGCGAATGTCCGCTTTTTGGGCGGCGGGGTTGGCAATCAAGCAATGGCGCACGCGCAAATAATGTTCGCCGACGATGTGCAAATTGTGGCGCAAAAGAAGATCATAATTTTGATGAATGCTGCCCGCCAGCGAATTTTCAATCGGCGCGAGCGCCGCGTCGCTTGCGCCCGAAGCGACAGAATCGAAGAGCGCGTCAAACCACGCGCAGGGGACCGTCTCGACGTCCGCGCCGAAATGCTCAAAGACCGCCTGCTCGCTGTACGCGCCGTGTTCGCCCTGAAAAGAAATTTTCATCTGACCAATTCCTCCATAATTTACCAATTACTGATTACTGCCAACTGCCAACTGCCAACTGCTAACTGCCCACTGCTCACTACTCACTGCCCTTCCGCCCACTCTACCGTTTTGCGGAAGCCCGCTTCAATGTCCGCTTCGGAAGCGGCGATGCACAAGCGGACGAACCCTTCGCCTTGCGCGCCAAAAGCCGAGCCGGGCATCAACGCCACGCCGACTTCGTTTAAGAGCCGTTCGCAAATTTCGACGGACGACATCTTCAGCGGACGCATATCGAGGAAGAAATAAAACGCGCCCTGCGGCGGAGACGCAATCACGCGCTCGCTTTGGCATTCGTCGGCGAGGCGCAAAACCAACGCGCGGCGCTGGGCGTACTCTGCGCGCATGAAGGCGGTCGCCGATTGAGTCGCGGAGTCGGTCAACGCGAACGCCGCCGCTTCTTGAATAAACGGCGCGACGCAGGTAATCGAATTTTGACTGGCTTTGAGCGCGTTGGCGATAACGCGCGGCGGCGCGGCAAGGTAGCCGACTCGCCAGCCGGTCATCGCGTAAGACTTGGATAAACTGTTGACAATCAACGCGCGGTCTTTGGCGACTTCCGCCGCGCTGGTCGGTCTTTCGCCGTAATACAAACTTCCGTACACTTCGTCGCTGACGATCCACAAATCATGTTCGGCGGCGAACTCGCTCAGGCTTTGCAAATAGTCGCGGGAAGGATATGCGCCCGTCGGGTTGGAAGGATAATTTAAGACGATGGCTCGCGTTCGCGGAGTCAGCGCCTCGCGCCACGAATCGAGGGGAGGGATGAATCCGTTTTCGGCGGGCGCAGCCACGCGGACGGCGTTCCCGCGCAGCATAATGGTCATGTTGGCGTGAGTCGCCCACGAAGGGTCGGGGATTAACACGTCGTCGCCGGGGTTCAAGATGGATTGCAGCGCTGAATAATACGCGTGGATTCCGCCGTTGGTAACGAGAATTTCCGAATCAGAATCGTACTCTACGTTTTCGTCGCGTTTCATTTTGTGCGCGATGGCGCGGCGCAAAGCGGACGTTCCGTTGCTGGGGGCGTAGTGCGTTTGTCCGCGTTGCAGGGCGGCGAGCGCCGCGTCGGCGACGGCGGGCGGCGTGCCGAAATCGGGGTCGCCGACTTGCAAACTGATAATCGGTTTGCCCTGCGCCTTCAACGCCAGAATGCGGTCGGTCAGCGAAACGGTTGCGGATTGGCGAATCAATTCAAATTGACGGTTGAGAGGTTGCATGAAGGCAAGTGTATCAAAAAAAAGACAAAGGACGAAGGACGGAGGATAAAGGACGAAGGACGAGAAAGGCTTTATTTATTCTGCAAAGGGCGGCGTAGGAAGTTCGTTGCGCGAGGGCAATATGAATGAAAAGACGCTGCCTTTGCCTTCTTCGCTGTCCGCCCAAATGCGCCCGCCGTGCATTTCCACCATCAACTTGGCGACCGAAAGCCCCAGCCCCATGCCGCCGTGTTTGCGCGTCAGGTGTCCTTCCACTTGATAGAAGCGGTCGAAGATGCGAGCCAAATCTTTGCGCGGAATTCCGATGCCGTTGTCTTTGACGGCGACCTTAACATAATCTTCTTGCTGTTCGCCGCTGACGACAATCTCGCCGCCTTCGTTGGTAAAGGCGACGGCGTTCTTCATCAAATTGCTTAACACAATGGAAATTTTTTCGCCGTCTAAATCCACCCACATGGCTTGGTCGGCGGGCAGGTCTTTGACGAGTCGGATGTTTCGTTCTTTCGCCGCCGCCTCAAACGAAAGGCAGGTGTCCGAGATAATGCGCGCGACGGACACTTTTTGCGGACGAACCAGCGAGTCGCCCGCTTCGTGATTGCCGACGTTTGACAGGCTTTCGATAATTTCTTTCAACCGCGCCGCGTTGCGGATGATGACGTCCACTTGCTCTTTGTATTCTTCGCCGATCAATTCTTTGAGGAAGGTCGAATGTCCGAGGATTAATCCTAACGGCGTGCGGAGTTCGTGCGAGGTGATGGCGACGAAGTCGCTCTTCATGCGGTCTAATTCTCGCGCCTCATGCTCGAAGTTGGCGACGTCTTTTTTCAGCCATTCGGCGTCAATCGCTGTCGCCGCCAAACCCGCCAGCGTTTCCGCGAGAGTAACGTCCGCTTCGGTGTAGTCGTCGGCTTTGTTGAAAATTTCCAGCACGCCGACCGGTTTTCCGCGCAGGAAAAGCGGCGCGGCTAAAATCGAGCGCGTCGTGAAGTCGGACATGTGGTCAATGCGTTTGTAATGGCGCGAATCCTTTTCCGCGTCGTTGACGATCAGCGGCTGCGCGTTGAGAAAAGCCCAACCCGCCACGCTGCCTTCGAGCGGAACGCGCTCCGCGTCAATCGCCTCGCGGTGAAACCAAGGCACATATTTGAAGTACAGGTCTTGCGCGACTTCGTCGTATTTCAAGAGGGAGGCGATTTCGCTGTCGGTCAGTTCCGCTGCGGCGGAAAGAATTAAACGCAGACAGGACTCCAAATCCGCTTCGGAGTTGAGGTGTTGCACGATGTTCAAAATATGCGAAAGCGTTTCTTTTTTGTCGCTCGCCATAATAACCTTTGGTAAGATTATACTTCACGGTTATATCTGAAAGTAGGTTTTAATAACCCATCAGGAAACTGCAATCCAATGAGGAGATAAAGAAATGGCAAACAAAAAGAAAGTGCGCGTGGCGATTATCGGCGTGGGAAACTGCGCTTCGTCCCTCGTGCAAGGCGTTCAATTTTATAAGGACGCGAAAAACGACGACGTAATTCCCGGCATTATGCACCCGCAATTGGGAGATTATCACATCCGCGACATCGAATTTACGCTGGCGATTGACGTGAACGCGACCAAAGTCGGCAAGGACCTTTCGGAAGCGATTTTCGCCGAACCGAACAACACTTATAAATTCTGCGACGTTCCGCATCTTAACGTCCCCGTTGTGCGCGGCATGACTCACGACGGCTTGGGCAAATACCTGAACGAAGTCATCGTCAAAGCGCCCGGCTCCACAGCGGACATCGCCAGTTTGTTAAAGGAAACCAAAACCGAAGTCGTCGTTTCCTTTTTGCCGGTCGGCTCGGAGATGGCGACCAAATGGTACGTCGAACAAATTATCGAAGCGGGCTGCGCCTTCGTTAACGGGATTCCCGTTTTCATCGCTTCGTCTGAATATTGGGGCAAGCGTTTCGCAGACGCAGGCTTGCCGATTCTCGGCGACGACATTAAGAGTCAAGTCGGCGCGACGATTGTCCACCGCGTGCTGACCAGCCTCTTCGTAGATCGCGGCGTGAAAATTGACCGAACCTATCAACTTAACTTCGGCGGCAACACCGACTTCCTCAACATGCTCGAACGCGAACGCCTGGAAAGCAAAAAGATTTCCAAGACCAACGCCGTAACCAGCATGATTCCTTATGACGTAGGCAAAGACAACGTGCATGTCGGTCCCAGCGACCACGTCCCCTGGCTGACCGACCGCAAGTGGTGTTACATCCGCATGGAAGGCACAACCTTCGGCAACGTGCCGCTCAACCTCGAACTCAAGCTCGAAGTGTGGGACAGCCCCAACTCGGCGGGCGTGATGATTGACGCGATTCGCTGCGCGAAGATCGCGCTTGACCGCGAACTGGCCGGCCCGATCATCGGACCTTCGTCCTACTTCTTCAAGACTCCGCCTAAGCAATTCAAAGACGAAGTGGCGCACCAAAAGGTGGAAGATTTTATTTCGGGCAAGAGCGACGAGTAATTGGTTGTAATTGGTTGTAAGTTGTAGGTTACAGGTTACAGATTGAAAGTTAAGGCGAAGCGTTTGCGAAAGCAGGCGTTTCGCCTTTTTCGGTTAGAATCGCGCGGATGAAAAAAATACCTGTCGCTAAAAATAAGAGACTGCGCCTCTTGCTTAACCTCAGCCTGTTGACTGCGCTTCTCGCCGCTTGCCAACCCGCGCCGACGCCCGTCGCCCTCGACCCGAATCAAATGATGACGGCGATGGTGCAAACGATTGCCGCGCAGTTGAGCGCCCCCAGCGAAACGCCCGCGCCGCCGCCATCCACCGACACCCCCGCGCCCACGGCGACTCTTCCGCCGCGCACGCCGCCCGCTCTGCCGCCATCCACCGACACCCCCGCGCCCACGGCGACTCTTCCGCCGCGCACGCCGCCCGCTCTGCCGCCCGTTTACCAAACCTCGCTGCTCAAAGCGGACGACTTGCCCCGTCAATATGCGGCGGATTCTTGTCAATATCTTAAGAACAAATGGGACTCGACTAAAGCCGCGCCGGGCACGGTGGTTATGGTCGTCATGTATCACGGCATTAACAAAGGCGACGCCAGCGGCAACGCGGTTACGGTTAGCAAGCACGAGCAAAATATGCGCGCCTTGCACGAAGCGGGTTTTGAAGCGATTACCACGCAACAACTCGCGGACTTTATGTACGACAACGCCTACATCCCGCCGCGCTCGGTGTTGCTCATCGCCGACGACCGCCATTTTGCCGAATACTTCAACGACCATTGGCGGCCTTATTACGAGCAGTGGGGCTGGCCTGTCGTCAACGCTTACATCGGCTTGGACGAACGCCCCGACCTGTGGGCGGAAAACGCCGCGCTTTCCGCCGAAGGCTGGGTGGACTATCAAGCGCACGGGTATGTGCATAACGTCAACATCACCAACGCTTCGGATGACGCTTTCATCGAAAGCGAAATGGGCGGCGCGATTCGTTCGCTGCAAAAATACATGGACAAAACGCCGATTGCCTACATTTGGCCCGGCGGCGGATTCACGCAACGCGCCGTCGAAATCGGGACGCAACTCGGCTACAAACTGGGATTCACCGTCAACGAGCGCGGGCCGATTATGTACAACTGGGTTCCGCAAGCGGACGCGGTCAACGCCGCCAACCCGATCGCCATTCCCGAAGTCCCCGCGGGCAACCCGCTGATGACGCTTCCGCGTTATTGGAGCGCCAACGTGCAACAGCATTTGGACGAAGTGCGAATCATCGGCAAGGAAGCCGCCGCCTACGCCGAACAAAACAAAGCGACCGAATTGGACTATTACGACATCGTCTGCGCGCCGACGTATGGGGCGATTCCCTAATTCCGTTTACAATCGTTTTATGCAATCTTCGCAAAGTATTTTTTCGTTCGCCTTTCGCGCCGCGCTGATTGTCGCCGTCGTTTCCATTTTGGCGTCTTGTCAGTTGTCGCCCGCGCCGACAGAACCCGCGCCGACTCAAGAATCGCAAACGGAACGTCCCGATTTGCCCGCAACCTTCCAAACCGATTTGTTAAATCCGCTTGACGCGCCGCATTCTTACGTTGAAAAAACCTGTCGTTACCTCCGCAACAAATGGAAGCCGGAGAACGCGCAGCCCGGTTCGGTCGTGATGGCGATTCTCTTCAAAGAGATTATTTTGGATTCCGCCGAACGTCCGAACAGCATCCGCGAGCCGGATTTTCTCAAATTGATGGAGCAACTTAAAGCGCAAGAATTTGAAGCGATTACGCTTTCGCAATTTCAAGCCTTTCTCGAACGCAACGCCTACATTCCGCCGCGCTCGGTTTTGCTCATTCAAGACGGCAATCACAGTCAAAAATATTTTGAAGACCGTTTTGGATCGTATTATAAAAAGTGGGGCTGGACGGTTATTAACGGCTACGTCAGCCTGCCCAACCCCGACCCGATTTTGCACATGGAAAATTTGACTCTGGAAGCCGAAGGCTTTGTGGATCATCAAGCGCGGGGCGTAACGCCGGATACGATTCTCTTAAACGACACGGCGAAGACCGTCATCGCCCGCGAATTGCAAGGTTCGCTGAAAGGGCTGTCCGCGCAGTTTGGCAAAAGCCCGGTCGCCGTCGTCTGGCCCAACGGCGGATTCGGCGCGCGCCCCGTCGAGGCGGCGCGGCAGTTAAATTTCAAAATCGGATTCACCCAAAATCAACGCGGACCGATTATGTACAATTGGATTCCGCTCGCCGACCGCGCCGACCCCGAACGCCCGACCTTAATCCCCGAAGGAAAAATCAACGACCCGATGATGACTCTGCCGACCTACTCGCCGCAAGAAGCCTTCCTCAACATTGACGTTGTTCGGTCGGTCGGCAAAGCCGCCGCGCAATATGCCGCCAAAAACGAAGGCGCGGAACGCTACTATTACAATGTCGTCTGCGCCGAAGAGTTTGGCGTTTTGCCCGTTCCGTAAAAAAAGCCTTACATCATGCCGTCGTCAAAAACCATTAGGAGATTCCCATGTCCGATTGTATTTTCTGCAAGATCATTCAAGGAGAAATCCCCAGCGCCAAAGTTTACGAAGACGATTCGCTCGTCGCCTTCCGCGACATTCAACCCGCCGCGCCGACTCACATTTTGATTGTGCCGAAGAAGCACATTGACTCAGTCAACGCGCTCGCGCCCGAAGACGAAGCGCTGATTGGCAAAATGTTTAGCGTCGCCAAAGAAATCGCCGCGCAAGAAAGCGTCGCGGAAAAAGGCTACCGACTCGTCGTCAACACCGGCGCCGAAGCCGGGCAAACCGTCTTTCACGTTCACCTGCATTTGCTCGGCGGCAGAGACATGCGCGCCTTAATCTAACCCATGCCCAAACAAGACATCTACCTTCTTTCGCTGCGCGCGTTAAGTCCCGAAACCATCGCCGTCGCCTTTGCCAAAACCTCGCGCGCGCCCGAATCCTTCCGCGAGATCGCGGCGGAGTTGAGCGACGAAAAGTCCGCGCAGTTTCACGAAAAGTGGGTGGTCGGGTACGGTCATGCTTCCGTCGCCGAACACGCGGTGTTGCACGTCGCCTTTGAAAACGTCTCGCGCATCGCCATCGAAAGCATCGAGAGCAGCCGCCTCGCGTCGTACACCGAAAAATCCACGCGCTATCAAAAATGGGGCATGGACGATTTCACCGTTCCGCCCGAACTTGACAATCATCCGCTGCGCGACGAATTTATAGAAACTGTGCGCCTGCTTTTCTCGACTTATGCCGAATCGCTCGACCCGACCAAGAATCTCATCCGCGAGCGGACTCCGCGCCGCGAAAACGAATCGGACGAAGCCTACGATCGCCGCATCCGCTCGCAGTATGTGGACCGTTGCCGCTTTCTGCTTCCCGCCGCCGCCAACGCCAACGTCGGCATGACCGCCAACGCGCGCGTGATTGAAATAACGCTTCGCAAAATGCTTTCGCATCCGCTGGCGGAAGTTCGTCAAATTGGCGAGCGTTTGAAAGAAGCCGCAAAAGCCGAAACGCCGACTCTGGTCAAATATGCGGACGCGAACGATTATCTGATAGAAACGGCGAAAGATTTTTCTCTCGCGTCGACTCAAAAACAAACGGCGGAAGATTGGTGTTCGCTTATTGATTATGACGTTAACGGCGAAGAAAAAATTCTCGCGGCGGCGCAATACCGCTTTGACGAAATTCCCTACGCGGCGGCGCTGACTCGCGTTCAAGCGCTCGGCGCGGAAGGGCGCGAAGCGCTTGCTGAAAGTCTGCTTGGCAAATTGGGAAAATACGACGTCCCCTTGCGCGAGTTGGAATATGCGACGTACACGTTTGATTTGGTCATGGATCAAGGCGCGTACGCCGAATTCAAACGCCATCGCATGATGACGCAGACTCCGCAACGGCTGACGACGCGGCTGGGGTTTACGACTCCGCTGTTGATAGCAGAAGCGGGCTTCGGGTCCAAGTATGAGGCGGCGCTGGAAGCGGCGAGTCAAATGTACGAAAAATTATATGCGTTCAATCCCGACGTCGCGCAGTATATCGTCCCCAACGGATTTAAGCGCCGCGTGTTGGCGCAATTTAATTTGCGCGAAGCCTTCACCTTCTGTCAACTGCGGACGGCGGCAAACGCGCATTTTTCAATTCGGCGCGTCGCGCAAAAAATCTACGAAGAAATTTTCCGCGTTCATCCGCTTTTGGCAAACTATATGAAATTGCGCGAAGAGACTTGGCAAAGCGTGGAAGAAAATTATTTTGCGAAGGTTTAATTTACAAGGGCGAGGCGCGCCTCGCCCTTGTAAATGTTTTATTCTTCCTCTTCCTTTTCTCTGACTTCAAAAATTTCATCTAAGCGATTCTTGATTTCTGGCGTAACTTTCGCCGAGACTTCGCTCGCTTTCATATTTTCTTGAACCTGCTCGACGCGGCTCGCGCCAGTGATGACCGTGCTGACGAAGGGATTTTGCAAACACCAGGCGATGGCGAGCTGCGCCGTCGTGCAGCCTAACCCGTCGGCGATTTCAGTCAACGCGGCGACTTTTGACAAATTATCCGCGTCGGTGAAATGCTTGTGCAGCCACTCGTTGCCTTTGATTCCGCCGCGACTGTCGGCGGGGATGCCTTTGCTGTATTTGCCCGAAAGCATGCCCGAAGCCAGCGGACTCCAAATCGTCGTGCCGTAGTTGTATTCTTTATAAAAGCGGACGTAATCGCCTTGCATTCGTTTTGGCTCGAAGAGGTTGTATTGCGGCTGTTCGACAACCGGCTTGTGCAAGTGATGTCGTTCCGCGATATTAATCGCTTCCACAATTTCCGCCGCCGCCCATTCCGACGTGCCCCAATACAGCGCTTTGCCCCATTCGATGATGTTGTGCATCGCCCAAACGGTTTCTTCAATCGGCGTGGTCTTCGACGGACGATGGCAGTAGATGATGTCCGCATAATCCAGTTCGAGGCGTTTCAGCGAGCCGTTAATCGCTTCAATTAAATATTTTCGGTTGAGCGTGTTTTTTTCGTTAGGCGTGTCGTGCAGCCCCCAATAAAATTTTGTGGAGACCAAATAACTTCCGCGCCGCCAGTTGAGTTGTTTCAGCGCCGCGCCCATCACTTCTTCCGAGCGCCCGTAGGCATAATTTTCGGCGTTGTCAAAAAAGTTGACGCCTTGATCGTACGCCGCCGCCATAATCTCGACCGCCGCTTGCACGTCCACTTGCTTCTTAAACGTCAGCCACGAGCCGAGCGAAAGTTCGCTCACTTGCAAGCCGGTTTTCCCTAAAAAACGATATTGCATGTCGCCTCCAAAGTTAATGATTTGCGCCCATTATAATCACGGAATGCGTAAAAGAATAACGCTTGTTGTTTTGACGATTTTGTCCGCTTGCGCCGCGCCGCCGCCGACGACGGAAAGCGCTTCGCCGCCGCCCGCGTTGACCGCGACTCAAGCGCTGACTTCTACGCCGAACGTCCTCGCCGCCGCGACTCCGACGACGTTAGTCTCTGTCTCCCAAGCCGCCTGCCACCTGACGGCGGATTCTGGCGCGTGGTGTTTTGCATTAGTTCAAAACAACGCGGGCGATATTTTAGAAAACGTCTCCGCGCAAATTAACTTGTTGGATAAAAATAAAAATCTCGTCGCCAGCCAAAACGCCTTTCCGTTATTGGACGCGATTCCTGCGAATTCGTCGGCGGCGGTTTACGCTTTCTTTCCAAACGCCCCCGCCGACGCCGAAGCGCAAGTTCAGATTTTGTCCGCGACGACAGGAAACGCCGCGAATTACCTTTCCGCCGTTTTGGATTCTACGTTGGCGCAAATAGACGAAAGCGGAAAAATTGCCTACCTCAGCGGACGAGTCTATTTGTCCGCCGAATCAAACGCCGCAACCCAAATCTGGATTGCGGCGACGGCTTACGATGAAAACGGAACGGTCGTCGGTTTGCGGCGCTGGGAGGGCGGAGCGCTTTCGCCGGGCAGTTCGCTTAACTTTCAGTTTAACGTATCCAGCGTCGGCGCAGAAATCGCGGCGGTGGATTTTGCGATTCAGGCGCGTTAAACATGACGAGTTTTCAAGCCTGTCATGTTGGTTTGATTACGGTTTTCCGTCCAGCCACATATAGCGCTCGGAGGAAATTGAAATCGGCGTGTTAACGAAGCCTTTCACATACGGCTTGACCAATTGAAAGTCGAGCGAGTGGGTGGTGAACAAAACGGGCGCGTCCTCGACGATGATGCGTTCGGCTTCTTGATACATAGCAATGCGCTTGGCGACGTTCGGCTCGACTCGCGCCGCTTCGAGCAAAGCGTCTAATTTGGGGTTGGAGTAGCCGCTGACGTTTTGTTGCGCGCCGCTGTGGAATAGCACGTCGGCGAAGTTTTGCGGGTCGGGGTAATCGGCGCACCAGCCGCTGTCGAACAATTGACCGTGATTGCCCGAAAGAATTTGCTGATAATAAAAGTTGTAATCGAGATTTTCAACTTTGATTTTCACGCCGAGATTTTGCTCCCACATTTCCGCCAACGCCGAAACCATGTTGCTGACGTAACTGCCGATGCCCGCGTTTGTGTAAACGATTTCGGGCAGCCCTTCTGCGCCGCCGTATTTGGATTCTTTGAGCAGTTGCCGCGCTTGTTCGGGGTCGTAAGGCAGACCCTGCAAAGCGTAATCAAAGCCCGGCAAACCAGGCGGGTATAAGCCGACGGCGGGCAGCGCCAAGCCGCGATATAACACGTCAATATAACGCTGACGGTCGAACGCCATGCTAAACGCCTTGCGGACGTTCACGTCGTCAAAGGGCGGTTGCGACGTGTCGAAGACGGCGTAGCCCGTGCAAAGCGAAACGCCCGTTACTAAATTAGCGTGAAGCGGCTCTTCGGGGTCGAGCATGCGTTCGGCGGAGTACAAGCCGACGGATGCAACGTCCACGTCGCCCGTTTCAAAGAGGCGCACGTCGTCGCCCGCGTAAAGTTTGGTTACGACGTAAGAGATGGACGGCTTGCCTAAATAAAAATCGGGGTTGGCTTCGTAAATAATATATTGCGCCGATTTCCATTCTTTCATTTTGTAGGGTCCCGTCCCGTTCGGATGGCGCACCCAAGTTTGCCCTTCGGCGACGTTGTTTTTATCCACGACAAAGGATGTGGGATAAGTCAACTTCATCAGGAAGTAAGGCTTGGGCGCGTCAATCGTAACTTGAAGCGTTTTCTCGTCTAAGGCTTTGATTCCGCTGATGTGGTCGGCTTTGCCTTCCGCCATGTCGCGCGCGCCGACGATGTCGTCCATGTAGGTCAGGAAGGTGTCCGAGGCGAGCGTCGGGCTGGCGGCGCGTTCCCACGAGAAGACCACGTCTTGCGCGGTTACGGCGCGTCCGTCGTGGAATTTGGCGTTGGCGCGAATCGTAAAGGTGTAGATTGTGCCGTCGCCGCTGACTTGCCAAGTTTCGGCGAGGTCGGGGCGGACGTTCAAGCGCGGGTCGAGCATGACCAATCCGCTGAAGAGCAGTTTGTCGCCCGAACTGTACGTCGTGGCGGGGTCGTAATCGCGCAGGTTGGCGGATTCGCTGCCGCCGTAAACCAGCGCTTGATTCATGGGGACGCCCGTTTGCAGGGCGAGCGCGTCGGGCGCGCTGGCGCTTAAGACGAGCGAGAGGAAGAGAGTCAACGCGGCGAGGCTGAGGAAGATTTTACGCTTATCCATTGCCGCCTCCTTTGGATTTATTTTTGCGGACGAAGAACCAAATTGCGCCGATGATTGCTAAGAGAACGAGACATAAACAGCAAACGGCTACCAACATCCCCATTGTCAAAGCGGACAAAGTAGACTTTGAATTTTCTTGCGGGTTAACCGTTTGCGGGTTGTTCTCGCTGCCGGGCGGATTTGGATTAGAAGTCGGAACGGCGTTGGGCGTCGCCGTGATGGCTTGCGGAATGCCGTCAATGGGGACGTAGGTCGGCACCCAAGTGGGGGTCGGCTGAGCGGTGGCTTGGGCGACGGTCAACGCGGGCGCGCCGATGGACGCGCGCCAGGCGGCGTCCACGCCTTCGGTGTCTAAACCGTAGGCTTCGCGCAAGGCTTCGTCAATGGCTTTGGCGTCGCTTAAGGCTTTCAAGAAAACGCTCATCTTTTCTTGACCGTAACTTTCGATGAGGAATTTCACCACGCTGTACGATTGCGCGTAAGAGAGATTGGCTTTGTCGGGGTTTTCCGAGAAGCCGCCGTTGAGCGAACGCAAGGTGATGAGTGAGTTTGAGCGCGCGGCTTGGTCGAGCATGGATTGCATGCCCGAATCGAGTTTGCCTTCGCTGTACATCGCCAAGCCTTCTTCCAGCCAGCCTGGGCGCGAGCCGAGACAAGAGAAAGCGCTGCGCCCGACGAGGATGTGCGTCAACTCGTGAACGACGGTGTTTTTGTCCCACGTTTCGTCGAAGCCCGAAAGCCCCATGATGGCGATGCCGTATTCGGGCTGGGCTTGTCCGCCGGTCCACGCGGGTTCGTAGAGGATGGCGTCGCGCATGTCGTCGTAGTTGGGATAAACGTAAAAGTCAATGGGGATGTCGGAGACCATGCCCGCTTGTTCTTTATTGCGCTTTAACCCGTCCGTGCCCGCCGCTAATAATTCTTGCGCGAACGATTTTTCTTTGTCGTAGTAATGAATGCTCAACTGCGAATTGGAAACCGTCTGCCAAGCGTGGACGTCGTCCAACCAAGTCGCTTCGTTTTTATCGCCGACGTATTCCTTTCCGCTGGAATCTGTATAATGCCAACGCCACCAGATTTTTGCGCCGGGCGGCAGCGATCCGCTTTGACGCATGTCCCACGTCCACGAGACGTTAAGCGAGGCGCTGGGCGAAAATTGCGGAAAGGCTTTGGCGACCACTTCGCCGCAAGTCAACTGCTCGGCGCCGTATTCCAAAACGACGGCGACGATTTCGGAGGAGGCGCTGAGGGAGGCGGAAAATGTCGCGGTGTTGGGAAAGTCGAAGGAAACCGAATCCGCTTGAACGTCGGCAAGCGGCGCGGCGCGGACTTGAGTCGGCGCGAGCGCGGTCAGCATCAAGGTTATAAATAGAATGATTTTCTTAGGCATCATTTCTCCTTTTTTGCAACTATATCATTTTTCAAATTTTTTTCTTTCCCCCTTTGGTCATAGGCGCGGAAAAATTTCACTCAATTTTTATGACGTTTATCGAAGCGATACTCACGCCTGTTTAATGTCTCTATGTAAAATAGAGGCGAATGGCGGAATAAGACCGCCAATTTGGAGGAATTTATGCAACGAAAAAAATTTATCATCGGCGGCGTTTTGATTTTGGCGGCTGTTGTTTACTTGATCGCTTCGTCCACAAAAGCAAACGCGGAATATTTTATGACGGTGGACGAACTGAACGCGGAAGGCGCGGCGGCGGTTAGCAAAAGCGTGCGGCTTTCGGGCGCGGTGGTTGGCGACACAATCCAATACGATTCGTCCACGTTGACGCTGACTTTTGACATCGCCGACGTGCCGGGCGACAACGCGCAAATCGAAGCGCAAGGCGGGCTGGCGAAAGTGTTGCACGAAGCGGTGGTTGACCCGACTCGCGCACGCATCAAAGTTCAATATGAAGGCGTGATGCCCGATCTCTTGCGCGACGAGGCGCAGGCGATTATGACCGGCAAACTCGGCGCGGACGGCGTTTTTTACGCCGACGAACTTTTGCTGAAATGCCCGACCAAGTACGAAGAAGCCGTTCCCGAACAGGCGGCGGCAAAGTAGTTTAGCAGCCTGACGGGCGCGAGTCCGTCAGGTTTTTATTGGCTCTCGTTTTTACAAGAGAAGAAAATTAGGACTTTTATATGGTTGCAGAATTTGGATTTAGCATTTTAGCGGTGAGTTTCTTCGTCGCCATTTACAGCGGAATCGCCGCAGCCTTCGGCGTGAAAAAGCAATCGTCCGCGTTGATTGAAAGCGCGCGTCGCGCCCAACTGTTGACCTTTCCGCTGATTTCGTTGGCGGCGGCTTCGTTAATTTATTTGCTGGTCAAAAATCATTTCGAGGTCTCGTTCGTTTATCAAGTAACCAGCAAAAGCATGCCGACCTACCTCAAAGTAACCGCCTGGTGGGGCGGACAGGCCGGCTCGTTGGTCTTTTGGTCTTGGCTGTTGGCGGCGTTTACGTCGGCGGTTACCTTGCGTAAATGGAATCGCGACATCGAATTTTTGCCGTGGATCATCGTCATTTCCGCCATTACGCTGACCTTCTTTCTCGGCTTAGTCGTCTTCTTTGAAAACCCCTTCACGCGCTTCTGGCAAGACGCCAGCGGGCAGATTTTAATGGGCATGAACGGCGACCCGATAAAGAGCGTCTTCATGCCGAGCGGCGCGCTTGCGCCCTTCATCCCCGCCGACGGGCGCGGGCTGAATCCGCTCTTGCGCCATCCGGGCATGGTCATCCACCCGCCCATGCTCTATTTGGGATTCGTCTCCTTCGTCATCCCCTACGCCTTTGCGATGGCGGCGTTAATCACCGGCCGCGCCGACGACCGCTGGATTCGCCTGACGCGCCGTTGGGCGTTATGGGCTTGGCTTTTCCTCTCGCTCGGTTTGGTCTTCGGCGGGCGCTGGGCGTACGACGTGTTGGGCTGGGGCGGGTATTGGGGCTGGGATCCAGTCGAGATTGCCGCGTTCATGCCCTGGCTGACCGGCACCGCGTTTTTGCACTCGGTGATGATTCAAGAAAAACGCGGCTTGCTCAAACACTGGAACATGCTCTTAATCATCCTCACCTACGAGTTGGTCATCTTCGGCACGTTCCTCACGCGCTCTGGCGTGCTGTCCTCCGTCCACGCTTTCGCCAACAGCCCGATTGGACCGATGTTCATGGGCTTCGTCAGTTTGTCGCTGATTGCGTCGGTCGCTTTGCTCATCAAACGCTGGCCCGAACTGAAAAGCGAAGTCGAGATGAAATCCATGCTCTCGCGCGAAGCGCTTTTCTTGCTTAATAACTTGCTCTTTATCGGCATTCTCGTCGTCTGCTTTTGGGGCGTGATTTCGCCGTTGGCTTCGGAATTATTCACGGGGACGAAAATCACAGTCGGGCCGCCCTACTACGAACGCGCCACCGGACCTCTTTTTGCCGGGTTGCTGTTTCTGATGGCGGTTGCCCCGCTGTCGGCTTGGGGACATTCCACCGTGCAGACGCTGGGGCGCGCTTTGTGGAAGACCTTCGCCGCCGCCGCCGTCATCACGCTGATTTTATTTTTCGCCTACACCCATAACGGGTACGCGCTGTTGGGCTTCTTCCTCGTCGCCTTCGTCTTGCTGACGACTTTGCAGGAATTTTGGCGCGGCGCGTCGGCGCGCATGAGCGCCCAAAAGGAAAACTTCTTCGTCGCCCTGAGTCGGCTGGCGAAGCGCAACCGTCGCCGCTACGGAGGCTACATCGTCCACATTAGCATGGCGTTGATGGCGATTGGCATTCTCGGCATTGAAATCTTCCAAATGGAAACTCAAGGCACGGTGGCGGCTGGGCAGTCGCTCGAATTAGGCGAATACCGCGTCGAGTACCGCGAACTGGCTTCGTGGGACGACATCGGCGCGGGCGTGAATTACACGCGCTCGGTAGTGGACATTTACGAGAACGGAATTTATCTCGGCAAACTTTACCCGCGCATTGATTATTATTACGACTCGCAACAGAACATGACCATCCCCGGCCAACACGCGACTTTGCGCGACGACTTGTACATCCTGCTCGTGGACTGGCAGCCGGTCTCCGCGCAGGGCGCGACGTTTAAGATTTACGTCAACCCGCTGGTCAATTGGTTGTGGATTGGCAGCCTGCTTTTCATCTTCGGTTTGGTCTTCGCCGCCTGGCCCGACCGCGACCCCGCGGAAGCGCCCGTGCGCCGCAAAGTTCGCGCAGAGAATAAACAGGCGATAGGTTAAGGACAGAGGACGAAGGATGAAGGATGAAGGACAGAGGACGAAGGACGAAGAAAGCGCCCGCTAGTTGCCGTTTGCCAATCGCTCAATATTTTGCTTTCGCGCTCGTCCTCGCGGCGTTGACGGGCTTCTTCGTCGCGCAATCCGCGCGCGCGCAAGAGACCACGCCCAGCGACGACGAAGTGAACGCCATCGCCAAACATTTGTATTGCCCGGTCTGCGAGAACACGCCGCTGGATGTCTGCCCGACGGAGGCTTGCCGTCAGTGGCGCGAGTTGATTCGTCAAATGCTGGCGGAGGGAAAAAGCGAGCAAGAGATTAAAGATTACTTCGTGGCAAATTACGGTGCGCGCGTGCTTGCCGAACCGCCGCGCGCGGGAGTCAACTGGCTCTTTTACCTCGTCCCGCCGATTTTGATTCTTGGCGGCGCCTTTGCGCTCTTCAGCGCCTTTCGAGCGTGGATGAAGCCCAAAGTCGCCGAATCAGATTCGGGTCGAGAAGCGGCGGGCGCGTCGTCGTCCGACGACGAGTACGTTCGGCGCATCGAAGAAGAATTGAAGAAAAGAAAATAATCCGCTTGCGGACGATACGGTGAGGAAATGACAGAAGAAACAACCTTAAAGAAACGCGGCGTGCCGCTTTGGGCGCAGATAATCGTCTGGGCGCTGTTGGTCGGGTTTTTAATTATGGTCGGAATCGGTTTGAAACGCGCCAGCAACCCGATGGCGGAAATTGGCGGCGCAGTGCCTGATTTTAGAATCGTGTATTACGAAGGCTACGAATACAACGGCAAATCCGAAATGAAACTTTCGGACTTGCGCGGCAAAGTGGTGTTGGTGAACATTTGGGCTTCGTGGTGCAAACCGTGCGAACAAGAGGCGCCCGAATTGGAAGAGGCTTGGCAACTGTACAAAGACGCGGACGACGTGGTTTTCATCGGCGTGGATTATGTGGACACGCCCGAAGGCGCGTTCGGCTATTTGAAAAAATTCGGCATCACCTTTCCCAACGCGCCCGACTTGCAATCTACCATTTCCAGCATTTTGAATCGGCAGATGGGCGTGCCAGAAACCTATTTGATTGACCGACAAGGCGTGTTGCGCCAAGTCAAAATCGGACCGTTCGCTTCGGTCGCCGAACTGCAAGCCTTCATCGGGCTTGCGGATTAGAGTCGCGCATGGAATTAGGAACGCTCTTTTTAGTTTTAGCCGCGTTAATTTTAATCGGTTCGTACCTCTACTTTCCGTTTATCAATCAAGCGCAAAAAGCGGACGCCTCCGCGACGCATGAAACTTCGGCGTTGAAAGCCGAACGCGACCGCGTCGTCAGTTCGCTGCAAGAGTTGGACTTCGATTTCAAACTGGGAAAAATCCCCGCCGAAGATTACCCCGAACAACGCGCCGAACTGCTCAAAAAAGGCGCGGATATTTTGCGAAAGTTGGACGAACTAGAACCCGCGCTGACGTCCGCTCGCAACGCCGAAGCGCGCATCGAGAAAGCCGCCGCCGCCAAACGCGCCGACTCGTCCGTCAGCGAAGCGCGGCTGAGCGACGAAGAAATCGAATCCATGATTTCGGCGCGGCGCAAACAACTGACGAGCAAACCGTCTGGCTTTTGCCCTTCCTGCGGCAAACCCGTTTTAGCCGACGACAACTTCTGCCCCGCTTGCGGGAAATCTTTATAATAACGGCGAGGACTTTTATGAAATCATACCGCTTGCTTCTCTTCGCGCTCGCCGCGCTTCTGCTTTCCGCCTGCAACATGACTCTCGCCGCCGACGTTACGCCGCCGCCCAATTATGCCTCGCCCACGCCGCCGCCGACTCTCGGCGCGCTTTACCCGTCCAACGCGCCGAACGTGCAAAACGGCGAAAAGATTTACGCCGAAAAATGCGCCGCCTGCCACGGCGAAACGGGCTTAGGCGACGGCGCGCAAAGCAAAGATTTGCCAGTTCCCGTCGCGCCCTTCGGCTTGCCCGAGTTCGCCCAAAAAGCCTCGCTCGCCGAGTGGTACGCCGTCGTAACGCAAGGACGCATCGAGCGCTTCATGCCGCCCTTCGCCAGCCTCGACGCCCAAGAGCGTTGGGATGTGGTCTCTTATGTGTCCACATTGCACACGGACGCCGCCGAAATCGAGTTGGGCAAAAAACTCTTCGACGAAAACTGCGCCGACTGCGCTTCCGCGTTCGCCGACTTGCAAACCATGTCCGCGCTTTCGGAAAACGACCTCGTCGCCATCGCGCGTTCGGGCAAGGGAAATTTGCCGGCCTTCGGCAAAAATTTGAGCGACGAAGAAGCCCGCGCCGCCGCCGCTTACGTCCGCACGTTGATCTTCGCGCCGCCTTCCGCCCCCGCAGCGGATTCAACGCCCGAACCGTCCGCTTCGCCCAATCAACCGTCAGCGGACGAAACCGTCGCGACGGTGAAAGGGCGCGTCGTCAACAAAACGGGCGAAGCGCTTCCCGCAAATTTGCGCGTTACCTTGCGCGTCTTCGAGCATGGGGTCAACGCGGCGGGCGACATCAGCGAACTTCCGCAAAGCACAGCAAGCGTCAACGCGGACGGCGAATACGCTTTCAACGTCGCCTTAGTCGCCGACCGAATCTACCTCGCCGAAGTCGAAGCGGACGGCGTTTCGTATCAGACTAATTTTGTCTCCGCCGTTGCGGGCGACGCGGAAATTACCTTATCCGACCTCGTGGTTTATTCCGTAACCTCCGATTTGAGCGGCTTGAAAATAGACAGCGTCGCCGTGCATTTTGATTACGCCGACGCGGACAACTTGAGCGTCTTCGTCGTTTACCTGCTGAAAAATGCCGGCGAGAAAACGATTCGCGTTAAGTTAGACGGCGCGAATCAAGAAATCCCGTTTCTTAAAGCGCCGAACGACGCCAAACTGCTCGGCTATCAACAAACGCAAGACGGCGCGGCGTTGGTCGGCACAAAAGAGCAGGACGGATTTTTCATCCCGCCCAGCGAAGAGACCTACGGCTTAATTGTCTTTTCCAATTTGCCGCGCTCCGACAAAATGGAATTTTCGCAACGCTTTTTGTTGCCCGTCGGCAACGGACAAATTTTTCTGCCCAAAGGCGTCAGCGCCAAAGGCGAGCAGATTGCCGATAACGGCTTAATCCCCTTGCAAGATTCGAGCGGAAAGAATCTCGAATACCAAACTTACTCGTTCGGCGCCCTAAGCGCCGACTCGACGCTGACCTTTTCGCTGAAAGGCAAACCGTCCGCTAAATCCGCAACGGCGGATTGGACTCAAAATCAAGGCATGATTTTCGGCGCGGGCGCGTTGGGCTTGGCGTTGATTGGCGTCGGCGTTTTTATGTATTTGCGCGATCGCAAACAAACTGCGGACGAAGACGAGGACGACGAAAGCGCTCGCTTCGCCGACGACGAATCGGTGATGGACGCCATCATCGCCCTCGACGATTTGCATCGTCATAAAAAGATCGCCGACGACGTTTACAAAAAGCGCCGCGCCGAATTGACGGATTTATTAAAGAAGAATGGCGCTTAACTTGTTAGCGCGTTAACGAGCGATGAAGAGATGATCGAAGTCAAAAAACTCGTCAAACGCTTTGGGCTAAAAACCGTCCTCAAAGGCTTGGACTTCTCCGCGCAGGCGGGCGAGTTCGTCGCTTTGCTCGGTCCCAACGGCGCGGGCAAAACTACCTTCTTACGCATCCTCTCCTCGCTCTCGCGCCCGACTCTGGGCAGCGTCCGCGTGGCGGGTTATTCGCTTCCCGACGAATCCGCCAAAGTTCGCGCGCGCTTGGGTGTGGTTTCGCATCAGCCGCTTTTATATCCCGATTTAACCGCCGAAGAAAATTTGCAATTCTATGCGCGGATGTACGGCGTCGTCAACCGCGCCGCGCGCGTCGCCGAAATCCTTGACATGGTGGGATTAGAAAAACGTCGGCGCGATTTGGTCGGCGCGTTTTCGCGCGGAATGCAACAACGCCTCGCCATCGGGCGCGCCGTCTTGCACGACCCCGAAGCGATTCTCTTCGACGAGCCGTACACGGGGTTGGATCAAGACGCCTCCGAAATGCTGGACGGCGTGTTGCGTTCCGTCGCCGCGCAGGGACGCGCGGTGGTGATGACCTCGCATGACCTCGTCCGCGCCGAGAGCCTCGCCACGCGCTTTGACGTGTTGACTCGCGGCGCGATTGTCGCTTCCGCCCTGCGCGACGATTTTCAAAATTCCAACCTGATGGATTTTTACAAGAAAGCGCTTGCCGCCTGATGAAGACTTCCGCGCCCTCGCTTTTTTCCGCCGCGCTGGCGATCGCCCGCAAAGACCTCGCCGCCGAATTTCGTTCGCGCGAGTTGATTTCTGCCATGCTGGTCTTCGCCATGCTGGTCATTTTGATTTTCAACTTCGCCCTCGAATTAGACGTCGGCGTGCGCCAATCCGTAACCGCTGGCGTGTTGTGGACGACCTTCGCCTTCGCGGGGACTTTGGGACTCAACCGCTCGATGGCGGTCGAAAAAGATCGCGGCTGCATGGACGGGCTTTTGCTCGCGCCCGTAGATCGCTCGGCAATTTTCTTCGGCAAAGCGTTGAGCAACTTGGCGTTTATGCTTCTGGTCGAAGCGATTGTGCTGCCGTTATACGCGCTCTTGTACAACGAGACGCGCGTCTTCAAATTGGAATTTCTCGGCGTGTTGGCGCTCGGCTCGATTGGCTACATCGCCGTCGGGACTTTGCTCTCCGCCATGTCCGCGCAGACGCGCACCCGCGACGTGTTGCTGCCGATTTTGCTTTTCCCGGTCGCCGTCCCTGTGCTGTTGGCGTCCGTCAAAGCCAGCGGCGGAATTATTGCGGGCTTGCCCTTTGAAGAAATCCTCGTCCCGTTGAATTTGCTTATCGTTTACGACGTGATTTTTGTCGCGGTTTCATTTATGATTTTTGATTTTATCGTTGAAGAATAAAAAACCCAAAGGAGTTTCGTTTTATGCAGTCTAAACCCATCGCCTTAACCGTTCTCGATGTTCTCTCCGTCATCGGCATCGGCGCGGCGACTTATTTCGCGCTGGTCTTCGCGCCCACCGAAGCCGTCATGGGCAACGTCCAGCGCGTGTTTTATTTTCACGTCGGCACGGCTTGGGTGGGGATGGTCGGCTTCGTCCTCGCGGCGGTCGCGGGCGTCGTTTTTCTAATCACTAAAGATTTGAAATGGGATCGCCTCGAATTTGCGGCGGTAGAAGTCAGCGCCATGTTCTTCTTCATCACTATCGCGCTCGGCTCGATTTGGGCGCGTCCCGCTTGGAACACCTGGTGGACTTGGGACCCGCGCCTGACGACCGCCGCCGTAACCGAACTGGTGTACATCGCCTACTTCATGCTTCGCGCTGGCATCGAAGACCCCGAAAAGCGCGCGCGCTTCGGCGCGGTTTATGCCTTGCTGGGCGGACTCAGCGCGCCCGTTACTTTTATGGTCATCCGCCTCTTTCGCACGATTCACCCGGTCGTCATCGGCAATCAAAGCGCGGCGGCGCAGGGCGGCTTTGACATGGAAAGCGGCATGTTAATTGCCATGTTCGTCGCAATCGGCGCGTTTACGATTCTCTTCGTTGACTTAATTTGGCATCGCGTCCGCTTGGCAAAGTTGGAAGCGACCGTCGAAGAAATCAAATTGAAAAACTCGATCTAAAGGAATTGCAAATGGACACCATCAACACCGACGGCTACATGATTGCGGGCTACGTCGTTACCTTCGCTTCAATGGGCTTGTATTTGCTCAGCCTCTACCTTCGCAAGCGAAATTTGCAGCGCGACCTCGAAACTTATCAAGCGCTGAACGACGAAAAATAAGAGTTTGCAAAATTCTTGCAAAAAAGTCCGCCGCGCCCATTGAAAGGTATAATGACGCGACGGACTTTTTGATTCCATGCCAAAGCGCCGCTGGATAAATCGTTTCCTTTTGATTTTGCTCGCAATCGGAAATTGGACGATTGTCTCTGCCGCCGCGCCCCGCGCCGACGTCGCGCCGCCGCCCGGACCAGATCGCTACTCCGTCGTCTCCGTTCAATATCAATCCTATAAATGGGAACTCCGCCAGTGGAAAGACCGAAAACTGGTTTGTTCGCTTTTTGTCGAACACGACGGAAAACCTTTGCTGAAAGAAGTCGCGCAGAATTGCGACGCCGCCGTCTATCGGACTTGGGCGTCTCAACCGCCGTGCAAGCAAGACGACATTTCAACTTGCAAGGGATATTACGCCAAACAAAAAGGCGTCGAAGATAAAGAAAAAGAAATTGCCGTTCAACTCCCCGCCGCCAGCGCGCGGATTTCTATCGAAGGGTGCGAAGCGGTATTTAGCGTCGCCACCAACATCTGCGAGCGCAAACCGACTCTTGTGATTTCAGGCGTAGAGCCGCTTCCCAATGAAACGATAGTAAAAATCGAAGGGACTTACGGCGGACAATCCTTCTCCTGCAAAGACGCGAACGTTTGCAAATTCAAAATTCCCGTAACGGACGACGACGGCGCGGACGTTCGGTTTTGGGCGTACTCGTCCTACGGCGACAGCAGCGTCGCCTACGACGCGAAAGTGCGCGTCAAAAAAATAGACGCGGGCGACCCCGATCAACTCTATTGGTATGTGGACGTGCTTTCCTCGCAATGGGCGGGCGAAGTTCGCGCCACTTGTTCGGAGACATGGGGCGTCTTCCCGCCGGTCGGCGGCGCGCCCGAATGGCTGAGTTCCTCCGTTGACAGCGCCGAATTAAGCAGCGACATTCCCTACGCTTACCTCGCCGCAAATTTGATTTTGCAAGGCATCGTGGACGCGAGCGCCTGCCCGGACGGCGGCTTGTCGGAGGGGAGCGTCGCCAACCAATGCGGTTTGGAAAAATCGCGCGACGCCGTAACCGAATGGCAGAATCAATTTGACGGGTTGATTCTCGAAACTTCGCAAAGCGTCAACGTCCCTTCGCGCTTGTTGAAGAATCTTTTTGCGCGAGAAAGTCAATTTTGGCCCGGCGTTTTTCGCAGTTCAAACGACATTGGCTTGGGGCAGTTGACCGAAAACGGCGCGGACACGACTCTCTTTTGGAATCCCTCTTTCTTCAATCAATTTTGCCCGCTGGTGACGGACGCGGAAGCCTGCGCTTTGGGCTACGCCAATTTAGACGCGAGTCAGCAAACCTATTTGCGTCAGGCGTTGGTCGCCAGCGTCAACGCCAGCTGCGAAGATTGCCCGCTGGGGTTTGACCTTTCGCAAGCAAATTTTTCCGTCGGCGTTTTCGCCAACACGCTTTTGGCGAACTGCGAGCAAACCGCGCAAGTGATTTATAACTACACGGGCAAAGCGGTTAGCGACGCCGCCTCGTATGAAGATTTGTGGAAGTTTACGCTGGTCAACTATAACGCTGGCGGCGGGTGTCTCGCCGAAGGAGTCAGCGGCGCAAACGGGACAAACGGCTTGCCGCTGACTTGGAAAACCGTCGCGCCGCATTTGATTGGCGCCTGTTCCGGCGCGGTAGATTACGTCAACGACATCAGCGCCGACTCCGCGCCGTAAATTGTTCAAACGCGCGTTCGGGGGGCGGAAAGTATGCTACACTTTACCCGCAATTTATCCTAAAACTTGGGAGGTTTCATGCTCACGCTTGCAGAAAAAATCCTCTTTGTGCTCGCCGCGCTCGTTTCGCTTTACTTTACTTATAAAGGCGTTGCGCGGATTATCCAACAGATTTCCAGCGGAAAAGGCAAAGTAGATTGGTCGCTCGCCCGCAAACGCGCCGTCGACTTGACCGCGAAGATGGTTTCCTTTCAGCCGGTCTTTCGTCTGCGCTTTGGCGTCAGTTTGTTGCACGGCTTCATCGGCTGGGGATTTTTGACCTACCTCTTAATCAACCTTTCGGATTTAATTTACGGTTTTACCAATTTCAAAATCCTCTATCACGCCGGGCTTGTCGGCGACGTCTATCGTCTGCTGGCGGATTTAATGGGCATGGCAATTATGGTCTCCATGCTTGCTTTGTCCTTCCGCCGTTACATTCTCCAACCGACTCATCTCCACACCCGCGACACGACGCTGCTCAACCCGAAAGCCCGCATGGGCATCTGGTACGACTCGGCGATTGTTACCGCCGCGTTCTTTACGCATAACTTTATGCGTATGACCGAAGAGTCTTTCCACCTCGCGCAAGAAGGGCGCGTGGACGGGTGGCAGCCGTTTATTTCCGCCGCATCCCGCTTATGGTCGGGGTGGGACGCGAATTCCCTCATGGTCGGCGAACACCTTGCCTGGTGGATTTCGCTGGGCGCAATCGTCGCCTTCCTCCCTTATTTTGCCTATTCAAAACACATACACTTGTTTTTTGCGCCGCTGAATTTTGCGCTCAAGCCCGAACGAAAATCCATCGGGCAATTGAGTTACATTGACCTCGACGATCAATCCATCGAACAGTTTGGCGCGGCGAAGATGAGCGATCTCGGCTGGGAACAAATCATGGACAGTTACGCCTGCATCCAATGTTTCCGCTGTCAAGAAGTTTGCCCGGCTTACAACACGGGGAAAATCCTTTCGCCCGCCGCGCTGGAAGTCAACAAGCGCTACCACCTGAAAAGCGGCACAACCGACGTGGCGATGCTCGACTTGATTTCGGAAGAAGCGGTTTGGGCTTGCACCGCTTGCGGCGCCTGCGTGGACATTTGCCCAGTCGGCAACGAGCCGATGCGCGACATCCTCGACATTCGCCGCAACTTGGCGATGATGGAAAGTTCCTTCCCCAAAGAATTGGAAACGTCCTTCAAAGGCATGGAGCGCAACGCCAACCCGTGGAACGCGCCGCAAAGCGAACGCCTCAAATGGGCGGAAGGGCTGAACGTGCCGACCATCGAAGAAAACCCCGACCCCGACATTTTATGGTGGGTGGGTTGCGCCCCCGCCACCGACCCGCGCGCGCAGAAGACCGCGCAAGCCTTCGCCAAAATTTTGAACGCGGCCGGAGTTAACTTTGCCGTGCTGGGACGAAACGAATCCTGCACGGGCGACCCCGCTCGCCGCGCCGGGCGCGAGGACATCTTCTTCGGCTTGGCTACGCAAAACGTGGAAGTCTTAAACGAAGTCGCGCCGAAGCGCATTGTGGCGACTTGCCCGCATTGCTTGCACACCGTCAAAAACGAGTACCCTGCCTTTGGCGGAAATTACGCCGTCATCCATCACACGCAGTTGATTAATGAATTGGTCGGCGCGGGGAAAATCTCGATGAACTTGGACGGCGACAATATGAAGATTACCTTCCACGACCCGTGCTATTTAGGGCGGCACAACAAAATCGTGGACGAGCCGCGCGACGTCTTAAAATCAACGGGCGTCGAAACCGTCGAGATGCCGCGTCACGGCATGAAGTCCTTCTGTTGCGGCGCGGGCGGGGCGCAGATGTGGAAGGAAGAGGAAGAAGGCTCGTCGCGCGTCAACATGGCGCGCTTTGAAGAAGCCAAAGCCACCGGCGCGGACGTGGTGGCGGTCGGTTGCCCCTTCTGCTTGACGATGATGACCGACGCCTCCAAAAACGACGGCGGATTGATTCAAGTCAAAGACATCGCCGAAATTGTGGCGGAGCGGTTGAAGTAAATCTCAAACGGGCGAACGGCAGTTCGTCCGTTTTTGTTATAATCTTTGAGCAAGCCAATCAACCATAGGAGAATTTCATGCCTGCGAAAAAAAAAGGCGCGCTGGAACTTCCTTTTGAGAAAGACGAAATCGTAAAAGATTATCGCCTTGCCTATCAAAGTCGGCAAGCGTCGCTCATTGGCAGACGCGAGGTCTTGAGCGGGAAAGCAAAATTTGGCATCTTCGGCGACGGGAAAGAAATTCCGCAACTCGCCATTGCGCGCGCCTTCCAAAAAGGCGATTGGCGCTCGGGCTATTACCGCGACCAAACCTGGATGTTCATGCTCGACGCGATGAGCATCAAAGAATTCTTCGCTCAACTTTACGCCCACGCCGACGTTGATTACGACCCCGCCAGCGGCGGGCGGCAGATGAACAACCATTTCGGCACGCGCGAGCTTTCGCCCAACGGCGTTTGGCGCGCGCAGACGCAACTCTATAACACCTCGTCGGACGTGTCGAGCACGTCGGCGCAAATGCCGCGCGCCGTCGGCTTGGCTTACGCTTCGGTCGTTTATCGCGCTGTCGAAGAATTGCATCCGTTTACGGATTTTTCCATCAACGGCAATGAAGTCGCTTTCATCACCATCGGCAATGCGTCGGCGGCGGAAGGTTTGTTTTGGGAGGCGGTCAACGCGATCGGCGTGTTAAAAGCGCCGGCGGTGATTTCCATCTACGACGACGGCTACGGCATCTCCGTGCCGAACGAATATCAAATGACGAAGGGCAACGTCGGCGAATTGCTCAAAGGCTTTGAGCGCAACGCCGACCTGAACAGCGGATATAACCTTTTCACCGTCCGCGCTTGGGATTACCCCGCGCTGGTGGAGACCTATCAAGCCGCCGCCAAAGCCGCGCGCGAGGAGCACATCCCCGCGCTAGTGCATGTGATTGACGTAACGCAACCGCAGGGACATTCCACGTCGGGCAGCCACGAGCGCTATAAGACTCCCGAACGCCTGCAATGGGAAGAAGACTTTGACGGCTTGACGCGCATGCGCGAGTGGATGATAAAAGCGGGCGTCGCTTCTGCCGCCGAACTGGACGAGTTGGAAAAAGCCGATTACGAAGCCGTCGAAGGCTTTCGCAAAGCGGCTTGGGATTCGTACCTCGCGCCGCTGAACGAAGAGCGCGAACAAGCCGCAGATATATTAGAAGAAGTTGCGACTTCTATCCCGAACCTTTCTGCGGAATTGCGCCGTATGCGCGACCGCTTGCTTTCGTTGCCGTCCTTTTCACGGCGCGACATTCATTCCGTCACGCACGAGGCGTTGCGTTTGTTAAGGAACGAGGCGCATCCCGCCAAGCAAATCCTCGTGGACTGGAAGCGCGAAAATAACGAGACAACCCGCGAAAGATATTCGGCGCACCTCTATTCGGGGTCGGCGCTAAACGTGGACGAGGTCAAGCCGATTTACTCCGAGCGCTCGCCGACGATGTTCGGCTTCGAGATTGTCAACGCCGCCTTCGACGCCGCCTTCGCCCGCGAACCGCGTCTGGTGGCTTTCGGCGAAGACGTCGGCTACTTGGGCGACGTCAATCAAGGCTTCAAGGGCATGCAAGAGAAATACGGAAAATTCCGCGTGAGCGACACTGGCATCCGCGAGGCGACGATTTTGGGGCAAGCCATCGGCATGGCCATGCGCGGACTGCGCCCGATCGCCGAAATTCAATATCTCGATTATTTGATGTTCGCGCTGCAAACCATGAGCGACGATTTGTCCACGCTGCATTGGCGTTCGGCAGGCGGACAAAAAGCGCCGGTCATCGTCCGCACGCGCGGGCATCGTCTCGAAGGCGTTTGGCATTCGGGTTCGCCGATGTCGGGCATCCTCAATCTCACGCGCGGAATATACGTCCTCGTCCCGCGCGATATGACGCGCGCCGCCGGCTTCTACAACACATTGCTGAAAGCCGACGAACCCGCGCTGATTGTCGAAGTCTTAAACGGTTATCGCATCAAAGAGAAACTGCCGGATAACATCGGCGAGATGACCGTTCCGCTGGGCGTCCCCGAAACCTTGCGCGAGGGGAGCGATTTGACCATCGTTACCTACGGCGCGTGTTGCCGCATCGTGCTGGACGCCGCCGACAAGTTAAGCAAAGTCGGCGTTGACGTGGAAGTGATTGACGCGCAATCGCTCATGCCTTTTGACTTGCATGGCAAAATCCTCGAATCGTTGAAGAAGACTAACCGCATCCTGTTCGTGGATGAGGACGTGCCCGGCGGCGCGACGGCTTACATGCTGCAAGAAGTGATCGAGAAACAAGGCGGCTACTTCCATTTGGATTCGCCTGCCCGCACCTTGTCCGCGTCCGCGCACCGCCCAGCCTACGGCAGCGACGGCGATTACTGGAGCAAACCCAACTCCGAAACCGTCTTCGACGCGGCGTATGAAATGATGAACGAAGTCGACCCGAATCGTTATCCGTCTTTTAGTTGATAGTTTGCAGTTGACAGTTCGCAGCAGAGGATTTATGGAGAAAGAAAAAGTTTCGGCAAAGAATTACCGCGAGTTAATTGTGTGGCAAGACGCAATTAAAATTGCCAAAGCCGTTTATCAATTGACGGGTAAATTTCCAAAACAAGAAACTTATGCTCTTGCAGACCAACTTCGACGCGCCTCTGTTTCCGTTCCTTCAAATATCGCAGAAGGACAAGCGAGAAAGTCGCCGGGCGATTTTAAAAGATTTTTATACATTGCGCTTGGCTCGTTGGCAGAAGTAGATACGCAACTGGTTTTAGCGCAAGAATTCGGCTATTTGAGCGAAGAAGACATAAACCCAATGGATGAACAGATTCAAAATCTACGCAAAAAACTTTACGCGCTTATCAATAGCCTGCCGCCAACCATCAACCGATAACCGCCAACTATCAACCACCAACCACCAACTAATAACTGGAGATCTTATGACCATAAAAGTACTCGTCCCCCGACTCGGCGAAGGCGTGGAAGAAGTAACCGTTTCAAAATGGCTGAAGCAAGAAGGCGATTCGATTAAGGAATTAGAGCCGCTGCTTGAAGTCAACACCGATAAGGTGGACACCGAAATCCCCGCGCCCGCCTCTGGCGTGATTTTGAAAATCGTCGCCCAAGAAGGCGCTGTCGCCAACGTCGGCGATTTGCTGGCGGTCATCGGTCAACCTGGCGAGGCAGTTGATAGTAGCGAGTTGGCAGTTGGCGGCAGTCCATCCGCGCAAAATCCTTCTGCACATCAGACTCAACCAACCGCCCCTCAACCGTCCGCAGAACCTTCAACCTTCAACCTGAAACCTTCAACCGACTTAGGCTTCATCTCTCCCGTCGTGGCGCGGATTGCCGCCGAACATGGCGTGGACTTGGGCCAAGTCAACGGCACGGGGCTGAACGGACGCATCACCAAAAACGACGTGCTGGCATTTGTCGAAGGACGCAAGACAAAGGGCGCAGGGCGCGCGCCGCAACCTTCTAACCTGAAACCTGACACCCGAATACCTGACACCTCAACACCTGACACCTTAATCAAACACACTGCCATGCGGAAATCCATCGCCGCGCACATGGTTGAGTCCAAACGCACTTCGCCGCACGTCTTGAGCGTTATGGAAGCGGACCTGAGCCGCGTGGTTAAACATCGCGCCGCCAACAAAGCCGCCTTTGAGCGAGACGGAGTCAACCTAACCTTCACCGCCTACTTCCTGATGGCCATCACGGCGGGGCTGAGAGCCTACCCGCAGACCAACTCGTCTTGGTCGGACGAAGGCTTGATTGTTCACAAAAATATCAACTTGGGCATGGCGGTTTCGCTCGGCGAAGACGGCTTAATTGTCCCCGTCATCAAACGCGCCGAAGATCTATCGCTGCTGGCGATGGTGCGCGCCGTCAACGATTTGGCGAATCGCGCGCGCAACAAAAAACTGCAACCCGACGATGTGCGCGGCGGCACGTTCACCTTAACCAATCACGGCACAAGCGGATCGCTGTTCGCCTTCCCGGTCATCAATCAACCGCAGGCGGGCATTCTCGGCGTCGGCGCATTACAGAAGCGCGTCGTAGTAATTGACGACGCCATCGCCATCCGCCCGATGGTATATCTCTCGTTCGTGTTCGATCATCGGATTTTGGATGGCGCTTCGGCGGACTGGTTCTTGGCGAAGGTCAAAGAGACGTTGGAGAATTGGACGTAGCTCTTTCGACGGACACGTCAAAGATTGATATACAAATAACGTCCAAACACTCCCGTTGAGTCTTACTTCTCCCACTCGATCTCCGCAGGACCGCCGTAGCCGTGTTTCTCTTGCACATAGACTCGCCCGTGCGAGGGCGAAGAACAGCCTGATTCGTCGGCAAAGGTGATGAAAGGCAGACGCGAGCCGAGCGTGTCGAAGATAAATTCGCCGTTCACGCAATGCCAAACTTCCACAATGTACGGGAACATATTTTCGTCTTCATACTTCCCCGCGCTGACGTTTACCTCCGCCCACGTTACCGTCATTGCGTCGCCCGTCCGCTCGACGGACAAAATCGTCGTTCCGCCATAATAGGGCGAAACGGGAATCTTATACCCGTCGGGGTACATCGGCGGCAGGGACGCAATTTCGCCCGCTTCTTTGAGCGCGATAAACTGCGAATTAACCCAGCACTTCTGCGGCTCGTTTGGGACGAGAACCCAGCCGTTGCCGACAGCCCGCCCGATGAGGCGCAGCGGCGTGTTTTGATTAAAGGCGATGAGATACAAATAATTTGCGCCCGGCCCGTAACGGCAGATTAATTTTTCGGAAGCGACAACCGCCTTCAAACTCTCGACGGTAGGAACGGGAGTCAGCGTCGGCGGCGGAGTTTCTGTCGGCGGGATGGGCGTCGCGCTTGGCGCGGTCGTCGGGCTAGGCGGCGGCGTCGCGGATGGGGGAATCGCTGTCGGCGCGGACGTCTGCTTGGGCGGGGGAGTCGCCGTCGGCGGGGAAAGCGGCGCGGGCGCGCAAGCGCCGATTCCAAAAATCAAGAAAAGCAAAATGAGAGCGCGTTTCATCTTCATCCTTTGTTATTTGTAATTCCGTTATAATTCTTTTATGAACGTTTCCACGACCTTTATACCCCAACGCGACCTGCCGAAGCAAGTCCTCGCCGCGATCGGCGGCGGCGTTTTGCTTTTTTTTGGCGTGGTCGTCGCTTGGGCGGCGATTTATCAACTCGCTTTTGCCGGGCGGATTTTTTCCGGCGTAACCGTGGCTGGCATTGACCTTTCGGGGCTTTCGCCCGACGCGGCGGCGGCGAAGTTGGGACAAACGCTTTCATACCCGAACACGGGAAAAATTCTCTTCCGCGACGGCGACCGCATGTGGGTGGCTTCGCCCGCCGAATTGGGCATGGTCTTCGACGCGAGCGCCAGCGCGAACGCCGCTTACCGTTACGGGCGCGGCGGCGGAATTTTTGCGGCGCTTTCGGCGCAGGTCGGCGCGCGCGGTTCGGGCATGGACGTCGCTCCCGTCGTCATTTTTGATCAGCGCGTGGCGTACGCTTATTTGCAAAGCATCGCCCGCGAAATTGACCAGCCGCTGACCGAAGCCGTCTTGCGCGTGGACGGGACGAACGTCGTCGCCGAATCGGGCAAGATGGGGCGCGTCCTTAATCTCGACGCGAGTTTGATTTACGTCGCCTCGCAATTGCAAAGTTTCCGCGACGGCGAAGTTTCGTTGGTGATTCAAGAATCCGCGCCGCGCTTTTTGGACATTTCCGCGCAAGCCGAACAAGCGCGGACGATGCTCAGCCAGCCTTTTTTGATGACGCTGCGAAACCCCGACGACGGCGGACTTTTATCGTGGACTCTCGACGTCCCCGTTTTGGCGAATATGTTAAGCGTAACCAAAGTCGAAGCGAACGGCGAGCCGAAGATGCAAGTCGGTTTGGACGAAAGCGCGTTGCGGAAATCGCTTAACGATTTGAAAGCCTTCATTGACCGCGATTCGCAAGAGCCGCGCTTTTTGTTCAACCGCGCTAACGGACAAATTGAAGCGATTGGCGCGTCGTCCATTGGGCGCATTCTCAACGTTGACGCCAGCGCCGCCGCCGTCAACGCCGCCTTGCAACGCGGAGAACACAACGTCGGCTTGGTCGTCGTTGAAAAACAGCCCGCCGTTACCGATCAAGCCACCGCCGCGCAGTTGGGCATTACCCAACGCACCGCGTCGCAGACGACTTATTTTTACGGGTCGAGCGAATCGCGGATTCAAAACATCGTTACCGCCGCCGCGCAATACGACGGCTTGCTCATCGCGCCCGGCGAAGTGTTTTCAATGGGCAGCGTTTTGGGCGACGTAAGTTTGGAAAACGGCTACGCCGAAGCGCTCATCATCTACGGCGGGCGCACGATTACAGGCGTCGGCGGCGGCGTGTGCCAAGTCAGCACGACGCTTTTTCGCACCGTTTTCATGGCGGGATTTCCCGTCGTCGAACGCTACTCGCATGCGTATCGCGTTTCGTATTACGAGCTAGACCGCAGCGGCGCGGTTGACCCGAACTTTGCAGGGTTGGACGCGACCGTTTATTTTCCGCTGGTGGATTTCAAATTCAAAAACGATTCGCCGTATTGGATTTTGATGGAGACGACGGTCAACGTCGCGGCGCGCTCGATCACTTGGGAATTCTTCTCCACGCCCGACGGACGCTCCGTAACTTGGGACACAACCGGTCCGCAATACGTCGTCCCCGCGCCGAAAACGGTCTTTGAAGAAAACGACGAATTGAAGAAGAACGAATTAAAACAAGTAGATTACGCCGCCGAAGGCGCGGATATTACCGTCTCGCGCACCGTTTGGCGCGACGGCGCGGTTTACTTCTCCGACCAATTCCAAACGCATTACGAGCCTTGGGCTGCCGTCTGTCAATACGGACCCGACACAGAAAATCCGCAAAAATTGGCGAAAGAAAAGAAACAATGCGGCATGTGATGAATGCCTAACTCGCTTGTTCCGCAAACTTGCGAAACGCCCTCTGATGATACAATCCGCCTTCTATAAGGAGAAAAAATGTTAGATGCCGAACTGCTTGAAATCTTGCGTTGTCCGCATTGCGCGCGCGACGGAAAAGGAGAACTCGTTCTCCACAAAGACTCTTGGCTCGTCTGCCAAGATTGCGGGCGCAAATATCCCATCGTGGACGAAATCCCCGTCATGCTGATTGACGAAGGCGACCAATGGATTAACACCGCGCAAGACGCGCTTCCCATTCCGCCGCCCGCCCGCTAAATGGACGACCCGCTCGCCGAACTCGTCTGCGGCGACGATCAACGCGCCGAACGCGCCGTCTCCGCCCTTGCGGCAGACGAAGCGTTTATTCCGCGTTTGCTGGAATTATTAAATTCGCAAAACGACGACGAACGCTGGTGGGCGATACGCGCCCTCGCCGCTTCGCCTCATGCGCGGACTGGAAGTTTTATCTCCGCGTTGAGCGACTCCTCGCCCGAAGTTCGCGCCGCCGCCGCGTTGGCGCTAATCGAGCGCCCAAGCGAGGAAGCGTTATCGGCGTTGATGCAAAGACTCGACGACGACGATTCGCTGACGGCGGAGTTGGCGGCGAAGGCGCTCGTCAAAATAGGAAAAGCCGCCTTTCCGTCGCTCGTCAAAGCCGCGCACAGCGGCAAGCAAAACGTCCGCATTTTAGCGTTGCGCGCGCTGACCGAACTGCGCGACATGCGCGCCGTCCCCGTGCTGATGGCTTGCCTTGAAGAAGACTCGGCGGCGCTCGCTTATTGGGCGCAAGTCGGTTTAGAACGATTGGGCTTGGATACGGTATATTTGAAGCCCTGAGGAACTATGAATAAATTTGAATTTTTGAAAAATATAAAAATTGGAAAACCGAGCGTCGGACAGATAATCTTTTGGACGGCGACCGTCGCGCTTTCTATCGTCGTTTTTTTTGCGACGAATAATTTCGTCCAATGTTGGACGTTCACCAAATTGCCGGGCGTCGCGCCCGCGCAATGCGGAAATTCTGGCGGCGGCGACAACTTCTCGCCCAGCGGCGACGGGACGATTCAAGACGACGACATTCCGCTGCCGTCCTCGACGGGCGGTTCGTCGTCTGCGCCGGAGGTTGCTTTGCCGCCCGCTTGGGATGGCGCCAGCCGCATCAACATTTTGTTCATCGGCTTAGACGAGCGCGATTTGAATAGAACAGAAGGTCCGCCGCGCACCGATTCGATGATCGTCTTTTCGATCGATCCCGTCAGCATGTCGGCGGGCATGTTGTCCATTCCGCGCGATATGTGGGTGAACATTCCCGGCTTCGGGTACAGCCGCATCAACACCGCTTACCCCAGCGGCGAAGGGTCAAAACTTCCCGGCGGCGGTCCGGCCTTGGCGATGAAAACCGTCTCGCAGTTTATCGGCATCCCGTTGGAATATTATGTGCAAGTGGATTTTAGCGTCTTCGTCGCCGTCGCGGACGAGTTGATAAAAATCGGCGGCTGCGTGGACGTTCACCCGACTGAAAAATTGTTGCTCGACCCCATCGGCAGCGGCACGGATAAAGTAGTGATGACGCCTGGCGACCGTCAAATTTGCGACGGAAAAATATTGCTCGCTTATGCGCGCAACCGCCACAGCGAAAACGGCGACACAGACCGCTCGCGCCGTCAGCAAGAGGTGATTTTAGGTTTGAAGAAAATCCTCTCCGACCCGACGAATTTTCCGCGTTTTATTCAACATGCGGGCGCGTTGTATAAGCAGTTGGGCTGGGGCATCCAAACCAATATGGCGTTTGAAGACGCGCTGAAACTCGCCGTGCTGGGCAAAGATATTTCGGCGGAAAATATCAAAACAGGCGTGATTGACCCGCAACAGGGAATGGCAATCTTCGATAAAACCACGCTTGGCGGACAGGACGCCAGCGTGCTGAAACCAGTCATGGACAAAATCCGCGTGTTGCGCGACGAGATTTTTACGACCAGCGGACCAACTAGCCCGCTTGCCGTTCCCATCGGCTACACGGACGCGAATCTCTTTGGCCAAGCCATGCAGCAAGAGCAAGCCCGCGTCCGCGTGATGGACGGCACATTCAGCGGACTCGACCAACGCGCTGGCGCGTTTTTCCAATCACACGGCATGAACGTAACCGAAATCGCGCCCTCGCCTGAATCTTACGCTCAAACGCAAGTGATCGTTTATGGTCCTTCGCTTTACACGATCAAATGGCTGCAAGCCGCCTTTGGCATAGCCGACCGACAAATCCGCTTCAGCCCCGACCCGAACCAAAGCGTGGACGTTGAAATCCGCTTAGGCTCGGACATTGCGCCGAACATCCCGTAATAAAAAAACATCCCCGAAAGGGGATGTCTTTTTATTATCCAATCAACGTGGCGCGAAACCAATCGCCGATAAGCCAGTATTTGAAATCCTCGCCTTGATTGCATTGAATGCCCGCGTAAATTCCGTAGAATAAAGCGACGACGGGCACAAGGCTAAATAAACAGGCAAACGGAATGCACAACAGCCCGATTAAAACAGCGCTTAAAACGCCGGTGATTGTCCACGCCGCGCCAATGAGCAGACCGCCGCCAATCCACCAAATCATTTGGAAGACCAAGCCTTGCAGCGCTTGATAAGCGACGTAGCGCGAGCGGTCTTTGTAGAGCATGTAAATAATCAGCGGCACGAGCGGACCTAAAAAGCCGGACACCAAATTAACCAAAATGCCCAAGTGGGCGAGCATCGCCCATTGACGTTCTTCGGCGGGGCTGAGCGGCGGCAGAACTCGTTGCGGAATCGGTTGAGGAATTTCGTCAGTCATTATGTTCTCCTTATTTCGTCAAAACGTGTTGCTTATCATACGCGCAAAAGACGGAAAGGTAGCGAATAAAAAAGACTCGCGTTTCCGCGAGCCTTTTTATTTTGAAAACGAAGTTTACGCCCAGCCTTGATTCTTGACCAAATCCGTAATTACGGGGATGGTAATATATTCGCCCTGATAGGCTTTGTAGCCGCAATAGATGGCGTAAAACCAAAACAAAATGCCGACGCAGAAACTGGAAGTAATAATCGTGATAATTCCGAGAATCAGCGCCTGCATGTTGTGGGCTTTGATGAACGGACGATTTTTCTTATCCTCCATAAGCATCAAAATAATGGGAACTAACGGCGCGAAAATATACGCAAGCGCCGCCCAAAGTTTATCGTCGCTTGTAACGTCCATAATCGGTTCTTGTGACATAATTTAACTCTCCTCTTGAAATTTGAATTTCTATTAACATTGTACATTGAATTAAGTCAAGTTGCAACTAGGCGCTTCTCGCCCAATGGTACTATATGCTAAAATTTCGTTATGACTATTCGCGTCGTCTTTATGGGTTCTCCGGAGTTTGCTTTGCCTTCCCTCGACGCGCTGACGAAACAATACGAGGTCGTCGGCGTAGTAACGCAGCCAGACCGCCCCGCAGGGCGCGGGCGCGAACTCAAAGCGCCGCCCGTCAAAACGCGGGCGCAAGAATTAAATCTCCCCGTCATTCAACCGCTCAAATTGCGCGAACCTGAAGCGCTGACTCAACTCCAAACTTGGAAACCCGACCTGATCGTCGTCGCCGCCTTTGGTCAAATTTTGCGAAAAGAAATTCTCGAATTGCCCCGCTATGGCTGCATCAACGTCCACGCTTCGGCGCTGCCGAGATGGCGCGGCGCCGCGCCCATCAACGCCGCAATTTTGGCTGGCGACGAAGAAACGGGCGCGACGATTATGCAAATGGACGCAGGGCTTGACACAGGTCCCATGCTGGCGCTGAAAAAAATTCGCATCCAACCCGACGATACGGCGGATTCGCTCTTTCAATCTTTGTCTGCGCTGGGGGCGAATCTGTTAATGGAGACTCTGCCGAAATACATCGCGGGAGAAATCGTCCCGCAGGCGCAAGCGGATGAAGACTCAACCTACGCGCCGATGCTCAAAAAAGCGGACGGACATTTAGACTTCCGTCAGTCGGCGGCGGCGTTGGAGCGCAGAGTCCGCGCGATGACCCCTTGGCCTGGCGCGTGGTTTGAATGGAACGGCGCGATGCTCAAAGTGCGGCGCGCCAGCGTCGGCGAAGGAAAAGGCTTGGAAGCAGGACGCAGGCTGAACGTCGAAGGAAGAGCCGCCGTTCAATGCGCGGACGGAATCCTCTTTTTGGACGAAGTCCAGCCGCCCGGCAAAAAGCCCATGTCGGGCAAATCCTTTTTGTTGGGCGCGCGGAATTGGGAGACAGCGGAGGACGAGCGATGAAAAAATACGTCGGCGCGATTGATCAAGGCACGACCAGCACGCGCTTTATGATTTTTGACCGCGACGGCGCGGTTGTCGCTTCCGCGCAAAAAGAACACAAACAGATTTACCCGAAGCCCGGCTGGGTGGAACACGACGCGCTGGAAATTTGGCGGCGGACGCAAAGCGTGATGCGCGAGGCGCTGAAAAGCGGCGGAATTTCGGCGAAGGAAATCGTCGCCGTCGGCGCGACCAATCAACGCGAGACGACCGTCGCCTGGAATCCGTCAACCGGCGAGCCGATTTGTAACGCCCTCGTTTGGCAAGACACGCGCACCGACGCGCTGTGCAACGCGCTGGCAAAAGAAGGCGGGCAGAATCGCTTTCGGCGCAAGACGGGTTTGCCGCTGGCGACTTATTTTTCGGGACCGAAGATGCGTTGGATTTTAGACAATGCGGCGGGCGCGAAGGCGCAAGCGAAAAAAGGCAAGTTGATTTTCGGCACGATCGATTCGTGGCTGATTTGGAATTTGACGGGGAAACACATTACCGACGCGACGAACGCTTCGCGCACGATGTTAATGAATTTGAAAACGCTGCATTGGGACGAAGAAATTTTGCGGGCGATGGGCGTTCCGCGAGAAACCTTGCCGACGATTAAATCGTCGGCGGAAATATACGGCGAAATTCAAAGCGGCGCGTTGAAGGGCGTTCCGCTGGCGGGGGCGTTGGGCGATCAACACGCGGCGCTCTTCGGGCAAACTTGCTTTCAAGCGGGCGAGGCGAAGAACACCTACGGCACGGGCTGTTTTCTGCTGATGAACACGGGCGAAAAAATTGTGCAAAGCAAAGCGGGCTTGCTGACGACGCTGGCATATCAAATCGGCGAGCAAAAAGCGGTTTACGCGCTGGAAGGTTCGGTGGCGATTGCGGGGGCGTTGATTCAATGGCTGCGCGACAATCTCGGCTTGATTGAAAAATCTGCCGACGCGGAAGCGTTGGCGCGGACGGCGAAGGACAACGGCGGCGTTTATTTCGTCCCCGCTTTTTCGGGGTTGTTCGCGCCTTATTGGAAGTCCGACGCGCGCGGCGCGATTGTCGGGTTGACGCGCTATGCGAACAAAGGTCATCTGGCGCGGGCGGCGCTCGAAGCGACGGCGTACCAAACCCGCGAAGCGCTCGAAGCGATGGAAAAAGATTCGGGCGTGAAATTGCGCTCGCTCAAAGCCGACGGCGGCATGGTCTTCAACGAACTGCTGATGCAATTCCAAGCCGACATCCTCGACGTTGCGGTGGTGCGCCCCAAAGTCGCCGAAACGACGGCGCTCGGCGCGGCGTACGCGGCGGGACTCGCCGTCGGCTTTTGGAAGGACGCCGACGAGTTAAAGAAAAATTGGAAGCGCGACAAAGAATGGAAGCCGCGCATGGACGAACAACGCCGCGCCGCGCTATACGCCGCGTGGAAAAAAGCCGTTACGCGAACTTTTGATTGGATAGACTCATGAACCGTTCTGCCGCGATTTCCGCTCTCAAAAATAACCCGCAAATTCCCGTGTTGATTGTCGGCGCGGGAATTAACGGCATTGCGACCTTCCGCGATTTGGCGCTAAACGGCGTGAACGCGCTCTTGATCGATCGCGGCGATTTTTGTTCGGGCGCGAGCGCCGCGTCTTCGCACATGGCGCACGGCGGAATTCGCTACCTTGAAAACGGCGAATTTCGTCTGGTGCGCGAGGCGGTGCAAGAACGCAACCGCATGATTCAAAACGCGCCGCATTTCGTTAAACCGCTGCCGACGACGATTCCCATCTTCAAGCGCTTTTCGGGAATTTTGAACGCGCCGCTCAAATTCATGGGCTGGCTGAACAAACCCTCCGAACGCGGGGCGCTGATTATCAAATTGGGCTTGCTGATGTACGACGCATACACGGGCAAACGCCGCGCCGTGCCGCGCCATCGTTTTTATTCCCGCGACGAAGCGCTGACAATCTGGCGCGAACTGAATCCAAAAATCGTCAACGCCGCGCTCTACTACGACGGTTTAATTGCCGACCCAGAGCGCCTCGCGCTGGAACTTTTGCTCGACGCGGAAGCGGACAACGCCGACGCGCGCGCGCTGAATTACGTCAGCCTCATGGGCGGAGAGCGCAACACGACAACTTTGCGCGACGAACTGACTGGCGAGATTTTTACCGTCCAACCGAAATTATTAATCAACGCCAGCGGCGCGTGGATTGATTTCGCCAACCGTCAACTCGGCTTGACGACCAAATTTATCGGCGGCACAAAAGGCTCGCACATCGTCGTCGATAACGCCGAACTGCGCGAAGCGATTGGCGAAAGCGAATTTTTCTTCGAGAACAAAGACGGGCGCATTGTCTTAATCCTGCCGCTGGCGGATCGTGTCTTGATTGGCACGTCCGATTTGAAAATTGAAAATCCCGACGAAGCCGATTGCACGGAAGAAGAAATTAATTATTTCCTTGAAATGATCGCGCATGTCTTTCCGAAAATAAAAGTTAAGCGCGATCAAATTGTCTTTTCGTTTTCGGGCGTTCGCCCGCTGCCCGCGTCTTCGGCGAAGACGACGGGACAAGTCAGCCGCGACCATCACATCGAAGTCCTCGACGGCGAATGGACAAATTTGACCTTTCCCATCTACGCCTTAATCGGCGGCAAGTGGACGTCTTTCCGCGCTTTCGCGCAACAGGTCGCGGACAAGTCCATGCGCTATTTGGGAATCAAACGCCAAAAGGACACGCGCGATTTAGCGATTGGCGGCGGGCGCAATTACCCGCGCTCGGCAGCGGAACGCGAAAAATACGTCAACGGGTTGGCGGCGTGGACGGGCTTGCCCAAAGAACGGCTTGAAATTTTATTCGAGCGTTATGGGACTCGCGCCGAAGCCGTCGCCGACTTTATCGCCCTCGCCGAAGACGCGCCGCTCGCTTCGCTGCCGACGTATTCGCGGCGCGAAATCCTCTTTTGGATTCAACGCGAAAAAGCGCAGCGCCTCGACGATTTATTTTTTCGGCGCTCCATGCTCGCCATGCTTGGCAAGTGGAACGACGGCGCCGTCGTCGAATGCGCGGCGCTGATGGCGGACGCGCTGCGTTGGGACGCGGAACGCCAAAACGCCGAAACGGAGCGCGTCTTGCGCATGGTAGAATCGGCGCGATGCCTGCGCGAAAAAAATCCAAACTTCAAATAGACCTCGTCGTTCCCGTTTACAACGAAGCCGAAGCGATTCGGAAAACCTACGCCGATTTGCGCCAAGTCGCGGATTCTTTGCCTTACGACTTCCGCTTCATTTATGTGGACGACGGCTCGACCGACGGAACGGCGGACGCGCTGCGCGCCGTTTGCGCCGACGACCCGCGCGCGACTCTCTTGCGCCTCAGCCGCAACTTTGGTCATCAAGCCGCGCTGACAGCCGGCATGGACGCCTCGACCGGCGACGTGATGATCTCGCTCGACGGCGACGGGCAACATCCGCCGACGTTGATTCCCAAAATGATTTCGCTCGTCGAACAAGGCTACGACATCGTGCAAGGACAGCGCATTGAAGAAGAACGCGCCGCGTCGTTTAAGAAAGTTACGTCTAATTTCTTTTATTGGCTGATTAACCGCATTAGCGGCACGCGCATTTTGCAAGGCGCGGCAGACTTCCGCGCCCTTTCGCGCAACGCGCTCGACGGCTTGCGCTTGATGCGCGAATATCACCGCTTTTTGCGCGGCATGACGGCTTGGGTCGGGTATAACAGCGTCATCTTGCCTTATCACGAACCGCAGCGCGTGGCCGGCAAATCAAAATATTCGTTGACGAAGATGATGCGTCTCGCGGCGGACGCGCTCTTTTCTTTTTCGCTCGCGCCGCTTTACATCGGTTTGAGCGCGGGCGTCGCGTTTTTCATCCTCGCCGCAATCGAAGCGGCGTACGTCCTCTCGTTGTGGACGGTCGGCAGCGCCGCGCAACACCTCGAACCCGGTTGGAGTTCGTTGATGGGCGTGCTGTTGATTTCCAGCGGGACGATTATGATTTTGCTCGGCTTTATCGGCGTCTATGTCGGCTATATTTTTCAAGAAGTGAAACGCCGTCCAATTTACTTATTGAAGGCGGACGAACCCCATGAATGAGAACAGAAGAATTTTTAAGATTACGCTTTTGCGGCACGGCGAGTCGGTGGGCAACGCCGAATCGCGCTGGCAGGGACAATCAGATTACCCGCTGACGGAGCGCGGGCGCAAGCAGGCGCAAGCCTTAGCCGAACGCTGGCAACGCGAAAACGCCGCCTTTGACGCGGTCGTCGCCAGTCCGCTTTCGCGGGCGAAAGAGACGGCGGAAATTATCGCCGCCGAACTCGGCTTAACCGTCGAATTTGATTCGCTTTGGCTGGAACGCGACAGCGGAAAATTTTCCGGCTTAACCGCTTACGAAGTTCGCAATAATTTTGTTCATCCCGAATTTTACGCGCCTTTCGATCCCGTCGGCGAAAACGGCGAAGGCGATTGGGAACTCTTCCTGCGCGCCGGGCAGGCGCTCCACAGTTTGTTGCAGCGCGAGCCGGGGCGTTATCTTATCGTCTCGCACGGCGGCTTGCTCAATCAACTGATGCACGCCATTGTCGGCGTCGCGCCGCAAGCCAACAACGCGGGAACGCGCTTCCGCTTTCACAACACCGCTTTCGCGCAAATTACCTATTACCCCAATCAACACCGCTGGGAAATTAACCGCCTGAACGATTACGCTCACTGGCAAAGCGACGAGCAAGACGGCTCGCGCGATTGAGAATCTCTTATGAAATTTCTCATCTTCGGCGCGGGCGCGATTGGGACGTACATCGGCGGTTCGTTGATTTTGGCGAAACACGACGTTACGTTCGTCGAGAAGCCAATCAACGCCGAACGTTTGCGCGCCGACGGTCTGCGCCTCGATTTGACGATTGACGAAAGGCGCAAAACAAAAAGCGCGAACGAAATCGCGCCGCGTTTATTTAACGTCGAGACGACTCTCGAAGATGCGCTGAAACGCGCGCCCTTTGACGCGGCGCTCTTCGCCCTCAAATCCTTCGACGCCGAACCCGCCTTGCAGACGATGATTCCCTTCGCCGAAAATCTGCCGCCGTTTTTGTGTCTCTCCAACGGCGTGGACAACGAAGCCGTCATCGCAAAAGCGCTCGGCGCGGACAAAGTCATCTACGGCACGGTAACCACCGCCGTCGGCAAGCGCGGCGCGGGGAGCGTCGTCCTCGAAAAATTGCGCGGAGTCGGAATTGCGGAAGGACATCCGCTTTCGCGCGAACTTGCCGCCGCCTTCGACGCCGCCTTCCTCAACTGCCGTTTATACCCCGACGCGCTGAGCATGAAATGGTCGAAGATGTTGACCAACTTACTGGCGAACCCGTCCTCTGCAATTTTGAACATGAGCGCCGCCGAAATTTTCGCCGACCCGCGTTTGTACAAAATGGAAATTAAGATGTTGCGCGAATGTCTGGCGGTGATGCGCGCCATGAACTTGCGCGTTGTGGATTTGCCGGGCGTTCCCGTTCGCGCGTTGGCGCTGGCGACCGAACTTCCGCTGCGGCTGTCGAAGCCGCTGGTAGCCAAAGCCGTCGGCGGCGGGCGCGGAAATAAAATGCCGTCCTTTCACATTGACTTATACGGCGGGCGTCCGCGCAGCGAAGTAGAATATCTGCACGGCGCGGTGGCGCGAGAAGGCAAAGCGCGCGGCATTCCGACTCCCGTCAACCAAACCTTGGCCGACCTTTTGCTGGCGTTGACTAACAAAGAAATTCCGCTCGACGAATTCGCGCGAAAACCGCAGAAATTGTTGGAAAGGATTTTTGAGTAGGTTGGTAAATTGGTAGATTGGTAATTGGTAAATTAGTAAACTGGTAGATTGGAAATTGGTAAATTGGTAAATTGATCACCTTCAACCTGAAACCTTCAACCTTCAACCTGAAACCTTCAACCTTCAACCTGACACCCGACACCTGAAACCTTCAACCCCATGATTCATCTCTCCCAACCCAACCCCAACGTCGAACTGCATTTGCCGAACGGAAAAACTCTCGTCGGCACGCGCGGCGCGAGCGCGGAAGAATTTCTGGCGTTCGTCAAAGAGGACTTCCCCGCGCCGATTGTCGCCGCCATCATCAACAACCAAATCCACGAGTTGACCTACCCGATTAAATCCGAAGCCGACTGCATCCCCGTAACGATGGACAGCGCCGACGGTGCGCGCATCTACCGCCGCTCGCTGACCTTCCTGCTCGACGTGGCGTTTACCCAATCCTTTCGGCGCGGACGGTTGACGATTGACCATTCCGTTTCCTCCGGCGGATTTTATTGCGCCCTGCGCGGCCGCGAGCCGCTGACCGAATCCGAATTGCAGCGCCTTTCGCAGACCATGCGCGAATTGGTCGAACAAAACATCCCCTTCGAGCGCCGCGAAATCCCCATCCAAGAAGCGTTGGCTTATTTCAAAAAAAACGGCGACGAAGATAAACTGCGCCTGCTTAAACATCGCCGCAAAGAATATCTCACAATGTATTCCGCCGCCGGCGCGACGAACTACATGCACGGCTACATGGTTCCATCCACCGCTTATTTGCAATGGTTCGAGTTGAAAAAAATCGGCGACGGATTCATCCTGCAATATCCGCGCCGCCACGCGCCGACCAAACTTTCCTCCGTCGGCGAATACCCCAAACTGATTCGCGCCTTTCGTCAATACGGCGACTGGCTCGAAACCTTACGCATTGACAGCGTCGGCGCGTTGAACGACGCCGTCGAAGCGGGGCGCGCCGAAGAAATTGTCCTCGTCTCCGAAGCGCTGCACGAACAAGGCGTCGCCGAAATCGCGCAACAAATCGCCGAGCGCGACTCGCGCATCATCCTAATTGCGGGGCCGTCGTCGTCGGGAAAAACCACCTCGTCGCGCCGCCTCGCCGTTCAACTGCTGGCGCGCGGCGTCTCGCCCTATCCGCTTGAATTGGACAACTACTTTTTAGACCGCGACAAAAGTCCGCTCGACGAAAACGGCGAACACGATTTTGAATCCATCGAAGCCTTAAACTTAACGCGCCTCGCGCAAGACATCGAAAAATTGATTCGCGGCGAAGAGACGCAACTTCCGCGCTATAACTTCAAAACGGGGCTGAGCGAAGAGGGCGACGTCGTGCGCCTTGCCGCGCATCAACCGCTGATTTTAGAGGGCATTCACGGCATGAACCCGCGCCTCATTCCCGACCATTGGGCGGATTCGGCATTTCGGATTTACGTCTCCGCGTTGACTCAACTCAACCTAGACCGCCACAATCGCGTCTCGACCACCGACACGCGCCTCTTGCGGCGCATGGCGCGCGACGCGCGCGAACGCGGCTACTCCGCGCAGGCGACCATCTCGCGTTGGGAGTCGGTGCGGCGCGGCGAGAAGCGCCACATCTTCCCTTACCAAGAAAACGCGGACGTGATGTTCAACTCGGCGCTGGCGTTTGAACTGTCCGCGTTGAAGCCGTTGGTCGAGCCGTTGTTGCGTCAGGTGCCGTTTGAGTCGTTGGAATATATCGAAGCCCGCCGCCTGTTGGCTTTTCTCGATTGGTTCTTGCCGCTGGACGCGAATCTCATCCCCGCCAACTCGATCGCCCGCGAATTTATCGGCGGGTCGAGCCTGCATGATTTCAAAATTTGGCGCGGATGAATCAAGCCAATTTGTGTTGAATTAAACTCTCGGCTGCCGCCAAAATGGTCTCTTTGGCGGGACGCGGATTCCAGCCAAAAACTTGTTTCGCTTTTTCGCAAGAGAATGTGAAGTCGCGGTCAATTTCGCCGATCAAACGCGCAATTTTTTTGTCGAAGAGACTCAAAATTTTCACCGACCAACTCGGAAATTTAAGCAAGGGAATTTTATAGCCGCGACTCGCATAGCCCTCATGGAGGATGGCGGCGATTTCCGCCAGCCACAATTCTTCGCTGGAAAGCAAAAAGCGCTGATTTGCCGCTTCGGGGACGAAGAGCGCGTCGCGCAACGCGACAGCCACGTCGCGCACGTCCACGATGCCCATTTTGATTTGCCCTACGCCCGGAACTTGATGCAGCAAATAGGTGCGGATTAAATCCGCCGAAGCGCGAAAGATGGGATTGGGCAACGGTCCCAAAATCAACGAGGGGTTGACGACGACCAATTCCATGCCGCTGGTATTTTCCGCGCTGCGGATGAAATTCCACGCGGCGCGTTCGGCGAGCGTTTTGCTTTTGGCGTAAGCGCCGATGTGGTTTTCGGTCAGCGCCCAATCCGCTTCGCTGAAAACGCGCCGACGGTAGCGATGTCCCCACGAAACGGCGGCGACCGAAGAAATCTGCGCGACGCGCTTCACGCCGTTGCGTTGCGCGGCGCGCAACACCCGTTGCGTCCCTTGCACGGCGGGCGAGAGCAGCGCGTCTTCGTCTTTCGGCTCGTCAATGGGAAAGGGCGAGGCGGCGTGGACGACGCGCTCGACACCCTGCGCGGCGGCGTCCCAATTTTCATCTCGTTCCAAATCGGCGAAGACGAAGTCCAAGCGCCCGATTAGGTCGAGGTCGCTTAGCGCTTTGCGCGCGTCGTCGGCTTTGGCTGGCGAGCGCGCCGTTCCGCGCACGGAATGTCCGCTTTTGAGCAGGCGACGAATGACGTGAATGCCGACGAAACTGTTTGCGCCGGTTACGAGAATTGGCAGAGGGGAGGAGGGCATAGGGACGGAGATTATAAAAGCAAAAGCGCGGTCAGCGCCCCGAAGGCGCCGCAGAAAAAGTTGACCCAATCGTTGTTCAGCCACGCCCACCCGCGAACGTGAATCGTTGCCGTTCCGCAGGAATGCAAGGGATGTTTCTCCGTTTCTTTGTCGTCTTTGGGACAATAGTACATGGCTTGCACGGTCGCGCCGAGAAAGGAGTCGAAGAGCGAGCCAAGCAATCCGCTGAGGAAAATGATCGGGAAGAGCGACCAACTCGAAGTCAGGGAAGCGGCGAGCGCGGCAATGAGCGCCGACCCGCCCGACGCGGCGAGGAGCCCGGTCAACGAGATTCCGCCCGACGTTCCTTTTTCTACTTCTTTCAACGGGTTGATCATTAGGCGCGGAAGCGCGCGGCTTAACACGCCGAGTTCGGTCGCCCAGGTGTCGGCGTTGACGGCAGCCAGCGCGGCGGCGAAGGCGACCCACGCCCAATTTTCGTTGGGGAAGAAAAAATAGAGGGCGGCGAAAAGGGTCGCCGCGCCGCCATTGCCGAAAACTTGTCCCGCGTCGCGGCGATGCCCTTTGGAAAATTTCTCTTCAATTTTGAGTTTGCGATTTTTGAAGGCGCGGCTCAGCGCGGATGAGGAGATGAAAAACGTCAGCAGTAAAAGCGCCCAACGCCAACCGCCGACGCCGAAGATGATCGCGCCGACGAGAGCCGCCGCGACAGCGCCGTTGCGGTCGAGACTGCGCGCTTGATAGGCGAGTGTGGCGACGAGGACGGCAAAAAAAATTCCGAGTAAAAATTGCATGCCAATCAAACGGGCGTGGTAACGACGAAGAGCGCCGAGAGCAAAAAGAGCAAGGCGGTTAAGGCGCTCGACCCCCAAAGGATGAAGGCGAGCGCGCGCCCAATTTCGCGGCGGTAAAGGGATAAGCCGCCAACCCAGCCGACAACAGAAAGCAAAAGACTGGCGAGCGGAAAGACAATCAACTGCGAGGACGGCACGCTTTCAAACCCGCTGGCGGTTTGAGCGACGAGCGCAACCTGCGGCGTGGAGGGGATGATCATGCTCACCCACACGAACAAGCCGACGTTGAGGAAGAGCGCCGTCAGCCAGAGGTAGCGGGCGAGTCCGCTGCGCCAGGCTTGCGAGACGACAAAAGACGGGTACACGGATTGCGCTTGCGCGGAAATCAGGCTGCCCATTTCGGCGGCGCGGGCGAAGGTTTGAGTCAGCGCCGCGGGGTCTTGCGGAGAGATGACGAAGACGCGCTTGGCGGTGGCGACCAGCAACATTTTTTTCGCGTCTGAGGCGACGAACTCGACGAGGTTTAAGTCGGGGTGACGGCGCGTTCCGAGCAAGGCGCCCGGCAGCGAAAGCGGCGGCAGTTTAAGCGGGACGGTCAAATCGTCGGCGGGGCGAATCCATTCGATGTCTGAAAGCGGAATGTTCTCCGCGCGCAAGCCCCAGCGGATGAGCAAACTGTCGCGGTCAATTTCGTAGTCGGCGCGTTGCAGGGCGAAGAGGCGATAAGCCAGAAAAGGAATCGGCGCAACGGCGACAATGGCGATTAACAGCCAAATCAAAAACGCCGAGCCGACGTCTAACGAAGCGAGTTGAAAGAAGGAAACGCCCGCGACGGCGACGAAGAGCAGAAGCGCGATTCCGTGCACGAGCAGCCCGCGCTGTTTGGGCGGGGGGAAGGAGTTGGCGTTCATCGGGCGAGCGGCGCTTTCAAGCGGGCGGTCAAATCGTCGAGCGCGACGACGACGTTTTCTTTTTCTTGGCGCGGCTTCAATTCGACGTGTCCGTTTTGCAGCGCCCGCTCGCCGACGGCAACGCGCAGCGGACAGCCGATTAAGTCCGCGTCGTTGAATTTGACTCCGGCGCGTTCGTCGCGGTCGTCGAACAAAACTGAAACGCCCGCGCTTTGCAGGGTTTGGTACAGCGCTTCGGCTTGCGCGCGGGTGTCGAGCGTTTTGCCCGCAATGTGCATGAGGTAGACGTCGAAGGGCGCGGCGGCCGGCGGAAGGGTTAAGCCTTTTTCGTCGCGGTGAATTTCGGCGAGGGCGAAGAGGATTTTATCGAAGAAAAAATTTCCGTGACTGAACAAAACGTCGGCGGGAGAAATCGTCAGCGCCGCGCCACAGACCGAGCAAGCGTCGCCTTCGCCCGCCAGCGTCAGGTCGGCGACGAGGTCGGGCGCGTAGTCGCGTCCGCAGTTGACGTGCAACAGGTGAAATCCGCTTTCGTTGGCGCCTGCCGCCAAATTGGGCGATTGCGGAATTAAATCGTCCACGACAATTAGCGCGTCTTTCAAGCCGACGGGCGAGGCGTAACCAGCCGCCGCGCCGACGCGGGCGATTTCTTCTTCGGTTGCCAGGCGCGCGTCGCCGACGAGGTTTTTCAATTTGCTTTCGCTGAGTTGCATGTCGCCGCGAATGACGGAGAAGATCAACTTGCCGTCCGCGAGGCGCGTGTGCATTAGCGCTTTGGCGGTTTTCTCTTTTGGGATGTTAAGGAAATTTGCCAGCGCTTCAATGCTATTGGCGTTGGGCGTGGCGACTTTTTCCAGCGCGAGCGGCGCTTCTTGCGAGAAGGGCGTCTTGCGCGTTTGCGCGTCCGCGCGGCGGACGGCGTAACCGCAAGCGGCGCAATGCGCGACCTCGTGCGCCGCAACCGACGATGCAAAAAAAACTTCGTCCGCGTTTCGCAAGAGCGGCAGGTCGAGCGTTTCAAAAAAAGAATCTTCGCGCGCGAGCGCTTTGAGTTTGGTCAGCGCCGCCTCGCCCAACGGAAGAAATTGATTCTCGCGGGTCAGATACCCAGCGCGGACGAGCCAGCCCCAACCTTGCGTACGAGCGTTGTTGGGGAAGTCGCGTTGCGTTTGAATGGAGAGAGAGGCGTAAGTCGGCATTTGGAAAAATTATGCTTCGTCGCTTTTCTTCTTGCGCGGCGGGCGTTGTGTGTCCGTCGGCGTTGCGGCAGATTGCGCGGGCGGAATCGGCGCGGGCGGAGTCGGCGCTTCGGGCGCAGGTTGCGCCGTCGGCGCGGCTTGGGCGATGGCTTCGGCTTGCGCCGCTTCAGAGGGCGTGGTTTCGGGGGAGGCTTCGAGGTCGAGGTCAACCGTCTCTTCCATGCGGATTTGTCCGCGCAGGAAAGAGCCTTCTTCGGTAACGAAGGCGGTTGTGGTTACGTCGCCCCAAACGCGCCCGGTCGCACGGATTTCCAACTTTTGCGCGGTGATGTTCCCGCGTACGGCGCCGGCTACGATGACCGTGTGCGCGCGGACGTTTTCGCAGGTTACGCGCCCCGTCTCGCCGACGACCAGCATTCCGCGCAGGGCGATTGCGCCTTCAAACGCGCCTTCGATACGCACGCCGCCCGAACCGTTCATCGAGCCTTGCCAGACGATGCCCGCGCCCAGCACAGACGTAATGCGTTCCGCCGCCGGCGCGGGTTGCGAATTTTCTTCGGATGATGGGTTGCGCTTGAACATGAGACGATTTTACCGTTAAAACAAAAAGGCGGCAGACGCCGCCTCGTTCTCGTTGTTGACTGGCAACTGCTTACTGCTCCCCCGCAATTTGCACGCCCATAATATTAAAGCCCGAGTCGATGTAAATCACCTCGCCGGTTACCCGCGCCGATAAATCCGAACCGAGAAAGACCGCCATATTGCCCACGTCTTCGATGGTTACGTTTTCGCGCAACGGCGCGGCGTCGGCGAAGTGCTTGTACATATCGCGGAAGCCGCCGACGCCAGCCGCCGCCAGCGTGCGAATCGGCCCCGCCGAAATGGCGTTAACGCGAATCTTCTGCGGTCCCAAATCGTACGCCAAATAGCGCGCGGACGATTCCAACGCGGCTTTGGCGACGCCCATCACGTTGTAATGCGGCGCGACCTTCGTCGCCCCCGAGCCGTAAGTTAGGCACATCACCGAAGCGCCAGGGTTCAAAATCGAAGAAAAGGCGTTGGTCAGCGCCACGAAGGAATAGACAGAAATGTCCATCGCCGTGCGAAATCCCTCGCGGCTGGTCTGCGCGAAGGGCTTGCTCAATTCGTCGCGCCCCGCGAAAGCGATCGAGTGAACGAGAATGTCCACCTTGCCGAAATGCGCCGCCGCCTTTTGCGCGACCGACTCAATTTGCGCGTCCTGCGACACGTCGCATTCCTCGACCCATTGGCAATTGATTTTTTCCGCTAGCGGCTTGACGCGCTTCGCCATCACCTCGCCCGCATAACTAATGCCGACGTTCGCGCCTTCGCGCAAAAAGGCTTGAATAATTCCCCAAGCGATCGACTTGTCGTTTGCCAGCCCAAAGACCAGCGCGTTTTTTCCTTCTAGCAATCCCATAATTCGCCTCGTTAAATGATTTTCCAACGCTTAACCAGGAAGCGCCACGGTTTGGAAAGCCATGGCTCTGGCGTTTGATTTAACCCCACACGCGGGGTAATGGTTACGTTTTCATCGGGGACATGAAGCCCCGCCTCAATCCATAGACTTGAACCCGACTCTGTTAAATCAACTTGATTCTCGCTTTTAGCGATTCCCAGCGCCTGCGTCAGTTTGCCAGGTCCGAAAGTGTCGCGCCCGTTGCGGCGTTTGAGCATGGTCTCTACGCCTTCCGCCGGTTGAATGGCGCGGATTAAAACGGCGGCGGGAAACCCCTCGCGTTCGGTAACCGCGTTCAATATCCAATGATTGCCGTAAGTGAAGTAGACGTAGGCTCTGCCCGCTTTGCCGAACATCGGCGCGGTGCGTTTCGTCAGCCCCGCTTTGGCGTGACAGGCTAAATCCTCCTGCCCGATGTAGGCTTCGGTTTCGGCAATCAGCCCGACCAATTTTTCGCCGTCCAACAGCCGCACGAGACGCGCGCCAATTAATTCGCGGGCGACCGTCAAGGTGGGGCGGTTATAAAAAGACGCCGGAAGAATCATTTTAAAAAACCTTCAACCTTCAACTTGACACCTGAAACCTGAAACCTGACACCTGACACCCACTCACCTAAACCGCGCGTCGCGTTGCAAAGTTAATTTAAGCCCGTCCTCTAATTTGATTGACGGCGCAAAACGCAATTTTTCTTTAGCGCGCGTCAAGTCCGCTTTCATGCGCGAGACGCCGCCTTCTGTCTGCGTATTATAGACCACGTTCGCCTTGCTCTCGGTGATTTCTAGCACCAGACGAATTAATTCTCGAACGCTGGTCTCCGCGCCCGAACCGACGTTGATGACCAAACCGTTAACGTGCGGCGCGGTGGCGGCGGCGACCATCGCGCTGACGGCGTCGTCCACATAAACGTAATCGCGGGTTTGACTGCCGTCGCCGTGCGCTACTAGCGTTCCGCCGCGCAGCGCTTGTTTGAGGTAATGCGGCGCAACCGGCGGATGCGAAGGCGGCAAGCGCTGACCCGGCCCGTAAGCGTTGAAAATCCGCAGGCTGACGGTTTCAATGTTCCACAACGCGCCAATCGTGCGGACGTAATGTTCGGCGGCGATTTTTGAAACCGCGTAAGGCGAGCGCGGAAGCGGCGCGTCGGTCTCTTTCAGGCTGTCGTCGCCCGCGTTCATGTCGCCGTACACCGCGCCCGACGAGGCAAGCACGACGCGCCGCACGCCCACGTCGCGCATGGCTTCCATCAGCGCCACCGTGCCGCCGACGTTGACGTCGTTGTAATCGCGCGGGTAGAGAATCGACTCTTGCACCGAAACGCGCGCCGCGAGGTGATAGACCACATCCACGCCTTGAAGCAGCGTCCACAGTTTGGGGCGGTCGCCGACGTCGCCGCGCGTGAAGTGGACGTCGGGCGCGAGCGTTTTGGGGTCGCCTGCGGTCAGGTCGTCCAGCCCGCGCACTTGATGTCCCTCGCGGGCGAGGTGATTGGCGAGCGCCGAACCGAGAAAGCCGGCCGCGCCCGTAATGAGAAAATTCATGGCGAAATTATAGCATTTCGGCTTAAGCCAAAAATAGAACCGCCGTGCCGACGATGGCTAACGCCGTCCCGGCCAGCGCTTGCCAGCCGATTTTTTCTTTGAAGTAAAAATAACTGAACGGCAAGACGATGACCGGCGAAAGCGCCATCAGCGTGCTGGCCACGCCGATCTCGGCGTTTTGCACGGAAAGCAAAGAAGCGGAAACGCCCAACACGGGACCGACCAACGCGCCGAGCATGAGCAGTTGTGTCGCGCGCGGATTTTCTCGCAGGCTTTGAAAAGTCGGTTTGGTTTGTTTTGAAAACGCCGTCCAGAGCCAGATGAAAAACGCCGCCGCCAACATGCGAATCATGTTGGCTTGAAGGGCGGGATAGTTGTCGCTCATGCCCGGCTTCGAGAGAACTAACCCCACTGCTTGACAAAGCCCCGCCAAAACGCCGAAGATGACGCCTTGCCGCGTGTGTCCGCGCGGCGTGTTCTCCGGCTCCTTGTGCGACATGACCACCCAGCCGATTCCGGAGAGCGCTAAAACGATGCCGAGAATTTGCAGCGGCGAGAGGACTTCGCCGAAGAAGACCCAAGCGATGATTGAACCGAAGATGGGCGCGAGGCTGAGCAGCAGACTCCCCAAACGCGCTCCCACCGCGACGAGCGATTGGAAGAGAAAAGCGTCGCCGAGGGAAAGCCCAATGAAGCCGGAAGCGCTCAACCAAGTCCAGCGGGCGGCGCTGGCGGAGAAGGGAATCGGCTCGCGGTATAAAATCCAATTCAAAACGGCGAGGTAAATTACCGCGAAAAATAAGCGCATTCGATTGGTGGTTTGCGAGCCGACCATCTGTCCCGTTTTGGTAAAGATGACGGCGGTGGCGGCAAAAAAGAAAGAGGTCGCCAGCCCGGCGATTTCGCCAATGAGTGTCATGGAGTTTCCTTATTCGGCAGATGATGTTTTGAATTCGCCGCGCGTCGCCAAGACGACCGCGACGAGAATTAACGCGCCGCCAAAGAGGACGACGGGCGAGAGAATCTCGCCTAAAAGCCAAGCCGCCAAGAGGACGGTTACGGCGGGTTCTAAGGTGGAAAGCATTGCCGCGTTCGTGGGTCCGATGCGTTCTAAGCCCGCGAGAAATGCGGCGACGGGAATCACGGTTGAAAGGAAGACGATGCCGAGAATCGCCAGCCAACCGAAATTCGTTTGCGGAAAATGAAACCCGTTGGCGGTCGCCAGCGTCCCGTAGAGCGCGCCTGCCGAAGCGAAAATCACCGCCGAGGATTGCAACGCGCCGACGTGTTTCATCACGTTCGCGCCGACCATAATATAGATGGAATAAACCAACGCGGAAGCGACGGCTAAGAGCGCGCCGAGCGCTTGCCCGCTGATGGGGCCGACCGTCAGCGCCGTGCCGATTAAGGCTAAGGTCAGCGCGACGATTTTTACGAGAGTCAACTTTTCTTTGAGGAAGAGGACGGAAAGCAAAGCGACGAAAAAAGGATAGAGATATAAAAGCAAAGCGACTAAACCCGCCGAAGCGTATTGGATGGCGGTGAGATAAAGAAAAGATTGCCCGGCGTAGCCGATTGCGCCCATGCCGATTAATTGCAAAAGAACCCGTCCGCGCGGGAAAGGTTCTTTGCGAAAGAGCAGCGCCAAAATCATAAAAGCGGCGGAGAATCCGAAACGCAGAAAAAGCAAAGTGAACGTGTCGACGTTGTCGGCGTAGGCGAAGCGCCCGAAGATGGCGAGCGTCCCAAAGGCGGCGGCGGAGACGGCGATGAAGAAGATGCCGATAGTTCGTCTCATAGCGGGCAACTATACCCCATTTTATTTAGGCGAGACGAAACAAATATTTAAATTGAAGAGGGCATATCGCGCCGAAATTCGTACACCTTGACGATGGCTTCGACGACCTCTTTTTGCGCTTCGGAGATTTCCAAAAACTCAAACCCGATGTTGTAATACTGCGGGCTTAAATCTTGATTGCACCAAACCGAACGCGCTTTAAGGTTTAATTGCACCGGCTGAATGCCCGTCAGTTCGGGCAATTCGATGGCGAGCGTCAGTTCATACTCGACGGGGTAGGCGCGCTCGCTGATGACCATCGCGCCGATGACGGTTAAATCGCCGAGATAGCCAAGCAGACTTCCGCCGTATAAATCAAAAACCTGCGTGTACGCCACCAAAATTTTTCGTTCTACTTTTCGTCGCTCTTGCATAAGACCTCGCTTTGAAAAAATGTCTCTCGCCTAAAAACGCTTATGAACAGTGTACAAAAAAACGCGCTGAAAGTCCATTGCCGTTTTGTGGTAAAAATACGCCATGCGCTGGATTTATATTTCGCCCCACCTCGACGACGCCGCGCTTTCCGCCGGCGGCTGGATTTACGACCAAACGCGGCTCGGCAATCGCGTGGAAATTTGGACTGTCTTTTGCGGAGTCCCCGCTGGCAACGAACTTTCGGACTTTGCGCGTTACCTGCATCAACTGTGGGGAATGCCTTCGGCGCGTCAAATTTTGACGATGCGCCGCGCCGAAGATAAAAACGCCGCTTCGTTGTTGGGCGCGAAAGTTCGGCATTTTGACTTTTTAGACTGCATTTATCGGCGCGACAAAAAGGGAAACTGGCTGTATTCGGGCGTGATGGTCGAGCCGCCGCCGGCGGATAAAAACTTGCCGCGCGAAATCGCCTCCGCGTTGGCGGCGCATCTCAAAGCGGACGATCAAGTCGTCTGCCAGTTTGCCATCGGCGGGCATGTGGATCACGTCGTTACGCGCCGCGCCGTCGAGCGGCTCAATCGTCCGCTGCGCTATGCGGCAGATTTGCCGTATTACTTCCGCGCGGCGGCTGAGTTGGAGTCGAATGCTCGGGGAAAAGAGAAAAGCGTGGAACGAGTCAGCGGCGAAGGCGTCCAGTTGTGGAAAGAGGCGATTTTGGAATATAAGTCGCAAATTTCGTCGCTTTTCCCCAATCCGCGATATATGCGCGGAAAAATTAATCAATACCTTGCCGAATTCAAAGGAATCCCCTTTTGGGCATGACTTAAGTCATCCTTGAAGTTCGTCATAATCCATGATATAGTATGCGCGTTTCCGGGCAACCCAGCCGGAAATTTTTATCATTGCATCTCGGTAGGGGATGCAAAATTCATTTTGCAGGATTATATATGACGACGAACTTCCTTACCAAAGAGGGATACGACAAACTCCAAGAAGAATTGGATTACCTGCGTTCGACGAAACGGCAGGAAGTCGCCGAGCGCCTGCACGAAGCGATGGAAGGCGGCGAATTGATCGAGAACGCGGAATACGAAGCCGCGAAAAACGAACAAGCCTTTGTCGAAGGGCGCATCCAAGAGTTGGAAATTTTGCTCGCCACCGCGCAAATTATCGAAGAAGGCGGCAAGGCGAAAAAGAACGCCCCGATTCAAGTCGGCTCGAAAGTTACCATCAAAGAAGGCAACTACGAAGCGGACACGTTTACCATCGTCGGCGTGGCGGAAGCCAACCCGCGCGAGGGAAAAATTTCCAACGAATCGCCGATTGGCAAAGCAATCCTCGGTCATAAAGTCGGCGACGTGGTGCGCGTGGAAACGCCCGGCGGCGCGTACAACGTCAAGATTTTGAAGGTCGCTTAATATAGACGCGCCTCTTCGCCCCGCGTCTTGCTTTTGATGCGGGGCTTTTTATTTTTATCCGAAACGAAAGAAGATTCGCATTATGGCAGAATACACTCCCCTTGAAAAAATTCGTCTGCAAAAAGTGGAAGAACTGCGCGCCGCCAACGTCGAGCCGTACCCGACTCGCGCCGAGCGCACGCACACCAGCGCGCAAGCCCTCGCCGCGTTTGAAGCGGACGAAAGCCAAGAAACCAATGTTACGCTGGCGGGGCGCATCCGCTCGATGAGACCGAAAGGCAAATTGTCTTTCGCGCACATCGAAGACGGCGACGGAAAAATTCAACTCTTTTTGCGCGTCAACGAAATGGGGGAAGAGCGACTCGCTTTTTTCAATAAGATGTTCGACCTCGGCGATTTCGTCGAAGCGACGGGAACGATGATGCGAACCAAAGCGGGCGAAGCGACGCTGCTCGTCCGCGATTTTAAGCTGCTCGCCAAATCCATTTCGCCGCTTCCCGCCGACAAAGACGTAACTCAAGCCGACGGCACGGTGGTGCGTTACGCCTCGCTCGACGACGCGGAACTCCGCGCCCGTCAGCGCTACGCGGATTTAGCCGTCAACCCCGACGTGCGCGAGACCTTCCGCAAACGCGCCAAGTTGATTAAATCGCTGCGCGCCTTTTTGGACGAGCGCGGCTTCCTCGAAGTGGAGACGCCCATCTTGCAGCCGCTCTACGGTGGCGCGGCGGCGCGTCCGTTTACGACGCATCACAACGAGCTCGAACAAGACATGTATTTACGCATTTCGTTTGAACTGTATCTCAAACGGCTGTTGGTCGGCAATTTGGAAAAGGTGTACGAAATTGGGCGCGACTTCCGCAACGAAGGCGTGTCGTTCAAACATAACCCCGAATTTACGCAACTGGAATTTTATTGGGCGTACGCCGATTACCTTAAGGTCATGGAACTGACCGAGCAAATGGTCGCTTACGCCGCAGAGCAGGTAACGGGTTCGACGAAAGTCCAATTTGGCGAACATGAGTTAGAGTTCAAACCGCCGTGGCGGCGCGTCGAAATGCGGCAAGGAATCCTCGACGTTACGGGCGTGGACATCGCCGAACACGCGACGGCGGAAGCGCTGTTCGCCGCCATTCGGGAAAAAATGCCCAAAGCCGCGCCCGACCCTAAATCCACGCGCGGCAAGTTGATTGACTTTCTCGTCGGCGAATATCTAGAGCCGACTCTCATTCAACCGACTTTCCTTTATAACTACCCGCGCGACATTTCCCCGCTGGCGAAATCCATCCCCGACGACGCGCTGACGGTCGAACGCTTTGAAGGCTATGTGGCGGGCTTTGAATTGTGCAACGCCTTCACCGAATTAAACGACCCGCTCGACCAAGAACAGCGCTTCCTCGAAATGGGGCGCGATTACGAAGCCGACGACGAAGAGAAACATCCGCTTGACGAAGATTATCTGCGAGCGATGCGCTACGGCATGCCGCCCAACGGCGGGTTTGGCATGGGCGTAGATCGGCTGACGATGATACTGACCGACAAACATTCCATCCGCGAGGTGTTGCTCTTCCCCGCGCTGCGAAAAGAGGAATAGCGTCGCTCCCGCGTTTTGGAAAGGAATCCGCTATGGCAGGTTTGCAGCCGCAACACGTTCAACAGATTCATAAGTTGATTGAAGAGGATCAAATTTTGACGGCGATTCAAATTTACCGTTTGGCGACGGGCGCCAATCTCGCGGACGCGAAACGCGCCGTCGAAGAGATGGCGCGCAACGAGCGCGTCAAACCGCCGGCGGATGTCCGCGATTATGACAACCCCGTTTTGAACGCTAAAATCCGCTCGCTGCTTTCTAAGGGAAGGAAAATAGACGCGATAAAAATTTATCAAAACGAATACGGCATAGGATTGCAAGAAGCCCAAATGGCTGTGGAGCGAATCGGCGCGGAAATGCCGCGCGATACGCTGCGAAACGCGCCTTACGAATCGGCAATCGGCAACGACCCTTTTGCGGACGACGGCGCGAACGGTCGCAAGGTTTTGAAAGCCTTTTTTATGTTTGGTTTGCTCGTCGCCTGCATGTTGATTTCATTTTATATTTTTTCACAATAAAGCCCGCGCGCGCCCGTCAGCGGGTTAACTTTAAGCGGACTCGTCTTTATCCTATATTGTTGCACATTGACGACTACGATTCCCGTATCTTGATAGGACAATGCCATGACTGCCTTCTCCCCCTCCCGCGATTTCGCCCTGCAACTCGACGCGCAAGATAAACTTGCTTCGTTCAAAGAGCAATTTTTCATCCCCGAAAATTTAATCTACTTCGACGGAAACTCGCTCGGCGCAATGCCCAAAGCCGCGCAAGAAAAATCCCGTCAAATCGTGGACGAACAATGGGGCGCGGATTTAATTCGCGGCTGGAACAAAGGCTGGTGGGACGCGCCCGCCCGCATCGGCGATAAGATCGGTCAACTCGTCGGCGCGGCGGCGGGACAAGTCATCGTCGGCGACACAGTCTCGATCAACCTCTTCAAACTCGCAACCGCCGCGCTGACTCTGCAACCGCAGAAAAAACGCATCATCACCGACGCCTTCAACTTCCCCTCCGATTTATACATTTTGCAAGGGATACAAAATCTACTCGACTCAGAATCCCCCTCTCCCTCTGGGAGAGGGGCTAGGGGTGAGGGCAAGGGCAACCACGAAATCATCCGCATCGGCGCCAGCGACGACGACATCACGCCCGACCTCGTCGCGCTCGAATCCGCCATAGACGAAAACACCGCGCTGGTTACGCTCTCGCACGTCCTCTTCAAAAGCGGCTACCTCTACGACATGCGCCGCATCACCGAACTTGCCCATCAAAAAGGCGCGCTCGTGCTGTGGGATTTGAGCCACTCTGTCGGATCCGTCCCCGTCCGCCTCGACGACTGCAACGCCGACTTCGCCATCGGCTGCACCTACAAGTACCTCAACGGCGGGCCGGGCTCGCCCGCTTTTCTCTACGTCAACAAAAGGATTCAAGAAAAAGCCTCTTCGCCCATTTGGGGTTGGTGGGGGCAAAAAAATCCTTTCGATTTTGATTTAGATTATCAACCCGCCGACGGCGCGCGAAAATTTCTCGTCGGCACGCAACCGATGATTTCCATGCTGATTATGGAAGCCGCGCTCGAACCGCTTCTGCAAGCCGGCATAGACGCGCTGCGCGAGAAGTCCATTTTGATGACCAACTTCGCCGCTTTCTTGACCGAGACTTGGCTCGTCCCCTTCGGCTTTTCTCTCGGCTCCCCAGCGGATTCCGCCAAACGCGGCTCGCACATCTCCATCCGCCACGCCGAAGGCTACCGCGTCAACCGCGCCCTCATCGAAGAGATGAACCTCATCCCCGACTTCCGCGCCCCCGACAATTTGCGACTCGGCTTCGCCCCGCTCTACCTCTCCTTCGCCGACCTGTGGGACGGCTTCGACCGCATCCGCCGCGTGATGGAAGAAAAGCGCTACGAAAAATATCCCAGTCAAAAATTGGATGTAACGTAGAGAATGCTATACTTGTGAAAGATATAGGAGAAAGATGATGACCTTAACTTTTACCGCAGTAATTCATAAAGAAGATAATTGGTATGTGGCGGACTGTCCCGAAGCGGGGACGGTGAGTCAAGGAGAAACGATTGAGGAAGCGCTTGCTAATCTTAAGGAAGCCACAGAACTTTATTTAGAAGAATTTCCGTTAAAAGAAGTTAATCGCCGATTATTAACGACATTCGATGTGGCGATACATGCCTAATTTGCCGCGCTTATCGGGGCGAGAAATTATCCGCGCATTGGAAAGACTTGGTTTTGTGCAAGCGCGTCAGCGAGGGAGTCATGTCGTGATGAAGAAATTAACCTCTGAAGGAAATGTAGGGTGCGTTGTGCCATTGCATAAAGAAGTCGCTATTGGGACATTGGGCAGTATTCTTAAACAAGCGAGAATATCTCCAGAAGAATTTCTAAACGCGGTGAAATAAAAATGGAAACCAAACCCGACACCATCAAAATTTCTGCCAACTATCAAGAAGAAATTTTTGCCACGCATGCCGATTTGCATGTAACCGTCAAAGGCTCGTCTATCGTCGGCGGAAACGAAGCCTTGAAAAAAGCCAAAGAAGTCAATCAACTCTTTGAAGCGCTGACTCAGTTGAACGTCAAGGAAGAGGCGTTTCAATTACAGGGCGCGCATCTCGAATCCGAAAGCGGCGTCTTGCTGAAATCGTCCAGCGCAGTCTATCGTTTGAAAATCCGTTGCGAGGCGTTGAGTCAACTGGCGGGCATGTTGGACGTCATCGCCGCGCAAAAGAACGCGACGCTGGAACACATCGAGTGGAAGTACGCCGAAGACGAAGCGCGCGAACGCGGGCTGCTGGCGGCGTTGGAAAAGGCGAAAGCCAAAGCCGCGAAGGTCGCCGCGAGTTTGGGCGTGGACTTGTTGGGCGTGTACGAGATGAGCGAAAGCGCCTACGATAACGAGCCGCCGCCCTACGCGCCGCAAATGCGAATGTTGAAAGCCGCTTCGGCGGACGCGCCCAGTTTGGGCATGGAGATTCAGCACGCGAAAATTATTCGCGTTACGGTGGACGTTTGTTATCGCGTTTCGGCGTTTGCGAAATAAAATTGAAGAGCAACGTGATAGACTAAAACCAAACAAAAAGAGACGGCGGCTTTTCAGCCGCCGTCTCTTTTATTGCACGTTTATTTCTTTTCGAGGACGATAACCAAAGCGCCGTCCGCCGAAGTTAGCGTTAGTTTGTTTCCGTCGAACGAAACTTTTAAGGTTGCTTCCGAGATGATTTGCAAGACCGCGTCCTCTTGCGCCATTGTGTCTTGGCAGTACATCTTGGTTGCGAAACCCATGCTGGTCGTCAACGTATTGCCGTCGAGCGAGTAGTCCGCGCCGAGACCGTTGCAGCCGACGTTGCCGTTTAGTTTGCCGTCTTCAAAGGTGATGAACGCGTTCACGTCGGGCAGAGCCAGCGTCGGGTTTTTCGCGTCGCCGTAAGAGACGAGTTTCCATTCGCCGTTCAAATTGACGGGAGCGCTTTTCGCGCAAGCGCCGAGCGTCAACGCGGCGAGGATTACGAATGCGGTTAATTTATTGAATTTCATTTTGATTTTCTCCATAATGTGTTTTCATGGAGTTAGACGCGCCAGCGCTCGATAAAGTTCCCGCGTTTAACCCGTTTGCCGCTCTTCTAAATCTTTACCGCAGGGTCGCGGAGAAATTTATAAAAACTCGGCGCGCTCTGCGACTCTGCGGTTCAAAACAGATATTTTTTTAACCGCGATTAAATTTGGAGCGACTGTATAACGTAATCCCCGCCGAGGCGGAGACGTTGAGCGACTCAACTTTTTCGCTGATGGGAATCCGCGCTTTGAGCGTCGCCGCCGATTCAATTTGCGGCGAACAGCCGTCTTTTTCGCTGCCGAACGCCAACAGCAAACGCTGCGTCAGCGCGGCGAGGTCGTCCACAGTTTGGTCGGCGGACATGTCCATCACAACCAGCGTTTCATTTTTCGTTTTGCAATACTTCAAAAAATCGTCGGTGGAGACGGCGATCATCGGCAGGGAAAAAAGATAGCCGCGACTAGCGCGAATTAAGCGGCGGTCGTAAATGTCAATCGGATCCATATTCAGCAAGATGATTCCGCCGACGCCCAGCGCCAGCGACGTGCGCGTGATGTTGCCGATGTTGCCCGAAATGCCGAGTTCTTCCAAAACGACGAAATCTTTTTGGACGGAATCTAACACGTCCAACCCGACGGGCGGCGGCGTGGGCGCGATAGCGAAGATGCGCGACATTTTGTCGTTCTCGAAAATCTTTTTCGTCGTGCGTTTGGCGATCTCGTGAATCGTCGCGCCTGCGGTCAAATTCTTTCGCAGCGTTTCGGAGATTTGTTCGTCGCCAGAAAAATAGAGCGAGTCAATTTCCACGCCCGCCGCGAGCGCTTGTAAAATGTTCTCTTCATCGTCAATGAGAATTTGATTTAACTCGCGCCGCCCTTCGCGGGTCAGCAGTTTGCGAATCGGTTGGGCAAGCGGATGGTTGAGCGAGTCAATGAAAAAGGGGTTGTTGGCGGATTGTTCTTCCATAGTCGAGATGATAACGCCGCCGCGCAGTGAGGTCAAGCGCTACAATTCAAAAATGAACCTTATTTATCAAGACGAAAGCGTCTTGCTTGTCAACAAACCCGCCAACCTTTCCGTGTTAGCCGAAGGCTGGAACAAAGACGCGCCATACCTTGTTAAGATTTTAGAAGAGCAATATTCTAAAATTTGGGTCGTTCATCGCTTGGACAAAATTACCAGCGGAATTATCGTCTTCGCCTTAAACGCGGACGCGCATCGTTCGTTGAGCGTCCAGTTTGAGAAACATCAAGTTGAGAAAAAATATCAAGCGTTGATGAACGGCGTTCCAAAATGGGACGAAAAGACGACGAAATTTCCGTTGCGGATTAACGTCGGGCGACGACATCGCACCGTCGTGGACGACCGCGACGGAATCCGCTCGGAGACGCGCTTCAAGATTCTGGAACGCTATCCGCTTTCGGCGCGAGTCGAGGCGGCGCCGCTGACCGGACGAACGCATCAGATTCGCGTCCACGCTGCGGCGCTCGGTCATCCGCTTGCGGGCGACGCCCTCTACGGCGCTCCGCCGACGAAAGCAATCGCCCGCCCCGCGCTGCACGCCGAGCAGTTAACTTTCGCCCATCCCGTTACGAACGAGCGCGTGTCCTTTCGCGCCGACTTGCCCGACGATTTTCAAAATGCTTTGAAGTTGTTAAGAACTGTTTAGCGCAATTGGATTTATGATATATTTTAAGCAGGAGCAAAATTATGAATGAGCGGATCCTAATCATCGAAGACGATCAAGCAATCTTGAAATTGTTGCAGCGCGGGCTGAGTTACGAAGGCTACACGGTGGACGCCGCAGCCGACGGGCGCATGGGGTTGATTATGGCGCGAGATCACACGCCTGATTTGGTTATTTTGGATTGGATGTTGCCCGGCATGGACGGCTTGGAAGTTTGCCATCGTTTGCGGCAGGGCGGCTCGATTCCGATTTTGATGCTGACCGCCAAAGACGCGGTGCAAGACCGCATTCAAGGCTTGGACGCGGGCGCGGACGACTACATGGTCAAGCCGTTCAACTTGGACGAACTGCTCGCGCGCGTGCGCGCTTTGCTGCGCCGCACTCAACCCGAACGCATCCCCGTTTTGAAATTTGCCGATTTGGAATTGGACACCGGCTCGCGTCAAGCCTCGCGCGGCGAACGCACCGTCTCGCTGACCGCCAAAGAATACGAACTGCTCGAATTGTTTTTGCGCCACCCAAAACAAGTGTTGACGCGCGAAGTGATCTTCGACCGCGTGTGGGGCTACGACTTCGGCGGCGAAAGCAACGTGCTGGAAGTGTACATCCGTTACTTGCGCCAAAAATTGGAAGCCAACGGCGAAGCGCGTTTAATTTTTACCGTGCGCGGCGTCGGTTATGTCTTAAGGGAAAATCTCTAAACGACGGGCGACCGTCGTTCGTTTATTTTGCGCTCCATGTCTTTGCGCCTGCGCCTGACCGTGCTTTACTCCGCGTTTATCGTCGGGGTGTTGGCGTTCTTCGGCGCGACGATTTATTTTGTCGTCAACATCATTCTGCTAAATCAAGTGGACGTTTCGCTGAGAAATGTGGCGACGCAAATCGTCCGCGCCGCCGTCGTCAACCCGCAAGGCGACCTGAGCCTAATTAGTTTTCCAACGCTGGATATTGCCTCGAACGCGCACATCCAAATTTGGAGCGCCGACGGCGATTTGATCGCCGCTTCGCCGAGCGTGCGCGCGCTGACTCAAGCGCTCGACCCGCAGGGGCTGGCGTCCAACACGACGCGCTACGAAGACGTTTATTTGCAAAACACGCATTTGCGCGTGTTGAACGTCCCCTTAGTTTTGCGAAATCGCGTCGTCGGGACTTTGCAAGCCGCGTCCAATTTAACGGCGATAGACGCGGCGCAAAGCGATTTGCTTTTGCTGATGGTTGTCAGCGCGGCGTTTGCGGCGGCGTTTGCGCTGGTCGGCTCGTGGGTCATCTTGGGGCGCGCGCTTTCTCCGTTGCAAGACATCGCCGAAACTGTAGATCAAATCAACCGCGCCGCCGACCTCTCGCGCCGAGTCCCCGTCAAAAATGCGGCGCAAGAAGACATGAGCGATTTGATCGTTTCCATCAACCAAACGCTTGAACGGCTTGAATCGCTTTTTACGACTCAACAGCGTTTCTTGGAAGACGTCAGCCACGAGCTTCGCACGCCGTTAACCGTCATCAAAGGCAACGTGGACTTGATGCGTAAATTCAAAGAAGCGGACGCGGAATCGCTGAACAGCATTGATCAAGAAGTCGGGCGGCTGACGCGCCTCGTCAGCGGGTTGCTGACCATCACCAAAGCGGAGTCGGGAAAATTAGCGCTGAACCTTTCTCGCGTGGATTTGGATTTTGTGCTGACCGAAGCGGTGATGGAAATTCGCGTCTTGGCGGGCGACCGCGTGCGTTTTCACTTAAGTCAATTTGACGAAGCCGTCGTCGAGGGCGACCGCGATCAACTCAAACAGTTGATTTTGAATTTAGCCTCAAACGCGATTCAGTACACGCCCGAAGGCGGAGAAGTTTTTTTCAGCCTTAATCGCATCGGCGCCCGAGCGCGAATCATTATCCGCGACACGGGGCAGGGAATCCCCGCCGAGGATTTGCCGCATATCTTTGAGCGTTTTTATCGGGCGGAGAAATCGCGCACGCGCTCTCAATCCGGCGGATTTGGTTTGGGCTTGGCGATTGCAAAATGGATTGTCGAACAGCACAACGGGGAAATTTATGCCGAGTCAAAAGAAGGCGAAGGGACGACTTTTGTCGTTTGGTTGAATTTAGCGCCTTAAGCGATTAATGCGAGAAAAAAGAAAAAACTCAAAACCGCAAAGACGCTGAGTCTTATTGGCTTTGAGTCTTTGCAGTTATTTTCAAATATCCGTTAAGCGTTGTAGCGCCGTTCGGAATTTTCAGCGCGACGCGCTTCATACACGGGATGATAAGTCGGCTCGGGCGGGACGAAGGAAGTTTGCGTTGAAGGAGTCGGTTTGGGCGCAGGGCGCGGATAGTCGTTTGTTTGCGCGGGCGCGGCGTTAATCGGACGATTAATCTGCGAGGCGGGGCGCATATTTGCGGACGAAGCGCCGTATTGCGGGCGCGGAGTCGGCGCGGAATTTTGATAGGTCGAGCGCGGTTGGCTGTAATTGGACGAGTACGATTTAACTTGCGCTGTGGTGAAGAGGCGGTCGCCCGCCAGCGAGAACGTGCCGATAATCAACAAGCGAATCAGCCAAACCATCGCCGCGACGAAAATGGGAACGGCTTTGGTCATCGTCGCTGAACTGAGCGACGCCGTGCCTTGAATGCCGCCGTTTTGCGCGATGGCGACGGAAACGCCCCACCACGTCAACGCGGCGTTGAAGGCGGCGGCGAGAACCCAAGCGCCGAAGAGATACCACACCTCGACGGGTTCGTCGCGCCCTTGTTCGGGCGTGAAGATGCGCGCAATGCCCGCAAAGTCTATGCCGCAGAAGGCGACGGCAAGCACCGACGCCCAACGCATGCCGCCAAACGCCAATTCGCCGAGCATGTCGTGCAGGGCATATTGCGTCGTGCTGAAGTTGAAGATTTCAAACGACAGCAACGCGCCGAGAATCATCGCGCCCCACGCCGCGCCGCGACTGTATTGACGGTTGCGGACGAAACCGTTCCATAAGCGGCGCAGCCCTTCGCCGAACGGGTTGACATTGTAATTGCTCATTTCGACCTCCTTGTCGAATACACAGAACGAATGTTCTAATCTTGCGCGGATTCTAGAACAAATGTTTTTTCTTGTCAAGGGGGAAATATCAGAGCGGCGCTCTGGTCATTGACTCAACTCGCGCCTCTCCGTTACACTTACCTCATTCTATGACCTTGCCCGCTGAAAAGGGCAAGCCGCGAATTGGGAGACCTTATGTTTTTCTCAACCACTCCGCGCCCGCACAGCCTGCGAGCCATTGCGGACGTGACGTTGAAACCCTTCTGGCTGGACGACCCGTCCAAGCCGCAACTCGCCCCGTCGTTAACAACTTCTATTCAAACCGATCTCGCCGTCATCGGCGGCGGATTCAGCGGATTGTGGACGGCGTTGCAAGCCAAACAAGCCGACCCGAACCGTGAAGTCGTTCTGCTTGAAGCGGACGAAATCGCCATCGGCGCCAGCGGACGCAACGGCGGCTTTTGTTCCGCTTCGCTCACGCACGGCGTCGAAAACGGATTCAGCCGTTGGCGCGACGAACTGCCGACGCTGACGCGACTCGGCGCGGAAAATCTCGACGGCATCGAAGAGACGATTAAACAATTTAACATTAATTGCGACTTCGTCCGTTCGGGAGAAATCGGCGTCGCGCTGGAAGATTATCAAATAGACGATTTGCGCGAAGAGGTCGAACACGCGAATCAAATCGGAGTCCGCGCCCAATTTTTGAATCAAGAAGAAATTCGCGCGCGCATTCATTCGCCCGCGTTTCTCGCCGCTGTCCGCGAGGAAAACGTCGCCATGATTAACCCCGCGCGTTTAGCGTGGGGCTTAAAGGAAGCCTGCCTTCGGCTGGGAGTCCGCATTTTTGAGGGCAGCCCCGTCGTCGGTTTGGAAGAGCGGCGCGAGACCCTAATCCTCAAAACGTCGCAAGGGCAAGTCGAGGCGCGTCAAACGGCGCTGGCGACGAACGCTTTTCCGCCTTTGCTCAAACATCTGCGCTTGTATGTCGTGCCTGTGTACGATTACGTTTTGATGAGCGAGCCGCTTTCGGAGGCGCAACGCGACGCGATTGGCTGGCGCGGGCGCGAGGGGCTGAGCGACAACGCCAACCAATTTCACTATTCGCAAATCACCGCCGACGGGCGAATTTTGTGGGGAGGATACGACGCGGTTTATCATCGCGGGAATCGCATCGCGCCGCAGTTGGAAAATCGCCCCGCCACCTTCGGACTTTTAGCGGAGCATTTCTTTCAAGTTTTTCCTCAACTGGAAGGGTTGCGCTTCACTCACGCTTGGGGCGGCGTGATTGACACTTGCTCGCGCTATTCCGTTTTTTGGGGGACGGCGTATAAAAATAAATTGACCTACGCCGTCGGTTACACGGGGTTGGGCGTCGGCGCTTCGCGCTTCGGCGCGCGCGTGATGTTAGATTTGCTGAGCGGCGAAAAGACCGAACGCACCGAATTGCGGATGACGAAATCGAAGCCGTTTCCTTTTCCGCCCGAACCCTTCCGCTCGCCGATTATCAACTTTACGCGCTGGTCGCTCGATCAAGCGGACAGAAATCAGGGACGACGAAATCTTTGGTTGAAGACGCTCGACGCGCTGGGTTTGGGGTTTGATTCGTAATTTTTATAGGGCGAGTTACGCCCTGAGAAAAGGGATATTGAGTCCCCTCTCCAACGGGAGAGGGCTAGGGTGAGGGCGACTTTTGCAAGAGGTCTAATATAAAAAACTCCGAGATTTCTAAAATCTCGGAGTTTTGTTTTTACTTCTTTTTCGGCTTGGACATCTCGTCCACGACGGTGTTATAGAGCGTTTCGGCTTTCAACTCGTTGAGCGAGAAACACGGCGCTTCGAGATGATCCGCCAACTGTTGCGCCAGTCCTTGATCGAAGGCGGCGTGTTCCATGTTAATCACCACCGAGCGGACTTTTTCGTTGGCGATCATTTCGGCGAATTTGAACCCTTCCTCTTGCGGCGGAAGCGTCCCCAGCGAGACGTTGCCCGCGCCGTCGGTGAGGACGATGAGCAGCGGCTCGACATCGGGGTGGATGCGCTTCTCGTGAGTCAACACGTCGTGCGCCATGAAAAGTCCCGCCGAGAGCGGAGTCTTGCCGCCGATGGGAATATCCGCTAGGGCGCGTTGCGCGAGTTGCACGGAATTGGTGGGGGAGAGAACCAGCGTGGCGCGGTCTTTTTGAAAGACAATTAAGCCGACGCGGTCGCGGCGCTGATAGGCGTCGGTCAGCAGCGAAAGGATCGCGCCTTTGGTGGCGTTCATGCGTTCCGCCACCGCCATAGACCAAGAAGCGTCCACTAGAAATAAGACCAAATTGGAAACGCGCTTAACGCGCACCTTGCGCTGCAAGTCGCTGCGTTTGATGGAGAAGGCGAGTTTTTTTCGCTCCTCGACTCGCTGTTTTTGAAAAGGCGCCGCGGCGCGGATGGTCGCGTCGAAGGCGATGTCGTTCAGTTTGTCGCCCGCCGGGCGCGCCATAATGTAACGTCCGTGCTTGCGCTCGGTTTTGGTCAGCGAACGCCGACCGGCTTGCTTGCGAGTCAATTTGTCCAACGGCGTGTTTAGTTTGCGCGGTTGGAACGTGTCGCCGGCTTTGACCTTTTTTCCGCCTTCCCACCAATTTGCGTTTTGACCGGCGAACACTTCCTTGGGCTGTTGCATCGGTTCGGGGCTGCCCTCTTGCGGCCCTTCATCCGACGGCTCGTCGTCCAGCTTTAAGTTTTTTTTTCCTCGTTTTCGCCTTCCGACTTTTGATTCTCAGAATCGTCGTCGCCGTCTTCGTCGCTTGGCATGGGCTGCCCCGCCAACTGCTCGATGCGCTCTTGCAGTTGTTCGGTGGTCATTTCGCTTTGCTGAAAAGGCGTGCGTTTGATGCGATGCGGAAGCGTCAACTCGGCGGCAAGGGCGATGTCGTGATCGTTAATTTGCGCGCGCCCTTCAAACGCCGCTTGCGCGCGCGCCGTTTTGAGGATGACCATGTCGGCGCGATGACCGTCCACGTTGAGCGAAGCGGTCAGCGCGGCGATGGAAAGCAAATCGCGCGTCGTATATTTGACTTGGTCCACTAAATCGCGGGCGCGGGCAATCTGTTGCGAAAGTTCATCTTCCTTCGTCTGCCATTTTTGACGGAACGCTTCGGGGTCTTTTTCAAAGGCGATGTTGCGCTCCATAATCGTCATGCGGTCTCGCGCCTCGCGGATGCCGGTAATTTCCACCGAAAGGGCGAAGCGATCCAACAACTGCGGACGCAAGTCGCCTTCTTCGGGGTTCATCGTCCCGACGAGAATAAAGCGCGCTGGGTGCGCGAACGAAATCCCCTCGCGCTCGACGGTGTTGACCCCCATCGCGGCGGAGTCGAGCAAAATATCCACAACGTGATCGTCGAGCAGATTCACTTCGTCAATGTAAAGCAAGCCGCGATTGGCGGCGGCAAGCACGCCCGGTTCAAAGTGGCGTTCTCCCTTTTGAATGGCTTTCTCGATGTCGAGCGTTCCCACCACGCGGTCTTCGGTGGCGGAAACGGGCAAGTTGATGAACGAAGTGGCGCGTTCGGTTTCGGGTAATTTTTTCATCGTCGCGGCGCGTTCTTTGCATTCGGTGCACCACGTCGCGGGTTTGTCAGGGTCGCAGCCAAAGCGGCAATCTTGCACGACTTTGACATGCGGAAGCAGCGCCGCCAGCGAACGCGACGCAGTGGATTTGGCGGTTCCGCGTTCGCCGCGAATTAACACGCCGCCAATGCGCGTGTCCACGGCGTTGAGGATTAACGCTCGTTTCATTCGGTCTTGTCCAACAATAGCGGTAAAGGGAAAAATAGAAGGCATGTAGATACTCCGAAGCGCGATTATAACGCGGTTTTATCAAACTCTTGACGACGACAGCGAAGCGATTCTGACTTCCATTTTTCGCCGCTTCATTGGATTTGCGGGTTGTCAACTTGTCGTTTCACTTGTATAATCCCCGCTATCTTTCTTTTAATTGGAGTCACAAGTGATGGATCAAAACGAAACCCTGAGCGGCACAAATAACGCGCAGGGAGATCATGAGAATCAATCAATGGAGGCGCTTTTAGCATCTGAAACATTGAACATTGATCTTCCCAAAGCGGGCGAATTTCGCAAAGGGACCATAGCAAGCATTTCGCCAAACCAGATCCTGATCAGCATTGGGGCGAAGTCCGAGGGCGTCGTTGCTGGTAAAGATTTGGAGCAACTGACCGAAGAAGAACGCGCCACGCTCGAAGTCGGAAAAGAAGTGGACGTGTTCGTCATCAGCCCCGAAGACAACAACGGAAACGTCGTGCTTTCTCTCAAACGCGCTTTTGAACAAGCCGCTTGGGAAAACGTGGAAAAACTTATTGCCGACGAAACGGTCGTCGAAACCAAAATCATCGGGTACAACAAAGGCGGATTAATTGCCGCCGTTAACGGCTTGCGCGGGTTTATCCCGTCTTCGCAAATTAGCGCCGTGCGCCGCGCTCAAACGACGGGCGACAAACCCGACCAGCGCTATCAAAAAATGGTCGGCGAACCCATCTCTGTCCGCGTGATGGAAATGGATCGAGAACGTCGCCGCCTCATTTTATCCGAACGCGCCGCCAGCACCGAGACGCGCTCCGAACTGCGCGAACGCATCATCAACGAATTGGAAGAAGGGCAGACTTACGCCGGGCGCGTTACCAGCCTCGCCGACTTTGGCGCTTTCGTCAACATCAACGGCGCGGACGGTCTCGTTCACCTTTCCGAAATTTCGTGGGATCACATTGCCCACCCCAAAGAAGCGCTCGAAGTTGGGCAGGAAGTCAACGTCAAGGTCATCAACATTGACCGCGAGAAAAAACGCATCGGCTTGTCCATCCGCGCCTTGCAAGACGACCCGTGGAAAAACCGCATGGAGAAATTCAGCGTCGGTCAATTGGTCGAAGGCGTCATCACGCGCTTGACTAAATTCGGCGCCTTCGCCCGCTTAGACGGCGACATCGAAGGCTTGATTCACATCTCCGAGTTGAGCGACAGCCGCGTCGAACATCCCAAAGAATTGTTGCACGAAGGCGACGTCAAAACCTTGCGCGTCATCCGCATTGAACCCGACCAGCGCCGTATTGGGCTGAGCCTCCGCAAAGTGGACTCTGCCGCCTACGCCGACAAAGACTTCAAACTGCTGACTCAAGAACTTCGTCAATCCGAAGAAGAAGAGAACGAAAACGAAAGCGAAAATAAAGAATAACAAGGGAGCGCGCCGCAAGGCGCGCTTTTCAGATATATGCACATCATCATAGACGCGCACGAAGACCTCGCCTACAACATGCTCAAACACGGGCGCGATTACGCCCGCTCCGTCGCCGAAACCCGCGCCCTCGAAGCGGGCAGCCGCGTCGCTCAGTATGGCGGCGACACCCTGCTCGGCTGGCAGGAATATCAGCGCGGCAACGTCGCCGTTGTTTTTTCCACGCTCTACGCGACTCCGGCGCGCTTCAAAAGTTACGAAGGCGAGCCGTTGGTTTATCAAACCTTCGACGAAGCGCGCAGCCTGTACAGCCAACAACTCGACCTCTATCATCGGATGCAAGATTCCGCGCCGGATAAATTTCGCATCCTCGCCTCAAAACATGACCTCGAACTTCACCTCGACCAACGGGCAGACTCTGCGCCCGAAGCGCCGAAGCCGCTGGGCATGGTCATCCTCATGGAAGGCGCGGAAGGAATCCGCAGCCCCGACGAATTGGAAGAATGGCACAAACGCGGACTGCGCCTGATTGGTTTGGCGTGGGTCGGCACGCGCTACTGCGGCGGATGGCGCGAGCCCGGCCCGCTGACCGACGACGGGCGCAAACTGCTTTCCGCTATGGCGGAATTCAACTTTACCCTCGACCTCAGCCACATGGACGAACGCTCCGCGTTGGAAGCGCTGGATTTTTACCCAGGCCCCATCGTCGGCACGCACGCTAACTGCGCGGCGCTCATGCCCGATTCAAACAGCAACCGCCATTTCACCGACGCGGTCATCGAAGGCGTCATTCAACGCGACGGAGTTGTCGGCGTGATTCCTTTCAACGCTTACTTGAAAGCCGACTGGCGCGCCAATCAATCGCGGCGCGAAGACGTTCCGCTGGAGGTTTTGATTAATCACATTGACCATATCTGTCAACTCGCGGGCGATTCCTTGCATGTCGGCGTCGGCTCCGATTTTGACGGCGGCTTTGGCGTGCAATCCGTCCCGCCGGAAATTGACAGCATCGCCGACTTGCAAAAAATAGGCGACGCTTTGCAAGCGCGCGGCTACTCCGATGCGGACGCCGCCAACGTGCTGGGCGGAAATTGGCTCGCCCGTTTGCAGCGAGATTTGCCGTGAGCGATTCGCCGAAAACGGAAAACGCGCCCGACATGCGCGTTCGATTAAGCCTCGTCGTTACTTTTGCCGGGCTGTTCATTTTGACGATTGGCGCGAAGCCGAGTCTCTTCGGCTGGGACCGCAGCCCGGTCGTCGGCTTTGTGCAAATTGTCGTTTTTTTGATTGGCTTGGCGTGGATTTGCGTCGGCGGGTATATCGGTCTCGCTTCGCTTTGGCGCGAATCAGAACGCGCCATCGTGTACGACATCGGCAGCCGACTCGTGGCGACGGGCTTCGTCTGCGCGGTGTTCGCGGGCTTGGCGGACATTGCGGGCATGGGTTCGCACAGTTTTCCCAACATGCCCTATTTCGGGCCGTGGCAAGCGACGGGCGTGATTGTCAGTCAGGGAATCATCGCGCTCGGTTTCTTGATGATGATTCCCTTCAAGCGAAAATAAACCTTTTGCATAAGCAGTTTTGCTTTCGTTCGCTCTTCTGTTAGAGAAGGGTGATTGAGTCCCCTCTCCAACGGGAGAGGGTTAGGGTGAGGGAACTTTTGCAAGCGAAAATAAAAAACTCCCGAAGTTTCTTCGGGAGTTTTTCTTTAAGCGACGATCTTGCGCCCTTCCACGTAAAAGCGCTTCTCTTTCGCCTCGCCCATCGAGAAGGTCTTGCGCGGCAGCGCGCCGTCCAAAATGACCGTTTTGAACAACTCGTCCTTCGACATGCCCGCCAAGTAAAAGCCGACGTTGCCAGTTTGCAGCGACAAGCGCTCGACCACGTCCGCGCCGTGCACGTAATCAATTTTTTCCGCGCCGCCGTTTTTGACGAACGGGTCGAGGAAAGATTGCAAACTGCCGACCGCCAAATTGGTCGGCGGATTGGAAATTTCGACGACGCCAAACTTGCGTCCGCCGCCGACCGCGCCGATCAGTTGACTCGTTCCAGAAGCCGCGTCCACTCTGCGAATCATCTCTTGCGCGTCGGCGACTTCCTCGTACTTGAAGTTCTCGCCAAAGAAGGTTTGCATCTCGGCGTAGACGTCCTTCTGCAAGCCGAACAACACGCGGTGAATTGGCTCGAACGCCAGCGCTGCGTCGTGCACGTTTTCGATTTCTACCAGCGCGTAACGCGCGGGATGATGCATGCCGACCTCGCCTTTAATTTTTTCCCAAATGGCTTTGGCGGTGGCAAGCGAGTGGTTGCCGTCGCCCATGGCGAAGAGCAACACAGGCAGGCTGACGTCCACGCCGTATTTGGCGGCGAAGGTCTGCGGGTCAGCCAGTCCGCGCAGGGCTTCGATTAAGCGCTCTTCAAAGTCCGCGCCGACGGCGTAACCGCGCAAATGTCCGCTGCCTTGCATCAGGTCAAAATCGTAGAGCATTTCAAATTGGGCTTTGGCGGCAGCCAGCGGCTCGATGACCGTTTGCTGCGGGTCGTCAATCAACACCAAAATGTGCGGAAACTCCAACGGCGCGCCCTCGCGGATTTTTATGCGCGGCGGCAAACGATCCACAATTGTCCCTTCGGTGGCGCGAATCAAACTGGACGAGCCTTTGTTGTAATCGTAGCGCTCCAAATCGAGCGCCAGCATAACGCCTTTGCGCGTTTTGCCGTCCGCCGTGCGCTCGACGTAAATCAACCCGTCGCGCGGTTGCAGCACGCCGTCGTCCATGTATTTTTTCATCGCGGCTTGGATGCTCTTAATGCGCTCCTCGCCGTCTTCGCCTTCAAGATAAACTTCGGGGAAAGTGAGGCGCAAGGTCGAGGGCGCGTCGCCGACGATTTGCTCGACCGCTTGCCAATACTCCGGCTCGGAGGTAAATTGGTCGCAAGCGATGACCGCCCATTTGCTTAAGTCCGCGCCGCTTTTGGGCAAATAAATTTGCGGAATTTGAACGCCGATGTCCTCGATAATTTTCATGGATTAATTTCCGCCCTTCGCAAAGGCGATTAACTTCTCCGCCACTTCCGCGCCGACGCGGGCTTGCGCTTCGCGGGTGGCGGCGCCGATGTGCGGCGAAGCGATGACGTTGTCTAACTTTGCCAACTTCCAATCGGTCGGCGGCTCGGAGTCGAAAACGTCCAACGCCGCGCCCGCGACTTTGCCGTTGGTCAGCGCTTCGTAGAGCGCTTCCTCGTTGACGATTCCGCCGCGCGCGCAGTTGACGATACGCATGCCGTCTTTCATCTTCGCAAATTGCTCGCGGTCAATCATATTTGCGGAAGATTCCGTTTTGGGCAAATGCAAACTGATGTAATCGGCTTGCGCCAGCAGTTCGTCGAGCGAGACGAGTTTCACGCCAGCGGGCGTTTCCTTTGCGGATTTGCGATAAGCGACGACGTTCATTTCCATAGCGATGGCGCGTTTGGCGACTTCAGAACCGATGTTGCCAATGCCGATTAAGCCCAGCGTTTTTCCGCCAATCTCGTCGCCGTTGAAAGATTTCTTCTCCCATTTTTCGGCTTTCATCGTCGCAGACGCGGCGTAAAGCGAACGCGCCAGCATGAGCATGTAGCCAATCGCCAGTTCCGCCACCGATTTGGAGTTGGCGAGCGGCGTGTTCATCACCGCGATTCCTTTTTCTTTGGCGTAGGCGTGATCAATGGTGTCTAAGCCCGCGCCGCCGCGCACGATGACTTTGAGGTTGGGGCAGAGGTCAATTAAATCTTTGCGGACTTTGGTGCGCGAGCGCACGACCATGCCGTCGTAGTTGGGCAACTCGACTTTTAATTCGTCGGGGGTGATGTCGTCGCGCACGTCCACCGTCAGCCCGGCGGCGCGCATCTGTTCGATGTATTCGTTTTCGGTTTTATCGCAAATGATAACCTTCATGGGATTCTCCTTGATGAAAATGATAGGCGAGAATCTAAATTTTTATTTCAAGATTCCCGCCGAGCGCTTTGCGGTCATTCTAACACGCGGCATGTCTTTGTCAACGCTCCCGCTTCTTGAAGATTTATCTAACAAACACTATAATGAGCGCACATTTCATTTGACTTGCGCGAGTCGTTTCAGGCGGAGGAAAAGGTTCGGGAGCGGAATCAAGCCGAAGTCTGCGAAGGCGGCGCGGGTCGCCCAAAAAATCAATAGAGGAGTTTTAGTCCATGTCTGAGTTTAAGCGCGTTCATAATTTCAATGCGGGTCCCAGCGCTCTGCCGTTGGAAGTTTTGCAGGAGGCGCAGGCGGAGTTTTTGGATTACAAAGGCGCGGGGATGTCGGTGATGGAAATGAGCCACCGCTCGAAGGAGTTTGAGGGCGTCATCAAAACCGCCGAAGCGGATTTGCGCGAGTTGTTGAGCGTTCCCGCGAATTATAAAGTTCTGTTTTTGCAAGGCGGCGCGTCGCTGCAATTTGCGATGATCCCGATGAACTTGCGCGGCGCGGGCGTTTCCGCCGATTATGTGGTAACTGGCACATGGAGCAAAACGGCGTTGAAGGAAGCGAAGAAACTCGGCGCTTCTCGCGTTGCGGCGACGACGGAGGCGACTAACTTTGACCGCGCGCCCGAAGCCTACGACTTTGACCCGAAGGCGGCCTACGTTCACTTTACGATGAACGAGACGATTCACGGCGTGGAGTTTTTCGATACGCCCGCCGTCCCCGACGGCGTACCGTTGATTAGCGACGTTTCGTCGGATTTCATCAGCCGCCCGATTGACGTTTCCAAATACGCGATGTTGTACGCGGGCGCGCAGAAGAACGCGGGTCCTGCGGGCGTAACGGTCGTGATTTTGCGCGACGACCTGTTGGAGCGCGTCCCTGAAAATTTGCCGGTGATGTTGGATTACAAAACGCAGGCGGAGAAAGAGTCCATGTATAACACGCCGCCCGCTTATTCCATTTACATGGTGGGATTGGTCTTCAAGTGGGCGAAGAAACAAGGCGGACTCGCCGCGATTGAAAAGGTCAACCGCGAAAAAGCCGCCATCGTCTATAACGCGATTGACAACAGCGGCGGCTTCTATCGCGGACATACCGTCCCCGAAGCGCGTTCGCTGATGAACGTCCCCTTCCGCTTGCCAAGCGAGGAGTTGGAAGCGACCTTTGCGAAGGAAGCCAAAGCCAACGACATGATCGGCGTGAAGGGACATCGCTCGGTCGGCGGCATTCGCGCTTCGATTTATAACGCCGTGCCAGTCGCCAGCGCCAAAGCGCTCGCCGATTTTATGGCGGAGTTCCAGAGAAAGAACGGATAGCACAACAAAGAGAGGCGGTCGCAAGACCGCCTCTCTTTTATTTTGCGTTTGATATTTCTCAGGCGTTGAAAGTTATCCCGCAGGCAGCGGAGAATCTTCCAACTCAGGTTTGTCTTTCAACTCGATGCGCGGCGTGAAGAGGACAGTAACCCAAGCGAGGATGGCGGCAATGAGCGAGATGAAGAAAATGCCGCTGATGGCGGCGGCGAGAATCATCCGCGCTTCGTTGTTGACGGTTTGCGCCTGCGCCAGCGGGTCGAGCAGTTTGGCGGCTAAGTCTGTGTCCAGCCCGGCGGCGGCAAAGCCCGAAATCAAATGCGCGCTCAACGCCGCGCCGAGAATGCTCACGCCGAAGGTCTCGCCCATTGCGCGGCTAAATTGCAAAGTCGAGGTGGCTGTGCCGAGTTCGCGCTTCTCCACCGTCGTTTGGATGGCGATCAAAAACGGCGGAATGGAAATCCCCATGCCGACGCCCATAATCATTAATATAAACATGACCATCGCCTGCGTCGTGTCCGCGTGGACGCGCGCGAGCAAGAACGAGCCGACGAGCAAAAGCGTCGTGCCGCCGACCGCCAATTTGTAATAGCCGATTTTCAACATTAAGCGCGTGCCGAAAATGCTCGCCAACGTCCAGCCGAGCATCATCGGCGTAATGGTGATTCCCGCTTGCGTGGCGCTTGTGCCGATGACCGATTGCACGAAAAGCGGAATAAAGGCGACGCAGCCGAACAGCGCCCAACCTGAAAGCACGCCGTGAATGATCGAAATGGAAAAGAGTCGGTGGCCCTTGAAGAGCGAGAGCGGAAGAATCGGGTCTGCGGCGCGGCTTTCCGCCCAAAGCAATGCGGCGAAGAGGACGATTGCAACGCCGATTAACGTCCAACTGGTCGAAGAGCCGAGATCGTTCAATCCCAGCAAGAGGGCGACAACGCCCGCCGTGAGCAAAAACGCGCCCGCGTAATCAATCGAGACGCGCTCTTTGTTGCGGATGCGATCCTTCCAGCCGATGGAGACGAGCGCCGTCGCTAAAACGCCGGGGATAATGTTGATGTAGAAAATCCAACGCCAGTTGATTTGATCTACGATAAAGCCGCCGAGCAAGGGACCGATAATGGACGACAAACCCCACACGCCGGAAAAAACGCCTTGCATTTTCGAGCGTTGTTCGAGCGAGAACATTTCGCCGATGATGACGAAGGCAATCGGCGCGACTCCGCCCGCGCCTAAGCCTTGCAGCGCGCGCGCGGCGATTAATTGCGGCATATTGGTCGCCATGCCGCTGAAAATAGACCCCGCGAGGAACAAGCCCATGCCGACGAGGTAAATGGTTTTGCGCCCGTATAGATCGGAGAGTTTTCCGTAAAGCGGCACGGTAGTTGTGGAAGCGAGCATGAACGCGGTGAAAACCCACGAGTAATGTTCCAGCCCGCCCAGTTGACCGACGATAGTCGGCATGGCGGTGGCGACGACGGTGGCTTCCATCGAGGCGAGAAACAGGCTGAACATAATCCCGATGGTAACGACAATAATTCGATTGCGAGACATTGGACTCCTAAATGTGTGGAAATACGCGGAAGAAGACGAGGCGTGGAAGAATAATCATACCCCCTGCCGACGTTCAGTGTCCTTTCGATAGGGGAAAACGTCTGCGAATAGCCTTTCGCGGATTTCTCCCTTCGGTCGAAATGACAGAGGGACGGGAGAAACTTTATGCTTCCCGCCGTTCGTCGGCAAAAGAGTCAGGACTTCTTGGCAAAAAGGTCAGGACTTTTTAGGAAAAAGGTCAGTACCTTTTGGTAAAAGAGTCAGGACTTTTTGGCAAAAGAGTCAGGACTTGTTTGAAGGCGGGGGAGTAGGGCGTAAAACCGCTTTTTGCCCCGATTTTTCGTCTTCCGCGCCCCTTTTCAACGAGTATAATAGCCCGCATGGAATTTTTCTTCCCCGAAGACAACCTCTCCCGCGCCGTGCCTGAGGAAACGCACATCCTCGTCCTCGACGCCGAGCCGCACCCCGACGGACGCCGCCTGCGCGTCAACCTCGAAATGACGCCGTTCCAAAAGCGCCCTTACATTGAAGTCATCCTCTTCGACGCGGACGGCGAAGAAGCCGCCTCGACCAGCATCGTCGAACCGATGAGTTGGAAACTCGAATTCGTCATGCACCTGCGCGGCGAACGGCGCAACCCGTACACGCTCCGCGCCCGACTGTATTACCCCGAAGACGGACCTTCCGACGAGCCGCGTCAGATTACCTTTGACGCTCCCGCGCCGCCCGACCCCGCCGAGAGCGAATCCAACTAATCAGCCCAACCTTATGCGTAGGCGTTTTTCTACCCTCCGAGCGAAAACCGCGCTAATCCTCGTCGTCTTTTTGCTCTCCGCCTGCGGAAGCAAAGCCGAGACTCCGCCGCCGTCGAACACGGAAGCGCCGACGACGAACACGCCCGCCGCGACGGAATCCGCGCCGCTGACGGGCGAAAGCGACGGCGCGATTCTCTCCATCCAAGAGAACGGTTACGCCCATCTCTTCGTCGTCAACCCGCGCCTGATGCAGAAGACGCGCATCACCAGCGGCGCGTGGAACGACATTTCCCCCGCGCTTAATGCCGACGGAACGCGCCTTGCCTTCGCCTCGGACCGCAACGGCTTTTGGGATTTATATGTGTTGGATTTGCAAACGGGCGCGCTCCGTCAAATAACAAATTCGCCGCAATATGATTCCGCGCCCTCTTGGTCTCCCGACGGGCAATGGCTGGCTTTTGAAACCTTCCCCGAAGGCAACCTCGACGTGGCAATCGTCAACGTCGAAACGGGCGAAACCGTCGCGCTCACTCAACACCCCGCCGCCGATTACTCTCCCGCTTGGGCGCCCGACGGGCGGCATATCGCCTTCGTCTCCACACGCGGCGGCGACAGCGACGTCTGGCTGGCGAACCTCGATTTAGTCGGCGACGAACGCTACGTCAATTTGAGCGAATCGCCTTTTGCCGCCGAGAGCGCCCCGCAGTGGACGAAAGACGGCGCAAAACTTCTCTGGACTTCTTCCTCGTCGCAACCTGTCGCGTTTAGCGGAATCTACGTTTGGAGCGCGGACGACCCCGAACGCGCCGCCTACTGGCTCGGCGACGGCGAACTCGGCGCGTGGAACGAATCTGCCGACGAGATTTTAGCGGCGGTCAATTCGCCCAATGAAACTTATCTGGCGCTTTACGACTTAAGCGGAAATCTCTTGCAAACGTCCGCGCCGTTGAGCGGGCGCGCGCGCGGCATGGTTTGGGGCGCGGCGCAATTGCCCGCGCCTCTGCCCGAAGCGTTCCGCCAAGCCGCTGCCGAAACGCCCGCCGCGCTTTGGTCGCCCGTCCTCGCGCCCGCAGGCGACGTCCCCAATCAGCGCTTCGCGCTTGCGCCGCTCGGCGACGTGCAAGCGCCTTTCCCGCAACTAAACGACCTCGTGGACGAATCCTTCAACGCCCTGCGCCAACGCGCGGCGCAAGAAGCCGGCTGGGACGTCCTCGCCAGTTTGGAAAACGCTTTCATCCCGTTGACGACGCGCCTCGAACCAGGCATGAGCGAAGATTGGCTTTACACGGGTCGCGCCTTTGCCGTCAACTCGTTGATGGCGAACGCGGGCTGGATGGCGGTTCTGCGGGAGGACATCGGCTCGCAGACCTATTGGCGCGTGTACGTCCGTTGCGCCGCGCAAGACGGCTCTCTCGGCGAACCGATCCACAACGCGACGTGGAATTTGAGCGCGCGTTACGACCTCGACCCCGACGCCTACGAACAAGGCGGCGGATACGCGCCCGCGCCCGGCGGTTATTGGATTGACCTGACCGACCTCGCCCAAGCCTACGGCTGGAAACGTCAGCCTTCCTTGCCCAATTGGCGCGCTTACTATAAAGGGGCGCGTTTCACCGCTTTCGTCAACGACGGCGGGCTGACTTGGCTGCAAGCCATGCGTCAACTCTACCCCGAAGAGGCGCTGGTTACGCCCACGCGCGTCCTCTTGCCCAGCCTAACGCCCACGCCCACGCCGACCAACACGCCCACGCCGCGCCCGACTCGCACGCCTCGCCCGACCTTCACGCCGCGAGCGACCTTCACGCCGAGCGCCACCTTCACGCCTTCGCCGACTCCGCCCGCCACATCTACGCCGCTGACGGTCATCCCGGAAGATTAATGCGCCTAAAACGTCTCTTCGCTTTGGGGCTGATTCTCGTCCTCGCCGCCTGCTCGAACCGAGAAGAAATCGCCGCGCCGACGGCGTGGATTCCCTTTGACGCGCCGAGTCAGCCCGAAGCCCCGACCCTCGCCGCCGAACCGACCCCGCAACCTTTTCGATTTAGTCTGCCCACGCCGGGCGCCGAACCGATTACGAATTGGCGTCCGCCGCTTTATCCTGTGCCGTGGGCGGTTTCCCCTTTTGACCATTTCTACTTCGCCCGTCCCATCGCCGCCGACCAAACCAACTGGCCCATCGCCGACTATCGCTACGGCGGCACGTTCTTCGGGCGCAACATCGTCCACACGGGCGTGGACATTCCCGCGCCGAAAGGCACGCCGATTATGGCGGCGGCGGCGGGGACAGTCGTCTGGGCGGATTGGGGCTTGTTTCTCGAAATCCCCGGCGACTGGACAGACCCCTACGGCATGGCGGTCGCCATTCGCCACGACTTCGGCTACAACGATCAGCAACTCTACACAATTTACGCGCACATGAGCCAGATTAACGTCATCAAGAGCCAGCGCGTCGAAGCGGGAGACGTGATCGGTTTGGTCGGAACGACGGGCGCGACGACCGGCCCGCACGTCCACTTTGAGGCGCGCTTCCCGAACAACGCCTTTTTTTATACCTATAATCCTGAATTGTGGATTGCTCCGCCGCAAGGCTGGGGCGTGTTAGTCGGGCGAATTATGAACCGCAAAGGCGAGTTGATGGAACGCATGGAAATCCTCGTCGCGCCGCAACGCGCCTCGCGCACCTACACCGTCCGCACCTACGGCAAGGACGGCGCGACCAACGCCGACCCCTATTACCGCGAGAATTTCGCGCTGGGCGATTTGCCAGCAGGCATTTATAAAGTCTCCTTTCGCTTTGACGACAAGCGCGTGGAAACTTGGCTGGAAATTTTTCCCGGTCAAGTAACGTACTTTACTTACAAAGAAAACGTCGGCTTTACCGTCGCGCCGCCCCCCGCGCCGACAGCGGACTTTGTCCCCCAAATTTTGCCGCCCACTCCGACGCAGACGGCGAAATAAAAAAAACGCCATGACCGAAGCCATGACGTTTGTGCCCCCACGGGGATTCGAACCCCGGTCGTAGCCTTGAAAGGGCTGCGTCCTAGTCCACTAGACGATGGGGGCATTTCTTAAGCGGGCGAGATTTTATCACCTGCGTTGAAATGCGTCAAGCCAATACAAGCCTAATTTTTTCGCTGATTGACCAGCGCGACCAAGTCGGCTTGTTTGCGGTTAATCAGAACGCCCGCGCTTTCCACGCGTAAATTGGGCAAAAGGATTGCCGTAATCGTCGCGTTGAACATCGGCAAAAACTCCCGCGAACCTTCCGAAATGAGGCTGGAAAAGTCGAAGCGGCCGGGCAATTCCATCATCCCTTCAATTTCAAAGATTGGCGTCGTGATGCGAATTTGATGCTCGACGACGTTCAAAAAACCGCCGCGCACAATCGCCTGCGGACCGACGTCCTCGCGCCGCGCAAAGCAGACGGCGTGCACCCGCTGCTTCAGCGTGCGGACGACCTCGAAATGATCCACTAATTTGGTCGGCATGTGCAAACGGGCTAAATAAGCGTCTTGAATTTCCAACGCCGAACGGTTGACGTCGTTCAAAACGCCCGTCGCGCCTTGCGAAGAGAGGGCAATCTTTCCCGTAACGCGATAGCCCGAAAGAAGAGCGTCCACGGCGACGAAACGTTGGGTGCGCGAAGCGGCGCTTTCAAAAGACATAAAACCTCCGGTTAAGAATCAAGGGTTGAAGCGTTGTGTTCCGTTCGAGCGCGGGAAGGCGGCGCGGGCTTTTTCAGTTTTGCGGACGCGGCGGCTCGATCCCCGCCGAGAACTAAATCTAACCATTGAAGCGAGCGTTCGTCGTAGGCGCAATAGCCGCACACGTCGCAAATCCAAGCGGGGAAGTGCGGCACGGTAATGTAATCTCTGCCAACGGGTTTGAGGTAAACGGCGCGGCGCAGGCGCATTACGCCCGTATGACATTCTTTGCAGGTCGGGGTGCGGTTGGGAGAGTTCATGGCGAGGGCAGCAGTTGCGGGTGTTGAAGCGCCTTCCAATAACGGGGGGGCCAGTAAATCAGCACGGCTTTGCCGATGACGTCTTTTTGCGGCAGCAAGCCCCAATCTTTGGAATCGCGCGAGTTGTTGCGGTTGTCGCCCAGCACGAAGAGCGAACCGTTCGGCACGACCCAGTCGCCGGAGTAAGCGGGCGGCTGGGCGATGTAGTATTCGTTCAGCGCTTGTTCGTTGACGAAAACCTGTCCGCCGCGCGCGCTGACGCGGTCGCCGGGCAAGCCGATAATGCGCTTGACAAGGCGTTCTTTTAAGTCGTTCGGGTAATAAAAGACGATGACGTCGCCGCGTTGAAAGTCTCCCCATTTATAACTTAACTTGCTGACGAGGACAAATTCGCCGTCTTGCAAAGTCGGCTGCATGCTCAGCCCGTTGACGCGCACGCGGGCGGAAGCGAAATTAATGACGGCGAAGAGGAAAAGCGCCAACGCCGCCGTTTCGAGAATATCGAGGATTAATCGCTTCGCGCCGACTTTCTCCGCCGACGGCGTTTCTTCCGCCGCCGCTTCTTTTTCTAATTCGTCCAAACTGCCTCCAAATAATTTGGAGATTATACTGCCAATTATCGGCTTGTTATTTTGAACGGGGAAATAAAAACGCCGTAATTTTAGCCGTCATCGTCGTTTTATTTTTGGCTTCATCGCGTTTAACTTCGGCAACACGTCTTTATCCAGCCAGCCCGGCTCGCGGACTTGCTCTTCATGCAGACGCCCCAGCCGCGCTTCCATCACCGCCGAGCGCCCCAAGTAGCCGACTAACGTGTACGGCGCGCGACGCTCCACAACTGGCAAACGTCCGATGTCGTGGCGCAACATTTTGTCCACCGCGTCGGACAAAGACTCGTCGGGGTAGGCGACAATCGGCTCGTCGTTGCCAACTTCCAAAACCGTTTTGTCCGCGCCGCCTTCTTCCGCCAACGCCTTGACAATATCTCCCCAAGTAACCATGCCCGCCAAGCGTTCGCCGTCCACGATGGGAAAGGCTTGATGGCGGATAAAATCCGCCTCGCCGTGCGCGACGCGGTCGGCGACTTCTCGCGCCGTCATCGTCGCGGGAATGGGTTTTGGTCCGCCGTCCATCGCTTCGCTCACGCGCGTTTGCTGCAAAATATCCGGCTCGTATTCCATGTGGATGTTTAAGCCGCGCCGCGACAATTTCTCGGTCATAATCGAATTACGCATCAAGAGCAGCGCCACGCCGTCGGCGATGACGCAGACTAACATCAGCGGCAGAATGGCGTTATAGTCGCGGGTGATTTCAAAAGCGAAGATGATGAAGGTAAACGCGGCGCGAGAAGCGGCGCCGAAGACCGCCGCCATGCCGACTAACGCAAACGCGGCGGGCGATAAATTGGCGCTGGGGATGATCTGATTGACAATCATGGCAAACGCGCCGCCCAACGCCGCGCCCGCCATGAACATCGGCGCCAGCAATCCGCCCGACGTCCCCGACCCAAGCGAGACGACCAACGCCAAACTTTTGAAAATCATAATCGCCAGCAAAAGGTTTAACGCCAAACGGGCGTTCAAAATGTCCGAAATGGTTTCATAACCGACGCCGATGACGCGCGGAAAGAAATAACCGATGACGCCCAAGCCCAACGCGCCGACGGCGGGATACCACATCGAATCGAACGGCAGGCGCTCAAATTGATCTTCCGCCCAATAAAGCAGGTTGCTAAAACCGACCGCCGCCGCGCCGCAGATCAGCCCCAATAAAATGTAATACGGAATCGCGGAAGGAATGCCGAAATCTGAAACGGAGACGGAGAACATCGGTCCGCCGCCCATCAGCCAAACGTGGACGGTGGTCGCCAGCGTGCTGGAAATCACCAACGGAATAAAAGAGCGCGACTTAAACTCAAAAAGCAACAACTCGATGGCGAGAATCACCGCCGCAATCGGTGCGCTAAACGTCGCCGCCATGCCGGCCGCCGCGCCGCAAGCCAGCAAAACTTTGCGCTCGGAAGCGGTCGTGTGGATTAACTGCCCGATGAGCGAACCGACCGCGCCGCCCGTTTGAATGATGGGACCTTCCGCGCCGAACGGTCCGCCTGTGCCGATGGCGACGGCGGCGGAAATCGGTTTGAGAATCGCCACGCGCGGCTGAATGCGGCTGCGGTTGGTCAGCACCGCTTCCATCGCTTCGGGAATGCCATGCCCTTTAATTTTGGGCGAGCCATATTTTGCCATCACGCCGATAATCAACGCCCCGACCACCGGCGCGACGATCATCCAAACGCCGATGGGGTTTTCCGTCAGGCTGGGCAAAATAAAACTGACGCGCTGAAAAAAGACTAGGTTGGTAATTAACGCAATCAGCGAGTAAAGGGCGTAAGCGATTAGCCCGGCTAATACGCCAATCAACGCCGCCAAACAAGAAATTAATAAAATGCGGAATCCCCCCGACGGGTTAACGTTCGCGTGTTTGTAATCTAAACTGCTTCGCTCGATCATCATATTCTCCTTGAATAAATTGCGCGGTATTATATATCGTAATACGATATAATACAATGGTAAGATTGAGCGGGAGAAAACCTATGACGAAAATTACAAAATCGGAATACGAGATGTTGGCGGCGTTTCGCTACTCGCTGCGGAAATTTCTCCATTTCAGCGAAGAAGCCGCCGAAGCCGTCGGCTTGACGCCGCAACAGCACCAAGCGTTGTTGTCCATTAAGGGATTCCCCAGCGGAGAGCGAGTTACCGTCAAAGCCCTCGCCGAACGAATGCAAATCCGCCACCACAGCGCGGTCGGACTGGCGAACCGTCTGGCGGCGCAAGGGCTGCTCCTCCGCGAGCCGTCGCAAACGGATAGGCGGCAGGTTTATCTGTCGCTGTCCAAGCAAGGCGCGGCGCTGCTCGAACGGCTGTCGTCCATCCACAAAGAAGAGTTGCGGCGCATCCTGCCCGAACTGCGCGAATTAATCGAACGCTTATCCTAAAAATATAAGATTGCGGTTTGCAAAGGAGAATGGATGAACGACGAATCGAAAAGCAGACTCAAACTTCCCGTCGCCCTGTTCGTTTTATTAATCGCGTTTTCAGCCGCCTATTACGCGCGCAACCAATCGCGGATTTACGCGCCCGAACAAACGCCGCTTTCGTTACAGTTGAGCGGGGCGAGCGCCTACCCCGACGCCGAACTTTCCGGGTTGGCGTGGCACGGCGACACGCTCATTCTTCTGCCGCAATACCCCGAACGATTCGGCGCGGGCGACGGCGCGCTTTTCGCGCTTCCTAAAGCGCAAATTCTCGCCGCGTTAGATGCAACGCCGCAGACTCCGCTCGAACCGTTTCTCGTCCATTTGAGCGCGCCCAATCTGAAAAATTCGATTGCCAATTTTCAAGGCTACGAAGCCATCGCGTTTAATGGCGACCAAGTCTTCGTTACTATCGAAGCGGGTTGGGGGACGGACATGCACGGCTACCTCGTCGGCGGGCGCATCTCGCCCGACCAAAGTGAAATCGCTTTAGACACGTCCAATGTCCGCGAAATTCCGCTCGCCTTTCCGTCAGACAATCACAGCGACGAAGCGCTTTTAGTCGTCGGCGATTCGATTTTGACCTTCTTTGAAATCAACGGCGCGGACTTAAACCGCGCGCCCGCCGCCCACGTTTTCGACTTCGACTTAAACCCCAAAGGGACGCTTCCCTTTCCCAACATCGAATACCGCATAACCGACGCGGCGCTGGACGCAGACAATACCTTCTGGGCGATCAATTACTTCTTCCCTGGCGACGCCAACCTCGCCGTAAAAAACGATTCGCTCGCCGAAAAGTACGGGCGCGGAAAGACGCACGCGCAACACAGCCAAGTGGAGCGTTTAGTCGAGATGACTTATTCGCCCGACGGAATCGCGCTGACGGATTCCGCGCCGATTCAACTAACCTTAGACGGCGACACCGCCCGCAATCTCGAAGGGTTGGAGGTATTGGACGACAAAGGCTTTTTGCTGGTTACGGATAAATTTCCAACGACCTTGTTTCTGTTTGTGCCGAAACCTTAAGAAAGTTATTTTCAACGCGGCGCGGCGTTTGAGAATATCGTCCCTAGCACGTTCGCCAAACAAAAAGGCCGGCTGAAAATTTATCTTCCCTCTTCCCATGCGCGGACAAAATCCGCTTGGGTTTCGGTTTCGGGCGAGCGCGGCAGGACGAGGCTGTCGGGGCGCGTCTTATACAGCGCGTTGACGTGTTGCAGCGCTTCGTCGGTCTTCATGCCGTGCCGCACGAGATAACATCCGACCGTCATGCCGGTGCGCCCAATCCCCGCCCAGCAGTGAACATAAACGGGCTGTTCGTTTTGAAGCGCCTCGTCAATCGCATCGAGGATTTCGACCATCGCCGACACGGAAGCGACGCCGTGATCTTGAACCGAAAAACGATGGTGCTTGACGGCGTAACCGTAAATGTGCGCCTCTTCTTGGAGGATCGGCTCGTAAGGCTTTAGCTCGTGCGGGTGCGTCAAATCAATAAAAACGCGGATTCCGCTTTCGAGAAAAGCGTCCATGCGGCGGCAGGTTTTTTGCGAATCGTAATCGCCGGGGTATGCGCCCGCTAAAAATAAATTTTCTTTCACCCAATAAGATTCAGGAATGGGAAGATTTTGCATAGACGTTCCTTGACTATTCATAAATCTTTGAAATTCTCGCTTTCTTTGAAACGACGGTTATTCTTGCGGAAAGTTCTCGCACATGTTCGATAAGATTTCCTCGCGCAATTGTATCAGTTCGGGGTATTGATAAAAGAAAAGGATTTTTTGCTCGGCAATCGTCTCTCCGCTAGGTTTGGGAGAAAAGACAAAGTAACTGAACGCTTCGGCAATGTCTTCGACGGGGTGCGTCGTCGAGTAGTAACTAAGAAATTGGTCTTCGTATTTGAGGTAGAAATCGCCCAACTTTTCTTCGCGGACGTTTGGGTCTTCTTCAAGGTTAATCGCGTTCCATTCTTCGTATGTGTCCGCCCAGAATTGATCGTAAAAAGCGTTGATGTATGAATCGGAATTGGAGCAGCCTTCGCCAGGGAAGAACGTGTCGCAGGCGGAAATCGCTTTTAGATAAATGTCGTTATCGTCGGGATTGTTAAAAACCGCGAGGCTGGGCGTAACTTGATTAGAGTTTAACGTCAGCAAATGGGCGAACTCGTGAACCAACGTGAAGGAAAGATAATAGTAATTGTCCACGTCGGCGCTGTCCACTTCAAGCCGCCAGTCTTTCGGGTCGTCCGTTTGGACGACGGACGCCAGCGTGTTATTTTTTCCGTCGGTGAAGACGGAAAATTCTTTCAGCATCGGGCGTTGTTCGAGCGGAATCAGCGCGACGAAATAATTCCAAATATTAAGGTGCAGTTCGGCGTCTTTTTGAACCTCTTTGAGTTCGTCGGGGACTTTTTCATAAACAGGGTTTTTTATTTCGTCGCCTTTAACCGTGTAATACACGATTGTCGTAGCTTCCGCTTCCGCGTTTTCAGATTCGTCTTCGCCGTTTTCGTCCGAGTTGGTTGCGACGATTTGAGCGGCGACGTTCGAGCAGGCGTAGGGTTCGGAGGAAATTTCGATTTCAGATTCGGCGGTCGGCGGCTGGGATGAATTATCCGCTTCTGATTCATCTATCGGCGCGGATTGTTCCGAAACGCTCGGTTCGGTTTCGGTAAAATCTTCGTCGTCTAAAAAGGCGTTGCAGGCGAACGAAGAAAAAATCAAGGCGAAAAGCGCTAGCAGCAGTTTGAAGCGTTGCATAATAAAATTCCTTTGAAGATGTTTTGAGACAGAGTCGCCCGCGCTTGCAAAAAAGGTTTTACAATTTTGTTAGATTGTTTACTTGAACGGAAGCGAAATCCAGCCCGCGTCTAAAAAATAGAGATAAAGATAGCCGAAGAGCATGACCATCCACAAAACGAGTTGAATTTGGTCGAGCAGATTTTCCCACGAAACCGCGAGGTTGTCGCGGATGGTTTGCATGATGCTTTCTAAGTTGTCGAGTCGGTTGGCGACGCTCTCTTTCCAATCTTTCAAATAAAATTCGGATTGAATGGCGTTGTAGAGTTCGGCGGTGTACCAATCGCCGATGAGCAATAAAGTTTGTTCGGCGCGTTCAAAGTCGAGCATGAGTTCGAGTTTGTGTTCCGCAATTTTGCGGATTAATCCTCGCGTGGCGCTGGGGCGGCGTTTGCCTTCAAAAAACGTTTCTTTGATTTTCGCCAACAGTTCGTCAATGGATTGGTCTAACATGCGGTAGCGCAAAAGTTGATAACTGCCAATTTTAAGCAAGGCGATGTCGGAGGCGTAATCGCCGTTGGGGACGATGATGACCGCGCCTTCCCAATCTACCAATGTTAATTCTGCGGCGGAATAGCGCGTGCGCGACATCAAAATTTCGGCGACTTCTTTTTTGTCGAGCGTGTCGCGCTGCGAGCGGATGAAGCGGGCGATGGCGAGGGCGTTTTTGTCAATCCACGAGTCAGGCGCGCGTTTGACTTCGTCTACGAGCAGGATGATGTAATCTTCAAACAATCCGTTAAGGCGATAGGTTTCAGGGATGTATTTGCTTTTGAGCGCGTTTTCAATTTTCATGCGCTCCGTCAAAGCGGAAGGGGCGAAGGGGTCGTCCAACGAAAAACGCGCCTCGACCATTTGGGCGTATTCGTCGTATTGATGGCGAACGACGGAGATGACGCGACCTTCAATCAAAACCGTCTCGTAGCCGAGACTGACGAGGTCAATGTGGACGGGTCGAAAGTAGGGCGCGTCTTTCAACCCGTCAATGGATTCTTTTTGCGGCGCGGCTTTTGGTTCGGCGTCGGGGAAGACGACGAGATAACAAATTTCCATGCCTTAAGTGTAGCACAAGGCGCTTAGCCGCTTGTCTCTCGCGGACGCAGGCGCGCGCTTAAGTCGCGCAATTGCGAATAAGTAATCGGTTTGATTAAGACCAAATCGGCGACGCCGCGAGTCGCTTCCGCCATCAATTCGTCGGCGGTGGTTACGATCACGCGCGTTTTTTTCAGACGTTCGTCGGCGCGGATTTGTTTCAGAATCTGGTCGCCTGAAATGTGCGGAATGTGCATGTCTAACGTAACGACGGCGGGGACGACTTCGGCGAGGCGTTGTTGCGCCGCTTGCCCGTCGCGGACGATTTCCGTCGCGTAGTTTGCGGCTGTCAGCGCTTGGTTGAAGATTTCGGCGAGGTCTTCGTCGTCCTCGACGATTAATGCGAAGGCTTCTTGAGTCATGCGTTCTCCTTTTGCGGGGGGGCGATTTTAGGTTGCGTTTGCGTTATATCCGCGACGAGGGGCAGCGAAACGATGAAGGCGCTGCCTTTGCCGATTTCGCTTTCAAGGCGGATAGAGCCTTTCATCAACTCGACCAATTGCTTGACAATGGAAAGTCCCAACCCTACGCCGCCATGCTCGCGAACGGCGCTGGCGTCCGCTTGACGGAACGATTCAAAGACGAGTTCTTGCGCCTCCGCCGCAATTCCGCCGCCAGAATCAGAAACGCGGATTTGCCAGCGCTGCGCGTCTTCGGGCTGAATGCGGACGTTGACGAATCCTTTGTCGGTAAATTTTATGGCGTTGCCGACTAGATTAATCAACACTTGATGCAGACGATGCGAGTCGCCCATGATTACTTGCGGCATATCGGAAGCGAGGTCGGTTTGCAGGTCGAGTCCTTTTTTTGTCGCCAGTTGTTCCATTACGCCGTGCAGCGAATCTAACAATTCGACGGGGCGACAAGGCTCGACGATAATTTTCAACTTGCCCGATTGAATCTGCGCCTGATCCAACAACTCGCCGACGATAGTCAGCAGGCGTTTTGTGCTGTTCATCATGCGTTCGGCAATGGCGCTTTGTTTTTCGTTTATCGCGCCGTACACGCCTTCTTTTAACATTTCGGCATACCCCAAAACGGCGTTAAGCGGCGTGCGTAATTCGTGCGAGACGACGCCCACGAAAGTGTCTTTCATTTTTTCCAATTCCGCTTCGCGGGTTACGTCGCGGAAGACCGCCACCGAGCCGATGGATTTTCGTTCTGCGTCTGTAACGCGGGCGATGCTCGCCGAAAGCGTTTTGTTTTCCGATTGCACGCGAATGCCCGTCAGCGTTTTTTCGCGTTCCTCAAAGACGCTTTGCATTGTCCGCTTGTCGTCGCTGCCGATGCGCGAAATAAAATCCGCCATGCTATGATTAATCAAATCGTTAACGGGAATGTTGATTAAGCGGCTCAACGCAGGGTTGGCTAAGATGGCGTTATTCTGACTGTCAAACACGATCACGCCGTCGGCGATGGAATCAAGAATGGCTTGGTTGCGTCCCGCCGCCGCCGCCGCGCGGACGAGCGTCTGCGCCAGTTCTTGGGTTTTTTCTTCCGCCAAATGGTCGAGGTTTAGGTTGAGCGTTTGCAACTCGCGCAGAACTTGTTCTAACGAACGAGTCGCCAGCCAAGTGATTAACGCCAACATGAAGAAGCCGATTAATGCGAAGAAACTCGGTTGGACGGGCGGCGTTGCGACGCTTGCCGCCCAAAACATATAAGCGGCGCTGATGGCGGCGAAAATAAAACTTGCGGAAGGAAAAAGAATCAAACTCGAAGCGGCGATGGGAATCGTAAAAACAAAAGTCGAGCGCCCGTTGGCGAGTTCTTGGGGCGCGTCCAGCCAATAGACGAAAAGAGTTGAAATCGCAAGAAAGAGAAAGGCCGCCCAATTTCCCGAACGACGGTTGACAAAATAAATAATCGTCATGGTCGGAAATAAACTGACGATGGCACGCGTTAACATCATCTTTGCGTGTTGGTCTTCGGCGGTCAACGCTGGAGCCAAGCGCACATAAACCAACCCAATCGCCGCGCAGGCGACGATGCCCAATAAAGTAATATTAATCAAGCGGCGACGGCGAAACTCGCGCGGGTCGTCCACGGCGACGTTAAGGATTCGGTCAAAAAAACGATTCATCGTTCGTCCATTCTCCGCCAAACGGGCGGTCCGAAACATGCGCTTATCATACTCCTAAAAAATAAAATGCCGTGTTTTTGTCAACGATTTAACATTTAACAAAAATGCAAAACGCCGCAAAATCCGCAGGCGCTTTATACTAAGGAAAAAATTTCGGGTGATATGATGACTCTTCAAGACCGCTTCAATCAATGGAAAGAAACGCTATTAAAAAAATCGTTGGATCGTTTTAAGGAACGCAAGGAACGCTTTGAAACCAGTTCGGGAATTGAGTTGCCGCGCCTCGCGCTTCCGCCCGAACTTAATTCGCTTGCAGACGATTCTTACTACGCCGAAAAATTAGGCTTTCCTGGCGAATACCCCTTCGCGCGCGGCGTTCAGCCGACCATGTACCGCACGCGCTTTTGGACGATGCGCCAATACGCCGGCTTTTCCACCGCCGAAGAATCAAACAAGCGCTATCGCTACCTGCTTGAACAAGGGCAGACGGGTTTATCGGTCGCTTTCGATTTGCCGACGCAAATCGGCTACGACGCGGACGACCCAATCGCGCAAGGCGAAGTCGGCAAGGTCGGCGTTTCGATTTCTTCCATTAAAGATATGGAACAACTGTTTGACCAAATTCCGCTCGACAAAGTTTCCACATCTATGACGATTAACGCGCCTGCGGGCGTGTTGCTGGCGATGTACATCGCCGTCGCCAAACGTCAAGGCGCGGACATGCGTCAACTGCGCGGCACGATTCAAAACGACATCCTCAAAGAGTACGTCGCGCGCGGGACGTACATCTTCCCGCCCGCGCCGTCCATGCGTCTGATTACCGACATCTTCCAATTCTGCGCGGCGGACGTCCCTTATTGGAATACGATTTCGATTTCGGGCTACCACATCCGCGAGGCGGGTTCGACCGCCGTGCAAGAAGTCGCCTTCACGCTGGCGAACGGAATCGCTTACGTCGAAGCGGCGCTGGCGGCGGGTCTCGACGTGGACGACTTCGCCGGTCAACTTTCGTTTTTCTTCAACGCGCATAATAACGTGTTGGAGGAAGTCGCCAAGTTCCGCGCGGCGCGGCGCATGTGGGCGCGCATAATGCGCGAACGTTTTAACGCGCAGAAGCCCGCTTCATGGCAGTTGCGTTTCCACACGCAAACGGCCGGCTCGACGCTAACCGCGCAACAGCCGGAAAATAACGTGGCGCGCGTTACGCTGCAGGCGCTGTCCGCCGTGCTGGGCGGGACGCAATCGCTGCACACCAATTCGATGGATGAAGCGCTTTGGCTGCCGACGGAAAAGTCGGTGCGCGTGGCGTTGCGGACGCAACAAATCATCGCCTATGAATCGGGCGCGGCGGATTCGGTAGATCCGCTGGCGGGATCGTATCTGGTCGAATATCTGACTGACGAAATTGAAAAAGGCGCGTTAAGTTACATCGCGCAAATTGATGAGATGGGCGGGGCGCTGCAATCCATTGAAAAAGGGTTTATGCAAAATGAAATCCAAAACGCCGCTTACGCCGCGCAACAAGCCGTCGAAAGGAAGGAGCAAATTATCGTCGGCGTCAATCAATTTCAAATAGACGAAGACGTCGAGTTGGAACGTTTGCGCGTGGACGCTTCGATCGAGCAGGGTCAGCGCGAGAAGTTGAAAACCTTGCGCGCGGGGCGCGATTCGGCGACGGTCAATTCCCTGCTTGAAAAATTAACCGCCGCCGCCAAAGGCGCGCAAAACTTGATGCCGCTCTTCATCGAATGCGTGGAGAGCGACATTACGCTCGGCGAAATTTGCAACGCGCTGCGCGGCGTTTGGGGCGAGTACGTCGCGGAAGGGTTTTGAGCAAGGCGCAGAATTTTGCGCCCGTTTTTTATTCGCAAGAAACCTTAATTCTGTGGTACACTCCGCGCGTTCTATTTCTGGAAATTGGTTTTGATCGCTTTGATTAACGCCCGTCGAAAGTAGCCGGGCTTTTTTGTTGGGCGGACGCGCCTGAAAAGGAGCGTCTTGTTAAGCAGGAAGAAATTAAAGGAAGTTGTCAAAACCAAATTAAGCGACTAGCGAACTAGTCAACTAAAAAGGATAACATGACAACTGATTTTTCTTCTCTCAACCTGCGCGAAGAGCTCGTGCGGGCGACCTCCGAACTCGGCTATACCGAGCCGACTCCCATTCAAGCGGGCATGATTCCCATTATGCTCAGCGGCGCGGACGCTATCGGTCAGGCGCAGACGGGCACCGGCAAAACCGCCGCTTTCGCGCTCCCCATCCTCAATCGTTTTGAAAAACAAATGAATCCGCAGGCGTTGATTCTCGCGCCGACGCGCGAACTCGCTTTGCAAGTCGCCGACTCAATTAACGAGTACGGCAAATATCTCGGCGTTCGCGTTCTCGCCGTGTACGGCGGTCAGCCGTATGGACCGCAGATTAACAGCCTCAAACGCGGCGTGGACATCGTCGTCGGCACGCCCGGACGTTTGAACGATCTGCTCAAACGCAACGTCCTTTTTCTCAACGGAGTCAAAACCGTCGTCCTCGACGAAGCGGACGAAATGCTCAACATGGGCTTTATCGAAGATGTGGAAACCATCCTCGACGCGACTCCCGACGAGCGGCAGACGACGCTGTTCAGCGCCACCATGCCGACGCGGATTCGCAAACTCGCCGAACGCTTCATGCGCGACCCGCAATCGGTGGTTATCAAACGCTCGACGCTGACCGCCGCCGCCATCGAACAGCGCTATTACCTCGTCAACGACAGCCACAAAACCAACGCGCTGACTCGCCTCTTTGAAGTCGAGCCGATTCACTCGGCGCTGATCTTCGCCCGCACCCGCGCCGAAACCGCCACGCTCGCCAACGAATTGGTCGTGCGCGGAATCCCCGCCGAAGCCATTCACGGCGATTTGGATCAACAAGCGCGCGAGCGCGTGCTGGGGCGCTTCCGCGCCAACCAACTGAAAGTGTTGGTCGCCACCGACGTCGCCGCGCGCGGCTTGGACATTGACGACATTTCGCACGTCTTCAATTACCATCTGCCCGACGACGCGGAAGTTTACGTCCACCGCATTGGGCGCACGGGACGCGCCGGCAAAACGGGCGTCGCCATCACGCTGCTTTCGCCGAAGGAGAAGCGCCGCTTGCGCGAGGTGGAAGCGCTGACCAAACAACCCGTCGCTCAAGCGGAACTGCCGACGACGGAACAAATATTCCAACACCGCGAGACTCAACTCGTGGAAAAACTCAAAGTCTGGTTGGGGCGCGGGCGTTACAAACGCGAGTTGGAAATCGTCGAAGAATTAATCGCCGCTGGAAACGACCCGCTGAATATCGCCGCCGCCGCCATCAAACTTTCTCGCGGCGACGAGAAGCAACGACCTATTGCGGAAGTTACGCAAGTGCGCGAAGAACGCAAGCCGCGCCGCGAACCGTCTGCCGGACGTTTTGGCGACAAGACGCGCGTCAAGGGCAGCCGCGCTCACGAGCAGGGGATGGTGCGTTGCAAAATTAATAAGGGCAAGGCGCACAACATCCGCCCGAACGACATTGTCGGGCAAATTGCTTTTCACGCCAACATCCCTGGCAACGTCATCGGCAAGATTCGCATCGAAGATAAACTTTCGTTTGTGGACATCCCCGAAGACGTTTTGGGGCAAGTGATTAAGCACAGCGGCAATTACAAAATCGGCAAAGATAAATTTAGCGTGGTGAAAGCCAACTAACGGATGAGCGGCAATCGCGCGGTTTGGTCGTCGGACGAAGGCGATTTGCGAAAGGCGAATCAAAACGCCGCGCGCGTTAAATCCCTGCCGCCGCAACAGCAGACGGCGTACTTGCACCGCGTGTCGGGCGGGCGCGGCGGGAAGGTCGTTTCGGTCGTCAAGAATTTGATTCTGAGCGAAGAGGATTTGAAAGCGCTGGCTAAAATCTTAAAGCAAGAATGCGGCGCGGGCGGCACGGTCAAAGACGGCGTGATTGAAATTCAAGGCGAGCGCCGTCAGCGCATGGCTGAGATTTTGACGAGGCTAGGTTACAAGGTCAAAATTGCCGGCGGGTAAACATAAAGAGCGGACAGGCTGACGCCGTCCGCTCTTTTTTTGATGCTAACTCCCTTCATCCCCAACCCTTCTACCCTTGCGGGCATATATCCCAAAGGGAGAAAGGAGTCTTGAGTCCCCTCCCTCAACTGCTCACTGCCCACTGTCAACCGATAACTGTCAACCGTCAACTGCTCTTTTACCCGTGCCTGCTCATGAATCTTTCTATGCGCCGCAGGGCTTCTTCAATCTGTTCGTAAGAGGTGGCGTAGCAAGCGCGGACGAATCCCTCGCCGCCCGGACCGAAGGCGTTGCCCGGCACAACGGCGACGCTCTCCTCGCGCAGCAAGGCTTCGGCGAAGGCTTCGTCGTCCATGCCGGAGGCGCGGATGTTGGGGAAGGCGTAGAACGCGCCGCGCGGCTCGAAGGTCGTCAGCCCGAGGCGGTTCAGCCCGTCCACTAAAAGGCGGCGGCGGCGGTCATATTCCGCGACCATTTCTTGCACATGCGGCTCGCCGACGTTCAGCGCTTCGATGGCGGCGTCTTGCGCGGTGGTCGGCGCGGACATGATGGTGTATTGATGCACGCGCAATAAGCCGGTCATCAAATCGGCGGGGGCGCAGGCGTAGCCGATGCGCCAGCCGGTCATCGCGTACCCTTTGGAAAATCCGCCCAGCAAAATGGTGCGCTGACGCAGGCTCTCGCTCAACGCGGGGAAGCAAACATGCTCAAAGTTGTAAACGAGGCGGTCGTAAATTTCGTCGGACAAAACGATCAGATTGTGTTCTTCCGCAATTTTGCCGATTTCGTTCATCACTTCCAACGGGGCGACGGCGCCCGTCGGGTTGGAGGGGTAGCCGATGAAGATGATTTTCGTGCGGGGCGTAATCGCCTTGCGGATGTCGTCGGGGTCTACGCTGAAATCGTTTTCGATGCGCGCCGGAATTTCGACGGGGACGCCGCCCGCCAGCAGCACTTCCGCTTGATAGGCGACGAAGCAGGGCGTGGGGATGATGACTTCGTCGCCCGCTTCGAGCAGGGCGGTCATGGCGAGGTACAGCGCTTCGGAAACGCCGACGGTGGCGATGATTTCGTCGGCGGGGTCGTAACTGACGTTATACAGTTTCTTCAAATTATCGGCGATGCCCTGCCGCAATTCCATTTTGCCGGAGTTGGAGGTGTAATGCGTCTCGCCGTTTTGCAGCGAGCGAATGCCCGCGTCGAGGATCGGTTTAGGCGTGGTGAAATCGGGCTCGCCGATGCCGAGCGAGATGACGTCTTTCATCGTCGCCACGATGTCGAAAAAGCGGCGGATGCCCGAAGGCTTAAGTTCCGCCACGCGCTGCGAAAGTCTGGTTGCGTTTGAGGTTTGCATGATGCTCCTTAAGATATATTTTTCATTCGTCGAAATGACGGCGGTTTACAAACAGACCGAACTGGTATCTCCGATATTTAATTGCATGACGCGCCCGTCGCCGCGCCCCTTGACTTGGGCTTGTTTGCCCACTAACGAGCGAGTCAGCGCCGCGTCTTGAATCTCGCAATCCGCTTCGAGGATGGATTCTGAAATTTGCGCGTTTTCGATTTTGCAATTCGCGCCGACCGAAACGTAAGGTCCGATTTTGGAATTTTCAATTTTTGCGCTTTCGTGAATAAAAACCGGCTCGACGATTTCGACGTTTAATCCTTCAAATTTTTTAACTTGCGCGCCGATTTTGGCTAATAGGAGCGTGTTCGTGTCCAGCGTCGCTTCAATCGTCCCCGTGTCGAGCCAGGTGCTGATTTTCTCCGTCCGCACTTTTGCGCCGCCTTCAATCATAATGGAGATGGCGTCGGTTAGAAAATATTCGTCCTTCAACATCACGCCGCGTTCCATTTGATCTTCAATCGCCGCCAGCAGACGCTCCGCGCTTTTGAAATAATAGCAGCCGACGACGACGAGATTGTTGTCCATGCTTTGCGGCTTTTCGACGAAGCGTTTCACCCAACCTGCGGAGTCTAATTCCGCCACGCCGAAGCGGCGCGGGTCGTCCACGGGCATGACCCAAGCCACGCCGTCGGCGGATTCGGCGGCGAGGAACGAAAAATCGGTTTCCATGAGCGTGTCCGAAAAACACATAATCATCGGACCGTGAAGATATTCGCGCGCCAGCCAGAGCGCGTGCGACTGTCCCTTCATTTCGCGCTGCACGACGTAATGCGCTTTGAGGTCGGGGTAATGCTCTTTAATGAAAGCGGGGATTTGCGTCTCGCCGAGGTGCGGACCGACGATGAAAATATATTCCGCCTCTGCGGAGGCGGGCAGGGTTTGGAACATGTCCAAAACGTGTTCTAACGCCATTTTCCCCGCCACGCTGACCAGCGGCTTGGGCTTGCTCCAAGTGTGCGGGCGCATGCGCGTTCCCCAGCCCGCCATAGGGATGACGATTTTGATTGTCTCTTGTGCCATGCATTCTATTATACCGTCTTGAATTTTTATGGCAACCGCGAGTGTTGCTTCACAGAACCATCCGCGAATGAAACTGCGAATTCACGAATGCGCCGTTTGCTATTCGTGAATTCGTGAAAAATTCGTGGACGGTCTCTTCACCAGCAAAGGCTACGTCCCGAAGGTTGACATGAAAGCCGCGCGGACTAGCGCAACCCTTCGGGACGTTTCTTCACCCAAAACTCTCCGCAAGCAGACTCTCGAAAAGATTTTCCCCCTGCCGCGCGGACTCAGCCATCCGCCCCAGCAAACCCTCGACGCTCGCCGCCGCGCCCGCAAATTCTTCTTGCAGGGCAAGCGGGGGAACAATTATTTCCAATCGCTTAAAATCTTCAAGGTGAAGATGACGAATAGCAATTCCTTTTATGCTATTTTGAATTTGGTCTTGAACTGCCTCCGAGCCTATTTGATAAGTCAGGAAATTTGTATTTATCTTTTCTCGAATTGGCTTCAAAAGAGCAACACTGACAAAAATGCTAAATTCTATGTCTGTATCAACAGGGCATGGAATTCCAATTGAGCCGTCTTTGCTCACCAAAATATCACCACGCTCTGGCTTCACAACTTTGGAAATATATTTATGCTCTTCTTCGCTAATAAATTTTGTATCTGAAAAGTCAAGTTTGCCAGTTACCATATTTTTTACAGTCACAAATGGAATACCAGCAGGAACATAAGTAGGCGTAACGTGTGTTCCATCTCGAATCAAACTACAAAGGTTTCCTAAATTTTCTTTTTTCCATTTTCCTTTACCATCCCCAAACATCTCCAAAAACACGGACTGGAGCAGGGAATCGCCGAGCGCGCGCGCCGTGCGTCGCAGCCCGCGCAGACGGTCCGCCCGCGCCAGCAGGGACGCAATCCGCTTTTGCTCGTCCAGCGGCGGCAGGGGGATGAAAACTTTGTTTACAAAATCTTGCGAAATTCCGCCAACAGTTGCACCGCGAAAATCATCCAATATTTCTTTGTTTCCTTTGGGGCTATACAGGTAATAGAAAACATATTTTGGGTCAGCGACTTTCTGATTTATAGCCAAACGAAAAACATGCTCATTAATAGCACAAGGAAAATGCGGAAACTGTTCATTCACAAAAGAAGTTTTTCCAGTAGTTGCGCCATCTTTGACAATAATTATGTCGTCTGGCTGAACTTTTCCGCGTTTCATTTGGTTATAAAAATCGTGAGAAATAAGTTTAACGCTTGAAAAATCGAATCCGCCAAGATCGTTTAGATGTTCGCCGCCAACGCTAAAAACATCGCCGCTGTCATTTACTCCACCTTCAGGGCGACTTCCATTTTCAAGTTCTTCAACAATTTCGCCTAACGGAACACGATTTACCATTTACCAATCACCAATTCCTACTTCCCATTCACCAACTCCCCAAGTTCCCGAATTTCCTCCGCCATTACACTCTCTAACCGCGCCAAGCGCTCCAGCGTTACCGACGGCTTTTCGTGATACGCTGCATCGGAGTCCGCTTGGCGGTAGCGGCTGGCGGAGAGATCGTACTTATTCGCCCGCGCCTGCTCCGCCGTTACCCAAAACTGGCGCGTCAGGCGGTCGAGTTCGGATTGGGGCTTGGAGATTTTCGATTCGAGCTCAGATAATTGCGCCTGCGCGGCGGCGAGTTTTCCCTCATCCCCAGCCCTTCTCCCAGCGGGAGAAGGGAGCGAGTCTCCCTCTCCCTTTGGGAGTGAGTCTCCCTCATCCTTTGGGAGCGAGTCTCCCTCATTCTTTGGGAGCGAGTCCCCCTCTCCTTTTGGGAGAGGGGTTAGGGGTGAGGGCGAAAGCACAGACTCAAACGTCAGCCGATTGACCTCCGCCTGCAAACGCAGACGCTCTTCCTTGAGCGGAGTCAACTCGCGGCGTAGATCCAAAATCCGTTGGGCGCGACCCGCTTCAAAGTCTGGGTTGTGGCGGTTCTTCCAACAATCCAAAATATCGGGGATGTCGTTCTCCGCCGCCTTCGTCCGCTTATCGTCCAGCGAAAAACCGTCGTGCGCCATATCGTAAAACCAAATGCGCTCGGTGCGCGCCCCGCGTGTGAAGAACAGAACCGCCGTGCTGACGCCCGCGTAAGGCTTGAAGACGCCCGACGGCATCGAGACCACGCCGTCCAGCCGATTCTCCTCAATCAGCCGCTTGCGAACTTCGACGTGCGCCCGCGACGAGCCGAACAGCACGCCGTCTGGCACGATGACCGCCGCCCGTCCGCCCATGTCGAGCGCGCGCAAAATCAAATGCAAAAAGAGCAGTTCGCTCTTGCTCGTGTCCGACGGCAGCGACGGGTGCGCGCCGCCCTTGTCCACCGCGCCCTTGAAAGGCGGGTTCATCAAAATCACGTCGTACTCGCGCTCGTCGTCGAACGCCTTCGAGAGCGTATCCCTGTAATAGAACTGCGGCGACTCGACCCCGTGCAGCATCAGATTCATCGAACCGATGCGCAGGATGGTCATGCCCGAATCGTTATCGTACCCGCGCAGATACTTCGGCGACGACATGAACGCCCGCTCCGCACCCGATAATTGGTCGCCGATTAAGTGATGCGGATTCCCCTCCTCGTCATATTCCAGAATCCCCGCCGACGTGTGCTGCTCCAAAATGTGTTGGTGCGCGTTGACGAGAAAACCGCCCGTGCCAGCCGCCAAATCGCCGATCCGTTCGCGCGGCTTGGGGTCGAGCATTTTCACCATCATGCGGATGATGTGGCGCGGCGTGCGGAACTGTCCGTTGCGCCCCGCGATGCTCAAATGCCCGAGCATGTACTCGTACAGGTCGCCCTGCGTGTCCTGATTCTGCTCCGAGATCTTCATCTCGTCAATCAGGTTGACCGCCTCCACCAGCAGGCTGGGCTTGTTGATTTTGCACTCCGCCCCGCGCATATACTCGCCGAACGACGACTCGCCGTTCGAGAGTTCCGCCAGTTTGGGGAAGACTTCCGTCTTAAGATGCTTGAGCATCTCTTCGGCTTTCATCTGCTTCCAGACGCTCCAGCGCATCTTTTCGGGAATTCGGGGCTGGTGCGTCGCGTTGGGGCGGAGCGGCGCTCCGCCCTTACCTGACTCTGCACTCCCACCTGACGCCGCGTTCCTACGCCGCGCCTGCCTTTCGGCGGCGTTCTCGCGGTCGTCCAGCCGCTTCAGGAACAACAGATACGAAAACTGCTCGATCGCGTCGAGCGGATTCGACAGTCCCCCCGTCCAGAACTTATCCCAGAGTTTGTCTACTTGCGCGCGGAGTTTGGGGTCGGTGAGCATGGGTTAACTGTTTCTCATGTTATGGCGTTCGACTATATTATACGGTTGCATCTGCAATTTCAGATTTTTTGTAACCGATAATTGGTTCTTCAGATAAAACTGTCAAACTCTTTGAAGCGCGTGTAACGGCAACATAAAAATTCTCGGCATTTTGCAGTTTGTTTGCGTTCAAAACAATCGCGTGGTCAAATTCGAGTCCTTTGATAAGCAAAGTGGTCGAGATAATCTGCTTGTCAAGACTGCGCCCATAAATGCGGGTTTTATATCTGGCTGCGTAAGCCGCCTCTTCAAATGAGGAATATCTTTCTGTTGCGAATTCATGCTGGGTTCTTTTCATTTCAGAAAAAAGTTCATTCCGATAAACTTGCATATTTGGATCTTCCATTACTTTGTCTAAAATCTCAATTATCATGGAAGTATCTCCTTGCCCCAAACGCGTTAAACTTGCTTGTAAATTCTCATCTTGAAACGGCAAGCGATTGCCACATCCCGTCATGATAAGGTTTCTTATTTCACTTGCAACGCCTACGAAATTGCTATCGTCTCGGCGCTTGTCTATTTTCTTTGCACACTCCATTAAGTCTCCGCAATCCATCTCCTCTATAGATTGAAATTCTCCACCTAGACTTTTTGCTGTAGAATGCCCATCGTTTCGCCATTGATGAATACCTGCAATTGTTTCTTTCTTATTTCTGGGTGCGTCTCGGCAACTTTGTATTTCCTGCTCTTTTGACCAACGAATCCAAGTAATTGAAGGGTAAGCGGTCAAGTCAACGGGCTCGTCTTTTTGCAACCTTCCACGAATATCTATCAGAGAGTTGCCCAATTTTTGATTTGCACCCGCTTTTTGCCAACGATAGGGAATTTCCAATTCATGCAATGGAGTAAAGTGAGGAAGCACATCAGTTTCCCAATCCACAGGCTGATTATCGTTAAATCTAAATATTGCTTGTAGTGGGTCGCCTAAAACCCGCACAGGTAAATACGCGCAAATTTTTAAAATAATTTCATGCTGTTGTTTTTCGCAGTCTTGATATTCGTCCACGAATACGCCAGTGTATGAAGCTTGCAATATATCTTCTATAAAAGGATGTTTAAAAAGTTTGTTCGTTGCAGTGTACACTTCTTTCCATGCGTCTTTTGTTGGTCTCGCGTTAGATAATCCAGACATAGAAGGGTAGGCAATGGAATATTTAAAGAGCCAACTGGCAATTGTCTCAACACGATATTTCGATTCACTCACAGAATTATTCCGCAAACTTGAACGCAATGCAGCCACTCCAGCGTTTGTATGCGTGAGAATCAATTGTTTACCTTCTGCTTTGGCTACCGCGCGAACAATTGCTGTTGTCTTACCGCATCCAGCGGCAGCAGCCACACAGATAGGCTCTTTTGAATGCGTTAGCCGTTCAACGACTTCATCAAAAATATCATCCCCCATAACACCACTTCTCCAGTTCGCATAAAGTTTTTGCGGCAGATGTGTTCTGCATTTGATCTAGATATTTGGCAACCAATTCGCCTAATGCCTTCCCCTTATCCATGCGCTTAAACCAGCTTTTGCTGTCCGCAGCCTTTCCAATACACTCTCGTAAATTAGGTTCCTCGACTTGCTCCCGTAGTGAATCAATGTCTCTAACTTTCTCAAATCTATAGCCTGATGTTTCCAGTATTTTAAATATCGTATCCCAAACCGATTCTTCTGAGCCCTGTAATTCGGCTGCAAGCGTTATCAATTGTTTTAAACCTTCCCAAGGCAGATCTAAACATAGACGGCGTTCAATTTCCAACTTGCCCTCCCAGAGAAATACTTCCTTCACCCCTTCTGCCTTCATATCATTCATTGAAGGTGTTAGATCACGATCGGAATCGCCCAAATAAGCAACCAAATAGCCCAATTGCGCTAATGCCACAGCATATTTTGGCGAATTTGAACCGCCTGATTTCGGACTTTCTATTGGCGCCGCTCCCGCCTCCGCCATTGTCTGGAATTTGAAAGGCGAAGTTGATTCTTTGTGCTTGACTTTCCAGTAGTGTTCATCCAATCCAATCAGAAATCCTGCTTCAGTTTTCCCTTCACAGATAATCACTTTCTTTGAAAGAAATGCTTCTGGCACACTTCTTACAACATCTTGAAAGTCAGCCCCAACGCAGGAGATAGATACTATTCCATTCCTGGCGTGAACTGTGTACAATTCGTTTGCATCACACTCAACCACTGCAGTGGGCGAATGAGTGGTAAAAATAACCTGATGCTTGTCGCTGGACTTTGGGCGCAACTGGCGAATCAAATGTCGAATGCGATAGGGCTCCAAACTGTTTTCAATTTCATCAACTAAGATAACAGCCCCATCTGGCACAGATGCTTTATGGACAGCCATTGTCATTAACCGACGACTGCCTGCGCCCCGTAGCAATAAAGGCAAGTCGCCATCAAACAACGAAATTGCTCCTTGTTTTAAACTGAATTTCATTGGGTTCATGCCAGGTCGCAACTCGGATTGCGATTCAACGCCTAAAGATTCGGCTATTGTTTTTGTATTTTCAACCGCCTGCGTAAGGGCGCTGAAATCCACATCTTTTAGCGCTTGAAGCAATTCTCGTTCGGCGTTAGCCAAAAGTGTGGGGATCTGTGTTAAATCTTCTCTTTGAGTCAGGCGGCTTAACGCAGAGTTTCGTCCCCATGCTAAATCCGCATCACCGTAATTGCCGATACTTGCTACACCGAGTTGTCGGCGGTCGGAAACAGATAAGGTTTGAGGTTCTTTGCCGTTATTTTGCAGAGAAACAACTTGCCATTCAGGTTCTAAATCGCGATCAATTTTCAAACGAATTTGTAATGCTTTCTGAAAATCTTTATTGTCTTGAATTTCAAACAAGCGCTTGTTTTTAGAATCCCAAAAACCAAGGTATAAACCAAATTTATCCTCAGAAAGCAATGATTTCTCCGAAGTTCTGGGTTGGGGAAATTCTGTTATTACAGCCGTTATTTCAATTGGCTTATTAATATTCATTCCATGAAAATCAACATCAGTTATTGCTAAATTCCACGTCAGAGAAAATAGATATTCAAGCGCAAGCAGTATTGTGCTTTTTGTTGAGTCGCCAGGTCCTATCAAGCACACCATATTACCTTTTATGTCCCAATTCAATTCTTGAATACCGCGAAAATTTCGAATACTTAGATTTACTAATCTCATATTATTCTCTCTCAATCTCAATGCTCATCTTGTTGGCAAACTCAACCACCTCTTCCACTTCCGCCTCCGTAAACCACCTGTCCACCGCGTCCTGACCGAAGCCAGCCAAAGCGGGCGCGTCATACAGGTCGGCGGTTTCGAGACGGCGCTTCTGCAAGAACACGCTCTGCACGGCGCGCAAAAAGCGGATTTGGTCGGCGTTGTAGTTATTTTGTGTGATGAAACTTTCAAACTGCCGCGCCACCACCTCTTTGTAATCGGGCAGGTACGCCATGTCTAAAACTTGACGCACCAAACCGAGAAAACTGTCCGCGCTGTGGGCGAAGACTTTCTTCAGGTTTTCGGGCGTTACTTCCAGGTCGCCCGCGCCGAGTTCTTTGGTCAGCGCGCGCTCCAGTTCGAGCAGTTGTCCGTCGTCAATCTTTTCTCCGCGCTGGATGGCGAGAATCGTCGGGTGCTTGGCGACCAATTCCAAAATGCGCTGTTCCACCAAACGGCGGTATTCTTCGACGTACATCTGCGTGCCGCTTTTGGTGAGCAGGATGTAACCGCGCACGGCGATGAAGTCGCGCAGGAAATCGAGCGCCAGCGGTTCGAGTCCCTTCTCTTTGTTCTTCATCTCTTTGGCGAGCGCGTCGCGGAATTCGTCCAGTTGCGCGGAGTCCGCTGTTTCCAACTCGTGGGCGGTGCATTGTCGGCGCAATTCGATCTGGCGCGCAGTGAGCAAATTTTCCTTTAACTTGTGAACGTCTTCGGCGATGGAAACCGCCAAATCGGAGACATCCTGTTTTTTGCGCTTCATCAATTTCAAGCGTTCGATTTTGCTGATGAAGGTCTCGGCGGCGATGTCCACGTCGGGGGCGTAGCGCAGATGCGGCGCGACGCGCTTGCGTAATTTCTCCAAACTGGACGGCAGCAGGTAACTCCAAAATCCGTCTTCCCAAACGTCTTCGATTGTCGGCAAATCTTTGCGAACCAAGAGCGAATCTTTGGGGATGCGTTGAATCATTCCGCGCAAGTCGGCGACGAGCTGCTGATATTCGGCGGAATGCGAATCGTCGAGATAGGTTTCCAGCAAGTTGACGCGGGTCAGGAAAGTCCGCACCAGCACGGGCAGGGACGTGTCCACTGCTTCCTTCGCGTCCTTGCTGAAATTGTTGTCCCAAAAATCAATGACCAGAAATTCTTTTTTGCCGTTTTCGGGCAGGCGTTCGGGGAACTTGCACGCCGCCTGAACGCGCGTCCCGCGCCCGAGCATTTGCTGCAATTTGATCGGCGACTGGACGGGCTTCATGAAAACCAAATTCATCACTTCGGGAACGTCCACGCCCGTGTCGAGCATGTCCACCGAAATGGCGATGCGCGGCAGATTCTGTTTCTTGAAATCGTTGACGGGAATATCGCGGTAATTGGCGTCGCTGACGATGACCTTGGTCATGTCCACATATTGCGGGAAGACTTCGTAAAAAGCGTCCTTCAAGCGCAGGGCGTGTTTCTTGGTCATCGCAAAGACGATCGTCTTGCACGGCATCCCTGACGGGTCTTTGAGACAGACGTCCATGATCTCCTGCCATTGACGGCGGAGCATGTCTTTGACCGTAACCTTCGCTTCGAGTTCCGTGCCTTCGTAGTTGATGTCGTCGGGGTCGAGTCCGTTTTGGACGAGCAGGTTGCGCTCTTCTTCGGACAGATTCACGCCCCTGACGCCTTCCTGCTGAAAGCGAGTCCGCGCCGCGTAGAGTGTGTAATCCACCAGATAGTTGTCTTCGACCGCCTGCTCATAGGTGTAAAGGTAAGTCGGCTTGTCGTCGAAACAGTGGAACATCTCGAAGGTGTCGCGGTCAATGTAATTGGCGGGCGTGGCGGTCAAGCCGATCATGCGCCCGTCGAAATATTTCAACACTTCGCTCCAACGGTTGAAGATGGAGCGATGCACTTCGTCAAAGACGAGCAAATCAAAAAAGGCGGGCGAGAACTGCTCAAAGATATTGCTGAGCGTTTGCAGCGTTACCGCGTACAGGCGGTTTCCCGTTTCGATCTTCCAACTATGCAGACGTGTGCAAGGCTCTTCGGGTAGGAATTCCACGAAGCCGTCGTCGAGCGCCTGCTTGACCAGCGGATCGCGGTCTGCCACGAACAAAATCCGCCGCGCCTGATTGGAACGCATGAAGACGTCGATCAGTCCCATCGTGGTGCGCGTCTTGCCCGTCCCCGTCGCCATGACGATCAGGGCTTTGCGTTTGCCGCCCGAACTGACCGTTCCGAAGGCTTCTTCCGAACGACTCGCCTTTTGCGCGCCAGCCTTCGGAACGTTATCGCGAACAGTATCGAAGGCTTCACAAACCCTACGAATCGCTTCATGTTGGTAGGAACGGTCCACGATGACGTTGTTGATTTCCACTGAAGCCAGGGGCGCCGCGTTCTGGCGGATGTAAAGCAAATTCTCCAAATCTTCGCGGGTGAAGAAGCCGAAGACTTCGCGCTTGGGCGCGTAGCCCACATCCACAAAATGGATTTCCAGCCCGTTGGCTAAAAACCCAAACGGACGAAATGTTTGATGCTTTTCGATTTCGGTTACATAATGCGTCAGTTGCGCTTCGGCGAGACGAACGTCCACCGCCGTTTTCTTGGCTTCGACCACCGCCAACACTTCCCCGTTTTCGCGGTACAGGCAGTAATCGGTTACCCCGTTCCACGGCTCTTTGTCGTAACCGTCCACGGGGATTTCGATTTTGACTTTGGCATGGTCGCGCAGATACCAGCCCGCCTTTTCCAACTGCGGATCAATCATTTCCTTGCGGGTGCGTTCTTCAGAAAATTTTCGCGGCATGTCGTCCCCAAATCAACGAACTGGATTTTTGTCTATTATACGCTCCCGCCCGCTTATTTTTAGATTTTAGCCCCTATCAAAAAGGAAAAATAAGCGCCGTCCCGAAGGTTCTAAACCTTCGGGACGGTTTGTTTACCCCCCGCCGACGATCTTCAAGTTTGCCAAACTCGCCGCGAGGCGCTTAATGCCGACCGATTCAAAAACTACGTCGAGGGTTTCGTCGCCGTCTTGGACTCTGGAATCGAGGACGATGCCTTCGCCCCAGAGCGGGTGCGCGACGCGAGTTCCGGCTTTGTATAAACTTTGAGAAACAGGCGCAGGCTTGGGCGGAGTCGGCGGCGACCAGCGAATTTCCGCAGGGGCGCTTTTTAGGCTGCGTCCCGTTCGCGTTTTGCCGACCAGCAAATCTTCCGAAATGTCGTTAAGGAAGCGCGAAGGGTAGGTCTCTTCCGCCATACCGCGCCCGCCGCGTTGGATGGCTCGCAACAGGTAGAGGCGATCTTTGGCGCGGGTGATGCCGACGTAAAAGAGGCGGCGTTCTTCTTCCATTTGCTCTTGCTCGTCGAAGGAGCGGCTGTGCGGGATGATGCCGTCGTCCAGCCCGACGATGAAAACCGCGCCGAACTCCAACCCTTTGGCGGCGTGCAGCGTGAGCAGGGTGGGGGCGTTGGCGTCGGTCAGCGTGTCTTGGTCGGCGATGAGCGCCACGTTTTCGAGGAACTCGTCTATCGTTCGCGCATTGTATTCTTGCGCGAGGCGCATTAATTCTTGCACGTTTTCCCAGCGCTCGGCGCTCTCTTCGGAGTCGTCTTCGACGATAAATTCTTTGTAGTTCACGTCGCGGATGATGTATTCAAAAAGTTCGGCGGTAGTCGCCGTCTGCGAAAGCGTGTGCCATTTGACGAGCATTCCGCCAAAATCGGCGAGCGGAACGGCGGCGCGGCCGGCGAAGGATTTGTAAAAGGGCGAATCTGCGCCGCGCGCCAGATCGAGCAGAATGTCGCCCGCGTTGGTTTGATTCTGCCGCGCAACAAGATGAAGCGTGGTCAGCGTCTTCTCGCCGATTCCGCGCGGCGGCAAGTTGACGACTCGCGCCAGCGCCGCTTCGTCGGCGGGGTTGTGGGCGAGGCGGATGAAAGCGATGACGTCCTTAACTTCGCGTCGTCCGTAGAAGCGTTGCGCCCCGACGAGTTTATAAGGAAGGCGCGCTTGCAAGAAGGCTTCTTCAATGAGGCGCGACATGGCGTTGGTGCGGTACATGACCGCGCAATCTTTCGGCTCGAACTCGCCCGAAGCGACCAACTGCGCGATAGAATCCACGACGAAGGAGGCTTCGCCGTAGTCGTCGCGCGCTTCGTAGAAGAATATTTTTTCACCCGCGCCGCGCTCGCTGAACAGTTTTTTCTTGCGCCGTTTGTGCGCGCGGTTGATGACGCCCATCGCCGCGTCGAGGATGTTTTGCCGCGAGCGATAATTTTGCTCCAAAAGAATCGTTTGCGCGTCGGGGAAGTCTTCTTCAAAACGGCGGATGTTGCGATAGTCCGCGCCGCGCCAGCCATAGACGGATTGATCGGGGTCGCCAACGCAAAAGAGGTTGCGATGATGAGACGCCAATTGTTTGACCAGCGCGTACTGCGCGAGGTTGGTGTCTTGAAATTCGTCCACGAGGACGTGATGAAAGCGTTGCGCGTATTTCTCGCGGACGGAAGAATTGCTTTCGAGCAGGCGCGTGGCGTAAACTAGAATGTCGTCAAAATCTACGGCGTTGCTGGCGACTAAGCGCCGCTGATATTCCGCGTACACGCGCTTGACAACTTCGTCGCGGTAGGTGTTGACCGGATAATCGTCCGCCGAGATTAACTCGTTTTTGGCGCGAGAAATCGAAGCGTGGACGCTGTTGGCGCGATATAACTTTTCGTTCAAATTCAACTCGCGGATGATCGCCTTAACCAAACGCTGTTGGTCGTCGGCGTCGAAGATGACGAAGTTGTGCGCTACGGGCAGCAAATCCGATTCGCGGCGCAAGATGCGCGCACAGATGGAGTGAAACGTGCCGAGCATCATGCCTTCGGTGGCTTGCGAATCGAGCATGGTTTGGACGCGCTCGCCCATTTCTCTGGCGGCTTTGTTGGTGAAGGTAACGGCGAGGATGTTCCAAGGGCGGACGCCTTCGCTAGCGATGAGGTAGGCAATGCGTTGAGTCAGCACGCGCGTTTTGCCGGATCCTGGGCCGGCGACGACCATGACCGGTCCGTTGGCGGCGGTTACGGCGCTGCGTTGTTGCGAGTTGAGTTTGTTGATAAAGTCTAATTCCATGATGACGGGTATTATAAAGGCTAAGGCGAGGACAATCGTCCTCGCCTCGAATTTGCATAAAATTTATTCTTTGTCCAGATGAAGGTTTCTCAGCCGCTAACGCTCCTTAGAAACGACCGCGCCCGCTTATGTCAAGTCTGAGGTGCAGTTCGGGCAGCGAGTGGCTTTGATGGAGATTGCGCTGAAACAATGCGGGCAATCCTTCGTCGTCGGGTCGGCGGGCGGCGGGGTTTTCTTCATTTTGTTTACGACTTTGACAATCAAGAAAACGATGAAAGCGACCAGCAAGAAGTTGACGACGGCTTGAATGAACATGCCGTAATTGATGGAAGCGTTGCCGACCGTCCACGCCAGCGAAGAAAAATCCACGCCTTGCATTAGCGCGCCGATGAGCGGCATGAACATATCGTCCACCAGCGAGGTAACGATTTTCCCGAACGCGCCGCCGATGACGACCGCCACCGCCAAATCGAGCGCGTTTCCGCGCATGATAAATTCTTTGAACTCTTTGAGCATAAAGGTCTCCTAGAAAATGATAGGCTTGATTTTATGGCGGCGGCGAAAGACTGTCAACGGGGAAAATCTATTGTTGACATCCATAGAGAATTAGGTATACTTTTGCCTGTTTCAAACAAGGCGATAAGCCAATATCGCATTTTACAAATTTATTCTAGCAAAGGAACGTATGGATGCCAGACTTCTTACTTGACGTGCAAGGGCTAGAAACCACGTTCAAAACCCCTGACGGAACGATTCACGCCGTCAACGGGGTGTCCTTTACTCTAAAAGAAGGCGAAACGTTGGGCGTAGTGGGGGAGAGCGGTTGCGGCAAAAGCGTAACCATGCATTCTATGTTGCGCCTGATTCCGTCTCCGCCCGGAAAGATCGTCGCGGGCAAGGCGCTATTTCAAGGGAAAGATTTGCTTGAAATGAATCCGACCGACCTGCGTCATGTGCGCGGCGGACAGATTAGCATGGTCTTTCAAGACCCGATGACTTCCCTCAACCCCGTATTGACGATTGGAAAACAAATCGAAGAGCCGCTCATGCTGCATATCGGCATGAATAAAAAACAAGCCGAAGAGCGCGCGGCGGAATTGCTGACGTTGGTCGGCATTCCGAATGCGAAGGAGCGCCTCAACGATTACCCGCATCAGTATTCGGGCGGAATGCGTCAGCGCGTGATGATTGCGATGGCGTTGGCGTGCAACCCGCAAATCCTCATCGCCGACGAGCCGACCACCGCGCTCGACGTAACCATCCAAGCGCAAATCATGGACTTGGTCAAACGCCTGCGCGAAGAACTGGGCATGGCGATTATTTGGATCACGCACGATCTTGGCGTCGTGGCGGGCTTGGCGCAGCGCGTCATGGTCATGTACGGCGGTTTCGTCATCGAAGAAGCCGAAGTCAAAGAATTGTTCGCGAACCCGTCGCACCCTTATACAATCGGTTTGCTCGGCAGCCTGCCGCGCATGAACGAAAAAGAACGCTCGCGCCTTTATTCGATCGAAGGCTCGCCGCCCGTGCTGTACAACAAACCGACCGCTTGTCCGTTTGCGCCGCGTTGCAAATGGGCGTATGAACGCTGTTGGCAGGAGAACCCCCTGCTGACGCCCGTCTCGGACGAACACCGCGTCGCCTGCTGGGTGGACGTCAAAACAGGAAAGCCCCGCTCATGAACAATAACGCAGAGATTCTTCTCAAAGTCGAAAACTTGAAAATGCACTTCCCGATTTATCGCGGCATCTTTCAACGTCAAGTCGGCGCGGTTCATGCGGTGGACGGCGTAGATTTTGAAGTCTATCGCGGAGAGACGCTGGGGTTGGTGGGCGAGTCGGGTTGCGGGAAATCCACAACCGGGCGCGCCATCCTTCAACTGTACAAACCGACGGAAGGACAAGTCCATTTTGAAGGCGTGGATTTGGTCAAATTGCGCGGCGAAGAAATGCGAAAAATGCGCCGCAAAATGCAGATGGTCTTCCAAGACCCGTACGCCAGCCTCAACCCGCGCATGACGGTAGAACAAATCGTCAGCGAACCGCTCGTCGTTCACAACGTCTTATCGGGCAAAGAACTTCAAGAGCGAGTCAAAGAACTTTTAGAATTAGTCGGGCTAAACCCCGCTTTCGCCACGCGCTACCCGCACGAATTCTCCGGCGGACAACGTCAGCGCGTCGGCGTGGCGCGAGCGATTGCCTTGAACCCGTCCTTCATCATCTGCGATGAACCTATCTCCGCGCTGGACGTTTCCATCCAAGCGCAAGTGGTCAACTTGCTGGAAGAACTGCAAGAAAAATTCAACCTGACTTACCTCTTCATCGCGCACGACCTTTCGATGGTGCGCCACATCAGCAAGCGTGTAGCCGTAATGTATTTGGGCGTCGTGATGGAACTCGCCCCGCGAGACGAACTGTACGACCACCCGCTGCACCCTTACACCCAAGCGCTGCTTTCCGCCGTGCCGATTCCAGACCCCGTTGCGGATGCGGAGCGAAGCCGCACCATCCTTGAAGGCGACGTGCCTTCGCCCGTCAACCCGCCTTCGGGATGCCGCTTCCGCACCCGTTGCCCCATCGCGCAAGAAATTTGCGCCCAAGAAAGGCCCGTCTTCCGCGAGATGAAACCCGGCCACTTCGTGGCTTGCCATTTTGCGGAGAAATTTATGTAAAAAAACAAATTGAAAGGAGGTGGTCCCTTTTAGAAGAAACGAATTCTTGTGTATGAAATTTCTGAAAATCACATTCAATTAATGAAGGAGAAGAAAGATGCGTAAGTTATTTGCTTTAATGAGCCTCTTGGTTATCGCCAGCATGGCTCTCGCGGCTTGTGGAACGCCCGCCGCTCCCGCCGCGCCTGCGGAACCCGCAACTACCGAAAGTTCCTCAGGGACGACGACCCAGCCGTCCACTGAATCCCCCTCGACCGAAGCGCCCGCCGCCAGCGCGGACTTCGTTTCAAAAGACCCGACGACCTTCGTCGTGGCTCAATCCGAAGTCGGCATTGACACCTTCGATCCCGCTTTGGCGTACGATACCGCCTCGGGCGAAATCCTCCAGAACGTCTATGAAACCTTAGTTTTCTACGACGGCGAAGCCACCGACAAGTTCGTTCCTCAATTGGCTGAATCCTGGGAAACCTCCGCAGACGGAACGGTGTACACCTTCAAAATCCGCTCTGGCGTGAAATTCCACGAAGGCGGAGATATGACCCCGTCGGATGTGGCGTATTCCTTCCAACGCGGCCTTTTGCAGGGCGGTTACTCTTCCCCGCAATGGCTCTTGGCTGAACCGTTCTTCGGCGTCGGCAACGACGACATCACCATGCTGGTGGACGAAGGCGCTTCCGCCGACGACCGTGACGCCCTTTCCGCGAACGATTCCGCAAAACTCGTAGCCGCTTGCGAAAAAGTTCAATCCGCCATCGTCGCCGACGACGCGGCTGGCACCGTTACCATGACCTTAGCCCAACCTTGGGGTCCTTTCCTCGCCACCATCGCTCAATCTTGGGGATCCATTATGGACAAAGAATGGGTCGTTAAAAATGGCGGCTGGGACGGCTCCTGCGACACTTGGCAGAACTTCTACGGCATGACCTCCGCCGACGATCCGTTCAGCACCATCGCCAACGGCACCGGCGCCTTCAAAATCGAAAAATTCGCCAACGGCGAAGAAATCGTTTTGGCGCGCAACGAAAACTACTGGCGCGAACCCGCCAAACTGGCGCGCGTCGTCCTCAAACAAGTTCCGGAATGGGGCACCCGCTTCTCCATGATGCAGACCGGCGACGCCGATTTGGCGACCGTTCCCCCCGCCAACCGCTCGCAGATGGACGAACTCGTCGGCGCTTTCCAAACGTACGACGCGGCGACCAACACCTACGGACCGACTCAAGAAGTTTGCAGCTACAACGCTAGCGCTCTCGGCGCGGAGAAATTCACCGCCTGCGCCGCTGGCGAAGCGGGCAACGGAAAACCGTTCTTGCTCCGCATCGGACGCCCTGGCGTTGCGATGGACGTGCTTCTCTTCAACTGGAATATTGCCACCTCCGCCGACAGCCCGAACCCCTACATCGGCTCTGGCAAACTGGACGGCAACGGCATCCCCGCCGACTTCTTCAGCGACGAGCACATCCGCAAGGGCTTTGCCTACGCTTTCGATTGGGACACCCTGATTGACGACGTGTTCAGCGGCGAAGCGCTTCAACCTTACCAGTTGACCTTGCCCGGCATGCCCGGCTTCTTCCCCGACACCCCGCACTACACCTTCGACCTCGACAAAGCCACCGAAGAGTTCAAACTTGCCGACGTAGACCATGACGGCATCCCGGCTGGCGAAGACCCCGAAGGCGACGTGTGGACCTCCGGCTTCCGCGTTCAGATGTCCTACAATCAGGGCAACGTTACCCGCCAAACCATCGCTGAAATCTTGGCTGGTAACCTCTCCGAGATTAACGATAAGTTCCAAATCGAAACGCTCGGCTTGCCTTGGCCCGCTTACCTGCGCGCTCAACGCGCCAAACAAATTCCGCTCATGACCGGCGGCTGGCAGGAAGACATCCACGACCCGCACAACTGGTATCAACCTTACACCACCGGCACCTACGGCGGACGCCAATCCTTGCCTGATGACGTTAAGGATCAGTTTAAGGAAATCTTGAATCGCGGCGTAGCGGAAACCGACCCCGCCAAACGCGCTGAAATTTACAAGGAAGCGAACCAACTGTATTACGACCTCGCAGTCGGCGTTCCGCTCTCCATCGTAACGACGCACGGCTTCGCCCAACGCTGGATTGAAGGTCAGATCTTGAACCCGATCTTCTCTGGCGCCTATTACTACACGATTTCTAAGAAGTAATTCCGCTCTAAAATTTATAGGAGGCTGGATGCCAGCCTCCTATAAATTCAAAAAAGACGAAATTCCCGGCTTGCTTGGCGAGAACGAACTTGCGTCGTTCTCGGCGCGGAATTCGGAAATTCATCCCTCACAAGAGAGGTTTTTGTTAATGGTCAACTATATTATCCGCCGCCTCATGTTGGTGCCGTTGTTGTTGTTCGGCGTTACCGTGTTAATCTTCGGTATGCTGAGTTTTCTCCAACCTGTGGAGCGACTGGCGTTGTATATGCGCGACTTCCCCAAAAATGACAAAGCCATTCCCGCGTTAATCGCTAAATACGACTTAGACAAACCTATGTATGTCCAATATTGGAATTGGATGTGGGGCAAAGTGGACGCGCAGGGAAACCGCGACGGCGGCATCCTCTTCGGAAATTTTGGCTACTCCCGCTCCGCTTCTCAACCCGTCGCCGAATTAATTCAACGCCGCTTTCCCGCCACACTAGAACTGACCATTTGGGCGGTAGCGCCCGTCGTCCTCGTCGGCATTTGGCTTGGCGTGCAGGCGGCGGTGCATCACAACGGATTTGTAGATCAAATTGCGCGTATTTTCAGCATCATCGGCACGTCCTTTCCAACCTTCGTCTTTGGCTTGCTATTGCTGATGATCTTTTACGCCAACCTGCGTTGGTTTCCGCCAGGTCGTCTCTCAGACGAATTCACCCGTATCGTAGAATCCGCTTCCTATCATCGCTACACCACCCTCATCACCATTGACGCGCTCTTAAACGGGCGCTTGGACATTTTCTGGGACGCAATGCGCCACCTGATTATGCCGATTCTGACGCTCTCCTACATCAACTGGGCGACTTTCTTGCGTATTACGCGCGGCTCCATGCTTGAAACCTTGCGTATGGAATACGTTACCACCGCCCGCGCCAAAGGCTTGCCCGAACGCGACGTAATCTATAAACACGCTCAGCCCAACGCCATGCTTCCCGTCGTAACCCTTGCGGGATTCAGCGTCGTCGGGTTGCTGGCAGGCGCGGTCATCACCGAAACCGTCTTCAACTATCCGGGCATCGGCTCCGCCGCCGTCCGCGCCGCGACCAGCCTCGACGTCGTGGCGATGCTCGGCTTCGCCCTTTTCGACGGATTTATCCTCATCATCGCCGCCCTCGTCGTAGACGTCCTCTACGCCTTCGTAGATCCGCGCGTTCGTCTTTCGTAAAAAAGGAACACTTCTATGACGCAGACTACCCCCTCAGGCGACAACACCCTTTTGCAAGATACAATTCCCATGCGAAAAATCGGGCGCGTCGAACGCTTCCTCGGACCCGAAAACTACCGCGTTCTGCAAGGGATGCTGAAAACCCCAGCCTCTATCGTCGGATTCATCCTCGTGCTCGCCTTCATTCTGATTGCCGTCTTCGCGCCGCTGATTGTGCCGCCCGTCGGCAAAAACCCCTACGTCATCCCGCGCGACGGATTCAAATCCGACCCGCAGCCAATGGGCACGGCGTGGAAGCGAAACGCGCCGGAAAAACCCTTCTGGTTCGCGTTAACCGGTCAAGAAAAGTGGACGCACATCTTCGGCACCTCCGAAGGACAATACGACATTTTCTACGGCATCATCTGGGGGACGCGCACCGCATTTTACGCGGGCATCATCGTTACCGTTTCGACCTTGCTCATCGGCATCCTGTACGGCGCGATAGCGGCTTATTACGGCGGGTGGGTGGACATGCTCCTCATGCGAATCGTGGACGTGCTCTCCATCTTGCCGAGCGTCCTAGCCGCGCTCATCTTAGCGGCCATCCTCACCCCGCTCATCGGAAAAAGCACGCTCCCCGTCATGCTGGCGCTCATCGCCTTCGGCTGGATGGGCTACTCGCGCTTCATCCGCGCTGACATCCTCTCCGTGCGCGAACGAGACTACATCTTAGCCGCGCGCGTCATCGGCGTAAAAGACAGCCGCATCCTCTTTCATCACATTCTGCCCAACGCCATCTTCCCGACCCTCATCCTCGCCTCGATGGCGATTGGCGAAGTCGTTCTCAGTTTCGCGGGCTTGTCCTTCTTAGGCGTCGGCGTCGAAGCGGGCTACGCCGACTGGGGGCAACTGCTTTCCTTCGCCCGCAACTGGATCACCAGCCTGAACACCTACTGGTACATCATCACCTGGCCCGGCATTTTCCTCGTGCTTTTTGTGATGGGATGGAACTTAATCGGCGACGCTTTGCGCGACGTGCTCGACCCGCGCATGCGCGGCAAATCCTAAACTTGTGCAACGCCGAATCCTTTTTCGCCTTCTGCTCGTTCCGTTTGGAATAGCCCTGCTTCTTGCGGGGCTATTCTTCGATATATGGTCAGGCGACGCGCAAGCCCAGCAGACCTCCACGCCAGACCGCCTCGCCGAGCCGACCTTGCCCGCCATGCCCAACCAAGCAGACCGCGGCTCTCAAATCTACTGGCTTTCCTGTCTGCCTTGTCACGGCGATAGGGGACAAGGGCTGACCGACGAATTCCGCGAAGTCTATCCGCCTGAAGACCGCAACTGCTGGAATTCGGGTTGTCATGGCAAGCGCCCCTACGACGACGGCTTTACTTTGCCGACGGCGATTCCCGCTGTCGTCGGCGCGGCGGCGCTGCAAAAATTTTCCGACGCGGCGGCGCTGCAAGCCTACGTCAAATCCGCGATGCCGTATTGGAAACCAGGCAGCCTCAGCGACGAAGAAGCTTGGGCGACGACCGCCTTCATTTTGCGTCAAAGCGAGCTGTGGGGCGCGACTTCCGAGTTAAACTCCGTCAACGCGGCGCGGGTAAAATTATCGGCGGAGAAAGCGGCGCAGCCAAATCAACCCGTTAATGCTGAAGGCGGAAAAATCGCACTCATTATTCTGGTTGTTATCCTTTTCCTCATCCTCTTTTTGAAAATGCGCTCGAAAAAAGTCGTAAAATAGCGGTTGTTCTGTTGACGGGCTTATGGAATTGGGTATAATGAACTTTGCATTTCGATTAGGTTTGTAACTGCCTCTTACTGGCGAGCAAAGAAGGAGGTGATACGCAGAAAGTTGAAGTAGATCGTTATATCGTATCCGCACGTTAAATCCAATTTTTCTTCTTGGAGGAGAAAACCAATGTTACGAAAACGAATGTTTGCTTTGCTCGGCTTGCTCGTAGTTGCCAGCATGGTCCTCGCGGCTTGCGGTAGCGCGCCTGCGGCTACTGAAGCGCCTGCGGCTACCGAAGCGCCTGCGGCTACCGAAGCGCCTGCGGCTACTGAAGCGCCTGCCGCTACCGAAGCGCCGACTGAACCGCCTGCTCCTGCCACTACCCGCCACGGCGGCTGGTTGGACGAAATTGACTACTCCGTCGTGGACGGACAATCCGCCATCACGCAAATCGGCGCGGGCGCGATTGACCTGTTCAGCTACGGCGTGGCTTCCGATAAACTCGCGGAAATCAAAGCCGCGAACTTGTGCTACACGTCTTCCTATGGGCTGTATTATGGCTACATCTTTAACCCCTACGGAAACGACAAGCACGAATTTTCCGACGGACGCTTGAACCCCTTCTCGGATCGCAAAATCCGCGAGGCGGTAAACTGGGCGATTGACCGCAACTACATCAATCAAGAAGTTTACGCCGGCGGCGCGTTGCCGAAATTCCTGCCCTTGACCACTCAATTGGTGGACTACACCGACTTAGTGGACGTGGCGCGCGGCTTGGAAGCGAAATACGCTTACAACCTCGACAAAGCCCAAGAAGTGATTGACGCTCAAATGACTGAATTGGGCGCGACCAAAGGCGCGGACGGCAAATGGCAGTACAACGGCAAACCCGTTACGATCATCAGCGCGGTTCGTAACGACGGCGACGGCACCCGTCTCCCGCAGGGCGATTACTTCGCCAAGCAGTTTGAGGCGTTGGGCTTCACCGTGGACACCAAATACGGCAAAGCCTCCGAACTTTCCCCGCTCTGGATCGGCTCCGATCCCGCCGCGGGCGAATGGGACGTGTACACCGGCGGTTGGGCGTCTAACGGCTTAAGCCGCGACCAACGCACCATCTTCCAAGAAATGTACCTGCCGACCAGCCCGCAAGGCATTCCGCTGTTCACCGCCAATCAATCCGATCCTGAATTCCAGAAAATCGGCGACGATTTGTACGCTGGCAATTACAAAACGCTTGAAGAACGCCACGACCTGATGGCGAAAGCTTTGCCTTTGGCGATGGAAGATTCTCTTCAAGTGTGGACGGTTGACTTGCAGAACTTCTCGCCCTTTAACTGCTCTCTCGAAGTTAGTTCCGACGTGGGCGCGGGCGTGGAAACCACATTCATGTCCCCCTACACCATGCGCTTCAAAGACAAAGAAGGCGGACAAGTCAAAGTCGGCACCACCAGCACCATGTTCACCGACCCCTGGAACCCCGTCAACGGCTCTAACTGGGTAACCAGCGCTTATATCCAAAACGCGACTTCCAGCCGCGGCGCCATGCCCGACCCGTATACCGGCTTGGCTTGGCCCCTGCGCGCTGAAAAAGCCGACCTCGTCATCGAGAAGGGCATCCCCGTTCAAGCGAATCTGGATTGGGTCAACCTGTCCTTTGAAGATTCCATCCCCGTTCCTGCGGACGCTTGGGTAGATTGGGACGCTACGGCTGGCAAATGGATTACCGCCGCCGAGAAATTCCCCGACGGCACGACCGCCAAGAGCAAATCGGTCATCTACTACCCCGCCGACATGTTCACGACGGTTAAGTGGCACGACGGCAGCGCCCTCTCCGCCGCCGACTTCGTCATGGCGATGATTGAAGGCTTTGATTACGCCAAAGAAGGCAGCGCCATCTTTGACGAAGATCAGGCTGGAAACTTGGAAGCCTTCCTCTCCGCTTTCAAGGGCGTTCAAATCGTCTCCACCGACCCGCTGGTCATCGCTACGTATAGCGACAACGTATCCTCCGACGCCGAATTGGATGTCTCCACTTGGTGGCCCAACTACGGCTACGGCGAAGCCCCCTGGCAAGCGATTGCGATTGGCAACTCCGCTGTCGCCGCCAAACAATTGGCTTGGGGCGCGGGTCAAGCCGACCGCAACGAAGTCGAATGGATGAGCCTCATCGGCGGACCGAGCCTCGAAATTTTGTCTCAAAACCTCGATGAAGCGATCGCCAACAAGACCATTCCGTATCCCGAAGTTATGGGCGCTTACCTGACCGCCGACGAAGCGGTTGCGCGCTACACCGCCCTCAAAGAATTCTATGCGGCTCGCGGCCACTTCTGGGATGGAACCGGACCGTACTACTTGGCTTCGGTTGACCTCAACGCCGGCTCCGCTGTGGCGAAGAACAACGCCGACTTTGTTGACCTTGCCGATCGCTGGTCTAAATTCGGCGAAGCCCCGCTCGGCGAAGCCGAACTTGACGGCCCTGCTCAAATCAAAGTAGGCGAAGCGGCTGAATTCACCGCCACCTTCACCTATAAATCCTCCGGCGACGCCTATCCCAACGCCGACATCAAAGCGGTCAAATTCCTGCTCTACGACGAGACAGGCGCGACCGTCTATATCGGACAGGGCGTGGCGGCTGGCGACGACGGCGTGTTCACGCTCACCGTTCCCGCCGACGTCTCCGCGAAGTTGGTCGCTGGCGCAGGCAGAATCGAAGTGGCGGGCGTATTTATCCCGGTCGCCATTCCGGCCTTCACCTCGCTCGACTATGTCGTCCTGCCGTAAGGCTTAATTTGTAAGACATTGAGGGACAAGAGATTTCTCTTGTCCCTCAATCTAAAATCCATCCAATGCGAGAGTGAAATGTCCACAGAACCCTTAACCGCGTCGGCGGATAGTTCCCCCGTTCCTAAAAAATCGCTTGCCGACAGCGCGTTTGCGCGTTTGTCAAAATACATGGGGTTGAGACTCTTAACCATGGCAGTAACCATTGCCATCGGGGTCTATCTCACCATTCTGATCGCCAACATGGGCGGATATGTGGACACGATCATGCGGAACGACATCCGCGATACGACAACGCAAGCCATATTAGCAAATCCTCAATACCGCAACCTAAAGTCCGAAGAAAAACAGAAATTAATTCAAAGCAAGATCGCTTCTGAAGAAAAACGGCTGGGATTAGATCAACCCTTCGCCATTCGTTCCGTTAAATACTTGATCAACGGGCTGACTCTCAACTTGGGGCGCGCTTTGCACATGAGCAGCGATCACGGCTCGAAAGAAGTCCGCCTGATTCTTCTCGAACGCCTGCCCGCCACCCTGCTTTTGACCGGCTCTTCCGAACTCATTCTATTTTTTGGGAGCGTGTTTATCGCCTTAGGCTTGTCCCGAAAATATGGAAGTTGGTTGGATAAATTAACCATCGCGCTCTCGCCGACATCTGCGGCGCCTTCATGGTTTTATGGAATTTTCCTCATCCTCATTTTTGCGGCGGTGTTTAAGGTCTTGCCCTTCGGCGGGCTGGTCGATTCGCCTCCGCCGACCAATAAATTTGATTACGCGCTGAACGTCTTAAAACATCTTATTTTGCCGGCTGTTTCCGTAATCATCAGCTCGATATTTTTGAGCATTTACAGTTGGCGAACCTTCTTTTTGATTTTTTCCAGCGAAGATTACGTCGAAGTGGCGAAAGCCAAAGGCTTGCCGCCGCGCGACATCGAAAGCCGCTACATCCTTCGCCCGACGCTGCCGAATATCATCACCAACTTCGCGTTGCTCGCCATCACCTTGTGGACGGGCTTCACAATCACCGAGACGGTTTTCGTCTGGCCCGGGCTAGGCATCACCATTTATCGCGCCATCGGCGCCTACGACACGCCAGTCATCGTCGGCTCGACCATCATCTACGCTTATTTGCTTGCGCTTACCGTCTTCCTGTTAGATTTTGTTTACGCTTTGGTTGACCCCAGAGTTAAAGTAGGCGCCTAACTATGAACTCTATCAAAAACACATTCCGCGATCTTCTTCATTACCCCTCGGCTGTTCTGGGGATGACGTTCATCTTGCTTTTGTTGGGCATTGCAGCCTACGCGCTGGCGACGATTCCGTACAGCGAAGCGGTGCGGCTCTGGCGCGGCGGAGAGGACGTTTGGTATCAAAATCCGCGCTACGCGGCGCCCGAATGGTACAACGCCTTTACCAAAATAAAACGTCCAATTTCATTTCGCGCCAACTCCGCCGACGGCGGCATGGAAAAAATTGTTACGCCCGCCAGCGAAGACATTTCTAGCGTCGAAATAAAATATGCGTTCGATTACGACTACGACACGCCGCCGCAAGAGATGATGCTGTACTTCACGACGACTTACAATCAAAAACTTCCGTTTGAATCAATCATTTGGCACACGCCCGACGGAAGAGATATAAAGATTGCCAATACGGCGGTAGATCGCAAAACGACCTATCGCTTCTCGCAAGACCCAAAACTTCAAAAGACTCTAAAAACAGAGCAAGTGATGAACGCGCTCTTTATGGACATGAAAGCGGAAAAGCCGACGATTATCAAAGGGCGCTACGAGATAGAACTCGTCGGCATGACCTTTGAAAGCGGCTCGGACATCAACGCCGAATTTGTCCTTCACGGAGATTTGTTTGGCGTTGCAGGAACGGATAAATACCGCCGCGACCTCCTCCTTCCGTTGCTTTACGGAACGCCCATCGCTTTGGCGTTCGGTTTGATTGCCGCGCTCGGCACCGCCTTTTTGACCATGATCATCGCCGCTGTCGGCACCTGGTACGGCGGCTGGATAGACGAATTGATTCAGCGCATTACCGAAATCAACCTCGTTCTGCCGTTTTTAGCAATCCTCATTATGATTGGCACATTCTACTCGCGCAGCATTTGGCTGATGTTGGGCGTAACGATTTTATTGAGCATCTTTGGCGGCTCGATTAAATCGTATCGCTCCATCTTCTTGCAATCCAAAGAGGCGAGTTACGTCGAAGCCGCGCGCGCCTACGGCGCTTCGAGTTGGCGAATTATCTTTTACTACCTCATTCCGCGCATGATTCCGTTGTTAATCCCAACCCTGGTTTCGTCTGTGCCGGGCTTCGTCTTCTTAGAGGCTTCGCTGGCGGTGCTGGGCTTGGGCGACCCGCTTTTGCCGACTTGGGGCAAAGTCATCAACGACGCTTTCGCGGACGGCGCTTTGTATCAAGGACGTTATTACTGGATTTTAGAGCCTGCCGCTCTTTTAATGTTTACTGGTTTAGGTTTTGCCATGCTCGGCTTCGCGCTCGACCGCGTCTTTAATCCGAGATTAAGGGATGTATAACGAAATGGAAAACAATCCGCTTTTACGACTGGAAGATCTCGTTTTATACTTTAATACCGCGCACGGGCCGGTACAAGCCGTGGACGGAGTCAACTTTGAATTGAACGCCAACCGCGCCGTCGTCGTTTTGGGCGAATCAGGCTGCGGAAAAAGTTCGCTGGCGAAAGCCATCTTGCGCCTCTTGCCGCGCAACGCGGGAAAATACGAAGGTCATATCTATTTGAACGGCAAAGATATTATGACCTTGCCCGAAGAGGAATTTCGTCAAGACATCCGCTGGGCGTCTATCTCGATGGTGCCGCAGGCGGCGATGAACTCGCTCAACCCGGTCATCCGCGTCGGCGAACAAGTGGCGGAGCCTGCCGTCATCCACCTTGGCATTGACAAGGACGAAGCGATTTCGCTGGTTAAGAAAATGTTCCAACACGTCGGCGTGCCGGAAGATTTCATCAGCCGCTACCCCTTCGAGTTGAGCGGCGGAATGCGTCAGCGCGTGGCGATTGCGATGGCGCTGGTTACTTCGCCCAATTTGATCATCCTCGACGAGCCGACTTCCGCGTTAGACGTGCTGACGCAAGCCAACATCTTCAACGTGTTGAAACGCCTGAAAAAAGAATTGGGCATCAGTTTCATTTTGATCACGCACGACATCGCCACGTCCAGCGAACTGGCGGACGACGTCGCCGTGATGTACGCCGGGCAAATTGTCGAAGTCAGCGACGCGCATCGCTTCTTCACCGAGCCGCTGCACCCGTATTCCAAAAAATTGATGGCGAGCGTGCCGCGATTGCACGAAGACAAAGAGCCGGAATTTATTACGGGAAGACCGCCGAGTTTGATTAATCCGCCGACAGGTTGCCGCTTCGCGGATCGCTGTCCCTCGCGCTTTGAGAAATGCGTCAACGAACCCCCAGAGTTTGAAGTCGAGGGGCGCAAAGTCAAATGCTGGTTATACGAGAAATAGGAGAAAATCATGGAAGCGGCTTCCTTAGCAAAAAAAGCGGACGGCGCTGTGGATAGAGATGTTCTCCTCTCCATTGACGACCTCCATATTTGGTTTGAACTCAAACGCTTTGGCTTCGGTCATGCGGGCTACGTCAAAGCCGTGGACGGCGTTACTTTCGACGTGCTGAAAGGCGAAACCATCGCCGTCGTCGGCGAAAGCGGTTGCGGAAAATCCAGTTTGATGAAGGCGATTCTCGCTTTGCACAAACCGACCAAAGGCAGCATCACTTTTGACGGCAAAAAACTTTCCGAGTTGGACGACAAAGCCATGCGGCAGTATCACTTTGAAGTCGGCTACGTTCAACAAGACCCCTATGGCGCGTTGCCGCCTTTTATGAGCGTCCAACGGATTTTGGAAGAACCGCTCATCGTCGGCGGCGTGAAGGATAAACAAGAACGGCTAGACCGCGTCTGCAAGGCGATGGAAGAAGTGAAGTTGACGCCGGTGAACGACTTCCTCAGCAAATATCCGCACATGCTCAGCGGCGGGCAACAACAGCGCGTCGTCATCGCCCGCGCCATGATCATGAATCCCAAATTCCTCGTGGCGGACGAACCCGTCTCCATGTTGGACGCTTCCGTGCGCGTGGAAATTCTCAAACTGCTTCGCAACTTGCAAGAAGAGCATCACCTTTCGGTCATCTACATCACGCACGACCTTTCTACCGTCAGTTATTTCTCCGAGCGGATTTTCGTCATGTACGCTGGCAACTTAGTCGAAAAAGGCAGCGTGCGCCAAATTTTAGACAACCCCTATCATCCCTACACAAAGGCGCTGCTGACTGGCACTTCCGAACCCGATGCAAAAAACGCGGAAACCTACAAAGAACTTCCGCCGGGCGAACCGCCGAGTTTGGTCAACCCGCCCAGCGGCTGCCACTTTCACCCGCGCTGCCCGGTGGCGATCAAAGGGCTTTGCGAAGTAACCTATCCGCCAGAGTTTGAACCCGAACCGGGACATCTCGTTTCCTGCTGGCTTTATCAGGACAAAGACAATGTTAAGAGATAAACTGTTTGAACATCCCAAACTATTTTTTGGCATCTCCTTCCTGCTGATGCTCTTCGGCGTCGTCATGCCGTTGCTGATGGTCATCCAAGTCGTCCCGTCCACCTTCTTTTGGAACTTCCTCTCCTTCGGCGCATCCACGCTCGGTCTTTTTCTCGGCGTAATCGCCGTCGCCTCGTCCAAACTTAAAAGCGAAAGAAGATACGACGACCCAAAAAAATAAACTTAAAAAGACCGCGCTTGCGCGGTCTTTTTGTTGCAAGAGACGTTATAATGCCTTTTTATGAAAAGATGCCTCACGTCGCTTTTTCTGCTTGCATTGATTGGAAAGACGCTCGCTTGCGCCCAAACTTCCGTTGAGACGGAAACGCCGCAGACCGCGCCCGAAGCGAGTCCGACCGCCGAGCCTCTTCCCGCGCCGACGGCTCTCCCCGAAACGACGCTGACGGTTTGCATGAAGCGCGAACCGAACAGCCTCTACCCTTTCGGCGAATTGAACGACGCGGCGCGGACTGTCCTCTCCGCCGTTTATGACGGCGCGATAGATTACGCCGACTATCAATACCAGCCAGTCATCCTTTCCTCCTTGCCGACTCTCGAAAACGGCGACGCCCAAATCTCCCCGCTCAAAGTCAGAATCGGCGACACGATTGTCAACGCCGACGGCGATTTGACTCAACTGAATAAAGGCGTAAAAATCCGTCCTGCGGGCTGCCGAAGCGCCGATTGCGCCATTGCCTACGACGGCGTCTCCGCGCTGGAAATGGATCAAATGATAGCGACCTTTCGCCTGTTGCCCGACCTAACCTGGTCGGACGGTTCGCCGCTCGTCGCCGACGATTCCATCTACGCCTTTGAATTGCAGAAAAAAACCGCCCCCGATTCCTATCGCATTCGGCGAACGCAAACTTACGAAGCCGCCGACTCTCAAACCGTTCAATGGTTTGGCGCGCCGGGCTACGTTGATTCGACCTACTTCCTCAACTTCTGGAATCCCGCGCCGCGCCATGCGTGGAACGAATTGCCCGCCGAACAGTTATCCTCCGCCGAAATTTCGTCTCGCTCGCCGCTGGGCTGGGGCGCGTACCGCGTCAAAGAATGGCGCGCTGGCGAAGACATTATCTTAGAAAAAAATCCTTACTACTTCCGCGCGGCGGAAGGCTACCCCAAAATAGACAACCTGCGCTTTCGCTTCATCGCCGCCCCCGAGGACGCGCTTTCCGAATTCGTCGCAAAGCGTTGCGACATCCTCGACCCTTCGCTCGATTTGGACGAAAACGTCGGATTTTTACAAGCGCTGCAAACCTCCGAACAGGCGCGTTTTTTCGCAACGCCGGGCATGAGCATGGAGTGGCTCGCTTTGGGAATCAACCCCGCCTCTTATGACGACGGCTACGACGCGACCAAAGACCGACCGAATTTTTTCGCGGATGTTTACGTCCGCCAAGCGCTCGCCTATTGCACGGACCGTCAAACGCTCGCCGCTTCCGTCTTGCACGGGCTGACTCAGCCGCCCGCGAGTTATCTTCCGCTTGGGCATCCCGCGTTGGACGCAAACTTATCCGCGATTCCGCATGACCCTGAAATTGGAAAATCGTTATTGGCGCAAGCGGGCTGGCTTGCGGATGAAGACAACCCGTCCGCGCCGCGCCGCGCCGTAAACATCCTGAAGATAGCGAACAACACGCCGCTGATTCTTAACTACGTCGCCGCCTCCACAACCCAACGCCGACAAGTCGCCGCCGTCTTGAAAGAATCGCTCGCGGAATGCGGAATTGGCGTCAACGTCGAATTTCTTTCAGCGGACGATTTGTACGCGCCCGGCCCCGACGGCGTTTTATTTGGGCGCAATTTTGACCTCGCTGAATACGCGCTCGGCGCGGACGGCTTCGAGCCGCCTTGCGATTGGTTCGCGTCCGCTTCAATTCCCAACGCGGAAAATTCGTGGCAAGGAGTCAACCTTAGCGGATTCAAAAATGACGAATACGACGCGGCGTGCCTCGCGGGACGCTTCGCCTTGCAAGGCAATAACGACTACCTCTCAGCCTATCGGCGGACGCAAAATATACTCGCCGATCAAATTCCCGCCATTCCGCTTTTCTCGCGCTTGCGAATCGCCGTCGTCCGCCCCGACCTGTGCGGATTTACGCTCGACCCGACCGCCGATTTATTATGGAACGTTGAAGAATTTTCCATTGGCGAATCTTGTCAAAATTGACAATGAAAGATTTCGTAATCCTTGCTATAATTCGGAAAGCATTTTTATTCGATGATTCATTTATCTTTTTTCGGCAGGGCTTATGAGTAAACACATCTTGTTGGTGGACGATCAACGCGACATTCTTCGTCTTTTGCGCTCCACGTTAGACACGCTCAAAAATAAAGAACTCGTCATCTACGAAGCCCAATCGGGGGAAGAGGCTTTGCTCGTGGCGTCCCGCGATCAAATTGACCTTTTAGTTACCGACTACAAACTGCCCGGCATGAGCGGCGTCGAGTTTATGCGTAAAGTCCGCGCGCGCCACCCTGAAGTGAGAGTTATCTTTATCACCGCCACGACAGACCGCGAAATGCGCGACGACATGCTCAACAGCGGCGCTTTCGGCATCTTCGACAAGCCGATTCCGCTGGCAGATTTTCTCGATTCGGTCGAGCGCAGTTTGGGTTTTGTGCAAACCATCTTCGCTCCCGAATTGACCGCCGAAGCGGAAGCCGTTCAAGAGAGCGAAACGCAACACGTCAAAGTCTCCGATTTGCTCGTCAACTTTCGACAAGACTTCAACGCCGACGCGGTCTTCCTGCTTAATGATCGCGGATTAATCAACGCTCGCACCGGCAATTTGCGCGACCCCAGCATGGAAGTTTCGCTCATCGCCACGCTGATGCAGATTCACAACACGAGCCTTAAAGTGGCGAAGGTCAACCGTCAAGAAGCGATTGAGTCCTATCACGTTTTTAGAGGCGACGCGCACGACTTGCTCTTCATCCCCGTAACCGCGCTGTACGCTTTGCTTGTGGCGGGCGAGGGCTTGGCGGCGGAAGATCGAATTTTGGACACCGTGCGCGGATTAGTCGCCTTGCGCGGGCAAGTGGACAAATCGCTCGCTTCGCTGGGCGTAACCGGACAACTGAAATTCAAAACCTCGCCGCTGGCGACGCCGCCCGTTTCCGCCGCGACGGTGAAAAATACCGAACAACTTGCGCGCACCCCGCCTTCGCCTGAAATGGAAGCCTTGCTGAAAAAAGCGCTGGGGAAAAAAGCGGAAGAAATCTCTACCGACGATTTTTGGACGACGGCGGCTCAAGACCTGGCGCGAAAATCCACTAACCCCGAAGTCCTCTCATTGGAAGAAGCCAAAAAAATGGGCTTAATTTCCGACGACAATTCGTAAAACTGTGATACAATTCTGCCCGCATTGGGGCATGGTGCAATGGCAGCACACCAGCCTTTGGAGCTGTGGATCTTGGTTCGAATCCAGGTGCCCCAGCCAATGTCCGCATAGCGGACAATTTTATCAACGGGATTTGCGCGTTCGTTTGCGTCAAATCCCGTTTGCGTTTTGAGGTGAATTGATGAAAAGTACCGCCGTTCTGCTCGCCGCCGGGCAAGGCACGCGCATGAAATCCAACCTGCCGAAGGTCTTGCACCCTGTGGCGGGCAAGCCGATGATTGGTCACGCTTTGCGGGCGGCGCGGCAGGCGACCACCGAAACGCCGATTGTCGTCGTCGGGCATGGCGCGGAGGAGGTAACCCGCTATCTCGGCGGTGCGGCGCAGACCGTCGTGCAGAATCCGCCGCTGGGCACCGGGCACGCCGTTATGCAGGCGGAGGCGCTGTTGAAGGGCAAAGCGGACTTGGTCGTCGTCTGCTACGCGGACATGCCGCTCTTGCGCGGCGAGACCCTGCAGCGTCTGGTCGAAACGCAGCAAAAGAATCGAGGCGCGCTTTCGCTGCTGACCGTCATGGCGGAGAACCCGCGCGGCTTTGGGCGCGTCATTCGCGGCGCGGACGGGGCGCTGCAAGCCATCGTCGAGGAGTACGTCGCCACGCCCGAACAATTGCGCGTCAAAGAATTGAACGTCGGCGGCTACTGCTTCGACGGCGTCTGGCTGTGGGACGCGTTGCGGCGCATTCCGCAAAATCCCCAAAAGGGCGAATACTATTTGACCGACATCGTCGAAATTGCCGTGCGCGACGGCTTGGCGGTTCAGGCGACCCTGATGGACGACCTCGAAGAGACCATCGGCGTCAACACGCGCGTTCATCTCTCCGAAGTGGAAACCGCCCTGCGGCGGCGCATCAACCAAGCGCACATGCTCGACGGCGTAACGCTGATTGACCCCGCCGCAACTTACATCGAAGCCGACGTAACCATCGGCAGGGACACGGTCATTTATCCGAACACCTTTTTGCGCGGGGCGACCGAAATCGGCGCGGGCAACCAAATCGGACCGAACACGATTATCCGCGATTCAAAAATCGGCGACCGCTGTAAAATTTTAGCCTCCGACCTCGAAGGCGCGACGCTCGAAAATGACGTGGAGGTGGGCCCCTTCGCCCGCCTGCGGAAGGGCGCGCATTTGGGCGATCATGTCCACATGGGCAACTTCGGCGAGGTGAAAGATTCTCGCCTGCGCGCGGGCGTGAAGATGGGGCATTTCTCCTACATCGGCAACGCGCAAATCGGCGCGAACACCAACATCGGCGCGGGGACGATCACCTGCAATTTTGACGGCGAGCGGAAACACCCCACCGAAATCGGCGAGGACGTTTTCATCGGCTCGGACACCATGCTGGTCGCGCCGCTCAAATTGGGCGACGGGGCGCGCACGGGCGCGGGCGCGGTCGTTACCAAAGACGTGGCGGAAGACACGCTGGCGGTCGGCATGCCCGCTCGCGCGATTAGAAAACTGGAACGCAGAAAGAAGAAATCTTAACGAATTTGAAAAAGATTTCCGCGCGATAAAGCGCGTTGAAATGACAAGATGACGAAGAGAGGTTGACCATGTCGCTGACAAACGAAGAAAAACAAGCGTTGATTGATTTGGCAAACGAAGCCCGCCGCCGCGCCTATGTGCCCTATTCGCATTACCCCGTCGGCGCGGCGTTGCGCGCCAAAAGCGGAAAGTTATACACGGGCGTAAACGTGGAAAACGCCGCTTATCCGCAGACCATGTGCGCCGAGCGCGTGGCGATTTTCAAAGCCGTTTCCGAAGGCGACACGGAGTTTGAGGTCATCGTCGTCGCCACCAACAACGGCGGCTCGCCCTGCGGCGGCTGTCGGCAGGTGATGGCGGAGTTTGGCTTGGACACGATTGTGCTGTTCGCCAACGGAAAAGGCGAATTGGTCAAAGAAACCACCGTCGGAGAGTTGTTGCCCGAAGCCTTCATCCCCAAGCATTTGGTGGTCGAGAAATAGGCATTTTTTGAATCGCAGAGTTGCGAAGAACGCAGAGAAATTCATAACCACCCCGCCTATCTCTATCCATCTCTATCCATCTCTATCCATCTCTATCCATCTCTGTTCATCTCTGGTAAATAATGACTGACTTTCGTTCGTTCCGCGCTTCTGCGGTTGTGCTGCGCCACACGAATTGGGGCGAGGCGGATCGCATCCTGACGCTTTACGCCCGCGAGCAGGGACTCATCCGCGCGGTTGCCAAAGGCGCGCGCAAGATTACCTCGCGCAAGGCGGGGCATCTGCAACCCTTCACGCACGCGACGTTGCAACTCGCCAAAGGGCGCGACCTGTTCATCGTTACCCAGGCGGAGACGGTTAACGCTTTTTTGCCGTTGCACGACGATTTGGTCAAAACCGGCAACGCGGCTTACGCGGCGGAATTGCTCTTGCGTTTTTCCTATGAAAACGAGGGCGCGAACCCCGCGCTTTTTCGTCTGCTGGTGGAGACCTTGGAACGGGTGGAAAAGGAAGACGACGCCTGGCTGCCGATTCGCTATTACGAAATGCGCCTGCTGGACGCGGTCGGCTTTCGTCCGCAACTGTTTGAGTGCGCCAACTGCGGACGCGAGATTTTGCCCGAAGATCAATATTTTTCGTTCACGGCGGGCGGCGTAATTTGTCCGCGTTGCGGCGGGGGGATTCCGAATCTGGCGCCGATTTCGTTGGAGACGCTCAAGTATTTGCGCCACTTCCAACGTTCAAGCTACAGAGAGGCTTCTCGCGCGCGTCCCAGCCCCGAAGTGAGAAAAGAGGCGGAAGCGCTGATGCAGGGCTACTTCGCCTATCTGTTGGAGCGTCAACTGAACGCGCCCGACTTCCTAAAAGAAATCAAACGCTGACGTTTTTACGCGCCTGAATTAATGCGGAAAATCGGTTCGGTGTTGATGACGCTCGAACTGGAGACGACGTCTGAAGCGTAGCCGAGTTTTCGCAAAGCGATGCGGCGCACATAACTTAAGGTCGAGCGCACGGTCGAAGTCTCGGTCGAGAGGAGCGGGACGGTGGCGTTCTCTTCCAACGCGCGGCGCAGATCTTGCGCGGTTTTGCCGGGGAATTGCGTGCGCCCCGCGCCGACGGTGGAGTAAATGTGCGCGTCGCTCGACGAGACTTTGGCGAAGGGCAACGCGAGGGCTTGCTTGCGCGCAACTTTGTCGAAACCTTGCGTGCTGAAATTGAAGACCTCGATGCCTTTGACCGTCGCTTTGGCGGCTGGATTTTGTAAGGCGACAAAAAGCGCGTTGAGCGAAAGGCTGTAACGCAAGCCGTTGAAAGGGTGGGGGACGATTGCGACGCCGCCCTGCCGCCCGATGAGCAGCAGTGTTTCGGTGAGCGAAAGCCCGGCTGGCGGCGCGGCGCGGACGAAGAGCGCGAGCAGATGCCCGTCTGCGGTGCTGACTTCGACGCCGGGAATAACCTCGACGCCGTATTTTGGCGCAAGTTGTTGCGCCTCAAACGCGCCGCGAATTTCGTCATGATCGGTGAGGGCGATGACGTCTAATTTAATGTTGGCGGCTTGTTTAAGGATCGCTCGCACAGTGGCGGTTGCGTCGGCGGAGTGAATAGAGTGGATGTGAAGGTCTGCGATGCCCATGCGGTTTCGCTCTCTCGATGCGAATTTTGACGGATGTTCACTTGTACTCCATTTTTTGAAAAATGTCCATAGAAGAATTGAAAAAAGTTGTTAGACGAATTTCGCGGACGAGTCAGCCCGTCAAAAGCGCTTCTGATACAATAGGCGCATTCAACCCGAAAGGATATAACTATGGCGCACGATACGGTGAAAGACGGTTTGGTGGTTTCGATGGAGTATAAATTGACGGTGGACGGGCAATTGCTAGATTCTTCCGACGAAGCAGGACCGTTGCAATTTTTAGCGGGATATGGGAACATCGTTCCCGGCCTCGAAAACGAGATGATTGGCATGAAAATTGGCGAAAGCAAAACGGTCGTCGTGCAACCCGCCGACGGTTACGGCGAATACGAAGAGGACGCTTTCATGGACGTCGCTCGCGCCGATTTTCCGTCCGACGTGGAGATGGAAGACGGCATCGAGTTGGTCGTTACCGACGAAGAAGGCAATCAGCATATCGCTTATGTCGGCTCGTTTGACGACGAAAACATTCGGCTGGATTTCAATCATCCGCTGGCGGGCGCAACCCTAGAATTTTCTGTTAAGGTTGTCGCTTTGCGCGAACCGACCGAAGAGGAACTCGATCACGGTCACGTTCACGAAGGCGACGGACATCATCATTAAGTCGAAACGCTGAAATAAAAAACAACCCTCGTTTGAGGGTTGTTTTTTTACTCCTGCCATTCCAATTCAAAATTTCCGATGAAGACTGTGTCGCCGTCTTGCACGCCCGCTTCGCGCAGGGCTTTGTCCACGCTCAATTTCTGCATCAGCCGCTGGAAGCGCCGCACCGAACCGTAATGCTCCCAAAAGGTCATCTTGGCGGCGCGTTCAATCGCCACGCCAGAGACGCGCCACTTGTCGCCGTCTTCGCGCTGAATGTCAAAGATATTTGGGTCTACCTCTGGTTTGTAAACGGGAAGCGACTCTTCGATTTCTTCGAGCGGAAGGTCTTGCAATTTGCGATATGCCGCAATCAAAATTTCTCGCGTGTTCTTGCGCGTCAACGCGGACGCGGTCAAAACCTGCACGCCTTTGGCTTTGAAATCCGCCCCAATTTTTTTCAAGCGCTCTTTTACGTCGGGTTGGTCGGTTTTGTTGATAACCGCCACCTGCGGCTTCTTGCCCAATTTCTCGTCGAAGAGCGCCAACTCGGAGTTGATTTGACTAAAATCGGCGAGCGGATCTTCGGCTTGACCGTCAATCATGTGGATGAGAATCCGCGTGCGTTGGATGTGGCGCAAAAAGTCGTGTCCCAAACCCGCGCCTTCGTGCGCCCCTTCGATGAGGCCGGGGATGTCCGCCAGCACGACGGTGGTTTCGTCGTCCAACTTGGCGACGCCGAGATTGGGCTCTAAGGTCGTGAACGGGTAGGCGCCGATTTTCGGTTTGGCGTTGGTCAACACCGAAAGCAAGGTGGACTTGCCCGCGTTGGGCAAGCCGATGATGCCGATGTCGGCGATGAGTTTAAGTTCGAGGCGCAGCGCGCGTTCTTCGTGCGGTTCGCCGCGTTCCGCCATGCGCGGCGCTTGATTGCGCGAGGTGGCGAAGTGCTGATTGCCGCGTCCGCCGCGCCCGCCCTTGCAGACGACGAGGCGCTGTTCGGCGTCGGTTAAGTCGCCGAGCAATTCGCCGCTTTCCGCGTCGTAGACGATTGTGCCGGGCGGAATGAGAATCACAACGTCTTTGCCGTTGCGCCCCGTTTTCTGCGCGCTGCCGCCGTTGACGCCGTCTTCCGCTTTGAAAGTTTGCTTGGGTTTGAAATGCGAAAGCGAATTGAGCGTGGACTTAACTTCAAGTACCACGCTGCCGCCTTTGCCGCCGTCGCCGCCGTCGGGACCGCCGCGAGGCTCGTATTTTTCGCGGCGAAAATGCACCATGCCGTCGCCGCCTTTGCCCGATTTTACGAAGATGTTGACTTGATCAATAAACATGCGCCTATTATAACGGAGAGATAAAATAAAAAGTCGGCTTGCCGCAAGCCGACTTTTCCAATCTCTAATTTTTACTTCTTCCCAATTTTTTTCATCAACACGTCTTCCAACGTCGGCTGACCGATCTCTTGCAATTCGTAGCGCACGCGCTGAGTCGGCTTGTTGATTTTGATGATTCGGCTTAGGTCAATCGGCGTGCCGATGACGACTAAATCCGCGTCCGCCGTGTTGATGGTTTCTTCCAACTCGCGGACTTGTTTTTCGCCGTACCCCATCGCGGGCAAAATCGTCCCGGTCTTTGGATATTTCTCAAAGGTCTTGGCAATCGAACCGACGGCGAAGGGGCGCGGGTCGACAATTTCCGCCGCGCCGAAACGCCGAGCCGCGACGTAGCCCGCGCCGTAAGCCATCTCGCCGTGCGTCAGCGTCGGTCCGTCTTCGACGACCAGCACGCGCTTGCCGAGAATGGCTTCGGGGTTGTCCACGAAGAGGGGCGACGCGCCCTCGATTTGAACCGCGTGGGGATTCAAAGCCCGCAAATTTTCGTGTACGCGGATGACCGCTTCGGCGTCCGCCGTGTCCACTTTGTTGATGACGAAACAATCCGCCATGCGGACGTTGGTCTCGCCAGGGTAATAAGCGGACTCGTGCCCCGCGCGGTGCGGGTCGGCGACGACGATTTGATAATCGGAAATGTAAAAGGGAAAATCGTTGTTGCCGCCGTCCCACAAGATGATGTCCGCTTCGCCTTCGGCTTGGCGCAAAATCTTTTCGTAGTCCACGCCCGCGTAGATGATCACGCCGTTGTCAATGTGTGGTTCGTATTCTTCGCGCTCTTCAATGGTGCATTCAAATTCGTCCAAATCGTCGTAAGAGGCGTAGCGCTGAACTTCCTGCGCGACGAGGTTGCCGTAAGGCATCGGATGACGAATCGCCGCGACTTTATAACCCATCTTTTGCAGAATTGCCGCCGCGCGCCGCGTCGTTTGACTTTTTCCCGAACCCGTCCGCACGGCGCAAACCGAGACGACCGGCTTCGTGGATTTTATCTGCGTGCTTTTCGCGCCCATCAAGCGGAAGTCCGCGCCGGCGGCGTTGACGGCGCTGGCTTTGTGCATCACATACTCGTGCGGCACGTCGCTGTACGCGAAGACCACTTGTTCGACGTTGTGCGCTTTGATTAGGTCGAGCAGTTCTTCTTCGGCGCGGATGGGGATTCCGCTGGGGTATAAATCCCCCGCCAACTCTCGCGGGTAGAGGCGACCTTCAATATCGGGAATTTGCGTAGCGGTAAACGCGACGACTTCGTACTCTTTATTCCCGCGAAAGAAAACGTTGAAGTTGTGAAAATCGCGCCCGGCGGCGCCCATGATAATTGTTTTAATTGGCATCAAAACCTCCTGTGAATAATTTGAATCTAAAACAAAACTTCTCGCGGAAGTAGTACCATTCAACCTGATTTTGAGATGACATTAGATTTAGCGCAGCGCTTTCCAAGCGGCGGGCAACGCGACGGCGGCGGCAATTAATTTGAACGCATCGCCGACAAGGAAGGGCAGCAAGCCGACTTGCAAGGCTTTGAGCGCGTCGCCGCCGAAGAGGACCGTCAGCCAGAGGACGCCGCAAGCGTAGATGATTAGCGTGCCGACAAAAAACGGCGCGAGGGAGGTTTTGAAACGGCGCTCCATGCCGCGCTCCGCCAGCAGACCGACGACGTAAGCCGCGCCGACAAAGCCGAGCAGATAGCCAGCCGTCGCGCCGCTAAACACGCTCAGCCCGCTGACGCCGCCGGCGAAGAAGGGCGCGCCCGCCGCGCCTTGCGCGAGATATGCCAGCACCGCCGCGACTCCGCGCTTCGAGCCGAGCGCCGCGCCGATTAACAAAACGCCGAAAGTCTGCGCGGTAACGGGGACGGGCGAAAAAGGCAGCGCGAACTTAATCTGCGCCAAAAGCGCGACGAGCCACGAGCCGAGCAAAACGAGAGTCAAATCGCGGACGAGGTTTGAGTTGCGCGGAAAGGCGCGTTGATAAAGAGTCGGTGCGAGGGTGGTCATAAAATCTCCTAAATGGGAATGTCAACGCTTATAACACGCAAAACGCCGCGAAGATTTGGACTCTGTCGTTTCGAGCCTGCTGTTGAGCTTCCAAAAGGGAGGAATTCTTTTTGCTCCCTTTGGTCGTTCAGAATGACTTGAAACGCTACATCGCGTCTGGTGCTTGGATGTCGAGCAAATGCAGCGCGTTGACCAGAACTTGCTTCGTCGCCGCCACTAACAGCAGACGGGCGTTCTTGATTTTTTCGTCCTCCGTTTGCAAAACGGGCACGGCGTGATAAAACGAATGAAAGGCGTTGGCGAGGTCGTAGGCGTAAGTCGCCATCACCAGCGGACGATATTCCTCCGCCGCCTGTTGCGCCTTTTGCGGAAATTGCGACAACTGCTCGATGAGTTCGATTTCCTGTTTGGCTAAATCGTAGTTGAAGGTTTCAGGCTGAAGGGCGGAAGTCGAAGGTTTGAAATTGGCTTTCTTCAAAATCGAGTTGGCGCGGACGTGCGCGTTTTGAATGTACGGTCCCGTGCGCCCGTCGAAAGAAAGCGCCTCGTCAATGTGAAAGACGATGTCTTTGTTATTGTCCACCGAAAGCATGGAATAAATCAACGCGCCCATGCCGATTTGCCGCGCGATTTTCTCGCGTTCGGCGGAAGAAAGTTCCACGCTTTTTTCGACGTTCAGCGAAAGCACGCGCTTAACCGCTTCGTCGTAAACTTCCTTAAATAAAGTTACGCGCCCCTTGCGCGAAGACATCGCGCCTTCGGGCAGGCTGACAAAGCCATAGCCGAGATGATGACATTTCTCCGCTTGCGCGAATCCCCATAATTTAAGGATGGCGAAGGCTTGTTGCAAATGCAGCGATTGGCGCGTGTCCACGACGTAGATCGAACGATCTACATGATATTTTTCAAACTTTTCTTTTGCCAGCGCCAAATCTTTGGTCAGGTATAAACTTGTCCCGTCGGCGCGCAAGATGACGTTCGTGCGATATTTCTCTTTGGTCAGCCCCAACTTCTCGTCAATCTTGACGATGACCGCGCCGCCTTGCGGGCGTTCGTCGTCGGCGATGCCTTTGGCGATCAACTCGTCCACAATCGCTTTGGAAGGCGCGTCCACGTCCGATTCAAAAAACCACACGTCAATGTCAATGTCGAGCATTTGTAAAATTTCGCGCAGTTCGTCCAAACTCCAACGGCGGGTAACGTGCCACAACTCGCGCACCTGCGGATCGCCCGCGTCCCATTTGCGGTACATCTCGCGCCGCTCGGCTTCGTAGGCTTCGCGTTGCGCCGTCTCTGCGGGCGTTTCGTTTTCTTTTTTCTCCAACAATTGGTTGGCTTCGACGTACAACTTCAACAGCCACTGTCCGCGCTCGTGCACGCCAGCCGGCTCTTGCCCTTTGTAAAATTTATCGTACATCCACAACACGGTGATGACGCCCAAACCCAAATCGCCGGGGTACGAAGCGCGAATCGTCCGATAGCCCGCAAACTCCGTCAGCCGCGCCAAGACTTCGCCCAGCGCCGCGTTGCGCGCATGACCGATGTGAAACGAATGATGCGTGTTCGGCTGCGCGTACTCCACCATCACCGTCTCAGATTTCAATTTGCCGCGCCCAAAGTTCGCGCCGTTTTTTAAGACTTCGTCCACAACGCGCAGCGCGTACTCGGACGTTTTGAAATAAATATTAAGATAGCCTTTGACCGCTTCGACATGACGAATGCCCGCTTCGCCGCTTATCTGACCTTTGACCTGTTCGGCGATTTCCTGAGCCTTTTGCGGCGCGGACATATTTTCCGACCTTCCGCGTTTGGCTTCGTTAGCCGCCGTCTGAAAGAACGACGTGGCAAAGCCCCATTCGCCCGAAAAGGGGATCGGCTTCCATTTCAATTCCGCCAGTTGAATGTCGTTGGCGGCGCAATAAGTTTTGATTTTTTCTTCAACGAGTTGTTGTTCTTTTTGAAACATATCGCCTTTAATTATATCAATAACGCTTAACAAAAACGGGAGTCTTGCGACTCCCGTTGCAGTTGAACGCCGAAAAAACTTACGCGCTCTTTTTCGTCAACGCGGCAAGGGCTTTCATCAAGCGGCTCTTGCGACGAGCGACGGTGTTCTTGTGCATCACGCCTTTTTCAACGGCTTTGTCCAAAGCGCTGACGGCTTTCAACACAGCCTGCGCGGTTTCGGGCGTCTCGTTGACGAGAGATTTGCGCGCGGCGCTGTCGGCGGAACGGGCGGCGCCGCGCGTATTGCGGTTGCGTAAACGGCGTTTCTCGTTCTGACGATTGCGTTTGATTTGAGATTGAATGTTAGCCAAGGTCTTCCTCCAAAAAATTCCTTACTTGATGACAGCGGCGTATTTTACACGCTTGCGGCGAATTTGTCTAGGATTACGGCGTCGGGGTTGCGGGCGCGGCGTTGATGGGCGTTAACGTCGCCGTCGGCAAGAAGGTGCCGGGGCCGGGCGTAATCGGCGTGCTGGTCGGCGGGCGGGTTTGAGTCGGCGTTACCATGTTGACGGGGATGACCAACACCTGACCGACGAAGAGCGCGTTCGGGTTGGTAATCGAATTTTCTTTCATAATCTCTTCGATGGTGCTGTTGAATTTATCTGCAATCGCGCCGAGCGAATCGCCCGCTTGCACGACGTAATCAATCTTTGTGCCTTTCGCCAAATTGGGCGGAATGGGCGTGGCGGTGGGCGGTTTCATGTCGGGGTTGGGCAATAAGATGACTTGACCGGGTATGACGTTTAACGTAGTCGGGTCTACGCCTTGCGGAAATTGTCCGGGCATGGCAGGCGGGACGTAAGGATTCAAAATCAGAATCAATTGAATCGCATCTGGCCCGAGGTTGAATTTTTCGGCGATGGCGTAGAGCGAATCGTCGGCTTGAACGGTGTAAGTGAATGGCGCGGAAAATGTCGGCGTGAGCGTGATAGTGGGCGTGTTGGTAATGGTTACCGTCGGCGTCGGGGTGAGGGTGCTGGTCGAAGTGGGCGTTAAGGTCGGCGTTGGGGTTTCGGTGGCGAGCCAAATGTTAATCGGCTTGCCGGGCAGCGTCATCCAATAGATTAATAGCGCGATTCCTCCTAAGAGGAATAAAACGGCGGCGGCGACGGCGGCGTTTTGCCGTCCGCGGTTGCGTTTGTGGAGCGAGCGCAGGCTTCCAGAGGAAGAGGCGCCGGGCGGTCGAAGGGTCATGGTCTAATCCTTTTGCGCGTGCGTAATTTAGTGCGGGGAGATTCTACCTGAAAAAAAGAAATTGCGGATTAGCGCTTGACGTATTCTTTTAGGTATTTTCCCGTGTACGATTCTTTGACCTTCATCACCTGCTCTGGCGTGCCTTCGGCGACGAGTTCGCCGCCGCGGTCGCCGCCTTCGGGACCGAGGTCTATGATCCAATCCGCAACTTTGATGATGTCGAGATTGTGTTCGATGATCAAAACGGAGTTGCCCGTCTCGACGAGGCGCTGCAACACTTCGATTAATTTGTGAACGTCCGCCGCGTGCAGCCCGACGGAAGGTTCGTCTAAAACGTAGAGCGTCCTCCCCGTTGGGCGGCGCGAAAGTTCTTTGGAAAGTTTCACGCGCTGCGCTTCGCCGCCCGAAAGCGTCGTGGCGGGTTGACCGATTCGCACATAGCCCAAACCGACTTCTTGCAGTAATTTCAACTTGTTGAGCATGTGCGGATAATTTTTGAATTCTTCCAGCGCGTGATCTACGGTCATGTCTAAAACGTCGGCGATGGAATATTTGTCGCGGAATAAGACTTGCAGCGTTTCGCGGTTGAAGCGCTTGCCATGACAGACGTCGCACGGCACATACACGTCGGGAAGAAATTGCATTTCGATTCGCAGTTCGCCGTGTCCCTGACAGGCTTCGCAGCGTCCGCCGTGCACGTTGAACGAAAAACGTCCGGGCTTGTACCCGCGAATTTTGCTTTCGGGCAGTTCCGCGTACAACTTGCGGATTTCGTCGAACAACCCCGTGTAGGTGCCAGGGTTCGAGCGCGGCGTGCGCCCGATGGGCGACTGGTCAATGTTGACGATTTTGTCGAGGTGTTCGATTCCTTCAATCGCCTTGTGTTCGCCCGCTTGAGTCCGCGCGCCCATCAACTTTGCGGCGAGCGCGTTGTATAAAATGTCGCTCATCAACGTGGATTTGCCCGAACCAGAAACGCCCGTGATGCAAACCAATTCGCCCAGCGGAATGGACACGTCAATATTTTTGAGATTGTTCGCCGACGCGCCGACAATTTTGAGATTCTTGCCGTTGCCTTCGCGCCGCTTCTTCGGGATTTCGACTCGCTTGCGCCCCGAAAGATACTGCCCCGTCAACGACTTGGGCGACGCTTCAATCTGTTTCGGCGTCCCCTCCGCGACGATTCGTCCGCCGTGTGCGCCTGCGGCGGGACCGAGATCAATCACCCAATCTGAATCGCGGATCGTTTCGTCGTCATGCTCGACGACCAAAACGGTGTTGCCCAAATCGCGCAAGCCTTTGAGCGTTTCCAGCAACTTTGAATTATCGCGCGGATGCAAGCCAATGGACGGTTCGTCCAGCACATACAACACGCCGACCAACCGCGAGCCGACTTGCGTCGCCAGCCGAATGCGCTGCGCTTCGCCGCCCGAAAGCGTCGCGGCGGAGCGGTTGAGAGTCAAATAATCCAAACCGACGTTGACGAGAAAATTCAGCCGCTCGTAAATTTCTTTTAGCACGCGCTCGGCGATGGCTTTTTGCTTTGAGGTCAGCGGCGAATTTTTAGACGAAAGTTTTTTGACCCATTCCAGCGTTTGCAGCACATGCCACGAGTTGGCTTGGACGATGTTCACGCCGTCCACGGTTACGGCTAGGGCGGCGGGGTTGAGACGTTTGCCGCCGCAACTGGGGCAGGGGCGGTCGGACATGAATTCGGCGATCCGCTCGCGGATGAACTCCGAATTGGTTTCGCGGTAGCGCCGTTCGAGGTTTGTAATCACGCCTTCAAACGCGCGCGTAAATTTGAATTCGCTGCCGTTGGCGTTTTGATAGGTCATCTGAATTTGCTTGTCGCCCGTGCCGTACAAAACGATTTTTTTCTGCGCGTCGGTCAACTCGCGGAAGGGTTTATCCAAATCAACTTTGAAGGCTTTGGCGGCGGCTTCCAAACTTTGCCAGTAATAGCCGCCTTCGTCTTTGGGTCCGCTCCATTCCATAATAGAAATCGCGCCGTCGTTCAGCGAGAGGCTGTCGTCGGGGACGATGCGCTCTGGGTCAATCTCCAACTTCGAGCCGATGCCCTGACATTCGGGGCAAGCGCCTTGCGGCGTGTTGAAGGAAAAAGTGCGCGGCTCAATCTCGGCGACGGTCGAGCCGTGTTCGGGGCAAGCGAGGTGTTCGGAGTATTGCAGGTCTTCGCCCTCGCCTTGCCCTCTCCCAGCGGGAGAGGGGTTAGGGTGAGGGATGTTAATCGTTACATAGCCTTCGCCGAATTTCAGCGCGGTTTCAATCGAATCGGTCAGGCGGGTGAGCGCGGCTTTTTGGTCTTCCTTCGCGCCTTCGTGCGAGATGACCAGCCGATCCACCACCGCTTCGATGGTGTGCTGTTTGTAGCGGTCGAGTTCGATTTCGTCGTCCAACGAGCGAACCGTTCCGTCCACGCGCGCGCGGGTGAAGCCCGCCTTGCGAATTTCCTCGAAGATGGCTTGGTAAGTCCCTTTGCGTCCGCGCACCAGCGGCGCGAGGATGAGGATGCGCGTCGCTTCGGGCAGGTTGGAGACTTTGTCCACGATCTCTTGCGCCGATTGCTTGGTTACTTCGCGCCCGCAGATCGGGCAATGCGGAATCCCCGTCCGCGCAAAGAGCAGGCGCATGTAGTCGTAAATTTCCGTAACCGTGCCGACGGTGGAACGCGGGTTGTGGCTGGTGGATTTTTGGTCAATTGAAACGGCGGGCGAAAGCCCTTCGATGTAATCCACGTCGGGCTTGTCCATTTGGCCAATGAACTGACGCGCATACGCCGAAAGCGATTCGACATAACGCCGCTGACCTTCGGCGAAGATGGTGTCAAACGCCAGCGACGATTTTCCCGACCCCGATAAACCCGTGATGACGACGAATTTATCGCGCGGAATTTCGACGGTGATATTTTTCAAGTTGTGCACGCGCGCCCCTACCACGCGGATATTGTTGGTTGACATGCAGAATCCTTCTGAAATTTGTAAGTAAGCAATTAAGTATTCTAGCACATTTGTTTTAGAGAAAGTGTAAAGAATATGAAAGAATTTTGATGTCTGGCTTCGGTATAATCTTGTCCATATTCAATGGGAATGGATATAAAAAACCGAGCATTCGGTCAGGATGAAAAAAGGAAAGAACATTATGGAAAAACCTGATCCCAAATCTTCCGAATCTTCAAAGAGTCCCTCGATACATATCGAAGGCAATGTTCAGGGAAATGTCATCATTGGCGATGGAAATAGGGTTAAAAGCGACTCTGAAAAAAATACGGCGAGAAAAACGATTCCTCGCAAAGCGATTCCTCGAAAGAAGAAGCGGTCTCGCAGAGCAGACACCGCAATTGTTGTCGCTATTATCGGCGCAATTGCGACAGTTATCGCAGCGTTTTTTAATTCGTCCTTACTTTCTAAATGGGTTGAGTCAACGCCTACGCTGACGGCTGTTATTCCAACATCCGCGCCGACGCTTACAGAAACGCCCGCGCCGACGAAAACGCCGTTGTCCACAGAAACATCTGCGCCGACGCAAACGCCCGAACCCACGTTGACGCCCGCCGCCACTGAAACGCTTGCGCCGACAATTACCCTGATGCCGACGTTGGGCGTCGGATCGTCAATCGAGTCGCGCGGCGTAACGATGATGTATGTTCCCGCTGGGAATTTTGTGATGGGCAATGGCAGCGGGCGAGAAGAGGTTAAGCCCGCTCACACGGTTTATTTAGGCGCGTTCTATATGGATCAATACGAAGTAACGAATGCCGCTTACAAACGTTGCGTAGACTCTAACGGTTGCGGCGCGCCTCAATCAAAAGGATCGTTTAACATCCCTTCTTATTATGAAAATTCGATATATGCCGATTATCCCGTTCTTTTTGTAAGTTGGCCTCAGGCAAAACAATATTGCGAGTGGCGCGGAATGCGTCTGCCGACCGAAGCGGAATGGGAGAAAGCGGCGCGGGGCGAAACTGGAAACCGAACTTATCCGTGGAAAGGCGCGTTTGACGGAACGAAACTAAATTTTTGCGATAAGAATTGTCCGGTCAGCAAAGAGGCGGATAAAAATGTCGACGACGGGTATGCGAATATCGCCCCTGTCGGCAGTTATGAAGAAGGCAAAAGCCCCTATGGTATTTACGATTTAGCAGGCAACGTTTGGGAGTGGATAGCCGATTGGTACGACGCAAAATATTATTTTACTTCGCCTGTCGAAAATCCATTAGGACCTAACGCAGGGCAAGATCGAGTCTTGCGCGGCGGCGCGTGGAATACGAATAAAAATGAAACACAATCGTTTTATCGAATAGGAAAAAATCCGTTGACCGCTTACTACGACATCGGCTTTCGTTGCGCGGCGGACGCGAACCCGTGATGTTATTTCGCCGCCGCTGAATTTTCATCCGCCATCAGACTCGCAGTGTCCACCGCCTCAAAATCGTCGCCGCTCAAAACGTCGAGCAGGTGAAGCATGTCGTTATCCCAGCGCTCGTCAGGCGCGCCGCTGACGTACCAGTTCGAGCCGTTGTCCGCCAGCACGATGCCGTAGGTTTTGAAGGCTTGCAATAAAATCTGCATTTCAGGCGGGAAGCCCGAAATGTCGTAATCCGCTTTCAAGCGGAAGCGCGCGCCCATCGGCGGGACTCCGTCGCGCGCTTCGGAGGTTTGATGACGCGCGGGCCAGATGTAGCCCGCCGTCTCTTCGACGGTGAAGCGCAGAGCGTGCGTAATTTCGCCCGCCGCGATTTCGTCGTAGCGAACCAGTCCGGGCAAAATCGGCAAGCCCGCCGCGTCGGCGGAAGTCCACTCGTCGGGGCGCAGGGCGTTGGAGCGCAAATCCCAAATTGCGCCGCTGCCGCCGTTCCAATTTGCGCCGTCAAAACTCATGTCGTAAGTTTCGTATAAAGTACAAGTCTCCGTGTCCACGACCAAAATGTGATGGTCGCTGCCCCATTCGATTTTTGGATTTTGCGGAATGGGATAATGACCCGAATCAGATTCGTCGGGATAATAAAACTGCGGCGCAACCTTCGGGACGGCTGACCCTGCTACGACGTTGTACGGAATCCCGATTGGCCCGCCGTCCCAAGTTCCGGAGCCGAAGTCCATGTGGAATTCTTGATTGCGCCCGATGGAATTAATCCACGCGGCGGATTGCGGATGCACGGGCAAAGAATCCACGCGGACGTTCCAGAAGTTGTCGGCGGGGAAGAGCGGACAACCCGCGAGCGTAGTCGAAACTTCGGTTGGCGAATCCGCTGTCGGCGGAGTCTGCGGCGAGGCTGCGGGCGGAGATTCTGTTAAGGTTGGAGAATCAGTTGGCGAGTCCGAATCCGTTGGCGGCGCGGGAGTCAAAGAATTGCAGGCAAATGAAATTAGCAGAATCGGAAGCGCGAGTTTATAGAGATGACGTTTCATTGCGAGATAATTTCCATTGTTTCCAAAGCAGAAAGATAATGATTGAGGTGTTGAGCGCCAACGCGACCGGCAATAAAATTTCTTTCGGGGCGTCGAAGAGGTAAGGAAGATAAGAAAGAAACGAAATGATTTGATAGGCGATCGGAACGAACCAAATATTCGGAAAGGCGAAGGCAGCGAGGATTGAAAAAACGTCGGCGGGATAAAAATAGCGGTCGTGCATTTTCGGCAAAAGATATGGGACGAGCGCCAACGAAACGAGCGCGATCCATAAAATTTTTGCGGAGGATAGGTTGTATTTTTTGAATCCGTAGAATAGCGCCCAAGCGAGCAAAAGCGTCGCGGCGAGCGGAATTCCAATGGAAACGGCGGCGAGGTAGTCTGATTCGTTGACGAAGAGATACGGGTTGGCGGCGTTTTTTGACGCTAGTTCAAACGTCCCGACTTGTCCGCTGTATGTGGAAAAAAGCGACGCAATCGGGCGCCCGGCGAGGGCGGCGGGGAGAAAGGAGAGAAGGTAGACAAAAGGAAAAACGAAAAACGCGCGCAGCGGAATCCGCTTTTTGAAGAAGAGGACGGCGAGAAAAGGCGCGAGGAAAACGGCTTGCGCTTTGACGGCAAAGGCGGCGCTAAAGGCGATTAATGCAAAAACGGGGCGCTCGCGTAAAAGCAGCAAAACGGTCAATAAAAGAAAGCAAACGTAAAGCGCGTCGGTTTGACCCCAAAATGCGCTGTTGATCATAATTGTCGGCGCGACCCAAAAGAGGAGCGCGGCGAGAGTCGGTTTGTCGCTTTGCGGCTCAAAGACGCGGACGATTTTATAAACTAAAACCGCGTTGACAATATCAAATAAAATTGGAATTAATTTTATAGCGATAATGGGGTGAAGAAACGAGCGCGTTAAGGTTGTTAACGCTAGAAGATAAATGAAAGGCGGATTGTAGCCAAAGTAATCGCTGCCGATAGAACGGAGGATTCCGTGTTGGACGATGTAATCGTACCAAAGCAGATAGGAATCCATGTCCAGCGTTTTGGCGGGGAGGAATAAAATCCGCAGGCTTGCGCCGAAGCAAAAGAGTAGCGCGAAGAGGATAAGGCGTTTTAATTTTGGGTCAATTTTCATAAACTGATTTCTCGTTGAATGCGATTTGACGATGGTTCGCCTAAGGATTTTATCTGCGCCCGCATAATGTAGAAGACAAGCGCGCTATTGATAAATACGGCTGAATTAATGAGCCAAGTTGGCCCGTGAAATAAAAATATCGAGTAGGTTAGGCTCGACATGATTTGATAAAGCAAGGGTAAGAACCAAAGTTGCGGAATGAATAAGGCAACGACAAAGGAGAAAACGTCGGCGGGGTAAAAATAGCGGTCGTGCATTTTGGGCAACAGGAAGGGGACGAGGGCGAGGCTGGCGAGGGCGGTTAAGACGAATTGCCGCTCGCGGACGGACGCTCCCGCTTTCCAATTACTCCACGCCCAAAGCGCCATGCAGAGAGCGAAGACAGTCAGCCCGATTTCTAAGACGGGATGGTAATGAACGTTCGGAATAAAAAGGTAAAGGTTTGGCGCGGCTTTGGACAGTTCTTGAAATTGATCGACTTGTCCCGAGTAGAGAAAGAGGAGGCTGTTCCAACTTCTGCCAAGCAGAAGGGTTGGAATAGCAAACAGAAAATAAGCGACAGGGGCGATGAAAAGAAGAAACCATTGAAGTTGTTTGCGTAAGACTAAAACGCCAAGAAAAGGCAAGAAGAAAATGGTCTGCGCTTTAAAAGCAAGGGCAACGCTAAAAGCAAGCATGGCGAGTAACGACTTCTTTTTTAACAGAAAATAAAAACAGACTAGCAAAAAAGAAACGTACAGGCTGTCTATTTGCCCCCAAGTCGAGCTGTTGAGCATGACAGTTGGCAGCAAGAAGAAAAGTCCGCTGAGGAGGAAAGGTTTGTCGTCAGAAAATTTTTCTTTAGCAATCTTGTAAATCGTAAAGGCTGAAAAGAAATCGAAGGCTGTCGGGATAATTTTGATTGAAATTAATGGGCTAAACCATTTTGCGAATAAAGTGGAAAACCAAAGCAAGTATAAATAAGCGGGCGGATAATTTGCAAAGGAATCGTCCGCCAAAGCGCGGATGCCGTGCTGTTGAATAAATTTATACCAGCCGATGATGATGTCTGTATCTATATTAATGAAGCCGCGTAAACGGTAGCGAATGAAGAGGGAAAGCGCAAAGAAGAAAAGTCCAAGCAGGGAATAAAAATGTTTCTTAATAAAATTCATTCCGCTTGTCCTTGCAACGTCTTTTGAAAGGCGCGCAGCAAACGTCCGCGCTGTTCAAAGCCCGAAACGCCCAACTCGGAGAGCGCCAAAACGATTCCTGTGCGACAACGGGCGAGCAACCCGCCGACGAGGCGCGTCAGCGTTTCGGTTTCCATCGCCACTTCGTCGGCGTCGGTCCAGAGGCGCCCGGCTTCCCAATTGCGCGAGAGGACGTAGGGGTGAGTCAGCGGTTGCGACACGCGCTGCGACCAACCGTCCGAGCCGGGTTCGAGCCAAAATTGAAAAGCGGCGGGGCGGTTCATCATCAGGAAGGTGTAGGCGGGGGCAATCAACACCGCGTCGGTTTCTTCGTCGCGCCACGATTCTAAATATTGGGCGGCGATGACGCCGTCTTGCAACATGGCGATGTACTCTAAACCCAAATCGAATCCGTCGTCCGCGCTTTGGGCGGACTCCATTGCCGCGCGAAATTTTTTAATCGACTCAACTAAACTGGCGGCGACGCGAATCGCGTCGAGGTTGGCGTGGAATCCGAAGTCGGGTTGAGAAAGAATCTCGCCGAAGAGTCGCCGCAAAAAGAAGTCCAGCGGCGGCGGCGTTTCGCCGCGATAATTTTCCAGCCACTGGCGGAGCGTCTCGTAGCGTTCGCCGATTGCGTAGGTGATGCGCTCTTGCGTTTCGGTTTTGATTTGCGCGAAGCCGCCGAGCCGCAAATCTTGCCGACGATAGACGATCTCGGTCAGCAATTGGGCGCGAATTAAGTCCGCGTCGAGGGCGAAGGCGAAGGCGTGCGCCACGTCGAATTTCGTCGGGCGGACGTTCCACTGCGGGTGGGCGAGCGCGGCGAAAGTCAACAGCGCTTTGCTGGCGGTTTCGTCGCGCAGAGAGCGCGAAGGGCGGCTGCTGCGCCAAGCAATTTGCGCGGACTCTAAACGGTGGGCGATGGAGAAGCGCAACGAGTCGGAGAGGTACGGCGCGAGGATGACGATTTCGGACGGCGGCGTTCCGTCCGCTAGCAAGGCTTGAATTTTGTGGACGACTTCGTCCAGCATTTGCGGGTGGAAATGCGTCATCATAAATTCTAGCGGGAAGTTGCCGCCGCTTTCGATTTTGCTTTGCCCGTCAATGGCGGCGGTTAGGGCGTTGGCGAGGCGCGTTACGTCCGTCGAAGCGACGAAGGATTGGTCGAGTTCGACGACTTCGTCGCAGGCGGTTTGCAACTCGTAAGCGCTGACTGGGTCGCCGCCCAAAAACTTTCGGTAGCCGGCGTTTTCGTCGTAGAGCAAAAGCGCCGAGTCGAAGTTGGGCATCCACTCGCGGACGAGGTCGTGCGCCAGCGCGATGTCCTCTTCGACGTTGTCGTAAATTAAATGGCGGTATTGCGCGACGAGGTAAGTCCGCGCTTGTTCGTTGCGCCACAGCAAGTTGTTGAAAATTTCAAGTTGCAGAGAAAAATCGAGCAGGTTGTGGTCGAGGCAATATTGACGAAAGCGGTTGGCGCACTCTTGCGCGTCGGCGTAAACGCGGCGTTGCGCGGGGTCGCCGAGCCAAGCCGCGTCCAGGCGTTCGCCGATTTGCGTGTGCGGAAAGCCGGCGACGGCGGCTTTGTTAAGGTTGTCTAAAATTTGCGCGTACAGGCGGTTGCGGCTGATGACGACCGATTCAAAATAACCTTGCTCTTCAATCAGCGGACGAACCAAATGCGCCATGTAATATTGCGCGGTTTCGAGCGTGAGGAAAATCGGCGCTTGATCGGGGTTGCGAAAGCCGGCCGATTCTGCGACGAGCGGCCAGAACAAGTCGCACATGCGCCGCGCCAAACCGCCGACGGTGGCGGAGGTTGCGTCCCCGCCCGCGCTGCGTTGCGGACTTTGCAACAAGTCGAGATACGGCTCTTGCAGAGTCCGTTGCGGGGCGAGCAGAAGAATCGAATCGGCGGGGACGCCTTGTTCAAGCAAGAAGCGCATCCGCTCGACGGCGGCGGTCGTCTTGCCCGTCCCCGCCGCGCCGCAGACGAAGAGGCGCGCGTCGAGCGGCGCTTCCGCAATGCGGCGTTGAATGAGGGTGAGGCCGGTCATAGGAAGATTATATTGTCATTTTGGCGAACATTGCGAAGAGAAATCTGGTTTTTGAGTTTGCCTTGCGGGCGCGATGTTGCTGACGCTTGAAATGACAGAGCGCTATTTCAAATGTTTTGCGAAGAACGCGGTAACGCGCGTCCAAGCGTTTTGCGCGGCTTCGGGCTTGTAAACGCTGGGGTCGCTGTCGCGGAAGAAGGCGTGCCCCTAATTGGGGTAAACGACCACCTCGTGTTCCACGCCGACGTCGTCGAGCAGTTTGTCAAATTCTTCCACCGTGCCAGCGGGGATGGAAACGTCCGCGTCGCCGAAGAGGCCGAGAGTCGGCGCGTTCAATTTCTCGCGCAGTTGATCGAAGAGAACTTGCATTCCGCCGCCGTAAAACGTGCAGACCGCGTCCACTGGGCGTTGAACGCTTAACGCCAGCGACATGTGTCCGCCAAAGCAAAAGCCAACGCTGCCGACTTTGCCGTTGCACTCAGGCGAAGATTTCAGCGCGTCGAAGGCGCTGGCAGTTGAGCGGGAGCGTTGGGGGTGTATTTCCGCATCAACGCGGCGGCGGCGTCGCCGTCGCCCAACCGCGCGGACTCGCCGTGATAAATGTCGGGCGCGAAAACCAAATAGCCTTCGTCGGCGAAGCGCCGCGCGATGGATTTCGTCTGCTCGTCCAAGCCCCACCATTCTTGAATCACAATCAATGCGGGGAAAGGTCCCGCGCCTTCGGGCTGTGCCGAATATCCCTGCAATTCGCCGAGTTGAGTCAGTTCGCTCATGCTTTTCTCCTTTTGTGAAAATGTCAACGTAGCATATACAAAAAGTTAATCTTTGTCAACACGGCTTAAGGATTAAAAGAAAAACCTTTGTGCCTTTGCGGTTGAGTTTTAGGAAATAAATTTAAGGTAAGATAACCTATCGTCCGCCGTTCTAGTAAACAATATTTTTTTCAGGAGAACAAACCATGACCACCCCTTCAGGCGCAACGTCTTATATAAAATTTTCGGACAAATTGACAACCTCGATCACCGACATCGTCAAAATTATCGAACAGAATAAAGAGATGATTGACGCGATTCAGGACGTCGCCATCGAGTTGACCTCGTCCATCGGCTCGCTGCACACGCTGACGGTTAAGTACGCCCGCACCGCCAACCAAATTCTCGACGTGTTGTTGCCAATTGTTAAAAATTTGCCGGTCGTGCCCAAGAACGTGAAAGACCTGTTGGTCAACCTTGAGAGCATTACGCAAAAAATTATTGATAACGAAACGACGACGGCGAAAACAATCTCGGACGTAAACAGCGGGCTCAAGTCGGGCGACGCCAATAAATTGAAGGCGCACGCCGGGCAATTGAAGGACGTTACCAAAACCATCACGGCGCTGATTCCGAAATCCTAATCCGTTTGACAAGTTCGCCGCAAGGCGTGTATAATACCCTCCGCTTCCGCCCCAGAGGTTGATTTCTGGGGTCGTTGCGCGTACATCAACCCAGCTTCCCCGACGACGGGCGCAGGGCGCAAGAACCCCGCGCGTCGCTTCGGCGAAGTGAATGACTGGAGAAAAAGAAATGAAATTTGCAATCGTTGAGAGCGGCGGCAAGCAATACCGCGCCGTCGAAGGCGTAACCATAGACGTGGATCGCCTCGCTCATAATGTGGGCGACAGTTTTGATTTCGAGCGCGTTTTGCTCGTTGCGGACGGAGACGCGGTTTCCGTCGGCGCGCCGACGGTGAACGGATTCATTGTGTCCGCCACCGTTGTGGATCACGTCAAAGGACCGAAGGCGCTTTCCTTCAAATATCGCCCGAAGAAGCGCATCCGCGTTCGCGGAGGCAACCGCGCTCATTATACGCGCTTGATGATCAACTTCATCGGCGCGCCGACCGATAAGAAATAAAGGCAGGTAAACAATGGCTCATAAAACAGGCGGCGGTTCAACCCGCAACGGCAGAGACAGCAATTCGCAACGCTTAGGCGTGAAACGCTATGCCGGTCAATTTGTGCTTTCGGGCAACGTGTTGGTGCGCCAACGCGGAACGCGCATTAAGCCCGGTTTGAACGTCATGGTCGGGCGCGACGACACCTTGTTCGCCGTCGCCGACGGCGTAGTTATGTTTGATGTTTATCGCGGAAAGAAGCGCGTAAATATCGTCCCCGTGGAGGCGGAAAACGAATGAAAGCTGAAATCCATCCCACAGTATATCAAGCCCAAGTAACTTGCGCTTCCTGCGGTCATACTTGGACGACGACGTCCACCAAAAAAGAATTGCGCGTGGACGTTTGCTCGAATTGCCACCCGTTCTACACCGGCGAATTTGCGAAAATCCTCGATGTGGAAGGTCAGGTGGATCGCTTCTACAAGAAACTCTCCGCCCGCCAATCCTATGTGGAAGAGCAGAAGGCGCGCGAAGAATCAATGGTCGCCGTCAACCGTTCGATTGACGATTTGGGTCTTTCGCCTCGCGCCGCAAACGCGCTGAAAACGGCCGGCATTTTGAACATCGGTCAATTCGTCGAGAAGTACGCCGAAGGCGAAGCCGCGCTGCTTGACATCAAAGGCTTCACCCAATCCGCGTTGACCGCCGCCAAGAAGAAACTCCGCGCTTTGGAAGTAACGCTTCCCGAACCGGTCAAAGTTGAAAAGGCGGAAAGCGCCGAAGCGTCCGAATCTGAAACGCCCGCCGAAACCGCCGAGTAATTCAGTTCGCTTTATCGCAGACCAACAGGCAGATGCAATCGCGTCTGCCTGTTTTTATGAAAGCAGGAGAATTCCATGAGACATAAACACGGCATGATCGAAGTCGTCTGCGGCTCGATGTTCAGCGGCAAAACCGAAGAGTTGATTCGCCGCCTCGTCCGCGCTACGATTGCCCGCCAAAAAGTGCAAGTTTTCAAACCCGCCATTGACATCCGCTACGCCGAGCGCGAAGTGGCTTCGCATACGGGTTCGACCTTTGACGCGATTCCGATTCAAAACGCCGCCGAAATCCTCGACAAAGTGGACGCGGACACGACCGTCGTCGGCTTGGACGAAGCGCAGTTTTTTGATTCCGAAATTGTGAACGTGGCGCAAGCGCTTTCGGATCGCGGCGCGCGCGTCATCGTCGCCGGTTTAGACATGGACTTTCGCGGCGAACCCTTCGGCTCGATGCCCGTCTTTTTGGCGAAAGCGGAAACCGTGTTGAAATTGCGCGCGATTTGCATGGTCTGCGGCGAAGACGCTTCGCGCACCCAACGCTTAGTGGACGGCAGACCCGCGCGTTACGACGAACCCATCGTCGTCGTCGGCGCGTCCGAAATGTACGAAGCGCGTTGCCGCGTTCACCACGAAGTTCCGCGTTAAAAGATTGTATAATTGACTAAATCTGTCGCAATGGCTTTTCTGTCGTTGCGACAATGTTTGCAAACGCTTGTAACAGAATAGACTTTATCTGTAACTAGAAAAAACGTCCCGAAGGTTGAGAACGGACGCCCAAATTACTCGAAGGAAACCTTCGGGACGGTGTTCGTAAATTATTTTCGATAATGTCTAATAATTAGGAAACCGCCATGCAAAGTTACGAAGAAATCCTCGCCGAAGTTTTAATCGATTCCGATTCGCTGCAAAAGCGAGTCGCCGAATTGGGCGCGCAAGTCAGCGCCGACTACGACGGGCGCGACCTCGTGCTAATCTGCATCCTGCGCGGCGCGGTTCCCTTCATGGTGGATTTGAGCCGCCGCATTACCGTTCCGCACATGATGGACTTCATGGCGGTATCCTCTTACGGAATCGGCAAATACGAATCCACAGGTTCGGTGCGCGTTACCTTTGATTTGCAAATGGACATTCGCAACCGCAACGTCCTGCTCGTTGAAGACATCGTGGACAGCGGACATACCATCGCCTCCGTTTTAGAAATGCTCGGAACGCGCCAGCCGCAATCGCTCAAAGTTTGCGCCTTGCTCGACAAACCCGAACGCCGCGAAGCGCATGTGCCGATTGACTATCTCGGCTTCTCCATTCCCAACAAATACGTTTTCGGCTACGGGCTCGACCTCGACGAATATCACCGCAACCTGACCTTCGTCGGCGTGGTCGATCTCGAAAAATACAAAGCCGACTAGGCGGCGCGTTGAGCAAACCCAACGACGATTCGCTTGCGCCCTACGTCGGGCGCTGGGTGGCGCTTTTGCGCGGACGAGTCGTCGCGCAAGGCGGCTCTCCGCAACAAGCGCTTCGCGCCGCGCAAGCCAATCGCTACAAAGAAAAACTGGAAATTCGTTTTATGCCCGTCCCCTTCAACCTTCCGCCCTTGCTGAAAAAAATAATGGACGCGCTGCCCGCCGACGCGGAAGCGTATCTCGTCGGCGGCGCGGTGCGCGATTTATTGATTAACCGCCGCTCGCCAGACTTTGACTTTGCGACTCCTTCCGGCGGCATTTCCCTCGCCCGAAAAGTTGCCAACGCCCTCCGCGCCGACTTTATGCCCCTCGATAACGAGCGCGACACCGGGCGCGTCATCCTCGACGAAGACGGCGTTTATACCTATCTCGATTTTGCAACTTATCGCGGCGCGACATTAGAAGACGATTTACGCAGCCGCGATTTCACCGTCAACGCGCTAGCCTTAAATTTGCGCGACCTTTCTATTCACGACCCGCTGAACGGCGCGAGCGACATCCGCGCAAAAATTATCCGCGCCTGCTCGCCGACTTCCTGCGCCGACGACCCCGCGCGAATTTTGCGCGCCGTGCGTCAGGCGGCGGCGTTTGGCTTCGTCATTGACAAATCTACCCGCGAGCAGATGAAAGCCGCCGCGAATAAAATCGCCGACATCTCCGTCGAACGCATCCGCGACGAGATTTTCAAAATGCTCGACGGACGAAAAGCCGCCGCGTCGCTCCGCGCGTTGGACGCGCTTGGCGCGTTGCCTTACATCGCGCCCGAGTTGACGCGCATGAAAGGCGTAACCCAATCCGCGCCGCACGTTTACGACGTGTGGGCGCACACGCTGGCGGTGATGGATTATCTCGAAGAAACGCTGACTTCCCTGCGTTTAAGTTTTGACCCCGAAACGACCGGCGATTTATTTACGGGATTGGTCAGTTTGAAAATTGGGCGTTACCGCCAACAATTTGCCGAACGCTTCGCAAAACCGCTAAATCCCAATCGCTCGCATCGTTCGCTGTTGATGTTCGCCGCGCTCTATCACGACATTTGCAAGCCCGACACGCGCTTCGTGGAGGAGAGCGGGCGCATCCGCTTTTTTGACCATGACGTCAAAGGCGCGGAGGTTGTCGCCGAACGCGCGCGCGCGTTCAACTTAAGCGGCGGCGAAGTCGAACGGCTGCGCGTCATCGTGTATCACCACATGCGGATTCACGCTTTCGCCAACCGCTTGGAACGCGACGGACAGCCGCCTTCGCGCAAAGCCGTCTATCGCTTCTTCCGCGAGGCGGGCGAAGCGGGCGCGGATTTGGTTTTGCTGGCGCTGGCAGATTTGCGCGGCACGAAAGGCGCCGAACTGACTCAATCTACTTGGACGGCGTACCTCGACATTGCGCGCATCTTGCTGGAAAACCTTTGGGAGCGCCCGCAGGAAATTATCAACCCGCCGCGTTTGCTCGACGGCGACGAATTGATGAGCGCCTTAAACCTCAAGCCGGGCAAAGTCGTCGGCGAACTTTTGGAAGCCATCCGCGAGAATCAGGCGACGGGAAAAATTTCAGATAAAGAGCAAGCGCTGACTTTCGCCCGCGAAGAGTTGGCAAAGGAAAGAAGCGAATAAAAAACGAATTAAGTTTATGAGGTGCGGCTGCTTTGCGAAAGCGGCGCGGTTTTTTTCTTCGCGTTTGTAACCGCCATGTTGAGCGACCCGGTAGTTCGCCGCACGAGTTTGTTGATGTTGGCGACCAACACGCCGCTGGGGACGGGTTTCACTAAGAAATCGTCCGCGCCCGCGTCGAGGACGCTGGCGACCATGCGCGGATCGTTGATGGCGGAAAGCACGAGAATCGGCACGGTGTTGGCTTTGCGAATTTCTTTGCACACTTGCCAACCGTCCAAGTCGGGCATCATCAAATCGAGAAGCACGACGTTGGGCGCGGCTTCGACAGCGAGGCGAACGCCTTCGACGCCGCTGTTGGTCGTAAGCGTTTCGAACCCGAAGGTTTTCAACAATACGCTCATCAGTTCGGTGATGGCTACGTCGTCGTCAATTACAAGAATTTTTGCCATAGAGTTTCCTTACAGAATGAGGTTCATTATCCTTGATTTATCGCCGCGCGCACTTTGCAATGTGTTAACAGGTTTGCAAATTTACATTTTCTGATTCGCGTCCGCTTTTGGCGTGATGTTTGTCAGGTACGAAATCAGACCTTTTTGGTACAATACTTTTTGACTAAAAGATAGAAAAAAATAAATCAAAAATCAGGAGGCTGAGATGCCAAAATGGGTTTATCTCTATAACGAAGTCAAAGAAGTCGAAAAGTTGGCGAACGGTTCGTGGGATGGAGTAAAAGCCGTCGTCGGGGGGAAGGGCGCGGGGTTGATGGATATGACTCGCGCAAAAGTTCCCGTCCCGCCGTTTTTTACCGTTACGACGGAAGCCTGTAACGCCTATCAAAAAGCGGGAAAATTCCCCCAAGGAATGTGGGAGCAAGAACTCAAAGCGTTGAAAGAGATTGAAAAGAAAACGGGCAAGCGCTTCGGCGACCCGAAGAATCCGCTGTTGGTGTCTTGTCGTTCGGGCGCAAAATTTTCTATGCCGGGCATGATGAACACCATCCTCAACATCGGCTTGACCGACGAAGTGGCGGAAGGGTTAATTGAAGCGACGAAAAACGAACGCTTTGTCTGGGACTCGTATCGCCGCGTCGTCGAGATGTTCGGCACGGTAACGATGGACATCGAAGACGAAATTTTTGAAGGTCCGTTAGAAGAATATAAAAAAGAAAAAGGATACGCGCTCGACACTGAAATGACGGCGCAAGATTGGAAAAAGATCACGGGGATTTATAAAGAAGCCTATCGCACAGCCTGCGGCGAAGACTTTCCGCAAGACCCTTACCGACAACTTTCGCTCGCCACCGAAGCGGTCTTCCGCTCGTGGAACGGCAAACGCGCCGTGGCGTATCGGCGCAAAGAAAATATTTCGGACGCGCTCGGCACGGCGGTTAACATCTGCACGATGGTCTTCGGCAATATGGGCGACGATTCGGCGACGGGCGTCGCCTTCACGCGCAACCCGTCCACCGGCGAAAAGACGATGATGGGCGAGTACCTGCTCAACGCGCAAGGCGAAGACGTAGTGGCCGGCATCCGCAACGCCGACCCAATCGCGCACCTCGCCGAGCAAATGCCAGCCGCGTACAAAGAATTTATGGAAATTACCGCCCGCCTCGAAAAACATTACGCGGACATGCAAGACGTGGAGTTCACCATCGAGCGCGGAAAGTTGTGGATGTTGCAAACGCGCGTCGGCAAACGCACCGCCAAAGCCGCCGTCAAAATCGCGGTGGATATGGCGAATGAAAAATTGATCACGAAAGAGCAGGCGATTTTGCGCGTTACGCCCGAACAAGTGGACGCGCTCTTGCACCCGCAGTTTGACGATAAAGCCGTCGCCGCCGCCGAAGCGGGCGGGCGTTTCTTCGCCAAAGGCGTCAACGCTTCGCCGGGCGCCGCGGTGGGGCAAGTCTACTTTGACGCGGACACCGCCGAGAAATACGCCAAAGAATTTGGACAGAACACCATCATGGTTCGCCCGTTCACAAAGCCCGACGACGTTCACGGCATGATCGCCTCCAAAGGCGTGCTGACCAGCGAAGGCGGCGCGACTTCTCACGCGGCGGTTGTGGCGCGGCAGTTTGGCATCCCTTGCGTGGTCGGCGCGTCGGCGATCAAAATCAACCTCGAAGAGCGGACGATGAAAGCGGGCGACCTTGTCATTAAAGAAGGCGAAAAAATTTCAGTGGACGGCACGACGGGCAAAGTCTTCGTCGGCGAAATTGCCACCTCTGCGCCTTCGTTGGAAGAGCAAAAAGAATTAATCGTCTTGCTCAAATGGGCGGACGAAATCAGCGCGCAAAAAGGAATCCGCGAAGCGGCAGCGAACGGTTATCCGACTCGCGGCTTGCAAGTTTGGGCAAACGCCGACTACCCCGAAGACGCGCGGCGCGCGCGCGCCTACGGCGCGTTGGGCATCGGCTTGTGCCGCACCGAGCACATGTTCTTTGAGCCAAAGCGCCTGCCGATTGTGCAACGGATGATTTTAGCGAAGACTACCGCCGAGCGCGTGGAAGCGTTGAACGAATTGCTGCCGTATCAACGCGCCGACTTTGACGGACTCTTTGAAGCGATGGACGGCTGCCCGGTTATCGTCCGCTTGATTGACCCGCCTTTGCACGAGTTCATGCCCGACGCCGACAAACTGCTCGAAGACGTGGTTACCATGCGCGTCAAAGGGCAAACCGACGGTTTGGCGGAAAAAGAAGAACTGCTTGCCGCCGTCCGCGCTTTGCACGAGTCGAACCCGATGATGGGTTTGCGCGGCGTGCGTTTGAGCATCTCCATGCCGGAGATCGTCGAGATGCAAGTCCGCGCCATTTTTGAAGCCGCCGCCGACTGCGCCTTGCGCGGAATCAAAGTCAAACCCGAAATTATGATTCCGCTGACGGGAACGGTCAAAGAGTTGGATTGGATTCAGCCGCGCCTCGAACGAATCGCCAAAGCGGTGATGGACGAAAAGCAAATCAAATTTTCGTACAAATTCGGCACGATGATTGAAATTCCGCGCGCCGCCGTAACGGCCGGACACATCGCCAACCGCGCTCAGTTCTTCTCCTTCGGCACCAACGACCTGACGCAAATGACCTACGGTTACTCGCGCGACGACGCCGAGCGCAACTTCCTCGTAACTTACGAAGAGCAAGGCATCCTCGCCAAAAACCCCTTCCAGACGATAGACCGCGACGGCGTGGGCAAGTTGATGCAAGACGCGATTTTTGACGGACGTCAAACGCGCCCCAATTTGGAAGTGGGCATTTGCGGCGAACACGGCGGCGACCCCGACTCAATCGAGTGGTGTCATCTCATCGGCAACGATTACGTTTCCTGCTCGCCCTTCCGCGTGCCGGTGGCGCGTCTCGCTGCCGCGCACTCCGCGTTGAAATATCGCCCGCAGAAGAAGGCCAAACCCGCCGTCAAGAAAGCCGCGAAGAAGACGGCGAAGAAGAAATAAACTTAATAAACACGCGGTTGCCTAACAAGCGTCCGCGCGGCGTGAGACGAAAGACCTCTGAATTTTCGGAGGTCTTTTTTTCGATTAATTGGTCAGCGAGCAAGGATTCAATTTCTGCGGGGAAAAATTCTGCAAGCCCCGCGCCAAACCTGATTTTGAAATCTGTATTTGAAACGCCGAGTTGCGTCAGCCGAAAGTTGTTGAGCAGGTAATCGGAGATTTCGTCCACTTGCGTTTGCTTGTGATGGTTGACGGCGGCCGGCGTTTGCGGAAATTTATAATGCGCGTCTTGCGCTTCGGGGTTTATGAGGCGGTCAATATAGGTTTTGATTCTCAGCGCGTTAGAATAACGCATTCCGTCCGCGTAGCCGTGCGCCCCCGCGCCCAAGCCGAGATAGGGGAGCGAGCGCCAGTATTGCAAGTTGTGCTTGCAAGCAAAAGAGGGAAGCCCCGCGGCGGAAGGCTGTTCTTCGCCCTTCGCCCAATTTGAAATTTCATACTGCGCGTAGTCAGATTGTTGTAAATACTCCGTCGTCCATTCGTACATGTCGGCGGCGAGGTCGGGGTCGGGAATTGGCAGGAGGCCGCGATTCGCCCACCTGCCGAAGGGCGTGCCGTGTTCGAGAGTCAGCGCGTAGGCGGAGATGTGTTCGGGGCGCAAGTCCGCAACGCGCTGAACGGTCGTCTGCCACGAGGCGAGAGTCTGCTCGGGCAAGCCGTAGATCAGGTCGAGGTTGAGGTTGTGAAATCCCGCTTTGCGTGCGGCGGCGACGGCTTCGATGACTGTCAAAAAATCATGCGTGCGTTCGAGCAGACGCAACTCTTCGCTGTTGGAGGATTGCGCGCCAAAACTGATGCGGTTGACGCCCGCTTGACGAATCCCGTCCAGTTGACTCTGCGAGACGGTGTCGGGGTTGGCTTCGAGGCTGATTTCAGCGTTGGGAGAAACGGCAAAGGCGGAGTTCAGCGCCCGCAGGATTGAATCAAATTGGGGCGCGGAAAGGAGCGAGGGCGTCCCGCCGCCGAAGAAAATTGTGGAAACGTCGAGCGCGCCGTTCAGTTGCCTTTTCAGAAATTCAATTTCTTTAATCAGCGCGTTGACGTAGGCCGGGATGGCGTCCTCTTGCCCGGCGTAGGTGTTGAAGTCGCAGTAGGCGCAGCGGTGTTTGCAAAAAGGGATGTGTAAATAAATAGAGGTTGACATTTATAAATGAAGAACTTGTTTGGCTTCGTCCCAGACCAGCGCCAGCGCCGCCAGCCCGCCGACGGTCATGCCGACCAGCGCGGAGAGGATCGCGCCGCCGGGCAGATAAAGCGCCAGCAGATAGGCGAGGACTCCGCCGACGAAGGCGGCGACAAAACCTTTGACGACCGCGCCGCCGACGCGCAAGGGTTCATGCGTGCGCCGCGAAAGCCAGCGGAAGAGAATCAACGCTTCGATTAAAAGCGCAATTTCGGCGAAGGCGATGATTGGCGCGCCGACGTCTTTGAAGAAGGTTACGCCGGCGACGCAGACGATAAAGAAAATCAGCAAGCGAATGCCGACCGAGTAAAGCGGAATCTGCGGCTCTTTGCGCGCATAAAAAGCGCGGACGGCAATCTCGTGGACGGCGTAGCCGGTCAGCGTCAGCAGGTAGGCGCGAGTCGTCCAAGTGATGAGCGCGGTGATTTGCGCGTCGAAGCCGAAAGCGCCGCGCACCAGCGGGTGAATGGTCGTCGCCATGACGGCGGCAATCGGCAACGTCAGCGCGATGAGGACGCGTAAGGCGCGTTGAATGGTCTCGCTGAATCCGCGCCAATCTTGGCGGACGGCGAACTCGGCTAAGGTCGGCAGCATGGCGGTGGCGATGGCCGTCCCTAAAAGCGTTTCGGGGACTTGCATAATCATCCAGCCGTAGGTGAGCGAGGTTACCGCGCCGACTTGGTCGAGGCGCGAGGCGAGGTTGTCGCGCGCGAGAAAAATAATCTGCACGCCGAACATGGTCGCCAGACGCGGCGCGAAAAGTTTCAGCGCTTCGAGCAAGCCGCTGTCGCGCAAATCCAGCGCGGGGACCCAACGGAAGCCGAATTTGAAGAGCGCCGGAATTTGCACGAGCAAATGCAACGCCGCGCCGATGATGACGCCGTAAACCAACCCGTGAATGCCATAACGCGGCGTGAGAAAAATTGCGCCGAAGATTTGCCCGAGGTTGTACATGCTGGGCGCGATGGCTGGCATGGTGAAATGTTGGTTGGCTTGCAAGCCGGCCATCACCAAACCGCTGACGGAAAAAATAACCGTGCCGATTAAGTTGAGGCGCATCAACTCAGCCAGCAAGCGGCGCTGTTCCGCGCCGAAGCCGGGCGCAATGCCGAGATTGGCGTCCACAATCGGTTGGGCGAACGCGGCGATGAGAATCGCCAGCCCGCCAGTCGCAAGAAAGCCGACGTTCGCCACGCGCGAGAACAAATCCCAAGCCGCGTCGCGCCCCTGCTTGACGAGATACTCCGTCAGCAGCGGGATGAAAGCCATGCCGAGCGCGCCGCCCGAAATTAGCGCGAACAGCAAGTCGGGCAAATTGTTGGCGGCGTTGAAGGTGTCGAGCAAATGCACTTCGTCGGCGTAGAGGCGCGAGATGATTCCCGTGCGGACGAAAGCCAGAACTTTGTCCGCCAGAAAAAAAGCGGCGACGATGAGCGTATAACGCGAGACGTTGGAAAGGCGCTTCACTAAGGCAAGCCTTGAATCGCGCCGCCGTCCACGCCGAGCATCACCCCCGTAACGTAAGAGGCGGCGGGGCTGACGAGAAAAGCGGCGACCGCGCCGAACTCTTCGGGTTTGCCCAAACGCCGCAACGGAATCTGCGCCGAAATTTTGCGCGCCTCTTCCTCCGCCGACGATTGATTCTGTTTGGCGCGCGCGTTCATCAACTCTGAAACGCGCTCGGTCGCCGTCCAGCCCGGCAAAATCGAGTTGACGCGAATGCCTTCCGCGCCGAGTTCGAGCGCCAGCGATTTGGTTAAACCGAGAGTGGCGCCGCGCACGCTGTTTGAGACCAGCAAATTGGGAATCGGCTGACGAACGGAAAACGAAGTTACCGTCAAAATGCTGGCGGCGTTTGACTTCCGCAAATGCGGCAGCGCGGCTTTTATCAAGCGGACGTGCGAAGCGAAGCACAGGTCAACGCCCTTTTGCCAAGCGGATTCGTCGAGCGAGTCAATCGAGCCGGGCGCGGGACCGCCTGAGTTGGTAACGAGGACGTCCAAACCGCCAAGCGCGGCGACGGTCTCTTCGACGAGCGCGGCGGGGACCTCGGGCAGGCTGACGTCGCCGACGACGGCGATAACCTGCGCGCCGCTTTCGTCCGCAATTTTTTGCGCCGCCGCTTGCGCGCGTTGCGCGTCGCGCCCGTTGACCGCTACTTTGCAGCCTTCCTTCGCCAATTGCAAAGCCGCCGCAAAGCCCAAGCCCTTAGACGAACCGGCCACCAAAGCGACTTTGCCCTTAAGACCTAAATCCATAAAAAAACCTCCTGCCTGCTAATTACCGTTGCTGTCCACTGCCCACTGTTTACTGATGTCAAACCATCTCAATTCGGCTGTCCCACACGTCGCCGTCGGGGAAGTTGGATTCCACCCAGCGCTCCACAGCGGACAGCGCCGATTGCAAAAAGGCGGCGTCGCCGCCAATCATCGCGCAGACGATAATGGATTCGCCCCACACGTCGTGCAAATCCATTTCGGCGACGGAGAGGTTGAACTCGCGGCGCAGACGCGCCATCAACGGTTTAATGCGTCTGCGTTTTTCTTTGAGCGAGGAGCAAAGCGGCAGGCGAAGGTGAAGGGTTAATGTGGCAATCATTTGACGATTTTTGATTTACAATTCCGCGTTATGAATATTGAAACTCGATACAGCCAAGCGTTGGATTACCTTTACTCGTTCGTGGATTATAGCCTGAAACGCGCGTCTGAAATGGCGAAGGCGGATTTCAGCCTCGACCGCATGGCCGCCTTTATGGAGTTGTTGGGCAACCCGCAAAGCAACTACCCCGTCATCCATGTGGCGGGGACGAAGGGCAAAGGCTCGACCTCGGCGCTGTGCGCGTCTGCGTTGCGAGCGGCGGGCTATCAAGTCGGCTTGTACACCTCGCCGCATTTGGAAGATTTCGTCGAGCGGATTCGCGTCAACGGCGAGCCGATTTCGCATGAAGAATTAATTGAGTTTGTGGATGAAATCAAACCGCATGTGGCGAAAGTTGAAAAACTGACCACCTTTGAGTTAACCACCGCGTTGGGTTTTTTGGCGTTTGCAAAACGCGGAGTCAACGCGGCGGTTGTCGAAGTCGGGTTGGGCGGGCGCTTGGACGCGACCAACATCGTCCTGCCGAACGTGTCGGTCATCACTTCGTTGTCTTACGACCACACCGCCGTTTTAGGAAACACGCTGACGCAGATCGCCGCCGAAAAAGCGGGCATCGTCAAAGAGGGCGTTCCGCTCGTGTCCGCGCCGCAGAAAGAGGAAGCGCGAATCGTTTTAGAACGCATCGCCAAAGAGCGCAACAGCCGATTGATTGTCGTCGGCGCGGACGTAACGTTTGGGCGAAGCGCCTCGTCGTTGGAAGGGCAAAGCCTGTGGGTGGACGACGGCGCGCGCCTCGAATTGCAAATTCCGCTGTTGGGCAAGCATCAAGTTGAAAACGCCGCCGTCGCCTACGCCGCGCTCAAAGCCAGCCGAATTCCGATTTCCGACGAAGCCGTGCAACGCGGATTTTCGCAAACGCAATGGCGCGCGCGTTTTGAAATTGCGCGCCGCGACCCGACGCTGATTTTTGATTCCGCGCACAACCAAGATTCGTTTGAACGCTTGAACGAAGCGCTGGACGAATATTTTCCCGACCAGAAAGTTTATCTGGTCTTCGGCGCGTCGGAAGATAAGAACGTGCCGCAGATGTTCGCGGCGCTGCAAACAAAAATAAAAAAAGTGATCGCCGTCCGCGCCGACCACCCGCGCGCGTTAGAGGCGGAGAGAATTTGCGAGTTGGCGAATCAGGCTGGGGCGGAGTCGGAGGCGGCGGATTCGGTCAAAGCGGCGCTGACGCGCGCGTTGGAACTCTCCGCAAAAGATGGTAGCATTGTCCTTTCCGCAGGTTCGATGTTCGCCACTGCGGAAGCGATGAGAGAATGGAAATTATTAAATGACTTACCCCAATTGGAACGAAGACGAGTTTGACGCGACTCTTTCGCAACGCACGGAAGAGTTGTACCGCATTCCGAATTTAGAGTTGAAAGCCGACGGATTAATTGAAGCGGCGGTGTTGCCGCTGCGCGATATGGTCGTTTTTCCGCGCATGGTTTCGCCGATTTTTGTCGGGCGCGAGGCGTCGTTGGCGGCGTTGGAAGAAGCTCGCGCGCGCGGACAAACCGTCATCGCGCTGACGCAACGCGACCCGAACGTCGAAGCGCCGGGCGCGGAAGATTTTCTGCCCGTCGGCGTGGAGATGGCTGTCGGGCGCGTTTTGGACATGCCCGACGGGTCGCGTTCGGCGCTGACGCAAGGCCGCCGCCGCGTGGAAGTCGTCGAGTTTTTGCGCGTCAAACCCTATTTGCGAGTCCGCGCGCGCGTCATCCAAGAGCCGCCCGCGGCAGACCGCCCGACTCAAGCGCTGATGCGTTTGGTCTTGGATCAATTTCAACGCTGCATCGAGTTGGATCATTCCATCCCCGAAGAGGCGCACGTCTTCGCCGCCAGCATCAACGAGCCGGGCTGGCTGGCGGACATGATCGCCACGTCGCTCGGGCTGACGTATGAAGCCAAATTGCGCTTGCTGATGATCCTCGACCCCAAAACGCGGCTTAATCAATTAAACAATTTGCTCGCCGCCGAAGTGGACGTGCTGGAACTCGAAGACGAAATCCACGCGCGCGTGCAAGACGAAGTGGACAAAAATCAGCGCGAGTTTTATCTGCGCGAACAAATGCGCCAAATCCAAAGCGAGTTGGGCGAGGGCGACATCTTCACCCGCGAAGCGACAGATTTGAAAAAGCGCGTCGAGAGCGCCTCGCTGCCCGACGAAGTCCGCAAGGCGGCGATGAAAGAAGTCGAACGCATTAACCAAATGCCGCCCATGTCGCCCGAAGTCGGCATCATCCGCGCTTATGTGGATTGGATTCTCGACCTGCCGTGGGACAACTTCACGCCCGACAACCTCGACGTGAAAAACGCGGCGAAGATTTTAGAGCGCGATCATTACGGTTTGAAAAAAGCCAAAGAGCGCATTTTGGAATACATCGCCGTGCGCTCGCTCAAACCGAAGAAAGACCGCCAGCCGATTTTGTGTTTCGTCGGTCCGCCCGGCGTGGGCAAAACCTCGCTTGGGCGCTCGATCGCCGACGCGCTCGGACGAAAGTTTGTGCGCGTCTCCTTAGGCGGCGTGCGCGACGAAGCCGAAATTCGCGGACATCGGCGCACCTACATCGGCGCGTTGCCCGGCCGCATTTTGCAAACCATGAAACGCGCAGGCACGTCCAACCCGCTTTTTGTTTTGGATGAAATTGACAAACTCTATTCCGACTTTCGCGGCGACCCCGCTTCAGCCATGTTGGAAGTTTTAGACCCCGAACAAAACTTCGCGTTTAGCGATCATTACCTCGAACTGCCGTTCGACCTGTCTAAGGTGATGTTTGTAACGACGGCGAATTCGTTGCGTTACATCCCCGAACCGCTGCTCGACCGCATGGAAGTCATCGAATTTCCCAGTTACATCGAAGAAGAAAAAATTGAAATCGCGCAGCGTTATCTCATTCCGCGCCAAATGGAAGAGAACGGCATTGACGATTTGAACCTGACCTTTGAACTCGCCGCCTTGCAGCGCGTCATCCGCTCGTACACCGACGAAGCGGGCGTGCGCGGATTAGAACGCGAGATTGGGCGCGTCTGCCGCAAAGTGGCGCGGATGAAAGCCGAAGGCAAAAAATACCCGACGACCGTCGCCGCAGACTTAATCGAAAAATTTCTCGGTCCTCCGCAGTATTTCCTCAGCGAAGCCGAACAGGCTGACGATGTCGGCGTGGCGACGGGTTTGGCGTGGACGGAAACCGGCGGCGAAATTATGACGATGGAAATCGCCGTCGTCGAAGGCAAAGGCAACGTGCAGATGACCGGCCAAATGGGCGAGGTGATGCAAGAGTCCGCGCAGGCGGCGATGACTTACATCAAATCTCGCGCCGCCAAATTGAAAATTGACATGGAAATTTTCGAGCGCATGGACATCCACATCCACATGCCCGAAGCCGCCATCCCCAAAGACGGCCCGTCGGCGGGAATTACGCTGGCGACGGCGATTATCTCCGCGCTGACCGGACGCCCGGTCTTCAAGCACGTCGCCATGACCGGCGAAATCACCTTGCGCGGGCGCGTGTTGCCCGTTGGCGGCGTGCGCGAAAAAGTCCTCGCCGCGCATCGCGCTGGAATCAAAACTGTGGTTCTGCCCGAAAAGAACCTCAAAGATTTAATTGACTTGCCGAAGACGGCGAAAACCGAATTGAAAATTATCCCCGTCAAACACATGGACGAAGTGTTGGACATCGCGCTTGGCAAACAGGCGACGGTCAAACCGCCGAAGCCGAAGAAGCCCGCCAAAGACGAAGCGCAAGAAGAATAAAAATGGAGATTCCTATGACCTCGCCTCGCCTCGAAAAACTAAACGCCTCATTGCGCGCCGCCAATTTAGACGCCGCGATTCTCAACCCTGGCGCCACGCTGAAATATCTCTGCGGCGTGGACTTTCACCTGATGGAACGTCCGGTCGTTTTGTTCGTCGCGCCTGAACGCGAGCCGATTTTGGTCTTGCCCGAATTGGAAACGCTGAAATTGGATTTGATTCCGTTCAAGACGCAAGGCGTCGCCTACGGCGAAAACCCCGACGAATGGAACGCGGCGTTCGCGCAAGCGGTTCAAACGCTGAATTTAGACGGCAAGCGCATTGGCGTCGAGCCGCAGCAATTGCGTTTGCTGGAATTTCGCCGCGCGCAAGCCGCCGCCCCCAACGCAGACTTTCCCGACGCGGAAGAAGTCTTCGCCGACCTGCGCCTGCGTAAAGACGGCACGGAAATCGCGTCCATGCGCCGCGCCGTGAAAATCGCGCAAGACGCGCTCGAAGCGACTCTGCCTTTAATCAAAATTGGCATGACGGAAAAAGAACTTTCGGCGGAGTTGGTTCTGCAATTGTTGCGGCACGGCTCGGACGCGGAATTTCCCTTCGCGCCTATCGTCTCGGCGGGACCGAATTCCGCCAACCCGCACGCTTTGCCTTCCGAGCGGAAGTTGCAAAACGGCGACTTGCTGGTGATAGATTGGGGCGCAACCTACGACGGGTACATCTCTGACTTGACGCGCACTTTTGAAGTCGGCGCGGCGGACGAAGAATGCCGCAAGATTCACGAGGTCGTGCAAGCGGCGAACGCGGCGGGACGCGCCGCCGCCCAACCTGGCGTCCCCTGCGCGGACGTGGACAAAGCGGCGCGAAGCGTCATCGAAAAAGCCGGCTATGGAAAATATTTCACGCACCGCACGGGACACGGCATCGGCATGGCGGCGCACGAAGCGCCGTATATGCGCGGCGATAATGTGCAAATCCTCGAAGCGGGCATGACGTTCACCGTCGAGCCGGGCATTTATTTGGCGGGGCGCAACGGCGTGCGAATTGAAGATAATATGCTCGTTACGGAAAACGGCGCGGAAAGCCTGAGCGACCTTCCGCGAGAAATACGAAGCGTGGGATAAAAAACAGCCGCTTTCAGCGGCTGTTTTTTTGTCGCCTTACGGGTCGTCGCGCAAGGTCAACAAGATGGCGGCGACCATCGCCACTGTGCCGACGACCAGCATGTACGCGCCGCCGAGTTGCTGATCCGCCAGCGGCGAGCGGACTCCCGCTTCGAGCGGGGCGTAATGCGTGTAAATCAAATGCTTGGCGAGCGTGATGTAAGCCGCCAGCAAGCCGGTCGTGAACATGCCGATAGTTAGATAAAGCACGCGCCCTTCGTTGCTTTTCAAATAGCCGCCGACCGCTTTGTTGCTCATCAGCGGTCGCCAAAAAAGGACGAAGGCAAGCAGAAAAACTACATGCTCTAAGAAGTGCAGAAATTCGTCTTCGAGGGCGACGTCGTAAAGAAACGGAATGTGCCAAATCCAAATGCCGACGGCGGAGATAATCAGCGCGACGGCGGGGCGCGTCAGTTGGTCGAGCAGATTTGTAAACCAAGACGACGTTTGATTCCGATAGAGCAACGGGAGCGCGTACGCCAACAACGGCGCGCTGACCATAGTCAGAATCATGTGTTGCAGCATGTGCGCCGAGAACGAGGCGTCCACGAATTCGTCCATCGGCGGCAAGACCGCGGCGGCGAAGGTGAATATTCCCGCAATCCACGCCGCCCATTCCCACTTCCACGAGCGGGTGTCTAATTGCTTTTGATTCAGATTCGTCATTGGATTGGCTACTCCAACTTGGGTGCGCCGGTGTTGCGCCACGCGCCGCTCAGCCCGCGCATCATGTCCCAGATGATCCAAAGCAGGCTAAAAATGGTCAGAAGCACAAACGGCACGGCGATTGCGGCAAGGAGATTCCATTCGGGCAGGTGAACCGCATAACGACGCGGGACGCTGTCCGCGCCGGAGAGGAAGAAGACCAGCAAAAAGCCCGCGCCGGCAATTCCGTAAAGCCAGGCGGCGATCTTCGTGCTTGCTTTTTCTTTGACGCCGCTCAAGTCGCTAATCAAGTAAAAGAGGTAGCCCCAAACGAAAGTGGTGACGCCGAGCAGATAGTAAGCGTGAAAATGCGCCGGCACCCAAAGCGTGTTGTGCAAGAGGTTGTTGGCGGGGATGGCGGAGTCAATCGTCCCGCCGATGCCGCCGAAGACCCAGCCCCAAAAGCCGAGCGCAATCATCACCGAAGGCACCGCCCAGCGCATTCCGCTGCGGTAGATGTAGGAGAGGTTGCCGAGAATGGTCAGCAACAAAACGGACGGCGCGATAGACCACGAAGCCACTTGACCGATAATCGCTAATCCGAGCGGTTGCGCGAAATCTTGATATAAGTGATGCGGCGGCGGGGTGAGGACGAGGATGATGGTAAAGTTCCACGCCAGCGCCACAAATTTGGTGGTATGTCCGCCGCGTTTGGTGTAAACGGGAAGCAGCCCGTAAACCAAAGCGACGGCGATGTAAATGGTTACGTTGGCTATCGAATGCCCGAAGAGCATGATGAAGTTCTTTGAGTACAACGGGTTGACGGATTTGAGCAGCCCCGCCGCTTCGGCGAAGAGCGGCGCGAGGACGAGGATTCCGCCGAAGACGGTTACAATGCCGATGATGGAAGTTGCCATTGCCGCCAACTCCGCCACTTCCGGCTCGTAAGGCGTCGCGTTGGATTTGCGCGAGAAGATGACTTCCCAGGCTAAGGCGCGGCGCACCCCTCCCGCTTTGCGGCGCGTTACGTCAAAAAGGTGAACGCAGTAAATCAAAAATCCGACGCCGACGGCGAGGAAGGTAACGTACATCATCACGCCCGCCGACTTGCCCCACGTCAGACCGTGATAGGGCAGCGGGTCGAGCGCCGTCCACCCGCCGGCGTACCCGCCGATTAATACCGCGTAAAGCAAAAACGGCACGCTCAGCGAATAGATGACGTAAGCCGACCAAAGCCAGCGCGCGCTTAATTTAACCGTCTTGTTGAGGATGGCGATAATGCCGCCCATCGCCGCCATTAAGAGCGCGGCGACCATGCCCGCGCCGTGCAGCGTCATAATGCGGTAAAACCAATCGGGCGAAAGAACCCACCAGCCCGCGTGATCCAAACGCATCATTAACCCGAGAATCCCCATGATGAGGAAGATGACGAACCCAGTCAACATATAGACTAACGAAACCCGCAAAATGGGTTTATTTTCGAGTCCGTACGCGGGACTGTCTATTGAATGATCGCTCATTGCATGTTCTCCTTGACTAATTGACCGTAAACGTGGCGATCATCGCGTGATGGCTGACGCCGCAATATTCGAGACAGCGAATCGTGTATTCGCCCGGCTCGTCGAATTTGAAGATGAGTTGATTGACGTAGCCCGGCATGGCTTGCGTCTGCGTTACGAGGCGACCTTCGGGGTTGTAGATGGCGAAACCGTGATTCACGTCGCGGCTGCTAACGTTAAATTCCACAACCTTATTAAGCGGAATTTCTTTTGTGTCGAGAACCCAGCCCCATTGAAACGAGTCAACGTTGACGGTAACTTGCGGCTTGCCAATCGTCCGCTCGCGGAAAATGGGGTAGGGCGACCAATACAAAACCGCCGTCAGCAGAACAATCAGCGTGGCGATCATCGGAAAAGCCAGCCGTCGCCGCAGGGTGTTGGCGTTCGCCGTTACTTCTTCCTCCGCTTGAATGTTGGGAATGCTGAGGATGACTTTTAACCAGATGCCTGTCCAAATTGCGCTTAGGACAAGAAAGATAATCAGGATGTCTTTCTGGGTCATGCGTTCGCTCCTTATATTGGACTGAAATAGTGGGAATTTGCTCTGGTCAATATACTCCCGACGCGCCGCTATGTCAATTGAAATTTTGAACGCAGCGAGTAAAATAGAAGCATGTCCTCTTACTGCGAACACTGCAACGCTCATCCCGAAGATTTTTATAATAAAAATTATCACGACGAAAAATACGGCTTTCCGTTGACGGACGACAATCAACTTTTTGAGCGCCTGATGTTGGAAGTGAACCAAGCGGGCTTGTCGTGGATTTTGATTTTGAAACGCGCCGAAAACTTTCATCGCGCCTTCGATCAATTTGACGTAAAAACAGTCGCCGCCTACGACGAAGCGGAGCGCGCGCGCCTCTTAAACGACGCGGGCATTATCCGCAACAAGTTGAAAGTCAACGCCGCAATCGTCAACGCCCGACGGATTCTCGAATTGCAAAAAGAATACGGCTCGTTCAAAAATTGGCTCGACGCGCATCATCCGCTGACGTTGGCGGAGTGGACGAAATTATTTAAGAAAACGTTCGTCTTCGTCGGCGGAGAAATCGTCAACGAATTTTTGATGTCTGTCGGCTATTTGCGCGGCGCGCACGAAGAAGATTGCCCCGTCTTCCAAAAAGTTGCGGCGCAAAAACCGAAGTGGATGGAAAGCTCGCGTTGAAAAAAATCCCCGCTTTTGCGTTGGCGGGAAAACTCACCCGCGAATATTTGCTTCCGCCCAATAACGGCGCAATGCGCCTCGACGCGCCGGGCGGCAATCTGCTTTATGCGGCGGGCGGGCTGACGATTTGGGATTCGTCCGTCGCGTTGATTTCCAAAATCAACGACGCTTACCCGCAAGAGTGGCTGCGCGATTTGAAAAAACGCAAGATGAACGTCAACGGCGTGTATGCGGACGAAGACGACCGCTCCGATTTGCGCGAGTTTATCGCCTACGGCGAAAACGGCGAGCGAAGCGCGTCCAACGTCGTTTCGCATTTTGCGCGGCGGCAAACAACTTTTCCAAAAGCGCTGCTCGGCTATCAAGCGCCGAGCGACGCGATAAAAAATTTGGGCGAGATAAATCCGCTTTCGCCTGCGGCGCGTTTCGTCCCCAAAGAATTTCGCGCGATAAAATTTTTGCACATCTGCCCGTTTGACTTTACCAGCCAAAGTCAAATCGTCAACTTGTTCAAAAGCGGCGCAAACGGGATGATCAGCCTCGACCCTGCGGCGAGTTACATGAAGCCCAATTTTTGGCGCGACTTGCGAATTGTGTTGCAAGGCGTCGGCGCTTTTCTTCCGTCGGAAGAAGAATTGCGCGCTCTCTTTTGGGGCGAAACGGACGACCTCTGGGAAATGGCGCGGCGGATTTGCGAGTACGGTCCGCGAATTGTCGTTGTCAAGCGCGGCGCGCAAGGACAGTTGATCTACGACGCGGCGGCGAATCGAAAGTACGAAATTCCCGCTTACCCAATCCGTCTGGTTGACCCGACCGGCGTCGGCGACGTTTTTTGCGGCGGATTTCTCGTCGGCTATCAGCGCACGGGCAACCCGTTGCAAGCGGCTTTATATGGAAATATATCCGCTTCGTTGAAAGCGGAAGGGGTGGGTCCCTTTGCGGGGTTAGAGGCGATGCCCGGTTTGGCGGAAGCGCGGCTGGACGCGTTGCGCGAATCGGCGCGGGAAGTGTAGTTGCTTACTCCCAAATTCCCATGACTTCGCGCACGTCCAACGGTTTGGAGCGCCCCTTGACGGTAATCTCCGCCAGCGGTTTGGCGATGACCGAACTCTTTACGCGCTCGTAGGCTTCTTTGCTGATCAAAATTTGGTTGGACGCGGAATTCTCTTGCAAGCGTTTGGCGATGTTGACCGTGTCGCTGATGGCGGTATATTCGAGGCGCTTCTCCGTGCCGATTAATCCCAGCACCGCGTCGCCGACGTGAATGCCGACGCCGAAGAAAAGGCGCTCGTCGGCGGGGAGGACGCGATGCAAGTCTTCGACGGATTTGCGGATGGCGAGCGCGGTTTTGACGGCGCGCAAGGTGTGATCTTCTTGCGGTATGGGGGCGTTGAACCACGCCATAATCGCGTCGCCCATGAATTTGTCAATCGTGCCTTCGTGCGCCAGCGCCGCGTCTGCCATGGCGGCGAGGTAGCGATTCAACACGCGGACGAGTCGCTCAGGTTCGAGGCTTTCGCTGTACGAAGTGAATCCGCGAATGTCGGCGAAGAGGGCGGTGATTTCTCGGCGCGTGCCGCCAAGCTGCAGGCTGTTCGGGTCGAGTTGTTCGATGACGGCGGGGGAGACCATCCGTTCAAATAAGCGGCGTTGCGCTTCCAACTTTTTTCTTTCGGTGAGGTCGTCCAAAACGATGGTTACGCCTTGCGTTTTTTGGTTGGCGTCTTTAAGCGGAGAAAGATTCAAACGCCAGTTAAGGCTTCCGCGTTGCGGCATAATATGGCTGATTTCTAAATCCACGACGGGTTGATCGGTTTGACGGACTTCCTCTAAACGCGGATTTAATTCGGCGGAGACGGAGGCGAGCGCTTCGCCCAACGGACGCCCGATGATGGACGACCCAAGAATTATCTCTGCGGCGCGATTGGCGAGCGTGATCTTGTCCTGCACGTCGGCGGTGATGACGCCGCTGGCGATAGAGGCGAAGACGTTGTCCATCAAATTTTTGAGTTCGGTTACTTCTTCCAACGTTTGTTTGAGCGAAGAAAATAAACGCGCGTTTTCAATGGCGATCGAGGCTTGATTGGCGAAGCCTTCGAGCAAGTCTCTTTCGGCGTTGGTGAAAATGCCGGCGCGGATGCGGTTGTCGGCGTAGATGACGCCGATGACGGCGCTTTTAACCGTCAGCGGGACGCACAAAATGGAACGCAGATTAAAGGCGACGATGCTTTCTTGCCCGACGAAGCGCTGGTCTTCCTGCGCGTTGGTCGTCAGCACCGCTTCGCCGCTTTCGATAACGCGCTGAATGATCGTGCGGCTGACGTTCTTTTCCGCCGAGTTGATGGATTCCATTTCCCAGTTGCGGGCGACTCGCGTTTGCATTTGTCCGCTTTCGTCTTTCAACATGAGGAATCCGCGTTCGGCTTTGGTTAAACGCACGATGTTGTCCATGACGATGCGAAGCACGTCGTCTAATTCCAGCGTGGAGTTGATGACGTCGCCCGTGCCAATCAGCGCCAGCACGTTGTTGTGTTGACGTTGAAAGATTTCCGCCTTTTCGCCGACGGCGTCTAAATCGGTTTGCAGGCGGATGAAATCGTCCAACGCTTTTTGCGGCGTTTTCGATTTTGGCGCTTCCAACATGGATAAAATCTCTTCCGCAAGGGAAGAGATAGCCTTAATCTGATCGGGAAGCGCGTTGAGGCGAGGGTAAGTTGCGTTCATAAAAAGTCTTTGTTTGCAAATTGTATCTTAAGACCTTATTTTTTTTATTAGAGTTTTTAAGGTTGCAAATCTGCCCTGTTGCAATGATTACAAAAAACCGTATTTTTGTCGTTGCGAGTCGCTGAAAGCGGCGAAGCAATCTCTACGTTTTGCAAAAGGACTGCTTCGCTTCGCTCGCAGCGACAGTGTTCGCAACAGAGCGTTGCAAATCTGTCAAATTTGAGACTCTCCTTTTGAGAGTACAATAACGCCATTATCGCTTTGCCGACTTGGAGGATGGAATGCAAACCCTAATTGATTTTGGCGTGTCGTTCGTCGTCGCATTACAAAGTTTGGGACAATGGCAAATTCCCCTGATGAAATTTTTCAGCAATTTAGGCACGGAAGATTTCTTCTTCGTCGTTTTGCCGCTGCTTTACTGGTGCGTTGATTCGGCGTTGGGCATTCGCGTCGGTTTTATTCTCGTCGCCGGCAATTTCGTTAATCTGGTCGGCAAAGTCGCGCTGGCGGGTCCGCGCCCGTATTGGGTGAGTTCGCAAGTCCAACCGTGGTGGCCCGAAACTTCCTTTGGCGCGCCTTCGGGACACGCGCAACACGCCATGAGCGTTTGGGGCATGATCGCCGTTTATTACAAAAAACAAAAATGGCTCGCCGTCGTCTGCGCGATTTTGATTTTTATGGTCGGCGTTTCGCGCCTTTCGCTCGGCTCGCACTTTCCGCACGACGTGCTTCTCGGCTGGCTTATCGGCGCGCTTCTGCTTTGGCTTTTCGTCCGCTATTGGGATTCTGTCGCCGCCTGGCTCTCGACGAAAAGCTTTTCTCGACAAGTCGGCATCGCGTTCGCAATCGCCGTCCTCGCCGCGATTTTGGGATTAGCGCTCGTCGGCTTGCGAAGCGGATTTCAAATTCCGGAACTGTGGACGACGAACGCGCTTCGCTCCGGACTTGAACCGAATCCTATTGACCGAAGCGGAGTCCTCACTTCGGCTGGGACTTTCTTCGGGCTGGCGGCAGGCTTGGCGTGGATTCAACGTCGCGGCGGGTATCAGGTTCGAGGTCCGTTCACGAAGCGCGCGCTTTGTTACATCGTCGGTTTGATCGGCGTCCTCGTCTTTTGGCAAGGGCTGGGGTTTGTCTTTCCGCGCGGCGACGGCTTGCTGGAATATTCGCTGCGTTTCTTGCGTTACGCTCTCGTCGGCGGCTGGGTGACGGCTGGCGCGCCTTGGCTTTTTGCAAAATTGAAATTAAATGTTTCCAGTTAATCCATCTGATATAATGCGCGTGTTTAACAAAAATTCAAAAAAATATACAGGCAGCAAAATTCAATGACGCTTGAAAAAGGCACACGAGTACATAATCGTTACCGCATTGTAGATATTCTCGGACAAGGCGGCATGGGTTCGGTTTACCGCGCAATAGACGAAAATCTAAGCGTGGCGGTCGCGCTGAAAGAAAACCTTTTTACGACCGACGAATACTCGCGCCAATTTCGCTTAGAGGCGGTCATCCTTGCCAATTTGCGTCATCCCAATTTGCCGCGCGTCTCCGACCATTTTACGGTCGAAGATATGGGGCAATATCTGGTGATGGATTTTATCGACGGCGAAGACTTGCGCTACCGCATGGAGCGCGTCGGCATGTTGAGCGAAGAAGAAGCCATCCACATTGGCGCCGCCATGTGCGACGCGCTGGCGTACCTGCACACGCGCAAACCGCCAATTTTGCACCGCGATATAAAACCGGGCAACGTAAAAATTTCTCCCGAAGGTCAAATCTATTTGGTGGACTTCGGCTTGGCGAAGGTGTATCAAAGCGCCAGTCAGGCGACGACCACCGGCGCGCGCGCCATGACGCCCGGCTACTCTCCGCCCGAACAATACGGCACGGCGCGCACCGACCCGCGCACGGACATTTACTCGCTCGGCGCGACCCTCTACGCCGCGTTGACCGGCATCATCCCCGAAGACGGGCTGGCGCGGGCGATGGAAAACGCCCAGTTGACCCCGTTGCGAAAACGAAATCCGAAAATCTCGCGCAAAGTGGCAATCGCCATCGAACGCGCCATGGCCGTCGACCCAAGCGACCGTTTTCAAACGGCGGAAGATTTCAAAGCCGCGTTGCTTTCCTCCAAGTCGCTGACTCAACAATCCACCGGCGCGTATCGCATCGCGCCGCCGCCTCTCGAATCTGAAACGGAAGAATCTCACGCCGACGAAGTTGTGGACGGCGCGTCCGCCGCGATAGACCGCAAATCGCTAGGACCCGTCCCCGCGGCGAACGCCAACGCGCACGAAGACCAACCCTTTGTCTCGCCGTTGAAAAAACAAAAAGAACGCGAACGAAAACGCCGCGCCGCGCTTTGGCGCTTTGTGTTAATCGTCGTCGCGTTATTGGCGCTTGTCGGCGGCGCAATCTATTTCATGCCCGGCGTTTTGCCAGCGGACGTCAACTCCATGCTTTCGTTCCGCGCGCCCACGTCCACGCCGACGGAAGCGCCGACTCTCGCGCCGACGCAAACCCTGCCGCCGACCTTCACCCCCGCCGCAGAAGTTCCGACGTCCATCGCGCTTTCCACGCCGACGACAATGCCCAGCGCGACGCCCACGCCGACGTTAATCCCCAACCCTGCGCTTTCACCCACGCCCAGCCCGACCGAACCCGCGCCCGTCTTCTTGGGCGGCGGAGCGGGACAAATCGCCTTTGCCTCTCTGCGAATTGGCGGCGTCTCCCAAATTTTCCTCGCCGACTTAAACGGCGAAAGCGCCGTCCAAATCACGGCGTTGGAAAAAGGCGCTTGTCAACCTTCATGGTCTCCCGACGGACAAAAACTCGTATTCATTTCACCCTGCAAAGAAAATAAAGACGTTTATAACAGCGCGGGACTCTACATTATTAACGCCGACGGAAGCGGATTGCAAACGTTGGATATTTCGCCTGGCGGAAATTTTGACCCAGTCTGGTCGCCAAACGGCGAGACGATCGCCTTCGCCTCCAAACGCAGCGGACAAATGGAAATTTACCTCATCCCCGCCGACGGCTCTTCGCCCGCCGTTCAAATCACAAAGAACGCGGCAAAGATAGATTCGCAAATGCCTTCATGGTCGCCGGACGGCTCGCAACTGGTTTACACCGTTAGGCGCGTCGGCGTTTCTCAAATCTGGATGATGAACGCGGACGGCTCAAACCCTGTGCAAATTATTCGCAGCGGGCAGGACTATAACGACAGCCTGCCAAAATGGTCTCCGCGCGGCGACACGATCATCTTCAGCCAGCGTTGCGCCAAAGTAATGTGCAACCCCTACCTAGTCAGCGCTTCCGCGACGGATCGCTCCAACGAGCGCGGCGTAAAACTTTCCTTTAACGTCGTCTATATGGGAAACGCAAGTTTCTCTCCCGACGGTTTTTACATCGCCTATGAAGGCGTCGGCGAAGCGAACAACTTCGACATTTTCTACACGAGCATTTCAGGCGGCGAAAAAATACGCCTCACCACAGATCGCGCCGCCGACTTTCAACCCGTTTGGCGACCGGTGATTGTTAACCCCTAACCTGAAAAACTTTCTAAAAATCCTGTTTGCGTAACCGCGACTCCCGCTTCGGCGGGAGTTGTTAATTAATTCTTACACTCCTCTTATTGACGCGGATTTTTGCGGCTGTTATGATTGCCCCAATCGGCGCTCTGCATAGAGCGCTTAATTTTCAACATGCCAAACCTTAGCGAACGCCAGAAAACCCTGTTAATGCTCATCATCCGCGATTATATTGACTCTGCCCAACCGGTCGGGTCAAAACGCCTCGCGGAGCGTTACCGCCTTAACCTGTCTTCGGCGACGATTCGCAACGAAATGGCGGCGCTGACCGAAATGGGCTACCTGCGCCAGCCGCACACCTCCGCCGGGCGCGTCCCCACCGAAGAAGGCTACCGCTGCTTCGTCGGCGAAATGGTCAACAGCGCCGAACTGCCGCAAACGGTTCAACATACGATCTCGCATCAATTCCGCCAATCGCGCCCGCAACTCGACCAGTGGATGACCCTCGCCGCGTCGGTGTTGGCGGCGCACTCGCAAGGCGTTTCCGTCGTCGCCGCGCCGCACGTTGAATCCACAAAATTCAAGCGCGTCGAATTAATCTCCACGCAAGGGCGGCAAGTCCTCGTTTTGGTCGTCATGGGCGGCGAAGTCTCGCAGCAAATCTTGACGCTGGCGGAGCCTGTCGCGCAGGAAAGACTCAGCGCCGCGGCAACGCGCCTTAACCGACTTTTAGCCGGTCAGACCGCCCAAGCCGTCTCCGCGTTGACGCCGCCCTCCGACCCGCTCGACCATGATATTCTGTTATTAATCGCGCAAGATATGCGCCGCATCGCGGATGCGTCCTCCGGCGAAATCTACACTGACGGCTTGACTAACGTCATTGGCGAGCCGGAATTTTCCGAGTCGGATGAGGCGCGAAAAACCCTGAAAATTTTTGAAGAACGTTCTACGTTGAAAAATCTGCTTGTTCGCACCTCCGCCAACAGCGACGTGGGCGCGTTGCAAGTGTTAATCGGCGGCGAAGGCGAATACGACGATTTGCGCCAATGCAGTTTGGTCGTCGCTCGATACGGCGCGCCGGGCATGGCGACGGGCGCCTTAGGCGTTTTAGGTCCGATGCGCATGGCGTATGCGCGGACGATTCCCGCCGTGCGTTTTGTAGCGGATTTATTAAGCAATTTAGTCAGCGACGCAATAGAAAATTAGAGAAAACCTATGTCAAAAAAACATCAACAACACGAAGAAGAAAATCAAGAAGCGCGGACTTTTGACGAATCGGAGCGCGAGGCGTTAATTCAGCAATTGAAAGATTCGGAAGCGCAAGTCGCCGAATATAAAGACGGCTGGGCGCGCTCGCAAGCCGACTTTCAAAATTATCGCAAGCGCATCGAGCGCGACAATGACTTGTTCAAGTCTGCGACTCGCGGCGACATCATCAAAAAAGTGTTGCCCGTGCTGGACGACTTGGAACGCGCCCTGCAAAACCGCCCCGCCGACGACGCTTGGGCGGACGGCGTCGAATTAGTGGCGCGAAAATTTTTGAACATTTTGGAATTGGAAGGCGTAACGCAAATCCAAGCCAAAGGCGCGGAATTTGACCCGAACCTTCACGAAGCCGTCTCGCACGAACCGTCCGACGAAGTAGAAAGCGGCCATGTGATTGAAGCGTTGCAAAACGGCTACATGCTCGACGGACGATTGATTCGTCCCGCGTTGGTAAGAGTGGCGCAATAGAGTCGGTTGAAGGTTGCAAGTTACAAGTTGCAGGTTTTCAACCTTCAACCTTAAACCTGTAACCTTAAACTCGCAACCTTAAACTTATCTGGAGATCTCATGGCAAAAATTATCGGCATTGATTTAGGCACGACCAACTCGGCGGCGGCGGTGATGCAAGGCGGCGAGCCGATTGTGATTCCGTCGGCGGAAGGCGAGCGGCTGGTCCCGTCGGTGGTGGCGGTCAACAAAAACGGCGAGCGTTTGGTCGGGCGCGTGGCGCGCAATCAGGCGATCACTAATCCGCAAAATACCATTTTCTCCGTCAAGCGCTTTATGGGGCGCAAAGCGGGCGACGCCGAAGTGGAGCGCACAAAACAGCGTGTGCCTTACGAAGTGAACGAAGCGCCAAACGGCGACGTGCGCGTCGCGCTGGGCGGCAAAGATTATTCCGCGCCCGAAGTTTCGGCGATGATTCTGGCGAAGATCAAAGCCGACGCCGAAGCCTATCTCGGCGAAACCATCACGCAAGCGGTCATCACCGTCCCCGCGTATTTCAACGACGCGCAACGCAACGCCACCAAAGACGCGGGAAAAATTGCCGGGCTGGAAGTGCTGCGAATCATCAACGAGCCGACGGCTTCTTCGCTGGCGTACGGTTTGGACAAAAAGAAAAACGAAATTATTTGCGTTTATGATTTAGGCGGCGGCACGTTTGACGTTTCAATTTTGGACGTCGGCGACGGCGTGTTCCAAGTCCGCGCCACCAGCGGCGACACCTTTCTCGGCGGCGACGACTTCGACCTGCGGATTATGGATTACCTGATTGCCGAATTCAAAAAAGACAACGGCATTGACCTAAACAACGACCGCCAAGCGCTTCAACGTTTGAAAGAAGCCTCCGAAAAGGCGAAAATCGAACTCTCGACGGTCATGCAAACCGAAATCAACTTGCCCTACCTCACCGCAGACGCCAGCGGACCAAAACATTTAGTGATGACTCTCTCCCGCGCTAAGTTTGAGCAACTGGTCGCCGACTTAGTGGACAAAACCATCGCGCCCGTCAAGCAAGCGCTGGCGGACGCAAATTTGAAAGCCGCCGAAATTAACGAAGTCGTCTTGGTCGGCGGAATGACGCGCATGCCTGCCATTCAAGACCGCGTCCGCGCTTTCTTCGGCAAAGACCCGCACAAAGGAGTCAACCCCGACGAAGTGGTGGCCATCGGCGCGGCGATTCAAGCCGGCGTGTTGGGCGGCGAAGTCAAAGACATTCTGTTGCTCGACGTAACCCCGCTGACGCTGGCCATCGAAACGCTCGGCGGCGTGGCGACTGCTCAAATCGAACGCAACACCACCATTCCGACGCGCCGCACGCAAACTTTTTCTACGGCGGCGGACAATCAAACGCAAGTTGAAATTCACGTCTTGCAAGGCGAACGCTCGATGGCGGCGGACAATAAATCGTTGGGCAAATTCACCCTCGACGGCATTCCGCCCGCGCCGCGCGGCGTCCCGCAAATTGAAGTAACTTTCGACGTGGACGCGAACGGCATTCTCAAAGTCAGCGCGCAGGATAAGGCGACGGGCAAGAGTCAAAACATCACCATCACCGCCTCTTCGGGATTGAGCGAATTGGAAATTGAGAAGATGCGTCAAGACGCGGAAGCGCACGCCGAAGAAGACCGCAAGCACAAAGACTTAATCGAAGCGCGCAACAACGCCGACAACACCGTTTACGCGGGAGAAAAAGCGTTGCGCGATTTGGGCGATAAAGTTCCAGCGGAGATAAAAGCCGAAGTGGAAGCGAAAAGCGCCGAAGTCAAAGAAGCGGCGCAAGGCGAAGACGCGGAAAAAATTAAAGCCGCAGTCGAAGCGTTGGGGCAAGTCATCCAAAAAATTGGCGCGTCGGTTTACGAACAAAATCCGGCGGCGAATGCGGAAGATGCAAATCCGCCTTCTGAAGAAACCCCCGACGTTGTGGACGGAGAAGTAAAGGAATAAAAGTTGCAAATTACGAGTTACAAGTTGCAGGTTGCAAGTTGAAGGTTAACCTTAAACCTGCAACCTTAAACCCGCAACCTTAAACCTGTAACCTTAAACCTGTAACCTCAAACCCAAAACAATCATGAGCGACGATTATTACGACATTCTCGGCGTGAGCCGCAACGCGAGCGACGACGAACTGAAAGCCGCCTTTCGCAAACTGGCGCGTCAGTATCACCCCGACGTGAACAAAGAGCCGCACGCCGAAGAAAAATTTAAGGAAATTAACGAAGCCTATGGCGCGCTTTCGGACGCGGAAAAACGCGCGCGTTACGACCGCTTTGGCAAAGCCGGCGTGAACGGCGGCGCGGGCGGATTTCACGATTACACGGTGGATTTCGGCGATCTCTTTGAAGGGCTGTTTGGCGGCTTCGGCGGACGACGCGCGCGCAATGCGCCGCGTCGCGGGCGCGATTTGCAAATGCGCGTTTCGCTAACCTTTGAAGAGGCAATCTTCGGCGCGGAAAAAGAAATTGAATTTTCACGCGACGAAGTTTGTTCGCGCTGTAACGGCAACGGCGCGGAGCCCGGCACGTCGCCAGTCAAGTGCGCTACTTGTAACGGGCAAGGCGAAGTGCGGCAGGTGCGCCAGACTTTTTTGGGGCAAATGGTGCAGTCGGCGCCCTGTCCGACTTGCAGCGGGCGCGGCGAGACCATCGCCTCGCCTTGCGCGACTTGTCGCGGCGGCGGCTTGGAACGAAAGAAAGTGAAGCGCAAGGTTTCCATCCCTGCGGGCGTGGACGAAGGCACGCAAATCCGTTTGAACGGGGAAGGCGAGCCGGGCGCCAACGGCGGTCCGCATGGAAGTTTATTCCTCGTCTTGGACGTCAAGCCGCATCAATTTTTCAAACGCCGCGAGAACGACATTTTGCTCAACCTCGACATTAACATCGCCCAAGCCGCGCTCGGCGCAGACGTTCCCGTCCCGACGATGGAAGGCGAAGAGACGCTGAAAATCCCGGCGGGGACGCAATCGGGGAAAATCTTCACCATGCGCGGAAAGGGCGCGCCGCACGTCCGCAATAAAAATCAACGCGGCGACCAGCGCGTCATCGTCAACGTGGCCATTCCGACCAAGTTGACCAAAGAGCAAAAAGAACTTTTTGAGCAATTAGCGGAGAGTTTAGGCACGACGGTCAAGCCGCAAGAAAAAGGATTTTTAGATTGGCTGGGAGAAGCGTTTGGGGGAGGATAGTTGTCAGTTGGCGGTTTTCAGCAATCAGCGGCGAGCGGACGAGCGGGTTTGCCCCCGTCATGTATAATCCCCAACTATGCTCCAATATTTTCTGCCTCTCATACGCTTCATGCCGAAGTGGATGTACGCCGTAGCCGCGCGCCTCACGCAGCCAAAATTCAACGCGGGCGTTTCGGCGCTAATCTTCGACGAGCGCGGCAGAATTCTGCTCTTCAAACACACCTATCGAAAATTAGAGTGGGGCTTGCCCGGCGGCGGACTGGAATATAACGAACAACCGAACGAAGCGATTGTGCGCGAATTCCGCGAAGAAGCGAATATGCAAATCGAAGTCGTCCGCTTGATGAAGGTGTCGAGCGCCGCAGAATTTCCGCATCTCGGTGTGGCTTACTTGTGCAAAATAATCGGCGGCGAATTCAAAGCGTCAAACGAAATTTCGGAGATGAAATATTTTGACTTGAACGCTTTGCCGAAAATGCTTTATACGGAAAAAAATTTAATCCGCTGGGCGGCGCAAGAGCGGACGAAAGACGCGCTATGACCAACATTCTGCTGGTCGGCGCGGGCGGATTTATCGGCTCGGTCTTGCGTTACCTCGTCGGCGGCTGGGTGCAGCAATCCGCGCATCGGCTGGACTTCCCCTTCGGCACGTTGACCGTCAACGTCGTCGGCTGTTTCCTCATCGGCTTGCTGGCGCAACTCGGCGAAAAATACGGCGCATTCTCCGACGAGTCGCGCGCCTTTTTAGTCATCGGTTTTTTAGGCGGATTTACCACCTTCTCGTCCTTCGGCAACGACACGGTTAATTTAGCGCTTCAAAATTTGACGACGAACGCCGTCCTCAATGTCGGCGCGAACCTAACGCTGGGTTTGTTTGCCGTTTGGCTCGGTCGCGCCGTTGGACATTTAATTTGGAGATAACGATGAATTGGCTTGAAGTTTCTTTAACAGTGGACGGCGAACTGGCTGAATCCGTCGCGGACGTCTTAGCGCGTTTTGCGCCCAACGGCGTGATGACCGAACAAGGCGTGAAATTCAACGACGAAGAAGACGAAGGCACGGCGACGGGACCGATTACCGTCCGCGCTTATTTAGAAGCGGACAGTCAGCTGGAAGAGACGCGCCAAAAACTGGAAGAGGCGCTTTTCTATTTGGGGATGATCCGTCCGCTGCCGACGCCAACCTATAAACAGATCGCCGATCAAAATTGGATGGAAGCCTGGAAGGAACGCTATCAACCGATCCTCGTTGGCGAACGACTTTTGATTTTGCCCGCCTGGTTGGAGAACCCCGAACCGAAACGCATCCCCATCAAAATTGACCCAGGTATGGCCTTCGGCACGGGAACGCACCCGACGACCCAACTTTGTTTGGAATTGATGGAACGAAGTTTTGACCGAAGACCAAAGATGGAAGAAAAAACGTCGTCTGTCCTTCGTCCTTTGTCTGTGATAGATGTCGGCTGCGGTTCGGGCATCCTCTCCATTGCCGCCTTGAAACTCGGCGCGGACAAAGTTCTCGGCGTGGACATTGACATTGAGTCGGTCAAAAACTCGCGCGAAAACGCCGACCTCAACGGCGTGGGGGAGGAACTGTTGCTTGGGCAAGGCTCGGTGGACGAAGTGTTGGCGAGTCAATTTGAATTTAAGTCCGCGCCGCTGGTGGTGGCGAATATTCTCGGTCCGATTTTGATTCGTCTCTTCGACGCGGGGCTTGCGGATTTGATCGAATCAAACGGCGAAATCATCCTCAGCGGAATCCTCGAACATCAAGCCCAAAGCGTCGTCGAAGCGGGCGAAGCCAAAGGTCTCAAACGCGGCGAGATTCGTCAGATGAAAGATTGGGTCGCAATTTCGATGACGCGGTGATGTATAATTCCAAAGCCGTTTATTTATGGAGGCAGTATGGATTGGAAGAAGTACATTCATTCAGATCCCGATGTTTTAATGGGAAAGCCCGTTGTTAAAGGCACGCGCTTAGCGGTAGATTTTTTGGTTGGTTTATTTGCGGCGGGGTGGACGGAACAGCAAGTTTTGGAGAATTACCCGTCGTTAACGATGGAAGCGCTTCGCGCGGTGTTCGCCTATGTCGCGGAATGTATGCGCGACGAATCTTTATTCTTTGTCCCCGCTTAAGCGCTGATGAGATTTCTTGCCAATGAAAATTTTCCGCTTTCAAGCGTTCGCCTGTTGCGCGAAGCGGGAATTGCTGTCGTTGCCGTCGCCGAAGAAATGGCAGGCGCAAAAGATGAAGCGGTTCTTTCTCGCGCTGTCAGCGATAATTTAATTGTGCTGACATTTGACCGAGATTACGGCGATCTAATCTTTAAGTTGAAATTGCCCGTCCCGTTAGGCGTTGTATATCTTCGGTTTGACCCAAATTCGCCGAGAGAGCCGTTTGAGCGTGTTGTGGAATTACTTCAAATTGAAGGCTTGATCTTGGAAGGAAAATTCACCGTTGCGGATCGGCAACGAATTCGACAACGCCCGTTGCCGAAAGAAAAATAAAATGGATCGCCGCAAACTGATTCAATACATCCTGCTAAATATCTTCGTCTCTGCCAGCGTAACTGGCGGAATTTTATTCTGGTATGATCGCAACTACCGCGCCGTCGTCCAACCTTCCGCACAGATTTTGACCGGCGACGATAAAGCGCAAATTGAACCGCAAGGCGACATCCCGATAAAAATTAGCGCTGTTATCGGCGCGGGAAATCTCTCGACGGAAATTGTCGTTGTCAAATACGAAGGCAAAGACCAGTTGAACATTAAATCTTGGCAACTAAAAGATGAAGACGGCAACGCCTACACGTTTCCAAATTTAATTTTGTACCCCAACGGCGCGACGCAAGTTCACACCATCGCTGGAAAAGACACCGTCGTTGACTTATACTGGGGCATCGGCGAGCCCGTCTGGAGTTCGGGCGAAAATGCAAAGTTGTTTGATTCGCAAGGAAATTTGAGAGCAATTTATAAAACGCCGTAAAATTTCGAAGAAATTAGGATAATAAACGCATGCTTCGAACTGTTAGAGAATTGTCGCCTGTTGAATTGGAATTTTACAGAAATGCTTTGCGAAAACGAAAGCAGATAAAGACTCACGCTTCGGCTCGCCTAACCCGCGCGCGCAAAGCGGCGAGAAAAGCCGCCTCCATTTTAAGAAATAAATTTCAAGTTGAAAAAATTGTTTTATTTGGCTCTGTAATCAATCCAAAATTATTTCACTCGCGTTCCGATGTTGATATAGCGGTTTGGGATTTGAATCCAAATTTATATTTTCGCGCTCAGGCTGAACTGTTAGAAATTGACCCCGAGATTAGCGTAGATTTAATTGAGTTTGAATTTGCCTCTCCAACCATGCAAGAAGTTATCCTTCGAGACGGGAAACCGCTGTGAACGAATACAAAGAGTTAGCAAACCGCATAGAAATTAATTTAAGTAATGTCGAGAATGCTGTTAATCGCGCGCTTGAATTAGGAAAGAAAGCTCAAACAAGCGGCGATGATGATTATTGGGATGGAGTTGCGCTTAACTTACATGGTTATTATTCAGGGCTTGAACATACCTTTGAAGATATTGCCCGCACAATTGATGGGAACGCTCCGTCTGGCGCAAACTGGCACGCGGAGTTGCTGATTCAAATGAGCATTGACGTTAAGAAAATAAGACCTCCTGTTATTACGCAATCAACAAAAATAGCTCTCGATGAATTTCGAGGTTTACGGCACATTATCCGAAATGTTTATGCTTTTTACCTTCTTCCTTCGCGTTTAAATGAACTCTTGATAAACTTGCCTAAGTCCTTTAAATCTGTTAAAAAAGATTTGCTTGATTTTGCCAAATTTCTAGAATCGATTTAACGACTGCCATTATGACTCAAGCCCTCTACCGAAAATACCGCCCCAAACAATGGGATTCCGTCATCGGACAAGAACACATCGTCCAAACGCTGACCAACGCCGTCAAAGCCGAGCGCGTCGCGCACGCCTACCTTTTCGCCGGCCCGCGTGGGACGGGCAAAACCACCGTCGCGCGTCTGCTGGCAAAAGCGGTCAACTGCCTCAACGAAGATTTGAGTCAACGCCCTGATAACGCCTGCGAATATTGCAAAGCCGTCAACGAAAACCGCTTCCTCGACTTAATCGAAATTGACGCCGCCTCCAACACCTCCGTAGACGATGTGCGCGACCTACGCGAAAAAATAAACTTCGCGCCCACGCAAGGCAAATACAAAGTTTACATTATTGACGAAGTTCACATGCTTTCCACAGCGGCGTTTAACGCCCTGCTCAAAACGCTGGAAGAGCCGCCGCCGCACGCCATCTTCGTTTTGGCGACCACCGAAATTCACAAAATTCCCGCGACGGTTTTATCGCGCTGTCAGCGCCACGAATTTCGCCGCGTGCCTGTGGACGAAATCGTCGCCAACCTAAAAGCCATCGCCCAAGCCGAAAATATCCAAGCCGACGACGACGCCCTCGCGCTCGTCGCCCGTCAATCGGCGGGCGGCATGCGCGACGCGCAATCGCTGCTCGACCAACTTGCCTCCACAGGCGCAAAAATTACGCTCGCGCTCGCGCAGCAAGTTCTCGGCACGGCAACCAGTCAAACCGTGCTTGATGTCGTCGCCGCCATTCTCGAAAAACGCCCCGCGCGCGGACTCGAATCCATTCACCGCGCGCTCGATTCAGGCGCCGACCCGCGTTCGCTGGCGCGTCAACTCGTGGATTATCTGCGCGGGCTGATGCTCGTTCAAATGGGCAACGCCGAACAAGTCGAAGCCACGCGCGAGGTCAAAGCGCAAATGCAAACGCACGCGCAAAATTTTGCAACGCATGAGGTTTTGCGCCTGATGAAAATCTTCAACAACGCGGCGACCGACTTGCGCGGCGGCTGGCAGCCTTCGTTAAGTTTGGAATTGGCGCTCGCCGAAGCGCTGGACTCGCCGACCGAATCCGCGCCGCCGCAGACTCCGCCCAAAGCGGAATCCGCGCCCAAAGCGCAGACTCCGCCCGAAGTCAAGAGCGCGGCGCAAGAGCCTTCCGCGTTAAATGTTAACGAAGTCGTCAAAGCCTGGAAATCGTTAGTTAATTCGCTGCCAAAATCGCAGGCAAATTTAGGCGCGTTAATGAACTCGGTTAAAATGATTGACGTGCAAGGCAAGGCGTTGATGTTGGGCATGGCGAGCGACGTGTTGGTAGAAAAACTGAACAAACCCGAACAGATCGAAACGATACAGCGTTTAATTAAAGAACGCTTTGGCGCGGATGCAGCGGTGCGTTGTTTTGTAACGAACGCCAAAGGCAAAATGCCTTCGCACGTTTCGCAAGACGGCATGGTCGCAACCGCTTTGCAACACGGCGGCGAAATTGTGGATATGGATAATTAGCAAACTAGGAGACTGCAATGGCAAAAGGATTTAATCGCGGACCCGCGACGGGCGGGCAAGGCGGCATGATGGCGCAACTGCAAAAGTTACAACAACAAATGGGAGAAGCGCAAGCCAAACTTGCGGAAGAAACGGTCAGCGCAACGGCGGGCGGCGGCGCTATAAAAATCACGATGACCGGCGACCAAAAATGCAAGTCGGTAGAAATCTCTCCCGACTTCCTCGCAGATGCGGACGCCGACATGTTGCAAGATATGATTCTCTCCGCCGTCAACTTAGCGTTGGACGAATCGCGCGAGTTGCAGCAAAAGTTGATGGGTCCGCTGGCCGGCGGGCTTCCTTTTTAGGTTACAGGTTGCAGGTTGTAAGTTACAGGTTAAAAGTTATAAACTCTTGTCATAACCTTCACCCTTCGACCTTCACCCTTCACCCTTCAACATGATATTTCCAGAATCCATCCAATCCCTAATCACCGCCCTCGAACGCCTGCCGGGTATTGGACCTAAATCCGCCTCGCGCTTGGCGTTCTATTTATTGCGCGCGCCCGAAGATCTGGCGCAAGATTTATCTGCCGCGTTGGCGAACCTTAAATCCAATACCGCTTTCTGCGCCGAATGTTTTAACATCACCGACGCGGGACGCGAACGCTGCGAAATTTGCGAATCGTCCAAACGCGATGCGGCGTTGATCTGCGTTGTGGAAGAAGCGTTGGATGTCGTCGCGTTGGAACGCACGGGCGGCTTTCAAGGAAAGTATCATGTCTTGCAAGGCGTGTTGTCTCCCATTGAAGGAGTCGGTCCTGACGATTTGAAAATTAAGCAATTGATTGAGCGCGTCGCGCGCGGGGGAGTGAGCGAAGTGATCGTCGCCACCAACCCAAGCATGGAAGGCGACGCGACGGCGTTGTATTTGAGTCAACGACTTGAGCCGTTAGGAGTCAAAGTAACGCGCCTCGCTCGCGGACTTCCCGTCGGCGGCGATTTAGAATACGCCGATCAAAACACATTATTGCGCGCGTTATCCGGCAGGCATGAAATGAATTAACGCGTTGAAAACTCGTCCGATTTTTTAAGGTTGGAAACATGTTAAAACCATTGACAAATAATCGGATATGCATATAATTCCCGTTCGCCAGCAAGAAAAA
>JAIXKJ010000008.1:1110297-1164123 GCA_026928255.1 Anaerolineales bacterium
ACAGGTCGGTCTCTATCCGCTGTGGGCGTAAGGGATTTGAAGGGAGCTGCTCCTAGTACGAGAGGACCGGAGTGGACAGACCTCTAGTGTGCCAGTTGTTCCGCCAGGAGCATCGCTGGGTAGCCATGTCTGGCAGAGATAACCGCTGAAAGCATCTAAGTGGGAAACTCGCCCTAAGATTAGATCCCTGTATTCCCGTAAGGGAGTAAGACCCCAGATAGACTATCTGGTATATAGGCAAGGTGTGTAAGCGCAGCAATGCGTTCAGCTAACTTGTACTAATGGTCGAGGGCTTCATCCTGTGATACGGAGAACTTGATACTTTTCCGCAAACCTACATATAATTTGCTATTCAGGACATTTCTTTGTGAAATTGTCCCTTGGTGATTGGAGCGATATGGGCACACCCGGTCCCATCCCGAACCCGGCAGTTAAGCATATCAGCGCTGATGGTACTTGGAGGGCGACCTCCCGGGAGAGTAGGTCATTGCCAAGGGGCTTTTCTTTACGAATCGCCGCATGTCTAACCAACATGCGGTTTTTATTTACAAAAACGGCAAAGAATATTTGAAAATTTTCTTTGCAGACGCGGCGGAATCGTGTATAATCTTGCCCGCGAATAACCCGATTTTATCCCCATGCGGAAAGGAGGTGACAACCAGTGGCAAGCGTCAATTTACGCAGCGGCGAATCGCAAGACTCGTTGCTTAAACGCTTTCGTAAAAAGGTCGTCAAGAGCGGCGTGTTAAGCACTGTGCGCCGAAAACGCTGGTTCGTTTCCAAAAGCGAAACCCGCCGTATGGAGAAAAAGAAAGCGATTCGACGAATCAAGCGGCGTTCCTTTAAAGATAACGACTAGAAAGAGGCAGGTATGGCAAAAGAAGAAGGCAAAATCAGAGTGGACGGCGTGGTGATCGAAGCGTTGCCAGGCACCCAATTCCGCGTGAAGTTAGACAACGGTCACGAAGTGTTGGCTTATCTTTCCGGCAAGATGCGAAAGCATTACATTCGCATTTTGTTGGGCGACCGCGTCGCGCTTGAGATGTCTCCTTATGATATGGCTCGCGGAAGGATTACCTTCCGCCAACGCAAGCAAGCCGCCCCTGTCGCCTCGGAATAAACCGCGCTTTCTTAAACAAAAAAGACTCTCGTAAGAGAGTCTTTTTTGTTTTCTTGGATTTAGATTACGGCAAGTCGCGCCACGAACTCAATACCTTCATGTAGTTCGCCCGCTCAAACGCCGCAGGCTCGCGGACGTTTTTCTGGCTCATGCTGCCTTGCATCTGGCGGACGGATTCGTACTCGCGTTCGGTCATCCACGTTTGCATGTCGTTCAGCATAGACGGAATAACTTTTTCGCCGTTGTGCAGCAAATTAGACGCCATCATCGCCACTTTGGCGCCCGCCATCATCGCTTTGATCGCGTCCTTCGCGCTGTGGACGCCGCTCGTGAGGGCGAAGTCCGCGTTGACTTTGCCGTAGAGTATCGAAATCCAGCGCAGCGGAAGGCGCAAGTCGGCGGAGGCGCTGAGGTCGAGGTTGTGGACGATGTTCAGTTCGTCGAGGTCAAAGTCAGGTTGGTAGAAGCGGTTGAAGAGGACGAGTCCGTTTGCGCCCGCGTCCACGATGCGTTTGGCAAAATTCGGCAGCGAAGTGATGAACGGGCTGAGTTTCACCGCTAGCGGAATCCGAATTGCAGATTTGACTTCGGCGACTAACTCGACTTGCGCGTCTTCCAACTCGGCGGCGGTTAGGTTTGGGTCGGTGAAGAGAAAGTACAGGTTCAGTTCGAGCGCGTCGGCGCCGACGTCTTCGATGCGCTTGGCGTATTGAGTCCAGCCGCCTTTGGAGACGCCGTTCAAACTGCCGATGACGGGAATGCGAAGCGACTTTTTCAGCGCGGCGAGGTGGTTGAGGTATTTTTCGGGGCTGACGCTGTACATGCCGCCGTCGGGCAAATAGGTGAGGGCTTCGGCAAAGGAGTCGGCGCCGCGCGAAAGGAAGTGATCCAGTTCGAGGCTTTCGTTGATGATTTGCTCCTCGAAGAGCGAATACATGACGATGGCGGCGACGCCCGCGTCTTCCAGACGTTGCGCTTTTTCAATTTTCTTTGACATGGGCGACGCCGAAGCGACCAGCGGATTTTTCAACGTCAAGCCCAAATATTCGGTGGAGAGTTCGGTCATGTCGGTTTCCTATTTTTTATCGCCGTTGTATTGCATCGCCGCCATTTGCTGATAGAGCGCCCAGCGCGATTTTGCGTCTTGCTGCGCTTCTTTCATCAATTCTTCGGCGCGTTCTTCGTTCATTTGCGTCAGCATTTTGTAGCGCGTTTCGTTGTAGGCGTATTGCGAGAAGGGGACGCTCGGCTCTTTGGCTTCAATTTGCAGCGGATTTTTGCCTTCCGCCGCGAGGCGCGGGTCGTAGCGGAAGATGGGCCAATGCCCCGACTGCACCGCCAATTTGGTTTGGTCTAAACTTCGCGCCATGTCACAGCCGTGCGCGATGCAAGGGCTGTACGCGATGACAAGCGAAGGTCCGTCGTAGGATTCGGCTTCGACGAGCGCTTTCAAGGTTTGTTGGTCGTTCGCGCCCATCGCCACTTTGGCGACGTAAACGTAGCCGTAAGACATGGCGATCAATCCCAAATCTTTTTTCGGCATGGCTTTGCCGCCCATTGCAAACTTGGCGACTGCGGCGCGAGGCGTCGCCTTGCTCGATTGTCCGCCCGTGTTGGAATACACTTCCGTGTCCAAAACGAGGATGTTGACGTTGCGCCCGCTCGCCATGACGTGATCCAATCCGCCGTAGCCGATGTCGTACGCCCAGCCGTCGCCGCCGATGATCCAAACGGATTTCTGCACCAAAGTGTCCGCCACGCTAATCAGGTCTTTGGCGCGGGAATCTTTGGATTTCTCCAATTTCTTCTTCATCTGTTCGACGCGCTCGCGTTGTTCTTGAATAGCGAGGTCGGAAGATTGTTCCGCCAGCAACAGATCGTGGACGAGTTCCTTGCCGATTTCGTCCGCCAGTTCGACGAGCAATTCTTTTGCGTATTCGTTTTGCTTGTCAATGGTGAGGCGCATTCCCAAACCGAACTCGGCGTTGTCTTCAAAGAGCGAGTTCGACCAAGCCGGTCCGCGCCCGCTGGCGTCCACCGTCCACGGCGTGGTGGGAAGGTTGCCGCCGTAAATGGAGGAGCAGCCCGTCGCGTTGGCGATGACGGCGCGGTCGCCAAAGAGTTGCGAAACCAATTTGACGTAAGGCGTTTCGCCGCATCCCGCGCAGGCGCCGCTGAATTCAAAAAGCGGACGCAGCAACTGCGAATTTTTGACCGTCGCGGGGTTGAACAACTTGCGGTCTAAATCGGGAATTTCCATGAAGAAATCCCAGTTCTTCGATTCCGCTTCGCGCAGCGGCGGCTGCGGCTCCATGTTGATGGCTTTGCGCCCGACGGCGGTTTTATCTTTCACCGGGCAAATTTCCACGCAGAGCGTGCAGCCTGTGCAATCTTCGGGCGAGACTTGCACCGTGTAGGCGTAACCGTCGCTGAATTCCTTGAATTTCGACGGCATGTGTTTGAAGGTTTCGGGCGCGTCGGCGAGCAGTTTTTCGTCATAGACTTTGTGGCGAATCACCGCGTGCGGACAAATGATGACGCACTTTCCGCATTGAATGCAAATGTCTTCGTTCCAAACTGGAATTTCCAGCGCGAGGTTGCGTTTTTCCCATTGCGCCGTGCCGAGCGGAAATGTGCCGTCCACGGGGAAAGCGGAAACGGGGATGTTATCGCCGTCGGCTTCGATGATGCGCCCCAGCACGTCTTTGACGAAGGTCGGCGCTTCTTGCGGGACGGCTGCGCGCCGCGTCGTTTGCGAGGTCGCGTCGGCGGGGACGCTGACTTCGTAGATGTTCGCCACCGTCGCGTCCACCGCTTCAAAATTTTTCTGAATGACGGCTTCGCCGCGCTTGCCGTAGGTTTTCTTGATGGCGGCTTTGATTTGTTCGATGGCTTGCTCTTTGGGCAGCACGCCGCTGATGGCGAAGAACGCCGTCTGCATGATGGTGTTCATGCGTCCGCCCATGCCGGTTTTTTCCGCCACTTCATAGCCGTTGATGACGTAGAACTTCAACTTTTTATCAATGATGTCTTGCTGAACTTCGCGTTGCAGGTGATCCCAAATTTTGTCGGCGCTGTGCGGGCTGTTGAGCAGGAAGATGCCGCCTTCTTTGGCGTATTTGAGCATGTCCACTCGTTCGAGGAAGGAATATTGATGACAGGCGACGAAGTCGGCTTGACCGTTTTCGATGAGGTACGGGGCGCGAATCGGCTGCGGTCCAAAACGCAGATGCGAAATAGTTACCGTGCCGGATTTTTTCGAGTCGTAATAGAAGTAGCCTTGCGCAAAGTTGTCGGTTTCTTCGCCGATAATCTTAATGGAGTTTTTGTTCGCGCCGACGGTGCCGTCCGAGCCGAGACCATAGAAGACGCAACTGACTCTATCCGCGCTGGCGAGCGAAAAGGACGAGTCAACGTCGAGCGAGGTGTGCGTTACGTCGTCGTAAATGCCGACGGTGAAATGATTCTTGGCTTCGGGTTTGCTCAACTCGGCGAAGACCGCTTTTACCATCGCGGGAGTGAATTCTTTGGAAGAAAGTCCGTAACGCCCGCCGACGACTTTCACGTTGGAACGTCCGCCTTCGCTCAACGCGCCGACCACGTCCATGTAGAGCGGTTCGCCCATCGAGCCTGGCTCTTTGGTGCGGTCTAGCACGGCGACGGATTTCACGCTGGCGGGCAGCGCTTGAATGAAATGCTCGACAGAAAAGGGGCGATATAAACGCACGCGCAGCACGCCGACTTTTTCGCCTTGCGCGACGAGGTGCGCGGCGGTCTCTTCGGCGACTTCTCCGCCCGAACCCATCAGCACGACGACGCGCTCGGCGTCTTCCGCGCCGAAGTAATCGAAGAGGCGGTACTGGCGGCCGGTGATTTTTGCGAACTTATCCATCATCTCTTGGGCGATGGCGGGGACGGCGAGATAGTAGGGATTCGCCGCTTCGCGCATCTGGAAATAGACGTCGGGGTTTTGTGCGCTTCCGCGCAGGACCGGGCGCTCGGGGCTGAGTCCCCGCGCTCGATGGGCTCGAATCGCGTCGTCGTCGAGCATGAGGCGCAGTTCTTCATCCGATAATTGAACAATCTTGTTGACTTCGTGCGAAGTGCGGAATCCGTCGAAGAAGTGCAGGAACGGCACGCGGGTTTTGAGCGTGGCGGCTTGCGCGATGGCGGCGAAATCTTGCGCCTCTTGCACGTTGGCGGAAGAGAGCAGCGCCCAGCCCGTTTGACGAACCGCCATCACGTCTTGATGGTCGCCGTAAATGGAGAGGGCGTGGGCGGCGATGGAACGCGCCGCGACATGGAAAACCGTGCTGGTGAGTTCGCCCGCGATTTTATACATATTGGGAATCATCAACAGCAAGCCTTGCGAGGCGGTGAAGGTCGTTGTGAGCGCGCCCGTTTGCAACGCGCCGTGAACCGTCCCCGCCGCGCCGCCTTCGGATTGCATTTCTACGACGAGCGGAGTCGTGCCCCAAATGTTTTTCTTCCCTTTGGCAGACCATTCGTCTGAAAACTCGCCCATCGCGGAGGAGGGCGTGATCGGGTAGATGGCGATCACTTCGTTGAGGCGATGCGCGACGCTGGCGGCGGCTTCGTTGCCGTCAATCATTACGGTTTTTTGATTCATACTCGACTCCTGTAAAAGGCTGTATTTTCCATTGAGCAAGTGTATGCTTGCGCGGCGGAATATGTTAGTTATTTACGGCTTAAATCTCGCTGTATGATGTCATATATTGGATAAAATTAGTAGAAATAAAAACGACGGAAAATTTCCGTCGTTTTTATAAATAATTTCGCGCCATGAATAAAGCCGCCAGCGTTTTTGCGTCGGGCATTTCGCCGCGCTCCGCCATTTGAAGCGCTTCTTTGACTGGTATTTTTTCCACCGCTAAAAATTCGTCGTCGTCGGCTTGAAGCGGGTTGTGCGAAAGTTTGCGGGCGACGAAAACGCCCATGTATTCGGTGGAGTAGCCTGGCGCGAGGTAAAACGAGCCGACGCGAATCAACTCGTCCGCTTGCATGCCCGTCTCTTCGCGGATTTCTCTGGCGGCGCATTCTTCAAAGGGTTCGTCGCCGTCGCGCGTTCCGGCGGGAAGTTCGAGCATGTCCATGCCTGTGGCGTGGCGATACTGCCGCACAAAAAGCAGATTGCCTTCCGCGTCTATCGGCAGGATGACGACCGAGCCGCCGTGTTCGACGATTTCGTATTTCGTTTCGCGCCCGTCCGGCGTTTTGAGCGTGTCGCGGCGGATTTTGAAAGCGCGTCCTTGCATTAACGGTTCGGAGCGGAGCAATTCAAATTTGGGCATACGTTTCCTTATTTAAGAAAAAAGCCCAGACAGGTTTTCCCGTCCGGGCTTTTATTTTTTAGAACTTACGGAATTTGCAAAGCCTGTCCGACGGTCAACTTCGCGGCGACGGAAATGCCGTTTGCCGAGGCGATGGCGTTCGGGTCAACGTCGCCGTATTTGCAGGCGATGCTGTATAACGACTCGTTGCCCGAAGCGACGGTGTAGGTCGTCGGGTGCGGCGCTAAAACGCGAGAGCCTGAAAAACTGGTGTTGCGCGGCAAGACCAACTTCAAGCCTGGATAATAAATATCGGGGCTGGTCAACCCGCTGGCGCGGAGCATGGCGTCGGGGTCCACGTTGTAGCGGCGGGCGATGCAGAAGGGCCATTCGCCGTTTTGCAAAATGTAGGTGTCGCCCGAAAGCGCGGGCGGCGGCGCGGCGTTTTCAGCGGTCGGCGCGGTTTCGTTTTGCGTTGAATCGGCGTTGGCGTTGGTCGGCGTCGCGTTGAAGGTTTCAGGCGCGGACGGCGTTTCGACCGTTTGGAACGGATCGGGCGTCGCGCTTGTTTCAACGGCGACGGGCGTCCCGCCGTTGGCGACGGCGGTTTGAGCCATCTCCGTTTGCTTGGCAAATTGTTCGATCATCTCCATCGGGTTCTCGACAGACGCGACGGGGGAAACAAACAAACCCGTAGGCAACAGCGTTGGCGTTTCTGCCGGGGCGGACGAAAGGGATTGTGTGCAGGCAGAAAGCGTAATTGCCGCGATTATCAAAATCGTCAGCGCCAACACACTACGGCGTTTATTAGACATAAAATCTCCTCTTTTTCATTAACATGAAAATACTAGCATATCAATTTTAACACGTCAAGATGACTTAAGGGCTGCAATTGAATAGGAATGTTTCTTCCGCGCCGCTTAACGGACGCCGAGCCTTAATCTGCGCCCAAGTTTTGCACAACGCTTTGAGCGTTTTCGCGTCCGCGCCGAGCGCTATGTTGGAGATAGAAAGCGCCTTATCGGTCTCGTCGTTCAGAGCGTAGGCTTCGACGAGCGCTGTCCACTCGCGTTGATCTTGCGGGCGGAAGTCGGCGGCGAGCGCTTCGTCCGCGTAACGGGCGGACGTTGCGTATTCGTCCCATTGATTATACAGTTCTATTTTGGCGAAGTAATAACACCACGCCTTTTTCGGTTCGGGGAAGAAAATGGGCGCGGCGGGTTCGTCCGTAGGTAGAATGCGCGAAGGACGGGAGAGCGCGACAGCGGACGCGAAGTCGGCGGAGACGTTGTCGTAAACGTCCGCGTCTCCGCGCGCGGGGTTCATCACGCGCAGACAACTGTTGCGCGACATGTAAATCGTCAAAGCGTTGGACAAATCGCTTTCAAAGTTGACTGTGCGATAAGGATAAAACACATTGGCAGATTCTTCTAACGACGGGAGAGTAGGTCCGCCCAGCCGTTTTTCGGTGTAGAGAAAAATATAAGGCAAATTAGAGCGCTCGTAATTGGGCGCGTAGATCCAGTTGATGGGCGCGGTGAAAGATAAATCGGTTTCGTAATCAATCGGCATTTCGTGAGTCAGCAAAACGGTGTCGGGTTTTAATGCGGGCATGCGCCACGTCATTTGCCAGTAGATGTCGGCTTGCTTTTGCCAATCGCGGCGGAAGATGTTGGCGTTGAAGAATTGCTGTCCCGCGCCGACGGCGATTAAGGCAGAAAGAATTAAAAGGCGCAAGCGTTGATTTGGAATTAATTCCAAAACGCCGAGCGCAAATAAGACCGCGCCAATCATCATCGAAATCATGAAGCGATCGTAGGAAGATTGCAAAGTCAAAGGGAGATTCGCCGCCAGCGAGGGCAGACGTCCGAGCAGGATGCCGAAGACGCCGACAAAAATCAGCGAGACCGCAAAAGATTTATCCGCATTTTGGGCGGGCGCGAAGCGGAATAGGAATCGGGCGAGGAAAATGAACGAGAGCAGAATCAGCGCCAAAGTCAAGAGAGAGGCGGGCGCGCGTAACGCAGAGAAAGTTAACGGGAAGATTTGAATCCAAACGTAGAGTCCCGCTTTCCATAATGCGTCCAGCGCTTGAATCAAGAAGAAAGGTAAATTTGGCGTTTGCGTTGCAGCCACTTCGTAAGAATTATAGGCGCCGAATTTGTAGTAGTAAAAAAGCCAGGCGGCGTTGAAAACCCAGACCAGCAAATAAGGCAGCCACACTTTGAAGGCTTTGCAAAAACGCTCGAAGAATGCGCCTTGAAAAAAGATAAAGAGCAAAAGAAAGCGAATGCCTTCGACGCCGAAAAAATATTCGGTGGGGAAGACGCCGCAGAGTTGCAGCAAAAGCGCGATGATGGTGTGCGCGGTTTTTTTTGTGCGCAGGGCTTTGAAGGTAAAGCCGAAAGAAAGCAGATAAAAAAGAAAAGGAATGAGTTCTTGATTGATGTGAGTCAGCGCGACCCAATGTTGACTGTAACCGGGGAAGACGAGCATGAGCAACGCGGCGAAGTAGGCGAGCGTTTTTCGTTGCGGAAAAATTTGCGCGAAAGCCTGCCAAGCGACGACGCCAATTAAGAAGCGGACGACGAGCGCGAAGATTTGCCATGCGAGCGGATGAAGGGGGACGAGGCTGGTTGTGAAGTAAAAGATGGGAGCGAGAAAAGGGCGAAAGGGCATGAAGGCGGGGACGAATTCGGCGGGACCGAGAAAGCGAGCGATCCAGGCGAAGGGCCAGTCGTCCCAATAAAACCCGGTGAAGGGGAGGAGCAATCCGTAGGCGACGAGAGTAAGGGCGGCGATAAGCAGCGTTTGGCGCGTCGTCGGCGAGAGGCGAGAGAGCATGAGAAAAGATTATAGTTGAAAAGGACGAGAGATTACTTTGCCGCAAAAATATTAATCGCTTGACTCTTCCCCTTAAAAATAACCCTGCCTAAATCTTCCACTGAAAACTTATCGGGGAGTCCGCGCCGCGTGTTTTCGTCAAACAACAGCGGACGGCGAATCTCTTTTGTGTATTCTTCGATGCGCGAAGCGAGGTTGACTGTGTCGCCGATGCAGGTGTAAATGGCGCGTTCTTGCGTGCCGGTGTAGCCCGCCACCATTTTTCCCGAGGCGATGCCGATGCCAATTTGAAGCGGCGTTTTATTTTCCGCTTGTTGTTGCGCGTTGAAAACGTCCAATTGACGCAACATTTGCAGCGCGGCTTGCACGGCTTTCTCTCGATGATCTTCAAAGAAAATCGGCGCGCCAAACATCGCCAGCAGACCGTCGCCCAAAATCTGGTTGACGATGCCGCCGTTTTGCGTGATGGACTCAAACATCATGCTGAAATAGCGGTTGAGCAGCGAGATAATTTCGGACGGGTCTTGACTTTCGGCGAGCGTGGTAAACGAGCGAATATCCGCCACCAGCACGCTGGCGACGACGGTTTGTCCGCCGAGCGAAAAGCCGACGCGCGACAGTTCTTCGGCCACCTCTTCGCTGGTGAACATTTTGAACAAACGCCGCTGTTCGTCGCGCAGACGTTTCTTTTCCAAACTGGCGTTGACTCGCGCGCGCAAAAGAATCGGGTTGACGGGTTTGGTCAAATAATCTTCCGCGCCGAGCTCCACGCACTTAACCACCGCGTCTAATTCTTCCATCGCCGAAGTCATAATAATCGGAATTTGTTTTAAGTTAACGTCGTTAATGCAGGCTTCCAACACTTCAAAACCGTTCATGCGCGGCATTTCGATGTCGAGCAGCATTAAGTCAAAATTGCCGGCGCTAAATTTTTCCAAACCCTCTTTGCCGTCGGCTGCGGTTTCGACGAAATGTCCTTGCAACTGCAAACTGCGCGAAAGCGCCAGACGATTAACTTTGTTGTCGTCCACGACGAGCAAACGCGCGGGTTTGAAATTTGGATTATCCATTGGAAGTTTTTAGTTGACTGATTTTTTCTCTAACCGATTCAAACGCCGCAATCAACCTTTCGAGTTGATCGCCAACCTCTAAATTTTTTTCGCGCCCCGCCGCTTCAAACTGACGCGCCAGCGCGAAGAGGTCTTCCGCGCCGAAGGTCGCCGCGTTTGATTTTAACCCATGCGCCGCGCGGACGAAAGAGGCGGCTTCGTTATTCCGCAGCGCGGCTTGCAGCGAGTCAAGTTGACTCGCCGCGTCGTCGAGGAAAGCGTCAATCAACTCGCCGATGAAATCCGCGCCGACGCTTTCTTTGAGGGCGTTAAACACGTTCATATTTAAAACGGACATAATTAAGCCTTTGCTTTGAAGAGCGCGTCCACCAATTCCACTACGCGAATTGGCTTGGGGATGTAATGATTCATGCCCGCGTTTAAGCACATTTCGCGGTCGCCTTGCATGGCGTTGGCGGTCAAGCCGATGATAAACGGACGCTTGCCTTCGCGCTGAACGATAGCGCGCGTGGCTTCCAACCCGTCCATTTCCGGCATTTGCACGTCCATCAAAATCACGTCGTACTCTTTCTCGTCCAACGCGCCGACGGCTTCGCGCCCGTTGACGGCCAGGTCGGCGCGATAGCCCATTTGCTCCAACAAACGCAGCGCCAATTTTTGATTCATCTTGTTGTCTTCGGCGAGCAAAATCCGCAACGGATGCCGCGCCGCCATTTGCGGGTCGGGCTTGAAGCGCCCGGTCGTCGTTTTGGGGTCGTCGTTGTCTTGAATGAAGAGTCCGATTAATGTGTCGAACAAGAGCGACTGTTTCAACGGCTTAGAAAGATAAGCGGAAAAAAGACCCGAGTCGGAGTTGACGGCGCGTTTGCCCAACGAACTAAATAGAATTAAAGGGAACGACGAAACGGCGCGCAATTTTTTCGCCAGCGTCAGCCCGTCCGTTTCGGGCATGTGCATGTCTAAAATGGCGAGGTCAAAAGTTTCGCCGTTTTGCACCCAATGCAGGGCTTCGGCGGGGTAGGCGGTGTCGCGCGTAATCATGCCCCATTTTGACGTTTGCGCGTTGAGGATGCGGCGGTTCGTGGCGTTATCGTCCACGATGAGGATGCGCTTATTTTGCAGCGCGGGTTGTTCGCCAAGAATAAATTTGTTTTTGCTGCGTCGGCGCGTCGGCGACGTCGGTTTGAATCGTAAACGTAAACGTCGAGCCTTGCCCCAGCCCGGCGCTTTCGGCGCGCATGTCGCCGCCCATCATTTCCGCCAAACGCTTGCTGATGGCAAGCCCCAACCCCGTGCCGCCGTATTTGCGCGTCGTCGAAGAATCCGCTTGCGAGAAAGAACGAAAGAGTCGCTTCATTGATTCGGGATCGAGTCCAATTCCCGTATCGCGGACGGAAAAAGTCAACGCCGCTTTCTTGCTTTGAGCGTTTTCGCTTTCAGAAAGTTGACTCGACGCTGTTAAAACGACTTCGCCCGCGTCGGTAAATTTTACCGCGTTGCTGAGCAAGTTGACGAGAATTTGCTGCAAACGCAGCATGTCGCCCACAATCAGCGGCGGAACGTCGCCTTCAAAAATATAAGCGAGTTCGAGATTTTTTTCGACGGCTTTCACCGCGACGAAATCCAACGCGGTTTCGACGCATTCGCGCAAATCGAAAGCGTTGCGTTCAAGGTCCATGCGCCCGGCTTCAATTTTTGAGAAATCTAAAATGTCGTTGATGATGGCGAGCAGCGTGTCGCCCGAATCGCGGATTGTTTCCACATAATCGCGCTGTTCGTCGTTCAGCGGCGTGTCGAGCAGAAGTCCGCTCATGCCGATCACGGCGTTCATCGGCGTGCGGATTTCGTGACTCATCGTGGCGAGGAAGACGCTTTTGGCTTCGTTGGCTTGTTCGGCGGCGTTGCGCGCGAGCCGCGCTTCTTCAAATAAACGCGCGTTTTGAATCGCCGTCGCCGTGCTGGCGGCAATGGACTTAATCAACGAAACGGTAGATTCGTCGTAAGCGTTTTCGCGCTCGAAGTTTTGCAGCGTAAATCCGCCGATGGATTCTTTGCCGACGACCATCGGAACTAAAAGCGCGGATTTGGGAACGTCGCCGTCGAGCGTCAGCCCCGAGCCGAGTCTTTTCCAAAGCGCGGGCGAATAGCGGTTGAGGACGAGCGTCTTCCCTTGTTGCGCCGCGTTTCTTGTAAATTCATTAATGGGAAACGGTTTTGTGAAAACGCGCTTGCCGTCTTTGGCGACATAATACGCCGAGACGCTTTTCATCGTCTCATCGTACAGCCCGACGCCGAGATTTTCTTCCTTGACCAGTTCGCGCACTTTGTCGCCGACGGATTGGATGATGGTTTTCACGTCCAATTGTTGGGTGAGGACTTGCCCAATTTTATTAAGGATTTCCAACTCGTTGGCGCGGCGCTGCGCCTCTTCCAACAGGCGGGCGTTTTTGAGCGCGACGTTGGCGGCGCCCGCAATCGTTTCCAACAGCCGCAACGCCGAATCGCTGAAATAATCTTCTTCGTCTAAATTTTGCAGCGAGATGCCGCAAAGAACGTCTTTGCGAATGAAGATCGGCACGGCGCAAAGCGATTTTGGATAGCGGCTGCGCGCCGCTTTATAGTCGGGGTAATTTTCTAATAAATCTTCAAAGTTGCGGTTGACGACCAAACTCTTTTTGCGTTTAATAATGTAGTTGATAATGTACTTGTGCAAACCGCTGGCGGGCTTGGGCGGAATGTCCCACTCTTTGCCGTTTTCAAAGGCGTACTCGTAAGTCATTGTGTAGGTGTTGCGATCTATGGCGTAAATGACCGCCGAGTGAATGTTGAAAATTTCGGTTAATTTTCGCCCCACCGCTTGATAAATAGAGCGCGTGCCGCTGTTCGCCACCAACGCCAATTGGACGGAGTTAAGCGCGTCCAACTCGGTGTTGCGGCGTTCGCTCTCTTTGAGCAAAATTTGCGTTTCATTAAAAAGGCGAATGTTCTCGACGGCAATCCCGATGGAGTTGGCGATGGTCGCAAGCAAACGCGCGTCCGCGTCGTTGAAAGCTTCTTCGCGTTCGAGATTTTGCAGAGAAATCACGCCGCAGATTTCGTCGCGCACAAGCATGGGAACCCAAAGCCCCGAACGCACCGTAACTTCGTCCAACGGATTTTCTCCTAAATTCCTTGAACGAAACTCTTTTGCCAGTTTTTCAAAATCGCGTTTAATGAGCAAAGGCTTTTTTGTGCGGATGACGTGCTGAGTAAATCCGCCTTCGTTTTCGTCGAGCGGCAAAGACTCTTGGCGCAGACGTTCCCCTTTTTCAAAAAGATAAGGAAAATGAATTTGACGTTTTTCCTTATCGCAAATGATAAATACGACGACTTGCGCGTCGAAAATGTTGCGAATTTTTTCGCCGATAGAATCGTAAATTAACTGAATGTCCATTTTATGATCTAACCCGCCTAAAATGTCATTAATCAGCGAAAGTTCTTTGGCGCGTTTGCGCGCTTTTTCGAGCGCCTTTTGCGAATTTGAGCCTTTATCTACGTCGGACTTTGACATAATTCCTCTTGCGATGTTTTTAGTTTACATAACGCGCCCTAAAAGGTCAATAGAGAAAACGTACAATTGTGTAATATACGCCGCGAGACCGATAAAGTTTTGGAAAAGGCGCTTTCAAGGCGGCGAAAAACTGAGGCTGATATAATCCAAATCTTATGAAATTGACCGACACCCACTGCCATTTAGATTATTATAAATTCGACGAAGACCGCGCCGCCGTGTTGCAGCGCGCGAGCGATGCGGGGCTGATTCGGCTGCTCGTGCCGGGGCTTCAGCATAAATCCAGCAAAGCGGCGGTTGAGTTGGCGCAATCTCGTGCGGAAATCTACGCCGCCGTCGGTTTTCATCCAACCGATTTGGACGAATTTTCCGAAAAGACGTTTGCGAAAATAAAAACGCTTGCCGCGCGCCCGAAGGTGGTCGCCGTCGGCGAAATTGGGCTGGATTATTACTGGGTCAAAGAAGAGGCGAAGCGCGAATTTCAACGCGAGGCGTTAAAACGTCAACTGGATTTTGCGAAAGAAATTAACAAGCCAGTCGTGATTCACATGCGCGAAGAGAACGACGCTTGGTTCGGCGCTTGCTCGCAGGATTTGCTGGATATTTTGCAGGAATGGCAAAGCGGGTTGAGCGGCGCGTTGCGCGAAAAGCCGGGAGTTTTGCATTCTTTTAACGGCACGCTGGAAAGCGCGCAAAAAGCGCTGACGTTGAATTTTTACATCGGCGTTACGGGACCCATCACCTACAAAAATGCTGTGCAAAAGCGCGAAATCATCGCGCAACTTCCGTTGGAGCGTTTGCTCATCGAAACCGATTCGCCTTTTCTCGCGCCCGTTCCGCAGCGCGGAAAACGGAACGAGCCCGCCTATGTCGTGCATATTGCTGATAAAATAGCGGAAATCCACGCGAAGAATCTCGCCGAAATTGCCGAGATAACCGCCGCTAATGCGCGACAACTTTTCGCGTGGGGAGATTGATTTGAATTTGGCAACTTTCCATTTACCTGTCGTAGAAGAAATAAAATTCATTGAAGAGCGCATGAGGATTCAGGCGGACGAAAGCCATCCCGATTTGCGCGCCGCGTTGGAACATCTGCTGGCGGCGGGCGGCAAGCGCGTCCGCCCAACGGTTGGGCTATTGATCGGCAACATGCTCGGCGCGCCGTTAGAGAAGTTGATTAATCTCGGCGCGGCGGTTGAACTCTTGCACACCGCCACCTTAGTCCACGACGATTTGATTGACGGCTCGCTCTTGCGGCGCGGCGCCCCGACGCTGAACGCGCGTTGGTTGCCTCCCGCTACCGTGTTGACTGGCGATTTCCTTTTCGCCCGCGCCGCCAAACTCGCCGCCGACACCGAACATCTGCCGCTGATGAAATCATTTTCCGACACGCTGGCGATCATCGTCAACGGCGAGTTGACGCAAATGTTCACCTCGCGCGGATTAATCAACCGCGATAATTATTACAAACGCATTTACGCCAAAACTGCCTCGCTCTTTGAAATGACGGCGCGCGCCGCCGCGATGGTCAGCCCGGCCGACGAAAGCGCGGCGGAAGCCATGCGCGATTTCGGCTATGGAATCGGCATGGCGTTTCAAATTGTGGACGACATCCTCGATTTTGACGGCGACCAAAATGCCGTCGGCAAACCGCTCGGCTCGGACTTGCTGAACGGTTTGGTCACGCTCCCCGCCATCTACTACGCCGAAGCCCATCCCGACGACGCGGACGTGCTGTCCCTGCCGCAAGGCGGCTGGACGAACGCCGAAAACATGACGCGCCTGGTCGAGAAAATCCGCGCCGGGAATTACGCGAAAGACGCGGCGCTCGAAGCCGAGAATTACGTCGAACGCGCGTTGACGCGCCTCCAATCGTTTGAACCGTGCGCCGAACGCGACGCGCTGGAAAATTTAGCAAAATATATCGTCGGTCGAAAACTATGAACAACCTTCGCAAACCCTTCCGTTTTAACGTCGGCTTCATCGCTCACGAAGAAGTCGGTTACAGCCACGACTTTGAATTTGACTTTGAGCGCGTCGCCCTCAAAGAAGACCTAGAATTACGCAACTTGAAAGGCGCGGCGAACGTCGGCAAAACGCCGCAGGGGCTGATTGTGCGCGGAGAATTTTCCGCCGAAACGGCTATCGTTTGCTCGCGCTGTTTGACGGAATTCACGCAAAACCTGAAATGGGAGTTTACCGAACTCTTCGCCTTTGACGCGCGTTCGGTTTCCGATTCAGGCTTGCTCCTGCCCGAAGACGCCCACCTCGACGTGGAAGAACTTCTGCGTGAATACGCGCTGTTAGAGATTCCGATTAATCCGCTGTGCAAGCCGAATTGTTTGGGGCTGTGCGTCGAATGCGGACAAAACCTCAACGAAGGGGATTGCGGTCACCGTCCGCCCGATCCTGATTCGCCGTTTGCGAAGTTGAAGGATTTGTTGAAGTAGATCCTTATTAAATCAAGGAAAAGGTTGACTAAAATAAAGGTATTATATACAATACCGTTATGAATAGGCGTCAAATCGTCGCAGATACTAATGTTTTTGTCAGCGCTTTGCGTTCGCAATTTGGAGCGTCTTACAAACTCTTTTCGCTCATAGAAAAAGATATTTACAAATTAAATATGTCTGTTCCGTTAGCGCTTGAATATGAAGCGGTCGCTAAAAGGATGATTGGCGAAATTTCTTTAAGCGAAGAAGAAATTGATAACATTCTCGATTTTGTCATCAGCAATTCAAATCGTTGGGAAATTTATTACCTTTGGAGACCTCAACTTAAAGACGCTGGCGATGATATGCTTTTAGAGTTGGCAGTTACAGCCAACTGCAATTACATCGTTACATATAACGTCGCTGACTTTAAGGGAATTGACAACTTTGGCATTCAAGCGGTAACTCCAAAAGAGTTTTTGAAACTGGCAGGTGAATTATGAGTATATTAAGCTTAAGGCTTCCTGAATCGCTCCATCAATACGCCCGCAAAATGGCGGAAAAAGAAAATATCTCTATTAATCAACTTATCACTTTGGCGTTAGCGGAAAAATTATCGGCGTTGGGCGCGGAAGACTATTTAGAAATGCGCGCGAAACGGGCAAGTAAAGCAAAATTTTTGAAAGCCATGTCGAAGGTTTCAAAAGTCGAACCGCCAGAATATGACCGTTTATAGATGTGAAAAAACCTTTCATAATGAAAGCGCATCCGCAGTATTAAGACGGCGAGACTATGAAATTCTCGCTCCCTAAACCGCTTCGCCTGGCGCTGACTCTCGCCGCCGTCGCGCTGTTGATTTACGTCCGCGCGCAAATTACGCGCGAGATGGACGTCGCCAACTCCAATTTTTCGTTCTTCTGGCTGGCGGGGCGCATGGTCTTGGACGGGCAAAACCCCTACGACGAAACGCAATATCTCGCCGGCCACGACGTCAACGGCATGGACTGGCGTCCCAACAACATTTTTCCCTACCCGCTTCCGCTGGCGTTGCTCTGCGTTCCGCTGGGGTTGTTCTCCATGCGCGTCGCCTACGTCCTTTGGCAAATCGTTACGTTGTTGTGCGTCGCTTTGATCGTTTGCCTTTTGCTTAACCGCTGGCGCGAAGAATCGCAACGCGGTTTGTTTCTTCCGCTGTTTTTTTTCTTGCTCGTTTTCTCGCCAACCTATTTGACCACGCACGCGGGGACGATCGGCATTTTGCCCGCGCTGTTCATCGTCGCCGCAATTTTTCTTTTAGACAAAAAACAAAACTTTTGGGCGGGATTTCTGCTGGCGCTGACCCTGCTCAAACCGCCGCAAGGCGCGACGATTCTCGCCCTCGTTGGCGTGTGGTTTTTGGCGCGACGCAACTGGAAAGCGCTGGGCGGAATCGCGGCGGGCGGATTGGCGCTGCTCGTCGTCGGCTGGGCGCAAGATCCGCGTTGGGTGCAAAAATTTCTCGGCGCGGGCGCGGCGGTGATGGACCGCACCGAAGGCGTGCATTCCAACGTCTGGGCGTTTGCCTACCTCGCCTGCGGCGGCGCGTCCCCTTGCTGGAAAATTGTCGGCGCGGCGTTGAGTTTGATTCTGCTGGGGGCGGCGGCTTGGCTGCTTTGGAAGAATCAAGCCCAATGGTCAGATTGGCAGGCGTTCAACCTCATCATCCCAATTGCTTTTCTCAGCGCCGTCTATTTGTGGATGTATGACCAACTTCCGTACATCATCCCGCTGACGTGGATTGTGGCGACGTTGACCCAAAAACGGCGCAGCGTCTTGCCCGCCTTTATTTTTTTGATTGCGCTCGACGCGCTAGCCATCGTTTCTATCGCGCAACTGGCGCTGACGCGCAACGACATGTGGAGTTTAAGCGCCACCCTGCTGACGCTGTTTGGGCTGTGGCTGGCGACGCGCGCGAAGGAAAAACCCGCTATTGACAAAGCGCCCGCCCCTGCCTAAAATAAGAGGATGAATTTCAAACCCGCTTTCTTGATGGCGTCCATGTCCATGCAAATGGAGAAGTTGCTCTGCGCCAAATGGCAAGCGCGTTAGTTTTTCGGACTTAAGAAAACGGGCTGTCCATTTTGCGGACAGCCTTTTTGTTTGTTTACGCACACCTCATCAACACGGAGTTCTGACATGACCGAAACCATTTTAGTCGCCGTTGCCTGGCCCTACGCCAACGCCGAGATTCACGTCGGCAATTTGACCGGCTCGCATTTGCCGGGCGATATTTTTGCGCGTTATCAGCGCCTGAGAGGGAATCGCGTTTTGATGATTACCGGCACCGACGCGCACGGCACGCCCGTTACCATGAGCGCCGACGCGCTGGGAAAACCGGTCGAGGAGGTTTATAAATCCTATCACGAAGGGTTTATTGATTTGTTTCAGCAAATCGGCATCACATACGATTTGTACACCACCACGCACAGCGACAATCACTTCAAAGTTTCGCAAGCCGTCTTTTTGGCATTGCAGAAAAACGGATTCCTGTTCACGAAGACCGAGCCGCAATGGTACTCGCCAGGCTTAAAGCGCTTTTTGCCCGACCGCTACATCGAAGGGACGTGTTACATCTGCGGCTACGAAGGCGCGCGCTCCGACCAATGCGACAACTGCGGCAACGTGCTCGACCCCGCCAAATTGATTAATCCGCGCTCGAAGGTTCAGGGCGACGATTCCACGCCCGAACTGCGCGACACCGAACACTTTTACATTGACCTGTCCAAACTTGAGCCGAACGTCAAAGAGTTTCTTAAGGAACGCGCCCCGCACATGCGCGACACGGTTTTGGGCGAGTCGCTGCGAAAGATTGAATCCGAAGGCTTGAAGCCGCGCCCGATTACCCGCGATTTGGATTGGGGAATTCCGGTGCCCGTCGAAGGGTGGAGCGCGGCGGGAAAATGTTTGTACGTTTGGTTTGAAGCGGTTATCGGCTATCTCTCCGCGCCGATCGAGTGGGCGCAGGTTTCGGGTCAGGAAGAGGCGTGGCGCGAGTGGTGGACGAATCCGCAGGCGCGTCAATATCACTTCATCGGCAAAGACAACATCTTCTTTCACGCTTCGCTTTGGCCCGCCGAGTTGATGGGCGTGGGCGAGGGCTTCCTTGAAATCTTCAAAGGCGAAAGCGGCGTCCCGTTGACTTTGCCTTACGACGTGCCAGCCAATCAGTTTATGAATTTGGAAGGGAAAAAAATTAGCGGTTCGCGCAATTGGGCGGTGTGGGGGCGCGACGCGCTCGCGCGTTACGACGCCGACGCGATTCGCTATTATTTGACGGCGAACATGCCCGAAAACAAAGACAGCGATTGGGATTGGGCGGAGTTTGTGGCGCGAAACAACAACGAACTGGTGGCGACTTGGGGCAACCTTGCCAACCGCGTTCTGTCGTTTTGTTATAAGCATTGGGAAGGGCACGCGCCAGACGCGGGCGAGTTGCGCGAGGCGGACAAGGAACTTTTAGCGACGATTGAAAACGGATTTAATGTCGTCGGCGCGGAGTTGGAGGCGGTGCGTCTGCGTTCGGCGTTGGGCGAAGCGCTGAAACTCGCCACGACGGTTAACCAATATCTCGACGCAAACGCCCCGTGGAGCGCCGTCAAAACTGACAAGGAGTCCGCCGCGAAAACCATCTTCGCCGCGTTGAAAGCGATTGACTCGTTGAAGGTGATTTTCGCGCCGTTTTTGCCGTTCAGTTCGCAACGTCTGCACGAATTTTTTGATTACGAGAGTCCGCTGTTTGGCGAGCAATACACCGAAGACGTAACCGATTCGTTGGGGACGCACAAAGTCTTGCGCTATCAACCCGTCGAGGGATTGCAGTGGAAGCCGAGCGAATTGCAGCCGAATCAAAAACTTAATCAGCCGAGTCCGCTGTTTAAGAAATTGGACGAAAGCGTCATTGAAGAAGAACGCGCAAGGTTGGGTTAATCCACCCTCTGCAAAATGTGGCTGACCGCTGTGGACGCGGGCCCGCCGAGCGATTGAATCAATCCAATTTTCGCGTTGGCGATTTGATTCGCCCCCGCCTGACCTCGCAACTGAATCGCCGCTTCGACGGCTTGATACACGCCCGAAGCGCCGCCCGCGAATCCGCGCGCTTTCATGCCGCCCAGCGTCGCGCAGGGGATTTTTCCTTTTAGCCCGATTGCATTTTCTGCGGCGAGTTTCCAGCCGCTTCCTTTGATGGCGAAGCCGACCGCTTCCAGTTGCAGCGCGGCGTAAACGCTGAAGGCGTCGTGATACTCGAAGAAGTCAATGCCGTCGAGCGTCAAACCGACTTGCTTCATGGCTTTGCCCGCCGAGAGTTGCGCGGTGTCGAAGTAGAGCAAGTCTTTGCGGTCGTGCAGCGCCAGCGTGTCCGAAGCGGACGCCGACCCCGCCACCTTGACTAGCGGGTGCGAAAAATGGCTCGGCAACAAATCGCGGCGCGTCAGCAGGAGCGCCGCCGCGCCGTCCGCGTTGGGGGCGATGTCGAACAGGTTGAGCGGCTCGCTGACCATTTCCGCTTTGGCGTAGGTTTCGGGTTTGATGGCTTTGCGAAACATGGCATGCGGATTGCCCGCGCCGTTGGCGTGCGCGGTCAGCGCGAAGCCGGCGAAGCCATCTGCGGGGACAGCGTATTCGTGCATGTAGCGTTTCATCAACAGCGCGGCTTGGGCGGTGGGGGTCAACCCCTGCACGGATTCAAAGTCCGCGTCGGCGGCGGTGGCGAGGGCTTCGTCCACGCCCGCGCCGACTTGGTCGGTCATCTTCTCCACGCCGACGACCAGAGCCGCGTCCACGAACCCGCTGGCGACGGCGAGATAGCCCTGCCGCAGCGCCGCTCCGCCCGAAGCGCCCGCCGCTTCAACGGTTACGGCTTCGATGCCGAGCAAGCCCGAATAGTCCGCCAGCAGCGCGCCGAGATGCGCTTGCCGCGAAAGGTTGGGCGCGAGCATGTTGCCGACGAACAGCGCCTGCGGTTTGAGTCCGCCCGCGTCTTGCAGCGCGTCGTGGATGGCGGCGTGGGCGAGGTCGCGCAGACCCGTGTCCCAATGCTCGCCGACGTTCGTTTGTCCAATTCCTGCAATGATGACTTCGGTCATTGATTTTTACTCACTGGATGAAAAGAGAAACTTCGGCGCGTCGTCGCCTGCGGAGAACAAAACTTCCGAGGCGCCGATACTATGTAAGCCGCTGTCTTGCGGCGCTTCCATGCTCAACGCGACAGGGTATTCGACGGCGCTCGGCACGAGGATAAACGCATTACCGCTTTTGTCGGTTTTTTCGCGGAAGGCTTTCACGCCGTTGATGGATACGGAGAAAATTGCGTCTTCGAGCGGAGCGTCCTCTGCGTCGAGTTGCCCGTTGGCGTTTGAGTCAACGAAGGCGTAGGCGGAGAACGCCGAATCCGCAAGCGGTTGAGGAGTCGGTGCGGCGGAAGAGCAGCCGACGAGAAAAAAGGCGAGAAGCAGAATTGTTTTTTTCATTATTTCATCGTCAACTTGCCGCGAAAGCGCGCATAAGTGGCATAGTCAATCTCTGAGCGGCGGCGGACGTAATCTTGCGTCCGCGTTGCCAGGTTTTGGCGGGCGGGCGCTTTGTCGGTAACGGTGATGTCGAAGGCGTCGGACCCCGCTCCGCTGCCGAAAGAGGCGGCGAGAATCCGATCGCCAGGCTGGGCGATGTCGAGGATGGCGGTCAGCCCAATCAGCGCCGCGCCCGAATAGGTGTTGCCAATCAACGGCACGAGCAGACCTGGCTCGATTTGCTCCATCGAAAAACCGAGTTGACTCGCCACGCGCTGCGGGAATTTCGTGTTCGGCTGATGAAAGACCGCCCACTGATAATCTTTGGCGGTCGCGCCCAGCGCTTCCATGAGGTGTGTGGCGGCGGACGAAACGTGTTTGAAGTAGGCGGGTTCGCCCGTGAAGCGCACGCCGTGTTCGGGGTATTTTTGATATTCGCGCCGCCAGAAATCGGGCGTGTCGGTAACGAAGGAGTACGAAGCGTTGATGGTCGCCAGCGCCTCTTCGGCGGGACCGACGATATACGCGCCGCCGCCCGCGCCTGCGGTGTATTCGAGCGCGTCGCCTGGCTTGCCCTGCGCCGTGTCCATGCCGATTGCCATAGCGTATTTGCCCATGCCCGAACCGACCAAACCCATCGCGGCGACCAGCGCTTCTGTCCCCGCTTTGCAGGCGAATTCCCAGTCGGCGGCTTGCGTGTTCGGGACTGCGCCAATCGCTTCGGCGACGACGGTGGAAGTTGGTTTGACGGCGTAGGGGTGCGACTCGGAGCCGACCCAGACGGCGCGCAATTCGGCTGGGTCAATCTGCGCGCGCGCCATCGCATTCCGCGCTGCTTCGATTGACATGGTGATCACGTCTTCGTCCAGCCCTGGCACGGCTTTCTCTTTGACGGGCAGTCCGCTGGTTTTGCCGGTCCACACGCGGGCGATCTCTTTAGCGGGGATGCGGTAACGCGGCACGTACGCGCCATAGCCGACGATGCCGACGGGCTTGGCGGGGCAGAGGAGGGTGGGGGAAGGTTGGGGAGTTGTCATTTTCACTCTACAGTTTGAAAGATTTCAGCATACAGAATATCGGCATATTTCTTGAAAAGACTGTCTGGAATTACATCTAAAATTGAATGGACTGTTTCTACGGCAGTATTGCAAGCCCATCTTGCAGATGCTTGTGTGCTAATCATTGAAGTCCATTTAATACCTTTGTTTTTTTCATATTTTGCCAAAATATTTTTAGGTAAAGCCTTAAGCGCCTTTGGCTCCTTAACTCGGACAAAATGCCCGTCCAAAGTTATACCTAGCTCTTCCGCAGGTTTCATATGAACAAGCGCATTGCGAAGCGCAAGAAGGTTTTTGAAGTCTTGAAATGGATTTTCATCTTTTTTATACATCTTTCCAGAAAATATAAACCTTGCTAACATAAATTTTAATAGAGTGGCCCCCTTTGTGTTTTCAACTTCTTCCATCAAATTGGCAAAAGCAGTTTCTATTTCAGAATGTGGTTCGGTGAGTCTGTCTGTAGCCAAATCTGCAAGCGCGTTAATAAAAGCTTCCAGTGATAAAGCGGAAAAAATGATAGCAATTAACGCATCTTGTTTGTCAGGCTCGCGATCGGATTTTCCTCCAATCGTTTTCTGATACGCTTGTTTTGCTGTAGAGAATAAACTCCCTACAGAATAGGACTTGATGGGCAAAAATTCTTCGCCTTCTTTGGTTTTAAGCATTTTGTACACTCTTAAAATTTCTTGCGCTCGTTCATAAAATCTTCTGAAAACAAATTAAGGCTGTCTAGCAGCGTTTCCCAAGGGGTTTGGTACGGGAATAACATCACAGCGGCGCCGACTTTCTTGATGTACACGCGGTCGCCGCCAAAGCGAAACTCTTTAGGCAGACGCACCGTTTGGCTTTCGCCATCTTGAAAAAGTTTTGCAATCTTCATTTGAAACTCCTTAAAACGCATATCCTGTCCAATTAAGGCTTTTTCTTCTACTACCAACCATCATCCCCTTACCTCCGCAACTCGCGCAAAATTTCTTCCGCCCGTTCCGTGCGAATCACATTCTCCGCGACCATCTGACTCGCCACGCGCTCGACCCACTCGCCCTCCGCTCCCGCGGCGAGGGCAACCTGCCGCGCGTGCAACGACATATGTCCGCGTTGGATGCCTTCGGTGGCGAGCGCGCGTAACGCCGCCATGTTTTGAGCGAGTCCCACGCAGGCGATGATTTCCGCGAGTTCGGCGGCAGTTTTGACTTCCATCAATTTAATGGCGGCTTGCGCCCCCGCGTGGACTTTTGTCGCGCCGCCCACAATTCCGACCGCCAGCGGAATTTCAATCGCGCCGACCAAATTTCCTTGCGCGTCTTTGCCCCACGTGGTCAATGAAGTATATCGCCCAGAACGAGCCGCGTAGGCGTGCGCGCCCGCTTCAATGGCGCGCCAATCGTTGCCCGTCGCTAGGACGACTGCGTCCACGCCGTTCATAATGCCTTTGTTGTGCGTCGCCGCGCGGTAAGGGTCTGCCGCCGCGAACGCATAGGCGGCGATGATGCCGTCGCGCACCGCCTCGCCGGAAAAATTGTCAAAAGCCAATTCTTTCACGGGAACAGCGCAAGTTGCCTTCGCCAGACGCTTGTCGCTCAGGTTCGAGAGAATCCGCAAATGCACTCGTCCGCCCGTAAGGGCTTCCACCTTCGGCGCCAGCTGCTCGCAAGCGGTGTTGACCGCGTTCGCGCCCATCGCGTCGCGCACGTCGTAGACGAGATGCACGACCAGAAACGCGCCGATGGGCGAATCGGCGATGACGCGGGCTTCGATGTCCCTTGCGCCTCCGCCCCTGGACTTCAAACTGGATTCGGCGGCGTTGACATACTCTAACAATTCGGCTTTGTGCGCCAAAACCCGCGCGGCGGCGGATTCCAAATCGCCCGCGCCCAACACCTGCAGTTGACCAATCATCAGCGGCTCGGACGCCTGCGCGACGAACCCGCCGCTCGCGCGGACAAGCTTCGCCATGAACGACGCGCCCGCCACCACAGACGGCTCTTCTATTACCATTGGAACAAGCACATCACGACCATTCACTTGAAAGTTAAGTCCGATTCCCAGCGGCAAACTGTGCAACCCGACGACGTTTTCGATCATGTGCGCGGCAGTTTCGGCGGAGAGTCCGCCTGAGGTCCACGAATCAAAATTGGGCGGGGTCTGCGGCGCGAGCGCTTCCGTCAATTTGGCGCGGCGCTCGTCGAGGTTCATCTTGTAAAAATTGGGAATGCGAGAATGGGTCATCGGCTTGAGTATAGGCAAATTCGCTTTCAAATTCTATCAGAGTATAATACTCGCATGTTGCTCACCCGCGAACAATTGCAGGAACGCCTCTTTGCCTTGCACCGCGCCAGTTTGGAATTGGTCAAAGACGTTTCGCTCGACACGCTTTTGGAGCGCATCGCGGCGACGGCTTGCGAGCAGGCGGACGCGCGTTACGCAGCGTTGGACGTAATTAACGCTGACGGAGAATCGGAGAAGTTGATTTCGGTCGAGGCGCGAGACGGAAAAATAAAACGCATCGAACGTCCGCCGCTGGGGCGCGGGTTTTTGGAAGTTCCCATCCGTAGCGCCGAAGGACAAATCGGCAAAATTTATTTGACCGAAAAAATCGGCGCCGACGAATTCTCGTCCGACGACGAGATGATCATCCAGATGTTCGCCACCTACGCGGCGGCGGCAATTGCCAACGCGCGGCTGATCGAACGCATGAAAGAGCGCGACGCCGCCCTAACCCGCCGCAACGCGGACATGACCTTGCTCAACGACATCGCTTCCACGCTGACTTCCAGCCTCGATCTCGATAAAATTCTGGATCGCACCCTCGAACTGGTCATGGATTATATGCAGGTTGAAGCCGGCGAAATTTTTCTACTCGAAGACGACCGCGCCACCTTGCGCCTCGCCCTCCATCGCGGACAAGCCGCCGGCGCCTTTTGGTCGCAGAAAATCTTCCGCGTCGGCGAAGGACACCCCGGCCGCGTCGCCGAGACCGGCAAAACGCACGTCATTTCCAACTTGGCAAAGGACGATTACTTCAAACGCGAAGCGGTCATCAAAGCCGGCTTTCAACAGGTGGTCAGCATTCCGTTGATTTCGGGCGAGCGCGTGATGGGCGTAATGAGCATCGCCACTCGTTCCGTCGAGCCGCTCGACGACCGCAGCGCCCAAATGCTGACGGCAGTCGGCGCGTGGGCGGGGCTTGCCATCGAAAACGCGCGTCTGCACGACAACGCCCGCCGCCTCGCCGTCCTCGAAGAGCGCAACCGCATCGGCATGGACTTGCACGACGGCATCATTCAATCCATCTACGGCGTCGGGCTGGGGCTGGAAGGCGCGAAACTCGTCGCCGACGAAGACCCCGCCGCCGCGAAAGAAAAAATCAACGCCGCCATCGGCGGACTGAATCAAGCCATCCGCGATTTGCGCGCCTATATTCTAGATTTGCGCCCGCGCCAACTCGGCAAAGACGGCTTAATCAGCGGCATAAAACGCCTCATCGCCGAATATCGCGCCAACACCTTTTCCGAAGTTGAATTTACCCAACCCGATTCAGACTTAAAAGACCTGACGCCGATTCAAGCGCTAGCGTTGTTTCATATTTGCCAAGAAGCGCTGGCAAACGCCGCCAAACACGCCAAAGCGGGCAACGTCCAAATCTCATTGTGGACGACCGCAGACCGCATCTTGTTAGAAATCCGCGACGACGGCAACGGCTTCAACACGGACGACATGTCGTCGTTTATTGGGCATGGATTGGCGAACATGGAAACCCGCGCCCGCTCCGCTGGCGGCGAACTGGACATCGCGTCCGCGCAGAACGAAGGGACGACTGTCCTCGTTTGGATTCCGCGTTAGTTCGTAAAAACATCAACCTTTTAACGCAAATATTTTTCGCGCCGTTTGCTTCTTTCGCGTAATTCGCGTTGGGCGCTTTTACGCGCTTTGTCCGCTAAAATGACAATGAAAACGATTTTTCGCAAAAACTCGCAAAACGAATCGCTGAAACCTGTGTTTCACGCGCCGCGCCTTATCCGACCTTTGGCGCGCCGTTTTTTAAGATTAGACCAATCGTTCTAACGAAAATTTTCGCTCAACCCCTACATGTGGGGGGGAGTCGCGGCGCGGCGGGCGTTTTTGGCTGAAACGCTTGTTCTAATCCAAAAGAAAAATACGCGGAAATGAAATCCAATTCTTTAACATCCGCGAACCTTAAAGAAAGCGTTTTTTTTAACATTGCGTAGGTTGACCGCCTATTGCGGAATAAAAATGTTCTGCTAGAATAGGCGAACGCCGAAAGAAAAATAAAGACCGTTTGCAAGCCCAAATGACTCAAAAAATAATCAGCGTTGCAAACGCGCTTATTTTATCGGCGCAAAAAAGCAAGAGAAAACAACATCGAGGAATGTCTATGAACGCTGAGCAAGCCTGGCAAACCGTCCTTACACAACTTCAAATGGATATGCCGCGCGCCTCCTACGACACTTGGGTGCGCGACACGCGCCCCCTCGCCTGCGAAAACGGGGTGATGACGGTTCGCGTCCGCAACGCCTACGCCCGCGATTGGCTCGACAGCCGCCTCGCGGGAACGGTCAACAACCTATTATTAAACACGCTGGACGAAAACGTCTCTGTCAATTTCGTTGTCGCGCAAGCGGAAGAAACCGTCGCTTCTGCGGACATTGAAACGACTCCCGCGCCGACGGAATTTTCCGCGCCTGAATCCAAGCCGCGCCACTTCGCGCTCAACCCGCGTTACACGTTTGACACCTACGTCGTCGGCTCTGGCAACCGATTGGCGCATGCCGCCTGTCAAGCCGTCGCCGAAAAACCGGCGCGCGCCTACAATCCGCTTTTCCTTTACGGCGGCGTCGGGTTGGGAAAAACCCACCTCTTGCACGCCATCGGCAACGCCTGCCACGCCAACGGATTAAACATCCTTTACGTTTCTTCCGAAGAATTTACCAACGACTTAATCGCCGCCATCCGCACGCACACCACGCAAGCCTTCCGCGAGAAATACCGCTCCGCCGACGTGCTGTTGATTGACGACATCCAATTCATCGCGGGCAAAGAATCCACGCAGGAAGAATTCTTCCACACCTTCAACACCCTGCACGGACAAGACAAACAAATCATCGTCTCGTCGGATCGTCCGCCCAAGTCGTTAGTAACGCTGGAAGAGCGTTTGCGCTCGCGCTTCGAGTGGGGCTTAACCGCCGACATCCAAGCGCCGGATTTGGAAACCCGCCTCGCCATTTTGCGTTCCAAAGCGGAACGCACCGGGCGCCTCATCTCAGACGAAATCCTCAACGGAATCGCCCAGCGCGTGCAATCCAACATCCGAGAATTGGAAGGCGCGTTAAACCGCATCATCGCCTACGCGGACTTAATCGGCGCGTCGCTCACGCCCGATCTCGTGGACGCCGCCCTTGCCGACTTGACGCCTTCTCGCGCCGACCTCGAACCCGCTTATATCGTGGATTTAGTCGCTCGCAAATTTGGGCTGACTTCCGAAAAACTGCTCGGACGCGACCGCACAAAAGACGTCGCGCTTCCGCGTCAAATTGCCATGTACCTTTTGCGCGAAGAAGCGAAAATCTCTTTTCCGCAAATCGGCGAAGCGCTCGGCGGACGCGATCACTCGACGGTCATGTCCGCTTACGATAAAATCAAAGAACAAATGCACTCCGACCGTCGTTTAGAGCAGGATATTATTGCCATCAAACAACAGTTATACAATCCAAACGCGGCGATGTAAAAAATAAGCGGACGCATCCACAAAAGGCGCGTCCGCTTTTTGATTTTCAATTTTCCTCCTTGACAACATTCCGCCTCCGTCATAAAATCGCGCTCAATATCATAAAAATGTTGACGAGGACGAGTACGTTTCAAAGCGATTTTCAGAGAGCCGAGCGGAAGACGGTGCGAGCGAGGCAAAAGCGCGGAAGCCGAATGGACCTTCGAGTTGCGAAGAGAAAGATGCGAACGTATCGAGTACCAGAGACGGGAACTGCGCCCGTTACAAAGCAGAGTTTCTTAGCGAGTGGTTAGGAACTAGCGACTAGGCGACTAGGAACTAGCAAACTGCCCGCTAGCAGACTACAAAAGTGACGCTGGCTAACCTTCTCTGTTTCACGCAGAGAATTTTTTGTTAAGCCCTCGTCTAAATTTGGGTGGCACCGCGAGATTCCCCTCTCGTCCCTACGGACGGAGGGGATTTTAATTTAAGGTTTTAAGACAATCTTTGTCATTTCGCAAAAGTGCTAGCGACTGAGAAATGACATGAATAAGGAGAAACTATGCTTCTTGAAACGCCTGCCGCTCAAACCATTGTCCGCGAAATTAGCGCGGATTTGGAAACGCCCATCAGCGTGTATATGAAATTGCGCGGAACGACTCCGTCGTTCTTGCTGGAATCTGTCGAAGGCGGCGAACGCATTGCGCGTTATTCGTTCATCGGCGTGCAGCCCAAAGCGCAATATATCCTGCGCGGCGAACAAATTGAGATTATCGAAAATAATCAAAAGCGGACGATCCATTGCGAAGGCGACCCGACTTTATTTTTGCAAGCCGAACTCGCTCGATATCGCTTCGAGAATCAAACCAACGCGCCGCGTTTCGTCGGCGGGTTGGTCGGTTATTTGGGTTTTGAGTCGGTTCGGTTTTTTGAACCCAGCCTCAGGTCCAAGATGCGGCGCGGCAAATTGCCCGACGGCATGTATCTGCTGGCGGACACCGTCGTCGCGTTCGATCACGCGCGCCGCAGTCTGTCGTTGATTGCCAACGTGTTGGATGGCGACGTTGAATCCGCGAATCAAAAATTGGACGAAATCGAAGCGCGCATTCGTCAGCCGCTGCCGCCCGCGCTGTCGCGCGAAATTCAAAAATCAAAAACGACTTCTAATCTGACGCAAGGGCGTTTTGAGGATATGGCGCGCGACGCCCAAGCGTTGATTTTGGCGGGCGATATTTTCCAAGCCGTGCTTTCGCAGCGCTTCAGCCGCAAGAGCGCCGTCGAGCCGTTTGACGTGTATCGCGCGGCGCGGCGCGTCAACCCTTCGCCGTATATGTTCTTTTTTGATTTTGGAATCGTGGACGACGAAGCGTTGCTCATCGTCGGCTCGTCGCCCGAAATGTTTGTGCGTTTGGAAGGACGTGCCGCCTCCATCCGCCCGATAGCGGGGACTCGCCCGCGAGGGGCGGACGTCAACGCCGACGCCTTGTTGGCGCAAGAATTGCTAGCCGACCCCAAAGAACGCGCCGAGCATGTGATGTTAGTGGATTTGGCGCGCAACGATTTGGGGCGCGTCTGCGAGTACGGCACGGTCAACGTGGCGGACTTTTTCACGATTGAAAAATATTCGCATGTCATGCATATCGTTTCGCATGTGGAAGGAAAATTGAAGCAAGGCTTAAGCGCCTTTGATTTAGTCCGCGCCGCCTTTCCGCATGGGACGGTGAGCGGCGCGCCTAAAGTGCGCGCTTTGGAAGTCATCGCCGAACTCGAACCTGACGCGCGCGAGATTTACGCGGGCATGGTCGGTTACTTTGGCTTTGACGGCAACATGGACACTTGTTTGGCGCTTCGCACGATGGTGGCGCATGGAAAATGTTTTCACGTTCAGGCGGGCGCGGGCGTCGTCGCGGATTCCAATCCCAACGCCGAATTTCAAGAGACGGTCAACAAAGCCAAAGCGCTGTTGAAGGCGATTGAGATGGCGGAAGAGAATCAGTGAGCAGTTATCAGTTATCAGTTTTCAGTTGACAGTTATCAGTTGGTAGTTGGCAGATTGTGATTGCGAAAGGAAAAAAATATGACAACCAAACCTAGATTATTAACCGGCGACAGACCGACGGGCAGATTGCATCTCGGACATTACGTCGGCTCGCTAGCCAACCGCGTGCGTTTGCAATATCAATACGAATCGTTTTTTATCATCGCGGATTTGCACACGCTGACGACGAAGCCCGAACCGAATTACATTAAAGAAATTCCGACCTTCATCCGCGAGACGGTGTTGGATTATCTTTCCGTCGGCATTGATCCCGAAGTCAGCGCGATTTTTGTGCAATCGGCGATTCCTGAAACGTATCAGTTAAATCTGCTGTTTGAAATGCTCGTTACCGTTCCGCGTTTGGAGCGAATCCCCTCGCTCAAAGATATGGCGCGGGACGCGAACATGGACACCATGCCTTTCGGCTTGTTGGGTTATCCCGTTTTGCAGGCGGTGGACATTTTGCTTCCGCGCGCGAACGTCGTCCCCGTTGGGCGCGATAACCAATCGCACGTCGAGTTGGCGCGCGAGATTGCGCGGAAATTCAACAATTTATACGGCGACGTTTTCCCCGAACCTGAAGCGGTCATCGGCGACGTGCCGCTGTTGGTCGGCACGGACGGTCAAAGCAAGATGAGCAAGTCGCTGGGCAATGCGATTTATTTGTCGGACGACGCGCAAACGGTGGATGAAAAAGTCCGCGCGATGTACACCGACCCAAAACGCCTCCGCGCTACGGACCCTGGAACGGTGGAAGGCAACCCCGTGTTTATCTACCACGACGCATTTAACCCGTCCAAAGCCGAAGTGGACGATTTGAAAGAACGCTATCGTCAAGGCAAAGTCGGCGACGTGGAAGTGAAGAAAAAACTTGCGATTGCGATTAATAACTTCCTCGAACCGATCCGCGAGAAACGCGCTTACTTCTTGGCGCACCCGACCCTCCCCAACGACGCGCTGGCAAACGGAATTAAGCGCGTGCAAGCGGAAGCGAAATCCACGATGGAACTTGTCCGCGAGAAGACGGGCTTGGGCTACTCGTCCAATTTCTTCGCCGACGAAGTGGATATTTTCGGAGAATACGATTAAGAAATTGTCGTTGCGAGTCGCGCTCTTGTTTTTTGCGGCGAAGCAACCTCCTAATAATAAGCACACGGTTGTTTCAGGAAGATTGCTTCGTCGTTGCTTCGCAACTTCTCGCAATGACATTTGAAATGGAGATTTTATGCTTGTATTAATTGACAACTACGATTCGTTTACTTATAACCTCGTCCAATACTTTGGCGAACTCGGCGCGGACGTAAAAGTCTTTCGCAACGACCAAACGACGGTGAATCAAATCGCGGCGTTGAAGCCGACGCATTTGGTCATTTCGCCGGGTCCGGGCGAGCCGCTCAAAGACGACGGCATTTCGTCCGCCGCGTTGCAACACTTCACGGGCAAGATTCCCGTTTTGGGCGTTTGCTTAGGTCATCAGTGTTTAGGATCAATTTTCGGCGGGGAAGTGGCGCGCGCGCCGCGTCTCATGCACGGCAAAACGTCGCCGATTCAACATAACGGGCAAGGCATCTTCAAAGACGTTCCGTCGCCGTTTGAAGCCATGCGCTATCACTCGTTGATTTTGAGCGGCGCAATTCCGGACGAATTGGAAGTTACCGCCGTTACGCCCGACGAAGAAGTGATGGGACTGAAACATAAGGAACACCAAACGTACGGCGTGCAGTTTCATCCCGAATCGATTTTGACCGAGCATGGCAAACAAATTCTGAAAAATTTTTTGGATTTGAATCCGCTTGTTCCGAAAGAAGAGAACGCCATGCTCAAACCGTTTATCGCAAAAACTATCAACCGCGCGGATTTAACTTCCGCCGAAGCCGAAGAGGCGATGAATATTATTATGGGCGGCAACGCGACGCAAGCGCAAATTGGTTCGTACTTAACCGCGCTGCGGATGAAAGGCGAAACGATTGACGAAATTGTCGGCTCGGTGCGCGCCATGCGCGAGAACTCGGTAAAAGTTAACGTAAACGCCGACGAAGCGCTGTACGACATCGTCGGCACGGGCGGCGACGGGGCGCACACCTTTAACATCTCGACCGCCGCCGCTTTTGTTTTGGCGGGCGCGGGCAAGAAGGTTGCCAAGCATGGCAACCGCGCCGCGTCTTCGCATTGCGGTTCGGCGGACGTGCTTTCCGCGTTGGGCGTCAGCCTTGAATTAACGCCCGAACAAATTGCGCGCGCCATCGAAGAAATCGGCATCGGTTTTATGTTCGCCGCGAAATTTCACCCCGCCATGAAACACGCCGTCGCGCCGCGCAAGGAAATCGGTCAGCGCACCATCTTCAACATTTTAGGTCCGCTGACCAACCCCGCCAACGCCAACATTCAACTGACGGGCGTTTTTGACGCCAGCCTCACCGAGCCGCTGGCGCAAGTGTTGAAGGAACTCGGCTCGAAAGCCGCGCTGGTGATTCACGGCGCGAATCACCTCGACGAACTGAACACGACGGGCAGCAACAAAATCAGCCACCTCAAAAACGGCGAGATAACCACTTACGAATTGCACCCGCGCGATTTGGGGCTGGCTATGTCCGCTGTGGAAGATTTGCGCGGCGGTACGCCCGACGAAGCGGCGCAGATGATGCGCGCGCTGTTTTCTGGTCAACTGTGCGGCGCGCGCCGCGACGCGGTTCTGCTTAACGCCGCCGCCGCCCTTGCCGCCGAAAGCGGCGATTTCAAATCCGCGTTTGACCAAGCCGCGTCCGCGCTGGATAGCGGCGCCGCCCTCGCCAAACTTAACGCGCTGGTTGAGTTCAGCCAATCAGTTCAGCTGTCCGTTTGAATCCGTGAATCTGTTATAAAGTCCGTTTACAAAAATTGCCGAAAGCACATCTTCCGTCCGTTTGAATCCGTGAATCCGTTACAGAGTCCGTTTATGAACATTCTTGAAAAAATCATCGCTCAAAAAAAATTGGAAGTTGCGACGCTCGACGCCCAAGCCTTGCGCCGCGCCGCCGAAGAGAGTCCAACGCCGCGAGATTTTCTGGCAGCCCTCGCCCCAACCCCTCTCCCATTGGAAGAGGGACAAAGAGCAATGCGCCGCAGACTCCGCCCGAGCTTGATCGCCGAACTGAAACGGGCGTCGCCCTCGAAGGGAATCCTCGCCCCGCAACTTGACCTGTTTCAAGCGGCGGAAATTTACGCCGAAAACGGCGCGTCTGCGGTTTCAGTGTTGACCGACGAAAAATTTTTCATGGGCAGTCTGGATACGTTGCGCCGCTTGCGAAGCGCCGCTTATCCACTGCCATTACTGCGAAAAGATTTCATCATCAGCGAAACGCAGATTTACGAATCGCGCGTTCACGGCGCGGACGCGATTCTGCTCATCGCCGCCGCCTTGCCCGACGACGCCCTATTCGCCGATTTGCACGCCTGCGCTTTGGCGCTCGGTTTGACCGTTCTAGTCGAAACGCACGACGAAGCCGAAGTCGAACGCGCCTTGCAATTGCGCGACGTGAAATTAATTGGAATCAACAACCGCAATTTAGCCACATTTGACGTAACGCTTGCAACGACGGAAAAACTCCGCCCGTTGATTCCGCCCGAAATTACGGTTGTCGCCGAAAGCGGAATTTTCTCCGCCGCCGACGTCGAGCGCTTGGCTCAAGCGAATGTGGACGCGATTTTGGTCGGCGAAGCGTTGGTCGTCGCGGACGATATTCCCGCGAAGGTGCGAGAACTCAGTAGTGTCACTCTGAGCGGAGCGAAGAGTCTCCGCCACGGCGAGCAAGATTCTTCGCCGCTACGCGGCTCAGAATGACATGGTTGTAAGATGACCCAAATCAAAATCTGCGGAATTACGAATCTCCCTGACGCGCTCGCCGCCGTTGAAGCGGGCGCGGATATGCTGGGATTCAACTTTTATCTCAAAAGCCCAAGATATATTGAAAAAAATATTTGCGCTGAAATTTCATCCGTTTTGAAGAAGGAATTTCCGCAAATAAAATTGATCGGCGTGTTTGTCAATGCGTTAGCGGATGAAGTCAAGAATATTTTGGATGCTTGTTCATTGGATTTCGCTCAATTGCATGGCGATGAAACATTTGAAATGTTGAATGAATTAAATGAGAAAGCGTTCAAAGCATTTCGCGGAAAAATGGATGAAAAGTTGATTGTCAAAAATGAGCCTGCTTTTTTGCTTGACGCGCAAGTGAAAGATATGTATGGCGGAAGCGGAGTCAAAGCAGATTGGAATGTTGCAAGCGAATTAGCGAAGCAATATAAATTTTTATTAGCAGGCGGATTGAATTCAGAAAACGTCGCGGCGTCGATCGCGCAAGTCAAACCTTGGGGCGTGGACGCGGCTTCGGGCGTTGAGTCCGCTGCGGGGAAGAAAGACGCGCAAAAGATGCGCGAGTTTGTTCGGGCGGTTCGGTCCGTTCCAGTAATCAGCGAACAGTAATCAGGAGCGTTATGTCAACTTTATTAAATCCAAAATTTGGAAAGTACGGCGGGCAGTTTGTGCCAGAGACGCTGATGCCCGCGTTGATTGAATTGGAAGAGGCGTTTGTCGCGGCGCGCGCGGACGGCGAATTTCAAAAAGAGTTTAACCGACTGCTGGCGACCTTCGTCGGCAGGCCGACGCCGTTAACGTATGCAAAACGACTCTCCGAAAAATTGGGCGGCGCGCAAATTTATTTGAAGCGCGAAGACTTGGCGCACACGGGCGCGCATAAAATCAACAACGCGCTTGGGCAAGCGCTGCTGGTTAAGCGCATGGGTAAAAAGCGCGTCATCGCTGAAACGGGAGCCGGGCAGCATGGCGTCGCGTCTGCGACGGCGGCGGCGCTGTTGGGCTTGGAATGCGTCGTCTACATGGGCGCGGTGGACATTGCGCGTCAAGAGCCGAACGTCTTTCGTATGAGATTATTGGGCGCGGACGTTCGCCCCGTGAACTCTGGAACGAAGACGCTGAAAGACGCCATCAACGAAGCCATCCGCGATTGGGTAACCAACGTGCGCGACACGCATTACCTGCTTGGTTCGGCGCTCGGTCCGCATCCTTACCCGACGATGGTGCGCGAATTTCAATCAGTAATTGGGACGGAAGCCCGCGAACAAATTTTGTTGGAAGTCGGGCGCTTGCCCGACGCGGTCGTCGCTTGCGTCGGCGGCGGCTCAAACGCGATTGGAATTTTCAGCGGATTTGTGGACGACGCGCAAGTCGAGTTGATCGGCGTGGAAGCGGGCGGCGGCGGAATCGAATCGGGCAAACACGCGGCGCGCTTCGGCGACTCGTCGAAAGGACGCGTCGGCGTGATTCACGGAACGCGCACGTATGTCTTGCAGGATGAAGACGGTCAGATTGCCGAAACGCATTCCGTGTCGGCGGGGTTGGATTACGCGGCGGTTGGTCCCGAGCACGCGCTGCTGCGAGACAGCGAACGCGCCTTTTACACGTCCGCGACGGACGCCGAAGCGTTGAGCGCTTTTCAGATGTTGTGCCACGCCGAAGGAATTATCCCCGCGTTGGAATCGTCGCACGCGCTGGCGGAGGTCGTCAAGCGCGCGCCGCAAATGCGGCCGGACGAAATCCTTTTGGTCAACGTCTCGGGGCGCGGCGATAAAGACTTGAACACGATCATGCAAAAAATGGACGAGGAATAAAAATGAAAAATCGAATTGAAGAAGCCTTCAAAAATAAACCGATTTTTATGCCGTACTTTCCGTTGGGTTATCCAGATTTGCAAACGTCGGTGGACGTGATCGAAGCGCTCGCCAAAAACGGCGCGGACTTGATCGAAGTCGGGCTGTCTTTCTCCGACCCGCTCGCGGACGGACCCGTGATTCAGCAGGCGACGCAAACCGCGCTGGAAAAGGGGATTACGGTCAAGAAGGCGCTGGCGGCGCTGAAAGAATTGCGCGCGCGCGGCGTAAATATTCCGCTGATTTTGATGGGCTATTACAACCCGATGTTGGCGTACGGGCTGGAAGATTTTGTCCGCGACGCGGCGCAGGCTGGCGCGGACGGATTCATCGTCCCCGATTTGCCGATTGAAGAGGCGGACGAATTTGAATCCGTCATTGGCGATTTGCCATTAATCCGCATGGTCGCTCCGACTTCGTCGCCCGAACGAATGGAAAAGATTGCGCGAGAGGCAAAAGGTTTTATTTATCTGGTTTCGGTAACGGGAATTACGGGCGAAAGAAAATCCATTGCGGAAGGGCTATCCGATTTAATCGCCAGTGTCCGCGAGCATACGGACGTTCCGGTCTGCGTTGGCTTTGGCATCGGCTCTCCCGAACAAGCCCGAGAAGTAGGCAAAATCGCGGACGGAGTCATCGTCGGCACGGCTTGCGTTCGGGCGGTGGGAAGCGCCCAAAGTCCGGTTGAGGCGGCGCGGCGCTTTGCGGCGGAGTTTAAAGATGGGTTGACGAGAGGACGATGATCTATAGTGATAGAAATAGTTTTTTTGAGGGCTTCCAATTTTTGGCAAGGGAATCTGCCTTTTCAAGCCAGCGGCGAATTCTTTGCTCTGGTCTAACGGACTCTCCCCAATATTCTACAAATAGCGCGTCATCCATTCGAAGCGCTGCCTCTTTCATCTCGTTTTCTATTAATTTCAAGGCGCGTTCAATATAGAGACCGCCAGCATCATCATTCTCTGGATTCGCAACGCTCCCAGCAGAGAAAAGATCTCGCGCTTGATGAGCGATAACTCCATGATATGTCAGCAAATAGAGAACTACGTCATTATATTTATTTCTAGAACGACTTGACGCGACAATTCCAGGGCAAAGCAAAACGGCTTCAGCGCGAAGGCGCTTTTTTTCTTTTAGGGAAAGGCTCGTATAAAGCCGCGCTTGAATCGGCAGGGAATGTTCGGCGTCAGGCGTGTCTTCTAGCCACCATAATCTTTCGCCCTCATTCAGCCGTGAGCGAGCGTATGCGCGGATATGACGCATTTTTTCTTCCATTGGAAGATGACGAAATTCATCATAGGTAATCTTCATTAAGTCGAACAACGAACGGTTGGCGAAAAGTTCGACCTCAAAACGCGGCACATGAGAGGTGCGGACGTGAATAACGCTTTGCTCATAATCTCCCCAACAGACTTCGGGGTTGCCGCCCATTTTTCCAAAAACCAAGTAAACCTTTTCGACTTCTTCTATGCGATTGGTTTCCAATACGCTATTTGCCACGCTTCGCCATGTATCATTCAAAGTAAATTTGACCTCGACTCCAAATTGCCCAATTGCAATATCTGGAAATGCTTGCGGATGAGGATCCGTGCTAATTGAGATTGATGGGTCGCTTTTTAGAGATTCGCGCAAAACATCGCGGACGCGATTTTCAAATTGATCTGCTTTTTGAAAGGTTTTTATTTTGGCTTCGTCAGTGAGTTTTTTACAGACAGTATCAAGTATTTGTTCAAATTCTGTCTGATTCATTATTCGCTACTTATCAATGTTTTCATAACCGCATTTGCCATATGCCATGCTAAAACTGGAGGGACGGCATTTCCCACTTGTCGCTCCGTTTCGCGTAATTTTGAGTCGAAAATGAAATTGTCGGGAAAGGACTGAAAACGAGCGGCTTCGCGCATTGAAATTCTACGCGGAAGGGCGTAGTGGAATTGTATATTTCCGTGACATTCGGCTCGGATAGTGTAACCAGGTCTTTCTGCTTTGAGTTTACGGTTGCCTTGATCAGAACTTTTATTGGCGAAACTCCAAATATGATTAAAAGATTCGTCTGATTCGAGAAGTTCAAGATCGCCAATCGCTTCCTGTGAAGTAACGTGTTTTTTACTAGTAGGCTCAGGCGAGGTGAATTTCGGAATATCTGAGCGCGTGCCGACGATAAAAACTCGTTCGCGGGTTTGTGGAACGCCATAGTCTGCTGAATTGTAAAGTTGGTAAGTCACATCATAGCCAAGCGCGCGAAAGTCGGTCAAAATCTGCTTAAGGGATTTCTCGTTATGCTTCATCAATAGCCCTTTTACATTCTCGGCTACGAAAATTTTTGGACGGATTCTCGACACTACTTCGACCATTGCGCGATAGAGCCCGCTTCTTTTCCCATCTACGCCCGCACCCTTGCCGTTAATTGAAATATCTTGGCAGGGAAACCCGCCTATTACAACGTCTGCTTCCAGCGGTATTTCATCCATTATCTTCCAAATATCGCCTTCTATGATGTGATCTCCGATATTTTTTCTATATGTGCGACAGGCTGCGCTGTTTAAGTCGTTCGCCCAAATAATTTCAAAGGGCGTTTTAGGGTAGTTTTTTCCGAGAAATTGGAATCCTCCGCCGAATCCTAAATCCATTCCCCCGCATCCAGAGAATAAAGACACAACACTGATAGTTTTCTCTTTGATTAACATTTAATTTAGCGCTCCTAGAAAATTTCCGTTGGAGTTTCTATTATAGCAGTTTTGCGAATCCCTTGACAACATCCCGCCTTCGTCATAAAATCGCGCTCAATATCAAAAAACGCTGACGAGGACGAGTACGTTTCAAAGCGATTTTCAGAGAGCCGAGCGGAAGACGGTGCGAGCGAGGCAAAAGCGCAGAAGCTGAATGGACCTTCGAGTTGAGCGGACGAACGCGAAAGCAAATAGTCCAATACGGGCGCTCCCGTTATCGAGCAAAGGTATAACTCGTTGACAAAACCCAATCGTCAATGAACGTACCTGAAAAGAGTAACGCTGGCTTTTTCCCTTTGTGTTTCGCAAGGGAAATTTTTGTTAAAGGCGGCGTTGAACTTGGGTGGCACCACGGATGCGACAGCGTTCGTCCCAATTTGGGATGAGCGTTGTTTTTTGTTAAGCGCTTGTTCCCAAAAAACAAATCTTATTTTTTGGAGGAACCCATGAGCGACCAAACCCGTTACCAGTTGAACGAAAGCGACCTGCCGAAGTTTTGGTACAACATCAACGCGGACAGCCCCGTAGCGCCCGCGCCCGTTTTGCACCCAGGCACGCTCGAACCCGTTACGCCCGATTTCCTTTCGGTCTTGTTTCCGATGGAAATCATCATGCAAGAAATCAGCGCCGAACGCTACATCCAAATCCCCGACGAGGTGCGCGAGATTTACAAACTCTACCGCCCGACTCCGCTCTTGCGCGCCCGCCGTTTGGAGAAGGCGCTCGGCACGCCCGCCCACATCTACTACAAATATGAAGGCGTTTCGCCTTCGGGCAGCCACAAGCCGAACACCGCCATCGCGCAGGCGTTTTATAACAAAGCCGCTGGCACCAAAGCGCTGACCACCGAAACGGGCGCGGGGCAGTGGGGCTCGTCGTTGGCTTTCGCTTGCGACGTCTTCGACCTCGATTTGGAAGTGTACATGGTCAAGGTTTCCTATCATCAAAAGCCTTATCGCCGCAACTTGATGGAAGTGTACGGCTCGAAGGTGTACGCCAGCCCGACCGACCGCACCGACTACGGGCGCAGCGTGCTTGCCGAACACCCTGACAGCCCCGGCTCGCTCGGCATCGCCATCTCCGAAGCGGTCGAGGTTGCGGCGAAATCAAACGGGACGAAGAAGTACAGTCTCGGCTCGGTTTTGAATCACGTTCTCATGCACCAAACCGTCATCGGCGAAGAGGCGTTGAAGCAAATGGACATGGCGGACGAATACCCCGACGTGGTCATCGGTTGCGCGGGCGGCGGCTCAAACTTCGGCGGAATCGCCTTCCCCTTCCTGCGCGAAAATTTGAAAAATGGAAAACGCGCGCGTCTGCTGGCTGTCGAGCCGACCGCTTCGCCCTCGCTGACGAAGGGGCAATACGCCTTCGATTACGGCGACACCGCCAAGATGGCGCCCGTCGTCAAAATGCACACGCTCGGACATGACTTCGTGCCTGCGGGCATCCACGCGGGCGGATTGCGCTATCACGGCATGGCGCCGAGCGTCAGCGCGTTAGTGGACGCGGGCTACATTGACGCGGTAGCGGTCAAACAAATCCCGACCTTTGAAGCGGCGATTCAATTCGCCCGCACCGAGGGCATCGTCCCCGCGCCCGAATCGGCGCACGCCATCTGCGCGGCGGTCAACGAAGCGCTGGACGCCAAAGCCAAAGGCGAGAAGCGCGTCATCCTCTTCAACCTTTCGGGGCATGGCAACTTCGACATGACCGCCTACGAAGCCTATTTGGGCGGCAAACTGACGGACTACGAATATCCCGAAGAAGCCATTGCGGAATCGATGAGTAAATTGCCCAAAGTGGAAATGCCCGCGTAACTTACAAACGGGAGGGCTGTCGAGCGGCAACCCTCCCGCAACCTTAAATTTTTTTCTAAACGTAAACTTTCAAGCGTTGTCTTCGTCCAAACAGAGCGATTACTTTATAAAACTCAGAGGCGAAAATGACAAAGAAAATTATGGCGGTGTTGGCTCATCCCGACGACGAAACCTTCGGCATGGGCGGGACGCTGGCGCTGTACAAACGGCGCGGATACGAAACTTATTATATTTGCGCGACTCGCGGCGAAGCGGGTTCGGTGGACGCGGAATATATGAACGGCTATCAAAGCGTCGGCGAACTTCGCACGGCGGAGTTGATGAACGCCGCCAAAGAACTCGACTTGAACGAAGTCGTCTTTCTCGGCTACCGCGATTCGGGCATGCCCGGCATGGACGCAAACAAAAATCCCGAAGCGCAGATTAACCATTCGGTGGACGAGGTGGCGGGGCGCATCGTCAAGCAGATTCGCGCCATTCAACCGGACGTGGTCATCACCTTTGACCCCATCGGCGGCTACAAACACCCCGACCACATCCACGTCCACAAGGCGACGGTGATGGCGTTTGAAAACGCCGACAACGACGACTTTCACCCCGAAGCGGGCAAGGGCTTTCAGCCGCGCGCGTTGTACTTCCAAATTTTCCCGCGCGGATTTTTGCGGACGATGACGCGCCTAATGCCGCTCTTCGGCAAAGACCCGACTAAATGGGGAAAAAACGGCGACATCAATTTGGTCGAATTAACCGAAGTGAGTTTTCCGACTCACGTCCGCATTCGGTTGGACGCCGCCGCCGCCGAGATTAAGAATCGCGCCAGCCGCCAGCACGCTTCGCAAGGCGGTGCGCAAATGCGGCGCGGACTGCAAGGTTTTTCGGCGCGTCTCTTCGGCGAGCGCGAAGATTTTATGCGCGCTTATCCGCCAGTCGAAGGCGCGTTCAAACGCAAATCCGATTTGTTCGACGGAATTTAGAAAGCGAAAAAATGCGGCAAAAAACGGCTGGAACAAATTCAGCCGTTTTTTCGTTAAAATAGCGCGAGCAAAAAAATAGCGGCAATGTTAGAATCGTCGCTTGGAAAAAATGATATGGCGCAAACTGACTCGTCAAAAAAGACTTCGATATTCCTTCGCGTTCTGGAAATTTTCCTTCGCCCTCGCGCCGCCTTTGCGGCGTTGAGCGAAGACTCGCAAAACGGCTGGCGGATTCCCATGCTGGCGTTGACGCTGTCCGCGACGTTGGTCGTCCTCGTCGGCGGATTTCTCAAAGCGCGCGCCGCCGCAATGGGCGAAACGCCGCTTCCGCCCGATTGGCAATGGTGGACGCCCGACATGCAAAACAACTACATGCAGGCGCAACAGTCCATGCAAGGACCGGTATTCAACTACGTCATTCCGCTGATGGGCGCGTTAATTGCCCTTTGGGTCGGCTGGCTGATTCTCGGCGCGACGCTTCACTTCGGTTCGACGCTCTTCGGCGGGCGCGGCTCGATGCAAGGCGCGTTGAACGTCGCCGCGTGGGCAAGCCTTCCGTTTTTCCTTCAAGACCTGTTGAAAATCGTCTATATGCTGATCGCTCGACATCCGATTCAAAGCGCGGGACTTTCAGGCTTCGCCTCAAATTCCGCTTTTCTCGCGCAACTGCTTTCGCGCCTCGACCTGTTCTTCATTTGGAGCGTTATTCTTTTAATCGTCGGCTTTCGCGTCGTCGAAAACATGCCGCTGAAAAAATCCGCCGCCAACGCGCTGATTGTCTCTTCGCTGCTGCTTCTCGCTGGCGCTGGCATTGGAACTTTGCTAGCCAACCTAAGCGGACTCGCCATTCAGCGCCCCTTCTTTTAATCTTCGCTTGAAATGAATCCGAATCCTTCTTTTATCCGCATCGTCGGCTTGCAGCGGCGCTACGAAATGGGCGGGACGATTGTCCGCGCTTTGGACGGCGTGGATATAGACATTGCCGAACGCACGTTCACTGTCGTCATGGGACCTTCCGGTTCGGGCAAGAGCAGCCTGCTGTATTTGCTCGGCGGGCTAGACCGCCCGACGGCGGGCGAAATTTACGTCAACGGCGAGCGCCTCGACCAAATGGACGAAAACGCATTGGCGCGTTTCCGCCGCAAAACGATGGGCTTTATCTTTCAATCCTTCAACCTTATTTCCAGCATGACAGCGTTGGAGAACGTCGCCTTTCCCATGCAATTTTCGGGAACGCCTGCGGCGCGGCGCAACGAACGGGCAAAAGAATTGCTCGCCCAAGTCGGCTTGGCGGATCGGGCGCAGCACAAACCGTCCGAACTTTCCGGCGGACAGCAACAGCGCGTCGCGGTGGCGCGGGCGTTGGTCAACGACCCGGCGCTCGTCTTCGCCGACGAGCCGACCGGCAACCTCGACACGCAAAGCGGCGTAACCATCATGCAAATGCTGGCAGATTTGCACAAATCTGGGCGGACGGTTTTGGTCGTTACCCACGACCCGCGCATGGTGCGCTTCGCTACCAATAAAATATTTCTGCTCGACGGAAAAGCGGTCTCGGAGGCGGAGTATCAAGCCGTCGCCTTAGAGCCGTTGCAAGCCAATTTTGGAGGCTAAATGAACTTCTTGAAAAAATCGCTTTTGGGAATAAGCGTCATCGCCGCGTTGCTGATTTCGACCATCCCCAAACCAGCCTTCGCCGCCGACCTTTACTCGGTAACGCCTTCGACGATCGTTAACGACGCGGAGCGAATTATCACCGTCAGCGGCAGCGGGTTTGACAACACGGCGGTCGTCTTGCTTAACGGCGCGGCGCTTGCGACGACGTACCTAAACGACAACACGCTCACCGCCGTCGTCCCCGCCGGATATGCGAGCGGCGGCTATACCGTCTCAGTGATGCTGACGGGCGGCGCGGCGAATACGCCCGTGCCTTCCACGCCTTCGCCTGTGCTGTTGACGATTACCGCCCCGACCACTATCCCGTCGCCGCCTTCTCGTCCGCAGTTGCGCGTCGCTTCCTCCGACGTGGACGAAAAAAACGGAATTAAGTCCAATAAGCCGTTTAAGTTTATGGTCAATTTTGAGAACATCGGCTCGCAGATTGCCTACAACACGCAAGCGACTTTTTCTTCCGCAGACCTTGCCCCGTTAGAGACGGGCGGCGTGGCAATGATGGGAAACGCGAACGGGTCGGGCGGAAGAGTTTCGGCGGAACAGCGTTTTGTCTCGACCGAAGCGCTCTACGGAAAAAGCATCGTCGTCATTGAAGCGACGCTGAGTTACAACGACGAGAAAGGAAATGCGTATTCGGACAAATTTACCTTCTCTGTGCCAGTGGCGGGCGCGGGCGGAGGTTCGGGAGTCTCCGCCACCGCCACGCCGACCGGCGTTCGCAGCGGACAATTGCTGATCACCTCCTACACTACGGACGTGGACCCGCTTCAACCTGGATCGCAATTTAACTTAATTGCCACCGTTCAAAATCTCGGCAACGATAAAGCCTCGCGGGTAACGATGATCGTCGGCGGCGGGTCGAGCGGCTCAAGCGACGGCACGCCGCAGCCTGGCGGCGTCTCCGGCGGAGGCGGCGAGTTTACGCATTTTGCGCCGGTCAGCGCTTCAAACGTCCAATCGCTCGGCGACCTTCCTGCGGGCGGAATGATTCGCGCTTCGCAAGATTTAATCGTCAACGTCTCTACCGACCCGGGCGCCTACCCGATTAAGATTACCTTTTCCTATTTGAACGCCAAAGGCGACGTTGTCAACGACGAGCAAGTGATCACCTTGCTCGTGTACAGCCTGCCGAATTTGGAAATTAGTTTTTATCGCCCGCCAGATGCGTTCTCCGTCGGGCAGCCGGGCGCCTTGCCGATTCAAGTCGTCAACCTGGGCAAACGCACCGCCGTCTTGGGCATGATGACCGTCTCCTCCGCCGAGGGCGAAATCGCCGACGGCTCTTCGCTGGTCGGCTCGTTGGACAAAGGCGGATACTTTACAATGGATTCCATGTTCACGCCTTCGTCTGCGGGTTCGGCGCAATTGAAATTTGTCGTCGAATATGTGGATGACTTCAACCAAAAACGAACGGTTGAAAAGACGTTGGACGTGAACGTCGAAGAAGGGTTTATCGAACCGACTCCCGACCCGAACTTCCCGAACGACCCCAACGGCTTCCCTTCGTCGGGTGATGAAACTTTTTGGCAAAAGACCTGGCGCTTCATTCTCGGACTTTTCGGGTTGGACAGCGCGCCCCCCGCTTCGTCGCCCGATATGCAAATGCCGCCGACAGATCCGCAACAGATTCCGATTCCTAACGAGGGCGGCGGCAAAGGCTAAATGAAATTTCTCGACCTGCTCCGTCTCGTCTTCAATAATTTAAGCCGCCGCAAAGCGCGCGTGGCGCTGACCGCCATCGGCGTGGTCATCGGCACAAGCGCGGTGGTGATTCTCGTCTCTCTCGCCATCGGCTTGCAGATGAACGCCAACGAACAACTTTACGGCATTGGCGATTTGAGCCTGATTAATGTCATGCCGTCTTATGGCGGCGGCGGGGGAGGCGGCATGATCTACGGCGGAGGCGGAGGCGGCATGACGGAGACGGGCGACACAAAATTGCTCACGAACAACGCGCTGCAAGAACTTCGCGCAATTCCAAACGTCGTGTCGGTAATTCCGCGCGAGTATGTTTCCGCCAATGTTTTTGTTACTTACAAAAAACTTCAAGGGTACAGCAACGTGTACGGCGTCGGCACGGACGATCTCGCCAACCTTGGGCTGAAAACGCAGCAAGGAAATTCGCTTCTCAGCCGTTCTTCCATTGTTATCGGTTATATGGTCGCGCAGAATTTTATGGACCCGAATCAACGACCGGGTCAAGAGCCGCCGCCCCCGCCCGATTTATACGACCAGCAAGTGCAATTGGTCTTCGCCAAATACGACGATCAAGGAAACGAAATTCGCAAAAATTACAGCATGCGCGTCGTCGGCGTGCTGGCGGAATCTGGCTCCGAAGCGGACTATTCCATTTACCTGCCTTTGGATTTAGTCAAGTCGGTCAACGAGTGGGCAAGCAATACGACCATCAATTACAACAAAGTAGGTTATAACGAAGTTTTGGTTCGAGCCAGCGACCCCGACCACACCTTAGAAATCCGCGACCAAATTACGGCGATGGGATTTCAAGCGAACACCATGCTCGATTTTGTGCAAGGGATTAATAACTTCTATTCCATCTTGCAAATTGTGCTGGGCGGCGTCGGCGCGATTGCCTTGCTCGTGGCGGCGATTGGAATCGCCAACACAATGGCGATGTCTATTTTGGAGCGCACGCGCGAAATCGGTTTGATGAAAGCCGTCGGCGCGACCAACCGCGACGTGTTGAGTCTCTTTCTCGGCGAAGCGGCGGGCATCGGCTTCATCGGCGGGTTGGGCGGCGCGGCGTTGGGTTGGCTTTTGGGGCAAATCCTCAACGTCGTGGCGATTATCTATCTCGCGCAGCAAGCGGCGGCGCAAGGCGGCGTTCCGCCGAGCGTGGCGGTTTACACTCCGATTTGGCTGCCGGTCTTCGTCTTGGCGTTTTCTATTTTTATCGGCATGTTGTCTGGTTTATATCCCGCGTTGCGCGCCGCGAATATGATTCCCGTGCTTGCGCTTAAGTACGAATAGCGGATTTTTGCAAACGCCGTATAATAAAACCTTGAACGCGACATTAGAAAGTAGAGGTTTATATGCCGGAAAAACGAACCATTCCCAGAAAAAAAGTAAATCTTTACATGGCGGTCTTCGACGACGACACAGGACAAATTCTCGGTCATATGGTGGAAGCCAGTTTGATTGGCGCGCGCTTGGAAACGCAGGCGGCGCTTCCGCTGGAAAGAGACTATTATCTGCGAATCGAACTGACGCCCGATTTGGGCGCGCCGATGCCGTATATCGTTTTTATCGCAAGGACGAAGTGGTGCAAAACGGACGTTATTCAGCCGAACTTATATCAAGTCGGTTTTGAAGTGGTCGAGATTGTGCCGGAAGATAAAGCGATTTTCAACCGAATTATAAAAAAATATACGGGCGTTTAGAAAACAGGCGGATTGACTCGACGCCGTTCCGTCGCCTGTTGATAAGCGTAGCCGATACGCAACACGCCCGCTTCGTTCCACGCCCGAGAGACAATCTGCAAGCCGACGGGCAAGCCTTCGCTGGTAAAGCCGCAGGGGACGGAAAGCGCGGGCAGACCAGTCGAGTTGAACGGCGCGGTGAGCCGCGTCAGCAGCCGGGCGCGGGCGATGGCGTCTTCGCCTTCGAGGACGGGCGCGGCGATGGGCGTCGTCGGCAGAATCAGCGAATCGTATTCTTCAAAAAGCAAATCGCATTTGCGGCGGACTTCGACTTGCGCGCGCCGCGCCAGCGCGTATTCCGTCGCGCTGAATTTCGCGCCCGTTTCCAAACGCTGACGCACGTCCGCGCCGAACCAATCGGGGCGCTCTTTGAGTCGCTCGCGGTGAAAGGCGGCGGCGTCGGCTTGGGTAACGAGCGAATTGGCGAGCGCCGCTTCGCGCAAAAAGTCGGCGTTGACTTCGGTAATCTCGACTCCCAATTCGGATAGAACGCGCGCCGCTTCGCGGACGGCGGCGAAGACTTCGGGGTCGGTTTCGTCTTCGACAAACGCGCCGACGGCGAAGGCGACTTTGCGCCCGCGCGCGTTGTCGCGCATGTGACTGAGAAAATCGCCGGGCAGCGTTTTGAACGAAGTCGGATCTTCTGCGTCGTAGCCTTCCATAATTTGCAGCATCAGCGCCGCGTCTTCCACGCATTTGACAATCGGTCCCGCGTGGTCGAGATTCCACGAGAGCGGCATTACGCCGCGCAGGCTGACTCGCCCGTAAGTCGGCTTCAGCCCGACCACGCCGCAAAGCGCGGCAGGAATGCGAATCGAGCCGCCTGTGTCCGTGCCGAGCGCGGCGAGCGCCATGCCCGTTGCGACGGCGACGGCGCTTCCGCCCGACGAGCCGCCGGGCGTGCGCGTCGTGTCCCACGGGTTGCGACAAGCGCCGAAATGCGGATTGTTGTTGGTTACGCCGAGCGCGATTTCGTGCGTGTTGGTTTTGCCGATGACGCGCGCCCCCGCTTTTTTGATTTTATCCACGACGACGGCGTCTTGGTCGGGAATGTAATCGGTAAAAAATTTTGAGCCGCCAGTCGTGCGGATGCCTTTGGTGTTGAATAAATCTTTCACGGCGACGGGGATTCCCGCCAACAACGGAGCGTGACTGTTGACGCTCGGCGCTTCGTCCGCGTCAGGCGGAACGACGGTGATGAAAGCGTTCAGCGTCGGGTTGAGGCGCTCGATTTGACGGTAACAAGCCGCGGCTAAATCTGCGGCGTTAACTTCCTTGCTTTTCGTTAATTCATATTGTTCGTATAAAGTGAGGGAATGAGTCATCGTCATGCAAACAATTATAGCGACGAAATTTCAATTTTCCATAGTCTATTAGTACCGTTGCATTTTTGATAAGTCAAAAAAATCTCCCGCAAAAGCGGGAGATTTTTTATGCTGAAATTTTTTAGAACAGCCCGACGACTTTGCCCGTTTTCAAATCCAAGTCCACGTCGTAGAAAACGGGGCGGGTGGGCAAGCCTGGCATGGTTCGCATGTCGCCGAGGATGGGATAGAGATAGCCCGCGCCCGCGCCTGCGCGGATTTCGCGCACGGTAATGCGGAAGCCGTTTGGCGCGCCTTTCTTCGTCGCGTCGGTGGAGAAGGAGAGGTGCGTCTTCGCCATGCAGACGGGCAGATTGTCAAAGCCGAGCCGCGTGTAACGTTCGATTTGCTCTTCGGCTTCGGGCGTGTAGTCTACGCCGTCGGCGCGATAAATTTCTTTGGCGACGATTTCAATTTTTTCTTTGATCGGCAAATTGACGTCGTACAAAAAGCGGAAGTCGCTTGGATGTTTGGACGCCTCGATGACTGCTTTGGCGAGTTGAACCGCGCCCTTGCCGCCGTCCATCCAATGCGTGCTGACCGCCGCGTCTATCGCGCCGAAGGCGAGGGCGGCTTGACGCGCCATTTCGATTTCCGCTTCGGTGTCGTCGGGAAAAGCGTTGACGGCGACGACGACTTTCACGCCAAACTTCGCCGCGTTTTGGATGTGGCGTTCCATGTTGACCAGCCCCGCTTTCAGCAAGTCTAAATTTTCGTCGGTGTATTCCAGCGGAAGCGGTTTGCCCGCCGTTACTTTGGGTCCGCCGCCGTGCATCTTCAAAGCGCGGATGGTAACGACTAAAACGACGACGTGCGGAATTAAGCCCGAATAGCGGCATTTGATGTTGAAGAATTTTTCCATGCCGATGTCCGCGCCGAAGCCGGATTCGGTGATGACGAAGCCGTCCTTGCCGACCAGTTTGAGCGCGATTTTGTCGGCGACGATGGAACTGTTGCCGTGCGCGATGTTGGCGAACGGGCCGGCGTGGACGGTGGCGGGCGTGCCTTCCAGCGTCTGCATTAAGTTGGGCTTGATGGCGTCTTTCATTAAGACGGTTACCGCGCCCGCCACGCCGAGATCTTCCGCCGTAACCGCTTCGCCGCGTTTGTCGGCGGCGACGACCATTCTGCCGAAGCGCTCGCGCATGTCTTCCAACGAAGTGGTCAGCGCGAGGATGGCCATAATCTCCGAAGCGACGGAAATGTCGTAGCCCGAACGATGCGCGAAGCCTTGCTCGTCTTTGCCCAAGCCGACTTCGATTTCGCGCAACATGCGGTCGTTGACGTCCACCACGCGCCGCCAAGTGATGGTCGATTCGTCAATGTCGAGTCGCGCAAAGCGCGTCCGCTCTGCGGGAGTCAAATCGTCGGGGTCGGTTTTCTCAATGCCGAGTTTTTTCAGTCGGCGCAGCATGGCGGGCGAAAATTTCCGCAACCCTTTTTTATTAAGCGGACAAAGCGCGTTGAACAATTTTTCGTCGTCTTGCGTTTTCTCGTGCATCACGCGCGCGTCCAACGCGGCGGAGACCAAATTGTGCGCGACGCTGATGGCGTGGATGTCGCCCGTCAGGTGCAGGTTGAAATCTTCCATCGGGATAATTTGCGAATAACCGCCGCCCGCCGCGCCGCCTTTGATGCCGAAGGTCGGTCCTAGCGAAGGCTGACGAATCGCGGCGACGACCTTTTTGCCCAAGTGCGCGCCGAGCGCTTGCGCCAACCCCACCGAGACGGTCGTCTTGCCTTCGCCGAGCGGCGTCGGGGTGATGGCGGTTACGTCAATGTATTTTCCGTCGGGTTTGTTTTTGAGGCGTTCTAAAACTTCCAATTTAATTTTCGCTTTATACGGCCCGTACAATTCGATTTCGTTTTCGCGCAAACCCAACTCGCGCGCGATTTGCGTAATCGGTTTCAATTTCCCCGCTTGCGCGATTTCGATGTCCGAAGGCACGGGGCGCAGAAGTTTAATTTTCGTCGGCTGAAAGGCGGATTTTTTTTGCGCCGCTTTCTTAACAATTTTTTTCGTCCCCTTTTTGACGGAGTTTGTTTTGGCTGCCATAACGTCTCCTGAAATGTTGAAGTGAGTTCAGGCTCAATTATCAGACAATTTCAAAACGCCGCAAGAGACGTTTGTCATCCTTAGGCGGTTAACAGCGTCCCCATATTTTCGCCGCGCAAAGCGCGGGTTAACGCGCCGCGCTCTTCCGCCGAAAAAATTTGCGCGCTCAACCCCTCGTTGGCTTGAACGAGCGCCAACATCTCTTCGACTTTGGATTTCATGCCGCCCGTAACGTCCGCGCTCGCCGAACCTTGAATGCCGCCGCGCGCCGCTAAATCGGCGGACGGGCGAATCTGTTTCAGCAGTTTTGTCCGCGCTGGAAAATCTTCCCAAACGCCGGCTTCCAACCCCGCCAGCAAAATTCGTTTGGGCGCAAAATGCGGAACGTAAGCCGCGAAGATGTCTTCGGTGGAAAGGATCGTCCCGCCCAGCGTTGCGTCAAAAGCGACGTCGCCGTAGACGACCGGCAACAGGTTCGCGTCCAACGCGCGGCGCAGGATGTCGACGTTGTTTTTGCTCGCTTTGCGCTCGTCCGCCAAAATCGAAGCCGAAGGCGGAAAGGGCAGCGCGGGCAACTCCGCGTCGAGCAGCGCCTGAACGACCAGCCGATTCAACTCGGCGGCTTGATAGCGCACCTCGACGAATCCCAGCCATTGCTCGCGCGCGCGGACTCCCTCTCGCGTGCCGTGCTTTTTCGCGGCGACGTGCCCAAACGAGCCCGAGCCGTGTCCGAGCAAAATTTTCAGCGTCGGTTTGGCGTCCAACGCCGATTTAATCTCTTGCGCCAGTTGCGCCAATTTTTCTGTCCGCGCCGTGTAGGGGCGATTTTTGTCGGTAATCAGCGAGCCGCCCAATTTGAGAAAAACGAGTTCGTCGGTCATGGCGTATTTTTAACACAGAATGTCGCGTCTGGAAAATCAACCGCGAAGGCGAAAAAATGATTTTTGAATGCTCTGTTGCAATGACTACAAAAAAGGTATTTTTGTCGTTGCGAGCCGCTGAAAGCGGCGAAGCAATCTCTACGATTTGCAAAAAGACTGCTTCGCTTCGCTCGCAGCGCCAGCGTTCGCAACGGAACAATTTTTGAACCTTGTCGCTCTGAAACTTTGCGCTTATTCAAATAAACTTTTTCCTGTGTATAATTTCAAACATGGATGTTCGCACTGGACTCATCGCCCTCGCCTTGTTCGCGCTTATTGGCGCGTTTCTTTCTTTTCGCGGCGCAATTCGCAACGTGCAAGCCGCGCGGAAAATTTCCTTTTACAGCCTGCGCCGCCGTTACAACAATAACGCTTGGCGTCTGGTTTTCTTCGCCTTCCTTTTGATTGGCGTCGCCGCGTGGCTGCCGACCAGCGCAACGCAAATGATGTTCCGCGTTTTCCCGCCTTCGCCCACGCCCTCGCTGACCCCGACCATTACCCTCACCCCGACCATCACCCTCACGCCGACCATCACCCAACCGCCGACGATTACGCCCACGCCGCTGGTTTCCAACACGCCGACGCTGACTCCGACTCCCTTTTTGCCGGCCGCCATCGAAGCTCTGTTTAGCGGAGCGGTTGTGCGAAACCCCGAAGCCGTTTTCACCGCCATTCAATTTTCGACGGAGTTTAACGGCACAGACGCGGTCAACCCGAAGACGGTTTTCACGTTGCCTATCCAAACCATGTACGGCGGATTTGATTACAACAACACTGCGCCTGGCGTGCAGTGGACGGCGCTCTGGTATCGCGACGGTTCGCTAGTCTGCTACGAAACCGAGCCGTGGCGCGAAGATTGGGGGACGGGCGGCATTGCGGGCTACACGTCTTGTTCCTCGCCGTTGGGCGGCTGGCAAGCGGGCGAGTACGAAGTGCAATTGTTCATGGGCGACGAATGGAAAGTCGTCGGGCGTTTCGCCGTTTTGGACGCGCCCACCGCCACCCCCGACTTGAACGCCGCGCCGACCCCCACGCCGTAGGCGGCGGTTTTTTTCATCATTCATACAAAGGACATTCCATGACTCAAAAAGCGTTTCAAGAATATTATCCCGAATACTTCGCCCATTGTTACGGTTGCGGCACGTTGAACGAATTTGGACATCAAATTAAAAGTTATTGGGAAGGCGATGAATCGGTTTGCCATTTTCAGCCTAAGCCTTTCCACACCGCCATTCCAGGCTACGTTTACGGCGGATTGCTCGCCTCGCTAGTGGACTGCCACGGCACGGGGACGGCGGCCGCGGCCGGCTATCGCGCCGAAAATCGCGGCATGGACTCCGAACCGCCGCTGCGCTACCTGACCGCGTCCCTGCATGTGGACTACCTCAAGCCGACGCCGCTCGGACCGATTCTCGAAGTCCGCGCGCGGGTGAAGGAAGTCAAAGGGCGCAAGGTCGTTATCGAAGAATGGATTCAAGCCGACGGCGTGATCACCGTCAAAGGCGAAGTGGTGGCGGTGCAAGTTCCCGAAGCGCTGGTGAAGGAATTGCTAGCCAAGTAGGGGACGGGTCTTAGATGTCCTTTGTCTGCAACCAGAGATGAACGGGGATAAACGGGGATGTTTGTTCGTAGGGGCGCAGGCGTAACCTGGCTGACAATATTTTTCGCCAGGGATGCATTCATACTGAGTCTGGACGCAGGTGCCTGCTCGGTTCTGACTAATGATACAAGGCTGTGGAATGTTAATACACTGATAACCAAAGCCACATACATCGTTTGAACAACACAGATCGCCTGCGCCAGCTATAACATTTTTATAAACAGGCGTCACCAGGAACAATAATAAGCCTATTGCAACAGAAAGAAAAAATCCTTTTATCCCAAAGAACCCTCTTGTCATAATTTCATGATAGCAAATCGCTATTATTTATCAAGATCACTTGGGCGCGAAGAAGTAAATTATGTTTTCCATCTCTTCAGTAATTTTTGCTTCTTTACCATCTGTAACCATTTTTTCTAATAACGCTTGTTTATGCGCTTCTCCACCCTGAATTTGGCTAAGAGGCTCTTGATACCAGAAGCTGTTACCAGCAAAGCTTTTTTCAATTACAGTGTCCCCAAAAAATAGGGGAGTATTACGATATCCGTTAATGAAAACATCAAAAAACCATGACATATTAGTGTCTTCCATAGTTCCAAAAAGAAAACCGATAGAACCGTCAGGGTTTTTAACGGCAAAACCCAACAAACCAAATTTACGTCCAACATATTTAGCGCCAAATATTTTGCCGTCCAATTTTCCTACCGAAACTAATGCGTATGGTTTACCGCCGTCAGCGACGTTGAATATCGGACCAATGAACGTAATACTATCGTCAATATTCTTCTCATCCATCCACCCATAATTCTTTGACTTTTCAGGGATGACGAACTTCCCGCTTTGTAGCGCCTCTTTTTCGGCGGCGATCAACT
>JAIXKJ010000009.1:0-1214 GCA_026928255.1 Anaerolineales bacterium
GTGAGCGCGCCGATTTCGGGCGGCAGGCTGGCGAGTTGATTATTATGAAGGTCAAATTTCGTGAGATTTTTGAGCGCGCCGATTTCAGGCGGCAGGCTGGCGAGTTCATTGCTTTGAAGGTCAAGCCTCGTGAGATTTGCGAGTGCGCCGATTTCGGGCGGCAGGCTGGCGAGTTGATTATTATGAAGGTCAAGTTTCGTGAGATTTTTGAGCGCGCCGATTTCGGGGGGCAGGCTGGTAAGTTGATTTATTTGAAGGTCAAGCGTCGTGAGATTTGCGAGTGCGCCGATTTCGGGGGGCAGGCTGGCGAGTTGATTTCTATAAAGGTAAAGTTTCGTGAGATTTTTTAGCGCACCGATTTCGGGCGGCAGGGTTTGTAAGCCTAATCTTGATAAATCGAGCGTTTCCGCTCCGCTGGCGGCGGCTTCTCGGATGCGCTGCAGCGCGATCTGTTCTTCTGGGGTGAGGTTGGGCATGGGGAGGCTCCTTTTAAGACCATCCACGAATAGGGCACGAATGCGCGAATGGGAGGCGGACTATTCGTGCATTCGTGATTGCATTCGCGGATGGTTTTGTCGCGTGCCATCCACGAATATTACACGAATGCGCGAATGAGGGCGGGCTGTTCGTGAATTCGCGGTCGCATTCGTGGACGGTTTTGTCGCATGCCATCCACGAATAGGGCACGAATGCGCGAATGGGAGGCGGGCTATTCGTATATTCGCGGTTGCATTCGCGGACGGTTTTCTCGCGTACCATCCACGAATAGGGTACGAATGCGCGAATGGGAGGCGAGTTATCCGTGCATTCGCGGACGGTTTTGTTCGGGGTCGTCTGTGTATTGTAAACGAATGTGCGAATGGGAGGCGGGCTATTCGTGCATTCGCGGTTGCATTCGTGGACGATTTTGTCGCATGCCATCCACGAATAGGGCACGAATGCGCGAATGGGAGGCGAGTTATCCGTGCATTCGTGGACGGTTTTGTTCCAGCGCGGCCTGCGTATTGTACACGAATGCGGACATTTTAATTCCGCCGCGTAAAAATGCGCGGATTTGGAAACACGGCAATGCCAAAGCCGAGCGTCTCAAGCGAGACGAGAATTTACGTTTAATCCGCAAGCATGGGCTATAACCTTCAACCTGACACCTGAAACCCTCAACCCTCAACCCTCAACCCTCAACCCTCAACCCTCAACCCTCAACCCTCAACCCT
>JAIXKJ010000009.1:1314-8435 GCA_026928255.1 Anaerolineales bacterium
AACCCTCAACCCTCAACCCTCAACCCTCAACCCTCAACCCTCAACCCTCAACCCTTTCCTCCTTCTTTGGTAAAATAAACCATCTTACTCGTTTAGGACATCCTCATGACAACAGATTTGCAGGCTCGCTCAATCAACGCGTTGCGCTTCCTCTCCGCCGACGCCGTGCAAAAGGCAAACTCCGGTCACCCTGGTCTGCCAATGGGAACTGCCGCCATCGCCTACACGATTTGGACTCGCCACCTGCGCCACAGCCCGCGCAACCCCAAGTGGATGGGGCGCGACCGCTTCATCCTCTCCGGCGGACACGGCTCGGCGCTTCTTTACTCTCTTCTTCACCTCAGCGGATACGACCTAACGCTCGACGATTTAGAAAACTTCCGCCAGTGGGGCAGCCGCACGCCCGGCCACCCCGAATACGGACACACCGCAGGCGTAGAAGTAACCACCGGCCCGCTCGGTCAAGGCTTCGCCAACGGCGTCGGCATGGCGATTGCCTCCGCGCATCTCGCCGCCGTCTTCAACAAACAAGGACACGACTTGCTCGACTCCTACATCTACGCCATCGTTACCGACGGCGACCTGATGGAAGGCGTCGCCTCCGAAGCCGCCTCGCTAGCGGGGCATCTCTCGCTCGGCAAACTCATCTACCTCTACGACGACAACCGCATCTCGATTGACGGTTCGACCGACCTGGCGTTCACCGAAGACCGCGCCAAACGCTTTGAAGCCTACGGCTGGCACGTCCAACACGTCGAAGACGGCAATAACGTCGAGTTGATAGACAGCGCCATCAAACTCGCCAAAGCCGATTCGCGCCCCTCGCTCATCCTCTGCCGCACCATCATTGGCTACGGCGCCCCGCATCGGCAGGGGACTTCCAAAGCGCACGGCGAACCGCTAGGCGACGATGAACTGAACGCCGCCAAAGACAATCTCGGCTGGCCGCGCGAACCGCGCTTCTACATCCCCGACGACGTGCTGACGTTTTACCGCAAAGCCGTCGAACGCGGACGCGAACTCGAAGCCGATTGGAAAATGCGCCGCGAAGCCTACGCGCGCCTCTTCCCCGAACTCGGCGCGGAATTCAACCGCCGCATCCTAATGAACAAACTTCCCGCCGATTGGGAATCCGCGCTGCCGACCTTCCCGCCCGACGCGAAAGGCATGGCCACTCGCGCCGCTTCGGGCAAAGTCATCAACGCGCTGGCGGCGAAACTCCCCGAACTAATTGGCGGCTCCGCCGACCTCGCGCCCTCCAACAACACCATGATAGACGGCTCGCCTTCCTTCCAAAAAGAAACTCCCGCAGGGCGCAACTTCCACTTCGGCGTGCGCGAACACGCTATGGGCGCAATCCTCAACGGCATGTCTGTCTTTGGCGGCGTGATTCCTTACGGCGGCACCTTCCTCGTCTTCTCCGATTACATGCGCCCGTCCATTCGCCTCGCCGCGCTTTCAGGCTACCCCGCCATCTTCATCTTCACCCACGACTCCGTCGGCTTAGGCGAAGACGGACCGACGCATCAACCCGTCGAGCATTTGGCGGCGTTGCGCGCCATCCCCAACTTGACCGTCATCCGCCCAGCCGACGCCAACGAAACCGCCCAAGCCTGGAAGGTCGCCGTCGCGCATCGCAACGCGCCGACGCTTTTAGCGTTAACCCGTCAAGCCTTGCCCACGCTGGAAACGCCTGCGGCGGTGGAGAGGGGCGCTTACGTCCTCAAAGATTTTGGGACGCCGGAAATCATCCTCATGGCGTCTGGCTCGGAAGTCAGCCTGATTCTTGAAGCCGCGCAAAAACTCGCGGACGAAGGCATCGGCGTTCGCGCGGTCTCCTTCCCCAGTTGGGAATTGTTTGAAGCGCAAGACGAAGCCTACCGCGAATCGGTGTTGCCGAAAAATATTCAGAAGCGGCTCGCCGTCGAAGCGGGAGTTACTCTCGGCTGGGAACGCTACGCCCAATCCGTCTTAGGCATTGACCGCTTTGGCGCGTCCGCGCCGGGCAAGGTCATCTTCGAGCATTTTGGTTTCACGGCGGAAAACGTCGCGGCGAAGGCGAAAGAATTGTAGAGTAAATAAAGGCGCAGAGACTGCGTCTTTATTATTGACGAAGGATGAATATGAAAATTGTGATTGGTTGCGATCACGCGGGCTTTCCGCTGAAAGACACGGCGTTGGAAGTTGTCCGCGCCTTGGGGCATGAGGTCATAGACGTCGGGACGTTTAGCGCCGAAGCGGTGGACTTCCCCGACTTCACGAAAAAACTTGGCGAAAAAATCCAAAGCGGAGAAGCCGAGCGCGGAATCTTAATCTGCGGTTCGGGCGTCGGCGCGGCGATTGCGGCGAATAAAATGAAAGGCGTGTACGCTTCGATTTGCCACGACACTTATTCGGCGGCGCAAGGCGTAGAACACGACGCAATGAACGTGCTTTGCATGGGCGGGCGCGTGATTGGTCCCGAATTGGTCAAAGTGTTGATTCCCGCTTTTTTGAACGCCGTCTACTTGGGCGAACAGCCCGGCGGCGAGCGCTTTGCGCGCCGAGTGGAAAAAATTAAGGCAATGGAAAGTTGAACCTTCAACCTTCAACCTGCAACTTTCAACTCTTAAGGAGTTTTTATGTCTGAAATTATTAAGAAATTAACGGCGTTGCGTCAATCCCTTTGGTACGACAACATCCAGCGCAAACTCTTGGAGAACGGCGAACTGCAAGCCATGATCGAGCGCGGCGACGTGCGCGGCGTAACCTCGAACCCGTCCATCTTCAAGAACGCCATCGAGAAATCGAACGATTACGACGCGGCGTTAATTCCGCTGGCGTGGGCTGGCTGGGACGCGGAAAAGATTTTCTGGCAATTGGTCGTCGAGGACATTCAAGCCGCGTGCGACCTCTTCCGCCCGCTTTACGATCAAACCGACGGCGGCGACGGCTACGTCAGCATCGAAGTCGTCCCCAAGTTGGCGTACGACACCGAAGGCACAATTCAACAAACCCGCGAACTGCGGGAGCGCGTCAACCGCCCCAATCTGATGGTCAAGATTCCAGCCACGAAAGAGGGCGTTCCCGCCATCCGCGCCGGAATTGCGGCCGGCATCAACATCAACATCACGCTCATCTTTTCCATCCAGCGCTACGAAGAAGTGATGAACGCCTACCTCGAAGGGCTGGAAGAGCGCGTCGCCAGAAACTTGCCGATTCAACACGTCGCCTCGGTGGCGTCTTTCTTCGTCTCGCGCGTGGACAGCAAAGTAGATCCGCAACTGCCCGAAGATTCGCCGTTGCGCGGCAAAGCGGCGATTGCCAACGCCAAACTGGCTTACGAAAAATTTGAAGACGTCTTCACTTCGGCGCGCTTCGCCAGCCTCAAAGCCCGCTTCCGCGCGCGCGTGCAGCGCCCGCTGTGGGCGTCCACCAGCACGAAAAACCCCAACTACCCCGACACGCTTTATGTGGACGAACTCATCGGCCCCGACACCGTCAACACCGTGCCGCCCGCCACGCTGAACGCCTTCCGCGATCACGGCGTCGCCGCCGTAACCATCACCCGCGACCTAGCCGACGCGCAAAAAACTTTCGCCGACCTCGAAGCGCGCGGCATCTCGATGGACGTCGTAACTCAAGAACTCGAAGACGAAGGCATCAAAGCCTTTGCCGAAGCGATTCATTCTTTGATGGATACTATCGAAACGCGACGAAAAAATGCGCTCGCCTCGATCGGACGTTTAGCGGATTCTGTTTCCGAGCGCTTGTCTGCGCTTGAAGCGCAATCTTTCCCCAAGCGCTTTTGGGAACGCGACGTTACGCTTTGGGCGGACGACGCGGAAGGACAAAAGGAAGTCGGCATTCGCATGGGCTGGCTGGATTCAATCGAAGACGCGCGGCAGCGTTTGGACGATTACCTCGCCTTCGCCCAGCAAATCCACGACGAAGGCATCGAGCGCGTTTTGGTCGTCGGCATGGGCGGCTCGTCGTTGACCGCCGAAGTCCTGGCGACGTTGATGAACGAGTTCAACCTCGAAGCGAAAGTCAAATTAGCGATTCTCGATTCGACCGACCCGCAACAAGTGGCGCAAACAACCGAAGAATTTTCGCCCGACAAAACGCTTTACATCATCGCCAGCAAATCGGGCGGCACGGCGGAGTTGATGGCGAACTTCGATTACCTGTGGGAGTTGAGCAAACATGACGGCTCGCGCTTCGTCGCCACAACCGACGCGGGAACGTCGTTGGAAAAGTTGGCGCAAGAGCGCGGCTTTCGCAAGGTCTTCAACGCGGACGCAAACGTCGGCGGGCGTTTCTCGGCGCTGACCGATTTCGGTTTAGTCCCCGCCGCCTTGCTCGGCATGGATTTTGATCAATTGCTCGGCGCGGCGGATATGATGCGAAAGCAATCGCTGGCGGACGTCCCCGCGGGGCGCAACCCTGGAATTGCGCTCGGCGCGCTGATGGCCGAGTCCGCGCTGGCGGGCAGGGACAAATTGACCATCCTCGCCGACGCGCCCGTTTCGGCGCTGGCGAATTGGATCGAACAGGTCGTCGCCGAATCGAGCGGAAAGCACGGCAAAGGGATTTTGCCGGTCGCGTTGGAGCCGCTCGGTCAACCCGAAGTGTACGGCGACGATCGGCTGTTCGTTTACCTGAAAAGCGACGGTCAATTAGCGGCGGGAGTCGTCGCGTTGAAAAAGGCGGGCTTCCCCGTTGTCGAATTTCCGCTGGAAAGCGCTTACTCCGCCGCCGCTGAATTTTTCCGCTGGGAGGTCGCCATCTCGACGGCTTGCCACATTTTGGGAATTAACGCCTTCGACCAACCCGACGTGCAAGACAGCAAATTGCGGACGCTCGCCAAAATTAAAGAGTATCAGTCAACGGGCAAACTCGCTGACGCGGATTTGGTCGAAGCGCAGAACGCGAAGTCCGCGCTGGAAGAGTTTTTAGCCGAACCGCAAGCGGGCGAGTTTGTAGCGATTAATGCGTACTTGCCGCGCAACGCGCAGATGTCCGCGGCGCTTGAAAATTTGCGAGTCGCAATTCGCGCAAAAACCAAACTGGCGACGACGGCGGGGTTTGGTCCGCGCTTCCAACATTCGACTGGGCAATTCCACAAAGGCGGACCGAACAAGGGGCGCTTTATTCAAATCGTTTACGACGCCGAACGGGACATGGAAATCCCCACGCAAGGCTTGAGTTTTGGGACGCTGATTCGCGCCCAAGCGCTGGGTGATTACGAAGCCCTGCAAGCGGCGGGACGCAAGGCGTTGCGTTTGCATTTGACTTCGTTGGACGAGTTAAGGGATTGATTTAGAAAACGCCTGAAAACCTAAACGCGAAGGCATGAAGCCGCAAAGACGTTAAGATTTTTTGAGTCTTGCGTCTTTGCGGTTAATTAATTTTTTATTCTCGCAATTCGCGCTTGCAATTTCTGGTCGTCAATTACCTTAAGGATTTTCAAAACCCAAGTCCAGTTGCCGAGCCAGCCGAGAAGTTCCGCCCACAAAGCGAGGAGTCCCTGCGGCTCTTTGGGCAGTTGAACCGCGTCGGTAAAATCCACAACGCGCTCGTCGAGTTGATAAACGTAACGGCTGAGGCGCTTGATGTTGGGTTGCGCCAACAAAAACGCGCGGATGTTCTCGCGCTCTTCAGCCGTCATCCACTGCGGCAAATCGGACGTGGCTTTGAAATTGCAAATCAGCGCCAAATCTTCCAATTGTTTTTTGTGCTCGGTTTTCAAGCCGTTTTCTTTCGATTCAAAATATTCCACGTCGGGGTCAATGTGCGCGAGGTCTTTCAACCACAAGCGATGAACGACAGTGCGGACGGCGTTGCGAACGCTGGGCGCGGCGAAATTTCGCAACAAGGTTTCGTTGCGATGATTCTCCCACTCGTGCGAAACGTCGGGACCAATCCGCAGCGCGTCGCACACGCCAAGCGCCGGAAAAATTGGCGAGCCGCAAGCGAGGAAGAACGCGCCGTCGCCCATTGCGCCGCGCAGCGTTTGCAGGCATTCGCGGTAGGCGGCTTCGCGCGGCATGTCTTTGCGGCGTTTGCCTTTCAGCGCGCCGGCGTATAAAAAGTCCAGTTTGTAATAATCAAAACCCCACTCGCGGACTTGCTTCATCAGCGCGATTAGCCATTCGACAACTTGCGGGTGCGTCGTGTCCAGCGCGTAGAGCGGCTGTCCCCAATTGAAGCCCGCCGAAACCAAGTCGCCGTTTTCGTCGCGCAAAAACCAACCTTGACGCTCGCGGAAGAGGCGCGAGCTTTTCGTCGCAATGAGCGGCGCGAGCCACAGCCCCGCCCGTCGCCCCGTGGACTTAATCTTCTCTGCCAGCGCTTTCATCCCCGACGGAAATTTTTTGTTCGCCGTCCAATCGCCAATGTCTTTTTGCCAGCCGTCGTCCGCCTGCAACACGTCGAAGGGCAAATCGCCCAAACGCTCGAACGTGTCGTAAAGCGCCTTCTCGCTGATGGCGTAATAAAAACTGTACCACGAACACCAGACGCGCGGGATATGATTTTTTTGCGCTTTGCCAAAGCGGATTTCCAACTGCGCGACGTACTCCTCAAAAACCTGACTCTCCTCCCCGAACGCGGCGAACCATTCAATTTCTCCCGCCTCGCTGCGCCCTTTGAGTTGATTCTCTTCCAGAAACAGATGCGCGTCTGTCGCCAACGCGCCGAGCAGAAGAACCTTGCCGTCCGCGAACTCGACCGCGCCGACCCACGAACCGTGCGGGTTGGTTTCGTGGGCGTAAACCGCGTCAGTTTGCAGCGGATGATAAATCGTCGGCTTTTGAATGGGGAAGGGCTTCGCCTCCGTCCACGCCGCCAGCGACCACGACTGCCAGCCATGCCGATAATAGCGAACAGGTTGCGCGTCGAGTTGAATCTCGACGGCGGCGGCGGCGAATATTTTTTGCGTTTGAATTTCTTTTTGCGAGAGAATCATGCGTTAATTGTACGCATGATTTTTGGCGAAAAAAACTTTGTTCAGGAATCGTAAGGTTGGACAACCCTAATTCAGAGCGAGCAGTGTTTAGGCTTATAAGTTTTACCGCAGAGGGCGCTTGCTTTTGCAGTCGGCGTTGGTTTATAATAGAAGGAGTGAATATAAGGTATTA
>JAIXKJ010000013.1 GCA_026928255.1 Anaerolineales bacterium
GAAATTCAGTCCCTGCGGGACGGCGAGAGAGGGGTTTCGGCTCTGGGCGGAAGATCAACGTTTGAGCTGAGCTGCGAGCGCCGGCGTGGCGCTTGGCCTGCTGGACGGATGATGAACCACTCCGGAAAGCGGGCCAAGTGCCACGCCGGTGTGAGTCGGCTCGAGCGAAGGGTTAGGCGGCACCCTCTGCGAGCCGCTTGAGACTGGCCAGAGTGACCGGGAGTCCGTGGTTGAGCTGCTTGACGAGCATGGTGCCGAGGAGGAAGGAGAGCATCCCGGAAAAGGTGACACGGTGAACTACCTTGATTGCGCCGGACTCGGGGATGAGCTCGTGCTCGAAGACCATGCGGAACAAGGGAATCTTGGACTCGACGGTGAAGCAAGCGTTTGGTATCCGTCCGGCCGCCAGCACCTCCCTAAGAGACGCGCAGACGAGCAGAATCAGCGAGGCTTCCAGAGGTGCGGCAGCAGGGAATCGAGTTCGCGCGCCTTGGCGGAGGGCAGGCGCGTCAGCACATCGCGCAGATAGTGGAAGGGATTGAGATCGTGCAGCTTGGCCGACTCGACGAAGGACAGCACGATGGCGGCGGCCTCGCCCCCGCGTACGCTGCCGGCGAACAGCCAGTTCTTGCGGCCCACCGCGATCGGGCGCAGCGCGCGCTCGGCAGCGTTGTTGTCCAGCGGCAGGCGGCCGTCGTCGAGGAAGCGCGTGAGCGCGGCCCAGTGGTTGGCGGCATAGCCGAACGCCTTGGCCAGTGGCGACTGCGGCAACAGGCCGGGCAGATGGATTTCCATCCAGGCGTGGAACTGCGCCAGCAGGGGGCCGATCTGCTCCAGCCGTCGCCGTCGTCGCTCATCGGGCGGCAGCACCTTCCAGGCATTGTCCAGGTGGTAGAACTGCCCGATGCGGGCCACCGCCTCATGCGCCAGCCCCGGCGCCTTCTGCGTCTTGGCCACCTCGAAGAACTTCCTGCGGGCGTGCGCCCAGCAGCCCACCTCCTTCAGATGCGGATTGGCGAAGAGCCGGTCGTAGCCCGTATAGGCATCGGCGATCAGGTAGCCCTCCCAGCCCGCGAGGAAGGACTGTGGATGGATTCCGGCGCGGGACACCGTGAATTCGTAAGCGGCCAGCCGCAGTTGCGGATTCACCCAGCCCCAGGCGCGCGCCTTGACCGTGGCGCCCTTCTCCCGCAGCGGCACTGGCGTGTCGTCCGAGTGCAGGATGTCGCCGGCTCGCACGCAGCCGATCAGGTGTTCGTAGAGAGGGCGCAGACACTGGGCCGCGCCCAGCACCCAGTCGCACAGCGTGGAGCGGGGCAGCGCGATGCCGGCGCGGCGCAGCATGGCCTCCTGGCGGTTCAAGGGCAGATGGTCGGCGAACTTCGACACCAGCACATGGGCCAGGAGGCCGGGGGCGGCCATGCCCTGCTCGATGGGGGAAGCCGGCAGGGATGCCACACCGATCTGCCCCTCGCAGGGCCGGCAGGCATACTTGAGCCGGCGGGTTTCCAGCACCTTCAGGGTGGCCGGCACATAGTCGAGCTTCTCACAGACCGTCTCCCCGATCACGTGGCGCTCGCCGCCGCAGCAGGGACAGGGCTTCTCATCCTCGGGCAGATCGATGATCTCGACCTCACGCGGCAGATGCGCCGGGAGCGTCGAACGCACTGGTTTTGGCTTCGGAGCGACACTGACTTCGCGGGTCTGGGGCACGGGCGCAGGCGAGGGCGCCACCTCGAAGAGCAGGCCGCTCTGGGCATCGATGTTCAGGCGCTCGGCCTTGTGGCCGAAGACCATGCGCTGGAGCTGGGCCAGCTGGAACTGGACGGCCTCGAGGTTGGCGCGCAGTGCCTCATTGGCGGTCTTGAGAGCCTGATTCTCGGCGAGCGCGGCAGCCAGTTCCATGGGGAGAAAGTATGCCGCAGCGATCGTGCCGGCGCCATTCCCATGAGGGCGTATACCCACCTACCCAAAGGGCGTAGACCGTCAACCGACGCGCTGGCAGGCGACCGCCTTGAAGCGGCGCACGGTGAGATCGATGCCTTCGAGCACCAAGGTGAGATCGGTGAGCGTCAGTTGGCGCGCGGCGGGCAGCCGGAAGCGCCCCCGCTCCAGGCGCTTGTAGGCAAGCCAGAAGCCGTGGCGATCCCACCACAGGAGCTTCACCTTGTCGCGCCCACGGTTGAAGAAGACGAACAGAGCGCCCGACAGGGGCGACACCGGCAGGCTGGCCTCTACCCAGGCGGCTAGGCCGTCGATGGACTTTCTCATGTCGATGGCCTCGGCGGCGACATAGACCGGCGCCCCGGCGCCGATCAGCATCGGGACTCCAGAACGTCGAGCAGGCGGGAGAGCGCCGCGGCGTCGAAGCCGGCCACCAGGCGGATGCGCAGTGCGGGCCGCCGTGCGTCGACGAGTTCGATGGGCGTGGCATCGACTGCGGCCGGGCGCTGCGGCCGAACCGGGATCAGCGTCAGCGGCGCGCGGCCCTGCCCGCTCCGCCTGGCAGGAATGCGCCGCTTCCAGTATTCCAGCGCGTCGCGCGAGAGGCCGCGACTGCGTGCCCACTCGGTGAGCGTTCGCCCGCTCGCGCGCCAGGCCTCGACTTCCGCTTGCCACCGCTCACGATTGGCTTGCCGTTGCGCCAGCTTCATGACCCTTCTCCGTCAGAAAAGCCATTACGGTGCCATGCCTGTCACGGAGATTGAAGGTGTCGTCGGGCGGACGGATACAGCGTTTGGCTCGACCCTGGTGAGGACCATGGGCACGGTGTTGCCCTTGGTGGGGGTGAGTGAGCCGCGGGAGCCGACGGCAAAGGGACCCTCAAGCGAAGCGCGCTTGGTATCGGGATCCCAGGTATGCCAAGCCGAGACGTCTTGGTAGATGCGGAAGATGCGCTCGGCCGGAGCGTTGACGAGGATGCTGTGCTCGACTTGCATGACTCGCGAAGCGTAGCAGTACGAAGGGCTGTGCCGCCAACGTTTGAGCTCAGGCCGCGGCCCGTAAGGGCCGTCGCGCCTGCAGCGAATGGTTGGGCGGCACCGCTGGCGACGCGAGGGCCATCAGTTTAGGCGCGGAACGTCCACTGCGGTCACCGAATTAACCAACTGGGCGCTGAAGAAGGCGCGCGTGTGCTCCAGCTGCATGTGCGCATCAAGGGCCGACTGATCAATAAAGTGCTCCAGCAGGACAAACGAGTCCGGGTCGGAGATGGCTTGGAAGAACGTGAACTCGACACAGCCTGGCTCTTGACGTGTGGCGCTTTCCAGCTTGGTAAGCGCGAGTCGGAGTTGTTCGCTCTGACCGGACTTGCCGGTAATGCGGGCAATCTTGCGAACAGCTATGGAAACAGCTTGATCTTGCATCGGGTTACCTCGAAATTGGTTGGACAAGGCTTGCACGGCCAGTGTGAGATGATCAGCTTGTGCAAACGGGCTATTGTGGCTTCTGCCAGCGGAGGTAGCAGTGCTTCCGTCGTGGCGCCCAACGCAGAGCTAAAGGGCGAGGCCGACAGGCCGAGTCCAGTGAGCGCAGCGAACGACTTTGAGCGACTTGTTGGGCTCAAACGAGGAAAGCTGGCCGAAGAAACGCTGCTGCAACACGGAACGCCCTTGCTATTATTTTTCAGCACGCACATTGCCGCGCGCTACCTGATGAAAAACGATTTGCACAAATTGTAACAGGAAAACGCGCGGCAGCCTACGTTGGTGGCACGGCGTTACAAACTCTGCACGCTCGCGTTTTCTGACGAAGGACTACTGTCCGATACCGCACTATTTCCGCGCCATTTTTAATGTGAAAGGAAAGCGCGGATGCAAAACACTTTTTCTATTAGCACCAAACCAAAAAATACTTTTCGTTTGGTGCCCAACGTAGAGCTAAGGGGCAGGCACAGGCGGCGCATATAATGCGAAGCATGCGCCGACTGGGGCTGTCCAGCTGCGAAGCGGCGACCTTGAGCGACTTGTTAGGCCATAATTTTTCACAACATTACTGACCGCTCTTCGCAGAAGCTCGAATTTTAATTGCACGTGGATTGCCCAGTTTAACTGGGTGGCGTACAGCGTGGCGAACAACCCATTGCAACTCTGAAGATGCACCAGACTGCAGCCAACGCTCGCACATTGAAAATACTAGATCAGGATGATTCTTTGCAATGTCTCCGAGGTGATTTGCGACACTACGGCGAACATAAAGAGATTTATCGTTTTTTAAGAGCTCCAGTATATGCAGGGTAGGTTCCGGATTTTTAATAAATGAGGGTATATGCTTGCCCCATGGTAGTTTAGGGCGTGTACCTTCCGAACATAGGCGCCTAACATGTGGATTAGGATCACTCACCCATTTCGTTACTTGCGACAACGTGCGATCCTGCTGCTGGATAAGGAATGTTCGAATTGCGAACTCTGATGTAAACCGGGTAGTTAACTCATAAAGCGCCTTCATTGACGATTTAAAAGGATCTTTTCCATTGTTATATTTTTTATCTTGTCCGTATTCTGAGATAAAGAAGCTATGTGGAAGATAAAAGAAACTAGCCAGACCTGTTTCCGTAACTTCCGTTTGCGATGGCGTAAATGAAGACTGGAGGATTTGAACTGCCTGTGAATAATGACTTGGCAGGAACTGCCGTAGTGCTTTTGCAATGTGTAAACCACGCTGCATTAATTCGAGATGTTCTATATCTGTTAGTGCGCACGCGCAGAATGCTTCAGCATCAAAATCTCTGTGAACATACAGGATGTTTTGAGCCAGACATTCAACAGAATTTTGATTAAGTAGAACCTTAAGAGGAGTCCCTTTTTGAATTGATTGCGGGGCATGTGGAATTATTGGAGGGCGCAACTTCATTTTGCTAACTGTGGCACTCATGCTTATGGCCGTCGAAGTTCAGGGGCAAGCGGAAGCGGGCGAAGCCCGCTGTAGCGCGTCCCCTGGAACGCCTTGTTGGGTGGCATGTTGTCAATCACTACTATTTGCATATTTAAAGGATGCCTTGTCCTGTTTCTGATTTCAGCAGCGCAGCCAACTGAGATCCAGACTTCAGCTTCTCAATAAATGTGCAGCCAGCATTGTTGGGTTGCCAATATGGGCATGCCAGAAAATAGGCGTCCAAGAGCCCAGTCGCATATTGCTTCTTGCGAAGTACCATGTTCTCACCGTGAACCGGACATGTGGCCAATTCCACGCCACGATGTCCCGCCGAGAGGTCAGACTTCAGGTCGCTTAGCCTAGTGTCGATGATCTGTTCAGTGCCTTTGTCGGTAAGGATGATGCCGAACTCCTCCGCCGTCATCGAAAACTCCGGTGCGGTGGTATCCGTCATCAGGCCATAGTCATTGCGTTGCAGCTTCTCGGTATGGTTGCAGGCCCGCTTGTCACCCCACTGGATGTACCAACCCGTGCAGCCCCAATAAAAGTCCTTGGGCTCAGCCACGGACAAATCGCGCCTCCATTGCAACTTCATCGGTCGACCACAGATGCGACAGGTCTTGCCGAGCGTGTCGGCGAAAGCGTTGTACTGAAGAACGTGTGTGGTTTCGAGGTCGATTTCGACCTTGTCGATTACACTTTCGGACTCGATGATCTTTTCGGCCGCGCGGACTTCCTTCCCTTGGTTGAGTTCAGAGAGAAGCTGTTCCCGCTCGGCCCGTAGATCGTCCCACCGTCGCCGCGCCCGATCATTGAGGCTGCCGCTCGACATGCGTTGGTTCCGCAAATGCATGATCTCATCGTTTATCGAGCGTAAGCGGTCCTTCTTCCGCGTGACCTCGGCAACTACGCTTGCGCCTGTGGCACCACCTTTACGTTTGTATGCTTCGTACCCACGTTTGATCCCGTCAATGACCTGGACCGTGGTATCGACGAGAACGCCCAGCAGTGTGCCCAGACCATTAGCCAAGCGATCAAAAAAGCCCATCACACTTCTCCCTGCAGCAGCCGACCTTGCTGAGCCAGTCGCATCGAAAGCATTCGATCGGTGTCTGCGCGATACGAAGTAAGAATGGCTTCCTGATTCCAGAAGTGATCGAACAAGAGGCCCCCGGCGAACGCTGCGGGGATGGCCAGTAACCCTCCGCCGACCGCGTAGATCGCCGCACCAGCAAGATTTGCGGCAACGATACGCTGACCTCGACGCGCGAATACCAATTTGAACTGGTCGAGGGATTGCTGCCCCACTGATACCTTGTATCCCTCCCATGTTGCGATCGCAACCAGAGGAAATAGGGGACTGAAGTAGTCTAGAAATTGATCGGCCACCGAGTCGTCCATGACATCGATGGCTGACGAGACGTGATCGTGAAGATCTTGTTCGGTGATACCGCTGTCCAGTACGAGCCCGGTGTGGGCGACCTCATGGGTAGCCAGAATTTCTATGTCGGGATACCGATCAAGCGCCTCCTTGATGTATCCCGCGCTATCGGTTGCCTTCAATTGTAGGTAATCAGCGGTCGCGCCATCGGGGCCCACGATCCGCATATCCCAACCTGGCTGATTCAACGAATCGGCCAGTACGGCCTGGTAGCCATCAGGTAGCAGAACGGGACCGACCTGCTCACCAGCATTAAGACGGTCGGCGACCAGATACTCGAAGTATTTTCCCTTGGCCGTACTGACGGCACCCCTGAGTTCATCACCGCTTAGGCCGAAAAAGTGATCGTCGGACAATGAGGGATTAGTCACCCGAATGGATTCCACTAGGCGCGGGTCTAGGTCAGATATATCCTGATCGAGTAACACCTCCGCAGAGGCAGCGGTCAAAGTCAGATCAAATAGCGACTCGCGATTGGCTTTTAGATAGCGCTGGAATGCATCATAAAAATGCTCGCCGGAGGGGCGGTCGCCGAGATCAGCGTATCGCTGGCTGAGCTGACCCAGTTTGGGTGATAGCACGATACCTTGTGTCATTTGACCAACCCCCGGATAGCAGCCAATTCAGACTTAACCCGTTGCAAGTCAGCAACCCATCCGGACGCGGAAATCCCCTCGGGTTCGAGCCCAAGTCCTTCCTCTATTCGGGAAACCCGCTTTTCCAAACGCTGAACGAATGTGTCCATCCCGCCCAGCACTTCCTCCACCATCAAGAGGTGTTGCTCAATCTGCGAGCGCAACTCGCTCATCGTCAGTTCCTCAAACAATTTCACCTCCGGCGGAATTACTCTAGGTCTTCATTTGCACGAAGTGCCGCCCAACGTCGTAGCTCAGGGGCGCTGCGCGGTTTTATCGCGCAGCGTCCCCTGGAGCATAGTGTTAGACCGCAAGCCTTCATTTGACGGCAACGACCTCGATCTTCGCTTCCGCGTAACGAGCCCAAGGATCTACGCCGTTCCACCCCTCTGGCATTTTCGCGCGCAAGCCGAGTTTGTTTAGCCTTTGATCTTCTTCGGCTGTTACAACTACCCCGATACAAAAACGTTGCAAGACACCCTCTACGGATTTTGACGACGGTGCAGATAAATTCACGAGGCGGTCGATGATGATGTTCTTGGGCACAAGGTGTTCGTGAATTAGCTTCGGCTCGTTTCCACGGACGCGCAATGCGGCACGAGACCAATATCGGCACCCATCGTACTTGCCGTCAAATTCCGACCAAACCCAAACGACCTCGGCGAGGACAGCGAATTTCGTTCCGTAATGAAGCGACAAGCCAAGGACGGCCGCGACGTCTTCGCAGATTTGCGTCTTTGTTCGAAACCTCGGGCTGCTCTCAGAGATACGCGCCATAGCGGTCTAACGAGAAGTGTGCGGCCTAAACGACGGATTGTTTTGCATCATTTGCGATGCCT
>JAIXKJ010000005.1 GCA_026928255.1 Anaerolineales bacterium
AAGTTACCAAGACGAGCAGAGATAACAAAGTTACCTCCTACACCTTCAGCCGTCAGTTGAGTTTTCAGAGTATTAATCTCTGTCTGTGTGGCATAGCCTGTAGGCTTGGTAATATCCAGTTTAGTAAGGGTAAGTGTATTACCTGAAGCACTAGCAATATTACTACCAGCAATAGCATTAATAGCAGCAACCAGAGCAGCGGCAGTAGCTGTAGTAGTAGTGTCAGTCAGAGCTTTAGCAGTAACTTCGTATGCCCAACCACCAGTAACCATATTACCTGCAGCATCAATACCCTGATCGTTAATGTTACGGTCATCCAGCAGAGGCAAATACTCATGCACCTTAATCGTTTTACCGTAATTTTTCCTATATGTTCGTAGAGTCTCGCTACTTACTCTACCGCTCCGAAGAGCTGCTGTATATTTCTATACAGAGCAGACTATATCATCATCCCCTGTTATGGGATGCTAGGCGCTTCCACTCGCTTGAGTGTACTCCCTTGCGGGATAGTCGTTACGCTTTACTAAAGATTGTAGATGTCGTTTTGTGTACCCATCTTTTAAAGCAGTTTCTCTAAAGTTTTCTTTTATCTGCACAGCTTCTTCTAAAGTGAGAGCAGAACCTAAATAGATTCTTTCTCCTTTAATGGTTTGCCGAACAGTCCATAAATTTGCAGAAGCATTCCAACTAATACCAGTATAACCAGAAGTATTCGTGCTCTTTCTTGCTCGATTTTTGCAGTTTATCTTTTGAGTAGTAATCCTTAAATTACTAAATGCATTGTTATAAGGATTACCATCTATATGATCCACTACATGCCCTTCTGGCAGTTCAATTCCTCTTAACAAAAGTACTAAGTGCGCTTTATTAAGAGTAACTTTTCTAGTACCTGGTAAATGCACCGCTGTATAACCATGCTGACACAATTTAAATTCTTTAACAGAGTCTCCTGCTTTAAATCTAGTTTTATATTTTGAATTCAATTTGTGTCTTACGGTTATACCATCACTATCTAAAAAGAAACTTTGTAAAACTAACTCTTTGTATTTGTATATATTTAACATGTTATTTCCTAAACGAAAAGGCATGTTAGTATACATACAATCTTTAGTCTTAGCTCGGGATTGTCTTCAACTTTAATTGGTCAGAGTTTCCCCGAATTCACCTAGTTTGCATATAAAATTACTTTTATATGGCCCTCACGTTAAGGCATATGAGTGACACTAGCCAGAGGTGTAAAGTACATCTCTTTTTGCTTCTGAATGATTGCTTTCTTCAAATAGAAGAAGCTTTGCAACTGGTCATTAGGTACTGAACTGTCAACACTAGACGGGTTAGCTACCGAACCTGCGTTATAGATAAGAGTCATTTTATTTCCTTGTTATTAAACTCTCCCTGCCATGAATTTTAAGAATTCGTCATCAGACAGAGATAAGGGGTCAGAATTAGGATTAACTTTATTAGGTGTACTGCGTGATGTACTAGCAGCTTTAGCTTTCTCATTATTAGCTACTTTGGTTGTATTGGCTGCTGATGTCCGAGCTACAGGAGTAGTTGCAGTAGTGCTCAACAATCCTGCTTCATTCATCTTCTGTCCAATGACCTTATAAGCTTCTAAGAAAGGAACGTCATAAGCGACAGCTCCAAGTACTTTTTGTCTCTCTATCTCTGAAGTAATCTTGTCATAGATACCATTAGATCTTTGTTGATTAATAATCTCTATTACATGTGGATCCTTCCAGAGAATCTCTTTACTAGCTTGATCCCATTGCTGTGAAATAACTTGGACAGTCTCTGCTCCTGTAGATGTAGCCAATACATCATCTAGTACACTATTAAGAGCTACTTCCTCATTCGATACACGGTGATTGCCAGCAACATAATTAACTTCATTAGTTACATCTATATCTAAAGGATCTATCTCAGCATCCTTTAGTAATTTTTGAATAGCTACTTTATCTTTCTTGTTCAAATCAATGAGGAAAGATAGCTTCTCTTCATCCAACAATTCATTATTCTGAAGCATAGTTAATACTTTACGATGAGGAGCTATGTCCTGCATCTTACGAGTGTAATTAGCACCCATCTGCATTAACTTAATTACTTCATCTACATTCTGTGGAGTTACGTCTCTACCATTGGCTTTAAAAGGAGCTAATACTTTCTCATATAGCTCTTTGTAATTAAGCTCTTCCGGAACTTCATCTTCAGGTGCAGTAGCAGCGTTTTTAGCCGCTTCATACTCTGGAGGTACAGTATCCCCTTCAGTAGAAGTTTCAGCGTTTATTTGCGCCTGTGCATCTGCTTCTGGAGCCAGTGCACTATTAGTATCTTCTTCCTGAACAGGCTCTGTTGATTCTGCTTCAGGTTGCTGCTCTTGAGCAAATTCCTGAGCCATGAATTCTTCGTCTGATAGATCGAAAATATTAGTCATTATTGCTACGCACCTCTGTAATCATTTTGTCAATCTCTTCGGACTGCCCTTCAGCAGTAATTCCCATACGAATACAAATGTGCAGGAAACGTTGTAAGTGCCCTGCTGCTTGAGCCATCTGCATAGCAGACTCTCTATCTTCTTTAGACAGAGAAGGATCACCACTAGCTTTAGCATATCCCGCACACTCTTTCTCACAGAAATCTTCAACAATCAATTTCTGGAAATCTGGGTTCTCTTGTAAACGATGAACCATAGCTTTACGTTTAATAAAGTATTCATTAGTTTCGCGTTGGAATTCCAGCTCTTTTAGTTCATCCATTATTAAATCTCCTGTGATTGTTGTTTACTTATTAAGTTGTACCCAATAGCAGCGTCTATATCTGCCGGCATCTCTCCTTGCTTGCGAGATTGTGTTAATGCCTTAGTTACTTGCAAGTCCTGATTACCTTGAGCTTGGGCCTTCTGTTTCTCCATAGCTTGAGAATGTTTATAGCCACTAGCTTCCATTTCTGAATCCAAATCTTGTGCTCTGGCGCTAGCTACCATGTTTTCTGCTCTAGCATTATTGTAGGCTATCTCAGATTTAATTTTCTCTATCTCTAGCTGTTTCATTTCTTCAGCCAATGGATCAGGCTGAGGCTGATATGTACTAATCCTCTCTTGTAATTCAGGCATGTTCTTCAATCCAGCTATTTCACTAAGGATCATCATAGTGATCTGTGGATCAATATTTGGCCCAATAGTTTGAAGAATAAATGCCAAATCTTGTACCTTAGCATCGTTGATTTCAGCAGTAGTAATATCTACTTCTAAATCAAAGTTGCCTTTTAAATCTTCTCTCTGAATTGTAATGAATTCTTTATTTGTAATTCTTATCGTCTCTTCTTCAGATAAGAATACAGCATTCATTGCTATAATCTTCTCACCAATCCTAGCAACAGATTTAGCCAAGCGCCTAAGAATACTCATTTCACGCTTAGCTGAAGCATCCAGCATGCCTCTAATACCTGTAGCCACATTCCCATAAGCTTGACTACTCAAACCTCCAGAGAATGCTTTAACACCTGTTAGAGCCTCTGCTTCGTTGTTCTGCATACTAATAAGAGCCAATGCAGACTGAGGAATATCAGGGTACTTGTGCTCAATGATATTAGACTGTGGATTGAGTTGAGGATTAAATTCATAATCCTGACCATTCTCAAACCTACGTCTATTCAGCGGATCCAACAAATTCTTTGCTATACCTATTTGAGAATTGGCGGATCTGCCAAGTAAATCAATGACACCTCTAGTCACAGCACCAAGTATCTTCTGATTGTCTTCTAACAGATTAGCATCAGAGTCACCATATACCTCACGTTTAACAGGAGTATATGCAGTCACTACGAATGGGAGTTTACCATCAGGAAATGGGTTCTCTTCCATTCTAATCATTACATCATCGATCCAAGTAGCTACTATAGGAACCAAGTTACCATCATCATTGATGTCATTGAACCCCCAGTACTCATAAGCTATTACCTTCTTACGAATAGCATCACTAAAGGTAAAATCTAATTGTTCAGATTTACCATAAGTAACAGTAGAAGATGTAGTAGCAGTCTCCCAGTTAACTTTATCTAGATTCTTATATCTATCTGTATTCTTAAGTAACTCTGCTTTGTTAGTTTCGAAAGCAACTATTACAAAGAGAGCATTATCCATATCACCTAAACAGGTAGGGTCTATGAATACATTCCTTGGATCCAAGACAGTAACAGTAGGTTTATTTTCTAGTACATCTTGGACAGTTACTTCTTCCATTCCTACTTGTTGAGCAATCGTAGGTATTCCTGAAGATTCGTAGAAGTCTACAGCTGCCTTAATAGCTTCATCAGTAGATTCATCATAAATCCTAGGATTAGCTTTCTTGAACTCTACAGCTTGAGTTAACTGCTCAACAACTTGCGGATCTTCAGCTGGATAATGATCCCAAATAGGCTGTAACTCTTTATGCTCAGTAGTCTGTCTAAGCCAACCTACTTGTACTATAGAAGTACCTTCATCTACCGTACTCCTAACAAAATCATCAATAAACTTAACTCTATTTAACTTGGTTCTGAATTGCCAGTTAAGTACTAATTCATTCTGCTTAGCTGCTGAGGTGTCCTCAAAAGTAACAGGATTGACTTGAAATAGTTTATTAGATGTAAGGAAAGGCTCTGTTAATGCAGGGTATCTCCATTCAGCTTGTCTACGTATAAGCTTAGGCTGAACAGAACTCCTACCTTTAATCTTAGGAGGTTTAGCTTGGTTCTCTACATTAAACAAATCATTCCAAGAATCTATCTTGGTAATCTGTCTATTCTGTGACGTAGAAGCATATTGCAGATCTCTCTTGAGATCTATTACTGACGGCTCTTTAGCCCACGTAGTGAGCTTAGATGTTTGATCAATATCAGCCATTATTGCAGTGGGTCCCGTGGAATGAATCGTCTATCGTGCACTGTTCTATGATAATCATTAATGCGTTCATGTGCTTCAGTAATACGTTTATTATGCTCTTTGTTCAAATCTCTTTGATGTTCCAGATCTCTATAGATATTCTTAATATCTGTACGTATGGCTCCATATACAGAACCTGCTGCTATTAATTGCAATACGATCATCCATATCGTGTCTATTGAGATGTTCATTTCATATTCTTAAGAGTGTTATACCAATCTCTAATAAATATTAATTTGGCGTCTCTATCATCGCTTTGTCCAGCGATTCCAGAAACTCCTTGCTCAAACTGTTCAATTGCTCTTTCGAGCTTGGTTCTGTTGAAACATAGTCTGTCAGGATCTTTGGAGCGTCTGGCAATGTTGGACAAGGCAGTGCTACGGGCTTTATCTCTTTCGATACGCAGGCTGTTAGCATCAAGCTTGAGCCTAGCAATAGTATCTTGATATTTAGCATCAGCACTCTCTTTAGCTTCTGCATACTGCTTTTCCTTCTGTTGAACTTTAATCTCTGCGTCTTTAGTAGCTATATCTATAGCAGCAATAAATGCAGCCTGTTCTTTAATCAATGCATCTATACGATTATTCTTAATCTGAATTACTGCTAGGCTAGTACCAGCAGTAATCAATAAAGCTACCAATAAGTATGGAGTTATAGAATTAAACATCTAAGTCCAGCTTTGTCTTATCTATAGATAACTCTAGAGTTAACCCGGGGACATACCTAGGTTCCTCTGGTAATGGAGGTAGCACAGGAATATCTTCAGTCCCTTCAGGAATAGGATCAGGCATGTATCAGCTCCTTATCTCTGTAAGTTAATTAGTTAATTACTCTTGTGGTAATCTCTTCTGTTTAACTACTCTAGCAGGTATAGATACTATAATAATAACTATACCTATACCTCTTACTAAACTCTCTGGTAATACTAGTTGTACCCCCATGGGTAATTGATCATAAGTGCGTGCTATCTCCATAGCATACATACTAACCTCTGGAGCCAAACTTACTAACAATGAGCCAATAATAACCAATTGGTTAGACCACCATTTATACCAACATTTCCAAGTAGTAACCAATCCCCACCTTTCTTCAATATACGTTTTAAACTTGTTATACATCGCTTATAGCCTTTTAAGTTAGTGTAGATATTTCAACCATCTTTTAAACAACCTCTTGGAGAATTTCGCCTCTTCGTTGATTTGTAATCAATCCTTTAGATACTAACTTTATATACATACTGTCCTCTTAATTATTTTATAGTTCTGCATCTACATATACAGCATTAAGATCAAGCCAAGAATTTGCGCTCACTGAATGAAATTGCGTTACCATAGTTTTCGTAGCAACTTTACTACCTGACAAAGTAAAATTACCCCCATCATTAATATCGCCGATCATAGTAAAACTCGGCACTACCCTCATTGGCACAGGCAAGGCTCTGGATATCGGTATGACTTGTGTTGCACCAGACATATTAAGATTACGCATTAGGTTATCCTGAACTTCTTGAAAATAATACCTCTGACATCTAGCTAATGAATCGGCTATATGGAGATACTCGAAAGGTGTAGCCACTCCCCCTTTCTCTAACTGCACTAAGGTTATATCCAATGTGGCATTCAATGTAGTTATAAGGTTATTAGTGCCGGTAGATTTTACAAAGTTACCATCTAACCAAGTGTTTGTAGACCCTGTTGTAAATGTACTACCAGTTCCAAAGTCAAAATATATAGCTAGTCCTGTATCCGTATCATTTTTCCAAGTGCCGGAAGTGTCGCCGTTAATAGTGATAGTTTTATACTCCCAAGTATTGGCAGTATTAATTGTGTACGTGGTTACATAGCTACGACTATTGTCATCATTCCTAAAAGATACACTATAAGTACCAGTTTGGCTTGCTCTCGCCCAAAAGGATAATGTTATCTGAGTTGCTGAAGCAGTCCCAAAGTTCAAATCTTGTACGTTAATCCCTTCAATACTTTGTCTAATGTTGAAAATATCAGCAGAACCAAGTGTAACAGCCGTTACTGTTTTCATGCGCAAGTAGTTTTTACTACCCACTGCGCTACCCCCGTTGATA
>JAIXKJ010000004.1 GCA_026928255.1 Anaerolineales bacterium
GGACTGCTCGACTTTCTGCAAGCCGCGAGCAACAGCGCGGCCGGCACCGTCACGGCGCCTGTCGATGGCATTGCGTGGTTGTTGCGGAAGGCCGGCATTCCTGTTGGCGAACCCGTGGGCGGTAGCGATTGGGCCAAGCGTCAGGGTCTGATGCGCGATGTACCGCAGTCTGCCGCCTCAGTGGCGGGTGAGACGTTCGGCCTGCTGTCCCCGGTGGTGGCCGCAGCCAAGGCCCCCCAGATCGCCAAGGGGCTGTTGCAGATGGGCGAGAACGCTGCAAAGCCTCGCACTCTGAACCCGCAGACTGGCGCAATCGTGTGGCACGGCAGCCCGCACAAGTTCGACCGCTTCGACAGCAGCAAGATCGGCACCGGAGAGGGCGCGCAGGCTTACGGGCACGGGCTGTATCTGGCGGAGTCGCCAAAGGTTGCAGACGAATATGCAGGCAAATTGTCAAAGAAAGCAGTAGAGATAAAAGGGTTTGTGCCGCAGACGCAGGCAGAGCATGAATTGATGGCGTCGTTAGGAGCGCGTGCTAATTCGACTCAATATGGAAGCGGAGCATCTAGCGTTCTGAATGATTTGCGCTCGTTAGCTAGAAACGGAACTGGCGAAAGAAAGTCCGCGGCGGAGCGGGCGCTGGCAGCACTTGGCGATTTCAGACTTCCATCCATCGTTGATTCTGGCAACCTCTACAAAGTAGACCTCCCCGACTCCGCAATCGCCCGCATGCTGGATTGGGACAAGCCGCTGAGTCAGCAGGCGACCGAGGTGCGGCAGGCGCTGCCGGAGTTTGCTAATCGTGGCGCGGTGTCGCCAAAAGGCGTGCGCACGCTGACCGGCGAAGAAATCATCCAAGAGCTTGGAAAATCTCACGCCGAACGCTTGCGCCGCGCAGGCATCCCCGGCATCCGCTACCTAGACAGCGGCTCTCGCGGCGCAGGCACCGGAACATCGAACTTTGTCGTCTTCCCCGGGGAAGAAGGCTTGCTCAAGATCCTTGAGCGCAACGGCATCCCTCTGAGGTAATCATGGGACTTCTCGACCTCCTGAACAGCGAGCAAGGCTTGCTCGGCATGTCCCTGCTCGCAGCCGCAGCACCGAAAGAGCGCCGCACCACCATCGGCGAAGGCTTGCTACAGGCCACGCAGAACGTGCAGGCCATGCGCAATGCGCAGGAAGACCGCGCATTGAAGAAGCGCATGGCCGACATGCAGCTTGCAGCACTGGAAGCGCAGGCTCAGGAGCGCAAGCGGCTTCAGGAGATGGAGCAGCGCCGGGGCCAGTACCTCGGGGCGCTGGATGCGAACCAGGGGCCGCCGATGCAACCCACGGCTGCGGGCGCGCTGGCGGCTGGGCTGTCTCCGCAGGAATACGGCATGGTGGCGCCACAACAGGCGCAGGCGCCGCAATACAAGGTGGTCGGCGGCTCGCTGGTCAAGATCGGCCCGGATGGCGTGAGCGAGGCATATCGGGCGCCCGAGAAGGCCGACATGAACAGCCTGATCGTGCCGGGGCCTGACGGCAAGCCGACGCTGAACACGCTGCTTCTGGATGCGAAGCGCAAGATTGCGCAGGCCGGCGCCACCAATGTCGGCGTGTCGTATGGCCCCCCGGTGCAGGCCATCGGGCCGGATGGCAAGCCTGTCTTTATCCAGCCGACAAAGGACGGGAGCCCGCCAAACATCATCCCGGGCGTTCGGCCTCCGATGTCCGCTGCCGAAGAGCGCGAATCCGCAGACAAGGCGGCTAAGGCCAGACAGGCGCAGCAGATGATGACGGCGATGAGCGATGCCCGTCAGATTCTGCAAAAGGGAACGGCGACGGCAAGCGGCATCGGGACTGTTCGTGATGCTGCGGGTCGAGCGGTTGGCGTTACCACCGCGGGGGCTCAGGACGCGGCTCGATTGCAGGCGCTATCGGGGTGGTTGGTGGCTAACGTTCCCCGCATGGAGGGGCCGCAGTCTAACTATGACGTTCAGAACTACATGCTGATGGCCGGCAAGATCGGGGACAGCACAGTCCCGATCAAAGAGCGTTTGTCGGCTCTGGAAACGGTTGAGAAGTTGCAGCGCAAGTATGCGGAGATCAACGGATCGCCAATGCCTGCGCCTGCGGCATCTAGCCCGTCGATTGACGACCTTCTGAAGAAGTACGGGGACTGACATGGCCGACCTCGCCACGCTTGAGCGCGCCTTGCGAAATGCAGATGCCGCGGGTGATGCCGATGCTGCTCGCACCATCGCGCAAGCCATCAAGGCGCAGCGGCGGCCGGAGGTGTCTGCATCTTCGCGCTTCGCCGCCGGCCTGGTTGATCCGATTCAAGGCGGCGCGCAGATGCTGGAGAACGCGGTTCGCGCCGTGTCTCCTGGAGCCGTGGACGCGATCAACAAGGCGAACAACTGGCTCGCTGATCGCGGCATCGTCGGCCGCCTTCCGGCCGGCGGCGTGCAGCAGCAGACGCGCGAGCGAGAGGCGGCATTGCGCACGGACGGCATCGACTGGCCGCGCCTGGCGGGCAACGTGCTGTCTCCGGCCAATGCCGCGCTGGCCGCAAGGCTGCCGGCCGCGGCCACGACTGCCGGGCGCGTGGGCGGCGGGGCTGGCCTGGGTGCGATTGCTGGCGGGTTGATGCCGAACGCTGGCACCGACGCGGACAAGCTGACGCAAATGGGCCTTGGTGCCGCAGGCGGCGCGTTGGTGCCGGCCATCACTGCAGGCGTCGGCCGCGTCATCAGCCCGAACGCATCGCGCAATCCGCAGCTCGATCTGCTGAAAACTGAAGGCGTGCGCCCTACGGTCGGCCAGGCGCTGGGAGGCGTTGCCAACAAGGCAGAAGAGAAGGCCATCAGCCTGCCATTCGTTGGCGATGCCATCGCATCGGCGCGGACTCGGGCGGCTGTCGATCTGAACCGAGCCGTTGCCAATCGCGCGCTGGCCCCCATCGGCGGCAAGGTGCCGGCCGGTGCGCAGGGGCGCGAGATGGTCGCCAGCGTGCAATCGCAACTGAGCGACGCCTACAACAAGCTGCTGCCGAAACTGACGGTGAAGGCGGACCGGGCGTTCACCCAGGAAGTGCAGAGCCTGCGCGGCATGGTGGCCAATGGATCCATCGACCCGAACGCGGCAAAGACATTCCAGCGCATCCTGCAGAACGACGTGCTTGGCAAGTTCAAGGGGCAGCAGGCTTTGACCGGGCAGACGATGAAGGCCATCGAGTCTGACCTCGGGCAGAAGATCGCGCAGCTTGGCGGGTCGACCGACGCCGATGCCAGGCTGGTGGCCGATGCGCTGCGCGAGGTGCAGTCGTCGCTGCGCTCGCTGGTGCAGCGCAGCAACCCGGCTCAGGCCGCGGAACTGCGTGCAATCAACGCCGGGTGGGCGAGCTTCAAGCGGCTTGAGCGGGCGGCCAGCTACGTCGGCGCCGAGGATGGCATCTTCAGCCCCGCCAACTTGCAGAGCGCGGTGAAGGCTCTGGATCGGTCAAAGGACAAGGGCAAATTCGCCCGTGGCGAGGCCCTCATGCAAGACCTCGGCGACGCCGGGAAGTCAGTGCTAGGCGCAAAGGTGCCGAACAGCGGAACGGCCGACCGGCTGATGCAGGCCGGAGCGCTCGGGTCCGGCTTGGTCAATCCGCTGATCCCTGCCGGGCTGCTGGCCGGCGCTGGCGCCTATTCAGCCCCGGTGCAACGGGCTCTGCTTGCAGCGGTGTCGTCGCGCCCACAGCCGGCCCAGGCGGTAGCAGGCTTGCTCAATCGGACCGCGCCCATGCTCTCGCCGGCTGGCGGTCTGCTGGCGCTCGATGTACTCGAATAGCAGCCAGTAGAAGCCAACGCCAAGACCGGCCGCAAACGCGCCTAGTAGATGAGCCATCCACCCAGAGTAACACCGTGAGCTCCGAACTGTTGTACCCAACCCGCCTTTGGTGGTGCGCCGGCAGGGGCCGCGGCATCGCGCGGCACGAGGGCGTCGAGGTGCAGCTGCACCACAGGCCGCCCGTGATGCTGCCCATGGGCCGCCTCGTCGAGCTCGAGTACTCGCCCGGCGCGGGCGTCGCGTACTACCAGCTCGCGATGACGGGCCAGGTCGACATGACGCCCGAGCAGATGCGCGAGTGCCTGCGCTACCTGCGCGCGATTGCGCTGGCTGCGCGCACCGCGGCCGACGTGGGCGCGGCGCGATGAAGCCGCACCCAAAGAGCGTCCTCGCGGCAGCGATGGCGGCCGACCTGCTCAAGCGCGCGCGCACCGAGTGGGTCACGCGCGCCGAGGCGGCAGACGAACTGGGCGTGCAGCTCGCTACCGCGTCGGCGTGGCTGCGCACGCTGGAGGATTGCGGGCTGCTGATCTCGCGCGAGCGACAGCCAGCCGCAGGGCAGCGCGGCCCGTGGCTCACCGAGTACGCGCTGCGGCCCGCGTTCGGCGGCACGCACGACGACGGAGCATGACCATGGGACTCGATACCGATTTCGCTGGCCTCTGCGCGCGCGTGGACGAGCTGGAGCACTCTGCCGTCGCAGTGGCAGCCGGCCAGCGCCACCTGACCGAGCAGCTCGCGGCCGTCGTCGTCGAGCAGGCCGCCGCGCGCGAGCACCGGCGTCGGCTGGAAGCGCAGATGCAGGACATTGAGCACCGCATGGACAAGCTCGCCGACGGCATGCTCACGGTGGCCGACGCGCAGGCATCAATCGTGCAGCGGCTGGACGGCATCGGCGCGCAGATCGCCGCGGCGACGACGATCACCGAGGACATCGCGACTGCGATCGCCTGGATCGAGCGCGCGCGACGAGTGCTGATCTGGGTCGGCAGCATCGCGCTGGCGGTCGGCTCGATCTGGGCCGGCATCAAGCTCGCCGTCACCGGGCACGCACCGCCGCCGCCCCCGCCGCCCGGAGGGCCGTACTGATGGATGTACCAGCCCCCCTCAAGCGCATCATCGTCGGCGGAGTCGTCGTCGCCTCGGGCGGCCTCATCGGCTGGATCACCGAGCGCGAGGGCAACGAGCACCGAGTCTATGCCGACGTGGGCGGCGTGCCCACCGTCTGCGCGGGCGTCGTCGTGCGCGGCGTCGCCATCGGCACGCAGTACACCCGGCCGCAGTGCGACGAGCTGACGCGCACGGCAATCGAGCGCCACGGCCGCGAGCTGCTGGCCTGCACCTGGGGACGCACGGGCGTGCAGCTCAAGCAGCACGAGTACGACGCGCTTGCCTCGTTGGCCTACAACGTGGGCACGGCCAACGTCTGCGCTTCGTGCCTGCCGCGCTCGGAGTGCCTGGGCGACCTGATCCGAGCGGGCAAGATGGCCGCCGCCTGCGAGCGCATCACGGCCTACAGCAAGGTCCGCATCCGCGGCGTGCTTGCCGACTGCCGCGAGCGCGCGCACGGCTGCTACGGGGTATGGCTGCGCCGGCAAGCAGAGCGCGACCTGTGCCTGGGCCGGCGCGCGCCGCTGACCGGTGGCGCGAACGTGGCCCAGAAGGCGCTGCTCGCCAAGGAGGCGCAGCCATGACCCGCATCGCCGCCGCCATCGCCGCCGTGCTGGCCCTGCTGCTGGCCCTTGCCGTCATCGCCAACATCGCCGAGCGGCGCAACACCCGCGAGGCCCGGGCCGCCGCAGAGCAGGCCACGCAGCGCGCCGAGCGCGCCGAGGCAACGGCCGTCGCCGAGGCCGCAGCACGCGCCAGCGAGGCCGCAACAGCATCCGCCGTCAGGAGAGCCTACGATGACACCCGCACCAAGCTCGCGCGCGTTGAGCGCGCTGCTGCTGATCTGCGCGATGACGGCGAGCGGCTGCGCTCTGCCGTCGAGGTCTACGCCTCCGGCGCCTGTGCGCCCGGTGACGCTGCCTCCGCCCCCGGCCGAGCTGATGGCGCCTCCGTTGTCGCCGGCCGACTCGCCGTCGTGGTCCGAGAGTGTGCGGCAGCTCTATCGACGGTGGCAGCAGTCGCTGACCGCGACGGCGCCCGCCTAGAGGGCCTGCAGGCCTACGTGCGGGCCGCGGGGCTCGCCGCCAGCGCGCCGGGGCAGTAGGTGTGCCTCGCCCGTGGGATCGCCTGCGCTACTGGCTGCAGGCCCGCCGCAGAGCCCGCCAGCGCCGCGACCTGCGCGCGCGGCTGATGGTCGCCTGGGCTGCGCTGCACGAGGCGCGGCAGTACGTCCTGCGCGACCGGCGTGCCGAGCGAGCCGAGCGGGATCGGCTGGTGCGCCAGATCGACGCCGGGCGGCGCGCGGCCGAGGCCGTCGTCGAGGCGCTGCAGGCGCGCATGCTGGGCGGCGCGGTGGGCGACGACGATCTGCTGCGGGCAGCAGAGGCGGCCGTCGAGGTGTTGCGCGAGGCCGCGTAGCGCGGGCAGAAATTGGACAACCTGCCCAATTTTGGACAGGTTAGTGCCCGCTACCGCTACGGCCCGCACGTGGCCTGCCCGGAGGGACTCGAGCCCCCGACCTGCTGCTGTGCCTATTTGCATGCGCGGCGCATCGCCGCATCGATTGCGGCATCCAGCGCATCTTCGTCGGCGCGCACAGGCGTCGTCCAATCGGCGTTATGCGCCTTGCGCGCTATCGAAAGCAGCAGGTCGCGGAAGGCTGGCGGGGT
>JAIXKJ010000011.1:0-8158 GCA_026928255.1 Anaerolineales bacterium
TGACGGCTGAAGGTGTAGGAGGTAACTTTGTTATCTCTGCTCGTCTTGGTAACTTGTATGGATCCAGCAAAGATATTGGATCCATCACAGGTAGATTGCCTACATTGTCTGAAACTGGTGGGCGGAAAAATCGTGTAGGTTTCACACGTATTACCCGACAAGCTACTCTGCAACGGTTTGGTTTCTTCTATGAGTTCACTGATGAGTCTCTGGACTTTGATAGTGATGCAGGCTTGAAGGATCATTTGGCTCGTGAGCTGATGAACGGTGCTATGGAGATTTATGAAGACGTGCTCCAGAAAGACCTGCTGAATGCTGCTGAGACTATTGTGTACTCTGGTGCTGCTACCAGTAAGGGTACGATCTCTGGTGAGTCTGGATCTACTTCACGAGTCACTTACGCTAACCTGCTGAAGCTTGACCAGCTGCTGACAGAGAACCGTACTCCTAAACAGACTACGGTAATCACTGGCTCAAGAAATATTGATACACGTACTATCCCTGCTAGCCGTATTCTGTATATTGGTACAGAGCTGATGGGGACCATTAAAGGTATGAAGGATGGTTCAGTACCTGTATTCATTGGAGTACAGCACTATGCTGGGCAGACTACACCTCTGCCGGGAGAGATTGGCTCCATCGATAACTTCCGTATTGTCTTGGTTCCTGAAATGGAACATTGGGCAGGTGCTGGAGCTAATGTATCTACTAACTCAGATAGTTCACGTGTTGGTGTTAATGCTGCTAATACCGGCAATGCTTACAATGTGTATCCTCTGCTATGCGTTGGTGAGGATAGCTTCACTACAGTTGGTTTCAATGCTAACAACGGTAAAGCTGGTAAATTCAATGTTATTACCAAAATGCCGGGAGCCAATAGTGCTGAGGCTTACAACAACCCATACGGTACAGTAGGGTTTAGTTCTATTCAGTGGTACTACGCTACTCTGATTATGCGTCCTGAACGCATTGGTCTGATTATGAGTACCGCACCAAACTAATATAAATAATAGGGGAGAGAAATCTCCCCTTAATAACAGGAGTTAAGACACATGGTTGATTCAGAAGAACTAAGTAAATTGAGAAATAGAGCTAAGCTCTTAGGTATTAAGCACTACCATGTAATGTCTGAGGATTCTCTCAAAGAGAAGATTCAATTGGCTTTACTGGAAGATGCTGCTAATGATTTAGATAATCTTACTGCCGCAGATGATGTAGAAGCTAAGCGTAAAGATATGCTTAGATTGGTTCGCTGCCGTATCACTAATATGAACCCGGCGTGCAAAGATATACCGGGAACGGTAATTACTGTTCATAGTGATACTACTGGTACTGTTAAGAAGTTTATTCCATTTGACCCAGCATTCTCTATGGATGGATATCATATTCCTAATATCATCCTGAACTACATGAGAGAGAAAACATTCTTGAGCCATACAGTTAAGAAACGTAAGTTGGGAGTAGGAGAAGAGATTGTTAGCAAGTGGATTAAAGAATATGCTATTGAAGAGTTACCTCCGCTGACTTATGAAGAGTTATCTGCATTGGCTCAGCGTCAGCAAGCTACTCAAGCAGTAGAGTAATATACATTTTATATATGTAATAATAAGCCCTGTTGATTCAGGGCTTATTTGTTTGTGGAGATTAATATGTCAGTAGATTTGAGTCAGTTTTACGATTATTTGAATGGAACAGATTCTCCTTTATTGAGGAAACCGTGTAGCGTAGATAATAGCGATTTAACTGAGCGCAAGGTAGATGGTTGTGGGACATTTGATGTATTAATGAGCTCTGTATATGCTCATTTAAGGACTGAGTTTGATAAGAATAGAATTACTGGAGCTGAATACACAAAGGCTTATATAGCGTTAACTGAATCTGTTATTAGCAATTCTGTACAGTTTCTATTACAAAAGGAGACTTCTTATTGGCAAGCAGTTGCTGGTCAGTTAGAAGTAGTTAAGACAGCTAAAGCCATCGAAGAAATAGAGCAGAATATAATTAATAAGACTAAAGAAGCATTGATATTGGATGAACAACGTAAATTAGTTAAAGAGCAAATGGAATCTCAATTAGCTCAAACATTGGATGTCAGAACTGATTCTGCTGCTGTTAGTGGATTAATTAAAACTCAGAAAGATCTATATAAACAACAAATAGATTCTTATAAGAGAGATGCTGAGACCAAGGTAGGTAAACTATTAATCGATACTTGGACTACACAGAAAACAGTAGATGAAGGATTAACAGCTCCTACTCAAGTAAGCAATGCTAATTTAGATACTTTAATTTCTGCATTACGTTCAAGGAATACTATCTAATGTGTGGTGGCTCAAAGACTATAACAACCATAACTGTAGCTAGTGTTGCCTTTAATTTGAATGGCTCTCCAGATACTCGTAGGAAATATACTCCTACTCAGGTATTTGGAGCCATAAATAGAAACAGTCAATCCTTATCTGATGATGTTACCGGAGCTTTACTTAAAGGGCCTAATGTTAAATTCAAGAGCCTTTTGAACCATGCCAAGAGAACTAATTATTATGGTTTAGTGGGGCAAAACAGATGGGGATTAGGTAAGAGTCTAACTTTGCACCAACAACTGGAATTGGAGAAAAACATAGCGGGTGATGGTCTTACTATGGTAATACTGGCGTTTGCTGGTATTAATCAGCATTCTCCTGCAATGGCTTGTTCTGAGTATTTCTATGGAGCTGGTTTAAGTTACCCTATGGATTTCTATGGGTATAAATGGCCTTACTACGATCCAACTAATAAAGGAGTAGCGTCAGAATATTGGTATTACTATGCTAATGATACACTAAGACCTGTATACACAGGAGTAGCAAGTGAAACGTGGGCTTGGAAAATATGGTTACTTTACTATAAACCAAGTTTTAATTATTTAGGTAGCCGTATATATGAGCCTGTACTTTCTAATTTGATTGAGTTTCCTGATGAAATTCAATATATGTACCTTACCAGTAATACTACTACTAGTCATTCTGCCAATCTCACTCGTACTACTTTAGTAACTAGAAGTTATAGTAATGGTGATCCTACTGAAACTCTATCTAATACTGTTGAAGCGCTAGGTACGTTTCCCTATGAAAACTTTATTAGGGATTACTCTAAAGTTGGGTATCTGTTTGACTATGAAAATAGTACAGACGGCAAACGTTATGACTATATGCATTTAATTGTAAACATTATTCAAAACGTTTCGGTGGTTTCAGATATAGCTACAGACATAGTGGAACACGTAGACCCTAATGGAGTTTTAATTACTATAACTACTACTGTTACTACAGAGAGGCTTTCTTACGCTAGATCCAGCCAGCGGAGTAAACATAAAGTTTCTATTACGAGTTTTGGCCCAGTTAAACCTTGGTGGTACACCTATCAAACAGGTTCTTCTTACTATGATAATTGGATAGCACAAGCTTCAAGTAATGAAGTTCCCTTCTTTCCTGTGTTACCAATCAGACATGAGAATAAGATGATCTCTGTTACACGTCCAGATATAGCCGCTGCTAACAAGAGATTGATGAGGCGAGGGTTTGGTATCTCTTATATGAAGCTGGAGGACAGTTTAGCTGAGCATCCTGATTTAGCTGATATAGACCATGCTTACTTGTTCTTTGGTGTTCCAATTAATGCCAAAGATAACGCCAGTAAGCTTTATTTATTCAAATTCTTTGAATACTTCCTTAAAGACTCCACTACCAAAGCTCCACACTCCATAGATGGCTGGCAGAGACACTGGGATTTGAGATGGTTTGATAACTATAAATCTGCTACTGAGCCTTATATAACCGAGCCAATAGTAGCTAATCAATCTCCTAATCAAGTAGGGAGATGGTTGCATATATCTAATTCATTAGGGTTAAGTATTAGATATGGTTTTCGTTATGAAGCAATGCGTCACGGTAATGGTGCTGCATTCGGTTGGTTACAGTCAGGTAAAGTACATATAGGTCTGGAACCTACAGGAAGTTTTCGTAAATGGAATGATGCAACTAATGATGCAAGGCTGGCTGCTGCTTATAACGCTTTATTAAATTATGCTGATATACATGGTAACCCTTACGGTTTGTATTCATCAGATATACAAATGGTAGATTATGCCTACCCTAACCCGATGGAGATGGCAGCATACGGTGCATTGTTACCCGATCTATGTAATAACTATGGATCTAGTCATAGAGTACCTGCTCTGAATACTCCGAGGGGTATAGGTCTTATAGATAATAATAATTATGGGGTTATAGACGACACTCATGATTATGTAATCACCTATCAAGTTAACTCTAATAAGTGGTATCAGATTCGCCTCTCTGGTCTCGTTATGGAGAATTGGATCTATGGAGATAAGAAGACTCTTAAAGGATGGCCAGATCAAACTATAGGTATAGAAGAAGACTCTGACTTCATTATCCCTCTGCATGAAGGTGTACTTAAATCCATGAACTTCATGGATGCTACCGAAGTATGTACCCAAGCAGGATTTGTATTATGTAATTGTTACGTAATTAATATTACTAAGGTTAAAAAGAAAGGATTCCTTGGATTCCTTATAAGTATTATTGTAGCTGTAGTAGCAATAACAGTAGCTATTGTGGCTCCTCAATTAGCTCCGAGCATGTCTGCATTGTTTACTTCTCTTGGAACTAGTTTAGGATTTACAGGAACAGCCGCAATAATAGCTGGCGGTGCTGTAAGTATGTTGGCAGGGTTAGTACTTACCCAAATAATTACTGGTATAGCTACTCTGATATTTGGAGATAAGTTAGGTGCCTTGATAGGAGCTATAATCTCAGTAGCTGTAGGTCATGTAGCGATGGGTATGCAGCAAGGACAGGCGTTCGTTAGTGCAGCTAAAGGGCTTGTATCTGCTGAAGGTGTGTTGGCTATGACTTCTGCTGTAGGTAATGGATTACAAGAGTATTATCAAATATCAGCACAACAGAAAGTAGCTAAATTACATGACTTCATTGAAGATAGTCAAAGAGAACTAAAGAGTATTTGGGATAAGAACAAAAGGTTAATAGAGAAGTATGAAGCAGAGTTTGGAAGAACTGCCATTATGTTCAATAGATGGTCTAGTCCTAATGAATCAATGGATACTTTCATAGCAAGAACTCTATTACTAGGAAGTGATGTAGCTGCTATTACTAATGGCTATGTCACTAATTTCGTTGCATCTACAATCACATTGAAGAAAGCCTTAGATTAACTAGGAGGTTATATGGCACTCAATACATGGTCAGGTAATTTTGGGGATAGTAATGTAGGTATGAAACCTGCAACGAGTACTGGTTGGGATTGGGCTAATAGAGACAATGCTGGACTAGCTTTAGGAGCACTGCAAGGCATATCAGCATTACTCGGTGGATTTGGAGGATTACAGCAAAATAAGATGGCTAATAAGCAATTGGGGTTAGCGAGAGATCAGTTTAATTTCCAAAAGGATTTAGCTAATCGTAATTACGCTAATGAATTATCTGCTTTTAATACTGCTCTGGAAGATAGGATAAATGCTAGAGCTGCTCAGGAAGGTAGAGATCAAGAATACGTAAATGATTACCTGAGCAGAAACCGTTTACAAGGTTAATAAGGAACTTAGAAATGGCTACTCCTAAATGGAATAGAGTAAATTACCAAGCTGTAAATATCCCTCAAGGGGGAGGTAGACAGCCATCATATGACTCCCCTGTTAATAATGTTGACTTGGCTCTAAGTAGATTTAGAGATGTATTAGGAGACTATGGAGCTATTCAAGATAGAAAGACTGGTGCTGAATTAGCTCGTAGAACCATGGCACTGAGTGATCCTGCTGCCATTAGAGAAGCTATTGCTAATAGGTCACTAGTAGCTGGATTGGATCCTAGAAGTGTTACTGCTCAGGCTTATACAAATGCTAATGACCAGATCAGTAATTTACTTACTCAGCGTGCTGCTGATCTAAGCAATAGAACTGGTGAGTTCAATCTAGAAAAAGGCCAGTATGATTTTGGTAGAACACAGAGAACCAATGCTGCTAGAGATGCATTAATTCCTCAACAACAGCAATTGGCTCAATTAGGCACTAGAGGGGATGTTAGAGGGCAAGGGGATATTCTTGCTGGATTAGATTCTTCTATGCTTACCCCCGAAGCTTTAGACATACTTACTAAAGGTAATGTGGCTAATATAGGAGTACCTGTTAGGCAACAGGATATAGCTATACGTGGTCAAGATATGGCCGAAAGAAACAGCATACGTAATGCTAATGCTCGTATGGCTCAAGTGAACCAAGCTAGACAAGCTATGCTTGCTGATGAAATTAATAGGGGTAGAGATGCCAATGCTCAGAAGAGAGCTTATGATATTGCACAACTCCCTGAGTCTATACAACCTGCTGCATTAGAGTCATTTAAAGGTGATCCTGACACATTTCTTAGAGTTAGCGCTTATCTCGATAGATATAAACAGGGTAAGAATATTCCTCTTGAAGGTGTTACATCCGGTTCTACAGGGAGTGGTCGTCCAAGAGCAAGAAGTGTTGATTCTGAGTCTGCTGCCGATGTACTAAGAGATGGCATAGTACGTGCTCCTAGAGCACCTATAAGCACTTCTGAAGTACGTGCTGCATCTTTACTGAGACAAGCAGAAGGATTTGACAATCAGTTTCCTGTATCAGAAGCATTCAATAAAGCTCCTGCCAATGCTACTGAGGATCAAGCAGTTTCCTACTACCTTAAGAACGCAGGTACTAGTAAGCATAGTGAGAAAGCTTTGCGTGATGGTTGGCAACAGCAAGAAGCTTATCTTAAAGATAAAAAATTAGATAAAAGATTTACTACTGCTGAGAAGTTACAGTTACTTGAAGAAGGTATGGAGGATAGAAATATCTTAGGCAGAGTGAGAAGTACTTTATTTGATGGTAAAGGCGATACTACTTATAACATTGAGAATGTAGCTCCAAGAATTATGGATATTGGTTCTGGAGCCATGGCAGCTAATGAAGCACAAAGATCCAATGTAACTAACCAAGCAGGTAATATTCGTAAGTTAACCAGTGAATTGAATAAAGCTCAAACGGAATTCTCACAGTTAACTAATGATGTAGCTAGAACTACTGGTGAAGGTAGTAGAGACTTCTTCAATGAAGCTGTACGAAGGAAAGCGCTAGAAGTAGGAAGATTGCAAGAACAACTAGATAATGCTGTCTTTAATGCTGGCGAGCTAATGCTAGGTGGTGGTCAAGTACGTGGACCTAAGAGTACTCCTTATGTACCGCCTTCCAGACAAAAAATTAAAGAGCAATTTCAGCGTGAAAGAGAAAAAGCAGAAAGATTAAGAACTACTCCTACTAATATAAGGTAATTAATTATATGGCTTCATTCGATGAGTTTCTTAAAAGTAAACTAGGACGACAATCAATTAGTGATGCTTACGGGGAAGGATTATCCGATACAGAAGTATTAGCTAATCCTACAGTTGCTGTAGAGAGATCCAATGCATTAGATACTTTATCTCGCGGTAGAGAATCTACTAGGAATATTCCTACAGCAGAAAGGGCAGTTCGTAACATAGGTAACTTTGCTGGCAATACTGCGGCTACTTTATTGAATATGCCTGCTGAACTTATATCAGCAGGCAATACTGTTATTACTGAAGGATTGAATAAGGTAGGAGCACTCAGTAATGAATCAGCAGATGCTTCACGTAGATTCAATCAAGATTTACTTCGTGCTAGTCATGAATTCACTGAGCCAATAAGGGAAGCTACATCTACTCCTTGGAGCAGAGAAGCTGCTGCTATAGAAGGAGTATTGCAAGAAGAAGCTAGTGCTCGTAATGATGCCAAGTATATAGAGGACTTGGCTCAAGGTGATTCTAATACCATGGCTACACTTAAGAGACTTGGTAGAGGATTAACTGACAGTACTGGTATAGCTTTAGCTCATCAAGATACTGCTACTAACCTAGGTAATTTATTTGGCTCTGTTGTGGGTATGTCTGCAGCTATTAGAGGTATAGGAGCAGGGGTTAACAAGATAGCAGCTCCAGTAGATAGAGCACTTACTGAAGGAGCTTACAGAGCTGGATTAATGGCTCCTAGAACTGCTGCTGCACGTAGAGGTGCTATTAGAGATGAAGGTAGCTCTATAGG
>JAIXKJ010000011.1:8258-12400 GCA_026928255.1 Anaerolineales bacterium
GAAGCTCGTAATGAAAGAAGAGCTAATATAGAAAAAGAAGTTGAACAATCTTCACCTACTTCAAATGAAGCAGTTAAAACTAAATTTGCTGAAGCAGGAAAGAGTTACTTTGATATCTCTGGTAGAGCGCAAGAAGCTAATGCACAGAAACAAGCAGATCCATTAATTACTCCTGAAGAAGCTCAAACAGTAGAAGCAGACAGCCAAGCTATGTCTTACTTGGATCGGTCTATGCTACTTACTCCTGAAGAGAAAGCTGCTAATGACCAAGTAGGATTGGGTGTATTGAATAGTATGCCTAGACCGCAAGCTATGCTTACTTTGGCTGAAGCATTTGATAAAGAAGAAGGTAACCCAGATGGTCAAGCTGAACTTATATCTTTATTCAAGCAATATGAGGAAACTGGAACACTAACTGAAGATGAGTTAAGTAGTGTAAATACCTTGGCTGAAAGGAATCCTGAATTTGCTGCAAGTAGAGATGACGCTATAGGGTTTACTAATACTATTAAAGCTACTCCTGCTTATCAGAGAATGCTTAAGCGTATAGCTGATACTCCTATTGATACCTTGGTTCCAGCAGAGGTAACAGTTAATAATGCTCAGAAGGTAGCTGACACGATTGATGTAGCTACAGAGTCTCACTTGAATGACATGACTGTAGAGCAGGTAGATAGAGTACTTAACCACTCTACTTCATTGAGACCTACTCAAGTAACTAAGCTACAGGCCATCAAGACTTATCTACAAACTAAAGTAGATGCTGATACTAATGCTGCTGATACTACTCGTACAGCTCGTATTCAGAAACAGGTGTATGCAGACCTCTTGAGCCACATGGAGAATATCCTTGTTGGTTCAAGTAAAGGTGAAAATATATCTACTAAATTAAGAGCTTTCAAAGGATTTGTACAAAGTCAGAATAACAAACTGGCTGCATTGAACCAAGCAGTACAAACAGGTAAGCGTACTCCTTATGAATCCTTTAATTCTAAGTCGCATCAGTTCTATACGACTACAGAAGATAAAGGAATCTTCTTTGCTAATACTCCCAATGGTATTGCTAATGCACAGGCTATTATCAATGGAAGTAAAGCAGCAGTTTCTGCCTATAACTCTTTATCTCAGCAATTAGGAATCAATGATCCTATTACTTGGAGTGATGTATCTCCTCAATTGGATACTGCTAGAAAGAATACTACTCAAACTGAGCCTGCAGGAGTCGATTCTAGCGCCTCAATAGCACTGGTTGATACTAATGCTAGCCCAGTAACTAATACTGCCCAGAATACGCCTGTAGAGCCTTCTGGAACTACTCAACAAACTAATAATGAAAATACAGCACAGAAAGCAGAGAGCGCAAGTACAAAGAGCGGCAAAGAATCAGCAGATATTGTTAATACAAAAGAACCACAGAAACAATCAAGAGCTGTTAGTGAATCTACGTCAACTAAATCAACTAATGAATCTACCAAAGTAGAGCCTGTTGCAGCCGCAGCAGAAGAGAATACAGCCACTAAAACTACTTCACCTACTACTGATACTACTCAGACTAAAGAAGCTCCTGTAGAGGCTTCTGCTGCCCCTATAAAGGTTAAGCTGAAAGATAGAGTAGCTTCTGTCTTGGATAGCGGTAAGGAGAAACTAACTTCTTATTTCAAAGATAGGAAAGAAGATCTAGTTAACTTTACTTCTGCTAAAGATCTATTTAAGGAAGTACGAAATAAATCTCCTAAAGTAGCTAAAGATATCGCACCTATAGCTAAGCAAATGAAAGTTACTCTTAATTCTAATCTTCAGCAATATATGAAGAAGAATGGGTTAATAGAGAAGTTCGAGAAAGGTGACTATGCAGCTATGGACTACGTAACTGGTAGAACATTGGCTCTAGTAGAGAAAACTCCTGATGGCTATAAATATAACGATGAGTTATTAGATATGGCTGTCATGTCTGCTATTGATTGGATGGGTAATGAAGGACAGAGAGCAGCTACTAAACAAGATATAGAACAGTATCAACAGAATGATTCATTTAAAGATTCTGATATTCCGATCTTGGCTTCAGGTAAGTTAACCCAAGATATGATTACTGGAGTAGCTAGGAATATAAGTAGATTCTTGAATATTTCTACTAATCCAGATATTCCTAGTGGAAAAAGCCAAGGGATTATCAATGCTCTGGCTAGTGAAATAATTCAGTCAGTTACTACTTACCCTGAAGGCACTAAACCAGATATTAGTTTATATGAAGTCAAAGTTATTGAAACTGTAGATGATGCTGGAACCAAGAAAACACATCATGTGTATGTTCCGACTGTTAAGACGGATCCAGAAGTAGATAGTACTGTAATTAGAAGTACTATGTTTAATCAGAGATTTGAGACATCTTCTACTGAGCCAATAACAGAAGTAGATCAGACTATTAATCATAATCCTATGCAGAGATTGACTGATGTGCAGAAGGATCAGATTAAAACTGAACAGGCTATTCCTTTCTATAGACATAGCGGTATGGCTTTCTTGGTTCAAGGTTGGGGAGAGAAAGGATTAACTACTCTATTTGCTCCGGGGATAGTTGATGAGAAAGCAGCTAATATCAACACCGTTATAGCTAACCAAGGAAAGATTAATTCAGTATTAGATGCCTACAAAACATTCAATGAAATGGATATTGAATTGAATGATAAGAAAGGCGATAAGGATATCAATGATATTCCTCGCTACTTTGGAGTGGCTATAACTGCTACTGGTAGAACCATGCAGAAAGGGACATATACGCCTCAGAGTAATACTCTAATGAGGTACCTGTTACTTAGTACTCAATCTAAACCAACTAATCTTGTAGACGATTCTGTTGCCATTAGAGCATGGAATTTTGCTATGGCTCAAGCTTTTGGCTTTGATAAGAAACGGTTAGATGAGAATGTTGCTGACTTCAATGAAGCAGTAAAGAAAGGTATTAATAAGCCGTATCAGGTATTAGCTAAAGCATTGAAGAAAGCTAATAACGATATGAGTAAAATCAAAGTAGATGCTCAGGAATTGAAAGATGCCTTCACAGAAGCGGGTATTACTGATGTGGATCCAAGAATGGTGCATGTACTGTTAGAGAGAGCTAGGTTCAATCTTAGTACTCCTGAAGAGAAGAAAGCTTTCGTAACTACTGTGCACATTGAAGCTGATGGTAAAACCAATGGACCATGGAATCTTATTAATTTATATGGAACAGGAAGCTACACATTAGATGAAGTACGTAATTTAGAACGAGGAGGTTTATTCATTGGGGCTAAAGGAAGATCACTCAGCGATAGTACTTTGCCTGATTTATATGTAACTGCTTTGTCTGCGGCTAATAAATACATAAATGCTAATGTTAGAGGTTTAGTTGATATTGCAAGAAAGGCTGTAGATTATGCTAAACCCTCTTCAGCATCTAAGAGATATGTAAGCAATCTCTCTCATGTTATTAAGCAACTGGGTGGATTAGAGTTTACTGACGATAATAAGTTGGAAGGTACTAGAGCATTTATTAAGAATAAAGTAACTGTAATGGGTTACTTCTCTAGTGGTAGAGGAATGTCTAGCAAGATGACCAGTGAGTACGCTAAATCTATCTATGCAAAGATAACTAGCGCTATTCAAGCTATTCAGGCAGACAGTAAATTAAGTATTAAGGAAGCTTTGAGCCAACAAGGAATATCAGTAGCTCAGTTAAATAGTATTGCTGCTAACCCTGTAGTTATACGGAAAGATCGTAAAGGTAATAGATATGTAGGAGAGGATTCTATGAACAGAACTTCTTCTATCAAACTAGATACTCTTAAGGATTTACAAGAGTTTACGTTTACTTCTAAACAACTTAATAACATTACTTCTTATATATACGAGACATTAGGTCAACCTATTGAAACAGGTATTAAAGAGACCTTTGGCGAGAAGGTAATGAGTAATGCTGCTGATGTAGTTAATGCTACTACCTTAGCTAATATGTATTTACGTACTCAGATTGATAAAGCTATTCAAGACACTTTAGATGAGAATAAAAAGAATGGTATTCATAACCAAGACTTTATATCACCTAAACAGTTTGATGACATAGTTAAGAAGCTCAAACCATTGTTTGTTACTGTTGGTTCTAATGG
>JAIXKJ010000011.1:12639-40499 GCA_026928255.1 Anaerolineales bacterium
TAGATAAAGCTCTAGCTAATGGAGTAGTGGCTAATGAAGCTGCATACAAGGCTATTCAGAATAATCCATACACATCCTTATCTGTGTTACTGGATAAGCTAGATGCTAAGGATGTAGCTGCTGCTGTATTCAAAGATAAAGCTGCTATAGATGAGTTAACAAGACATGGGCTAATAGAAAAAGATGCTCAAGTAGATGATCTGATTAAATTATTCAGTGGGCTTAAAGCACGAGTTAGTAAGCACAATGAAGATAGACTTGCACGTATAAAAGCTATGAGTCAAGTATCTGGATCCATGGATCAGATGGCTAGTACACAGACTCCCTATAACTTTGGAACCACAGAAGAGGCACTGAGCCATGAGCAAGCAGTAACTAAGCTCAATGGTCTGTTAAATGATTCCAAACAGGCATCTGCTAAAGAAGAAGTAACTACTCTGAAGAGTGTTCTGGATAGATTATCTAAAGGTACTCATAAATATACTGAAGCTATTTCTAGCATTATTTCTAGTGCTGATATACCTGTGAAGGTTGTAGATAGTATAGAGAGTACTGGTGATAACAAGATACACGGACAATTCAATAGTATTACTGGAGAAGTCTTACTTACTAAAGATGCTTCTATTGAGACAGCTATTCATGAGGGTGTTCATGCAGCTACTTTCAATAAAATATTGGGTTACTACTCAGGTGCTAAGACCAATGTAACTGTTAAAGCTGCTATTACTCGTATAGAGAAGCTACTGGCTATTACTGAAGCTAGACTAAATATATTATCTGAATCTGAGCGGGAAGCAGTACAGAATATGTTAGATACCTTGGCTCAGTATTCTGAAGATACTCCTCAAGATAAAGCTAGTAGATTGAATGAGTTTATGGCTTGGGGTTTGGCTAATAAGCCTATAGCCTCCAGATTGCGTCAGGAAGCTGTACAAGGCTCTGTATTCACTAAGCTGACTTCTGCTATTGCTAAGAGTGTATATGCTCTCCTAGAAGCTTTAGGGTTTAAGTTAAACAACAATATCCATAGTCAGTTACTGTTCAATACAGCTATTGTTGCCAAGGCTGAGGCTATTACTAATACTCCTGCTGAAGTATTCCTGAACCATACTACTAGAGCCAATATATCTAGCAATCTTAAAGACATACGTGAATTTATGTCTGAAAGATTATTGAACCATATCAAGAAAGAAACAATTACTACCTTGAGTAAGGATAAAGCTAAGGATGGTAGAAACTACAAGGTGGAGGTTCCTGTAATTGAGGGAGCTAGGCTCATTATGAAAGATGCTGATGCAGCCTTCAAACAAGAGTACATAAATGAGCTGGGTAATCCAATGACAGAGAGAGTTAAACAAGCTTTCTCACTGACAGAAGAGGAAGCTAGTACCTTCTCAATAGCATTCACTGCTATGGCTTTAGAAAGTGAAATTGATTCATCTATACAAGGAGAGATGAACAATATTCATAGAGATTTCTTACAGAAGATTACTCATGAAGGAATAGAGAACAGTGTAAATAATCCTGATGAGTTTGTTAGAGGTCATTATGGATTACATAGATACAATCTACTGACTGGGGAAGGTACAAATAATAAAGCCCTCTTGGCTCCTATGTTCTATGCATTGGCTTTAGTAAGTCCAGAGTTTAATCAGTACTTAGCTACATTGGATCTGGATAAGAAGCAAATTACTAAAGGATCCACAATAGACAATTGGTTAATGAATAAGACTGAGCAAGTTCTGGATAGCTTCTCCAACAGATTAGCTGGTATTAAAGACGTACCTCTTGATATGGAAGATAAGGTTAAGTACGTACTTGAGAGCTGGAGACAGTCTGTTGAAGCTGAGCAAAAAGCAGGATTACTAGATAAGGTACTAACTACTACTGGTGAGCTTAGTGAGCAGGCTAATGATAAAGCTGTATCTATGATTGATGCTCTTGGAGATAAGTTAAAAGGTTATAAAGGAGATAGCAAAGCTAAGCCTTATATCAATCTGCTAGGTAGGATGTTGAATGATAAAACACTTATACAAGACATGATGACAGATAAAGCAGCTACTACTATGGTGCCTGCTTTTGGTGCTCTATTGAAAGACTTAATGGGCAGAACTGATAGTAATGGTGATGTATACGATTTGATTAAACTCAAAACAGTACATCAGAAAATACGTCAAAAATATCGTACAGATGTTCCTAGATTAATAGCTGAAAAGTTTAAATCAGAAGTTACTCCTGAACAGTGGAAGCATCTAAATGACTTCTATTCCAAAGTAGATATATCTGTTGTGGATCCAAATACAGATCCAAATAAAGCTATAGCTGATTTAGAGAAAACTGTACGTGCAGCTTATGAAGGAGACTTGAAAGTAGCTAAAGCTAAGCAATTAGCTGAGTATATTAATACCGGTAAAGCAGGTAAAAATCTGCTTAGAAATGCTCATTTAATTGCTAAATTGTATGGTGAAAAAGTTAAACGGCGTGATGAAATCCCTATGGGGGAAATTGATGATATCAATGCTTTAGTTAATTACTATGTACTACGGGACATGGATGCAACTACTAAACGTGAATGGAAGCAGTTGGCTCAAGATAATAAGGAAGGTATCAAGTATGTAGAGTCATTTATCAAAGAATCCCGTGTAGCGGAAAATAGTAGATTGTATGCTCCAAGTACGTTAGGTAGTATAAATGGGATGTATAACTATATTCCTAATGTTACTGATCCAAATCAATCATTAATCATTGCTAATACAGATAACCATAAAGACTTACTTCTTAAAGGGTATCAATTCATAGGACAGCATGAAGGAAGTAATACTGAAGGGTTAGTGTTAGGTTATTACTATTCTCCTACAGCCAGCAGAGCACCTTTTAATCAAGGAGTTATTCAGAATATCAATGAGGGTATTTATGGAGTGGATCTAAATACTGGCAGATCAGTCAGCAGTATAGATAAAACCAGACATGCATTAATTGAAACTCCTGCTGAAGGTTTAGTAAATATCTATAACTATGAAGGAATGATCGTAGGACAGGAATGGCTACCTTCTGGTGATGCTTTAGCATTAGTTAAGAAAGAAGATAACTTGGCTACTAATTTAGGTATATGGAAAGGTAGGCAACTAGAGACTCAATTAGCTAGAGAATTTAATAATACTGTTGGAGATCGTTTAGTAGAAATGTGGAAGAATGATACTAAAGGTGATGGCAGTAGACCTCTATCTAAAAATGAGCTACAGAAGCAATATGTCAATATAGCTGATATTAGTTCTATTAAAGACATCCCTACTAAAGAAGCTATTAGTTTAATTCCTTCTGAAGAAATGGATATGCTCAAACAGAAATTTGATCAACCTGATGGAGCTGTATGGATCAGAAAAGATCTGTTAGAGGATATAGTAGGGGTTAGAGCAGCCAGTATTACTGATTCGTTCACTGGTATTACAAGATGGTCTCCAAGAGTCCAGAATGAATTCAGGGGAATGATGATAGATATGCTAGGTAAAGACGCCTATACTAAATTAGCTAAGGCTGAGAAGGCTATACAAGGCGTTGTGAAGGTAGCTACAGAGAATATAGTAGTTAGATCCTTGGTAGTACCTTTAGCTAACATAATGAGTAATATAGGACAACTAAAGGCTAATGGAGTACCAATAGGAACCATAGCTAAAGCTATACCTAAGTACATCGTGGAGACTAATAACTACACTAAATCTGAAGCTCGTATAGTAGAGATAGATGTTGAGTTAGCTGCTGAACCAAGTAATACATTTAGAGCCAAGAGACTACGAGCAGAGAAAGATAGCTTGATAGCTCAGCAGAAGAAGCTATCTATTTATCCTTTGGTTGAAGCTGGTGAGTTCAATACTATAGCGGACTTAGGTATTACTACTGAAGATGGAGATATTACCAGCGGTAAGATGGAAGGGTATTTCACTAAGCTAATAGAGAATGCTCCTGCACCAGTTAAAGAAGCGTTCAGGCAAGGATTTATCATGAAAGATACTGCTTTATTTAGAGGACTAGAGAAAACAGTCTTGTATGGTGATTTTGTGGCTAAAGCAGTTTTGAATGAACATCTATTGAGCCAAGGTAAAACTCAGAAGGAAGCTCTAGCTAAAGTAACTGATGAGTTTGTTAACTATGATCTGCAAATGGGTAGAGATAGACAAGCTTTAGAGAGATATGGATTGTTGTGGTTCTATAACTATAAGATCAGGTCTCTTAAGGTAGGTATGAACATATTGAGAAATAATCCTGTATATGGATTGTTGGCTCAGTTCATGTTGAATAGTGCTCCTGTATCAGGTACAGGTACTCCAGTAACAGATAACGTTCTTATGAAGGGAGTAAGTGGAACACTGCCATTTACAATAGGCCCTGAAATGGGAATGAGAGGGGCAATGATGCATCCTGCTGCACAGCTATTACCATAAAATACACGTGCTCTCCTGAGTGAGGAAACTCACTAGTTAAAGGGTAAGTAGAAATACTTACCCTTCTTTTTGCATAGCCAGTAATCTAATAATTTGTTGCTCAGCTATTATCTTAGCATCGTACTTAGTTGAATAAATAATCTCTGGTTCTATCCACACACATTGAGTAGTTGTCTGGGTAGTCAGAAATACTCCTGCTATCCATCCACCGTCTTTAGGTGAATATGCAGCATATGGTTCATACCAATAATTTTCATTATCCATAGATGACTTTATCAATATAATTTTGAGCTACTTGTAGTGTTTATCATTTGATTATCCCACCGCCAGTTAAGGCATTAATAGCCGCTGCCACCACGCATACATAAACCAAGCCTCGTAATGCAAGTAACAACAATCCTTTAGCGTTTTCAATATGTCGTTTACGGTTTACAACAGCACTATATGATCCTTTTGCTGACCAGATAATAAATCGTGCAAGTTCAAATAACATTTTATCTCCACGTCCTATTCGACATTCATTATAAAGATTCCAGGCATTAAAAAAGGTGAGGGTATACTAACACCTCACCTTTCTGCTAAACACGCTAAAAACACGTTCCCCGAAGCTTCTAGGGGATATTAGCTATTTTTACTCTCATGAAGGTAGATCAGAGCCACTATAATCAGTACTATTAACCATATTGGCTCCATTTTGACGACTAACATGATAGTAGCTAGTAATGTTAGTAATGCAATTAGTCCTTGCATACTAATCCTCCTTCTGTACCTGCCCCTGAGATACTGGAACAACTACAGATTCATCATGAGGATGTATAACTGCTTTTAAGATTCCTCCTTGGTTCACAAATGAGATTGCGAAATCTTCTTTTTTAAGACAATGTTGTTTCATAAAAGAATAGATACATTGTCTTACCTCAGCTTCATTTAAAATGATAATCATGCTTTCTTGCTGAACAATGATTTACGCTCAGTATTTTGAGAGTTACTGTTACTGGATCCAGATACTTTAGGAGTTTTCCCTTTAGTCTTGTCATAGACAGTATCTTTCCATTTCTCTAGCCAAGCTTCTGTATAAACAGGAGCTGTCTTGTTAGCCTTTTCGCTGACAGTAGAACCATCAGGATAGATAGCTTTGAGAATTTCATTGGTGAAGATTTTCTCGTCTGAATCTACATAACCAGTATCAGATTTAACTTGTTTGTATTCTTCATTTTTACGAATAACCAGATTAGCTTCTACTCCAAGTAATCCGCTGATAACAGGAACTGTAGTAGGAATCTCTTCCTTGAGGTCATAATCATACAGTTTGAATATCTTATCTTCTGTGTCTTGCTCACTCAGCGGTTTACCAGTGATGATGGTGCAAAGGTCATCAATGATAGTGAATCCTGGATAAGGGAATTTCTTCTCATTTTTCTCATAGTAATTTTGTCCTTTACCATTTGAGATAAAGAGTGATTCACGATACTCTGTGTCAGATCCTTCAGGTGTAAACAGGACATTAGCCATAAGACCATTATCTTTCGTTTTGGTGATATAGACAGCTTTGAGAGTACCTGCGTATACATTACTTTCTAATCGATTAGAACCGCCGCCTACAACGTCTTTATCTTTTTCCAATCCGTCTTTATTCAATCCTGCAAATAAACTCATTGTGTTTCTCCTGTTTTGTAATAGTCATTTAAATAGTCTAGTAATGCTTGTGCATCATTATCAATGTATGTCTGTGATTTACTGAACATACCAAAAGGAGATCTGATGCGTTCTCCTATAGTCTTCTTCGTTAGTCTTGTCTGAAATACGTGTTTAAATCCCAGTTCTGCCTCCTCTTCTGTAATAGTTAGTAAATCATTTTTATATTCCTCTAACTCTTTAATAGATACGACCTTAGTACTAACAACAGTGCTGAACCATGCTTCCAATCCTTCATTCTTTAATGAGCCTTTAATTGGAACAGCTGTAACTTGGCTCATAGTTTGTTCATCTAAATCAGTACGTGTATGCGCCAACATGATTACTGGTTTATTACATAAAGCCACTTTACCCATCATATCTTTATAAAACTTGGCAAAGTCTCCCCACGCTTTCATAGTGTTACTGGCTGTGAGTACATATTGATTCTCTACCTGATCCATGAGGAAAGTGAGAGTATCTATGATTACGCCTTCTACATCTTTATTCTCAGCAGCGGCATCCAAGCCTTCATGTACTTGGTAACAATCAGTAATCCTATAATCTTGAAATTTACTCTTAAAAGGTAAACGTTTATTCTCACAATTAAGGTAGAACCATTTTTCTGGATTCTTGATATCACGTAATGACATCGATTTTCCCGATGCACTTGCCCCAGATATAAGTATTAATTGATCATTTTGTACTTCACTCATACCGTTTCCTCAATGTTTTCATTATGGTTCTAGTTAACTCCTCGTTATCTAATGGATTGGATATTAGACTATTCATGTACTTAACTTTATTGATAGCAATATCTAGTTCTACATTGTTATCAGCAAGCATCAATGCATATTTTAATAATTGATTATTTCTATCTCCTGTACTTATTCTTTGTATGAACCAATTCTCTAAATGGGTTAAATTAGCTATTGGTTGTGCATTCTTGCGATGATTTATATAAACATCATTCTGTTTAGTTTTAGGAATGAATGGCAATACATCAAATAGTTCTTTTACATTAGAGTGATACTCACCCCCAGAAAACGCATTCCATTTCCTGTTACGTTGGTGTGTAGAAGTATCTGAACCAAGAGGTAAATATTCCTGAATACTCTTCATGAATATTCTGAAATCTTCCTCATTCAACTTCAATATGTAATTAGTAGGTAGAACTACTCTGTATCTGTTCTCTTTTTCTGTGTGGCTCTTGGTTGTATATATTGCATAAGTCCAATCAGAGAGAATCTCTTTAGCTATAGAGATAGGTACTCCAGTATCTACATCCAGAACAATGAGGTTAAAGCCATCTATAACGTTCTCCTCGCGCCTGTAGCATTCTTTAAAGGTATGAGTACACCAGTTGATTGCTTTAGTCTGGAATAGAGTCTGTAGTTCATTAAATGGTGCTTTATCCGTTATATAACCTTCAGCAAACTGTTCACTATAACTAACGATTAACTCATCTAAATTAGTCTTTTTAAGAGATTCTCCAGACAAGAGTTCTACTCCATCTTGAAAACTACGCTTAATTAGAATATTGTTTTTATACCCCCAAGCAATAGCCAAGTTAAGGATATCTGTTTTAACTTGCTGAGGTTTATTGTAGAAAGGCAATGCTTCTACTAAATCAGCTTGAGTTACTTCTGAGCCAACTTCAGCAATGTACTGCGCTAACAATTCATGTGGCTTATCTTTGATGAGTATCTTATGAAAGAAATTACCTGATTCTTCAGTAATCTTGATTGCCTGAGCCAAGTGTGTCTTAGTCATAGAAGATGTTTTATCTATGAATGCTAATACTCCGGCTAACTTACTGGCTTTGAAGTATCTGTGCATTAACTCAGTTCTATGTAGTTCTTTATGCTTAGGCAACTCTTCTGCTTTATTCTCACAATCCAGTTGATACTCCAATAAAGCTATAGCTACATCATCTGGAATAGTTATGGTTCTATCTACATAAGTTTCATCAGCAAACTGCTCAAAGTAGTTACTGTACTTATCTATAGTAGCGCTATTGGTTCCATTAGTAGATTGTAGGTATAAATCAGTAGCATCCTCTGGTTTGTATTTGAGCTTAGAGTTATCAGCTAGAGCAAAGAAACATCTTCTAGCATACCCAGTATCCAGCAAAGACATGAATAACTGTTCTGTTTGAGATCCATCAAATAATTTGGAAGGAGTACCAAACAGAAGCATATTAGCTGGAGTTTTACCGGGTATCTCAGCATTACGCTTATTCTCTTTAGTATTCTTGATTAACTTACTCTTAACTAATCCTTGGTCATACAGTTCAAGATAAGTAGCAAACACTTCCATATTGGAAGCTAGATTCATACCTAACTCATCACAGATAATATTAAGAGAAGCCAATTGAGCCAAGATAAGCTTATGCCTCATTTGCTTGATAGCAGGTACTGTTCCACTATCAAATGCATAGGTATATGGCCCAGCAGCTATATACTCACCTTTGTACTTATCTATGATTTGACCTACATCTTCCCCAGTACGTGAAGCTACCTGTTGAGAAAGACGAATGATATTTTTCTCAGCGACATTAGGAAGTAGTTCATTGATAAACCTCTTCTGGAATTTACCTAATATCTTTCTTTCCATGATACCGATAGAGTACCCTTTACCAATTCCACTATTACCTAAAAGAATTGTGTAAGTATTGACTGGTATTTTTCCTCTATCTTTACTTTCTATATTGGTTCTAAGTACAGAAGCTACAGTAGATAGAAAATAAGCTACTTCAACTCTGAAGAATTCTCTCTGAGCATGTTTAGTTTTTCTCACTAATAGATCTACCAACTCCTCTACTATAGGGTGGTGTGGTGTATTTTTATAATCAATCATTAATCATTCTCTTTCGTTGAGAACATATATCGAATGCATCGCAATAATGGCATCGCTTAGGTTCTCTTGGTTTAGGAATAACAATACCTTTCCCCTTCTCAGCACAAAACGCATTAGCGTCCAATACTGAGTCAAATAGCTTCGTGGCTCTATCTAATTTAAGGGGGTTAGCATAATAAGCATAAACAGGTTTAGGAAGCCACAATTCTTCATCTGTACATTCTATAGGCTCATCCTTTTGAAGCTCCTGTTCAAGCATCCTGATGCGTTCTGAGACCCATTGTTCAATGATATTAGGTTTGATTAATTGAATATCCTTAGTAGCTAATCTTAACTTAGGATAATCAGGATTCTGCTTAACTTTAAACTTCTGCCAGTCTGTAAATAACATACAGATATGTGCAGTTGAGGATGTAATCTTGTCAGGATTAAGCCACCAATACATAGATAACTGTTTCTGATAGGCATCATCCTTATTGTCAGTTAAATAAGCATACGTAGAGGTGGTCTTAATATCAGCTAATACACCATCAAAGATAACATCAAACTTACCAGAGACAGTCCACCCAGCTATTTTCCTTGTGGCTCTCTGTTCGAGATAAACAGGAATTACATCATTAGTAAGAGCGTTTTTAGAAGGATTGATAATTATCTTATCTAAGACTTCTTGCTTATACCCTAGAGCTGTTAATTTCTTATATGCGTCAGAGAGCCAAGATTGTTCTATAGATTCATGAATAGCAGATCCTAACCTACTAGCGATAAGGTCACTTACATCAGTAGATGTACCAGTTACTCTTTGGCTCAATACAATCTGTCTTATCGGGCGCAATAGAGTAGTTACTGAGATAGTCTTGGCAGCAGGAATAAAGTCATAGTCACCCTTAAGGAGCCAAGGTAAGAAAGCTATATGGATTGAATGGTCATTAGTATATTGCATTTCAGACTGCCTCAGGACTCGTGGGGTGATAACGTATCTTAGCCTTCTTCCTAGCTTCCACTGCATCTTCGAAGTTCTCGAATCGCCCGAGATAAATGCTCTGGTTACCAACTTTAATCTGAGCCTGCCATTTTCGGTGATTAGTGCTCCAGGTCACTCCTGTAAAACCCGATGTATTATTTTTAGGTATTTTATGGTTATGTTGATTCTCCGATTTTGAAACATCACGTAAATTCTCAATCCGATTATTCATGGGGTTCCCGTCAAGATGGTCAATATCACCATCAGGCATTTTCCCGTGCACAATTGCGTATATCACTCTATGCGCCAGCATCTTCCTTTTACCAACTCTGACTAATACATATCCATCACGCTGATTAGCATGCTGCCCACATGGCTTGCCTGTGCTTCTTCGGATCAGATACCCATCAGGATGATAATCAAATATAACTCTTAACTCTTGCACTGCTACTTTATCCATTAATAATTTCCTTCTCTATTCTTGAGTAATCTTCATTATTAACATAAGATATACCTAAAGAAAGATAAGCGCTATTTGACGTTCTGTTGGAGCTTCTAAGGGGTATATGAGATGTCTCCTACCTTGTTACCAGTAGGAGATAAATATTAGCGTTTGAATGCTGCCAAGATTCGCTCAATGATGCTTTGTTGAGGAGTTGCTTCAAATGTTGGAGGAGAATCTATATTGCCGCTTTTTGCTCGATTAACTGCGGAGAGAGCATTTACTCTTCCAGCTCCTTGTTTATTGGTAGGAACACCTAATAACTTGTTACATGAACTTAAAAGTATCTCCCTTACTTCCGCAGTAGAGAGGGTAAGGTTAGCAGATTTAATGAGAGCAATTACTCCTGCTACTGTTGGTGCAGCATAGGAAGTACCTGAGCCAGTCCCATACTGATTAGGCGTAATAGCTGCTAAACCTACTCTCTCACAAGGAGCAGTCAAATCAACACATGAACCATAATTAGATTTACCCCATATAGTATCTAAAATAGTACTACCAGATACTATGATTACATTCTCCGCAGTATCCAGTGATATCTCTTTACCTGAATTCCCTGTAGCCATAACTACAATAATGCCTTTAGATGCCGCATATTCACAAGCTGCTTTAACTTCTTTGACCCCTGCTATGTTGTAGTAACTAATTGTAATTACATGCGCACCATTGTTCACAGCATAATTGATACCTTGAGCGATATTCATTGCTGATGCAGAGTTACTTGCATCAGATACTCTTACAGGCAATATAGTCGCTTCAGGAGCAACAGCACGTACACAGCTTGCTACTGATTGACCATGTTGATGTAATGCATCTGTATTCGTTCCTTGGGGGATTACATAACTATGTCCAGCCATTACATCTTGTTTGAACATCTCATGCTTTTGATTAATACCAGCATCTAGTACTGCGACTATTATCCCTTTACCTTTTGTAGTTTCCCAAGCTTCAACACATTGAAGTTTACTAATGACCCAGTTCTTTTTACTATCTTGTATATAAAACATACTTATCTCCAATATGTTTGAGTAGATACACCCAGCCTACTCTGTAGAAAGGCTGAGTGTAGCGTAATTAGCTAGCTTTACGTAACACAAAACCAATTGCCAACAAACCAATACCCAATAGAGCTAACGGCATTGGTTCAGGTACATTGGTAGTGAAGCAATCAGGATCTCCTGCATCACAAATACCTTTAGATTTCCAACTCATTAACATTTGTGCTGGAACTACCCTAGCAGTGCTCCTAGATGAAGTAGATGAAGGGAATCCCTCATAGAAAGTATAGGTATACTCAGCTGTACTTGGGCCACTGCCATTATTCTGAATATCTTGAAGCAATCCTTCAACGGCAGAGTACTGCCCTGCATTCAAGTTACCTCCGCTTGCTTTGAAGTCACCATTAGTCAGAGAAAGAACACTGTTATCTCCTTCATTGATAACCTCCCATAGTGCCAGTTGAAATGCATCTGGAGTGTTATCAGCAAAGGGAGTTATATAGTTATTGAATAAATAGTTAATACGATTTTCAGTTAACGTACTCCAAGCTGGGACTGGTGATGTTGTTTCATTGTAAGAATAGGTTCCTCCAACATTAACATTATTGAAGATATCAATACAGAATGCTTTGAAATCCAATCCCGGATTAGTTTGGTTCACCATATTGAATGAACCAAGAGCAACTGTCATAGGTGAGACATTAATACCGAGGGATCCACTATAACTGATGGTACTGGTGGAATAGGGAGAGTTAGGAGTAATACTCTGTAACTTATAAATATCGGCTTGAGCTACAGAACTCAGTAGCAATCCAAATGCTGCAATGAATGGTAGTACTTTAGAGAAGGTTCTCATTTTAAATAGTCCTTAGTTGTTGGTTAATAAATTTGATTTGATACTCTGTAACTGCTTACATATTTCCTCCTTAGTAAGATTGTTGGAAATAGTATGTTCTTGTGCCCAAGTAGGATAGAAGATTTCTGTATTTCCGCCTAAGTTAAGTTGAGCATGATAGATATATGGATCAAAGTTCCAATTTACTGCATGAGATAGGTGCTTATTAAGGAAGTAGAGTACGTCAACATCCTCCTTAATTGTGAAGTACAGAGCATCATGGATAGACAAACAAGGTTTAATATCCAGAGCCATAGAGCTTCCTCTAACCTTCTGCATGAATTCTACAGAAGCCCTACTAGTAAGCATCCCGTATGATTGAGATAGGGCATTGCCTGCTGTTCTAGCTTCAGCACTGGCTTCATGAGGTGTTCTAGAAGTATTCTGGATAGTTTGAGCAAGGACAGGAGTACGTAATCTCAATCCAAACGCTAATGTTACATAACCATCAGTAGCAGCTTGTTTAAGCTTAGTATTTGTCCACTCAATAGATATCTTGTACAGATTATTGTATCTATCATAGATACGGTTAGCTTCTTGCTCGCTGAATCCAGAACGTTTCTGTAAGGTGTAATCTGTTCCAGCGTATTGAAGAGCGAAGGTAATTTGCTTACTCTTCTTTCTTAAACCAGAGTGTTTATAGTCGATACTGTTGATTTGTTTGACGTTATATTCTCTATAAGAAATCTTCTTTATAGTGATCTCATCTGGTAAAGTTATCATGTTTTCTTCTGGATATTACTGAATACCACTGCTCTATCAAGCCAACTTCTTTAGCTCTGCGCCGCAAGATAACAGACATGTAACCAATACTATAACCTGTCAAATAAGCAGCTTGAGTAACATTGAGTGTCTTATTTAGTACTCTTATAAGTAATAGATCCAATATCTCGTTATTTACCTTGGATCCATACTTACGATTAGGTTTTTCTTTGTAAGAGACGTAATCAGCATCACAAGACTGCTTAGACCACTCTAAGTTTGTATGCTTTACATTGCTTCTATTACCATCCTTGAAGCGAACGTAAATATGTGTTGATGGATCGGGGTTAGGTACATACACCTCTGCTACCATCCTATGCACATATTTACAATATCTCTCTCCATGTTTAGCAAGAGTTGCGGCTATATAGCCATCATCCTTTTCATAGCAAGATATCTTCCTTGGATATCTGGTAACTGTTCTACCAATGGCATCTGTAGTGGTTCTTTGCTTACTGCGTACTTGTCCATCAGGGGATATCGTGTAGTAGTCCTCAAAGTCCTTCACTGGTAAGTAAAGCGAACAATTCAGTTCCTCTGTAGCTGGTTCCTTTATAGGTAACGATATCGGTTCCTTTGAAGTAAATAATTTCTTTACCGTCTTTAGAAGTACATTCAAAACATTCATCTGATTCCTCTGCTTGTTTGATATCTGGCATCAATTCAGGCCAGTAAGTAAAAGTGTTTAAACAGTGTGAGTCATACCCTTCAAGGTAGATCTTCATCTTTTCTGGGTCTCTGGTAAGTAGAGCATTAATCTTGGCTTCCAATGCTGCAAAGTCGAGACCAACCAACAAAAACCCATCAGGCGCTTGGAAGCAAGATTTAATTAACTTTCCATACTTAGAACCAGAAGGAATATTCTGGCAATTAGGTGAGTTGCTGCTCATACGGCCAGATACTGTCCCACCTAAACGGAAATTACCAAATAGATACCACCATTGTGTTTGTTCGTCATATTGGGAATTAAGTAATGCAGGTATGAAGCTGCTGGTAATCTTCTGTATGTCTGACAAGTCAGCTATGGCAGTGAATAATGCTTTTATATCAGCATCATCAGTATGATTTAGATAGTCTCTAATGACATTCTTACCTGTAGCTATGGCTCCTGTATCTGTAGTATCTAGTACAGGTAAATTGAGCCAAGTAATAAGCTTGCCTAGTTGTTTACCGCTATTGGGATTGAATTCTTTTTTGGCATCAGCAAGAGTTACTTTCTTGTTCTTAAGAGTACTATTCTTATAAGTAACCCACTCCTGATTGAGCCAATCAGTGAATGCAATAGTTATTTTATTGGTTCTAATTGAGTCTATTAAAGTAGTTTCTAAAGTAGTCAGTTCAGTGCTTACTTCCTGTACTCTATTTAAATTGATAGGAGCACCAGTAAGCTGCATCTGAATAACATCTACTGTAGATGGTTTAAATAAATCTCTGTAGATAGCTTCTTGGTTATCTGCTACCACTGTTCCCCAGTGTTTGTTATAGACATACCAAGTACTACAAGCGTCTATCAGGTTATATCTAAGCAAATCTTCTACAGGTATCTGAGTAATATCTTTAATTTCAGTTAATGCATAATCTCCTGCAAATTCCTGTGCTTGTTCTTTTAAAGATAAGTGATTACCGCTACAACTATTAGTAGCTAAGTAGGTAATCAATTGAGTACAGTCCCAATTACGAAGCATTACTTCTAACCCATGTAATAGCCCTTTCTGATCCAAGAGACTATCCATATAGAGTACATAGATAAGTACATACACATCAAAACTTATTCCGTGCCACTTAAGGTTGCCTGTATAGTTAAGAAAGAATTCAGCTAATGCTTGTATATAAGCAGGGTTATTATTTACATAGATAGCTCCGCCATTATGCTCATCCCAAGCAAAGGCGATAGAGCCAATACCAGCAGAGTAATGTTTAAGGGAGTATGTTTCGATATCACAACTCAGTGAAGGATAGCTTTGTAAGCCTTGTAGGAAGCGATTTAAGCCATCTAAATCATTATCCAGTACATAAGTAGCAGAATGGATTACACCAGCTCCTGGCTCCTTATATGCGCCTTGCAACCATGCTTTATAAGCATCTTTGGCTCTATCTATTGCTTCAGTGATCCGCTCTGGTGCATGGAATCTTTGTTCATAAGAAGGCATAGATATGAGTTTGTATCCATACTCTGTATCCAGTACATATCCTTGAGCTTGTATTGAATTCTTGCCTGTAAGTGCTTTAGTTATTGAAGAGATAGAACATAGAACCACAGCAGTATCTATAGATATATTCTCTTGGATCCACTCTCTTATTAATTTAACAGTAGTAAGTTTAGGTACTACTATTGGTTCAATACCTTCAGGCAAATGACTTAAATAAAAATGGCTAGAATCTCTAGCCAATGGTTTAGGTACAAGAAGAATAGTGTTCATTATTCTTTTAATATATGTAAATTTTTCCTTGCTCTGCTTGTAGCTACATAAAGTAATCTGTTTCTAATCTCTTTATGAGTGCAAGTCATAATGTCAGGTAGATCTACAAAGACATTATCAAAAGTAGATCCTTGAACTTTATAAGCTGTACGTGCATAAGGTAATCTTAAGTCTGGAGTGATATTTTTATATGCATAATACTCTCCCCAATCTTTTGTATCTTTAGCTTGTTTAGCCAATGTCTTTAGTTTATTGGCTCTAATCTCTGGATCCACAATATCACAGTCAATATGTTGGCCTCCGTTAGCAGAAATAAAATCTCTATGCTTTACAACTATAGTGTCTGAGTTAAGAACTCCAGATTTGTTGTTAATAGTATATTCATAAGCTTCCCCTAATAGTCTCTCATCAGAATCCATTCTCCAACCAGCCAGTACTTGATGAATGTGGTTATTCCATTTATAAGTACCCTTATTTGTGTAGGTAACCAGTACTGTATTAGTAGGATCTTTAATAAAGGAATTCTCTACTTGTTTAGTAAAACCAGTCCGATCAGTAGAGTACTGATTAAGTACAGGATTACCTTTGGTTCGTACTATTTCTCTAAGATAGTCATTTATCTTTCCTATGTAAGAATCTTCACTACGCATGAACTGAGTTAATTCATAAGAAGGAATATCGTAGTCATGTACAGGTATGGTCATACTCTTAGGAGGAGTAAGCTGTAAATGATCATATATAAACAATACTTTCATCCCCGCATTCCTCTCAAGAATACTAAACAGATAATTCAGTACTACTGTAGGAAGCATACTAGCTTCATCTATAACTAAGAGTAATGGCGTATTTTCATCATATAGGTGATTGAATGCCTGTATAGCTGTTAACTTGGATTCTCCAAACTCACTAATAGGTTTGAGTCTTAGGAATGAATACAAAGTACAAGGTGCTGCTTTATGCCGCATAGAGTGCATTGAGGAATAGAGTGCATCTAGTACTTGTACAGACTTATGTGTAGGCCCTGTAAGCTGTACACGCCATTTAGCCTTTATATTGTGGCGTTCAAAGTATTTGTCACCTATTTCAAGACCAGTTTCAATTACATGTTTTAGTGTATGGCTCTTACCTGTACCTGCTTTTCCTACCAGACAGAATCCTTTATCTTCAGACATAAGCATAGTTGCAATTTGTTTTGATGCTTCTAGTTGCTGCTCATTCATTAAACTCTGGCTCACAGTAATTTACTGATTTAAGAAACTTACCTGTAGGCGCATCAGGGTAATCTCCTGCACTCTTGATATAAGCAAATGGGTACTTCCCATGAATAGTTACGCTATCTACACCTCTTTGTTTATGGTGTTCTATAGTTGCTTGGAGATCCTCTGGTATCATACAGAAGCGTGAATATAGAGCGTCTATAACAATATTCATATCCGCATCTGCGTTGTAACCCATTTTGTGATGTGTGCCGTATGCAAATACGTGAATATCACAAAGAGCATCTCTAACACCATTAGCGTCTTTATTCTTGATAGCTTTTCTGAGTTCATCTACTTCTGATTGGATCATGTCAGCCTCTCTAGTTAATAGATCCCAATCAATGTTTTGTTTATCTCCAGCTTCGTTACCAATAGCTTGATTAAAAACTACTACTTTATTAAAGTTACTCATTGTTTTCCTAAAATGTTATTTCAAATGATTTAGCAATAAAGTAAGCATCCGCTAATGCTTGTCCTTTACCTTTAAGTTTCAGTTCTTCCCATTGAGGGAATCTTCTAATAAGTACACTTCTTGGTTCATCTTTATCTTTACTATGAAATCCACCTTTACTCTTCCATTTTTGAGGAGAGACATGTACATAAGGGATAGCTAATGCTCCTAGAACGCCTTCTATGGCCCCAAACGAACGACCAAAGCTAAACATACTAGTTACCCCTTGTCTATTACAAAATATGTTGCAGATTCTTTATCAAAACCCAAGTAACCTTTTTGTATCAACTTTTTTACACATGAATTTAAACTACCATGCGCTTTAAAATGATTGGATTGATTAGAAAATAAATGTAAATTTTCAATAGAATTATTAAATTTATCCATATCAATATGATGAACATGTTCTTCTTTTGTTATGGGTCTGTTTAAATGTTTTTCCATAACTAGAATATGTTCTCTAACATACCCGTCATTACCAGCTCTTGGATGTTCTGGTAGTTTTATTCCAATATATTTAGAATATTTATGTAATTTTACAGTTCCAATACTTTTAGTTTTAAGAGATACCCAACATTGTTTGCTGCATGTTGGTAAACATCCCTTTTTATAATTGGTTTTGTCTTGTAAGTATTTTTTTAAACAAACATAACAAGTAACTTCAATAAAATATCTATTGCAATAATTACGTTTATTTTTATTCTGAATGGTGGATTTAATTACTTTTTTAAATTCTCCTGAAGATTTTAAAATGAATCCACGATATTCTATTGACCATGATTCGCCTTCAAGTAATTGAATATTATCTGGATCTTGTTTATTTTTTCTACTCATAACTTTAAAATCTTACAATCCCATTTATATTCGTTTGTGCCTTTTATTTTTAATTTACCCCATCCATGTATTTCTATTAACCAATTAGCTTGTTTAGTTATTGGGTAATATTCATTTAATAAAATTTTAGTTTCTCTAGCTCGAATATTTGCTCTACTAGTTGTTTGTACACCTAGAGTAAATCCTTCTTTAATACAAAGAATATCTATAAAATTATATAGATCTAATCTAGTTCTACTAAAATGATTCCAATGTTCAACAATCCAACAAGACCATCCTTCTTCTTTTAAAAGTGCAAGAGATCTCTGTGTAGGAGTTATTTTTGCCATACTATCTCGAATAAAAATCTATTATCTTTCCAAAAGGTACTTTAACTATCCTAGAAGTACTTAGCCATACAACAGGGTAATCTGGCTTCTTGCCCCAAGATTTACACTCCATATCTGAAAGCACTAAACAAACGTCTGGAGGAGTTTCAAACTTATCCCAGATATCGTGATATGAAGTACCTCCTCCACCTTTCATCATTACTTTCAGTTCATCTTCTGGCTCAAATACTTGAGTTGCGTGAACCATGTAATCAAAGTAACTTAAGGTCATTAATGCAGGTTTATAAATACTCCTGCACATTTCCAGTAAGCCTTTAAAGTAACTAAGCTCTTCTTCTGATACAGAAGCGCTGGTATCACAACATACTGCTATATGTCCTACAACGTCCTGAGGAGGTACAGAGGGTAGATAAATGTTTCTGGATATAAATCTCCTACCAGGTCTACTGAATGTTCTATTAGAAGTTTTAAGTTTAACCATGTAATCCTGTAATACCTCTAAACAGCTGGGACTAGTATACAGAGACTGTTCAACAAACCTCTCTACGCCTTTAGGGGTATTGCCACATATCGCAGCTGTACTCAGTGTTGTAGCTACCTTGGTTCTTAATTTCTCCAACTTCTCCTTTATTTCTTCAGCAGTACCTTCTTGAGGAATTATCTTATCTAGAGACTCTCCTTTAATTTCAATATCAAGAGTTATTGGGGCATTGTCAGGAGAGTTTTTGATAAGTAAGTCATAAATTCTCTCTACTTGTCCTTTACCTTTCTCATAAAGTTTTGGTTCATGAATACCTCCTGCAATGAATTCGCCTATACCATCATCAATCAAAAGCTGATTAACTACTACATCACAAGCTGCCTGCCATACCTCTAAATTTCTATTACCAATCCTTAATGTATGCTCAAGAACCACATGCATTACTTCATGGGCATATAGAAATAACAACTGCTGTTCAGATAATGGCTCTATGAATGTAGGGTTATATGCAATCTCTTCCCCGTTGGTCTCAGCAGTTTTAACTACAGGATCTATACGAGTAGGGAGATTTACCAAGAATGAACCAAGAAAGAAATGTTTCTGTAAAAGGATAATACGTACTCTAGTTAATTTATCTTCTAGCGCTTTATATTGGTTTTCCATAAGATTGAATTCTCTGCACTAAATTAGTTGCTTGCACATTGATAGCAGACTTCTGTTCTTTAGGAATAGATGTAGATAGTCCATCAATAAGATCGAATCCTTCTTCAATTAAAGCATTCAGTTCAGCATTAGAGTTAAAGTTAAATGCTTTAGCGTTATTTAAAGTACCCCGCAATGTGTCAAATAAAGAGTTACGAGTACGTTTAGCATCAGGGCCAGTAGCATTGATGATCCTGTTGATATCCAATAGTAATTTCTCAAGGAATGCCTTTGTAGCTTTATTAGTTTGCTCCTCAGTAGCTTGTTTAGCTTCTTCTCGCAATTGCCTGATTACTTCACTATCAATTTCTGTTCTAAAGTCATCAGTAGGAATAGGTTTAATCTTTTGAGCCACAGCAAAGTAACTAGCTATATCATCAGGGTAATCTTCACGATTGAATAGTTCTCCTAAAGCTAATTCAGCTTTGTTAATTGATTCAGGATATGCATTAACAAAGTTCTGTACAGCTGTATTGAATAGATTCTGATAGTGGTTATATGTCTTTACCCAATCATCTAATTTCTCAATAGGAAGTAATCTAGATGAACCTTCCCAGTCCAATGTTGCTGCTTGAAACTCTTTACGAAGTTTATTGGCTATCTGTTGTATCTGTTTAATTTGGTCATTAGCAGGCAACAACTTCTTAACGTATCTACCTGAATTAGTAGATCCTGTTTTAGTGATATTGATTTCATCACTTAATTTGTGGTCAGTAGCTTGTGCAGCCCATGAGCTAATTTTGAGATCTACTAATACTGCTTTGTCTTGGATATTCAATTTAATAGTCCTTATAAAACTAAGTTTTGATTGGTTATCAGGAAATCGATGTAATCTCTATTCCTGATAATGTTTGGGTCAGTATTACGAGCAATCATCATAAGTAAGATTACAAACTCCATACTGATGCGTTGTGTGTAGGTAATAAGCTTACCTAGATTGTCTTTATTGGCTCTATAAGCTAGTCCGGATATGATTGCGTAACTTGTCATACTGTCACTAGGTAGATAAGCAGTCTTAGGATCTTGCTCAATGTCTTTAATCAATATATTGAGGTCTACCATAGTCTCTGCTATCTGAATCCACCCCATATATTCATCAGCAGCACCTTCACCCACTGAGCCAAGAATAACGTTTCGCCAATGCTCTCTACTCACTGAACCAAGTAAGTTATCTACACCTTCTACCCAAGCTCTAGGAGTAGGATTGATATCTTTATCTGGATCATATTTATTGAGTAGGTCTGGTCTGAAATTGATGAATCCTACTGTAGTTTCAGATACTCCATTAGCTACAGCCCACTCAGTCCATCCTTGTAAGCTTGGTTCAAATTCAATGACTGTTTCTCTGTTACGTAGATGACTAAGTACTTTTCTACTACCAGTCTTATCTTTAACTCTATTACCTGTAGAGATGACCATCCACCCTTTAGGTAAAGGGAATCCATGTAATGTTCTTTCTTGGATCAAGTTAGCTAATACTTTTTGGATATCTTCACTGACTTGATTACGGTCATCAAATAAGAGTATTCCTTCAGGTTGTTCTTCTTTAGGGAACCAATAAGGTAACTTATAGTTGAAGTATTCCTCATTCTCTTTAGGCCAAGGAATACCAGTATCTTCTACAAGCATGGTAGGAGCATGTATAAGTATTAGTGGTACTCCTAACTCATTAGCAGCTTGTTTAACTAACGCTGTTTTTCCAACCCCAGGATTTCCTTCAATACAAATACTTCTTTTTAACGGGTAGAGTTCTTTTATTAATTTTGTAATGTCTTGTGATTTCAATTACTACTCCTTATAAAAACAAAAAGCCCACATAAACAACTATGCAGGCTATGAATAGATACCTCTGGAAGGCTCAGGGAACGTGATTTAAGCCATTATCTCTCCATGGGAGGGTAATGATATAGGTGAGCCATAAATGCTGCTATAAACCGTTCTCCTCTACGTCCTGAAGGATTCTATTGTTAGTCTCTTCTTCTATCCACTGATTAAGCATCTCTCTGGCTATAACTGGGTCATGGTATTCAGCTTTCATCTTGTTAGCCATAATTGTTATCTCCCCTACAGAGGGTCTGTATTGTTCTTGTACACGCATCTTGGCTACATCGAAGTCATCAATACTCATTGCTTAACTCCATGAACATCTCCACCATAACTAAAGTTACATTCTTCACACATAAAGAAATCCGCTATATTTTTATTGTTGATCATAACTACTACTGGGCCATAACATTCAGGACAGCGTTTGTCCGTCTTATAAGCTTTCCACTCTTGTTCTTCTATTTTCATTTAAAGTATTTTATAAATTAAATAAAGTAACTCAATAACACAAAGATCATCTACCTTACTATTAAATATAGGTTCTATCACTAGTTTACGCGAATGATTTTGTAATACATCATGATGAATATAAGATCTACTATCCCCTTCAAAAGAGCAGCCGGGTGCCATTAGATGAACTAGTAATAATCTACTTATTTTAGGACTATCTATTAATGTCTGGATCTCTTCTTTAAATCCTCCATCAGAAATAATATAAACATCTTTATCTTTTATATTTTCTAGTAGTTCTTTAGCAAAATAATCCTTACCTAATAGAGGCTTTATGTAATTCTCAGAGACATTAATTAAAGCTTCTCTAGGAGATATACCACCTAGTCTTTCATTAGGTATATCTTTAGTGGATCTGTTTGTTGCTAGATCCACGAAATCATAATAAGGCATGAAATACTGTTTAGCTGTCTCTTTATACAGCCCAGTTTTAAACATTAATTCTTCTGATGTTATGTCACTAATAGCAAGATGTTTTATCAATTCTCTTGTAATGTAATCTTTGCCTGAGTTCGGTGCCCCATTAAGTACTACAACTAGTTTAGTCATGTTTTATAAATATCCTGAGTAAGAGTCCTATAGCAAGTAAATATAGTGTGTTTGGTTCATCAACTGGAATAGCAGGGACACACGTAGAATTGTTATTACTAGTAGGAGGAGTTATAGAAGGATGGCTATAGAGAAATGGAACCAAAAAAGGAATATATGGAGCACTTCTAGGAGCCACGGAAGGAACGTGTTTATAGATAGGCAGTGGTGTAGCTACAGGAGGGAAATAAGGCAGTGCTTGTATATCTAGAGCAGTGCTAGGCAATGCAAATAGTGTTGGATCTTCTTCTATCAATATTTCCCCATCTTTACCATATTCACTACCCTCTGGGAACAAGTCCTCATAAGCAGTAAATTGAGAGTAATCAAATGTATCTGATGGCAAATCATCCACTAAACAAATCTTCCCTTCAGGTACAGTATCTATATATGGATCTGGAGCGGTATATATGATCCAAGCAATGTAAGTGATTACTGCAAGAGCTAGAGTAACTACAATCTTTGGTAGATGTCTGTTAATGAATCTTCTACTAGAGCCAAGGAATGTAGTTCTCTCAGTTTTTCTTTTTTTCATAGAGCGGTATTGATGGTTTAAATCCATGGTACTTCTCGGTTTCAGTTGGGTCATGAAAAAGAAATTTCTTCTCTCCGGCATACTCATACATCCACACCGCTGGCACATCTTCTAAAAGATCCCTAGCCTCAAGTATTGCTACTGCTTCTTGCCATATTTCCCATGCAGATTGTACATGCGGCCATAGGTATTCATCTTTGTTATCGAATTTTGTTAGTGAATATCCTTTCTTAGAAGCGCACCATGTCTCGAATTGCAGCTTAACATCAATAGGTTCGTTAGTTTCTGCACTTGGAAGATTTATGTGTGTAGCTGAGGCTGTTTTTTTATAAATATGGAATTGTTTTTTAGAAGGCGAACCAGCCCATTTAAGTAGTTCATAACTAGTATCTAAGAAATATTCACCTTCTTGCACCCGGCCAAATCTATCGTAAATAAAAGTGATTTCTCTGGGCATCTTTGGCTCGACTATTAGCAAAAGTTCCGCGCGGCTAAAATCGGATTCTGCTTTGTAAATCTCATAACTACCTCTCACATCCTGTTTCAGATAGCATTCTCCTTTAGAGACATTTGTGTCTATTCTGACTATCTTATGTCCTTTATCTGTGAGAATATTGCTCAGTTTTTCGCTAATTCCGATTTCAGTAAGGTTCATTTTAGCTCTCTGTTAATTTAGATATTTATTTTCAAGATCATTACAGAAATTCAACGCTTCCTCGGTATAATCGAAATAATATGAATCAACCCAGTTGAGTAGCCCGTACTGGTCCTCAGTGCCTTTTAGCATATCAATTAGTGTGCGCAAATCTTTAAGTAACTCTTTTGCTCTATCATCCTTCATAATTATTCCTCCTATGTTTTCTTTATTACTTATATCTATGCAACTTAGATTCTAAGTTGTCTAAATGGCTTTTCCGTGTTATTGGGTAATTGCTATCATGGATACTTTGCATAGATTGAATTAATTTTATATGGGTTTTAGGAACATATTTTGAGTAAGTAGATGATTTCTAATATACTCAAATACTTCTTCAGTGGTGCTTTCAGCTAAATTATCTAAAGTAATGGTTTTCATAATAATAATTTAATTTCCTCACATTAAAACTATTTGTTAGTCTCCTAAAAAACAAAGAACCAACAAACAAAGAACGGGTGTTAGAAAGTAGACAATCTTTCCAGGAAAGTTTCATGAGTAAATGTAGTTACATTCTCATTAGGTATTAATTTACGATACTGACACCATCCTCTTAATTGAGCACTCCAGTTATACCCATCTCTATCTCTATGGGTCTCACCTTCCTGCCAATCTCCTTTACACTGTGCCTCTTTAAATGGCGTAGCTAAATGCTGTGCAGGACTGCCATGAATAGGATCACCATTACTGGGAAAGAGGCTGTTATATATCCTGTCAATAGCATCAGGATGAGTATTGATAGATCTATAAGATACTTGAGCCACACAAGCTAGAGATATCCGTATTGCCTCTTCAAGAGACACTTCTTGCTGATCGAACAGGTATTTCATCTGCCCATGCTGACGATATCTGGATATATAAGGTAAATGCCATTCTCCGTTATATAAACGCATCCCTACAGAGCCACGTATTAATTCATATATCTTTATAGCCATTTCTCTTATATTTGGCTCAGCATCTTTATGTATTCTTAAATTAAAGAAGTTGTTCCATTCAGTACCAGATATAACTAATTTAGTATGCGAATATGGCTCAATAACTCTATTCACAATCTGTTTGTGATATCCAGCTTCCTCGAGTGCTTGGGCATTATTGCAAGCATTATGTATACAGATATCCCAGAAAGCTTCTCTAGGCATACTATTTACGCTTGAATGGCATTCCTCATAGGCTTGCATACCCTTTTGATTTTTGCCCCAATAAGAGGGTATATAAGGGTTCCTACGTACCTCTTCTATTAACTTCTTTGTAGGCACTGCTCTACTACTTTGAGCATTGGTATTCAGCATTCCATGAGTATTCCATTCAGCAAGAATGATTCTAGGAATCTCTACTTCAAAGGAATACATAGAAATACCATCTTGATTATAAGAATGCTGAAGTAATTTAACGTCTACAGTCATTATGTGGATTTCCTTATGTTATATAGCTCTGCATTGTATTTTTTATATAACTTAACTAACTGAAGCAGAGTCTTAAAGGCATTAGGTATAACCGATAAATCACCGCTACCACCAAGTAAGTTATAAACATCATTACCAAAGTTATACTTAATAACTATTTCTTGTTGAGCTTCTTTTGTTAGTTCATTTGTAAATTCAAACACAGGCGGATGTATCTGGTTAATCATCACGTCTGTCATAATTACTTGATTGTCTAATTTACATAGATTCATTAAAACGCCCCTCTTCTATATCTTTTCTAAGCAAGTCTAAATGGTGTTTCCAGCTATTGACTGGAACATCATCATGGATAAGTTGCATTTCCTGAATTAACTCCATATGATCTTCAGGTACAAATTTTCGTGTTACTAGTGAATGCCATTTTTTATATTCCATATCAGGGTAATACATATCATCTGGTATTAAACAACCTGAAGCACATTTCAAACCTTGTTCATTTCGATAAAAGCAAATTCCTTTATCGTTCTTACTTTGCTGCATTTGGGTCAGCAAGTAATGCCTAATATATTCAAATACTTCTTTAGTAGTACTTTCGGCTAAATTATTTATAGTAATTTTTTTCATAATTGTTATTTACTGGTATGAACCAAGAACTCAAATATTGAATTAATTGGTTTACTGATATGCTGTTTGATAGTAGGAGCGTTTTTCTTTTTTATTTCTTGTTCTTTAATAAAAAGAGCCAAGTCACGTGCTTCATTATTGATTCTTCTTTTAGTAGTTACTTTTTTCCTGTATTCAGGATTATTTACTAACTTAGAGCAACCACAATGAGTAGCAGTAAGATTAACTAAGCCATCGAATCTCTTTACACATTCACTACCACAAGCACACGAACACTTATAGTATCTATGGTGACCTTTACCATATCCGAATACTTCTTCTATTACTGTTAACTTACCAAACGTATCTCCAATATTGATAGGATGCTTACGTTTATGTACTCTCTCTTTGAGACATAACTTAATAGTCCCTTTCAATAACTTTCTACGCTTGTATTGTTCTACCTCACCGCATTCACAAGTCGTAGTGATATTTGTTGGGTCATCAGGGTCGATTGCAGTGACCATAAGAGCACCAAATCGCTGCCCAATCTTGAGAGCATAGTGAGATATACCACATGAGCCTTTATGGCCTGTTTTGAGGGCATACGCTGACACAGTGAGCTTATTGCCACAAGTACACTGAACAACATATTGCTTATTATTCTGTGCAGTATCTTCAGCAAAACCTACCACTGTTAATTTCTTAAATACATCCCCTATATTGATAGGATCCACGTCAGGTAATGTAAATAACTTATCCTGTATCTTTTGTTCTTCAGCTATGCACTCTTTTGAGCCACAGGATCTACTTCTACCTTTAATTACAGAACTAGCTCTAACTACTCTCTTGGTTCCACATGTACATTTAACTTCAAAATATTCACGTTCAAACTTAATGACTATATCAAGTACAGTCCATAACCAAAACTGAGTACCTATAACATTAATGTCTATCATTTTTAAGGAAGCGTTTAGCTGCATCTACTGTTGATAAATAAGTTCTGCCTAATCTTTCTGCTATATCGCTATAGCGAATACCTTCTGCTCTCATTTGCTTAAGCTGCTCTATATCTTCTGGAGGCCATGGTTTATTCCTTGTAAGCCCTAAATCCCTCAATTGAGCTTGAATAGATTTACGAGTCCTCTTGAGAGTAATGGCAATGGCTGCATAAGGAACATCCATGTTGAACAATGAATGGAGAGTATGAATTTCCTTAGTTGTCCATGCTCTATTTTTAGTCCTTACGCCCAATCTGGTTAACTGCTTACCAATAGCATTCTTGGTTCTATCTACGTATTGAGTAAGCTCTCCTATAGTTGTACCTTCAAGATACTTGGCTTTGATTAAATCAAGCTCTTCTTTACTCCATTTATTTATACCCATATTGCCTCTGTATACGCTCAAATAGAGCCACAAAATAAAAAGGGTATATATCTATATACCCTCATTTGATAAACCCGCTTAAACCGCGTTTAAATCAGTTCTAAGATGTATTGTCCACCCTCTTCTTTATATCCTTGGCTCTTATATAATCTACCTAAAGACTGGAACTGAATAGCTAACATGGATCCAGCAAACACTGCTACACATCCTCTGGCTTTAGCTTCTATCTTTAAGAACTCCAACACATCAGTAAATTTACCACCATTGTTATAAAGCTTAACAATGAGTTGTTCTTCTAATACTTTATGTTCCTTGAAATACCAAGGCTGTATCTCAGACATTACTACTAAGTAAGTTTCATTAATAATGAATGACGAATTACAAAGTAATTCCAGTACCTTTTCTTCATCAATATATTTGAACCAAGACTTAGCTTTAGAGCCATGCACAAACTGGTTATAGCGGCTTATTAAGGCAGGTAAATCATTATCAGTAGTTAATCGTACAGAGAGAGTCATTACCCCCTCTCCTGCTCATTCTGATGCGTTTTAACAACCTCTTGAGCCATGCGAAGTATTGTTTGTACATCAATCTTGTTAACAGACTCTGCAAAGGCATTCTGTTGTTGTGTATGTACATAATGCTCTGCATAAGTACAGGCTACTTTCCATACTTCTTCTAAAGACTTATTCATGAGAATGTGTTCCATCTCTTTATAAGTTTCTTTACAAGTTTCCTCGTCAAAGAAATA
>JAIXKJ010000011.1:40509-43968 GCA_026928255.1 Anaerolineales bacterium
GAATGTGTTCCATCTCTTTATAAGTTTCTTTACAAGTTTCCTCGTCAAAGAAATACAACATGAGCTTCTCCTTTATTCATCATATAGCCCTTCTTTAATGTGCTCTTCTATTCTATCTAAGCGTGTTTTCCATTCTGACGGTTCACGCATATCATGAATAATTTGTAATGTCTTTATTAAATCCTTGTGTGCGGAAGGCACTAATCCTTCCTCTACTAATGTGAGCCAATACTTTCCTTCAAATGACTTTCTGTATTCTCTAGTAGTCATCAAACAACCAGCAGCACACATCAATTTATCAGGAGATCTGTATGCACACATATTAACTTCCCGCTTACTAGTTTGATTTTGAGTTAACAGATGCTGTTTAACATAAAGGAATACTTCCATGGGTGTACTACTGGAAAGTTTCTTAAGAGTTATTCTTTTCATAATTCTCCTTTAATAAATAGGGGGTGCTTAGGTAAATCTCTAAATTGTATTCCGCCAATTCCTTTCCAATTGAGCCAGCAATACACATCTAGTTATGTATGATTTACCTAAGCATTGATCGTTACATATCATCCTTTCCTGCTACTGGTCTATCAGGTTGATTTTGATAAGCACCTTCATAAATAGTAGGGTGAACTACTTCATGGAATAGTATATGAGCTATTCCCATACCTGCCATTAATTGAATAGCTACATTACTATGGTTATATATCTCAATAGTCAGGAATCCACCCCATCCACTATCAATTACAGAGTTAAATACTGATATCCCTTGCCGTATATTTGAACTCTTGTCATGAACCACTCCAAGCAGATTAGCTGGCATTTGAAACTCTTCAATACTGGAGCCAAGAACAAACTGCTTAGGTTGTATGAGTATTGATTGCTTCAATCTAATATCGTATCCATTGTTCGATAACCCCCACGTTGTATTAGATTCCTCGTGGGTTCTTTTAGAAGTTTCCATATTTTTTATGGGAGCTAAAGCTACTAAAGATTGTTTATTTACAACCATGAATAATCCCCCTCATTCTGTAATAAGCTCTGTATGTTTGAGTATTCACTGGCGTATTTGATTGCCTCCGGACTACTGGGATGATATTTTATCTTCGCCTTCTTCTTTGCTAGCACCGCATCGGCGAATTCTTTGTATAGTCCTAGATGGATATTTCGATTATTAACCATAATCTGAGACTTCCATTTTCGGGCATGGGCATCCCAGTACACTCCCGGGAATCCGGACGAATTGTCTTTGCGCTTTTTAGAATTGTGAAGATTCTCTGAACTGGATACTTCCCGTAAGTTTTCTATCCGGTTGTTTATGCGATTTTGATCAATATGATCAATCTGTCCTTCCGGCATTTCACCATGAACAATCGCATAAATAATTCGGTGAACGTACAACTGCCTTTTATTTATATGTCTACCCACACTTACTCGTGCATATCCATTAGGGTCATTAGCGCGTTGTCCACATGGTTTCCCATTCTTCTTTCTGATTAAATATCCATCAGCGTGGTATTCGAACGTATCTCGTAATTCTTGAATTAATTCTTTACTCATTTAGTAACTCCTGCTCTTTCTTTTATTATAATTTCTCTTCACTATCATGATGTTCCTTGTTACTTATTAATAGCTTCTTTCTCAATACGAGAGTAATCCTCATCTGATATTGAGTCAGTAATATCGTTTAAATAAATATCGAATACTTTTATATATGGAATACAAGTATCGATCGGTTCCTGATTAGGCATATCAATATGTGTGATGGCTCCAGTGTTATATACAGTCACACTCTCGCCATCAGATAAAGTAGTTTTAAATATCTTCATACGAACAAAGCTTGTAATTATTCATTTAGTTCTCCTTGAGTAGTAATTTAGCTTTTTTAATCAAATCTTTTAGGGCGTTGATCTTTAATGAACCACAACAACCAACAAACAAACTACTCATAGATGCCTCTGTAAGGTGGAGGAAGCGTGTTTTTAGGCGCTCAAATAAAAAAGGAGTACTCATAGTACTCCTTAAGCATTTAATGCCTTAAATCGCTGCCTGCCACGTTTGTAGGCTATATGAGTAATAGCAGAACCCCTGTAATACAAGCACCTGCCATAGGCCAGATAGCTTCATCCTGAGCAGTCCTACTCCATAGATTAATATTCCACCAAAATTTAACTCCTCTCTTCTCTGGATCCTTGGCTACTCTTTGAGCCAATTCCCAACAATACCAATGAACCATAACAGCCAGTACTATTCCTATTGGTTCAGGAATTAATGAATAAATAAGAACCATAGCTATAGCTACTAGTGCATGTATCAGTTTATCTTCTATATTATTCAAAGTTTAACCCCTTCTCGTTATTAATTATTTTACTTTGTAATATTCCTTCTGGAGATAATTGTTGTATGGTTGGGTTGGTCGGATGGAATTTAATCTTAGCGAGTTGATATACCAAGAAGATTTGAGCTATATATTTTTTGCTTCTTTTATGCCAAGAAACGCCCGGAAATCCAGAAGAATTATCTCTACGTAATCCGTGGTTGTGTTGGTTCTCTGATTTGCTGACTTCTCGGAGATTCTCAATCCGGTTATCCATTTTATCTTGGTTGATGTGGTCGATGAATTCAGGCAAAGAGCCATACATCCAGAGCCAGATTATTCGATGAGTTAGATACGTTTTTTTATCAATCTTGACCTGACCGTATCCATTACGACTAGGCTTATTTCCTACTGGTTTCCGCTTGCCGGATTTAAATTTCCTATCTAAAATCCCGCTCTCTTCATCATAATCAAAAAGCTCTCGCACTCGTTCCTGTGTTAAATCTGTTTTCATTTAATAATCTTTATTAAAATTTAACTCTTTTACTTCCATTTCTTCATCATCCACAACACCAATTTGATCCACACAATACTCATATGCTTCAGAGGAGATTTGTATCTCTTCATCTAATGTTAAATCATCAGTAATTTCTTCATCATTAATGAATACTCTGTAGTTTGTATATCCAGTTTCTGTATCTATCATTGGATCATATTGGACAAACTCATCTATAACTACTTTAACTTTTTATCTGTATCTACTAATACAGTTTCAAACTGTAATTGTGTTTTCATAATGTTTCTCCATATAGTCAAAAAAACTTTTTTAAGAGAGTACTCATTTTATATGATATTGAATTGACACCACTTTTCCATTTTTATACCGCTCCCATGCAACATCACGTACTCCAATCCCTTTCAACCATGCGGTTATGGCAATGTAATTTTCCCGCGTCGTCTCGCCAGCATCTGCGACCAGCGCCTTTATTGTTGCCACTTGGCCGTCTATGATGGCAATGCACGCCGAGCCAAAGTCATCTCCATAGCCATCGCCGTCAGCATGGCCGCGCAGTATATAAATATTAGGCGCAATTTCTTCAGCAGAAATATTCATTATGGCAAGAACCTGTCCAACGCAGGACACGGAA
>JAIXKJ010000011.1:43978-52079 GCA_026928255.1 Anaerolineales bacterium
TTCTTCAGCAGAAATATTCATTATGGCAAGAACCTGTCCAACGCAGGACACGGAATAAGTCTTCGTTCAATACTGCTGGAATCTTGTGCCAGTACAGTTATTTTATATAAACCCTCTTTCATTTTCCTCCTTTCAGTCTATTATCCGAATACTTTCTTCCAGATTGATTTCTTTTCTTCCTGAACAGGTTCCTGAAGTAATTCTGCGATGGCTAAGTCTTCAGGTAAAACATATTCGATTGGTTCTCTGGTGTCTGATATTTCTTCTTCTTCTTCTGTATGTTCCTGTTCCTTCATTTCGTCTTCGATTACAGCCGCTACTTTCTCTTCTTTACTCGGGATATGTATATTATCTGGATCGAACCAATATTTGCGATATCCGACATCATCCTGAAATACATGAGTTGGTTTGCCCTGAACTAATTGGTTACGCATAGTGAGATATATGATTGCGCACCGTTGTTCTAAAGTTTTCCGGAATAAATATCTTTATATACGATCCCGAGCATTTTACCGATCTGGGAAACGGTAAATCTACGATAAGGAAACGCTTTGAGTATTGTTGTGATACGATTTAAGTGTGTCATTTTTATGTTCTCTCCTTTATTTAAATTTAATTACTTTACTAACTGCTCTCCTGTATGTTTAAACCATGCATCTGCAGCCTTGTGATAATCCTCTGCTTCATAAGGCAATATGAATGACGGGTTAATCATATAGTGATGAGGCTTCACTCTTGTGATTACTCCCTCTGCTTTAAGTATCTTATAAGCTCTTGAGATTTCTGCTGTATCTATAGCGTGTTTTATATCGCTACGTATAACTACTACATTGATGTCAGGCTGTTCTTTTGAGCCAATATCGTAATTGAGTAATCTTTGGCATTCCAATATGAGCCATATAACAGAGCTTTTATTGAAATACTTTTGTAATGTCGTTACATAATCCATATTAGTTATTTCCTTGTATACGTTCTTTGAGCCATCCCAAACAGGTCGTTTGACTGTGAGCATGGGTACTCTCTTTCGAGGAGGAATTACTCCGTAAGACCTTCTACACGCTAAGCCATACACTTCAGCATTAGGTTTTGTATATATCTTCTCTTTTACCGTGGTTTCTGTTTTAGTAGTTTTCTCAACAAGACCAGTAGTCACCAAAGCAATATCTTGAGTAACTGATCCTGTTGTTTCAGTTACTTTTATGATAGAATTTTCTTTCAAAGTTGTTCCTCAATGGGTTATTAATCGGATTTGCGAGATTTGATTATAACCCATTTTCTTTTTGTTGTATCAACAAATATATCCCTTCTTGTTTTTTGTGATTTACCGCAAATCTGCAAATTGTTTTTTGGGCTATGCTACAAAAAATAATCGGCCGAAACCCGCATGGATACTCAATCTAGCTCTAAAAAAAGTAGTAGGCTTTTTAAAAACATAAAATCTACGCTGTTTTTCCTCCTCTCTTTTCTCCTCCATTTCTGTAAATATATCTTCCTGCCTTCCCCGGTGCTCTCGGTCGTCGCTGCGCTCCTCGGTCGGCATCCGCGGCAGGAAGATATATTTACAGATACTCTCCCCCCAAACAAACACCCACAAAACAGACATAGAGAGAATATAAAGATAAAAAAATAGACATACTCCGATTAAGGAATATGTCTATTTTCTTCAACGAATGAGTTATATATTATTTTTAGCCTGCTAATGTAAGCTCACGATAATATTCCTGAGCTAATGGACTAGTTGGATGCATCTTTATCTTAGCGAGTTGATATGCCAGATAAGCTTCTTCGAAGGTTTCAAAATAGCCGATATGAGTCTTTTTGTTATCGACCTTGATCTGGACTCGATATTTTTCACGTGGCTTATACCAATAAACACTCGGAAAGCCAGAAGTATTATTCTTACTCAGTCCGCGATTGTGCTGGTTCTCTGACCTGTTCACAACCCGAAGATTCTCGATTCGGTTATTCATCCTGTCTCTATCGATATGGTCGATGTTATTCTGTGGCCATGTGCCATGATGCCAGAGCCAAACAATACGGTGAGTGAGATAACTCTTTCTGGCAATTCTGACATATCCATACCCGTTACAAGTCGGTGTATGTCCACAAGGTCTTGTCTTTCCATTTTTAAACTTTCTCATCAACCATCCATCAACCTCATCATAATCGAACAACTCCCGCACCAATTCTGCCGTCAATCTTACTTTTTCTATTTTCATTACTATCTCCTTTATATTTTGTTTAATACTTCTGTTGTATTCTTTAATGCTTACTCTAAATAGACTACTTAATAATTATGAAACTTACTCCTAATGTTATTTATAAATTGTTTCCTGATTTGGATTGGGAATTCCATGAGGCTCTATCTCTCTTGGAAGAATACGACATTAATACTCCTCTTCGTATATCTCATTTCTTGGCTCAAGTAACTCATGAGAGTAATGACTTCAAAGTACTGAAGGAAAACTTGAATTACTCACAAAGTGGTTTATTGAGCGTATTTAAAAAGTATTTCACTCCTGAGCAGGCATTAGCCTATGCACGCAAACCAGAGAAGATAGCTAACAGGGTATATGCTAATCGTCTTGGTAATGGTGATGAAGCTTCAGGAGATGGATGGAAGTACAGAGGTAGAGGTGCTATACAAGTAACTGGTAAGACTAATTATATGAAATGTTCTCTATATTTATTCAATGATGAGAGATTACTTACCAATCCAGATAAGTTACTTGAACCAAAGTATGCAATATTGTCTGCCTGCTGGTACTGGCGGACAAACAATCTGAACATGTGGTGCGACAATAATGACATTTATACTTTGACAAGACGCATCAATGGGGGCTTGAATGGAATCGAAGACCGAAAGAAGAGATTTGATAGAATTTATTCTATATTTAAATCATGACAATACTTAAACTTAAGAAGATTAGTAAATGAAGAATAAACTTTATGATTCTATGCTTAGTGATATTACGCAAGAGCAACTAAAAAATATGTTTGATTACGATGATGTAAAAGGCATATTGATTCGAAAAAGAGATATATATGGAAGAGAGTACAACCAACCTTGTGGAAATAAACCAACTCAACATGGCTACGGAGCACTCAAGATTAATAGAAAGTCGTATAGAGTACATCGTCTAATCTGGTTATTTCATTATGGGGATTTTCCATCAGAATTCATTGACCATATAGATGGGAACAAGATGAATAATCGAATTGATAATTTACGAACAGTAAGCAATCAAATTAACAATCACAATAATAAAATTCGAACGGATAATACATCCGGTTATCCTAACGTGTATTGGCGCAAAGGAACGAGAAAATATCAAGTTCGGATCACAGTCGATGGTAAGGAAAAATTTATAGGTTCATACGTTACATGTTCAGATGCAATCTTAGCAAGCATAGCTGCTAAGATTGAATATCATCCTACTAGCCCAGCAGCACAACAATACAAACGCGAACTCGGAATTATTATCTAATTAACACAGAGACGGTTTACTAGAATCTATTCAGTACTAAAAAAATAAGCGACCCTAAGTGTTACCTTCCTGAATAGAAGATAACGCCTGGAATCGTGATATAAGTGCCTTACAATCGATGTTGTGCAAGAGTGTCAGCCATCAGTTTCTGCTGGAATGACACAGTAGCATCCAAACTTTGTTCTAAGTACTGTATTTGTTTGATAGCTTGATGAATACAGTCCTTCTCTGTTACATGTAGTAATACTTCTAACCTCGGTGAATCAATTAATGTTTGTAGTAATTCAATTGTGATACGTGATGAGTGTCTCATTATAAATACCTCCAGAAAGCACTAGATTGCGATTTAAAATAGAAAAAGGGTACCTAAGTACCCTTATATGTTTTACGCTCTGTTTAGTCCTACTTACATAGGCATTGTGGATCCAAAACCATGATGTCTTTCTATAGCATCCAAAGATTCTTGAGCTTTCCACTCATCGATTTGGTCTCTATGTGAATCATACTGACTATCACTCATAGGTTTATTGATAGTGGAACAACCTGTAATGAATATTACTAATGTAATTGCGAGTATTTGTTTCATGTTATTTCTCTCCTTATTGATTAATGAATTGTATAAGTTGAATTAAATATCTTATCTCCTATGGCTCTATGATTATCATCAATAGGATCCATAGTAAGTTTTACTGTATGGAATTGATTAATGATATGAACCAAGAGATTACTATTCCATACACACCGTAGAATGTGATTGTATTGCTCTCTCATTGCATTCACATTCTCTGCTCTACAAGCAAATTCATCATGTAGAGGTACTACATAAAATGATTTCTCTGGTAATTGTTTAATCAATTTATAGATAACATCTCTATCTATTAAATTAATATTACTTCCATTGATGTGGTTCAATATCTTTACAGATAAGAAACCACAATCCAGATAGTCATTCCACATTTGCGCTACTGCTGCATTATCTTCTGAGTCATATACTTCATCATTACTAAACTCCTTAAATATAAGTCTAGTTACATACTTAACTCTTTCCTCATCGTAATTACATCTATACGTTAACTCTCTAGCCATCATTCCATCTACCGATTTCTTAAAGAAAGTCGTTAATTTTCTTTTCTATTTCACGCATTAGTCTATAAAAATGTGTTGTACTAATTTGATATTTTTCCTTTAATACAACAGGTTTTATTCCTAATACGTATTGTCTATACATTTCAAATATTTCAGGATAATCCCATTTCAATTTAGAATGCGTAGAATAATTTTCTCTAATACATTTATTTGTAATGTGTTTAGAGTTTTCTTTTTTACTAATCCATAAACAGGTCGAAGGACTATATATTTTGGGGGATATTTTTAATTTATTACATAAAATATCTTTGTCTATAGTTAATCCTTCTCTCCAGCCATTAGCTAAAGACCATTCAATAAAAGCTTCTGGATTATTCAACCATTCGTCGCATATAGTTATTCCGATAGCACCACATGTTTTATAGTTTCTAACATTTGGGTTATAACATCTGTTAAACATTCCCCTATAACTCTTATAAATAGGATGAGTATCTTTAGCTTTTCTAAAACCATGTTTGGTTTTTCTAGCTAATTCAACACAACCACAAGAAGGAATTTCATAATCATTTTTATTTAACGCATTTTTTGCGGCATACGTAATAGTGTTAGCACGAGCTATATGTGTTTTTCCACAATTACATTTATATTGCCAAAATGCTTGATTATTTTTATCAGAATAACTGAATTTAATTGCAATTAAAGATCCGTATTTATTACCTGAAATATCTTTCATAAGTTGCTCCTTTAAAATACTAAGAAGTATACTCATTGTATTGACATAATAGAACTTATACTTTCGTATAAGACGAGACTATATCTTCATCCTTTGGCTATAAAGGAGCAGGGCGTTTCGAGATTACTTAATCTCTATGAGCATTATTAACCGTTCCGGCTTCTCGCTCTAGTCGTTGAAGTTTTCAACCATTCCTGGACAAGCCACGAGCTTTATACCACGCATTTCCTGAGCAGTATAAGCCGTTTTGTACAGCATGAGCTACTTGCTCATGATGGCTTGCAAGTTCCAAATTCCCATATACATTATTTAATGTATCTGCGTCTATGTGATTGACTGTATCTATATTCTCAATAGGGATTTGGAAATAAGCAGAAGCACATACTCTATGTACTAACTGTAATTTTCCATTAATCTTTACCCGGAGATAAAGTTTATGTCCTCTGCCCTTATGTGTATGAGGAGTAAGTTGCTTTAACTTACCTCGTTTATTTGAGAATATATTTCCTGATACGTCAATCCAATACCCAGGCATACCTGGGATTGGGAATTGGTTCTTTTGACTTACCTGCTGATTACCCATTGTAATATCCTCTACTTGTTCATCATTGTTGATTGTACTTGAACTTTTAAAGTTCACCAACAACTATATAGAGGCTTTAGGGCTTTCCAGCAATTAACCCTGTTTTCTTAATACCATTACTGGTATTCACCCCAATTTTGTTTAGAGTGCGTAATCATGCTAGGTAATATTCTTCCTTTCTTACTTGGTTTATTTACTTTGTGTACTACTTCATAATCTTTACCATTAATACTCATTGATTCTTTGCATGTATTAATTACTTCAGCTTTAACTATAAATCCATCTGGTAATCTGTACGTATAGTTATAAGCATTAGGATTCCATAAACCATTAATTGAGTAAGTCATGAACTTATAAATACCAGGAATCTGTTCTTCCAATACTGAATAGTACTTCTGTAAGGCTTCTTCAGTTTTGAATATCTTCATTGGTTCATTTACTGATCCATAGGAACTAGCCATCAATGCTTTCTTGATTTCATTTCTTGAATAATTCTTCTTATCTAAATCAGTACAGTTAAACAGATTCATATAGATATCTTGATACCCATTATTGAATAATCCATTTAGTCTTAATCCATTGATATCATGAGTTAATAAAGATAAGCATTGGAACCCTGATGCTGATGCGTCACATCTAACAGGGAAATCTTCTTGATTGGTTCTAAGAGCATGTACAGAAGCTTGAAACAATTGGTCATCACATTTACTTTCTAATTTATCCAAGTGCTTCTCTACCCATGCTATTCGTTTCTTGAATGTACCTTTGATACCAGCATGATTAGCTATATCAACAAATCTCCATTCCTTCTCAGTTAATTTATCCATGGTTACCCCTTTATTAGTTGATTAATTTATTCCACTACCTCTTCTAGTAAATCATATAGAAAGAGTCTATGAGTAAATCCATGTTGATCCATGAATTCCCCATAGATATTGAATACAGGATCTATTGCTATACAAGTAACAATATCTCCTTCCTTAAGGATGTCACTCTCAACGAAAGCATCTACAACATATTTACTACCTACATATAGATTCATTACTCTCTCCTTCTTTGTTAATTACATTTCACAATAATGAGGTGTGTATACAAGTATTCCTTGTTTCTTTTTATCTGCTATTTCTTTACATATATTCTTTTCCACTTTCTTCCAATCAACTGTACGTGATGGTACATAGTAATTATCTTGTGCTCTGTTATTCATAATGAAGAGTTCAGTTTCTATCTCTTCCATTATTCTTAATTTCTCTATTTCTATGTAATCCATTGAGTAAGAATCCATAGCTATTACACTCAATGAACCAAGTAATATTCCCAGTAATAAATATTTCATTTAATAATCTCCATAATTGCATTGAAGTAATAAGATATTTAATTTAGTAATCATTTCTTTAATACACAGTTAACAATTAATCCAGTAATTCCAATAGCAAATGCCAAGTCAACATTTCCAGTTGATATAGCAAATGCCATGGCTCCTAAGTAAATAACAAATTTGAATGTATTCATTTCTTCTCCGTTTTATTAGGTATGAGAAACATACTTTTATTGAATGCCGTGCCACAAGGATTCATATAGTATTGATTGGCATAAGCTCTTCCTCTGTAGTCATAGAACCAATCAATATAAACAGTATTACTTTTAATCAATGAATATCCTTCTTTGACTCGCATATTGAATTTAGGATATTTAATCTTTGTTTCTCTCAATTGCTGAGTAAATGGATTTAACTTGAATGGTATTTGATAAAGAGTATTTAAGTAATAGTCTTTAATCTTTCTATGCTTAATCACATCAGGATATCTATATCCATAGCTCTTATGCGCATCAGTAAGTTTAGTTATAAATAATTCATTCTCTTGGTTCCATGTAATTAAATCTTCTTTAACACATACAGAAATACATTCTTTCATTTCATCTAATGTATTAAATCTGTGTCTTATGGCTCCAAGTAAGATAGAAGGATTACATCTCTTAAATAAATGTAATTTATAGATAACATACTGAATAACATCAGAGTACTTATTGAACTTCTCTGATATATACTCCTTAAGTTTTTGTTCGTAATACTGTGAACTGCCTTCAGTGATAGTTCTTTGTAATTCATTCATGGTTCACTCCTTAATAATTAATAAACAAAACAACACGCAGAGAGCACGCAGTGCGGCGATTTAAGCGATTATTTTTACAAGAGCATACTTACCCCTT